>NZ_CP151984.1:0-3665757 GCF_038593315.1 Bacillus sp. FSL P2-0069
ATGGAAAATATTTTGGATCTGTGGAATAAAGCACTTCAAAAAATAGAGACAAAATTGAGCAAACCCAGTTTTGAGACATGGATGAAATCGACAAAAGCCCATTCTCTTCAGGGAGATACGCTTACAATTACGGCACCTAATGAATTTGCTAGAGATTGGCTTGAGTCAAGATATCTTCACTTAATTGCTGATACCATCTATGAACTAACAGGTGAAGAGCTCAGCATTAAATTTATTATTCCTCAAAATCAGGACGAAGAGGAAGCCATGCCAAAGTCTCCTATCAAAAAAATGTCTAAAGAAGAGCCCGTTGACATTCCACAAAATATGCTGAATCCAAAATATACATTTGATACTTTTGTTATTGGTTCAGGCAACCGTTTTGCTCATGCCGCTTCACTTGCAGTCGCGGAAGCACCAGCAAAAGCATATAACCCGCTTTTTATTTATGGGGGCGTTGGTTTAGGAAAGACTCACTTGATGCATGCGATTGGTCATTACGTGATCGACCATAATCCATCGGCCAAAGTGGTCTATCTATCATCTGAAAAATTTACTAATGAATTTATCAACTCAATTCGAGATAACAAAGCTGTCGACTTCCGTAACCGCTATCGGAATGTAGATGTGCTTTTGATAGATGATATTCAATTTCTAGCAGGAAAAGAACAAACACAAGAAGAGTTTTTCCATACATTCAACACACTTCACGAAGAAAGTAAGCAAATCGTCATTTCTAGTGACCGGCCTCCGAAGGAAATTCCGACACTTGAAGACAGATTACGCTCTCGATTTGAATGGGGCTTAATTACAGACATTACCCCGCCAGATCTAGAAACGCGCATCGCAATTCTGCGCAAAAAAGCAAAGGCAGAAGGCTTGGACATTCCAAATGAAGTCATGCTGTACATTGCCAATCAAATCGACAGCAACATTCGTGAGCTGGAGGGTGCTTTGATTCGTGTTGTTGCTTATTCATCTTTAATTAATAAAGACATTAATGCAGATCTAGCAGCTGAGGCGCTAAAGGACATCATTCCTTCATCAAAGCCTAAGGTCATTACAATTAAAGATATTCAAAGAATTGTAGGGCAGCAATTTAATATTCGATTAGAGGATTTCAAAGCAAAGAAACGTACGAAGTCAGTTGCTTATCCAAGACAAATTGCCATGTACCTCTCCAGAGAAATGACCGATTCCTCTCTGCCTAAAATCGGAGAAGAATTTGGCGGTCGTGATCATACGACTGTCATTCATGCTCATGAGAAGATTTCGAAATTAATTGTTGAAGATGAACAGCTTCAGCAGCATGTCAAAGAGATCAAAGAACAATTAAAATAACCAAGCTGATATAATGAGTACGGGAAAATGTGAATAACTAGAGCATAGTCATACACAGTCTGTCCACATGTGGATAGGCTGTCTTTCCTTTCTTTTTCATGACTTATCCACATATTCACAAGCCCTACTATTACTTCTACGATTTTTATTAATAAAATATATATACATGTCATTAAGAAAATTTAGGAGGACCACTATGAAATTCACGATTCAAAAAGATCGTCTTGTCCAAAGTGTCCAAGATGTATTAAAGGCTGTATCCTCTAGAACAACGATTCCTATTTTGACAGGGATTAAAATTGTTGCGTCTGATGAAGGGGTTTCTCTAACAGGAAGCGATTCTGATATCTCAATTGAATCTTTCATTCCTCAAAGAGATGGAGATTTAGAGGTTATCACCATTGATCGTCCGGGAAGTATTGTGCTTCAAGCCCGCTTCTTTAGTGAAATTGTAAAGAAACTGCCTATGTCTACTGTCGAAATTGAAGTAGAACAAAATCACCTGACGATCATCCGCTCTGGTTCAGCGGAATTTAACCTAAACGGTTTAGATGCTGAAGAATATCCGCATCTTCCACAAATTGAAGAGCATCATGCATTTCAAATTCCGACAGATCTGCTTAAAAACTTAATTCGTCAAACTGTTTTTGCAGTGTCCACCTCAGAAACACGACCTATCTTGACAGGTGTAAACTGGAAGGTGGAAAAAGGTGAATTAATATGCACGGCGACGGATAGCCACCGTCTTGCTTTAAGAAAAGCGAAGCTAGATATTAACGAGGAAAGTTCGTATAATGTCGTGATTCCAGGGAAGAGTTTAACAGAGCTAAGTAAAATTCTTGATGATGGACAAGATCTTGTGAGCATCGTCATTACAGAAACCCAAGTTCTTTTTAAAGCACAAAATGTGCTGTTCTTCTCAAGGTTGCTGGATGGAAATTATCCAGATACAGCTCGTCTGATCCCGCAAGAAAGTAAAACGGATGTCGTGGTCAACACGAAAGAGTTCCTTCAAGCCATTGATCGTGCATCACTTTTGGCAAGAGAAGGACGTAATAATGTCGTGAAACTGTCAGCTGATCCTGAACAAAGCCTTGAAATCTCTTCTAATTCACCTGAGATCGGTAAAGTGGTGGAGACGGTTCAAGCAGATGACATTAAAGGGGAAGATCTTAAAATCTCCTTCAGTCCAAAATATATGCTGGATGCGTTAAAAGTATTAGAGGGAACAGATATTCATGTAAGCTTTACTGGTGCAATGAGACCGTTCCTGCTGCGTACGCCGAATGATGATTCTATCTTGCAATTGATTCTTCCGGTAAGAACGTATTAATTCAATCTAAAATGGCTGCTGTGTGAGTGCACAGCAGCTTTTCTTCTCGTTTTCCATGCTTTCTTTCATCCCAGTTGGCTTTCCCCCTTTCCTTCTTGTCTTGTTTTTTAGTACAATTAGATATTAGTGATATTGAAAGAGGTCGATACAATGCCTAATCTTATAACCATTGAAACAGAAATGATTACATTAGGGCAGTTTTTGAAATTAGCCGAAGTCATCCAATCTGGCGGAATGGCGAAATGGTTTTTAAGTGAACATGAGGTGTTCATTAATCAAGAGCCAGATAATAGACGGGGACGCAAACTATACCCAGGAGATGTTGTCGAGATTGAAGGTTACGGCACATTTCAAGTTGTGAATTAGAAACGGGTGACAATACATGTACATTCAAAGTCTGGCGTTAACTTCATACCGAAACTATGAACACACCGAGCTTCAATTCGACAATAAGGTGAATGTCATGATCGGCGAGAATGCCCAAGGTAAAACGAACTTGATGGAAGCGATCTATGTATTGTCGATGGCAAAGTCTCATCGTACGTCAAATGATAAAGAACTTATCCGATGGGACCAAGACTATGCTAAAATAGAAGGTAGAGTCATTAAAAAAAATGGTCCACTCCCAATGCAGCTCGTGATCTCAAAAAAAGGGAAAAAGGGCAAGGTCAATCACATTGAACAACAGAAGCTCAGTCATTATGTTGGTGCATTAAACACCATCATGTTTGCGCCAGAGGACTTAAGTCTTGTGAAGGGCAGCCCGCAAATCCGCAGAAGATTCCTCGACATGGAGATTGGACAAGTTTCTGCTGTCTACTTGCATGATTTATCGCTCTATCAAAAAATCCTTTCTCAGCGGAATCATTACTTGAAACAATTGCAGACAAGAAAGCAATCGGATCAAGCGATGCTGGAGATTTTAACAGAGCAGTTGATTGATGCGGCAGCGAAAGTGGTCAAAAGACGACTGACTTTTACGAAACAGCTCGAAAAATGGGCGCAGCCGCTGCATTTTGGGATTTCTAGAGAGCTAGAAACACTCACGCTCCAATACCAGACGGCAATAGAGGTATCAGAAGCGTCAGACTTGTCGAAAATAAAGAATAGCTATGAAGAATCGTTTCAGAAACTAAGAGAGAGAGAAATAGACCGAGGGGTGACACTGTGGGGACCTCACAGAGATGACCTGCTTTTCTTTGTGAATGGCCGGGATGTTCAGACATATGGCTCTCAAGGGCAGCAAAGAACAACAGCTCTTTCACTAAAGCTGGCAGAAATTGATCTGATACATGAAGAAATCGGAGAATATCCTATTCTTCTACTTGATGATGTGTTATCTGAACTTGATGATTACAGACAGTCTCATTTGCTCCATACCATTCAGGGGCGAGTACAGACCTTCGTCACCACAACAAGTGTTGAAGGCATCGATCACGCCACCCTGAAAGAAGCGGAAATTTTCAGAGTAGCCAGTGGAAAAGTAATTGACTGATAAATGAGGTGTGAGTCTTGTATATTCATTTAGGTGATGATTGTGTTGTTTCTACACGAGAGATTGTCGCAATTGTTGATTACAAAATGAGGTCGTCTTCTGTTGTAGAAGAATTTCTACAAAAACAGGAGAAACATATCATTTCGTTATCACAAGGGACACCCAAATCCATTGTCGTCACAACTGAGTCTGTTTATTACTCTCCTCTTTCCTCAAGCACGCTCAAAAAACGTGCTTCGTTTGTGATTGAAATTGAAGTCTAAAAGCTCAATTCATATAAATATATCGTTTAAGAAAAGTGTAGGTGAATGTACGTGGCAATGGAACAGCAACATAATAGTTATGATGAAAATCAGATACAGGTGCTTGAAGGACTAGAAGCTGTTAGAAAACGTCCAGGAATGTACATTGGGTCAACCAATGCAAAAGGACTTCACCATCTTGTATGGGAAATTGTCGACAACAGTATTGATGAGGCATTAGCTGGTTATTGTACAGACATTACAGTGCAAATTGAAAAGGATAACAGCATTACAGTAAAAGATAATGGCCGCGGGATTCCTGTTGGAATTCATGAGAAAATGGGGCGTCCTGCCGTAGAGGTCATTATGACTGTTCTTCACGCTGGCGGTAAATTTGACGGCAGCGGTTATAAAGTATCTGGCGGTCTGCATGGTGTAGGGGCATCTGTTGTAAATGCATTATCTACTACCTTAGACGTGACCGTATACCGTGACGGAAAAATTCATTATCAGCAGTTCAAACGCGGTGTTCCAGTGGGAGATTTAGAGGTTATTGGTGAAACAGATGTAACCGGGACAACAACCCACTTTGTGCCAGATCCAGAAATTTTCACGGAAACCATTGAATTTGATTACGATACACTTGCTAACCGTGTTCGTGAGTTAGCTTTCTTAACAAAAGGTGTAAACATCATCATAGAAGACTTGCGTGAAGGCAAAGAGCGGAGAAATGAATACTGCTACGAAGGCGGTATTAAGAGCTATGTAGAACATTTAAACCGCTCAAAAGAAGTCGTTCATGAAGAACCTGTGTACATCGAAGGTGAGAAAGACGGAATCACAGTTGAAGTAGCATTACAATATAACGATTCCTATACAAGCAATATCTATTCCTTCGCCAACAATATCAACACGTATGAAGGCGGAACACATGAAGCTGGCTTTAAAACCGGTCTAACGCGTGTCATCAATGACTATGCTCGTAAAAATGGCGTATTCAAAGATGGGGATGCGAATTTAAGTGGTGAAGATGTGCGAGAAGGCTTAACAGCCATTATCTCCATCAAACATCCAGACCCTCAATTCGAAGGACAAACGAAGACAAAGCTTGGGAACTCAGAAGCGAGAACCATCACAGACTCCCTTTTCTCAGAAGCACTTGAGAAATTCTTGCTTGAAAATCCTGATTCTGCGAAAAAAATTGTGGAAAAAGGACTGATGGCAGCTCGTGCAAGAATGGCTGCCAAAAAGGCTCGTGAGCTGACAAGACGTAAAAGTGCGCTGGAAGTCTCCAGCTTACCTGGGAAACTGGCGGACTGTTCTTCTAAAGATCCTTCCATCTCTGAGCTCTATATTGTAGAGGGAGATTCTGCGGGCGGATCTGCTAAGCAAGGCCGTGATCGTCACTTCCAAGCGATCTTACCGTTAAGAGGGAAGATCCTAAACGTAGAAAAAGCTCGTTTAGATAAAATTTTATCGAACAACGAGGTTCGTGCAATGATTACAGCGTTAGGAACTGGAATTGGAGAAGACTTCACTTTAGAGAAAGCACGCTATCACAAAGTTGTGATCATGACAGATGCCGATGTAGATGGAGCGCATATCCGAACGCTTCTCTTAACATTCTTTTATCGTTACATGCGTCAAATCATTGAAAACGGTTATGTGTATATTGCGCAGCCGCCTTTATATAAAGTGCAGCAAGGAAAACGTGTGGAGTACGTGTATAACGATAAACAGCTGGATGAGCTGTTAAAATCACTACCTCAAACACCAAAGCCTGGACTTCAGCGTTATAAAGGTCTTGGAGAGATGAATGCTACTCAGCTTTGGGAAACAACAATGGACCCTGATGCGAGAACACTTCTTCAAGTCACACTTGAGGATGCGATCGATGCTGATGAGACATTTGAAATGCTGATGGGAGATAAAGTAGAGCCGAGACGGAACTTTATCGAAGAAAATGCACAATACGTGAAAAACCTTGATATTTAGATGAATCCCTCCTGAGAACAACCTTATTTCTTGTTTGGAATAAGGTTGTTTTTCAAGAAACAGGGGTGTGAAACGAATGTCCTGGTTTTCCGTGTTTTCGTTGATTTTCTAGTAAATTAATGTGTATAAAGCCGAGATTATTGATATAATGAAGAATAGTCTTGTGAAGATAAATACATATTTTACTCCCACATAATTTATTTCATGTGATACGTAAAGGGAGGTTCTTATAGTGAGTGAACAACATACACCAAATGTACGCGAAGTGAATATTAGTCAAGAAATGCGTACGTCCTTTTTAGATTATGCAATGAGTGTTATTGTTTCGCGTGCATTACCAGATGTGCGAGATGGATTGAAGCCCGTGCATCGAAGAATTTTGTATGCGATGAATGACCTAGGTATGACAAGTGATAAACCATTTAAGAAATCTGCACGTATCGTTGG
Source organism: Bacillus sp. FSL P2-0069 (assembly GCF_038593315.1). Lineage (NCBI taxonomy): Bacteria > Bacillati > Bacillota > Bacilli > Caryophanales > Bacillaceae > Bacillus > Bacillus sp. FSL P2-0069. The sequence goes on from NZ_CP151984.1 coordinate 6,854, forward strand.
AGAAGTTATCGGTAAGTACCACCCTCACGGTGACAGCGCTGTATACGAAGCGATGGTTCGTATGGCGCAAGACTTCAACTATCGAAATATGCTGGTTGAAGGACACGGAAACTTTGGTTCTGTCGATGGAGACAGTGCAGCAGCAATGCGTTATACTGAGGCGCGTCTATCTAAAATTTCAATGGAAATCCTTCGTGATATCACCAAGGATACGATTGATTATCAAGATAACTACGATGGCAGTGAAAGAGAACCAATCGTCATGCCTGCTCGTTTCCCGAACTTATTAGTCAACGGGGCAACAGGTATCGCTGTAGGGATGGCAACCAACATTCCGCCTCACCAGCTAGGTGAAGTGATTGATGGTGTACTGGCAATTAGTCAAAGTCCAGAAATGACAACACAGGAACTAATGGAGATCATTCCAGGACCAGACTTCCCAACTGCGGGACAAATCATTGGCCGAAGCGGAATCCGTAAGGCATATGAAACAGGCCGGGGCTCTATTACATTACGTGCTAAGTCTATCATCGAAGAAACATCCAGCGGTAAGCAGCGGATTGTCATCAATGAAATTCCATATCAGGTCAACAAAGCCCGTTTGATCGAAAAAATCGCTGATCTTGTGCGCGATAAAAAGATCGATGGCATTACAGATCTGCGTGACGAGTCTGATCGTAATGGAATGCGGATTGTGATTGAACTGCGAAGAGATGCGAACGCCCACGTTCTATTAAACAATCTTTATAAACAAACGACACTCCAAACATCATTTGGAATCAACTTATTGGCACTTGTCGATGGACAGCCTAAAGTCTTGTCCCTCAAACAATGTCTTGAATATTATCTAGAGCATCAAAAAGTGATTATTCGCAGAAGAACAGCATATGAACTTCGTAAAGCTGAAGCAAGAGCTCATATTCTAGAAGGTTTAAGAATCGCTCTTGACCACTTAGATGAAGTCATTGCATTAATTAGAAGCTCTCAAACTGCTGAAATCGCGAGAAATGGCTTAATGGAGAACTATAGCTTGTCCGAAAAACAAGCACAGGCCATTCTTGATATGCGTCTTCAGCGCTTAACTGGTTTGGAAAGAGAAAAGATAGAAGAAGAATACAAAGGGCTTGTTGATTTGATTGCTGAGTTGAAAGCCATTTTAGCAGACAATGAAAAAGTTCTTGAAATCATTAGAGAAGAATTAACAGAAATCAAAGAACGTTTCAATGATACGCGCCGTACTGAAATTGTGACAGCAGGTATTGAAACAATTGAAGACGAAGATTTGATTCCTGTTGAGAACATCGTGATTACGCTGACTCATAATGGTTATATCAAGCGTCTGCCTGCATCAACATACCGCAGTCAAAAAAGAGGCGGTAAAGGTGTTCAGGGAATGGGAACCAATGAGGATGATTTCGTAGAACAGCTGATTTCAACATCTACCCATGATACGATCCTCTTCTTCTCTAATAAAGGGAAGGTCTATCGTGCGAAGGGATATGAGATTCCTGAATTCGGACGGACAGCGAAAGGGATTCCGATTATTAACCTGCTTGAAGTAGAAAAGGGAGAGTGGATTAATGCCATTATTCCAGTAAGCGAATTTGATGAAGATTCGTATCTCTTCTTTACAACAAGACATGGTGTATCAAAACGAACTTCATTGTCTCAGTTTGCCAACATTCGAAACAATGGACTTATCGCATTAAGTCTTCGTGACGAAGATGAACTGATGGCTGTCCGTTTAACCAATGGAGAAAAACAAATCATCATTGGTACGAAAAAAGGTATGCTGATTCGTTTCGACGAGACAGATGTTCGTGAAATGGGGCGTACGGCAGCTGGCGTGAAAGGAATTACGCTTTCTGAAGATGACATCGTCGTTGGGATGGAAATCCTTGAGCCAGATGCAAACGTATTGATTGTCACCGAAAAAGGATATGGTAAGTTAACACCTGAAAAAGAATACCGTGTTCAAAGTCGGGGCGGTAAAGGTCTTAAAACATGTAAAATCACTGACAACAATGGTCCGCTTGTCGCAGTGAAGGCGACGAATGCTGAAGCTGAAGAGGACTTGATGATTATTACAGGAAGCGGCGTGATCATTCGTATGGCCGTTTCAGACATTTCAACAACAGGCCGAGTCACTCAAGGTGTCCGCCTGATCCGTCTAGGTGATGATGAACATGTCGCTACAGTGGCATTAGTTGAACAATCACAAGAAGATGATGAAGAGAATAGTGAAGAAAACGTAGAAACTATAGAGTCAGATCAAGAGCAATCTGAGTAAAAATAAAGCCGGTTTTTCACCGGCTTTATTTTTTTCTAAAAAAACTCATGTTTTTTTGAAATTTATAATGCTTTTTTCATAGATATGTGTTAATCTTTCAAAGGAGCAAAAAGAGGCTCTATTTTTTATCTCTTTTACAGTGGAAACTTCTTAAAAAAATAAAATGTTTTTCAAGAAAAATGTTGACTGTTGATAGAGATATATGATATATTTAAGTGGTCGCTTTAAGAGAGTGACAAACAAGTTCTTTGAAAACTAAACAAGACAAAACGTACCTGTTAATTCGAGTTTTTATAAAAAAATCCTATGAAACTTCATAGGTAGTCAGTCAAACTGGCGAAAAACAAAACTTCGGTTTTGTATTTTTTCGGAGAGTTTGATCCTGGCTCAGGACGAACGCTGGCGGCGTGCCTAATACATGCAAGTCGAGCGGACAGAAGGGAGCTTGCTCCCGGATGTTAGCGGCGGACGGGTGAGTAACACGTGGGTAACCTGCCTGTAAGACTGGGATAACTCCGGGAAACCGGAGCTAATACCGGATAGTTCCTTGAACCGCATGGTTCAAGGATGAAAGACGGTTTCGGCTGTCACTTACAGATGGACCCGCGGCGCATTAGCTAGTTGGTGGGGTAATGGCTCACCAAGGCGACGATGCGTAGCCGACCTGAGAGGGTGATCGGCCACACTGGGACTGAGACACGGCCCAGACTCCTACGGGAGGCAGCAGTAGGGAATCTTCCGCAATGGACGAAAGTCTGACGGAGCAACGCCGCGTGAGTGATGAAGGTTTTCGGATCGTAAAGCTCTGTTGTTAGGGAAGAACAAGTGCGAGAGTAACTGCTCGCACCTTGACGGTACCTAACCAGAAAGCCACGGCTAACTACGTGCCAGCAGCCGCGGTAATACGTAGGTGGCAAGCGTTGTCCGGAATTATTGGGCGTAAAGGGCTCGCAGGCGGTTTCTTAAGTCTGATGTGAAAGCCCCCGGCTCAACCGGGGAGGGTCATTGGAAACTGGGAAACTTGAGTGCAGAAGAGGAGAGTGGAATTCCACGTGTAGCGGTGAAATGCGTAGAGATGTGGAGGAACACCAGTGGCGAAGGCGACTCTCTGGTCTGTAACTGACGCTGAGGAGCGAAAGCGTGGGGAGCGAACAGGATTAGATACCCTGGTAGTCCACGCCGTAAACGATGAGTGCTAAGTGTTAGGGGGTTTCCGCCCCTTAGTGCTGCAGCTAACGCATTAAGCACTCCGCCTGGGGAGTACGGTCGCAAGACTGAAACTCAAAGGAATTGACGGGGGCCCGCACAAGCGGTGGAGCATGTGGTTTAATTCGAAGCAACGCGAAGAACCTTACCAGGTCTTGACATCCTCTGACAACCCTAGAGATAGGGCTTTCCCTTCGGGGACAGAGTGACAGGTGGTGCATGGTTGTCGTCAGCTCGTGTCGTGAGATGTTGGGTTAAGTCCCGCAACGAGCGCAACCCTTGATCTTAGTTGCCAGCATTCAGTTGGGCACTCTAAGGTGACTGCCGGTGACAAACCGGAGGAAGGTGGGGATGACGTCAAATCATCATGCCCCTTATGACCTGGGCTACACACGTGCTACAATGGACAGAACAAAGGGCTGCAAGACCGCAAGGTTTAGCCAATCCCATAAATCTGTTCTCAGTTCGGATCGCAGTCTGCAACTCGACTGCGTGAAGCTGGAATCGCTAGTAATCGCGGATCAGCATGCCGCGGTGAATACGTTCCCGGGCCTTGTACACACCGCCCGTCACACCACGAGAGTTTGCAACACCCGAAGTCGGTGAGGTAACCTTTATGGAGCCAGCCGCCGAAGGTGGGGCAGATGATTGGGGTGAAGTCGTAACAAGGTAGCCGTATCGGAAGGTGCGGCTGGATCACCTCCTTTCTAAGGATATATGGAGCAGCGTACGTTTTCGTCTTGTTTAGTTTTGAAGGAACTTGCAAAAGATCCTACAACATCATATCTTCGATATGAAAGATGGGCCTGTAGCTCAGCTGGTTAGAGCGCACGCCTGATAAGCGTGAGGTCGGTGGTTCGAGTCCACTCAGGCCCACCATCTTCTATTAAATCGGGGCCTTAGCTCAGCTGGGAGAGCGCCTGCCTTGCACGCAGGAGGTCAGCGGTTCGATCCCGCTAGGCTCCACCAACGTGTTCTTTGAAAACTAGATAACAATAAGTAATACATTCACATTGAATGCAATGCAAAGTTCATCACACATAGTGATTCTTTCTAAAGTAAGAAATGGTTAAGTTAGAAAGGGCGCACGGTGGATGCCTTGGCACTAGGAGCCGATGAAGGACGGGACGAACACCGATATGCTTCGGGGAGCTGTAAGCAAGCTTTGATCCGGAGATTTCCGAATGGGGAAACCCACTGCTCGTAATGGAGTAGTATCCATACTTGAATACATAGAGTATGAGAAGGCATACCCGGGGAACTGAAACATCTAAGTACCCGGAGGAAGAGAAAGCAAATGCGATTCCCTGAGTAGCGGCGAGCGAAACGGGAACAGCCCAAACCAAGAGGCTTGCCTCTTGGGGTTGTAGGACACTCTATACGGAGTTACAAAGGAACGATATAAGCGAAGAGGTCTGGAAAGGCCCGCCAAAGAAGGTAACAGCCCTGTAACTGAAATGTTGTTCTCTCCAGAGTGGATCCTGAGTACGGCGGAACACGTGAAATTCCGTCGGAATCCGGGAGGACCATCTCCCAAGGCTAAATACTCCCTAGTGACCGATAGTGAACCAGTACCGTGAGGGAAAGGTGAAAAGCACCCCGGAAGGGGAGTGAAATAGATCCTGAAACCGTGTGCCTACAAGTAGTCAGAGCCCGTTAACGGGTGATGGCGTGCCTTTTGTAGAATGAACCGGCGAGTTACGATCCCGTGCAAGGTTAAGCAGAAGATGCGGAGCCGCAGCGAAAGCGAGTCTGAATAGGGCGCATGAGTACGTGGTCGTAGACCCGAAACCAGGTGATCTACCCATGTCCAGGGTGAAGTTCAGGTAACACTGAATGGAGGCCCGAACCCACGCACGTTGAAAAGTGCGGGGATGAGGTGTGGGTAGGGGTGAAATGCCAATCGAACCTGGAGATAGCTGGTTCTCTCCGAAATAGCTTTAGGGCTAGCCTCAAGGTAAGAGTCTCGGAGGTAGAGCACTGATTGGACTAGGGGCCCCTACCGGGTTACCGAATTCAGTCAAACTCCGAATGCCGATGACTTATCCTTGGGAGTCAGACTGCGAGTGATAAGATCCGTAGTCGAAAGGGAAACAGCCCAGACCGCCAGCTAAGGTCCCAAAGTATACGTTAAGTGGAAAAGGATGTGGAGTTGCTTAGACAACCAGGATGTTGGCTTAGAAGCAGCCACCATTTAAAGAGTGCGTAATAGCTCACTGGTCGAGTGACTCTGCGCCGAAAATGTACCGGGGCTAAACGTATCACCGAAGCTGCGGACTGTTCTTACGAACAGTGGTAGGAGAGCGTTCTAAGGGCTGTGAAGCCAGACCGGAAGGACTGGTGGAGCGCTTAGAAGTGAGAATGCCGGTATGAGTAGCGAAAGACGGGTGAGAATCCCGTCCACCGAATGCCTAAGGTTTCCTGAGGAAGGCTCGTCCGCTCAGGGTTAGTCGGGACCTAAGCCGAGGCCGAAAGGCGTAGGCGATGGACAACAGGTTGATATTCCTGTACCACCTCCTCACCATTTGAGCAATGGGGGGACGCAGGAGGATAGGGTAAGCGCGGTATTGGATATCCGCGTCCAAGCAGTTAGGCTGGGAAATAGGCAAATCCGTTTCCCGTAAAGGCTGAGCTGTGATGGCGAGCGAAATTTAGTAGCGAAGTTCCTGATTCCACACTGCCAAGAAAAGCCTCTAGCGAGGTGAGAGGTGCCCGTACCGCAAACCGACACAGGTAGGCGAGGAGAGAATCCTAAGGTGATCGAGAGAACTCTCGTTAAGGAACTCGGCAAAATGACCCCGTAACTTCGGGAGAAGGGGTGCTTCTTAGGGTGTTAAAGCCCCGAGAAGCCGCAGTGAATAGGCCCAGGCGACTGTTTAGCAAAAACACAGGTCTCTGCGAAGCCGTAAGGCGAAGTATAGGGGCTGACGCCTGCCCGGTGCTGGAAGGTTAAGAGGAGCGCTTAGCGTAAGCGAAGGTGCGAATTGAAGCCCCAGTAAACGGCGGCCGTAACTATAACGGTCCTAAGGTAGCGAAATTCCTTGTCGGGTAAGTTCCGACCCGCACGAAAGGCGCAACGATCTGGGCACTGTCTCAACGAGAGACTCGGTGAAATTATAGTACCTGTGAAGATGCAGGTTACCCGCGACAGGACGGAAAGACCCCGTGGAGCTTTACTGCAGCCTGATATTGAATGTTGGTACAGCTTGTACAGGATAGGTAGGAGCCTTGGAAACCGGAGCGCTAGCTTCGGTGGAGGCATCGGTGGGATACTACCCTGGCTGTATTGACCTTCTAACCCGCTGCCCTTATCGGGCAGGGAGACAGTGTCAGGTGGGCAGTTTGACTGGGGCGGTCGCCTCCTAAAATGTAACGGAGGCGCCCAAAGGTTCCCTCAGAATGGTTGGAAATCATTCGCAGAGTGTAAAGGCACAAGGGAGCTTGACTGCGAGACCTACAAGTCGAGCAGGGACGAAAGTCGGGCTTAGTGATCCGGTGGTTCCGCATGGAAGGGCCATCGCTCAACGGATAAAAGCTACCCCGGGGATAACAGGCTTATCTCCCCCAAGAGTCCACATCGACGGGGAGGTTTGGCACCTCGATGTCGGCTCATCGCATCCTGGGGCTGTAGTCGGTCCCAAGGGTTGGGCTGTTCGCCCATTAAAGCGGTACGCGAGCTGGGTTCAGAACGTCGTGAGACAGTTCGGTCCCTATCCGTCGCGGGCGCAGGAAATTTGAGAGGAGCTGTCCTTAGTACGAGAGGACCGGGATGGACGCACCGCTGGTGTACCAGTTGTTCTGCCAAGGGCATCGCTGGGTAGCTATGTGCGGACGGGATAAGTGCTGAAAGCATCTAAGCATGAAGCCCCCCTCAAGATGAGATTTCCCATTCCGCAAGGAAGTAAGATCCCTGAAAGATGATCAGGTTGATAGGTCTGAGGTGGAAGCGTGGTGACACGTGGAGCTGACAGATACTAATAGATCGAGGACTTAACCTATATTCTAATGTGAAGCATGAACATTGTTATCTAGTTTTGAGAGAACATTCTCTCCATCAGGTTTGGTGGCGATAGCGAAGAGGTCACACCCGTTCCCATACCGAACACGGAAGTTAAGCTCTTCAGCGCCGATGGTAGTTGGGGGTTTCCCCCTGTGAGAGTAGGACGCCGCCAAGCTTCTATTAGGATCAGTTCCAGTCGGAACTGGTCTTTTTTGTTTTTTCTTCTAACAGCATCATGATGTATGCTGGGAACTTCTCTTCTGCAATCTCCATGTAGCGTTCAATCATGACGTAATCATCGCTAATGTATTGAGACAGCAGCTCGTACCACCATTCTGTTTCGTAGCGGGCAATCATACTAAGGTTATACATCAATAAGTAATGGCTGATGATTTCAGGAATCCCTAGAAAAGCATCTCGTGTTGACGGTATAAACCATTGATCCATTTCTAAATCATAATGAAGATGAGTAGCAAGAGCTGGGTTTTCTTCAAGAAATACATCAAACGTTAGTTTTTTAGCCTCTCTCTGTTTGAGTTTCCAGCTTGTATGGAACTCAAAGTATTCAATAAAGCGTTCAGCAGACATGTTATAAAGTAATGGAATATGATCTTGAATCATCATTCCATTAGCCTTTTCTACTTTAACTAATGTCGAGGGCTGCTTTTGAAACTCAAGAATATGACTCATTTCAGGTATTTTAGACAGGAGATGGATCATCGTAAATCGTTCATCTTCAAGACCATTTAATTGAAATAGATGCTTTAACACATGCATACATAGCCCATTTCTTTGGATTTTTACCTCATCTTCACTAAAACGGTAATGCTGTTTCTTTCTCTTTCTCGATGTTACGCCATGAGCTAAAACAGAGGTTTGAGAAGGATAATGGGGATCAACTGTCAGCAAACATGCTTTAAGCAGCTGTGCCATTCCATAAAACAATAAAATGGGTTTAAGTTCTAGAGGCGCGATCGCTGCCTGTTCATAGAACGTATGGCCATGTTTTAGAAAGTAAATAAATCGTTCACAGTTTTTATAGGCTTGCTGGTTTGCATCTTGAATGTTCCGTTTCTCATATTGTTGAAATAGAAACTTTTGGGAGGTTTCGAGCGAGTAAAAACGTTTTAAATCCTTCCATCCTGAACTTTTCATCTTCTTCCTCAACTCTCTTTATATTTTCTAAAAATTGCAACTGTTTGTTGCTTCCTTGACATGCTGTTTGCTAGTTGATAATCTACATATAATATTTTGCCGAAAAGAGGGGGATTTACTAATGTGGGAAAGTAAATTTTCAAAAGAAGGTTTGACGTTTGACGATGTTTTGCTTGTTCCAGCAAAGTCTGAAGTACTTCCGCGTGATGTCGATTTATCAGTGGAGCTAACAAGCACATTAAAGCTAAACATTCCAATTATCAGTGCGGGAATGGACACAGTGACGGAATCACAAATGGCGATTGCAATGGCACGTCAAGGTGGTCTTGGTATTATTCATAAGAACATGTCCATTGAACAGCAAGCAGAACAGGTGGATAAAGTAAAACGTTCAGAGCGCGGCGTTATTACAAATCCATTCTTCTTAACACCAGAGCATCAAGTATTTGATGCAGAGCATTTGATGGGTAAATACCGTATTTCAGGTGTGCCGATTGTCAACAACGAACAAGACCAAAAGCTTGTTGGTATTATTACGAACCGTGACCTTCGTTTTATTTCGGATTATTCAATGAAGATTAGCGACGTGATGACAAAAGAGGAACTTGTGACAGCTTCTGTTGGTACAACATTAGAAGAAGCTGAAAAAATCCTACAGCAGTACAAGATTGAAAAATTACCTCTTTTAGATGACGAAGGAACGTTAAAAGGACTTATCACAATCAAAGATATTGAAAAAGTGATTGAATTCCCTAACTCCTCTAAAGATGCACATGGCCGTTTAATTGTTGGTGCCGCTGTTGGTGTCACTGGCGATACAATGACACGTGTGAAAAAATTAGTCGAAGCCAATGTGGATGTCATTGTCATTGATACAGCACACGGTCATTCTCAAGGTGTTCTAAACACTGTATCGAAAATCCGTGAAACGTATCCTTCTCTTAACATCATTGCTGGTAATGTTGCAACAGCTGAAGCAACTAAAGCATTGTTTGAAGCAGGAGCAGATATTGTGAAAGTTGGTATCGGACCAGGATCTATTTGTACAACACGTGTTGTTGCAGGTGTCGGTGTACCACAAATCACAGCGATCTATGACTGTGCAACAGAAGCAAGAAAACATGGTAAAGCTATTATTGCAGATGGTGGAATTAAATATTCAGGTGATATCGTGAAAGCATTAGCATCTGGCGGACATGCTGTTATGCTGGGAAGCCTTCTAGCTGGTACATCTGAAAGCCCAGGAGAAACAGAAATTTTCCAAGGTAGACGTTTCAAAGTTTATCGTGGTATGGGTTCTGTCGCTGCAATGGAAAAAGGAAGTAAAGATCGTTACTTCCAAGAAGATAATAAAAAATTCGTTCCTGAAGGTATCGAAGGCCGTACACCATACAAAGGGCCAGTCGTTGATACAGTGTATCAACTAGTTGGCGGTATTCGTTCTGGTATGGGCTATTGTGGAACGCAAGATTTACGCACTCTTAGAGAAGAAGCACAATTCATTCGTATGACGGGTGCAGGACTTCGTGAGAGTCATCCACATGATGTACAAATTACAAAAGAATCACCAAACTACACAATTTCTTGATAAATTGTGACAATCAAATTACATTTGACAGGGTCTATGACTCTGTCTATTTTTTTTGTCTTTATTGTGATAAAATTTATACTGTTGTGTTGAGATAAGCCCTTGTGGATTACATATATATGAAAAACGTCGAAAAAAGATGAATACGGAGGTATGACGATTGAACAGCAAGATGATGAAACAGCTTATGGTCTCTATCCTTGCATTGGCATTGATTGTTACAGCATTTACACCAATGTCCAAAGCAAAAGCTGCTGAAGATCCATTCAGTGTGAATGCGAAAGCAGCGATCCTTATTGAAGCTTCTACAGGTAAAATTCTTTATAGTAAAAACGCAGATCAAAGACTGCCTATTGCAAGTATGGCAAAAATGATGACAGAGTATCTATTACTAGAGGCAATTGCTGAAGGAAAAGTGAAATGGGATCAAAAGTATACGCCAGATGATTATGTATACGAAATTTCTCAGGACCGCAGCTTATCCAACGTTCCTTTGAGAAAAGATGGTTCGTATACAGTAAAAGAACTTTATCAAGCAACGGCTATTTATTCGGCAAATGCAGCAGCGATTGGTTTAGCAGAAGTGATCGCTGGATCAGAATCGAAGTTTGTTGAAAAAATGAACGCAAAAGCAAAAGAACTTGGTTTAACAAACTACAAATTCGTGAATGCAACTGGTCTGGAAAATAAAGACTTACATGGCCAACAGCCAAAAGGTACAGGTCCTGATGAAGAAAGTGAAGTATCTGCAAAAGATATGGCTTTGCTTGCACAGCATCTCATCAAAGACCATCCAGAAATTCTTGAAACAGCAAGTATTGCGAAAACAAAGTTCAGAGAAGGCACTGACGATGAAATGGACATGCCTAACTGGAACTTCATGCTTAAAGGACTTGTGAAGGAATATAAAGGTGTAGACGGGCTGAAAACAGGATCTACAGATTCAGCCGGTTCTAGCTTCACAGGTACAGCAAAACAAGGTGACATGCGTGTCATCGCAGTTATCTTGAATGCAAAAGGTAATCTTCATACAGCACGTTTCGACGTGGCAAAAAAACTATTCGACTATGCGTTTAAAAACTTCACGATGAAAGAAATGTACAAAAAAGGTCAACAAATTAAAGGACATGAAAACATCGAAGTGGATAAAGGCAAAGATAAAGAAGTACCTGTTGTGACGAAAGAAGCATTTTCTGTGCCAGTAAAAAATGGTGATGAAAAGAGCTATAAAGCAAAAGTAAATATCGAGAAAAAGAAACTAGAAGCTCCTATTAAAAAAGGAACGAAGGTTGGCATGCTGACGACTTCTTATTCTGGTGATGAGAAGGACTACGGCTATTTAAATAAAGACCAATCAGGTGTTGAGCTTGTGACGAAAACAAGCGATGAAAAAGCAAACTGGTTCATCCTTGCAATGCGTGGTGTAGGTGGATTCTTCGCTGGCATTTGGGGTGGAATCGTTGACACAGTAAAAGGCTGGTTCTAATAAAAAAACTGCTCTCTATACATGAGAGCAGTTTTTTTATCGTTAAAAGAAGAGCGATTGCTTCTGATTTTGAGGAGTGGACAAGGCTTGCTGAAAAATACCACATAACTTTTCCACGCCCTCGGCCAGTGCTTTTTCATTCACATAAGAAAAGCTGAGGCGGATATAATTCTGTTTCGGCTCTCCAGGATAGCAGACAGAGCCAGGTAGAAAAGTAATTTGCTGCTTACGGGCCTCATGTAACAGTGCTCGTGTATCGACCCAGGAAGGAAAGCTGAGCCATAAATTGAGACCGCCCTGTGGAATTTGCCACGTTACATCTTTCGGTGCGTGCTTCGTTAACACATCCATCATCAAATCGCGTCTCACCTTCAAGGCGGTTCTTAGCTTCTTCGTATGATCAATCATTTTCTTCGATGTCAGAAACGGCAATATGGCCTTTTGTGTGAGGAGAGGGCTGCCTAAGTCATTATTGGCCTTTGCAGCTAATAAGCGGTTAAATATCGAGCCTGATGCGGTGATAATCCCTATTCTGCATCCTGGAGCCAGTGTTTTACTTAATCCTCGTAAATAAATGACGTGTCCATCATGGTCCAAGCTTTTAATAGGTGCTGGCGGCTTCTTTTCAAAATAAAGCTCACGATAAGGGTCATCTTCTACAATGAGACAATCAATGCTTTGAGCCAGTAAGAGAAGCTGTTTTCTACGCTTCATCGACATACTGGCTCCTGTTGGACTGTGGAAAGTAGGAATCGTATAGATCAGCTTCGGTTTATATTTATCACAAATGCTTTGAAGCTGCTTCATGTTCATTCCTTCATGATCGACAGGGACGGTAATGATTCTTGCTCCTCTGCCCATAAAGACATCAATGGCCCCAGGATAGGTCGGTGCTTCCATGACAACCACATCATCCGGACCAATAAACGTACGTGCCACCAAATCAAGCCCTTGCTGAGAACCACTTGTTACAAGGATATTTTCAGGTGTAGAGGGCACATCCAACTTTTCTAAAAAGGACTGAATGACTTGTCGCAGCTGAAGATCACCTTGTATTTCTCCATACTTCGACATGATTTGAGGATGTCTGGCTAGTACATGCTGCATTTCTTTTTCTAAATACCGGTTTGGCAAAAGCCCTGGATCGATCATAGAGGAAGAAAGGTTAATGGCTTCTTCGACATAGTGATACTGAGCGAATTGAGATCGTGGTAAATAATCTGGAATCGACAACTGCCAATCGAAAAAGGTAGATGATGGAACCGGGGTCTCTGTCTGCTCTTGCTGCTCATTCACAAAAGTTCCTTTACCTTGCACCGTCGTTAAGTACCCGTCGTCTTTTAATCGGGTGTATGCCTTAGCTGCCGTGACAAGACTCACATTGAGCTGTTTAGCTAAATCACGAACAGTTGGCAGCTTTTCTCCTTGCTGAAGCAAACCCGATTGAATGTGATCGATGATTGAAAAGTAAATTTGATTTGAAAGAGATGTATCAGAGTGTCGATGGATATCAATATGCATGAAACCCCTCCATTGAAAACAAAATTGTTATACATGATTTTTAATTGTTATAGTTGCATTATAGCATGTAAATCTCACTTGATAGAGAAAATGACATGTTTTTAGCTGAAAACCCTTTATATACAAGGGTTTATTCTTTTTTATCGGCTGGTTGAATTGTTATACTATTCTCTTTATTGTTATACTTCCTCGCTTGTATGATAAAGATGTTGAATGAATCGAATAGACAAATGGGAGGAAACTATTGTGAGCAATAAGGGAACTGAACGAGTGAAACGTGGAATGGCAGAAATGCAAAAGGGCGGCGTCATTATGGATGTCGTCAATGCGGAGCAGGCAAAAATTGCAGAAGAAGCAGGTGCAGTGGCAGTCATGGCACTAGAACGAGTACCAGCTGATATCCGTGCTGCAGGCGGTGTTGCCCGTATGGCAGACCCAAGAATCGTAGAGGAAGTACAAAATGCAGTAACGATTCCAGTCATGGCAAAAGCACGTATCGGCCACATCGTCGAGGCTCGTGTTCTTGAAGCACTTGGTGTTGATTATATCGATGAGAGTGAAGTGCTGACGCCCGCAGATGAGGAATTCCATTTAAATAAAAATGAATACACAGTACCTTTTGTCTGTGGATGCCGCGATTTAGGTGAGGCAACCCGCCGTATCGCAGAAGGCGCTTCTATGCTTCGCACAAAAGGAGAACCTGGGACAGGCAACATCGTAGAAGCTGTTCGTCATATGAGAAAGGTCAATGCTCAGATTCGTAAAGTATCGGCTATGAGTGAAGATGAACTGATGACAGAAGCCAAGAATCTTGGCGCGCCTTATGAATTATTGCTACAAATCAAAAGAGACGGCAAGCTGCCAGTTGTGAACTTTGCAGCAGGAGGCGTTGCGACACCAGCAGATGCTGCATTAATGATGCAGCTTGGAGCAGACGGTGTATTTGTCGGATCTGGTATTTTCAAATCAGACAATCCAGCTAAATTTGCAAAAGCAATTGTTGAAGCAACGACTCATTACACTGATTACCGTCTCATTGCAGAACTTTCAAAAGAGCTTGGAACAGCTATGAAAGGAATTGAAATTTCAAATCTACTGCCAGAAGAACGTATGCAAGAGCGTGGCTGGTAATTAAGGGAGCACAAACGAACATGCTGACAATTGGTGTACTAGGGCTTCAAGGAGCGGTGAGAGAGCATATTCAATCGATTGAAGCCTGCGGCGCAGAAGGAAAGATCATCAAACGTGTAGAAGAGCTAAAATCCGTTGACGGTTTGATTATCCCTGGTGGAGAAAGTACGACGATGAGAAGACTCATGGATACGTACCAATTCATTGACCCGATCAAAGCGTTCGCTGCTCAAGGGAAACCGATTTTCGGGACATGTGCCGGTTTGATTATGCTGGCAAAGCATATCGAAGATCGAGAAGATGCTCATCTTGGACTGTTAAATGTATCTGTTGCACGGAATTCTTTTGGCAGACAGGTAGACAGCTTTGAAGCAGATTTAGAAGTAAAAGGACTGGATGCGCCGTTTACAGGGGTATTCATCCGTGCGCCTCATATCATCAGCGCAGATGATGACGTAGAAATCATGGCTGAATATGATGGCAGGATTGTGATGGCGAAAGAAAACAATATCTTAGGCTGCTCCTTTCATCCAGAGCTGACAGACGATCACCGGTTAACACAGCTGTTTGTAGACATGGTGAAGTCCTACAAAACGAAGCTTGCTGTATAAAACGGTTGAAAAGAGATAAAACTTATAGTACATTAAAATCACAATCAAAGATCGAAAAAGCGTTGACGGGAAATAGTAAGAAGCCCCTCTTTCTCAGAGAGCCGATGGTTGGTGAGAATCGGTGAAAGATGCATTCTGAATCCATCCTTGAGCGAAATGCTGAAACTAGAGAAGTAAGCATTTACGGTGATACCGTTACAGAGGAAAGAGGAAAGCATGCCTTTGCATGTTTTCAATCAGGGTGGCAACGCGAGAGCTCTCGTCCCTTTCATGGGATGAGGGCTCTTTTTATTTTTCGATAAAAAAAGGAGTGTTACACATGCTGGATATTAAACAACTGCGCACGGACTTTGATCAAATCAAAGAAAAATTAGCACACCGAGGCGAAGATTTAGCGGATTTTGATAAGTTTGGTGAGCTAGATCAAAAAAGAAGAGAATTAATCGGGAAAACAGAAGAATTAAAGAGCCGAAGAAATGAAGTATCACAGCAAGTGGCCGTTCTAAAAAGAGAAAAGAAAGACGCCGATCACATTATTCAAGAAATGCGTGAGGTAGGAGATGAGATCAAGAAGCTGGATGATGAGCTAAGAACAGTAGAAGAAAGCCTGCAGCACATCCTGTTCTCAATTCCAAATATCCCCCATGACTCTGTACCAGTTGGTGAAACAGAAGACGACAACGTGGAAGTGAGAAAATGGGGCGAACAGCCAGCCTTCTCATTTGAACCAAAACCACATTGGGACGTAGCTGATGAGCTAAAAATCCTTGATTTTGAACGTGCAGGAAAAGTGACAGGAAGCCGTTTCGTTTTTTATAAAGGGCTTGGCGCACGTTTAGAGCGCGCATTGTATAACTTTATGCTTGATTTACATGTGGATGAGTTTGGTTTTACTGAAGTGCTTCCACCTTATATGGTCAACAGAGCGAGCATGACAGGAACTGGTCAGCTTCCAAAGTTCGAAGAGGATGCCTTTAAAATACGTGAAGAAGATTACTTCCTCATTCCAACAGCTGAAGTGCCAATTACGAACATGCATCGTGACGAAATTCTCGAAGGTGAACAGCTGCCAATCAACTATGCAGCATTCAGTGCTTGCTTTAGATCAGAAGCAGGATCTGCCGGAAGAGATACACGCGGACTCATCCGTCAGCATCAATTTAACAAGGTAGAGCTTGTTAAATTTGTCAGACCAGAAGATTCTTATGAAGAATTAGAGAAACTAACAAATCAAGCAGAAAAAGTTCTTCAGCTATTGAACCTGCCATACCGTGTCATGAGCATGTGTACGGGAGATTTAGGATTCACAGCTGCGAAGAAATACGATATCGAAGTGTGGATTCCTAGCCAGAATACGTACCGTGAAATTTCTTCTTGCAGTAACTTCGAAGCATTCCAAGCAAGACGTGCAAACATTCGTTTCCGTCCAGAACCTAAAGCGAAGCCAGAACATGTCCACACATTAAATGGATCTGGATTAGCGGTAGGAAGAACCGTAGCGGCTATTTTAGAAAACTATCAACAAGAGGACGGCACAGTAATCATTCCTGAAGTACTGCGTCCTTATATGGGAAATAAAGAAGTGATGAAATAAGATGCCGTCAAGGCATCTTTTTCTTTTTACCAAAAGTCCTACAGTTTTCCTGAATTTAGCCGATAAAAAAATTAAAAGCTTCTAGGAAAGAAGGAATAACCTTGAATAGGCTTGACTATTATGTTGAAATGGCTCATTTACTTAGAAAGGTACTAGATGAAAGTATTCTTTTCGGCATCACAGATACAGAGAAGATACTTTGTTATTACCCGTCTAACACAATAGATTTTGGTATGAAAGTTGGAGACCCATTGAACCCAGAAGACCAAAATGTGGCGACGACATTAAGAGGACAAGAATATGACGGTCATTTACCAGAGCATTTATATGGTTATGAAATTGCCGTAAAAGGTTACCCGATTTTTGATGAAGATAGAAAAGTAATCGGCTCTTTTTTAGTGGCATATTCACATCATCGCGAAAAGAAATTAAGCGGTTATATGGAGCAAATCAATAAAGTAGCGAAAGAACTCCAAGGTGGAATTGAGCAAATTGCTGCACATTCACAAGAACTGGCTGCCACAAGTTTAGAAATAAGCGAACAGGCAGGAAGAGCGGAAGAGAAATCTGCGAATATTGAAGAAGTCGTCAAAACCATTGGCGGAATTGCTAGACAAACAAATCTGCTTGGTTTAAATGCTGCAATTGAAGCGGCAAGAGCAGGTGAGAACGGAAAAGGGTTTGCTGTCGTTGCTGATGAAGTTCGCAAATTATCAGATGGCTCGAAGGAAGCGGCTGAAACCATTAATACATTTTTAAAAGAAATCCAAGACAGCATTGGCACTTTGTCTGAAAACATCTCACAAATCAGCAGCTCAACAAATGAACAAGCCAAACAAGTGACAGACTTTACGAAGATTATCGAGTCATTAAATGAGTTTAAAGTAGAGATGAATCAGTTTATTGAAGAAATTAGACAGGATACGAAATAGATCAAGAGCAGCCGTCAATGGCTGCTTTTTTATAGGCAAACATCATGCAAAAATCACATATTGAAATTTTTTTACGAAAAGGTGTTGACTTCAAATAAAATGATATGGTATATTAATTCTTGTCGATACGGAGGAATACCCAAGTCCGGCTGAAGGGATCGGTCTTGAAAACCGACAGGGGTGTCAAAGCCCGCGGGGGTTCGAATCCCTCTTCCTCCGCCATATTGATTTTTTACCTTAGTTGAATTGAACGCAAGCATAAAAATTGGAAATTGTCAAACCGCTGCATTTCGCGAATGCAGCGGTTTTTTTTATTTTGTTTTATTGCGATTTTTTTGAATAACAGAAGCTATTTCATGAAGAATGGGATCAAGTGAGCTTTCATCATGAAGTAAGTCGTAATCTTCAATATTAATTTTAATCACTGGGCATAAATCAAATTGTTCGATCCATTCCGTGTATCGAGTGTACATTTCTTCCCAATAAGCCCGGTCAGTTTGAGTTTCCATCTCTCTGCCGCGTTCTTCAATACGATGTAAAATATGATCTAAATCTCCGTGTAGATAGATGAGGACATCAGGGTGAGGGAAGTAAGGTGTCATCACCATCGCCTCAAATAGGCTTGTATACGTTTCATAATCGACCTCAGACATCGTACCTTTGTCCGCATGCATTTTTGCAAAAATGCCAGTGTCCTCATAAATGGAACGATCTTGTACATATCCTCCGCCAGATTCAAAAATCCGCTTTTGCTCCTTAAAACGCTCAGCTAGGAAATAGACCTGTAAGTGGAAGCTCCATCTTTGGAAATCTGAATAAAAAGGCTCTAAATATGGGTTATCATCTACTTTTTCAAGAGAGGTTTGAAACCCTAGCTTGTCCGCTATTGTTTTGGTCATAGTTGATTTGCCGACACCAACAGTCCCGGCAATTGTGATGACTGCGTCCTTTGGTATTTTGATATTGTTCATAGCACTTGCTCCTTTATGTTCTGTACAATTTGCTGGTAATCTTGCTGTGAGGAAACGAAGTCTGTATGATCTCCTTCAATTGTAATGATGGGAAGCCCTGGCTCAGTCTGTTTTAAATGTTCAATGGCCAGCTCGTAATCTTCAATGAGTGTTTTTAAATAAGCTGGGTCAATGTCTTCTTCAAAAGAGCGTCCTCTCATCTGTATTCTTTCAAGTAAGGTGGGAAGGCTGGCTTTTATATAGATCATGGCATTTGGTTTAGGAAGATCATCTGTTAGCAGGTGATAGATCTTTCTGTATTTATCCATGTGCTTTTTTGATAAGGTTCTTTCTGCAAATATCATATTTTTATAGACGTAATAATCAGTGACAACCGGCTGCTGTTTATTCACATAGTTTTCTTCAATTG
The DNA here is from genome assembly GCF_038593315.1 of Bacillus sp. FSL P2-0069. Classification (NCBI taxonomy): domain Bacteria; kingdom Bacillati; phylum Bacillota; class Bacilli; order Caryophanales; family Bacillaceae; genus Bacillus; species Bacillus sp. FSL P2-0069. The sequence goes on from NZ_CP151984.1 coordinate 25,748, forward strand.
ATTCTAACTGTTTGAACCGATTGCATAAAAAGAACATCTCAAGCTGAAAGCTCCATTGTTCCATATCTTCATAAAATTTATCTAAGAATGGATTTTCTTCTACAATCTCTTTTACTAAAGGAAATTGAAATTCCTTCGCAAGCATTGTAGCCAAAGTTGTTTTTCCGGCTCCAATTGGGCCTTCCACTGCAATAAAAGGGGCAGGATACATAGGCGTTCTCCTCTATCTATAAAGTTAAAGTTGTCAAACCAATGTATATTGTACCATACCCCTTCTAATTGATAGAGTGAATGGATTACGATGTCGTTCTTTTTTCAATATTAAATTGATCTGATAATAAGAGCCAATTTTGTGGGAAAGATAGACCTAATTTCCAATAAGCAATGCCGTTCAATTTTAGCTCTTTGATGAGATTGAATTTTGCTTGAATCGATCTAGCGTCTTCGAACCAGACCTCATGCTCTTTGTTGTTGGCATCTGTATAACGAAAATGGGGTGCTTGTGCTGTTTCGTCGTATAAGATAGAGACATTGTGCTCTCTAGCTAGTGCAATTGCTTGTTGAGGACTGACGGCTTTGGCGATGGGGCCGCCCTGGACGAAAGGAAGTGTCCAATCATAGCCGTATAAATTCTGCCCCATTACAATTTTATTGGCCGGTATGACAGTTAGTGCATATTCAATGACTTGGCGGACAGGCCCAATTGGAGAGACAGCTTGTGGAGGGCCACCGCTGTACCCCCATTCATAGGTCATCAGCACAACATGATCGACGATCTTACCGATCGCTTCATAGTCATGGGCTTCATACCATTTGCCCTTTTGCTGACTACTTGTTTTTGGTGCAAGTGCAACAGATATTGTCCATCTTTCTTGATGGAAACGGGCTGTTGCTTCTCTTAAAAATTGAATATAAGCATCTTTATCAACAGGGCGTAAATATTCAAAATCAAAATGGATTTCCTTGAATTGATACTTTTTGGCAACACGAACAATTTCATCTAAAAATGCCGTTTTGACAGATTGGTTAGTTAAAAGAATACGCCCAAGTTCATCACTGAATTTTTCATTCTCTAGATTTGTCACCACCATGGTTAATACAGTTCTGTTCTGAGCGGCAATCTGGGGTAGTTGGTCTAACGGTGGTTCTCGCAGTGTCCCATCTCTTTGTGCTTGAAAACTAAAGATGTCTAAATGGGTTAAGTATGGGGAGGCCTCTCTAGCTGCCTGCTTTAAGTTTTCACTGACTTGATTTCCCCGTGGTTCAATATAAGCATTGGAATTAATGTTCCTTTTCGGTCTTTGTGGAATATAGAGCAAGAAACGAACAGGCAGTATTGCTTCAGGCCGAATTCTGTTCACGCGTGCCAATTCTTCCACTGAGATTTGAAACCGTCTACCAATTTGATATAGTGTGTCATTTTGTTTGACCTCATAAAATTGACCTCTAATTGGAATGACAATTGTTTGTCCAATGACGAGTTGATTTGGTGTTTCGATTTCGTTAGTACGGATGATTTCATTGACTGTCGTTTTAAAACGCATAGCAATGTCGTTTAAAGTATCTCCTCTTTTGACAACATAAATTTGAATAGTCAACGCCCCCTTTGTTATTGCTAACAATTTATGAGGGTTATGGCTAAATCATGTTTGATTTTCATTCGTGATTTCCTTAGCGGTAGTGATTTTGGCTAGAAGAACGTTCTCCATCATTGTTAAAGCGTAGTCGTTATCTCTGTCGTCGTTTGAAGCGATACAATCTTTAGGTACAATTAGATTGTATTCTCGCATGTATGCGTCATTTGCAGTGAACAAAACGCAAATGTTTCCGGCAATTCCAGTTAGAATAATGTCCTCAACACCTAATTCATTTAAGAGTGTCTCTAGTGCAGTACCGTAGAAGGCAGAATGCTTAGGTTTAATTAAGAAGTAATTATCTTTAGATGGTGTCATTTTCTCTAAAATAGGAGCGCTTCTTTCGTTTTTGCATGTTTCCAGAACAGCTTGGATATCAGCCTTCCAAAGTCCGTAGTGATCGTTGATATAAATGATTGGCCAATTTTCCTTGAAAGCATGTTGTTTAAGAGCTAAAATTTTATTGGTCATTTGCTCTGTTTTTTCTGCAAGCACATGTCCCATTTCAAAATCAAAATCATTAATCATGTCGATAATAAGTAGCGCCTTTTGGTGCTTTGACAAAATAAGACCCCCTTTAAAAGATTGTGATAATATGTTAACCTCAATTTCCTTTTAAAAAACATGAAAAGAGAGCCGTGCTATGACGAAAGATGAACAGTTTATGCAAGAAGCCATTTCTGAAGCCTTAAAAGCAGAACAAATAGGGGAAGTGCCGATTGGTGCGATCATTGTTGTTGATGATCAAATTGTGAGCCGGGCTCATAATTTAAGGGAAAGTGAGCAGCGTTCGATTGCACATGCAGAATTACTTGCTATTGATGAAGCATGTAAAGCGACAGGGAGCTGGCGTTTAGAAGATGCTGTGCTTTACGTTACGCTTGAGCCATGCCCAATGTGTGCGGGTGCTATTGTTCTCTCTAGAGTGAAAAAGGTCGTTTTTGGTGCATACGATCCAAAAGGTGGATGCGCAGGTACTTTAATGAATTTACTGGATGATGAACGGTTCAATCATCAGTCTGAGGTCATCGGTGGTGTACTTGAAAATGAGTGTGGTGAGCTGTTAAGTCAGTTCTTCCGAAATCTCCGTCAGCGAAAGAAACAAGCCAAAAGTAAATGAATGGATGCCGTTTGCAATTTGAGCTATAAGAAGGTATACTTATGTCTGCGTCACTAACAATTTAATATTCATTTTGCCGTGCTAAGCGGGGAGGTAGCGGTGCCCTGTACTCGCAATCCGCTCTAGCGAGGCCGAATCCCTTCTCGAGGTTCGTTTACTTCAAGGTCTGCCTTAAATAAGTGGTGTTGACGTCTGGGTCCTGCGCAATGGGAATTCATGAACCATGTCAGGTCCGGAAGGAAGCAGCATTAAGTGAAACCTCTCATGTGCCGCAGGGTTGCCTGGGCCGAGCTAACTGTTTAAGTAACGCTTGGGGTAGCGAATCGACAGAAGGTGCACGGTAAATCAATATTAAATGTAACTCATCTAGTTTAACTAGGTGAGTTTTTTGTTGCTGTTCAAAGAATAGCTGAACTGCTTTGGTTATACAAATAGATAAAAAGTCTTTTTGGAGCCATTTGTTTTTTTCACTAATCGTAACAAGAACTGGTGTTCTGTTTGGGGTTTCGGGTTTTTTTACAAAGCTAGAAAATACGTTTTTAATGCATGGAAAGTAGAAAATCTATAGTTGAAATCATCTTTTTGGCATATTAGAAAATAAAGGTGTGCTTTTGAATTGATCGGTGCATCATGTATAATGAAAAAGATGATAAATGGAGGAGGGCGTATTTGTGAGTTATCAAGCTTTATATCGAGTGTTCAGACCTCAAGTTTTTGAGGATGTTGTTGGACAAGAACACATCACAAAAACGTTGCAAAATGCCCTTTTGCAGAAAAAGTTTTCTCATGCTTACTTATTTTCAGGTCCTAGAGGAACAGGTAAAACAAGTGCTGCCAAAATCTTTGCTAAGGCAGTGAACTGTGAAAAGTCACCTGTTAGTGAGCCGTGTAATGCATGTGATGCCTGTAAAGGGATTACAAACGGTTCAATTTCAGACGTGATTGAAATAGATGCTGCCTCGAATAACGGGGTAGATGAAATCCGTGATATACGTGATAAAGTGAAATTTGCTCCTTCGGCGGTTACGTATAAGGTTTATATTATAGATGAAGTACATATGCTCTCTATCGGGGCATTTAATGCCCTCCTTAAAACGCTGGAAGAACCGCCTGCTCATTGTATCTTTATTTTGGCTACCACAGAGCCCCATAAGATTCCTCTTACCATCATATCTCGTTGTCAGCGATTTGATTTCAAACGAATCACGACTAAAGATATTGTTGGAAGAATGGAGAAAATTGTAGATGCAGAAGGCCTTAACGTACAGGAGGGTTCGCTCGAGATTATTGCTAGTGCAGCTGATGGCGGTATGCGTGATGCACTAAGTCTCTTGGATCAAGCGATTTCATTTAGTGGTGAACAATTGACAATTGATGATGCGCTGCTCATTACAGGTGCTGTATCTCAGCATTTCATTAGTCAGCTTGCTGAAGCAATTTTTGATCAAAATATTGCGACAGCGTTAGATACATTAAATGAGTTGCTCCAGCAGGGGAAAGATGCTGCTAAATTAATAGAGGATATGATTTTTTACTTTAGAGATATGCTGCTTTATAAAACGGCACCAGATCTCGAGGGGGTCCTTGAAAAGGTAAAGGTCGACGAAAGTTTCGTGGCGCTGTCAGATCGTGTGACACCTCAATTTCTGTATGAAACAATTGAAGTCCTGAATAAAAGCCACCAAGAAATGAAATGGACAAATCATCCAAGGATTTTCTTTGAGGTAGCTGTTGTAAAGCTGTGTCAGTCAACAGCAGGATTGACACAAGGTCATGCTGACGCTGATTTAACGGCGCTAACAGATAAAATAAACAGGCTGGAACAGGAACTATCAAGGCTAAGAGCCGAAGGTGTACCAATGTCTCCATCTCATAGTCCTCAAGAAAAAAAGGAAGCGCCTCGACCACAAACAAGTAACAAAAATGGCTATCGTGCTCCTGTCGGCCGAATTCATGAGATTCTAAAAGAAGCGAAACGGCCTGAGTTAGAAAAAATTAAAGGCAAATGGGGAGAGCTCCTTGCCCAGTTGAAACAGCAGAATAAGGTGTCTCACGCTGCGTTATTAACGGACAGTGAGCCAGTTGCGGCTGCTTCGCATGCCTTTGTTTTAAAATTCAAATTTGAAATACATTGTAAAATGGTTGCTGAAGATAAAAGTGGTGTTCGGACCAATCTTGAACAACTGCTAGAGTCTATGTTAGGAAAAAGAGTGGAATTAGTTGGCGTTCCTGACGCTCAATGGGGTAAAATAAGAGAAGAATTTTTAAGAGATCATCAGCCGGATGAACAAGCAGATGGTCAGGAAACTTCTTCTGAAGAGGATCCATTGATTGCGGAAGCAAAGAAATTAGTAGGAACCGATTTAATTGAAATTAAAGATTAATAAAAATGAAAGAGAGTGGTGTTCATATGCGCGGTGGAATGGGAAATATGCAAAAAATGATGAAACAAATGCAAAAAATGCAAAAGGATATGGCGAAGGCTCAAGAAGAGCTTGCAGAAAAAGTCCTTGAAGGTACAGCTGGTGGCGGTATGGTCACTGTAAAAGTAAATGGACAAAAAGAAGTCGTTGATGTAGCAATTAATGAAGAAGTTGTTGATCCAGAAGATATCGATATGCTTCAAGATCTTGTACTTGCTGCGACAAACGATGCATTGAAAAAAGTCGATGAGCTAACGAATGAAACGATGGGTCAATTCACAAAAGGAATGAACATGCCAGGTTTATTCTAGGAGGAATAACTGAAGATGCAATATCCTGAACCAATATCAAAGCTGATTGACAGCTTTATGAAATTGCCAGGAATCGGACCGAAAACTGCGGTCCGTCTGGCTTTTTTTGTTCTTAGTATGCAAGAAGATGTCGTACTAGATTTTGCGAAGGCGCTTGTAAATGCAAAGCGTAATTTAACTTATTGTTCGGTATGCGGTCATATCACAGACCAAGATCCTTGCTATATTTGTGAAGATACAAGAAGAGATCAATCTGTTATCTGTGTAGTGCAGGATCCAAAAGATGTAATCGCAATGGAAAAAATGAAAGAATACAACGGCTTATATCATGTGCTTCATGGTGCCATTTCGCCAATGGACGGAATTGGCCCAGAGGATATTAAAATTCCTGACCTATTAAAAAGATTGCAAGACGATCAAGTGACAGAGGTGATCCTTGCAACCAATCCAAACATTGAAGGAGAAGCAACAGCCATGTATATCTCCAGATTGTTAAAACCATCAGGAATTAAACTCTCTCGCATTGCTCACGGACTTCCAGTAGGCGGGGATTTAGAGTATGCGGATGAAGTTACACTGTCTAAGGCTCTAGAAGGCAGACGTGAGATGTAGGAAGGAGAAGTACGGTACATGGGTTTTCTTCGCAGAAAATCAATTCGAAAAGAATTCGATGAGAAATTAATTCAACAGCTTTTTAAGCAAAAGGAAGAATGGAACAGACAAAAAAAGCTTGTCGCAAATAGCGTTGAGCCTTCACCGGACATTCTATTCGAATTAAAGCTTGCTCAAGCGAAGTACTTTTTCTATCTGAGAGAAGCGAAAAAGAGGAATTTACGTTTAAACAACTGGAAATAGCAGGTCTATTATACATAGTCCTCTCATATGCTTGTACTATTCATATGAAGAGGAGATGAGAGGATTATGGAACCTGTTATTGTGATCGGGTCAATTTTGCTAGCTGTGCTATTGTTGTTTATGTCAGGTGTGCAGGCGAATCCATTCAAATGGTTAGGGCTTATCGGAGTGAAGTTTGTAGCAGGCGCTCTTTTTTTATTTTGCCTCAACCTATTTGGCGAGAGTCTAGGATTACATGTCTCTATTAACCCTGTAACGAGTGGAATTAGTGGTTTATTGGGTATTCCGGGCGTAGCAGCTTTAATCGTCATTGAAAAGTTTATTATTTAATGAAAAATATTGTTGACTTTGATTGGATAGGGTGGTAAATTAATATACGTCGCTGATGACGAAGAAACGAAAAAACATAATAACAAAAAAGTTGTTGACACTAACAACTTGGATGTGATAAGATGTTCTAGTCGCTTCTGAAGCGGTAAACAAGTTCTTTGAAAACTAAACAAGACAAAACGTACCTGTTAATTCGAGTTTTTATAAAAAAATCCTATGAAACTTCATAGGTAGTCAGTCAAACTGGCGAAAAGCAAAACTTCGGTTTTGTATTTTTTCGGAGAGTTTGATCCTGGCTCAGGACGAACGCTGGCGGCGTGCCTAATACATGCAAGTCGAGCGGACAGAAGGGAGCTTGCTCCCGGATGTTAGCGGCGGACGGGTGAGTAACACGTGGGTAACCTGCCTGTAAGACTGGGATAACTCCGGGAAACCGGAGCTAATACCGGATAGTTCCTTGAACCGCATGGTTCAAGGATGAAAGACGGTTTCGGCTGTCACTTACAGATGGACCCGCGGCGCATTAGCTAGTTGGTGGGGTAATGGCTCACCAAGGCGACGATGCGTAGCCGACCTGAGAGGGTGATCGGCCACACTGGGACTGAGACACGGCCCAGACTCCTACGGGAGGCAGCAGTAGGGAATCTTCCGCAATGGACGAAAGTCTGACGGAGCAACGCCGCGTGAGTGATGAAGGTTTTCGGATCGTAAAGCTCTGTTGTTAGGGAAGAACAAGTGCGAGAGTAACTGCTCGCACCTTGACGGTACCTAACCAGAAAGCCACGGCTAACTACGTGCCAGCAGCCGCGGTAATACGTAGGTGGCAAGCGTTGTCCGGAATTATTGGGCGTAAAGGGCTCGCAGGCGGTTTCTTAAGTCTGATGTGAAAGCCCCCGGCTCAACCGGGGAGGGTCATTGGAAACTGGGAAACTTGAGTGCAGAAGAGGAGAGTGGAATTCCACGTGTAGCGGTGAAATGCGTAGAGATGTGGAGGAACACCAGTGGCGAAGGCGACTCTCTGGTCTGTAACTGACGCTGAGGAGCGAAAGCGTGGGGAGCGAACAGGATTAGATACCCTGGTAGTCCACGCCGTAAACGATGAGTGCTAAGTGTTAGGGGGTTTCCGCCCCTTAGTGCTGCAGCTAACGCATTAAGCACTCCGCCTGGGGAGTACGGTCGCAAGACTGAAACTCAAAGGAATTGACGGGGGCCCGCACAAGCGGTGGAGCATGTGGTTTAATTCGAAGCAACGCGAAGAACCTTACCAGGTCTTGACATCCTCTGACAACCCTAGAGATAGGGCTTTCCCTTCGGGGACAGAGTGACAGGTGGTGCATGGTTGTCGTCAGCTCGTGTCGTGAGATGTTGGGTTAAGTCCCGCAACGAGCGCAACCCTTGATCTTAGTTGCCAGCATTCAGTTGGGCACTCTAAGGTGACTGCCGGTGACAAACCGGAGGAAGGTGGGGATGACGTCAAATCATCATGCCCCTTATGACCTGGGCTACACACGTGCTACAATGGACAGAACAAAGGGCTGCAAGACCGCAAGGTTTAGCCAATCCCATAAATCTGTTCTCAGTTCGGATCGCAGTCTGCAACTCGACTGCGTGAAGCTGGAATCGCTAGTAATCGCGGATCAGCATGCCGCGGTGAATACGTTCCCGGGCCTTGTACACACCGCCCGTCACACCACGAGAGTTTGCAACACCCGAAGTCGGTGAGGTAACCTTTATGGAGCCAGCCGCCGAAGGTGGGGCAGATGATTGGGGTGAAGTCGTAACAAGGTAGCCGTATCGGAAGGTGCGGCTGGATCACCTCCTTTCTAAGGATATATGGAGCAGCGTACGTTTTCGTCTTGTTTAGTTTTGAAGGAACTTGCAAAAGATCCTACAACATCATATCTTCGATATGAAAGATGGGCCTGTAGCTCAGCTGGTTAGAGCGCACGCCTGATAAGCGTGAGGTCGGTGGTTCGAGTCCACTCAGGCCCACCATCTTCTATTAAATCGGGGCCTTAGCTCAGCTGGGAGAGCGCCTGCCTTGCACGCAGGAGGTCAGCGGTTCGATCCCGCTAGGCTCCACCAACGTGTTCTTTGAAAACTAGATAACAATAAGTAATACATTCACATTGAATGCAATGCAAAGTTCATCACACATAGTGATTCTTTCTAAAGTAAGAAATGGTTAAGTTAGAAAGGGCGCACGGTGGATGCCTTGGCACTAGGAGCCGATGAAGGACGGGACGAACACCGATATGCTTCGGGGAGCTGTAAGCAAGCTTTGATCCGGAGATTTCCGAATGGGGAAACCCACTGCTCGTAATGGAGTAGTATCCATACTTGAATACATAGAGTATGAGAAGGCATACCCGGGGAACTGAAACATCTAAGTACCCGGAGGAAGAGAAAGCAAATGCGATTCCCTGAGTAGCGGCGAGCGAAACGGGAACAGCCCAAACCAAGAGGCTTGCCTCTTGGGGTTGTAGGACACTCTATACGGAGTTACAAAGGAACGATATAAGCGAAGAGGTCTGGAAAGGCCCGCCAAAGAAGGTAACAGCCCTGTAACTGAAATGTTGTTCTCTCCAGAGTGGATCCTGAGTACGGCGGAACACGTGAAATTCCGTCGGAATCCGGGAGGACCATCTCCCAAGGCTAAATACTCCCTAGTGACCGATAGTGAACCAGTACCGTGAGGGAAAGGTGAAAAGCACCCCGGAAGGGGAGTGAAATAGATCCTGAAACCGTGTGCCTACAAGTAGTCAGAGCCCGTTAACGGGTGATGGCGTGCCTTTTGTAGAATGAACCGGCGAGTTACGATCCCGTGCAAGGTTAAGCAGAAGATGCGGAGCCGCAGCGAAAGCGAGTCTGAATAGGGCGCATGAGTACGTGGTCGTAGACCCGAAACCAGGTGATCTACCCATGTCCAGGGTGAAGTTCAGGTAACACTGAATGGAGGCCCGAACCCACGCACGTTGAAAAGTGCGGGGATGAGGTGTGGGTAGGGGTGAAATGCCAATCGAACCTGGAGATAGCTGGTTCTCTCCGAAATAGCTTTAGGGCTAGCCTCAAGGTAAGAGTCTCGGAGGTAGAGCACTGATTGGACTAGGGGCCCCTACCGGGTTACCGAATTCAGTCAAACTCCGAATGCCGATGACTTATCCTTGGGAGTCAGACTGCGAGTGATAAGATCCGTAGTCGAAAGGGAAACAGCCCAGACCGCCAGCTAAGGTCCCAAAGTATACGTTAAGTGGAAAAGGATGTGGAGTTGCTTAGACAACCAGGATGTTGGCTTAGAAGCAGCCACCATTTAAAGAGTGCGTAATAGCTCACTGGTCGAGTGACTCTGCGCCGAAAATGTACCGGGGCTAAACGTATCACCGAAGCTGCGGACTGTTCTTACGAACAGTGGTAGGAGAGCGTTCTAAGGGCTGTGAAGCCAGACCGGAAGGACTGGTGGAGCGCTTAGAAGTGAGAATGCCGGTATGAGTAGCGAAAGACGGGTGAGAATCCCGTCCACCGAATGCCTAAGGTTTCCTGAGGAAGGCTCGTCCGCTCAGGGTTAGTCGGGACCTAAGCCGAGGCCGAAAGGCGTAGGCGATGGACAACAGGTTGATATTCCTGTACCACCTCCTCACCATTTGAGCAATGGGGGGACGCAGGAGGATAGGGTAAGCGCGGTATTGGATATCCGCGTCCAAGCAGTTAGGCTGGGAAATAGGCAAATCCGTTTCCCGTAAAGGCTGAGCTGTGATGGCGAGCGAAATTTAGTAGCGAAGTTCCTGATTCCACACTGCCAAGAAAAGCCTCTAGCGAGGTGAGAGGTGCCCGTACCGCAAACCGACACAGGTAGGCGAGGAGAGAATCCTAAGGTGATCGAGAGAACTCTCGTTAAGGAACTCGGCAAAATGACCCCGTAACTTCGGGAGAAGGGGTGCTTCTTAGGGTGTTAAAGCCCCGAGAAGCCGCAGTGAATAGGCCCAGGCGACTGTTTAGCAAAAACACAGGTCTCTGCGAAGCCGTAAGGCGAAGTATAGGGGCTGACGCCTGCCCGGTGCTGGAAGGTTAAGAGGAGCGCTTAGCGTAAGCGAAGGTGCGAATTGAAGCCCCAGTAAACGGCGGCCGTAACTATAACGGTCCTAAGGTAGCGAAATTCCTTGTCGGGTAAGTTCCGACCCGCACGAAAGGCGCAACGATCTGGGCACTGTCTCAACGAGAGACTCGGTGAAATTATAGTACCTGTGAAGATGCAGGTTACCCGCGACAGGACGGAAAGACCCCGTGGAGCTTTACTGCAGCCTGATATTGAATGTTGGTACAGCTTGTACAGGATAGGTAGGAGCCTTGGAAACCGGAGCGCTAGCTTCGGTGGAGGCATCGGTGGGATACTACCCTGGCTGTATTGACCTTCTAACCCGCTGCCCTTATCGGGCAGGGAGACAGTGTCAGGTGGGCAGTTTGACTGGGGCGGTCGCCTCCTAAAATGTAACGGAGGCGCCCAAAGGTTCCCTCAGAATGGTTGGAAATCATTCGCAGAGTGTAAAGGCACAAGGGAGCTTGACTGCGAGACCTACAAGTCGAGCAGGGACGAAAGTCGGGCTTAGTGATCCGGTGGTTCCGCATGGAAGGGCCATCGCTCAACGGATAAAAGCTACCCCGGGGATAACAGGCTTATCTCCCCCAAGAGTCCACATCGACGGGGAGGTTTGGCACCTCGATGTCGGCTCATCGCATCCTGGGGCTGTAGTCGGTCCCAAGGGTTGGGCTGTTCGCCCATTAAAGCGGTACGCGAGCTGGGTTCAGAACGTCGTGAGACAGTTCGGTCCCTATCCGTCGCGGGCGCAGGAAATTTGAGAGGAGCTGTCCTTAGTACGAGAGGACCGGGATGGACGCACCGCTGGTGTACCAGTTGTTCTGCCAAGGGCATCGCTGGGTAGCTATGTGCGGACGGGATAAGTGCTGAAAGCATCTAAGCATGAAGCCCCCCTCAAGATGAGATTTCCCATTCCGCAAGGAAGTAAGATCCCTGAAAGATGATCAGGTTGATAGGTCTGAGGTGGAAGCGTGGTGACACGTGGAGCTGACAGATACTAATAGATCGAGGACTTAACCTATATTCTAATGTGAAGCATGAACATTGTTATCTAGTTTTGAGAGAACATTCTCTCCATCAGGTTTGGTGGCGATAGCGAAGAGGTCACACCCGTTCCCATACCGAACACGGAAGTTAAGCTCTTCAGCGCCGATGGTAGTTGGGGGTTTCCCCCTGTGAGAGTAGGACGCCGCCAAGCTTCTATAAGGATCAGTTCCAGTCGGAACTGGTCTTTTTTGTTTTTTAAGAAAAGGAACAAACACTCGATCTGACATGGATACATATACTAAACTACCATCTAAAACATTCTTAATTTTGTATACAATTGAAAGCGCTAGGGCATACTGAAGCTATAAGTGGAGGTGTCACAATGAGCAAAAAAGAGCGAGAAGCGATTTGTTTGATTTGTGAAGAGAAAAAAACAAAGGGAATTTATTTATATCATCAGTTTTTGTGCCGAGAATGTGAGAGAAAGTTAATTTCTACATCGACCTCGGATCCTAGCTATGCCGATTATGTTAGAAAGCTAAAAAATCTTCATACACCGCCTTTGTATTCATAGACCATTAGATGGTCTTTTTTTATGATCTATGGAGGATTGGGCCTGTTTTTTGGAACTTAGTTTGGACATCATCCGTAATTAATAATAAGATAAACAGAGAGCCTGATTATTCATAGGAGTCGATGAACATGAAATCAATTTTTTATACATTTATATGGGCCATCCTCTCTACTTTTTTTTCGCTTGTGATTTTAACCGTCAGTATTGGGGTTTTCCATCATCATGTTGGACTATCGATACTGTATGCGATGATGGGGTGGGGCGTGATGTTTGCAGGGAGCAGATGGGTTGCTTTCCAGTTGTTTTTAAAGAAACACGGACTGTCTCGTAGTGATTATGTATATATCAAACAGCATTTAAAAGAAGCAGGACAAAAGCTCGTACGTTTAAAGAAGGCTTTATTTGCTGTGAAGAACGTACAGACGATCAAACATAATTATGAAATTCTCCGACTTGCACGACGAATCTATATGATTACAAAAAAAGAGCCGACCCGATTTTATGATGCACAGCGTTTTTATTTCGAAACCTTGGATTCTGTCGTTGAACTAACTGAAAAATATGCATTATTGTATAACCAGCCTGAACGCAGTCATGAGCTGGAAATGACACTGAGCCAAACTCGGGTGACGCTGACAGAACTGCAAAAGCAATTGACGAATGATTTGCAGCAAGTATTAGGAAGAGACATAGAAGCCCTTCATATTGAGCTTGAAGTGGCAGATAAAATGATAAAGAAATAATGAAAGGAGTCAAACGTAATGAAACCAGAAGATCACATCCCAACATCATCTGCTGCCACTACAGATCTTCAGTTTCAAGTGTTTGATACCTTATCTGATGAGGAGAAACAAGAAGCCTTGCAGCGTGCTGAGCAAATCCCTGACAATCCGCAAAAGCTGCTTTTCTATGGTACACGTGTTCAGGAACGATTATTGGAACAATCACAACAAATGATGAAATATGTTGAGAAAAAAGATATCGATCAAATAGGAGACGTGCTTGAGGACTTTTTGCACCAGCTCCATGTAGTAGAACCGGAGGACTTACTGCCAAAGAAGCAGGGCTTTTTTTCGAAGTTATTTCGGCGGGAGAAGCGTTCTACTCAGGAAATCATATCGCGTTTTCAACATGCAAAATCACAGATCGAGAGATTATCAGCAAGGCTTCGTTACGCAAAAGGCGGATTAATTTCCGATCACATGTTATTAGAGCGTTTATTTGAAGAAAATCAAACCTTTTTCCAAGAGATGACGCTGCAGGTTGCAGCAGTTGAAGCGAAAATGACAGATTTAGAGAAGCAGATCATATCAGAAACGGAGCAGACTGGTAATCGGACTATAGAGGAGCAATTGATGAGTCAGGAAGTCAATGCAGAAGAATATATGGAGAGGTTGAAAGAACGGAAATATGATTTGCTGCTAAGCCGGCAAATTGCGTTGCAATGTAATGCCCAAATTCGAATGATCCAGCATACGAATCATACATTGGCCAATCACATTCAATCAACTGTTTCTGCATCTATTCCTCTATGGATCAACCAAATGTCGATTGCGTTAACGCATATTCAGCAGCGTGCCAATTCAGCTCTTGAGAATCGAATCAAAAAAACATATGAACAGGTATCAAAGCAGCAGGGGGAGCTTCTTGAAGAGGCAGCTTTTGCACCTATAGATACGTTGAAAAAGGTTCAACGCCAATTAGCTGAAACCTTACAGGAAACGTTACAGGTGAAAGAGCATGGAAGCCAAGAGCGAGCCCAATTGAAAAACAGAATGTATGAGGCAGAACAGCAGCTGACGAATCACCAGCCAATTAAGGAATGAGAATCCATCTTTCGGTTCCCTTGTATGAACGTTATAATAGACATAAGATATCGTTAAAGTGAAAAGGATCGATTTGTTTGAAAACACCTTTATATACAGCATTAGCACAACATGCGGAAAAGAAACCTTATTCTTTCCACGTTCCAGGACATCACAATGGAGATGTCTTTTTTGATGAGGCACGGACTTATTATGACTCAATTCTTCAGCTGGATGTAACAGAGCTTGAAGGGTTAGATGATCTCCATCATCCAACTGGTGTGATACAAGAGGCTGAACATTTATTGGCAAAGCTATATGGATCAGATCAAAGCTTTTTCCTTGTGAATGGGACAACTGTCGGAAATTTAGCGATGGTGATGGCAGCCTGTCGTGCGGGAGATGAGATTTTCGTCCAGCGAAATTGTCATAAGTCTGTTTACCATGCGATTGAGCTTGCAGGAGCCACGCCTATTATGATAGAAGCTGAGGTAGATCCACACCTGTATGTTCCAACACATGTGACGGATGAAACAGTCAAAAAAGCCATAGCCAAACATCCTAATTGCCGGGCGATCGTTTTGACTTATCCGAACTACTACGGACATGCAGCTGATTTATCAAAGCTGATTGACATGTGCCACGAAGCAGGCATGATCGTTTTGGTTGATGAGGCACATGGTGCACATTTTGTATTAGGCGGCGCTTTTCCCCCATCTGCTCTTTCCTATGGAGCTGACGTGGTGGTACAATCAGCACATAAAACCCTTCCGGCCATGACGATGGGATCCTACCTTCATCTACAGGGGGAGCGAATGGATGCAAAACGTTTGAAAACATTCCTCACGATGCTTCAAAGCAGTTCTCCATCCTATCCAATTATGGCCTCATTAGATGTGGCAAGAGCTTATGTCGAGGAGATCAAGAAAAAAGGGATCTTGGATGGAATCATGAAAGGGCTGGCAGAGCTGAAAAATGAGTTCAACCGTATACCTCAGCTTGAAGTGGTCGAGTCTGAATTGCTTTCTAACGATCCATTAAAATGTGTGATTCGATCAACAAAAGGGCTGACTGGTTATGAACTAAAACGAGTTTTTGAATCAGTGGAGGTTCACCCAGAGCTTGCGGACGAACATCAGGTTTTACTTGTCTTTGGTTTTGAACAGAAGAAGGATATACCTTTTAAACGAATAGAGCAGGTTCTTAATCAAAGCAATTCATTGCTCAAAGGAAAAGATCATTTCCAAAGAGAGGCGCTGGCTGATGACAACGAGGAGCATAGACAGGATATAGAAGCCGTCCCATTTGAACGTGCAGCAGGACGGGTTAGTGCAGAATCGGTTATTCCATATCCACCGGGTATTCCTTTGATCGTTAAGGGAGAGCGTATTGAAATCGATCAGATTGCGGCTTTAAGCCGTTTGCTTGGACATCAGGTTCATGTTCAAGCCAGTCAGGTGATTCATCAGAGAAAATTATATGTTTATATAGAAGAGGAGACACTATGAGCGGTATGTTTATTACGTTTGAAGGGCCAGAGGGTGCTGGAAAAACGACAGTGATTCGAAAAGTGTATGAAGAAATGGAACGCCAAGGATATGCAGTGATGGCGACACGTGAGCCTGGCGGCATTGACATTGCAGAGCAGATTCGTGAAGTCATTTTAAATGAAAAAAACACAAAAATGGATGCGAAAACAGAAGCTTTGCTGTATGCAGCCGCAAGAAGGCAGCATTTGGCTGAGAAGGTAGAACCGGCATTACAGCGCGGGCAGACGGTTTTATGTGATCGTTTTGTTGATAGCTCCCTTGCTTATCAAGGCTATGCGAGAGGGCTTGGGATTGAAGAAGTAAAGTCAATTAACGACTTTGCTATCAATGGCACGATGCCGCAAATGACCATTTATTTTTCAATTACACCTGAGGAAGGGCTAAAGCGAATTGATGCCAACCAGGGAAGAGAAAAGAATCGATTAGACATGGAGACGCTGAATTTCCACCAGCTTGTCAGAGAAGGCTATGAACTGCTTATTGCACAATCGCCAGAACGATTCCGTGTAGTGGATGCGTCTCAACCGATGCAGGCTGTCTATAAAGAAGTCCTTCAATTGATTCAGGACACATTAAAGCAAAATCAAATATGACCTAATTCCCAATCGTTGTTATAATATAGAGGAAGACATCGGCATGTCATCTGTGCCTAAAATAAAGGAGGCCAATCAAATGAAATTAATTGTTGCCGTTGTACAGGACCAAGATAGCAGCAAGTTGTTGAAAATATTGACTGAACATCATTTCGGCGTGACAAAATTAGCTTCAACTGGTGGGTTTTTAAAGTCTGGGAATACGACTTTTATTATTGGTTGTGATGATGTCCGAGTGGATAAAGCATTACAGCTTATAAAAGAAAATTGCCGTAAACGTGATCAAATGATCGCGCCTGTCTCCCCAATGGGCGGAAATGCAGATTCATACGTACCATACCCTGTTGAGGTTGAAGTTGGCGGAGCTACTGTTTTTATTCTGCCAGTTGAACAATTTCATCAATTTTAAGGATGGGTTGCTGTGAAAATTAATCAAGATATGCGGCTGCGTTTAGAAAAGCGTGAACTCCAAGCGATGAAAGGAAGCCAGACATCTGCCTCCTTTAAAGCTTCGATGGAGACGCAAAGCGGCAAACTGCGCTTAGAACAGCTGACGGTCATGCTGAGTGATATCGAAGTGTTCGGAAAAAAGCTCGCAAAGTCACGAAACCTAAAGGATTTGGCTAGGTTTAAAGGTCTGGTGAAGCGCTTTGTGAAAGAGACAGTCGATAATGGATTAAATATAGAAACATCAAGGAGCTTTGACATTTATGGAAACACACGTACACTTGCTTTGGTCAAAGCCTTAGATGAAAAGCTGATTGAATTAACCGAGGAAATGATGGATCAAGAAAAACCATCTATTGATTTGCTTGAACGTATTGGAGAAATAAAAGGTTTATTGATTAACCTTTACACATAGAGAGTGATAACATGGCAATTAGCTGGGATGACATGAATGATTTGCAGCCGCGCGTCATGCGGCTGATTTTTAATAGTATTGATAAAGACCGACTTGCGCACGCCTACTTATTTGAAGGAAAAAAAGGAACCGGAAAACTGGATGCAGCGATACTTTTGGCTAAAAGCTTTTTTTGCTTGGAATCAGGAGTGAAACCATGTGAATCCTGTCAAAACTGCAAAAGGATTGCATCAGGAAACCATCCCGATTTACATCTTGTGCAGCCTGATGGCCAATCAATTAAGAAGGCGCAAGTGCAGGCACTGCAAGAGGAATTTACAAAAGCCGGTGTAGAATCTCACCGGAAAATGTATATTATTCTTCATGCGGACAAAATGACGGTCAATGCCGCGAACAGTTTATTGAAGTTCCTAGAGGAGCCTAATCGGGAAACGATGGCGGTTTTAATCACTGAGCAATCGCATAAAATGCTGGATACGATTATTTCAAGATGTCAGATGCTCAGCTTTCAGCCGCTGCAGCCGCAATCCTTGGAGCAGCAGCTTTTACAAGAAGGCGTATCTCAGCATCTCGCAAGGCTTTTGTCGAATTTAACCAATAATTTAGCAGAAGCACTCGAATTAAGTCGAAATGATCAGTTTGCAGAGTCTAGAGCGAAAGTGATAAAATTGTATGAAGTCTTACACCAGCGAAAAGAACATGCATTTTTTTATATACAGGATCAATGGATGCCTTTTTTCAAAGAGAAAGACCTTCAAGAAACAGGTCTGGATATGCTTTTATTTATATATCGTGATGTATTGTCGATTCAAATAGGAAATGAAGATAAAGTCATTTATCAAGACTTATTCCAGACAATGAAGCAGCATGCGCTGCATTCCACACAGCAGATGGTGACCAGCCAGATCCTTGCTGTATTAGAAGCGAAAAAGAGACTTCAATCCAACGTGAATGCCCAAGGGCTGATGGAGCAATTGGTGTTGATGTTGCAGGAGGGATAAGCTTGTACAACGTAATTGGTGTTCGCTTTAAAAAAGCGGGCAAAATCTATTATTTCGATCCTAATGGATTTCATATAGAAAATGATAGTTGTGTCATTGTAGAAACGGTCAGAGGGGTTGAGTACGGACAAGTGGTCATCGCCAACAAAAAAGTAGATGAACACGATGTGGTTCTCCCTCTGCGTAAAGTCATTCGTGTAGCAGACGAACGAGACCGGCTCATCGTTGAGGAAAACAAAGAAGCAGCGATGACAGCCTTTGATACATGTCTTCAGAAGGTAAGTGAACATGGGCTGGAAATGAAATTGGTCGATGTTGAATTTACATTTGACCGAAACAAGGTCATCTTCTACTTCACAGCAGATGGCAGAGTTGATTTCCGTGAGCTAGTGAAGGATCTTGCATCAATTTTCAAAACGAGAATTGAACTTCGCCAGATTGGCGTAAGAGACGAGGCAAAAATGCTTGGCGGCATTGGTCCTTGCGGGCGAATGCTTTGCTGTTCGACATTCTTAGGAGACTTTGAACCAGTGTCGATTAAGATGGCAAAGGATCAAAACCTGTCGTTAAATCCGACAAAAATTTCCGGACTATGCGGCCGTTTGATGTGCTGCTTGAAATATGAGAATGATGAGTATGAAACAGCGAAGGAACAATTACCGGATATCGGCGAAACGATTCAAACGTCTAATGGCTCTGCCAAGGTAGTAGGGCTCAATATTTTAGAACGAATTTTGCAAGTTGAATTAACCGGGCAAGAAAAAGTGATAGAATATACATGGGAAGAATTATTACAAGAAGGCGTTGTATCTGCACAAACAACTGAGTAACGAGGTGTGCCACCTTGGATAAAAAGGAACTATTTGATACGGTGATTAATTTAGAAGAACAAATCGGTTCTCTTTATCGCCAGTTAGGTGATTTGAAAAATCATATCGGTGAAGTGATTGAAGAAAATCATCAGCTGCAGATGGAGAATCAGCACTTGCGTGAACGTCTGGATCAGTCGGATCGAGACAAATCGTCTGAGGCAGAGAATGATTCTGCCCAGAAGCCAAGTCATTCTGATATAGGAGAAGGTCATGATAACCTGGCCCGGTTATATCAGGAGGGCTTCCATATTTGTAATGTACATTATGGAAGCATTCGTAAAGAGGGAGACTGTTTGTTCTGTCTGTCATTTTTAAATAAAAAATGAGAAAAGGCTTCCGCTGAACCGGGAGCCTTTTTCACAGGAAAAGAAAGGATACATCATGGTTTCGTTAAGAGAAGATGAACGTTTAGATTACCTGCTCGCCGAAGATATGAAGATTATACAAAGTAAAACTGTGTTTGCCTTTTCATTGGACGCAGTATTATTAGCTAAATTTGCGTATGTACCGATCCAAAAAGGGGAGATCATTGATCTTTGTACCGGAAACGGTATCGTGCCATTGCTGCTTTCGACTCGTTCTAAGGCCTCGATTACGGGTGTTGAAATTCAAGAACGGCTGTTTGATATGGCAAAAAGAAGTGTGGAGTATAATCAACTTGCGCACCAGATTGAATTGATTCATGGTGATTTGAATGATATGCCGGAACGCTACGGCAACCATAAAGTTGATGTGATTACATGTAACCCGCCATATTTTAAAACACTTTTTAAGGATGAAATCAATGAAAATGAATATTTGGCGATTGCACGGCACGAAATTCATTGTACATTAGAAGATGTTATTCGTGTTTCTTCCACGCTGCTAAAGCAAGGGGGAAAACTGGCGATGGTTCATCGACCAGGACGGCTGCTTGAGATTGTGGAATTAATGAAGAAATACCGAATTGAGCCAAAACGAATTCAATTTGTTTATCCCAAACAAGGGAAAGAAGCCAATACCATCTTGGTAGAGGGCATAAAAGATGGAAAACCAGATCTGAAAATTCTCCCGCCTCTTTTTGTTTATGGGGAAGATCAGGAGTATACAGATGAAATCAGGACGATACTGTATGGAGAAGCATAATCATTACTTCTATGTATTAAAATGTGCAGATGGCAGCCTGTATGCGGGTTATACAAATGATTTACAAAAGAGATTGATGACCCACAATAGTGGAAAGGGAGCAAAGTATACAAGAGCGAGACGGCCGGTTGAGCTTTTTTATCATGAATGTTTTGCAACCAAAAGAGAAGCCATGCAGCAAGAATATCGTTTCAAAACGTGGACGCGGAAAAAGAAAGACATTTATATAGAAGAAATGCGAATAGAAAAGGAGACGGCACATGAAAAAGACACAGAAAAGCTTTGATGGTCAATCTGGTATGGGGATTCTTTATCTTGTCCCAACCCCGATCGGAAATCTAGAAGATATGACGTTCCGAGCGATACAAACATTAAAAGATGTAGACTATATTGCCGCAGAAGATACAAGGCAAACGAAAAAGCTTTGTCATGTATACGAAATTGATACACCCTTAACCAGCTATCATGAGCATAACAAAGACAGCAGCGGCCACAAGTTAATCGAATGGCTAAAAGAAGGGAAAAATATCGCACTCGTGAGTGATGCCGGTTTACCGACGATTTCAGATCCAGGGGCCGAAGTGGTTCGAGATTTTACTAGCATTGGGGGCTATGTCATTCCGTTACCTGGCGCTAATGCTGCACTAACGGCACTCATTGCATCAGGAATCGCGCCTCAGCCATTTTTCTTTTACGGTTTTCTCGACCGTCAAAAAAAAGAAAAGAAAAAGCAGCTTGAAGCCTTGAAGAAACGCCAAGAAACGATCATTTTCTATGAAGCACCCCATCGATTAAAAGAAACGCTGACTTTGATGAAGGAAGTGTGGGGGAATCGGAACATCGCAATTACGAGAGAACTGACGAAAAAATTCGAAGAGTTTATTCGTGGAGATTTAGAGTCTGTGCTGACATGGGCTGCGGAGAATCAAATCCGAGGTGAATTCTGTCTTGTGGTACAAGGAAATGATCAAGCTGAAGAAGAGCTGAATGAAGAAGCTTGGTGGACGTCCTTATCTGAAAAAGAACATGTGATCCATTACATAGAGGAAGGATTAACGTCGAAGGAAGCCATTAAACGTACAGCTGTCGAACGTGGTGTGCCAAAGCGCACGATATACGATGCCTTTCATATTGAACAATAAAGAAAGGTTCTTGCAAACGGTGCAAGAACCTTTTTTATATGAACCTTATTTTTGTGATTGAAGTTGGTTTTGAATTTCGTTAATGATTTGCTCTGCACCTTCACGGCTAAGAACTAATTTACCATTAGCAAGCTTAAGGTTATCGTCTGATACTTCACCTGTTACTTGGCAAGTCATGTTTGGTTTATATTTTTTTAGGATAATTTTTTCATCATCAACATAAATTTCCAAAGCGTCTTTTTCAGCGATTCCTAGCGTACGGCGAAGTTCGATTGGAATCACCACGCGTCCTAATTCGTCAACTTTACGTACAATACCTGTAGATTTCATCTTCATTCTCCTCCCAAAAAGAACTTATTCTTAATATAATATTATCTTCGTCATTATTCGACAAATTCCTTACATTCCTAGCATAACAAGGTTTCCATAAATCGTCAATCATTTTGTTTACTATTGTTTGTAAAATATGACTCTTAAAGTCAAAAGACCTTGAAACTACTGGTGTATAAGGATTTTGTAGGCTTTTTCTATGAAAATATAAGAAATGACGAGATCAGATTAACAAGACTTTTGCCCTAATTTAGCCAATTGTAAATCTGGAAATAGATTTCATACGACAATATTCGACAAAATGTCGACGGGTTTGTCGTTTTTTTCGAAAAACTCATCTTTTTCGATCATTTCATCTTGTTCTATGTATATATGCTTGATCTTAAAGGCTAAGATGGTATCATAGAGAAAGCACAAGTGCAAAATTGAATGAATTGATCTGACACATTTTCATGTAATGATGATAACCGCTCTCGTCCATTGGGCGGGAGTTTTTGACATTTACACACACGCAGGAGGTTCCGACATGCCAGAAAAGAAAAAAACGTTTTATCTGACAACACCTATTTACTATCCGAGCGGAAAATTACATATTGGACATGCTTATACGACAGTAGCAGGAGATGCTATGGCTCGTTATAAACGTCTTCAAGGCTATGATGTGATGTATTTAACGGGTACAGATGAGCACGGACAAAAAATTCAGCAAAAAGCTGAAGAACAAAATATCACACCGATCGAGTATTTAGATCCAGTCGTAGAAGACATTCAATCTTTATGGAAGAAACTCGACATTTCTAATGATGACTTCATCCGTACAACGGAAAAAAGACATACGAAAATCATTGAGCAAGTCTTTCAAAAATTGCTTGATCAAGGAGATATTTATTTAGATCAATATGAGGGCTGGTACAGTATTCCTGATGAGACATTCTATACAGAAACACAGCTTGTTGATGTTGAGCGTAATGAGAAAGGGGAAGTCATTGGCGGGAAAAGCCCTGACAGCGGCCACCCTGTTGAATTAATTAAAGAAGAATCATATTTCTTCCGCATGAGTAAGTATGCGGACCGTTTGCTCGATTATTACGAAAAAAATCCATCGTTTATTCAGCCTGAATCAAGAAAGAATGAAATGATTAATAACTTCATTAAACCAGGTTTAGAGGATCTAGCAGTATCAAGAACAACCTTTGATTGGGGAATTAAAGTTCCTAACAATCCAAAACACGTCATTTATGTATGGATTGATGCATTATTCAACTATTTAACTGCGATTGGCTATGGAACAGATCAAGATGAAAAATATAAAAAATATTGGCCTGCCAACGTTCATCTCGTAGGAAAAGAAATTGTACGCTTCCATACGATTTATTGGCCGATTATGCTGATGGCATTAGATCTGCCTCTGCCGAAACAAATTTTTGCACACGGCTGGCTGCTCATGAAAGATGGCAAAATGTCTAAATCAAAAGGGAATGTGGTAGATCCGGTCACATTAATTGATCGCTATGGCCTCGATGCCCTTCGTTATTATCTGCTTCGCGAAGTACCATTTGGTGCGGATGGTGTGTTTACACCAGAAGGATTCGTGGAACGTGTAAACTATGACCTTGCCAATGATTTAGGTAACTTGCTTAATCGTACAGTTGCGATGGTGCAAAAATATTTTGACGGCACTTTAAGCAGCTATAAGGGTCCTGTTAATGAGTTTGATGAGGAGCTGAAAGCAGTAGCTGAACAAACAGTCAAAGCCTATGAAGAAGCGATGGAAAATCTTGAATTCTCTGTGGCTCTTTCAAATGTTTGGACATTAATCAGCAGAACCAATAAATATATTGATCAAACAGCTCCATGGGTGCTGGCAAAGGATGAAACAAAACGAAAAGAACTGCATTCTGTTATGTATCATTTAGCAGAATCACTTCGAATCACTGCAGTACTCTTAACGCCATTCCTAACGAAAACACCTGAGAAAATCTTCTTCCAGCTTGGGATTGAAGAAGAGAAGCTCAAAAGCTGGGATAGTATCCTATCATTTGGTGCGATTCAACAAGCGACGGTACAAAAAGGAGAGCCTTTGTTCCCGCGTTTAGAGGTTGAAGAAGAAGTAGCCTACATTAAAGAAAAAATGCAGGGAAGTGCACCTAAGGTAGAAGAAGAAAAAGTGGAAATCGAAGAAACGGAATTACCTGAGCTGGGAGCAGAAATTGCATTTGATGATTTCTCAAAAGTTGATCTTCGAGTTGCACAGGTATTGGAAGCAGCCCCAGTGAAAAAAGCGGATCGTCTCTTAAAGCTTCAGCTTGATTTTGGATTTGAAAAAAGACAAATAGTCTCTGGGATTGCCAAGCACTATCAACCAGAGGAATTAGTAGGGAAGAAGCTTGTTTGCGTAGCGAATCTTACACCAGTTAAACTCCGAGGGGAAATTTCCCAGGGAATGATTTTAACTGGAGAAACTGGCGGGAAATTGCAGGTTCTTGAAGTAGATCAATCTCTAGCAAATGGAACAAAAATTTTATAAATTAACAAAGGTGTTCCACGTGTAACATTTCGTCGAACACCTTTTGTTTTTTAGGAGAATTGTCGAAAGGAGCAATCAACCATGTTATTTGATACACATGCCCACTTAAATGCAGAACAATACAATGAAGACTTAGAGCAGGTGATCGAAAGAGCGAAAAGCGAAAAAGTTGAGAAAATCGTGGTGGTAGGGTTTGACCGCCCGACAATTACGAGAGCGATGGAATTAATTGAAGAGTATGATTTCATATATGCAGCTATCGGCTGGCATCCAGTCGATGCTATTGATATGACAGATGAGGATTTGGCTTGGATCAAAGATTTATCTCAACACGAAAAAGTGGTTGCAATTGGAGAAATGGGTCTGGATTACTATTGGGACAAGTCGCCAAAAGATGTGCAAAAGGAAGTATTTAGACGCCAAATTGCTCTTGCGAAGGAAGTGAAGCTTCCAATCGTTATTCATAATCGTGACGCAACGGAAGATGTCGTGACGATTTTAAAGGAAGAGGGAGCAGCTGAGGTTGGAGGTATTATGCACTGCTTTACTGGCAGTCTGGAAACTGCAAAAGCGTGTATGGAGATGAACTTTTATATTTCATTCGGTGGACCCGTGACATTTAAAAATGCCAAAAAGCCAAAGGAAGTTGTAAAGGAGATACCAAGTGACAAGCTTTTGATTGAAACAGACTGCCCATACTTAACGCCAGTGCCATTTAGAGGGAAACGTAATGAGCCAAGTTATGTCAAATATATCGCGGAACAGATTGCGGAGCTGAGAGAAATCAGCTTTGAAGAGCTTGCTGAATTGACAACAAAAAATGCAAAAAAAGTTTTCCGTATAAACTGACAGTATATGATGTCAATCCTTGTTTAAGCTTGTCCAATTGTGAAACATAACGAAAAAGTTCTACACGTTTGCGCCTCCTCATAGGATAAGTTGTCGATAAGTCTTTCTTCCCTTCCTTCCATAAATCTCCCATAATAGGTTTACAATCGAGCATTTTTGTACAGTGGGTGGAAGGGTTGACAGGTTTTGAGATACTCTATATAATCTCTCCGAGGAGAAGGAGGCGTTTTTCATCGTACAAAAAATGAAAAATCTGTTTTCTGTGAAGCTAGGAAAAGGCAAGGTTTTATTACTAGTGGTTTGCTTGCTTTTAGCTGGAACTGGAACGGCTTACGGTGCGCATGAGCTCACTAAGCAGTCTATTACCATTTCAATCAATGGTAAAGAGAAGACAATTCGTACACATGAAGAGACAGTAGCACAGCTGCTTTCAGACCTTGGAATAAGGACCAAGGCGGAGGATCATATCTCTCCAAGTCTAAATACAAAGATTCAAGACAATATGAACATTGTGTATGATGCGGCTATACCGGTTCATCTGACCCTAGATGGGAAAGAGAAAACGATATGGACTACAGATCAGACGGTTGGAGCATTATTGAAGAATGAGAAGATAGATATAGGGAAGCACGATCAAGTAACACCAGGAAAGAATGACAAGTTAAAAAAGGATATGAATCTTGTGGTTCAGCAGGCCTTCCAGGTCAGCTTAAATGATGGAGGAAAAGATAAAAAAGTGTGGACCACTTCGACTACGGTCGCTGACTTTTTAAAGCAACAAGAGCTAAAGCTCAAGAAGCACGATAAGATCAAGCCTGCGTTACATAGTAACCTTTCTAAAAAGAGCGCAGATATAAAGATCACTCGGGTGGAAAAGGTCACCGATGTAGTGGAAGAGAAAATTGCTTTTGATACCAAACATAAAAAGGATCATTCTCTTGAAAAAGGGAAAGAGAAGGTACTTAAAAAAGGTGAAGAAGGTAAATTGAAGAAGCACTATGCCATTGTGAAAGAAAACGGCAAAGTGGTGTCTAAAGAATTGATTAAAGAAGTGACCGAAAAAGATAGTAAGGACCGATTAGTGGCTATTGGTACACAAGTGGCCAAAAAGGAACCTACAGCGTCCCCTGCGGTTTCACGAAGCAATGAATCGTCAGGAAAAGAATTTTATGTGGCATCAACAGCCTATACAGCGAGCTGTGCTGGATGTACGGGCAGAACGTCTACAGGCTTTAATTTAAAAGCAAATCCAGGTGCAAAGGTTATAGCAGTTGATCCGAGTGTCATTCCGCTGGGCTCAAAAGTGTATGTGGAAGGCTATGGATATGCCGTTGCATCAGACACTGGATCTGCTATAAAAGGGAATAAAATTGATGTGTTCGTCCCAAGTAAGTCGGCAGCTTATCAATGGGGAAATAAACGAGTAAAAATTAGAGTACTCAAATAAACACATCAAATCATTTATATGAACAGAGGGCTTTGCGCACCCTCTGTTTTTTTGGTTATAATAGAAGCACTGTTTTCTAATTAATTAGACGCAAAAGCAGCATGAAAGGTTTCGTTTTTTTAACCAAAAAATGTAGATTGTTTTTGCAAGCGGAGGAATACATGAAAATCAAAGAAATCATTGTGGTGGAGGGTCGTGATGACACTGCCAGAGTGAAGATGGCAGTGGATGCAGATACGATCGAAACAAACGGATCTGCCATTGGCGATACAGTCATTCAACAAGTGCGTCTTGCTCAGGAGACGAGAGGGGTCATTATTTTAACAGATCCTGATTTTCCTGGTGAGAAGATCCGTAAAACCATCGCAGAGGCAGTTCCTGGCTGTAAGCACGCTTTTTTGCCAAAACATCTTGCGAAGGCGAAGCGGGATAAAGGAATTGGTGTCGAGCATGCTTCCTTGGACAGTATTCGGGAATGTCTTGCCCATGTCCATGAAGAAATGGAAGTAACGGAAAGTGACATTACTTTAGATGACTTATTTGACGCAGGCCTTATCGGAGGCGAAGCATCGAAACGCCGCCGCGAACGACTAGGAGTGCTTTTAAATATAGGATATACCAATGCGAAGCAGCTGCAAAAGCGCCTTCACATGTTCCAAATAACCAAACATGATTTTATTGCGGCCTTAAAGACCGTCATGCAGGAGGAAGCCGATGAATAAAGATATTGCGACACCCGTCAGAACGAAGGAAATACTGAAGAAGTACGGTTTCTCTTTTAAAAAGAGCTTAGGGCAGAACTTCTTAATTGATACAAATATTTTAGATCGCATTGTTGATCACGCAGAGGTTACAGATGAGACCGGCGTCATTGAAATTGGGCCTGGTATCGGCGCATTGACAGAGCAGCTCGCTAAACGTGCAAAGAAAGTCACCGCTTTTGAAATCGATCAGCGTTTATTGCCTATTTTAAACGATACGCTCTCTCCATATGATAATGTCACGATCATTCATCAAGATGTATTAAAAGCCGATGTGAGAAAGGTCATCGAGGAGAATTTTGCTGACTGTAAAGAAGTGATGGTCGTAGCCAACCTTCCATATTACGTGACAACACCGATTATTATGAAATTGCTTGAAGAAAACCTTCCATTGAAAGGGATTGTGGTCATGCTGCAAAAAGAAGTAGCAGATCGTATGGCAGCTGCCCCTTCATCAAAGGAATATAATTCACTGTCTATCGCAGTTCAATATTATACCGAAGCAAAAACGGTGATGGTTGTGCCTAAAACGGTTTTTGTTCCTCAGCCCAATGTTGATTCGGCTGTGATTAAGCTGACTGTTCGTGAAACGCCTGCTGTCTCAGTAGAAAATGATGCGTTTTTCTTTCAATTGATCCGAGCAAGCTTTGGCCAGCGCCGGAAAACATTGATGAATAATTTGATGAACAATCTCCCTGATGGAAAAAAACATAAAGCCATCATCGAAGAAGCACTTCAAACAGCAGATATTGATGGAAAGCGCCGCGGAGAATCATTATCCATTGAGGAATTTGCCCGTTTGTCGAATGTTTTACAAAAAGCCCTATCGTAAGGGCTTTTTTCTTTTGTTTTTCACCACTTCAACTGTTCGGGCATAGGCTAGAAAGAACAGCATATATGAAAGACGATACCAACAGGATATGAGCCTGATTGTGGAGTGAACAGCATGCAATTTCAAATAGGAGATATGGTGACGAGGGCATCCTATCAAATGGATATTATGTTTCGAATCATTCGAATTGATGAGACAGATCAGCACGAAGCCACTGCCATATTGCATGGGAATGAAGTAAGGCTGATTGCTGATGCTAAGATGTCGGATCTCGTCTTAATTCAAAAAGAGGAGCAGCTGACAAGGGAAAAGGACGACGAACGGAAAATTAACGAATCGCTCGACTTACTAAGACAGGATTATCAGCTGCTGCGTGAAAAACAAGAGTATTATACATCTGGACAATATCAGCATCAGGAGCAGTATTTTCACATGCCTGGAAAGGTCCTTCATTTAGATGGAGATGCTTCATACTTAAAGAAATGCTTAGATGTATATGAACGAATTGGTGTACCTGTGTACGGAGTGCATTGTCATGAGAAGAAAATGCCAAGCGTGATCGATTCGTTACTTGATCAATATCGGCCTGATATTTTGGTCATTACAGGGCATGATGCGTATTCCAAGCAAAAGGGCGGCGTAAATGATATCGGTGCCTATCGCCATTCTCGTCATTTCGTTGAGACGGTTCAAAAAGCAAGAAAGAAAATTCCTCATTTAGATCAGCTTGTGATCTTTGCAGGCGCCTGTCAATCTCATTTCGAATCATTGATCCAAGCAGGTGCCAATTTTGCAAGCTCACCTTCACGTGTGAACATCCATGCGCTCGATCCCGTCTATATCGTTGCGAAGATCAGCTTCACTCCATTTGTAGATCGAATCAATGTGTGGGATGTGCTTCGTAATACATTAACAAGAGAAAAAGGTCTCGGAGGCATCGAGACGAAGGGTGTTTTAAGGGTAGGTATGCCATATAAAAAAGACCATGAATCGACATAACCCGACTGATTTCAGTCTGGTTTTTTTTATGTGTAAAAAGAAATTTCAAACGGATACATAATTCACCGGAATTTGAGAAAAATAGGGAGGAGAAAAGGTAGAAGTTTGTCAAAATTATTTTGTTGACAATGGCTCGTGTTGGTTGATATAATTTAATTTTTATTTGACAAAAATGGGCCGTTGTTGTATAATTATCTCAGTGAGGTGGATGCAATGGCGAAGACTTTGTCCGACATCAAAAGATCGCTTGATGGTAACTTAGGTAAACGTTTGACGTTAAAGGCTAACGGAGGCCGCCGTAAAACAATTGAGCGTTCGGGCATTTTAGCTGAAACGTACCCTTCTGTATTTGTGATTCAATTAGATCAAGATGAGAATTCGTTTGAAAGAGTTTCTTACAGTTATGCAGATATACTGACTGAGACGGTCGAATTAACGTTCGATGATACCGCTAGCTCAGTCGCCTATTAATGGGCAGTGAACTTCTTGTTTACTGCTTTTTGTTTTGCCTTTTTTTCTGAATGGGAGTCTGTCCATTTTTTGAAAGGGGTAAAAGAAAGGATTCGATACAAAATAAGAAAGCCACAAAAGCAGTGGCACTGATTCGAATTCTCGACTAAAGGGGCTGTTTCGTTTGGGTAGACGCCGAGGCATTATGTCAGATGAGTTCAAATACGAGCTGGCGAAGGATCTTGGATTTTATGATACCGTCAAAAATGGAGGCTGGGGAGAAATTCGTGCGCGTGACGCAGGTAATATGGTCAAACGTGCCATCGAATTAGCTCAGCAGCACATGGCTCAGGATGAGAATCAACGATAGAAAAATGGTCAGGGATACCTCAGGTGTCTCTGGCTTTTTTTGCTGAAAAAGTCAGTGTGCTGGGCGTAAAAGCCAATATTCATCAGATCCATCAAATGTGATACAATATTGATACTTATGTTTAGATGGAGAAGTAGGTGAAATGTTTGCGTATTTTAGAAAAAGCACCGGCAAAAATTAATCTCTCACTTGATGTTCATGGAAAAAGACCGGATGGATATCACGAAGTAGAGATGGTGATGACAACAATAGACCTTGCAGATCGACTTGAGCTGACGGAGCTGGACAAAGACGAAATCCGTGTATCATCTCATAATCGATTTGTGCCAGATGATCAGCGTAACTTGGCTTATCAGGCGGCTAAATTACTCAAAACAAGGTTCGGTATTCAAAAAGGAGTATCGATTGTCATCACAAAAACAATACCTGTTGCAGCAGGTTTAGCTGGAGGCAGCAGTGATGCTGCAGCAGCGCTTCGCGGTTTAAACCGTTTGTGGAAGTTGAATCTCACGTTAGATGAACTAGCTGAGCTTGGAGCGGAGATCGGCTCAGATGTGTCTTTTTGTGTACACGGAGGCACAGCACTAGCGACAGGACGTGGAGAAAAACTGAAGCATATCGCGACACCGCCGCATTGCTGGGTGATTTTAGCGAAGCCGGTGATTGGGGTATCTACAGCTGAAGTTTATAGACAATATGACGCAAGCAAAGTAGAACACCCAAATGTACAGCGTATGATTGAAGCCATTGAAGCGAAAGATTATAAAGAGATGTGCGGCTCACTCGGTAACGTTCTGGAGTCTGTGACATTAAAGATGTATCCGGAAGTAGATATGATCAAAAGACAGATGAAGCGTTTCGGTGCTGATGCTGTATTAATGAGTGGAAGCGGCCCAACTGTATTTGGCTTGATTCAATATGAATCGAAGGTACAAAGAATATATAACGGACTGAGAGGATTTTGTGATCAAGTATACGCTGTCCGCATGATCGGCGAACAAAATGCCCTTGATTAAATCCGTATATTAAGTTATATTATTCATAAATTATTCGGGTTCTGGGGGTAAGTTCATGAAGTTTCGTCGAAGCGGCAGATTGGTGGACTTAACAAATTATTTGTTAGCCCACCCGCACGTACTAGTACCTTTAACTTTTTTTGCAGAACGTTATCAATCTGCAAAGTCCTCCATTAGTGAAGACTTAACGATTATCAAACAGACCTTCGAACAGCAGGGAATAGGCACATTGCTTACTGTACCTGGCGCTGCTGGCGGAGTGAAATATATTCCTAAAATTCACCTAAAAGAAGCAGATGACGTAGTAAACGATATCGGAGAGGCATTATCAACTCCTGAACGTGTACTTCCTGGCGGTTATTTATATTTAACCGATGTTTTAGGCAATCCATCGATTCTTGCGAAAATCGGTAAGCTGTTTGCGACCATCTTTGCGGACCGTGCGATTGATGTCGTCATGACCGTTGCGACAAAGGGTATTCCAATTGCCTATTCTGTTGCGGGTTATTTAAATGTGCCTGTTGTGATCGTTAGAAAAGATAATAAGGTAACCGAAGGATCAACAGTCAGTATTAATTATGCGTCAGGTTCGTCTAACCGAATTCAAACCATGTCCCTTGCAAAGCGCAGCTTAGATAAAGGCTCCAATGTGCTGATCATTGATGACTTTATGAAAGCGGGCGGAACCATTAACGGCATGATGAATTTGCTTGAGGAATTTAATGCAAATGTTGCAGGGATCGGTGTTCTTTTAGAAGATGAAGGCGTAGATGAACGTCTTGTCGATGAATATGTCTCATTGTTAAAGCTTTCAACCATTGATATGAAGCAAAAAATCATTGAGATCAATGAAGGCAATTTCCACGAGTTTTTTCATCCGAAAGCGTAAGCTTTGATTAAACATGTATTTGAATGGGAGAGATTGATATGACAAAAGTTGTTCAAACCAAACATGCACCAGCAGCCATTGGACCTTACTCTCAAGGAATTATTGTCAATAACATGTTTTACAGCTCAGGGCAGATTCCATTAACCCCAGCTGGAGATTTTGTCAATGGAGATATTAAAGAACAAACACATCAAGTATTCCGTAATCTTGAGGCTGTACTTGAAGCAGCAGGTGCTTCCTTTGAAACAGTCGTGAAAGCAACTGTTTTCATCAAGGATATGGAACAATTCGCTGAAGTGAATGAAGTGTACGGTGAGTATTTCCATACACATAAGCCAGCTCGTTCATGTGTGGAAGTGGCAAGACTTCCAAAGGATGCGCTTGTAGAAATAGAAGTAGTTGCATTAGTGAAATAAACAGGCACTCTCAATGAAAGCCGTTTGGTTTCATCATATGCAGGGAAAGACATCATCATGATGTCTTTTTTTATGCTGAGAATGTAAGCGTCGTCACGAATATGACAAATAATGTATAAATATCCCGATATTTCAAAAAAAGTTTAAAAAAAGAGCAGGAGAATCACCACGATCGTTGAATACCTAAGTAATGCTTTTATATTGGGAAAAGGTGGTGAACTACTGTGGAAGTTACTGACGTAAGATTACGCCGCGTGAATACCGATGGTCGCATGAGGGCGATTGCATCCATCACGCTGGACCACGAATTTGTTGTTCATGATATTCGTGTGATTGATGGAAATAATGGGTTGTTTGTTGCAATGCCTAGCAAACGCACGCCCGATGGAGAGTTTCGCGACATTGCACATCCAATTAATTCAAGCACTCGGGGTAAAATCCAAGATGCTGTATTAAATGAATATCATCGCTTAGGCGAAGAGGAAGAAACAATTGAATATGAAGAAGCTGGAGCTTCTTAATCATACGTGAACCTAAAAAGACAGCTTTAAGAGAAAATGAATGTTTTCTTTTAAATGCTGTCTTTTTTGCGTTCTTTCTCTTGTTTCTTAAGTCTTTCATCTGTTAGGAAATTATTGTACTTCCTTATGTATCCTTGAAATCAGTCTTTATTTAGGATATATTTTTCTATGGATAATAGGGATATTGGAGGCCAATCAATGGATAAGCGGTTCGCAGTGATTTTAGCAGCGGGAAAAGGAACGAGAATGAAGTCAAAGCTATATAAAGTACTTCATCCAGTTTGCGGAAAGCCAATGGTCGAGCATGTGGCAGATGAAGCGTTAAAGCTTTCTTTAGCCAAGCTGGTGACGATTGTCGGTCATGGTGCAGAGGACGTGAAAGAGCAGCTTGGAGACAGAAGTGAGTATGCACTTCAAGAAGAACAGCTGGGAACAGCCCATGCCGTTAAACAAGCAAAGTCGTTCCTCGCGCAGGAAAAGGGAACAACCATTGTCATTTGTGGTGATACGCCATTATTGACAGCGGAAACAATGGAAGCCATGTTAAGCGAGCATCAAAAACATCAAGCAAAAGTCACTATTTTAACAGCACATGCGGATGATCCAACAGGCTATGGCCGTATTATTCGTGACGAAACAGGTGCTGTCGTGAAAATTGTGGAGCATAAAGATGCGAACGATGCAGAGCGTCAAGTGAATGAAATTAATACAGGGACTTATTGCTTTTCAAATGAAGATCTCTTCCGTGTGATTGAGCAAGTGTCGAATGAAAATGCACAGGGTGAATACTACTTGCCAGACGTTATTGAAATTCTAAAAAATGAAGGGCAAACAGTTGCAGCTTATCAAACACCGCATTTTGAAGAAACACTTGGAGTTAATGACCGTATCGCTCTATCACAAGCAGAGCAATTCATGAAGCGACGTATTAATCATCAGCATATGAAGAATGGTGTGACCTTGATTGATCCTGAGAACACGTATATTTCGCCAGATGCTGTCATCGGTGAAGATACAGTTATTTATCCTGGGACGGTCATCAAAGGGAATGTAAAAATCGGTGCAGACGCCACTATTGGGCCAAACACTGAAATTGTTGACAGCATCATCGGAGATCGAACAGTTATTAAGCAATCTGTCGTCTGCGATAGTGAGGTTGGAGTTGATGTGACAATTGGACCGTTTGCTCATATTCGCCCGTTGTCGAAAATTGGCGATGAAGTAAAAATTGGGAATTTTGTCGAAATCAAGAAAACAGTTTTTGGAGACCGCAGCAAAGCATCTCATCTAAGCTACATTGGAGACGCAGAGGTCGGAACTGATGTAAATCTTGGCTGTGGTTCCATTACAGTCAACTATGATGGGAAAAACAAATTCTTAACGAAGATTGAAGACGGCGCATTTATTGGCTGTAATTCAAATCTCGTTGCACCAGTCACTGTCGGAAAAGGGGCATATGTTGCAGCCGGTTCAACGGTTACAGAAGATGTACCGCAGGATGCATTGTCTATTGCTAGAGCAAGACAAGTCAATAAAGAAGATTATGTGAAAAATATTCATAAAAAATAATCCAAATACCCGGAGGTTTACCATGTCTAATCGTTATGCTGATGCGAATTTAAAGATATTCTCTTTGAATTCAAACCCTGAACTTGCCAAAGAAATTGCCGATCGTATCGGAGTTGATGTAGGAAAGAGCTCTGTTAAACGCTTTAGTGACGGTGAAGTCCAAATCAATATTGAAGAAAGTATCCGCGGCTGTGATTGTTATGTTATTCAATCAACAAGTGCGCCAGTCAATGAGCATATTATGGAACTGCTCATTATGGTGGATGCACTAAAACGCGCTTCTGCGAAAACTGTCAATATTGTGATCCCTTATTACGGATATGCACGTCAAGATCGTAAAGCAAAACCTCGTGAGCCAATCACTGCGAAGCTTTTTGCAAACTTGCTTGAAACAGCAGGTGCTACACGTGTGATTGCGCTTGATCTTCATGCGCCGCAAATCCAAGGTTTCTTCGATATTCCAATCGATAACTTAATGGCTGTGCCAATCTTAACAAACTATTTCGAACAGAAGAACTTGAATGATATCGTTGTTGTGTCTCCTGACCACGGTGGTGTGACACGTGCGCGTAAAATGGCAGACCGCCTGAAAGCGCCAATCGCAATTATCGACAAACGCCGTCCAAAGCCAAACGTTGCTGAAGTCATGAACATTATTGGTAACATTGAAGGCAAAACGGCCATTCTAATCGATGATATCATTGATACAGCTGGTACTATTACACTTGCTGCAAATGCGCTAGTCGAAAATGGAGCAGCTGAAGTATATGCTTGCTGTACGCACCCAGTCTTGTCTGGACCAGCAGTAGAACGCATCACAAACTCTAAAATTAAAGAATTAGTTGTGACAAACAGTATTCAATTAACTGATGACAAGAAAGCTGGAAAATTCATTCCGCTTTCAGTTGGGCCTTTGCTTGCAGAAGCCATCATCCGTGTACATGAAGAAGAATCTGTGAGCTACCTTTTTAGCTAATTTTCTGATTAAAAAAGGCCCTAGGCATCAAGCTTGGGGTCTTTTTGCTATCATCATTCACGGCAAATAGGTTTAAAATGATTCGGTTATGGGTAATTATGAGAGTAGTGACAAAAAAGAAATAGGATGGTGCTGAATATGGCAACTTTAAAAGCAAATAAAAGAACTGATTTCAAACGTTCCACACTGCAAAAAATCCGTCATTCAGGACACGTTCCTGGTGTCATATACGGAAAAAATACAGACAATCTGGCTGTTTCATTAGACAGCATCGATTTATTAAAAACCTTACGTGATGAAGGGAAGAATACAATCATCACCTTAGACGTGGGTGGTGAAACGAAATCTGTGATGGTGACAGAATTACAAACAGATCCGCTGAAAAACGAACTTGTTCATGCTGATTTCCAAGTCGTTGACTTACAGCGTGAAATTGAGGCAGATGTACCAATACAGCTGATTGGCGAGTCTAAAGGGGTAAAAGATGGCGGTGTGCTTCAGCAGCCACTATTTGAACTATCTGTTACAGCGAAACCAAAAGATATTCCGCAGAATATTGAAGCTGATATTACAAACTTAGAAGTCAATGATGTCTTAACAGTTGCTGATCTGCCTGTTCAGTCATCTTATCAAATCAATAACGATCCAGAAGAAGTCGTTGCCTCCATTCTGCCGCCTCAGCAATCAGAGGTTCCTGAGCCAGATAGCGAAGAAGAGCCGCAAGAGCCTGAGGCCATTAAAGAAAAGGATGACGATGGAGAATAACTGGTCATTTAGAGACGTAACCCTCCCGCGGTTGCGTCTTTTGTGCTAGAATGAAAAGAATTCATACGTTTTTACATGAGGCAATCTGATTGGCTCATTTTTTAGGCGTGTGCTGTGTGACAAAGGAGGTTATTGGTTTCATGATTGCATTCGTTGGATTAGGCAATCCAGGAAAAGAATATGAAAAAACAAGACATAATGTCGGGTTTATGACAATAGATGAATTATCAAAAAAATGGGACATTCCTTTAAATCAATCAAAATTCTATGGACAATTTGGAACTGGGTTTGTTTCGGGGCAAAAGGTTCTACTTGTAAAGCCGCTTACATATATGAACTTATCAGGAGAATGTGTGCGTCCGCTGATGGACTATTACGATATTCCCCTTGAACATTTGAAAGTGATCTATGATGATCTTGATTTGCCAACTGGCCGGATTCGCTTACGTACAAAAGGAAGTGCAGGCGGGCATAATGGAATCAAATCATTAATTCAGCATTTAGGTTCACCTGAATTTGACCGGTTCCGTATCGGCATTGGACGTCCTCAAAACGGCATGAAGGTCGTTGATTACGTACTAGGACGTTTCTCAGAAGAAGAACAGCCTGACATCGCATCAGCCATTCAATCGTCTGTCGAGGCTTGTGAAGCGGCTTTAAAAAAGCCATTTTTAGAAGTGATGAATGATTTTAACAAGAAGGTATAAGAATGATAAGCGAAGCACATACTGATCATAAAATCTCAGCATGGGAGGATCACGTATGGCTTTGCATTATTACTGCCGCCACTGTGGTGTAAAGGTTGGCAGTCTAGATGAATCTGCTGTCCAAAGTGAAGCACTTGGATTTCATCACTTAACAAATGAGGAAAGAAACGATATGATTTCTTATAGGGAAAATGGTGATTTACATGTACAAACCATTTGTGAGGATTGCCAAGAGGCGCTTGAAAGAAATCCTGATTACCATCAGTATCATACTTTTATTCAATAAAAAAGCTTTGGTGTAGATATTAGACCAAAGCGTTTTTCTGTTTTAAACAAACAGGGAGGAGGAGCCAAATGAAAAACATACAATCATTTATCAAACAAAGTGATGATTTTCAGTCCATTTTTAATGGGCTAAAGGAAGGGTTAAAAGAACAGCTGCTTGCCGGACTATCAGGCTCCGTCAGATCTTTATTTACAGCCGCGATATCAGACGAACTGAAGCGGCCAATGTTTATTGTGACTCACAATTTATATCAGGCGCAGAAGGTAACAGATGATCTAGCAAGTGTGATGCCGGATCGCTCGGTTCTTCTCTATCCTGTCAATGAACTCATCGCTTCAGAAATTGCAGTGGCCAGTCCTGAGCTGAGAGCACAGCGTTTGGATGTCTTGAATCGACTTGCGAATGGAGAAAACCCCATTATCGTCACTCCCGCTGCTGCGGTTCGCAGGATGCTTCCGCCAGTTGAGCTCTGGAAGGAGAGTCAGATCCATTTAAAGATCGGTGAAGAAATTGATTTGGAGGCGTTTTCAAAACAGCTCGTACAAATTGGTTATGACCGGACGTCGATGGTTGCAGCGCCCGGAGATTTTAGTGTGCGCGGAGGAATTATCGACATCTATGCATTAACGGAAGATCATCCAATCCGTATTGAACTGTTTGATACAGAAGTAGACTCGATTCGAACGTTTCATTCGGATACACAGCGTTCATTAGAAACCCTTCAAGAAATCAAAATAGGTCCTGCAAAAGAGTTAATTGTGAGAGGTCCTGAACGAGTGAGAGCCATTGAACAGCTTGATCAAGGGCTGGCGAAGAGCTTAAAGAAATTCAACTCAGATCAGCAAAAAGAACTGCTTCATCAAAATATTTCTGCTGATCGCGAGAAGCTGCTAGAAGGCATCGTGACACAGGAAATGACGAAGTACCTGTCCTATTTCTATGAAAAGCCTGCTAGTTTGCTAGATTACACATCGCAGGATACGATTATTATTTTAGATGAAATCAGCAGAATTCAGGAGATGGAAGAACAGCTTGAACAGGAAGAAGCCGATTGGACAATTAGTCTGCTTGAAGAAGGCAATATTCTTCATGATTTATCTCTATCTTTCCCGTTCCAAGAACTGATCAATCAGCAATCGAGATCCATTCTGTACTACTCTTTGTTCCTGAGACATGTCCAGCAGACAAATCCGCAAAATATCGTCAATGTATCTAGTAAGCAAATGCAGAATTTCCACGGGCAGATGAATGTGCTGGCGAGTGAAATTGAACGCTATAAAAAACAGCAATACACGGTTGTCTTCTTAGGTGCTGATGAAGAGCGGACAGAAAAGCTGTCGTCTGTTCTGCATGATTATGACATTGAAGCCGCTCTTGCTAAACCGGACGCTGAGCTTGTAAGCGGACAGGTGTATATTTTACAAGGTGAGCTGCAAACGGGCTTTGAATTGCCGTTATCAAAAATTGCTGTGATCACAGAAGGTGAACTCTTCAAGAAGCGTGTGAAAAAGCAGGCACGTAAGCAAAAGCTGACCAATGCAGAGCGGATCAAGAGCTATTCAGAGCTTCAAGTCGGCGATTATGTGGTGCACATTAACCACGGGATCGGTAAATATTTAGGAATTGAAACGCTTGAAATCGGCGGCATTCATAAAGATTATTTAAATATTCATTATCAAGGAAGCGACAAGCTTTATGTACCGGTTGAACAAATTGATCAGGTGCAGAAATATGTAGGATCAGAAGGTAAAGAACCAAAGCTGTACAAACTAGGCGGCAGCGATTGGAAACGTGTGAAGAAAAAAGTGGAAACATCTGTACAGGACATCGCAGATGATCTGATTAAACTGTACGCAGAACGCGAGGCAAGCAAAGGATATGCCTTCTCGCCTGATCATGAGATGCAGCGCCAGTTTGAATCCGCGTTCCCTTACCAGGAAACAGATGATCAAATCCGTTCGATTCACGAAATTAAACAGGATATGGAGCGGGAACGTCCAATGGACCGTCTGCTTTGTGGAGATGTGGGTTACGGAAAAACGGAGGTGGCCATTCGAGCGGCCTTCAAAGCCATTGCTGACGGGAAGCAGGTAGCCCTGCTAGTTCCGACAACCATCTTAGCGCAGCAGCATTTTGACACAATCATGGACCGATTCCAAGACTACCCTGTCAAAATTGCGCAGCTGAGCCGTTTCCGTACAAGAAAAGAAACAACTGAAACGTTAAAAGGGCTGAAAAACGGAACGATCGATATGGTTATCGGCACACACCGTCTTCTTTCAAAAGACATCGTCTACAAGGATTTAGGACTGTTGATCATTGATGAGGAACAGCGTTTTGGTGTGACGCATAAAGAGAAAATTAAACAGATGAAAGCCAATATCGACGTACTGACATTAACGGCTACGCCAATTCCGCGTACGCTTCATATGTCCATGCTAGGCGTGCGGGATTTATCAGTGATTGAAACACCGCCTGAAAATCGATTCCCTGTTCAAACCTATGTGGTCGAGTACAATGGCGCTCTAGTCAGAGAAGCGATTGAGCGAGAATTAGCACGCGGCGGTCAAGTGTACTTCCTTTATAACCGTGTTGAGGATATTGAACGAAAAGCAGACGAAATCTCCATGCTGGTCCCAGACGCAAAAGTCAGTTATGCGCACGGGAAAATGAGTGAGAACGAGCTGGAATCAGTGATGATCAATTTCCTTGAAGGTGAATCAGATGTATTGGTCAGTACCACCATCATTGAAACGGGAGTCGATATTCCAAATGTGAACACGCTCATCGTCCACGATGCCGATAAAATGGGGCTCTCTCAGCTGTACCAGCTAAGAGGACGAGTCGGGCGTTCGAACCGTGTCGCTTATGCTTATTTCACGTATCGAAAAGATAAAGTTCTTTCTGAAGTTGCGGAGAAAAGACTTCAAGCCATTAAAGAATTCACAGAGCTCGGATCTGGGTTTAAAATTGCGATGCGTGATTTAACGATTCGAGGAGCAGGGAATTTACTTGGTGCTCAGCAGCATGGCTTCATTGATTCGGTTGGATTCGATCTCTATTCTCAAATGCTGAAAGAAGCCATTGAGGAAAGAAGAGGCGATACAACGGCTCAAGATAAATTCGAGCCAGAAATTGATCTGCAAATTGATGCTTACATCCCAGACACTTATATTTCGGATGGCAAGCAAAAGATTGAAATGTATAAACAGTTCAGAGCAATTGGATCGATTGAAGAGAGAAAAGAGCTTCAGGATGAAATGATCGACCGATTTGGTGAATATCCGCAAGAAGTGGCTGACTTGTTTACGATTGCGACAATGAAGGTGTACGCTGTCCAGGAACGTGTCGAGCTGATCAAGATGGAGAAAGGCATTGTCAGAATGACCCTTGATGAGAAAGCAAGCGGTGAAATCGACGGTCAAAAATTATTTGAGCTCGGCAGTAAATATGGACGTGAAATCGGATTGGGAATGGAAGGCAGCAAGCTGATTATTTCTGTCCAAACGAAAGGCAAGAAGACAGAGGAATGGCTTGAGGTTGTTCTTAACATGCTTCGAGGCCTTCAAGATGTGAAAAAAGAAACCATTCCATCTTCATAAAATTTTGTTTGTCTCTCGTGTATATTACGTTTGATGTGACGGATACTAAACTCAGGGTCAAGTGGTGAATGTTGCATAAAGTGGACGCTTTTGTTCCATTCACCCAACACATCATCAAACGAAAGAGAGGCAGCAGTGAATGAAAGCAACTGGAATTGTACGCCGCATCGATGATCTAGGTAGAGTGGTTATTCCGAAGGAGATTCGCAGAACATTGCGCATTCGGGAAGGAGATCCGCTTGAGATTTTCGTCGACCGCGATGGAGAAGTGATTTTGAAGAAGTATTCGCCGATTAGTGAGCTAGGAGACTTTGCGAAGGAATATGCTGATGCATTATTCGATAGTTTGGGTCATTCCATCCTGATCTGTGATCGAGATACGTATATTGCTGTATCCGGCAGTTCGAAAAAAGAGTACTTAAACAAATCCATCAGTGATTTACTTGAACGAACAATGGATCAGCGTAATTCTGTGTTAGAAGAAAGCAAAAAAGAAATTCAACTTGTCGATGGTATTGATGATGACGTATCTTCTTATACCATTGCACCTATTGTTGCAAACGGAGATCCGATTGGCGCTGTCGTCTTATTTTCTAAAGAGCGTTCAATGGGAGAAGTGGAGCATAAAGCGGCAGAGACAGCAGCTGGCTTCTTAGCCCGTCAAATGGAACATTAGGTCTAATAACTCTATATCATTTTGATAAAACGAAAGAATGCCGATGAAATCATTTGATTTTGTCGGTTTTTTATATGGAATGAAACAAAACGAGACATGTGCCGTCTACTCCTTAGAAAGGAACGTCTTTTTCACGTATGATATAATGAGTGCGTTTAACTGTAGATCTATTTTAAAGGAGTCATCCATGAAAAATGCTGTGAATCAGCCGCACTGGCTTTTCCAGGGTGCGGTGATTTTGACCATCGCAGGCTTGTTATCAAAGGTACTAAGTGCCGTTTACCGTGTCCCGTTTCAAAACATCGTAGGGGACACAGGGTTTTATATTTATCAGCAGGTATATCCTTTCCTTGGCATTGCCATCATGCTTGGTACAACAGGTTTTCCTGTCATGGTGTCCAAGCTTTTGAGTGAGCATGGGGAAGAGAATCGACGGATCATTACAAGGGTATCCTTGGTCTATATCACTTTACTGAGCCTGGTCTTATTTCTTTGTCTTTACATAGGAGCAGGCACAATTGCGGGTCTTATGGCAGACAGTCAATTAATTCTGCTCATCCAGATGAGTGCTTTTGTGTTTCTATTTCTGCCGCTCACTGTGATGCTGAGGGGAGTTTTTCAGAGTGACGGTCTGATGCTTCCAACGGCTGTTTCTCAGTTGGTTGAGCAGCTCATCAGGGTAGGTGTCCTGCTTGTTTTATCCTTCTATTTCGTGAGGCATGGCTATTCGCTTTATGAAACAGGGGCGGGTGCAGTGTTCTCTTCTATCGCAGGAAGTGCGGCCTCGCTCATTTTGCTTCTTTTCCTTTGGCTGACCTATCGAAAGCAGTCTGCTGCAAGTATGTCAGGCAAACAGACACTTCGAAAAAAAGATGTTATGAAGAGTTTGGTGCTGTATACATTGACGATTTGTGTCAGCGGTTTGCTCATTTTATGGATGCAAATGATTGATGCTTTTCATCTGTATGCGCTGCTGCGCAGCGAGGGTCTCAGTGAAGCGGCGGCAAAGGCGGCGAAAGGTGTATATGACCGAGGCCAGCCTTTCTTACAGCTCGGAACGGTGTTTGCCATCAGCATCGGAACCTCACTTGTGCCATTTTTATCGGCAGCTATGAGGAATGGAGAGCGTGAAACGATACGGCAAAAAGTTCGGTCATCGGTTAAGACCACGTCGGTATTAGGGATAGGGTCAGCGGTTGGATTGATTTGTATTTTAGCACCAGTAAATACAATGCTTTTTCGTAATGA
This sequence comes from Bacillus sp. FSL P2-0069, assembly GCF_038593315.1. NCBI lineage: Bacteria > Bacillati > Bacillota > Bacilli > Caryophanales > Bacillaceae > Bacillus > Bacillus sp. FSL P2-0069. Next base: position 68,261 of record NZ_CP151984.1, read on the forward strand.
TTTAGGCACCGATGTCTTGCAAATATTCTGTATATCGATCGCCTTTACATCGATTGCCATTACGCAGACGGCTTTACTGCAAGGGCTCGGGCATACTGTGTACCCTGCTGTTGTGGTGGTCCTCAGCGTGCTGGTGAAATGGATTCTAACGATTGCGCTTGTACCGTTATTTGGCATCCAAGGTGCCGCATGGTCAACTGTATGTGGTTTTCTCACAGCAGCCGTGCTCAATGCCGTTTATTTGAAGCATAAAGGATGGATTTCGTTGAGAGAGCTGTTCCCGGTGAAAATTCTTTTATCAGCCGCCTTCATGGCTGTGGTCTTAATAGGATATCAGGCTCTGTTTTCATGGGTCATACCCTTTGAAAAACGTCCGTTTTCCGTTTTAGAGAGCCTGACATCAGTTTTTATTGGTGGTTTCGCCTTTTTATATAGTATTCTTAAGCTAGAAGTATTTACGGACGAGGAATGGAGACTCATTCCATTAGGAGAAAAGATTTTATATTTTAAACAGATGAGAGGGAATCAAAATGGCAGGTAAGATTACCGTCGTCGGTCTCGGGGCAGGCGACATGGATCAGCTGACGCTCGGTGTATATAAGCAGCTGAAGCAGGCGAAAGAAGTATTTATGAGAACGCAGGATCATCCGCTTACCGCAGAGTTGATGCAGGAGGTCCCAGCTCTCACCTTTTTTGATGAAATTTATGAAAAGCACGATCAGTTTGATCAGGTGTATCAGGAAATTACCGAAATATTATTTTCAGAGGCAGCGGAAAAAGACATTGTGTACGCAGTACCTGGTCATCCATTTGTGGCAGAAAAGACCGTACAGCTGCTCGTTTCCGGGCAGAAAGAGCGCGGGATTGAGGTGTCTGTCGCTGGTGGACAAAGCTTTCTAGATGCGACATTCAACTCCTTGCAGATTGATCCCATCGAGGGATTACAATTCGTTGATGCAGGGGATATGAGAGCGGATGATCTGAAATTAACCCAGCACGTCCTGATTTGTCAGGTATATGATCAGATGACAGCTTCGAATGTGAAACTCACACTGATGGAAAAGCTTCCCGACGATTATGAAGTTTATATTGTGACTGCAGCTGGAAGCAGTCAGGAACAGATTACTGCCGTTCCTTTATTTGAACTTGATCGAGATGTGTCGATAAATAACTTAACGAGTGTTTATGTTCCTCCAATTCAAGATGAACAGCTGCTTTATCAACAATTTGACACCTTCCGTGACGTTATACGTACATTAAGAGGTCCGGGCGGCTGTCCATGGGATCAAAAACAAACAAATGAATCACTCAAACCATATTTAATTGAAGAATGCTATGAACTGCTTGAAGCGATAGATGAAGATGACACAGATCATATGGTGGAAGAGCTTGGCGATGTGCTGCTGCAGGTGCTGCTTCACGCTCAAATTGGCGAAGATGACGGTTATTTCTCAATCGATGACGTCATTCAGCATGTCACAGAAAAAATGATTCGGCGGCACCCCCATGTGTTTGGTGACACGAATGTTTCTGAGGCAGCAGATGTGGTTGCCAACTGGGAAAAAATCAAGCAGCAGGAGAAGCCAGAGCGGACCGGTTCTATTTTGCAATCGATTCCGGCGACACTTCCAGCACTAACAAAGGCATATAAGCTCCAAAAGAAAGCTGCCAAGGTAGGCTTTGATTGGACAGATGTTCAAGATATTTGGAACAAATACGAAGAAGAAAAGCAGGAATTTCTCGATGAAGTGGCAGAGAAGACGGACGAAGGTGCAACGAAGCAGATGAAAGATGAATTTGGAGATCTTTTGTTTGTTCTTGTCAATATTGGCCGGTTCTATCACTTAGAGCCTGAAACGGCGCTCGCTTCTGCCAACACAAAATTCATACGGCGCTTTCAGCATATCGAACAAAAAGCAAAGGACATAGGCCGTTCATTAGATGACTTAACGCTAGAGGAAATGGACGAGCTATGGAACGATGCGAAACGCATAGAAAGAGGTGAAGACACATGAGACTAGATAAATTTTTAAAAGTGTCCCGTTTAATTAAAAGAAGAACATTGGCAAAAGAAGTAGCTGATCAAGGCAGGATTTCTATTAACGGAACACAGGCGAAAGCAAGCTCTGACGTGAAAGAAGGAGATGAGCTGCAAATCCGCTTTGGTCAAAAACTAGTGACTGTTCAAGTCAACGAGTTAAAGGACACGACGAAAAAAGAAGAAGCGGCTGGCATGTATACTGTGCTAAAAGAAGAAAAAACAGCAGAATAGGGCTTGTTCTAAATGACCCTCTTATCACATACAATGCAGTAACATGCAAGTATGAGATATGGGGGATGTATAGATGAATCAATATTATAATCAACCTCAAGGCACGAAGCTGTCATCAGACGCGGAGCATAATGTCACAATGCGAAACAGAAAGCATTTAGATATTACTGGTGTCAAACAAGTGGAAAGTTTTGATAGTGAGGAATTTCTGCTGGAGACGGTCATGGGGATTCTCGCCATCCGCGGAGAAAATCTGCAAATGAAAAACCTAGACGTCGAAAAGGGCGTTGTGTCGATTAAAGGGCGTGTTTTTGATTTAATCTATGTGGATGAGCAGCACGGGGAGAAAGCTAAAGGATTTTTTAGCAAGCTGTTTAAATGACGCTGACAGTCCAGTTTTATACGATGCTTTCCATGGCGGCGATGGGCATCTGGCTGGGCGCATCGCTTGATACGTACAAGCTGTTTGTGAATCGGGAAAAAACAGCAAAATGGCTTTTGGTTATCCACGATCTCCTTTTTTGGATGGTACAGGGTCTCTTATTCTTTTACGTCCTGCTGCTGACAAATGAGGGAGAATTCAGGCTTTATATTTTTCTAGCCGTTGCTCTAGGTTTCTCGATGTATCAGGCATTGATGAAACATCTGTATCTTAAGATTCTCAAGTTTATCATGATGTGTGTATATCAGACCGTTCTCTTCCTGAAAAGGCTGGTCATGTCGATTGTCTTCCAGCCGATCCGCTGGATGATCACATTGGTCATAAGTGCTATACTGTTCTTGCTCCACTCGCTCTTACGTCTAGTTCGTTTTACGTTTCGGCTCGTGTGGAAGGTGCTGTCGATTGTTTGTTATCCGCTCATCTGGTTACTCAATGTGACCATTATTCATCGGATTCCCGAAAAATGGCGAACATCAATGAGAGTGTTTTTCTCAAAAGGAGCAGGAATTTTACAAGGGGCCAAGAAATTATCTGGTACCATCAAAACGAAATGGAAACAATTCTGGACAAAGTGAGAGAGGAGGCCTTCAATCTTGAACAAGAGAAAAAGAAATATCGCACAAATTCAAAATGATTACCAAAAACAAATGGAACAGCAAGCGCAGCGCTTAAAACGCAAACGTCGCGGACTCCTTAGAAGGCTTACCGTGTTTGGTGTAATCGTGCTCATGTTTGCTGTCTTGGTGACAAGTGCCCTCTGGTCGCAATCGTCTTCACTAAAGGAAAAAGAAGAGAAGAAGGTTGCGCTCGAAAAAGAGTTGAAGCAATTACAAACAAAGCAGGAAGATATTTCTGATGAAATTAAGAAGCTGAAAAGCAAGGAATACGTACTCGAACTGGCACGACGGGACTATTATATGTCCAAAAAAGGCGAAAAAATCTTTGATGTGGGCAATAAGAGCGATTAGCCTTGTTGACACTTAAAATTCAGTTTATGTATAATTGAACAAATGAGATTTTTTTATAAGTCTAAGGAGGAGCACTTTTTTTATGTCGATTGAAGTTGGCAGCAAGTTACAAGGGAAAGTTACGGGCATTACAAATTTTGGAGCTTTTGTGGAGTTGCCAGGCGGTTCAACTGGTCTCGTTCATATCAGTGAGGTAGCCGATAACTATGTAAAAGATATTAATGAGCATTTAAAAGTCGGTGAACAAGTTGAAGTGAAAGTGATTAACGTTGAAAAAGACGGTAAAATCGGCTTGTCCATTAAAAAAGCAAAAGATCGTCCTCAACAACAATCAAGACCAAGCAGAAATGATTTCCGTCCGAAGGAATCGTTTGAACAAAAAATGAACAAATTCTTAAAAGATAGCGAAGATCGCTTAACATCTTTAAAACGTAACACGGAATCAAAACGTGGGGGGCGCGGAGCAAGAAGAGGTTAACTTGTTGCTGCTTTCTATATATTTTCACAACAAAGCATCTGCTGTTCAGCAGGTGCTTTTTTTCATGATCCATACGACATTTTTTGAGATTTCGTCATTTAATTTAAAACTTTCTATTGACGGACAAGCGAATCCTTTGTATTATAGTTCTTGTGCTTCTTAGCGCATTTTCATTATGGCGGTGTAGCTCAGCTGGCTAGAGCGTACGGTTCATACCCGTGAGGTCGGGGGTTCGATCCCCTCCGCCGCTATCCTTTTAACTAGAACATAAAGCAAGGCCCGTTGGTCAAGCGGTTAAGACACCGCCCTTTCACGGCGGTAACACGGGTTCGAATCCCGTACGGGTCATCTTCGAAACAGCTTTCTATAGGAAAGCTGTTTTTTTGTGCCTTCGTAAAATTCTGATGAAAGACATCGACTTTCATGAAAGTATGCCTCTTTGACGAATAAAGCGTCGAACGTTTTATGGAAACGACAACTTCTTTTGACAAAATTTCTTTTTCACCTTCGCTATAATGACAAGCAACGAATATCAGGTGGGGGATGAGAAGATGGAAAAACTAGAAAGAAGAACTGATTTAACAGGAGCGGGGTTTGAAAGAATCAGTGCGGGATTAAAAAAGATGAAAAACCTGTTTCTTCATCACACGCATTCTCTTTTTTTCTATAAAGGGTTTATTTATGTTGTTCTAGGCTTTTTATTAGGACGAGCCTTTATATTATCTGAAATTATGCCGTTTGCTCTGCCTTTCTTTGGCTCCATGCTGCTTATTAAAAGAGATAAGGCGATGCTTGCTTGTCTAGCTTTACTCGCAGGGGCGATGACGATATCACCTCAAAATGCATTGTTTGTGTTTGCGTCGCTGCTCATGTTTCTCCTTATGTCAAAGGTGGTTTCTTTCATCATCAAAGACCCAGTGAAAACATTACCGGTTGTCATTGTTCTCTCAATGCTGATCACCCGAGGAGCGTTTGTTTACTTAGAGCAAGGTGCTGTGCAAAGCTATGATTACGTCATGGCGGGTGTCGAAGCAGGACTTGCCTTCATTTTGACTCTGATTTTTCTTCAAAGTCTGCCGATTTTTACAGTCAGGAAAATTAAACACTCATTAAAGGTCGAAGAAATTATTTGTTTTATGATTTTAATTGCCTCAGTTTTAACTGGTCTTGCTGGGATCACATTTCAAGGAATGCAGGCAGAGCATATTTTGTCACGTTATGTAGTGCTGACATTTGCCTTTATTGGCGGAGCCAGTATTGGGTGTACGGTCGGTGTTGTGACAGGATTAATTCTCGGTCTCGCTAACATCGGAAACCTTTATCAGATGAGTCTTCTTGCCTTTTCAGGATTATTAGGCGGATTGCTGAAAGAAGGGAAGAAAGCAGGGGCAGCCATCGGCTTAATTGTGGGTTCCTTACTCATTTCACTGTACGGGGAAGGATCAGCAGGTCTCCTGACCACACTGTATGAATCACTTATAGCGGTTGCACTCTTTTTGCTCACGCCGCAATCAGTTACTTCCAAGGTAGCGAAATACATTCCTGGTACGGTAGAGCATGTACAAGAGCAGCAGCAATATGCTCGGAAGGTACGAGACGTGACAGCAAAAAAGGTAGATCAGTTCTCTCATGTATTTCATGCGCTGTCTGAGAGTTTTGCGACATTTTACGAATCCATTCCTGAAGAGAAGAAGCAGGAAGAGGATGTAGATCTTTTTTTAAGTACGATCACAGAACGATCCTGTCAAACGTGCTATAAGAAAAATAAATGCTGGGTGCAGAACTTTGATACAACCTATGAACTAATGAAACAAGTTATGCATGAATCTGATGAAAAAACGTATGAGCATAACCGAAAATTGAAAAAGAAATTTAGTCAGCACTGCTCAAAATCAAAACATGTCGAGGAATTGATCGAAGAGGAGATCGCTTACTATAAAGCCAATCAGACATTGAAGAAAAAAGTCCAAGACAGCAGACGTCTTGTGGCTGAACAGCTGATGGGGGTCTCGCAAGTAATGGAGGATTTTTCCCGGGAAATAAAACGAGAAAGAGAACAGCACTTTATTCAGGAAGAGCAGATGATAGAAGCGCTTCAGCACTTTGGCATTGAAATCCAGCAAGTAGAAATCTATAGCTTGGAGCAGGGAAATGTGGATATTGAAATGAGAATCCCATATTGCCAAGGGCATGGGGAATGTGAAAAAATCATTGCTCCAATGCTTTCAGATATTTTAGAAGAACAGATTTTAGTCAAAGCAGAGCAGTGTGCAGAGCATCCAACAGGCTATTGCCACGTTGTATTTGGCTCTGCTAAATCATACCGAGTGGCTACAGGCGTGGCACATGCAGCAAAAGGCGGAGGACTGGTATCTGGAGACAGCTACAGCATGATGGAGCTTGGTGCGGGCAAGTATGCTGCAGCTATTAGTGATGGAATGGGCAACGGAGCACGGGCTCATTTTGAAAGCAATGAAACGATTAAGCTGTTAGAAAAAATATTGGCGTCAGGTATCAATGAAAAAGTGGCGATTAAAACCATTAATAGTATTTTATCTTTAAGAACGACGGACGAGATCTACTCAACATTGGATTTATCGATCATTGATTTACAGGATGCGAGCTGTAAGTTCCTCAAAATTGGTTCAACACCCAGCTTTATTAAACGGGGTGATCAGGTGATGAAGGTACAAGCAAGCAACTTGCCAATCGGTATTATTGATGAATTCGAAGTCGAGGTTGTGAGTGAACAGATGAAGGCAGGAGATCTATTGATTATGATGAGTGACGGCATTTTTGAAGGGCCAAAGCATATTGAAAATCATGATCTGTGGGTGAAACGGAAAATGAAAAGCTTTAAAACAGAAGATCCCCAAGAAATTGCTGATTTATTAATGGAAGAGGTCATTCGAACAAGAGCAGGCCAAATTGATGACGATATGACAGTTGTTGTCATCAGGCTCGATCACAACACACCAAAATGGGCTTCCATTCCGACCGGTACATTCTATCTTGAGAAACAAGAGATTTCTTAAAATATCGTATAATATGAATTTCTTCTGGCGATGATGGGGATATAAGCATTCAGTTACAATCCCAGGAGGAATGAAGATGCGAAAAGGTCACGTCAACCAAATCTTATTGATTACAGATGGCTGCTCAAACCACGGGGAAGACCCGCTTGCGATTGCCTCATTGGCAAAGGAACAAGGGATTACAGTCAATGTCATTGGCATTATGGAAGAAAACAGACACGATCATGAAGCGATGAAGGAAGTAGAGGGGATTGCTCTCGCAGGCGGAGGTATCCATCAAGTTGTCTACGTCCAGCAGTTATCTCAAACAGTACAAATGGTCACAAAAAAAGCGATGACACAAACCTTGCAAGGTGTTGTGAATAAAGAATTGCAGCAAATTCTCGGCAAAGATGCTGAAATTGAAGAACTTCCACCTGATAAGCGCGGGGAAGTAATGGAGGTTGTAGATGAGTTAGGAGAGACGGTTCACCTTCAAGTACTCGTGCTTGTTGATACAAGTGCAAGTATGAAACCGAAGCTGCCGACTGTAAAAGAAGCACTCATCGACCTTTCCATCAGTTTAAATTCAAGAATTGGAGAAAATCAGTTTGGGATGTGTGTATTTCCCGGGAAAAACTCAGATGCTGAAATTGTGTTGAATTGGACGCCTCGATTCGATTCATTATCATCTATTTTCCCAAAACTGACCACTGGAGGAATCACCCCAACGGGACCAGCGCTTCGGGAAGCACTTCAGCATTTCAAATCAGTTCGTTCACGCAAAGGGCTGCTTGAAGCAAAGGAAGAGCATGATGATGAATTCGGCTTCTAACATCCCGTTAGGCACGGTGATTCAAGGGAAATGGCACCACCATCATTACCGTATTGTAAAAGAGCTTGGAAAAGGGGCGAACGGTGTTGTCTATCTGGCCGAATCGCCACATGGGCAAGCGGCCCTTAAAGTGAGTGATGACAGTATGCTTATTGCATCTGAAGTCAATGTATTAAAATCCTTTTCAAAGGCTCCTGTGAAAACCATGGGGCCTTCTTTTTATGATATGGATGATGCGATTTATCCTGGTATGCCTCAAAAACGCTCTTTTTATGTGATGGAATATGTCAGAGGCCCATTACTGCTTGAATTTGTGAAACAAAAGGGTGATGAGTGGATTGTGGTTTTAATGATTCAGCTTTTATCTAGCTTGGCTCATTTACATCAGGAAGGCTGGATTTTTGGTGATTTAAAGCCGGATAATCTCATTGTTTCTGGGCCCCCGGCCACGATCCGGTGCATTGATGTGGGAGGAACGACGAAAGCGGGCAGGGCAATTAAGGAGTATACCGAGTTTTTTGATCGAGGCTATTGGGGATTCGGTACACGAAAAGCTGAACCAACTTATGATTTATTTGCTCTGACGATGGTGATGGTGAACTGTGCGTATAAGAAAGAATTCAAAAAAGGAGCAGAACCAGAAAAGCAGCTTTATCGAGCTATTGAAGGACATCCTTTATTAAAGCGATATGAAAGGGTGTTAAAGGCTGCTCTACAAGGTAAATATCAATCAGCAGCAGACATGAAAAGTGCGATGCTGAAAGAAGGACAGCTGATTGCATCAAGGAAATCGCGCCAGAAGAAGCAGCAGCAAAAAAACGCGCCAAAACCTGCTGTTTATCAAAATCAACAAGTGACCTCACGATCGCGGGCTGCAGCAGCAAAGAGAACGTCAGTGCGTAAAAAATCAGGCGGACTTTTTGAAACCATTCTTATCGTGTGCAGTGTACTCGCTCTTTACTGTGCATATGTGGTTTTGTTCCTGTTGTAGAGCCGGAAAAAAGCAGGCTTCTTCTTTGCTTGGAGCTACTGAAAGTGATAGGATATGTATATCTTTAAATTACCTGCTCTTTTGTGAGGAGGAAGTTGTGAGTAGAATTGAATCTTTTTTGAAAAAACATGATGTTTACCTTGAAAATACGACAGTCATTGTCGGGGTTTCCGGCGGACCGGATTCCATGCTCTTACTGCATGAACTTAACAAGCGCCGCAAAGGTTCCTATCAGCTGATTGCAGCCCATGTAGATCACATGTTCAGAGGAGAAGAGTCCTTCGCTGATTTGGCATTTGTTGAGGCTTACTGTAAGGAGCACGAGATCCCTTTTGAATCGTCCCGCATACAGGTCACCCAATATGCAAAAGAAAACCGCTTAAACAAACAGGCAGCTGCAAGGGAGTGCAGATATGCTTTCTTTCGTCAATTGATGGAGCAATACAACGCTCAATTTATAGCGCTTGCACATCATGGAGACGACCAAGTAGAAACAATGTTGATGAGACTTGTGAGGGGGACTGTTGGTATTGGACTCGCGGGTATCCAAGCAAAACGTCCTTTTCAAGGCGGATGGCTGATTCGTCCGCTCATTGGATACTCTAAAGACGACGTGCTAAAAGTTTGTGAAAAAGAACATGTCCCCTATGTCATTGATCAAAGCAATCATACGGATGACTACTTGAGAAACCGGGTAAGAAGACATATTCTTCCCGTGTTAAAAGAAGAGGCACCTCATGTACATGAAAGCTTTCAGTTTGTAAGTGACATGCTGACTGAGGATGAGCAATACTTGCAGGCTTTAACAAAGGAACAAATGAACCAAGTGATAACGAGTCAATCGCCTAAGCAAATTGAGATCAAAACGAAGCCTTTGCTTGACCTGCCTTTGCCTTTACAAAGAAGAGGCATTCAACTAATATTAAACTATCTTTATGAAAACACTCAATCAGCGTTTTCAAACCAGCATATTCTAGGGATTTTAGACTGGTTATCTCATACAGATCAACCGTCTGGATCATTAGATTTGCCAAAAGGTTTACAAGCTGTCAAGTCTTATGATCACTGTATGTTTACCTTTGAACGATCGCATGTATTAGACCAGTCTTATGCTCTTCACTTAAAGGTTGAGCTCGGAGAAGAGCTTTTTCTCCCAAATGGACAGTCTATCGTCGTATCAAATCATGTTCCGAAGGATGCACGGAACGGAAACCATTTTTTCTTGCTTCAAAAAGATCATGTTCGTCTCCCTTTGATCATTCGCTCACGAAAAAATGGTGATCGAATCAAACTTAAAGGGATGAATGGATCAAAAAAGGTGAAGGATATATTTATTGATAAAAAAGTGCCTCTTGCAGAAAGAGACAGCTGGCCGATCGTCACTGACTCGGATCATCAAATCATCTGGATCCCAGGTCTGAAAAAATCCGTTTTTGAAGAAATTGATATGACAAACAGCGATCTCATTGTATTACAATATAGACAGCACGAAAATTTGTAGGGGGCAAGCAAAAGCATGAAACAAGATATTGAAAAGATTTTGATCTCAGAAGAAGAGATCCAGCAAAAAGTGAAGGAACTGGGTGCAACATTAACCAGCGATTATGATGGTAAATTTCCCCTGGCTATTGGTGTTTTGAAAGGGGCTCTTCCATTCATGGCAGACCTGATCAAACACATTGATACATATTTAGAACTTGATTTTATGGATGTATCTAGCTACGGAAAGTCTACCGTATCTTCTGGAGAAGTAAAGATCATTAAGGATCTAGATACTTCTGTTGAAGGAAGAGATATTTTGATTATGGAAGATATCATCGACAGTGGGTTAACTTTGAGCTATCTGGTAGAGCTTTTCCGATACCGTAAAGCAAATTCCATTAAAATTGTGACATTGCTTGATAAACCAAGCGGCCGCAAAGCAGACATCAAAGCAGATTATGTTGGATTTGAAGTGCCAGATGCATTTGTTGTCGGCTATGGATTGGATTTCGCTGAACGTTACCGAAACCTCCCGTATATTGGAGTGTTAAAACCATCTGTTTACGAAGGCTGATCAGCATACGTATACATGAGGTTATTGGTTGTGTTGGAATGATTTTCTATGATACTATTGAACATAGTTGTGCTTACTGTGGGAGGAGGTAAGGAATGAATCGGGTTTTTCGTAATACGATTTTTTATATACTTATTTTATTACTTGTGATAGGGGTCGTCAGTTGGTTAGGATCCCCAAATCAAAAGCCTGAGAACATGTCTTACAGCAAATTTTCGCAAAATCTAAGTGCGGGAAAAGTGGAGAGTATCTCCATTCAGCCTGTAAGAGGGGTTTATGAAATTCGTGGTCAATTAGATGGCGCGAAGAAAGATCAATACTTCATTACCCATGTTCCAGATGGTCAAGGTGTTGACCAAATTTACAGTGCACTGAAGAATACAGATGTAAAAGTAGAACCAGCACCTGAAACAAATGGATGGCTGCAAGTTCTGACAACCATCATTCCGTTTATCATCATCTTTATCCTGTTCTTCTTCTTATTGAACCAAGCTCAGGGCGGCGGAAGCCGAGTCATGAACTTTGGTAAGAGTAAGGCGAAGCTTTACACAGAAGAGAAGAAACGTGTGAAATTTAAAGATGTTGCCGGTGCAGATGAAGAGAAGCAAGAGCTTGTAGAAGTGGTTGAATTCCTGAAGGATCCACGTAAATTTGCGGAGCTTGGCGCAAGAATCCCTAAAGGGGTTTTACTAGTAGGACCTCCAGGTACAGGTAAAACATTGCTTGCGAGAGCATCTGCAGGAGAAGCAGGCGTTCCTTTCTTCAGCATCAGTGGTTCTGACTTCGTCGAGATGTTCGTCGGTGTCGGTGCATCACGTGTACGTGATTTATTCGAAAATGCGAAAAAGAATGCACCTTGCTTAATCTTTATTGATGAGATTGATGCAGTGGGTCGTCAGCGTGGAGCCGGTCTTGGCGGCGGTCATGACGAGCGTGAACAAACGCTTAACCAGCTTCTTGTTGAAATGGATGGTTTTAGTGCCAACGAAGGTATTATTATCATTGCTGCGACGAACCGTGCAGATATTCTAGACCCTGCATTGCTGCGTCCGGGACGTTTTGACCGTCAAATTACGGTTGACCGCCCAGATGTTATTGGCCGTGAAGAAGTACTGAAAGTTCATGCGAAAAACAAACCGCTTGACGAGTCAGTCAACTTAAAAGCCATTGCAAGCAGAACACCAGGGTTCTCTGGAGCAGATCTTGAGAACTTACTAAACGAAGCAGCACTTGTTGCTGCCCGTCAAAACAAAAAGAAAATCGATATGCGTGATATCGATGAAGCGACTGACCGTGTCATCGCTGGGCCGGCGAAGAAAAGCCGCGTCATTTCGAAGAAAGAACGTAATATCGTGGCTTACCATGAAGCAGGTCATACCGTCATTGGTCTTATCCTAGACGAAGCGGACATGGTGCATAAAGTAACGATCGTTCCTCGTGGTCAGGCAGGCGGATATGCGGTCATGCTTCCAAGAGAAGACCGTTATTTCCAAACGAAGCCAGAGCTTCTTGATAAAATTGTCGGCTTGCTCGGCGGTCGTGTTGCAGAGGAAATTACGTTTGGCGAAGTAAGTACAGGCGCTCACAACGACTTCCAGCGTGCAACAGGCATTGCAAGAAGAATGGTTACAGAGTTCGGTATGTCTGATAAACTTGGTCCGCTTCAATTCGGTCAATCACAAGGAGGTCAAGTATTCCTTGGCCGTGATTTCAACAATGAGCCGAATTACAGTGAAGCGATCGCTTACGAAATTGACCAAGAAGTTCAGCGTTTCATTAAGGAGAGCTACGAACGTGCGAAGCAAATTCTCACTGAGAATAAAGATAAGCTAGAAATCATCGCACAGGCCCTTCTAGAAGTTGAAACATTAGATGCTGAGCAAATTAAATCTCTTTACGAAACTGGAAAGCTTCCAGAGCGTGTATACGCAGATGACGAAGAGAAAAACGATGATGTGAAAGTAAACATCAAGAAAAAAGAAGATGAGGAGATCTAATCTCCTTCTGTGAAAGCTGCCGGGATCACCGGCAGCTTTTTTTATTTCGATTCATGAATGGATCGGTTTCGAATTGTTTACAAATGGAACTCAATTCGTGTATGGTATGATAGAAAGTCGAAAAATGCTCTTTTTGAGAAACTATTCAAAGTGGTGATGAAGTTGTTACTCGTGATAGATGTAGGAAACACAAATACCGTTTTAGGTGTTTATCATAATGGCGATCTAAACTACCATTGGCGAATTGAAACAAGCCGTCATAAAACAGAAGATGAATTTGGTATGTCCATCAGGGCTTTATTCGATTATGTGGGGCTGATGTTTGACCAAATAGAAGGGATTATCATCTCGTCTGTTGTCCCGCCTATGATGTTCGCACTTGAAAGAATGTGCGAAAAGTATTTTCACATAACACCCCAAATTGTAGGGCCTGGAATGAAGACTGGTTTAAACATTATGTGTGACAATCCAAAGGAAGTCGGGGCAGATCGAATTGTCAATGCAGTAGCAGCCATTCACCTATATGGGGCGCCTCTTATTGTGGTAGACTTTGGAACAGCAACAACCTACTGTTATATCAATGAACAAAAACAATACATGGGTGGAGCGATTGCACCGGGTATTACCATTTCAACTGAGGCTTTATATACAAGAGCGGCGAAGCTGCCGAGAATTGAAATTGTCCGTCCAGATCACATTGTTGGAAAAAACACCATCAGTGCGATGCAATCCGGCATCCTTTATGGATATGTTGGCCAAGTCGAGGGAATAGTGAAACGGATGAAGCAGCAAGCCAAACAAACACCGAAAGTCATTGCAACAGGCGGTTTGTCTACATTGATAGGAAATGAATCAGACTGTATTGATATTGTCGATCCGTTCCTCACATTAAAAGGATTGCAGCTCATTTATGAACGTAATCGTGTCGGTGTATTATAGGAGGTTTAAATCAAATGGATTACTTAGTTAAAGCGTTAGCATATGACGGAAAAGTCCGTGCATATGCTGCAAACACAACAGATACAATCAACGAAGCACAAAGAAGACATCATACGTGGCCGACTGCATCAGCAGCCATCGGCAGAACGATGACAGCAACAGTCATGATGGGTGCTATGCTGAAAGGTGAGAATAAGCTAACTGTCAAAATAGAAGGCGGTGGACCAATCGGCGCCATTATTGCTGATGGAAATGCAAAAGGCCAGGTACGAGGATATGTCTCAAACCCACAAGTTCACTTTGACTTAAATGAACATGGCAAGCTGGATGTGAGACGTGCAGTCGGAACATCTGGAACGTTAAGTGTTGTCAAAGATATCGGGCTGAAGGACCACTTTACAGGACAAACGGAAATCGTCTCAGGTGAAATTGGAGATGACTTCACTTATTATCTTGTTTCTTCTGAGCAAGTGCCTTCCTCTGTAGGCGTAGGTGTCCTTGTCAATCCAGATAATTCGATCCTCGCAGCAGGCGGTTTCATTATTCAATTGCTGCCTGGTACAGACGATGCTGTCATTGAAAGACTAGAAAAGCGCCTGTCAACCATTGAACCAATCTCTAAACTCATTGAAAAAGGGATGACATCAGAACAAATATTAGAAGAAGTACTCGGTGAAAAGCCTCAAATTTTAGAAACTGTACCCGTCGAATTTTCTTGTAACTGCTCAAAAGAACGGTTTGCAAATGGCATTATCAGCCTAGGAAAAGCCGAAATTGATGATATGATTGAACAAGACGGACAAGCAGAAGCTCAATGCCATTTTTGTAACGAAACGTATGTATTTACAAAAGAAGAGCTAGAAGAGCTACGTGAAGAATTAACCCGCTAAGCTCTAAGCAGCGGGTTTTCTTTTTAGAATGGAAAGGAGACGAAAGATGAGACTAAAAGCAAGAGTGGTATGGACATTTATCCTCGTGTTGCTCATGATTAATACCGTTGTCATTGCATATGTATTAACAAAGTCACAAATGTCACAGGCTTCTTCTAACGGAAAGAGCGGTGAAGAAATTGCGTCAATTGGAAAAGAGAAGGTGACGCGTCAAGAATGGCTAAAGAAAATGGAAGACCGCTACGGAAAGGCGACACTTGAGCAAATGATCAATCAAAAGGTGGTCAATCAGCTTGCCAAGCAAAACAAGCTGGAAGTGTCTTCAAAAGAGATCAATCGTGAATTGCTTATGCTCAAAGCGGTGTCTAATAATTTCTATGAAGATGGACATACAAGTGAGAAGGAATGGAAAGAACAGATTCGTTATCAAATTTTATTAGAGCAGCTTTTAACAAGAGATGCCGTCGTTTCTGAAAAAGAAGCGAAATCGTTTTATGAAAAAAACAAGGACTTATATCAATATGATGATTCATACCGCATTCGCCATATCGTCGTGAAGACAAAGAGCGAGGCTGAAAATGTATTAAAAGATTTAAAAGGTGGGTCTAGCTTCGAAGCCGTAGCAGCTGAACGTTCAATCGACCGTTACACCTCACCATACGGCGGAGATCTTGGATTTGTGACAGAAGAGCAGGAAAGTATCCCGGCCCTATACATACAAGAAGCTCAAAAGCTTCAGCCAGATGAATGGACGAAAGAACCGATTCAGACCAAAAACGGGTATGCCATTATTCAGTTAAAAGAAAAATTAAATGGCCGCTCTTTCTCCTACGAAGAAGTCAAAGATCAGATTAAAAGGCAGATCGCTATGGAAGATCTAGGTGAAAAGGCGAATGTCAAAACCCTGTGGAAAGAAGCAAAAGTCACATGGTTTTACGATGGCGAGCAGGACTAAAAGCATTGACAAAATTTTTTGAAATTGATAATTTAATATTAATACAATAAAATTACTCGGAGATAGAGGTGTTAGTGATGGCTCGTATTGCAAATTCAGTTTTTGAACTAATAGGAAATACACCAGTCGTTAAATTAAACCGTTTAGTAGATGAAGACAGTGCGGATGTCTACTTGAAACTTGAATATATGAACCCGGGCAGCAGTGTCAAAGATCGTATTGCTTTAGCGATGATCGAAGATGCTGAAGCAAAAGGAACATTAAAAGCCGGCGATACGCTTATTGAACCAACAAGCGGAAACACAGGAATCGGCCTTGCAATGGTAGCGGCTGCTAAAGGAATTAACGCGATTTTGGTTATGCCGGACACAATGAGTCAGGAGCGCCGCAACCTTTTACGCGCTTATGGTGCGGAGCTTGTCTTAACACCAGGTGCAGAAGGAATGAAAGGTGCCATCAAAAAAGCAGAAGAATTGGCAGAGGAGCATGGTTACTTCATGCCTCAGCAATTTAGCAACGAAGCCAATGCGGAGATTCACCGTCGTACAACTGGGAAAGAAATCCTTGAACAATTTGACGGCGAGCTTGATGCATTTATTGCAGGTGTTGGTACGGGCGGTACGATTACAGGTGCTGGTGAAGTCCTAAAAGAAGCCATCCCATCCATCCAGCTTTATGCAGTAGAGCCGACAGATTCCCCTGTATTGTCAGGCGGGAAGCCGGGTCCGCATAAAATTCAAGGAATTGGAGCAGGTTTCGTTCCTTCAATCTTGAACACAGAAATATATGACGGCATCATCCAAGTGAAAAACGAAGATGCATTTGAGCTTGCAAGAAAAGCAGCGAAAGAAGAAGGAATTCTTGGCGGTATTTCTTCAGGAGCAGCTATTTACGCAGCGCTTCAAACAGCGAAGAAGCTTGGTAAAGGGAAAAAGGTTCTCGCCATCATCCCAAGTAATGGAGAGCGTTACCTCAGTACACCTCTTTATCAATTCGATTAAACCAATCACCCCAGCATTTGCTGGGGTTTTTTCATGAATTCTGAAGATGGAAAGCAAATACTGTTTTCTAAATAAATTGGATTGCATTACAATAAGATTAATGAAAATGAAAAAGGATGATAACATGACACAACGCAGGCCGATGGGCATCAAAATTCCTTTTACGAAAGATGCATTCTTGAAAAGATACGAACAATTAACTGCTCGTGAAACACATCATGTGCTTCTTGAAAGTGCGCGCGGCGGTTCATATAGCATCGCTGGTATTCACCCGATCGCTAAAGCGAAGGGGAAAGATGGGATGACGACCATCCATTATCAAGATGAGGTGCTGTTCAAAGAAGGTGATCCATTCAGAGCGTTTACGGATTGGTTTCAAACCCTTCAAACCGAAACGAACGACGAATACCCCGACTTTCAAGGCGGAGCGATTGGGTTTTTAAGCTACGATTATGCTAGATACATCGAGCATTTTAAGATGCTGGCAATTGACGACCTTAAAACACCAGACCTTTATTTCCTCGTATTTAACGATGTTGCAGTCTTTGATCATGAAGAAAACGCGCTGTGGCTGATCACGCACATAGAGGAAGCGGAATCAGGGAGTGAAGCGAACCAAAGGCTTGAAGAATGGAAGCGAAAATGGACAAGCTCTTCAGAAGAATCAGCACAATCACCTGTCAATGAATCTTCCACAGAATTTGTACCAGCAGCACCTTTCACTGAAGAAACCTTTGGGGAAGCAGTAGAGAAAATTAAGCAATATATCGCAAACGGTGATGTGTTCCAAGTGAACTTATCCATCAGACAAGATGAACAGCTTCACACTCACCCGTATAATTTATACAAAACGTTACGTCAAGTAAATCCATCTCCTTATATGTCTTACCTGCATACGCCTGACTTCCAGATTGTTTGTGGATCTCCAGAGCTGCTTATTAAGAAAAAAGGAACTCAGCTAGAAACAAGACCAATTGCCGGAACAAGATCACGAGGCAAAGACGACGCTGAGGATCAAGCGCTGGCAAAAGAGCTCATTGAAAATGAAAAAGAACGCGCAGAGCATGTGATGCTCGTTGATCTTGAGCGGAATGATCTTGGACGCGTATCCACTTATGGATCCGTAAAAGTGAACGAATTTATGGCGATTGAGAAATATTCGCACGTGATGCATATTGTATCCAATGTACAAGGAGAGCTGCGTGATGAATGTGACGCGGTAGATGTCATGAGAGCTGTATTCCCAGGTGGAACGATTACAGGTGCTCCAAAAGTGAGGACGATGGAAATCATAGAAGAACTTGAGCCAACAAGACGTGGGCTTTATACTGGATCTATAGGCTGGTTTGGATTCAATCAAGATATGCACTTTAATATCGTCATTCGTACTGCGTATTGTACAGAAGGAAAAGCCTTTATGCAGTCAGGTGCGGGGATCGTCATAGATTCTGTCCCTAAACACGAATATAAAGAATCGATTAAAAAAGCCTATGCAGTGAAAAAAGCATTACAGCTGAGCAAAGAAGAGACTATTTTGAGTTAGAGGTGAGCAGAGTATGATTTTAATGATTGATAATTATGATTCATTTACGTACAACCTGGTCCAGTATTTAGGTGAGCTTGGAGAAGAATTGATCGTGAAACGGAATGATCAAGTAACCATTCAAGAAATTGAAGAGCTCAAGCCGGATTTTCTCATGATTTCTCCAGGACCATGCAGTCCTGATGAAGCGGGTATTAGTATGGAGGCGATCAAGCACTTTGCAGGAAGCATTCCAATCTTCGGTGTGTGTCTAGGTCACCAATCCATCGCGCAAGTCTTTGGCGGGGATGTCGTTCGAGCAGAGCGCCTAATGCACGGTAAAACGTCAGAGATTAAACATGATGGAAAAGGTGTTTTCACAGGACTTCAAAATCCGCTCGTCGCAACGAGATATCATTCATTAATTGTCAAAAACGAGACGCTGCCAGAGTGCTTTGACGCAACAGCCAGCACAAAGGAAGGCGAGCTCATGGCGATTCGTCATAAAGAACTGCCGATTGAAAGTGTGCAATTCCATCCTGAATCGATTATGACGTCCTTCGGAAAAGAAATGCTGAAAAATTTCATTGAAACCTATCGTAAAAAGGGGCATGAAGTAAACGCATGATCATTTATCTGAACGGTCAGTATATAGAGGAGAAAGACGCGACTCTTTCTCCTTTTGATCATGGTTTTCTATATGGCATCGGTGTATTCGAAACATTTACCAGCCTGGCAGGACAAGTCTTCCTGTTAGATTGGCATCTTGAAAGGCTCAATCAATCATTACGTGACCTTTGCATCGAATCCACAATAGAGAAACCATTTGTACTCGACATCATTCATACTTTACTAAATAAAAACCAAATAGCCGGCGGCCATGCGAGAATTCGCTTGAATGTTTCTGCGGGCAGAGGCAATGGGTTTTCTGCAGACCCTTATGAAGAGCCTGTCGTTTTTGTCATGATCTCTCCATTCCGTCCAGAATCTATTTTGGATGAGAAAAAGGGAGTCATTCTTCAAACAAGAAGAAATACACCAGAAGGACCAAAACGCCTCAAGTCTCATCACTATATGAACAACCTGCTCGCGAAAAGAGAAGTGGGGAACGACCCGGCGTTAGAAGGCATCTTTTTAACAAAAGAAGATGATGTGGCAGAAGGCATTACCTCGAATGTATTTTGGCGAAAAGATGATGTGGTCTATACACCGTCACTTGATACAGGCATTTTAAATGGGGTCACTCGTCGATACTGTATGGAAACGCTCCACGCGATGGGGGTCTCGCTAAAGGAAGGACGATACCCAGTCTCACATTTGCTCTCAGCTGATGAGGCATGGATGACCAATTCTGTTCAGGGAGTTGTACCTTTCGGGTGTATAGGAGACATCCACTTGCTCAAAAACAGCCGGACCATCTCAACAAAGTTAAGAATGCAATACACAAAAGAACGTCAAGACCATAAAGAGTAGGTGGACACAATGACACAACAATTGATAAAACAGCCTAAAATCATTCAGGCCAAGCATCACACCCTTAGCTATGAAGAAAAGACATTGGTCATGGGCATTTTAAATGTCACTCCTGACTCTTTTTCAGATGGAGGAAAGTTTAATCAAGTAGATAAAGCGCTGGCTCATGCAGCGCAGCTGATAGAAGACGGGGCGCATATTATTGATATTGGCGGAGAATCGACTCGCCCAGGAGCGGCACTTGTCTCGGAAGAAGAGGAGCTTTCAAGGGTTATTCCTGTCATTGAGAAAATCACAAAAGAATTAGATATCCCTATCTCTATTGATACGTATAAAGCCCGTGTTGCAGATGAAGCGGTGAAAGCTGGAGCCTCTATCATTAATGATGTATGGGGAGCGAAGGCAGATCCCCAAATGGCACATGTGGCGGCGAAGCACAATGTCCCAATCATTTTAATGCACAATCGACCAGAACGAAACTACACACATCTGATTTCAGATATGATCGCCGATTTGAAAGAAAGTGTCCAAATTGCCCAGCAAGCGGGTGTCCGTGATGACATGATCATATTAGATCCAGGTGTAGGATTTGCGAAAAATAAAGAGGACAACCTGAAGGTCATGAATGAACTCGAACATTTTTGTCACCTTGGGTATCCACTGCTGCTGGCTACATCTCGAAAACGATTCATTGGTGCTGTCTTAGACCTGCCGCCTGAAGAACGTACTGAAGGAACAGGTGCGACGGTCTGCCTTGGGATTCAAAAGGGCAGTGCGATGGTCCGTGTACATGATGT
This sequence comes from Bacillus sp. FSL P2-0069, assembly GCF_038593315.1. NCBI lineage: Bacteria > Bacillati > Bacillota > Bacilli > Caryophanales > Bacillaceae > Bacillus > Bacillus sp. FSL P2-0069. Next base: position 88,891 of record NZ_CP151984.1, read on the forward strand.
AAAAGAAATAGCAAGAATGGCAAAAATGATGGATGCCATGCTGAATAAGGGAGGCGCTTATCATCGATAAAGTATATGTAAACGGAATGGAATTTTACGGGTACCACGGTGTATTTGCAGAAGAAAATAAATTAGGGCAGCGATTCCGCGTGGACTTAACAGCTTCACTTGATTTAAGTAAAGCCGGACAAACTGATGACCTCAATGAGACCATCAACTATGCAGAGCTTTACCAAATCTGCAAAAGCATTGTAGAAGGCGAGCCGGTCAATCTTGTTGAAACACTGACAGAAAGAATTGCAAACCAAGTGTTAAAGGACTTTCCGACAGTTCAGGAATGTACAGTGAAGGTGATCAAACCAGATCCCCCAATTCCAGGACATTATCAGTCCGTTGCAATTGAAATGACGAGATCGCGCACATGAACAATACAGCATACATCGCATTAGGCTCAAACATAGGTAAAAAAGAAACCTATTTAAAAGAAGCCGTCAAAAAACTGCATGAACATCCAGAGGTTCAAGTGGAATTAATCTCATCGATATATGAAACAGCACCTGTAGGCTATGAAAACCAAGATGACTTTTTAAACATGGCCGTGAAAATTACCACTTCACTTCGTCCGGAGGAACTACTGTCTCTTACTCAGAAAATCGAGCAGGAGTTAGGCAGAACAAGAGAAGTGAGATGGGGACCGCGAACGGCTGACCTTGACATTTTACTTTATAATCGTGAAAATATTGAAACAGAACAACTTGTAGTGCCGCATCCCAGAATGTACGAACGTTTATTCGTTCTTGTCCCGATGAGTGAGATTTGCCCAGAAATCGGCGAAGTACAAATAAATGCCGTAACAGACCAAGAAGGTGTAAGCATATGGAAAAAGACATGTGGGGTAGAAGAATTCGTGCATACCGAAAGCTAAAAGGGTATACTCAGGAAGGGTTCGCGAAAAGACTAGGCATCTCTGTCTCTGTCTTAGGAGAAATTGAGCGAGGCAATCGATTACCAACAAACCAATTGGTTGGTCAAATAGCAGATGCTTTAAATATAACGGTGGAAGAACTTTCGCCAATTCTTGAAGAAGAAAGGAGGGGGAAAAATGTTTAAAATCGGGGATATCGAGATTAAAAACAAAGTAGTGCTCGCACCAATGGCTGGTGTGTGCAACTCTGCCTTCAGACTGACGGTGAAAGAGTTTGGAGCGGGCTTAGTCTGCGCTGAAATGGTCAGTGACAAAGCGATCCTGATCAACAACGCGAGAACAATGGGTATGCTATACATTGATGAACGGGAAAAGCCTTTGAGCCTTCAGATATTTGGAGGGGAAAAAGACACACTCGTCGAAGCGGCAAAGTTCGTAGACCAGAATACCACAGCTGATATTATTGATATCAACATGGGCTGTCCTGTACCAAAAATTACGAAATGTGATGCAGGAGCGAAATGGCTCCTTGATCCAAACAAGATTTATGAAATGGTCTCTGCTGTCGTAGAAGCTGTAGACAAACCAGTTACAGTGAAAATGAGAATGGGCTGGGACGAAGATCATATCTTTGCTATCGACAATGCCCGTGCTGTTGAACGAGCTGGTGGACAAGCGGTTGCGCTTCACGGACGGACACGCGTGCAAATGTACGAAGGAACAGCGAATTGGGATATTATAAAAGAGGTTAAACAATCTGTATCAATTCCTGTCATCGGCAATGGCGATGTCAAAACCCCTCAAGATGCAAAACGTATGCTTGATGAAACAGGTGTGGACGCTGTTATGATCGGAAGAGCCGCACTTGGAAACCCGTGGATGATTTATCGAACGGTTCATTATTTAGAAACGGGTGAACTGAAAGAAGAGCCAAACGTGCGTGAGAAAATGTCAGTGTGCAAACTTCACTTAGACAGACTCATTGACCTGAAAGGCGAGCATGTCGCTGTTAGAGAAATGAGAAAGCATGCAGCATGGTACTTAAAAGGGGTCCGCGGCAACGCTGACGTAAGAAACCAAATCAATCAAAGTGAAACGAGAGCGGAGCTTGTACAAGTTCTTGATGACTTTACGATCGAAGCCGAGGCAAAAGAGCTTCAAAGTATAAAAGTAGGATAAGACTATCTTTCTTTTTGTAGCTCACTGCTAGTGCATGTACTGGCAGTTTTTCTGCTTTTCTCTGCAAAATACATTATTGGAGTGATATAAATGAGTAATGAAGGGCTTAATAACGAAGAATTAAATGACCAATTCCAGGTCAGACGTGACAAAATGAATAAAATGAGAGAAGAGGGTATCGATCCATTCGGTGAACGATATGACCGTTCTCATCAATCTGCGCAAATTATCGCTGAATATGACGAGTTTTCTAAAGAAGACTTAGAAGGAAAAGCGGCTCAAGTAACAATTGCTGGTCGTATGATGACAAAGCGCGGAAAAGGAAAAGCTGGCTTTGCGCATATTCAAGACCTAGAAGGACAAATTCAAATCTATGTTCGTAAAGATAGTGTAGGGGAAGAAGCTTATGAATTATTCAAAAGCTCAGACCTAGGCGATATCATTGGTGTAACAGGAACTGTTTTTAAAACTAATGTAGGAGAACTTTCTATTAAAGCGACTAGCTTTGAGGTTCTGACAAAAGCACTTCGCCCGCTTCCTGATAAATATCATGGATTAAAAGATGTTGAACAACGCTATCGTCAGCGCTACCTGGACCTCATTGTAAATCCAGAAAGTAAGCAGACGTTTATTATGCGAAGCAAAATCATTCAATCCATGAGAAGATACTTAGATTCTAAAGGATACTTAGAAGTTGAAACACCAACAATGCACAGCATTCCTGGTGGTGCATCGGCGCGTCCTTTCATTACTCATCACAATGCACTTGATATGCCGCTTTATATGCGTATTGCGATCGAGCTGCACTTAAAACGCCTAATTGTCGGTGGTCTAGAGAAAGTATACGAGATTGGCCGCGTTTTCCGTAACGAAGGTGTATCAACTCGCCACAACCCAGAATTCACTATGATTGAGCTGTATGAAGCATACGCAGACTACAAAGACATCATGAATCTGACTGAAAACTTGATTGCTCATATTGCCCAAGAGGTGCTGGGAACAACAACCATTCAATATGGAGAAGATGAAATTGATCTCAAGCCTGAATGGAAGAGACTGCATATGGTTGAAGCAGTCAAAGAAGCAACAGGTGTAGACTTCTGGCAGGAGATGTCTGTAGAAGAAGCAAAACAGCATGCTGCTGATCATGGTGTTGAAATCACGAAAAATATGACAGTAGGTCATATTATCAATGAGTTCTTCGAGCAAAAAGTAGAAGAAACATTGGTTCAGCCTACATTCATTTACGGACATCCAGTGGAGATTTCTCCATTAGCTAAGAAAAATCCTGAAGACCCTCGCTTCACAGATCGCTTTGAGCTGTTTATCGTACGCCGTGAGCATGCAAATGCATTCACAGAGCTAAACGATCCAATTGATCAAAGAGAACGCTTTGAAGCTCAATTAAAAGAACGTGAAGAAGGAAATGACGAAGCACACCTAATGGATGACGATTTTGTTGAAGCATTAGAATACGGCATGCCTCCAACAGGTGGTTTAGGAATCGGGATCGACCGATTAATCATGCTTTTAACAAATTCTCCGTCAATTAGAGATGTACTGCTTTTCCCGCAAATGAGAAACCGCTAATACATTAATCAAAGCGCCATTTTATCTATGGCGCTTTTTATTTTCATAAAATGAAACTTTTTTTAAAAAAACTATTGCAAGGAAAGAATCCAGATGGTATATTATTATTCGTTGCCGCAAAACAGCAACGAGGTTAAAAAAAGAAATTGAAAAAAGTTCTTGACTTTAACTGACGCAAAATGTTAAGATATTAAAGTCGCTTACGAGCGATAACGAAAATGATCTTTGAAAACTAAACAAGACAAAACGTACCTGTTAATTCGAGTTTTTATAAAAAAATCCTATGATACTTCATAGGTAGTCAGTCAAACTGGCGAGGCAGGAAATGATCACATGCTAAGTTCGCTACATCGTGTAGCAACGCATGTGTGATATGCATCCTGCATACCTCGGAGAGTTTGATCCTGGCTCAGGACGAACGCTGGCGGCGTGCCTAATACATGCAAGTCGAGCGGACAGAAGGGAGCTTGCTCCCGGATGTTAGCGGCGGACGGGTGAGTAACACGTGGGTAACCTGCCTGTAAGACTGGGATAACTCCGGGAAACCGGAGCTAATACCGGATAGTTCCTTGAACCGCATGGTTCAAGGATGAAAGACGGTTTCGGCTGTCACTTACAGATGGACCCGCGGCGCATTAGCTAGTTGGTGGGGTAATGGCTCACCAAGGCGACGATGCGTAGCCGACCTGAGAGGGTGATCGGCCACACTGGGACTGAGACACGGCCCAGACTCCTACGGGAGGCAGCAGTAGGGAATCTTCCGCAATGGACGAAAGTCTGACGGAGCAACGCCGCGTGAGTGATGAAGGTTTTCGGATCGTAAAGCTCTGTTGTTAGGGAAGAACAAGTGCGAGAGTAACTGCTCGCACCTTGACGGTACCTAACCAGAAAGCCACGGCTAACTACGTGCCAGCAGCCGCGGTAATACGTAGGTGGCAAGCGTTGTCCGGAATTATTGGGCGTAAAGGGCTCGCAGGCGGTTTCTTAAGTCTGATGTGAAAGCCCCCGGCTCAACCGGGGAGGGTCATTGGAAACTGGGAAACTTGAGTGCAGAAGAGGAGAGTGGAATTCCACGTGTAGCGGTGAAATGCGTAGAGATGTGGAGGAACACCAGTGGCGAAGGCGACTCTCTGGTCTGTAACTGACGCTGAGGAGCGAAAGCGTGGGGAGCGAACAGGATTAGATACCCTGGTAGTCCACGCCGTAAACGATGAGTGCTAAGTGTTAGGGGGTTTCCGCCCCTTAGTGCTGCAGCTAACGCATTAAGCACTCCGCCTGGGGAGTACGGTCGCAAGACTGAAACTCAAAGGAATTGACGGGGGCCCGCACAAGCGGTGGAGCATGTGGTTTAATTCGAAGCAACGCGAAGAACCTTACCAGGTCTTGACATCCTCTGACAACCCTAGAGATAGGGCTTTCCCTTCGGGGACAGAGTGACAGGTGGTGCATGGTTGTCGTCAGCTCGTGTCGTGAGATGTTGGGTTAAGTCCCGCAACGAGCGCAACCCTTGATCTTAGTTGCCAGCATTCAGTTGGGCACTCTAAGGTGACTGCCGGTGACAAACCGGAGGAAGGTGGGGATGACGTCAAATCATCATGCCCCTTATGACCTGGGCTACACACGTGCTACAATGGACAGAACAAAGGGCTGCAAGACCGCAAGGTTTAGCCAATCCCATAAATCTGTTCTCAGTTCGGATCGCAGTCTGCAACTCGACTGCGTGAAGCTGGAATCGCTAGTAATCGCGGATCAGCATGCCGCGGTGAATACGTTCCCGGGCCTTGTACACACCGCCCGTCACACCACGAGAGTTTGCAACACCCGAAGTCGGTGAGGTAACCTTTATGGAGCCAGCCGCCGAAGGTGGGGCAGATGATTGGGGTGAAGTCGTAACAAGGTAGCCGTATCGGAAGGTGCGGCTGGATCACCTCCTTTCTAAGGATATATGGAGCAGCGTACGTTTTCGTCTTGTTTAGTTTTGAAGGATCATTCCTTCAAAACATGTCTCTAGCGAGACAGGATTGTTCTTTGAAAACTAGATAACAATAAGTAATACATTCACATTGAATGCAATGCAAAGTTCATCACACATAGTGATTCTTTCTAAAGTAAGAAATGGTTAAGTTAGAAAGGGCGCACGGTGGATGCCTTGGCACTAGGAGCCGATGAAGGACGGGACGAACACCGATATGCTTCGGGGAGCTGTAAGCAAGCTTTGATCCGGAGATTTCCGAATGGGGAAACCCACTGCTCGTAATGGAGTAGTATCCATACTTGAATACATAGAGTATGAGAAGGCATACCCGGGGAACTGAAACATCTAAGTACCCGGAGGAAGAGAAAGCAAATGCGATTCCCTGAGTAGCGGCGAGCGAAACGGGAACAGCCCAAACCAAGAGGCTTGCCTCTTGGGGTTGTAGGACACTCTATACGGAGTTACAAAGGAACGATATAAGCGAAGAGGTCTGGAAAGGCCCGCCAAAGAAGGTAACAGCCCTGTAACTGAAATGTTGTTCTCTCCAGAGTGGATCCTGAGTACGGCGGAACACGTGAAATTCCGTCGGAATCCGGGAGGACCATCTCCCAAGGCTAAATACTCCCTAGTGACCGATAGTGAACCAGTACCGTGAGGGAAAGGTGAAAAGCACCCCGGAAGGGGAGTGAAATAGATCCTGAAACCGTGTGCCTACAAGTAGTCAGAGCCCGTTAACGGGTGATGGCGTGCCTTTTGTAGAATGAACCGGCGAGTTACGATCCCGTGCAAGGTTAAGCAGAAGATGCGGAGCCGCAGCGAAAGCGAGTCTGAATAGGGCGCATGAGTACGTGGTCGTAGACCCGAAACCAGGTGATCTACCCATGTCCAGGGTGAAGTTCAGGTAACACTGAATGGAGGCCCGAACCCACGCACGTTGAAAAGTGCGGGGATGAGGTGTGGGTAGGGGTGAAATGCCAATCGAACCTGGAGATAGCTGGTTCTCTCCGAAATAGCTTTAGGGCTAGCCTCAAGGTAAGAGTCTCGGAGGTAGAGCACTGATTGGACTAGGGGCCCCTACCGGGTTACCGAATTCAGTCAAACTCCGAATGCCGATGACTTATCCTTGGGAGTCAGACTGCGAGTGATAAGATCCGTAGTCGAAAGGGAAACAGCCCAGACCGCCAGCTAAGGTCCCAAAGTATACGTTAAGTGGAAAAGGATGTGGAGTTGCTTAGACAACCAGGATGTTGGCTTAGAAGCAGCCACCATTTAAAGAGTGCGTAATAGCTCACTGGTCGAGTGACTCTGCGCCGAAAATGTACCGGGGCTAAACGTATCACCGAAGCTGCGGACTGTTCTTACGAACAGTGGTAGGAGAGCGTTCTAAGGGCTGTGAAGCCAGACCGGAAGGACTGGTGGAGCGCTTAGAAGTGAGAATGCCGGTATGAGTAGCGAAAGACGGGTGAGAATCCCGTCCACCGAATGCCTAAGGTTTCCTGAGGAAGGCTCGTCCGCTCAGGGTTAGTCGGGACCTAAGCCGAGGCCGAAAGGCGTAGGCGATGGACAACAGGTTGATATTCCTGTACCACCTCCTCACCATTTGAGCAATGGGGGGACGCAGGAGGATAGGGTAAGCGCGGTATTGGATATCCGCGTCCAAGCAGTTAGGCTGGGAAATAGGCAAATCCGTTTCCCGTAAAGGCTGAGCTGTGATGGCGAGCGAAATTTAGTAGCGAAGTTCCTGATTCCACACTGCCAAGAAAAGCCTCTAGCGAGGTGAGAGGTGCCCGTACCGCAAACCGACACAGGTAGGCGAGGAGAGAATCCTAAGGTGATCGAGAGAACTCTCGTTAAGGAACTCGGCAAAATGACCCCGTAACTTCGGGAGAAGGGGTGCTTCTTAGGGTGTTAAAGCCCCGAGAAGCCGCAGTGAATAGGCCCAGGCGACTGTTTAGCAAAAACACAGGTCTCTGCGAAGCCGTAAGGCGAAGTATAGGGGCTGACGCCTGCCCGGTGCTGGAAGGTTAAGAGGAGCGCTTAGCGTAAGCGAAGGTGCGAATTGAAGCCCCAGTAAACGGCGGCCGTAACTATAACGGTCCTAAGGTAGCGAAATTCCTTGTCGGGTAAGTTCCGACCCGCACGAAAGGCGCAACGATCTGGGCACTGTCTCAACGAGAGACTCGGTGAAATTATAGTACCTGTGAAGATGCAGGTTACCCGCGACAGGACGGAAAGACCCCGTGGAGCTTTACTGCAGCCTGATATTGAATGTTGGTACAGCTTGTACAGGATAGGTAGGAGCCTTGGAAACCGGAGCGCTAGCTTCGGTGGAGGCATCGGTGGGATACTACCCTGGCTGTATTGACCTTCTAACCCGCTGCCCTTATCGGGCAGGGAGACAGTGTCAGGTGGGCAGTTTGACTGGGGCGGTCGCCTCCTAAAATGTAACGGAGGCGCCCAAAGGTTCCCTCAGAATGGTTGGAAATCATTCGCAGAGTGTAAAGGCACAAGGGAGCTTGACTGCGAGACCTACAAGTCGAGCAGGGACGAAAGTCGGGCTTAGTGATCCGGTGGTTCCGCATGGAAGGGCCATCGCTCAACGGATAAAAGCTACCCCGGGGATAACAGGCTTATCTCCCCCAAGAGTCCACATCGACGGGGAGGTTTGGCACCTCGATGTCGGCTCATCGCATCCTGGGGCTGTAGTCGGTCCCAAGGGTTGGGCTGTTCGCCCATTAAAGCGGTACGCGAGCTGGGTTCAGAACGTCGTGAGACAGTTCGGTCCCTATCCGTCGCGGGCGCAGGAAATTTGAGAGGAGCTGTCCTTAGTACGAGAGGACCGGGATGGACGCACCGCTGGTGTACCAGTTGTTCTGCCAAGGGCATCGCTGGGTAGCTATGTGCGGACGGGATAAGTGCTGAAAGCATCTAAGCATGAAGCCCCCCTCAAGATGAGATTTCCCATTCCGCAAGGAAGTAAGATCCCTGAAAGATGATCAGGTTGATAGGTCTGAGGTGGAAGCGTGGTGACACGTGGAGCTGACAGATACTAATAGATCGAGGACTTAACCTATATTCTAATGTGAAGCATGAACATTGTTATCTAGTTTTGAGAGAACATTCTCTCCATCAGGTTTGGTGGCGATAGCGAAGAGGTCACACCCGTTCCCATACCGAACACGGAAGTTAAGCTCTTCAGCGCCGATGGTAGTTGGGGGTTTCCCCCTGTGAGAGTAGGACGCCGCCAAGCTTCTATTAGGATCAGTTCCAGTCGGAACTGGTCTTTTTTGTGTTTTTGAATGACTTGCTTCTATATAATAGGTTCGTAAAGTAAAAATACGTTGTTTCCTCGTTGATTGCTAAATAAATCAAACTTTACTTTCCTTCAATTTAACATTTCAGTCATCATATGAACCAGTAGTTCAAATTATCAAGGGTCAACACTAAAAGCATAAGAAAACCTCTCCTTGGACTAAATAGATGTAAAGAGGTGATGTATAGGGTCACGAGATAGAAAGGCACCCTCACCCCAAAGGGGATAGTCAGCTATTGCTAAATTTTTAACTTAAAAGGAGAAAGAAACAATACTAATATTAATTCTCCTGGTAAAACTTTATATCGATGATAAGACTGTTGAGTGTTTGAAGCAGCAGAAAAATTAATGTGAAACGATTTGTTGAAAAATAGTAAAGACCAGTAATTATTTTCACACTTTTTTAGGCAAAAAAGATTTCTCAGAAAAATAAAATAATAATAGAATTTCTTTTTTGGATGTTTTTTATCCAGAGATATATGAAATAAAACAAGGATATGAAAGCTTCGAAATTGCTGTTTTTGCAATGATAGAGCCATATAAGCGCTCTTTTTAACAAAAAAACATAAAAAAATGAAAAAAAGGCTTTTAAAATGATGAGACAAGTGGTAAACTTCTTTAGGTGCCTTAACGAAAAGGTGAAAAAACAGCTTTAAAATAAATTCAAAAATTATTTTAAAAAAGTCTTTACAAACAATATCTTATCGTTATATAATACTATTTGTCAGATCGAGAGACACTTCGAAACGACACAATATGGAGGATTAGCTCAGCTGGGAGAGCATCTGCCTTACAAGCAGAGGGTCGGCGGTTCGAGCCCGTCATCCTCCACCATATTTATTCTTACATAATGTTAGGATAGATAAAGCCGGTGTAGCTCAACTGGTAGAGCAACTGACTTGTAATCAGTAGGTTGGGGGTTCAAGTCCTCTTGCCGGCACCACTTTCATATGGTAAGATAGACAAGTCGCTTTTAAAGCGAGCCATTAGCTCAGTTGGTAGAGCATCTGACTTTTAATCAGAGGGTCGAAGGTTCGAGTCCTTCATGGCTCACCATGTTTCATGCGGGTGTGGCGGAATTGGCAGACGCGCTAGACTTAGGATCTAGTGTCTTTATGACGTGGGGGTTCAAGTCCCTTCACCCGCATTGCCAAATAAAATAAAGAAATCCTGTAATGCGGAAGTAGTTCAGTGGTAGAACACCACCTTGCCAAGGTGGGGGTCGCGGGTTCGAATCCCGTCTTCCGCTTATACCATCCACGCCGGGGTGGTGGAATTGGCAGACACACAGGACTTAAAATCCTGCGGTAGGTGACTACCGTGCCGGTTCAAGTCCGGCCCTCGGCATTATAAATAAGCGCCCGTAGCTCAATTGGATAGAGCGTTTGACTACGGATCAAAAGGTTAGGGGTTCGACTCCTCTCGGGCGCGCCATTAAGATCGGGAAGTAGCTCAGCTTGGTAGAGCACTTGGTTTGGGACCAAGGGGTCGCAGGTTCGAATCCTGTCTTCCCGACCATCTTTTATGGGGCCTTAGCTCAGCTGGGAGAGCGCCTGCCTTGCACGCAGGAGGTCAGCGGTTCGATCCCGCTAGGCTCCACCAATATGATCTTTGAAAACTAAACAAGACAAAACGTACCTGTTAATTCGAGTTTTTATAAAAAATCCTATGAAACTTCATAGGTAGTCAGTCAAACTGGCGAAAAGCAAAACTTCGGTTTTGTATTTTTTCGGAGAGTTTGATCCTGGCTCAGGACGAACGCTGGCGGCGTGCCTAATACATGCAAGTCGAGCGGACAGAAGGGAGCTTGCTCCCGGATGTTAGCGGCGGACGGGTGAGTAACACGTGGGTAACCTGCCTGTAAGACTGGGATAACTCCGGGAAACCGGAGCTAATACCGGATAGTTCCTTGAACCGCATGGTTCAAGGATGAAAGACGGTTTCGGCTGTCACTTACAGATGGACCCGCGGCGCATTAGCTAGTTGGTGGGGTAATGGCTCACCAAGGCGACGATGCGTAGCCGACCTGAGAGGGTGATCGGCCACACTGGGACTGAGACACGGCCCAGACTCCTACGGGAGGCAGCAGTAGGGAATCTTCCGCAATGGACGAAAGTCTGACGGAGCAACGCCGCGTGAGTGATGAAGGTTTTCGGATCGTAAAGCTCTGTTGTTAGGGAAGAACAAGTGCGAGAGTAACTGCTCGCACCTTGACGGTACCTAACCAGAAAGCCACGGCTAACTACGTGCCAGCAGCCGCGGTAATACGTAGGTGGCAAGCGTTGTCCGGAATTATTGGGCGTAAAGGGCTCGCAGGCGGTTTCTTAAGTCTGATGTGAAAGCCCCCGGCTCAACCGGGGAGGGTCATTGGAAACTGGGAAACTTGAGTGCAGAAGAGGAGAGTGGAATTCCACGTGTAGCGGTGAAATGCGTAGAGATGTGGAGGAACACCAGTGGCGAAGGCGACTCTCTGGTCTGTAACTGACGCTGAGGAGCGAAAGCGTGGGGAGCGAACAGGATTAGATACCCTGGTAGTCCACGCCGTAAACGATGAGTGCTAAGTGTTAGGGGGTTTCCGCCCCTTAGTGCTGCAGCTAACGCATTAAGCACTCCGCCTGGGGAGTACGGTCGCAAGACTGAAACTCAAAGGAATTGACGGGGGCCCGCACAAGCGGTGGAGCATGTGGTTTAATTCGAAGCAACGCGAAGAACCTTACCAGGTCTTGACATCCTCTGACAACCCTAGAGATAGGGCTTTCCCTTCGGGGACAGAGTGACAGGTGGTGCATGGTTGTCGTCAGCTCGTGTCGTGAGATGTTGGGTTAAGTCCCGCAACGAGCGCAACCCTTGATCTTAGTTGCCAGCATTCAGTTGGGCACTCTAAGGTGACTGCCGGTGACAAACCGGAGGAAGGTGGGGATGACGTCAAATCATCATGCCCCTTATGACCTGGGCTACACACGTGCTACAATGGACAGAACAAAGGGCTGCAAGACCGCAAGGTTTAGCCAATCCCATAAATCTGTTCTCAGTTCGGATCGCAGTCTGCAACTCGACTGCGTGAAGCTGGAATCGCTAGTAATCGCGGATCAGCATGCCGCGGTGAATACGTTCCCGGGCCTTGTACACACCGCCCGTCACACCACGAGAGTTTGCAACACCCGAAGTCGGTGAGGTAACCTTTATGGAGCCAGCCGCCGAAGGTGGGGCAGATGATTGGGGTGAAGTCGTAACAAGGTAGCCGTATCGGAAGGTGCGGCTGGATCACCTCCTTTCTAAGGATATATGGAGCAGCGTACGTTTTCGTCTTGTTTAGTTTTGAAGGATCATTCCTTCAAAACATGTCTCTAGCGAGACAGGATTGTTCTTTGAAAACTAGATAACAATAAGTAATACATTCACATTGAATGCAATGCAAAGTTCATCACACATAGTGATTCTTTCTAAAGTAAGAAATGGTTAAGTTAGAAAGGGCGCACGGTGGATGCCTTGGCACTAGGAGCCGATGAAGGACGGGACGAACACCGATATGCTTCGGGGAGCTGTAAGCAAGCTTTGATCCGGAGATTTCCGAATGGGGAAACCCACTGCTCGTAATGGAGTAGTATCCATACTTGAATACATAGAGTATGAGAAGGCATACCCGGGGAACTGAAACATCTAAGTACCCGGAGGAAGAGAAAGCAAATGCGATTCCCTGAGTAGCGGCGAGCGAAACGGGAACAGCCCAAACCAAGAGGCTTGCCTCTTGGGGTTGTAGGACACTCTATACGGAGTTACAAAGGAACGATATAAGCGAAGAGGTCTGGAAAGGCCCGCCAAAGAAGGTAACAGCCCTGTAACTGAAATGTTGTTCTCTCCAGAGTGGATCCTGAGTACGGCGGAACACGTGAAATTCCGTCGGAATCCGGGAGGACCATCTCCCAAGGCTAAATACTCCCTAGTGACCGATAGTGAACCAGTACCGTGAGGGAAAGGTGAAAAGCACCCCGGAAGGGGAGTGAAATAGATCCTGAAACCGTGTGCCTACAAGTAGTCAGAGCCCGTTAACGGGTGATGGCGTGCCTTTTGTAGAATGAACCGGCGAGTTACGATCCCGTGCAAGGTTAAGCAGAAGATGCGGAGCCGCAGCGAAAGCGAGTCTGAATAGGGCGCATGAGTACGTGGTCGTAGACCCGAAACCAGGTGATCTACCCATGTCCAGGGTGAAGTTCAGGTAACACTGAATGGAGGCCCGAACCCACGCACGTTGAAAAGTGCGGGGATGAGGTGTGGGTAGGGGTGAAATGCCAATCGAACCTGGAGATAGCTGGTTCTCTCCGAAATAGCTTTAGGGCTAGCCTCAAGGTAAGAGTCTCGGAGGTAGAGCACTGATTGGACTAGGGGCCCCTACCGGGTTACCGAATTCAGTCAAACTCCGAATGCCGATGACTTATCCTTGGGAGTCAGACTGCGAGTGATAAGATCCGTAGTCGAAAGGGAAACAGCCCAGACCGCCAGCTAAGGTCCCAAAGTATACGTTAAGTGGAAAAGGATGTGGAGTTGCTTAGACAACCAGGATGTTGGCTTAGAAGCAGCCACCATTTAAAGAGTGCGTAATAGCTCACTGGTCGAGTGACTCTGCGCCGAAAATGTACCGGGGCTAAACGTATCACCGAAGCTGCGGACTGTTCTTACGAACAGTGGTAGGAGAGCGTTCTAAGGGCTGTGAAGCCAGACCGGAAGGACTGGTGGAGCGCTTAGAAGTGAGAATGCCGGTATGAGTAGCGAAAGACGGGTGAGAATCCCGTCCACCGAATGCCTAAGGTTTCCTGAGGAAGGCTCGTCCGCTCAGGGTTAGTCGGGACCTAAGCCGAGGCCGAAAGGCGTAGGCGATGGACAACAGGTTGATATTCCTGTACCACCTCCTCACCATTTGAGCAATGGGGGGACGCAGGAGGATAGGGTAAGCGCGGTATTGGATATCCGCGTCCAAGCAGTTAGGCTGGGAAATAGGCAAATCCGTTTCCCGTAAAGGCTGAGCTGTGATGGCGAGCGAAATTTAGTAGCGAAGTTCCTGATTCCACACTGCCAAGAAAAGCCTCTAGCGAGGTGAGAGGTGCCCGTACCGCAAACCGACACAGGTAGGCGAGGAGAGAATCCTAAGGTGATCGAGAGAACTCTCGTTAAGGAACTCGGCAAAATGACCCCGTAACTTCGGGAGAAGGGGTGCTTCTTAGGGTGTTAAAGCCCCGAGAAGCCGCAGTGAATAGGCCCAGGCGACTGTTTAGCAAAAACACAGGTCTCTGCGAAGCCGTAAGGCGAAGTATAGGGGCTGACGCCTGCCCGGTGCTGGAAGGTTAAGAGGAGCGCTTAGCGTAAGCGAAGGTGCGAATTGAAGCCCCAGTAAACGGCGGCCGTAACTATAACGGTCCTAAGGTAGCGAAATTCCTTGTCGGGTAAGTTCCGACCCGCACGAAAGGCGCAACGATCTGGGCACTGTCTCAACGAGAGACTCGGTGAAATTATAGTACCTGTGAAGATGCAGGTTACCCGCGACAGGACGGAAAGACCCCGTGGAGCTTTACTGCAGCCTGATATTGAATGTTGGTACAGCTTGTACAGGATAGGTAGGAGCCTTGGAAACCGGAGCGCTAGCTTCGGTGGAGGCATCGGTGGGATACTACCCTGGCTGTATTGACCTTCTAACCCGCTGCCCTTATCGGGCAGGGAGACAGTGTCAGGTGGGCAGTTTGACTGGGGCGGTCGCCTCCTAAAATGTAACGGAGGCGCCCAAAGGTTCCCTCAGAATGGTTGGAAATCATTCGCAGAGTGTAAAGGCACAAGGGAGCTTGACTGCGAGACCTACAAGTCGAGCAGGGACGAAAGTCGGGCTTAGTGATCCGGTGGTTCCGCATGGAAGGGCCATCGCTCAACGGATAAAAGCTACCCCGGGGATAACAGGCTTATCTCCCCCAAGAGTCCACATCGACGGGGAGGTTTGGCACCTCGATGTCGGCTCATCGCATCCTGGGGCTGTAGTCGGTCCCAAGGGTTGGGCTGTTCGCCCATTAAAGCGGTACGCGAGCTGGGTTCAGAACGTCGTGAGACAGTTCGGTCCCTATCCGTCGCGGGCGCAGGAAATTTGAGAGGAGCTGTCCTTAGTACGAGAGGACCGGGATGGACGCACCGCTGGTGTACCAGTTGTTCTGCCAAGGGCATCGCTGGGTAGCTATGTGCGGACGGGATAAGTGCTGAAAGCATCTAAGCATGAAGCCCCCCTCAAGATGAGATTTCCCATTCCGCAAGGAAGTAAGATCCCTGAAAGATGATCAGGTTGATAGGTCTGAGGTGGAAGCGTGGTGACACGTGGAGCTGACAGATACTAATAGATCGAGGACTTAACCTATATTCTAATGTGAAGCATGAACATTGTTATCTAGTTTTGAGAGAACATTCTCTCCATCAGGTTTGGTGGCGATAGCGAAGAGGTCACACCCGTTCCCATACCGAACACGGAAGTTAAGCTCTTCAGCGCCGATGGTAGTTGGGGGTTTCCCCCTGTGAGAGTAGGACGCCGCCAAGCTTCTATTAGGATCAGTTCCAGTCGGAACTGGTCTTTTTTGTGTTTTTGGGAGGTTTGACACCATATAAATGTGGAAATAATATTGTTAGTTGAGCGATTATCTTGAAAAATTGATCGAAAAAATTTATAGTAAGATTAAAGTCAAATATAGTCAAAGTCAATGGAGGAGGAGGCGGAGTGGCACAAAATATTTCTGATATCATCGAGCAGTATTTGAAGGAAGTCTTGGATCAGAACGGTCGAGAAATATTAGAAATTAAACGCAATGAAATTGCAGATAAATTTCAATGCGTACCTTCACAAATTAACTATGTTATCAATACACGCTTTACGAGCGAGAGAGGCTATATCGTTGAAAGTAAGCGTGGCGGCGGTGGCTATATCCGCATCATTAAAGTCAAAATGAATGATGAAGTCGACTTATTGAACAATATTATTTCCCAAATATATCATCGGTTATCACAGGCTGCATCTGATCATATCATCATGCGTCTTGTTGAAAATAACATATTATCTGAAAGAGAAGCTAAGATGATGATTAGTGTCATGGACCGTTCTGTATTGCATATTGATTTACCTGAACGAGATGAACTGCGGGCTCGGATGATGAAAGCGATGTTAAATGCTTTGAAATTAAAGTAAAGCGGGTGAAAAGATTGATTTGTCAAGAATGTAATGAGAGACCAGCCACTTTTCACTTTACGAAAGTTATAAATGGAGAAAAACAAGAAATGCACATATGTGAACAATGTGCAAAAGAAAACAGTGATTCATATGCTATGAGTGGAAACCAAGGTTTCTCGATTCACAACTTATTATCAGGCTTATTGAATATTGATCCTAGCTTCACCACAAGTGCGAACAAGGGCTCGTCTATTTTTCAAGAAGCGAAAGAAGTGGATCAATGTCCTAAGTGTGGCTTAACCTTTCAGCAGTTCAGAAAAACAGGCCGATTTGGCTGTGCAGAATGCTATCGTACATTTGATCAGTATCTGAACCCTGTTTTACGGAAAGTCCATAGTGGAAATACAGTCCATAATGGAAAAGTACCAAAACGAATTGCCGGCAGCCTGCATGTTCGCCGGAAACTTGAGTTAATGCAGCAAGAGCTGAAGCAGCTGATTGAACAGGAAGAGTTCGAAAAGGCAGCGGAAGTTCGAGATCAAATTCGTGCATTAGAGCATGAGCAATCTCAGCAGAGGGAGGGAGATTAACGTCATGTCGCTCCAGCATTTTATTCAAGACGCTCTTAGTCAGTGGATGAAACAAAAAGGACCAGAAAGTGACATTGTTCTAAGCAGTCGTATCCGGCTAGCGCGCAATCTAGAGCATGTTCGTTTCCCAACTCAGTTTTCTCAAGCTGAAGCTGAAGCTGTTCTCCAGCAATTCGAGCAAAAGTTTGCTAGCCAGGAAGTGAAGGACATTGGAAACTTTGTTCTGATTCGAATGAATGAAACGCAGCCTTTAGCAAAGAGGGTACTTGTTGAAAAGCATTTGATTAGCCCCAATTTAGCTGAATCAAGATTTGGCGGCTGTTTGCTTTCTGAAAATGAAGAAATCAGTGTGATGCTGAATGAAGAAGACCATATTCGAATCCAGTGCTTATTCCCAGGTTTTCAGCTAGCCAATGCACTAAAAGCGGCTAATCAGGTAGATGACTGGATTGAAGAGCAAGTGGATTACGCGTTTTCTGAAAAGCGAGGATACTTAACAAGCTGTCCGACCAATGTAGGTACAGGTATTAGGGCTTCGGTCATGATGCATTTACCAGCATTAGCGCTCACAAGACAAATGAATCGGATTATTCCGGCCATTAATCAATTAGGTCTTGTGGTCAGAGGAATTTATGGTGAGGGCAGCGAAGCAATAGGGAACATCTTTCAAATTTCAAATCAAATGACACTTGGTCAATCAGAAGAAGACATTGTAGATGACTTGAATAGTGTGACCGCTCAGCTCATTGAACAAGAGCGATCTGCACGAAAAGCGTTATATCAAACATCTAAAATTGAACTTGAGGACAGAGTGTACCGTTCCTTAGGAATTTTGGCCAATTGTCGTATGATTGAATCAAAGGAAACAGCGAAGTGTTTGTCAGATGTGCGGCTTGGAATTGATTTAGGTATCATTAAGGGGCTTTCAAGTAATATACTGAATGAACTCATGATTTTGACTCAGCCCGGCTTCCTTCAACAATATTCAGGAGGAGCCTTAGAGCCAAATGAACGAGATATAAAACGAGCAGCGATTATTAGAGAAAGGCTGCGCTTAGAAATGCATAGGAATGGACAGGAGGATGAAACGATATGATGTTTGGAAGATTCACTGAAAGAGCTCAAAAGGTATTAGCACTTGCACAAGAAGAAGCCATTCGCCTAGGCCATAAGAACATAGGTACTGAGCACATTTTACTTGGCCTTGTACGTGAAGGTGAGGGCATCGCTGCCAAAGCGTTAGAAGCACTGGGCCTTGTTTCAGATAAAATCCAAAAAGAAGTCGAAAGCTTGATTGGAAGAGGGCAAGAGGTGTCTCAAGCTATTCCTCATTATACGCCTAGAGCGAAGAAGGTCACTGAGCTTTCAATGGATGAAGCAAGAAAGCTAGGTCATTCCTATGTAGGGACAGAACATATTCTATTAGGTCTTATTCGTGAGGGAGAGGGTGTCGCTGCCCGTGTCTTAAATAACCTCGGAGTGAGCTTAAATAAAGCACGCCAGCAAGTCCTGCAGCTGCTTGGAAGCAATGAAACAGGTGCATCTGCAGCTGGCTCTAATAGCAATGCAAATACACCAACACTTGATAGCCTGGCAAGAGATTTAACAGCTATCGCAAAAGAGGACAGCTTGGACCCTGTCATTGGCCGAAGCAAAGAAATTCAACGTGTCATTGAGGTCCTAAGTAGAAGAACAAAAAATAACCCTGTGCTGATTGGTGAGCCTGGTGTTGGTAAAACAGCCATCGCAGAAGGTCTTGCACAGCAAATTATTCATAATGAAGTGCCTGAAATCCTGCGTGATAAACGAGTAATGACCCTGGATATGGGAACTGTTGTAGCTGGTACGAAATATCGTGGTGAATTCGAGGATCGTTTGAAAAAAGTGATGGACGAAATTCGCCAGGCAGGAAATATCATTCTCTTTATCGACGAGCTTCATACACTTATTGGTGCTGGTGGAGCAGAGGGCGCGATTGATGCGTCTAATATCTTGAAGCCATCCCTAGCACGTGGAGAGCTTCAATGTATTGGGGCGACAACGTTAGATGAGTACCGTAAATATATTGAAAAGGATGCTGCGCTTGAACGACGTTTCCAGCCAATTCAAGTAGATCAGCCGTCTGTTGATGAAAGTATTCAAATCTTAAGAGGGCTTAGAGACCGGTATGAAGCACATCACCGTGTGTCTATTACAGATGAAGCGATTGAGGCGGCGGTGAAGCTGTCTGACCGTTATATTTCTGACCGATTCCTTCCAGATAAGGCGATTGATTTAATTGATGAGGCAGGTTCGAAAGTCCGTTTACGTTCGTTCACAACACCGCCTAACCTAAAAGAATTAGAGCAAAAGCTGGATGAAGTACGCAAGGAAAAGGATGCGGCAGTTCAAAGTCAAGAATTTGAAAAAGCAGCTTCTCTTCGAGATACAGAACAGCGTTTGCGTGAAAAAGTAGAAGTTACAAAGAAATCATGGAAAGAAAAGCAGGGACAAGAGAATTCAGAGGTATCTGTAGATGATATCGCAATGGTCGTTTCCAGCTGGACGGGAGTGCCTGTTTCGAAAATTGCTCAAACGGAGACAGATAAGCTTCTGAATATGGAACAATTGCTCCACTCTCGCGTGATCGGACAGGATGAAGCGGTTGTCGCTGTAGCAAAAGCGGTGAGACGTGCGCGTGCTGGCCTGAAAGATCCGAAGCGCCCAATCGGCTCCTTTATCTTCTTAGGTCCAACAGGGGTTGGTAAAACGGAGCTTGCAAGAGCACTTGCTGAGTCTATTTTCGGTGATGAAGAAGCAATGATCCGTATTGATATGTCTGAATACATGGAGAAGCACTCTACATCCAGACTTGTTGGGTCACCTCCAGGCTATGTGGGCTATGATGAAGGTGGACAGCTGACTGAAAAAGTGAGAAGAAAACCTTATTCTGTCGTTCTTTTAGACGAGATTGAAAAGGCGCATCCAGATGTATTTAATATCTTACTGCAAGTGTTAGAAGATGGTCGTCTGACTGATTCTAAAGGGCGTACCGTTGACTTTAGAAATACGATTTTGATTATGACATCAAACGTTGGAGCTAGTGAGCTGAAGCGCAATAAATATGTTGGCTTTAACGTGCAGGATGAAAGTCAAAATTACAAGGATATGAAAGGCAAAGTGATGGGCGAGTTGAAACGTGCGTTTAGACCTGAGTTTATCAACCGGATTGATGAAATCATTGTCTTCCACTCGCTTGAGAAGAAACATCTAAAAGAGATCGTGTCTCTCATGTCTGATCAATTGACAAAACGATTAAAAGAACAAGACCTATCAATTGAATTGACGGAAGCAGCAAAAGCGAAGATTGCCGACGAAGGAGTAGATCTTGAGTACGGTGCGCGTCCGTTAAGAAGAGCGATTCAAAAGCATGTAGAAGATCGACTTTCTGAAGAGCTTCTGAAGGGGAATATTGAAAAAGGTCAACATATCGTATTAGATGTGGAAGATGGAGAGATTGTCGTAAAAGCGACGGCTGCTACGAACTAATATAGTAAGAAAAAAGTGTGAGGCATACCAGTAAGGTGTATGCCTCCCTTTACTTATTTTCTGACCAGTATAAGGAGTTGTATTCTTCAATCTATGGCTAAGACAAAATCAAAATTTATATGCCAATCGTGCGGTTATGAGTCAGCCAAATGGATGGGGAAATGTCCAGGCTGCGGCACGTGGAACAGTATGACAGAAGAGGTCGTTCGCAAAGAGCCGGCAAACCGTCGAAGTGCTTTTAATCATTCTGTTCAAACCATTCAAAAACCTTCACCTATATCTGCAATTGAAACATCCGAAGAACCCCGAATTAAAACAAATTTAGAAGAATTTAACCGAGTATTAGGAAGTGGAATTGTCAAAGGTTCTCTTGTTCTCATCGGCGGAGATCCTGGGATTGGGAAGTCCACATTATTATTACAAGTATCAGCACAGCTCTCAGACAAAAATCAGAATGTGTTATACATATCTGGTGAGGAGTCCATTAAACAAACGAAGCTAAGAGCGGACCGCCTTGGCATTGAAAGCGCCTCTTTACATGTTTTGGCTGAAACCGATATGGAGTATATAACGTCTGCTATACAGGAGATGAAACCTGCTTTTGTTGTGGTGGATTCGATTCAAACCGTTTACCAAAGCGATATCACGTCAGCTCCCGGCTCTGTATCTCAAGTTAGAGAATGTACAGCGCAGCTGATGAAGATTGCCAAGACAAATGGTATTCCTATTTTTATCGTTGGTCACGTGACCAAAGAAGGCTCGATCGCAGGTCCACGCCTTTTAGAGCATATGGTGGACACAGTTCTTTATTTTGAAGGCGAGCGTCATCATACGTTTCGTATCTTACGGGCGGTCAAAAACCGATTTGGTTCAACGAATGAATTGGGAATTTTTGAAATGAGAGAGGAAGGGCTCACGGAAGTATTAAACCCATCAGAAATCTTTCTAGAAGAGCGGTCGGCAGGTGTATCTGGTTCGTGTGTTGTTGCCTCAATGGAAGGAACAAGACCCGTACTTGTCGAGATACAGGCATTAATTTCCCCGACAAGCTTTGGGAATCCGCGAAGAATGGCCACTGGCCTTGATCATAATCGAGTATCGCTGCTCATGGCAGTTTTAGAAAAACGCGTGGGGCTGCTGCTGCAAAACCAAGATGCGTATTTAAAGGTCGCAGGCGGTGTGAAGCTTGACGAACCGGCGATTGACTTAGCTATTGCTGTCAGTATTGCATCAAGCTTTAAAGATGCAGCGCCGCATCAAGCGGATTGCTTTATAGGAGAGGTCGGTCTGACGGGAGAAGTCAGAAGAGTATCAAGAATTGAACAGCGAGTGCAGGAAGCTGCAAAACTAGGATTTAAGCGAATGTTTATTCCTCAGGCGAATATAGACGGATGGAAAAAGCCGAGAGGGATTGAGTTAGTTGGTGTAGAAAATGTAGCGGAGGCACTTCGAATTTCACTAGGGGGATCATAGAAATGGAAAAAGAGAAAAAAGGAGCGAGAGAACTCGATCTCTTAGATATTGTACAGTTTGTGGCACCAGGAACACCTCTGCGGGCAGGGATTGAAAACGTCCTGAGAGCCAATACTGGCGGGCTCATTGTTGTTGGTTATAATGACAAAGTAAAGAGTGTGGTAGATGGAGGATTTCACATTAATTCAGCCTTCTCCCCAGCACATTTATATGAATTGGCGAAGATGGACGGGGCCATTATTCTTAGCGATTCTGGTCAAAAAATCTTGTATGCGAATACACAGCTGATGCCAGATGCAACCATCCATTCATCGGAAACAGGCATGAGGCACCGGACGGCTGAACGTGTAGCAAAGCAGACAGGCTGCTTAATCATTGCCATTTCTGAACGGAGGAACGTCATTACCTTATACCAAGGGAATCGTCGTTATACGCTGAAAGATATTGGCTTTATTTTAACAAAGGCCAATCAAGCCATTCAAACACTTGAGAAATATAAAACGATTTTAGATCACGCCATTTCTGCGTTAAGCGCCCTAGAATTTGAAGAGCTTGTGACCTTTGGGGATGTATTATCCGTGCTGCACCGCTACGAAATGGTACTCAGGATCAAAAATGAAATCAATATGTATATCAAAGAGCTCGGAACAGAGGGACACTTGATCCGTCTGCAAGTCAATGAATTGATTACAGATATGGAGCAGGAAGCAGCTTTATTTATTAAAGATTACGTGAAAGAAAAGATCAAAGATCCGTATGTGCTGCTTAAACAACTTCAAGATATGTCGAGCTTTGAGCTTTTAGATGATTCCATTCTGTACAAGTTACTTGGGTATCCAGCTTCTACAAATATTGACGAATATGTGTACACAAGAGGATATAGATTGCTTCATAAAATCCCTAGACTGCCAATGCCAATCGTCGAAAATGTGGTTGAAGCATTCGGTGTGCTAGATCGAATTATGGAAGCAGATGTACAAGAATTGGATGAAGTAGAAGGAATTGGAGAAGTAAGAGCGAAAAAGATAAAAAAAGGATTAAAAAGGTTACAAGAAAAACATTACATTGACCGTCAGCTTTAAGAAGAGAAATTTTTCTCTATTACGGTTAAAAATGGATGAATATGGGTATATTAATGATGGTTTTGTTTTCTGTTGCTCATGATAGGAAACTTAAACATATATTAATGTCAGATGAAGGTGGATTGACAGATGAAAAATAAAGGAGGTGAAGGTATGTTAAAAAGAATCGTTCAGGCGTTTTTTATCATTTTGGGTGCAGTTGTAGGGATTTTTATCATTCCAGAGTTATTTCTGCTTTTAAATGTAAAGGACATACCTTTCATAACAAATGCTTACTCATCAGCACTAATAGGAGCCGTTGTGTTCTTCATCATTGGTAAATGGTGCACAGGTTATGTGGTAAATTGGGTGAAATGGATCGAGGATTCTCTATTGAAGGCGCCTCTTCCTGATCTTATATCTGGAAGTTTCGGATTAGTATTTGGACTTATTCTAGCATATCTTATTGTAAACGTGATCCCGCTAAACAATATCCCATATCATATTTTTGGTACCATTATTCCGATTTTCCTGGCTTTCTTTTTAGGATACCTTGGATTTCAGGTAGGATTTAAGAAGAAGGATGAAATGATAGGGCTGTTCTCCCGATCTGCAAAGGTCACAAAGAAAAAGGGAGCAGCTGATGATGAACCTGAAATAGAAGATAAAAAGCTGAAAATTTTAGACACAAGTGTTATCATTGATGGAAGAATCGCAGATATTTGTCAAACTGGATTCTTAGAAGGCGTCATGGTCATTCCTCAATTTGTACTCGAGGAATTACAGCATATTGCAGACTCTTCAGATGTATTAAAGAGAAATAGAGGCCGAAGAGGTCTAGATATTTTAAATCGTATTCAAAAAGAATTGGATATCAAAGTTGAAATTTACGAAGGTGACTTCGAAGACATTCAAGAGGTTGATAGCAAGCTTGTGAAGCTGGCGAAATTAACTTCAGGTGTTGTTGTGACCAATGATTTTAATTTAAATAAAGTATGCGAACTTCAAAAAGTAGCAGTGTTAAACATCAATGATCTAGCCAATGCCGTTAAACCGGTTGTACTGCCTGGGGAAGAAATGAAGGTACAGGTCATCAAAGATGGAAAAGAGCATAACCAAGGTGTTGCTTACTTAGATGACGGTACGATGATTGTGGTCGAAGAAGGACGCAATTACATTGGAAAAGACATTGACGTGCTCGTCACAAGTGTGCTGCAGACTGCTGCTGGAAGAATGATTTTTGCGAAGCCAAAACTTCTGGAGAAGGCGCTCTAAAGGGAGAACGAACATGTATTATGAAGTAGTTATTCCGGCTGCGGGGCAAGGGAAACGAATGAAGGCCGGCCGTAATAAGCTTTTTATTGAGCTGAAAAGAATGCCGGTCATCATTCATACACTAAAGGTGTTTGACGCTCATGCGCAATGCAAACGCATGATCCTAGCGATCAATGAAGAGGAGCGTCAAGACTTTGAAAGGCTACTCAAGGTACACGCTTTTCAAACGCCTGTTTCACTTGTCACTGGCGGTGAAGAACGTCAGCAAAGTGTATACGAAGGATTAAAGGCTGTGAAAGATGCGGACATCGTGCTTGTTCATGATGGGGCAAGGCCTTTTATTAAGCATACACAGATTGACTTGCTCGTTAAAGCAGCGATTGAAAAAGGCTCCGCAGTTGTAGCGGTACCAGTGAAAGACACAATCAAACGCGTTCAAGAAGGCAAAGTGGAACAAACCATTGAACGTCAGAGCTTGTGGGCAGTCCAGACCCCACAAGCTTTTCGTCATTCTATTTTAAAAGAGGCGCATGAATATGCGGAGCGGACAGGCTTCTTTGGAACAGACGACGCCAGTCTTGTTGAACAATTACAAGGTGAGAATGTGTATATTGTCCAAGGAGACTATACCAATATTAAGCTGACAACACCGGATGATTTATTGGTTGCCAAGGCAATTATGGATGCGGAAAGAGGGTACTAGATCATGTTGAGAATAGGACAAGGTTTTGATGTACATCAATTAACAGAGGGGAGACCTCTGATTATTGGCGGGGTCACCATCCCTTATGAAAAGGGACTGCTAGGTCATTCAGACGCTGACGTACTGCTTCATACAGTGGCAGATGCCTGCCTGGGTGCGATTGCTGAAGGAGATATCGGCAGACATTTCCCGGACACTGACCCTGAGTTTAAGGATGCAGATTCTTTTAAATTATTGCAGCATGTGTGGGCACTTGTGAAAGAAAAGGGCTACACACTTGTGAATATTGACTGCACCATCATGGCGCAAAAGCCAAAAATGGCACCTTACATTCAACCAATGTGTGAGAAAATTGCAGAAGCGCTTGAGGCAGATGTCACACAGGTGAATGTCAAAGCAACAACGACAGAGAAACTTGGATTTACAGGAAGAGGCGAAGGAATTGCCTCTCAGGCAACAGTGCTTCTTCAGAAAAAGTAAAATCCATTTTGATGAGAATGGGTTTTGATGATAAAATACGTTTATAAAAAATTGGTGTCAGACAACATGATGCAGATGAAAGGAAGTTAAACTCATGGGAAATGAAGTGCGTGTTCGTTATGCACCGAGTCCAACTGGTCATTTACATATTGGGAATGCTAGAACGGCTCTTTTCAACTATTTGTTCGCACGCAGCCAAGGCGGCAAATTTATTATTCGAATCGAGGATACGGATCAAAAGCGTAATGTAGAGGGCGGGGAGGAAAGCCAGCTTCGCCACCTGAAATGGCTCGGTATTGATTGGGATGAGAGCATTGATAAAGATGGCGGCTACGGTCCTTACAGACAATCAGAGCGTAATGATATTTATAAAAAATATTATGATGAGCTGCTAGAGAAGGACTTGGCGTATAAGTGCTATTGTACGGCAGAAGAGCTAGAGGCAGAGCGTGAAGCACAGATCGCCCGCAGCGAAATGCCTCGATATTCTGGTAAATGCAGTCATTTATCAAAAGAAGAAGAGGACAAGCTGATTGCTGAAGGAAGAGAGCCAAGCATCCGCTTCCGAGTACCAAAAGGAGAAATCATCAAATTTGACGACATGGTCAAAGGTGATATTTCATTTGAAACAGACGGCATTGGTGACTTTGTTATTGTGAAGAAAGATGGCACGCCAACTTATAACTTTGCAGTTGCCGTGGATGATCATTTGATGAAAATGACTCACGTTCTTCGCGGAGAGGATCATATTTCAAATACCCCTAAACAAATCATGATTTTTCATGCATTTGGCTGGGATGTTCCGCTATTCGGACATATGACGCTGATTGTGAACGAGAACCGCAAGAAATTAAGTAAACGTGATGAATCGATTATTCAATTCATCGAGCAATATAAGAATTTAGGCTATTTACCTGAAGCCCTGTTTAACTTCATTGCATTACTTGGATGGTCTCCAGTAGGCGAAGAAGAACTGTTTACAAAAGAGCAATTCATCGACATTTTTGATGTGAACCGACTTTCTAAGTCACCAGCTCTATTCGATATGCATAAACTAAAATGGGTGAACAACCAATACGTGAAAGCACTTGATCTTGATCAGGTTGTGGCACTAACACTTCCACATCTTCAAAAGGCAGGCAAGGTAAGTGAGCAGCTGACTGAAGAAGAAAACACGTGGGTACGCAAGCTTATTTCTCTGTATCACGAACAATTAAGCTACGGAGCAGAAATTGTTGAGTTGACAGAGTTGTTCTTTAAGGAGCAAATTGAGTATAATCAAGAGGCAAAGGAAGTTCTAGCAGAGGAGCAAGTACCAGAAGTCATGGCATCTTTTGCAGGTCATCTTGAACAGCTTGAGTCTTTCACACCTGATGAAATCAAGGCTGCCATTAAAGCGGTACAAAAAGAAACAGGGCATAAAGGCAAGAAACTATTCATGCCGATTCGTGTGGCTGTCACAGGACAAACGCATGGCCCAGAACTTCCGCAAAGTATTGAATTACTAGGTAAAGAAACGGTATTAAACCGCATTAAACAAATATAAGGAAATCGTTGCGAGGGAGAAGTACAATGTACTCGTCCATCACAGAAAGAGTCTCCACCGGCTGAAAGAGACTTATGGGCAGATGTTGGAAATGCACCCTCAAGACCCTTGAGGAACACGTACGTTAGTATGCAAGGGCGGTACCCTCCGTTATGGGATTAAGTTGAGAAGGCTTCAAGATAAGTGGCTTTCTAAACAGAGTGGAACCGCGTTTTCAAAACGTCTCTGTCATATGGCAGAGGCGTTTTTTATTTGTCCAAAAAAAGAGAGCAAGTCCTAAGAGAGATTGATGGGGAAGAACGGGGGGAGCATGTGTTTTTCAAAATGCTGAAAGAAGATATTGATACTGTGTTTGATCAAGATCCTGCTGCTAGAAGCTATATTGAAGTAGTGCTAACCTATTCAGGACTTCATGCGATTTGGGCTCACCGTATTGCGCATGCATTTTATAAGCGGAAGCTGTATTTTATTGCACGGATCATTTCTCAGGTCAGCCGTTTTTTCACAGGGGTGGAAATCCATCCGGCGGCAACCATTGGCAGGCGGTTCTTCATTGATCACGGCATGGGCGTCGTGATCGGGGAAACATGTGAAATTGGAGACAACGTCACTGTTTTCCAAGGCGTGACATTAGGGGGAACAGGGAAAGAAAAGGGAAAGCGGCATCCGACCATTTTAGACGATGCCCTCATTGCGACAGGTGCCAAGGTGCTTGGTTCCATTACAGTTGGAAAAGGAGCCAAGATTGGAGCGGGGTCGGTCGTGTTAAAGGACGTACCCGACCATTCCACCGTTGTCGGTATACCTGGGCGAGTCGTCGTTCAAAATGGAAAGAAAATCAATCGTGATCTCAATCATCAAGATTTGCCAGATCCAATTTCCGATCGTTTCAAAGAATTGGAACGAGAAATGGAAAAGCTAAAAGGTGAGCTGGCTTCATTGAGCAGAAAGGAAGAACAATCATGACAATCAATATTTATAATACATTGACACGTAAGAAGGAAGAATTTGTCCCGCTTGAGCCAGGAAAGGTCAAGATGTATGTGTGCGGACCAACCGTTTATAACTACATTCATATCGGGAATGCTAGACCTGCTATTGTTTATGACACTGTACGTAAGTATTTAGAATACAGCGGTTACGATGTGAACTTTGTATCAAACTTTACAGATGTGGATGATAAACTCATCAAAGCAGCCAACGAACTCGGAGAAGATGTGCCGACAATTGCTGACCGGTTTATCCAGGCCTACTTCGAAGACGTCAGTGCACTCGGCTGCAAAAAAGCAGACCTTCACCCGCGAGTGACGGAAAACATGGATGATATCATTGCGTTTATTGCCACATTGATTGAAAAAGGCTACGCCTATGAAGCAGATGGCGACGTGTATTACAGCACACGCTCATTTGAAGGCTATGGAAAGCTTTCTCACCAATCAATTGATGAACTGAAGACAGGTGCCCGTATTCGAGTAGGTGAAAAGAAACGAGATGCACTGGACTTTGCTCTTTGGAAGGCTGCAAAGGATCAGGAAATCTCTTGGGATAGCCCGTGGGGCGAAGGACGCCCAGGCTGGCACATTGAATGCTCGGCAATGGTCAAAAAATATTTAGGTGATACGATCGATATTCATGCTGGCGGACAGGATTTAACATTCCCTCACCATGAGAATGAAATTGCCCAATCTGAGGCTTTGACAGGGAAGCCTTTTGCGAAGTATTGGATGCATAACGGGTATATTAATATCGATAATGAAAAAATGTCAAAATCACTTGGCAACTTTGTGCTGGTGCATGACATTGTGAAAGAACAAGATCCTGATGTGCTTCGCTTCTTTATGTTGTCGGTTCACTATCGCCACCCAATTAATTACTCAATGGATTTATTAGAAAGTACAAAGAGTGCGTTTAACCGACTCAAAACATCGTATGCGAATTTACATCACCGTCTAGAGAGCAGCACAAATATCACGGAAGACAATGCTGAATGGCTGGCAAAAATTGAAGAGCAGCGTGCAACATTTATTTCCGAAATGAATGATGACTTCAATACGGCAAATGCGATCTCTGTTTTATTCGAATTAGCGAAACAGGCGAATTATTATATGGAAAATGATCATACTTCGGAGGAAGTGATCAAGGCATTTATCGGCTTGTTCCAAGAAATTACGTCTGTTCTCGGCTTCTCATTAGAAGAAAAGCACACGCTTGACGAAGAGGTAGAAGCGTTAATTGAAAAACGCAATGAAGCTAGAAGAAATCGTGACTTTGCCCTATCTGATCAAATTCGTGATCAATTAAAGAACATGAATATTGTGTTGGAGGACACTCCTCAAGGTACTCGCTGGAAAAGAGGAGAATAGGCAATGTTGAATTTTGAAAAGCTGAAAGACGGTAAACAGCTGAACGGACTTGCGCTGGCTTATATGGGTGATGCCATTTTTGAAGTATATGTGAGGCATCACCTCCTCCAAACGGGGGCGACAAAACCAAATGAGCTGCACAAACGAGCAAGCAACATTGTTTCAGCTAAATCACAGGCTGCTATTTTATTTACGCTTCAGCAGCAAGGCTTTTTCACTGAAGCAGAAGAAGCGGTGCTGAAAAGAGGAAGAAACGCAAAATCAGGCACAGTGCCTAAAAACACAGACGTTCAAACGTATCGTTATAGTACAGCGTTTGAAGCGCTCATGGGTTATTTATTTATCGAAAAGCAGGACGAACGCTTAGAAGAGCTGATTGGTCAGGCGATTGAAATCGGAACGTCAGGGAGGAAGACAAATGAGTCAGCAACATGATTATGTCATTGGGAAAAATGCAGTGATTGAGACACTGAAGTCAGATCGGGAGTTATACAAGCTCTGGATGGCAGAAAACACTGTAAAAGGACAAGCCCAGCAGGTCATTGAACTCGCTAAAAAGCAAAATATCACCATTCAGTATGTTCCGAGGAAAAAGCTTGATCAAATGGTTACAGGTCAGCACCAGGGAATCGTTGCACAAGTAGCAGCATATGAATATGCAGAATTGGACGACCTGTATCAAATCGCTGAAAAGCGGAATGAACAGCCTTTCTTTCTGATTTTAGATGAGATTGAAGACCCGCATAATTTAGGATCTATTATGAGAACGGCAGATGCTGTAGGTGCACACGGGATTGTCATTCCGAAAAGGAGAGCGGTCGGTCTAACAACAACAGTTGCTAAGGCATCCACTGGAGCAATTGAGCATATTCCTGTTGCAAAAGTGACCAATCTTTCAAGAGCCCTTGATGAAATGAAAGAAAGAGGAATCTGGGTTGCGGGAACAGATGCGTCTGCTAAACAGGATTACAGACAATTTGATGGCACGATGCCGCTGGCTCTTGTGATTGGCAGCGAGGGAAAAGGAATTGGCCGATTGATTAAGGAAAAGTGTGATTTTCTGATTAAACTGCCTATGGCCGGGAAGGTTACTTCGTTAAACGCATCAGTTGCCGCTGGTTTATTGATGTATGAAGTGTATCGAAAACGTTATCCGTTAGGAGAATAGAGATGGATATCCTCTTAGTCGATGGATACAACATGATAGGTGCATGGCCTCAGCTGCAGCACTTAAAGGAAAACAGCTTTGAAGAAGCCAGAGACGTACTGATTCAACATTTAGCAGAATATCAAGCATACACAGGGTATCGAGTCATTGTCGTATTCGATGCCCATATGGTCAAAGGAATTGAAAAGAAGCGGACCAACCACCGAGTAGAGGTCATCTTTACGAGAGAGAATGAAACGGCGGATGAGCGGATTGAAAAGCTGGCGCAGGATTTGAATAATATACGGACGCAAATTCATGTGGCAACCTCAGATTTTACGGAACAATGGGCTATTTTTGGACAAGGAGCTCTTCGGAAGTCGGCTCGTGAGCTTTTAAGAGAGATTGAAGTGATAGAACGAAAGATTGAAACGAGGGTCAAAAAGATTACTTCTGATAAACCAGCATCTAAGATTGAATTGTCAGAAGATGTATTGAAAACGTTTGAAAAATGGCGGCGCGGGAATCTGGAATAGCTTGACGATATTTCAACCATTAATGTATAATATTTCTATCTAGGTGCGGTCGGGGGGATCGAAGTGAATCTAAACAACAGCAAGGGTAAGTCCATCAGAGAGCAATTTTGCCAGTTGGAAGATGAACAAGTCATTGAAAGGGTTCATGTCGGAGATAGTGATGCGCTAGATTATTTAATAACGAAATACCGCAATTTTGTACGTGCGAAAGCAAGATCTTATTTCTTGATAGGAGCGGATCGAGAGGACATTGTCCAAGAGGGAATGATCGGACTTTATAAGTCTATCCGCGATTTCAGAGAGGACAAGCTTACTTCATTTAAGGCTTTTGCAGAATTATGTATTACCCGCCAAATTATCACCGCAATTAAAACAGCTACTCGCCAAAAACATATCCCGTTAAATTCCTATGTATCATTAGACAAGCCGATCTACGATGAAGAATCGGACAGAACATTATTGGATGTCATTTCCGGTGCTAAAGCGCTTAACCCAGAAGACTTAATTATTAGCAAAGAAGAATTTGATGATATCGAAATGAAGATGGGTGAACTGCTAAGCGAGCTGGAAAGAAAGGTACTTGTGCTTTATCTTGATGGCAGATCCTATCAAGAGATTTCTGAAGATTTAAATCGTCATGTGAAATCAATTGATAACGCACTCCAAAGAGTAAAGAGAAAATTAGAGAAATATTTAGAGCTTCGCGAGATTAGTCTCTAATCAAACCTATATTGACAGCTTTTTCGACACTGTGATAAGGTACTAATGAAATGATGTCGAGAAAATAGGTGTAAATATGAGGAAAAAGATTACTCTAGCCTGTAAAGACTGCGGAAGCCGCAATTATACGACAATGAAAAGTGTTGCTTCAGCAGCTGAAAGATTAGAAGTTAAGAAATATTGCAAGACTTGTAATTCACATAAAACACATTTAGAAACGAAGTAAGATTTGCGTTCTTTAATCTGTGGAGGTCTTTTACATGCGTATTATCAGTTTCTTAAAAAGTGTCGGAAAAGAAATGAAAAAGGTCAGCTGGCCAAAGAAGAACGAAATGGTCCGCTACACAATCACTGTTATTTTAACAGTCGTATTCTTTGCCATCTTTTTCTCTTTTCTTGATATAGGAATCTCACAATTAATCGAATTAATTCATTAATACTTGAATAATGGTCTGCTGAACGTGCTATAATAGATCATAATATGACTTGCCAAAAAACCCGTTTTACGGGTTTTTTCAATTGCTTGAAAATATTTACCGTTACTCGAGATTCGTCAAATAGACATTATGAAATGTGGGGAGGGAAGGACTAAATAGTCCTGAACGAAAATGGAAAAGAATTGGTATGTTGTGCATACGTACTCTGGCTATGAAAACAAAGTAAAAGCGAATTTGGAAAAGCGTGTTGAATCAATGGGCATGCAGGATAAAATCTTCCGCGTCGTCGTACCAGAAGAAGAAGAAACGGATATTAAAAATGGTAAGAAAAAAGTTGTCAAAAAGAAAGTATTCCCTGGCTATGTCCTAGTGGAAATCGTGATGACTGACGACTCTTGGTATGTCGTTCGTAATACACCAGGTGTCACTGGATTCGTTGGATCAGCTGGATCAGGCTCAAAGCCGACTGCGCTGCTGCCAGGCGAAGCTGAAACCATTCTGAAGAGAATGGGTCTTGAAGAACGCAAAACAGAAATCGACTTTGAACTGAAAGAAACAGTTAAGGTCATCGATGGACCATTTGCTAACTTCACTGGCTCTATTGAAGAAATTGACTACGATAAAAGCAAAGTCAAAGTATTCGTTAATATGTTTGGTAGAGAAACACCTGTTGAACTTGAGTTCACGCAGATCGATAAATTGTAATTTAAAAGAGCTTGAAATGAGTGTATAGAAGTGGTAATATAGCAAAGGTACGTCTTGAGTTCACTCAAGATCGCTAGCTAGTTATTTCGTCATTCATATAAAGAATGAAGTTGTTGAGTGGGAGGGGGATTCCCCTATTACCACATCACGGACTTTAAGGAGGTGTGTCTCGTGGCTAAAAAAGTAGTTAAAGTTGTTAAATTGCAAATTCCTGCTGGAAAAGCTAACCCAGCTCCACCAGTTGGACCTGCACTAGGTCAAGCCGGTGTTAATATCATGGGATTCTGTAAGGAGTTTAACGCTCGTACAGCTGACCAAGCTGGTCTTATCATTCCTGTTGAAATTTCGGTTTTTGAAGACCGTTCATTTACATTTATTACTAAAACTCCACCTGCTGCAGTTTTACTTAAAAAAGCAGCTGGTATTGAGTCTGGTTCTGGTGAACCTAACCGTAATAAAGTGGCAACTGTTAAGCGTGATAAAGTACGCGAAATCGCGGAAACAAAAATGCCTGACTTAAACGCTGCTAGCGTTGAATCAGCTATGCGCATGGTTGAAGGTACTGCACGCAGTATGGGTATTGTCATCGAAGATTAATTTTTTGTCTTGTTGGGTTGCGAGTTTGGTTTTGACAAGTTCGCAACCCTTATTCGTGGGAGGTTATTCCGCTAAAACCACATAAGGAGGATTTTTATAATGGCTAAAAAAGGTAAAAAGTATGTAGAAGCTGCTAAGCTGATCGAACGTACTAAAGCGTATGATGTAGCTGAAGCTGTTTCTCTTACAAAAAAAGCAAATACAGCGAAATTTGATGCGACTGTAGAAGTTGCTTTTCGTTTGGGCGTAGACCCTCGTAAAAACGATCAACAAATCCGCGGTGCAGTTGTACTTCCTAACGGAACTGGTAAAACTCAACGCGTTCTTGTGTTCGCTAAAGGCGAAAAAGCAAAAGAAGCAGAAGCTGCTGGAGCAGACTACGTTGGAGATTCTGATTACATCACTAAAATCCAACAAGGCTGGTTCGAATTCGATGTAATCGTTGCGACACCTGACATGATGGGTGAAGTTGGTAAGATCGGTCGTGTACTTGGACCAAAAGGTCTTATGCCAAACCCTAAAACAGGAACTGTAACGTTCGAAGTTGAAAAAGCAATCAATGAAATCAAAGCTGGTAAAGTAGAATACCGCGTTGATAAAGCTGGTAATATCCACGCGCCAATCGGAAAGGTTTCTTTCGAGGACGAAAAGCTTGTTGAGAACTTTGCAACAATCTATGACACAATCCTTAAAGCAAAACCTGCAGCGGCTAAAGGTGTATACGTGAAAAACGTTTCTGTTACATCTACTATGGGCCCTGGCGTGAAAGTGGATCCATCTTCTTTCTCTGCAAAATAATTCTTGACTTATGACAACCATTTTGATAATATCAAAATGTTGTAAAATAGAATAATGTCCATTTATACCGTAGACAGCAGGGGCCTTATGGCTTAAATAACCCGCCGAGGTGTATATGTCACAGTCTTACGTTAACGTATGCTTGTATATACAGCCTCCATGTCTTAATGGAGGCTTTTTATATGGAGAACCGTTCGTTAGGAACGTGATGGCCTGATCGGTATAAGTGTTACACAAAGAATGTACAGGAGGTGTAACCATGAGCAATGCAATCGATACTAAAAAAGTTGTCGTTGATGAAATTACTTCTAAATTTAAAGATAGTATGTCTACTGTCATTGTAGATTACCGCGGTCTTTCTGTTTCTGAAGTGACTGAACTTCGTAAACAGCTTCGTGAAGCTGGCGTAGAATTCAAAGTTTACAAAAACACTTTGACTCGCCGTGCAGTTGAACAAGTTGAACTAACGGGTTTAAACGATTTCTTAACAGGTCCAAACGCTATCGCATTCAGTAACGAAGATGTTATCGCACCTGCGAAAATCATCAACGAATTTGCGAAAAGCCACGAAGCTTTAGAAATCAAAGCTGGTGTCATCGAAGGAAACGTAGCGACTGTAGAAGAAGTGAAGGCTCTTGCGGAACTTCCGTCTCGCGAAGGCTTACTTTCTATGTTGCTTAGCGTTCTTCAAGCTCCAGTTCGTAATCTTGCTCTTGCTACTAAAGCAGTTGCAGATCAAAAAGAAGAACAAGGCGCTTAATGCGTACTTTACGTTTACGTAAAAAAACTTAAAATGGAGGAATTACAAATGGCTTTAAATATCGAAGAAATCATTGCTTCAGTTAAAGAAGCAACTGTACTTGAGTTAAACGACTTAGTAAAAGCAATCGAAGAAGAATTTGGCGTAACTGCTGCTGCTCCTGTAGCTGTAGCTGCTGGTGGCGGTGCTGCTGCTGAAGAAAAAACTGATTTTGATCTAGTACTTGCTGGTGCTGGAGACCAAAAAATCAAAGTTATCAAAGTGGTTCGTGAAATCACTGGTCTTGGCTTGAAAGAAGCTAAAGAACTTGTTGACAACACTCCAAAACCACTTAAAGAAGGTATTGCTAAAGAAGAAGCTGAAGAACTTAAAGCTAAGCTTGAAGAAGTTGGCGCTTCTGTAGAAGTTAAGTAATCTTCGCCTAATCTTTTGGGAAAGCTCGCTTTTACTGGCGGGCTTTTTCTTTTCTAATCTCCTGAAACGATTGAATCCAGAGGAGGTCCATTCACCATGAGTGACCACTATTATACGGAAAAGCCATCAGTGAAAAGCAATAAACAGACATGGGACTTCACCTTGAGAAACCGTACCTTTACTTTTACAAGTGACAGTGGAGTGTTTTCTAAGAAAGAAGTCGACTTTGGTTCAAGGCTTTTAATTGAAGCTTTCGAAGAACCTGATTTGGATGGCGATGTCTTAGATGTCGGTTGCGGTTATGGACCGATTGGCTTATCGTTAGCAAACGAAATGACTAGCCGTACCATTCATATGATTGATGTGAACGAAAGAGCAGTCGAACTTTCAAAGGAAAACGCTAAACATAATCGCATTGATAATGTCCGCATCTATCAAAGTGATTTGTTCTCGAATGTTCATTCCTCAGCTGCTTTTGCCTCTATACTGACCAATCCCCCAATACGGGCAGGGAAGAAAGTTGTACATGCGATCTTTGAAAAAAGTGCTGATCATTTATTGCCGGAAGGTGAGTTGTGGGTGGTTATTCAGAAAAAGCAAGGTGGACCATCTGCGATTGAAAAATTAGAGCAGCTCTTTGAAGAAGTCGAGGTTGTGCTGAAAAAAAAGGGCTACTATATCATCAAAGCTAAAAAAGTTTGACGCAGTTTCCTAGCTGTGTTAACATTATAAAATGCCAATGTGTATATTTTGCTTGATAGGCTTAAAAAACAACTATTTTGTATAAATTATGCATACTTGGGAAAACTAATAAAATCGGTATTTGTTTTTGGATGTGGTTTTCTTATTTTAGAAACCCTTTTTTCTTTTGTCTTGTAAAAGTATTTCTTTACTGACATTTGAAAGACAGAAATACTTTTTACACATATAATACGCATGATTTGAGGGGTGAATCAGTTGACAGGTCAACTAGTTCAGTATGGACGACACCGCCAGCGCAGAAGCTACGCACGCATAAGCGAAGTGTTAGAATTACCAAATCTCATTGAAATTCAAACCTCTTCTTATCAGTGGTTTCTTGATGAGGGTCTTAGAGAGATGTTTCAAGATATATCCCCAATTGAGGATTTTACTGGTAACCTTTCTCTTGAATTCATTGATTACAGCCTAGGGGATCCTAAGTATCCTGTAGCAGAATCAAAAGAACGTGATGTAACTTACTCTGCTCCACTAAGAGTAAAAGTTCGTTTAATTAACAAAGAAACTGGAGAAGTAAAAGACCAAGATGTGTTTATGGGTGATTTCCCAATCATGACAGACACAGGTACTTTTATCATTAATGGTGCGGAACGTGTAATCGTTTCTCAGTTAGTGCGTTCTCCAAGTGTATATTTCAGTGGTAAAGTAGACAAAAACGGTAAAAAAGGTTTTACTGCGACTGTCATTCCAAACCGTGGCGCATGGTTAGAATACGAAACTGATGCGAAGGATGTAGTCTATGTACGCATCGATCGCACACGTAAGTTGCCGGTTACGGTTCTTTTGCGTGCTCTCGGCTTCAGCTCTGATCAAGAGATTCTTGACCTCATTGGCGAGAATGAATACTTACGCAACACGCTGGAAAAAGACAATACAGAGAATGCAGATAAAGCACTTCTCGAAATCTACGAGCGCCTCCGTCCTGGAGAGCCGCCAACTGTTGAAAATGCGAAAAGCTTGCTAGACTCTCGCTTCTTCGATCCGAAGAGATATGACCTAGCAAATGTTGGACGCTACAAGATTAATAAGAAGCTTCATATTAAAAATAGACTGTTCAATCAAAAATTGGCTGAAACGTTAGTTGATCCTGAAACAGGTGAAATTCTAGCAGAAAAAGGTCAAATTTTAGACAGAAGAGTTCTTGATAAAGTTCTTCCATACTTAGAAAACGGCATCGGATTTAGAAAGCTTTATCCTAATGGTGGCGTAGTAGAAGATGAAGTAGAACTTCAATCTATTAAGATTTATGCACCGACTGATCAAGAAGGCGAGCAAGTGATCAACGTGATTGGAAATGCATATGTAGAGGAAGCTGTGAAAAACATCACGCCTTCTGACATCATTGCATCAATCAGTTACTTCTTCAACCTTCTTCATGGTGTAGGTGACACAGATGATATCGACCACCTTGGTAACCGTCGTCTGCGTTCTGTAGGTGAACTTCTGCAAAACCAATTCCGTATTGGTTTAAGCAGAATGGAGCGTGTTGTTCGTGAAAGAATGTCGATTCAAGACACAAACACGATCACACCTCAGCAGCTGATCAACATTCGTCCTGTGATCGCTTCTATCAAAGAGTTCTTTGGTAGTTCTCAGCTTTCTCAGTTCATGGATCAAACAAACCCGCTTGCTGAATTGACGCACAAACGTCGTCTGTCAGCGCTTGGACCGGGTGGTTTGACACGTGAGCGTGCAGGAATGGAAGTTCGTGACGTTCACTACTCTCACTATGGACGTATGTGTCCGATTGAAACACCAGAGGGTCCAAACATTGGTTTGATCAACTCTCTATCTTCATTTGCAAAAGTGAATCGCTTCGGATTTATCGAAACACCTTACCGCCGGGTTGATCCTGAAACTGGTAAAGTGACACCGAGAATCGATTACTTAACTGCTGATGAAGAGGATAACTACGTAGTAGCACAAGCGAACGCTCAGTTAGCTGATGATGGTTCGTTTATCGATGATAATATCATTGCTCGTTTCAGAGGGGAAAACACCGTTGTTCCTCGAAACCGCGTTGACTACATGGACGTTTCGCCAAAGCAGGTTGTTTCTGCAGCGACAGCATGTATCCCATTCTTAGAAAACGATGACTCTAACCGTGCTCTAATGGGAGCGAACATGCAGCGTCAGGCTGTGCCTTTGATGCAGCCGGAATCACCGATTGTTGGTACAGGGATGGAGTACGTATCAGGTAAAGACTCTGGTGCTGCAGTCATCTGCCGCTACCCAGGTGTTGTAGAACGTGTAGAAGCAAAAAATATTTGGGTTCGCCGTTATGAGGACGTTGACGGACAACAAGTCAAAGGAAACCTAGACAAATACAGCCTGCTGAAATTTGTCCGCTCTAACCAAGGGACTTGCTACAACCAGCGCCCTATCGTAAGTGTTGGAGATGAAGTCGTTAAAGGAGAAATTCTTGCAGACGGACCTTCTATGGAAAAAGGTGAATTGGCTCTAGGACGTAACGTTATGGTCGGATTCATGACTTGGGACGGTTACAACTACGAGGATGCGATCATCATGAGTGAGCGCCTTGTAAAAGATGACGTCTACACGTCTATTCATATTGAAGAATATGAATCAGAAGCTCGTGATACAAAGCTTGGACCAGAAGAAATCACTCGTGATATTCCAAACGTTGGGGAAGATGCTTTACGCAACCTTGACGAGCGCGGAATCATCCGTATTGGTGCAGAAGTAAAAGATGGAGACCTTCTTGTAGGAAAAGTAACGCCTAAAGGTGTAACTGAACTAACAGCTGAAGAACGTCTATTACATGCAATCTTCGGTGAAAAGGCTCGTGAAGTTCGTGATACGTCACTGCGTGTTCCACACGGCGGCGGCGGAATTATCCACGATGTAAAAGTCTTCAACCGTGAAGATGGAGATGAATTACCTCCAGGTGTAAACCAATTAGTCCGCGTATACATCGTTCAGAAACGTAAGATTTCTGAAGGTGACAAAATGGCCGGACGACATGGTAACAAAGGGGTTATCTCTAAAATCCTTCCAGAAGAAGATATGCCTTATCTTCCAGACGGAACACCGATCGATATCATGTTGAACCCTCTAGGGGTACCATCTCGTATGAACATCGGTCAGGTACTTGAGCTTCATATGGGTATGGCTGCACGTTACCTTGGCATCCACATTGCGTCACCAGTATTTGATGGTGCGCGCGAGGAAGATGTTTGGGAAACGCTTGAAGAAGCAGGTATGTCCCGTGATGCGAAAACAGTCCTTTATGACGGTCGAACTGGTGAACCATTCGACAACCGTGTATCTGTCGGAATCATGTACATGATCAAACTGGCTCACATGGTTGACGATAAACTTCACGCTCGTTCAACTGGACCATACTCACTTGTTACGCAGCAGCCACTTGGCGGTAAAGCACAGTTTGGTGGTCAGCGTTTCGGAGAGATGGAAGTATGGGCACTTGAAGCTTACGGTGCAGCATATACACTTCAAGAGATCTTAACAGTTAAATCAGATGACGTTGTGGGTCGTGTGAAAACATACGAAGCCATCGTCAAAGGGGATAACGTACCTGAACCAGGTGTCCCTGAATCATTCAAAGTGTTAATCAAAGAACTTCAAAGTTTAGGTATGGATGTGAAAATCCTATCCGGCGATGAAGAAGAGATAGAAATGAGAGATTTAGAAGACGATGAGGAAACGAAGAAAGCAGACGGATTAGCGTTATCTAATGACGAAGATGCTGCAGACCTCGCACCTGTCGATCTTGAACGTGACGCAGTCACAAAAGAATAGCAGAAACGATTAGAGCAAGTGACTAGGGTATAACCCGAAGATTAAAAGGGAGGTAGGCCCCTTGCTAGATGTGAACAATTTTGAGTATATGAACATCGGTCTCGCATCACCTGATAAAATCCGTTCTTGGTCTTTTGGTGAAGTGAAAAAGCCTGAAACGATTAACTATCGTACACTGAAACCTGAAAAAGATGGTCTCTTTTGTGAACGTATCTTCGGACCGCAAAAAGACTGGGAATGTCATTGTGGGAAGTATAAACGCGTTCGGTATAAGGGTGTTGTATGTGACCGTTGTGGTGTAGAAGTAACACGGGCAAAAGTCCGTCGTGAGAGAATGGGGCATATTGAACTGGCTGCCCCAGTTTCCCACATTTGGTATTTCAAAGGTATCCCAAGCCGTATGGGTCTTGTTCTTGATATGTCACCACGTGCGTTAGAAGAAGTGATCTACTTCGCTTCTTACGTCGTGACAGATCCGGGCAATACACCGCTTGAGAAGAAACAACTTCTTTCTGAGAAAGAATTCCGTGCTTATTTAGATAAATACGGTAATACATTCCAAGCAGCTATGGGTGCAGAAGCAATCAACAAACTTCTTCAAGATATCGATCTTGTAAAAGAAGTAGATACACTGAAGGAAGAGCTGAAAACTGCTCAAGGACAGCGACGTACACGTGCGATCAAACGCCTTGAAGTGTTAGAAGCCTTCCGTAACTCAGGAAACAAACCATCTTGGATGATTCTTGATGTACTTCCGGTTATTCCGCCAGAATTACGTCCAATGGTTCAGCTTGATGGTGGACGTTTTGCTACTTCTGACTTGAACGACCTTTATCGTCGTGTCATCAACCGTAACAATCGTCTGAAGCGTTTATTAGATCTTGGCGCGCCAAGCATCATCGTTCAGAACGAGAAGCGTATGCTTCAAGAAGCTGTCGATGCCTTGATTGATAATGGACGTAGAGGCCGACCAGTAACAGGACCAGGAAATAGACCATTGAAATCTCTTTCTCACATGCTGAAAGGGAAACAAGGACGTTTCCGTCAAAACTTGCTTGGTAAACGTGTTGACTATTCTGGACGTTCCGTTATCGTCGTAGGACCACATTTGAAAATGTATCAGTGTGGACTTCCGAAAGAAATGGCTCTTGAATTATTCAAACCATTCGTGATGAAGGAACTTGTTGAAAAAGGATTAGCTCACAACATCAAGAGTGCGAAGCGTAAAATTGAGCGCGTGCAGCCAGAAGTATGGGATGTATTAGAATCAGTTATTCGTGAGCATCCAGTCTTACTAAACCGTGCACCGACTCTTCACAGACTTGGTATTCAAGCGTTTGAACCTACACTTGTGGAAGGACGCGCAATTCGTCTTCATCCACTTGTATGTACAGCCTACAACGCTGACTTTGACGGTGACCAAATGGCGGTTCACGTACCATTATCTGCTGAAGCTCAAGCTGAAGCTCGTATCTTAATGCTTGCGGCTCAAAACATTTTGAACCCGAAAGATGGAAAACCAGTTGTTACGCCATCTCAGGATATGGTGCTTGGTAACTACTACCTTACACTTGAGCGCAAAGGTGCTATCGGAGAAGGTATGGTCTTCAAAGATACTGACGAAGCCCTTCTAGCTTATCAAAATGGTTATGTGCATCTTCATACACGTGTAGCTGTTGCAGCTAGCTCGTTGAAGAATGTGACATTCACTGATGAACAGCGTTCTAAATTGTTGATTACAACAGTTGGAAAACTGATCTTTAACGAAATCTTACCGGAATCATTCCCATACATGAATGAGCCGACAAAGAGCAATATTGAAGAAAAAACGCCTGATCGTTTCTTCCTTGAAAAAGGTGAGGATGTAAAAGCTGCGATCGAGAAACAAGAAATCAATGCGCCGTTCAAAAAAGGTATTTTAGGGAAAATCATTGCAGAAATCTTTAAGAGATTCCATATCACTGAGACATCTAAAATGCTTGACCGCATGAAAAATCTTGGTTTCAGATACTCTACTAAAGCCGGTATTACGGTTGGTGTGTCTGATATCGTCGTATTAGATGATAAGCAGCAAATTCTTGAAGAAGCACAAGCAAAAGTAGATAACGTCATGAAGCAATTCAGACGTGGTTTGATTACTGAAGAAGAGCGTTATGAGAGAGTTATTTCAATCTGGAGTTCTTCTAAAGATGTGATCCAAGGTAAACTGATGAAGTCCCTTGATGAAGTCAACCCAATCTACATGATGAGTGACTCTGGAGCGCGTGGTAACGCATCTAACTTTACTCAGCTGGCTGGTATGCGTGGTCTGATGGCCAACCCGGCTGGACGTATCATCGAACTTCCGATTAAATCTAGTTTCCGTGAAGGTTTAACCGTATTGGAATACTTTATTTCCACTCACGGTGCGCGTAAAGGTCTTGCCGATACAGCCCTTAAAACAGCTGACTCAGGTTACCTCACGCGTCGTCTCGTTGACGTTGCACAGGATGTTATCATCCGTGAAACAGATTGCGGTACAGACCGTGGAATCTTGGCGAAGTCCATTAAAGAAGGAAATGAAATTATTGAGAAACTTGAAGAACGTCTGATCGGACGTTTTGCAAGAAAACCAATT
Source organism: Bacillus sp. FSL P2-0069 (assembly GCF_038593315.1). NCBI lineage: Bacteria > Bacillati > Bacillota > Bacilli > Caryophanales > Bacillaceae > Bacillus > Bacillus sp. FSL P2-0069. The sequence continues at coordinate 131,351 of NZ_CP151984.1, forward strand.
GTTCATCCTGAAACAGGCGAAGTCATTGTAGCCGAAAACGAACTAATTGATGAAGATAAAGCACTTGAAGTAGTTGAAGCAGGAATTGAGGAAGTATGGATCCGTTCAGCATTTACATGTAACACGCCTCATGGTGTATGTAAACGATGCTACGGCCGTAACCTTGCAACTGGTACTGACGTTGAAGTCGGTGAAGCAGTTGGAATCATCGCTGCACAATCAATCGGTGAGCCAGGAACACAGCTTACAATGCGTACGTTCCACACCGGTGGGGTAGCAGGAGACGATATCACACAAGGTCTACCTCGTATCCAAGAGCTATTTGAAGCGCGTAATCCGAAAGGGCAAGCGACAATTTCTGAAATTGATGGTGTCGTTGCTGAAATTAACGATGTTCGTGACAAGCAGCAGGAAATTGTGGTTCAAGGCGAAGTTGAAACTCGTTCTTACACAGCTCCTTACAATGCACGTCTGAAAGTTGTTGAAGGTGACACAGTTACTCGTGGTCAAGTACTTACAGAAGGTTCGATCGATCCGAAAGAACTTCTTAAAGTGACTGACATGACAGCTGTTCAAGAATATCTGCTTCATGAAGTACAAAAAGTATACCGTATGCAAGGGGTAGAAATCGGAGATAAGCACGTAGAGGTAATGGTTCGCCAAATGCTTCGTAAAGTGCGTGTCGCTGATGCAGGGGATACAGATGTATTACCAGGCACACTTCTTGATGTACATCAATTCACTGAAGCGAACAAAAAAGTACTATTCGAAGGCAAACGTCCTGCAACAGGCCGTCCAGTTCTTCTTGGTATTACAAAAGCTTCACTTGAAACAGACTCATTCTTGTCTGCGGCATCCTTCCAAGAAACGACTCGTGTCCTAACAGATGCGGCGATCAAAGGAAAACGTGATGAACTGCTTGGCTTGAAAGAGAATGTGATCATCGGTAAACTTGTTCCTGCTGGAACGGGAATGCCAAACTACCGTAAAGTTAAGCCGGTTTCGCAAGTGCAGCCGTCTGACGACATGGTTCCTGTAGAGTAATCTTTCTCATGAGATTCCTATAAAATCATCAAAAAATGGTGAAGGATGTCAAGATAATCTGTCATACGATATTGACATCCTTCTGCCATGATGATAATATAACCAAGGTGCTCAAAATAAAACCTGTTACTTTGGAGGATATTCGATGTCTTATGATAAAGTATCACAGGCTCAATCCATTATTATTGGTACGAAGCAAACAGTAAAAGCTCTGAAACGAGATTCAGTTAAGGAAGTCGTCGTAGCGAAAGATGCTGATCCTGCTTTAACCGCTAGTGTATTGAAACTAGCGCAAGAGAAGGGTGTAGACATCTTAGTGGTAGATTCCATGAAAAAGCTCGGCAAGGCCTGCGGAATTGAAGTTGGGGCAGCAGCTGTTGCCATTATGTTATAGCGTACTTGTTTTGTTTTTGCATGTATAAAATGCAAAAGCATTGTTTTTTGCCTTTTGATGAACCACCTGGGTATGTGGGTTATAAAAAAAGTAATGAAGGGAGGAATAACAACATGCCTACAATTAATCAGCTAATACGCAAAGGACGCGTGAGTAAAGTTGAAAACTCAAAGTCACCTGCACTTAACAAAGGATACAACAGTTTCAAAAAAGAGCACACTAACGTAACATCTCCACAGAAGCGCGGGGTTTGTACTCGTGTCGGTACAATGACACCGAAAAAACCAAACTCAGCACTACGTAAATATGCTCGTGTACGTTTGTCTAACCTGATTGAGGTAACAGCTTACATTCCTGGTATCGGACATAACCTACAAGAGCACAGTGTAGTACTTATCCGTGGCGGACGTGTAAAAGACTTACCGGGTGTACGTTACCACATCGTTCGTGGTGCGCTTGATACTGCCGGAGTTGACGGTCGTATGCAAGGACGTTCTAAATACGGAACAAAACGCCCTAAACAAAGCAAATAATACAAACAAACATAAGGGTTTTTAGAAGTTGATATCAGATCAGTGGAGTCAGGCAGCTGACAATGATATTGAGATGAGAGACAGATAGAAATCCTTTTAAAAGAGAAGGGAGGCTATTCAGATGCCACGTAAAGGTCCTGTAGCAAAAAGAGACGTATTGCCAGATCCAATTTACAATTCTAAACTTGTATCTCGTTTGATCAACAAAATGATGATCGACGGTAAAAGAGGAAAGTCACAAACAATCCTCTACAAGTCATTTGATATCATCAAAGAACGTACTGGTAATGAAGCGATGGAGGTTTTCGAACAAGCCTTGAAAAACATCATGCCAGTTCTTGAAGTTAAAGCACGTCGTGTAGGTGGAGCTAACTACCAAGTTCCTGTAGAAGTTCGCCCAGACCGCCGTACTACTTTAGGTCTTCGCTGGTTAGTAAACTATGCTCGTCTTCGTGGAGAAAAAACGATGGAAGAGCGTCTTGCTAACGAAATCCTTGACGCAGCTAACAACACTGGTGCTGCTGTTAAGAAACGTGAAGATACACACAAAATGGCAGAAGCGAACAAAGCATTCGCTCACTACCGCTGGTAGGATTTATACCAAACTAAAAAAACTATTCCCTAATGAGGAAGGAGAAATTACCCAATGGCAAGAGAGTTCTCCTTAGACAAAACTCGTAATATTGGTATCATGGCTCACATCGATGCCGGTAAAACGACAACGACTGAGCGTATCTTGTACTACACTGGTCGTATCCATAAAATTGGTGAAACTCACGAAGGAGCTTCACAAATGGACTGGATGGAGCAGGAGCAAGAACGTGGTATTACAATCACTTCTGCTGCTACTACAGCACAATGGAAGGGTTACCGTGTAAACATCATCGATACACCAGGACACGTAGACTTCACTGTTGAAGTTGAACGTTCTTTACGTGTACTTGATGGTGCGGTTGCTGTTCTTGATGCACAATCAGGTGTAGAGCCACAAACTGAAACAGTTTGGCGCCAAGCAACAACTTACGGAGTACCTCGTATCGTATTCGTTAACAAAATGGATAAAACTGGTGCGGACTTCCTTTACTCTGTAAGCACATTAAGAGATCGTCTTCAAGCGAACGCTCATGCAATTCAATTGCCGATCGGCGCTGAAGATCAATTCGAAGGAATCATCGACCTTGTAGAAAACGTAGCATACTTCTACGAAGATGACCTTGGAACTCGCTCTGATGCTAAAGAAATCCCTGCTGAGTATAAAGACAAAGCTGAAGAGCTTCGCAGCAGCCTAATTGAAGCTGTTGCTGAGCTTGATGAAGAGCTTATGGAAAAATACCTTGAGGGTGAAGAAATCACAATTCCTGAATTGAAAGCTGCAATCCGTAAAGGAACATTGAATGTTGAATTCTACCCAGTTCTTGTTGGATCTGCTTTCAAAAACAAAGGTGTTCAGCTTGTACTTGACGCTGTGCTTGACTACCTTCCTGCACCAACTGATGTTGCTGCAATTAAAGGTATCCTGCCAGATTCAAATGAAGAGGTTGTTCGTGAGTCTACTGATGACGCACCATTCGCAGCTCTTGCATTTAAAGTTATGACTGACCCTTATGTTGGGAAACTAACTTTCTTCCGCGTATACTCTGGAACACTTGATTCTGGTTCATACGTGAAGAACTCTTCTAAGAACAAGCGTGAACGTGTTGGACGTATCCTTCAAATGCACGCAAACAGCCGTGAAGAAATCTCTACTGTATATGCAGGGGATATCGCAGCAGCTGTAGGTCTTAAAGATACATCTACTGGTGATACTCTTTGTGACGAGAAAAATCTTGTTATCCTTGAGTCTATGGAATTCCCAGAGCCAGTTATCGATGTAGCTATCGAGCCTAAATCTAAGGCTGACCAAGATAAAATGAGTATCGCTTTAGCTAAACTAGCTGAAGAGGATCCAACATTCCGTACACAAACAAACCCTGAAACTGGTCAAACGATCATCTCTGGTATGGGTGAGCTTCACCTTGATATCATTGTTGACCGTATGAAGCGTGAGTTCAAGGTTGAAGCTAACGTAGGTGCTCCTCAAGTTGCGTACCGTGAAACATTCCGTTCTGGTGCAAAAGTTGAAGGTAAATTCGTACGTCAGTCTGGTGGACGCGGTCAGTTCGGACACGTTTGGATTGAATTCGAACCAAACGAAGAAGGCGCAGGATTCGAATTTGAAAATGCAATCGTCGGTGGGGTTGTTCCACGTGAATACATCCCAGCAATTCAAGCAGGTCTTGAAGATTCACTTGAAAATGGTGTATTAGCTGGATTCCCATTAATCGACATCAAAGCAAAATTATTTGATGGATCTTACCACGATGTTGACTCGAACGAAATGGCGTTCAAAATTGCTGCATCTATGGCATTGAAAAATGCTGTCAGCAAATGTAACCCAGTTCTACTTGAGCCAATGATGAAAGTGGAAGTTGTTATCCCTGAAGAATACATGGGAGACATCATGGGTGATATCACATCTCGTCGTGGACGTGTAGAAGGTATGGAAGCTCGCGGTAACGCTCAAGTTGTTCGCGCTATGGTTCCACTTTCTGAAATGTTCGGATATGCTACTGCACTCCGTTCTAACACACAAGGACGCGGTACTTTCACTATGCACATGGATCACTACGAAGAAGTGCCTAAGAGCATCAGTGAAGAAATCATCAAAAAAAATAAAGGTGAATAATTGATTTTGCCTTTAAACTAAAGTATAACTACTATTGAAGATCAGAAAGTGAGAGGTAACTCTTCACTTTCTATCACTCTATACCAAATACAATGAACCTTTAAGGAGGATTTTTAGAATGGCTAAAGAAAAATTCGACCGTTCCAAATCGCATGCTAACATTGGTACAATTGGACACGTTGACCATGGTAAAACAACTCTAACTGCTGCTATCTCAACAGTTCTTCATAAGAAATCTGGTAAAGGTACAGCTATGGCTTATGACCAAATCGATGGTGCTCCAGAAGAGCGCGAGCGTGGAATCACAATCTCAACTGCACACGTTGAGTATGAAACTGAAACTCGTCACTATGCACACGTAGACTGCCCAGGACACGCTGACTATGTTAAAAACATGATCACTGGTGCTGCTCAAATGGACGGCGCGATCTTAGTAGTATCTGCTGCTGATGGTCCAATGCCACAAACACGTGAGCACATCCTACTTTCTCGTAACGTAGGTGTACCATACATCGTAGTATTCCTTAACAAATGTGACATGGTTGACGATGAAGAGTTACTTGAACTTGTTGAAATGGAAGTTCGTGACCTTCTTTCTGACTATGACTTCCCTGGTGACGATGTACCAGTTATCAAAGGTTCTGCTCTTAAAGCTCTTGAAGGAGATGCTGATTACGAAGCAAAAATCTTTGAACTTATGGATGCGGTTGATGAGTACATCCCAACTCCAGAGCGTGACACTGAGAAGCCATTCATGATGCCAGTTGAGGACGTATTCTCAATCACTGGTCGTGGAACAGTTGCTACTGGTCGTGTTGAGCGTGGACAAGTTAAAGTCGGTGACGAAGTTGAAATCATCGGTCTTCAAGAAGAAAACGGTAAAACAACTGTTACAGGTGTTGAAATGTTCCGTAAACTTCTTGACTACGCTGAAGCTGGTGACAACATCGGTGCACTACTTCGTGGTGTATCTCGTGAAGATATCCAACGTGGTCAAGTACTTGCTAAACCAGGTACAATCACTCCACACAGCCGTTTCAAAGCTGAAGTTTATGTACTTTCTAAAGAAGAGGGTGGACGTCATACTCCATTCTTCGCTAACTACCGTCCGCAGTTCTACTTCCGTACAACTGACGTAACTGGTATCGTACATCTTCCAGAAGGTACTGAAATGGTAATGCCTGGCGATAACACTGAGATGGAAGTTGAACTTATCTCTACTATCGCTATCGAAGAAGGAACTCGTTTCTCTATCCGTGAGGGTGGACGTACTGTAGGTTCTGGTGTCGTTTCAACTATCATTAAGTAATAAACATACAAAAGAGACTCCTTGCAAAAGGGTCTCTTTTTTTGCTTTTCCAGATCAGAACGGCTACTATAAGCTATAGAATCTAAATGGAACCGAGAGGATCGCTGGAATGGTAAAGACATATTTGAAAAAATGGTCGATCGGCGGGATTGACCAATGGATTATGATGAAAGAAGACCAGACGAGTGAAACGAAGCCTGTCCTTTTATTTTTACACGGCGGGCCCGGCTCGGCTCAAATCAGTTATATTGATTCCTTTCACGGGGAACTTGATCAGGACTTTACAGTTGTCCATTGGGATCAGAGGGGTGCAGGACTTTCCTATCAAGAGAATCTTCCCGATGCATCGATGACCATTCAGCAATTTATTGAAGACACGATTGAACTGACAGAGAAGCTTCTAACTTATCTAGGTCATTCAAAATTGTATATCGCAGGATATTCGTGGGGATCATTAATTGCCATACAAGCAGTACATAAGCGTCCAGATCTTTATCATGCATATTACGGGATTAGTCAGGTAGTAGATGTGTTAAAGGAAGATATCGTATCGTACGAGCTCCTTTTGAAGAAATATCATCGCAATCGTCTGTTTACTGGGTGTCTGCGATTACTGACGCCCCCTCCATGGAAACGGACATCAGCTCATGCCTTGTTTTCTCTATATAAAGAGTTTGCGAGCGTAGGTCTCACACATAGATGGAAACCGGTTTTTCAAATGCTAAAAGGGTTTCTTTTTAGTAAGCAATATCAGCTTAAAGATAAATGGAAGTTCATGAAAGGACAGAAGTTTAGTCAAGACAAGCTATGGGATCAGCTAATGAATGAGAGTATTCAATTCCGAGTTTCTACTATATTAATACCGTGCTACTTTCTCATTGGCGATCACGACATGATTACACCAGCTGCTGTATCAAAACCATATGTTGATCAATTAAAAGCACCAATCAAAGAATGGTTTACCTTTAAAGACTCTGCACATTCCCCGCACATTGAGGAACCAGATGAATTTATACGTATCATAAGAAAGACTGCTATACATCATCTTCAGGGAAAGCTTGATTTATAGGCTGAATCCCTGTATAATATGAAAAGTGTGCAAATCATAAATTTATCCGATTTATTATTGCAACACGCAGGCCAATTTGGTACAATAGTGCATGTTGGTCTTTGACTGCGATGAAGTGAGAGGTTGCTGACACACCCGGCCGCTTTGCCATGGCGAGGTGATCAGGTTTTTCTCACGGAGAACTGTCTAACGTAAGTAGGCGAAAAGGAGGGAAAATAATGGCAAAACAAAAAATTCGTATTCGTTTAAAAGCATATGATCATAGAATTCTTGATCAATCTGCTGAGAAGATTGTTGAAACGGCTAAGCGTTCTGGTGCTAGTGTATCTGGTCCAATTCCGCTTCCAACTGAAAAATCAGTTTACACAATCCTTCGTGCGGTGCATAAGTACAAAGATTCTCGTGAGCAATTCGAGATGCGTACTCACAAACGTCTAATCGACATCGTGAATCCAACTCCGCAAACAGTTGATGCACTAATGCGTTTAGATTTACCATCTGGTGTAGATATCGAAATCAAACTTTAATTCAAATAGAAAACACATATTATAGGAGGTGTGACGAATGACCAAAGGAATCTTAGGTAGAAAAATTGGTATGACGCAAGTATTCGCAGAAAACGGTGATCTTATCCCTGTAACTGTTGTTGAGGCTGCTGCTAACGTTGTTCTTCAAAAGAAGACTGTTGACACGGATGGCTATGAAGCAATCCAAATCGGTTTTGATGACAAACGTGAAAAGCTTTCTAACAAACCAGAGAAAGGCCACGTTGCTAAAGCGGAAACTGCTCCTAAGCGCTTCGTAAAAGAATTACGCGGTGCGGAGTTAGATGCGTATGAAGTTGGTCAGGAAGTCAAAGTTGATATTTTCGCAAATGGAGATATCGTAGATGTAACAGGAACATCAAAAGGTAAAGGATTCCAAGGGGCTATCAAACGCCACGGACAATCACGCGGACCAATGACTCACGGTTCACGTTACCACCGTCGTCCTGGTTCAATGGGACCTGTTGATCCAAACCGTGTATTCAAAGGTAAACTTCTTCCAGGTCGTATGGGCGGAGAGCAAATTACTGTCCAAAACCTTGAGATCGTTAAAGTTGATGCAGAACGCAATCTTCTATTGATCAAAGGAAACGTACCAGGAGCTAAAAAATCTCTAGTAACTGTAAAGAGTGCAGTTAAATCTAAATAACTCTCTTAGGAAAGGAGGAAACAAGTCATGCCAAAAGTAGCATTATATAACCAAAACGGTTCTACTAACGGTGAAATCGAATTAAACGCTTCTGTGTTTGGAATCGAGCCAAACGAAAGCGTAGTATTCGATGCTATTCTTATGCAAAGAGCTTCCTTACGTCAAGGAACTCACAAAGTAAAAACTCGTTCTGAAGTACGTGGCGGAGGTCGTAAGCCTTGGAGACAGAAGGGTACAGGTCGTGCTCGTCAAGGTTCTATCCGTTCACCACAATGGCGCGGAGGCGGTATCGTATTCGGTCCAACACCACGCAGTTATTCTTATAAATTACCTAAAAAAGTTCGCCGCTTGGCTATCAAGTCAGTATTGTCTTCTAAAGTAATCGACAACAACATCATCGTTCTTGAAGATCTGACTCTTGATGCAGTGAAAACGAAAGAATTCGCAGGCATCCTTAAAGGATTATCTGTCGAGAAGAAAGCGTTGATCGTCACTGCGGATGCAAACGAAACAGTTGCTTTATCTGCTCGTAACATCCCTGGAGTAACAGTTGTTGAAGCTAACGGTATCAACGTTCTTGACGTTGTCAACCACGACAAACTTCTGATCACTAAAGCAGCGGTTGAAAAAGTAGAGGAGGGACTTGCATAATGAAAGATCCTCGTGATGTTCTAAAGCGCCCTATCATTACTGAACGTTCTGCTGATCTAATGACAGAGAAGAAGTACACGTTCGAAGTTGATGTCAGAGCTAACAAAACAGAAGTGAAAGACGCTGTTGAAGAAATCTTTGGAGTGAAAGTTGAGAAAGTCAACGTTCAAAACTACAAAGGAAAATCAAAACGCGTTGGACGCTACACTGGTATGACTAGCCGTCGCAGAAAAGCGATCGTGAAATTAACTGCTGACAGCAAAGAAATCGAAATTTTTGAAGCGTAAATCTTAAAAAGAAGGAGGGAAATTCAAAATGGCGATTAAAAAGTATAAACCAACCAGTAATGGTCGTCGTGGCATGACTACTTCAGATTTTGCTGAAATCACGACTGACAAACCAGAAAAATCGTTGCTTGCACCGCTACACAAAAAAGGCGGACGTAACAACCAAGGTAGATTGACTGTTCGTCATCAAGGTGGCGGTCACAAACGTCAATACCGTATCATCGACTTTAAGCGTGATAAAGACGGTATACCTGGACGCGTTGCTACAATCGAGTATGATCCAAACCGTTCAGCTAACATCGCTCTTGTAAACTATGCAGATGGTGAGAAACGTTACATTCTTGCTCCGAAAGGAATCCAAGTTGGTACTGAAGTTACTTCTGGACCAGAAGCTGACATCAAACCAGGTAATGCTCTTCCACTTATCAACATCCCAGTTGGTACAGTTGTGCATAACATTGAATTAAAACCAGGTAAAGGTGGACAATTAGTTCGTTCTGCTGGTACTTCTGCTCAAGTTCTTGGTAAAGAAGGTAAATACGTTCTTGTACGTTTGAACTCAGGAGAAGTTCGCATGATTCTTTCTGCTTGCCGTGCGACTATCGGTCAAGTTGGAAACGAGCAACACGAATTAATCAACATCGGTAAAGCTGGACGTTCTCGCTGGAAAGGCGTACGCCCAACAGTTCGTGGTTCTGTAATGAACCCTAACGATCACCCACACGGTGGTGGTGAAGGACGCGCTCCAATCGGACGTAAATCACCAATGTCTCCATGGGGTAAACCGACTCTTGGATTCAAGACTCGTAAGAAAACCAACAAGTCTGATAAATTCATTGTACGTCGTCGTAAAAACAAGTAACGGGGTTGTCTACGGTTCATTTAGGACCGTAGTTCAATCACGAAGGGAGGTTCCACAATGGCTCGCAGCTTAAAAAAAGGACCATTTGTTGATGATCATTTGATGGCTAAAGTCGAGAAATTGAATGAAACTGACAAAAAGCAAGTCGTAAAAACTTGGTCTCGTCGTTCTACAATTTTCCCACAATTCATCGGTCACACAATCGCTGTCTATGATGGACGCAAACATGTACCTGTTTTCATTTCTGAAGATATGGTAGGTCACAAATTGGGCGAATTCGCACCAAGCCGTACTTACAAAGGTCATGCTAGTGACGATAAAAAAACAAGACGCTAATGAGAGGAGGCTTTTAAATGCAAGCTAAAGCTGTCGCAAGAACAGTCCGTATTGCTCCTCGTAAAGCACGTCTAGTAATGGACCTGATCCGAGGTAAGCAAGTAGGAGAAGCAGTTTCTATCTTAAACCTTACACCTAAGGCTGCTTCACCAATTATTGAAAAAGTATTAAAATCTGCTATCGCAAACGCTGAGCACAACTACGAGTTGGACGCTAACAGCCTAGTGATTACTCAAGCATTCGTTGACGAAGGTCCAACACTTAAGAGATTCCGTCCACGTGCTATGGGTCGTGCGAGTGCAATTAACAAACGTACTAGCCACATTACAATCGTTGTATCAGAAAAGAAGGAGGGATAATCCGTGGGTCAAAAGGTAAATCCAGTAGGTCTTCGTATTGGCGTCATTCGTGATTGGGAATCTAAATGGTTCGCAGGAAAAGATTACGCTGACTTCTTACATGAAGACTTGAAAATCCGTGAATTCATCAGCAAGCGTTTGTCTGACGCGTCTGTTTCTAAAGTAGAAATCGAACGTGCTGCAAACCGCGTAAATATCACAATCCACACGGCTAAACCAGGTATGGTAATTGGTAAAGGCGGATCTGAAGTTGAAGCACTTCGTAAAGCTCTTAACAGCCTAACTGGCAAACGTGTACACATCAACATTCTTGAAATCAAGAGAGCAGATCTTGATGCTCAGCTAGTTGCTGAAAACATCGCTCGTCAACTTGAAAACCGTATTTCATTCCGTCGTGCACAAAAACAAACAATCCAACGCACAATGCGTGCTGGAGCACAAGGAATCAAAACAATGGTTTCTGGTCGTCTTGGCGGTGCAGATATTGCTCGTTCTGAATATTACAGTGAAGGTACTGTTCCATTGCACACACTTCGTGCTGACATCGACTATGCTACTGCTGAAGCTGACACTACTTATGGTAAGCTTGGCGTAAAAGTATGGATCTATCGTGGAGAAGTCCTTCCAACTAAGAAGAATACTGCGGAAGGAGGAAAATAATATGTTATTGCCAAAACGCGTGAAGTATCGCAGAGAACATCGTGGAAAAATGCGTGGTCGTGCAAAAGGCGGTACTGAAGTACATTTCGGTGAGTACGGTATCCAAGCTCTTGAAGCTTCTTGGATCACAAACCGTCAAATCGAAGCTGCTCGTATTGCTATGACTCGTTACATGAAACGTGGCGGTAAAGTTTGGATTAAAATTTTCCCTTCTAAGCCATACACAGCTAAACCTCTAGAGGTCCGCATGGGTTCCGGTAAAGGTGCTCCAGAAGGATGGGTAGCTGTAGTGAAACCGGGCAAAGTTTTATTTGAAATTTCTGGTGTGTCTGAAGAAGTTGCTCGTGAAGCTCTTCGTCTTGCATCCCACAAATTGCCAATTAAAACGAAGTTCGTAAAACGTGAAGAAATTGGTGGTGAATCAAATGAAAGCTAATGAAATTCGTGACCTTACCACTGCTGAAATTGAACAAAAAGTAAAGTCTCTTAAAGAAGAACTTTTCAATCTTCGTTTCCAATTAGCGACTGGGCAGCTTGAAAATACTGCTCGCATTCGTGAAGTGCGTAAATCAATCGCACGCATGAAAACTGTGATTCGTCAAAGAGAAATCGCTGCTAATAAATAATAATTAGAGGGGAGGCCCCGCAAACATGAGCGAACGTAACCAACGTAAAGTGTATCAAGGTCGTGTTGTTTCTGACAAAATGGATAAAACCATCACTGTTGTAGTTGAAACATACAAAAAGCATTCACTTTATGGCAAACGTGTAAGATACTCTAAGAAGTTCAAAGCACATGATGAAAACAACCAAGCAAAAATCGGAGACATCGTAAAGGTCATGGAAACTCGTCCTTTATCTGCGACTAAACGCTTTCGTCTAGTTGAAGTTGTCGAAGAAGCCGTTATTATCTAATAAAGTTCGGATTTCTTTTTCCGAAAGGAGGTAACATTAATGATTCAACAGGAGACTCGTTTAAAAGTAGCTGACAACTCTGGCGCACGCGAAGTACTAACGATTAAAGTTCTTGGTGGCTCTGGACGTAAAACGGCTAACATCGGTGATGTCATTGTTTGTACGGTTAAACAAGCAACACCTGGAGGCGTTGTCAAAAAAGGTGAAGTTGTGAAAGCAGTTATCGTTCGTACTAAGAGCGGAGCTCGCAGAAACGATGGATCTTACATCAGTTTCGACGAAAATGCATGTGTCATCATTCGTGACGACAAGAGCCCACGTGGAACTCGTATCTTCGGACCAGTAGCACGTGAACTTCGTGAAAACAACTATATGAAAATTGTTTCTCTAGCACCAGAAGTACTTTAATGAATACAATCCGCGACTCAAGGAGGTGCGATTAAATGCATGTTAAAAAGGGCGATAAAGTAGTGGTTATCTCTGGTAAAGATAAAGGTAAACAAGGTGTCATCCTTGCTGCTTTCCCTAAAAAGGAACGTGTTTTAGTAGAAGGTATTAACCTTGTGAAAAAACACTCTAAACCAACCCAAGCTAACCCTCAAGGCGGAATTTCTGAACAAGAAGCGCCGATCCACGTATCAAACGTAATGCCGCTTGATCCTAAAACGGGTGAAGTGACACGTGTTGGGTATAAAGTTGAGGACGGAAAGAAAGTCCGTGTAGCGAAAAAATCTGGGCAAGTTCTAGATAAATAGTAAATAAGGAAGGGAGGTCTTTCTCATGAACCGCCTTAAAGAAAAGTATGTAAAAGAAATTACACCTGCATTAGTTTCTAAGTTTGAATACAAATCAGTAATGCAAGTGCCAAAAATCGAAAAAATCGTGATCAACATGGGTGTTGGTGACGCTGTTCAAAACGCTAAAGCAATCGATACTGCTGTTGAAGAATTAACGTTTATCGCTGGTCAAAAACCTGTCGTTACTCGTGCGAAGAAGTCTATTGCTGGATTCCGTCTACGTGAAGGAATGCCAATCGGTGCGAAAGTAACACTTCGCGGAGAGCGCATGTATGATTTCCTTGATAAACTTATTTCTGTGTCTTTACCACGTGTACGTGACTTCCGCGGGATTTCTAAGAAATCTTTCGACGGTCGTGGAAACTACACGCTTGGTATTAAAGAACAGTTAATCTTCCCAGAAATTGATTACGATAAAGTAACAAAGGTCCGCGGTATGGATATCGTTATCGTTACTACTGCCAATACGGACGAAGAAGCACGTGAGTTATTAACTCAAGTAGGTATGCCGTTCCAGAAATAATCAATGAAAGGGAGGCGAAATCGTGGCTAAAAAGTCTATGATTGCGAAACAACAACGCAAACAAAAGTTTAAAGTTCAAGAGTATACGCGCTGCGAACGATGTGGTCGTCCACATTCAGTTATTCGTAAGTTTAAACTTTGCCGTATTTGTTTCCGCGAACTTGCATATAAAGGACAAATTCCTGGCGTTAAAAAAGCCAGCTGGTAATCCCCATAAATGGGAAGGAGGTTATTAAATAATGGTTATGACAGATCCGATTGCAGATTTGCTGACTCGTATTCGCAATGCGAACATGGTACGTCATGAGAAGCTAGAAGTACCGGCTTCAAAAATCAAAAGAGAAATTGCTGAAATCTTAAAGCGTGAAGGTTTTATCCGTGACGTTGAGTACGTCGAAGACAGCAAACAAGGAATTATCCGTTTGTTCCTTAAATACGGCCAAAACAACGAACGTGTTATCACTGGTCTTAAAAGAATCAGTAAACCTGGTTTACGCGTATATGCGAAATCAAATGAAGTACCACGTGTACTTAACGGACTTGGAATCGCAATTATTTCTACATCACAAGGTGTTTTATCGGACAAAGAAGCCCGTGCTAAACAAGCTGGTGGAGAAGTACTTGCTTACGTATGGTAAAAAAAGTTTAAGATGAATGGAGGTGCTTGGTATGTCTCGTATAGGTAAAAAACTAATCGAGATCCCTTCAGGAGTTACTGTGACAAACAACGATAACACAGTGACAGTAAAGGGACCAAAAGGTGAACTAACTCGTGCATTTCACCCTGATATGGAAATTAAAATTGAGGACAACGTCTTAACTGTAAGCCGTCCGTCTGAAAATAAAGAACACCGTGCATTACATGGTACAACACGCAGCTTGATTGCAAACATGGTTGAAGGTGTATCTAAAGGTTTCGAAAGAGGTTTAGAACTTATCGGTGTCGGTTACCGTGCAGCTAAATCTGGAAACAAACTTGTTCTTAACGTTGGATACTCTCATCCAGTTGAAATCGTTCCTGAGGCTGGAGTTGAAATCGAAGTTCCATCTCAAACGAAAGTAATCATTAAAGGTATCGATAAAGAGCGTGTAGGAGCTCTAGCTTCTAACATCCGCGCTGTCCGTGCTCCAGAGCCTTACAAAGGTAAAGGAATTCGTTACGAAGGTGAATTCGTTCGCCGTAAAGAAGGAAAAACTGGTAAGTAAGATCGCTTAATGTGAAGAAAGGAGTGACTCGGATGATTACGAAAACTAGCAAAAACGCTACTCGTCTTAAAAGACATGCTCGTGTTCGTGCGAAACTTTCAGGTACTGCTGAAAGACCTCGCCTTAACGTTTTCCGTTCTAACAAGAATATCTACGCTCAAGTAATTGATGATGTTAACGGTGTAACACTTGTAAGTGCTTCTACTCTTGATAAAGAGTTAAAGATCGAGAATAGTTCTGACACTGCAGCTGCTACGAAAGTTGGCGAACTTGTTGCAAAACGTGCTGTTGAAAAAGGAATCTCTAACGTGGTATTTGACCGCGGAGGATACCTATATCATGGACGTGTAAAAGCTCTAGCTGAAGCTGCTCGTGAGGCTGGACTTAAATTTTAATAAAAGAAGGAGGGACACATCCGAATGAGTCGTATTGACCCAAGCAAATTAGAGTTAGAAGAACGCTTAGTTACGGTTAACCGCGTAGCGAAAGTTGTTAAAGGTGGACGTCGTTTCCGTTTTGCAGCTTTAGTTGTTGTCGGTGACAAAAACGGTCATGTAGGTTTCGGTACTGGTAAAGCACAAGAAGTACCAGAAGCGATCCGCAAAGCTGTTGAAGATGCGAAAAAGAATTTAATTGAAGTACCAATGGTTGGAACTACAATTCCACATGAAATCATCGGTCGATTCGGTGCAGGAAACGTTCTATTGAAGCCTGCTTCAGAAGGTACAGGAGTTATCGCTGGAGGCCCAGTTCGTGCGGTACTTGAGCTTGCTGGTCTAGCTGATATCCTTTCTAAATCTCTAGGTTCTAATACACCGATCAACATGATCCGCGCAACACTTCAAGGTTTAAGTGAGCTTAAACGTGCTGAAGATGTAGCGAAGCTTCGTGGAAAATCTGTAGAAGACCTGTTAGGATAAGGAGGGAACAATAATGGCAAATAAATTAGAAATTACCCTCAAACGCAGTGTAATCGGTCGCCCTGAAGATCAGCGTGTCACTGTTCGTACTCTTGGTCTTAAGAAAACAAACCAAACAGTCGTACATGAAGACAATGCAGCGATCCGCGGCATGATTAACAAGGTGTCTCATTTAGTTTCTGTTAAAGAACAATAAAACATTTTTAATCGATAAGGAGGTGCCCAAATGAAACTTCATGAATTGAAGCCTTCAGAAGGTTCACGTAAAGTACGCAACCGTGTTGGTCGTGGTATTGGATCAGGTAACGGTAAAACTTCTGGTAAAGGTCATAAAGGTCAAAACGCTCGTTCTGGCGGCGGTGTACGCCCTGGTTTCGAAGGTGGTCAGATGCCTTTATTCCAACGCCTTCCAAAACGTGGTTTTACAAACATTAACCGTAAAGATTACGCGGTAATCAACTTAGACAGATTAAACAGTTTTGACGAAGGAACGGAAGTAACTCCTGAACTTCTTCTAGAGACTGGTGCAATAAGCAAGTTAAAAGCAGGAGTAAAAATTCTTGGCAACGGTAAATTAGAAAAAAAATTAACTGTAAAAGCCAATAAATTCTCTGCTTCTGCGAAAGAAGCGATTGAAGCTGCTGGCGGTACAGCCGAGGTGATCTAACTTGTTTAAGACAATCTCCAATTTTATGCGCGTGAAAGATATACGGAATAAGATTATATTCACACTTTTAATGTTAGTCGTCTTTCGTATAGGTGCTTTCATCCCTGTGCCTAATGTGAACGCCGATGTTCTCCAGGCACAGGATCAAATGAGTGTTTTCGGAATCCTCAACACGTTTGGGGGCGGGGCACTTTTCCAATTCTCCATTCTTGCAATGGGGATTATGCCGTATATCACTGCTTCGATCATCATTCAGCTCTTGCAGATGGATGTTGTTCCGAAGTTTACTGAGTGGTCAAAGCAAGGAGAGGTTGGCCGCCGAAAATTAGCACAATTCACAAGGTATTTTACAATTGTTCTAGGATTTATCCAGGCGCTGGGAATGTCATATGGATTCAACAATATGGCAGGAGGCATGCTGATTGAAAACCCTGGTGTTTCAACGTATCTCTTAATTGCGGTCGTACTCACTGCGGGAACAGCATTTTTAATGTGGCTGGGTGAGCAGATTACTGCTCACGGTGTTGGTAATGGTATTTCGATTATTATCTTTGCCGGTATCATCGCTGGTATCCCTCAAACATTAAAACAAGTGTACGCTCAACAATTTGTAGGTGGAGATGGACAGCTGTTCATGCAAATCCTTAAAATTGCCCTTATTGTCATTGCCATTCTTGTCATTGTTATCGGTGTTATTTACATTCAAATGGCAGTGAGAAAGATTGCAATTCAATATTCAAAGGGAACTGGCCGTGCACAAATGTCTGCTAGTCAAGCAACGCACCTTCCATTGAAAGTGAATCCAGCAGGGGTGATTCCAGTCATCTTTGCCGTTTCTTTCATTATTACTCCGCAGACGATCGCATCGTTCTTCGGAACCAATAATGTGACAACTTGGATAACCAACAACTTTGACTATACTAAGCCAATCGGTATGACGATTTATGTAGCACTGATTGTTGCTTTCACATATTTTTATGCCTTTGTCCAAGTCAATCCTGAACAAATGGCTGAAAATCTGCAAAAGCAGGGTGGCTATATCCCGGGAGTTCGTCCAGGGAAAATGACTCAAGATAGAATTACGAGCATTTTGTACCGACTCACGTTTGTGGGCGCCATTTTCTTAGCCGTGATTTCAATACTTCCTATCTTTTTCATTCAATTCGCTGGATTACCTTCCGCTGCACAAATTGGCGGCACAAGTCTTCTCATTGTTGTAGGTGTTGCACTTGAAACAATGAAACAGCTTGAAAGCCAATTAGTGAAACGAAATTACCGTGGATTTATGAAATAAAACAGAGGGCTGGGCAGCTGCCCAACCTCTCTAAGTAAGGAAGGGGAAATCCGAAATGAACTTAGTCTTAATGGGGCTTCCGGGTGCTGGTAAAGGCACTCAGGCAGAACGAATTGTTGATGATTATGGGATTCCTCATATCTCAACAGGAGATATGTTCCGCGCTGCTATGAAAGAGGAGACACAACTTGGGCTCGAAGCAAAATCCTTTATCGATAAAGGAGAGCTTGTTCCTGATGAGGTCACAATCGGTATTGTTAGAGAAAGACTTGGCAAAAATGATTGTGAACAAGGTTTTCTTCTGGACGGATTTCCGCGAACAGTCGCTCAGGCTGAAGCTTTAGAAGAAATTCTAAAGGACCTTGGCAGAACGATTGATTATGTCATTAATATTAAAGTCGATAAAGATGCTTTGATGGAGCGTCTGACTGGCCGAAGAATTTGCAAAAATTGCGGAGCAACATATCATTTAGTATTCAATCCACCTGCGAAAGAAAATGTTTGCGACAAGTGTGGAGGCGAGCTTTATCAACGTGCAGATGATAATGCAGAAACCGTTTCGACTAGACTTGAAGTAAACTTAAAGCAGACTGAACCTTTACTGAACTTCTATTCAGAAAAAGGATATCTTGTAAACATTGATGGTGCGAAGCACATTAACGATGTGTATGCAGATATCAAGGACCTGCTTGGAGGATTAAATAAATGATTATCTGTAAAACTCCTCGCGAGCTTGAGATTATGAGAGAAGCTGGACGTATTGTCGCACTGACTCATGAAGAGCTGAAGAAACATATAAAACCAGGTATTTCGACAAAAGAATTGGATCAAATTGCCGAACGTTTTATTACAAAGCAGGGTGCAATCCCATCTTTTAAAGGGTATAATGGTTTTCGCGGGAGCATTTGCGTTTCGGTGAATGAAGAACTCGTTCACGGTATTCCTGGTAAACGGGTTTTACGTGATGGTGACATCATTAGTATCGATATTGGCGCAAAGTTAAATGGCTATCATGGTGACTCTGCTTGGACTTATCCAGTTGGGGTAATCAGTGATGAAGACCGCAAACTACTGGAAGTCACAGAGGAATCTCTATATAAAGGCTTACAGGAAGCAAAGCCAGGCGAACGTCTGTCGAACATTTCCCATGCCATACAAACGTATGTTGAAAATGAAAATTTTTCAGTTGTTAGAGAATATGTTGGACATGGGGTCGGACAGGATCTTCATGAGGACCCTCAAATTCCTCATTATGGTCCGCCCAACAAAGGCCCGCGGCTAAAACCTGGGATGGTGTTGGCCATCGAACCGATGGTGAACGCAGGCAGCCGATATGTGAAAACATTGGCTGATAACTGGACGGTTGTAACGGTTGATGGGAAAAAGTGTGCTCACTTTGAGCATACGATTGCGATTACAGATACAGGTTTTGATATACTGACTAAGATTTAGGTCTTCACTGAAGCCTTTCAGGCCCAAATCGGGCAGGTTGTCTGTATAGTCCAAAGAAAGAACAAGATCAGTATACAGGTGTCATCGGCATGTTCGTTGGCTGCCATGTACTAATCGCAGACGGAGAAAAGCGTAAATTTCATTCTCCTAAGAAAAAATATCAATCATATAACCTTTTATGATTGCGTATCTCCGGAAGTTCAGAACAGTATATTCAAAACAGGTCGGGTGATAGATGAACAATTGAGAGATTCTCATTTGGGCATTTGTCAGAGAGCAAGTTACTGATTTGAAGAAGGGAGAACACTTGAATGGCGAAAGACGATGTAATTGAAGTGGAAGGTACTGTAGCAGAAACTTTGCCAAACGCAATGTTCAAAGTTGAACTAGAGAATGGTCATACAGTTTTGGCTCATGTATCAGGAAAAATCCGTATGCACTTCATTCGCATTTTACCTGGAGACAAAGTTACGGTAGAATTATCTCCATATGACTTAACTCGTGGTAGAATTACGTACCGTTACAAATAAAGCAACTCCGGAAGAAGGAGGTTGGAAACACATGAAAGTGAGACCATCTGTTAAACCTATCTGTGAAAAATGTAAAGTGATTCGCAGAAAAGGAAAAGTAATGGTGATCTGTGAAAACCCAAAACATAAACAAAAACAAGGCTAATAACAAGGAGGTGCCCAAATCATGGCTCGTATTGCTGGTGTAGATATTCCACGTGATAAGCGTGTTGTCATTTCTTTAACATATGTTTTTGGAATTGGTCGTACGACTGCGCAACAAGTCCTTAAAGAAGCAGGTGTTTCTGAAGACACTCGCGTTCGCGATCTAACTGAAGACGAACTTGGTAAAATCCGTGATATCATTGACAAACTTAAAGTAGAAGGTGACCTTCGTCGTGAAGTTTCACTTAACATTAAGCGTCTAATTGAAATCGGAAGCTACCGCGGAATCCGTCATCGTAGAGGACTTCCTGTTCGTGGACAAAACACAAAAAACAACGCGCGTACTCGTAAAGGTCCGCGTCGTACTGTAGCTAACAAGAAAAAATAAGTAAAGGAGGTAGTTAAAGAATGGCTGCTGCTCGTAAACAAAATACGCGTAAACGTCGCGTGAAAAAGAATATTGAAGCTGGAATCGCTCATATCCGTTCCACTTTCAACAACACGATTGTAACGATTACTGATGTTCATGGAAACGCAATTTCTTGGTCAAGTGCTGGTGCATTAGGATTCAGAGGTTCTCGTAAATCTACTCCTTTCGCTGCACAAATGGCTGCTGAAACTGCTGCTAAAGGTTCTATCGAACATGGTCTTAAAACACTTGAAGTAACTGTTAAAGGTCCTGGTTCTGGTCGTGAAGCTGCAATTCGTGCACTTCAAGCTGCAGGTCTTGAAGTTACTGCAATTAGAGACGTAACTCCAGTTCCTCATAACGGATGCCGTCCACCAAAACGTCGCCGCGTGTAATTTGTTTGTATAGATTTTGTGTCCCTGTCAATAATGGGTTATGATACAGTTATTTATGAGACGAATACACGACTCGTTGCCTGAGCACATACGGGACTAAACAATGAGGAATTTCGGATGGAATCTCATATGATTCTATTCGAGGTTTCGACGTTTTGAAGGAGGGTTTTATTAGATGATCGAAATTGAAAAACCAAAAATCGAAACGGTTGAAATCAGCGACGATGCCAAGTATGGCAAGTTTGTCGTAGAGCCACTTGAGCGTGGATATGGTACCACTTTAGGGAACTCCCTTCGTCGTATCCTTTTATCCTCACTTCCTGGTGCAGCTGTAACATCGATCCAGATAGATGGTGTCTTACACGAATTCTCAACGATCGAAGGCGTGGTTGAAGATGTTACAACGATTATCTTAAACATTAAAAAGCTTGCACTCAAAATCTACTCTGAAGAAGAGAAGACGCTTGAAATTGATGTACAAGATGAAGGTACTGTAACAGCTGCTGATATTACACACGACAGCGATATTGAAATCTTAAATCCAGATCTTCACATCGCAACTCTTGGCAAGAATGCGAGCTTCCGTGTTCGCTTAACTGCACAAAGAGGTCGCGGGTATAATCCTGCTGATGCAAACAAAAGAGACGATCAGCCAATCGGTGTGATTCCGATCGACTCAATCTATACACCTGTATCTCGTGTGACTTATCAAGTGGAGAACACCCGTGTTGGGCAAATCACAAACTATGATAAATTAACACTAGATGTATGGACTGATGGAAGCACAGGACCGAAAGAAGCGATCGCTCTAGGTTCTAAGATTTTAACTGAACACCTGAATATTTTCGTTGGGTTAACTGACGAAGCTCAGCATGCTGAAATCATGGTTGAGAAAGAAGAAGACCAAAAAGAAAAAGTGCTTGAAATGACAATTGAAGAGCTTGATCTTTCTGTTCGTTCTTACAACTGTTTGAAGCGTGCGGGTATTAACACTGTTCAAGAGCTTGCTAACAAGACAGAAGAGGATATGATGAAAGTTCGTAACCTTGGACGTAAATCTCTTGAAGAAGTGAAAGCGAAACTAGAAGAACTTGGACTGGGTCTTCGTAAAGACGATTGACTAGTTTCATTGTGAACTAGGATTTTCGTGTGTTTTTTATTCATACAGCATCTCTAATTAAGGAGGGGACATCACATGGCATACAGAAAGCTAGGACGCACTAGTGCACAACGTAAAGCAATGCTTCGTGACCTAACGACTGATTTGATCATCAACGAACGCATCGAAACAACTGAAACACGTGCGAAAGAACTTCGCTCTGTAGTTGAAAAAATGATCACTCTTGGCAAACGCGGAGATCTTCATGCTCGCCGTCAAGCTGCAGCTTACATTCGTAATGAAGTAGCTAACGCTGAAACAAACCAAGATGCACTTCAAAAATTATTCGCTGACGTTGCAACTCGCTACGAAGATCGCCAAGGTGGATACACTCGTATCATGAAGCTTGGACCTCGTCGCGGCGATGGCGCACCAATGGCTGTCATTGAATTAGTTTAATCACATATCGTGTATCTAAGAAAGGGCGGGACAGTTCATAACTGGATCTATGCCCTTTTTTAGGTACTACGGCTTTTTTAAGAATAAGCAAAGAAGAGGTTGAGCTGAGAGGAGGTCCGGTAGAGATGGGGAAGACATTAATTGACGTAAAGGACATTGTATTTCGTTATCACAAGGATGTGGACAAGCCCGCTTTAGATCAAGTGTCACTGCATGTGAATCAAAATGAATGGCTCGCCATTGTTGGTCATAACGGTTCAGGTAAATCCACACTTGCCCGTGTGCTGAATGGGCTCATTTTACCGGATGCTGGTACGGTCAAGGTTGGAGAGATTGAGCTTAAAGAAGAAAGTGTGTGGGATATTCGCAAAAAGGTCGGAATGGTCTTTCAAAACCCAGATAACCAATTTGTGGGCTCAACAGTTCGTGATGATGTGGCTTTTGGTTTAGAAAATAACGGGGTTGAGCGGGAATTGATGATAGAACGTGTAGATTGGGCTGTCAAACAGGTCAATATGCAGGAGTTTCTTGATCAAGAGCCGCACCATCTATCAGGCGGGCAGAAGCAGAGAGTCGCCATTGCAGGTGTGCTTGCCGCAAGCCCTGACATCATGATCTTGGATGAAGCAACATCAATGCTTGATCCGATTGGCCGTGAAGAAGTGTTAGAGACTGTTAGACTACTGAAGGAACAAGGAACAGTCACAGTCATTTCCATCACACATGATTTAGACGAGGCTGCCAAAGCAGACCGCGTCATTGTGATGAATGGCGGGAAGAAATTTGCCGAGGGAACGCCAGAGGAAGTATTTGAACTAGATGAACAGCTGGTTCAGATTGGACTTGATCTGCCATTTTCCTATCGATTGAGCAAGCAATTGAAGCAGCAAGGTGTGCCGCTTGCAAATGCCCATTTGACACAAGAAGGATTGGTGAAAGAGCTATGGACATTACGATCAAAGAATTAGAGCATCGTTATCAAATGAAAACGCCGTTTGAGCGTCTCGCTTTGTATGATGTCAATGCTTCCATCAAAGAGGGCAGCTATGTCGCTGTCATTGGTCATACGGGCTCTGGTAAGTCTACATTGCTGCAGCATTTAAATGGATTGCTCAAACCAACGAAGGGGAGCATTGTGCTTGGAAAGACAGTTTTACAAGCCAATAAAAAGCAGAAGGATATGAAACCCCTCCGGAAAAAGGTAGGCATCGTGTTTCAGTTTCCTGAGCATCAGCTCTTTGAGGAAACCATCCTCAAGGATATCTGCTTTGGCCCGATGAACTTCGGCGTTCCTCAAGAGAAGGCAGAAGCGAAGGCGAAGGAGATGCTGAAACTGGTTGGTCTTCCTGAGTCCTTATTATCTCGATCTCCCTTTGAACTAAGCGGCGGTCAAATGAGACGTGTGGCGATTGCAGGCGTTTTAGCGATGGAGCCAGAGGTGCTTGTGCTTGATGAGCCGACTGCTGGGCTGGATCCACGCGGGCGGAAGGAAATCATGGACATGTTCTATGACCTTCATCAAAAGGCAAACCTCACCACGATTCTGGTCACACACAGTATGGAAGATGCCGCTCATTATGCGGATCAAATGATTGTGATGCATAAAGGGACAGTGAAGGCGACAGGCACGCCGAGAGAGTTGTTTGCCAATCGTACAGACATGTCTTCGTTTGGTCTCGACCTCCCAGAAACGATTAAATTCCAGCAGACTGTAGAAGAAAAGCTTGGTATTACGTTTCCAAGGCCGCTTCTGACCATGGATGAAATGGCAGAAGCCTTAACAGCTCTTTATCAGGAGGACACGACATCATGATGGATAGTATGATTATCGGCAAATATGTGCCAGGTTCATCCTTTGTCCATCGTCTTGATCCAAGGACAAAGCTGTTATCAATTTTCTTTTTTGTCTTTATTGTTTTTTTTGCTAATAATTACATCACTTACGGGCTTTTAGGTGTCTTTACCATCCTTGTGGTGATGGTTTCTCAGGTGCCGCTATACTTTATTCTCAAGGGAATGAAGCCGATCCTATGGATTGTCCTGTTTACCTTTATTCTGCATATTTTCATGACAAAGGATGGCGCCTTGCTATTCCATTTTGGTTTTCTGAATATTTATGAAGAAGGTTTAAAGCAAGGAATATTCATTTCACTCCGTTTTGTCTATCTCATCATGATGACGACACTTCTTACGTTAACTACAACGCCTATAGAAGTGACAGACGGGATGGAGAAGCTTCTGCACCCATTCCGTAAAATCAAACTGCCTGTTCATGAGCTTGCTCTCATGATGTCCATCTCTCTTCGGTTTATTCCGACGTTATTAGAAGAGACGGATAAAATCATGAAGGCACAAATGGCACGAGGTGTTGATTTTACAAGCGGGCCTTTAAAGGATCGCATGAAAGCCATCGTTCCTTTGCTTGTTCCGCTTTTCGTCAGTGCGTTTAAGCGTGCAGAAGAACTGGCGACCGCGATGGAAGCGAGAGGCTACCGCGGGGGAGAAGGACGGACGAAGTACCGTCAGCTTGTCTGGGGCATGAAGGACACGTTCACGCTGCTTTTATTCATCTTGTTAACAGCACTCCTTGTGCTGCTTAGAAATTAGGTGATTCCTAGATGAAGGTCAAATGTACCGTATCCTACGATGGGACACATTTTAAAGGCTATCAGGTGCAGCCAGGGCAGCGAACCGTTCAGACGGAGATAGAGTCAGCCCTTGCAAGAATGCACAAACAGGATGAACTGATTCCGATTGTGGCTTCCGGCCGGACGGACAGCGGTGTCCATGCAAAGGGACAGGTCATCCATTTTGACACCCCGCTCTCGATCCCGATGGAGAGATGGCCTTTTGCCCTTAACAGCTTGCTGCCGGATGATATCCGTGTTCTAAAGGCTGAGGAGGTCGATGACTCGTTTCATGCCAGATTTGGTGTTGTTTCGAAGGAGTACCGTTATAAGGTCTCAACGGAAACACACCAAAATGTGTTCACGAGACAGTATGCCTGCCACTATCCTTACCGGCTGGATATCGATAAAATGAGAGAAGCCGCTGAGCACCTGATTGGGACACATGACTTTACAAGCTTTTGTGCGGCCAATACAGAGGTTCAGGACAAGGTGAGGGTTATTTATGCCCTCGAGTGGAAAAACGTCTCAGACGGGCTTGAAATGCGTGTGAGAGGGAATGGCTTTTTATACAACATGGTGCGGATTATCGCTGGAACGTTGCTTGAAATCGGTTCTGGTAAATTTCACCCTGAGGAGATAAAAGCTATGCTTGCCGCCCGAAATCGCGAAGCGGCAGGCAAGACTGCGCCTAGTCACGGACTGTATTTATGGGAAGTTTTCTATGACAACTAAACCAGGTGTAACATGTTCTTGACACAGGAAGCAGAAAGTTATAAGATATCATATGGTATGTATTTCAACCCCACAAATAAGCCCCGGAAGACTTATCTGTGTTTTGAAATAGAACGTAGCATTTGATTCAAGGAAAATTCATTGATTTATTTAGGAGGGAAACTCATGCGTACAACACCAATGGCGAACGCAAGCACAATTGAGCGCAAATGGCTAGTTGTTGATGCGGCAGGCAAGACTCTAGGTCGTCTTTCTACTGAAGTAGCATCACTTTTGCGCGGTAAGCACAAACCAACTTATACACCACACGTTGATACAGGTGATCACGTCATCATCATCAATGCTGAGAAAATTGAATTAACAGGTAAGAAATTGACGGACAAAATTTACTACCGTCACACGATGCACCCAGGCGGTTTGAAACAAAGAACTGCTCTTGAGATGCGTACAAACTACCCTGAGAAAATGCTGGAGCTTGCTATCAAAGGTATGCTTCCAAAGGGTCCACTAGGTCGTCAAATGTTCAAAAAATTAAATGTGTACCGTGGTTCTGAGCATCCACATCAAGCACAACAACCTGAAGTTTACGAACTTCGCGGTTAATTATAAGGGAGGTTAACAATTTGGCACAGGTTCAATATTACGGTACAGGTCGTCGTAAAAGTTCTGTAGCGCGCGTTCGCTTAGTTCCAGGTGAAGGCCGTATCGTCGTTAATAATCGTGAAATTACTGAATACATTCCATTCGCTGCTTTAATCGAAGACGTGAAACAGCCTTTGAACATCACAGAAACAGCTAACAGCTACGATGTTCTTGTAAATGTTCACGGTGGTGGATTCTCTGGTCAAGCTGGAGCAATTCGTCACGGTATCTCTCGTGCTCTTCTAGAAGTAGATCCTGAGTACCGTACATCACTTAAACGTGCTGGACTTCTTACTCGTGACCCTCGTATGAAAGAGCGTAAGAAATACGGTCTTAAAGGCGCACGTCGCGCACCTCAGTTCTCAAAACGTTAATCAATTTTATATTGTATGGACGTTTTACAAAGGTTTGTTACAGACAAACCTTATAAAAAAAGCATCAGCATCCTGCTGGTGCTTTTTTATTTGTGTTTTTTTCTGTTTGGAAACATATAAAATAGGATCATAGCAAGGTTTCTGTTTAAAAAACGAAGTCTATGGAGGGGTGTCATATGAATCTAACAACAGAAAGGTGTTTCATTCGATCATTTGCTGAGGATGATTGGCATGATGTTTATGCATATACATCTGATCCGGCGGTGATGAAGTATATTCCGGAAGGTGTTTTTTCTAAAGAAAATGCGAAGGAATTTGTTAAAAATAATCGTCTTAAAAAAGCCAAGAATTTTGCTGTTCTATTAAAAGAAGATCAGATATGCATCGGACATATCGTGTTTCATTCTTACTTTGGTGAGCACACATATGAGATTGGCTGGGTCTTCAATCCTGCCTATCAAAACAAGGGCTATGCATCAGAAGCGGCGTATGCTGTCTTACATCATGGTTTTCACACACTAAACTTACATCGGATCATTGCCACTTGTCAGCCTGAGAATGTGCCATCGTGGAGAGTGATGGAGAAAATGGGGATGAGGAGAGAGGGGTATTTTAAAAAATGTATACCACAAGGAAATGAGTGGTGGGATGAGTTTTACTATGCCATCTTACAAGAGGAATGGTTCGTGAAGAGGGCTTGATAAGTTTTCATGATATGAAGTAATTCACCATTTCAAATATCACTCCGCTTTCGATGTTGATATAATCAGATCAAATAAGCAGAAGAGGGACTTCGCCATGAGGATCTTTGAAGCATTTCTTATCATTGAGTTTTCCCATTCAAGAAAACCAAGGGTACACACTGCCGCCTAGTTATGTGGTTAAAAAAAGCAGCTGATCAAATCTTATAAAAAAAACGGTTGCAATTGGTATTTTGGTAAGTGAAGATGGTTTCCATCCATCATAGGAGGTGCTTTCATTGAATTTAAATCAATTGACATTTAGAGAAGCTGTGCAAGAAGACCTCGACAAAATCATTTTCATGCTTTCAGATGATAAGTTAGGTCAAAAGAGAGAGCGTTACACTCGCCCGTTATTAGAAAGCTATATTAAAGCCTTTCATTCAATCGATGCTGATCCAAATATTGAACTCATTGTTGCGTGTGACCAGGAAGAAGCAGTTGGGGTTCTTCAGTTAACCATGACGCCATTTCTTACACATCAAGGAGGATGGAGAGCATCCATCGAAGGAGTTCGTACGGCTTCGGCCCATAGAGGAAAAGGAGTCGGCTCGATGCTCATAAAGTGGGCTATACAACGCGCAAGCGACCGCGGATGTCATATGATTCAGCTGACAACAGACAAACAGAGGCCAGAAGCACGCCATTTTTATGAGAAATTAGGGTTTGAAGCCACACATGAAGGAATGAAGCTGCATCTGCCCCATGAATAAGGACAACAAGAAGCGGAGGATTCACGAACCTCTGCCTTTTTTGTGCCTTTATTTGAAATATTTGTTATATTAAACATGTAAATCCTCTGTTATTTGGAAAGGAGAAACATGTTGCAGAAAATCGGTTTAAAGGAAGCGATGGAAGACCTTTTGACATTTGTAACAAAGAACAAAAAGGAAGTATCAGTGACAATCATTGAAAATGAAGATGTGGTGTTAGAGTGGAATGCTGATCAAAAAACGCCACTTGCAAGTACGGTGAAATTAGTGGTTTTATTTCATTTTGTTAAAGCTGTATCCAGCAGTGGCATTGTCTGATATAGAACGGTATTATATTGATGGAACAGACGGTGGTTCACACAAGTACTGGCTGGAGGTCAATAATTTTTCTGAGCATGCGACTTTATTAGATGTTGCCAAAGGGATGATGCAATTCAGTTCGAATGCTTGTACGGATTATTTGATTGACCGGCTGGGCTTAGAAAAGATCAATGATCGGATGAAAGAAGCTGGTCTTATAGAACATGATGAACTCATGCCGCTGACGCCAAAGTTGTTGTGGCCCGCTTATGTATCTGATCATGAGCAGGATGCATTAAAGCAAATGAGCGGTGTATCTCATGAGCAATATAAATCTCTAATGAGTGAGATTTTTAATATCATGAAAAATGACCCAGAGCATAAAAAGGTGTTAGAAGAAAAAATGATGAAAAATGACTTATTAAGCTTTCATATTCAATCATTACTGACACAAAAGCTGACAAAGTCTACAACCAATCAATATGCACATTTTATGAAACGTCTGCAGGATGAGTTGTTAACAACAGAAGAAAAGGGTCTTTTTAGCCAAATTGTGCTTGGAGAAACATTGAAGACGGAAAAAGATCAATATATTTGGTATAAAGGCGGAGCGACGTTGTTTGTTTTCACAGCTAATTTATATCGAAAAACGGATATCTCATCTATATGCATTTCTCTTTTTATCAATGATCCAAAAGCGAAGAATTCTCACTGGATTGGGGAAGTATTCAACGAATTTATGTTTACTGCAGCAGGGGATCAAAACTTTCGACAACGATTGATTCAGGCTTTCACTACATAATTATCAAATAAACAGAGGGATATCGCCCTCTGTTTTATTATTTCTGCATTGGAAACGCTTTGTATACATCTTGGCGTTTCTTTTTTGACTTCACAACTCCATCAACCAGTTCCTTTTGCCAAAGCGCTGTATCGTCTTTGTACTTTTTAAAAGGGTGAGGGAGCTCTTTTTCTAGCTGTTTTCTTTTAAACGTGACGGACGGCTCGTCTTTAGAGCTCATGTTAAGTGTCACTTGCTCTACGTTATCGACCAGAATAAAAAGTGCGATGGCGTTGTATAAATACGTTTTTTCGATCGTATCCTTTTGATCAAACCAGAAGGCGTCAAACTGTTCTTCTGTATAGCCTGCATTTTCTTTTACTCCATACGTGACGTCTAATGCTTTCCTATCGATGATTTCAAATTCACGAATGACGCCTCCAGGAAGATCTGATAAGATTTCACGAATGGCTGAATTGTCACCGAGATACGTGTTTTTGTGTGTTGAAAGTTGTTTTAAGGATATGTCTGCTATTCCTTTCATATCGCTCTTTTTCTCGCTGGCTTGACTGCTGCACGCAGATAGGACGACTGTAAGTAGCAGCAGGATATACATCCATTTCTTCATTGATTTTGCCCCTTTATTTTTCTTTCTATATGTAAATGTCTATTTTATCACAATTTTCCATTCCGATCGTTCACAGGCCGTCATTTCCATTTACTGAACTGCATGTTTTGTTCAAACCAACGAACAATACAAAGAAAAAAGGAGTTCAGTCCATGGCAGAAGTGCTTTCATTTTATCAACTGAAAACAAAACGAGATGTCACGCTTGAAAAGAAGCTTTTGCGTACATTGTCTCTTCAACAAGTAACGGCTGCTTCCGAGAAATTCACAAAGAAGCTGTTTCCATTTGCAGATGATCCAGCGGGTATTATGAGTGATGGCTGCATCGATTTCGCCATTGAAGCTTTCTTAGCTGGCGGGAGATACGGTGAGTCGAGTAAATACGGCGAATCATTCGACGATATCAAAAAGCGGTCCTTCCAGGAGGAAGCTGAGCTGATTGAAGAGCTGGCAGGATGCTTGCAATCGTGGGGGAATATGTTCCGTATGGAGCGGAAAATGTCATGTTTATATCCATTTGCAAAGGATTTTTTAAGCATGTGGTGGCAGGAAGGCTTTCGTGAATCAGAAAAAAGACACAAGCTTCGGCTGCACTAAGCATATTTCCAGTCCTTGTCCCATATCTATAAAATAATGGTGTATGGGAGGGACAGGGATGAAAAGAAAGCTGAAGTGGACAGGGTTTTTAATTGGGTTTATTGTCCTCTTATTCTTATTCAGGTTTCAATTTCTAAATGATGATTCGTGGAAATCGTGGAATTTGCCTCTAAGCGGGAAGATCATCTATTTAGATCCGGGGCACGGCGGTCCAGATGGAGGGGCTGTAGGAGGAGAACTGCTTGAGAAAGAGATTGCACTGGATGTATCCATGAAGATACGTGACTATTTGCAGGAGCAGGGAGCGCTTGTTCTCATGACCCGAGAGGATGATTCTGATTTATCATCAAAGAATACAAGGGGATATGCCAGAAAGAAAGCGGAGGATTTAAGGAACCGCGTCAAAGTCATCAATGAATCTGAAGCGGATCTCTATTTAAGCATTCATTTAAATGCGATACCATCAAACAAATGGAGCGGGGCTCAGACGTTTTTTTACGGAAAGTATGAAGAAAATGAAAAGGCAGCGAAGTTCATTCAAGATGAATTGCGCAGGAATCTTGAAAACACAGATCGAAAGGCGAAGCGGATTAATGGCATTTATTTAATGCAAAATGTCACAAAGCCAGGAGCTCTTGTGGAAATTGGATTTCTCTCCAACCCGAAAGAGGCTGGCCAGCTGGCAACACCTAAATATCAGGATCAAATTGCTGCCTCTATTTATAAAGGGATTTTAAGATATTTAACAGAGCAAAAAGAGCCGCCTGAATAAGGGGCTTTTTCCTTTTGATCGCAGGCAAACAGGACAGACATTGTAAGGATATGTATGATATACTTGGATTGTAAACGAATTCAATAAAGGGTGAGGTTCTGCTATGATCGGACAAGATGATGTGAGAAAACTAGTTGGGAAGATGGACGAACCTTTCCTTCATATACCGCTTGGTGAGCTGGATGCCATCAAGGAAATCAGCCTAAAGCCTGAGAAAGAGCATGTGAGCCTAAAGGTGGCCATTGCCAAAACAGGCACTGCTGAGCAGATGAAGCTGCAGCAAGACATCGTACAAGCCTTGAAAACAGCAGGCGTTAACACAGTAGGACTTCGTTTTGAGGAACTGCCTCAGGAAACACTTGAAAAGTTTATGCCATCACAAGATGAGGAAGAAACCCTGCTTAACTCTAAAAATCCGCCTGAGTTCTTAGCGATTGCGAGTGGAAAGGGCGGCGTTGGTAAATCGACTGTTTCTGTTAACCTTGCTGTAGCGCTGGCTCGTCTAGGGAAAAAAGTCGGGCTGATTGATGCTGATATTTATGGCTTTAGTGTACCGGATATGATGGGAATCACTGTCAGACCAACAGTTAAAGGGGAAAAAATTATTCCTGTGGAGCGCTTTGGTGTCAAAGTGATTTCAATGGGCTTTTTTGTTGAAGAAAATGCACCGGTTATTTGGAGAGGACCGATGCTTGGAAAAATGTTAAATAACTTCTTCCACGAAGTTGAGTGGGGAGAATTAGATTACTTACTATTAGACCTTCCGCCTGGAACGGGAGATGTAGCGCTTGATATTCATACAATGCTGCCTAGCTGTAAAGAAATTATTGTCACTACACCGCATCCAACGGCTGCCTTCGTTGCAGCAAGAGCAGGCGCAATGGCACTGCAAACAGATCATGAGGTGCTCGGGGTCGTTGAGAATATGAGCTATTATGAAAGCAAAAAAACAGGTGAAAAGGAATACGTCTTTGGAAAAGGCGGCGGGGACAAGCTGGCTGAAGAGCTGCGTGTATCAGTCCTTGGCCAAATTCCTTTAAGACAGCCTGATTGGAATGAGGATGATTTTGCGCCTTCTGTCTATGATGCAAGTCATCCGACAGGAGAAGTGTATCAACACATTGCGAATAAAGTCATTGAACAATTAGCAGTGAAAGCATAATGAAAGCCCGAGTGGATGAATGCCACTCGGGTGATGTTTAACTAATCGCTTCCTTGCGATCCGGAATCACTGCTGCTTTCAGATGCTGCCTTTTTGAGCTCATCTTCGAATTTCTTCTTATAAAGAGGGCTGCTTAATGTTTCCGTAATGACTTTTTCTAAGTGTTTTCTAAACTCTTTGCTTTTTACCAGTTCACCGTATTTCTTTTCCATCTCAGGATCCTTGAGAATATCCATCATCAGCTGTTGATAGTCAGGATCCTTCATTAGCTGTTTTAACATTCTTTCATGCTGTTGCTGCATGGATTTTGCGAAAGTCTCGGCAAATTTAGAATCCTCAAAGACCTTCTTCCAGAACTCTTTGCCTTTATCAGAAGTCAGTGTTTTCTCTATCGTTTTTTTCACAGTTTGTTCATCCATTACCAAAGCTTCATTCATTGCCTCGTCATTTAATAACTGTTGAATGGCCTTTTTACCGTCATCTGTCTTTAATATATCGACGACCATTTTTTTTGTTTCGTCATAGTCCATATTAGATGAGGATTGGGTTTTGGGAGCACAAGCTGTTAGAGATAAAAGAAGAAAACAGCTCATTATACGCAAGATGCCTTTTGACATACTGTGGCTCCTTTCGTTACATGTCTTACTTTTAATATGAATGTTTCACGTAAATTTATACATAACAAAAATAGGGGTTGGATCAATTCAATGAAAAGTCGGGATTTAGTTCGTTTTTTCTTCTCTGTGCTAGCTGTTGGAGCGGTCATTACAAGCGTGGTAGGCTTTGCGCTGGAGTGGGGGAAATATCAGAAGCTTTTTATATCGTTTGAAATTCTAGAGATCGCATCTGTATTGTTTTGGTTCATTGGTGTAGGGATGATCTTTAGTGTCATTAGCCAGATGGGGTTTGTTGTCTTCTTGACGGTGCACCGGTTTGCGTTAGAGATTTTCCGGTCACATTCTTTATGGAATACCATTCAGCTGTTTCTTGTGATTTTTGTGCTGTTTGATTTAGCTTACTTGCGATTTTTGTTTTTCGGGGAGAATGATTCATTTCTTCCATACTTGTGGCTGCCTGTTTTTATCGGTGTGTTTGCATTGATCGTGGCTTATTTTAAACAGCAGCAGTCCTCTAAGAAAACATTTGTTTCTGCAATGTTTCTCATGGTCGTCATCACGTCGTTAGAATGGTTCCCGGCGCTCAGAGTCAATGAAGAGGACTGGCTGTATTTAATGCTGTTCCCGCTATTAGGCTGTAATGCGTTTCAGCTTTTAGCGATGCCGCGGTTTTCAAAAGCGAAAGCTACTTAACTTCTGATGACTTTGTTTTCGTGTTGGAGATCAGTTCGCCAACTGTCACATTTTTTAAATGCTTTTCTTTTATTTGTTTCAAAATAGCTGGTAAGGCTTGAGCGGTTTGGGTTGCTGAATCTGAGGCGTGAAGGAGAACAATGTCTCCGCTTTTCATTCGATCATTTACATTTTGAACAATTTGGTCGACACCCGGATTCAGCCAATCCTGTGAATTGATGCTGTAATGAACAACGGTATAACCGTACTGTGTGGCAATTTTCAGTGCTGTTTCGTTAAACTGTCCAGTTGGCGGTCTTAATAGTTGAATGTCATCTAGTCCAAGCTTTT
Organism: Bacillus sp. FSL P2-0069; assembly: GCF_038593315.1. Lineage (NCBI taxonomy): Bacteria > Bacillati > Bacillota > Bacilli > Caryophanales > Bacillaceae > Bacillus > Bacillus sp. FSL P2-0069. The sequence goes on from NZ_CP151984.1 coordinate 165,294, forward strand.
GAAATGTATTTTGTGCACGGACAAGATCTTGCTTGATTTCACTATCTTCAAGCTGGCTATAATTTTTATAAGCATAGCCGAGGCTTCCAATTTGATGGCCGTCCTCCCTAATTTGTTTCACGATATCAGGATGACGCTCAGCCCAAGAAGCAGACAGAAAGAAAGTGGCGTTCTTTATACCGTACTCTCGAAGGACATTTAAAATAGGAACAGCCTTCTCATCCCCCCAGCCAATATTAAAAGTGAGAGAGACATGTTTTGATGAAGTCTCTCCTTTATAAATGGCTCGGGGTCCATGTTCAGTTTTAAATACCGACAGCGGCGGTGCCTTTTGTACATAAAAAAAGGTTGCAGCTGCAAGGGCTGCTACAAGAATAATGACAACTTGCTTCAGCCGTTTAATAGGCAACACATATAATCGACTCAATTCAAACACTCCTGCCTTGTCCAAGATTGTTACTTGATTGTATGCAGGACAAGGGTTTAAGATGCTTAATAAAACTATTTCAAAAAAAGTTTCGAAAAGGCGTTGACCAATAGAATGTTTTCGTGATATATTATTAATCGTCGCTGACACACAGTGACAAACACAAAACGCTTCGGGAAATAAACTTGAAAAAAGTTGTTGACATAAGATGAAGCGAAATGTTATATTATTAAAGCCGCTAAGAACGGCGGAGATGATCTTTGAAAACTAAACAAGACAAAACGTACCTGTTAATTCGAGTTTTTATAAAAAAATCCTATGAAACTTCATAGGTAGTCAGTCAAACTGGCGAAAAGCAAAACTTCGGTTTTGTACTTTTTCGGAGAGTTTGATCCTGGCTCAGGACGAACGCTGGCGGCGTGCCTAATACATGCAAGTCGAGCGGACAGAAGGGAGCTTGCTCCCGGATGTTAGCGGCGGACGGGTGAGTAACACGTGGGTAACCTGCCTGTAAGACTGGGATAACTCCGGGAAACCGGAGCTAATACCGGATAGTTCCTTGAACCGCATGGTTCAAGGATGAAAGACGGTTTCGGCTGTCACTTACAGATGGACCCGCGGCGCATTAGCTAGTTGGTGGGGTAATGGCTCACCAAGGCGACGATGCGTAGCCGACCTGAGAGGGTGATCGGCCACACTGGGACTGAGACACGGCCCAGACTCCTACGGGAGGCAGCAGTAGGGAATCTTCCGCAATGGACGAAAGTCTGACGGAGCAACGCCGCGTGAGTGATGAAGGTTTTCGGATCGTAAAGCTCTGTTGTTAGGGAAGAACAAGTGCGAGAGTAACTGCTCGCACCTTGACGGTACCTAACCAGAAAGCCACGGCTAACTACGTGCCAGCAGCCGCGGTAATACGTAGGTGGCAAGCGTTGTCCGGAATTATTGGGCGTAAAGGGCTCGCAGGCGGTTTCTTAAGTCTGATGTGAAAGCCCCCGGCTCAACCGGGGAGGGTCATTGGAAACTGGGAAACTTGAGTGCAGAAGAGGAGAGTGGAATTCCACGTGTAGCGGTGAAATGCGTAGAGATGTGGAGGAACACCAGTGGCGAAGGCGACTCTCTGGTCTGTAACTGACGCTGAGGAGCGAAAGCGTGGGGAGCGAACAGGATTAGATACCCTGGTAGTCCACGCCGTAAACGATGAGTGCTAAGTGTTAGGGGGTTTCCGCCCCTTAGTGCTGCAGCTAACGCATTAAGCACTCCGCCTGGGGAGTACGGTCGCAAGACTGAAACTCAAAGGAATTGACGGGGGCCCGCACAAGCGGTGGAGCATGTGGTTTAATTCGAAGCAACGCGAAGAACCTTACCAGGTCTTGACATCCTCTGACAACCCTAGAGATAGGGCTTTCCCTTCGGGGACAGAGTGACAGGTGGTGCATGGTTGTCGTCAGCTCGTGTCGTGAGATGTTGGGTTAAGTCCCGCAACGAGCGCAACCCTTGATCTTAGTTGCCAGCATTCAGTTGGGCACTCTAAGGTGACTGCCGGTGACAAACCGGAGGAAGGTGGGGATGACGTCAAATCATCATGCCCCTTATGACCTGGGCTACACACGTGCTACAATGGACAGAACAAAGGGCTGCAAGACCGCAAGGTTTAGCCAATCCCATAAATCTGTTCTCAGTTCGGATCGCAGTCTGCAACTCGACTGCGTGAAGCTGGAATCGCTAGTAATCGCGGATCAGCATGCCGCGGTGAATACGTTCCCGGGCCTTGTACACACCGCCCGTCACACCACGAGAGTTTGCAACACCCGAAGTCGGTGAGGTAACCTTTATGGAGCCAGCCGCCGAAGGTGGGGCAGATGATTGGGGTGAAGTCGTAACAAGGTAGCCGTATCGGAAGGTGCGGCTGGATCACCTCCTTTCTAAGGATATATGGAGCAGCGTACGTTTTCGTCTTGTTTAGTTTTGAAGGATCATTCCTTCAAAACATGTCTCTAGCGAGACAGGATTGTTCTTTGAAAACTAGATAACAATAAGTAATACATTCACATTGAATGCAATGCAAAGTTCATCACACATAGTGATTCTTTCTAAAGTAAGAAATGGTTAAGTTAGAAAGGGCGCACGGTGGATGCCTTGGCACTAGGAGCCGATGAAGGACGGGACGAACACCGATATGCTTCGGGGAGCTGTAAGCAAGCTTTGATCCGGAGATTTCCGAATGGGGAAACCCACTGCTCGTAATGGAGTAGTATCCATACTTGAATACATAGAGTATGAGAAGGCATACCCGGGGAACTGAAACATCTAAGTACCCGGAGGAAGAGAAAGCAAATGCGATTCCCTGAGTAGCGGCGAGCGAAACGGGAACAGCCCAAACCAAGAGGCTTGCCTCTTGGGGTTGTAGGACACTCTATACGGAGTTACAAAGGAACGATATAAGCGAAGAGGTCTGGAAAGGCCCGCCAAAGAAGGTAACAGCCCTGTAACTGAAATGTTGTTCTCTCCAGAGTGGATCCTGAGTACGGCGGAACACGTGAAATTCCGTCGGAATCCGGGAGGACCATCTCCCAAGGCTAAATACTCCCTAGTGACCGATAGTGAACCAGTACCGTGAGGGAAAGGTGAAAAGCACCCCGGAAGGGGAGTGAAATAGATCCTGAAACCGTGTGCCTACAAGTAGTCAGAGCCCGTTAACGGGTGATGGCGTGCCTTTTGTAGAATGAACCGGCGAGTTACGATCCCGTGCAAGGTTAAGCAGAAGATGCGGAGCCGCAGCGAAAGCGAGTCTGAATAGGGCGCATGAGTACGTGGTCGTAGACCCGAAACCAGGTGATCTACCCATGTCCAGGGTGAAGTTCAGGTAACACTGAATGGAGGCCCGAACCCACGCACGTTGAAAAGTGCGGGGATGAGGTGTGGGTAGGGGTGAAATGCCAATCGAACCTGGAGATAGCTGGTTCTCTCCGAAATAGCTTTAGGGCTAGCCTCAAGGTAAGAGTCTCGGAGGTAGAGCACTGATTGGACTAGGGGCCCCTACCGGGTTACCGAATTCAGTCAAACTCCGAATGCCGATGACTTATCCTTGGGAGTCAGACTGCGAGTGATAAGATCCGTAGTCGAAAGGGAAACAGCCCAGACCGCCAGCTAAGGTCCCAAAGTATACGTTAAGTGGAAAAGGATGTGGAGTTGCTTAGACAACCAGGATGTTGGCTTAGAAGCAGCCACCATTTAAAGAGTGCGTAATAGCTCACTGGTCGAGTGACTCTGCGCCGAAAATGTACCGGGGCTAAACGTATCACCGAAGCTGCGGACTGTTCTTACGAACAGTGGTAGGAGAGCGTTCTAAGGGCTGTGAAGCCAGACCGGAAGGACTGGTGGAGCGCTTAGAAGTGAGAATGCCGGTATGAGTAGCGAAAGACGGGTGAGAATCCCGTCCACCGAATGCCTAAGGTTTCCTGAGGAAGGCTCGTCCGCTCAGGGTTAGTCGGGACCTAAGCCGAGGCCGAAAGGCGTAGGCGATGGACAACAGGTTGATATTCCTGTACCACCTCCTCACCATTTGAGCAATGGGGGGACGCAGGAGGATAGGGTAAGCGCGGTATTGGATATCCGCGTCCAAGCAGTTAGGCTGGGAAATAGGCAAATCCGTTTCCCGTAAAGGCTGAGCTGTGATGGCGAGCGAAATTTAGTAGCGAAGTTCCTGATTCCACACTGCCAAGAAAAGCCTCTAGCGAGGTGAGAGGTGCCCGTACCGCAAACCGACACAGGTAGGCGAGGAGAGAATCCTAAGGTGATCGAGAGAACTCTCGTTAAGGAACTCGGCAAAATGACCCCGTAACTTCGGGAGAAGGGGTGCTTCTTAGGGTGTTAAAGCCCCGAGAAGCCGCAGTGAATAGGCCCAGGCGACTGTTTAGCAAAAACACAGGTCTCTGCGAAGCCGTAAGGCGAAGTATAGGGGCTGACGCCTGCCCGGTGCTGGAAGGTTAAGAGGAGCGCTTAGCGTAAGCGAAGGTGCGAATTGAAGCCCCAGTAAACGGCGGCCGTAACTATAACGGTCCTAAGGTAGCGAAATTCCTTGTCGGGTAAGTTCCGACCCGCACGAAAGGCGCAACGATCTGGGCACTGTCTCAACGAGAGACTCGGTGAAATTATAGTACCTGTGAAGATGCAGGTTACCCGCGACAGGACGGAAAGACCCCGTGGAGCTTTACTGCAGCCTGATATTGAATGTTGGTACAGCTTGTACAGGATAGGTAGGAGCCTTGGAAACCGGAGCGCTAGCTTCGGTGGAGGCATCGGTGGGATACTACCCTGGCTGTATTGACCTTCTAACCCGCTGCCCTTATCGGGCAGGGAGACAGTGTCAGGTGGGCAGTTTGACTGGGGCGGTCGCCTCCTAAAATGTAACGGAGGCGCCCAAAGGTTCCCTCAGAATGGTTGGAAATCATTCGCAGAGTGTAAAGGCACAAGGGAGCTTGACTGCGAGACCTACAAGTCGAGCAGGGACGAAAGTCGGGCTTAGTGATCCGGTGGTTCCGCATGGAAGGGCCATCGCTCAACGGATAAAAGCTACCCCGGGGATAACAGGCTTATCTCCCCCAAGAGTCCACATCGACGGGGAGGTTTGGCACCTCGATGTCGGCTCATCGCATCCTGGGGCTGTAGTCGGTCCCAAGGGTTGGGCTGTTCGCCCATTAAAGCGGTACGCGAGCTGGGTTCAGAACGTCGTGAGACAGTTCGGTCCCTATCCGTCGCGGGCGCAGGAAATTTGAGAGGAGCTGTCCTTAGTACGAGAGGACCGGGATGGACGCACCGCTGGTGTACCAGTTGTTCTGCCAAGGGCATCGCTGGGTAGCTATGTGCGGACGGGATAAGTGCTGAAAGCATCTAAGCATGAAGCCCCCCTCAAGATGAGATTTCCCATTCCGCAAGGAAGTAAGATCCCTGAAAGATGATCAGGTTGATAGGTCTGAGGTGGAAGCGTGGTGACACGTGGAGCTGACAGATACTAATAGATCGAGGACTTAACCTATATTCTAATGTGAAGCATGAACATTGTTATCTAGTTTTGAGAGAACATTCTCTCCATCAGGTTTGGTGGCGATAGCGAAGAGGTCACACCCGTTCCCATACCGAACACGGAAGTTAAGCTCTTCAGCGCCGATGGTAGTTGGGGGTTTCCCCCTGTGAGAGTAGGACGCCGCCAAGCTTTTTGTTTATATCCTTCCAATGGAAGAAGTTACTTTATCATTCCGCAGTAGCTCAGTGGTAGAGCTATCGGCTGTTAACCGATCGGTCGTAGGTTCGAGTCCTACCTGCGGAGCCATGCTTCCATAGCTCAGTAGGTAGAGCACTTCCATGGTAAGGAAGAGGTCAGCGGTTCGAGCCCGCTTGGAAGCTTTCCTCTATATGTTGATATGACAAGGTTTCTCGATGATGAGAAGGCTTTTTTTGTTTGTTTACATATATATTGAACTGCTCGATGATCAATAGACTGATGACTTTAGGAAAGCGAATAAAACGGCTTGCACAGCATTGTTGCATCGCTTTTTTACTTATCTCCTTCTTTTTGTTCTTGATTCTTCAGTCTCTTTCTTTTATTCTTACTAAAGTGATATCCTCTATATCAAAAGACTCTGTACGTTCCTCTTTTCCCCCGAAAGTGAAGTATCGTTTGTTTTTCCTTTCTTCATCTCCAGGTATAGTTGATCTTCTTTTTCCATGTACGGAATGTATATAAAAAGGAGTAGATGGTTTGAAAGATTTATTTGTAAAGCAAGAATGGTTTGGACATGTACGTCAGGACGTTCTTGCGGGTATATTAGTCGCGCTGGCTTTAATTCCTGAAGCCATTGCGTTTTCGATTATTGCGGGCGTTGATCCGAAAGTCGGGTTGTATGCATCGTTTTGTATTGCGATTGTGATTTCGTTTGTTGGTGGACGCCCAGGCATGATTTCGGCTGCAACAGGGGCTATGGCTCTCGTCATGGTTCACTTGGTTGCTGATCATGGGTTGCAATATTTGTTTGCAGCTACGATTTTGACGGGTTTGATTCAAATTGTGTTCGGATTGTGCCGAGTATCTCGTTTGATGAAATTTATTCCGAGGTCCGTCATGGTTGGCTTTGTCAATGCGTTGGCTACTATGATCTTCATGGCTCAGCTTCCACATTTCGTTGGGGAATCATTAGCCATGTATATGATGACAGGTGGTGCCCTGCTGATCATTTATTTATTGCCTAAGGTGATAAAGGTGATACCTTCCCCACTCATTGCCATTATTGTAATGACATTATTTGCTGTATTTGGACATATTGATGTTAGAACTGTTGGAGATATGGGAGAGCTTCCAAGTTCTTTGCCTGTTTTTCTGATTCCTCAAGTTCCGTTTAGTTGGGAAACACTTGCTATCATTTTTCCTTATTCTTTAGCACTTGCGATGGTTGGTTTACTTGAGTCTCTTTTAACCGCACAGATTGTCGATGATATGACAGAGACGTCTAGTAATAAGAACAAGGAAGCGAGAGGTCAAGGGATTGCTAATGTGGTTGCAGGATTCTTTGGTGGTATGGCTGGCTGCGCGATGATTGGTCAATCTGTGATTAATACGAAGGCAGGTGGACGAGGCCGGCTTTCTACCTTTGTAGCGGGTGCTTTTTTAATGGTGCTGATTTTTGTACTAGGTGATGTTGTGGTTCAAATTCCGATGGCTGCTCTAGTGGCTGTGATGTTCATGGTTTCCATTGGCACATTTGATTGGAGTTCTTTTCAGCAGCTAAAAAAGAATCCGAAAACAGATTCTATTGTGATGGTTGTCACGGTCGTGACGGTGGTGTTGACTCATGATTTATCAAAAGGCGTTTTTGCAGGTGTACTGCTTAGTGCGGTATTCTTTGTCGCAAAGATATCGAAGCTTCATATTACGTCTAAAGAAAGCCAGACAGGTACTTGGGAATATCGAGTTAAAGGACAAATCTTCTTTGCTTCTGTCACTGACTTGATCCAAGCTTTCCATCAGGGGAAAGAACTCCAATCTGTTGTGATTGATTTGTCTGAAGCACGTATATGGGATGAATCAGGTGTATCAGCGATAGAACGTATAAAGGAAAGGTATCAAGCAAATGGCGTCCAGGTGGACGTAGTTGGAATGGATACATCAAGTCAAAAGCTTATGAAACAGGTGAGTGGTTCTTAAAAAGGCCTTTCTGTCTGTTACAATAGAAAAGGCAAGAAAGTGAAGGGATGGAGGTGGCCGGCATGCTTGTGCGTTTGAATCAAGTACTCGGCCGGATGATGCCGCTCATTACACCTTTTAGTGTGTTACTCGGTGTTTTATTGGCGGCCTATTTAAAGGATTTTACGTTTTTAGTGCCATGGGTATTTGCTGTTATGACCTTTGCAGGGAGTTTGTCTTCTACTTTTTCGGCTTTAAAGCATACAGTGATGCACCCATTGCCTTTGATTTTATCGTTTATGATTTTGCACGTGTTGATGCCTCTTTATGCTTGGTCAGCGGGACATCTCATATTTGCGGGTGATGCTATGACGATCACCGGTTTGACACTTGCAATGGTGATTCCCACAGGAGTTTCTAGTTTAATATGGGCGGCAATGTATAAGGGGAATGTTGGGTTAACGTTATCCATTATTTTAATTGATACATTGCTTTCGCCATTGATAGTGCCAGCCAGTTTGTCACTTTTGGCCGGTACACAGGTTCATATGGACATGGTCGCGATCATGAAAGGGCTGTTTGGGATGGTGGTGCTTCCATCTATTTTAGGGATGCTCGTTCGTCAATATGCAAAGCCTGCTGTGACAAAAATGATTAGTCAGACACTGTCACCTTTTTCAAAAATAGGCTTGTTTGTAGTGGTGTCGATTAACAGTTCTGTTGTTGCGCCATACTTGCGTGAACTGGATGCCGCATTTTTTAGCAAGGCAGCGACTGTGTTTCTCATTGCGATGAGCGGATATGCGTTTGCATGGTTGATTGGAAAGACGATGAAATGTACTCAAGGAGAGATTGTGGCCATCGTGTATACGGGCGGTATGAGAAACATTAGTGCGGGGGCTGTGCTTGCCATTAGCTTTTTCCCGCCTGCTGTCGCTGTTCCTGTGGTGATTGGCATGCTGTTTCAGCAAGTGCTTGCTGCCTTGTTTGGTTTCTTACTCAATCGTTTTGAGCTGAAAGCACCTGCTGTGACCAAATCTTTCTCATGAAAAAACCTCCATCCTTTGATAGATGGAAGTTTTTTTGTGATCTTAATAGATGAGATATTTTTTTCGTTTCTTTTCGAATGTTTTGAGGTCGTGATGATAGCGTTTCATCATATGTTTGACGGAAGTTCCTTTATTGATTTCTTCTTTCATCCAGCCATTCCCGATGAGTTTATCAAAGCTGCCTGTTTGAAGGAACTCAAAGTCATTAGGGTATAAATCATGTATTGCTTTGATAATGGATAACCCCGTTTTCACCGCTTCGAAGGATGAGCGGTCTGTGACGTATAACTGCACACCATGAGATAGTGTACCGGCATGTTTAGAAAATGTGGGGGTGAATGACACAGGTCTAAATTGAACGCCTTTTAGTTTTAGCTTATTTAAATGATCTGCCAGCTCGCTGCTATTGATATATGGTGCACCAATGAGCTCGAATGGTTTTGTCGTTCCTCTGCCTTCAGAGACATTTGTGCCTTCAATTAATCCTGTGGCAGGATATACAAAGGTACTATCCACTGTTGGCATGTTAGGAGAAGGAAGGACGAACGGCAGCTTTGTATCATCGAATGTCATGGACCGCTTCCAATTTTTCATTTTGATGACTGTTACATCAGCATTGATATGAAACTCTTTGTTAAACAGTTTTGCAAGCTCACCAGCAGTCATTCCATGTCTTAATGGGATGGGATAGAGCCCTACAAATGAGGCGTGTTCAGGCTCTAAAACAGGTCCTTCTACTTTTAGTCCGCCAATGGGATTTGGGCGGTCTAGGACAACAAAGGGAATGTTGTTTTCTTTAGCGGCTTCCATCGCATAGGCCATCGTGTAAATATAGGTGTAATAACGAGTACCAACGTCTTGAATATCAAACAGCAGGACATCTACATTTTTCAGCATTTCAGGAGTTGGTTTTCTTGTTTTTCCATAAAGAGAGTAAACAGGAAGCCCTGTTTTTTCGTCGGTATAGGATTCGACGCCTTCTCCTGCTTGTGCATCGCCGCGTACGCCGTGTTCAGGTCCATATAAAGCAGTGAGCTTGATATTTGGATGTTCAAATAGGAGATCGACACTGCTTTTCATATTTGCATCGATGCCAGTCGGGTTTGTAATGAGACCAACTCTTTTTCCTTTTAGCCATGAAAGATTGCTTGAGAGTAGTGTTTCGATCCCTGTTTTGACTGATGCTTTTTTCCCTTTTGTGACTATTCGTTCTTCTGCGGGAGAGGCAGCGGTCAATGTGCTCATCATGAGAAAGCTTGCGAGTATGAAACTGACTGTTTTCTTCAAGAGAATCCCTCCTATTTGATCTGTTTCCCTTTCAAGTTGAGGCCATAGCCGAATGGGTAAAGGGTTTGATTTGGATGAGTGACAGATGGGATATCAACTGGCAGTTTCCCTTTAGGTGATGCAGCTCCAAATATCACTTCTAGTCCAGCAGGAATATTTGGCTGATTGAATTGTCCGTTTGAGTAGCCTTTAAAACCGTACACAGCTAGTAAGGCATCGGCTTCTTCAAAATTTGCCGCATCATAAGGATTTCTAAGACTCATGATGACCATTTTTTTGTTTTGTGCTGCTGCTTCTTTCATGACAGCACGAGGAAAGGCGGTTGCCCATTTTTTCGGATCCTGGACATTGTCATCAATTACGCCATCATTCACTGCTGGATCATTTTGGACAACGTAAGAGCCAGTGATGACATAGTCAGCTTCTTGAATCAGTTTGGCTGTATCTTTGGTGAACGTTTTATCCGCAAAAGCATATGACTGGATGCTTACAGGCTTGATCTTTTTTTGTTTCATGAGAGATTCGACTGTGACAGACATTGCTTTTGTCTGATCTTCGTAAGGTGCCATGACCACGATTTTGTCATTCTTTTTAGGCTTGAAAGGTAAGGTTTTTTTGTTGTTTTTAAGCAGGGTGATCCCTTCACGTGCCATTTTTTGTTCTGCTTTAAGGTGCGACTTTTTCCCAACGACTTGAGTGGCTTTTTTGACTTTTTTCTCAAGATTGATTGGTTTTTTGGAGGAAATAATGCCGCGTTTGATTTTCAATTGAAGAATTTTTTCGACAGATTCGTTGATCTGCGACATCGGAATCTCTTTCTTTAAAATCGCTTGTTTGACAGCATTGAATACATTCTCTAGGTTTTTCTCTGTTTTTAATGAGGTGACTGGTGCTGGCATGAGAGCGATGTCGACGCCTGCTTTAATGGCCATCACGACGGCTTCTTCCTGTCCGAAATTATCTGCAATCGCTTTCATATTTAGAGCGTCTGTCACAACAACACCTTGAAAGCCCATCTCTTCTTTTAATAAGTGTGTGATGACTTTTTTTGATAAGGTTGCTGGAACCATGATGTCCTCGCCATCTTTTTTGCTTCGATACGTTGTGTCATCAATGGCAGGAAATTGCACATGAGCGGTCATGACCATATCTGCACCAGCATTGATCGCTTGTTGGAACGGATACAGCTCAACCTTTTTTAAACGATCTAGGTCATGCTCTACGAGCGGCAAGCCGTAGTGACTATCGACGGCTGTATCACCATGTCCCGGGAAATGTTTTAGTGTGGAAATGGTCTTTTCCTTTTGAAGTCCTTTCATGGTTTGAAGGCCAAGTCTAGAGACAAGAGCAGGATCAGAGCTAAAGGAACGGACACCAATGACGGGGTTGTTTGGGTTATTATTCACATCAAGCACAGGAGAGAAGTTTGTATTGATGCCTAAGGCGTTTAATTCTTTTCCGATGATTTTTCCTGTGTCATATGCATTTTTTTTGCTTCTAGAGGCACCAATCGACATATTTCCTGGGAAATGTGTTCCCTTTTGTAACCTTGTGACGATTCCGCCTTCTTGATCAATGGAGATGAGTAAAGGAATGTTTGGTGATGCTTTTTGAAATTCATGGGTTAGTTTCACGGTTTGTTTTGTATCAACGACATTCTCGGCAAATAAGATGACACCGCCTAGATGATATTTTTCTACAAGATGAGATACTTCGTTATTCATCTTTGTGAAGCCTGTAGGTGCGGATTCATCTTTTTTTTGCCAGTTGCGAAAGTCCGGCATGAGCATTTGACCTATCTTTTCATCCAGTGACATGTCTTGAACCATTTGTTTAGCGGTTGGCAGAGAGGCAGAGCTAACCTTTTCCGTTGGAATGGAAGAGGTTAGCAGGGCTAAAACCAGTGCAGCGGGGAAGAGAGCTTTCAACATCTAATTCCTCCTTTTACTGAAAAGATTCGTAGATTGCGGTCATGATGCTTCCATAAGTACCAGTTGGGAACAGGTCACCTTCAAATTGATTAGGATTTGTTTCTGGTGAAACAACGGGTGAATGTTTCTTATTCGTCAGCAACACGACACCTAAATTGTGTTTAGGATCAATCAACGTCATGGTGCCGGTCCAGCCAGTATGCCCATAGGCTTCGTTACTTGCATATTTTCCAAACATCCATTCCATGTCAGTATGACCGTTTTTTCGCCAGCCTAGCCCGTAAGTTGGGTTCGTATCAGATGAGGCTGTAAAGAGATCGATAGAAGCCTGATCAAAGATGGTTGTTTTTCCATAGCCTCCTTTATTAAGCATCAGCTGAAGCAGCACGGCCATATCTGAGGTATTCGAGAAAAGTCCAGCGTGGCCGGAGATACCTGCCATTGAGTAATATGCTTTCTCGTCGTGTACTTCACCTAGCAGGGTGTACCGTCGGATGTTTTCAAAATCGATGACACCGTCTCGTGAATTGCCTAAACGTTCAGTTGCTGCAAAATGCTTCGGCTTGAACCCTTTTTGCAGTGGATTGAACATTGTATGTTTGAGACCTAGCGGCCGATAAATCGTTGACTCGACATATTGATCAAGAGGCATGCCTGTTTTCTTTTCGATGATCATGCCTAGCAGCATGTAATCAATGTCACTATAAATGTGCTGAGTACCTGGCTTGTATTGCAGCGGTACCTTTGGCAGCCATTTCATCGTTGTTTTTCTGTCTTGAGAATAAAAAGAGCCAGCTGATTCTTTGCTATAAAATAAAACACTGGAAGGGAGACCCGCAGAATGGGTGAGAAGATCTTTTACCCTGAGCTGGTCTTTACCGGTTACTTTTGCATCAGGTTCATCCTGAAAATCTGGAAGGATGGTCTGTATTTTTTCGTTGACATCAAGTTTTTTCTCGTAGACAAGCTTTTGCAGCGCATAGTTGGTCGCATACATTTTTGTATTGGATGCCAGATCGAATAGTGTATCCTTTTTCATTTTTTTATACGATTTGAGCTCTGTTGTGCCATCGTATTTTTGCCGGTAGCCATAGGCTTTTTGATGGACGATCTTTCCGTCCTTGATAATGATGAGAGCGGCTCCTGGAAATCCTGCTTTGATGTCATTTTGAATCATTTGATCAACCTTCCTCAGCTGCCTGGAAGAAACACCTACTTGTTCCGGTCGTTTTGCTTTTTTTAAAACGGGATATTCTTCAGGTGCTGTTTTAGACAAAGACGATACAGGATGGGAGCTAGTTGCAAATGTTTGTACTGGTAACCCAAGGAGCATGAGCAGACATGTGATCAAAAGAAAACATTTCTTCAAGGTCTAAACCTCCTTATTGATTGTGATCCTCGAATTCAACAGCCATATCATCATGAAATCCAAATAAGTATGTGAAGAAAAATCCAGCAACATATGCGATAAATAGTCCAATTAAGTAAAGAAGCATTTGATGTGTGTGAACAATAAAGGTTAATGGAAGACCGGATACCCCGATGGCTTTCGTCGCAATTTGGAAGTAGGCTTGAAATGCGCCGCCGATTCCTGCACCAAGACAAGCGGTGAGAAATGGTCGTCCCAGCGGGAGTGTGACACCGAAAATGAGTGGTTCGCCAATGCCCAGCATCCCTGAAGGAAGTCCGCCAGCGATGGCTCTTTTGAGCTTTTTCTTTTTTGTTTTCATATAAATGGCGAATGCAGCGCCGACCTGTCCTGCACCGCCCATAGCGAGAATTGGCAGAAGCGGGTCATCTCCAATTGAATTGATGAGTTCCATATGAATCGGTGTCAGCCCTTGGTGAAGTCCTGTTACAACAAGTGGGAGGAAGGTAGCACCAAGAACAAATCCTGCGAAAATTCCGCCCATATTCAATAGATAAGTCAGTCCTGAGGTGATGGCATCAGATATAAATCCGCCGACTGGCATGAAGACAACGTACGTGAAAATACCTGTAATGAGCAGTGTGATGGTTGGTGTGACGATGATATCAAGTGATTGCGGGACGAAGCGTCTAATTCGGGTTTCCACAAGTGCCATAAAGATGGCGGCTAGAAGAACACCGATGAGTCCGCCTCTGCCTGGTAGAATATTTGTGCCAAATAACATAATGTCTGCGGAGGCTGGGTTAATAATGAGGATACCAGCTAATGCGCCTAATGCAGGAGAGCCTCCAAATTCCTTTGCGGCATTTGTTCCGACTAATATCCCGAGATAAGCGAAAAGTCCAGAACCGATAACCGTTAAAATAATCGCAGCTTGAGATTTTTCGTCAAGCCAGCCTGCTTGCACGATTGCTTTTGTTATTCCGGTAATCAGACCTGAGGCAACTAGTGCCGGAATAATTGGAATGAAAATGCTGGCAATCCGACGTAAGAACAGCTTGAACGGTGTGCGGTTCTTTTGTGAAATGGCTTGCTTGTTTTTTTGTGCTTCGTTGTTTAAATCATAAGAGCCAGAGGCATTTAGCAGCTCTTCAAACGCACTTGATACTTGGTTGACAACGCCAGTGCCTAAAATGATTTGAAGCGTTTCTGCTTCGACGACGCCAATGACGCCATCGAGTTCTTTGATTGCTGTGACGTGAACTTTTTCATTGTCCATCGGTGTAATTCGGAGCCTTGTCATACAATGTGTATGGGAAGAGATATTTTCAGAACCACCACAGAGTGAAAGAATGTCTTTCGCCAACTGCTGATATTTCTTTTGATGACTCATGTTGAATCCCCCTTTGATTTTCGTTTCATGGAGCGGATGGCATGCCTTGTCTTGTCAATATATTGGGCTGTCTCTTCATATTGACGAGAAGCTAAACTGAGGAACAAGACATCAATTAAGTAGAGCTGTGCCATTCTAGAGGAAGTGGCAGCACTGCGAAAAGGTGCTTCATTGGAACCGGACGTCGATAGGTGAACATCACATAAAGCAGAAACGCTTGTATGACCTGGATGTGTTAAAGCAATGGTTTTCACTTGGTTGTCTTTTGCAAGCTGAAGGGCTTGAATGATGTCTAACGTTTCTCCTGAAAAGGAGATACCAAACACAATGTCATTCTCTCCCGCATTTGCAATGACCGTAGATGCAATGTGCATGTCAGTGAAGGCTGTCGCTGCATAGTTAATTCTGAGAAATTTCTGCTGGGCATCAGCTGCGACGATGCCAGATGCACCAACTCCGATAAAATGAATTTGATTTGCATGCAGCAGTAATTGAACAGCCTTTTCTAAAGCTTCTAGATTTAAAATAGAAGCGGTGTCCTTGATCGATTGAATTGAGTTTCCTGCTGTTTTTTGAATAATGGATTGAAGCGGTTCATCTTGTTCGATATCTCTGTAGCCTTGTTTATCGTCATGCATCAAGTCTCCAGCGATCCGCATTTTTAAATCGTGATAGCCATCCAGCCCGAGAGATTTACAAAGGCGGATGACTGCAGAGCTGCTTGCGCCGGCTGCCTGACTGATTTCGTGTACTGTACTTTTAATGACTTTGTCAGGATGGGCAAGGATATAGTCTGCAATGATTTTTTCAGATTGGGGAAGCTTTGATTTGATTGTGTGTAGTAGGGTAAGTCCACCTGCTGACATGAGCTCTGCCTCCTTTAGGATTGATAACGTGAGATCGCTTTGTCGATGTGGCCATTCGTTTTGTTGAGTAAATCTTTGGCTGTTTTCTTGTCTGTGTTTGTTTGGAGCATGACGATGGCCGTTTTGACTTCTAAGTCTGCTGCTTCAAGAGTCTTCACGGCTTGTTCGTAGGAAGCGTTTGTCACATGTTGAATGATGGTGATGGCGCGTTCTTTTAATTTATGATTGCTGACTTTTACATCAACCATCAGGTTTTCATATACTTTGCCTTGTCTAATCATGACAGACGTGGAAAGCATATTTAAAATCATTTTATGAGCGGATGCTGCTTTCATTCTTGTTGACCCAGTGATGGCTTCTGGTCCTACAATGACCTCAATGGCGCAATCTGCAAGCTCGCTAATTTCTGCTTGTTCATTGCAGCTGAGTGCTACTGTTTTAGCTCCAATCGACTTTGCATAGTTTAAAGCGCCGATGATATAAGGTGTCCTGCCGCTTGCGGCAATACCGACGACTGTATCTTTTGATGTCAGGTGGATGTGTACTAAATCCTGTTTGCCGGCTTCTTCACTGTCTTCCACATCTTCGGCAGCTTGAGAAAAAGCTGAGTCTCCGCCTGCCATGATGCCAACAATGACATCAGGTGAGACGCTATAGGTTGGGGGACATTCGACAGCATCCATTACGCCAATTCTGCCGCTTGTTCCGGCGCCTAAATAAATGAGTCTGCCTCCATTTGAGATGGATTCATAAGCAAAGTCACTTGCTGTTTTGACATGTGGAAGTACAAGGTTGACTGCTTGAGCGACCTTCATATCTTCTTCATTGATCATCTGGAGTATTTCAAGCGGATCTGCTTGAGAAATTCCCATTGTGTTGGGGTTTCTTGATTCTGTTGTCAAAGAACGCAGTTGAGATGGCTGCATGTGACATACCTCCTTATTTCTTCATTTTCAGTATATTGAGTATGATATGAAATTTCAATATTATATTTGAATATTGAAATTATATTTCAGTCAAATTGTTGAACGAATAGGGAGTAAATAGTTAGAAAATAAAAAAAATAAAAATCCCCTTTACAAAAGGGGGACAACCTGTATATAATAACTTTTGTCAGCTTCACGGAAACAACAAACTTGACAAACTGGCCCGTTGGTCAAGCGGTTAAGACACCGCCCTTTCACGGCGGTAACACGGGTTCGAATCCCGTACGGGTCACCATGATGTGGAGGATTAGCTCAGCTGGGAGAGCATCTGCCTTACAAGCAGAGGGTCGGCGGTTCGAGCCCGTCATCCTCCACCATATGCCGGTGTAGCTCAACTGGTAGAGCAACTGACTTGTAATCAGTAGGTTGGGGGTTCAAGTCCTCTTGCCGGCACTGTTTTTTCTTTATCAATTCCATATGTGGAGGGGTAGCGAAGTGGCTAAACGCGGCGGACTGTAAATCCGCTCCCTCCGGGTTCGGCGGTTCGAATCCGTCCCCCTCCACCATTTTTGGGCTATAGCCAAGCGGTAAGGCAACGGACTTTGACTCCGTCATGCGTTGGTTCGAATCCAGCTAGCCCAGTTAAGACACCTTTTTGAAAAAGGTGTCTTTTTTTATGTTGGCAGAGGGACTGTATAACTATTCAAAATGTTGTCGAGTTGAGTCAGAAGGCATCAAGAAAGTAAAATATAAGCATGAACGGAAAGGGGATGTACATATGGGAGAGCAAAAGAAGGTCACGATTATTGGAGTTCCAATGGACTTGGGTCAAACGAGAAGGGGCGTCGATATGGGCCCGAGTGCGATTCGTTGTGCAGGCGTAAAAGAAAAATTGGAAACGCTCTCATTTGATGTAGAGGATCTTGGAGATATTCCAGTTGAACAAAGAGATGATGAGAAAGGTTTATATACAAGTGAAAAGCTGAAGAATTTGACGGAGAATGCTGGTGCAAATCAGCTGCTTGCTGAGAAGGTTGACAGTATTGTGCAATCTGGTTCGTTTCCGCTCATTTTAGGCGGTGATCACAGCATTGCGATAGGCACACTTGCTGGGGTAGCCAAGCATTATGAAAACTTAGGTGTCATTTGGTATGATGCACACGGGGATTTGAATACGGAGGAAACCTCTCCTTCTGGAAATATTCATGGCATGCCGCTTGCTGTCAGTCTCGGTTTTGGACATGCAGATTTAACGAACATTGGCGGTTATTCGCCTAAATTGAAGCCTGAAAATGTCGTTATAATTGGTGCTCGATCTTTAGATGAAGGAGAGCGGGCATTGATTCGAGAGAAAGGCATTAAAGTGTATACGATGCATGAAATTGATCGTTTAGGGATGACAAGGGTGATGGAGGAAGCGATTGCGTATCTAAAGGAGAGAACCGATGGTGTCCATCTGTCGCTTGATTTAGATGGATTAGATCCAGCGGAATGCCCTGGTGTAGGTACTCCGGTAGCAGGCGGCATTAGTTACCGGGAGAGTCATCTCGCAATGGAGCTTTTAGAGGAGGCGGGTATTTTAACGTCTGCTGAATTTGTTGAAGTAAATCCGGTTTTAGATGAGAAAAACAAAACCGCTGAAGCGGCAGTTGCGTTAATTGGTTCATTAATGGGTGAAAAGCTATTGTAGGTAGAGCGGGACTTGTTCCCGTTCTTTTTTGTTTTGGGAAAATTTAAGGATATGTTAAGGTTTTTACCGGTTGATAAGCGTAACACACTGTCAAAAATTTGTTACACTATTTTTTAGAGGAGAATGAAACCTTTTGGAAAGAGGTTCGTATACATAAAGACCGGTGAAGGCAGAGGTTGAATATACTATGGACACAATGATTAAAAAGAGAATTAAGCAAGTGAAAAAAGGCGACCAGAACGCATTTGCAGACATCGTAGACCTGTATAAAGACAAAATTTATCAGCTGTGCTACCGTATGCTTGGGAATGCACACGAAGCGGAGGATATTGCGCAGGAGGCGTTTATTCGAGCCTATGTGAATATCGAAAGCTTTGATGTGAATCGTAAGTTTTCCACGTGGCTGTACCGCATTGCAACCAACCTGACCATCGACCGTATTCGCAAAAAAAAGCCGGATTATTATTTAGATGCAGAGGTGGCAGGAACAGAAGGATTAAATATGTATTCTCAAATTGCTGCTGATGGCATTTTGCCAGAGGATGAGGTGGTATCTCTTGAATTATCGAGTACCATTCAGCAAAAAATTCTAAGGTTACCCGACAAATATCGTTCGGTCATCGTATTAAAGTATATTGATGAACTCTCGTTAAAAGAAATTAGTGAGATTCTCAATATACCAGTTGGTACGGTGAAAACGAGAATACACAGGGGTAGAGAGGCTCTCCGGAAACAGTTGAGAGACCTTTGAGTGAGGTGATTTTGATGAGCTGTCAGGATAAAATCGTCCAGCTTATGCATCAGTATTTAGACGGGGACATTGAGCCCCAAGACGAAAAAGAATTAAAAAGCCATCTGCAATCGTGTGAGGAATGCCGTACTCATTTTCAACAAATTGAGAAATCCATCGCGCTAGTGCAGAGTACATCTCATATAGAAGCACCATCTGATTTCACTGCAAAGGTGATGGCAGGTCTTCCAAAGGAGAAAAAGCGTGTGTCGGTTCAAAGATGGATCAAAGCTCACCCGCTGATGGTAGCCGCTGCCCTCTTTCTCATTTTGATGGGAGGCAGTCTGTTTACAAGCTGGAATACCGATCATAATTTCAGTGTGTCAAAGCAGCCGAATCTCGTCGTTGAAAATGATACAGTGACCGTACCTAAAGGGGAAACCGTAAAAGGTGACATCACTGTCAAAAATGGCAAGCTGATTGTAGAAGGCAAGGTTGATGGAAATGTCACCGTCGTCAATGGGGAACAGCTGACTGCTTCTGCCGGACAAGTCACTGGTCAAATTAATGAAATTAATGAAGTGTTTGATTGGATCTGGTACAAAATGAAATCAACAGCACAAAACGTGATGCGGGTCATTGGTCCAGAGGAGCAAAAGTAACTCAAGCGGTTTAAGAGCAGTCTCTAAGGGGGGCTGCTCTTTTTCTATACATTGCTGAGATTCAAGCATACTAGCAAGTCAGCCAGATATGGCAACTATTTTCCTTGCTGAAACAAAATGTGGTATAATAGCCACGCTATGTATTGATACATAGGCTCTTTTTTTATTAAAAAATGCATCAAACGAAGAATAACTGAAAATTCTGGAGGACGAGGAAATGGCTTTAGGGGATATTCCTTTTTTGCAGTACCTCGGTAATGCTGTTGATATTCTCGTTGTTTGGTATGTGATATATAAATTAATGATGGTCATCCGCGGAACAAAAGCGGTTCAGCTTTTAAAGGGAATTGTGGTCATTGTTCTCGTCAGGATGGGAAGTGCGTATCTCGGTCTTAACACACTTCAATGGCTGATGGATCAAGCGATTACGTGGGGATTCCTTGCGATCATTATTATTTTTCAGCCAGAGCTAAGGAGAGCGCTTGAGCAGCTTGGGCGCGGCCGTTTCTTCTCAAGAAGCGGGACACCTGTAGAGGAACAGCAGCAGAAAACGATCGAGGCAATTACAAAAGCAATTAACTATATGGCGAAACGCAGAATCGGCGCGCTGCTGACAATTGAGCGCGATACCGGAATGAATGATTACATAGAGACAGGAATTCCTTTGAATGCAAAGGTGAGTTCAGAGCTGCTCATTAATATTTTCATTCCGAATACACCGCTTCATGACGGTGCTGTCATTATGAAGCGGGATGAGATTGCAGCTGCAGCTTGCTATTTACCGCTGTCAGAAAGCCCTTTTATCTCTAAGGAGCTTGGGACGCGTCATAGGGCGGCAGTTGGGATAAGTGAAGTGACAGACAGCTTAACTGTCATCGTTTCTGAGGAAACTGGCGGTATTTCTGTCGCAAGGAATGGTGATCTCCACCGAGAATTGACAGAAGAAGCGCTTGAAGAAATGCTGATTGCTGAATTTAGTAAGAACAGCAAAGATGCTTCCTCGACCAAATGGTATTGGAGGGGCAAGAAAAATGGATAAGATTTTGAATAATCGCTGGGCCGTTAAGCTTCTTGCATTGGTCTTCGCTTTATTGCTGTATGGTGCAGTCAATTCAGCGCAAGCGCCCACGCCGAAAAAAATCGGTGAATCCTTTTTCCCAACATCGACGACAGATGAAGCAACTTTAACCGACATTCCTGTTAAAGCGTATTATGATGACGAGAAGTACGTCGTCACTGGTGTGCCGCAGACAGTCAATGTCACGATTAAAGGATCAACTAGTGCTGTGAAAACAGCAAGACAAACAAAGAATTTTGAAATTTACGCAGACATGCAGAACTTATCGACAGGTACACATAAAGTGGAGCTGAAGGCAAGAGATGTATCGAAGGGACTCACACTATCGATTAATCCATCTGTGACGACTGTGACGATACAAGAAAAAACGACAGCTGAATTTCCTGTTGAAACCGAGTTTTATAATCAAAATAAAATCAAAGACGGCTATTCACCTGAACAGCCCATTGTGAATCCGAAAAAGGTCACAGTTACTGGATCAAAGGACGTCATCGACAAAATTTCTGTCATTAAAGCTTTTGTGAACTTAGAGGATGTCGATCAGCAAATTGAAAAAGAGGCGAAGCTCACTGTGTATGATAGCAGCGGGAATGAGCTGCCAGTTGAAGTAAGTCCGTCCGTGGTGGATATTACGGTCCCAATCTCTAGTCCAAGCAAAAAGGTTCCTTTTAAAATTGAGCGGACGGGCAGCTTGCCAGAAGGGATCAGCATCTCAAGCATTGAGACAAGCCCGAGTGAGGTCACAGTGTACGGCTCTCAAAAGGTGCTGGATGCCCTTGATTTTATTGATGGCGTCAAGCTGGACTTAAGCAAGATCAAAGATGATACGGAGATTGATGCCGATATTCCCCTGCCAGATGGTGTGAAAAAGGTATCACCCGAAACTGTTAAGATCAAAGTGAAGGTTGCAACAGCTGAAGAAAAAAAGATCGATAATGTACCGATTTCTGTCGTGGGTTTGAGCAAGGATCTCACTTCTGATTTTGTGAGCCCCTCTTCTGGACGGCTCACGTTAACAGCAAAGGGATCAAAGAGTGCGATTGATAAACTAAAGGCATCAGATGTTGAAGCCTATATCAATGCAGGGGACTTGAACGAAGGAACCCATGAGGTCAAAGTTCAAGTGAATGGTCCTCAAAATGTGACTTGGACATTATCGAGATCAAAGGTCAAAGTGAAACTCACTTCTACTGATACAGAGGATCAGCCGGCTTCGACGAATGATCGGAAGAATCAAAAAGATCAACAAGATCCATCAACTGATGACGATGATCAGGGTGAGAAGAGTAAAGAAGAATCCACGCAAGATAAAGCAAAGAAAGAATCGAGTCAAAGACAGCGGGTCAAAGAAGATAAAAAAGAGGACGAAGCGTCCTCTTGAATGGTAAAAAAGGAGCGATTGAAACATGGGCAAGTACTTTGGAACTGATGGTGTAAGGGGTGTAGCGAATAGCGAATTAACGCCAGAGCTCGCATTTAAAGTTGGGAGATTTGGCGGCTATGTGCTCACGAAGGATAAAGAACGTCCAAAGGTACTCGTTGGTCGAGACACACGTGTATCTGGTCATATGTTAGAAGGAGCGCTTGTTGCAGGCTTACTTTCAATTGGAGCCGAAGTGATGCGTCTAGGTGTGATCTCAACACCTGGTGTGTCTTATTTAACGAAGGCAATGGATGCTGAAGCGGGTGTCATGATTTCTGCTTCACACAATCCAGTTCAAGACAACGGCATTAAATTCTTCGGCGGTGACGGCTTTAAGCTGTCAGATGAACAGGAAAACGAAATTGAGCAGCTGATGGATCAGCCAGTCGATCAATTACCACGCCCAGTTGGAGCCGATCTTGGAACGGTGAACGACTACTTTGAAGGCGGTCAGAAATACCTGCAATTCTTAAAGCAGACAGCGGACGAGGATTTTACAGGTATTCACGTGGCGCTTGACTGTGCACACGGTGCAACCTCTTCTCTAGCGACACATTTATTTGCAGATTTAGATGCTGATGTGTCCACAATGGGAACATCTCCAAACGGATTGAATATCAATGATGGTGTAGGTTCCACTCATCCAGAGGCACTTTCTGCTTTTGTGAAGGAGAAGGGTGCAGATATTGGTCTTGCGTTTGATGGTGACGGTGACCGTTTAATTGCAGTCGATGAAAAAGGTGATATCGTAGACGGCGATCAAATTATGTACATATGTGCACGTTATTTGAAGGATGAAGGCCGGTTAAAGGATGACACCGTCGTGTCAACGGTCATGAGTAACCTTGGTTTCTATAAAGCGCTTGAGAAGCAAGGCATTAAGAGCATTCAAACAGCTGTTGGGGACCGCTATGTGGTCGAAGCGATGAAAAAAGACGGCTATAATGTCGGCGGTGAGCAGTCAGGTCATTTGATTTTCCTTGATTATAATACGACAGGTGATGGCATGCTTTCTGCGATCATGCTTGTGAATACGCTCAAAGCGACAGGAAAAACATTATCAGAGCTTGCAGCGGAAATGGAAAAGTTCCCGCAGCTTTTAGTGAATGTGAAAGTGTCTGATAAATATAAAGTAGAAGAAAATGAAAAAGTAAAAGCGGTGATCCAAGAGGTCGAAAAAGAGATGAATGGTGACGGCCGTATTCTTGTTCGTCCATCTGGAACAGAGCCGCTCGTACGTGTCATGGCAGAGGCGAAAACAAAAGAGCTGTGTAATGAATATGTGGCTCGAATTACAGCTGTTGTGAAAGAAGAAATGGGTATTGAGTAATAGATGAAAGCAAATCGCAAAACTGCGGTTTGCTTTTTTTTGAATAAACGACATAAATGGATGGATTTGTACGAATCTTATAAGCGAGGGCAATTTGCCGCTGCCTTCATACATAGGAGAGCACATCAAAGGTAGAACGAGACAAGCCTCATCGCATATAGTGTATGGAGGTCTCACTTTCTCAAATGAAGGGGATCACCCGCACATTGTGATTGACGGAGGTCAGACCTTATAGTACAATCATCCTTGTGTTACTGGATTTTTATTCTATCAGGAAAGGCAGGGTAGATGTTCAGAAACTCTCTTATAATTATAGCGCCCGAACTAAGCGATCGGACGAAAGATGCTTAGTTGACGAGGATGGAGGTTATCGAATTTTCGGCGGATGCCTCCCGGCTGATCAAAAAAAGAGATCACAGCCGTAAGTGTTTCTTTAAAGCAAAGAGGTGACTCTTTGTACAAAGGGAATACACATGATCTCCCAAATTAAACATGTAGAGAGGGACGAAGAAATGTCCCTTCTATTTTAGTAGGCTTTCTTTGTCCCTTTCACATGATCGGGAGGAAGAAAATTTATGTGTGGAATCGTAGGTTATATTGGTCAGAATGATGCGAAGGAAATCTTACTAAAAGGTTTAGAGAAGCTTGAGTACCGCGGGTATGATTCAGCAGGTATCGCTGTGGCAAACGAAGATGGCGTGCATGTGTTCAAAGAAAAAGGACGTATCGCTGAGCTTCGTGAAGTCGTGGATGCAAACGTGGCATCTTCAGCAGGAATCGGACATACACGCTGGGCAACTCACGGTGTACCAAGCCATCTAAATGCGCATCCGCATCAAAGTGTTTCTGGCCGTTTTACGCTTGTTCATAACGGTGTCATCGAGAACTATGTACAATTGACACGCGAATATTTACAAGACGTCACACTAAAAAGCGACACAGATACAGAGGTTGTTGTTCAAGTCATCGAACAATTTGTAAACAGAGGTCTTGATACAGAGGAAGCTTTCCGTCAAACGCTTCTTCAACTAAAAGGCTCTTACGCGATTGCCCTTTTCGATAACGAAAACAAAGAAACAATCTATGTGGCGAAAAACAAAAGCCCATTATTGGTTGGTTTCGGCGAAGATTTCAACGTTGTGGCTTCTGACGCAATGGCGATGCTTCAAGTAACAAACGAATATGCGGAATTAATGGATAAAGAAATGGTCATTGTCACAAAAGAAGAGGTTATTATTAAAAACCTTGACGGTGATATCATGACACGCCCTTCTTATATCGCTGAGCTTGATGCAAGCGACATTGAGAAAGGCACATATCCTCACTACATGTTAAAAGAAACGGATGAACAGCCGCTTGTTATGCGCAAAATCATCCAAGAATATCAAGACGAAAACGGCAAACTTTCAGTCACTGGCGATATCGCAAGCGCAGTAGCAGAAGCAGACCGCATTTACATTGTGGCTTGCGGAACGAGCTACCATGCTGGACTTGTCGGTAAACAATACATTGAAGACTGGGCAAAAGTACCTGTAGAAGTCCATGTAGCAAGTGAATTCTCTTACAACATGCCGCTTCTATCGAAAAAGCCGTTGTTCATCTTCCTTTCGCAATCTGGAGAGACTGCGGACAGCCGTGCTGTACTTGTTCAAGTCAAAGAGCTTGGTCATAAAGCATTAACGATCACAAACGTACCAGGATCTACGCTTTCTCGTGAAGCGGACTTCACATTGCTTCTTCATGCAGGACCAGAAATCGCAGTGGCTTCAACAAAAGCCTACACAGCACAAATCGCTGTACTTGCAATCCTTGCATCTGTTGCAGCTGAATTAAATGGTCAATCTCTTGACTTTGATCTTGTGAAAGAGCTTGGGATTGTAGCAAACGCAATGGAAGCCCTTGTGGATCAAAAGGATGAAATGGAACAAATCGCTCGTGACTTCTTCACAGTGACACGTAACGCATTCTTTATCGGAAGAGGACTTGACTACTATGTGTGCCTTGAAGGTTCACTAAAACTAAAAGAGATCTCTTACATCCAAGCAGAAGGCTTTGCTGGCGGAGAACTCAAACACGGCACAATTGCTTTAATTGAAGAAGGCACACCGGTCATTGCCCTTGCAACACAAGAGCACGTGAACCTCAGTATTCGCGGTAACGTCAAAGAAGTTGTTGCACGCGGAGCAAACCCATGTGTCATCTCACTAAAAGGCCTAGAAGACGAAGGCGACCGTTTCGTCCTTCCAGCTGTACACCCAGCACTTGCACCACTTGCATCTGTTGTCCCATTACAGCTAATCGCTTACTATGCAGCCCTTCACCGCGGGTGTGATGTGGATAAACCACGTAACCTTGCGAAGAGTGTGACGGTGGAGTAGGTTTCAATAAAATCGGATTTTTGATAGCTTTGGAATAAAACTATAGTGTTTATAAAAAATGTCCTGTTTAAAATAAAGTTATACCGGTTTTAATAAAGTTGCACCATTTTGCCCCTTTAGATTAATATAATCTAAAGGGGTGTTTTTATATCAAATAGAAGGTTGAGGAACAGAAATTGGTTCAGTTTATAAGCCATGGTTAGAATTCAAAACGTTTATTCATGGGGAAGTTTACTCGTTTGAAAAGAATTTAAACAAGCTTTTATCAGATTTGAATATCGTCTAGTGTCAATTGGTATTGTTCTTGCATTTGTTTTATCTTTTTAATTTTATCGTTAAACACTAGTTCGAATTTTTCTTTGAAATCTTCCATGTCTGAGGATAGTTTCATAACAGGGATGAGACTTTCAAGGTGTTCTCTTAAAAATCGAATACCTTTTTCTTCAGATAAATATCGATGGATGTGATGTTTTCGCTTACTGTAGTATTTATCTGTTTGTAATAGAGGGTTTTGTTTATCAATTTCATCCCAAACATTTGGAGGAAGCAAGTCGTACACATACTTCCGAGTGAACTTTGAAAAATACAAGGGTCTTTTGGATGTTGTGGGATCATAAGGCAAATTATAAAGACGGAAAATTTGTTCAAAATACTCACTTCGGAATTCTCTTGAATAAGGCCGTAATTCTTCTGCAATGAACTGTTCTAATAGAATTTGTAATTCATCTTTACCACGGACTTCTTGATAATTTGTAGCCTCATCAATTAAGGCTGTAATTCCAACTTTAGCTAAGGCACGTAAAAGAATCTTAGCTTTTTCTAATACATGCTTTTGATTAGTTGAAATTAAGTCTTGTTTTTCAGCTTCCATGTATAAATCACAGATTATCGTAATAGTGTGTGCGTTATACCATTTTCCAGTTGTTCCATTAAATTGTGCTACTTCAAAAGGCATTATTTGTTCTAAATAATTAGGGTTAATTTCCATCAATAAATTAGCTAAAGATTTAGACCCTATAATTGGTGGGAATCCTTCAATTCTTGTTTCTCCTTTACGCGTGCGATCTAAAGCACTGAATAAACTTGTATCTTTAATCACACGTCTTCCATCATCTAATACAGAGCCAGTAAGTACCGTATCCCCTATATTAAATTTTGATTCGTTAACAATTGCGCGAGGTAACTCAATAAATTTTTCTTTTGTTAACTTATTCAAATTTTCTCGTACAAATGTTTCTTGAGTAAAATCAAAATATTTATCACCATTTTCATAAATAGCTACAAAAATCTTTGCATTATCAACTTCATAATAACCAACTTGAATCGAATGAGGCATTTTTAAACATTTCTCTACAAAGTTTATCATGGTTTTTCCTCCTTGAGAATTTACTTACTTTTAATAAATCAACAATGTCCAACTTATAAATACGATTATTAAAAAAACGGATCTTTAATATTTAGAGGTAATTAAATGCTAGCAATTTAACCAAATCCATCTCCAAATGAATAGTTATATCCAGCCATTACATGTTACCATTTTTATAGTTGGAATCTTGATTGTAAATATACATAAGAAGAGCTATTTGGTAGTCGTTTTTACCGAGAGTGCTATTTTCTGTTTTAGTAGAAAGGCTAGGGACGTATTATTCAGTAGAAATACTTCTGACAACACGATTTATCCATACTATTCGTTTTTATCAAAAGGGTGGCAACAAGGAATTTTGCAAGTATTTCAAACTTGTATAAAGCTAAGTGAGCACCAACACTTGTACTGCTTTAATTCGACATTTCCATTTAAATACCTTTTTATTGCTTTAGCATATGCCCTTGAGAAAGCATGACAGGTTAATATTTAACAAAGAAAGAGAGCAGACACATGACCAAACCTACAATCTACACAATGAGCTTTGCAAAAGTCTATCCTCTCTATATCGCAAAGGCAGAGAGAAAGGGACGAACGAAGGCTGAAGTCGATACGATTATTTGTTGGTTAACAGGGTACAGTCCAGAAGAGCTGCAGGAACAGGTAGACAAACAGATAGACATTGAAACCTTCTTTGCTGAGGTTCCTGAGCTCCATCCTTCCCGCAGTTTAATCAAAGGAGTCATCTGTGGTGTACGGGTAGAGGACATTGAGGAAGAAACCATGAAGAACATTCGTTATCTAGATAAGCTGATTGATGAGTTAGCGAAAGGAAAGAAGATGGAAAAGATTTTGCGAGGTACATCATGAGAATAACAAGCAAGCCCAGTGAAATAACCTTCACTGGGCTTTTTTATATCTAATAGATCATTCGATCGATAAAAATAAAATCTGTTTGAACGAATCCTCTCTTCATGTCGTCAAAAGAAGTGTTACCAAAACAAATTGGCGTTTGAAAAGGGAGTGGCGTGGATGGATATGAAGATGATATTACCTCTTATTTTGCTGCAAGCGATTTTGATGGTGATTGGTTTGTTTGATTTGCTGAAAAGAGATCCATCGAGGATCAGAGGAGAGGTGAAGTGGGTTTGGGCTTTGGTGATTGTGTTTGTGGCGAGTGCCGGTCCTATTGCGTATTTCATTTTTGGTCGTAAACAATCTTAGTAGGGGGGATTCGCTTGAATATGTTGGAGTGTCACGGGCTGACGAAATCGTATGGACGGCATGAAGTGTTAAAAGAGGTTTCTTTTTCTGTTGGGGAGGTTGGATGTGTTGGTTTTTTAGGAGCCAATGGAGCGGGGAAGACAACGACGATCCGGATTTTGACGGGGCTTGCTCGTCCTACTTCTGGGGTCGTGAAGGTGGCTGGTTTGGATGTCGCAAAGGAGATGGACCAAATCAGTCATGTGATTGGGTATTGTCCGCAGCATCCTGCATTTTATCAGGATATGACGGGGCAGGAGTGGATGCATTGGGTTGGCGGGTTATTTCACTTAGAGAAAAAAATCATTCGTTCCAAAACAGAGGAGCTGTTGAAGCTTTGCCGGGTGTATGAGGCGAAGGATCGTGCCATTGGCAGCTATAGCGGAGGCATGAAGCAGAGGCTTGCCATTGCGCAGGCGCTTATCAACAGCCCGAAGGTTCTCATCTTGGATGAACCTGTGTCTGCACTTGATCCCATGGGGAGAAAAGACGTACTGACATTAATTGAGCATCTGAAACAAGAGATGTTGATCTTTATGTCAACCCATATTTTAGATGACATTGAACGTGTGGCAGATCATATTATTATGATCAACAGTGGCAAAATTGAGATGTCTTCTTCCATGAAACAGATCAAAGAAGACTATATCCAGCCAGTGATTGAATTTCAATTAGAACAACAGGATACGAAATTATTGGCTTTGTTAAAAGAGCGGGATTGGGTGGAGGAATGCTTTGAGACAGGAGATGCTTATCAGGTGCGAGTGAACGATCAACAAATAGCATTGAAGGAGCTGCCTCGTCTTATCACTGAATCTGGCGGTGTTCTCCTCCATTATCGACTATCTAAGCTGACGCTTGAAGATATTTTCATGAAGGTTGTGAATGCATGATGATGTTGAAAAAGGAATTTAGGGAGTTATTCACTAGTTATAAAATGTTGTTTGTGCCAATCATTTTTACAATTTTAATGATTACGCAGCCTATTACGCTCAAAATGCTGCCAGATCTTCTATCGAAATCAGCTAATTTACCTGAAGGGTCTACATTTTATATACCAGAGCCAAGTGCAGGAGAGGCTTTGGCGAGTGCATTGAGTAAATTTGATTCGCTAGGTGTGTTTATCCTGATTATGATCGTGATGGGGACGATCGCTGGAGAGCGTGCCTCTGGAGTGACTGCGATGATTATGGTGAAACCGATCAGTCGAACGAGTTATTATGTCTCGAAAATATGCGCCTATGCCTGTTTGACTTTGTTTAGTTTGGTGGTGGCGGTGCTTGCCTCTGTTTATTATGTGGACATTCAATTTGGGCATGTGGATTGGGTCAATGTGTTAAAAGGAACACTTCTTTATTATCCAAATTTATTGCTGATTGTGGTATCGACCATTTGTGCTTCGGCGTTCTTTCAACGTTCTGTCACAGCTGGCGGTGTGTCGCTTTTGATCAACCTTATTCTGTTTACTGTCCCTTCATTTTATGAAGAGACATTAGGGAAGTTTGCACCTAAAGGCGTGACAAGTGCAGCCGAAGAGATGATTCATAAGGGGACTTATTCGGATCAGGCACTTACAAGTTTTCTAGGTGTATCGGTATTAATTGTTTTCTTTTTTCTCATCGGATGGTTTCCTTTTAGAAAACAAGAGTTATAGCAGGCTGTTGCGATTGTTTCTGAAAGTTTACTATGAGTATAAAAATCTGAATACGGTTGAAAGTTTGATATGATGATAAAAATTGACTGTATTTTCAGAAAAGAGGTTTTTATTCATGAGAATATCACGTAATCCTGAGACCATTCACCCGCCAGTTGCACCATATACCCATCAAATAGAGACAACAGGGCCACAGCGGTGGTTAACCTTATCAGGTCAAGTGGGGATGGAGGTGGATGGAACAATTCCCGAGAGCCCGTTGGAGCAGCTCGAATTAGCGTTAGAGAATGTGAAACGAAATATAGAAGCGGCAGATATGGCTGTGGAAGATTTAACGAAACTAGTATTTTATCTCGTTGGAGAGTTCGATGCTGAGAGCAGGAAACAAATTATGGGGCAGTTTTTAGGCGATCATCTGCCTTGTATGACAATGATTTATGTGGTGGCATTGGCTTCTCCTGCTTTAAAGGTAGAGGTGGATGCTTGGGCGTGTCAGGAGATGGTATAGGGTGAACGATTAGTTTGAATATGGTTTGTAGATGGAATAGGTTAGTTCAGAAATCACTAAAATAGAAAATGCGAAAAAAGATTGGATAATCAAATCCAATCTTTTTTTAATTACCATCTATATTAAAATTACTTTTAAGTATAATTTTAGAATATTTTACACAATTCCCCTTACTTCGACATTTTTCATATGGTAATATCAGGGTGCATAGGAGATGGGTCTATTGACACTATGCAAAATTTAAGAGGAGGTTTTACTTATGACACGAAACCAAAAAGAATGGGAATCTGTGAGTAAAAAAAGCCTTAAGCGTCCAGGGGGTACTTCGATTGTAAAGGCTGCTGGATGTATGGGGTGCTGGGCCTCGAAGAGTATACCAATGACGCGTGTTTGTGCACTTCCACATCCTGCAATGCGAGCTCTTTAATGAGTAACATAGGGAGTTATGCATACATTGCTAACTCCTTATTCTATAAAAAGGGGTGTTTTTTATGTCGAATAATCAAATTGCAGAATATGAGTTACCTGAATTAGGCATCCATTTACAGCCTCATGGGGCCGTCATGATAGATAGAAAATCGATGTATTATTTTAGATTGAGTGGGAGAGGCGCTCAACTTGCATTTCTATTATCTAAGAATAAAGATTTAAGTAAAACTGCTCGAATTTGGGAGATCGTTAAAAAAGAAGAGCTGACGGCTGATCAGTTGCGTGAAGAGTTGAGTGCCCATCCTTTTACAGAGGCTTGGACACAGGGGTTATTGGATCAGCCAATTCAATTTTCTGGATCGCTACAATCCTATTTACCTATTAGCTGTACTCTGCAATTAACCAATGCCTGTAACTTAGGTTGTTCATTCTGCTATGCCAGTTCGGGGAAGCCTTATCCCAATGAGTTAACATGTTCACAATGGATCGAGGTAATGCAAAAGTTAGCAGCCCAGGGAGTAGCTGATGTTACTTTAACTGGGGGTGAAGCAAAGTTAATCAAAGGTTTTAAAGAGATTGTAATGGCTGCCAGCTCATTATTTACGAATGTAAATGTGTTTAGTAATGGACTAAACTGGAGAAATGAAGAAGTAGAACTTCTTAGTCATTTGGGCAATGTAACTGTACAAATTAGTATTGACGGTACGAGCGAAACTCATGATTCATTAAGAGGAAGAAAAGGTGCTTTTCAAGAGAGTATGGAAACGATCAAACATTTAGCAGAAATGAATGTCCCCGTAATTGTGGCAATGACGATCAATGAAATAAACGTTGATCAAGTTACAGAGGTTATAGATCATTGTGCAAGAGTAAATGCTGCCATTTTTCGTGCTGGAAAGACTTTATCCGTTGGGCGTGCTACAAAGAACTTTAAAGCACTGGAGAAGTCATTTGAACAGCGTGTTCAAAGTCAATTACAGCAGGCACGTCATAAATGGGATCAACACCTGAATATAATAGACTGGGAACACGAAGAAAGTTCTTTTACAACTGATTTTTGTACGCCTGGTTATCTGGCCTGGTATATCAGGGCAGATGGGTATGTGACACCTTGTCAATTAGAGGATATCTCTTTAGGTCATATTCTAACAGATTCATTTTCTGATATTGGCTCACCAGCACGTCTAATGAAATTGAAATGTGAAGCAAAAAACTGTAAATGTATTGGGAAAGTTGAACTTTCAGAACCAGACCTTCCATTTGAAAATGAGATGAAAGCAGGAGCTGTACATGAATAGTTTTACTATCATTATGTGGACAGCTCTAGGAGTGATAGGACTTGTCCTATTCATGAAGTATAGAGTATCAACTATAGAATCAAATCTTTTAGATAAAAGTGAGGCAAGAAAAGTCAGTATCGACTTTATTAAAGAATTTGTAGGCGTGGATGTAGAAGAATGGGATGTTTATTCAGTCTATTGGTATGACCATGAAACCGTGAATAAACTACATCATCTAGGTTTACTGAATAAAAATCGACGTATACTTCACGAAATGGGCTTGGTAGAGTCATGGCGTGTTCGCTTTGTTCATCAAAATCAATCATTCGTCATAGGAGTAAACGCAAAACGCGAAGTTACTTTTTTTTACGCCGATGTAAGGCAAACTTCATTACCTCATAAAGGTGCTCAAATATCATTAGAAGGATTAAAAGAACAATTAACTTATTCTTCAAAGGGATTATGGGCTAAGACCAAACCAACTGGTTCAGGTTCAAAAGAAGAGGATTTTCGTGAAATCAAAACGTATTGGTATCTTGCTGAAAAGGAAGATATTCGACTTAAGGTAACAGTTGAAATGCAATCTGGTGTGATCACTTATATCGGCACAGATACAGAGATTCTAACAGATCAAATGAACAAAGTAATAAGAGATGAACAAGTTGAGTCTACTTTTGGCATCTCAGGTATGTTAGGGTCTGCCGCTGCGATGATCATTGCTATATTAGTTTTAGTCTTAATGAATGTCCAAATTCAAATCACATTAAGTCTTATACTGGGTTTGATTATTGTACTAGTGCAATCTCTCACAATAAAGGAGGATATACAACTAACGATAGTAAATGCTTACGATGCTAGGATGAGTGTTCATACTGTTCAATTACTTGGCATACTATCTACTTTGTTTGCAGGATTATTGACAGGATTTGTAGTATTTATATGTTCATTGGCAGGAGGTGCTCTTGTGAATGAATTAGGACTAAAATTTCTAGATCAAAGCATTGTCCAGATATTTATCGGTCTTAGCGCCGGAATAATTAGTTTAGGTATCACATCACTTGTTTTTTATTTGTTAGAGAGAATGAATCGATTACGTATATCACCAGAATTATCAAATAGGAGTATGTTCTTATCCGGCTTTACCTTAAGACAAGGGCTTAATATGAGCCTGCAAAGTTCAATTGGAGAAGAAGTCATTTACCGACTCTTAATAATTTCTTTAATATTTTGGTTAAGTGGGAGTATGATATTGTCCATTTTAATATCATCTTTACTGTGGGCAATTATGCATCAGGTGACAGGATATGATCCAAGATGGATTCGCTGGACGCATCTTTTTGTTTTTGGGTGCTTCCTTGGTTTTCTTTTTGTGAATTATGGATTTATTAGTGTACTGGCGGCACATTTTGTTCACAATTTAGTGCTCGTTTGTATGCCCTTATGGCAATTTAAACTTCAAAGATATATACATACCAAGAAGCCTCAGCATACATCACTCTAATCAAAGGGAGAGATTTGATGCCATTCATGGAGGTTCAGAATGTAAGCAAACGATATAGCAATGGTGATGGGATAGAGGATTTGTCGTTTTCCATCGAAGCAGGTGAGGTTGTGGCACTGCTTGGGCCTAATGGTGCCGGGAAGACGACAACGATTCGATGTTTAACGGGTCTATATAAACCAGATGGAGGGGAAATTCTCATAGAGGGTTTCCCGCCTGGTCATGCCCATGTTCAAAAACAAGTCGCGCTTATTCCTGATCACCCCTATTTGTATCCAGACCTAACGGCTGCTGAACATGTTCAATTCCGTGCACGTGGATATCATAAAGGCTTAAAACAGATCAAGGAAAAGGTATATGGAGCGTTGAAAGAAGTAAATATGGAAAAAAAGATGAATGAACTGTGCGGAAGGCTGTCAAGAGGCCAAAAGCAGCGTGTCGTCTTAGCAGGAGCCATTGTTCAAGATGCCTCCCTTTTTATATTAGATGAACCGACTGTCGGGTTAGATATTCCGTCTAAACAGTGGCTGTCTAATTGGCTGAGACAAAAAAGCAGTCAAGGTGGGTCGGTCTTTGTGTCGACTCATAGTCTGGAGTTCGTTCTCGATACAGCCAGCAGGGTGGTATTGATTCGAGACGGTGCCATCATGAAGAGTATGGATGTTCCTCAAATAAAGGAAGAACAGGTTGAGTGGAGGGCAGAAGTCATTCAACTTCTGGGGGAGTGGTCAAGTGAATAACACACTCTCCCTTTTATGGATGAAATCTCAAAGGCGCTTGATCAGTAAAAATCAAGAAAAGAAAATGCCTTTTCTGATCTTACTTCTTTTCATAGCGGCAATTGGTTTTCAGCTAAGTGCAGTTTCAAGTATGGGTGATTGGAATACGGGTACAGCTGGATGGATCATTATCTGTTTGTTTGTTCTTTATACGGGGTTTGGCTTGTTTACAAATCGGCTGCCTAGTCAGATGAACGATATCATTTGGTTATATGGAAATGGCGCTTCTCTATGGACGGTTGTTATCAGTGTGTGGATGTATCACATTTTCTGGCGAGGGGCTCTTCTCATTATCTCTGCTTTGACTGCGGACCTTCTTCTGTTTTTTATGACGCAGCAGTACCCGTTTCTGCTTGGCAAATCACTTATCCTGACAGGGCTGTTATGTTTGGTCGAAACTTGGATGATTGCGGTGTCTTGTGCTAGAACCATTAGAATATATAAGCGACTGCTCTTACTCGGCTTTGTATTGATGTTTTTCAGCTATGCACTGCTTGTTTTAAATCAATTAATGATGAAACAGCCCTCATTGATGAACTTTGCTGATTCTTTGATGTTTCAATCTGGACGTATGATCGAAGAGTTCTCCATTCTTTCTGTCTTCATTTTTATTGGAGTGATGTTTCTATCTTTCATGATGATGTACAAGGCTAGTCATCGTTTAGAGATGAAGGAGTCTTTAGTCAAGGAAGCAGTATTTTGGGAGGAATTTGAGGGGAAACATATTCAATCAAGTCCAATCGTTCAAAAAAAGAGCAGGACATGGTGGGGACTTCCGGCATTAACGGGCATTTGGGCTTTTCTTTGGATTGAATTATTGCTGATAAAAAAGTATATGATTTTCCATGTACTATCTACTATGCTGTTAATTGGTACTTACTATGTCGTCTTTACTTATTTTTCAGATTGGCTGAATCTATTCTTGATCGTCATTGCGGCATCCGTTCTTTTTAGTTCATATTATGCAGGGATTGTAAGACACGCACAAACAGGAGTGCTCTACCTTTTTCCAGGTGTTTTATATCAAAAAATCATTCTGTTAGAGGTGTTTCAAACTTTTTGGCTGTATGCGTTCTACTTGATTTCTCTTTATTTGGCTGAAATTCAGGATGTATTGTATTGGACCTTATTTGGTGGAGGAGTTTATATATGGTTTTTGGCCATACGGCTCTTTGCCTTTATGCAGCCTCTGAGACGAGAAATGAGTTTTGCTTTGGCTGCCTATTATCGATCATTGCTATTTGCGTCTGTGATCAGTGCGATGGTCATGATTAGTATTCATCTCATCACTAATGGCTTGTTGACTACAATTGTATCCCTAGTGGCTGGGGCTGGATTTTATGTGCTTTGTTATCGATACCGTGCGGTTCATTAAAAAGAGGAGTTGATTGTAAATGAAACCAGAAAATAAGCTGTCTCAATCAGTTCAACAATTGGCCAATACAAATGAAGTAACGATCGTTCAAGCAATAGGTGATTTAAGAAAATATGGAAAAGATGCAGTGCCCGTCCTTGTTGAGGCTTTAAAAGAAAAAGGCTCTCTGCGGAACATTGCAGCAGCTGTACTTGGTGAATTTGGAGCAGATGCGGGGGACGCAGCAGAACCGCTAGCTCGGCTATTAGAAAGTGACGAAGAAGATACAAGAATGGCCGCTGCCATGTCACTCATGAGGATTGGGCAACCTAGCTTGCCATTTCTTCTGGCACTGGCTAAACGTTATGAGGGACCTACTTGTTTCTGGGCATCATGGTGTATCTCTTGGATTGATCCATCAAAAATTGAAAAAAACATGTACGAGTGCTTAAAACAAGAACAAGAAAATCCAACAGGCAGCGTCACTCCTTTTGCTGCTGAGGAAGCATTAGGAAAAATCATCGCCTTTCAGCTAAAAGATAAGGGGGATGTATAGTGGGAACGCAGAAACTCAACTGGCCTGAGAATCTTCCTTGGATTTACCCTTCAGATCAAAGGAGTGTACCTAAGGGACAGCATCAGCTTCTTTATTTTTGGTCAGTCAATTGTCCTCATTGTGAAGAATTAACCAATCATATCCTACAACGTGTGAATGAGCTGGGTATTCATTTAACCTGTGTCCATGTTCCATATACAGAAGAGGAAAAATCGGCAGATGTTGTTTCAGAGTATGCAGAGGAAAAGAATATGAACGCTCCTATTGTATTGGATCAAGATTATGAGATTGTTTCAAAGTATAAGATTCAAGGATTACCTAGCTTTTGCCTCTTTGATCAAGAGGGGCAGTTAATAGATCGAAAAATGGGAGATACCGGCTGGGAAAGAATATTGAAAAAGTTAGAAAAACATTCAATTGGATAAACAGTGGAGGAGAGAGTGTTGTTTCAATCAAACAAAGAATTAAAAAGAAACGTCATTTTTTTCGCAGGTGTTGGGACGGTTTTGCTGATTTTAATGATGCTGAAATGGTTGCCGATTTCTGCAGACTGGGAAATAGCGTTGATTTTATTCGGTTTGGGAATTTTGTTTTATTTGAAGCGTGTGCTGCGGGAAGAAGAAAGTCATAAGTCATAAGTATTTAGTATGATACCTAGAATATAGATTCTAGGTTTTTTTATTAAATTTACCTTAAAACGCAAATTTTCTCATGGGGATGGAAACCATTTTTTTAAAAGTGTGGTAGGATAAATATGCTTTATCTTTATATTGTCCGAAGGAGCTGTCGTCTTGAAGGGATCTAGGGTTGAGTTAATTGATAGTTTACGTGGTTTTAGTTTATTAGGTATTTTGATTGTGAATATGCTTAATTTCCAATATGATTATGATTTTGAGAAAATGTTTGATTCGAGTTTTTGGGGACAGGAATTCGGTGTATATGTGACGGAAATTTTGTTCCAAGGGTCTTTTTATCCGATCTTTTCCTTTTTGTTTGGGTATTCTTTTATCAAGCTGATTGAATCGACGAAGGCCAAGGGATTAAATACGAATGCCATTGTCGTTCGCCGTGGTTTTGGTTTGATTGTGCTTGGGATGCTGCATTACATCTTTATTTGGAACGGTGACATTCTTCTTTATTATGGAGCTTGTACGTTTTTCTTGATGATGTTTTTGAGCAGCCGGATTAAAACAATGCTTATTTGGTCGGGTGTGTTAGGTGCGTTGTCATTAGTCGTTTTGCCATACATGATGAAATTTGTTTATGGAACTGATGATTTATTAACCGATGTGTATGCAAAAGGTGATTATGGGGATATTTTGCTCAGCCGGATTACGGTTGAAGACGATATGATGATTGTGACCATGATTCTGGCGATCGTGACCATTACGCTTATGCCGATATTAGGGTTTCTTTTCGGTACGATCATGGTTGGCCCGTTTGCACTGCTTGGCATGGCGATCGGGAAAAAGGGTCATTTGACAGAAGAAGATCGAGGAATGGCTTATCGTAAAGGCTGGGTTTGGATGATTATCATCGGGTTCGTTTTAAAATGTGCGACGTTCATTGATGCTCCTTGGAGTGAATTGGTGATTACGCTGGGTGCCTATGTGCTGACGATTGGGTATATTCAAGCCTTTATTGTTTTCTACTATTCGAAGGCAGCCCAAGGTTTCAAACGCCTGCTTGCAGGGCTTGGCCGTTTGTCTCTCTCAAACTATTTGGCGCAGTCGATTATTTGTACAACGATTTTCTATTCTTATGGACTTGGTCTATTTGGACAATTGGGGTCAATGTTTGGGCTGCTGCTTGCTGTCGGACTGTACACAGCACAGCTGTTCATCAGCTATCTCTATTTGAAAAAATGGAGAAGAGGTCCTGTGGAGTGGCTTATGGGAAAATGGGTATATTGGAAATAAAGCATTTTGTTAAAGAACCGCATGGCTTAAGGGCTGTGCGGTTTTTTATTTTAAAAAAATGAGGAGAACACTTTTTAAAATGCTTGAATATTCTTTTAGTGTGTATATAATGTATATATAGTGTATATACAATATTTTGTTTCAACTATCTGAAAAAAGAGGTTTTTATATGCAAATTACGATTTCAAACCATTCTAAGGAGCCTATCTATGAGCAAATTACGAATCAAATCAAATCGATGATTTTAACGGGTGAGCTTGCGGAAGGTGCAGCGCTGCCGTCTATTCGAAAACTGGCGAAGGATCTACAAATTAGCGTGATTACAACAAAGCGAGCGTATGAAGAGTTAGAGAAGGCGGGATTTATTTATTCGATTGTAGGCAAGGGATCTTTTGTTGCGGAACAAAACCTAGAAGTGATGAGAGAGAAGAAGTTGAAGGTGATCGAGGAACAGCTTGGAGCAGTAGTCACAAACGGGAAAGAATTAGGCTTATCTTTTAATGAATTGCAGCAGTTATTAAAGTTCTTATATGAGGAGTGAGATGAGTGGAGCATGTGATTGAATTCAAAGGAGTATCGAAACGATTCAAGGATTTTTCCGTTCAGGATATTGATTTACAGGTCAAGAAAGGCTTTGTCACAGGGTTTATTGGAGAGAATGGAGCGGGTAAGTCGACCACCATTAAAATGATCATGAATTTGTTAAAACCCGATTCAGGTGACATAAAGGTCTTTGGATTGGATTATCATACTCATGAAAAAGAAATTAAGGAACGAATCGGATTTGTTTACGATGCCAATGTTTTTTTTCCAGGGCTGAATTTAAAGGACATCAAACGGATTGTGGCACCAGCCTATAAACGCTGGGATGACCGGCTTTTTGATCAATATATTGAACAGTTTGGTCTGCCGCTGAATAAAGCGATTAAAACATTTTCAAAAGGGATGCAGATGAAGGCTTCACTAGCGATTGCGCTGTCACATCATGCAGAGCTGATTATCATGGATGAACCAACTGCTGGTTTAGATCCGGTTTTTAGAAGAGAGCTGCTCAGCACGTTACAAGAATTGATGATTGATGGAAATAAGACGATCTTTTTCTCGACGCATGTGACGACTGATTTAGACCGGATTGCGGATTATATTGCGTTTATACAAAATGGAAGATTGGTCTTTCAACATTCGATTCATGAAGTGGCAGAAAGTTATGCGCTTGTGAAAGGGAGCCTGGAGTTGTTGGATCGAGACACAGAAAAGGCCTTTGTCCATATCCAGCGTACAGCAGCCGGATTTGAAGCATTAACCGATCGTGTTGATGAGGTGAAACTTATTTTTGGGGATGCTGTTGTGATTGAACCGGCGTCGCTTGAGGATATCATGTTTTATTTGAAAGGCGGTGTTGCGCATGTTTCATTTAATTAAGCGTGATGTGATTTTGCAAAAGAAGCAGTTACTTATTTTTATTCCGTTTATCTTATTTTTTATTTTCATGGATGTCCATCCAGTATTGACGTTTCTAGTCGCTAGTGTCTTCATTCCATTTAACACATATGCGTATGATGAAAAGGCAGAAACGAATATTCTATTAAACTCCTTGCCCTATACACGTAAAGAAATTATCGCATCACGTTATCTTGGCGCCATTTTCTATATGAGTATTGCGATCGTGCTGACAAGTGCTGCATTATTTGTTTTTGGGAAGCTGTTTTCGCTGTCAGATATTGCGATTGGCAGCGGGTTGTTTTTATTGTTCGCGGCGTGTACGTTTCCATTGTTTTATATCTTAAAGCCTGGTTATATCACAACGGCAGTGATCATTGGCTTTATCGTATTATCTGCTATGGGACCGCCTGTTGTTCTCTATTTGGCAGAGCAATTTAGTGGGATCACTGATTTTATTATGAATTTATCGATCCCTGTTTTATATACGGGGTCAGCTGTGCTGATTATGCTCTTCTACTTGCTGTCTTGGGGACTTTCTACTGTGATTTATCAGAGGAAAGTGTTTTAGGAAAGCAATTGCTGATGTTCCTATAAATTTACAGTTTGAGCTTAGAAGACCGTGTGAGCGGTCTTTTTTTGAAGATTTTTCTGGTTATTGATTATATCAATATAAAAAAATTTGAACTTAATTTTATGTCAGAATATTTTGTTAATAGTGTTTTCCTCAAAAAAACAATTGTTTTTTAAGGGTAGATTTATTATGATAATATACATCGAAAGATTGATGTTTCTCAATCAGAATGAAAATTCTGATTTTTATTTTTTATGTTGTTTTGTTGATGAGGGGGAAGAAAAGTGGCTCAAAAGGAATTAAAGAGAGGGTTAAGTGCCCGCCATATTCAAATGATCGCTCTTGGCGGCACAATCGGTGTTGGCTTATTTATGGGGTCAGCGAAGGCCATTCAGTGGACAGGTCCATCGGTTCTTCTAGCGTACGCAGTGTGTGGTATTTTTATCTTTTTTATTATGCGTGCGATGGGAGAAATGTTATATCTTGAGCCGAGTACAGGGTCATTTGCTACATTCGGGCATCAATATATTCATCCGCTTGCAGGGTATATGACGGCTTGGAGTAACTGGTTCCAGTGGGTCATTGTCGGAATGTCTGAAATTATTGCGGTTGGGGCTTATATGAAATATTGGTTCCCAGAGCTGCCTGCGTGGATTCCAGGGTTAATTGCGATGATCATTTTAGGAGCAGCCAACTTGATTTCGGTTAAGTCGTTCGGTGAATTTGAATTTTGG
Organism: Bacillus sp. FSL P2-0069; assembly: GCF_038593315.1. Taxonomy (NCBI): domain Bacteria; kingdom Bacillati; phylum Bacillota; class Bacilli; order Caryophanales; family Bacillaceae; genus Bacillus; species Bacillus sp. FSL P2-0069. The sequence goes on from NZ_CP151984.1 coordinate 206,367, forward strand.
TTTGCGATGATCAAAATTGTGACAATTATCTTGATGATTATTGCAGGTTTAGGCATTATTTTCTTCGGATTTGGAAATGGCGGAACTCCTATTGGGCTGTCTAACCTTTGGGCGCATGGCGGGTTCTTTACAGGTGGGTTTAGCGGATTCCTGTTTGCGTTGTCTCTAGTCATTGCTGCTTATCAAGGTGTCGAGCTGATTGGGATTACAGCCGGTGAGGCGCAAAATCCTCAAAAGACGCTGACAAATGCCATCAAAAGTATCATCTGGCGTATTTTGATTTTCTATATCGGTGCGATCTTTGTCATTGTGACTGTGTATCCTTGGGATCAGTTGAATACCCTTGGCAGTCCATTTGTGGCGACGTTTGCGAAGATCGGGATTACAGCAGCAGCTGGTATTATTAACTTTGTTGTCATTACAGCAGCGATGTCCGGCTGTAATAGTGGTATTTTCAGTGCGGGACGTATGCTTTATACATTAGGAGTGAATGGGCAGGCGCCTGCTTTCTTTACGAAAATTTCGAAGAACGGTGTACCGTATTTTGGGACATTCGCTGTGCTGATTGGTTTAGCGATAGGAGTGGTCCTGAATTATGTTTCTCCGCCAAACATTTTCGTCTATGTGTATAGTGCGAGCGTCCTTCCTGGGATGGTGCCTTGGTTTGTCATTTTGATTAGTCATATTGGCTTCAGAAAGGCAAAGGGGGCAGCACTTGATCAGCACCCGTTCAAGATGCCGCTAGCACCGTTTTCTAACTATCTTACAATCGGATTTTTATTGATGGTTCTTGTGTTTATGCTCATTAATCAGGATACGCGTATTTCTCTTATTGTAGCAATTGGATTCTTGATTTTAGTGGCACTTAGCTTTTTTGTATTTGGAATTGGAAAACGAAAGCCGATTGAAACAGCTTCTTCTGATCAAACGGTGAAATAATCAAAAGCCTTGCGTGATGGACCGCAAGGCTTTTTTTATTTAGAGTGAAGCTTTTACACGGTTAAAGACATCTGGATAGTTGGTGAAAAGGCCGGTGACGCCGTATTGCAGTAGACGGATCATGTCTGCTTCGCTGTTGACTGTATATGGATGAAGGAGGAGTCCGTGGCTTCTGACCTGCTGGACGTTTTCAGGTGTTAATGCTCTGAAATTCGGTCCAACACCCACGGCGTACGTTTTGATAAAGTCGAGCTGATCGTCTGTGATGGATGTCATTTGGTTTCTGTCTAATAGCTGTACTTTTGGCAGGCGTGGAGCTAATTTCTGCAGCTTTATCAGGCTGTCCTGACTAAAGGATTGTATGATAACCTGCCCTTTTCTTGTGTGTTTCCCAAGAAGATGATGTTTCTTTAAGGCGGCCAATAGTTTTTCTTCCATTTGCGGATAAAGGTCTGGTTTTTTTGTTTCAATATAATAATTCTCTCGTTTTCCGAAATAGCGCAGCACCTCATCTAATGTAAGGACTCTCTGTCCGATATAGTTGGCATTTTGTCTGTCGGGATTGGCTTCGTTAAACCAGGTACCAGCATCAAGCTGTTTGATTTCGGCAAGTGTGAGGTCTTTGACCCAGCCTGTTCCGTTTGTGGTTCGGTCAACGGTTTCATCATGCATCACGATGAGATGTCCATCCTTTGTCATTTGAAGGTCGAGTTCGAGGTAATCTGCATTCATTTTTTTGGCGAGCTTGTAGGAAGCCAGGGTATGCTCTGGTGCATACCCTGATGCTCCGCGGTGTGCAACGGTTAAGATGCGATCTGGAGATAAAAGGTTTTCATGTGCCGATACGGTGGCCGGCACCCACGCAAAAGACAGTAAAGCAAAAGAGAGCAACACGAAAGCAAGTAATCTACTTTTCTTCATATTTTATCCTCCTTTTACGGTAACTGCCTCCATCATAAGAAATAGATGTAAAGAGCATGTTGGGCGGATATGAATCTTTTATGTGATTTTCATTAAGCTTGCTCTACGCGCTTTCCTGTATTCCATGTCATAGCGAGAAAAACAATCGCAAGCACACAAGAACCAACCAGTAAAATGAAGCCTCCTGTCCAGTCATAGTGATCCACGACGACACCCATCATGGCATTGGCAAAGGCAGAGCCGCCAATGTAGCCGAAGAAGCCTGTCAGTCCGGCTGCAGTGCCAGCCGCTTTTTTCGGAGCGAGATCAATGGCTTGAAGTCCAATGAGCATGACAGGTCCGTAAATCAAAAAGCCGATGCTGATAAGGGCAATGTTATCGACCATTGGATTGCCTGCAGGATTTAGCCAGTAAACAAGAACGGCAATTAACACCCCGGCCATAAAGATGACGCCTGCTGGTGCGCGGCGGCTTCTGAAGAACCGGTCACTAATCCAGCCGCACAATAATGTACCGGGAATGCCTGCATATTCATAAAGAAAATAAGACCAGCGTGAATGCTCTGGTGAAAAGCCTTTTGCTTCTGTTAAGTAGGTCGGCGCCCAGTCCACGACACCGTAACGGACGAAGTACACAAAGACGTTGGCAATGGCGATATACCATAGGAATTTATTGTTGAGTACATATTTAAATAAAATTTCTTTCACTGTTAATTCTTTTTCTTGATCCTCATAGTTTTGTGCCGGATAGTCATTTCGATATTCCTCGATTGGCGGAAGACCAGTGGATTGCGGGGTATCCCGTACAAGAAGAATGATCACGAAGGAGACGATAATGGCAATGATGGCAGGGAAGAAAAAGATGCTTTTCCACGTCGCAAACAGTACAATCCCTAATGTGATAAGCGGTGCAAGAATCCCCCCGCCGATATTGTGAGCGACGTTCCAAATGGACATTTTCGTACCACGTTCACTAACCGAAAACCAGTGCGCCATCGTACGTCCGCATGGCGGCCACCCCATGCCTTGAAACCAGCCGTTTAAGAACATGAATAAAAACATGATCCATACACTGGATGTGACCCATGGAAATGAGACAAATAGGATATTGATAAGAGCTGATAAAAAGAGTCCGGCAGCTAAAAAGTATCTGGGGTTACAGCGGTCTGAGATCATCCCCATGATGAATTTACTAAAGCCATAAGCAATGGATACGGCTGCGAGTACAAAGCCTAATTCACTTTTTGTGAACCCCTCTTCCTGTAGATATGGAATAGCAAAAGCGAAATTTTTGCGCAGCAAATAGTAGCCCGCATACCCGATAAAGATGCCTAGAAAGACTTGCAGCCGCAGCCGCTTATACGTCTCGTCTGTTTTGGCATCATCAAGCCTGTCGATATGCGGAGCAGGTTTAAACCATTTGAACATAATGATCCTCCTTTTGTAGATGTCCGATTGACTGAAGCAAAAGTACGAGAATGGCTTTTGATCCTGTACCTTTTCAGAGACAAAAGAATTGTTAGCGCTTTCTTTTGTACTCTCATCATATCGGATGGAAGAGACGTTTATGATGAGGCTTTTGTCATAAATTTGGAAAAATAGTTCATGAAGTAACAAAAAAATCCGCACAATGGCGGATTTTTTCTTAGCGGTTATAGAGAAACATTAATTTTCGCAGATTTCTTTAGTTTTTCAATTTCTTTTTGGACTTCTTTTTGCTTTTCTTGAGATTCTAGCTGTTTTTTAATTTGTGATTTAACCTCTTTGTATTCTGGTGCTTTTTGCTTTTGTTTTTTCATTTGGTCTGCGTATTGATCATAGTACGCTTTGACGTCTTTCTCAGAGACGGAGGCTGATTTGATTTCTTTATCGACATATTGGCTGTATTTGATGCTGTCGGCAATGTCGCTTTTCAGCTGATCCAATGTAAGTCCGCTCTTTTTCAGTGCTTCTTCGAATTGAGCGTTGTCTTTAAACTGTTTCTTTTCTTCCTTTAGCTGCTTATCTACTTCTTTGTCAGAGGCTTTGAAGCCCTTCTTCTCAGCATCTTGCAGGATGAGCTCTTGGCCTACGAGCGCATCAATGGTTTGTTTCTTGACTGCTTTCTCGCCTTCTTTAGAAGTTGGGTCTTGCCCGGACTGCTGAAGCTGGCCTTGGATAGTAGATAAGGCGCTATTGTATTCACTGCCTGTGATTTTGTCTTTGTTGACGGTCGCAACGACCTTTTGATCATCGATTTTTTGTGCGTCTAATTTCTTTTGCATTTCTTCCATTTGCTTTTGCTGTTCTTTTTGATCAGCCTGTGTTGTTTCCTTGTTTTTGGCTGCATCGTTTTGCTTATCTTGTTTGGCATCGTTTGACGAGCAGGCTGCAAGTCCAACAGATAACAAACAAGCGATGAGTGTGTATGATACCTTTTTCATCATTTTCTCTCCCTTCGGTATGAGAACGTCTAGTGCGCATTCTAACCGTTTTTTAGGAAAAATAAAACCGTACAGACGATTTGTTAGCGAATTGACATGTTTTTTATCTGTTTGTCCTCATTTTGTCTTCTGATAGTCATCTCATGACAAACTCAATTGTGGAATAATTGTTCCATCACTTCGTCGATATTGGTGATTGGCTGGCGGCAGCTGTAGTTTTCACAAATATACACGGTGGTTTTGCTATCGATTGTTTTGTAATCTTTTGTAAAGGGCGCGAGCTTCGCTAATTCTTTCCCTGTTTCGGCAGTCAATATGATATCAAATGGCACGAAGCGTTTTTGAAGCGCCTGTAAAAGCTGTTCTTTTTGAGGGTCGCCGTTTTTCCCAAGAATGATGATTTCTCTTTTTGCCGCATATTGACTCAAGAGCCCTTGCAGAAACGCTGTGTGTCCGCTTGGGTAGGAAGAGACATCGACATAAAAGGCTTTGAACATCTGTTCTAATGTTTTCAGCCAGTCTTGACGTCCAGTCATTATGCTTAGCTTCAGAAGCTGGTGGAGTGCGGTGCTGTTACCAGAAGGCATGGCACCGTCGTACACTTCTTTTTCTCGAACGAGGAGCGCTTCCGCGTCTGATCCTGAGAAGAAAAAGCCCCCTTTTTCCTTGTCCCAAAACAGCTCAAACATGTTCTCCGCAATGGCTGTGGCTTTTTCCAGCCAATCTAATTCAAAGGTCGCTTCATATAAAGACATATACGCTTTTAGCATATGCGCATAATCCTCGATAAAGCCGAGATGCTTCACGTCACCTTCTCTATAGCGGACCATAAGCCGCTCATGTTGAACAAGATGTGTTTCTAGAAAAGACATCGCCTGCTGCGCCATAAGAATCGCTTCCTCTGCATCAAAGACCCTTCCTGCTTTGGCGAGGGCTGCGATCATCAGCGCATTCCAAGATGTGAGCACTTTGTCATCTACAAGCGGCGCAGGTCGCTGCTGTCTGACTGATTGTAAAATGTGTCGGGCTTCTTGCAGCTTGGAATGAAGTGTATGGTCATCAATTGAAAAAGAGGTTTTGATGTCCTCAAAAGAGGTGGAAATGGTATGAGGGATGTTTTCCCCTTCAAAATTCCCCTCTTCTGTGATGTGATAGACTTCGCAAAATAAAGCGCCAAGTTCCTCTCCTAAATGGGTGATGATCTCATCCTTTGACCAGACGTAATATTGTCCTTCTTTCCCTTCGGAATCTGCGTCTATCGCTGAATGAAAGGAGCCGCCTGGATTCATCATATCTTGTTTAATAAATTGAATCAGACGTCGGACAAGCTTTTCATACTCAGGTTTTGAGGTGAGCTGATACGCTTCTGTGTAAGCTTCCAGCAGCAAGGCGTTATCATACAGCATCTTTTCAAAATGAGGCACCAGCCATTTTTCATCCGTCGAATAACGAGAAAAGCCCGACCCAATATGGTCGTATATACCGCCATTTGCCATCCCATCTAACGTTTTCGTGACCGCATATAGCGCATTCTCCTGCCCCGTCCATTCGTAATAGCGCATCAGAAATGAGAGCATATGAGGTGCAGGAAATTTCGGGGCGGAGGCGAATCCGCCATACAGTGTATCAAAGCTGTTTATGAGCTGATAATAGGCTTTGTGAATTGCCTCTTGAGACAGCGTATTTTCTGTCTGCCCTGCTGCTTTAATCCGCAGATTATTTGTCGCTTTCTCTGCCAATGATTCAATATGATCTCGGTCGTTATGGTACGCATCCAGCAATTGTGTGAGTGCCTCGATGAAGCCAGGACGCCCGTACGCACTTCTTTTTGGAAAATACGTCCCCGCATAAAAAGGCTTTTGATCCGGCGTGACAAACACGTTGAGCGGCCAGCCGCCTTGCCCCGTCATCATCTGACAAACAGACATATACATAGAGTCGATGTCTGGACGCTCCTCACGATCGACTTTGATTGAAATAAAATGCTCATTTAAGATGTCAGCGACTTGTTGATCTTCAAAGCTTTCGTGTGCCATGACGTGGCACCAATGGCAAGTGGCGTAGCCAATGCTGACAAGCACAGGTTTATTTTCACGTTTGGCTTTATCGAACGCTTCTTGCCCCCACGGGTACCAGTGTACTGGGTTGTGAGCGTGCTGAAGGAGATACGGTGATTTTTCATGGATGAGCGGGTTGGGTGTTTGGTTGTTTGGCATGGGATCACCTTCCTTTCTAAATGTTTTTTAGTATTCTCTTTTCTCTATTTAATATATCAGATTGCTGTTGCCCGTCATCATTTGTCTGTGAGGTATTCCCAAAATGAAAAAAATCAAGGGCTATAAACCCTTGATAGCTACATCAATCGTAATGCTTTAACAAGATGGCTGAATTATGTCCTCCAAAACCAAAAGAATTGGATAGCCCATATTTCAATGAAAGCTCTCTCGCTTCTAATACAACATCTAAGTTGCAGTCTGGATCTTGATTCTCTACATTAATAGTTGGCGGAATCATTCCTCGTCTCAAACTTTCCACTAAAGCAATGGCTTCTACTCCGCCGGCAGCACCAAACATGTGCCCAGTCATTGACTTGTTTGCCGTTGTTGGAATTTCACCTGAACGATCACCAAATAATTTTTTAATCGCTAGAACTTCTGAACGATCACCTACTTGTGTACTTGTTGCATGAGCACTAATAACATCAATTTCATCTGTTGATATGTTTGCACTTCTCAATGCTTTTTTCATGGCTAAGTAGGCACCCTTACCTTCTGGGTGTGATGCTACCATATGATGAGCATCTGAACTAGCTCCGTATCCCACTACTTCACATAATATCGGTGCATCTCTAAGAATCGCGTTTTCTAATGATTCTAATACTAAGATACCTGCGCCTTCACTCATCACAAAACCATCTCTATCTGTATCGAATGGACGGCTGGCTAGGCTTGGCTCTTGGTTTCTAGTAGATAGTGCATGTGCGTTTCCAAAACTGGCCAAAGATATTTGTGAGATGGCAGCTTCTGCTCCACCGGCAAATATAATATCTGCATCATCATTTCGGATCGCATTGAAAGCTTCACCAATAGAGGTGTTCCCAATAGAACAAGCTGTGACTGGTGACAATGATGGCCCTTGTGCCCCTAATCTTATGCTGATTTGGGCCGCAGCCGCATTTTAAATCATCATGGGGACAAGGCTGGGGCTTACTCTTGAGGGGCCTCGTTTATCTAATACATTCACTTGATCAACAAGCGATTGGATTCCCCCGATTCCTGAACCAACATATACGCCTAAACGTTCAAGATCAACTTGATCTAACTGTAATTGTGAATTTTCTAATGCTTGTTCGGCTGCTGCTAAGGCAAACTGACTAAAACGATCTAATCGTTTTGCTTCTTTTCTTCCCAATATTTTATCTGCATCGAAATCACGAACGATTCCAGCTATTTTTGTTTTATAATCAGTTGTATCAAAAGAATCAATGAGAGATATTCCCGATTGTCCTTTTATTAGTTGATTCCAAAAGCTATTCACATCATTTCCCAGTGGAGAAATAACTCCCATTCCAGTAATGACAACTCTTTTCATGATCATTCCCTCCTTGTTTTTATTAACTTTAGCCATTGTGTTATCCTATTACAAGTTGTTGTTTATCCTAGTATAATTAATAATATTTTAAAGGGAGATCTTCATGAAACCTGAAACTAGACTTCAAGCTTTATCAGAATTTCTAAAGAATCAACGTTCGAAAATCACTCCTCAAATGGTTGGTTTACCTGTAGGAACCCGCAGAAGAACACCAGGACTAAGAAGAGAAGAAGTGGCTCAACTAGCCGGTGTGAGTCTTACTTGGTATACATGGTTAGAGCAAGGCAGAGATATAAAAGTATCTACTTCGGTATTAGATGCGATTTCTCGAGCATTACAATTAAATAACGATGAAAGGAGATATTTGTACGCTTTAGCGTTAGAGGAAGGAGTGAAACAATCCTTTATCATTGAGAATGAGAAGGAAATCAGTCCGGCTTTAGTGAAAATGTTGCAGGAGCTTCGTTATTGCCCAACGATTATATCTGATAGAAGAAGTCAAATTGTTGGGTGGAATCAAGCAGCAGCTAATGTATTTTTGGACTTTGAACAAATCATCCCGTCAGAAAGGAATATCATACGCTTACTATTCGCAAGAAAGGAATTTAAAAGTCTAGCCGTGAATTGGGAGCATTTTGTTAGAGGATATATTGCCATATTTAGAACGTATTATGGACAGTATGTAGCTGATGACTGGTATGAGCAATTTATAGAAGAAATGGAGCAGGCATATCCTGAGTTTCGTAAAATTTGGAATGAAAATGAGATCAGCTATGCGCCTGAAGTATTAATTGAATTTCGTCATGCTAAGGCAGGTAAAATGTTGTTTAACCTCACTTCATTACAAGTGTATGGGGATACTGATTTAAGATGCAGTGTCTATACTCCAGTTGAGGATACTGATACGGAGCTTAAGTTGAAACGTTTAATTGAAGGCTAGGTTTCATTTGGATGAAGTTATTATGGCCATTAAATATAAAATAGATCCTATGCCGTCAGCGACAAGTGGGCATAACCGATGCTGATAAGCACTGGTTTATTTTCACGTTTGGCTTTGTCGAAGTCTATTTGCCCCCCAAGCCTATAACGTTTCTGGTAAATGGTGTTTATACATCTCAATAGCATCTGTATGTTCTTTTAAAACGCTCATTGTTTTTGGATGTGGTTTAACATATATCAAAGGATAGTCGACTTCATCTAATTCTTGTTGAGTATGAAAAGCTAATCTTTCATGATCAAGTGAGAATTGAGCATCAATTCCTGTTTTGTTGCCGCGAGAGTCTAATCGAATCCATTTATTAAGTGAATGAAAAAATACAGCATTTAATGCGTGAATACAATATCCTTTATCTGGCGTATCGAACAACATTAACCGCTGGTAACAGAAACCTGTGGGTATTCCTTGTGAGCGCAATAGAGCAGCTAATAGGTTGGACTTTGCATAGCAAATTCCCTCTTTATAAGTTAATACCTCAGATGCATGACAAGTCACTCGTTTGGATTGGATATCCCATGTATGGGGAATTTCATCTCGAACAAACTCAGAGGCTGCTTTTGCTTTTTCTATTTCTGTCTGCAAAGGGTTGAAAAGTTCATTTGATTTTGCTCGAATAAGAGGATGAGAATAATCAACTTCAGCTAGTTCACATAAATAATCATCAAAATTTTTAGATTCACATGTCAAGTTCATGATAGTGTCTCCTTTTCTCTATACTTTTACCGCAGGAGGTCTATTTCTTCACCAACACATATTGTAAGTTTTCTAACTCAAACATATCAATCAGTTCATTGATGTCTTTAAAATAGATATGTTTTCCAAACCGTTTTTTGCTTAGGTCAATTTCTACATCCAATCGATCATCCTTTTCTTTCGTTTCGAGTTCATTTAGACAAGAATAGATTTCGATGGTTTCTCCTTTTGAAAGCTCTTTTTCAATGAATTTAAAAAGTGCACGAAGAGAATGAATGATGTCTAATTCATAAACAAAAGGATGCGTGAATTTGTTTCTTACCGTTTCATAGAAAGGATCTAAATTATCAATGTGAATGCCTTCGAAATCCTCTTCTGTTTCGAATACTTCTATCAAAGGATCTTCTTTTTGATAGGTTTTGTGCTTTTTTTGTTTTTGATCAAACAATTTGATATTGAGTTCAGAGAGTGGTTTATAGGTAGGATTTTGACCAATGGTCCCAAGCGGCAGTTCTTTGTTTGATCCAATATAATGCTGTAAAGTCATAAGTTTCCCTCTTTTCTTTCAATGATTTCTCGTTCGTTGATTATTTTCTTTTTATCAATAAATGGTGGAATGTGCAATTATTTTCACATACGTTCTCTACAAAAGAGAAGGACAAGTCGTTTGACTAAATACCTCTTAGGGTATACTATCTGTTCATAGGAATTCAATAGAAAGGGGTACTTGCGAATGGAATATAATCAGCAGATGAAGAATCGTCTTCGCCGGATTGAGGGGCAGATTAAAGGGGTTCTTGCGATGATGGAGCAGGGAAAGGATTGCCGCGAGGTGGTGACGCAGCTGTCTGCATCACGCAATGCCATTGATCGTGCAATGGGTGTGATTGTGAGTACAAATCTTGAACAATGTGTCCGTGAAAGTCTTGAACAAGGCAAGGATACGGAGGGTCTTGTGAAAGAAGCGGTTGAGCTATTGGTGAAAAGCCGGTAAGAAATTCATCAGCCTTTGGAGGTTGACGGATTTTTTTACTTGTTATAATATACCCTTACCGGTATATGTATATATTTTTTATTTTATATATACCCCCAAGGGTAATTGAAAAAGGAGGAGCAGAATGGAAGAACAGAAAAAACGCACGACGATTGTGCTATTTAGTGGAGACTATGATAAAGCGATGGCGGCTTATATTATCGCCAATGGTGCAGCGGCCTATGATCATGAGGTGACGATTTTTCATACGTTTTGGGGGCTGAATGCCTTGCGCAAGGATGAGATGGTGCCAATGAAAAAAGGTTTTTTAGAAAAAATGTTTGGCAAGATGATGCCGCGCGGGGCTGATCGAATGGGCATTTCAAAGATGAATTTTGCTGGAATGGGCCCAAAGATGATTAAGCACGTGATCAAAAAGCACAATGCCATGACTTTGCCGCAGCTTATTGATATGGCGAAGGAACAGGAGATTAACCTCGTGGCATGTACAATGACGATGGACCTTTTAGGATTGCAGGAGAAAGAATTATTAGATGATATTCAATATGCTGGTGTGGCGGCGTATTTAGCTGAGGCTGAAATTGGGAATGTGAATTTATTTATCTAGTGAGGTGTTAACACATGATTCAAACACTTTTGATCATCATCGTCATTGGTTTGCTGGTGAGCCGTTTTCTTCCTGTAAAGGGTGTAAAACAAATTGATGCAGCCGATATGAAACCTCAATTGCGTAGACAGCATCAACAACTGATTGACGTTCGGTCTCCTGTAGAATTTCAAACAGACCATATTAAAGGATTTCGCAACATCCCATTACCTCAGCTAAAAGAACGAGCAAATCAGCTTGCGAAAGACAAAGAGGTCTATGTGATATGCCAAAGCGGGATGAGAAGTATGCAGGCAGCTAAAATATTGAAGAAGCAAGGATTTACACAAATTATGAATATCAAGGGTGGCATGAATGCTTGGCATTAAGTATGTATAAAATATACCCCCACCCCTATATGAAGGAGGACATCACGTGCAGCAACCAACTGTCATTTTAGATGCAAAAGGATTGGCATGTCCGATGCCGATTGTGAAAACAAAAAAACAAATGAATGAGCTATTACCAGGAGACGTGCTTGAGGTGCAAGCTACCGATAAAGGATCAGCAGCGGATCTAGCGGCATGGTCAAAGAGTGCCGGCCACGAATTTTTAGGAACAAAAGTAGAAGGACAGGTGCTTCATCATTTGATACGTAAAGGTGGAGTGCAAGAGAAAGAAGGGGAGTCAATGATTTCGGAAATGCCTTTGAATACGTTCCAACAGAAGGTAAAAGAAGATCAATCTTTGTTTATTTTAGATGTACGAGAACTGGATGAATACGAGGCGGGGCATATTCCAGGAGCTGTTCACATCCCTCTTGGAGAAGTCGAACACCGTGCAGAAGAATTGAGCCAGGATACGCTTATTTACCTCATCTGTCATTCAGGCAGAAGAAGTGAATTAGCCGCGCAAAAGTTAAAAGAAAAAGGATTTCAACAATTAGTGAATATAGTGCCAGGCATGAACAGCTGGACAGGAGAGATTGAAAAATAGGAGCTGAATAAAACGATGTCTGTAAAAGAAATGACAGCAGAACAGTTAACAAAAAAGATTATCAACAAAGAGCCCATCTTTTTGTTAGATGTACGAAACGAATCAGATGTACAGGACTGGAAGATTGAAGGAAAAGCCGTTGATTATATCAATGTGCCTTACTTTGAGCTTCTTGATGGCGTAGAGGATATGGTCGAGAAAGTACCAACAGACCGAGAAGTGCTCGTTGTGTGTGCCAAAGAGGGCTCCTCTATTATGGTGGCGGAGATGCTGTCAGAGGCGGGCAGAACGGTCAGTTATTTACAAGGTGGTATGAAGGCATGGAGTGAGCATGTCGAGCCAGTGAAGATTGGTGATTTAAGCGGCGGTGGAGAGCTGTATCAATTTGTACGGATGGGCAAAGGGTGTCTGTCCTATATGATCATGTCCAATGGAGAAGCTGCGGTTGTGGATGCTGCTCGAATGACGGAGGTCTATATCGATTTTGCGAAAAAGCATGATGTTTCGGTGGCGCATGTGCTGGATACTCACCTTCATGCGGACCATATTTCTGGTGGGAAAAAACTAGCTGATCAGACAGGAGCTGCTTACTGGCTGCCACCAAAAGATGCAGAAGAGGTAACCTTTGAGTACAAACATCTTGAAGAAGGACAGCGGATAACGATTGGAACAGCTTCCATCGACATTCAACCCATTTATTCCCCGGGACATACGATCGGCTCAACATCTTTTATCGTAGACAATCAATTTCTTCTTTCAGGTGATATTTTGTTCGTTGATTCCATCGGAAGACCTGATCTCGCTGGACTGGCGGAGGACTGGGTAGGTGATTTGAGAGAAACACTTTATGACCGATATATGGCGCTTTCGAAAGAATTAATTGTTTTACCTGCGCATTTCATGATCATGGAAGAAGTGAATGAAGACGGAAGCGTTTGGAAGGAACTTGGCGTTCTATTTGAAGAAAATCATGGACTGAACATTAAAGACGAAGATGCATTTAGACAAATGGTCACGAAGAATCTTCCTGCACAGCCAAATGCCTATCAAGACATCCGGTATACCAATATGGGGAAATTGACTCCAGACGATGAAGAGCAGCGGGAAATGGAAATTGGTCCAAACCGTTGTGCGATTCGGTAATGTCCAATAAAATAAGAAAAGAGGAACGATCAAATGACATCTGATCAACTATTAGACGTAACAGGGCTTGCATGCCCAATGCCGATTATTCGAACGAAGAAAAAAATGAACGACTTGGCGAAAGGTCAAGTTTTAGAAATACATGCAACAGATAAAGGGGCTAAAGCTGACTTGGCCGCATGGGCGAAGTCAAGCGGACATGAATTGATCGCGCAGACAGAAGAAGGTCACGTGCTGAAGTTCTGGGTGAGAAAAGGGTCCTAAAGGATGTAGGGGTATCTGCTGAAGATCCCCTTTTCCTTTTGCAAAGGAGGAGACCAGCGTGGATTTTGCGTTATTGATTACACTTTTTATCATCGGATGTATTGGTTCCTTCTTATCAGGAATGGTGGGGATTGGGGGATCTGTGATCAACTATCCCATGCTGCTTTATATCCCGCCTCTTTTTGGTGTGATGGCACTATCAGCACACGAGGTATCAGGGATTGGCGCCATTCAAGTGCTTTTTTCGACGCTGGGTGGTGTACTCGCTTATCGGAAAAGCGGATTTTTACATCGCTCGCTGATTTTATATATGGGAAGCAGTATATTGGCGGGCAGCTTATTAGGCAGTTATGTATCACATTTTATGCCGGAAAAAGGAATGAACCTTATCTATGGATTACTCGCCATTGTGGCGGTTATTCTCATGTTGATTCCGAAAAAAGGACAGCGTGCAGACGCAGAGGGAGAAGTTACTTTTCATAAAGGGCTGGCATCAGCTATTGCCTTTGTGATTGGCAGTGTTTCCGGGGTATTAGGTGCAGGCGGCGCATTTATTTTAGTGCCTGTGATGCTGTCTATTTTAAAAATTCCTGTACGGATGACGATTGCATCGTCACTTGCGATTACGTTTCTTTCTGCGATAGGCGCATCGACTGGAAAGGTATTGACGGGTCAGGTCATGCTTCTTCCTGCGATTGTGCTGATGGCGGCAAGTTTGGTGGCAGCTCCGATTGGTGCGAAGGTCGGTCAGAAAATCAACGCCGTCTACTTGCAATGGGCACTTGCTGTAATGATTACAGCGATAGCGGTCAAAATTTGGCTGGATATTTTATAAAGAAAAGACCAACAGAGCAAACATGTTGGTCTTTTTTATTTGACGTCATCGTGCTCGATATACGTTTCTAGTGCGGGGTGATACTCTTTTTGATAATGAAGGTTGGGACATGTTTTCACGACTTTGCCTTGCAGGGCATTGGACTTTGAGACTTCTAATGCTGTTCTACATTTAGGGCAGCGTTCGGCAAAGAATGAGGGCCAGCGTTTCATATATCACCACTCCAGTTAAAGTCTTAAAAACCGATTATATTAATAAGAATTATAGGGGATCGTGCAGGTGAGGTCAATGGGTGTTTGGGTCTTTTTAACAAAAAAAGAAGCATCATGAGAGATGCTTCTTATTGTTTATATTCTTAATAGGCTTTCGCCCAGAACACCATATCAGATGCAGGTTTTCCGCAGCAGACACATGTGTCAGAAATGGTTTCCTGTTCGAATGGAATACAGCGTGAGGTCGCACCTGTTCTTTCTTTAATGTCGTTTTCACAGGCTTCATCACCGCACCACATGGCTTTAATCAATCGGTTTTCTGCCGCAAGAATTTGCTCGATATCTTCGATTGTGTGGGCGTGTGATGTCTTTTCATGTAATCGTTCTTTCGCTTTTTCGTACATCGTCCGCTGGATGTCTTCAAGCGTTGCTGTGATGGTTTGTTCAAGTGCATCTAACGTGACAGCTTGCTTTTCACCAGTGTCTCGTCGTGCGAGCATTACTTGTCCTTTTTCGATGTCCTTTGGTCCTACTTCTACACGTAGCGGAATACCCTGCATTTCACATTCGTTGAATTTCCAGCCTGGCTGTTTATCGCTTGCATCGATGTCAGCACGTGCGATGCGGGCGAGGCGATCCTTCAATTCGTAGGCATGATCCAGTACCCCTTCTTTATGAGAAGCGATTGGCACGATACGCACTTGGGTTGGCGCAATATTTGGCGGGAGGACGAGCCCTCTGTCATCGCCATGCACCATGATCATAGCGCCGATAATTCTTGTTGTGAAACCCCAAGAGGTTTGCTGGACATGCTCTAGTTTTCCTTCACGGTTTAAGAATTCGATGCCAAATGCTTTGGCAAATCCGTTCCCGAAGAAATGAGAAGTGGCCGTTTGAAGCGCTTTTCCGTCATGCATCAAGCTTTCAACCGTATAGGTGAAGCGAGCGCCGGCGAATTTTTCCTTCTCTGTTTTTCTCCCTTTAATGACAGGAATGGCAAGGAGATCTTCGCAAAGAGAAGCGTAAGTGTGAAGCATTCTTTCTGTTTCTTCAATTGCTTCTTGCTCAGTCTCATGGCACGTGTGTCCCTCCTGCCATAGGAATTCAAGGGTTCTAAGGAAGGGACGTGTTGTTTTTTCCCATCGGACGACATTGGCCCATTGGTTATATAGCTTTGGTAAATCGCGGTAGGAATGAATAATGTTTTTGTAATGCTCAGCGAACAGCACTTCAGAGGTTGGTCTGACGCAGAGCCTTTCTTGTAATTCGGATTCACCGCCATGTGTGACCCACGCCACTTCAGGAGCAAAGCCTTCGATATGATCTTTTTCCTGCTGCAGCAGGCTCTCTGGGATAAAGAGAGGCATATAGACATTCTCATGACCCGTTTCTTTAATCTGGCGGTCAAGTTCGTCGCGAATATTCTCCCAGATTTTAAAGCCGTACGGCTGAATGATCATACTGCCTCTTACGCTTGAATAATCGACGAGCCGCGCCTTTGTGACAACATCTGTATACCACTGGGCAAAGTCGTCTTCCATGCTTGTAATTTTCTCAACAAATTGTTTTTTTGACATTGCAGGTTCCTCCTTTTTTAAAACAAAAAAGCTGTACTTTAAGTTAGGGACCATTCCTGGTGGTACCACCCTAATTTAAAGCACAGCTTTACACTCAATCATGATAACGGTATGAACCGCTGTATGAAACAGAACTAAATCGGCAGGTTCACTTGAAGATGTCAGTAGGAACTTCTCAGCACCGTTCCCTCTCTGTTAAAGATCGATTCAAGCTACTATTCCAGATCTACGTTGATCCTTGTTCGTTGATTTTTCATCAGTTTACCTGTAAATGGGGGAGAAAGCAAGCTGTTCTGATTCCTTTTACAGCGCCTTTTGTTTAGGTAACGGAATGGCAGTATTTTTCTATTTTTACAGCTTGCGAGTTATGTAAGGCTGTGCTAATATATGTGAAGAAAAAAATAGACTTGTATAACCTCAATAATATGGTTTGAGGGTTTCTACCAGGATCCGATAAATCCTGATTACAAAAGCGCGCTTTCCTTTTTTGTAATCAGGGTTTTTTTGTTTGTCTGCACCCTGTATCAAAAGTGAAAGCGATGATATACAGAAGGGATGTTAGACATGAACTGGAGAGTATATTTATTAGCCGTTTCTACTTTTGCGGTTGGATTAGTTGAGCTTGTGGTTGGTGGCATTCTGCCAAGTCTTGCAGAGGATTTGAATGTGTCTCTTGCAACAGCCGGACAGCTCATTACGGTATTTGCGATTGTGTATGCCATTTCAGCACCCGTGCTGCTGACTGCGACAGCCAAAATCGAACGAAAGCGCCTTTACTTAATCGCGTTATTGGTGTTTACAATAGGAAATGTGTTCACTTATTTTAGTTCGACCTTTGCCCTTGTCATGATATCTAGGGTGTTGATTGCGATGAGTACAGCGCTTGTGGTGGTGTTGTCTTTGACGATCACTGCCAAATTGGTGGAACCAGCACATCGTGCGAAAGCATTAGGGCTGATTTTTATTGGTATTAGCTCCTCACTTGTTCTCGGTGTACCGATCGGTATTTTTATTACAGAGAGCTTTGGCTGGAGAGTGATGTTTTTAGGAATCAGTATTCTTTCTGCCATATCGATGGTGCTGATCTATTTTCTATTGGAAAAAATGCCTGTTGAAAAAGTGACGCCTCTTAGAGAACAGATTCGTTCTTTAGGGCATCCGAAAATTTTTAGTGCACACTTGATCAGTTTGTTTATGCTTGCAGGCCATTATATGCTTTATTCTTATTTCACTCCATTTCTGATGGAAGTTCTGCATATGACCCCGTTTTGGATTAGTATTTGTTATTTGATCTTCGGACTTGCGTCTATAGGCGGGAATGGGTTTGGCGGCTGGCTCAGTGACAAACTGGGTTCAGGAAAAGCCATTTTGCTTGTGACTATGGCGTTTGCGATCGTCATGTTTATCCTTCCTTATACAGCGGGGGTGTTCGCGCTCTTTATGGTCATGGTTGTCCTTTGGGGAGCGCTCAGCTGGGCACTGACGCCTGCTTTGCAGAGTTATTTGATTCAAACAGATCCTGTCACGTCTGATATTCAGCAGAGCTTAAATACATCTGCCTTGCAAATCGGCATTTCGATTGGATCAGCGGTTGGCGGAGTCATGTTTACGATGACCGGTTCATCTGTTGATCTGGCTAAATTCGGTGCTGTGTTTGTACTGATTGCCTTTAGCTGTGCGGTGATTTCGCTGAAGAGACCGCCGCTTTATATGGATCGTCAGCATCATGCTGAATAGCTGCCTATCTTTAGGCAGCTTTTTTATGTTCATTTCAAATTCACAAGAAAAGTACCTTTCTATTCAAAGACGGCCATTTCACCGATTGGTTGGAAGCCGGCACGTTGATAAATATTTTTGCCGTCTGCTGATGCTTGTAAGATGACACATTTTTGTTTATTCTCTGTCTTGGTCAAAAGGTAATGAAACATGTCACTGCCAAGTCCTTTGCCGCGGTGTTCTGCCCTTGTTATGACATCATAAATACCGTAGCTGTCGTTTGTCTCGAATAATAAGCCTGTTGTGACCGGCTTATGGTGTTCATATCCCACGAACATGCGAGCTTTTGAGTGTAATTTTTTAATCGAAAAACGCTGGAAATAATCTTCTAAGGCGGCGGCCTCAGTCGATCCTTTGAATAGTTCAATAAAGATATGTGTGTAATCAAATAGTGTCTGCTCATCAAGTACTTCCTTGATTGTAAGTGATGAGGATGTGACTGGATCAATGTCACCTGTATGCTCAAGCATCATGATGGTATTGCGTTCGACCTCTTGAAGGTGATATTCCTTTAATAAATCAGCCCAATCAGGATGGAGTAAACGGTGATCGACCCATGTGCTGAAGATGAGTTTCTGTGACCGCATGTGTTCAATGGCAGCTTTCACCTTTTTCGGATCTTGAATTTGAGCTGATGTCGGTAAGAGCAAATTGAACGTGTCAGTCGATATTTGAGTATTGGATAGAACGAAATCGTCCGATGCAAGGAAGGTTCCGTTCACAGCAGAGGAAAACAGATGTATCTTTTCTTCTAATTGGCGAATGGCCATTAGTTGTTCAGGTTTCATTTAGCTCACCTTTTCATTATGATAATTTGGATGACATCCCCATGATTATAGCATGTGACAGGATGAGGGGAATCTAGTATAAAAGTACATATACAATTTTAAGGTCTGATGACCTATTATTTTACTAACAACCACATTTCTTTTGACTCCTTTCTTCATTATTAGTACCATTTTATTAACCAGTTAAGAGTGGAGGTTCAGATGGAAACAAAAGAGCAGATTGTATTAAAAGCGATTCAAGATCTGATTATGCATAGGGAAAAGAGACGGAATGATCCAACAGATCCACTGATTACCACGACTGATACACTCAAACAAGAATGGACACTCACACAGCTTCACATTTTATCGATGATTCAAGCCAATCCAAACGAATCAAACAATACATTTCTATCTCAACAACTAAAACTATCAAAGCCAGCTATTACAAAGGCTGTGAAAAAACTAATTGAAAAAGGCATGGTGGACTATTGCCACCGGCAGGGTGATAAGAAATCTGTCTATTATTCTTTGACAGAGGAAGGCAAGCAATTGGCAGCGCTTCATGATGAGCTGCATGAAAAAGCAGTCACGTCCTATTTAGAATTTCTTCAGCAGTTTCATGAGGATGAATTACAAGTAATTGAACGCTTCTTAAAAGCTTGGAAAGAAAAGATATAGATAAAAAACCGAAACCATCGTAAAAAGGAGATGGTTTCGGTTTTTTATGGTAAAATTAACATATATTGATGTTGTTTGAAGCCATGATGAAAGGGAGGGAGCTCATTGGAGAAAGAAATGATAGAAAATTATAAAAAATACGTATTCATCATGCCATTTGTGGGATTGTTTGTCAGCGTGCTATTATTTGTTTATTTTTTTGGTATTGCAGGAGCTGGAGAACCGATTTGGGCTGCTGCTTTGTATTGTGCTCTGCCCTTTTTGGTGAATACGATATGTTTCTTGCCTGTATGTATTTATTTTAAAGTCAGCAAAAAAAGTGAGGAACATACATGATTGTCGTCAGTGCTTGTCTTGCTGGATTGAAGGTTCGTTATAATGGCAGCCATCGATTAGATCAGCGAATTGAGGAGCTTGTTGAGGAGGGAAAGGCAGTCACAGTTTGTCCTGAGCTGCTTGGCGGCCTTTCCACGCCAAGACCTCCCGCGGAAATCATTGGCGGAGACGGACATGATGTATTACAGGGCCTCGCCTCCGTGATTGATGTACATGGAAATGATGTCACGGAGATGTATGTAAAAGGTGCGAAGGCCGCGCTGGAACAGGTTCAGTCTTTGAAAGCGACGGCGGTTGTGTTAAAAGAGTACAGCCCCTCCTGCGGCAGCCGGATGATTTATCGCGGAGATTTTAACGGGGGGACAAAAGCTGGAGATGGAGTGACATCCGCCTTGCTTAAACAGCACGGAATTCAGGTATTTTCTGAGGAGGATGATTGGACTTCACTGTTTTTATAAGTGTGGTGTGAATAGAAGGAGGAGTTAGGTTGAAAAAGTGGATGATTGGTTTAGTCGTCATTATTTTATTAGGAATTGGTATTTATTTTCTAATCAATGCAAAAACATACTCTTTTGATGATGTGGCCTCAATTGATCAAAACAAGGTGACTTCGATTCAAATTGAGCATGATAATGAGCGTGTTATGGTGGAAAAGAAAGCGGATATTCAAAAGTTACTCAAGGAATTTTCGGGTATGAAATTAAAGAAAACGAATGAAACTAAAAAAACTTCAAAAGAGTCTTATTGGATCAGAGTGTATGAGAATGAGAAGGAAACATATGGTCTGACTTTTTACGATCAAACATTTTTAGAAACATATGATTTTTCTAAAACAAAAGATCAAACCAGCGAATATCAAATCGTTGACACCAATCAAGTTGATATAGGAAAATATATCAAATAGCTCAGCCAGAATGTCATGCATGATCAATCGAAAATTCGGGTATAGTGCTTGGTAAGTAAAAAGGAAGCGGAGGTTTGTTTGATGAGTGGATTAACAGATACAGTCACATTAGCAAACGGAGTAAAAATGCCGAAGCTAGGCTTTGGTGTATGGCAGGTAAAAGATGGGGATGAGGCTGTAAATGCCGTCAAAGACGCTCTTGAAGCGGGCTACCGCAGCATTGATACAGCAGCCGCCTATCAAAATGAAGAAGGGGTAGGCAAAGCCATTCAGCAATCAGGTATCTCGCGCGATGATCTATTCATTACGACAAAGGTCTGGAATAATGATCAAGGCTATGAATCAACACTCGAAGCCTTTGAAACAAGTATGAACAAGCTGGGATTAGATGTATTAGATCTTTATTTAATTCATTGGCCAGTTGAAGGCAAATATAAAGAAACATGGAAAGCGCTAGAGAAACTATATAAGGATGGACGCGTTCGAGCGATCGGAGTGTGTAATTTCCATCAGCATCATTTAGAGGATTTATTGGAAGAGGCAGAAGTTGTGCCAATGGTGAATCAAATCGAGCTGCATCCAAAGCTGACGCAGGAGCCTTTACAAGACTACTGCAAATCGAAAGGAATTCATGTAGAGGCGTGGTCGCCATTAGGCAGCGGGAAGCTTCTAAACCATCCTGTTCTCCAGGATATCGCGAAAAAACATGATAAGTCAGTAGCGCAAGTGATTCTTCGCTGGGACTTGCAGCATGGCATTATCACCATTCCAAAATCTGTGACGAAGAGCCGAATCATCGAAAACACACAAGTTTTTGATTTCGAGCTGTCCGCACGTGAGATGGGTGTCATTGATCAGCTCAATGAAGATGAGCGCACGGGTCCAGATCCAGATAACTTTGATTTTTAATCGAAGGAAAAGCACAGGTGCGATGCCTGTGCTTTTTTATTTCCATCTTTAGACAGATTTTTGGGGGTGATAGGTCTCAATGATTTGAATGGCGTCAACAATCTGTTCTTTAGAATAGTCTCCAATCAAACAAAAGGTTTCATCTTTACGTGCCGCATGGTTTGCTACCGTAAGTGCCGCTTCTTCCAGTTGAGTTGTCATACCAAGATCGCGCATATTTCTAGGTAATCCGAGTGTTTGGTAGAGTTCAAGTAATTCCTCAACCTCGGACATTCGGTTTTCTGCGGCAAGCTGGACGAGGATGCCATAAGCTACTTTTTGTCCATGTAACACATGATGCGTTTCTTCAATAAATGTCAATCCATTATGAACGGCATGGGCTCCTGCCATTCTTCCATAGCGTCCCCCATAGCCGCCGACTGTTCCTGCTAACGTAATAATCGTATCTGTCACATCCGCGAATGCTTGGGAAAGCTGACCTGTTTTTAAGCTGTTGACAGCTTCTTCACTATGAGAAAGAAGAATGTCTCGAACATATACCGCCTGCTTTAGTGCTGCATGTACCATGAGCGGCAAGGCGCCTTTTGTGTTACGAATAATCGCTTCTGCTTCATACCATTTTGCCAGCGTATCACCAATTCCGCTTTGAAGATAGGAAAGAGGAGAGGAAAGCAAAAAAGTATGATCAATTAAGGTGAGGTAGCTGGATCGTTTATGATAATCAACTCTCATGAAGTTTCCTTTGTCATCATAAATGACGCTGAGAGGTGTAGACGCAGCACATGTGCCGGGAATCGTTGGCACCATGATGACTTCGATTTGAAGAACGTCTGCAACTGATTTTGCGGTATCTAAAATCGTTCCGCCCCCGATGCCGATGATCACATCTGACCCGTTAAGCTCTTCTGCGATCTGTGTGACCGCATTAGGTGAACTGTATCCTTTGTGCTGAATGAAAGGCCACTCGGACGGCAGCTTTGTGTATTGTGAAAAAGCTTGGTATGAATCATATCCTGTCACTACAGCAGGTGACTGAAAAGGAGAAACAAGGGATTCAAGTTCATGATAGATTCCCTTTTGAGAAATAAATTGGTTAGGGCCGCTTCTGACAATATCTTCTGGCTGGATCATGGATCATTGCTCCTTTACACATCATATTGTTCATAAATCATCTCATTTTACAGAAAGTTCTGTCAAATAGTCAAATATATGAGAAGAAAGGCCCTTCCGTTTTATGGAATTGAGCCGCCGACATTGCCTTTAGGTATGTATTTCCTGTATGATAAAGAATGGTATGTTTTGATTAAATTTAAGAGGTGTTTATATAGATGGAAAAACAATATCGCGTTTTACTTTACTATCAATATGTCCCCATTGAGGACCCAGAGACGTTTACAGCAGAGCATTTAGCATTCTGTAAGGAGCTTGGTTTGTTAGGCCGTATCCTCGTATCAGCAGAAGGCTTGAACGGAACGGTTTCTGGAACTATTGAGCAAACGGACAAGTACATGCAAGCGTTAAAAGAAGATCCGCGCTTTGCGTCTATGCCGATCAAAATTGACGAAGCAGATGGTCATGCGTTTAAAAAAATGCACGTCCGTCATCGGAATGAACTAGTGAACCTCAGCCTTGAGGATGATGTGAATCCGTTGGAATTAACGGGGAAACATCTTAGCCCGGTTGAATTTTACGAGCAAATGCAATCACCTGATACTGTTGTGATTGATGCGCGTAATGATTACGAGTTTGATGTTGGTCACTTCAGAGGGGCAGTTCGTCCTGATATTGAGACATTCCGTGAATTACCTGAGTGGATTCGTGACAATAAAGAGATTCTTGAAGGCAAAAAAATCCTGACTTATTGCACAGGCGGCGTACGCTGTGAGAAGTTTTCAGGCTGGTTAAAGCGTGAAGGCTTTGAAGATGTCTCTCAGCTTGACGGCGGAATTGTCACTTACGGAAAAGACCCAGAAGTACAAGGGAAGCTATGGGACGGTCAATGCTATGTGTTTGATAATCGCTTAACAGTACCAGTGAATCAAACAGAGCATGTGGTTGTCGGAAAAGATTTCTTCACTGGTGAGCCTTGCGAGCGTTATGTGAACTGTGCGAACCCTGCATGTAACCGTAAGATGATTGCCACTGAAGAGAGTGAGCATAAGTATATGCGCAGCTGCAGTCATGAATGCCGCACAAGCGAACGGAACCTGTATGTGAAACAGCACAATTTATCTGAAGAAGAAGTTCAAGAAAGACTAGCTGTTATTGAAAAAGAACAAGCGATTTCACAAGGATAGAGGGAACCCCCCTTTATCCTTTTTTTCTTTACATGGCGTGGGTTAGAAGGGAGAGGAAGTCATTTCCTCTATCTTTTTTGTTTTGTTTTTTTCAAAATAAGGGTAAAGGTAGTTATTCAGTCTAATAGATTGAACAGGTAAAAAAGCGCTTTCTTTTGAAATAAGCATGTTCGACTATTTCAGAAAATGAAGAATTGAGAGATAATATAACAGGCGAAAAAATGAACAAGGGTAAATGTTTATTAGAAGAAATATTTGCCAGTAAAATGAAAAGTGAGCTGCTTTGAAAGAAAGACGCTTGCTTGACACATGCTCTGTATTTTAATCGAAAGGTGTTATGAACATGAATCATTTGCATCGTAGGATGGGAACTTTCGCTTTAATGATGGTAGGTCTTGGCTCAATCATTGGTTCAGGATGGCTCTTCGGTGCTTGGCGTGCGGCTCAAATCGCCGGCCCTGCTGCTATTTTATCCTGGTTGATTGGGATGGTTGTGATTTTATTTATCGCTTTGTCTTATAGTGAACTCGGATCGATGTTTCCAGAGGCAGGCGGAATGGTGAAATATACGCAATATTCACACGGATCTTTTATTGGGTTTATTGCAGCTTGGGCGAACTGGATCGCCATTGTCTCGGTGATACCAGTGGAGGCGGTTGCTTCCGTCCAGTACATGAGCTCATGGCCTTGGGAGTGGGCAAAGTGGACATCTCATTTGGTTACAAAAGGGGTATTGACGACAGAAGGTCTTATGGTTGCCAGTGTGCTGCTTGTGATTTACTTTCTGCTTAATTATTGGACAGTTGGGTTATTTTCAAAAGCAAATACATTCATTACCGTGTTTAAAATTGTCATTCCAGGATTAACAATTGGTGCGCTCTTATTCGTAGGTTTTCATAGTGAGAATTTTACTTCTGGAACAAGTATTGCCCCTAATGGCTGGGCGAGTGTGCTGACAGCTGTTGCGACATCTGGGATTGTGTTTGCTTTCAATGGCTTCCAAAGCCCGATTAACATGGCCGGTGAGGCAAAAAATCCAGGCCGGTCGATTCCAATTGCCATTGTCGGATCGATTTTCATTGCGACTGTGATTTATGTCCTTTTACAAGTCGCCTTTATCGGTGCTGTTGATCCATCTATGATCGTGAATGGATGGGGTTATTTGAATTTCAACTCGCCATTTGCGGACCTTGCCATTGCGCTTGGTATTAACTGGCTTGTTCTGATTTTATATGCGGATGCGTTTGTGTCGCCTTCTGGTACAGGAATTACGTATACCGCAACGACGTCTCGTATGATTTATGGAATGGAAAAAAACAAATACATGCCAAGTGTGCTTGGCCGTCTGCACCCTATTTACGGCGTGCCTCGTCCAGCAATGTTTTTTAACTTAGCCGTATCGTTTATCTTTCTGTTTTTATTTAGAGGCTGGGGTGTACTTGCTGAAATTATCTCGGTCGCTACACTCATTTCTTATCTGACTGGACCAGTGACCGTCATGACGCTGAGAAAGACAGGGACAGATTTATATCGACCGCTCCGAATAAAAGGACTTAGCATCATTGCTCCTCTCGGTTTTGTCTTTGCCTCATTGACGCTGTATTGGGCAAGATGGCCGTTAACAGGTCAGGTGCTGTTCATTATTCTCATTGGTCTTCCTATCTATTTTTACTATCAAGCAAAAGCGAAGTGGAAAGGCTTCGGCCGCAACTTTAAGGCGGGTGCTTGGATGGTTGTGTACCTGCTTGTGATGATGACGATTTCCTGTCTTGGCAGTGATAAATTCGGCGGTTATAACATCATTCATTATGGCTGGGACATGGCACTGATTACGGTGGTAGCTCTGCTATTTTATATGTGGGCACTCAAAAGTGGATATGAAACAGAGTTTTTAGAGGATGCGAAAAAAATCAATGATGAGCTGCGTGCTTCTCAGAAAGAAGCTGCAGCAACCAAAGAATAAAGAAACGGCTGCCTGAACATTCCGGGCAGCCGTTTTTATTTGGCTGAATGATGCATCACATGCCGTTTCAGCCAAGTGGTGACGCCGCGCAAAACGGCCGCTGTGACAAGTGAAATGAGCACATATCTCCAAAGCTGGCCTAAGCCTTGTCCACTCAGCCAGAACACGATGCCTAGAATGATGAGGGTAAACATGAGCAAGAATAAAAATGATGCAGACCAGAAAAAAGATTTCACAGAAGGTCACCTCCTCAGGAGTATTGTATGCAGGCAATTGAAGGAACAGACCATCTATGAAAGGGTAGAATCATGGTGAAATCTATTGCAAAAGTCAGATAAAAGCACCAAGTGATTTGACAATTGTGTTAAGATGAGAGCATATTTTGAGTAAAGTTGTTGGTCATAGACGGAGGTGTTTGGAAATGCAGATTCAAAAGGTTCTAAACAATAATGTCATTAGTGTCATAGATGAACATGGAAAAGAAATCGTTGTCATGGGGAGAGGCATCGCTTTCCAGCGACGTCCCGGGGACCCGGTGGACGAATCGTTGATTGATAAAGTCTTCCGCTTGGAGGATCATTCCGTTCACGAGCGGATGAAAATGCTGCTTCAAGAGGTTCCGTATGATGTGGTCAAGGTGACCGAGGAAATGATCCAATATGCACATACAAAGCTGAACCGAAGATTAAACGAAAGTCTGCATGTATCGCTGGCAGACCATATTCATTACGCCATCGAACGGCTGAAGAAAAATCATCTGATTGAGAATTCGCTTATTTGGGAGATTAAACGCTTATACAAAGATGAATTTCTTGTGGCAAAGGACTGTCTTGAGATGATTGAAGAGCGTCTTCATATTGAACTGCCTGAGGATGAAGCGGGTTTTATTGCCATGCATATCATTAACGCAGAGCTCAATGAGGATATGAATACGACGGTCAATATCACAAAGGAAGTCAATGCCATTCTCACCATTGTGAAATATCACCTCAACATGGAATTTGATGAGGACTCACTCAACTTCTATCGTTTTCTCACGCATTTGCGCTTTTTCGTCCAGCGTCTGATCAATGAAACACTCCTTGTCAGCGAAGATCAGGACTTATATCAGCTCATCAAAGTGAAATATCCGAAAGCATACGATTGCGCAAAGAAAATCGCAGAATATGTCTATCAAACCTATCACCGGGATCTCACATCAGAGGAGATGCTGTATCTATCAATTCATTTGAATCGACTGATCAAACGAGAAAAATAAAGATAGATTTTAAAAGAAAGCGTTGACATGAGAAAAGGTGAGTGGTACTATTTGCTCATAAACATAAAAGAATACGGTTTCACAATGATCGTCTTAGAGGATTGTGACTGTTCGGCAGGCAAAACCTAAACGTTCACTGAAAAAGCGCAACAGCAAGCTGCGACTATTTTTGGTGCCCGTTTAGGTTTTTATTTTGCCCAAAAACGTATTTTTTTGAAAAAAAGGGGGTTTTTGCATGAGCTATCGTCAGTTAGCAGAAGACATTATCAAACACATTGGCACAGAGAAAAACGTTCATTCATTGGTGCATTGCGCCACAAGGCTTCGTTTCACCTTAAATGACAGATCAAAAGCAGATAAAGCGGCCATTGAAAAATTAAATGGCGTCGTTACCGTTATGGAAAGCGGCGGCCAATTTCAAGTGGTCATTGGCAATACCGTACCAGAGGTATATCGAGAAATTGGAGAGTTTACGAATCTATTAGAGGATTCCGCTGCTTCATCTGTAAAATCAGGTGAAGAGAGCACAAGCCTTTTCGGGAAATTCGTCGACATTGTATCGGGGATTTTCACACCACTTCTCGGTGTCATGGCGGGTGCAGGTATTTTAAAAGGTCTCTTAGGCATCTGTATCAATGCGAAATGGTTATCTCCTGAAGATACGTCGTATCAAATTTTATTTGCTGCATCTGACAGCTTGTTCTACTTCCTGCCATTATTGCTCGCATTCACTTCTGCTAGGAAGTTTAAAGCGAATCCGTTTGTCGCTGTGACGATAGCAGGTGCACTGATTTACCCAACCATTCAAGAATTGTCAAAAGGCGGCGGAGATGTGACATTCTTCGGGATTCCAGTCGTCTTAATGTCTTATACATCTACGGTCATCCCAATCATTTTGGCAGTGTTTGTCATGGGATATATCGAACGTTTCTTTAATAAAGTCATTCATGAAAGTGTCAAAAACTTTATTACTCCACTGATTTTGCTTGTCACGGTTGTTCCGCTGACACTCATCGTATTTGGACCATTTGGTGTGTATGCAGGAAATGGCATTGCAGCTGTTTTGCTGAAAGTCTTCTCCTTTAGTCCTACACTTGCAGGTGCTTTAATTGCGATGGCTTGGCAGATTCTTGTCATCTTCGGTATCCATTGGGGACTTGTGCCAGTGATTTTAAATAATATCGCAGTCCATGGGAAAGATCATATCAAGCCGGCCACTGCGCCAGCTGTATTTTCACAAGCCGGTGCTTCCATCGGTGTTATGCTGAAAACAAAGAATAAAAAACTGAAATCACTGGCTGGATCAACAGCAGTTTCTGCTGTGTTTGGGATCACAGAGCCAGCTGTATACGGGGTCACACTTCGTTTGAAAAAACCATTTATTGCAGCCGTTATCTCTGCTGGGGTCGGCGGTGCGATTATCGGTTATTCACAAAGTATTGCAATTGCGTCAGGCCTTCCAAGTTTACTGACACTGCCGATTTTCTACGGTCAAGGATTTACAGGGTTCATCATCGGAATCTCGGTCTCGTTCGTCCTTTCGATCATCCTAACCTATTTGATTGGATTTAAAGATCCAGTAGATGAAGATGAAACGCCGGCAGCCGCTTCTGCACCGGTAATTGAAAACGAACATGGGGTCAAAGCAGCTCATGTGAAAAGTCCTTTAAAGGGCGAGGTCATCAAGCTGGAGGAAGTGCAGGATAAAGCATTCTCATCTGGTGCATTAGGAAAGGGCGCAGCCATCATTCCATCAGAAGGAAAGCTGTTTGCACCAGTATCAGGAGTTGTGACAACGGTGTTCCCAACTGGACATGCGTATGGTCTAACCTCTGAAAGCGGAGCAGAGGTACTCATTCACATCGGACTGGATACCGTACAATTAGGCGGAAAGCATTTTACCCCGAAGGTTGTTCAGGGGCAAACCATCACAGAAGGCGAACTGCTTGCTGAGTTTGACATAGAAGCCATCCAAGCTTCAGGCCTGTCAGTCACAACACCCGTTATTATTACCAATTCAGGTGAGTTTAGCGATATCATTGAAACGGAAGAGAAACAAATCACACCAGGCCAATCATTTTTACATCTAGTTTAATCAAAAGGAGGAAGAAATCATGAGATATTCAACACTAGCATCATTTCCAAAAGACTTTTTCTGGGGCGGATCTACTTCCGCCTATCAGGTAGAGGGTGCGTGGAACGAGGATGGCAAGGGGCCTTCTGTCATTGACATGAGAGCAAGTTATCCTGAAGGGACAACGGATTTTAAAGTGGCAAGCGATCACTATCACCGTTATAAAGAGGATGTGAAGATGTTTGCGGAAATGGGCTTGAAGGCTTATCGCTTTTCCATTGCGTGGACACGGATCATTCCAGATGGAGATGGGGAGATCAATCAAAAGGGGATTGAATTCTATCATTCACTCATCGATGAATTGCGCCGCTATGGCATTGAACCAATCGTGACAATGTATCATTTTGATCTGCCTCATGCGCTTCAAGTAAAGGGCGGATGGTCTAACCGCGGGACAGTAGATGCGTTTGAACGCTATGCAGAGGTGCTATTCAAGGAGTATGGTCAGAAGGTAAACTATTGGCTGACCATTAATGAACAAAACATGATGATCTTACATGGATCAGCGCTCGGTACACTTGATCCAAATTTAGAAAATCCGAAAAAAGAACTGTATCAGCAGAATCATCATATGCTCGTTGCACAGGCAAAAGCCATGACGCTTTGTCATCAAATGCTGCCTGAAGCGAAAATTGGTCCAGCGCCAAACATTGCGCTCATTTATCCGGCTTCTCCAAAGCCTGAAGATGTGCTTGCTGCGGCGAATTACAATGCGATCCGCAACTGGCTTTATCTTGATATGGCGGTGTTCGGGCGTTATAACAACCTTGCTTGGGCGTACATGAAAGAAAAAGACATTCTTCCTGTCATCGAAGAGGGAGATATGGATATTTTGAAAAGCGCGAAGCCAGACTTCATTGCCTTTAACTACTACACCTCACAAACAGTTGAAGCGAGTAAAGGAGACGGCAACGACGAATTTGCACGCGGCGGAGATCAGCATTTGAAATCAGGTGAAGATGGCGTCTACAAAGGCGGCAACAACCCATTCTTAAGCAAAAATGCGTTTGGCTGGGAGATTGACCCTGTCGGCTTCCGTTCAACAATGCGGGAGATTTATGACCGCTATCAGCTGCCGCTTATTATCACGGAAAACGGATTGGGTGCATTCGACAAGTTAGAAGAAGATGGATCAATTCAGGATGATTATCGAATTGATTATCTAGAAAAACATATCGAGCAAATCAAATGGGCGATCACAGACGGCGTCGAGGTATTCGGATACTGCCCGTGGTCAGCCATCGACTTAATCAGCACACACCAAGGATGCTCCAAGCGCTACGGGTTCATCTACGTCAATCGCGACGAATTTGACCTAAAAGACCTCAAAAGAATTCGCAAAAAGAGCTCTTATTGGTATGAAACCTTGATTCAGCAAAATGGAGACAACATCGGGAAATAACGATAAAAAAGCCAATCACCTTATGCGGGTGGCTGGCTTTTTTTCGTTCATTTTATTGGAAAGATCATATTGTTCGAGTTGTTCTAACATGATAGTCTGATGATATATTGTAAAAATTGGATAAAAATCCATTATCAGAAAGGGGCTGTTTATATGATGACGATTTTTTTTATGTTCTTCACATTGTTTTTGATTTTTTATGGTTTGAATTATATAGGACAGAAATTAATTGCGAAGGAATATCCAATGAACCATGGATTGATTGTGACGCTGTCAGCTGTGGAAGGTATTCTTGTTTTCGTCATTGTTGGTGTGAATGCGAAATTTCCGTTTTTATTTACAGTACTTATGTCTGTTCACATCTTACTCTCTACTATTATTATACCCCGAATTTAATGAAATTTATAGACTGTTTCTCGCCCATATCTAGCCGTATACTGTTATACGCAAGTCAAAAACGATAAGGGGTGTGGCTGTATGAATGACAAGCAAAAGGTGTTAGATCCCGGGCCATTTTTTCATGGGACAAAAGCGGAATTGAAGATTGGAGATCTGCTTGAACCGCTGCATTTATCCAATTATCAGGATAAAAAATCGAACCATATTTATTTCACCGGAACACTAAACGCGGCCAAATGGGGTGCTGAATTAGCTAGGTCTGATGCGAAAGAAAGAATTTATATTGTAGAACCGTTAGGCGAGTTTGAAAATGATCCAAATGTGACTGATAAAAGATTTCCCGGCAACCCAACACGTTCTTATCGATCGAAATCTCCGTTGAAAATAGTCGCAGAATTAGGTTCTTGGGAAAGACATTCCGATGAAGAAATCAATCATATGCTGAGCTCCTTAAAAAAATTAAGTGAAGAAGGAAAAAATGTCATCTACGATTAATGATATATATCTAAATAAAAAGGCCGCCTCATGAACTGGGCGGCCTTTTGTTTGATCTTATTGAAACAACGCATCCATCAGCTCATCAAATGTGTTGGCTTGCTTGAGGGCGCGAATGCGGTCTGGATTGTCTAGTAAATCGACGGCCTGTTCAAAGAATTGGTTCATACAGGCAGCGTCATCCTTATGAATCGCTAATAAAAAGACAATTGATACTTGGTCTCCCTGCCAGTCAATCGGCTGTTTTAAGTGTGCGATGGCTACAGAGGAAGTGCCTTCATTTGTGATGAGCGGGTGCGGCATTGCAATGCCGCTGCCAAGATAGGTAGACGACATTTGCTCCCGCTCAAGCACCGAGGGCCGAAAAGAAGACGATACTAGCTGATGCGCCTCTAAATGGCTGCATAATATATCTAATACCTCATCCTTGCTGCTTAGATCAGCATTCATGAAAGTCAATCGCTCTTGAAAAAACGCCATCAGCTCTTTTGAGGGTGCCCCGTGTCCATTTAATAAATGAATGACTTCATTTACACGCTGTATATCATGATGTTCAAAAAAGGCGCTGACCTGAATGACTGGTTTCCCCTTTGATGTGAGAGGCACGGTTGTGATGATGACGTCACACGGCAAAGAGGAGCTCATGAGATAATCCTGATAGGAATAGAGCTCAACAATGTCAAGCTCGTGCTGAAAGGCTGCCTTCAATTTAATTTCAAGCAGTCTGGCCGTCCCTAGTCCAGACCCGCACACGATAATCGCTTTCTTTTTTTGCGAGGTGTCGAGCTGACTTCTTTCAAATGAAGCAGCGATATGCAGGGCAACATATGCCGCTTCATCTTCATTTGGCGTCCGTACCAGCTGTAATGCATTCAGCCCGCTGACAGCCAAATCAAACGGGTAAGGATAGGACGTTTTGATCTCATGCAAAAGCGGATTTTGTAATGATACGCCATATTGGATGCGATTTAATAACGGCTTCATATGAAGCATCAAGTCTTGCTGTAGGATGCTGTCATCAGCAAAACGATGACCGCTTATTTTTTCAATGTGCTGTAGAAAGACTGTAACCGCCTGCTGAACTTCCACTGTCGTCTGATGCTGGGCGGCTTCTTTCCACGTTTGATTCGCCAATAGATGCATGACTAAGTAATCTGTTTCATCCTCTGATAAGGTCACGCAAAAAGTGTCACTCACCTGCTGTATGATTTTTTGTGCAATTCTCATCAAAACGGGTGATCTTTGTGTACGGGCAGTACTAGCGGATATCCGCTGGTTTTTTCGTGTTTGCTGAATCGCAATGGCTAAGTGAATGACTAAATTTTTTAAGGCAATGTCTTTAATGAGCAATGATTCTTGATGCAGGTTCGTCAACACAATCGATCGAATGGTTTCAAGAGAAATATCAGGAAAATGGAGCTGCTCCCGCTCGGTGATATGAGAGAGTGCAGGCTCTTCCTCAAGAAGTAAGTCTGCATAGCACGTTCTTTTTTGCAGCTCATCTCCTTCAATCTTTAAGCCAAATCCAGGCTTTGATACAAGGGTCATGCCGTAACGGGCTAACAGCTCTCGTCCTTTTTTTAAATCACTGCTGACCGTCATGCGGCTGATAAACAGTTCTTCAGCCAGCTGGTCAATTTTTAAGTAATCTGATTGAAGCAGCAGCTTTCTCATCATAAATCGTACACGCTCTTCTGGCATGACGGGGACAAGAGAGCGGGCAGGAAGCTTTTGCTGATGAAGCCAAAGTAAGAAAGCGTCTTGGTCACTCGTTAAAAGAGTATATCCCTTCCCGCGAATCGTTTTAATCATGGCCCCAGTTTCCTTTAAATACTCATTTGCTTCCTTGATTAAATTGCGGATAGAGCGGTCAGATAAGCGAAAAGAGGCAGTGAGCTCCTCCAGCTTCACGAACCCCTTCGTTTCAAATAGCCGCTGAATCAGCTGATAGGTTCGAGGATCTGCCGTCATCATCATTGCGCGGCTCCTTGCGCCTGTAAGGCATCAGTTCCAAGAGCAATGGCGCCCATTAAACCAGATAATCCATCAAAGGATGGTTTTGTGATAATTTCATGTAAAGGCTTTGGCAGCTGCAAATAGCCGTGAAGCCGTTTGTCTGTTTCATCAAGGATAAGCGGCAGCATAGCCGGCTGTTTCATCACGCCTCCACCTAGAATGATGCGTTCTGGTGAAAGGGTGAGCAGCAGGTTAGCAGTCATCTGCCCGAGATAGTAAGCATGAAGTGACCAGGCTGGATGATCCTCTGGCAGCATTTGTGCCAGTGTATGATAGCGTCCTTCTATGGCAGGTCCAGATGCCAGTCCCTCTAAACAATCATGATGTATAGGACAGCAGCCTCCGTATGTGTCATGAGGATGCCGCTGAACGGTGATATGACCCATTTCTGGATGCAGCAAACCATGAATGAGGCGATGTTCAATATAGGCACCGCCGCCTATTCCAGTCCCAACAGTAATATAGACCAAGGAGGCAGGCTTTTCTGCTTCAGTTGAAAAACGGGCTTCTCCGAGTGCTGCACAGTTTACATCGGTATCAAGCTTCATCGGGAGCCCGAGGGCTTGTTTTATGGTAGAGAGGAAAGGGAATTGGCGCCAGGCTGTTTTTGGTGTGTCTAAAATCGTCCCGTAGCTTGGGCTTTGCTCTTTCACATCGACAGGCCCGAATGCCCCAATTCCAATGGCATCGACACGATGCTTTGTAAAGTAATCGATCACTTGCCGGCATGTTTCATCTGGATTCCCTGTTGCAAAGGAAGTCATGTGTTCAATCGTTCCGTCTGTTGTTCCGTAGCCGCAGACAAATTTCGTTCCGCCTGCTTCAATGCCTCCAATTCGCATGATCAATGCCCTCCATTAAAGAGGGGCGGAATCCAATGGATCCCGCCCCTACATGTTCATTTTTTCTTTACAATGTAGGTTTGTACCTGACAAGGTGTAAGCGGTTCAATGTGTAATGATCCATGTTGTGCTTTGAGTATATGTCCTTCAGGTGTTTCTCCTAAATTCGCTGTTTCTCCGTGTTGTAGAGATGAACTATTGATTGAAGCGGCTGTTTGACGCGTTAAATATGGATTGAAGAGACGAATGACAATGCCTGTTCCATGCTCTTCTTTTTTCAGAGCGCTTAGAATGGCTCCATCTGTCTCGATGTCAAGCAGGCTATAAGTAGATTGTAAGTCTTCTTTTTCATCTCGGAAAGAGAAAATTAAACGACCGTTTAAAAAGTCTGCCCGCTCGTAGCATTGAACAGGGGTGGTGTACCGTTTGGCAAGCTGTGCCAAGTGTCCCTCGCTGACTGCGTCCTTGCTATAGTGCATTCCAAATGAGAATGACAGTGCACCTTGCAGCTGAGCGTCAGGTGTATCAACAATTTTTTCCCCAGAGGCGCGTCCTGGACGGTAAAGAAGGTTTTCTTTCCCCATTTTTCCGAAACAGCGGAAGAGCGTATATGCAATCGTTGTATAGCCTTCTCCTGTGATCTGATATTCTCTCACGCAGTCGGTCAACAGAGCGGCACCATATGCTTCATCACGAAGTGCGACAAAGGATTGCATCGGTTCAATGGTGATCGGTTTTTCTTCCCAATGTTCATTGTTCCACCATTCTAGCTCTTGCGACAGCTCTGTTGGGCGTTCGATTGTACCAAACTGTTGATCGCTCAGTGATACGTTTGATGCGATACCTGTGTCAAAAAGAACGCGCAGGCGATGATCTAACGCATGGTTGTCCACATCTACATGAAAACGGATGACAGCATCGTCTTTGTTTAATGCTACCTTCGCTGTGATCGGAAGTGAAGTCGCAGCCAATTGCTTAGAGCGCTCCTCTAGGTCGTAAGGGACAGTGAGCTGAAGCTTGATGGTCAGCTCTTGCTGCAGGCCGCTTTTAGCCACTGAGATGTCTGCTGATGAAAGATCCTTGGATGACACATACAGGTCCTCACGAGGGGGTGAATAGTTGTAGGAATCCCCATCATCTCCGTTGTCTTCAAAGATCATTTGCTCAGAGAATGTCCGGCCAGTTTGTTTATCTGTGATGTCCAGTGATCCGTTGTCATTTGCCGCAATGCGGTAATACATATTTTCAATCACGTGTCCTTCAGTTTGTTCCCATGCCGATTCGCTTGATTCATCGAAGACCATGCTGACCTGTGTATAACCAACTGACGGGAAGTCGAGGGCTTCGATCAGCAGCACAGCTTTCCATACTTGCTTTGGCATGTACACTTCTTTACTTGGGTTAAGAGAAATTTGCTGTGCCAGCACATAATCTGTGACATCGGTTTTGCTTTTCACTGTGTACTGAAGCGTTCTTCCATTAGCATCCTTTAACGTAAATGGACGTTCCGTGATAAAGGTTTCGACTTCAATGACTTCAGAACGCTTTGAAGGCAGGGTATTGAACAACGTAAATGTGATTTCTTGCTCTGTTTGCAGTCGAATAGCGATGAGACGCATGTGCAAGTCCACAAGATTCTCAGCGATTTCCTTTGCCTGTTTGTAGCGGAAGAAGACGTCTTGATTCGTTGTGTCGCTATTACAGCCGCCAATGCTGTCATGCGCTGCATTTTCAAACATGAGGTACCAAATATCGCGAACCGTATCATGCGGATAGTCGTGTCCGAGAGAATAGCTGATCGTTAGGATGGGCTCCATCACATTCACGAGATAGTTTTCAATTTGATTGTTTAAGATTTTTAAATCCGCTCGTGTTGAAAAAATAGATTTATGAATCCGCATATGCTTCGCATGAATGAGCTCTCCGTGTAATGTCTCAAAAGATGTCCGCTCTTTTTTCACGGCTGCAATATAATCTTCTAAACTGCTGATTTCATAGTGATGTTCGTCAAGTTTATTGGCTTTTTCTAATAAATCAGGCAGGTTTTTGCGGATCGGTGCTTGGTCAAAGCCATTCGGGAAATAGACATTCTTTGTGGTGGCCTTTTCTTGCAGCGCACCGATTTTTTCAGATAAAAAGGCTTGTAAGTCCTCATCCTTCTCAGGGATATTTCCACCGTAGTAGTAGCCGAATGGCAGATTCACAGCAAAGACTTCACTGCCGTCAGCACCGCGCCAATTGAATTCAGTATGGTTCGTCATATGGTCAGAAACGCCGCGCCAAAATGCTGTATCGACAATGCCGAAGCCGCGATAAATTTGAGGCATTTGTGCGGATTGACCGAAGGAGTCAGGGACATAGCCGACTTTCATCACGTGGCCGAACTGCTGACAGCGTTCAATCCCATATTGCAGGTTCCGCACAATCGATTCACCTGAAATGACGAGCTGGTCGGTTTGGGTATACCATGGGCCGACGATGAGACGTTTCGCTGTGACAAGCTTTTTGATTCGATTTTCATCCTCTGGCCGCCATTTCAGATAATCATCTAATAAGGAAGCCTGGGCATCGAGCATGAAGTAATGGAACCTTTCATCTGTTTCAAGGGTGTCTAAAATGTCCATTACGCTTTTCATTAAGTAAATACGGGAGCGGGAGGTAGTGAAATACCATTCCCGGTCCCAGTGAGTATGTGGAATCACATGTACATTGACAGTCATTGATCAACGACACCTTTCTTCGTTCAAATTATCCTTCTAGCACAAGGTCAAAATCGTCTTCTTCTTTCTGCTTCTGATCATGTTCCGGCGTTTTTGGCTCTTTTTTCTCAGAGAAATTCACAAGTAGGTTGGCGCCAATACCGATGACGAGTGCGCCAGTTAGAGCTCCGATTAAATAAGCCCACCAGTTTCCAACTGAGAAGAAGCCGTATAGCCCGCCAATTGGCGGCATGATGTCATGAACTCCTAATAATGCAGCGACCCCGCTTCCAACAGCACATGCGACAACATTGAGCGGAATCAATTTCAAAGGATTGACGAGGGTAAAAGGGATTGCCCCTTCCGTAATACCGATAATGCCCATGACAAGGCCGCCACGCCCGGCTTCTCTAAAGGTTGGGGAGAAGTTGCGTTTTCGAATCAATGTCGCAAGCCCGTATCCAAGCGGTGGAATGACAATCGCAATATTGACGAGAATGGCAGGGAGGTAGACACCTGATAGAAAGAGGGCGTTACCAGCCATCCACGCTGATTTATTCACCGGACCGCCAAGATCGAAGCCAATCATCGCACCTAAAATGAGAGCGAGTGCGAGTGTGCTTGTTCCATCAGCGACCATACCTTTGATCCATTCAATTAATGCTGTGTTCAAAGCGCCTAATGGGCCGCCCAGAAGAACTGACATAAGAAGTCCGGTTAAGCCAACGGTAATAAGCGGCAGGATGAGCAGAGGGACGAGCCCAGCTGCAGAGCCTTGAATTTGAATTTTTCTTTTCACAAAAAGAGCAACATATCCTGCGAAGAAGCCTGCAATGACGGCACCAATAAAACCAGCATTGGTTGAGCTGGAGAGAGCACCGCCGATAAAACCGGCTGCAAGACCTGATTTATCCGCAATGGAATAGGCGATAAATCCAGCGAGCAGAACGTTCATTAAGCCAATGCCTGTCCAGCCGACCTGCTCCATTAAATAGGCACCGTGCAGTATGCCGCCAGCATCCTTATAGGTGTTTAAATCTGAAACACCAAACCCTAACCCGACCAGTTTTGCTAAACCAACGATAAGTGAGGCACCGATGATTACAGGAAGAATATAAGAAATACCGGTCATGAGATGGCCTTCAATGACTTTTAATTTTGCTTTCATTTTCTTTGCTCCTTTCTATATGGCATTGCTCATGTTTATTGAGATTCAGACTTTTTCTTTTCAACAAGTGCTACAGCTTTAGTGATAATTTGCTCGGCATTTTTTAGGGCACGTCCGATTTCGACACGTACAGTGGGAATGCCTGAGAAGCGTTCCGCATCGTTGATATGCTGATTTGAGGCAATGATGCAGAGGTCTGCCTGCTGTGCTTCCTCTGCTGTAATGCCGTTCACCTGTCCCATAATCCCCTGCTGTTCGATTTTGATCTCGTGTCCGAGCTGTTTACCTGCATTTTCTAACGCTTTGGCTGCCATTGGAGTATGAGCTAACCCTGCTGGACATGAAGTGACACCGACAATTTTCATTGTGTAATCCCCTCTTTCAATTGTTGTTCAATGACGTCGTAATAGTAATCAGCTGTTTGACCTGGTTGAATCTTTTCGATAAAAGTAGGTTCCATTAGACTGGTCGCAATACCTGACAGTAATTTCAGATGTGTGACATTTGCTTCTTCTAGTGGAACGAGCAGTGTAAATAAATAGCTTGTGGGCAAATCGTCGAAGCTTCCCCATTCAATGGGTTGTTCAAGTTCTAAAAAAAGAAGTGAAGCCGTTTGTACAGCGGAGCTTTTTGTATGTGGAATGGCAAAGCCTTGCTGAAGTCCTGTTGAGACTTCGTCTTCGCGTGTCAACAAATCTGCTAATAGCCCCGCCTGATTGTTTGTAATCTGAAGGTCTTCAGCTTTCTCGGAAATGTATTGTAAAATCTCATTCTTTGATCGTCCGTTTACTTGTGTGAAAACATGATCTTTTTGGAACAAGCTGATCCCTTCTCTCTTGTTTGTTAAGCGCTTACAAGTTGATTGTAATGTACTTTTCAGCATGGTTAAATAGCATCATTTTCCGTTTGAAATGGCAAAAAGTTTATGAAGCTATCCGTCTTGCTGACTGAATATCTCAAATCCTAGCTTAAAACGAGTTTAATTATGTAAAAAACAGATTCTACTAAATGTATTTCTGTGATATTCTTCCAAGGTATCATAAAAGATAAGGGGGTCTTTTCATGTTCAAAAAGCAGGTCAAATCCTGTGTGATCGTACTCATGGCCATCATTCTATGTATGGCAGCATTACCTGGATACGAGGCAGCAGCTGCCACTCAAGGAACAAGTGTCAATGAAGCCATTGGGTTAAAAAATGGTGAAGTCATCTCAGGTACATTACAGAATGAAAAGGAAGAGTCGTGGTATGAAATCACGCCATCTGCACAAGAGGTGGCAAAACATACACACATGCAAATTTCTGTGAAAAGTAAACAAGTGCTGTCCGTATCGGTCTATCCAAGCAAGGACAGAGCGATGAAGGATGACACATATTCAAGATATCGCGTGGACACAGCGAGCGGAGAGACAGAGATCAACTTCCCGCATGCATGGTCAGGTCCCTATTATGTCAAAGTGCTCTATTTAGGGTCAGAGGAAGACAGCCGTGATGAGGAAGAGGATGCGGCATATACAATCGGATATAAAGGAGCTAATCTTCCGCCTTCTGAACCTGTTTTTCCTGAAGAAGATGAGCCTGAAATCATCATTATTGAGAAAAAGTACGGGCGTGAAATTCTTCAATCGATTCGTACAATCGAAGATAAACGATTCAATGAAACGGCAGAAGGTCGGAAGCTTTCGCGTCTGCTCCAAAAGACAAAGCCTTTTCTCAAATCAAAGCTCATCAAACATCAAAAAGAGCAGCAAAAGGTTTACAACCATCTGCTCACATTAAAAACACTGCTAAGTGACGTAGAGAAAAATGGTGCATTTAGTGGTCATATTGTAACAGAAAAAGAACAACAGGCGATCGGCTCCCTTTTTGATATGCTCAAAGAAGCAAGTCCGGCATATTTAAAAAAGGAATTAGAAGCCGTCAGTCAAAAAATTGGCATCGATCAGCTTGAAGGAAAGTCAGTTGGTTATGTATTAGAGAAACAAAAGCTTGTAAAAGAAGAGAAGGTTAAAACGAATAAGATCATTTTTAAATTAAAGGATGGCCAAACACTTCAATCTGCGAAAAAGAAGATGAAAAGCTACGGCATCCAAGAAAACCGTGTGACATCACAGTCAGTTAGTCCTTTATTCAAAGGAATGTATGTCTATGATGTGCCAGCAGGGCAAGAATCAGCTGGAAAGACACTAAAAGCAGGCAAAGCGGTCATCAAAAGCACGGCAAGAAAGCTTTCCAGCATGCCGAATGTTGAATTTGCAGAGCCTGTTCAAACGTATCGTGCGCTAAGCAACGACGCGCAGTATGGTTATCAGTGGCCGCTGAAAAACAGTGCGCAAAACAGCGGGAAAAAAGGCGCTGACGTCAAATTTGAACAAATGAATACACTGATTGGCACAAGCAAAATGAAGCAAACATTAATTGCTGTTGTGGATACAGGTGTAGACAGTCGTTTGACAGATTTAAACGGGACTGTTCGTACAGACTTAGGTGCGAATCTCATTGGACGAAACAAAGATGCTATTGATGACAATGGACACGGTACGCATGTGGTAGGCATCATTGCCGCAAAATCCGATAATCATTACTCAATGGCAGGTCTCAATCAACATACGGGCATCATTCCGGTGAAGGTGCTGGATGCCTATGGCTTTGGCGATACAGAGCATATTGCACTTGGGATCAAGCATGCAGTGGACAAAGGCGCAAAGGTGATCAACATGAGCCTTGGCGGCTACTACAGCAGAGTGATTGAATATGCCATGAATTATGCTGCTCAAAGAAATGTACTAGTCGTCGTGGCAAGTGGAAATGATGGCGTACCAGAAATGGGCTACCCTGCGACATCAAAATACGCAATGGCGGTTGGCGCAAGCAACCGTATGGATATTGCCGCTGAGTTCTCAAGCTATGGCAAAGGACTGAGCATGTCAGCACCAGGGTCAGATATTCCGAGCCTCATGCCTGATGGGAATGTCTCATACCTGAGCGGGACATCAATGGCGACACCATATGTGGCAGCAGCAGCAGGGTTACTGCTTTCTAAAAATCCATCCTTAAAGCCAAATCAAGTGAGAAATCTTTTGCAAAGTACAGCAGATGACATCTCATTTAAATCTATTGATGGAAAAGACGACGTTTTCTATGATGAAAACGAGGAGCCAATTGTCGATCCGAAAATCCCAGGTGTCGATTGGATGACAGGACACGGCAGACTGAATGCATTTGCTGCATTAAGTGCTGTCGAATTGAATGCATCTGTGAGCAAAGTGGAGGATCAGCATCAAAAGGTGACAGGTAAAGCAAAAGCCGGTGCTGCTATTTCTGTGTATAGAGGCAAAACGCTGCTTGGAAAAGGCACAGCAGGCAAAAAAGGAACCTTTAGTGTGAAGATTAAGCATCAGAACAAAAACAAGGTCCTTCACATTAAAATGTCAAAAGGAAAGGCCGCAACGACGCTCAAAACCGTCGTGAAAAAAGGCAAAGCACCAGCTAAGCCGAAAGTGAGCAAAGTAACCGTCAAAAGTAAAGCGGTCAAAGGGACTGCGGGTGCAGGTTTGACCATTAAAGTGAAAAACAAATCAAAGAAAGTCATCAAAACAGTCAAAACCAATAGCAAGGGCGCATTTACTGCCCAAATAAAACCACAAAAAGCCAAAACGGTTTTATATGTGACCGCATCAGATGTGAGAAAAAGAGAGAGCAAATCGGTAAAAGTGGTTGTGAAAAAATAAAAAAAGGACTTCCCTTTCTAAAAAAAGGGAAGTTTTTTTGTTTTTAACTGGAAAAATACCAATTAATGTCGATAGTAAAATAGTAGGAAAAAAAAGGAGGATTTATCGATGAAAAAAATCATGTTTGCTTTCGTTCTATCATTACTTCTCGTATTCCCAACCTTTGCACATGCTGAAGAAACAGGTGCAGTACCAGCATCAGTAGAAGTAACAAGTGTCACAGCAGCCGATAGTGGAATAGTGAATTACGGTTATGGCAGTAAATATCGCGTGGGTTCTTATTATCCAGCTACGTTTAAAGGGACACTAAAAGATGCAAGCGGAAACCTCATGCCTAATCAGCCGATCAAGCTTTATTTTGAAGCAGCCATCAAATCATATGCTCAAACAGCGACAGGCACAACAGATGAGAATGGACAGTTTTCGCTGACGTTTCAAGTTCCTGCAGGTGCAGGCTACCAATCATACAATAATGCAGGCTGGTCAACACATTACTACGATATCGTTCCAGTGACGTTCACGTCAAACGACATCAAACTATCTTCAAATGTCACAAGTGTGTACCATTTGGCGTATACATCACGTTACTAATCTCATAGAAAAAAAGGATGTCATCAAGTGACATCCTTTTCTTTTTGTTAGCAAACCTGCTGGGCGGCAGCCGAAAGAGTCGATAAACAAACACTCATCAGCCGTTATTTCCAGATTCGATCGAGCGTTTACCTTTTAATCTTGAGCTTTGATCCTTGAACGTTCAGCTTTGAGCTTTAACCTGATGTTTATACAC
Source organism: Bacillus sp. FSL P2-0069 (assembly GCF_038593315.1). Lineage (NCBI taxonomy): Bacteria > Bacillati > Bacillota > Bacilli > Caryophanales > Bacillaceae > Bacillus > Bacillus sp. FSL P2-0069. The sequence goes on from NZ_CP151984.1 coordinate 249,099, forward strand.
CAGGTTTTTCTCGTTTTTTCTGAATCCAAGCTGTCACGTAATAGGCAGCATAGCAGAGCGCAATGAAAGGAATGCCGCAGATGAGGGCAATCCGCTGATTTGGATCAAAGGCAATGCCAATGACAGATGCAAGACATAGGAGGAAGGCTGCAATCGGAACTACTGGATAGAGCGGTGTTCGAAAGGATAAATCATGAAGCTGTCCGCCTTCCTCTAAAAATCTTCTCCGGAACATAAACTGTGAGGCAGCAATCCCCATCCATACAACCACAACGGCCAGTCCAGAGATTGACACTAGGACAAGATATACCGTTTCTGGTGCGATCACGCTCGATAGCAAAGAAAGAATACCACCGATCATACTTAAAATGAGTGCATTCAAAGGAATGCCTTTTGACGTCAGCTTCGCCAGTTTTTTAGGAAGTGTCCGTTCCTCAGAAAGCGACCAAAGCATACGAGATGATGCGTATAATCCTGAGTTTGCGGCAGATAAGATCGCGGTCAGGATGACAAAATTCATGAAATCTGCGGCATAAGGAATCCCGATACGATCAAATACCACGACAAATGGGCTTTTGATCACCCCGGCTTCTTCTACTGGAATCAAGCCAGCCAACACAACGATCGTTCCAACGAAAAACAGGACGAGACGCAGGACGGTTGTGCGAATTGCTCTTGGAATGGTCTCGTCAGGATTGACGCTTTCACCCGCAGCAATCCCAATCAACTCTGTACCTGAAAAAGCAAAATTGACCGCAAGCATCGTCATTAAAATCGGTAAAAAGCCGTTTGGGAAAAGTCCGCCTTCCCCAGTGAAATTAGAAAAGAACGGAGCGGCCTCACCGCCCTTTAATGGGATCAAACCAAACATTGCAGCTCCGCCAAGAATAATAAAGAGAATAATAGCCATCACTTTAATACTGGAAAACCAAAACTCTGATTCTGCAAAAAACTTGACCGTAAATGCATTCAGTAAAAAGATGAGAAGAGCAAAAACGCCACTCCACATCCAAACCGAAGTGTCTGGAAACCAGCGCTGCATTAATAGTCCTGCCGCTGTAAATTCCGAACCGAGTGCCACTGTCCATGTCAGCCAGTATAGCCAAGCGACCGTATAGCCTGTACCAGGTCCAATATATTTTGTTGCATACGTATGAAAAGCCCCTGTGACCGGCATTGCGACAGACAGCTCGCCTAAACAAAGCATCACGAGGTAGACAATTAAAGCCCCGACAAGATAGGCAAGAATGGTCCCCGCAGGTCCGGCCTGATTGATGGTATACCCAGAGCTTAAAAAGAGCCCTGTTCCAATGACGCCGCCTAGAGAAAGCATGAACAGGTGCCGGCTCGTCATTTTTCGTTGATATTGTTGTGACTGATCTTTTGCTTGTTCCATGTCTTCCCGCCCTTTTGCTTAGAAGTATGTGTGATGATTCATGATGCTATGATGTGGTTCGTTTTAAGATGTCATTGATATCTTCTGGGGTCGTCCGGCAGCAGCCGCCGATGATATGCGCGCCGTCTTTGTACCATTGATGTGCATATTCCCCAAAAGTAAGATGTGACGTATCTCCGCTCCATACCTTTTCTTCAGGATCATATATTTCACCTGAGTTTGGATAAACCACAATCGGTTTGCTCGTTCCCTTTTTCATTTCTTGAATGAGAGAAGTAATAAATTGCGGCGGCGTACAGTTCACGCCGACAGCAGCGATTTGTTCATAAGGCTCAAGCGCCTGTACACAATCTCGTATGGAATCACCTTCACTAATGTGCAGGCCATCCTTTGCACTGAATGTAATCCAAGCAGATGTCCCGCTGAATTCATCTTGCAGCAGCTTTGCAATGGCAGTTGCTTCAATCAGACAAGGAATCGTTTCGCATGCAAGAATATCTGCACCCGCTTCTACTAATGCCTGAATTCTTGGTCTGTGAAAATCAATGAGAGCCTGCTCTGAGAGTCTGTAATTTCCTTTATATTCTGAACCATCAGACAAATAAGCGCCGAATGGCCCCACAGATCCAGCGACAAATGGTTTTGTCCGTCCTTCACGACGCGCTTCATCCTGCCAAAAAAGATCGCGTGCCTCTTTCGCTAGAGTGACAGAGCGTTTCATGAGTTCAATCGCTTCTTCTTTTGTATAGCCTTTTTCAGCAAAGCCTTCAATCGTTGTTTGGTAGCTGGCGGTTGTTGCGCAGTCAGCACCTGCTTGGAAGTAGTCCAAGTGTACTTGCTGAATCAATTGTGGCTGTTCAATAAGTATTTTGGCTGACCATAAACGATCGTTTAAGTTACAGCCCTTTCGTTCAAGCTCTGTTGCTAATGCACCGTCTAAAATCAAAGGTGCGTGAGCCTGTAAACGGCTTTGAATAGGATTCATTGGAATCAAACAGCCTCCTTTTTAGATCGGAAATGATGGATATGATATGAGGCAGTAGTTTAAATGACTAAAGTGTTTTTGTCAAGGAGAGGAAAAAGCATCGTAGGGCGGAAAAACCCAGAAAACATGCGGGTTTTGATGTATAAAAATGCAGTCAAAATAATAGAAAACCAAGTCATTGACAGCCTCTAAAAAGAGATATATATTATGGAAAGATTGATTTCAGAAAGCTTCGTCAAAAGGCGCCGTCTTTTGATTTTTATGTTGTCCAACGACTGTCTTCTTTCGTGCAGAAAGAGGGTTTTTTATATGCTTAAAAAAGGAGGAAAGAAGAAATTGAAAAAATGTGTAAAAGATATAGCGATGATTCTAGTTGGTTCTTTTTTATTTGCCGCAGCAGTGAACATGTTTGTCATTCCGCTTGAATTTGGTGAAGGCGGTGTCACGGGGCTGTCCATCATTTTTTATTATTTGTTTGAAATAGCACCGTGGCTGACGAACCTTGTGTTGAATGCGATCTTATTACTTGTGGGATATAAATACTTGGACAAAAAGACCACGATTTATACGGTGGTTGCCGTTGCAAGTAACTCCCTATTTTTACACCTGACCACAACATGGGTCGTGAATGTACATGAGTTGATCATTGGAGCGATTTTTGCAGGAATTATCATCGGAATTGGGATTGGTCTTGTGCTCAGAGCAGGTGGAACAACGGCGGGTTCTGCCATTCTCGGAAGAATTGCCAACAAGTATTTAGACTGGAACGTGAGCTATGCCATTTTGTTCTTTGATCTGATCGTTGTATTTGCTTCCTATTTTATTATTGGTGCGGAAAAATTAATGTTTACCATTGTGATGCTGTACGTGGCGACAAAGGTGATGGATTTCGTGATAGAAGGACTTAACACGAAAAAGGCAGTGACGATTATTTCTTCATGCAAAGATGATATTGCGGAAGAAATCAATCACACCTTAGATCGAGGCGTAACGATTTTAAACGGACGCGGTCATTATTCAAAGGAATCGAAGGAAATTCTTTACGCGGTCATTCAAAAGCAGGAGCTCATGCGCCTTAAGAAAATTATTAAGAAAATAGATCGAGACGCATTCGTTGTTGTCCATGACGTACGCGATGTGTTCGGAGAAGGATTTGTGAATATATAAAAATGAAAAGACCCTAAAAAGGGTCTTTTTTTATTCTCCATACCTCTTGTCACACAATACTATGTAATGTATAGTATAAATAGTTAGGAGTTGTAAACATGAATGCACAATTAAAAAAAGGATTACTGGAATTTTGTGTACTGGCGGTATTAAAGAAAGGCGATTCCTATGGTTATCAAATCATTAAAGATATGTCCCATTGTATTGAGATTTCAGAATCGACATTATATCCGATTTTAAAACGTTTAGAGCAAAACAATTATGTGGAGACCTATTCCCAGGAACATAACAGTCGATTAAGAAAATACTACCGTATGACAGAAAGCGGGCGGGAGCATATGGCGCAGTTTTTAGAGGAATGGGATCAGGTGATGGCGATTTACGACTTTATTTCTGGAGGACAGGGCAATGAATAAAAAAGAATTTTTGAGCAGCCTAAAGAAGCATCTGCATCTTCTAGGCGACAAAGATAGTGATCGGTTTATCGAATACTACGATGAAATGATTGAGGATTATCAGGAAGATGGCTACAGTGAAGAGGAAGCGGTTCAGCAAGTCGGACAGCCTGCTATGATCGCTGAAGGGATTATGAAGGAACAAGGTATAAAAACCGTTCAGGTGCCGACGTTTGGAGAAAAAGCCACAAGACTCTCCATTCTCATTTTAGGCTTTCCGTTATGGGGCAGTATTCTAGCAACAGTCTTCCTGCTGATTCTTTCTGTGTATATGGTGATTTGGTGCATTCCACTCGTGACAGGTGCATTGACGCTTACTGGTCTGCTCGGCGGTTTTTGGAGCATCATTGGTTCTCCATTTATTTTTCAGGACGGTTTGCATGTGGTGGTGACGCAGGTTGGCGTTGGTATTCTTCTATTAGGTGTCGGATTATTAAGCGGCATAGCCACGGCGTATTTGACAAAGCTATTTGTGCAAATGACTATTCAAACCACTAAGGCATTCATGGGAATGTTTAAAAAGAAGGTTGTGAGAGTATGAACTTGAATGATTTAAAAAAGCAATGCATCAAATGGGGGATCATCTTCACCGTTGCCGGAGGAATTGTCATGACAATTGGTTTTGGACTATCAGGCTTTGATTTAGATGCATATCACAACAATAACCAGAGCAACGTGTTCCGCACCATCAATTGGAGCAAGCCATAATAAATGAAAAAACCCGCTTATGCGGGTCTTTTTTTCGCTCGGGCCACAAAGAAGAAATAACAGCAAAGTGCGCCTAGATCACAAAGCATAATGATCAGACCCATTGGAAAGGCTGTTTGGCTTCCGGCTAGTCCGACAAGAGGTGTCATGCAGGCGCCTAGCAGCATTTGCGCCACACCGATCAGTGCAGCTGCACTTCCTGCATGCGCTCCGTGATGCTGCATCGCAAGAGACGGGGCAGAGGTGCCGACAATTCCAACGCTTGAGACAACAAAAAACAGCGGAATCAGTATACCGTACAATCCTGCATCAATTGAGATCATGAAAAATAAAGTGACTCCACCTAATGCAGCTGTCAGCAATCCAATGCGAAGGACTTTCTCTTCACCAATTTTCGCAGCAACTCGGGCAAATACTTGTCCAGCCGTGATGATCCCAAGACTATTTACCGCAAAGGCCGCACTAAATCCTTGTGGAGAAAGGTTGAAAATATCTTGAAGCACAAACGGTGAACCAGAAATATAGGCAAACATCGCTGCGAAGACTAGACCTTGTGATAGGGCATATCCAACAAAGAGACGATCGCTCGCTAGAATTTTCATCGCACCTAGGATCTGTTTGAAGCCCCCAGTCTGTCTGCGTTCCGCAGGTAAGCTTTCTTTCAATGAAAACATTGATCTTAGGAGCATTAGCGCTCCGAGGATTCCTAGAAGAACAAACACACCCTGCCACGTCGTGAACCGTAACATTTGTCCGCCCACGATAGGTGCCGCTGCCGGAGCAACCCCATTGACTAACATCAGCAATGCAAAGAATTTCGTCATTTCTGATCCTTCATAATGATCTCGTACGATGGCTCGTGCAATGACAATGCCTGCTGATCCAGCAAGTCCTTGAATCAATCTAAGAAGAATGAACGTCCAAATCGATGTGACCACTGTACAAAGAAGGGATGCCGCAATAAAGATGGTCAAGCCAATCATCAGCGGTTTTCTTCTGCCGATCGTATCGCTGATCGGGCCTGCAATCAGCTGGCCAAGCGCCAGTCCAATGAGACAAGCCATCAGACTTAATTGAGACAACGCCGTGCTTGCTTCAAAGTCACGGGCGATATTAGGTAAAGCAGGTAAATACATATCCATTGCCAGCGGAGCAAGGGCGGTTAAAGATCCGAGCAATGCGGCAAGGAGAAATCGATTTTTTTTCGATTCTTGGGGATAAGATAAAGAACTCATATGATGACAACACTCCTCGTATACTTCCTCAACACAGCATAATGAATCAAGCGTTCCTTTTCAATGAAAATTTTTCAAAGATGATTTCGTGCAAAATGATTGATCTTTCGAATGAGACTCTTTACATTGAATGAGTAGAGAAAAGAGTAAGGTGATCGCATGCAGTGATTGCATGATACGTATATCCACTAATAGAGAGCAGGAGGTGCTGACATGAAGCAGCAAGAGCTGATCATTCGTCAAGCAGTCAAAGAAGATCATGAGGCTATCACACGCGTGCTGATCAAATCCTATGCACAGTATGAACCTCAATTTACAGAGGAAGGCTGGCAAAATTATTCTGCCGCGCTTGCAGCAGCTGTAGATAATCCGAACATGGAGCTGATGCTTGTGGCGGAGCTTGGCGGCAAAGTCGTAGGGACGCTTCAAATGTTCCGCTCATCAGAGCAAGCGTATGATAAACCCGAAATGGGCATTACATCAGCCATCGTCCGGTTTTTAGGAGTAGATCCCGATGTGAGGGGAAAAGGCATTGCAGAGTCATTGCTGCGTAAAAGTATTGAACTGACGCAATCATGGGGCGAAAATGTCCTGTATCTTCATACATCTGATAAAATGCAGGCCGCCATTCGCTTATATGAACGAATGGGCTTTGAGCGTGCGCTTGATAAAGAATTTGTGAACCAAAATGGGACACATGTCAAGAGCTATCAATATGTGATCAAGAAAGAACAGCCGGCAGGTTCATCAAATCACGCGTAATAAAAGGAAGAGCAAGTCCTGCACGGGCAGCTCTTCCTTTTTTCAATTTACGCCCACAGTGCCAGCGCCCAATATGATACCCCCCAGGATATTAAACCGAACATGACAAAGAATTTTAACATGCGCTCATAAGGAGACAGCTTTCGTTCTTTCTTCGTTTTCACCAGCTGCCAATAAAGGACATAGCCGCAAATCATGAGGATGATTTGTCCAAGCTGTGTAAAGTTTTCAAGAATCGTGATTCCGTTCATTTCTTTCACCTCTTCATAGGGCTTCCATAAGTAAATGAGGCAATCCTTTATTTCTTCAGAAAAAATCGGTGTATACTGGAAAGAAACGAGATGTTTAGAGGGAGTTGTGACATGTTGTTTTCGCTGCATGCGGATCGTTGGGATGAAGTCATCGAGAGAAAAATCAAATACGATCAGAAAGTTGTGGAACATACCTGTCAGCTGTTAGATGCACAGGGACAGCAGGCTGTGCTGTTTCACAAGATTGAAGACCCATTTACGATGAGGGCAGGTGCTGGTTTTCTGACCATTCCAAAAGGGAGCTATACGACCGCCTATTATTGGAAGGATCGTCCTTATAACATATATTTCTGGAGAGATGATCAAGGAAAGGAACTAGGATCTTATTTGAATATGGTGGGAGATACACAGTTCAACGGGCAGCTGGTCATGTTTGAAGACCTCATTATTGATCTTCTCGTTCTTCCGAATGGTGATGTCTTTGTGCTGGATGAAGATGAATTGCCGGAGAGTTTAACGGATTTTGAGAACGGCGCAGTACGGCGGGCATTAGAAGGCGTGACGGCTTCGTTAGAAAGCATTCTCGATCAAGTGAGGGCAGATGCCGAAGGGAATTATCATCACAGCTTGTTTGAGCCAATGTTGAAATAGAAAAAAACGATTCCTCGCTGAAAGGAATCGTTTTTTCTGTTAAACCTTAATACGGTTTAATCGTTTTTGTAAATTGGTTTTTGTTTTGGAGGCTTTTAGCTGTTTGACAGCGCTTTGAGCCGCTGCTTTTGTTTTCTTTGTTCGTTTGGCTTCTGCTTTTTTGACCTTTTGTTTAGCATCTGTCACTTTCTTTTGATAAGCGACTTGTTTTTTGACTTTGTCAAGCCGGTTTTGCAGGCTTGTTTTTTCTTTGCCTTTGTTTAGTTTTTTGATGGCCGTTTGAGCACTTTTAATAGCGCTCTGTGTTTTGTTTTTTTCGGCTGCTTTGACCTTTGCACGTGCCGAGCGGATATCAATGGTTGCTTGGACTTTCTTCACCCGTTCTGTGAGTGCTGTTTTTTGCTTGCTTGCAGTGAGCCGGCCAATTCTCGTTTTGGCTTGATTGACCTCTGCCTGCTTTTTAGATGTTTCGGCTTTTTTGACAGCACTTGCCGCAGCCTTTAAAAAGGTGGATTGCGTCACATATTGCACGCGGCCATAGCCGAATTGCGGATCCTTCCCTTTTGCACCAAGATCCACTGTATAGCTGCGCAATAAAGTGCGAAGCTGTGCATTTGTTTTCTTCGGATGAAGCTGCTTTAACAGTGCCAGCATTCCTGTGACATGCGGTGCAGCTTGTGATGTCCCCGTTGCATACCAATATTCATTTTTCAAATAGGTACTGATGACGTTCTCGCCAGGGGCAGAAAATTCAATCCCTTTCCCTGTATTCGAGATAGACGCAAGTTTGTCTTTGTCAGTCGTTGCAGAAACGGCAATGACACTATTGTAAGCGGCAGGGTAGCTAATATGATTCTTTTTTCCATCATTTCCGCTTGCAGCAACCACGAGCAGTCCTTTTTTATAGGCTTCATCTACTGCTGAACGCAAGATGGGGATATTGTCTTCAAAGCCTAAACTTAAATTAATAATGTCCATCTTGTTGGTAATCGCCCAATCGATGCCTCGAAGCAGACTATACAGGTCGCCTTCTCCCTTTTTATCTAACACTTTCACAGCATACAGCTTCACACCAGAAGCAACGCCGACTGTTCCATAATCGTTATTAAGCGCACCAATCGTGCCGGCGACATGTGTGCCATGTCCTTCATCATCTTTATAAGAGGATGTGTAGTTCACGAATGATTTACCGCCGGATACCTTTAAATCCTCGTGTGAGAAAATGCCAGTATCTAAAACGGCTACTTTTACATTTTTACCAGTGACGCCTTCTTTTATTGCTTGCTTGATATTTAGTTTTTGCAGATTGTAAGATTTTTGTACCAATGCATCCTGATTAGTAGCAGCGGCTGTTTTCTTCACAGTAGAAGCCGCGAGTTTAACCTTTACGTTTTTTGAGACGTAAGCGATGTTTGGGTCTTTTTTGAGTGAGGTGACCGCTTGTTCATCTGCTGTCACAGCGACAGCGGGAAGATGTATGTACTGTGCGTTCACTTTCTCACTTTCCTCAATCGCTGTTTGTTTTCCTTTTTGATTTTTATAGACGATGATGACATCTGTTTCTTTTGGCGGTGCAGCTGCCTGCGAATGGAAGGGCAAAGCAGTTGTCAACGCAAGAAGAAACGCAATGACGATAAGTAATTTCCTTTTCAATGCGTGGCTCCTCTCATCCGATGATCTCGGTCTTTTTTTCTCTATTATATCGGAGAAAGCAGAGGGATGGGATAGTAGAATTGTCGTCTTGTTCAGAAAGTTATTTTTACAAGTAACCTGAAATTGAAATTCATAGAATTCTAGTAGACAATAGAGACATCATGATAAGAGAAAGAAGGACATGCTGATGAACGTAAAAGAGTATATGACGTATGATGCGGCTGGCTTGGCAGCACTTGTGCAGAATAAGCAGGTAAAGCCCGAGGAGCTTATGCAGGCTGCATTTGATAGATTGAATGAGGTCAATCCAGAACTAAACGCTGTGATACGGACGAGACAAGAACAAGTTTTAAAAGACATCAAGGAGTTACATGAGTATCAGCCATTTGCTGGTGTTCCGTTTGTGCTGAAAAATATATCGCAAGGGATTAAAAATGAATCGCTGACAGCAGGAGCTTTGCTGTTAAAGGATGTAAAAGCAAATTCGGATTCGCACTTTGTTGATCGGTTGAAGCAGGCTGGTTTTCTCATGATCGGACATACAAATACACCGGAATTCGGTTTAAGAAATGTGACGGAGCCTGCTTTACATGGTCCAACGAGAAATCCTTGGAATACGGACTATTCTCCGGGCGGCTCAAGCGGCGGGACAGCAGCAGCTGTTGCAAGCGGCATTGTACCTGCTGGCGGAGCAAGTGATGGCGGTGGTTCCATCCGGATCCCAGCATCCTTTACCGGTTTGTTCGGCCTTAAGCCTACGCGGGGAAGAACGCCGGTAGGCCCAGGCGCAGGAAGGCAGTGGCAAGGGGCTTCCATCGACTTTACACTCACAAAAACAGTACGGGACAGTGCAGCCCTTCTTGATCTACTTCAAGTCATTCAACCTGAAGCTGCTTTCCAAACTCCGTTATACGATGGCAGTTACCAAGAGGATCTGGCGAAACGTACATCTTCTATGCGAATTGCTTACAGCGTAGAATCTCCAGTTGGCACGAAGGTCAGTGAGGAGGCGAAGCGGGCGGTTCAGCAAACAGTGAAATGGTTGAGTGAGCAGGGTCATCAAGTAGAAGAAGCCAAGCCAGAAATTGATGGGGTTCATCTCATGCAGCAATATTACGTGATGAACAGCGGAGAAATGTCTGCGTTATTCACTTCCTTGGCTCGTTCGTTAGGGCGTCCAGTAAAGCCGGAGGAAACGGACATCGTGGCATGGGTGCTGGCGGAGGCTGGCAAGAATGTGACCGCTGCTGCTTATACAGAAAGTCTTGATGCGTGGGATCGGGCTGCTGCACAAATGGCATCATTTCATCAAACCTACGATCTCTATGTGACACCAGCTACTGCCTATTCAGCTCCAAAGGTAGGTGAGCTTATGCATTCAGATCAGGAAACAGCCGCACTTTTACGTGTGTCATCCCTTTCAATGCAAGCACAGCAGGATCTTATTTATGACATGTTCCTCAAGAGCTTGACCTACACCCCATTTACACAGCTTGCCAACTTAACAGGTCAGCCATCAATGAGTGTTCCTGTTCATCTGACTAGCGCGGGCATGCCTTTAGGGGTACAGGTGACAGCACCTAAAGGAAAAGAGGACTGGCTGCTCAGGCTTGCGGCGGAAATGGAGACATCCTCGATTTGGAAAGGAACTAGTCAATTAAATCGATAACGCATGATAAGCGACTTTGGTCTATGGAGGGAAAAGAGTGTCACACGTGAGTACGAAGGACAAAATCATTCAAACGGCAGCACTTCTTTTACGTAAACAGGGATACCATGCGACAGGATTGAATCAAATTATCAGAGAGAGCGGCACACCTAAAGGCTCTCTTTATTATTACTTTCCAAATGGAAAAGAAGAGCTGGCTATTGCATCTGTTGAACACATTAGTCAAAAGGTCATTAATCAAATTGAAGAAGGCTTTGCCTATTCGGATGACCCATATATCGCCATCGATCGTTTTATGACAAAGATCATTCGAGGATTTATGGAGAAAGAAAGTGAAAGAGGGATTCCAATTGTCTTGCTGGCGGCAGAGTCCAAGCCTGAAAACGCGCAGCTTCATGCTGCATGCAAACAAGAAATGATCCGCTGGCAGGAGCTTGTAAAAGAAAAGCTAATGAACAGCGGGTATGAAGAAAACAAAGCGGATGAGCTGGCTTCTCTCCTTCACTCAATGGTCATCGGGGGTTTATCGATGACCACTGCACTCAAACAAACGACCCCTTTAGAACACGTAAAAAGTTACCTTAGACATTTATTTATGCGAGATGAGTAAAATCTCTCGCATATTGTCTATCTATTATATCAATTGGTCTATATAATATAGATAGTCAATTTGTCACGAGGAGTGATGGGATGTCGGAGCAACCGCAATCGATGAAGCAATCCGAAGGTACCTCTTTTTATACCGTGTCTGGTTCCGGAAAGCTGTATGGGCTGGAGAATCAGCTTGTTCATATGCTGGCAGAAGCAAATCAAACGAATCAGCTGTTTGAGCTTGCCTTAATCACAGGGGGGAAAGGAGCTTATTTCCCGCTGCACTGTCATGAGCACTTATTTGAAACTATTTTTGTGCTGGAAGGAAAGCTTGAAGTGATGCTGGACGGTAAAAAATACATGGCCACAGCCTTTGATTATATTCATATCCCGCCCAAAACGATTCATGGCTACAGAATGCATAGTCATAAAACAAGATTTATTTCATATACGCTGGGCGGAAAAATGACAGATGTCTATCAGCAAATTGGAAAGAGGCTTTTTCAGAATGAATGGTCTATGACACATCATGCTTTTGATGCAGCCAGTTTTCAGCAGGCTGAAAAAGAAAGCGATATCATCCTGATGCATGGAATCAGAGAACTGTCTAATACAACGAGGCCCTCCGTTTTATTTCATAGTCAGCTTCCTCACGAGGTACAGCCTTATGTATTAGAGGCTGGTGAAGGGAAGCAATACATCATTGATGGCCAAATTCATGAGCTGATTGCAACAGTAGAAACAACAGGAGGCGGATTCAGTCATTTTGTGGTTGAAGGAGCGAAGGAGAAATATTTCCCGCCGCATTATCATCAAGTTCATACAGAAGCAATCTATTGTGTTGAAGGGAAGATGAACCTTCATTTGAACGGAGAGGATATTTGCTTGATGCCGGGTGACTTTGCCTATATCCCGCCGGATACGATTCACTCTTATGAATTTGTGTCTCATTCAAATAAAATGTTGGTTTTGCTGCTTCCAGGAGAAATTGAGCAGGTGTATGAACAGTTTGAAGAATCTCCAAGCCCAAGTATATGTCCTTATTTTATTCAAGAAGGGAACTTCATGTTCGATCGGGAGACTTCAACTCAATATGATTTGTTTTTTGTCGAAAAAGATTAACTGTGTAACGCGTTACACAACATCATGAGTCTGTCGAAACAATCGACAGGCTTTTTTTGTTTTTTGCCTCCTCCACATAAATTGCTCATTTGATGAATGAACCATTCATTCAAGGTGAAGCTATGTAAAGATGATTTGAGCTAAAGGAGGAAGTGCATGTGAGAGCTGTTACTTATCAAGGGAAAAATAGCATTGCAGTGAAGAAAGTAGATGCACCGTCGATTCAAGATCGGGAAGATGTGATCATACGTATTACATCAACAGCAATTTGTGGATCAGATTTACATTTGTATCAGGGGAATTTCCCGCTTCCAATCGGCTATGTAATTGGGCATGAACCAATGGGGGTTGTGGAGGAAGTTGGCCCGGATGTCACAGCCGTAAAAAAGGGAGACCGTGTCGTCATTCCATTTACTGTTGCATGTGGTAAATGCCAATATTGCGATCATCACTTAGAAAGCCAATGTGACAACTCAAACCCGCACTACGATTCGGGTGGGCTTTTTGGCTATAGTGAGAAATATGGGAATTATCCCGGAGGACAGGCAGAGTATTTACGCGTACCTTTTGGCAACTACACCCCGTTTAAGATTCCAGAGGATTGTGAGCTGGAGGATGAACAATTGCTCTTCTTATCAGATGTCCTGCCAACCGCCTATTGGAGCGTAGAGCACGCAGGTGTGAAAAAAGGCGATACGGTCATCGTGCTAGGCTGTGGTCCTGTTGGGTTAATGGCGCAGCAATTTGCTTGGCAAAAAGGGGCAGAACGTGTGATTGCCGTCGATTACATTGATTACCGCCTGCGGCATGCAAAACGAATGAGCGGCGTGGAGGTCTTTGATTTTACAGAAGATCCCGACATGGGAGAAACGTTAAAGGAGCTCACCAAGGGCGGAGCCGATGTTGTGATTGATTGTGTGGGAATGGACGGAAAGAAGTCGCCGCTTGAAAAAATTGAGCAAAAACTCAAGCTGCAAGGCGGAACGATCGGACCCATTCAAATTGCCACAAAAGCCGTTCGCAAATGTGGAACAGTGCAGATGACGGGTGTGTACGGCGGCCTGTACAACATGTTTCCATTAGGCGCTTTTTTCGCAAGAAACGTCACCCTGAAAATGGGCCAAGCCCCGGCGAGAGGATACATGTCAAAGCTCTATCAAAAAGTGACAAGCGGTGAAATTGATCCTAGAGCGATTATTACTCACAAATTGCCATTAGATGAAGCTGCTCATGCGTACCACATCTTCAATGACAAACAGGATGATTGTATAAAGGTCGTTTTAAAGCCATAAAAAAAGAAGGCTTAGGAGTATTCCTAAGCCTCAGCGTGTAGACAAACCCTCGCATTCGGTGTCAGGTCTGCGTGCCGGTGCTCACGAATGTTCAATTCGCTCCGCTCCGGTACTCGCCCTTCCTAGGGCTGCAAAGGTTTTCTATCACGCTGAAAAAAGAAGACAAAGAGCTTTTAGCCCTTTGTCAAAAATCTAAAAGCTTAGGAGTATTCCTAAGCCTTTAATGTGTGCTCGTCCATCATTTTTTCGATTAATTCAAAAAATGTTTTTTTATCTTCCTCTGAAAGGTGGTTGAACAATTGATTCACAAGCAGCTGGCGATTGTCGATCATTTGTTTAGCAATTTGTTCACCCGATTCAGAGAGTTCAATCCACACAGTACGGCGGTCATTATTATTTCGAGAGCGGATGATCAGCCCTTCGTCTTCTAAGTGATTGAGAGCGGTTGTTGTTGCAGAGGGAGATAATGAAACTTCCTGCAGAATATTTTTCACAGTACATGATTGATGGCGGTAGATGATACGTAAAATAAACCCTTTAACATTCGTGACGTTTTTCGGAATATTTTCTTCATCTATTTGTTTCGTCGCTTTTAAATACTTTGTCAGTGCATGGTCTAACAAACTTGCCTCTAGCTCGAAATGTTGCATTCTCCATACCTCTTTTCCTATTGCATTCGCATTTCCGATCAATTACTAGGTCTATCTTATCATAATAATCAACATGATTTAAACCAAAATGGAAGACGGCTATAAAATTACCTATATTATCAATTAATATAAAGAACAATTCCAAAATGAAATGATTTTACTTTCAGCTGTTTTTATTTTAGAATGTGAATGAGATAAAATCTGCCAACCCAATTCGCTGGAAATTGGCTATTGGAAATCAAACGTTTGGAGATGAAGATATTGAATACTTTACAGGCATTACTCAACGACAGAATGGAACGCTCTTCACAAATTGAGGCGGTAACTGGCGGAGGGGTGTCTTATACATTTGAAGAATATGCAAAACGCATCGACCAGCTTGCTCATTACTTACATCAAAAAGGAATTCGAAAAGGTGACCGCGTTTGCTTTATTTGTCAAAACCATCATCACTTTTCAACGATTATGCTGGCAGCCATTAAAGCAGGTGCAGTCGCAGTTCCGCTTAGCTGGCAGCTTACTTCTTTTGAGCTGGAAGGTATTTTGAAAAAAGCAGAGCCAAAGGCTTTATTTTTTGACCGAGAATTCCGTGACATGATTGCTGCGGTGAATGTGTCTTTAGACAACTGTCTCATGGTGGAATCTGGTGTAAATGCGAAAACAACGCAGCTGTTTGAAGACATATTGGCTTCAAATGCTGGCAGTGATCTTGCGGAAGAGGTAACAGAAGAGGATCTAGCGATGATCTTATTTACCTCTGGGACAACGGGGAATCCAAAAGGCTGTATGGTCGGACATGGACGAATCTATCAATTTTTAACAAGACGCGGGAATCGAGGATTTGACTTGAAAGGGAAACGGTACTTGGCGAGTCACCCTCTCTATCATATGAGTTCAATTAATCATCTGATCGCCGCTGCCATTGAGGGGTATACGCTAGTTTTCTTACATGATGCAACACCGAAGCGCATTTTAGAAACGATCGAAAAAGAAAGAATAACGTTCATGATGGCTTTCCCATCAGCTTATACGTACATGCTGGAAGAAATGAAACGCGGTTCGTATGACCTTTCATCCTTTGAAATTGCGATTTCTGGCGGTACGAAGGTGCCGGTCCGTTTGATTAAGGACTACAAAGAAGCAGGCATTCAGATGATGCATGGCTACGGAAGCACGGAAGCATGGGTTGTCAGTGCGTGGCATCCTGCGATGGGCGAGGATAAAATGGGCTCTGCTGGTAAAGTGGATCCAGATGTAGAAGTGAAAATCGTTCATCCTGAGACTGATGAAACACTGCCAGCTGGAGAAATTGGCGAAGTCGTCATGAGAAGCCCATTTTATTTCTTAGGCTATTATCATCAGCCTGATGCTACTGCGAAGGTGCTCAAAGATGGCTGGTTCCATATGGGAGATGCAGGCTATCTAGATAAAGACGGGTTTCTATTTATCACAGGCAGATACAAAGATGTGATTTTATACGGTGGAGATAATATCTATCCTGATCAAGTAGAAGAAGTCATTGAACAAATTCCAGGTGTGATTGAATCAGCTGTCATCGGGGTGCCGGATGAATTATATGGTGAAGTGCCAAGTGCATATATCGTAAAAGACGAATCCGCCGATTTCTGCGAAGAAGATGTGGTGAACTATTGTCAGGAACGTTTGGCAGATTACAAAGTGCCATCCATTCATTTCATCAGTGAGCTGCCAAAAAACAAGCTTGGTAAAATCATGAAGAAAGATTTACGTGAATTGGTTGTGAATGCTTAGTACCTATTCTGCTATAATGAAATTTGAATGATTTTTTGTTTTTCTAACGTTTTGGAGGGAAAGGGTTTGCGACATATTCTTCGTAAGAAACACATTCACGATTTGTTGGAACAGAGCAGACAGCAAAAGGTAAAGAAAACGCTGGGCGGGCTCGATCTCACGCTTCTTGGTATAGGGGCAGTGATTGGTACAGGGGTTATGGTGTTAACTGGAATTACAGCGGCTAAGGATGCAGGACCAGCTGTCATTTTCTCCTTTGCGATTGCAGCCATTGTGTGCAGTTTGGCAGCACTTTGTTATGCAGAAATGGCTTCAGCGCTTCCTGTATTCGGCAGTGCATACATTTATTCATATACGACCATGGGCGAGCTTGTAGGCCATTTAATGGGATGGACCTTATTATCCGTCTATATGCTGACTGCTTCAGCTGTTGCCAGCGGCTGGTCGAGTTATTTCAACAGCCTGCTCGAGGGATTTGGAATTTCGATTCCGCATCAATTTTTAGCGGGGCCGGAGCAAGGCGGATATATGAATCTGCCGGCGATTATCATTGCTTTACTGATTGCGTGGATCTTATCTAGAGGAACGAAGGAAAGTAAAAAATTTAATAATATCATGGTGTTTGTGAAACTCGGGATTATTGTTCTTTTCATTGTAGTAGGCGGCTTTTATGTACAGCCATCCAATTGGCAGCCGTTTATGCCGTTTGGCGCAGAAGGTGTCATTGCCGGTGCTGCTGCTGTGTTTTTTGCCTTTTTAGGGTTTGATGCAATTTCTGCTTCAGCAGAAGAGGTGAAAAATCCGCAGCGGAACCTGCCAATTGGGATCATAGGGTCATTACTTATTTGTACGATCATTTACATTGTCGTTTGTTTGGTCATGACAGGCATGGTGCACTATACACAGCTGAATGTCACAGAGGCTATGTCATATGTTCTGCAAAGTGTACATCAAAATAGTGTGGCTGGTATTATTTCGGTTGGTGCGGTCATTGGATTGATGGCTGTGATTTTCGCCAATAATTATGCGGCAACTCGAATTGCCTATGCGATGGGCCGAGACGGACTTTTGCCTAAAGTGTTTTCAAAAACAAACAAAAGTGATACGCCTGTTGCTAGCATATGGATGATTGGCGGAATGACAGCTGTTATTTCAGGCTTTATTGATTTGAAGGATCTGTCCAACTTAGCGAATATCGGTGCGTTATTAACGTTTGCCATGGTCAGTTTATCTGTGCTTATTTTGAGAAAGACACATCAGCAGCTTGAGAGGGGCTTCAGGGTTCCTTTTGTGCCGGTTTTGCCGATTATATCAATGGGCTGCTGCTTGTTCCTTATGCTCAACTTACCAGGCCGGACATGGCTTTACTTTGGGGTTTGGCTGTTAATCGGTGTCGTCATGTATGCAGCGTATTCAAACAAACACAGTGAATTAGCGAAATCTTCATGAGAAAAAGGTGCAAATCCGTTGACGATTTGTGCCTTTTTTCATACGATTTGGGATAAGCTATAAAAGAGATAATGGACGGAACAAGAGGAGGATGAGGGATATGATTAGTGTTAGTCCTTATATTGTTGTAGAAGATGTGAAAGAATCTCTTCAATATTATCAAGGGATTTTTGGTGGGGATATTCAGATCTTAAATGAACACCAGGACCGTGTCCTGCATGCTGAATTGCATCTTGGGGAATCACTGCTTCATTTTTCAGATGCATTTGGACGCACGCCAAAGCCAGAGAATCTCAGATTGATCATGCAGTTCGACAATGAAGAAGAACTAAAGGCTGTCTATGAAGCGCTGGAAGCTGATGGAGATGTACTGGTCGAATTACAGGATACCTTCTTTGGCGCACTTCACGGACAAGTACAGGACCGGAAAAATGGGTTGATCTGGGTTCTGAATTATATGAAATAGACGAAGACCTTCACGAGTGTGAAGTTTCAGCGTGTAGACAAACCCTCGCATTCGGTGTCAGGTCTGCGCTCCGATGCTCACGAATGTCCAATTCGCTCCGGTACTTGCCCTTCCTAGACTGCAAAGGTTTTCTATCACGCTGAAAAGAAGACAAAGGGCTAAATTCAAGATCATTTTAGCCCTTTGTCAACAATCTGTACCTTCACCAGTGTGAAGGTTTTTTTGTGAGTGTTTTTATTTTCTGAAAAATGGAAAATATGCTATGTTGGAAGAATAAAAGGACAGGAGAAGGGTGGCAAAGGAATGGAACAAATTGAGTTTCAATCAATCCAAACAAATGGTGTAACACTTCATACAGCAATGGCTGGACCGGAAAATGGCCCGCTGCTTGTGCTGCTCCACGGGTTTCCTGAGTTTTGGTACGGCTGGAAAAATCAAATCATCCCCTTGGCTGAGGCAGGCTATCGGGTTGTTGTTCCTGATCAAAGAGGCTACCATCTAAGTGACAAGCCAGAAGGAGTCGAATCCTACGTATTAGATAAACTGAGAGATGATATTGTGGGTTTGATCAAGACGCTGAGCCGGAACCAAAAGGCGATTGTCGGCGGACATGACTGGGGCGGAGCTGTTGCTTGGCATTTGGCTTCAACCCGTTCTCAATATGTCGAGAAATTAATCATTGTCAATATGCCGCATCCGCGGGTGATGATGAAGGTTCTTCCTTTTTATCCGCCGCAGTGGAAGAAAAGCTCCTATATCGCTTTTTTTCAGCTTCCGAATGCTCCAGAGGCAGCACTTCAAGAAAATCATTTTCAAAAGCTGGATGAAGCCATTGGGCTGACGGCAAGACCGCATTTGTTCACGAAGGAAGATGTCTCAAGCTACAAGCTCGCTTGGACGCAGCCAGGCGCCTTGACCTCAATGCTGAATTGGTATCGAGCCATCAAAAAAGGCGGCTTTGAAAAGCCAATTTCCAAACGAATTCTCGTTCCTGTTCGCATGATCTGGGGGATGGAGGACAAATTTTTAAGCAGAAAGCTGGCGAAGGAAACGATAAAGATCTGTCCAAATGGCCAGCTGATCTTTGTCGATGATGCCTCTCATTGGATCAATCATGAGAAACCAGAGGTTGTCAACAAACTCATACTTGAATTTTTGACATAAAGAAAAAAGCTCTGATCAGTTGACCAGAGCTTTTTTGATTTATCCGATTTGATTCTTTTTCAATGCAGCAGGTTCGTCGTCCCAGCATTCAATTTTCTCATTGTTTGGAACGGCATTTTTATAGAAAACAGGATCTTTGCCTTCTTTTTTCTGTCTCGTGTAGTCCTTCAGTGCTGCGAAGGCGACCTTAGACAGCATGGTAATGGCGATGAGGTTGACGATGACCATGAGTCCCATGAAGAGATCGGCTAGACCCCAAACGAGAGGAACAGTGGCAACCGCACCGAACAGAACCATTCCAATAACGGCAATTCGATAGATGTTAAGCCAAATTTTGTTCGCTCCAAGGAATTCAATGTTCGTTTCCCCATAGTAATAGTTACCGATCAATGTACTAAACGCGAATAGGAAAATCATGATGGCAAGGAAGCCAGAGGCCCATGGTCCAATATGCTGACTAAGAGAAGCCTGTGTTAATTCAATTCCTTGCAGGTTTGTTGTTTTATACGCATCAGAAAACAGAACAAGGAAGGCAGTGCTTGTACAAATAATTAACGTATCTGTTAACACGCCGAATGCTTGGATTAATCCTTGTTTAACAGGGTGGCTTGTGACAGCCGTTGCTGCTGCGTTAGGTGCACTACCCATACCAGCTTCATTTGAGAAGAGACCGCGTTTAATCCCTTGTAATAAAGCACCGCCTAGCGTACCCCCAGCGAACTGTTCAAACCCGAAGGCGTGTTTCACAATCGTGCTGATGACACCAGGAAGTTCCGTGATATTTGTGACAATAACAAAGAACGCAATTCCAATGTAAGCTACTGCAAGCACAACGACAATGTATTCAGAAGCCTTTGCGATCGCTTGGATGCCTTTGAAAATGATCGCTGCAAAAATGACAGCCATCACAATACCGACGGTTAAACGGTCTAAACCGAAGGAGTTTTTAAAAGCGACAGTGATCGTATTTGATTGAACCGCATTAAAGACGATTCCAAAAGAAATCGTAATCAGGATCGCAAATAAAATCCCCATCCAGCGCTTGTTTAACCCTTTTTCCATGTAATAAGCAGGTCCACCGCGGAAACCTGTTTTGTCTTTTACTTTATATACTTGAGCTAGTGTACTTTCAACGAAACTTGAAGCAGAACCGATAATGGCTACGATCCACATCCAAAAGATGGCACCAGGGCCGCCAATGGCAATAGCGATAGCAATCCCTGTGATATTCCCTGTCCCTACACGTGCTGCCATACTGATGGCAAATGCTTGGAACGGTGATATTCCCTCTTTTTCTTTTCTTCCTTCCTTCAGGACACGCAGCATTTCTTTGATCATTCTTACTTGCAGGAAGCGTGTTCTATATGTGAAGTACACCCCAACACCAAGTAACAGAGCAATCACAATATAAGTCCAAATAAAATCATTTGTATGTGTTAAATAAGATAGCAAAGCTTTTTCGTTCATAACATCACCTCTTCGAATTCATCACTGTTCTTTTTAAAAAATACTGAGATCCCACTCTTTGGCGAGCTTTTTCAGCATCATGACACCGGTAATACTATTTCCGCAATCGTCAATGGCGGGACCGTAAATGCCAATTCCACAGCCTGTCTGAAACGGGAACTCTCTTCTTGCGCTTGGCGGAACGCAAGCCATAATGCCTCCAGACACGCCACTTTTGGCTGGAACGCCTACGAAAGCAGCAAAATTCCCAGACGCATTATACATGCCGCATGTCAGCATCAATGCCTTTGTTAGTCTGGCGATATCCTTTGGGATGACTTGGACTTGTTTAAAGGGATGGTAGCCATCACTTGATATAATCAGTCCAATCAAGGCGATGTCCTCTGTTGTGACCTCGATGGAACATTGCTTTAAATACACTTCTAACGTGTCCTCGACATCCGATTCTAAATAATTGGTTTCTTTTAAATAATAAGCAAGTGCCCGATTTCGGTGTGCAGTTGCCCATTCTGATTGATAAACCTCTTCATTAACAGAAGGACGCTTACCTATTAAGTTTTCGATTAAATCGAAAATATATGCTAGCTTTTCTGTAGAAGTCTTTCCGGGAAGGATGGAGGATACGGTAATAGCTCCAGCATTAATCATTGGATTAAAGGGCTTCCCTGGTTTGTGCATCTCAAGACGGTAGATGGAATTAAATGCATCACCAGTTGGCTCTACATCTACCCGATCCAAGACGTAAGGTACGCCTCTTCCTAAACAGGCAGCTATAAAGCTGATGACTTTTGAGATACTTTGTAGGGTAAAGGGAACGTCCCAATCACCATATCGTACAGATGATCCATCTGGGCCTATCACGCTGATACCAAGTTGAGAGGAATTCACTTTTCCAAGTGCTGGAATGTAGCCAGCATTCTGCCCGTTTGTGTAATACGGACGTATTTCTTCTGCCCATTGATCAACAGAAGACTGGCATGCGTGTTGTGTATTTTTAGAAATTGCTGTTTTCATACGATTCCTCCAATCAAAAATCAAAAAGTACCCTATTGAATTGACGGATGACAAAAAATGCGATCAAATAGGCACGAAAACATGTTACACATCTTCAAAGAACTTGTCATGCGCTGCTTGCACCACTCCTTTACACCTAAATATATGTACAAATGAAGGCATTGTCGGCGGAAAAACAAAAAGGGTTTTTAGTGAAAATTCAGAAAACGCTTACATATAGTTTCACTAAAATTGTTCATTCAATTTATCTTGGAAACTACACAATCTGACGTAAATCTACAGAAAAACTTACAAATAAAAATCAGTCTGTCGATTATTGTCGTCAATGCTCAAAACACTGAATAGCTGAAAGGTCACCTTGCTGCCCCGGAGAATAGTCATAAAAAAGGGTTTTGAGGATAAAAGGAGAAGTGAAAATTATTTTTTTGTACATTGTGGAGAAAAGAGACTCCTTGTATACTGTGGCTATGCAAACAGGGGAAGGGATGTCAGTCATTTGAGTTTAAATCAGCTTGTCAAAAAGGACGCATTCATTTTAATTTTTATGATGGTCATTGTGCCGCTTGCAGGAGAGCTGAAGTTTTATCCTGTGAATGAGACGTTTCGCATCAGCTTTGGCGCACCTGCGTTTTTCTTTTGCTTATTACTCTTAAGAAAATCTAGACCGCTATTGCCGGGATTTTTAACAGGCGCAGCTATTGTGCTTTTTCGGGTAGGCTTAGATTTGATTCAGCAGAATGCTGATCTAGCTTCTTCATTTTATCAGCAATTCCCAAGCTTCTTTTTCTATTTCACTTATGCTTTCCTGTTTTTTGCCGTCCGTACGGGACGCTTTAAACAGCGCTCTATTTTCATTGGGATCATCGGTTTGATGATCGAATTAGTTGCTGATTTTGTCGAGCTGTTTGTACAATTTTTAGTGTTTGATACAACGATGACCTTATCAAAGCTGAGCGATATGTTCCTCATTGCGTTTGCTCACAGCTTTGTGGTGATCAGTTTTTTTAATATGATGAAGCTGTATGAGGCGCAATCAAGAGAAAAGCAGATCATGAAACAAAATGAGCATATGATGATGGTCATTTCGAATTTATACGAAGAAACGGTGCATTTAAAGAAAACGTTAAAACATACAGAGCATATTACACAGGAATCATACCGGCTTTACCGTCTGCTGCATGAACACGAAGCAGGGAAAAAATTGAGTCAGGAGCTGTTAAAGCTTGCAGGAGAAATTCATGAAGTGAAAAAGGATAATCAGCGTATTTATGCTGGGCTTTCAAAGCTGATTTCGAAGGAAAATATGCAAGACTATATGAAGGCGGAAGAGCTCGTTCAAATTGTGATCCGCATTCAAGAGAAGTATGCTCTATCTCTTGGGAAAAACATCTCCTTTACATCTGATATTAAGGGCATTCATCTGCATGATTATCATGTGTTTATTTTCTTATCGCTGATTAATAATTTAATGGCCAATGCAGTCGAAGCAATAAAAGATACCGGGATGATCTCACTCGAATTGAAAGGAAGTCATGATAAAATAGAGATTCGGATTGAAGATGATGGACCAGGGATTCCTAAAAAAATGAGAGAGATTGTGTTTGATCCAGGGTATACCTCCAAATTTGATGCATTTGGAACACCGTCTACTGGGATTGGCTTATCCTATGTGAGAGAGCTGGTACAAGAGCTTGGCGGTCATATTCAAATCGAACCAAAAGAAACAAAAGGTACAGCATTTCTGCTTGTCCTTCCTATACAAAATTTAATACAGAGAGGGTGAGTGTATGCGATTCTTCATTGCAGATGATGATCGTGCAATACGCTCGATTTTAGGTCAAATCATTGAGGATGAGGATTTGGGAGAGGTCGTAGATGAAGCGGGTGACGGAGTTGGATTAGAGGCACATTCACTGAACCTCAAGAAAGTAGACATCCTTTTGATTGATCTTTTAATGCCTGCTAGAGATGGCATTCAAACCATCCGCCATATCCACCCTGAATTCAAAGGCAAGGTCATTATGATTTCCCAAGTAGAGGCGAAAGAGATGATGGCAGAAGCCTATGAACTAGGGATTGAATATTATATCCATAAGCCTGTCAATCGCATTGAAATCGTCAGTGTGATTCGAAAAGTCATGGAGCGTATCAAGCTGGAAAAATCGATTTACGATATACAAGCCTCTCTTCGCCACGTGCTGCCATTAGAGCCTGTGATTTCTCAAGGTGCGGGCGCTGAGGCGAAGAGAAGGACGATGAAAGAAGCTGGGGAGTTCCTCTTATCTGAGCTGGGAATTGTCGGCGAGAGCGGCTCTAAAGATTTACTGGAGATACTCATCTACTTACATGAAACACAGTCAGCCAATTCTCATGAGGTCAATTTCCCGCCGCTAAAGCAGCTGTTTATCAAAACAGCAGAAAGAAAACTGGCTCATGATGCAACCGATGTAGAGGTGATGCGGGAAGTGAAAGCGGCGGAGCAGCGGATTAGACGAGCTATTCATCATTCCTTGAATCATTTTGCCTCACTAGGATTAACAGATTTCTCAAATCCTAAGTTTGAGCACTACGCGTCGAAGTTTTTCGATTTTACCGATGTCAGCCAAAGAATGAAAGAAATGCAGAAGGCATCTTCTCCCGCAGGATCGACGGGCAGAGTCAATACAAAGAAATTCGTACAAATCTTTTATTTTGAGGCAAAGCAGTTATTCGAAGGAATGAGCTGAGGAAAATCTGTTGGTATGATTGGAGAAAATAAACAGAGGAAGTCTGTCTATCCTATGATCTATCGTGATCTTCAGGTGTTTTTATAATTTAACTGATCATTCTGATTTTTCTTTTTTCTTGAAAATGAAACCCTCCTGTGCAATCGTTTGTTAAAATAGTGAGGTTAGACTAGAATGTCGGAGGTTTTATTTTGGGAAAAATTAAACGAAATGCGCTCTGCCCTTGCGGAAGCGGAAAAAAATATAAACATTGCTGTGGTCAAAAATCAGGCGGAGAACAAACGTCTGAGCTTGTGTTTAAGGAAGCTGTACAAGTCCAAAAGGATTTAATGAATTATGCTTTTTCTAAGCATCAAAGAGCGATCAATCAATTCATTAATGAGTTTTCTTTCCTTGCAGATATGGATAAAGAAACGCAACAAATCTCAGTTTTCCATTTGAGTGTATGGGGCATCTTCTTCCGTCCATTAACTGATCAGAAAGAGACCATTTTCCAAGAATTCCTGACGAAGAAGGCAGAGGATATTACCCGTCCGAAAACAAGACAAGTGGTCCAGTCTTGGACAGACATGGAGCCATCATTGCTTTTATTAAATGAAAAAACGGACGAGTCTCTTTACTTTGAGAATATGATAACAGCGGAGAAGGTTGAAGTAGATGTAAAACCTGATCAAACGGTACTGCCTGAAAAGGGAAGTCTCGTGCTTGGTTTTCCTGTTCAATTTGAAGAAAAGGCAGAGTTTTTCATTCAATATACGATGTTTGCGAAAGAGTTTACAGATACTCTTCTTCTTCAGGTCCGCCAGCTTGTTGACGCATATGAAGCAAATGGAGGAGCGCGCAGCACATTTATGAGAGAATCATTTCCTGATGTGCTGAAGTGTATGTTTGCGAAGCAAGAAGTAGAAGAATCAGAGACACCTGCTCAAACAGAAGGCGATGCAGGTCTATCAGCAGATCGTATGGACTGGGCAAGTGACGTCCAGCTGGAAACAGCTAAGCTGATTGAAGACGGAATGAAGGAGCACGGTGACCAAAGCCTGACAGATGGTGCTTTAACGGTTTGGAAAGCCTACTGTGATCAGAAATCACCTGTGATCCGTAAAGCAGCGTCATTTGCTGCCGGAATCGAATACTACATTCATTCACTTGCAAGCGATGCCCCGCTATCTCAAGCACAAGTAGCGAAAAAGTATGGTATTAGTGCGTCGACTGTATCGAGCCGTTTTAAAGATATCGAAAAAGCGGTGAAAGAAGAGCAAGAGGCGACAGTATAATCTAAAAAAAGACGCGGCTCCTTCAGAGGCCAGCGTCTTTTTTAGATTATCTCGTTTTAATAAAACCACTCATGTACTGCTCTGTATTATAATCATTGAGGTCAATTTTCCATTGACCCTCCCCATTACGTTTCATTTTCACTTCATATTCAGCTGGGCTGGAAACGGGAGGAAGTTTTTCGAATTCAGATGCGTACATGTTTAAGCTTTTTTTATACAATTCTTCTTTTGAACGGATTTTTCCGTTGTAAAACTCGTCTCTTTGCTTGTCTAGCTTGTCTTTTAAGTTAGAAGCATCAATGCCTGTTACTTGAGCGACAACTTTTGCTTCGTCATCAGAGATGGTTTTCACACTTGTTTCTACTTTGGCTTTATCCTTCATGGTGTTTTGAATGCGTTTGTACATCGACAGAATATCTCGGTCACTCACTTCATTTCCGTATATTCCTGCACTTCTTTTGAAGTCTTTTACAAACATCTCATGGTATTTATTGACGACATCCGATTGGTTGTCACCCGTTAAATCTGCGAATTCATCGTTCTTTTTATCAAAAACAATAATATCGGTATAAGCGGATAACGCTTTTGCTGGGTTATCCAGCTTTTTTGCTGAATCGAGTATTTTGTTTCCATCTAGGTCGATTTGGATGGAATCACTGTTTTTCTTGATGCTGTCCTGATAGACAAACTGATATTTTTTCCCTTTGTCTACTAGGAAATAAAGTGCTCCTGAAAGTGACTTGCCTTTGTTCAATGAACCAAGGTCAAGACGGTCTTTGCTGCCGTAGAATTTTAAATCAGATACTTTGGCATCGTCCTGATAAAGGGAGAAGTCAGAGTTATATAATGAAAGGGCTTTGTCACCTTTATTTGTGATCGTCAGATTGACTTTTAGTACCAATTCATTGTCTCTCAGGGTAGTTGTTGAGTCTTCTGGTAACGTATATTCGTAGCTATTAACTTTTACCTCTGCTGTTTTCGTTGACTTTTGATCAGCGTCGGTTGATTTGGCTGAGCTCTGGCAGGCTGCAGAGATGATCATCACGAATGAAATCATGAGGAGTGCACTTATTTTTTTAAGATTCACAGTTGATGCTCCTTTGCTTTTCTTTCGTCATTTCATTCCCGCTATCTGACTAAGAAAAAAGAAACAGATAGAATGGTATATTCGGGTGTTAAAGGGGAAAATATCCTAATGACGATTTGCACTATTCATTCTATCGAAATTCATTCATGATGAGGAATAGGTTTTAGTCCCTATTTTTGATCATTTTTAACACAATCACCTATAAAATAAGGAATTAAATAAGCATAATATACTAGTTAATAAGTATTGATTTATAGATTTATTTTAGGTTTTAAATGTTTTTTGTATAAAAATCTTGAAGTGAAGGTAGTTTTTATTTCACGAGGCGGTGCCGGATGGCGAAGACGACAGCCTGTGTACGGTCTTGTGCATTGAGCTTTTGTAAAATACGATGCACATGCGTTTTTACCGTACTTTTGCTGATAAATAATTGATCAGCAATGTCTTCATTCTTTAAGCCATAGGCCATTTGCTGTAATACATCGCGTTCACGTTCTGTGAATGATTCGTGAAGCAGATGAGTGTGATGTGTATCATTTGCCTGCTGAAGAGCTCGTGCCATCATGTGCTCAGAGGCTGCCGTTCGAAAGACAGATTCACCAGCAAAGGCGGTGCGGATGGCCTCAATTAATTCCTCAGGCATTGTATCCTTTAGCAAATAACCGACTGCCCCTGCACGAATTCCGTCAAAGACGTATTCTTCCGTATCAAAGGTCGTGAGAATCACAACTTTTACATCTGGATGCTTTTTTAAAATGTGCTCTGTTGCTGTGATGCCATCCATTCCAGGCATTTGTACATCCATCAGCAGTACGTCTGGAGTGTTGGTCGAGCAAAGCGTAACCGCCTCCTGACCGTCTGACGCCTCCCATATGACGTTAATATCCTCTTGAGCGCTTGCAATATAACGAAATCCTTGGCGGATCAGCGGCTGATCATCAATAATGCCAATCTTAATAGGGTTTGTCATGCCTTGGAGTCCTCCTTGATAGGAATTTGAATATGAATACAGAAGCCGTGCGGCTCGCGTATGGACGTCTTGAGGGAACCGCCTGCTGCGTCACACCGTGCCTTCATGCCTGACAGCCCAAAGCCAAATGAAAGATCTTTTTCGCTGGTCAAATATCCATCGTCTTCAATGTTCATCATCAGCTCATGCTGGTGGTTATATAGCGTAATGGTCATCGCGGTCGCCTTGGCATGGCGAATTGTATTGGTGATGGCTTCTTGTAAAATGCGGTAAAGCAGTTCAGATACGGAGAGCGGCCATTTTTTATACGTAAGCTGCTCTGTATGAAAGTGAATGTCAAGCTCACCCGATATCTCTCCTTGCTTGATGAGGCTGCGAAGTCCGGCAAGTCCGAGACCTGCATCATCTGACGCCATATGATGAACCACAGAACGAACCTCGGTGAGACAATTTTTAGAAATATTGATCAGCTCCTGAAACGTCTGCGTCATCTGCTCTGGTTCTTCCTGCTTTAAACGGTAGGGCAAAGACTGCAGCTGGACAATCATCGAGGTTAATTGGTGTCCGATGCTGTCATGCAGGTCACGTGCAATTCTGCTTCGCTCCTCCAGCACTGCAAATTGGAGAGATTGAACGGTCGCTTCTTCAAGCTCCATATGCGCCTTTTTCAATTGTTCATGGGCTTCTGATAATTCCTTGTGAACCAATTGCAATTCTCCGAAGTGTTCTTCCTTTAATTCCTGTTCACGCCGCCGCATTCTAGAAATCAAAACAAGTGTATACACAAGCAGCTGGAATAGCGGGAGAGTGATCACCATGTTCCAAGAAAAATCGTTTACATAATAGCTGATCCCACTAGTGAAAAAGATGATGGCAAATAGATAGGGGTGATGCGCCTCTGAAAAACGAAAAGCGATAAAGCCAATCATAAAAAAGGTCAGCCCAATACTGTCTTGAATCTGACCTGTCACCAGCCACAAGAGATGTGTCAGAATCCACATTAAGAAGAGCATAGAAAATTGCTTTTTAGGTGACAGCTTGCTTTTTGGAAAAAGACAAAGGAGAAATACCAAATAGACGAAGGTTCGAAACACCAATTCGCCTATTGAAAGGGGCTCATACATTTGAATATACATATAGATCAATACAAGGCCTAATACAAATTTTCGCCTTATTTGACCTAAAAGCTTGAGCGGCTGCTGAAGGTTCATATCAAAAACTCCTGTCTGTCAGTTAATAGCAGCAGATGCCTTGATGTTCATATATTTTTTTAAAAGAATAAAACGTAATCCGATCATACTGCCGATTGGAAGGAATGTCAGGCCATTTGCGAAAATAATCAGGGAATGACCGCCATCCTGTACAATTGAACCTACTGTCATCCGGATAAGGATGATTCCGATGAAAAAAAGTGTTCCGTAGAGTGAGCTGGCGGCGGTGATACGCCCCGACTGTTGATCATATGTTACTTTGTATAGTTTACCTCTCCATAGCCCGATTGCAAAACCTGTGAGTGCAAAGACAATCATTGCAAGCAGGCTCATCGCTGTAATTTCAATATGCTGGGTAAAGGAATAAGAGAGTGTGCCTAATAAAATGAGTGGTCCTATGAGAAGCCTGATGGGGCGGATTTCTTTTTCCTTGCCTGTTCTTAAAAGCAGAATAATCATAATGATGACAATTTGAATGGTCATGAGAAGATCTCCTTTTCGTTTTAGTCTATCTTCATCATACGCATCTGCTATTTTCGCAGCGTCCACCTGCAGGTTGATTTTTAGAGAGCGGTATACTTGAATGTTGGAAATGATTCGTGGGAAAATAAGGATGATTATGTAGATAAGGGAGATGAGCTTTTGAAAAAGGTAACGCTTGGACGAACTGATTTGCAGGTAAATCCGATAGGGCTTGGTACGAATGCAGTAGGCGGGCATAATTTATTCCCGAATCTAAGTGAGGATGCTGGACGGGAGCTTGTGGAGACGGCTCTTGATCAAGGTGTCAATTTCCTAGATTCTGCTTTTATTTATGGGCTGGGCCGTTCAGAGGAATTAATCGGTGAGATCATTGCCAAAAGAGGCGGTAGAGAAAAGCTTGTCCTTGCGACAAAAGGGGCTCATAAAGAAGTAAACGGCCAAATTGAACTTGATAACAGCCGTGATTTCTTAAGAGGGCAGGTCGAAAATAGCCTGAAACGGCTGCAAACTGATTATATTGACTTGTACTATATGCATTTCCCGGACGGGCGTACGCCGCTCGAAGAAGTAGCAGGTACATTAAAGGAATTGAAGGATGAAGGAAAAATCAGGGCAATCGGTGCATCAAACCTTGATTTTGAACAGCTTCAAGCCTTTAATCGAGATGGCTACTTAGATGTGCTTCAATCGGAGTATTCTCTGCTGAAACGTCAGGCAGAGCAGGATCTTCTTCCATACTGCGTCGAGCATGGGATCTCCTTTATTCCTTATTTCCCATTGGCATCAGGCTTGTTGACCGGGAAATTTACAAAGGATGCGACATTTGATGATATTCGAGCAAAGGACCCGCTTTTCCAAGGCGATGCATTCCTTTCAAATCTCGAAAAAGTAGACAAGCTAAAAGCCATTGCTCAATCAAAGAATGCAGAAACAGCACACGTCGCACTCGCTTGGCTCTTAGCGCAGGATGGCATTGATGCTATTATTCCAGGGGCAAAACGAGCAGACCAAGTGCTGCAAAACCTAAAAACAAACGATGTTCAATTAACAGAAGAGGAAATCAATCAAATTGATAAAATCTTCTCTTAACACTAAAAAAGGTGCAGCTATGCACCTTTTTTTTATGACATGGTGAGAGGGATTTTGATGACGAGCCGCAAATTTGGAGAACGGTAAGTGAAATCAAGTGTACCGTCTGCCTTTTCAACAAGCTGTTGAATGATATACGTCCCCATGCCTTGATGATCGCCGCCTTTTGTCGAACGGCCAAAAGTTTTGAATAAATGATCTAGCACGTGTTTTTCCATACCTTTTGTGCTGTTTTCACAATGGATTAAAAATAATCCGCTCCGAATAGAGGTCGTGACCGAGATGCTGCCCTCTTTTCCGGCTTGCTTCGCTTCAATCGCTGCATCTAGGGCATTATCAAGCAGGTTGC
Source organism: Bacillus sp. FSL P2-0069 (assembly GCF_038593315.1). Lineage (NCBI taxonomy): Bacteria > Bacillati > Bacillota > Bacilli > Caryophanales > Bacillaceae > Bacillus > Bacillus sp. FSL P2-0069. The sequence continues at coordinate 280,208 of NZ_CP151984.1, forward strand.
CAGTAAAACTAACCTGATCCGCCTTTGAAAAGGGAAGCGATGAAAAGGGTGCTTGAAGGTCTAGTGAAAGTGCAATGTCCTCTTTCTCAGCCCGCTCCAAAAAGGAGTGTAGGGTAGAGGCCAAATAAGCATTTTCGCCTTTCATCCATGGGAAATGTTTGACGTATTGCTGAATCAAATCTTTGATCTCACGCTCGTCGTTCGACGAAGAAAAGGCATTTAAATGTCTGGCTGTTTCATGATGTTTACTGCGCATCTCAAGAAGTAATTCGTTGGTTCTTGATTCTGCTTTTATGAGCTCTTGAAGCCGTCCATTTAACTGTTTTTCTGTCTGCATCACCTTCAATGAGAGGATATCAACTGTCACCATCATGATGAGCGCCAAAAGATAGGTCAGCCCATTCGGTTGCGTTACAAACAGCAAAAGACCTGCGCAGGTGATGAGTATAAAAGCGCCTAATATCACATCACCACTCGTATGAGGCAAAAATCTTTTGTACATGAAAAATGTATAAACACACATCGCGCAAAAGGTAAGAAGCCACAACACAATGGATGGTAACGGCAGAAAGGCTTCAGCAGCTGCATGAAACGCAAGACCTAACCATATGAGGGCATAAATGCGAAATCCAAGATAGAAAGCGTTCACGTTCGTTCTCCTTAAAAATAGTATTTCTTAAAGAATTCTAATTGCTGCTTGGTCATCATGGCTTTTTTATCTGTACCTTCAAAAGACACGATATACGAATTTTTAGCATACGCCGAGAAATTCTTAATGTAATGAATATTGATGATAAACGATCGGTGGGAGCGGATAAAATCCTTTTCAGCCAGATCGCCCTTTAACTCGTTTAATGTCTGATAGGTCTGAATATCTCCTGTCGTTGTCACGATAGTTGTTGAGCGGCCCGTTCGTTCAACAAAAATGACATCTTTTTTCTGCAGCACATGAATATCTGACTGCTGTTTAATGAGAAGCCGTCCATGAATGCTTTTCTCCTGCTTGGTGGACATATAACGCTCTAAGCATTTCGCAATTCGATCAGCTTGGTAGGGCTTCATAATATAATCATGTACATTCAAATCAAACGCATGGACCGCATATCCACTGTTTCCTGTAACAAAGACCACATCGACATTCAGTGCGTGAGAGTGAATGAGGTCCGCTAGTTCATAGCCGGACATTCCAGGCATTTCAATGTCAGCGAACAACAGATCAATGTCTCCTTTTTTGACCTTCTCATATGCATCCTCTGCTGACTGCGTGACAAAGACAATGTCCACAGCCTCCATCCTGCCTACAATGGCGTGCAGCTTTTCTAAATCTACTCGGTAATCATCGACGAGGCCTACTTTTATCATAAAAATCACCTATGACTCTTCTTATTATTTGTCTATTTTACCATTTGTTTTTTTGAAATAGATCATTTCAAGACAGAAAAAGGACGTTTCGCGACATTTTTATATCAGGCAGGCATTATTTTTTCTATCATAGACTTAGAAAGTTGAAAGGGGCGAACCAAATGATTACTCTCGGCGATTGCAGCTGCTGGTTTAAAGATAAGAAAAAAGTCGTGAAAGCGATGAAACATATGACGTTCTCCGTGAAGGAAGGGGAAGTCGTTGGCATCTTAGGAGAAAATGGTGCAGGAAAAACGACATTATTGCGCGCCGTAGCCACATTATTAGAGCCTACACACGGAACAGTCACTGTTGCAGGCTTTGATACAGTGAAAGAAGCAACAGAAGTGAAAAAACGAATTGGTGTCTTGTTTGGCGGAGAGACGGGGCTTTACGACCGTTTGACGGCAAGAGAAAACCTTGAATACTTTGGCAAATTATATGGCTTAGATCAGCATGAAATCAAAGCAAGAATAGAGGATTTGGCAAAGCGTTTTGGAATGAGACAATATATGGATCGCAAGGTGAAAGGATTCTCAAGAGGGATGAAACAAAAGGTGGCGATTGCCAGAACGTTAATTCATGATCCTGACATTATCTTATTTGATGAGCCGACAACAGGCTTAGATATCACGTCGAGTAATATTTTCAGAGATTTTATCCATCAGCTCAAGCAGCAAAATAAAACGATCCTCTTTTCAAGCCACATCATGGAAGAAGTCAGCCAGCTTTGCGACAGTGTGATGATGATTCATCAAGGAGAGCTTGTGTACAAAGGGACACTTCCAGAATTATATGCACAGGAACAAAGTGAAGACTTGAACTATATCTTTATGTCGAAGCTCGCTAGGGGGATTTCATAATGTGGAAAACCGTCTTTTTGAAAGAAATGACAGATGCGCTAAGGGACAGAAAAACGTTACTCTTAACCGTGCTGATTCCTCTTTTGACGATGCTTGGGCTGGTGTTCTTTTATGAAAGCATGATTGCAGATCCAGGGGATAAAGCCTATACAGTCGCCATCAATGAACAGCTTCCAGCCGAAATGAACCAAATGATCAAAGAGGTCAAAAACCTAAACCTTGAAACATTTGATGATCCGCAGCAAGCCGTCAAGGATGGGGAGGCAAATGCTTACCTGGAAATGCCGAAAGAAGCAGGTGATATGCTCAAGCATCAAAAGCCATTCGCCATTAAAATTCATGGATATACGACAGATGATGATTCAGTGATCACCGTTCAAATGCTGCAATCATTGCTGGAGCAGTATCAAAACCAGGTGGTCGAGAAGCGCTTAGCAGCGGATCAAATCGATACGTCCGTTATACATCCGTTTGAAGTGCAGTCCGTTGATGTAGAAGCAGGTGATGAAGGGGAAAATGGAGTGACCGCTATGCTGTTGTCGATTCTCCTTCCAATGATTTTGGTGACCTCCGTGATCTCAGGAGCTTTGCCGGCAGCGCTTGATATTGTAGCAGGTGAAAAAGACCGAAAATCAATTGAAGCCTTATTCCTGACACCGGCCAGCAGACTCCAGATTCTCATCGGAAAATGGCTCGCTGTCTCTATGTTCGGTATTTTAAGTGGGATTGTGGCGATCGGGATGCTGCTTCTATCCACTTTGCTCTTTACAGAAAAGCTGAAGCAAGCTCTGAACTTTGGTGATCAAATGTGGAGCATTATCGGCGTCATGTTTGCGGCGCTTATCATCTTCTCCTTCATGGTATCCATGATTGAATTGCTGCTCAGTGTGATGTCGGGCTCAGTCAAAGAAGCGCAGTCGTACATGTCCATGATCATTACACTAGGTGTGCTCCCAATGTTCTTTACCATGAGAGCGGGTGCTACGCAGCTAGATACGTATTACTTTGCCATCCCATTCCTCAATATTCATGCGCTGTGTAAGCAATTGATGTTTGGTATCATCGATCCAATGTCCATCGCCCTGACACTCGGCTCCTCAGCCTTGGCAGTCGTCATCCTGTTTGTCATCGTCAGAAGCTTGTTTATGAAAGAGAAATGGATGCTTGCGAAATAAAGAAAAACTTGCAGATATGTTCTGCAAGTTTTTTTATATTCAGAGATTCATATAAAAGAGGCTCGCGATAGCATGATGGAAGAGGAAATGATATAATTATCCTAATTTTGCCAAATAAAGAAGTTCGGGTAGGTCTTATCAAACAGATGACGATGATGTGTTAGGACTATGTAATATATATGCTCAGCAAACACACCATTTTGAAGCCTTTATTTTGGGAAACAGGGTAGGTTTATTAGAATTAAGAAATGCAATAGACAAGGCTTTAGAAACCGGTAGTTCTACTGCAACGTTATTCCCTTCTGATTATGAGGGATATGATGTCTATATTGCTTTAATAGACGATGAGCAAAGGTTTGAAAAATTAACAACTCCTTATGTAGAGGAATACGTACAAGAGGAAGATGCGGTTGATCCAATTGAGATCATTAAAGAATATGAAGCTGAAAAGAGGAATTCATCTTTATAAAATATTCGCGATATGAAAAAAGCCCGATCTCACTATATTAGCAGCCATTACTATATTTATGGTGGATATTCAGTGGGTGTGGCTGGCGATTTTCTTGCTTTCTTCTCTGTATTTCGGAATCAAATATAGGAAACAACCGAAATAAATTAAGAAAAAACCCCCGGGATCGGGGGTTTTCCTTTAGTTCTTGATGAATTTCTCAACTAATGAGCTTGTTTTGTAATCGTTCAAATCAAGTTTCCATTGGTCGATATCATTTTTCTTCATGTTGACTTCTACTGTTTCTTCAGAAGATGATGGTCCTAATTTTTTAAACTCATCTGGGTAAATCGATAGTAAGTATTTTTGCGCTTCATCATAAGAAGCTGAACGGTTTTTGCTGTAGAACTCAGTTGCTTTCTCTTTCAAACGATCGACAAGCGGACTTGCATCGATTGGTGTCAGAGTCACAGTCACGACAGCTTTATCACCACTGATCGCTTTTGTTTTTGTTGATACTTTTGATTTTTCAGCTAATGTTTCTTTCACTGCTTTTAAAAGCTTATCGAGGTTTTCGTCCTTCGCTGAGCTAGAAGAAATACCAGAAGAAGTGATATAGCCTTGCTTGAATGATTTATCAAATTCGTTCACAACAGTTGATTTGTTATCACCTGTTAGTTTTTCAAAATCGTCGTTTTTCTTACCAAAAATCATCACATCAATATAAGAAGAAAGAGCTTTTGCAGATGCTTGAAGTGTATCTGCTTTTTTCATTAAGTCTTTACCTTTAATATCGAACTCTAGTGTTTTGTCATCTTTTTTAGAACCACTGCCTGGCTCTGTGTACACAAGCTGATAGTCTTTTTCTTTATCAACAACAAAGAAAAGACCGCCTTTTGTGACTTTGTCTGCATTTAAAGAGCTTGAAGATAATACTTCGTTGTAGTCATCTGGAGAGATCGTAGATACCTGTGCGTCATCTTGGTAAAGCGTGAAGTTGCTTTTATCAACATTGAGAGGCTCTTTGCTGATATTTTTTACAGATACATTCACTTTTAGTACATACTGATCATCCTGTACAGATGTATCGTATTGAGGTGGTAATGTGTACTCAGCACTTTCTACCTTTACCTCTGCTGCATCAAGAGATTTTTTGGTATCGTTTTCTTTCGCAGCTGTTTTGTCTTTTCCACCACTACAAGCAGCAGCGACAACAGTTACACACAAGATCAGAAGAAACAGGGATAATTTCTTTTTAAACATGGCGTGTTTTCCTCCTCGGGTTTATGGTGAATTTCATTGAAAAGCTGTAGTTCATATCATTCTTTTTGCACAAAAAGAAAAATACTGTATGTTTTTTACTGTAGAATGAAGCGAAAGTACTGTCAATACCTCAGTGCGTTTCCGAGGTTGATTGGCTTCAAGTAGTAAAAATGACACTAAGTTGAGAGGAGAAACTTGTAATTTATTATTTGATATCTCCTGTAGAAACTCAACATTTTATATTTTAAGGTTTTGAGTCGGATTATTGAATAGGTTCAAATGACTGTTTTTGAAGATGATGTCGCAATTAGAAGGATTTTTATGACTTGTAAATGAGTATATAGTAATGAATATTTCTTCCTGTTATGTATATGGTCACTTGGTTTGAGTGTTGTTGGCAGCGAGACACATGTCCAGCAAATTTAGACAGGCTGCCGACACTGAACGTGCTTTTTCATGTCAAAATGGCAGTCATCTACACAGAAACGCTACATAAAATAAAAGAGAAACGAACTGGAGGTGGATGTATGGCAGTGGTAAGAGCGACAAGCTCTGATATTGATTTAATGGCCAGACTGCTGAGAGCGGAGGCAGAAGGTGAAGGGAGGCGAGGGATGCTGCTCGTAGGAAACGTGGGCATCAATCGTTTGCGTGCCAACTGCTCTGACTTTAAAGGGCTGCGTACGATTCCACAAATGATTTATCAGGAGCATGCATTTGAAGCGGTCACGCATGGTTACTTCTATCAGCGAGCACGAGAAACGGAAAAAACACTTGCGCGGAGAAATATTAACGGAGAACGTTTTTGGCCGGCAAAATTCAGCCTTTGGTATTTTAAACCGCCTGGCGATTGTCCGGCGACTTGGTACAATCAGCCGTTTGTGGCAAGGTATAAGTCGCATTGCTTTTATCAGCCAACCGCCGAAACGTGTGAAAATGTTTATAACACCTTTTAGCTTGATGAAACGCACAACCCTCTTAGAGTACAAATGCAGAGGGTTGTGTTTTTGTTTTTTCCAAAATGGGTAACCATTGTGTATCAGCAAGATGAAGCACGTGAATGGAGGAAATGAAGATGTATCAAGATTTAAAAGGGAAAACAGCCATTGTCACAGGTTCTTCAAAAGGAATTGGACAAGCGATCGCATTGCGGTTTGGACAAGAGGAAATGAATGTGGTTGTGAACTATAAAGGCGATGAAGATGGAGCTGAAGAGACCGTACAAGCCATTCAGAAGCACGGAGGTGGGGCGGTGAAAGTACACGCAGATGTCTCCAAAGAGGAAGGCATCCAAGCCATCATGGATACAGCACTGGAGCATTTCGGTACAGTAGATGTATTCGTCAATAATTCAGGCTTCAACGGCGAAGAAGCGCTGCCGCATGAGATGACGCTGGAGCAATGGCAAAACGTCATCGATGTCAACATAACAGGTGCATTTTTAGGCGCAAAGGCTGCGCTCGCCTATATGATGGAGCATGACATCAAAGGATCTATTTTAAATATTTCCAGTGTCCATCAGGAAATTCCGCGCCCGTTCAATGTTCATTATTCCACTTCAAAGGGCGGAATGAATATGATGACGAAGACGCTGGCTCTTGATTATGCCGAAGCAGGTATTCGAATCAACGCGATTGCGCCGGGTACCATGGCAACCGAATCGAATGATGATTTACAGGATGAATTGAAAAAACAAAAGCAGCTTGAGAAAATTCCGATGAGAACTTTTGGTGAACCGAAGGAGATTGGGGCCGCTGCTGCATTCCTCGTTTCTAAGGAAGCGGCGTATATCACAGGCACCACCTTATTTGTAGATGGTGGAATGACACTTTATCCTTCTCAAATCAATGATTAATCCAAAAAACATCCGCCTGTTCATCCGGCGGATGTTTTTTGTTCGTAGCGTTGAGCGGCTTTGGCCGGTTTGCCGAGCAGCACCGGGTATTTGCTCAGGAAGGAGATACATGGCACCATGAGCAGCAATGTGCCAATCGTATAAAAAAGTGTCCAAGAGAGCTGTGCTGTATCAGCAATATTGATACCGAGTCCATAAAAAACAAATGCTTTCATGATATCGATACCGGCAAACTGCAAGACAAGAATGACAATAGAATTACGTCCTAGATACGTCAAAATAGGGGATGTTTTCAATTTAAAGCTTAAATAAATCACGGCAGCCGAACCGAGCAGAGCACATGCGTAGAAAATAAAGAGATCACCGTAGTCGTTGACGCGCATATCGATCCGTGAATTAAAGCTTTGCATGTAAGCCGTCAGCACAAGCAGACCTGTACATAAAAGAAGGGTTGGATCTGTTTTTAATTCCACAAACCATTGCTTTGCTAAAAATCCAATCGAATAAAACACAACAGCCGTCAAGGCGACATTGGCGTTCCAAGGAAGACTTTGATCTAAAAGCAAGGTAGAGGCATATCCAGCACCTCCGCAAAGAACAGTCAGCAAGATCACGGCAGCGGTTTTTCCTTTAGAAAGACGATGCATAAAGAAAAATAAAATTTCCACTAAAAAGAGCGTCGTTAAAAACCAAATCGCTGGGTTATGTGTGAGTCTTGCTTCATCTGCATTGGATATGAAAATACCTGTAAACGGAACGAAAGGATCAATATCCGTTTGTCCCTTGAATGCGAAAAAACGGGTAACGGAGAACCAAAATACATACGTAATGATGGAGAAATAGAGATAGGGCAAGAGTAAACTTTTGGCTTTTTTCTGAATAAATGACAGAGCAGGGGATGAGGATGATCGAAACATCATGCCTGATAGTAAAAAGAAAAGCGGCATATGAAAAGAGTAAATGAATTGCTTGAGCGAATCTGGAATGGGCACATGCGCCATGACCACGAGCAGAATGCCAATTCCTTTAGCTGCATCAACCCAATCGAGTCTCTTTTTCATGTCTGTCATCTCCTTCTTTCTCAGCGTTGTAAACCGTTCATTGAATATGTACCTCTACTATATAAAAGGTACACCTCTTATGCGTTTACAGTTCGCTAACGATTAGAAGACACATTTGCGATCAGATGACAGAAGGAAGGATTTTGACATCTTGATGTTACATTTCCCATTTTTTATGACAATGTAAAAAAGAAGCCTGGAAAGCTGGCTTCAAAATAATTCTGCTATTCGCTTGAAGGAACGTTGTTTTTCGATCGGATCAAAGGAATTGTTCAGAATCATGATGTCATCCGTTTGATAGCGGTCCATCAAGGTCTGTAATTGTTCTTTCACCGTTTTCTTCGAGCCGACAATCATCCGCTGGCGGTTTTGCAGCACTTTTTTCTTTTCCTGTGTGGTGTAGTGATAGGCGCTTGCTTCTTCTATAGAAGGAACGCGGCTGTCCAGTCCCTTTTCAACACGAAGCAGCCATAAATCTGTACTGCTGGCGATCCTGTCTGCTTCTTCATCTGTTTCACCGCAGATGACAAAGACGGCAAACATAGATTGTGGCTGACTAGAAAAGACAGATGGAGAAAAGTGTGATCGATACGTCTCAAATGCTTGTGTGCCGCGTGCAGGATGGATAAAGTGGCCGAAAATATAGTTGATTCCAAGCTCCGCCGCCTGCATGGCACTATTTTCTCCCAGCCCAAGCAGCCAAACCGGCGGATGAGTATCAACAAGCGGAGCAGCTTTCACGCCTGTATGCGGATGACCAGAAGGCAGGCTGTCTGATAAGTAAAAAAGAAGATCCTTCAGCTGGCGGTCAAACTGAGACAGATCTTTAGGCACGCCGTCTGTCAAAGCGAGCCTCGTCCTTTCGATCCCGCCTGGAGATTTGCCGACACCAATCTCAATCCGTCCAGGATAAAGGGCTTCAAGCTGCCGCGTGACCTCTGCTACTTTAAAAGGACTGTACTGAGGAAGTAAAATACCGCCAGATCCGGTACGCAAGGTCGTTGTATGAGCCGCAATATGAGCCATTAATATTTCAGGCGCTGTACTAGCGAGCCCTCTTGTGCTGTGGTGTTCAGCGAACCAATAGCGCTCATACCCAAGCGTTTCAGCCAGCTGAGCCAGCTGCGTTGTATGAATCAATGTCTCCTGAGCAGACTGACCTTTAGGAATGGCGACTTGATCTAATATATGAAGTGATGGCATCATCAACATCCTTTCATCAACATGCTGAATATAAGTATAAAGAAATCCATAGGTGGAAGGAAACGAAAGGGTTTATCCTTTGCTTTTATCTTTTCTATATCAACATATGAAACCACATCAATACACTCCTTATCAGCAAGAGCTGTTCATCGGGAACTTTCGACAATGTTTCACATGAAACACTTCATTAACGACATGAACCATTTCCAATGTGCATCTTTCGTTAAAAAAATATAAAGTGTTTGAAACCTATCTTGAACATAGATCGTATATACTAGTAAATAGAAAAAAGAGTAAGAGGCTCCAATGTCATTTCATGAATTTTGTCGAATTTTCATGTATGATGATTTTAATAGGGTCCATCGCTTAATAAATAGATTTTTATTATGCTGGAGGAGTGATTGATTTGGCGATTACATTAGAAAAAGGTCAACGTATTGATTTAACAAAAGGGAAAACAGGGCTGACGAATATTCTTGTTGGACTTGGCTGGGACCCTGTATCACAAGGCGGCGGATTTTTAGGAAAGCTGTTTGGCGGCGGAGGCGGCGCTGATGTTGATTGTGATGCTTCAGTGCTCATGCTGAAAAATGATAAGTTTACGGAAAATAAAGATTTGATTTATTTTGGCAACCTAAAGAGCAAATGCGGTAGTGTTGAACATACAGGTGACAACCTGACTGGTGAAGGAGACGGAGATGATGAACAAGTCCTCGTCAACTTGAGCAAGGTGCCGGGTAATGTGAATAAATTGGTGTTTGTCGTGAACATTTATGATGCCCTTAGAAGAAACCAACACTTTGGTATGATTCAAAATGCTTACATTCGCATCGTTGATCGTTCAAACAATCAAGAATTAGTGAAATATAATTTAAAAGATGATTATGCAGGAAAAACATCATTAATCGTCGGAGAGCTTTATCGTCACGAGAATGAGTGGAAGTTTGCGGCGCTTGGAAATGGTACAAATGATGCGAAGCTTGCAGATATTACGAGAAACTATATTTAAACAGAAGGGAGAGGTTCCTAGTGGGAATTTCTTTAGCGAAAGGTCAAAAAATTGATTTAACAAAAACGAATCCAGGTTTAACAAAAGTAGTCGTCGGTCTTGGCTGGGACGTCAATAAGTATGACGGCGGACATGACTTTGATCTAGACGCAAGTGTATTCCTTTTAGATGCGGCAGGTAAAGCAAGCTCTCCATCTGACTTTGTCTTTTACAACCAAACAACTGGCGGAGGTGGAAGTGTCGTACATACAGGCGATAACCGCACTGGTGAAGGGGACGGAGATGACGAGCAGGTCAATGTTGACCTTGCAGCTGTACCGGCAAGTGTTGAAAAGATTTCATTTGTCATTACAATTCATGATGCAGAAGCGCGCAGTCAAAATTTCGGACAAGTGTCTAACGCATATGTACGTATTTTAAATGCAGCATCGAATGAAGAACTCATTCGCTACGATTTGGCAGAGGATTTCTCAATTGAGACAGCCATTATTGTAGGTGAATTATACCGTCATGGCGGGGAATGGAAATTCTCAGCTGTCGGATCAGGCTATCAAGGCGGTCTTGCCCGCATTGCAACGGACTTTGGCTTAGATATCGGATAACGCAATAGTTTCCTATTTTCAAAGACAGGAGAGATACGAATATGGCGATTCAGCTTTCAAAAGGACAACGTGTCGATTTAACCAAAACCAACCCAGGGCTGACGAAAGTGATGATCGGTCTTGGCTGGGATACGAATAAATATTCTGGCGGAGCCGAATTTGATTTGGACGCTTCGGCTTTCTTGGTAGATGCAAACAATCGTTGTCAGCAAGATACAGATTTTGTGTTCTATAATAACCTTCAGCATCCGAGCGGCAGTGTCACTCATACAGGTGATAACCGTACGGGTGAAGGAGATGGAGATGACGAGCAAATTCTCGTTGATTTCTCGAAAATTCCTGCTAACATTGATCGTATCGGAATTACAGTTACGATCCATGATGCAGAGGCGCGCAGCCAGAATTTTGGACAAGTCTCTAATGCATTTGTTCGTGTTGTAAATGAAGAGGGCGGGGAAGAATTGATTCGCTTCGATTTAGGCGAAGACTTCTCAATTGAAACAGCTGTTGTGGTATGTGAATTGTACCGACACGGAAGTGATTGGAAGTTTAACGCGATCGGAAGCGGATTCTCTGGCGGACTTGCAGCTCTTTGTCAAAATTATGGGTTAGAAGTGTAAATAAGAGAAACAAATCAGTTCAAGAGATGCTGTCAAAAGCTCATATGAGGGCCTTTTCCTAAGTGAGAAAGAAACAGCGATCAAGAATAGCAGCAGGCGAAAGCCTGCTGATGCTTCTACACTTATAGGAGGAAAACCAGTTGGACATTTTGAAACATATGTTGGATACTTATGCCTCGTTTTTTGATTGGCATATGTGGGCAGAGGTATTAACAGACCCTGTCTCTTGGGGGCTTATTGGGACTCTTGTCGTGCTTGAAGGATTGTTATCAGCAGATAACGCACTTGTATTAGCTGTGATGGTGAAACATCTACCAGAAAAGCAGCGTAAAAAGGCATTAACCTACGGATTAATTGGCGCTTATTTCTTCCGTTTTCTATTCATTGGCGTAGGGATGCTGCTTATTAAGTTCTGGTGGATTAAGGTCCTCGGAGCTGCTTACTTAGCATGGCTTGTTATTAAGCACTTCTGGTTAGGTGACGGCGATGATGAAGCGAAGGAACTGAAAAAAGAAGGCTGGTTGATTCGAGTCTTTGGTGTGTTCTGGGCAACTGTTATTTCTGTTGAAATTATGGACCTTGCCTTCTCGGTTGATAGTATTCTTGCAGCATTCGCTGTATCTGAGGAAGTATGGATTCTACTATTAGGCGGAATGCTTGGAATTCTCATGATGCGTACAGTCGCGCAGTTATTCCTTGTTCTCATTGATCGTATCCCAGAGCTCGAGAATACTGCGTTTATTCTCATCGGGATCATTGCGATCAAAATGGGCTTGAGTGCTGCTCACATTGAAATCCCGCATCTTGTATTCTTTGCGATTATTATCCTAGCATTTATCGGAACGTTTATCGTTCATAAAATCAATAAGAAGAAACATCAAGAAGTGACAAACGAAGCTGCGGCTTCAAAAGAAGAATAGGACGATCAAAAAGGAATGGAGTTGATTAGCGGCTCCATCCTTTTTTGAATCATCAAGTCATTTGTTCGATTTTCTCTCAACAACAGGAGGTGGCACAGCATGCGGTATTTTCAGTTTTTATCAGAGGCGAGGCAGCACGATATTTTTTTCAAACGGCCGGGGGCGATGCATTTGATGACGCCAAGGCACGTACTTGCGCATGCATTAGGTGCTACTTTGTATATGCCTGCGACTAGACAGGATATAGCAGACATGCTGCTGTCGCAGAAATATGAAGCGCTTTGCTCTGTTGTATTTTGTTTAGAGGATGCCATCGGTGATCAAGAAGTGGAAATGGCTGAACAGAATCTAGTGGTACAACTCGCCAAACTGTCGGACAAATTAACGCATACACCTGAAATGGCTGAACAAATGCCGTTTTTATTTATTCGGGTTCGTTCGCCGAAGCAGCTGCTGAAAATGGCAGATTTGCTTGGTCCATCTCTTCGTTTATTGACGGGTTTTGTATTTCCAAAGTGTTCTATTCATAATGCGAAGGATTATTTGGACAGCTTGAAACAGGCGTCCGCACAAACGAAGACCACGCTGTACGGTATGCCCATTTTGGAAACACCCGATTTATTAGAAAAAGAAACGAGATATACGGTGCTGTCTAAGTTAAAGCAGATCATGCTGAATGATGAAGAATATATTTTGAATATTCGTATTGGGGCAACGGATCTTTGCGGCTTATATGGCATTCGCCGTGATCGCGACACCACCATCTATGAAATCAGATTGATTGCTGATTTGATCACAGATATTATCAATTATTTTGGCCGTTCCTTTGTTGTATCAGGTGCTGTATGGGAGCATTTTGGTCCTGCACGAAAGGAACAAAAACCATTTATCCGTGCGCTTTCTAAGGGCGGTGAGCTGTCCTTATCTGAATTCGATGACGTACAAGGTTTACTCAAAGAGACAAGACTCGATGTAGCCAACGGCATACATGGAAAGACAGTGATCCATCCAACACATCTCAAGCCAGTGCAAAGCATGTACGTTGTGACAAAGGAAGAGTACTTGGATGCATTAAGCATTCTGGAACATGCCGACGGCACAGTTGGCGTGATGAAGAGTGCTTTCTCTAATAAGATGAATGAAACAAAGCCGCATTACAGGTGGGCAGAGCACATTTTAATTAAGTCAGACATTTACGGGGTGTTTCATGAAAATAGAAGCTATATCGACATACTTACAGAATCAGAAGCGGCATACGCTGAACATCTTGGAACATATGGAGGTTGAGCTTGACCTCAAAGAAGGTGCGCTCCAGCTTGAAAAAGAGCATCTTTTTGAGATGGCAGCAAGGGTGAACAAAAAAAGAGCCTTTTTATTCGTGAGTAAGGTGCTTGGAAAGCATATTCCTGTTCATCCAGTAAAACCGCTCCTTGTCTCGGGTCTTTTAGCGATGGCATATGCCAAAGAGCAAACGGGAAAGACGCCCCCGCACCAAGATCTTCTTGTAGAGGCACTCAAGACGGATGATCACACGGTGTTAACGGCAGCCTATGAAACACTCAAAGAAGAAAAGCTTTCAGCAGGCAATGAGCCTGTCGTCATCGGCTTTGCGGAAACGGCAACAGCCCTTGGACATGGTGTGTATGATGTGATAGAAGGCGCATCATACATTCATACGACACGTGAACAGCTGCTGGATCTTGACCCGTCATTGGTATTTGAAGAAGAACATTCGCATGCAACAGATCAGCTTTGTTATGCAGACGAAGCATTCCTTCGCACAGACCGCCCCATCGTGTTAGTAGATGATGAAGTCACAACAGGCCGTACCAATATCAACATCATTCGTGACCTTCATGCAAAGTACCCAAGGCATTCTTATACCATTCTTTCCATTTTGGACTGGCGGACGGAGGAGCATGAGATAGCCATGTGCCAGCTTGAAGAGGAGCTTGGAATTCACATCACATCATTGTCTTTATTAAAAGGGCAGATGATTTTTCGAGGCAAAACGCTCGATGAACCAGCTTATTCGTATGAGATTGCGGAGCAAGAGAAGCAGCCAAGTCTCTCTTTTCACTCTCTTCAACCTTTCTTTAAGCAAGTGTCCTATTCACTTTCTCATGCAGCAAATTCGGCTGGTCATTCGCCATATATACATGAAACGGGTCGTTTTGGTTTAAACGCAGCAGATACGGAAGCGCTCGACCAAGCAGCTGCTGAAGCGGGATTGAGGCTGCGGCAGGAACGCAAAGGAAAACAAACACTCTGCTTAGGGACAGGTGAGCTGATGTATGTGCCGATGAGACTGTCTGCACACATGGGGGAAGGCGTTCTCTTTCATTCAACAACGAGAAGCCCTATTCACCCAGTCGAAAAGGATGGATACGCTGTCCAAAATGGGTTTACCTTTATGAATCCAGAGGATGCCCGAATTCAGCACTACGTGTACAACATTCCAAAAGGTGAATATGATGATGTATTTCTCTTTTTTGAGAAAAAGGTCTCTCAGGAGGCATTGCTTCCGCTTGTTCACTTATTTGCTGAGCGGCATGTGAAGCATGTGCATATTGTGACTTTATCAGACGAGGTGAAGGTGAATGGCTAATGTGTATACAAAGATGGGGAGCTATCCAGAGCAGGATGTAACCTTCTTACTCAAAGATTTATCCTCTATTGAGATGGAGAAAAGTACAGAAGAGCGGGAGCGTTCGATTCAGAGCGGTGCGCATTATTCAGAAATGCTGCCAATTGAGTACAAACCAACGGCATCTTATATGACTTTATTCTATCAATCTCTTGAAGAAAGTAAGGAAAAGGTAGCAGAAGCAGTAGCTGTTGTAGCAGAACAGATTGTGAAGAAGCGAGGCTTCCAAACCGTGCTTTGCAGTCTGGCGCGTGCGGGGACACCGATCGGGGTGCTGATCAAACGATATATTCGAAAGACGTATGGTGTCGATCTGCCTCATTACAGCATCTCTATTATTCGCGACCGCGGAATAGACGAGAATGCACTGCATTATATGCTGAAAGAACATCCAGGTTTTGAAATTGCTTTTATCGATGGTTGGACTGGAAAAGGGGCGATTTCGAAAGAGCTCCAAAAAGCTGTTCTTGATTTTGAAAAAAAGTATGGTGTACGTCTCTCGAGTGAGCTGGCTGTGCTGGCAGACCCCGGCTATTGTACACATGTATACGGAACGAGGGAGGACTTTCTCATTCCAAGTGCCTGCTTGAATTCGACAGTATCAGGGCTTGTCAGTCGTACGGTATTAAACAACCGCTGGATCAATGCCGATGATTTCCATGGGGCAAAGTATTATAAAGAGCTGCTTGATGAGGATGTGTCCAATCTATATGTGGATACAATTGAAGAAGCATTTTCAAGCCTCGGACCAAATGTACAAGAGAAAGCAGAAACCATACTCTCGCAAGGGACGCCGGCAGATTGGCGGGGAATGGCATCCATTGAAGCAATCGGTCAGGAGTTTCAAATTGAAAATACCCATTTGATTAAGCCGGGAGTTGGTGAGACGACCCGTGTGCTGCTTAGAAGAATCCCTTGGAAAATCTTGATTCAGCCTGGATCTCAGGAGAAGCTGAAGCATATCTTGCTTTTGGCAGAGGACAGAGGTGTTCCTGTCATTGAATATGCCAATATGTCTTACACGTGCTGCGGGTTAATTCGTCCGCTGGAGCAAACGTCATGAAGACATTTGCATTTGCCAGTGATTTAGACAGGACGCTGATTTACTCACATCGAGTGCTTGACCAGTATGCGTATGAAGGAGAGTATGATTTAGTTGAGGTGCTGGACGAACGGCCGCTTTCCTATATGTCTGTTAAAACGAAAAAATCTTTGCAGACGATTCATCAATCAGGCTGGTTCATTCCAGTGACGACAAGAACAACCGCACAGTATGAACGAATCACCTTCTTTGAGCAAGAGCTTAAACCGGAGTATGCCGTGACAACAAATGGAGGCTGTATTCTTCATCATGGCAAGCCGCTTGAGGATTGGCAGGCCATTGTTGATGAGAGACTTAGGGAGTGTATGCCAGTCAGAGAGATGCTGAGGGCGATCTCGGAACTTCCAGTTGCGGCATGGGTGAAGCGTACCCGTACAGCAGAGGGAAGATTTCTTTATTTAATTATGAAAGAGGAGTATCTATCTCACATTCCGCTTGCTGAATTGAAGCTGTGGGGCGAGGAGAGAGGCTGGCAGGTTTCTCTTCAGGGACGGAAGCTTTATTTTATTCCACAGCCGCTTAATAAGTGGGATGCTGTTGCTTTTCTAAAGGACAGGCTGCAGCTTGAATACGTCTATGGTGCGGGTGATTCTCTGTTAGATGCAGGGCTCATTCGTCAATCAGATATGGGCTTTGCCCCAAGGCATGGAGAAGTTCTCGGCTTTGACCCATCACTTGAGCCGACAGCAGCATCTGGCATGGCCGCAGCGGATGAAATCACCGCTTCTGTCATCGATCAGATGATGAACGCAAAAAAGCCTTCGATTCGATAGCAGAAGTAGAAGGCTGAATGATATGATAGTAGTAGCTTTCGAGAAAATATAGGAGAAAGGAAGGAGCGGCGTGAGTTATAAAGAAATCAATGTCACCCATACACGGGCGGAGCAGGAAGCCTGGAAAAACGTGCTGAAAAAGCCGCTCCCTGAAAGAGACGGTTATATAAAGGACGAGCATACGTTGTCCTTGCCGCGTCTCGCCGCCCGGGTCCTTGGAACTCCGCATGATGCAACCGATTATTTTATTTATTTACATGAATTATACGAAACAGACGGCATGCATATTTTAAGTGAAACACTCAATCGTCATATTGAGCCGGAGCATTTTCAAGCGCTGCAGCGTATTCATTTGATTAACCAAGAAGAAAAGGGATTGTCCGTGAATCGCTTTGTTGCTTTTTTAGATGGTGAACAGCTGATTGTACGCCATCCAAACCCTGTGATGAACCGGCATATCCGTCTTTCATTGATCAAGGTATTTGAGCATTTCAAGCAGCTGCACGAGGGTGGATTTCAGCATCCTGATTTCCGCCGGGTCCTGCTGGATGTCGTGAAGTTTTCAAATAACCATTTAGGTCCATGGCTAAAGGAAGTCAATATCGAAGAAAAAATGCCGGCTGTCATTTGGTATGGAGAGGCGAATAAAAGTCAGCTTTATTTTCTTTACTACGTCATGCTGATTGGCTGTGATGTTGTGCTATTTCATCCAGAAGGCAAGGATTCGTTCCGCGAATTAGATCCAGAAGAAAAGCTGACTTTTATTGATCAGTACCCGGGGACTTCAAAGCTTGAGCCGTTCCCTACTGAAAAGCCTGAGAGGAAATCAACGGTGGCGTACCGCTCGACAAGAGAGCTTGAAGAGGTGCTTCACACGGAAGATTCAATGCTGTATAAGCCGTGGCAATTCAGAGATCATACTCCTCATTCTATTACACTGAAGACCACGTATGATGAGCTGTTTTTAATTGCAAAGGAACGATCCTTTATCCGCCCGAATTTTAAAGCAGACCGGGACACGATACAGATTCCGAATCTTTTTGCGAAAATGATGGGTGTCACACGAGACAAGCGTGAATACTGGGATCGCATTCACACGTTAATGGAGGGGAAAGAGACGAAGACCATTCGCCATTTTCCTTTTACGAAAGAAGTGACTTCGAATTATCAATTTCATTATCAGCATGCACTTTCTTCTAATGGAGAGATTGATCCTGACTTATTAATGAAAAGCAATGTGTGGCAGTTTTCTCATCTATATGAGGGCACGCAACGTGCGATAGCAGAGGCGATATTTCGAATCTGTCAGCATCCGAAGCTGTTAAAAGAAGGCAATGAAACCGAATTAGATGTCCGTATTTATTTATTCAAGCAGGTTCTGCATTTAAGCCAGGATCTCATTGAACTGATTCAAACCTTTGATTATGCACAAACCGTACCGAAAGTGATTTTATACCATACGGAATATAATGGAGAGCTGACTCGTTCTGATGCGGCCGCCCTGATTTTCCTAAATGAAATGGGTGTGGATCTTTTCGTATATCATCCGGCGGGATATCAGTGTATCGAACGGTATATCGATGACCAATTATTTGATACCCATTGGCTTGATGAGATGGTCATGAACCAGGAGTTTAAAGAGCCGTCCATCGTTAGAAAGTTATTTCAATCCATTAAAAACCGATAAGGAGATCAAAGCTTATGACAAATACAAACGGAAATGACATCATTTCAATTGATAAAGAGGAAATCACGATTGAGAAGGCAGACGATATTCGCGTTCAGCTTCGAAATGAACCAGAAGTGCAAAATATTGCGAGACAGATCGATGCGAAAAATCAGCTGGAACTGCTTGAATACGGGAAACAGCCGGCCGTTGAAATCTCTAAGTTCTCTGATCGTATCCTTTCAATGATGCGTTCAACAAGCGTTACTGACTCAGGAACAATGCTGACGCAGCTTGGGAAGATTATGGATCGCTTTGATAAAAATGATTTTGACGAACCGAAGGGTGGTTTGTTGTCAAAAATCTTTAAGCGCGGCGGCAGCATGATCGAAAAGATTTTTAGTAAATATCAAACGCTCGGTGCAGAAATTGAAAAAATTAATGTGGAAATTAGTAAATATAAAGATGAAATGACCAAATCGACTGTGACGCTTGAAGAAATGTATGAGCATAACATTCAATACTATTTGGAGCTGGAAAAGTATGTCGTAGCCGGTCAAATGAAAATCGAAGAATTAAAGCAATTGGTTCCTTCATATGAAGAAAAAGCAGCTAGTGGAAACCAGCTGGCACAAATGGAGCTTGATACGCTTCGTAATGGCATTCAAGCGCTTGAAGAGCGTGTGTATGACCTTGATATGGCACGAATGGTGGCGCTTCAAACGGCACCGCAAATCCGTTTGCTTCAGCGTGGGAATACGAAATTAATCGGTAAAATCAACTCTGCCTTCATCATCACGATTCCAATTTTCAAAAATGGGATCATTCAAGCTGTTACAGCGAAGAGACAAAAGCTTGTGGCTGATTCTATGAGTGAGCTGGATAGAAGAACAAATGAAATGCTGAAACGAAATGCTGAAAACATTTCAAGTCAAAGTGTAGAGATTGCCAAATTATCTGGCCGTCCAAGCATCGACATTGAAACGATCGAATCTTCCTTTAATACAATTGTACAAGGGATGAAAGAGACGAAACAGATCGAAGAAGAGAACAAGCGATTACGCGAAGATGGGACAAAACGTATGCTTGAGCTTCAAGATAATATTAAGCGGGCTGCCCTAGAGTCCTAAAAAAACAAGCTGTCTGTAACTAAAGTTGCAGGCAGTTTTTTTATGAATTTAAATAAAATTTGAGGAAAAAGGTTTTTATGTGACCATTTTCGGGTAAATCCTGTTAAGGGGAATGGTTCGCCCAAGATTCAAAAAACCGCTATGAAGAGGATTCGACTTATTTTTTAGCACAATCAGGAATTTCCAGTAAAATATTGTCTGATGAGAGGAAATACCCCGTAAAATATGTAGTTTATGAAGCATTCTATAGGATTTACGAGTAATACGGCGTATAAACTCTAATGACCAGACCTCTATATGGAATTCATACATATTGTGGGGAAATAAGCGAATTCTAAAGATTGTTCGCATCATAACGCTTATGTTACGGTTATAAAGATGCTAATTTGGAGGGAAAATATGAATTCTGAAGAGAGAAATATCAAAATCAAGATAAATAATGTATCTAAAATTTTCGGTAAAAATGCTAAAAAAGCATCTCAAATGCTTGAAAAAGGGAAAACAAAAAGAGAGATCCTAAAAGAGACCGGCGCAACAGTTGGTGTCAATCGAGCAAATTTTGATGTTTATGACGGCGAGATATTTGTCATCATGGGGCTATCAGGGAGCGGAAAGTCCACACTTGTGCGGATGCTAAACAGGTTAATCGAACCAACCTCCGGTGAAATATATATTGATGGGGATATGATAACAAATATGTCAAAGGATCAATTGCGTGAAGTCAGACGGAAAAAGATCAGCATGGTTTTCCAAAACTTCGCATTGTTCCCGCACCGTACAATTCTTGAGAACACTGAGTATGGTCTTGAATTGCAAGGTGTCGATAAAGAAGAGCGCAGACCAAAAGCGCTTGAATCTTTAAAGCTTGTTGGACTTGAAGGCTTTGAAGAGCAATATCCAAATCAATTAAGTGGTGGTATGCAGCAGCGTGTTGGATTGGCACGTGCGTTAGCAAATGACCCTGACATTTTATTAATGGATGAAGCATTCAGCGCACTAGATCCATTAATTCGTAAAGATATGCAGGATGAATTGCTTGAGCTTCATACATCTGTAGGAAAAACGATCATTTTCATTACCCATGATTTAGATGAGGCGCTTCGTATTGGTGACCGCATTGTACTCATGAAGGACGGAAATATCGTTCAAATCGGAACACCAGAAGAAATTCTGATGAACCCATCGAATGAATATGTTGAACGCTTCGTTGAAGATGTTGACCTTTCTAAAGTATTAACCGCTGGTCATATTATGAAACGTGCAGAAACAGTTCAGATCGATAAAGGGGCACGTGTTGCGCTTACGCTCATGAAAAATCTTGGGATTTCGTCTATCTATGCAGTAGATAAGAAAAAGCATTTATTAGGTGTCATTTCTGCCCAAGCAGCGAAAAAGGCAGCAGAAACGGGAGCGTCACTTGAAACGGTTCTCGATAAAGAATTTACGACAGTGTTGGAATCTACGTATTTGACAGAGATCTTTGATGCGGTATCTGATGCGAACATTCCGATTGCCGTTGTTGATGAGAAAAACAGAATGAAGGGCATTGTGGTCAGAGGTGCATTGATTGGTGCATTATCAGGAAATGATGAGTATATCAACATGTCTTCTAACAAGCTAGAGGAAATTAAAGCACAAGAGCCTTCTGCACAGGAGGTAGAATAAGATGTTTAGTATGAGTGATTTACCTAGAATTCCGTTTGCGGAATATATCGATCAATTTGTTGACTGGTTAACATTAACGTTTGGTGGTTTCTTTGATGGCATCACAAATGGATTAGCAGGAACAGTAAATGGGATTGTGGCAGCACTTGGCGTCATTCCATCCATTATTTTAACCCTTATCTTTGCCGGCATTGCTTGGTGGATCAGTACAAGAGGAGTTGCTCTTTTCACACTTATTGGATTTTTACTGATCGACTATTTAGGCTACTGGCATCCAATGCTTCAAACACTTGCACTCGTTTTGACCGCTGTGGTCATTTCCATTGTGATCGGGGTTCCGATCGGTATTTGGGCATCACAGAAGGAAACTGTGCGTAAAATTGTGACACCTATTTTAGATTTAATGCAGACAATGCCTGCATTCGTTTATCTATTACCAGCGATCTTCTTCTTTAATATTGGGGTTGTTCCTGGGGTTGTGGCATCGGTTATTTTCTCCATGCCGCCAACGATTCGTATGACCATTCTCGGTATTAAACAAGTACCGGCTGATTTAATTGAAGCTACCGAAGCATTTGGTTCAACGACATTCCAGCGTTTATTCAAAGTTCAGCTTCCACTTGCAACAAAAACCATCTTAGCTGGTATTAACCAAAGTATCATGCTGGCTCTATCAATGGTCGTCATTGCGGCAATGGTAGGTGCACCAGGACTTGGTTCAGAAGTATACAGTGCGGTAACGCAGCTGAAAACAGGTATTGGTTTTGAAGCAGGTATTGCCATTGTGATTGTGGCGATTACACTTGACCGTATTACCCAAAACATTAAAACGAAAAAATCCAGGGGGAATGCTTAATGTGGAAAAAGTCTCTCTACATTGGGATGACTGCCCTGCTTGTCTTTTTACTAGCCGCTTGCGGTGCGCAGACAGATTCAAATGCGAGTGCTGCTCAGCAGGTGAATAAAACCATTATCGGAATCGATCCTGGTTCAGGGATTATGGCACTGACAGATCAAGCGAAAAAGGATTACGGCTTAGAGGATTGGACGGTTGTGTCTGCATCAAGTGCAGCCATGACGGCAACGCTCAAAAAA
This sequence comes from Bacillus sp. FSL P2-0069, assembly GCF_038593315.1. NCBI lineage: Bacteria > Bacillati > Bacillota > Bacilli > Caryophanales > Bacillaceae > Bacillus > Bacillus sp. FSL P2-0069. Next base: position 302,706 of record NZ_CP151984.1, read on the forward strand.
TCTTACGACCGTAAAAAGCCAATCATCATCACTGGCTGGAATCCACACTGGATGTTTTCCCGCTATGATTTAAAATATTTAGATGATCCAAAAAAATCTTACGGTGAAGCGGAAGAAATTCATACGATTTCACGTAAAGGCTTTGCGAAGGATCAGCCGGAAGCAGCCAAAATGCTTAGTCAGTTTAAATGGTCTCAAGATGACATGGGCGAAGTCATGATTGATATCCAAGATGGTGTGAAACCAAAGGATGCCGCCTTAAAATATGTGAAAAAACATAAAGACCAAGTAGCGAAATGGACAAAAGGCGTGAAAAAGTCGAATGGTGGAAAAGTCAATCTTGCCTACGTTGCATGGGATAGTGAGATTGCAAGTACCAATGTTGCAGCAGAAGTATTGCGTGAACTTGGGTTTAAAGTAACTTTGACTCAGGTTGAAGCAGGTCCGATGTGGACAGCAATTGCAACCGGAAGTGCGGATGCATCATTATCCGCTTGGCTGCCAAATACGCATAAAACGTATGCAGCGAAGTTTAAAGGAAAATATGATGACCTTGGTACAAGTATGAAAGGTCTTCGAATGGGGCTAGTTGTTCCAACATATATGAAGAACGTAAACTCCATTGAGGATTTGAAAAAATAGTCAATGATATAGTGGTTCCCTTATAATAGAAGGGAGCATGTTGAAAAAGCAGTCTGCTCAAAAAGCGGCTGCTTTTTTCTTATATAGAAGGATGGAGTTGTCGGACGATGGATAAATCAATCATGATTTTTCTGCATGGTGGAGGAGTAAGCAGCTGGATGTGGCAGGAGCAGGTTGAAATATTGAAGGACACGTATGAATGCTTTGCTCCTGATCTCATTGGACACGGGACAAGAGCAAAAGAACAGATATTTTCAATGAATGAAAGCACCCGTGAAGTCATCTCATGGATCAAGGAAAATGCGAATGGCCGTCAAGTGATTCTGATTGGATTTTCTTTAGGTGCGCAGATTGCCGTTGATGTGTTATCAAGAGAGCCGGATATCGTAGACATAGCCGTCATCAATAGTGCCCTTGTGATGCCTTTGCCATGGCTCCATTTCATGGTGAGACCCCTCTTGCCACTGACGTATCCATTATTAAAGAAAGATTGGTTTATCCAGCTCCAAGCTGAAAAGATGGGGCTCTCGCAACATGTACTGCATCATTATGCAGCGGAATCGAAACATCTGCAAAAGAAAACCCTTCTTACGATGTTTCAAGAAAACCTCCATTACAAGCTCCCAGACACGTTTCAGCAAGCGAAGGCACGCATTCTTGTTACAGTGGGAGAAAAAGAAAAAGGCATCATGAAACGGTCAGCAAAAAAAATAACGAATTCACATCCGAAGGCAACAGGCGTCGTTGTTCCCGGTATTGGACATACATTTACTTTTGAGAAGAAAGAACTTTTTACAGAAATGATCAAATGCTTTATAGAGGCACGTGCATTACCAGTCGAATTAAGGGAAATCCAGTAGCCGCGCCAATCAATAAGTGAAGACAAGCATAAAAGGGGCGCCGGTCTCTTAGAATCTGTATGATATAGATATAAAACGCTTACAGTTTGTGTTTCCTAGAAGGAGGAGCTATGAGTAAAAACTATATCATATTCGGTGCAAGTCAAGGATTAGGAGATGCTTTTGTAAAGGGTCTCCCTTCAAGTGGAGATACAGTTTGGATTGTATCGCGAAGTGAACCAAGCAGTTTGAGCATAGATGACGGTGTACATAGAATTTGGCTGAAAATCGACTTATCAAGCCAAACGCATATCTCTTATATGCTCGAAGCACTGGAGAACAAGACGATTGATGTACTCATCTATAACGTCGGTTTATGGGAAAAACGAGGCTTTGAAGACGATTATTCCTTTGATCACGATCAGCCAGAGGATATTGCACATTTAATCAATGTGAATGTCACCTCAACCATTACATACATCCAGGCACTGCTTCCGCACCTAAGGAAATCAGAGAATGGGAAAATCATCGTGATTGGCTCAACGGCCGGACTCGACCATACAAACCTGCCGCAGGTCTCGTTTGTTGCATCTAAATTTGGCCTGCGTGGAATTGTGAATGCACTGAGAGAGCATGTGAGGAAAGATAAAATATCCGTCACCTGTATCAATCCAGGGGAGCTGGCGGCGGAGGTTCCGTATGAGGATGGAGCCGAAAAGGCCATCACTCTATATGATGAAACGAGAATCCCTGTCCAGGATATTGTGGAGCTTGCGAGATGTGTGATTCATTTATCAAGGGTATCTTGCGTAAAAGAAATCAACGTTCCCGCCATGGCAGATCTGAATGCATAATATAAAGCAGACCACCCGCTTAATGAGAAGGCGGGTGGCTTTTTCATTTATGATGAATGCTGCTGGAGTGTTTGATAGACAGCTTCGGTCAAAATCTCAATGCCGGTAAAGATTGCCGAGCGGTCGAAGGTCATATACGGATGATGAAGACCAGGCTTTAAATCACAGCCTAAACCGAGCATCGTGGATTTGATATGCCGAAGCTTTGCTGCATAAAAGTGAAAGTCCTCTCCACCTGTTGTGACAATCGGGGGATCAAGCTGCTCTTTACCTAAAACCTGTTCAATTGCATGAGACATGATCTGGACAGCTTCCTCATTTAAGGTGGCGGCAGGCAGACGATGGTCTGTTGAAAGTGTAATGGAAGCGCCAAAGGCATCCGCTACAGAATGAACGGCTCTTTCAATTTCTTTTTCTAGTTCATCCATCACTTCGTTTGTTTGCGCCCTTACATCTAATGTAAAAGAAGCTTTGCCTGGGATGATGTTTGAGCTGCCCCCGCCAGCATGTAGATTGGTCATTTTGACAGAATGCGCGACTCTTGGATCGACATGGATATGCGCGAGTCTCTGCACAAGGGTAGAAGCCACTTCTATTACGTTGATGCCAAGGTGTGGACGTGCACCGTGCGCTTCCTCGCCAATAATGGTGCCGACGTAATGATTACTTGATCCGTGCAAAATAGCAGGCGCGCAGCGTCCGTTTAATGTTTCTTGAATTGGGCGCACATGTACGCCATATAAGTAATCGACATCTGCGAGCACACCTTTTTCAATCATTTTCAGCGCACCGCCGCCTCTTTCCTCAGCAGGCTGAAAGATGAAACGGATCGTGCCGTTCGGTCGTTCTTTTTCCTTTAATGCCATGAAGGTGCCAAGAGCCATTGTCATGTGTGCATCGTGGCCACATGAATGATTGGCTTTAAACTCACCATCTACTTCCTGCCAAAGTGCATCAATATCAGCTCTCACAGCGACCACTGGTGCGCCTTCTCCAATTTCACCGATCACCCCTGTACAGTCGTCAAATGTTTGAGTTTTGCAGCCCAATTTTTTCAATATATCTTCAATATAAGCGGTCGTTTCTGTTTCTTCCCAGCTGATTTCTGGGTGGGCATGCAAGTGTTCAAAGATGTCTGTCACGGTTTGTTTCATTTCGTTTGTCAAAGTTGTCATGAGAAGCCTCCTTGCTGACAGATAATCTGCCAAAACATTATTTTAATGAAATAATATTGCTCTTAAATATCAACAGTGTTTATAATATAACACATCATTTGATTATTCTGAAAATTAAGTGAAATTCCGATCGGGACAAAGGGGTTTTGACACATGAAAACAGCGACAGTATCAACACCAGAGAAACAAAAACGAAAACTTCAAATGCCAGATGCGTATGTTCTCTTATTTATGATTGCACTGATTTGTACAATAGCAACGTATTTTGTACCAGCGGGTGAGTTTGACCGAAAGACATCTGGGGAGATCACAACAGCCGTTCCTGGCAGCTATCACCGTATTGATCAATCACCAGTGAGTCCAGTTGGCTTTTTCACAGCGATACAAGAAGGAATGGTAGGGTCCTCTTCTATTATTTTTCTGATTCTATTTACGGGCGGAACCATTGCCATTTTGGAGAAGACAGGTGCTATTAACGGGATGATTCACCATGTCATCAGCCGGTTTCAAACGAAGCAATTATTGTTTATTTGTATTGTTGGGGGATTATTTTCAGTCCTTGGAACGACCGGAATTGTCGTGAATTCTGTCATTGGGTTTATTCCAATCGGCATCATTGTGGCACGATCCTTGAAATGGGATGCTGTAGCAGGAGCCGCTGTCATATACATCGGCTGTTATGCAGGGTTTAACGCAACGATTTTATCTCCATCTCCATTAGGTTTATCACAAACAATTGCAGAGCTGCCGATCTTTTCCGGCATCGGCCTGCGTGTCATTATTTATCTTTGTTTTCTTATTTCTAGTATTGTGTACATCTATTTATATACAAGACGTCTGAAGAATAAAGAAAAGGGAAGCATTCTTGGCGATCAATGGTTTCCTGCTAAGGGGCTTGGCGGAGCCGATGCGGAATCTGTGGACAAGCCTGCATTTACTGGCAGACATAAGCTGATTTTAGCGGTGTGCGGATTGTCACTTGGAGGTTTCTTATATGGCGCACTTCAGCTTGGCTGGACCGATAAGGAAATGGCGGGTGTGTTCATTTTTATGGCTATCGTCGCTGGACTGCTCGGCGGATTAGCTGCCAATGATATTGCGAAAACGTTTATTATCGGGTGCCAAAGCCTTGTATACGGCGCACTTATTGTTGGGATGGCACGCTGTATTTCGGTCATTTTAGAAAACGGGAAGCTGCTTGATACAGTGGTCAATGGCTTGGCGAGTATGCTGACAGGCTTTAGTCCCATCGCTGGTGCGATCGGGATGTATATTGCGAGTGCGCTTCTTCACTTTTTGATTTCATCAGGATCAGGAGAAGCCGTTGTCTTTATCCCAATTCTTGCGCCGCTCGCTGATTTAATGGGCATCACAAGACAGGTCGCTGTAGAAGCGGTAATGCTTGGTGAAGGGGTGGTCAACTGTATCAATCCGACTTCCGGTGTGTTGATGGCTGTGCTTGCTGCAAGTGGTATTCCTTATGTAAAGTGGCTGCGTTTTATGGTGCCGCTTGCCCTCATTTGGTTTGTCATCGGTCTTGTATTTATTTGTATCGGGGTCATGATCAACTGGGGACCTTATTAAATATGTAGGAAGCTGCCGACGAGCGTTTGGCAGCTTTTTTCTTGTGGAAATATGTATGGAGCGGGCGCTTTGAAAGCACAATAAATGTGTTCACAAATTCGCTACATATTTTTTTTGAGCAGCCCCCTTGCAAAAGTTTGTGAAATGTTGCACAATAAGAATGTGAAATACTTCACATAAGAAAAACAGCCTAGTTTTACTCAGGAGGATGAGATAAATGACAAACGAAAAAGTAAACAAAGTAGCCCTTATTGGAGCAGGTTTCGTCGGCAGCAGTTATGCCTTTACATTAATAAATCAAGCAATCACAGATGAATTGGTTGTCATCGATTTGAATCAAGACAAAGCAATGGGTGACGTGATGGATTTAAACCACGGAAAAGCATTTGCGCCGCATCCTGTGAATACATGGTATGGAGATTATGAGGATTGTAAGGATGCAGATATCGTCTGTATCTGTGCTGGTGCAAACCAAAAGCCAGGTGAAACAAGACTTGACCTTGTTGAGAAAAATTTAAATATATTTAAAGGCATTGTAGAAAACGTGATGAAAAGTGGATTCGACGGTATTTTCTTAGTGGCCACAAACCCAGTCGATATTTTGACATATGCGACTTGGAAATTCAGTGGTCTTCCAAAAGAACGAGTGATTGGCAGTGGTACGACGCTTGATACGGCAAGATTTAGATACATGCTCAGTGAGTACTTTGACGCAGCGGCACACAACGTGCATGCGTACATCATTGGCGAGCATGGAGATACAGAGCTTGCTGTTTGGAGTCATGCAAATATTGGAAGTGTGCCGATTACAGAATTAATGAAGAGAAATGATCAATACAAACAAGAAGACTTAGATGAAATCATGGAAAATGTCCGTCATGCCGCTTACCAAATCATTGAGAAAAAAGGCGCCACTTATTACGGTGTAGCAATGAGTTTAGCCCGCATTACAAGAGCGATCCTGCACAATGAAAACAGCATTTTAACTGTCAGCACTTACTTAGATGGAGAGTACGGAGCAGAAGATGTCTACATTGGTGTACCTGCCCTTGTGAATCGAAATGGCGCAACAGAAGTAATGGAGCTCACACTGAACGACACGGAGAAAGAAAAATTTGCACACAGTGTGAATGTGTTAAAAGAGATTTTGGCTCCTCATTTTTAATCAATCAAAAGCAACCTATCTGAGCAGAAAAGGATGAATCACTATGTGGCAGCAAATATATGATCCGTTTGGTAATGAATTCGTCAGTGCATTGGTGGCAATGCTCCCAATCTTGTTTTTCCTTCTTGCATTAACCGTTTTTAAGCTAAAAGGTGTTTTAGCCGCTTGTTTTACCTTAATCGTCAGTTTTGTAACAGCTGTTTTCTTCTTTCATATGCCAGTTGAAAAAGCATTATCTGCTGTGCTGCTCGGTATATCTAATGGGCTGTGGCCGATTGGATATATCGTCATCATGGCGGTATGGCTCTATAAAATTGCCGTGAAATCTGGTAAGTTCGATGTCATTCGATCTAGTATTGCAGGAATTTCTCAAGATCAACGTCTTCAGCTCTTATTAATTGGTTTTAGCTTTAATGCATTTTTAGAAGGAGCTGCTGGGTTTGGTGTACCGATTGCGATCAGTGCCGCTCTCTTAACAGAGCTTGGGTTTAAACCGCTGAAAGCTGCGATGCTCTGCTTAATTGCCAATGCTGCGTCTGGTGCATTTGGTGCTGTAGGCATTCCAGTGATTACAGGGGCGCAAATGGGCAATATGACGCCGCTTGCGTTATCTCAAACCCTTGTATATACGATCCCGTTTATTTCATTCTGTATTCCGTTCCTCCTCATTCTGATTGTAGATGGATTCAAAGGAATCAAAGAAACGCTGCCAGCCTTGCTGGTTGTGAGTGGAACCTATGCCATTTTGCAAGCTGTCACAATGGTGACGATGGGACCTGAGCTTGCCAATATTATTTCTGCCTTGGCAAGTATGGGAGTTTTAGCTTTATTTCTTCGGAAATGGCAGCCAAAACACATTTATCGTGAAGAAGGAGCGCCAGATATTGAACAGAAACAAACGTATCGCGGCGTTGAAATACTGAAAGCATGGTCTCCGTTCTATATTTTAACTGCTGTTATTACGGTATGGAGTCTGCCGGCATTTAAAGCATTGTTTGCTGTAGGAGGACCGCTTAACTGGACGACCATTTTAGTGAAAATGCCCTTTTTACATCAGCAAATTGTGAAATTACCACCAATTGCCCAAATGGAAACACCAATTGATGCGATCTTTAAAATTGATGTCATCAGTGCAACGGGTACTGCCATTCTGATTGCGGTCATGCTGACAGGGCTGTTTAGCAGACATATTACATTAACAGAAGGCGCTGTCTGCTTAAAAGCAGCGGTGAAAGAGCTTTGGGTTCCTGTTCTTACTATTTGTTTTGTCATGGGCTTTGCCAACCTGGCAAACTTTGCTGGACTAAGTTCAGCCATTGGACTTGCTCTTGCCAAAACAGGCGATTTGTTCCCGCTTGTCAGTCCGGTGCTTGGCTGGATCGGCGTGTTTATTACGGGATCTGTCGTGAGTAACAACGCCTTATTCGGTAACCTTCAAGCGGTCACTGCTTCTCAAATCGGCTCACAAGCAGGTTTGTTAATTGGGGCGAATACGACCGGTGGTGTGATGGCGAAATTAATTTCTCCACAATCTATCGCTATCGCTACAGCAGCTGTTGGAGAAACAGGGAAAGAATCTGAGCTCTTCAAAAAGACCGTGAAGTACAGTTTCATTCTGCTAGGTATTGTATGTATATGGACATTCATTCTTGCTCAATTTGTATAGGTTGATAGATTAAAAAAGACTGAGATCTCTCTCAGTCTTTTTCTTTATGTAGATTCTCTTGTCACGAGCCGGGTAGGCAACTGGATATGTTCGCGCTGTAATGGTTTTTGGTCTTGCAGGAGCGCGATCATTTGCTGTACAGATCGCTGGCCAAGCTCTACGATCGGTATGTCAATTGTGGTGATCGTTGGAGCTGTCACCTCACAAATGTCTTGGTTGTCATAGCCGATGACCGCTAGATCCCCGGGGATTTGATAGCCGTATGAAATAGCCTGTTTAATGAGTCCTGCTGCGACTTGATCATTGCCGGTGAAAATGGCATCAGGCGCTTCCTTCATGTGATGGATGACCTCCATTAAGCGAAAGCCGTCTTCAATGGTAAAAGCCTCTCCAAAGAGCCAATCATCTTGCAGCGGCAAACCGTGAGCAGAGAGTGCATCAAGATAGCCCTGTTTCCTTTGTTTCTGCGCTTCACTGCTTTCTGTATCAAAGCAAAACCCAATCGATTTTCGCCCCGACCGAATCAAATAGTCCACCGCTTTATAGGCGGCTTCCCGTTCATCGTATCCAATAATCGGGATGTTTGCTGTTTGGTGATATTCATTTGCCATGACAATGGGGCCGTTCGTTAAAAATGGCTCAATTTTCTCCCACGTATTTTCTAACGCACCCAATATAACCCCATCGACTTCTTTTCTTTTTAATAATTGAAGCCCTTCAAGCTCTAATGCTTCTTGATAAAACGTCTGGAGCACGATGGCTTTATATCCTTGATCCAGTGCTTCCTTTGAAATGCCTTTAATCAATTGTGCAAAAAAAGGATGGTCCACAGCTGGAACAGACACAGCAATGGTTTTTGTCTGATGTGACCTTAGTGTGCGGGCTGCTGAACTCGGTGTATATTCCATTTCTTTCATCACCTGTAAAATGAGCTGCCGCTTTTCTTCTGACACATATGGGTGATGGTTTAGCACTCTGGAAACGGTGGTGGTTGAAACCCCGCAGCGTTTGGCAATTTCATAAATTGTACACATATTAACAAATCCTTTACACAAAGTTATTGTTCTGAAATCGATAACATCATTTACAATGTGAAACAAGTTAAATATTAACAAAAGGAATTGATTAATTGGAGGGAATGGAATGCAAATATTGACGAAGATATCAGGTAAAAGCAAGGATTATCTTCCTTTGCTGGATATGATCAATCAAGGTGTTCAAGTTAAGGCCGATTCAGTTGAAAAGCATCTAGCAAATGAAAAGCTGGTGACGTTCCTTGAGCAAGATATAGAGCGCACAGGTTTGGAAAAAATTCTCTTCCATTATAAACAAAATAAGGAAAAAAAGATACCGTTTCTGCCAGTTGACAAACTGATTTCAGAAGATGAAATCGATGATATTATGCAGGTGCTGAAGGAAGTATTGAGCTCTGGCCGTTTTACTTCAGGGCCATATATTCCGACATTTGAAAAGGCGATTGCTGAGTACTTAGGGAAAAAATATGTCATTGCCACGTCAAGTGGAACAGATGCATTGATGATCAGTCTCATATCAGCAGGCGTCCATCCAGGAGACGAGGTGATTTTGCCGGCCAATAGCTTTGCTGCAACAGAAAATGCAGTGCTTGCCATTGGGGCTGTTCCGGTATATGCCGATATTGATCCTGAAACCTACTGCCTCTCACCGAGTGAAATAGAGAAGCATATCACAGATAAAACGGTATGCATTCTACCGGTTCATTTATATGGAAAGCAAGCGGATATGAAGGAGATTTCGGCGATTGCGAAACAGCATGGGCTGAAAATCATTGAAGACGGCTGTCAGGCGATTGGCAGCAGCGGCCTTGGCGCTTATGGAGATGGACTTGTTCTCAGCTTTAATCCATACAAAAACCTTGGGGTCTGCGGAAAGGCAGGAGCCATCGCTACAAATGATGAGGCCTTAGCGGAAAAATGCATGGAGATCAGCTATCACGGCTTTGAAGCTGGAAAGAAAAATGTCAAACGCAGTGACTACGGCTTTAATTCGAAAATTGATAATTTGCAGGCAGCGATTGGACTCGAACGAATGAAGTATTTAGGACTGCAAAATTTCAAACGTTTTTACTTAGCCAAGCGATACATTGACCAGCTGCAAACGGTTGAGGATGAAGGATATATGAAGCTCCCGACGCTGACAGATGATCATGTATGGCATCTATTCCCGATTAGAGTGCTGAAGGGAGACCGCGATGAACTGGCAGCGAAATTGCTGGAAATGGGCATAGAGACAGATGTCTATTACCCGGTTCTATCGCATCAGCATCAAACAAATCTTGTTTCTCAAAAATATAGACAAACGACACTTCCACACACGGAAAAAGCAGCACAGCAATTACTTCACTTGCCGCTTTATCCAGGAATGCCGCTGCAAGATCAGGAGAAGGTCATCGAGGGGGTTCAACATGTTATCAAGTCTTCCATTCAATAAAAAACTGCTGAATCAGCCGAAGAATCCGCAGTGGATCGTCTTCTGTGATTTTGATGAAACGTATTATTCTCACGGAATGACAGAGGAGCAGAGAGAGGATATCAAGCGGCTGGAAGCCTTTGTAGCAGAAAAGAGTGAAACAGGACAGCTCTTGCTGGGCTGGGTGACGGGAAGCAGTCTCGATTCTGTCACGAGCAAAATGGAAAAGGGCGGTTTTCATCAATTCCCGCATTTCATTGCGTCGAACTTAGGGACTGAGATTGTATATACATCGGATGCTCATTTTGGACAGCCAGATGCAGAGTGGATGAAGCGGCTGGATGCGCAGGGCTTTTCAGATGAAAAAATCGAAGACATCCTAAAAACTATCCGAGAAAAGGGAATTTCCCTTAGGCCGCAAACGCAGCTGGGCAGCTCAGGGTATAAGAAGAATTTCTATTATCAGGAGCAGGATGAGCGGACGGATCTTCATCATCTATCATTTATCCAAACACTGGCTAAAGAGCGAGGCGTGGCGGTCAACATCAACAAATGCAACCCGCTTGCAGGAGATCCTGCGGATTGCTATGATGTTGATTTTTTACCAGTCGGAACAGGGAAGGATGAAATTGTACGTTTTATGCTGAACCAATATGATTTATCGAAAGATCAAGGCTTTGCCTTTGGTGATAGTGGGAACGATTTGCGGATGCTTCAATCCGTCACACACGGTTTCCTTGTCCAAAATGCGACAGCCGAAGCCAAACGGCACCATCACCAAATTTGTCATCATGGGTATGCAAAAGGAATCTATGAAACACTGAAAACAGTGATGTATAAACATGAGGAGGCACATTCATGAAGAAAATTGGAATTGTTGGAGCAGGGAATATTGCAAAAGCACATGCAAGAGCATTATCAACGATCAAAGGTGCAGAATTATCCGGTGTCTATGATTTGCATGAGTCGGTCGCACAGGGATTCATTAAACAGTACGGCGGACGTGTGTATTCAAGTATCGAGACACTGGCAGATGCATCTGATGGATTGATTATTGCATCTCCTAATTTTTGTCACAAGGACCATGCCCTTCAGTCGCTAAGAGCAGGACAGCCGATTTTATGTGAAAAACCGATGGCTGTGTCGCTGAAGGAAGCGAAGGAAATGGTGGAGACAGCCAAACAGTTCCAAGTTCAAGCCAGTATGGGCTTTAACTATCGTTATTTATCCTTTGTGAATATATTGAAAAACTTGATTGCTAACGGTGAATTAGGACGCATTTTAACTGTTAGAACTCATTTTAAGAAAAACAGTGCCCTCAGAAGAAAGACATTTTCATGGAGAGACAGCGGCGAAAGTCTGCGTACGAGCGGTGCACTAGGGGATCTTGGCATTCATTTGATTGATATGCTGTGGTACTTATTTGGCAGTGAAATGAAGAAAGAATCACTTAACACCAAGATGCTGACACATGTAAAGGAAAAAGAAGAGAAAAAGGTTCAGGTGGATGATCATACCGAAATTTTCGGGCAGATGGAGAATCAAGTGTTCTTTCATTTGGTGACATCCAAAAGCACGCAGCCTGAGGAATGTGGATTTAGTGTAGAAGTCGTTGGACATGACAAGGTATTCAAATACCATACGAACATGAAAAACGAATATGAAATCAGTGATGGATTGTGTGTGGAGCGTCATCAAATGCCGCAAACTTTGCTGACAGATCCGCCAAATGAATTTTACGGATGGTCCGATACATTCCGCGATCAGCTGATGCATTGGGTGAATACTGATCCATACCCATCTCATATGAAGGTCGCTGATTTTGAAGATGGTTATCGCGCGCAGGCTGCGCTCAATACATGCTTTGAGAGGGAAGAGGCAGTCGTCTCTGCCCAGGCATATTAAAGAGGTGGAGCGGAGGATGTGATGACTCCGCTCCTTTTTAGAGGAAGTGAAAAGATGAAAAAGGTATTTTATTTTGGCTGTGTCTTTTATTTTTTTATTGGGACCATTCATGTGTTTTTTGGCAGCTTAACGCCTTATTTGCTGTCGAGTTACGATAAAGGCCCCGGGGAATTATCATCTTTAATTTTTTTTCAGTTTATTGGTTTTTTGACAGGCGTTCTGTTATCCCCCATTCTAGTGAGAAAAAAAGGCTATGGCGCTGTGCTGACCATGGGTCTTTTGCTGATGATCGGCTCACTTCTGCTGGGGCTATTGGTGCCAGGCTGGACAACGCTTGTGCTGGCAGGTTTTTTTCTTGGGAGCGGCGCAGGCAGTCTTGAGACAACAGCTGGTGCATATGTCATTTCGATGGCAAATAGTGCAAAGCGAATCAGTATCATGGAGGTCTTTTTTGGATTAGGTGCGCTGTTATTCCCGCTAGTGATTCTGCTGACTGTCACAGAACAGACATGGCAGTATGTGTTTTTATTTCAGGTGGGTGCGCTGACATTTTTCCTTATGCTTTGGCTTGTTTTTATGAACAAACTGCCTCACGGACAGATGAATGCTCCTTCCACAGAAGGGACGAGGAAACCGTCCTTGCTTGTTGATCGAAATAATCGAATGATTGTGGTGATCATGATTTGCTTTGCCTTTTTCTACGCAGGGATTGAAACGAACTTTGCGAATTTTTTGCCGTCGATCATGCTGGAAAAAGGGGGAGAAAATTGGGGCCTCTTTGCGGTCTCTACTTTCTGGACAGCGATCGTCATTGGCAGAACCGTAATTGCGAGAAAAGCCGATCAGCTGCATCCGCTGCGTTTTTTAAAGCTAAGCGCATCTCTGATGATTCTGCTGCTTGTGATATTCGCTCTGACAACCCACATCACCGCGCAGTTGATTCTCATCTTTTTCATCGGCCTTTGCGCAGCGGGCATGTTCCCAATCGCACTGACAGCATCTGCCTTAATGATTGAAAATGCCATCGATGAGGCGACGAGTTATTTTATTGCAGCCGCAAGCTTAGGCGGAGCCTGCTTGTCCTTTTTGATTGGATTTAGTCTGGAATGGGCAGGAGCGGCAAGTGCCGTCTTTGTATTTGCCTTCTTAGCTGTTCTTCTGTTTGCAGCTACGATTCAAATGAATCGTTCTAAGAAAAAAGAAACAATACACGCGCAGCAGTCGGCACTGAAAGCAGACCGCTAAGCATCCGCCTGAAATGATGACAAAGGACTTGTACTAAAACGCAGAAAGTTTGAATAACATGTACAAGTCAGCATCAAAAGGAGGACGTCTATGTGGCGGTGTTTTTTGGTTATATCTTTTTAGGGTTGTCACTTTCAGCGCCTGTTGGGCCAGTCAATGCAGCCCAAATCGACAGAGGGATTAAAAGTGGATTTTGGCATGCGTGGATTTTTGGTGTAGGGGCTATGGCTGCGGATATTGTCTATATGCTTCTCATCTATTTTGGTGTCGCCCAGCTTTTGACTGCACCTCTTGTAAAAACCTTTTTGTGGCTGTTCGGCTTTTTCGTTTTGACCTATACCGGCATTGAAAGTCTGCGTAAAATCAATTTGCAGGAGAGTCCGAAAAAAGACAGCGAAAACACATCAATTGGCAAATCGTTTATGACCGGATTTTTCATTTCTCTTTCTAATCCGCTCAGTATTTTGTTTTGGCTTGGCATCTATGGCAGCATCTTAGCCAATACGATCGAAAAGTATGGAGCTTCCCAAATGCTCATGTACAGTATGGCTATTTTTATCGGCATGCTGATCTGGGATTTCAGTATGGCGCTGCTTGCTAGTTCGTTTAGGCGTTATTTAAGTGAACGTGTTTTACATGGCTTATCTGTTCTTGCAGGTCTATCTTTACTTGGTTTCGGCGCCTATTTTGGGTATCAGGGGATCATGGCGTTGATTGGGTAGAAAAACAGACTGACATATTCAGTCTGTTTTTTTGTAAGGATTGACAGACATAACACATTCTTGAATAATGGTGGAATATTAAATGGTTTGAAGGAGCTTCTGCTATGCGTATGTTTTTGCCAGTATTCAACTATGTGTGTATGTTGATTTTATCAGTCATCACAGCAACATTCGTTTATACGTTTTTATTCATGCCGCCTGAAGTGGGCTTTAGTTATGTGGAGATGACCAGTCTGTTCATTTTGTCCGCTTATGTCATTTTTGCTGCACCGATTCAGTTTGTTTTACACCGGCATCCTAAGAGGTTTCGAAGCCGTGACTTACTGATTTATTTTATTGCGGCATGGCTGGTTTGTTCGGCTTTGGCTTTATGGATTGATTATGGGCTTGTTGTGTTCATGAGCTATAAAGTCTATCTGTTTAGCTTCTGCGCAGCCCTTATTTATTGGGTGCTGGATTCCGTTTTTTTGATGAATAATCGATCGTAGGTATGGCGAAAGGCTCTCTATTAACTTACACTAGTCTGATCATACATAATAGAATTAAAGAAACAAATACCTGCTCAATTTGAATAGAAACCCCATTTTGTCATGCGCTAGGAAAGTCGTGGAAGGACAGTCACCACAGCCATTTGCACCTCATAGGCTATGGAGAAGACGCTAAAACGAGGTGTAAAGAAATGGCCCAGCTGTATGCAAAAAGTTGCCTTGATCAAAATCTACGATCACTAGAAGAATGGAAGCAGGATGCTTTCACACAATTTGGCAAGATGGTAGGAGATGAAGCCGATACATTCCCATGTGTACCCGGAAGACAGGGATTTTTTCTCGATCATTTACGCTATGGGTTTGTCGGTGACCCTAGGAAAGAGGAAGCGGTTGATGAATTAGCCCAGCTGCTGAGAGAATATCAAGGCTGTGCGAAAGAAACCGGTCAATATGCTTCATTTATCTGTTTTTTTGAAACACCGCAGGACTTACAGGAAAGTTCGCTTGAAGAGTTTGAGCAGCAGTTTTGGTCGCTGCTTAAGCGGCTGCATCATAAAGATGAAGAACCGTGGCCTGAGGAGATCCCATTAGATACTCATCATCATGAGTGGGAGTATTGCTTCCATGGTGAGGCGTATTTTATTTTGTGTTCCACACCTGCTCATAAGCTCAGAAAAAGCCGCCACTTCCCTTATCTCTTGATGGCATTTCAGCCTAGGTGGGTGTTTGAGAAAATGAATGGATCGACCAAGTTTGGACAAAAAATGAGCCAGCTCGTTCGCAAGCGGCTCAAAGCATATGATGAGGTCAGTGTTCATCCATCATTAAAATGGTACGGGGATCCGACCAATCATGAATGGAAGCAATACTTTCTCCCAGATGAAGAGGCGGAGAAACCAGCCTCCGCCAAATGTCCATTTACTGCATTAAAAAACATGATGAAATTATGATGCGGTCTGATCCTGCTTCCACTTTTTCCTCATAAATAGCACCATGATGGCAATCACTGCAATGATCCCAAGGCTGATAAAAAAGCCAGGTCGTCCGCTTGCCTCTGTTAATGTGCCTGATACAGCGGCTCCAATTAAGAGCAGCGCAAGAATCATTTCGCACGTTTGGCGAGTGGATGGCTTGGATAGCTTTTTACTTGAGAACAGAATAAAAATCCATGTGTACAGCAGGGTAAGACCGGCTGCTGTTGTGAGATGCTCGTAGATGTGTTTGGACAAAAAGAGTGCAAGCAAAATTGAGACAATTAAGCCAGCAGCAGTTAAGATAATCGAAGACCATCTCACATGCGATGGATCTTTTTGTTTAAAACAAGCAGGTGCATCCTGATGCTCTGACATTGTGCCGAGCAGCGTTGTGACCGCATAGAGAGAGGCAACCAGTGTCGAAAAACCAGCAATAATGAAAATGCCATTAAAGATATGAAGAAAGATCGATAAATGAAACGGCTCTAATGAAGTAATAAATGGACTGCTGTTCTCATTAAAGGCTGTCACTGGGACAAGCAAGAGAGCAAGTCCGATTGAGACGATATAGATGACTGCTAGAATGATCAGCATGACACGTCCAGCTTTTGCCGCATCCTTCGGGTCCTTTAAATGAACCGCCATCAGCCCCATGACTTCAATTCCCCCAAATGCATAAAATGCGTAAATCAATCCATTCCAAAGACCAAGCGGACCAAGAGGCATCCATTCGTGATCCTTGTTAGGCAGATGAAGGGTCGGTTTATGTTCTGTCAAAATGCCGAATAATACAAGCACCGCAAGAATCATAAATAGAAAAATCGCCGCAGTTTTCAGTACCGCAAGAACATTTTCTGTCTTTTGAAAAGAAGAAAGCCCAATGATAATCACGAGCAGGGCAAGAGCGGAATAAATCGCAGAAAACACCCAAAGCGGAACAGAAGGAAACCAGTGGCGGGTAAACAGAGAAATGGCGGTTAACTGACTTCCTGTAATCAGCATTTCTGCAAACCAATACACCCAGCCATTGCTAAACCCTGCCCAGCGTCCGTATGCTTTACGAGCATAGGAACAAAATGACCCTTTATCAGGATTATCAGCTGTCATCGCAGCTAAATGTTTAAAGACGAGATATGTTCCGACTGCAGCAAGCAAAAAAGAGATGCAGACGGAATAACCGGATTTTGTAATGGCGATGCTGGAACCAAGGAAGAACCCAGTGCCAATTGTACAGCCGACTCCGATGAGAGAAAGCTGCCACCAAGATAAAGATTGTTCTTCTTTCAATGCAAGTGCAACACCTTTCTATTTCAATGACATTAGCTTGTGACCGCGTCTTTTTTTTATACATGATCAAGGGGACATTTTGGGCATACTATCATGGAAAGGAGTGCATGTGATGAACGGAGAACACGTCATTTTACCAAAGGGTAGACTCGGTTTTCGTTTAGGAAAAGGCCAATGTATGCGAGTGGTTGATGTCGAAGGCCAGCAAGTAGCAGATGTGATGGCCTATCATGAAAAAGATTTTTATGAAAAATTTGACCAAGGTGCGACGATGGACAGTTTGTTCTCGTCTAAAGTGAAAAAAGGCGATAAGCTTTATTCTAATTTATATAAACCGATGTTTACGATCATTGAAGATACAGTAGAATGCCATGATTTATACATGCCCGCCTGCCGGCAAGAGATGTATCAGCTTTTATACGGCCGGACGCACTTAGAGGTCATGCATACATGCTACGACAATTTGCGGACTGCCTTTGAGCCCTTTGGAATTCCAAAGGAGGATATGTACTATCCTTTTAACGCCTTTATGAATACAGTCATTGATGAAAAAGGAAAGCTGTCTGTCGAGCTGCCAAAATCGCTGCCCGGTGACTACATTCGCCTGCGGGCTGAAATGGACCTCATTGTGGCCGTGTCTGCATGTCCTGCTGATATTGGGAAGTGTAATGGATCAAGCTGTACATCCATACGGGTAGAAATCGATTAAAAAAGAAAAGGACCAGTCAAAAAAGACATGGTCTTTTTCACTTGTGAATGTTTGATTATCTAAGAAATAGGGGAACGTCTAACAAAATGTTCTTGATGAAAACATGGTATAATGAAGATTCAAAAAACGTTATTAAATCAATGAATTGGGAGTAAAACCTGTTCTCTTCATGTAGAGGATGCTTAGGAGGAAAAGTGTATGAGTTTGCAGAAAAAGATCAGCCAAGAGTTGCATGTGCAGCCCTCAATTGACCCAAAGCAGGAGATCGAAAAACGGGTTGGATTTCTAAAAGAGTACTTGAAAAAAACCGGGGCAAAAGGATTTGTTCTCGGTATTAGCGGCGGGCAGGATTCAACGCTTGCTGGACGTCTTGCACAGCTTGCTGTCAGTGAGCTTCGTCAAGAAGGAAAAGAGGATGCGGTCTTTATTGCGGTACGCCTTCCGCATGGTGTGCAGCAGGATGAAGATGATGCACAGCTCGCCCTATCATTTATTCAGCCAGACAAGTCGTGGAAATATGATATTGCACCTGCCGTGTCAGCATTCAGTGATCAATATCAAAAGGAAACGGGCGGCCCATTGTCTGACTTTAATAAAGGAAATGTCAAAGCTCGCATGAGAATGATCGCGCAATATGCTGTCGGTGGTGAGGAAGGATTGCTTGTCATCGGTACAGATCATGCAGCTGAAGCAGTAACTGGCTTCTTCACGAAGTATGGTGATGGCGGTGCAGATGTTCTCCCGCTCACAGGTTTGACAAAACGCCAAGGACGGACGCTTTTAGAAGCGCTAGAAGCACCGGAACGCCTGTATTTAAAGAAACCAACAGCCGATCTGCTGGATGATAAACCTCAGCAAACGGATGAAACAGAACTCGGCATTACGTACAATGAAATTGATGATTACTTAGAAGGAAAATCAGTCTCAGATCAAGCAGCAGAAGCGATTGAAAAGCGTTATGTTCAATCAGAGCATAAACGCCAAGTACCCGCTTCCATGTTTGATGACTGGTGGAAATAAAAAGAAACCTCTCCGATGATGGAGAGGTTTTTTTATGTCGAATTTCAAGTGGATTTGACAAAATAACCAAAAGTTCATTAAATTAGTAGAACGATATACTTAAGTCCATTTAACTAAATATCGCTTTTTTTGATCAAAAAAAGCAGACATAATTAGTTCGATTCACTTAATTTCACTTCTATTGACAGTATTTTCAGAAAAAATAATTGACGAACAAAAAGAATGCGCTTACAATGAAACCACATTCCGAAAAGTGAAATTAGATTCCACTGAATGGAATAAAGGGGTGATTCACCTCCAAATAAGAAGCTAAAGGAATGATTCACACAATGAAAAATCGAAGTGCACTGGAAATTTACAAAGAGGGAGGCGCATGGTGGGAGACTGAGATTAGTCATATTCAAAAAAATTCAATTGAACTACGAGGGTATCCGATTGAAGAACTGATTGGTGAATTGTCGTATCCACAAATGCTCTATTTACTGCTTGTTGGTGAATTATTGGATGATTCAAAAGCAGCTCTTTTTGAAAGTGTTCTTGTCGCAGGTGCGGACCATGGACCAAGAGCGCCATCTATTGCAGCAGCTAGAATGGCGGTGACTTGCGGCATTTCGTTTAATTCCTCTGTTGCAACAGGGGTGAATCTATTAGGTGACATTCATGGCGGAGCCGGAGAGAAGGCCATGCGTATGTTATACGAGGCCAAAGCGGTCTACGATGATCAAAAGGATATACATTCTGCGGCAAAGCAAGTGTGTCAAACATGGTTAAATCGCAAGGAAAAAATCCCGGGAATCGGCCATCAGCTTCATGATGATGATCCGAGGGTGAGACGACTATATGAGCTGAGTCACACATATGTCCAGCAAGGTCTTATCAGCGGCACATATTTACGGTTGGCCGAAGCGATTAGACATGAGCTTGAACAACTGAAAGGGAAGAAAATCACGATGAATATAGATGGTGTATCTGCTGCCATCCAATGTGAATTAAACATTCCAGCAGAAGCAGCAAAAGGCATTTTTTCCTTATCCAGAGGAATGGGCATCGTGGCGCATGCATATGAGGAGCTCACAAAGGGAGCCCTCGTGAAAGGACCTTGTCCGAATGAAGAAAGATTGGTTCGTTATGCAGGACATGGAACGCGGCACTTGAAGGAGGGAGAAAAAATTTGAGTGGTTTAAAAGCGTTGTCATATATAAACGGCGAGTGGCTGGATACAGGTCGTGTCAAAACAGATATCATCAATCCTTACTCAGGAGAAAGGATCGGAACATCCTATCTCGCCTCATCAGAAGACATAGAACAGGCACTTTCTAGTGCGCAGCAGGCTAAAAAACAAATAGCGGAAATATCGGCAATCGAACGCTCAAAGCTTCTAACAAAAGCAGCCACCTTGCTTGAAGAACAAAAAGACCATTTTGAAAAACTGATTTCGCTGGAATTAGGCAAACCGCTTAAAAATACAAGAGATGAAGTTTCGCGATCAATTGAGACGCTGGCGCAGTCTGCGGAAGAAGCGAATCGATTAATAGGTGAGACCATTCCTGGCAATGTATCATCACGCGGACAGGGAGCAATGGCCATGACATTTAAAGTACCAGTCGGAGTTGTGCTGGCGATTACCCCTTTTAATGCACCGCTCAACTTAATTTGTCACAAAGTCGGTCCGGCCTTTGCGGGAGGGAATGTCATCATTTTGAAGCCCGCACCGCAAACATCAGCTGTTGCCACAGCGTTTGTCAAACTCCTTCTCGAAGCAGGATTTCCTCATGCTGGTTTGCAGCTTGTGATTGGCGGGGTCGAGGCCGGGAAACAGTTAGTCACTGATGAAAGAACGAATCTCATCTCTTTTACCGGCGGGGCTGCCGGAGGCGAACACATTACAACCTCTGCGGGATTGAAAAAGGTCCTGCTCGAACTCGGAGGGAATGGCGCGACGATTGTTCATCACGATGCAGATATTGAACAAGCCGCATCCATGTGTGCCAAAACAGGCTTTAGTAATTCCGGTCAAAGCTGTATTTCTGTTCAAAGAATTTATGTCCATCAGGAAATGATGCCGTCGTTTACTGAGGTATTAAAACAAAAAGTAGAGCAGCTTGTCGTTGGAGATCCGCTGTCCAGCGAGAGTGATATCGGCTGTATGGTCGATGTACAGGCCGCGCAGCGTGTTGAGGCATGGATACAAGAGGCAGAGAGCATGGGTGCCCACCTTTTATGCGGGGGGAAAAGAAATGGAGCGAGCATCACACCGGCTATTTTGCTAAACCCTCCGAAACAGGCCAAGGTCGTCTGTGAGGAAGTGTTCGGCCCAGTTGTCAGCATTCTCCCTTATGAGGAGCTGGAGGAGGCAATTAAAGAAGCAAATGATAGCCGATATGGTTTGCAGGCAGGGATCTTTACGAATCAGCTGGATGTGGCATTACACGCAGCAAAAGAGCTTGAAACTGGCGGGGTTGTCATCAATGGGACATCGAATTTTAGACTGGATCATTGGCCTTATGGCGGGATTAAGCGAAGTGGCCTTGGAAGAGAAGGTCCGCGTTTCGCCATTGAGGAGATGACCGAAACCAAAATGGTCGTGCTTCCACAGGGTCTGTGAAAGGGGCGTTTGGATGTGAATGCATTTCAGCAAAAGGTAAAAAGTGTGCAGGCAGGCGGTCAGCCAATGATTTGTACGCCGCTCATCGGACAAACAAAGGAAGAATTATTTCATGAGGTCGAGGTGTTAACTGAGAAAAATCCTGATGTGATAGAGTGGCGGGCGGATTTTTTTCATCACCTTCATGACAAGGAACAAGTGATAGAAACCCTTAAGGGAATGGTAGAAAAGGCAAAGGGTATCCCATTTTTATTCACGATTCGCTCTGAAAAGGAGGGCGGCGAAAGTATATCACTCTCAGAATCTGAGAAGGTTTCTCTGCTTGCCGAGCTTTGTTCCACTCAGCTTGTGGACGCCGTTGATTATGAATTGATGCATGATGTGACACATATACAGCAAGTCAGTCAGGCGGCTAAAAGAAATGGGATCACCTTGATTGTGTCGTATCACGATTTCCAGCGTACCCCTGAGGTAGATCGTCTCGTGCAGCTATTCGTCAATGCAGAATCAGTCGGCGCCGACATTGCAAAGATCGCAGTGATGCCGTATTCCTATGACGATGCATTAACACTGCTCTCGGCGACCAGCCATGCGAAAAAGCAGCTGTCAATTCCCGTTATTTCAATGGCAATGGGGGAATACGGGGCTTTTACAAGAATGATTGGCGGACTTTTTGGATCTGTCATGACCTTTGCTGTAGGGAAAGAAAGCTCAGCTCCCGGGCAAGTGGCGATACAGGATTTGAACAATGTTCTATCTATTGTGTTTTCAAAGAATAAGTGAGTAGCAGATTCATAGCTGCACCGTGAGAGGAGAGAAACATGAAGAAGAATATTTCTACACAGGTTATTCAGTACTTAGAAAATCGGGGAGTCGAGCATATTTTCGGTCTCTGCGGTCATACGAATATTGCTTTTTTATCAGCGCTTGAAAAAAGCTCGATTCAATTTGTAAATGTCAGGCATGAACAGATAGCGGCACATGCAGCTGATGGTTATGCGCGGGCAAAGAAACAGACGGCTGTTGTTCTCAGTCATCTAGGACCCGGACTCACCAATGCGGCAACAGGGGTAGCGAATGCAGCACTTGATTCCATTCCAATGGTTGTCATTGCAGGAGATGTCCCAAGTCATTATTACGGAAAGCACCCACATCAAGAGATCAATCTTCATTCCGATGCCTCTCAATACGAAATTTACCGACCGTTTGTGAAAAGAGCATGGCGAGTCGATATTCCAGAATTATTTCCAGAGATTTTATCAAAAGCATTTCAGTTAGCTGAAAGCGGCCGTCCTGGCCCGGTGCTTATTTCTGTTCCAATGGATGTTTTCTCAAAGGACCTAGATGTGTCCTTGTTTGAACAAATCAACCATCATACACACACCATTGAAAAACCTTCTATTGATGATCAAACGGCCAATCGGATATTGGATCGATTGCTGCAGACAGAAAGACCGCTCTTATATGTAGGGGGAGGCATTATATTAGCTGATGCAGCTGAAGAATTAAAGGCATTTTCTGACCATCTGAGTATCCCTGTCGCCCATTCTTTGATGGGGAAAGGAGCCATGCCGGATGATCATCCAATGACTCTTGGAATGACAGGGTTTTGGGGGACAAAATTTATCAATGATCAGTGCAAAGAAGCAGATTATATATTGGCTTTAGGCACCCGTTTTGCTGAAGCTGATGCGAGCTCGTGGGAATCAGATTATACGTTCCGCTTCCCATCAACCAAGCTCATTCATATTGACATTGACCCGAATGAAATTGGACGTAACTATCCTGTTGAAATTGGAGCAGTAGCCGATCTTAAGCAAGCCTTGACTGTACTCAATCGAGTGGCGAGAGAAAGACTCCCAAAAGGGCTGGATCGACCTGAATTGAAAAAGGAAATTGCGGCATATCGTAAGGAGTTTCAGGCGGGCAATCTGACGAATGTTCAAGATGAATCCTTCCCAATGAAGCCGCAGCGTATTTTGCAGGAAGTACGGGAAGTATTGCCGCCAGATGCCTTTATTACAACGGATGTTGGCTGGAACAAAAATGGGGTCGGACAGCAATTTCCTGTGCTCACGCCAGGTACCATTTTAACGCCAGGCGGCTTTGCAACGATGGGATTTGGAGCACCTGCCGCACTTGGGGCAAAGATTGCCCAGCCTGACCGTGTTGTTGTGTCACTCGTTGGAGACGGCGGCTTCGGTCAAAATCCATCCGTTCTTGCAACAGCAGTTGAAGAGAACATTCCTGTTGTGTGGATTGTGATGAATAACAGTGCATTTGGAACAATAGCCGGTTTGCAAATGGCGCACTATGAAACGACGTACGGCACTGTTTTCAGAAAAGGTGGAGAAAGCTATTCACCGGATTTTGCTGCCGTTGCGAGAGGTTATGGGATGAAGGGGATTAAAATCACCTCTGCTTCTGAATTCAAAGAAGCTTTAGCTGAAGCCATTGCTTCTCAGGAGCCTTGCGTTATTGATGTAGCAATGAAAAATGATCCTGTTCCTACGGATGGACATTGGAATATTAATGACATTTATTCACCAAATTCAAAGCGCTCACATGTCAGCGTGAATTAAACAGAACGAGGGAGGAATTAACAATGAAAATTAAAGTATTGAATCCGTTTCAAGATGGGAACCCATTATGGTTAGGCTTAGATCGTCCAGAGGAGCAAATGATTCGAAAGGTATTTCAAACCATTACACCAGATACTGTTGGATCAGAGCATATGATGGCGGGTCTCACCATTTTTGAACCGGGGGAAGCAAGTTCAGTGCACAATCACCCGGGTTCAGAGGAATTTGATTATGTGATTAAAGGATCTGGCGAAGTCATTTGTGATGGAGAAAGACAGTCCTTTAAACAAAATGATTTCATGTTCATTCCAGACGGTGTTCCGCACCAGCATGTCAATACAGGAGATGAACCTTTATGGCTCATTTGGCTCTACACACCGCAAGGGCAGCTTCCGAAGGATTAAAAACCTGCACCGGTAAGCCCTCCTTTTGGATCATCAGGGCTTTCCGGGTCAATCAGAAAGATGAAAAGGGCTAAAATTAGGAATGATTTTAGCCCTTCATCACTTGAATGAAAGGGAGTCAAGCAATGAATATGAATACACCGCTCGAAGGAATAAAAATATTAGACGTCTCTACGATGATTGCTGCACCCTATGGCGCGGTGCTTCTAGGGGATTTTGGTGCAGAGGTCATCAAGGTCGAGATTCCTGGCAAAGGCGATACGCTGCGGCACGTCGGCCCTTTTGCAGATGGGGAACCACTTAGATGGTCAGGTCTCTCACGGAATAAGAAATCCCTTACACTGGATCTGCACAAAGACGAAGCAAAGGACATTTTTAAAAAACTTGCTGGTCAGGTCGATGTGCTGATTGAAAATTTCCGCCCTGGAACACTGGAAAAATGGGGCGTTGGGTACGATGTGTTAAAAGAAATCAACCCTCGTTTAATTATGATTCGTGTATCGGGTTATGGTCAAACGGGCCCGTTTAAGGACAAAGCCGGATTTGGAACACCAGCGACGGCGTTTAGCGGCTTTACATATATTCAAGGGTTTCCAGACCGGCATCCAGTCAGCCCTTCCTTTTCTCTCACTGATTATATTGCTGGCATCTATGTGGCGTTTGCTACTGTGACAGCGATGTATTACAGGGATACACATCCAGAAGGAACTGGGCAAATGGTGGATTTGGCCCTCTATGAATCTGTGTTTCGTATGTTAGAGTTTTTGGTTGCAGAATATGACAAGCTTGGGAAGGTGCGTGAGCGTTCACCGGGGCTGAGCGGACATTCAAGCCCTGCCGGTACCTATGAGACAAAGGATGGTCATTATTTGGTTCTTGTGACGAGTACAGATTCGACCTTCAATCGATTGGCAGAGGCGATGAATCGATTAGATTTACTAGAGAATGAAAAATTTGCGGTCAATGCATCCAGGCTGAAGCATAACAAAGAAATGGATGCGATCGTTTCGCAATGGATCGCGTCGAAAACAAGGGATGACGTATTAGAAATTTTAGATACACATGGCGTACCTGTGAGCCCAATCTTAAGTATTCGAGATATTTTTGAGCATCCACAATTTAAAGCACGAGAGAATATCGTCGAGGTGCATCACCCTCGTCTTGGAAAAGTGAAGGTGCCTGGGATCATTCCGAAGTTTGAAAAAACACCTGGAAGTATCCGTCACATTGCACCTGATTTAGGCGAACATAATTATGAGATTTTAACAAATATGCTTGGCTTAACAGAAGAAGAGTGTAAGCAGTTAGAAGAAAAAGGGGTAATTTAATACGCTCAACCGAACCGCACGCTGCGGAAACAAAGGAGGATGGTTATGAAAGTGCATTCAGAACTGAAGGGGAATGAATTGCAGCCCGCATATGTGAAACCAACGAAAGCCCGTTTTGGCATATTGATTCTGTTGTTTTTTATTACCGCTATTAATTATATTGATCGAGCCAGTGTATCCATTGTTGCTCCTGCGATTCAATCTTCATTGCAATTAAATCCTGCCTTATTAGGCTTGATTTTTTCGGCATTTAGCTGGACATATACAGCGATGCAAATACCAGGCGGTTTTATTCTCGATAAATTTGGCTCAAAGGTAACGTATGGGATATCACTCGTTACTTGGTCTATTTTCACAGGCTTACAGGCGTTTGCGAACAGCTTTGCCTTTTTATTCGGCTGCCGTTTGTTTATTGGGATTACAGAATCTCCCGCTTTTCCTGCAAATAACCGTATTGTTACCACATGGTTTCCAAGGAGGGAACGGGCTTTTGCAACAGGTGTTTATACTGCTGGAGAGTATGTGGGTCTTGCCTTTGCGACACCTCTTCTATTTTGGATCATGACGACTTTCGATTGGAGAACCGTCTTTATTACGGCAGGTGCGCTCGGTATCATATTTGCTTTCTTTTGGTACAAGTATTATCACGAACCGAAAGAGCATCCGAAGATAAATGAAGATGAGTTAGAATTAATCCGGCAAGGCGATGGGCTGACAGTCGCATCACAGGAGAAGCTGAAATGGGCGGACTTTGCCGCCCTTCTAAAATATCGTAAATTGATCGGGCTTTATATTGGGCAATTCTCTGTTGCGTCTACCCTTTTTTTCTTTTTAACGTGGTTTCCGACCTATTTGGCAGAGGCGAAAAATATGGCGTTTCTCAAGGTAGGTTTTGCTGCTTCTCTTCCTTACATTGCTGCATTCTTTGGGGTCTTGTTTGGAGGTTATGTGTCTGATTGGCTGCTCAAAAAGGGCGTATCAGTGAATGTAGCGAGAAAGCTGCCAGTAGTGGTTGGCTTGCTGATGACGAGTACCATTGTTTTAGCAAACTTTACAACAAATATCCCGCTTGTGCTGACCATTTTATCCATCGCTTCATTTGCGCAAGGACTGTCTAATATCTCTTGGACGATGCTGTCTGAGGTGGCACCGCGGGAAATGGTTGGGCTGGCTGGCGGCGTATTTAACTTTTTTGCTAATTTAGCTGGGATCATCACTCCGCTGATTATCGGATTCATCGTGTCGGCGACAGGCTCTTACAATGGAGGAATTTTATTCGTCAGTTTAGTCGCTTTAGGCGGGGCATTGTCGTACATCTTTATCGTAGGTAAAATTGAACGTATTCAAATTAAAACCATAGTGAGAAAGCAAAAGAGAACTCAAGGGTGAGTTCTCTTTTTTATGTATAAAAGATAACGGTGATGATCGCTGCACATGCGATGCCCATGCTGATATAAAGGCTGGCAAACCATATATTCCAGCGAGTGATACGGTAAGGGTTGACCTTCATCAAATCAGCCAATAAGGAGACAGAAACATTAAAAGGGCTAAACATAACAGTTGATGTGCCAGCAACGATCAGCATGATTGCGATCGGAAGAGCAGGCAGTTCATGGATGACTGGTGCCATCATGCTGACTAACAAAGCAAGCGAGACAAGCGGGTGAAAACCGCAAAGGGCGGTGATCAGAAAATACAACCCAATGACACAATAAACCCAAATGGCATGGTCTGATATACTGACAATAAATGCTTGAATCGGCTGCATACTGTTTGTCGCAAGGAGCATATCGACAAAGAAGCCTGCACTTAAAAATAGACACATATAGTTGGAGAGCTGACGGGTTCTTTCTTTCCAATGAGGCACAGAGACAGCGATATATTGTTTTCTTTTTTTGATAATAGAAGAGAATAATAGAGCAAATGGAATAATCGTCAGTACTACAGCGAATAAATAGCCTTTCCCAATCCATGCATCGACAAGTGAGACGACTGTCATAAAACCTAGCAGCATGAAAGCGAGCTGAAGGGTTTTTCGCTTAATTCGATGAGGATTGGTGTTTGTTTCTGAAGACTGAATGATGTTTGGTAATCGTTTGCTTTGACGAGAAAAAAGCATCCAATCTATCGCCAGCACGACGACCATTAAACCAAAAGTAATAGGTGCAATTTGATAATATTTTAGTTTGGTTGCATCAATGGTGACGCTTACCAGCACTTCAACAGGACTCCAGCTTAAACATAATGCATATGACCTCAAGAGGTTGCGTGTATAAAGATGTTGTTTCACTTGTTCTTTTAGAGATTCGAGCGACGGTTTGAGCGATGTATATAGTAAAGGAATCGTCGCGATATTTAAAAACATGCCGAGAATATGAGTGACAAATGAACTCTTGCGATAAAGCTGGTTTGAGCTCGTTGTATGCAGTGTGAGCAGTTTATTTAATTGTGTATCGAAATGTCCAACATGTATGAGAGAATGAATAAAAGGCAGCATGAAAAAGAGAGAAAGCAAGCCCAGCATGGAATGAAAGTGAAGAAAAAACGTGTGCAATGGCTGGCCGGATAAGAAGAATAAGAACAACCCAATGATGAGAAATACAGCACCTGTTTTCAAATAAAGCCCGCTTGCTTTCTTAAAAGAAATGGTGAGCGAAGCAGCGGCCAGCAGACCAACAAAATAGGAGAGTATGTGAGCAGGAAATAGTTGATGAACAATATATAGACTGATAAGAAGTGTAAAAACGAGCAGGTACATTCAAATATCTCCTCCATCAAATATCTTCAAGTGATTTTATTCCGACTGGTGGAATTTGTTTTCTTTTAGTGGAACGTTTAAAATGGATTATAGCAAAATCGATCGTTGATGTCGATAAGAAATCAAAGGGGAAAAGGAGAAAATGAACATGGCTGATAAAAAGTCAAAAGAAGAATCAGGACTGCGTACAGTTCAGCGTGCTTTGGATATTCTGTATTGTTTTAGTGAAGAACGTCAAGAGCTGACGCTAACGGATATTTCAAAAGAGATGAATTTAGCAATGTCTACGACAACGAGACTGCTCAAGGCGCTTGAAATGAATCATTTTGTGGAGAAGAATCAAGAAACAATGAAATACCGATTGGGTCAAAGGCTTTATCTCCTCGGATACATTGCAGGAAAGTCCATTAAATTGAGAGAACTGGCTAAACCACTCATGTACTTACTTCGTGATGAAACAAAGGAAACCGTCAACCTGTATGTGCTGGATTCAACAAGCAGGGTTTGTATCGAACAAGCGGAAGGGCTGCAATCGATTCGCCATCTTGTCAAGATTGGTGAGAAGCTGCCATTGTACGCAGGTGCAGGCGGAAAGGTATTATTGGCATTTCAAAGTGAAGAATTTCAACAAAAAGTATTAGCGTCTGAGGCTGATCATGTGAAGAGAGATGACTGGCAAGAGGAACGTAAACATATTCTTGACACGTATACTTCTTGCAGTATCGATGAACGGGAGGTAGGATCTGCGGCAGTAGCGGCACCAGTCTTTAACATTCATGGGGAAGTGAAGGCTTGTTTATCCATATCTGGTCCAACCCATCGGTTTACTGAAGAAGTCATTCCTAAGCTGCAGCAAAAAGTGAAAGAACAGGCACAGAGGCTTTCTGAACAGCTCGGCTACGACAATTTTTAAGATTGCCTATCTTTTCGCGCTCCATTTATCATATAATAGAAATATTATGTAGCATTCCTTGTCGTAGGGAGGACGTGTCACGACCATGAAAATCAATAGAGAAATTCCTGTAAGACAGCGGAATATTGTCCTCATTGGCTTTATGGGTGTTGGGAAAACAACCATTGGGCAGCTGGTTGCCAAAAAGCTATATAGAGATTTTATTGATGTCGATCAGGAGATTGAGAAAAAGTACAACATGACGATTCCAGAGATGTTTCAGCAAAAAGGAGAAGCATTCTTCAGGCAGGCTGAAAAGGATTATATCGTCGATTTATGTGAACATACACAGCTCAAGATCGTCTCCCTTGGAGGCGGTGCATTCAAACAGGAAGAAATCAAACGCGCCTGCTTGAAGCATTGTACCGTTCTTTTCCTTGATCTATCGTGGGAGAATTGGAAGCAGCGGCTTGATATTTTAATTGAAAACCGCCCTGTTCTTCACAACCGGACGCTTGATGAGATGAAAGAGCTGTTTGAGGAGCGCCGGGAGATTTATTCTCTTCATAATTCAAGAGTGGAAACAGATCATTTAGAGGCTGAGGAAGTCGCCAATTATATTGTGGACACACTCAAGCTTGGCTGGGATTTATATTCGAAATAAAAAAAGTCTACCGTTTAGGGTAGACTTTTTTCTATTGAATTCTTTTCCTTCGTACATAGGATGATGCTTTGACAACCAAAATGTATTTATCCTTTTTTTGGTGTGCGGCCGTTTGGAAAAAGCGGTGATCCTCCTTTGATCAGTTCATGAGGATGAGGTTTTTGATCTAGATCATTTTCTTTTTCGGAAAAGTAAAATAGTATATAAATTTTAATAAGAGTTTTTTGAATTATTATAATATTTAAAAAATAATGTTGACATCTTCCGTGAGAACGTTCTATGATTGTTTACGTAAACGCTTACCGTAAACGTTTACTATAATCGAATGGGGAGGAATTTGTTGATGAAGAATAAAGAAAAATGGAGCGGTGTATTCCCGGCTGTCTTAATTCCTTTTAAAGATGACTATTCAATTGATGAACCTGCATTTCGTAAGTTTGTTCGCTGGGTGGCGGAGCACGAAGGGATTAACGGGATCGTTGTCAATGGACATACGGGCGAGATTATGACCCTGCTGCCACATGAACGAGCTGAGGCTGTGCGTATTGCAGCCGACGAATTAAAAGGGGAAGTACCTGTCATTTCAGGGGTTTCAGCTGAAGGGACAATTGAAGCAATCCAGCATGCAAAAGCAGTTCAAGAAGCTGGCGGAGAAGGTATCCTTCTCATGCCGCCGCATTCATGGCTGAGATTCGGTATGCAGCCTGAATCACCTGTCCAATTCTTTAAAGATGTTGCAGAAGCGATTGACATTTCAATCATCGTTCATCAATATCCAACGTGGACAAAAACCTCATATACAACGAATCAATTACTAGAAATGTCGGAAATTGAAAATGTTGTCTCATTCAAAATTGGTCAAAGAGACATGGCACAATATGAAGTCGATGTGCGCGCACTGAAAAAGCATGCACCAGATGTATCGCTGCTCACATGTCACGATGAATATTTATTGCCAACATTAGTTCAAGGGATTGATGGAGCGCTTGTCGGTTTCGGCTGTTTTGTACCAGATTTAATCGCTGAACTTGTGAAATGTGTGGAAGAACAAGACCTTGCAGCAGCTAATAAAGTGTACGATAGAATCTTTGAATTAAAGCATGCTGTATATAAAATGGATGAACCTTCATCTACCTCTCATCTGCGAATGAAGGAAGCGATGTTCCAGAGAGGCTTGATCAGCAGTTCGCTTGCTAGAAAGCCGGTATTACCTTTAACTCAAAAGGAAAAAGAAGAGATTCGCCAGGGCCTTCAAAGTGTTGGTTTGCTTAAGGAAAACGTCAGTAGATAACAGACCATTGATTTCATGATGAAGGTGAGTCAGGTTATAATAAGGTATAAAACAACAGACTCCCGGAGGTATGAAATGTGTCAGTAAGTATTAAAGATGTAGCATTGAAAGCAGGAGTGTCTATAGCCTCTGTTTCCCGAGTATTAAGTGGTAAACCAGGAGTAGGTGCTCAAACGGCTGAAAGAATCAAACAAGTGATTGATGAGTTAGGCTACCGCCCTAATTTAGGAGCGAGAGGGCTCGTGAAAAGAAAGACTGGGAATATTGCTGTAGTGGTTCCCCGCGGTTCATATATTTTGAATAATCCATTTTTTTCAACGATTTTAGATGGAATAGCGAAGGAATTAGATGAGACCGAATTCAATATGCTGATGTCATTTACATCTGTTCAGCAGCAGCGGTTACTTGAGACGCAGGCTGTAGATGGTGCCATTTTATTTTCTCCAAGAAATGAAGAATTGAGCATGGATTGGCTAAAAAGTTTGGCTATTCCCATTATCGTTGTCGGAAGTTACTTAGAGGATTCACCATTTCCATGTGTCAGGCCAGATGATGAAGAAGGTGTTTGTCAATCTGTAACGGCCTTATTTGATAAAGGTCATCGAACCATTGGGCTGGTCAATGGTCCAATGAGTTCGATGCATAGCGTGAGGTACTACAAGGGGTATGAGCGCACACTGAAACGTTTAGGATTAACAATGAACAAAGAGCTTGTGTTTGAGTTAGATGAATTTGATGGGGGAAAAGTAGTAGAAGTGGTTTCTCAATTTCTCCAAGGAAACCAGCACATGACTGGAGTTGTTTGCTCTTCAGATTTTTTGGCGATAGGGGTCATGAAAGCGGCAGAAAACGCAAATGTGTCAATACCTCATGATTTGTCTGTCGTTGGTGCCGATGATGTGCCCATTGCAAGTTTTCTAACCCCTTCTTTATCTTCTGTTCATGTTGATTTAGTTGGAATGGGAAGAAAAGCTGTTTCTTTACTAACACAGTTGTTGGAAGGAGAACAGTTAGAGGCGATGGAGCATATTTTCCCTATGTATTATATAGATCGGGGCACCACGGGAACGCCAAAAAAGATGTGATAGATGCTGAAAACTCGTATGAACGCTGCAGAATTTCAGCTTGATTTAAAATGTAAGCGATTTCTTCAGCGCTCTTCGGCATGTACTTTTGCATCATTTCCTCTAATAAGGAGGAGATACCATGACGTTAGAACTCAGCGGAAATTCAAATTCTCGTGATGAGCAAGTTGTTGATAGAGCTTCACAACTATTGACCAGGATGGAAAGTGTGCCTTTTTCGAGGTGGCATTTAAAACCTCGGATCATTATGGGATCTGCTACCTTTTTTGATGCTTTTGATGCACTATCTTTAGCGTTTGTTCTCCCGGTTCTCATCGGCATGTGGAATTTATCACCTGCACAGATTGGTCTTCTTATTGGGTCTGGTTATATAGGACAAGCGATTGGTGCTATTTTCTTTGGATGGTTAGCAGAAAGGCGCGGCCGTGTATTTAGTGCAAAGTGGACGGTGTTCCTCATGTCTATTATGAGTATCGCATGTGTATTTTCAGGTAATTTTATGGCCCTTTTTATTTTCCGTTTTATACAAGGGATTGGAGTCGGAGGAGAGGTGCCGGTAGCAGCCTCATATATTAATGAGTTGTCCCGAGCCCAAGGAAGAGGTCGTTTTTTTATGCTTTATGAGATGATTTTTCCATTAGGATTAATGATTTCAGCACAAATTGGCGCATTCGTCGTACCTAGCTTTGGGTGGAAATGGATGTTCTTGATTGGAGGCATTGGAGGTTTAATCGTCTTTGTATTCTTTTTCATGCTGCGTGAATCGCCAAGGTGGCTTATTTCGAAAGGCAGGTTAGATGAAGCCGAAAGAATTATTGAAGAAATTGAAGCTAGTACTGACAAACGAATGCCTGTCGCAAATCAAGTATCCAGCAGTACTGAAAAAGGCGACTGGAAAGAGCTATTTTCAACTTTTTACCGTAAAAGAACATTGGTCGTATGGGGACTATGGTTTTCTGCCTACTTTGTATCGAATGGTTTAAATAACTGGTTACCGAGTCTTTATAATACGGTTTACCATTTGCCAGTCGGAGATTCATTAAGGGCAGCATCTCTCACAAATATTTTACAGACCATAGGGGTATTCGCTTGTGCGTTTTTAATTGATAAAGTAGGTCGAAAGCGCTGGGCAACCATTGCATTTGTATTAACAGGTGTTTTATTAACGGCTTTATGGATCAGCGGAGCGACTTCACCAGAAAGCGTCATCTATTTAGGGTCTGCTGCTTACGGAATGATGGGGACAATTACAGTACTTCTTTATCTATATACACCTGAAATTTATCCGACACGTATGAGGGTGATTGGAACGGCATTTGCTACAGCGTGGCTTAGGCTGGCCTCAGCGATCGCTCCTATTATGATAGGTTTTATTTTAGAGGTAAGCGGTGTTTCAACTATTTTTATTCTTTTTGCAAGTGTGACGGTAGTGGGAGCAATTCTTGCTTTTAAAATGATAGAAACGCGCGAGAAAGTATTAGAGGATATTGCGCCGTAAGTTACGCGTGCAGTGAAGAACTTATTCCAAAGAGGGTAGGTTCTTTTTTTATTCAGAGGATCTAAAATGCCTCACCTATCTTCGTTCATTTATCATATAATACAAACATGATCTAGCACTCCTTGTCGTAAGGAGAGACGTGTCACGAACATGAAAAGCAATACCTGTGAGACAGTGAAGATTAAAAAAGTCTACCGACAATGGTAGACTTTTTCTATAAGGTCAATTCTTGATTCCCTGAATCATTGCAGCTTTTAAACAGAAGGAAATGGGCTGATGCTGTGCATCGAATTGAAGCTGAAACAGCTGCTTTGTGTCAGGGTCTGCGGCTTGAAGGTGGGAAACGATCTCCTTTTGAATATTCTCTGGCGTGCGTCCACGTATAATCCAGTCCTTATAATCAATATGCAGGTCCCAGTAACGAATCTCTTTCTGAGTCAATTGGTTGTCATCGAAAAGCTCTTTCCATTCTGATAACGAGCTTTCCCGCACATGAGAAGGGTCTCTCAGTCTATTTAAGTGATTAATAAATGAATCCTGTGCAGGGTTTTCAGGTGCATAATGATCGACGAGCAGAAATTGGCCGCCTTTTTTTAAGACTCGGCTGATTTCAGACATGGCTGCCTGAAGGTTTGGAAAGTGGTGAGCAGCAAATCGGCACGTCACTAAATCAAATGATTCATCAGAGAAGGGCAATGCTTCTGCGGCTGCCTGCTCAAAAGTAATGTGGTTCAGGCGGCGTTCTTCCGCAAGTGCTGCTGCAATCTCGATCATTTTTTGCGTGACATCAATGCCGACCCCTTTAGAGATAACGTCTGAAAAGGAAAAAACGGTATGTCCTGCCGCGCAGCCAATATCAAGTAAATGCTCATGTCCCTTCGCATTTGCAGTTGTTTTCATCCATTCCAGCTCTTCTCCGGCCGCAAATATAGGTGAATCTCGATAGTTCTCGGCATTTTGTGAAAATTGGTTCTCGGCTTTAGCATATGGATTCATTTCTTTTCCCCCTTTGTGGTCTCTTTATCGTAGAATTCCTTCTGTTATTTGTCTAAGACATAAAAGATATGACATGGATAGTTAAAACCTATGAGGTGATGAAAGTGGATATACGAATGATGGAATATGTCATGGAAGTGTACCGGCAGCAAAGTTTTACAAAAGCAGCGGATCAACTTCATATTGCACAGCCTTCTTTAAGCCAGCAAATGAAGAAGCTGGAAGAGGAATTAGACACACCGCTATTTATTCGAAAGTATGGACAAGTAACGCCCACACCTCAAGGGAGACGATTCATTAAAAGGGCTGAGAATATTTTGAAGGAAAGAGATGATTTGCTGCGTGAAATAGGAGAGGCAGCTTATGAAATCGGGAAAGAGCTGAACATTGGAGCGCCAGCAGTGACTGGGGGCTATGTCTTGCCCGGTTTATTAAAAACTTTTTGTCAAACGTATCCTCATGTTCACGTTCAACTGATAGAAGAGTCTCCTCGTGAGCTCGAAAAACGTCTATTGGCTGGAAAACTGGATTTGGCTATTTTATCTATGCCTGTCGAGCATGAATCATTGAAAACGAAACAAATGCTGACAGAGCCGCTCCTTCTTGCAGTTCCGCAAGCTGCTCAGCCATGGTTATCAGAGGAATTGAACGAGATTATCAAGCAAGCAGGGCAAAAAGAGTCCGGTCACGAAATCGTTCCCTTTCAGCTTCTTGAAGGTACCCCATTTATTATGCTGAAAGAGGGATACGGTTTTCGGCAAGTGGTCATGGAGCTGTGCCGTCATCACGGTTTCCAGCCAAAAGCGGCTTTTGAAACAAGTCATATTCAAACAGCACAGGCATTGGTCAAAAACGAACTAGGTGTGACCGTTGTGCCGAAAATGGTGGCGCAAGAGGATAGGAACGGGGTCATTTATTTACACATTGATTCATGCCCAACCCGCACACTTGTGTTTGCATATGTGGAAGAAAGGTATTTAACGAAAGCCGCTCAAGCCTTCATGGACCTTTATCAGAATGAAGGGAAGGCTTAAACAAACGTTTAATTAAACGCAAAAAGCAGGGGAGCACCCTGCTTTAAGATTGGTGACAAAGGGCTAAAATGATCTTGATTTTAGCCCTTTATCTTCTTTTCAGCGTGATAGAAAACCTTTGAAGTCTAGGAAGGGCGAGCACCGGAGCGGAGCGAATTTGACATTCGTGAGCACCGGAGCGCAGACCTGACACCGAATGCGAGGGTTTGTCTACACGCTGAAAGCAGGGGAGCACCCTGCTTTTTAATATAAGTCGAGACGCTGATCCGTCATAACCGGAATTTGCTGTCTGACTTCATCCACTAGCTGAAGATCAATTTCCGCATAATAAATATCTTCGTCATCGTTTGTTTCAAGCAGGATGCGGCCGAGTGGATCAATCACCATAGAGTGTCCAGGGAATGCCGTGTCTCTGCTTGTGCCTGTTCTGTTAACAGCAATCATAAATGACTGGTTTTCAATCGCTCTTGCGATGAGCAGGCTGCGCCAATGGTCCACTCTTGCTGACGGCCATTGCGCCGTATTGACGAGCACCTTCGCTCCTTTGTTCACAAGTGTTCTGGAAAGCTGCGGGAAACGGAGGTCATAGCAAATCATTGCACCAATCGTCACATCTTCCCCATAGTCAAATAAACCAAGCTGATCACCAGCGGTTAAATAGTTATGCTCATCCATTAAGCGGAATAAATGAATTTTATCATAATCTAACAAAAGCTCCCCTTGGCGGTTAAAGACATACATCGTGTTGGTGATATTTTCATCTTCTGTCCGCTTATTTAATACACTGCCTGCGATGAGATACACTTGATGCTTCCGTGCAAAGGAGGAAAAGAGCTGTTTTGTGCGTTCACCGTTTACATCCGCAAGCTGCTCGGCTTGCTCAAGGGCGTAGCCGGTATTCCACATTTCGGGTAAAATGATCAAATCAGGCTGCTCGCGGACCGCTTCTTCTAAAAACGCTGCTGCTTTTTTAAAATTCACTTCTGGTTCTCCAATTTGTACGTTCATTTGGACAAGGGCGATTTTCATACGAGTTCCTCCTTTATTTGCTATATGTCATGTGAAAATCAAGAATGTATGTAATGGTTTATTTTAGTCTTCAAGGCCAGTTTCTTTATCATAAAGGTTTCCATCATCTTTGCCAATAGAAATGTCAGAAGGTTTTGTTAAATGGCTTTCTTACTCAAGAAATCGGTGTTATGATACATATAATGAATAAAACAAAGGGGGATACTCGGATATGCAATTGTTCGATTTGCCACTTGAAGAGCTAAAAAAATATAAACCAAAGAAAACAGCACGTCCTGATTTCTCAGATTTTTGGAAGAAATCACTCGAAGAACTGCGCCAAGTGGAGGCAAAGCCAATACTTGAACCTTATGACTATCCAGTGAAAGGCGTCAAGGTGTACCGCCTGACGTATCAAAGCTTTGGACATTCTAAAATTGAAGGCTTTTATGCTGTACCTGATCAAACTGGCCCGCATCCAGCGCTCGTTCGTTTTCATGGCTATAATGCCAGCTATGACGGCGGCATTCACGACATCGTCAACTGGGCGCTCCACGGCTATGCCACATTTGGTATGCTCGTCCGCGGTCAAGGCGGCAGTGAAGATCAGACAGTGACACCAGGCGGTCACGCTTTGGGGTGGATGACAAAAGGCATTTTATCAAAAGAGACCTACTATTATCGCGGTGTTTATTTAGATGCGGTTCGTGCACTCGAAGTCATTCAGTCCTTCCCTGAAGTGGATAAACACCGGATCGGCGTAATTGGCGGGAGCCAGGGAGGCGCATTAGCGGTAGCAGCTGCAGCCCTTTCAGATATTCCGAAGGTCGTCGCGGCAGATTACCCTTATTTATCAAACTTTGAGCGTGCAGTGGATGCGGCATTGGAGCAGCCTTATTTAGAAATCAATTCGTACTTTCGGAGAAATAGTGACCCGGAAGCGGAAGAAAAGGCATTTGAGACATTAAGCTATTTTGACTTAATCAATTTAGCTGGATGGGTCAAACAGCCAACATTGATGGCGATCGGTCTGATTGACAAAATTACCCCGCCATCTACTGTGTTTGCGGCATACAACCATTTAGAAACAGATAAAGACCTTAAGGTATACCGCTATTTTGGACACGAGTTTATCCCGGCTTTTCAAACAGAGAAGCTCTCCTTCTTACAAAAGCACTTGCTCAAATAAAAGAACAAAGAGGCCGCTCTATGAGGGCCTCTTTTTTAATAACTCGTATTTTGTCTCGTTTTTTCATCAGGTACTAACGCGGTGATAATAAGGGCAAGAGCTGTGATGATATGAAGGATGAATCCAAGTATCGGAATCCAGGCGAGGCAGGATGTGATAATCCCAATGATGCTGCCAATCATTGGTCCTTGGTCTCGCTTCGATAAGACGAGTGTGATAATATGCAGAATAAGCATGACCATGAGCGGTGAATAGCCATTGCTAATAATAAATAGTCCTCCGATGACAGGGATGGCAAGACAGGCTTCAAAAATTCCGGTGATCCATTTCATGATGCGAGATATAGACATGAGATCCAACTCCTTTTTCATATATGTCTTATTCGTATTTTACCAAAACGTGAAGAAGTCATGCAGATTTCTATAGAAAGAGTTGATGGATGATGAGAGAGAGAATCAAGGAAGAGCTGAAAATCATCGAAGAAACGTATGACGTGAAAATTTGCCTCGCGGTCGAATCAGGCAGCAGAGCATGGGGATTCCCCTCGACTGATAGTGATTACGATGTTCGTTTTTTATATGTTCCTCGAAAAGAATGGTATTGGGCAATGGAAGAACATCGTGATGTCATTGAACGGCCGATTGATGATGTGCTTGATATCAGCGGCTGGGAGCTTAGAAAGGCACTTCGCTTATTCAATAAATCGAATCCGTCCATCATGGAATGGCTGTCGTCTGACATCATCTATGCTGAATCCTTCTCTTTGGCAAAGCAGCTAAGAGAATTAAAGGATCGAGCGTTTTATCCTGCCGCATTGATGTATCATTACCTCAATATGGCGGAGCGGAATGAAAGCCGGCATTTACGAGGAGAGCAGGTGCGAATCAAGAAGTATTTCTATGTGCTTCGTCCGCTGCTTGCCTGTCAGTGGATTGAACGATACAGGACGGTTCCGCCGATGGACTTTCATAAACTGCTCGAGGAACTAGTGGAGGAAGGTCCGCTTTTAGCGGAAATCCATGAGCTGCTCAAACGTAAAATGGACGGCGAAGAAATGGATGTAGAGAACCGCCTCGCTTATGTCCATCCATTTATCGACAAAGAGCTCGCGCGATTTGATGAATTGGTGAAAAGCTACAATCAGCCGAAAGACAGCCTGTTGCAAGAATTAAATGAGCTGCTGCAGTCTACCCTTGATGAGGTGTGGGCGTAAGCAGGGAAGAGTCAGCCGGATCGCGGCAGGCTCTTTTTTATCTCTTATTGTGATAAAACCACAAAAAAAGTCAGAATTTTTGTCATCTTCAAATATTGTAGCGGACAGCTTATGAGCTTTACAATAAAGACATAGCTTACAAAGAGTGGGAGGTGCCCTTTATGGAGTCGGTCACAAGAAATTTCTTCTTGTTTTTGTCAAAGAGCAGTCTCTTGAACCATATTGCTCGTAATTGGGGAAGTGCTGTTGCATCTAAGAAAATCATCGGAGGGAAGGACTTTGAGAGTGCCATCCCTGTCATCAAACGATTAAATGACCAAGGAATGGCTGTGACAGTTGATCACCTTGGTGAGTTTGTCACAAAGGCAGAGATTGCCAATGAACGGACGACTGAGTGTATTCAAACCATTCAGCGGATTGCAGAGGCGGGACTCAATTCCCACGTGTCACTCAAAATGACATCACTTGGCCTGGATATTGACGATGACCTTGTGTATCGCAATATGAAACGTATTTTAGATACGGCAGAGAAGCACCGTATCATGGTGACAATCGATATGGAGGATGAACAGCGCTGTCAAAAAACGCTGGACATTTTTAAAGAGATGAAATCTCAATATGAGTATGTCAGTACGGTCTTGCAGGCGTATTTGTACAGAACAGAAAAGGATCTTGATGACCTAAATAAGCTGCAGCCATTTTTAAGACTTGTAAAGGGTGCCTATAAGGAATCTGCCGAAGTGGCGTATCCAAACAAAAAAGACGTCGATCAGAATTATCAAAAGCTGATCGAAAAGCAATTGCTCTCAGGAAACTATACAGCCATTGCGACACATGACGATCGAATGATTGAGTTCACGAAAAATATTGTGAAAAAACACAATATACAGACAAGTCAGTTCGAATTTCAAATGCTGTACGGCATGAGAACAGAAACGCAGCAGGCACTTGTGAAAGAAGGCTATCAAATGAGGGTCTATACTCCGTATGGACGAGAGTGGTATGGCTACTACATGAGACGTCTTGCAGAACGGCCGGCAAACATTGCCTTTGCTCTAAAAGGGATGACGAGAAAATAATTTGAAACGGGAGCGTGACAAAAATGACAACACCTTACAAACATGAACCATTCACGGATTTTAGCCAGGAAGAAAACCGCAAAGCGTTTGAACAAGCATTAGCTAAAGTAACAGAATCACTTGGTCAAACCTATCCGCTCGTGATTAATGGAGAAAGAATCGAAACGAAAGACAAGATTGTTTCGATCAATCCAGCGAAAAAGGATGAAGTGGTTGGAACCGTATCAAAGGCCGGGAAGGAAGAGGCAGAACAAGCGGTTCAAGCAGCAGCGAAAGCATTCGAAACATGGCGCTACACATCTCCAGAAGAAAGAGCTGGCGTATTATTCAGAGCTGCGGCAAGCATTCGCCGTAAAAAGCATGAGTATTCAGCCCTTCTTGTCAAAGAAGCAGGTAAGCCTTGGAATGAAGCGGATGCAGATACAGCAGAAGCGATTGACTTCCTAGAATATTATGCCCGTCAAATGCTGGAGCTGGCGAAAGGCAAACCAGTGAACAGCCGCGAAGGCGAACGCAATCAATATGTATACACACCAACTGGCGTGACGCTCGTGATTCCGCCGTGGAACTTCTTGTTTGCGATCATGGCAGGAACAACAGTAGCCCCAATCGTCACTGGGAATACAGTTGTTTTAAAACCAGCGAGTGCGACGCCTGTCATTGCAGCCCGTTTTGTGGAGGAGCTTGAGCAAGCCGGTCTTCCAAAGGGTGTTGTCAACTTTGTACCAGGAAGCGGAGCAGAGGTCGGGGATTACTTAGTAGATCATCCGAAAACAAGCCTGATTACATTCACTGGATCAAGAGAAGTAGGGACACGTATCTTTGAACGCGCGGCAAAAGTGCAGCCAGGCCAGCAGCATTTAAAACGTGTCATTGCTGAAATGGGCGGTAAGGATACAGTGGTTGTTGATGAGGATGCAGATGTTGAATTAGCGGCTAATGCCATTTTCACATCAGCCTTCGGGTTTTCAGGTCAGAAATGTTCAGCTGGTTCTCGGGCTGTCGTTCACGAGAAGCTGTATGACCAAGTGGTTGAGAGAGTGAAGGAAATCACAGAAACGAAAACAACAGCCAATCCACTTTCTGCGGATGTTTATATGGGGCCTGTCATTGATCAAGCGTCCTTTGACAAGATCACGGATTATATCGAGGTTGGCAAACAGGAAGGCCGCTTAGTCACTGGCGGAACGAGTGATGATTCGGAAGGATACTTTATCCACCCGACCATTTTTGCAGATCTTGAGCCAACTTCCCGTTTAATGCAAGAAGAAATCTTTGGACCAGTCTTGGCTTTCTCGAAAGTCTCTAGCTTTGATGAGGCACTTGAGGTAGCCAACAACACAGAATACGGTTTAACAGGTGCTGTCATTACGAATAATCGTGATCACATCAACCGTGCGAAGCAGGAGTTCCATGTAGGGAACCTTTACTTTAACCGTAACTGCACAGGTGCCATCGTTGGTTACCACCCATTCGGCGGATTCAAAATGTCAGGAACGGATTCAAAAGCAGGCGGTCCAGATTACCTAGCTCTGCACATGCAGGCAAAAACGATTAGTGAAATGTTTTAATATGGAAAAAGCATGAACCTGCACTGACGGGTTCATGCTTTTTTTGCCTGCCTGCGACTTGTTTCTATACAAATCTGACTGGAAAGAAGTATGATAAATGTATCACTTAATCAGGGAGCAATCGGGATGGAAGAGATATTAGAAAAGCTTCATACATTTTTTGATGTCGATAAATTAATTGCATTTATTAGCGGATATTTAAAAAAACCAGTCATTTTAGAAAGCACAGAGTGTCAGCTCCTTGCTTATAATTCTTACAGCATTCAGCAGTTTGACCCAGTCAATCAGCAAACGATTTTCTCCAAGGAATGTCCGGGGTCTGTGGTCGATTGGTTAAAGAAAACAGGGGTAATTGAGCGGCTTCACAAGGAGTCAAAGCCTTTTTATGTGAGCGGCCATGACGAGCTCGGATTTAATCGGCGGGTGGCTGTGAGCGCCAATCATAAACAAGAGGTAGTAGGCTTTATTTGGGTGCAGGACATTGAGGACTCCCTCTCTCAGGAGGAGCTGCAATTTTTACACGAAGCTTCCTTTCAGGTTGGAAAAGTGATTTATAAGAATAAGAAACAGCTTGAGAAAAAGGAAGGCAAGATTGAAGAGTTTTTCAAAAAGGTCATGGATGATCATTTTTATACAGAAGAAGAGCTGAAATGGGAGGCTGAGAACTTAAGCATTCCACTGCCAGCCGTATTTACTGTCATGGTCGTGCACGCTGCCGATAACAAAAGTGAGACGGCAGAAGATGTGAAGGATGTCATTCGAACGTATTTGCAGCTAGAGGATAAGGTGAATCACGTCTATTCGGTTCAAGCAGATATTGTCGTTATATTAGGCAGCCTGTCAGACCGGCACTCACCGAAAGCGACTGCGGCTGATGTCATCGCATATCTGCAATCAAAAACGCATGCACATCCTTCCCCTTTGTATATCGGGATGGGAAGAGAGTATCGTGATGTCATGAAAATGAGTACAAGCCGATTTGAAGCGATAGAGGTCGTCAAGGCAGTAAAAATTGTCGGAGGACAAGAACTGATTCCATATGATTATGAGAATTTAGGGGTCTTCCGGTTTTTAGATTCCATTTACAGCCATCAAAAAAAGAAAAACGACTTCAATCCAGATTTGTTACGCTTGAAGGAAAAAGACCGCGAGAGTCAAACTTCATTTTTAAAAACGCTGGAAGTCTACTTATTGAATAACTGCAAACTAAAGCCAGCGGCGGAGCAGTTGTTTATTCATCAAAATACATTAAACTATCGAATGAAACAAATTTTTGACATGACTTCGATCGACTTAAGTCATTTTAG
Organism: Bacillus sp. FSL P2-0069; assembly: GCF_038593315.1. NCBI lineage: Bacteria > Bacillati > Bacillota > Bacilli > Caryophanales > Bacillaceae > Bacillus > Bacillus sp. FSL P2-0069. The sequence continues at coordinate 345,933 of NZ_CP151984.1, forward strand.
CCAGAGATGTGAGTTATTTATTGAATTGATGCTGATGAAAAAAGATCAATAATGATGATGGAATCCGCAGGTCCACGGGATCACCTGCGGATTTTCATGTGACATGCGAAAATGGCATACAACTGATGCATTTCGTTGTATGATAGATAAAGATTTTATGAGAAAAGTGAAAGGGGGGCCACCTTTGGGATCAGTCACCTTAGCCATTTTGATTTTCATCATGACCCTCGTCCTTGTCATTTGGCAGCCAGGACGTGTCACCATAGGATGGTCAGCGTGTGGAGGCGCCATTCTTGCACTTGCCTTTGGCGTCGTTCATCTGGGCGATGTGTGGGAAGTCACGCAAATTGTATGGAACGCCACATTTGCCTTTATTGGCATTATTATCATATCGTTAATTTTAGATGAGATCGGCTTTTTTGAATGGGCTGCACTGCATATGGCAAAAGCTGCAAGAGGCAATGGTGTCCGCATGTTTATTTATTTAACATTGCTAGGCGCTGTTGTGGCTGCTTTTTTTGCCAACGATGGAGCGGCACTGATTTTGACCCCAATCGTTTTATCTGTGGTGAGAGCGTTGAAGCTGGATGAACGCATGGTGCTTCCTTTTGTGATGGCAAGCGGCTTTATTGCAGATACAACTTCTTTGCCATTTGTCATTAGTAACCTGGTCAATATCGTATCAGCCGACTATTTTCATATTGGTTTTCTAGAATATACAGCGAATATGTTCGTGCCAAACCTTGTGTCGCTTGGAGCGAGCATGCTGGTTCTGTATGTGTTTTACCGAAAGCTTATTCCAAAAACCTACGATCTGTCTCAGGCAAAGGAACCGGCATCAGCTATTCGAGATATCCGTATGTTCCGTTTGTCTTGGTATGTGCTCGGCTGTCTGCTTGTGGGTTATTTTGCAGGGGAGCTGATCGGTATTCCAGTGTCCATCATCGTAGGCGGAATTGCCCTTGCTTTCTTGTGGCTGGCGAGAAGAAGTCCGCAAGTGGCGACAAAGCGGGTGATCAAAGAAGCGCCGTGGTCCATTGTGTTTTTCTCGATCGGTATGTATGTCGTCGTATATGGACTGAAAAATGTCGGTCTTACAGAAATATTGGCGGCATGGATCCAGCAAGGGGCTTCACATGGCTTGCTTGCAGGAACGATGTTTATGGGCGTGCTTGCCGCAGTGCTGTCCTCTGTGATGAACAATCTGCCGACCGTTTTAATTGATGCGATTGCCATTGGACATACAGATACAGCAGGTGTCATGAGAGACGGACTGATTTATGCCAATGTCATCGGCTCCAACCTTGGACCGAAAATGACCCCAATCGGCTCATTGGCGACATTGCTGTGGCTTCATGTCTTAAAGAAAAAAGGCGTCCATATCTCTTGGGGAGCGTACATGAAAGCCGGAATCATCCTGACCATCCCAACCTTGATTCTCACTTTACTCGGGTTATATGTATGGTTATGGCTCATTCATTAATTATCGTGTAGACAAACCCTCGCATTCGGTGTCAGGTCTGCGCTCCGGTGCTCGCCCTTCCTAGGGCTGCAAAGGGTTTTCTATCACGCTGAAAAAGAGCAGATCCATGAGATCTGCTCTTTTTTTGCTACAGATATTTCGCATAGCGTTTTTCTAAAAAGTCCTGAAGCAATGAGACGACACTGCAAATGCCCCAGTAAATGAGTGCGACCAAAATATACATGGTCATATAATCGAATTCTCGTCCGCCTACAATTTTTGCTTGCTGGAAGAGCTCTGGTACAGTAATCATCGCTGCCAGTGAGGAAGCTTTGATCAAATCGAGCATGACATTGGTCAATGGCGGCAGGGCGATGCGGACGGATTGAGGCAAAATGACACCACGCATCGTTTGCCAATAGCTGAGACCTAATGATTTAGCGGCTTCCACCTGTCCACTTGGAACAGAGGAGAGGGCTGCCCGGTTAATTTCTGCAATATAGGCAGCACTATTAAAGCTGAACCCAATAATGGCGGCAGTGACCGCTGTGAACTCTATGCCGATATAGGGGAACCCAAAATAGAGAATAAACAAAATCACAAGAATGGGCACGCCTCGCATGAATGAGATATACAGCCGTGCAGGCAGCCGAAGAATCCAAGAATTCGCCATTCTGGCAAGAGCGATAAAAAAGCCAAGAATGGTACCAAAAAACATGCTCGCAAAGGAAATGAGCAGCGTCAGCCAGATGCCTTTCATAACAAATGGAAATGACGCCTTTGCCAGTGCAGGATTAAATATATATTCTAAATGAATATCTCCCACGATTGCGGCTCCTTATTTGGAAATGTCGACATCTTCGACATCAGCATCAATTTTCTTAGAGACGTCTGCATGATTAAAGAATTTCTCAGAAATCTTTTTCATTGTTCCGTCTTTTTTCATGTCGCCTAATACACGATTCAATTCTTTTTGAAGCTCTTTGTTGTCCTTCTTCATAACAAAACCTTGTTCATTCGGCATGTACTTCAAGTCAGGGTGAATCGTAATATTTAATTTAGGAAATGCAGCAAGAGCCAGTGTCTGCAAGTAATAATCATTTAGAATGACATCAGTACGGCCGTTTGCAACATCCTTTAAGTATTGCTCGTTTGTCGCATTATCATAAATGACTTCCTTTGCACCGTACTTACGAGCGACATCCATGTAAATCGTTGTGGCAGCCCCTGCTGCTTTCTTTCCTTTTAAATCTTTTAAAGTTTTAATGCCAGATAAATCATCTTTCCGTACGATAGCCGTTCCGTAGGAATATTTATAAGGGGTAGAAAAGGCAAACTTGTCTTTTCTGTCATCTGTGATGTCGATATCATTTGCAGCAGCATCCACTTGACCAGAATTAATGGCGCTCAGCATCCCATCATAGCCCATTTCTTTAAATTCCACTTTCACATCAAGACGTTTAAACGCTTCTTTGACGACTTCTACTTCATAGCCAGTTAATTGATCCTTGCCATTAGAAGTATCATGATAAGAAGTTGGATAAAGGGTGCCTGAAGTTGCAACCACGATTTTCCCTTTCTTTTTAATCTCATCCCACTTTGTGTCCCCGGATTGAGATGAGCCTGATTGACTGCAAGCAGACATGATAAGGATGAAAGCAGATACAACAAGCATGATCCATATAGGTTTTTTATGATAAAAACGACTCATTTAAGAATCCTCCTCTATTTTTTATACAAAACAAAACATAGCACGCTTTTTCTGTAAGGACAACGTTTTCAGAAGAAAAGTGAAAAAGTAAGAATATTATAAGCAATTTGCGTGTTGATATAATGTATAAAAAAGGAAAGTGAGCGCAAAATAAAGGCGAATAAAGGAGGGAACAACAATGATGAAAAAAATAAGTAGTTTGATCATCTTGTCGATGATGCTGTTATTTGGTTTTCATATAGAAACGGCTCATGGAGAAACACCTCAAATGGAAAAGCGCCCGGTGACACATCAAGTGAAATTAACAGCAGAACAACAAAAACAAATTGAAATCCTTGAGCAGCAAATTCTTTCTAAGCGAAAAGAAGTCATTGAGAAATATGTACAGTACGGCGTGTTAACAAAGGAACAAGGCACACACATCACGAAACGAATGGATGAGCATTACACTCATTTGAAAAAGAACGGATTTGTTCCATTGCTGAAAAAACCACAGCACCATCGCCCATGATAATGATGAAACCGGCAGCGAAGTGCCGGTTTTTTATTGTTGATCAGAAGGTGAGACTTTCCCCATCTTGAGGGACAGAAATGGCTTGATCTGCATGATGCTCTTGAATGTAAGCCTCTAAAGCAGCTCTTGTTAACAAGCAATGATTCACAGCTTCAAGATGACAGGCGACAATTTGAGCTTTTGGCTGAGAACGGTGAACGTCTAGAATCTCTTCCTTGGTCATTGTAATCGGATCGCCTTCTAAAAATTGAGCAGCCCCGCTATTGACCACAATGACGTCTGGCTTGCATGTATTCACAACCTCTTTCGGTTCATCACACCAAACGGTATCACCTGCAATATAAAGGGTAGGTTCATCAGGGTGAGAGAAAACAAAACCGCTCACCTGACCCATCCGCTTCGCCGTTTCTCCCGTCCCATGCTGTCCGCCTGTACGTTTAATATGAACGCCGCAAATGTCCATTTCATCTTCAATGCATGTGACATGCTGAAATCCAGCTTCTTCAACTTCTTTTCGATCCTTCTCTGATTGAGTATAAATTGGCCCATCTTGAGCTAATTTTCCTTTGGCCTCGTCGTCAAAGTGGTCCACATGTAAATGAGTGAGTAAGACAGCATCTGGGTGTAACAGACTGTCTAAATCTATATTTACAGGAAGCTCCACAATAGGATTGTTCAAATGTTGATTGGCTGTATGAGGGAACGGTGGATATGTTCCTTTTGCTGCTAAAAAGGGATCGATTAAAAAAGTTGAATGACCATAGTGAAGGTATAAAGTAGCATTGCGAATGAGTGTAATTTTCATAAAAAGGCCTCCTTTTTTTCTCATTAAGTTTACAGTATATTAAAAGAGTTCTATGTGACAGAGGATCATGAAAGTCTTTCATCGGAAGGGCTTGATTTTTGAAAGAGGTGAGCCAATGCTAGACCAAACAGATATGAGTATTTTAAAAGAACTATCAAAGAACAGCCGATTAACGATGAAAGCTCTAGGTGAAAAAGTTCATTTAACCGGCCAAGCTGTTGCAAATCGGGTGTTAAAGCTAGAAGAAGAAGGCGTGATTGAAGCATATACCATTTCAATTGATTGGCAGACACAAAAGACGATTCAAACCTTTTTGCAGCTGTATACCCGTAGTCATCATCATGAACCACTTCTGTCGTTTCTTTATAAAAAGGAAGAAATCAAGAATTTGTTCAAAATAAGTGGTGAAGGCTGTTATATGGCTGAAGGTCATTTCTCCAGTCATGATGAACTTGATCAGTTTTTAACGGAGCTGACGAATTACGCAAATTACAAACTGTCTATTGCGGTTAAACGTCTCATTCATCAGTAATAGAAGAGACGCAGGAGGAAAAGGAACGATGCAAAAATTAATCGAAAATCAAGCTGAACCGATGACAAAGGAAAGAATCAAAGCAGACTTGGTTCAACTTGGTGTGAAAAAGGGCATGATTTTATGTGTTCATTCATCTTTATCATCAATCGGCTGGGTAAATGGAGGCGCTGTAGCCGTCATACAAGCATTGATGGAAACCTTAACAGAAGAAGGGACACTGATTATGCCGGCACAAACGTTAGAGCTTTCTGATCCCGCCGATTGGATCGATCCGCCTGTTCCTTATTCATGGTGGAAATCGATCAAAGAAACAATGCCCGCATTTGACCCAGCTTACACGACACCAGCAGCAATGGGAAAGGTGGCGGAAACATTTTGGAAATACCCAGGCGTGGCGAGAAGCAATCATCCCCATTTTTCATTCACCGCCTGGGGGAAAAGAAAACATGAAATTCTGCAACACCATGCACTTTCCTTTGGATTAGGAGAGCAGTCGCCTCTTGGCCGCATGTATGATCTTCATGCTCAAGTGCTGCTGCTTGGCGCATCATTTGAGAGCATGACAGCTTTTCATCTAGCTGAATACCGAATCCCTCAACAGGACCTCATGACAAGAGGGGCCCCTATTTTAGAGAATGGGTGGAGGGTATGGAAAGAGTACCAAGATATCATCACAAGAGAAGAACTATTTGAACAGATTGGCCGTGATTTTCTGCAATCAGGAGGCATCCATCAGCACAATCAAGTTGGACTTGCCAGTTCATATTTACTGCCCATGAGAGAATCGGTAGACTATGCGGAACAGTGGCTTGATCTATACGATCAGTCGTAATCTACACTGTTTGGAAATTTACATAATAAACGTCTTGATCAGGCTGCTGTGAGGTGTAGCAGGTAAGCTGGTAGTTTCCTTTTGGAATGGAGAAAGACAGCACATGGGCCATGACGCTTGTGATATAAACTTGGTCACTTGTAAGCGTAAAGGGAACTGTTATGGCTCTATCAACCGAGACTTGGGGCTCATCGCTATTTAATGTCACAATAATAGACGCCTTTCCATTATTGATTCCTTCAAAGGAAACTCCTTGATCTCCTGTTGCAAATCCTTGAAGAATGTCCTCATCTGTCCAATCAATAACAGGTGGTGTTTCGCTTCCGGTGTATACCGTGATTTGGTGGTAGGAGATAGATAGGGAATAGGCTTGATTTAAGTGATTCATATAAAAAACTCCTTTATTTATGGATTTTCGTTGGAACGTGAATGGTTAAAGAGTGATTCTTGAGGAGAAAGTTAGGCAGCAAGACGATTGTCGCCGTCTTGCGCTATTTGGTGTGGGATCTAGATGTGAAATTGCGAGACCATTGCTTTTAAATCTCCTGCTAAATGGGCAAGCGCTTCTGATGAAGCTGTTACTTCTTCCATTGCAGCAAATTGTTCTTCTGTTAAACCGGCTACTTGCTGTGAATGTTCACTCGTTCGTTTCACGCCTTCTGTAATAGACACAAAAGACTGTTTCGCATCGTTTGTATAAGCTGCGATTTTTTGTGATGCACTTGATAAATGCTTAATGCCATTCGCCATTTCTCTCATCGACTGCTGGATATCATGAAATGATTCCTCTGTATGAGAGATAAGTACAGCCCCATGAGCCGCTTCCTCTCTTACTCGTTTGATGGCATTCGTCGAATGAGTCATCTCTTTTTGTATTTCAGAAATGAGATGGGAAATCATGTTTGATGATGCTTGAGATTCTTCTGCAAGCTTTCTCACTTCGTCTGCGACAACAGCAAATCCTTTTCCATGCTCACCTGCCCGTGCTGCTTCAATTGCTGCATTAAGAGCTAGCAGGTTTGTCTGGCTGGCGATATCTGTAATGACTTTGGAAATATGATCAATTTCAGCTGAACGTGTTTCCAATGCTTGAATCGCTGTACCATTTTCTTCAATTGATTTGGCAATAGACGTCATTTGTGAATGAACTTCACCGATATTGTGTACACCTTTTTGGGCCACTTCTTGTGCGGAGTGACTTCTTGAAGCCATTTGTCCTGCATTTTCAGTGATGTTTGCCAGCTCGTTTGATACTTGAATCATTTTGTGCTCACTAGCTGTCATTTGAGTGGACTGTTCTTCTGAAGATTGTGCCACTTCTTGAATCGTGTATGTGATTTTTTCTGATGCTGCACTCGTTTCTTCTGCGCTAGCTGACAGCTGCTCAGAGGATGTGGCCACTAATTCAGACGTGTTCATGACATTTAGAATGGTTTGATTTAGTTTTTCACGCATCTTATTGAAATGGCCAGCCAGATCAGACAATTCATCACCAGCAGTATCCGTCACATTGATGGTTAAATCACCTTCGCCTGCACTCTTAATGGCAGAAGCCATATGCTTGAGGCGTGCCTGAATCCGTTTAGTGAAAATAGAAATAATGATGACCGAAACGATCAGACTTAACAAAAGGACGATGACAAATTGTATATAGAATGACTGAAGCATTTGTGAAATCATGCTTTGATTGGCGCCAGTATAAAAAATACCAATTGTTTCGCCTGCTTCATTTTTGATCGGCATATAAGCCGTTTGATAGTCTTTCCCGGCAACATTTGCAGTGCCGTAATAGTTTTCTCCTTTATCTAAAACAGTGGTCTTCACTTCAGGAGAGACTTCTGTACCTACAGCTCGTTTCCCGTTTAACATGACATTCGTAGCAACGCGGGTATTTCCTTGAAAAATCGTGATGGTATCACCGGTATATTCGGCTAATTGGTCAACCAATGTGTCATGATCATTGATTTGCGTATTTCCTTTGAATAGCTTGTTCTCTTTAATCTGCCACGAGCCTTCTACTTTTTCATTCAGGTAGGCGTAGCCTAGTTTTAAATCACCTTTTGCTTTTTCAGTTGCCATTTGCTTGATGTTTTCTGTCATCTCGCGATTCACCACATAACCAACAACTGCGGAAAAGATGATGAGGACACTTAAAAAGATCAGCAAAATTTTGGCGCCAAGCCTCAGTTTTCCCTTTTTCTTCATGCTTTTTAACTCCTTTAGGTATAAGGTAGGATATCCCTCCTTAAGGATTATCGGCATGAAAAAAGTGTTTAAAATACCTGCATGCAGTCATGTGAAAATTTTTTTAATATAGAAAAGGGAAAGGCTGCTAATCAATGATAAATTGAATTCTTGTGCCGTCAGGATCATCCGATAATTGATGACTTACCCACGAGCCTGCGCCTCTATTATCAGAAGGGCGTACATATTTGACAGAAGCTCCTGTGCCTCCTTCTTTGCACATTGCCATTGGCCATTCGTCACGATCATACCCGCGCTTTGTTGGAACGCCATGTAATGATCGATCCCTCTGCTCATCACTATGTTTACGGTCAATTGTACAAATGGATGAATGACCTTCATCAATGGCTTCTTCTATGTGCTTGGCTGTTTCGGGATAGCGGTCTGATGGAAAATGAATCGTTTTGTCATAAGATGAATTCGCTGTCTCTTGTTTCCCTTGCTCCAGCTGGATATAGCCTGTTGCTACACCAATAACAATCAATAAAAGCAAGAGAATCATTTTAAGAAGTTTCATAGGTGCTGGCTCTCTTTCTTGTTTGCGTATTTTGTAAACAGAAGTATAGCAGAATTACTTGCCAATTTCTCCTGGTTTTGAAAAAACGCCTTTTAAAATTCAAAAAACAGATTTTACTTGATTTCTTGTTTTTCATTTTTGTAGAAATTCATAAAAATTTTAATTTTGTAGATCATAAAACGATTATGCTCATCCAAAATGGCTTTATCACTGCTTTTTGAGCTAATTTCAAGAATTTAACACACAGAAATTTCAAAAAAATAAAATTGACTAGACCGATCTGCTTTAATAATATGGAGTCAAATATCAAAAAATGTCGTAATTTATCAAAATATGATTCTAATTACATTGTAGGAGGGAAGTACAAATGGCGGATGTCTCATACCGGCTCGGAATAGACATAGGCGGAACATTTACTGATTTATCATTGATAAATGAAGCAACAGGGGAGCTGACTGAACTCAAGACACCCACAGTGACTGATGACCCAGCCCAAGGTATTATCAATGGGTTAAATCTTCTAAAAAAAAGAGGTGTTGATTTATCCAACATCCAATACCTCGTTCACGGAATGACAATCGGTCTTAATACATTATTGCAGCGAAAAGGAGCAGATTTAGCCCTTTTTTTGACAGAAGGATTTCAAGATATATTGTCACTTCAACGTTTACGACTACCCATTCCTTATGACTTCAATTCTCGTTTGCCAGAACCATTGATACCTCGGAAGCATGTATATCCAATCTCTGAAAGGTTGATACACGATGGTACGATCAAAAACCCTCTCCATCTGCAGCAGTTAGATGATGCAGTCCAGCATGTTATATCTAAAAATCTAGCAGGTATCGTCATTTCTTTTTTACATAGTTATCAAAACCCAGTTCATGAATTACAGGCAAAAGCCTATATCAATCATCATTATCCACAGTTAGAAGTCCTTACTTCATCTGAATTATGGCCTCAAATGAGGGAATACGAGCGTACAGTGATGTCTGTTGTTAATTTGTACATTCAACCAAAGGTGAAACAGTATTTACAAACACTGAAAAGTCGTTTGAAGGAAGAAGGTGTACCAATTTCTCCATACATTACACAATCAAATGGTGGTTTAATGGATGCAGAAAGTGCGGCAACCTCGCCTGTTAAGACTCTCTTTTCTGGTCCGGCAGCTGGTGTCATCGGTGCGGCGAGAATTGCAGCATCAGCTAGTGAACCCAACCTGATCACTTTTGATGTCGGGGGGACGAGTGCAGATATCTCGATTATTCAAAATGGACAGCCTACAATGGCGCAATCGAATCAGCTTTCAGGCTTTCCAATTATTCTCCCATCTGTTGCGATGTATTCAATAGGAGCAGGGGGAGGTTCGGTAGCATGGATTGATCAGGGCGGACTTCTAAAAGCGGGGCCAGAATCAGTTGGCTCGAATCCGGGACCAGCTTCGTATGGAAAGGGAGAAAAAGCAGCTTTAACTGATGCGTTTCTTATATGCGGTTATCTCAATCAAGAACGTTTTGCCGGAGGACATTTACAATTACAGTTGTCTGCGGCGAAAAAGGCCTTTCAGCCAATTGCTGATCAGCTCAACAAAACGGTTGAAGAGGCTGCTGACCAGCTCATTCAAGTAGCCGTAGCCAATATGTACACAGAATTAAGCAATGTGATGGAGCAGCAAGGATTTGACCCTAGAGATTTTAGTTTGCTGGCGTTTGGCGGAGCAGGGCCGGTTGTGGCGAATTTTCTTGCGAGAGAAATTCATGCGAAAAATGTGGTTGTTCCTCCGAGTCCGGGTACATTATGTGCATTAGGTGCTCTGACCGCTGACTTTATTCATGATGCGGTGCTGTCGAAGAAAATATGCTTACAAGACTATTCGATCAACCAACTAAAACAAGATTATGAGAAGCTGTCGCGAAAAGCGGCTGATTGGGTCAGCCAGCAGGACATTCAGCATATCAATCAGACATCCATTCTATTATTAGCAGACGCACGTTATCAAGGACAGGCATTTGAGATTGAATTGCCATTATCGATTGATTGGCTAAAACAAGAACAAGACATCCACCAACTCATTGAAGCCTTTCACAAACTGCATCAACGACAATATGGTCATAGGGATGATCAGGCAAACATCGAGTTTACTCATTTACGCGTTCGAGTCATAGGCGAGACGCCTCCTCTGCCTTTTTCACCTGTTCATGAAAGCAGCGGACAGTCTTTGAAACCATATGAATATAGACGAATCTTTATAGAGGAAAAAGAATACGAAGCATCGGTTTATAACCGGGATACTCTGTCAGTAGGTTCTATTGTTAATGGACCAGCCGTTATTGAGCAGGATGATACAACAACATTAATTTTGCCAAACTGGGCAGGCAGCATTGATCCATCAGGTAACTTAGTGATTTCAAAGGAGGCAGCTTTACATGAGAACTGATCCAGCAAAGCTTGAGATGATGCGCAGTTATTTTAATGCGATTGCATCAGGCATGGGACATGTCATTGAACGAACGTCATTTACGACCTTCGTCAAAGAATCTGCTGACTTTGCGACAGCATTAGCCACGCCTTCTGGAGATTTCTTTGTTTATCCGAAGACAGTGGGTGTGACGATCTTTTTAGGGCTGAGTCTAAAAAAGGCGATTGAAGAAAGCGGGCCGATGCAGCCAGGAGACATTATCATCACTAATGATCCTTATACGACAGATGGTTTGGCGACTCACCTGCCAGATGTCCATATCATTAAGCCGATTTTTGTAGATGATGAAATCGTAAGCTATGCTTGGTCTTTTGTTCATGTCAGTGATGTGGGTGGACTTGTGCCTTCGAGTATTTCACCGACAGCAACGGATGTTCATCAAGAAGGATTAAGAATTCCGCCAGTAAAAATTTATGAAGGCGGAAAAGAGAATCAGGTCGTACGTACCTTTTTAAGAGCTAACAGCCGCGCTAGTCATCTAAATGATGGTGATATCAATGCGATGATTGCTGCAGTGAATACAGCAGATATTCGGTTAAAAGAAATGATTGAGAAATTCGGAAAAAACGAAGTGAAACAAGGAATGATAGACTTGCTGAAGCAAGCCGAGGATCGTGCTGGAAAGGTCATTGAAGCTATACCGGATGGAACGAGTGAATTTGCTGATTATTTAGATGATGATATGATCTCAGACGTCCCTATTCGGTTGAAAATCAAGCTAACGATCAAAGGGAAACGGCTGACGCTCGATTTTTCTGAGTGTGATCCGCAAGTAAAAACAGCCTTTAACCTTGTCACCAATGGTCAGAAGCATTCCTTTCTTTATCAAGGGTTGATTAATTACATCATTAGTAAGGATCCTTTTATACCGATTAATGGTGGAATAACGTATCCAATTGACGTGGTCTCTCCTAAAGGAACGCTGGTGCACCCAGAATACCCTGCCTCTGTCGGAATTCGGCATTCGATTACGATGAGGCTGTACAATGTCGTGCTAGGCGCCATTGGTAAGCTGCTGCCTGAAGCAGTGCCGGCAGCAGGTGCAGGTCAATCTGCCATTGTGGTTCTCTCTGTACCTGATGATCAAACGGGTGGCAGGAAAATGTCCGTTGTCGAACCATTAGGCGGAGGCGGAGGTGCTCAAAATGGTACTGATGGAGTGGACGGTATTGATCATTCGTCAGGCTTTTTGAAGAATACCCCAATTGAGAGTTTGGAACAGCATATTGATATTCATGTTCACCGATATGAGCTTCTGCCGAATACAGGTGGAGCTGGTGAAAATCGAGGCGGACATGCGATTGGTTTGGAATTTGAAATGATAAAGCCTGAATCGATGGTGACAGCACGAGGAATGGAACGGATGAAGTTTCAGCCTTGGGGATTAATGGGCGGCCGAGCAGGATCGGTTGGTGAGGTCAAGCTGATCACAGCTAATGGTGAGAAACAAGACCAGCCCAAAATAGATGTCTTGCGACTTGATAAAGGCGATATCGTTCAATTGATTTCACCAAGTGGAGGCGGCTGGGGGAATCCATTTGCTAGGAAGAAAGAAAAAGTCCTTCAGGAAGTGGAAGCAGGTCTATTAAGTGAAGAAAGAGCGCTGCAGCAATATGGTGTGAAAGTATATTTAGACCAAAATGAATGGAAGATTGATGAGGAGCAGACGAGCAGGGTGCGTGAAAAGGTTAATCATTCTCCATCTACTGACGTGTGGGATTTCGGAGAACAAAGAGCAGCTTATGAGAAAGTATGGACGGACGAAGCCAGCAGTGAGCTTGCCGTTCAGCTTCGTTCCTATCCGGCTAATGAACGTACGCACTATAAACATGCAGTTCATCAACATTTCAGTCATAGAAATGAGCCGTTAACAAAGGAAGATATTACTCAAGCACTTCGTCAAATGAATGGACAAAAAGGGGGAAATGAATCATGAAAAGAAGATTAATCGCTATTTTTGCAGGCATCCTATCAATCGTTGTACTGCTGACCGCTTGTGGTGGAAATGGAAAGGATCAAGGCAAACAGCAGCAGACTGTGATTGTTGGCGTATATGGAGGCGATTGGGAAAAGAATATCAAACCAATCCTCGAAAAGTTTGAAAAAGATACAGGAATTAAAGTGCAAACCGTCTCTGGGGCGGATTCTGAATGGTTTACAAAATTAAAAGCGTCAAATGGGAAAAATCCACCATATGACTTACTAATCTTACAGCCTGATACGATTCAAAGAGGTATCGCGGCAAACGTTCTTGCGCCTATTGATGAAGATCAAGCGCCGAACGTCAAAAAGCTTTACCGTTCTGTCCAAAAGAAGCTTACTGTGAATGGAAAACAATATGCAGCAGGCTTTAGTATGGGGCAGCTTGGTATTGCTTATAGAAAAGACCTCGTCAAGCAGGAACCAAACAGCTGGACTGACCTATGGAGCAGTCAGCTGAAAGGGAAGGTAGCCATTTCATCTCCGACTTATTCAGCCGGTTTGCAATTTTTCTCTGCACTTGTTCATGCGCAAGGCGGGACAGAATCAAATCCTAAGGATATTGATAAAGCATTTAAAAGTCTCGCGCAGTTAAAAGGTCATGTTGCTGCTTTTCCAGATAACCCAGGATCGATTCAAACCTTGTTAGAACGTGGGGATGTTGCGGCTGTTCCATATTGGGACGGGCGAGTATTTGCACTTGAAGAAGAAGGCATGGATATTGGTTTCTCATATCCGAAAGAAGGTGCTGTTGCAGCTGTTGCGAGCTGGGCTTTAACGAAGGGAAGTCCGCATGAAGAAGCGGCGTACAAACTATTAAACTACTTAAGTGGAAAAGAAGCTCAGGAGGCTTTCTCGGAAAAATCTTATTATGGCATGTCGAATTCTGATGTGAAATACGATGACAAGATTAAGGGGAAAGTGAAAGTTGGAGAAAATTATTACAGCAAGCTGACTTGGGTAGATTATGAAACAGCGACCTCTGAGCTTGGCAATTGGACAAACCGATGGAACGAAGTATTAGGCGGAGGAAAATAGGTGATCGCATGAGTGGAATTCATTTAGAACACATCAGTCAGCACTTCGGTGAGCAGATTGCTCTCAACGATGTCAGTCTTACGGTGAATGAGGGAGAGTTTTTCTCCCTTCTTGGTCCTAGCGGCTGCGGAAAATCAACATTATTAAACATCATTGGCGGTTTTTTAGAACCAACAAAAGGCGTCGTCTATATTGGCGATCAGGATGTGACAGCTTTGCCGCCTTACCAAAGAAAAACAGGTATGGTCTTTCAAAGCTATGCACTTTTTCCACATCTGACTGTATTTGATAATGTGGCGTACGGGCTAAAGGTTCAAAAGAAAAAGAAGGCGGAAATTAAAGAGAAGGTGATGGAAAGCTTGTCTCTTGTTCAATTAGAGGCATTTGCGAAACGGATGCCCCACCAATTAAGCGGTGGTCAGCAGCAGCGGGTAGCGATTGCAAGAGCGCTGGCGATTCAGCCGTCTGTTCTCCTTCTTGATGAACCGCTCAGCAACCTAGATGCCAAACTAAGAAAAAACATGCAGACAGAGCTGCGAAATATTCAAAGGAATGTCGGGATAACAACCATTCTTGTGACACATGATCAAGAGGAGGCCTTAAGCCTTTCTGATCGGGTTGGAATTTTAGGAGAGGGAAGAATTCAGCAGATTGGGACGCCTTTAGAGGTGTACCGCCAGCCAAACAATCGATTTGTAGCTGAATTCATCGGACAGGTGAACATCTTTGAGGCCGTGTACAATGAAGCTGATGCGGCATTTACAGTTCCGCATGTAACCTATTCAAACGGTCAGCCTCTTCAGCTGCAGGCTGCGGCACATCAAGAGAAGAGGGAAAAGCAACTGCTTATGCTGCGTCCTGAAAGAATCAGCATCTCTTCGGAGCGGGAGGAAGTAAAGCCGAACCATGTATCAGGCGTGCTGTCAGATGTGAGTTATATTGGGCATTCATTACGTTTGGTTGTGGGGCTTGATAATGGTGAAATCATTGTCCATGCTTCTGATGCGGCATTTCCCGAGCTGCCTGAAGTTGGAGAAACCGTCCATATCCATTGGCAGCCTGAAGATATCGTTTTCTTAGATTCGAAGGTGCATACGTGATGCGAATCAAGAAAAAGAATCAACGATTTCATTGGTTTATGCTGCTGCCAGCCTGTTTGTTTCTTGTAGTATTTTTACTAGCTCCTCTGGTGATGATGCTAGTTCTCAGTTTTCGCGATGTCGATTCGATGATGAATACATTACAAACGTATAGCTTTTCTCAATATATGCATGTGTTCACGACAGATGCATATGTAAAGGCGATTGGAAGTACTGTGTGGGTGGCTTTGCAGACAACGGTGATTTGTTTATTGATGGCATACCCCGCAGCATACGTGCTCGTCAAAGCACCTAATCCGCGTTTGCGGGCATTTTTCTATATCCTACTTGTGTCGCCGCTTTTGACAAGTGTTGTGATTCGGACATTTGCATGGATTGTTCTTCTTTCGCAAAATGGTCTGATCAATGGCATGTTACTAGATTTACAGGTGATTGAGAAGCCGCTCTCGATGCTGTGGAATATGAATGCGGTCATTATTGCCTATGTCCAAGTCATGCTGCCATTTGCAGTACTGCCGATCGCAACAAGCTTAACCGATATGGATCGTCACTTAAGACCGGCTTCTATGAGTCTTGGAGCTGGCCGGATTCGAACCTTTTTTCATGTCACCTTACCACTGACCATTCCAGGCATGGTGACTGGCGCGATCATCGTCTTCTCATTGGCAGCAGGAAGTTATATCACCCCGCTGTTAGTCGGCGGACGGATGCAGCCGCTGCTGCCGCTGTCAATTTATCAGCAGGTCATGCAGGTGTATAATCTGCCTCTTGCTGCAGCTATGTCCTTTACATTATTGGTTTGTGTGCTTGTGGTAGTCAGTCTATTAAGCTATTTATTGAAGCGTTGGGAGGCGAGGATGCATGCGTAAAAAGTCAATAGGTGACCGCTTGCTTTCCATCCTGATTTGGACTGCTGGGTCATTGGTTTATCTTTTTTTAACCATACCTGTTCTTGTGATCGTCCTATCTGCTTTTAGTCCAAATGCCTTTCCTGAATTTCCACCGACTTCGTTCTCTGTGCGCTGGTTTCATGAGGTCGTGTCAAATCCAGAATGGATGGAATCTCTTCGGATCAGTGTGATTCTGCTGTTCATCGTGACGCCTCTCACGGTTCTTTTAGGGACAATGGCTTCGTATGCTTTAGCAAGGCTTTCCTTTAAGGGAAAGGAGGCTGTCCAAGCTTTCATTCTGTCACCTCTCATGATTCCTCAGGTGGTGTTAGGGATTGCAATGCTTTACTTGTTTACGGCTATGGGTTTTACAGGGTCTTTGTGGGCGCTCGTCATTGGTCACGTCATCATTGGTTTTCCCTATGTGGTTCGAACGGTAGGCGTGAGTGTTTCGAATTTAGATCCGCGGCTTGAGCTGGCTTCAATGAATCTCGGCGCAGGACCCATTCGCACGTTTTTTCGAGTCACATTACCTTTGATTAAGCCGGGAATCATTGCAGGAGGGGTGTTTTCAGCTGTGACGTCATTTGGGGAAATATCGATCAGTTTGTTCGTTTCCTCTCCTCAAACCATTACAATTCCTGTCAGGACCTTTAATTACATTGAGCAGACCTTTGATCCAAGTGTCAATGCGATATCTGTCATATTTATTATCATTTCTATCATTGCGCTGCTCATTATTGAAAAAACGATTGGTCTGTCTAAGGTGATGTAAATATAATGAAGAAACAAGGAGTTGTCATTTGAAATGACAGCTCTTTTTTTTGTTGTTTTTACAGTAAAAAAATTCATTTTTTTAGGGAATATAGTTCTTAAGATTTAAGAATTTGCGGGGAACGCAAGGAGACCTCTATCCTACATTTTCGGTCATATTTTCAAAATTTAAGGGAAAATATGAAATTTTTGCGGTATTTAGTCGATTATTTTCGGTTGAACGCAACTATTATTAGTTATTTTCGGTAAATATCGTCAATTCTCACAGGATCCCTTCGGTATAACGCATGAATCTTTACACCCATTTTTCGGTGAAAAAAACAATATTTTCATATAAAGTGGACGTAAATAGAAAATATCTAAAAGAAAAGAAGAAAAAGGCAAATCTATGGAAACATAGAGACGCAAAGCCATGTCCTAAGGTAAATGATTCTTTTTTTGCTAAGGTCGGCAGGCTACCGAATGAAAATGGGAGTCCCTCCGTTTTATTCGGGGTGGGCTCCTTTTCGGTTTAACCGTCTATTTTAATGAAATAGACTTGGTTCTTTTGATATAGAGGGTGCAGGGTGAAATTGGTGGAGAAAACATAGAAGAGGCGGAGGATGAGAATGAATACAGTTTATTACCCCTTAACACATGCGCAAAAGCGAGTATTCTACACGGAAAGATTTTATCCAGGTACAAGTATTTCTAATTTGGGTGGATTCGCCAGGTTGAGATCAGCATCTGGTCTCGATCCTTCTTTGGTCGTCGATGTGCTTCAAGCGTACATTCGACAAACTGACTCTCTTCGGCTGAGGCTCGTGTATCGAGATGAAGAGGAGGAGCCTGTTCAATATATCAAACCTTATGAAAAACAGCCGATTCGCATGGAAAAGGGCTGGAGTGAAGAGGAAGTAAGGGTTTGGGCAAACGAGCAGATTCGTGAGCCAATGCCATTGATTGACAGCCCTTTGATTGAATTTACGGTGTTTCAAATCAGTGATCAAGAGTGCTGGCTGTTCTGTAAAGCACATCATATTGTCGCGGATGGTATTTCCATCATTCTAATGGGAAATCGCATTATTGATTTATATCATAACATGCTGCAAGGAGTAGACATCTCGCCAGTTGAGGAGATTTCCTTCGTTGATCACATCATGAGTGAGCAGACCTATGAATCTTCTAAACGTTTTCAAAAAGACCAAGCTTTTTGGAATGAGCAATTTGCTCATATTCCAGACTTCGCATCTTTAAAACCGCATAAGGGATACGAGATGAGTTTGCATGCGGAGCGATTTTCAGGGGATGTTCCAGATTCTTTAAAGGAGAAGCTTCGTGTTTTTTGTGAAGAACAGAAAGTCAGTATGCTTTCGATGTTTATGTCCACTGTCTATATTTACTTACATCGCTTTAGCGGTATGGAGGATGTCGTTCTTGGAACCTTTATGGGCAACCGGACGAATGCCAAAGAAAAAAAGATGATTGGGATGTTTGTATCCACGATTCCAATGCGTGCATCTGTTCAAGGATCGCAATCGTTTCTTGATTTCGTAAAGAAGGTCATGGCAGATCAAATGAAGATCTTGCGACACCAAAAGTACCCTTACAATTTGCTCATGAATGATTTGCGGGAAAGAGAAGGCTTTACAGGACGCCTTTTTGATATTTCTTTAGAGTATCAGGTGATGCAGTGGCAGAAAAAAGAGAATCTGTCGTTCATTACTGAACCGATTTTTAGCGGGAGCGGAATGAATGATATTTCAATACATGTGAAAGACCGCTGGGATACTGATACATTGACCATTGATTTGGATTACCGTACAGATGTATTCACAGAAGAAGAAATGAGTAAGATGTTTGATCGATTCTTGATATTACTAGAAGCGGCCGTCTCTCAGCCTGATCAGCTGATTGGGACACTGCCTTTACTTTCAGCAGGTGAACAAAAGGAGCTGCTGCAATTATCTGAAGGAGAATCGTTTGAAAGGCCAGCAGCAAAACCGGTTCATCACCTGTTTGATGAGACAGCCAACAAATATGCAGACCGGACAGCCGTTGTAGCAGAAGATGGAACAATTACTTATGGAGAGCTGCAACAACAGGCAGAAAAGCTGGCACGTTTTTTACAAATGAAAGGTATCTCACGTGATGTGCCTGTTGCTGTTTTGATGGAGCGGAAGACAGATGCCATGGCAGCAGTCTTCGGCATACTAAAGGCTGGTGGGGCATATGTACCAATTGATCCGGCATTACCTGAGGAGCGCATTCAATTTATTGTGGAGGATTCAGGTGCTTCTATTGTGTTAACAGAGGAATCGTTCATTCAAGAGTACCCAGCCCTCTCGGAAAAATTGATCGTGCTGCAGCAAATATTATTAGATGATGGACGGCTGCCTGAGCTTGTAGATCAGACGGCGCCGGATGATTTAGTCTACATGATTTATACATCGGGTACGACTGGAAAGCCGAAGGGCGTCATGATTGAGCATCTTCAGCTTCATCATTTGGTCCATGCTTTGCATCATGAGATGTATCAAGGGGCGAATGAGCTACAAATGGCGCTTCTAGCCCCATTCCATTTCGATGCATCGGTCAAACAAATCTTTGCTGCCCTTTTATTTGGACATACGCTTCATATCATCCCGCGAGAAACGACGAGAAATGGCATGCAGCTAGCGGCTTATTATAGAAAACATCAAATTGAAGCGGCAGATGGAACACCGGCGCATGTGCAGCTTTTACTTGCTGCGGATTTGGACGGGCTGTCATTGACGCACATGTTGATTGGGGGAGAAGCGCTGCCTGCGAAAGCAGCACGTTCACTCATCGAAGCAGTTCGTATGAGTCAGCCTGATTTTACTCTGTGGAATGTGTATGGTCCAACTGAGACGTGTGTGGATGCGGCGGTGCATCGTCTAGATCTCAGTGAGTTGAGCGAATCAACTGAACAGCGCTATGTGTCGATTGGAAAACCGCTTGGTCATCATCGCATTTATATTTTAAATGAACATGATCAATTGCAGCTGCATGGGGCAGCAGGAGAACTGTGCATTGCCGGTATAGGTGTTGGGCGAGGCTATGTGAATCAGCCTGAATTGACGGAGAAGGTATTCACAGCAGACCCGTTTTCTCCGCATGAGCGGATGTATCGAACGGGGGATCTAGTCAGATGGCTTCCGGATGGCACGATTGATTATCTTGGCAGAATGGACGATCAAGTGAAAATAAGGGGTTACCGGATTGAAACAGGCGAGATTGAAGCTGTGATGGAGCAGGTAGATGGAGTTGATAAGGCTGTCGTGCTAGTGGTTGGCGAAGCGGATGGAGAAAAGGCGTTAAGTGCTTATTATCAAGCTCGTCATGAAGGTGTGTCTGTTGACATGCTGCAAACGGCTATCAAACATCAGCTTCCAGCGTACATGATGCCTCTTTATTTCAAAGAGCTCGATGCTTTTCCGCTCACAGTCAGCGGCAAAGTCGACCGTCGTGCACTTGCTGCATTAAAAGGTGATAGAGCGGTACATGCTGTTTATACGGCACCTAGAAACGATATAGAAACGAAGCTTGTTCATTTGTGGGAAGACATTCTAGATCAAGAGAAGATCGGTGTGTATGATTCTTTCTTCGATCGAGGCGGGCATTCGCTCAAAGCAATGACCGTACTTACACAGGTTCAGCGAGACTTTCAAGTGGAGGTGCCGCTCTCCGTTTTATTTGAACAGCAGACAATTGCTGCTCTAGCTGCTTATATTGAGCAAGCAGAAAGGTCTTCTGAAACGGTGATACCAAAAGCGCCGGCTGCTGATCATTATCCATTGTCACCTCCACAGCAGCGAGTCTATATGGTGAGTCAATTGGAGCAAAGCACTGCATATCATATGCCTGCTGTTGTGAGGTTAAAAGGAACTCTGCAGCTTGAGAAGCTGACTGAAGCCTTTGACAGGCTGATTTCACGTCACGATATGCTGCGCACTTCTTTTCATACGATAAAAGGTGTTCCTCGTCAGCGGATCGTTTCATCAGTGTCCTTTCAAATAGAACAGCTGACAGGCGGTACGATGGAAGAAAACATGCAGCAATTTGTCAGACCTTTTGATCTTGAGTGTGCACCGCTTCTTCGAATTGGTTTGCAGTCATTGCATGATCAGGAGCATTTGCTCTTTTTCGATATGCATCATTTGATTTCAGATGGTCTTTCGATCGATTTGATGCTGCGTGAGCTGTCAGATGCTTACGAGGGATCGGTTAAAGCACCATTGAAGCTTCAATATCAAGATTATGCTGTTTGGCAACAGCACCAAGGCTTTCAAAAAGAAGAGGCATTTTGGCTGCAAGAATTTTCGGGTGATATTCCGGCTTTACAGCTGCTGACTGATTATCAGCGTCCAGCTGTCCAGTCTTTCGCAGGTGATCGTGTCATCAAAGAAATAGATGAAGCGTTAAAGAATCAATTACAGGAGCTTGCAGCAAACCATCACACGACACTGTATACGGTCTTGCTTTCTGCTTACTATACATTGCTTGCCAAATATACAGGTCAAAAGGAATTTGTGGTCGGCACACCGGCGGCAGGGCGTGTGCATACAGATTTGAATGACATGATCGGTATGTTTGTCCAGACACTTGCTTTGCGGTCTGAGGTAGATCCGAATGGAACCATGTCTCAGCTGATTGAGCAAGTAAAGAAAAAGACAATGCAGGCATTTGAGCATCAGCAATATCCATTTGAACGGCTGCTTGAAAAGCTGAATGTGCCAAGAGATTTTAGCCGTCATCCATTGTTTGACACCGTCTTTACACTCGCGCCAGATCATGGAGCAGCCCAGCATATTGGAGACATGCTGGTCGAGGTTGAAGAAACCAATTTTCATATTGCGAAATTTGATTTAACACTGCAAGCGATGGAGTCCGATCAAGGTTTATCCTTTGTACTTGATTTCAGTACGGCGCTATTTAAACGAAGTACGGCAGAGCAGATGATGAAACATTATGTTTATCTGCTGGAGCAGATGGTTCAAGCACCGCAGGAAGCTATTCAATCCTATCGATTACTGTCTGAACAAGAAGCAGAAGCTCAGTTAAATAGGTGGAATCCGTTACCTTCGCCTTATCCAGCAGAAGAAACCATTGTGACGCAGTTTGAAAAACAGGTGCAGCAGCATGGTCATCAGCCTGCATTGCAATGTGAAGATGTGGTTCTTTCTTATCAAGAGCTGAATGACCGAGTGAATCAGCTTGCTCATTATTTGCGTGAAAATGGTTTTGAAAAAGGGATGAAAGCGGCCTTATTCTTTGAACGTTCCCATGAAATGGTGCTCTCTGTTTTGGCTGTGCTTAAGGCTGGCGGTGTCTATGTACCAATTGACCCCGATTTCCCTGATGAGCGCGTGAAGCACTTTTTAACAGACAGCGGTGCGCAATTCTTACTGACACATCAAGTGCTGCGCCATCGCTCAGTGCTCACTGCATTTGAGGGAACCATCATAGAAACAGAAGATCAAGCGATTGCTCAGCAGTCAGACAGCCCTATAGATGCTCATATTTTACCTGAGGACTTGGCGAATTTGACCTATACATCAGGTACAACCGGTAAGCCTAAAGGAAATATGGTGACACACCGGAACATTTTGAGAACGGTGAAGCAATCGAATTATCTCACCATTCATCCTGAAGACACGGTGATGAGCCTCTCAAACTATGTATTTGATGCCTTTATGTTTGATGTGTTTGGTGCATTATTAAACGGAGCGAAACTCATTGTTCTGCCAAAGGATCATATTTTAAACATGAATGAGCTTTCTGGTGCGATTGAGAAGGAAAAAGTCAGTATTTTAATGATCACAACAGCTCTTTTTCACTTACTCATCGACATGAAAAAAGACAGCCTGAAAAACGTAAGAAAAGTGCTGTTTGGCGGAGAACGTGCTTCTGTGCCTCATGTAGTGACTGCACTTGAGACAGTTGGGAAAGACAAGCTTGTTCATATGTACGGACCTTCTGAGAGCACAATTTTCACCACATATTATCCTGTGAATCATATTGAGAAGCAGGCGTTATCCATCCCAATCGGAAAGCCAGTGAGTCAAACGGCTGTTTATATTGTAGATGAGTTTGGACATGTTCAGCCGCCGGGTGTGGCGGGAGAGCTATGTGTCGCTGGTGATGGACTGGTGAAAGGATATTATAAGCAGCCAGAACTAACAAGCGAAAAGTTTGTCAACAATCCTTTCCGTCCTGGAGAGGCCATGTATAAAACGGGCGATCTTGCACGCTGGCTGCCGAATGGAAATATTGAATTCATTGGACGGATCGATCATCAAGTGAAGATTCGCGGACAGCGTATCGAGCTTGGTGAAATTGAACACCAGCTGCTGCAGCATCCTCAGGTGAAGGAAGCTGTCGTCATTGCTGCTTCGAATGACACCTTATGTGCGTATTTCACAGCAGAAGGATCTGTTTCATTATCTGATTTGCGCGAGCAAGCAGGGCGTGAACTGCCTGTATATATGATGCCGGCATTTTTCATGCAATTAGACGAGCTTCCTTTGACGAATAATGGCAAGGTCGATAGGCGGGCGCTGCCAGCACCTGATCTCAGTGAGCAGGGGGCAAATGAATACACCTCTCCTCAAACAGATACAGAGCGTCTGCTGGCGAACATTTGGGAGGAAGTTCTTGAAGTGCCGCGAATCGGCAGGCATGATCATTTCTTTGAATGCGGAGGTCATTCGCTGCGCGGCATGAAAATGCTGAACAGGCTATATGAAGAGATGCAGGTGGAGCTCACATTGAAGTCTTTATTTGAATCCCCAACATTAGAAGCGTTCGCCCTTGCGGTTGATCAAGCGGATCAAACGGAGATCAAGCGAGTAGAAGTTGCCAAAGAGGCGTCCTATTATCCAGTGACATCTGCTCAGAAAAGACTGTTTGTTTTGGAGAAAATGACTGATGCGGAGCAAAGCTATCATATGCCGGCTGCCTTAAAGCTAGAAGGAGCCTTTGATGAAAAACGATTTGAAAAGGCAATTGATCAGCTAGTCCAACGTCATGAAGCTTTCCGAACGAGTTTTGATTTTGTTCAGAATGAACCTGTTCAACGGATTGAAACAAATGTCTCTGTAGACATTGAAAAAATTGAACAGAATGGCCGGGACATACAGGAATTAATGAATGACTTTATCAGGCCATTTGATGTAGAAAAAGCGCCTTTACTCAGAATAGGGCTGGTTTCTGTCTCCGTAAATGTCCATTATTTACTGATTGACATGCATCATATCATTTCAGATGGTGCGTCTGTTGGCATTTTAATTGAGGAGCTATCAGCCCTGTATCGAGGAGACAAACTAGAGGAATTACCTGTTCAATATAAGGATTATGCAGTTTGGTCAAAAAGTGAGGCATCTGCTGCGCAAAAAGCAGCTGAAGAGTCATTCTGGCTGGATCAATTACAAGGGGAACTGCCTGTACTGGCACTGCCGGAAGACTTACCAAGGCCAAAAGTGCAAACATTCGCAGGAGATCGTGTCTCATTGACAATCGAAGGTTCGCTTAAAGCGAAATTGGACGAACTCGTTAGAGCGCTCAACAGTACGACCTATACAGTCCTGCTTGCTAGCTACAGTATTCTTTTAAGCAAGCTTTCAAGACAAGAGGATATCATCATTGGCTCTCCGGTTGTTGGCAGAACCCATCCTGATATTCAATCTGTGATCGGCATGTTTGTGAACACGCTGGCACTTAGAACAAGACCAGCAGGACATCAGACAGCTGCTGAATTTGCGTCAAATGTTCATCAGCTTGTGTTAGAGGCAAACGAGCATCAGCTGTACCCATTTGAAGAATTGGTAGATCAGGTGCAAACGGTTCGAGATACAAGCCGCCATCCAATTTTTGACGTGGTATTCTCAATGGAAAATGCGGATATTCGTGATTTATCAATGGATGGGCTTCACATTGTTCCACAGCCATTCGAAGAGAAGATCGCCAAATTTGATTTGACCTTAACTGGAAACGAATCCGCAGATCAAATTGAGCTGGTGTTTGATTTTAATTGTTCTATCTTTCAAAAGACGTCAATTGAAAAGTGGAAAGAATATTTCCTTCATTTGCTGGAACAAATGGTGTCAGCACCAGATCAATCGTTAGATCAAATGCGATTATTGTCACCACAGCAGCAGCAAAAACAGTTGAACGAATGGTCAGGTCCTGTTCTAGACGTCCCGTCAGATCAAACCGTTCATGCCCTGATTAAGGCTAAGGCGCTTGAAGCACCGCACCAAAAAGCAGCGGTCTTCTGCGGAACGAGCTGGACGTATGATGAGCTGAACCATCGGGCGAATGTAGTCGCTTCAAGACTCATCACAAACGGCACAAAACCAGGCGACCGCGTCGGCATTCTCACCCGCCCTTCTCTTGACATGACAGCCGCTGTCCTTGGCGTTCTCAAGGCAGGTGCGGCATTCGTTCCAATTGATGCAGACTATCCAGCGCAGCGTATTGCCTATATGCTGGAAGACTGCGGGGCAGAGGTACTTCTAATGCAAAAAGGACTCACTGCACCATCTTCATTTACAGGTCATGTGTTGTTCATAGAAGATGCGGTAGAAGGAGAAGCTCACGAGATTCAGGTTCATATCAAACCAACGGATCTCGCTTATATGATTTACACCTCTGGGACGACGGGACAGCCGAAGGGTGTCATGGTTGAGCACCAGTCCCTTGTGAATCTTGCATTCTGGCACAATGATGCGTTCCAAGTGACGAAAGACGATCGAACTGCGAAATATGCCGGCTTTGGCTTTGACGCCTCCATTTGGGAGATGTTCCCGACGTGGATCGCCGGCGCAGAGCTGCACATTATCGACGAAGCGATTCGCCTCGATATGATCAAGCTCAATGCTTATTTCAATGAAAAAGGCATCACCATTGCCTTCTTGCCGACCCAGCTATGCGAGCAGTTTATGTCAATGGACAACCATTCTCTGCGTTATTTACTAACAGGCGGAGATAAGCTGAAACAGGTAAAGCCAGTCCCATACAAACTAGTGAATAACTACGGTCCGACTGAAAATACAGTCGTAGCGACAAGCGGAGTCATCGATCCAGAACAAGGCACGATTCCGATTGGAACAGCGATTGCCAATACACGTTTTTACATCATGGGTTCTTTATACGACCTGTCGCCGCCAGGCGTACCCGGTGAGCTCGTCATTGCAGGAAAAGGACTGGCAAGAGGCTACTGGAATCTTCCGGAAGAAACCGACAAACGATTTGTCCCAGATCCATTTTATCCAGGCGAGCGCATGTACCGCACAGGCGATCTAGTGAAATGGACAGAGGATGGCGAGCTGATCTATCTCGGCAGAATAGACCATCAGGTCAATATCCGCGGCTTCCGGATTGAACTGTCAGAAATTGAAGCGCAGCTCCTGACGCTGGATTCGGTCAAAGAAGCCGTCGTGACAACGGTCAAAGATGCGGGTGATCAGGACGCCCTTACCGCTTACGTGATCACGAAGAACGATACAGATACAGAGAACTTAAAAGAAAGCCTAAAACGCACGTTACCAGAATACATGGTGCCATCATGGATCATAAAACTAGACCAATTTCCAATGACGGCCAATGGAAAAGTCGATCTCAAAGCATTGCCAGCACCTGATATCGAAGCGAATCAAACGGTATACGAAGCACCAAGAGACGAAGTGGAAACACTGCTTTGCGGCATTTGGGAAGATGTCCTTGGCGTCAGCCGAGTCGGCATTCACGATCACTTCTTCTTCCTTGGCGGAGATTCCATTAAAGGCATCCAAATGGCAAGCAGACTCACGCAAGCGGGCTGGAAGCTCGATATGAAACTTTTATTCCAGTACCCAACGATTGCGGAGCTGCGCCCATATATCGAGGAAGCTGATCAAATGACAGCTGACCAATCACCTGTCGAAGGAGAAGTCATTTTAACACCGATTCAACGCTGGTTCTTTGAACGAAACTTTACGAATCAGCACCATTGGAACCAATCGATGATGCTTCATGCGCCAAATGGTTTAAATGAGAAAAACGTTCAGCAAGTACTAGAGCAGCTCATGATTCATCATGATGCATTGCGAATGGTGTATCCGCTCGAAGAAGGGCGCGTCATCCAGCGTCATCGAGGAATCGAGGAAAACAATGTGGCAATTGACGTGGTGGAAGTAAAAGGAGAGCTGTCGCAGCAAATCAGGCAGGTAGAAAAGCTGGCAAATGAAGTGCAGGCGAGTATACCGCTAGCAGACGGGCCTTTAGTGAGACCTGCCATTTTCCGAACGGATCAAGGGGATCATTTATTGCTGGCTGTACACCATCTTGTCATTGATGGTGTGTCATGGCGCATTTTCCTTGAAGATTTCATGGCTCTTTATGAACAGTCGAAGCGCGGGGAAACTCTTACCCTTCCTGAAAAAACACACTCCTTCCAAGAATATGCCCAAAAGCTGACTGAATACGCTGTGTCAGATGAGCTGCTATCGGAAAGAGATTATTGGAAAAAGGTGCTTGCGCATTCCGTTCCTCCACTTCAAAAGGATCATGTCACGGAGGATCAACGAATGCTTCATACACAGACCATTCGTTTTGCATTGTCTGAAGAGGAAACACGCAGTCTGTTGACGGATGTACATGAAGCCTATCAAACAGAAATCAATGATATTTTGCTGACGGCATTAGGGTTGTCCATGAAAGAGTGGACAGGTGAAGACAGGCACTTTATTCATCTTGAAGGACACGGGAGAGAGGACATCCTTCCTGCAGTCAATATATCACGGACCATCGGCTGGTTTACTAGTATGTATCCTGTGTTATTGGATATGTCGCATGCAGACGATCTTTCTTATCAGATCAAGTATTTAAAAGAGGAACTCAGACACATTCCGAACAAGGGCATCGGCTATGGCGTTTTAAAATACTTAACGCCTGACAAGATGAAGGACGATATCGATTTTCAAGTCACACCAGATATCAGCTTTAACTATCTTGGTCAGTTTGATGAACAGATCGGCGGCGGTGAATTGAGGCGTTCTCCATGGCATGCAGGACAATCGCTGAGCCCTGAATCTGAGAAACCTCATGCGCTGGATATTGTTGGTTTCGTAGAACAAGCAATGCTCCATGTGACGATTTCCTATCATCACCTTGAATTCGAAGAACGTACGATCGAACAGTTCAAGGAACTCTTAGAAAAGAATGTGAAGGCACTGATCTCACATTGTCTATCACAGGATGAGAGTCAGATCACACCTAGTGATGTGGGGGATGAGGATCTCACCATGGACGAACTTGAAAAGCTAATGGATCTATTTTAAGCAAAAATGAAGAGGTGGACTTATGAGCAAGCAGAAAATTCAAAAGGTATATCCTTTAACACCAATGCAAGAGGGCATGCTGTATCATGCCATGCTAGACCCTAATTCCTCCTCTTATTTCACACAGCTTGAGCTTGGAATAAGCGGAGATTTTGATCTCGATCTTTTTGAAAAGAGTCTCAATGAACTCGTACGGACATATGACATTCTGCGTACAGCCTTTGTTTATCAGCAATTACAAAAGCCTCGTCAGGTTGTACTGGCTGAACGTCATTTAGATGTGTATAGAGAAGATCTATCTCATCTGAATCATCAAGAGCAGAAAAAGGTATTGGATCAATATAAAAAGCAAGTGAGAAAGCAAGGATTCCACTTAACGAATGATCTGTTGTTGAAAGTCGCTGTTTTTCAATTAAATGAAAAAAACTGGCACCTGATTTGGAGCAACCATCACATTATTATGGATGGTTGGTCCATGGGTGTGTTGATGAAAAAACTGTTTCATTACTATGAATCTTATCGGAACGGCCGAACACCGGATCGCTCACAAGGTAAGCCTTATGCGGACTATATCCAGTGGCTTGGAAAACAAAACAAACAAGAAGCGGAAGACTATTGGAAGGAGCGGCTGGATGGTGCTGTTCAGCACCAAGGGCTGCTGCAGCAAAAAGAAGCGAACGGACAATATGATCATCGGGAATGGACGTTTACATGGGACGCTCAAACGGTACAAGCCATTCAAGATGCGGCAAGACAATGCCAAGTGACAGCACCGAACCTTTTTCAGGCTGTCTGGTCCGTTCTTTTAGGCACCTATCATGCAGCAGATGATGTCACATTTGGAACAGTCGTATCAGGCAGACCTCCAAGTGTGTCTGGGATTGAGCGGATGGCAGGGCTGTTTATCAATACGATACCTGTTCGGGTGACATTGGATCAGGAGCAGACCTTTAAACAGCTGTTTCAAACGGTTCAGCAGCATGCATTGGAAGCGGAAAACTATGATTTTATGCCGCTTTATGACATTCAGCAGAAAACAGCTGCTGGAGGAAAGCTCTTTGATCATTTGGTTGGATTTGAAAACTATCCTTTAGATCAAGAGCTGTCTGGTGACACCATGTCTGCACGTCTCGGTTTTGCCATTGATGTAAAGGACGGATTTGAACAAACGAATTTCGATCTCAATGTCCTTGTCTATCCTGGTGAAACGTGGACATTGACATTCAAATACAATGCGATGGCTTTTGAAGAAAAGGTCATTGAAAACATATCCAAACATCTGAGCAACCTCATGAAGCAAATCATTCACAATCCTGACGTACGTCTTCATGAAGTGACATGTATTACAGAAGAAGAAAAGCAGCAAATTGAAGCATGGAACCAGACGGAGCGAGATTATCCGAAGCATCTGTCCATTCCTGAGCTGCTCGATGAACGTATCAAGGCGCAGCCTGACCATCCGGCATTAGTCGAAGGCGAGCGAACATTCACATACGAAGAGCTTGGACAGGAAATCCGTCGTTTAGCCAGCAGTCTTGTTAAAAAAGGCGTTCAGCCGGGGGATGCTGTGGCGGTATATATGAACCGGTCAGCAGATGCGGTGATCTCTATTTTGGCCATTTTACATGCAGGGGCTGCTTATGTACCGATTGATCCTGCTCAGCCTGAGGAGAGAATCCGTTGGATGCTTGAAGACAGCGGTGTATCCATTTTGCTCTATGCTGACAGCCAGCCGCCAGTTGATGAAAGCATCAAAGCTGTTTGTGTGACCGGCTTGTCTCATCACTCACAAGCGGAGTTATCAGTCGAGACGTCTCCATCTCATTTGGCATATATCATGTTCACATCGGGATCAACTGGACGGCCAAAAGGAGTTCAAATTGAGCATCAGCATATTGTGAGGTTAGCATGCTCTCAGGAAAAAATAGGCTTGAACACGTCGGATCGTATGGCGCATACAGGAGCTGTCAGCTTTGATGCGATTACCCTTGAAATCTTCACTACGCTTCTGAATGGGGCGACGCTTTATCCTGTTGACCGTGATACTTTATTGGATATTCACCGGTTTGAACAATTTATCCAAACACATCAGATCACAGCGCTCTTTTTAACGACTGGTTTATTTAATCAGCTCGCTCAGCAGCGGCCGCAAATGTTCAAAGGGTTAAAAACATTATTCACCGGCGGTGATGTGATCAATGTGAAAAGTGCGGAGCTTGTGAAAAAGCAGCATCCGTCAATTACCTTGCTGAATGTCTATGGCCCAACTGAAAATACAACCATCTCGACCATTTACGAAGTAAGAGGAGATGAAACGGGTCCGATCCCAATTGGTCAGCCGATCAATCATACGTCAACTTATATTTTAGATGACTATCAAAGACTGCAGCCGATTGGAGCGCCAGGAGAGCTGTATGTGGGCGGAGATGGTGTTTCAAGAGGGTACATCAAACGTCCAGATTTGACTGATCAAGTATTCATGGCAGATCCTTTTAAGCCGTCAGGACGGATGTATCGAACGGGGGACTTGGCTAGATATGGTGCAGATGGTCAGATTGAATTCCTCGGCCGTGCCGATGATCAGGTGAAAATTCGTGGCTTCCGTATAGAGCTTGGTGAAATTGAATCAGTGCTTCACCAAGAAGCGGGGATAGATGAAGCAGTTGTACTTGTTCAGCAGCTTTCTTCAGATGAAAAGGAAATCATCGCTTACTTCACAGGATCACTGACAGAAGAAGAGGTACGAGATGTATTCAATCAAAAACTGCCAGCTTATATGGTGCCGCACCATGTGATGAAGCTGGATACCTTTGCACTGACATCGAACGGGAAGGTAGATCGAAAAGCTTTACCTAAGCCTGACGAAGTGCATCGCGAGGAAATCAAAATCATTCTGCCTGAGACTGAGACAGAAAAGGCACTCGCTGACATTTGGGAGGAGCTTCTTGGGAAAACGGTTGGGGTAGACGAGCATTTCTTTATGGCTGGCGGGCACTCGCTTAAAGCGATGATGATGTCTGCAAAGGTTCAAGAAGTGCTTCAAAAGGAAGTGCCGATTCAAGTGATTTTCGAGAAGCCGACGATTCGTTCATTAGCGGCTTACATCGATCAGGATGGTCAAGAAGAAGCCGGACATCCTATTTTGCCAGCAGAGCAGGCGGACGAATATCCGGTATCACCAGCTCAGCGCCGTTTATATATTTTGCAGACACTTGAACCTGACAGCACGAATTATCATATTCCGATCGTCTTAACGCTTGAAGGAACACTCGAATATCAGCGGCTCAAATCAGCATTTAATCAGTTAATCCAAACACATGAAATCTTAAGAACGAGCTTTCATATGAACGGGGAAGACATTGTCCAAAGGGTGCATGAATGGACTGAATTTGACCTTCCTGTTCATCACATCAAGGAAGAAGAGGCGGAGGCATTTCTTACTGAACGTCAATCGCCATTTGATTTAACAGCAGCACCCCTTTTGCGAGCTCAGCTGCTGAAAGTCAGTGAGCATCGTCATCTTCTCGTCTTGGAAGCACATCATCTCATTACAGATGGCAGCTCCATGAAGACATTCATTCAAGATTTGGCGAAGGCCTACGATGGGGAAGCTCTTGCTGAGCGAGCCCTTCATTATAAGGATTACGCTGTCTGGCAGCTAAGTGAAGAAGAAACGGAGAAACAGAAGGAGCATGAAGCGTATTGGCTGAAGCAATTTGAAGGAGATTTACCGGTTTTAGAGCTGCCAACTGATTATCCTCGTCCAGCAGAACGTGATTTTACTGGAGAACGATTCATGTTTGGCTGTGATCAAGCAACGACTCAGCGCATTCATGAACTGCTTCAGAAAACTGATACGACCATGTATATGTTCTTGTTATCCGCCTTTCAGGTGCTGCTTGCCTCCTATAGCGGGCAGGAAGATATCATTGTGGGTTCGCCTGTTGCTGGACGGACACACCCTGATATTCAGGACATGCCGGGGATGTTTATCAACACCATTGCGATGCGCGGAAAACCAGAACAAACCAAAACATTTTTACAGCTGCTTGAAGAAATAAAAGAAACAAGTGTTGATGCTTTTGCACATCAAAGCTATCCGCTCGAAGAGTTAATTGCACATCTTCCATTAGACCGTGATACAACTCGGAGCCCGCTTTTTAGTGTGTCATTTAACATGCAGAACATGGAGGTACCGGCGCTAAAGCTCGGCGATCTGCACATTTCGCCTTATGCCATTCAGCATCACTCGGTCAAATTTGATCTATCTTTAGAAGCATTTGAACGCGAGGGAGCATTAAAGCTGAGCTTTGACTATGCAGCGGCATTATTTAAAGAAGAGACCGTCCGCCGATTCGGAACTCATCTTCTGGCGATTATTCGGGAGGCGGTTCGTCATCCAGAGGAACAGATCGGCTTGCTCCATATACTGGATCAGCATGAACAAATAGAGCGTCTGGAGAAAAAAACCGAAGGACAGACGAATCGTCATGAGCCATTCCATGTCCAATTTTCACGTCAGGCGAAGGAAACACCGGATGCTATCGCCGTCATGGATGATCAAAGAAAACTCACCTACCGCGAGCTTGAGGATATGTCATATGCACTTAGCTGTGAGCTTAAAAAACGAGGCGTCGAGACGGAACAAACTGTGGCACTGATCCTTGACCGCTCTGTCTATGTCATCGTCTCCATGCTTGGTGTGATGAAAGCAGGAGGAGCGTTTGTCCCGATTGATCCGGCCTTTCCGGCTGAACGAATCCGCTACACATTAGAGGATTCAGGTGCACAAGTCATCGTGACAAATGAGTCTCTAGCAGATTCCTATCAAAATCATAAGTCGATTCAAGTGGTGCAGGTTGAACAAGCAGTGCATCAAAGCCATCCAATAGAATTGCCGGAAGTATCGGTTGATCAGCTTGCTTATGTCATTTACACATCTGGGACAACAGGGAAGCCGAAGGGTGTACAGCTCACGCATCGTAATCTATCACACTATGTCAGCTGGCTGATAAATGAGGTGACATTGCAGGAATGTGATCGGACGGCACTGCTTTCTTCTTATGCATATGATCTTGGTTACACAAGCATTTTCCCTGTTTTAAAAGCAGGGGGGACACTCTATGTTCCTCGTGAAGACGTGTATACAGAGCCTGTACGTCTGATGCGGTTGATTGATGAACAAGAGCTGACTTATATCAAAATGACACCATCCTTATTTCATATGATGGCAGATTCTAAGGAACATTCATTTAATGCTTTACGCCTGGTGGTACTTGGAGGAGAACCGGTGATCCCTGAGGATGTTGAAACATTTATGATGCAGCATCCATGCGTGGCAGTAATGAACCATTATGGTCCGACTGAGACAACCATTGGTACAGTGACCAAGCTGATCACACCGCAAGAGCTGGACGCTTTGAAGGAACGATCTTTGATCGGACAGCCAATTGCTCACACAAGAGCGCTCGTATGCAATCAGCAGCAGCGGCTTGTCCCTTATGGCGCGCCGGGAGAGCTTTATATATCTGGAGAAGGCGTGTCGAGAGGATATTTGAATCAGCCTGAATTAACAGCAGAACGTTTTGTTGAAAATCCATATGATCCTCAAGAGAGAATGTATCGCACAGGGGATTTAGTCAGACAGCATGCAAATGGAGATATTGAGTTTCTTGGACGAGTCGACGATCAAGTGAAAATCCGCGGCTATCGCATTGAGAAACAGGAAATTGAGCATGCCGCACGTGCTCTGGCATCTATTCAAGAAGTCTATGTAAAAGTCCTGCACCTGTCCCGTTTGCCGGAGCTTGCACTCTATTACACAGCGCCTGAACACATTGGAACACTGACGTTTAGAGAAAATCTTGCGGAGACACTGCCGGATTATATGATTCCAACGTACTTTGTGAAAGTCGATCACATTCCACTCACCCAAAACGGAAAGGTGGATGCGAAGTCTCTGCCGCTTCCGCATGAGGTGCATATGAACCGTACGGCGCATGTGGCACCAGAAACGGAACTTGAGCAGATGCTGTGTGACATTTGGTCAGAAGTTCTTGGGGTGGAACAAATGGGCGTTCTTGACCATTTCTTTGAATTGGGAGGTCATTCCCTCAAGGGCATGGTGCTCATTTCGAAGGTGCAAGCAAAGCTGAACAAGCATGTGCCGCTCAAAGTCCTTTTTGAAAAACCAACCATACGGGCGATGGCAGCCTACTTGGAAGAAACGGATTCTTCGGTGGTGACATCCATTCAGCCAGCGGAAAAGCAAGATTTCTATCCCGTTTCTTCTGCTCAAAAACGGATGTATGTCCTGCAGCAGCTGCATCCAGAAGCAGTCACTTATCATATGCCAGCCGTGTTAATGATGGAAGGTAGCCTTGATGTGAAGCAGCTGGAAGCAGCGCTTCAAGCCTTGATCGACAGACATGAATCACTCCGGACAGCCTTTGTAGAAATTGACGGCGTACCCGTTCAAAAAGTCTATCGCCAAGTGCCGTTTACATTAGAGGTTGATGAAATAGAGGGCGATCAGGAGCAGTCTGTCATCGATTCATTCATTACACCATTCTCATTACATCAAGCACCATTAATGAGGGCAAAAGTGGCGAAGCTTTCTGATGAGAAATATGTATTCATGATGGATATGCACCATATCATTGCAGATGGTGTCACACGCAGCCTGCTCATTCAAGAACTCGCAGAGCTGTATGAGAAAAAGACGTTACCGCCAGTTCAGCTGCATTACAAGGATTTTGCGGTATGGCAGCAGGAAGAAAAGCAGCAGGCGCTGCTTGAGAAACAGCGGCAGTATTGGTTGGAGCAATATGCACAGCCGCCGGAAGACTTATCACTGCCCCTTGATTTTCCGCGTCCTCAAGTTCAGTCATTTGAAGGAGGGCGAGTCGATAGATGGTTGCCTGCTGAAAAGGTGCAGTCCATCAAAACGCTCATGGCGGAAAAAGGTGTGAGCTTGAACATGGTGATGCAAACGGCATTTGCTATTTTCCTTTCCAAGTTAACTGGGCAGACAGATATCGTCATAGGCGCAGTGACCGCAGGACGTACGCATGCTTCAATCGAGCGGGTTCCAGGCATGTTTGTCAATACACTGGCTCTTCGAAACGAAGTGCAGCCAGAAGAAACGACAGCGCAGCTGCTTGAAAAAATGAAAGATCGCAGCCTGTCAGCCTATGAACATCAAGAATTCCCGTTTGAGGAATTGGTGGCTCAGTTAGATCTTCCGAAAGACACGAGCCGCAATCCATTGTTTAGTGTCATGCTGACAACAGATGACCGTGACCTGACGTTACCGAATTTGAATGGACTCAAGCTGTCGCAAAAGCAGCAAGATACCGTTCATGCAAAATTTGATATAACGCTTGGTGTATTTGAAGAAAATGACCAAGTGGGCTTGCGCTTTGAGTATGCGGCGGCCCTGTTTAAAAAGAGCACCATTCAGCGCTGGAGCATGTATATTGAAAAAATCATAGACGATATGCTGGCTAAGCTGAATCAGCCAATTTCAGCGCTATCTCTCATAACTGAAGAGGAAAAACGAGAGATGATCAATGAATGGTCAGGACCAGACCTAGACGTCCCGTTAGATAAAACCGTTCATGCCCTGATTGAGGCTAAGGCGCTTGAAGCACCGCACCAAAAAGCGGCAACCTTCTGCGGAACGAGCTGGACGTATGATGAGCTGAACCATCGGGCGAATACAGTCGCTTCAAGACTTATCGCAAACGGCACAAAACCAGGAGACCGCGTCGGTATTCTCACCCGCCCATCTCTTGATATGACAGCCGCTGTCCTTGGTGTCCTCAAGGCAGGTGCGGCATTTGTTCCGATTGATGCAGATTATCCAGCGCAGCGTATTGCCTACATGCTGGAAGACTGCGGGGCAGAGGTACTTCTAATGCAAAAAGGACTTACTGCACCATCTTCCTTTACAGGTCAATTGCTGTTCATAGAAGATGCGGTAGAAGGAGAAGCTCACGAAATTCAGGTTCATATCAAACCAACAGATCTCGCTTATATGATTTACACGTCTGGGACGACGGGACAGCCGAAGGGTGTCATGGTCGAGCACCAGTCTCTTGTGAATCTTGCGTTCTGGCACAATGATGCGTTCCAAGTGACGCACGAGGATCGAACTGCGAAATATGCCGGCTTTGGCTTTGACGCTTCCATTTGGGAGATGTTCCCGACGTGGATCGCTGGCGCAGAACTGCATATCATCGACGAAGCGATTCGTCTTGATATGATCAAGCTCAACGCATATTTCAATGAAAAAGGGATCATCATTGCCTTCCTGCCAACGCAGTTATGCGAGCAGTTTATGTCAATGGACAACCATTCTCTGCGCTACTTACTGACAGGTGGAGACAAGCTGAAACAGGTAAAGCCAGTCCCATACAAACTAGTGAATAACTACGGTCCAACTGAAAATACAGTCGTAGCGACAAGCGGAATGATCGATCCAGAACAAGGCACGATTCCGATAGGAACAGCCATTGCCAATACACGTTTTTACATCATGGGTTCTTTATACGACCTGTCGCCGCCAGGCGTACCAGGTGAGCTCGTGATTGCAGGAAAAGGACTGGCAAGAGGCTACTGGAATCTTCCAAATGAAACCGACAAACGATTTGTCCCAGATCCATTTTATCCAGGCGAGCGCATGTACCGCACAGGCGATTTAGTGAAATGGACAGAGGACGGCGAGCTGATCTATCTCGGCAGAATAGACCATCAGGTCAATATCCGCGGCTTCCGGATTGAACTGTCAGAAATTGAAGCGCAGCTCCTGACGCTGGATTCGGTCAAAGAAGCCGTCGTGACAACGGTCAAAGATGCGGGTGATCACGACGCCCTTGCCGCTTACGTAATCACGAAGAACGATACAGATACAGAGAACTTTAAAGAAAGCCTAAAACGCACGTTACCAGAATACATGGTGCCATCATGGATCATAAAACTAGACCAATTTCCAATGACGGCCAATGGAAAGGTCGATCTCAAAGCATTGCCAGCTCCTGATATCGAAGCGAATCAAACGGTATACGAAGCACCAAGAGACGAAGTGGAAACCCTGCTTTGCGGCATTTGGGAAGATGTCCTTGGCGTCAGCCAAGTCGGCATCCACGATCACTTCTTCTTCCTTGGTGGAGATTCCATTAAAGGCATCCAAATGGCAAGCAGACTCACGCAAGCGGGCTGGAAACTCGATATGAAACTTCTATTCCAGTACCCAACGATTGCGGAGCTGCGCCCATATATCGAGGAAGCCGATCTTCTCACAGCCGACCAATCACCTGTCGAAGGAGAAGTCATTTTAACACCGATTCAACGCTGGTTCTTTGAACGAGCATTCAGCGATCAGCACCATTGGAATCTCTCGATGATGCTTCATGCACCAAATGGATTTGACCTTTCCATTACAGAACAAGTCATGAAAAAACTGCTTTCACATCATGATGCACTGCGTATGGTATACAAGCAGGATCATGGCGGCATCCTGCAATACAACCAGCGGGAGCTCACGGAACCGCTGGAGATTATTTCTCATGATGTCTCAAAAGAGCACGACGTGAAAAAAGCTGTTTCCACATATGCCAATGAGTATCAGCGTCAGCTGAACCTCGAAACAGGTCCGTTAATGAAAGTGATTTGTTTCCATGCAGAAGATGGCGATCATTTACTCATCGTGACACACCATTTAGTCATTGACGGTGTCTCATGCCGGATTTTACTAGAGGACTTTATGTCTCTATATCAGCAGGCAGTTCAGGGACAAAAGCTTGTCCTGCCGCTGAAAACTCATTCCTTTAAAGAATGGGCAGAGGCCATTGAACGTTATGCACAGTCACAGCCTTTAAAAAGTCAGCAGGAGTATTGGGCAGAAATTGAAAGCAAACCATTAACCGCATTACCTGTGGATCATGAAGTGACGAAAAGAAAAGTTGCCGAAACCAAATCAGTTCAAATGCAGCTGACAGAAACAGAAACTGAGCGTCTTTTGACCGATATTCATCTGCCGTACACAACGGAAATGAACGATATTCTTTTATGTGCTCTCGGTCTTGCTGTTCAAGAGTGGACAGGTGAGTCCCATGTACATGTGCAGCTTGAAGGTCATGGTAGAGAGGATATTTTATCAGGGCTGGATGTCTCTCGCACAATTGGCTGGTTTACGAGTATGTATCCAGTTGTTCTTGAAGCGAAGCCGGATCAGACCATAGCTGATGCTATTAAAGGAACGAAAGAAATGCTGCGGCGTGTGCCAAATAAAGGAATCGGCTATGGGATCTTAAAATACATGACAGCCGCTGAACCGTCAGGGCAGCACGTACATCCTGAAATCAGCTTGAACTATCTTGGACAGATTGATCAGGAAGTGACGACAGAACTCTTTGGGCCGTCGACTTATGATATGGGACGACAAGCAAGCCCTGATTCGGAAGCTGTTTATAAGCTGAACCTTAGTGGTCTTGTTCAACAAAATCGATTCATTTTATCTTGTTCCTATTGTGCAAGTGAATATGAAGAACAGACGATACAGCAGTTCATGGCATTGTTGAAGGGGAAAATTCAATCCATCATCACTCATTGCTTAGCGCAGCAAGAACGGGAATTTACGCCAAGTGACTTCTCTGCGGCTGACCTTGAAATGGATGAAATGGACGACATTTTTGACATGCTTGAGGAGAAATTGACTTAACAACACGAGATGAATCATAAAAAAGGAAGGGAGGATGAAATAGATGAGTCAATTTAAAAGGGATCAAGTTCAAGACATGTATTATCTGTCACCGATGCAAGAAGGAATGCTGTTTCATACCCTCCATCATCAAGAAAAGGGCTTTTATGTAGAGCAAATGGATATGAACGTTAAGGGCACACTGCGTTATGACTTACTTGAGAAAAGCATGAATATCATCGTGGAGCGGTACGATATTTTTCGTACCGTGTTTCTCCACGAAAAAGTAAAGCGCCCTGTCCAAGTTGTACTAAAAGAACGTCCTTTTACACTTGATGTTGTGGACTTGCAAGATCTTTCTGAAGACGAACAGCTTGAACGTATAGATAAATTCAAACAACAGGATCAGCTGAGAGGATTTGACCTCTCGAAGGATTCTCTCATGCGGGCGTCTGTTTTCCAAACGGGCCCTGCCAGCTATCGCTGGATATGGAGCTATCATCATATCCTTCTGGATGGCTGGTGCTTTGGACTTGTGGTGCAGGAGTTATTTGCGATTTATCATGCACTTTTACATGACATCCCTTACAAGTTAGCGCCGGTCAAACCATATAAAGAATATATAAAGTGGCTGGAAAAACAAGATAAGCAAGCATCACTTCAATATTGGCAGCAATCATTAGCGGGGTTTGATGGACAATCGACCTTTAAAGAGCAGCGGAAACAGACGAATGAACATGAATTAGGCGAAATTGAATGGTCCATGAGCAAAGAAGAAACGGCCGCTTTATCAGAGTTAGCGCTGCAGCAAAATGCGACGTTAAGCAGTGCGCTTCAATCAGTCTGGTCGGTTCTGCTGAGCAGGTATCAGCGGTCAAATGATGTGCTGTTTGGAACAGTTGTGTCAGGACGTCCGGCAGATTTGGCTGGCGTTGACAGGATGGTTGGGTTGTTCATCAATGTCATCCCAAGAAGAATTCAGCTGACAGATCACATGACATTTCGTGCGCTCCTGTCAGAAACACAGCAGCAGTCTCTTGCAGCCGAGCCGCACCAATATATTCCGATTTATGATATTCAAGCAAAGACAGGTCAGCAGCAGCTCATTGATCATATTGTTGTGTTTGAAAATGTTCCAGCCGCAAAGAAGGACGAGCAAGAGGCACGGTTAGGGTTCACGGTGGAGGACATGAATGTCTATGAAAAATCAAACTATGATCTCAATCTGCTCGCATCGCCTGGAGAAGAATTACTATTGAAGCTTGCCTTTAACCAAAGAGCGTTTGATCCTCAATTTGTTCATAAGTTAAAGGAACAGCTCAGCCTATTGATCAATGAGGCGGTCAAGCATCCCGATCAATCGGTTCATACACTCCCACTCGTCACAAAACAGGAAAAACAGCTGATTCTTGAGGAATGGAATGCACCTGAGCTTGAGCATGACCAGCTGTATTTATCGAAATGGTTTGAGCATAATGTCCGCAAACAGCCAAATGCAGTGGCGCTATCAGCAGAAGAGCAGACGATGACATATGCCGAGCTGAATGAACAGGCCAATCGATTGGCAAGGCATTTGCAAAAAAATGGAGCCGAACATCAAACGGTCATCGCCATTTTAGCCGATCGAACGCCTGATCTCATTGTCAGTCTGCTTGCTGTTTTAAAAGCAGGCGCAGCCTATGTGCCAATCGATCCTGATTATCCAGAAAGCCGCATTCAATACATGCTTAAAGACAGCGGAGTAACGCATCTTCTGACTCACTCATCCTTTATTGGTCAGGCGAAGGGACTCGCGTTTGATGGCACGTATCTGTTTGCAGATGATCAGGAGATTTCACTAATGAGCTCAGAGAATCTGCCGCTGGAAGCAGGTTTACACGATACGGCATATATCATGTATACATCAGGCACAACAGGTCAGCCAAAAGGCATCATGACCACCCATTCCAATATTGCCCGGGTGGTCAAAAATACGAACTACTTAACCATTTCAGAAACAGATACACTGCTGTCGCTATCCAACAGCGTATTTGATGGCTTTACCTTTGATGTATATGGTGCGCTTTTAAACGGAGCAAAGCTTGTCCTGCCGAAAAAAGACACCATTTTAGATATGCACGAACTGACGGAGCTGATTAAAAGAGAAAGCATTTCTGTCATGTTTGTTCCAACTGCTTTATTTAATCTTCTTATTGATGAAGAAACTGATTGGATGCGCAGTGTGCGCAAGGTGCTGTTCGGAGGGGAACGTGCATCTGTACAGCATGTGAGAAAAGCCTTTGATGTCATGGGGAAAGGCAGACTAATCAATGTCTACGGCCCAACTGAATCAACGGTTTTCGCCACCTATTATCCTGTAGATGAAGCTCCGCCGATCGAAGCTTATTCTATTCCAATCGGAAAGCCGATTAACCAAACGGGTGCTTATATATTGAGCCAGCAAGGACAGCTTCAGCCGATTGGAATGGTCGGAGAACTTTGTCTCAGCGGCAAAGGACTTGCGAAGGGATATTTGAACCGTCCTGATCTGACAAAAGAAGCCTTTATCACACATCCATTTGCTGCGGGAGAAAGGCTGTATCGTACGGGTGATTTGGCTTATTTTCGAGCAGACGGTCTGATTGAGTATGCAGGCAGAGTGGACGATCAGGTGAAAATTCGCGGACACCGAATTGAGCTGACAGAAATTGAAGCCCACCTTCTCATGCATCCAGGCGTAAAGCAAGCTGCCCTTATAACGGATCAGCATGGCTCGTCGCAGCATACAAGACTGCTCGCCTATATGACGTGTGAGGATGAGTGGAAGGACAAAGTGGATGTGATCAAGTCAGGGCTGAAGGAGAAACTTCCGGCATACATGCAGCCTCATGAGCTGATCAGACTTGAGAAAATGCCGCTGACACCAAATGGAAAAGTTGATAAACGTCAGCTGCCAAAGCCAGAGGCGCCTCAAGGAAACCGCCATGTGAAGCTTCCGGCCAATGAGGTAGAACAAAAGCTGCTTGTCATGTGGCGTGAAGTGCTTGAACGAGATGATATCAGTACAGATGACCATTTCTTTGAGATTGGCGGACATTCTTTAAAAGCGATGTCGCTTTTATCAAAGGTGTCGAAGGAATTCGATGTTCAGGTGCCTATTCACTTGCTGTTTGAGACGCCGACAATTGAAGCCATCAGCCGTTATATTCAACAGCAGGATCATGAAGCTGCCGGCTATCTTGTATTCAATGAATCTCAAACTTCAACAGTCTTTGCTCTTCCGCCATTACCTGGCTACGGCTTTATCTATCAGGAAGCCGCCAAAACGCTTGATAGCGTTCGTTTGATCGCCTTTGACTTTATTGAAGCTGATCACCGCATGACGCAATACGTTCATCATATCCAGCACCTTCAGCCTGAAGGACCGCTGACTTTGATGGGCTACTCTGGCGGCTGCTATCTGGCCTTTGAGCTCGTTCAATCGCTTGAACAAGCAGGACGGACGGTGGAAAAGGTCATCATGATCGATTCCTATAAGAAAATTGGAGAAAGTGATTTAGAAGGACGATCCATCGATGACGATATCGCAGCGATTGTCCATCAATCAAAGCAAAGTGAACTTGCCCAAGGAGAGCTCGTTCAAGAAGCGCTTGCTCAAAAAACGAGGGCCTATTATGAAACATTTGTTAAGGGGGTGAATCAAGGAAAGATACAAGCAGATATTGATTTCATCCAATCAGAAGAGCAAATTGAGATTCCAGATTGGATGGATCATTGGGAAGAAGCGACGACCGGTGCTTATCGCTATTATCAAGGCTACGGTGAGCACGCTGACATGTTCAAAAACAAAGAATGTGCAGCCCAAAATGCCCAGCTGATCCAAAAGATAATTAATCAAAAAAATAGAGAAGCCGTTTTGTAAACTTTAGTGCAGGCAGGGGTGCATATTGGCAGCCCTGCCTGTCAAAAAAGGAAAGGAACTCATATGAAACCATCAATTATGAACGAACCAAATGTACATGAAACAATGGATACGATTTTACAAGATGTACAGAGAACCATTTTACAAACCAACGAAATCGAACGCTTCGCTGTTTTTTCTCGTGAAAAAACCATTCGACCGCGGCCATATCACCTCTCTCATTTATTTCTCGACAATCACAT
This sequence comes from Bacillus sp. FSL P2-0069, assembly GCF_038593315.1. Taxonomy (NCBI): domain Bacteria; kingdom Bacillati; phylum Bacillota; class Bacilli; order Caryophanales; family Bacillaceae; genus Bacillus; species Bacillus sp. FSL P2-0069. The sequence goes on from NZ_CP151984.1 coordinate 388,980, forward strand.
GGAGCAGGAGGCCGCAGCTGAATCGATACAGACGCAAACGGCTTCCCCTGCTTTAGCGGACATGCCGCCCGCCCTTTCCTATGGAGGGGATCTAGATGTTAACGCAGGAGCCCAAACCTTACAGGACGCCTTAACAGAGGCGGCAAAAACGACAAATGGTCTGACTTATATCGTCAATAGTGAGAATGAACTCACGCAATCCTACGCGCAGTTAAAGGAGGACGCTGAGCGGGTTCTGACAGGTTTGAGGGCATTAGGACTTGAACCGGGTGATCCTGTGTTCTTTCAGTTTTCATCCAATCATGCGATGGTAACAGCCTTTTGGGCGTGTGTGTTAGGCGGATTTGTTCCAACACTAGTGTCCGCTGCACCGACCTATCGGGAAATGAATGCCTCCGTGAAGAAACTTCATCATGCGTGGCACCTGCTGGAGCATCCGCTCATTTTAACAGATGACTCGCTGATTGATGAGGTGCAAGGCTTAGCTTTATTGTGGCATACAGACAAGTTACGTGTTGCAGCCGTTGAGCCGATGCTTTCTTTAGAAAGAGATATAGAAACTTATCCCGCGTCACCGGATGATTCAGTCTTTTTTATCTTAACGTCTGGAAGTACAGGGATGCCCAAATGCGTAGAACATTCTCATCGAAGCGTGCTGGCGAATGTCAAAGGAACAGTGGCAGCCAATGGGTTTACACAAGAGGATGTGTCGTTAGACTGGATGCCTTTAGATCATATTGGCGGTATTGTGATGTTTCACCTAGTCAATGTGTACACGGGCTGTGAGCAGGTTCGGGCAAGAACAGATGATTTTATCGCTCAGCCGCTGCGCTGGCTTGACTGGATGGACCGCTACCGTGCAACGAAAACATGGGCGCCTAACTTCGCATTTGCGATGATCAATGATTATGAGAAAGACATTTCGTCAGGATCTTGGGATCTTTCTGCTATGACTTGTATGATCAATGGGGCAGAAGCGGTCGTACCGAAGACAATTCACCGATTTTTACACTTGCTGGCTCCGCACGGCTTAAAGGGAGATGTCATTAGACCGGCATTCGGCATGTCTGAAATCTCTTCAGCCGTTGTCTTCTCTTTTGCGATAGAGCGGGGAGATGAAAGCAGCGGGGTTCTAACCTTTGAGGAAACATCACTCACAGAGCAGCTAAGACCAGCGGAGGCACGTGAGACAGGAACCGTCAGCTTTACAGAGCTGGGAAGACCGATTCCGGGTATCACGATTCGTATCGTGAATCATCAGCATGAGCTTCTTCCCGAAGATCATATTGGCAGTGTGCAAATTAAAGGGCCGACGACAATGAAGGGCTATTACAAGAATGACGAAGCGAATCAAGAAGTCTTTCAAACAGACGGCTGGTTTCACACGGGGGATTTAGGTTTTCTGCACGAAGGAAGGCTGACATTAACCGGAAGAGAAAAAGACATGATCATCATCAACGGGAAAAATTATCACAACTATGAAATAGAAGTCATTGCAGAGGAAGTACCCGGCGTCGAAACGAGCTTTGTAGCGGCCTGTTCCGCCCGGATGGAAGCATCTGCATCCGACGAGCTGATTCTCTTTTTTACACCGAAGCTGTATGAACCTTCTTATATTATGAGGGCAAGTCAGGATATTAAATCCCATATTGCGACAAAAATGGGGCTGTCTGCATCGCGCGTGATTCCTGTCCAGAAGCATGCCTTTCCGAAAACAAGCTCTGGAAAAATAGAAAGGGCACAGCTTAAGAGGCGATGGCAGGAAGGCGAATTTGATGAAATCATCAAGGAGCTGGACATTAGACTTGAAAATGAACACACCTTGCCTGATTGGAGTTTACAAAAGGAGTGGACACCTGCTCCGCTTCATGAAGCTGAAAAACAAACAGCAGGGAACATGGTGATCTTTGCAGACACATTAGGGCTGGCAGATCAATTAAAATCCCTTTCAAGCAATGAACAAACGTATATTACGGTTGAACCGGGTCAAGCATTCACACAACTCACACATACACACTTCATCATCCACCCGAATCGGCCGTCTGACTACGAACAACTCTTTGAGACACTCCGTTCGTATGGCGTTTCGGTGAAACAAATCATTCACCTTTGGAACTACACAACTCAAGAAGACACACTTCATGCAGCGTTGGCAAAAGAAGCACAGAAAACTGGCAGCATGAGTGCCTTATATGTAACAAAAGCGATCGCTGCCTATGAGGAGCCGGTAGAGATCACCCTTGTCTCTGCTCATGCGATGAACTTGCCGGAAGATCAAACACATGATGTGGAGAAAGCAACGACAGCAGGACTGATGACAGCTGTTCAGCATGAATGGCCATTTATCAAGGTGCGGTGTCTTGATTTTTCTCTGACAGAACCCGATGCTGGCCGTTCTCATGCATCATCGATCATGACAGAGCTTACACATGACACAAGCCATCATATCGCTGCTTATCGCGAAGGTGTTCGTTATACTCCTCTTTTAACACCGCTTCATCTAGAAAAAGAACAAAGGGTGAAGAAACCGCCATTTGAATCTTCCGGGCTTTATGTGATGACAGGCGGGCTTGGCGGCATTGGACGAATGCTGAGTGAGCACCTGCTGACATCCTATCAAGCGCATCTTGTGCTGGTTGGAAGAAAGGCGCGAGAGGCTTTATCTGCGGAGCAGCATGACGTATTGATTTCACTTGAGAATCTAACGGAAAAGCGCGGCGGCACAGTTCTTTATGAAAAAGTAGACATTACTGACGCAAAAGCCATTGAAACCCTGATTTCAAAACAGGAGACGGCTTTAGGCAAAAGGCTGCATGGCGTTATTCATTTCGCTGGCATCATTCAAGAAGAGCTGCTTCGTGACATGACGTCTGTTTCATTACATGCGATGTACGAAGCGAAGGTATATGGCACGATTTCGCTTCATGAAGCAGCCTCTAAACGGCACAATGTCTTATTCCTTTCCAGCTCGTCAGCTCGAACGTTAAAGGGCGGGATGACCGTTGGCGCTTATTGCGCGGCCAATGAGTTCGTTGAACAATTTGCTCATTATCAGAGGCTGACATCTACTGTAAAGCCATATTGCTTTAGCTTTAGCATGTGGGATGAGACCGGAATGAGTGAAGGCTCAATGATCAAAGGCATGCTAAAAGAAAGAGGTTATTTCCCGATTCCAAAACGGGCGGGCATTCAAACAATGCTGGCATGCTTGATGACAGATGCTCCTCTCATTTATATCGGGCTGGATCGGTCGAAGCAGGAAATTCAAGAGATGATACAAGGGGAAATACAAACAGAGCAGGCCGTATATGTCTTTTTCAAAACCGATCAAACAAAGGCTTTTGAAGAAAGGCTGTATCAATCCATTTATACGTGTATACAGTCTCGTCTCTCTGGTGAATATTCCGTCCATCTATATCCTGAAGAATACTGGAAAGAAACAGAGGATGGGATGCCGGACGAAGTGCATTTCAATGAATTAATAGAAGAAAGTGGACAGGGTTCAGAGGACAGAGCACCTCAAACTAAGACGGAGAAATTTTTGGCACATATTTGGTCCGAACTGCTTAATGTCTCAAACATCAGCTGTGGTGATCATTTCTTTTTACTCGGAGGTCATTCGCTCAAGGCAACGCAAATGCTGTCTGCTGTTAGACAAAAAACGGGATTTGACGTGCCGCTCGCTGTTCTTTTTGAGCATACGAGACTTGGAGAGTTAGCCGACTGGATTGATTCACATGCCAAAGCCGATGAAGCGGTTCCGATACGGAAAATAGAAAAGGGTCAGGAGCTTCCGATGTCCTATGCTCAGCAAAGACAGTGGTTTCTCTATCAATTACAGCCTGATCTGCCATTATACAATAATACGATTTCCTTTCGGATGAATGGACCTTTAGATGTAAAGGTGCTTCAGCGCAGCCTGCAGCAAATGGTGCAAAGGCATGAATCACTCAGAACATCCTTTGCAATGAACGGCGATGAACCGGTACAGATCATACATGAGCATATGACTCTTCCAGCGCTTGAGGTTGTCGATATATCAGATCTTTCATCACAGGAAGAAAAAGAACAAAAAGCGGCTGAGTGGGCGAAAAAAGAAGCGGGCACACCTTTCCGCTTAGAGCATGATGCACTTTTTCGCGCGAAACTAATTCGGCTGTCAGACACAGATCATTTGCTGCTGATGTCCATTCACCACATCGTGTCAGATGGCTGGTCGATTGGCATTGCCGCAAAGGAGCTGTCCGAGTGGTATACAGCGATGATCGAAGGGAGGGAGCCTGATCTCTCACCGTTGCCGATTCAATATGCAGATTACGCACTTTGGCAGAAGGAGTATTTGACGGGAGAAACGCTTCAGAAGCAGCTTTCCTATTGGAAGGAGCAATTTGCGGTACCTGTGGAAGAGTTGATGCTGCCGTATGACTACACGCGTCCGGCCGTTCAATCCTATAGGGGAAAAACGAAAAAATACCGCTTGTCGAAGCCGCTGTCTGACCAGCTGGCTGCTCTTTCTCAGAAAACAGACAGCACCCTTTATATGACATTACTTTCGGCTTTCTCTACCTTGCTGCATCGATTGTCTTCACAGGATGAGTTTGTCATTGGATCCGTCATTGCCGGGAGAAATCGGACGGAGATGGAGCAGCTCATCGGATTTTTCGTGAATACACTGGCACTTCGGATTGATCATAGCGGCAATCCGGCTTTCACAGAGCTATTAGAGCGAGTGAAGGAAACAACAATGGGCGCCTATGCGCATCAGGATGTGCCGTTTGAGATGGTGGTAGATGAGCTGAATATTGTACGTGAGGCTGGCAGGCAGCCGCTGTTTCAGGTCATGTTTGTTCTGCAAAACCTGCCCCTTGAAGCTTCTCCGATGGGTGAGGCGACATCCGTTTTAGCCATTGAAGATAATGATACGGCCAAATTCGATCTATCCCTGTTTGTTTTTGAAGGAGCGGAGGGTCTTCAATTAAAACTGGAGTATGATGCAGACTTATTTTCTGACGACACGATGGAACGGTTCCTTCGTTACTACGAGCAGCTGCTTGCGTGTATTTGTGAAAATCCAGCACAGCCAATCAGACAAATGGATTACCTGCCAGAGAAAGAGAGGGATCAGCTGCTCTATGAATGGAGCGGCAGCACAGAACAACCAGCAGGCCCGCTTCTCATCACAGAACGGTTTGAAGCGCAGGTGAAAAAGACACCTCATGCGATCGCCCTCGAATCTGGGGAAAAACAGTGGACGTATCAGGAGTTACAAGAGAAAGTCGATCGGCTTGCTGCTTATCTGCAGCAGCGAGGAGTGAAGCCGCATGAACCAGTAGGGCTTCTAATTGACAGGTCGCCTGAAATGATTTTTGGGGTGCTGGCGATTGTGAAATCAGGCGGGGCCTACGTCCCAATTGATCCTGAATATCCAGATGCACGCATTGATTATATGCTGAGGGATACAGGTATTCAGCTGTTACTGACAAAAAATGAATGGCTGAAACAAGTCTCGATCAGTCAAACCGAGCTCATTTGTCTTGATCAGGGGTATGAAGAGTTTTTATCAGAGGCAGAACTCAAGTCTGCTGCTTTAAAACCTGATGGACTCGCTTATATCAATTACACATCAGGATCAACCGGTCAGCCAAAAGGGGTTTTAATTCCGCATCAAGCGGTCATCCGGCTTGTATGTGAAACAGATTATGTCACCCTTGATGAACAAACGCGTATTTTGCAAATCGCGAGCTTCTCCTTTGATGCCTTTACGTATGAAATATGGGGAGCCCTGCTCAACGGCGGAAGGCTGATACTGACCGATCGAAATACGATCTTATCAATGGATACACTGGCTGATACGCTGACATCTTACAAGATCACAACAGGATTTCTGACAGTGCCGCTGTTTAACCGATTAACAGAGGAACATCCAGAAGCTTTATCTGGATTCGATGCATTATTGGTCGGTGGTGATGCTTTGTCAGCTGCTCATATCCGTAAAGCGCTGCCGTATCTGCCTGAAGGCCTATTAAACGGCTATGGACCAACTGAGAATACGACGTTCTCCTGTGTGCATCACATTCGGGCAGTGGATGAGGGGCAGACTTCGGTTCCTATCGGTCAGCCAATTGCGTATTCACAGGCCTATGTACTAGACGACCAGCTGCAGCCGGTTCCGCAAGGTGTCATTGGAGAGATCTACGTAGGCGGTACAGGGCTTGCACTCGGATACCTTGGAGATGAAGAAAAAACATCGCAATCATTTATCCCGCATCCTTTCCAAGAAGGAGCGCGTTTATATAAAACAGGCGATATGGGCCGCTGGCTGCCAAACGGCATCATCGACTGCCTTGGAAGAATCGATCATCAAGTAAAAATTCGCGGACACCGCGTCGAATGCGGAGAAATTGAAGCCGCCATGCTGCGCTTTGAAGACATCATAGAATGTGCGGTCATTCCACATCAGCATGAGAGTGGTCACAAGCGATTGATCGGTTATTTTGTCCAAAAGGGCAGCATGACCACGCAAGACATTCGTTATCAATTAAAAGAAATACTGCCAGATTATATGGTGCCAAGCCTATTAATAGAGCTGGAGGAACTCCCGCTCACGGCAAATGGCAAGGTAGACCAAAAACGTCTCCCGCCGCCAGAGTGGAAACAGGAAAAAGTGGAGAAACCGGCTGACAGCGCACTCAGTGAGGAAGAACGCGTACTGGAAAAAGTGTGGACTCAGCTGCTCGGTACGCCTTCGATTGGCGTACATGATAACTACTTTGAGCTTGGCGGAGATTCGATTATTGTCATACAAATGGTGGCGCGCTTAGCACAGGAAGGCTATGTCATTCAGCCGAGAGATGTATTTGAAAAACAGACGATTTCACAGCTGGCACTTGCTATGAAAAGGTCAGATGCTGCTGCGTTCTATGATCAGTCGCCTGTCACAGGAGATGTTCGTCTGCTTCCAATCCAATCATGGTTCTTTGAGCAATCAATGACAAACCAAGACTATTGGAATTTATCAGCGCATATGGAATTCAAGCAATCTATACAGCTAAAGCAGCTGACACAGGTTCTCTCAAAAATTGTCGATCATCACGATATGCTGAGAGCGATGTATACAAAAACAGCAGATGGATCATGGATTCAAACCATTCGTGCGCCTGGCATCACCCCTTGTGTCACCTTTTTTGATTTGACGAGTGTTTCTCATGAGGAAGCGCTGGAACAAATCCGCATGGAGACCGCCGCTTGTCAAGAAACGTTGTCATTAGAGCGGGGAGAAGTAATCAAAGCCATTCTTTTTCACACAAGTGATGGTACGTCTGAACTCTTTATCGCTGCCCATCATCTTGTGATGGATGGAATCTCATGGCGCATCATACAGGAAGACCTATTAAATGGACTGAAGCAGCTTGCGGCAGGGCAGGAAATCGCGCTTGCAAAGAAAACTGCGTCCTATCAGCAGTGGGCAGATGCTCTTTATGAATACGCACAAACCGATCAATTACAAGAGCAGGTTCCTTTTTGGCAAAAGTTCACGAGCCAAGAGGAAGAGGGTTCTCCTTTTCAAACACCTGCACTTTTCAATATAGAAGAACATGCAGAGATTTTGTCTATTCAATTGACGAAGGATCAAACAGATATTTTACTAAGGCAGGCATCACAAGCGTACCGAACAGAGGTAAACGATTTACTCTTATCCGGACTCACGCAAGCCGTTGGAAAGCCGCTGCTCATAACGTTAGAAGGGCACGGACGCGAGGATTTATTTGAACAGATGGATTTGTCACGAACAGTCGGATGGTTTACAAGCTCTTATCCTATTTTTATTCCTTTTATTCAAACCGATATTGAGAGACAAATCAAAGATGTTAAAGAAACCTTAAGAGCTGTGCCGCAAAAGGGAATCGGCTATGGCTTGCTTCAATACATGACAGCATCTCGTTTACTCAAAAAGGCAGCGCCGCAGATGAGCTTTAATTATCTTGGACAGTTAGATCAAATATACGGTGAAGCACATCTTTATTTAGCAGATGAACGAAATGGACTTGTACATGATCCAAAAGCAGAAAGACAGCATTTGATCGATGTGTACGGATATGTTGTGAACGGTCAGCTTCAGATGAATTTTATGATCCATCGTGAACTGCTTCAGTATGAAGAGGTGCGCCTGTTACCTGAACGGTTCAAAGAAAAAATGAAGGATATTCTGACGCATTGTGTAGAGACAAAAGGCGGCTTTACGCCATCTGATTTTCCAATGGTTCAGCTGACGCAAAAGCAAATCGATGAGCTTCCAGATGGTGTAGTGGATGTGTATCCACTATCTCCAATGCAGCAAGGGATGCTGTTTCATGCATTATTAGATCAAGCGTCACAGGCGTATTTTGGTCAAGTGCATATGACACTCGAAGGCTTAACGGACGGCGCAGCCTATGAAAAGGCATGGAATCTGCTAGTAGAGCGTCATTCGATTTTGCGGACAACATTTGCTTGGGAAGGGCTAAAGGAGCCTGTTCAGTTGATTCAATTAGAAGGAAGTATTCAGCTCACTCAGCACGATGTGCGCCACCTGAGTGAAACGGATCAGAAGGAAGCCATTCAGCAATATTTGCAAACAGATCGGTCAAAGGATTTCAAACTAGAAAATACGGATGAACCGCTGATTCGTATTGCTTTATTCCATCGTGATGAAAACACATGCACGTTTGTTTTTAGCTTTCATCATATTTTAATTGATGGCTGGAGCTTGTTCAGTTTTATTGAAGAATCCTTTTCTTTGTATCGCTCTCTTGTGGATGAACGGGAGGTGGATCTTCCTGCTGTACGTCCATATAAAGATTTTATCGAGTGGCTGCAAAAGCAGGATCAAGAGAAGGCGCTAGAGTTCTGGAAAGGTTATATGTCAGGAGTAGAGGAGGCTACACCGCTTCCAGGAGACGGCGGGCATGCTTCGGATCAAGAAGCAGGTGTTGATCAGCTAAGTATCAAACTAACGCCCGAGATGCAGCAGAAACTCGAAGAGATGACAGGCACGCAGAAGGTGACAATGAGCACCCTGATTCAGACAGCATGGGGGCTGCTTTTGCATCTTCATTCAGGATCTGAGGATGTCGTGTTCGGAGTGACAGTATCAGGACGGCCGGCGGATTTACCACAGGTTGAAAGCATGACAGGGCTCTTTATAAACACATTGCCGCTCCGTTTGCCGATCACGCCAGAGTGGAGCATTTCCAAGCTGCTGGCACATACGCAGGAAACAGTTTTTCAGATGCGGGAATTCGAATATACCGTACTGCCGAATATTCAGCAGCTGACCCACATCCCGAATGGAGATTCATTGTTTAACAGTATTGTCGTGTTTGAAAACTATCCGATTGAATCTATCGAGCCATACGGAGTACGCATTTTAGACATTGCGAGTCATGAAGAAACGAACTATGACCTGACCCTTGTGGCAGTTCCGGGAGAGACGCTGGAGCTGCGGGTCACATACCGCTTCAATCAATATACAGAAAAGCAAATACAATCGCTGATGCAGCAGCTGATCCACACACTTGAAGCCATGACAGAACAAATGGAGACACCCCTCTCTTCCTTCACGATCGTCACGAATGAAGAAAAAGAGCGGATGATCACCGATTGGGCGAAAAATGCACAAGTCAGCGTGCTGTACCCAGATCAAGAAGAGGTCTATTCAGGTGTGCATGATCCTTCCTGTGAAACGGAAATATATGTCCTGAGCGAAGCGCATCAGCTCATGCCGGTAGGATTTCCTGGAGATATTTTTATCGGCGCAAAGGACATCAAAGCACTTTGCGGGGAGCTTGCCGATTGGATGGAGACGCATAAAATTCCGCACCCATTCAAACATCAAACTGGCGAATACCTCTATCCGACAGGGGATGTCGGCGTTTGGACTGAAGAAAACAAGATTCAGATTTTGGATTGGATGTAGGAGGAGAAGAAACGATGTTAGTGAGTAGACGAAAAGGACATGCAGCAAATCATATCGTCAGAATCAACGGAAAACGAATGGATCTCAAAGCATTAGAGCAAGTCATGATGCTTCATTTTCCGCTTAAGGAATGTGCAATCATTCCGAAGAAAAATCAAGAAGGCAGTCTATCGCTTGTGCTATTTGCACAGGCGAAGGACCCTTTGCTGACAAGAGAGGATCTGATGAAAGGTCCGCTTCATCCTCATGAAGTGCCAGCCGCTCTCGTCTTATTACCTTCTTTGCCAAAGACAGAAAGTGGAGCAGTCGACAAAGAGGCACTGCTTTCAATTGAAATCATAGATCAAGAGGAATTAAGAAAGATAGAAGAGCGCACCAAAGCTATAGATGGTGTAGAGGAAGCGGCTGCTTTCATTGAAAGTCAGCCAGAAAAACGAACGCCCTATCACTTAGATGATCTGTTTCCTGATCGACAGCGTACCCAAGGGAATGTACCGCTTTCGAAAAGTGAAGCGAGCGAAACAAAACCATCATCTGTCCATGAGAAGCCGCCCGCACTTGTGTATGGCGGAGATGTGATCAAAAAACCAGGCACACCTGTCACACTGACAGAGGTGCTGATTCGATCAGCCTTTATGTCACCAGACCGCGGGGTGACCTATATGAAAGAAGACGGGCGTACGTTGACCCAAACCTATCCTGAATTACTAACAAGCGCTGAACGGGTTCTGTGCGGTTTAAGGGCAGCAGGACTGACAAACGGTGATCAAGTGTTACTTCAATTGAAAGATCATCAAGATTTTATCACGGTATTCTGGGGCTGTATTCTCGGAGGGATCATTCCGACCCCGGTCTCTGTGCCTCCTGTTTATGATGAAATGAATCAAGGTGTGAATAAGCTGAAGGGCGTGTTTCAGCTGCAAAATGAACCTTTCATTATTACGAATGAAGCAAGTGCTGAGGACATTGCTGGGCTGCGCGAGACATTTGAAGCAAAGGCCATGCCTATCTTAACAATTGAAGCATTGCTGGCGTATGAACCAGATGAACAGCATTATGAGCCGGAGCCGGATGAGCCTGTGCTGCAGCTCCTGTCTTCAGGAAGTACGGGTGTTCCAAAGTGTATCCGTCATCATCATCAAAGCATTTTATCTAGAATTATTGCTTTTGAGCAGGTAAACGGCTTTACACATGAGGATGTGTCGCTTAACTGGATGCCGCTTGATCATGTTGGTGGAATTGTCATGTTTCATGTACATGACGTCTACCTTGGCTGCCAGCAGATTAGTCCATCCATCGATCAATTTATCGAGCGGCCGATGGTGTGGCTGGATTGGGTAGAAACATACGGTGTCACAAGAACATGGGCACCAAACTTTGCTTTTGCCATGATGAATGAATATGAGGACGACATTCGTAAGGGGTGCTGGGACCTGTCTACTCTGACTTATATCATGAATGCAGCCGAAGCGGTTGTTCCGAAAGTCACGCAGCGCTTCATGCATATCATGGGGCAGCACGGATTAAGCCGTCATGCGATGGTACCTGCTTACGGTATGTCAGAAACATCCTCAGCCATTGTTCAGTCAAAGAAATTTATGCGGAACAGTGAACAGGATGGACAGCTGACGATTGATCAGACCTCGTTAACAAGTGAGATCGAATATGTGACGCACGATCATCCGAACAAAATGACGTTTACAGAAGTCGGCACGCCGATTCCTTCTGTATGGATTCGAATTGTAGATGAGCATCACGAGGTGCTGCCAGAAGATCAGGTTGGGCGCTTGCAAGTGAAGAGTCCAACAATTATGATGGGCTACTATCAAAATGAAGAAGCCAACCAAGAAGTTTTTGCGGAAAACGGCTGGTTTCACACAGGGGATTTAGGTTTTATTCATGAAGGGCGTCTCGTTCTGACAGGTCGAGAAAAAGACATCATTGTTATCAACGGCGCTAACTATTTGAATTACGAAATTGAAGCGGTTGTTGAAGAGGTGGACGGGGTTGAAGTCACCTTTGCCGCTGCGTACGGCATTTATAATCCCGAATCAAGCAATGACACGCTTGCTGTCTTTTTTGTCTCACAAAGGGATTCAATAGAGGAACAAATCACGATAATTCAACAGATGAGAGAGGCCATCATTCGAAAAATCGGAATAGAGCCTGATCACATCATTCCGGTGAAAAAAGACCAATTTCCAAAAACGGAGAGTGGGAAAATCCAGCGTGCCCAGTTAGGCGCAGCACTAAAAGATGGAGCATTCCGTGACATTGAACAGGCACTGGATCTTGCTTCTGAAAATGAACAAACACTCCCAGACTGGTTTTTCAAACGCATTTGGGCTAAGGAGCATATCGGTCCAACTCAGCCTTTTGCTGACCATGTTCTCGTTTTCGAGGATGAAAAAGGGCTGTATCAATCGCTTTACACACAATTTGAGCAAAAGAAACAGCCATATATTTCTGTGAGAAAAGGGCATGAATTTTTGCGTCTGTCCAAAGGGATGTACCAGATAAATCCGAGAATCAAGGGGGATTACGTCAGGCTCGTTGCCGCACTTGAAGCAGATGAACTAAAGACCGGGCGCATGCTCCATCTGTGGAATGTGTCAGACAAAGAAGACATCGTGGATCCTGCGCAGTTCAAAGAGCTGCATGCCAGCACGGGTCAATCCATTTTGTACTTGTATCAAGCATTGCGACAAGCAAATAAAGAGCCCATCCGTCTTGTCGTTGTGACAAAAGGCGGTCAATTTGTGAAGCCTGGAGACGATCTTCATGTGGAGAAAACGACGCTTGTCGGTCTGCTAAAAACCATTCCGCAAGAATGGGAAGGAGCAGAGGTGTCTCATCTTGATATTGAAGCGGAGAATGTAGAACAGGATGCCAAGCATATTGCGGAAGAATTGTCTGCGATTCATATTAAAGCAGAGGTTTCTTACCGAAATGGGGACAGATTTGTACCAAAGCTGGAAAAAGTCAATATGATTGAAGCGCCTCAAACAGAAGGATTTTTAGAATATGAAGGTCTTTATTTATTGACTGGAGGACTTGGCGGAATTGGGTTTGAGCTGTCTAAGCAGATGATCCAATTTGGCTTAAAGCTCGTATTGATTGGACGGACATCTCTGGAAGACAGCTTGGAAAAGAAAGAAGCCTTCTCACAGCTAAAAGAAGTTGGTGACGTCATTTATATCCAAGCAGATGTGACCAACTTATGTGACGTTGAACAAGCGATTTATGAAGCAGAAAAGCATTTTGGACAATCGATCCGGGGTGTGCTGCATTTGGCCGGTGCTGGTAATGTGTCTGAGCATTTTCAGCAGGCGGACAAGTATACACTGGCTCATACGTCAGAAGAGGATTTCACAAAAGAAATGTCAGGGAAAGCAGACGGGGCATGGGTCCTGCAGGAAGCCTTTAAGTATGATCCGACAGTACCGTTTGTCTTTTTTGGATCGGTCAATGGCTTTTTTGGCGGCACAACATTTGGGGCATACTCTGCGGCCAACAGCTTTTTAGATGGACTCGCGCACGCTCTCACCTTTCAAGAAGGAAGACGAGCAATCTCTTTGAACTTCAGTATGTGGGATAATCTCGGTTTGTCTAAGGGGCATACCGGAGCAGCTCTCACCATTCGCAAGGGATTTCAATTGATTGGAAAGAAACAAGGTCTCCATTCATTATGTTTAGGTGTCCGGCTCAATGAAGCGCATCTATTTATTGGTCTGGACGGAGCAAACCCAGACATCGCCGGGTATCTTCAGCCAGCTCCAATACCAGTCTTTGAGAAAAAGCTTTTTTACACCGTTCAGCCTGGCAAAGAAGTGCATGTTGAAGAGATCACGAGCGCCGCAGCAGGCAAATGGGACATTCAGCAAGTACAGGAAATACCGAAAAAACAAGATGGCTTTATTGATCATGAAGCCCTCAAACTGAATCATCACAAAAATGGACAAAGTCTTGAAAAGCAATTACCAGAAACGAAGACAGAGCAGGTTCTTGCCGCCATATGGCAGGACATTTTAGATGTAGATCGCGTGTACAAAGAGGATCAATTCTTCGACCTTGGCGGACATTCACTAAAAGCGACTCAAACCATTTCCCGGATCAATCATGAATTTTCAATGAAGGCGCCTTTAAAAATATTATTTGAAAGCAAACATCTGGCACATCTGGCGCAAATGGTTGATGACATCAAAGGGGCGCCAGCCGTTCAGGAGGCTGAAATTCCAAAGCTTGAAAAGCAAACAAGCTATGAACTGTCTCATGCCCAGAAGCGTATTTGGTTCTTATCCACATTAGAAAAGAGCCATCATTACAATATATTAGGTGCTTGGAAGCTGACAGGACCATTACACATTCAAGCATTAACAAAAGCGATTGGTCTTTTAACAAAACGGCATGAAGCACTTCGGGCAGTATTTAAATCACTTGGCGGCAAGCCGGTTCAACTCATTCGTGAAGACCTTCCGCCATCTGTGACAGTGGCAAATTTCTCGTTATTTAATGAAAAAACAAGAGCGAGAAGACTCAAGCAGCTCATTCAGCAAGAGGCAGAACGTGTCTATGATTTAGAAAGAGGGCCTCTTGCGCAGTGGACGATAGTAGATATGGGCAAGGAGGAGTATTATCTCCTTTGCGCGCAGCACCACATCATTTCAGATGCATGGTCACTCAGCCTGCTCATTCAGGAATTAGAAGTGGCATATGAAGCGCTGCTTGCAGATGAAACGCCGCAGCTCCCAGCCTTAGAAATCGAATGGACAGATTATGTACATTGGGAAAATGAACAATTAAAGCATCATCAAGAAGACCAAACCTATTGGCTCAATACGTTACAAGGTGAACTTCCAGTGCTGGAGCTGCCGTTTGACCGTCCTCGTCCGCCGGTTCAAACATTTAACGGTGCTACAGAGCAAATTGTACTGGATGAACCGCTTATCCGCCGCTTGCAGGCTTTGTCCAAAAAGCAGGGCACGACCTTGTTCATGACGATGCTGTCCGCGTACTACGTCCTGCTTCACAAGCTGTCCGGACAGACGGATATCATCATTGGATCGCCTATCGCGGGCCGGGATGCCAAGCAATCAGAGAAGCTTGTTGGGATGTTTGTGAATACACTTGCGCTGAGACAGGACGTCTCAACAGCAGAGACGTTCGCTGATCTCTTGGAAAACGTGAAAGAGATGACGTTAAAAGCCTTTGAGCATCAGCATTATCCATTTGACAAGCTTGTCGATGACCTTTCGTTAGATCGAGATTTAAGCCGGTCACCTATTTTTCAGGCGGCTATGGGGTATGTCACCGATTCGCTCGATGTAAACCTTAAAGGGCTGACAAGTGAACATGTGATGGTCCATCATACAGTATCTAAATTTGATCTCACCCTTCATATATTTGAACAGGAAGAGCAGCTGTCGATTCATGTGGAATACAATACGGATTTATTTGATCAAGAGACCATTCATCGTTATATGAACTATTATCTCCATGTGCTAGATGGCATGACGGCACAGCCTGAGCGTACATTTGCTGATTATTGCTTAATGGACAAAGTGGAACAGGCGGCCATGATTCTAGGAAAAAATCAAACAGATACGCCATATCCAAAGCGGACGCTTCAAGAATTGTTTGAAGAACAGGTGAAGCGTGATCCTTATCGTATTGCCTTGTCCTATATGGATGAACACATGACGTATGAAGCCTTGGATAAGAAGGCGACAAAGCTTGCTGCTTACTTGCAGTCAAAAGGAATTGGACCAGGCTCCCTTGTACCAATGCTTTTTGATCGCTCCTTTGACATGATTGTGTCGGTACTAGGAATCATCAAATCTGGTGCTGCATATGTTCCGATGTCACCTGAATATCCTGATGCACGCATCCGTCTCATCGTTCGTGATACGCAAAGCGATGTGATTATCACTCAGTCTCATCTTGCAGATCGTCTAGTAGGCTTTACAGGTACAAGGATTATCATGGACAAGCCAATACGAGAAACAAATGCAGTGTATCAAAGAGAATCATCGATTATAGGTGAAGACCAGATCGCCTATGTCAATTACACATCAGGCTCAACAGGTACACCAAAAGGCGTGATGCTCCCTCATGCAGGAGTTGTCCGCTTAGTGAGAGAAACAAACTATATCAAGCTCGGTCCAGATGACAAAATGCTACAGCTCTCAAACTATGCTTTTGATGCCTTTACATTTGAATTATGGGGAATGCTGCTGAATGGCGGTCAGCTGATTCTGCTCCCAAAATATGCAGCACTGAATATGGAAGAATTAACGCAATTCATCAAAACGTATCAAGTGACAGCCAACTGTCTGCCAACCGCTTTATTTAATAGACTGGTGGAGCACGATCCAAAAAGTGTGGCAGGCTACCGCACATTACTCGTTGGCGGGGAAGCCATGTCTAGTGAGCATGCACGAAAGGCACTGCCGCATATGGAAGGTGTGCTTGTCAATGCTTACGGTCCAACAGAAAACACGACATTAGCCACAACACATCAAGTCACACACGTGCCAGCAGGCGCAAAATCAGTTCCAATTGGTGTGCCGGTGTCGAACTCAACTGTTGTCATACTAGACGAAGCGCTCAATCCAGTACCAGCAGGCGTCAAAGGAGAAATTTATATCGGCGGAACCGGCCTTGCGAAAGGCTACCTTCATGATCCAGAGCAGACAAAGGAGCGGTTTATTGACAATCCTTTTCCTGAACTAAAGGGAGACAAGCTGTATCGTTCAGGCGACCTTGGTACATGGCGGTCAGATGGCACCATTGAATATCTCGGCCGAAAAGATCACCTGGTGAAAATTAGAGGCTACCGGATTGAATGCGGAGAAATTGAGACAGCCCTGCTCAAGCATCCACAAATCAAAGAATGTACAGTCATCGCCAAAACGTATGGCAGCTCAAAACGGCTGGCGGCCTACCTTGTAACAAACGGAGAAAACCCTGTTCCGGGCTGGAAAGCCTTTTTGCAGGAAAGCCTGCCAGGCTATATGATACCAAGTTACTTTGTCGTACTGGATGAAATGCCGGTGACAACGAACGGAAAGATTGATCAAAAAGCATTGCCAGAGCCAACAGAAACAATCACCCTTTCCCATGATGACGACAAACCTGTCACCGAAACGGAGGAGCGGATTGTCGCCGCTTTCAAGGAAGTGCTTGGTGTGAAGCAAGTGGGTATGCATGATTCCTTCTTTGATCTGGGCGGCGATTCCATTATGAGTATTCAGGCTGTGGCCAAATTAAAAGAAAAAGGTGTTCGTGTTGATCCAAAATGGATTTTCATGCACCCGGCGCCTGCGCAATTAGCCGCACATTTGGACGCAGTGCCAGCAGCCGCTGAGAACGTCGAAAGGTCTCCGAAGGACTACGTGATCGAACTGAAAAAAGGCGATCCAGCCGAACCGAGAATATTCTTTGCGCCGCCTGCTGGTGGAACGGTGATGGGCTATATTGATGTTACTAAGCTCATGACACATCAAGGTGCTGTGTATGCCTTGCAGTCTCCTGGCCTATATGAGGATGAAGAGCCGCAATTCCTCCATTACACGGAGCTTGTAACCCTTTTTATTGAAGCTATTGAGACGTTCTACCGTCCGGGCATTGACTATCTCGCAGGCCATTCAATGGGCGGGCATCTTGCCTACGGAATGAATCAGCGGCTCTGCCATGCAGGGAAAGCACCGAAAGGGCTCATCATTTTAGATACGGTGCCAGTGCTAAGAGATGAGGCAGATCAGGCACTTCATGCCGATATGAACGAAGAAGAAGTGAAAATGCTCGCGCTTGTCCTTGGAATGGGGAATCTGGTCGGCATTCAGCCAGAAGCTTTACAAGGATTGACCTTCCAAGAAGTAAAGCAGAAAATTCTCAAAGAGGCAGAAAAGGATGAAGTTGTTCATCAATTCATGAATGATCAATATTTAGATAAATATTTGCAAATGCAAACGCATAATACGATCATGTCACAAGCCATTGAATTAGAAAAAGAACCATTCCCTGTGCCATTTTATATTGTCCAAAGCAGTGATCACGCAAGCGATTTCCAGAAGAAGTTCGCAGACTGGGAGGCTTATACGAAAGAGTCGTGCTCGTATTACCACATCAAAGGCGACCATGTCACCATGATGAAAAGACCGCAGGCAGATGAACTTGCACGGATTCTTCAAACGATTATAAAGGGGTAAAGACGTATGAATCAGTTATTGAAAACCTTTGAAAAAAAATCAGATCTCATTCAGCTTATTTGTTTTCCTTTTGCCGGCGGATATTCTGCCTCATACCGTCCGCTCTTTGAACAGCTAAAAGACGTGGCCGAAATCACAGCAGCAGAGCCCCCAGGGCACGGCACCAATCTCATGCCGCTTGAATCAAGCATTGACCGGCTGGCAGAGCTGTACAAAGAAGGACTCACGAACAAATTGAACCGCCCATTTATTCTGTTCGGACATTCAATGGGTGGGCTTGTGGTATACAGACTAACCCAGCTGCTAGAAAAGGAAGGAATTTATCCTGCAGCAGTGGTGATCTCAGCCATTCAGCCTCCGCAAACAAAACGGCAGATGCTGACGCATTTATCCAACGAAGCATTTGTACAGCATATTGCCGAAATGGGCGGGATTCCAAAGGAATTACTAGAGAACAAACCAATGATGGATTACTTTACACCGTCCTTGCGTGCAGACTACCGGGCACTGGAAACCTTCCAGCACACAGATCAATCGATCATCGACACACCTGTTTATTTATTCAATGGGAAGCAAGATGAGAAATGCATGCAGGATGCAAGCGGCTGGCTAAAATGGGCAAAAACCATCGAGCGCACTAATTTCGATGGAGGCCACATGTATATCAACACACACCTTGAGCAATTTGCAGAAGAGATGAGACATGTCATTGAGCTTACAGCCAAGCAGCAATTGATCAACAATTAAGAAAAAACGACCCATCAATAGGGTCGTTTTTTACTGAGGAATCATACTTGAAAACGCTGATATGGCTAATGAAAATAAGAATAATAAAACGAAAGGAATGAAAAATTTATAGCTTCTATTTTCTTGATTTTTTACGTAAGAATAGCACCACACACTAAATGATACTATGACGAAAATATTGATGTTCCATAAAAATGGAAGTGTAATCGTTCGTTCAGCATTAGATACTTTTAGTAGGTATAAAATAATAACAATCAAGTTGCCTAGCAAAATGTAATAGTAAGCTAATATCCCTTTTTTAAAAATATTTTTATAGGAATCTTTTATTCCGAAAATGATAAAACTTAAAAAAATGACTAATGAAAAAAATAAAACCTCAACCATTGGCTTGAATATTTCTCCAATCACAGCAAGTGAAATACCTATCCACTTACTAACTTCAATTACATCTTGATTCCCATCAAGTTGTAGTTCCAGTAGGTTTTTGTTTATTTCATCCATTTTTATTATAGAAAGGATGAAAGCTATTATACCAGAAAGCATACATACTAATAAAATGTGTTTTTTCATAATAGCACCCTTTAACAATATCAAATTTTTATAAAATAAAATTCAATCATCGAAGCAATAAATAATAAGAAAACGCCGGTTATAAGCTGACTAGCATAGATTTTCCCTTTTGTTTTAAATGAAATTTTGTTTTTAGATATGATATATCCTATAATCTGTCTTGATATATCAAAAGAGACAAAATAAAAAAGGAACAAACCGACAATCTCCATCGGAGCGTGGAAAATAATATAGTATAATGCTATATCAATTCCATATATATAGGTATACGATATAAAAAATGCACCTAGGAAAAAACCATTTAGAAAAATAATCATGCTAGATAACAAACCTAAACTAACTATTCCAGATATTAATATTAGGAGTGACACAAAAAGGTTATTTAAAAAAATTTCTAGATAGCTATGAATCTCAATGTTGTTTTTAAAATCTATACTATCTATAAATGTTGAAGCAAAAATACTTAAACTAAAACCTCCTAAAAATAGTATGATAAAAACTGAAAAATTTTTAAGATAATTTTTCAAAAAATTTCTTTTCGAGTTGATCTTCATGAAAAGTCACTCCTGAAGATTTTTTTTCTGAGTGAATAATACTACCATTATCAATAAAAAGGATTTCATCACATAAGTCTGCAGCAAATTGAATGATATGTGTGGAGAGCAAAATGATTTTGTTGGCATCTCTGAAATTTCTTAAATGTTTTTTCATGTCAGCCATGTTTGTAGGATCAAGACCTGTAAATGGCTCATCTAATAAAATAATGTTTGGATGATGTAATATTGTTAAAATAAAAGACATTCTTTGTCTCATGCCTCTTGAAAGAGCAGAGGAACGGCGGTGAATTTGCTCTTCTAATCCATATTTGCTCAATAAATCCTTGATTTGTCCATTTTCTAAAGGTTCTTCTACAAGCATAGATTGATATTTTACAAGTTCAAAACAGGTTAAGTTTTCAAATAGAGTTGGATCGTCTTCCATATATCCGACAGAAGAAAAATTTTGCTTTTTATGATTTATTAATATTTGACCTTCATCAGGATTTATTAATCCAGCTACCATTTCTAAAATAGTCGTTTTTCCAGCACCATTTTTACCTAATAGTCCGATTATTCTACCCTCTTGGAAATGCATCTCAGGGATCATAACTTTAAAGTTAGACTCTTTGTATTCTTTAATTAGACCATGAATTGATAACATACAATCCCTCACTCAAATAATGTTTTAAATGATTTGTAGTTTTTATTGATTGTTCTATCCCAAAATTTAATCATTAAAAATAAAATGATGAATGAACAAGCAGCCATAACAGAATTTGTTAAAATGAGATATACTGTGCTGTATGAGGAAATCACTGATAAAGCTAGAATGAAACCATAACAAATATTTAAAGTCAATTTACTAAGAGAACTTGGAACTTGATAAACAAATTCCCAATTAAAATAAGGAAATACAACAGTAGAACCGACAGTACAAATACTGACGAGAATGCAAGTGTTTATTAAAGTAATCATCACGTAAAAAGGCTGATCTAGTTTTAATACAAAACTTGAAAAAATGATATATAAAATACAAAAAAACAAGTGTAATATAATAGATAAAATAATCTTATTTTTAATTTTATTTTTCACTAAGTTAGGTAGATTCTGTTTCAAAGGAAGAATGGGGCCATCAATATCAAAAGAGACATATGGTTGTATGGCATTCGATATAATAATCATTGGAAAAATTACACTAAAAATAAATAAAAAATCATTTTCTATATTCAATGTTTCAAGTTGATTTGTATTAACACCATAAAGAATGAGACCAAATAACCCCCCAGATAATGTTAATATAAATAATAATACTGACCATTGAATAGGAGGATTTCTCAAGAGAAGTGTAATTTCATAAAACAAGATATGATTAAACTCTCTAGATGTTCTTTTTCGTTTTTCTTGTAATTCTTTTTGGGAATTAAAAATTGGTACATTACGAACATTTTTCTTCCAATTCATCAATAACAATAAACTAATGAATGTGAAGATTAAAATAAAATATATTGAATAACTAGATAAAGAATTTGTTAATAAATTGAATCTAAATACAGTGAATACCCATAGAGCAATGAGGCCTGTAGTTATATAACCAATGCTCGATGAAATTGAGAAAAACTTTGGATTAGAAAGTAGCAACAAGACGTGTAATCTAAGTAAGTAACCAAAAATAAAAGAAGTGGCGGCCAGAGCTGCTATTGTAAAAGATCCCTCGTACCCATTTATAATTAAATTTGCTAAGTAAGACCCTAAAATGAAGAATAATACACCCACAATAGTGCTGAAAAACTTACTCATATCTTTGCCGAAAATATATTGATCTAGATGAACTTTTAAAATAGCCATCTGTTTTTTATCAGAGGAGAAAAGTATTCTCATCAAACTCTTATCAATATTAACTGTAAACATAAATATAAACAGCGATAAATAAATTATTGATAAATCCTTAAAGAAAAAAGGAGTTAATATACCTAGTAATAGTGGTGTTATTATGTATAAAAAAGCAAAAAATACAAAAATGAGAGCATCTTTCCGATGATGTCTTCTTAAATCATTGATTAACAAGATTTTTGTATATGTTAAATATTTATGCATTTACAACACTTCCATTTTAAAGGTGTATAGAGAAGGCTGTTACACCTTCTCTATTAAATCTTTTTTAGAAAGAAATAGCGTATTTCACTCCGTATTTTCTAGCATAACTAATGACCAATGAAGCAATAGCACCAAGTCCAAAAGTACCTAAGACAGCAGCAACAGCACCCACTGTACCTGCTGCATTTAGAATTGCACTAACAGAAGTTATAGCCCAGCCAGGTATTTGAGGATAGTTTGCTACTAGATTTGCAAAAGGTGTAACTGGTTCAAGAGTCAATAAAATCATAGTTGTTAGAGTTAGAGTGAAAATAAGACTCAAGCCTACAATTGCAAAAAATCTATTTTTTAAACTCAATTCCATAATGAACACCCCCTCCCTTGCTTATATGCCCATATTATACAAAAAAAGGATATTTAATAAATGGGTTTTTTATACTGTATTTTATTTCTCTGTAACGAAAGATTTAGTAGTATTTTGATGGAATGAGAAAGGGTAGTAAAATTACTCGAGAATTAATAGCTCCTAAATCGTATTTTTTATATTGATAATGACATTACTTGAGTAACTAGCTATGAAATACAAGGTGAAATTACTTATTATATTAAATATGATATTTAATTTGGACGAAAAAAGATGCTTATACAAGACAATCAACAATTGATTAGACATTAAAAAGAAAGCGGCCCTCTTTAATGAGGCCGCTTTTACTTATGAATGCTGTTTCTTCACCACATTCCCGCCAATCACCCCGCCAATGACCAGCACCCCTCCGAGGAGATGATACCAATCAATCGTTTCGTGTAAAATGAGAACCCCGGCGGCGACCGTGATAAACGCGGATAAATTGTTAAAGATGCTGACCTTTGCCGCTTCAAGCTGAGAGAGTGCATAATTTGATAAATATGCCGTGAGAAGCGATGAAACAATGCCTAAAAAGAGCATTGACCATACAAAGGATACTTGTGTAAATGGACTGAAAAACTCCGGCAATGACCCATTGATCGAATGCCGGATAAGCGCGGCGGCATTGAAAAAGACAAAGCCAAAGAAGGTCATCACAAAGGTGAGTTCAATCACATGGAATCGTTTTGTAATCACTCTGGCAAAAACACTATATGCACTGGATGACAGGGCTGAAAGTAAAATCAGCACATAGCCGATGAAGTGAGAATGCTTGACATCAATTCCCTTCATGACAAAGAGAAGCATCACCCCGCACACAGAAAGAAAGGTAAACAGCACTTGTATCCATGTCGCACGTTCCTTTAAAAACCAGGCTGCCAGCAGCATCGTCAGAATGGGAATCGTCGCTTGAATGATGCCAGCCTCTGAAGAAGATGTATACATCAATCCCCACACTTGAAAAGCAAAGAACAAAACAGGATAAAGCAAGGAAAACGGTACGATATAAATGAGATCACGCCATTGAATGGATATGCGATACTTTTTTCGTAGAAACGGATACAGCAATAGAGCGGCAGCAAAAGAAACGGTAAAGCGGTGTGCCAATAAATCGATTGGGTTTGCTGATTCTAATGCTATTTTGACAAACAAAAAGGAAAAGCCAATGATAGAGGCGTATGCGATCGCAGCAGCATACGCTTTTTGTTTTGACATATTCATAACGTGACTCCTTACATGAGCATGCATGCTTCAAATGAATTGACCGGTTCTGTTCTTCTATCGTAATCGGATCATCTAACGTGTACAATAAGAGAACATGATATCTGTACCGGTACAAGGAGGAAAAGGTGTGAGGAAATATGATCAGCTTGTCTTGAGCTTAAAAGAAAAAATGGATTCTGGTGAGTACAGTGCTGGGATGAAAATTCCATCCATTCGCCACTTAGCGGCTCAATATGTAGTGAGTAAAAGCACTGTCATCAAGGCGCTGGATACATTGGAGCGTGAACATCTGCTATATTCTGTAGAAAGAAGCGGTTATTATGTCGTGAAAACGAAGCAGCGAGCAGGCAAGCAGGACGGCACATGGATTGATTTTGCTTCATCTGCACCTGATCCCGTTGTGTTTCCATATGTCGATTTCCAGCACTGCATCAACCAAGCGATCGATTTATATCAAAATGACTTATTTATTTACGGCACAGCCAACGGCTTACCATCGCTGCTGCCAGTCATTTCAAAGCGATTAATGGATTATCAAGTGTTTGCTCATCCAGAACAGATCGTCATGACCTCTGGTATTCAGCTCGCTTTATCCATTTTAAGCACCATTCCTTTTCCGAATGGAAAACAAACCATACTAGTCGAACAGCCGGGTTATCACTTATATCTCCAATATTTAGAGAAAAATCAATTGCCTGTGCGCGGAATTCAGCGGACGGAAAAAGGGATCGATCTTATCGAATTAGAGCATATCTTTCGAGAAGAGGAGATTCGTTTTTTCTATACGATGCCAAGATTTCAAAACCCGCTTGGAACGAGTTTATCAAAACGAGAAAAAAGAGCGATTGCAGCCCTTGCTGAGAAATATGATGTCTACATTGTTGAGGATGATTATATAGCAGATTTAGAATTCGACACAAAAAGAGACCCGATCTACTCGTACGATCAGGCTGGAAAGGTCATTTATTTGAAAAGCTTTTCTAAAATCATTTTTCCGGGGCTGCGAACAGGAGCGGTCGTCTTACCTGAAGAACTGATTCGGCCTTTTAGCGAACACAAACGGCTGATTGATATCGACAGCTCCATGCTGTCCCAGGCAGCCTTAGAAATATATTTAAAAAGCGGGATGTTTGAGCGGCATAGAGACAGGATGCGGGCGACCTATCGAAACCGCTCCAAGCAGCTCGTGGCAAGTTTAAAAAATGATCAGAGCGCTTATCAGCTGGGAGAACAGGAGCCGGCTACCCATACACATTTACGTGTCGACCGGTCGATTCCCATGAACCAGATTATTCAGCAGCTGAAAAAGGCATCTGTTTCCATTCAGCCAATTGACCGTTATTACCTGTCGGCCTATCAAAAGGACCCCATTCTTCAGCTGAACATTTGGCAGGTGAAAGAAGAGCAGATCACACGCGGAGTCGATCTATTAAAGACGGTATTTCAGCAAAGCACGCGTTATTAAAGGCGGGACAGTACATCGCTGCAAGTGAGACTCTCAACGCTTTCAGTCGCAGCAGGTTTTCGTGTGCATACCGCCATTTGGTAGGCAGGGTCAAGTGAGTATGTTTGAACAAAGCAAGGCGCTTCATGATCAGGTAATGTCAACGCAGCCTGTCCATCCTCTGACAGACGGGCTGTAAAGGACGAAAGCCCATAGGATAATCCTTTTCCAGTCAGCTTGATAAAGGCCTCCTTCATTGACCAAAGATGAAAGAAATAGGCTTCCTGCCGTTCTGCCGGCTGTGAGAGTAAATCCTGATACTCATCCGCTGAAAAAAATCGTTTGGCAATCGCCAGATCAATAGGCTTGATTTCCTCAATATCAATGCCCACAGGTGCATCATCTACTGCGCAAACGACCCAATCGCCAGAGTGAGAAAGATTAAAATGAAAAGAAGGAAGCTGCCGGACGACAGGTTTGCCATTGCCCTCTGTTTCAAAAACGATCTCGTCCATAGGCAGCTCGTACATATCATGGATCGTTTGACGAACCAGCACTTCACCTAACAAGGTCCTTCTTGCGTCGATCAAAAAACGAAAGCGTTCAGCGGCAGCACGCTTTTCAGCTGAAACAAAGGGTTTCAGACGATCTATTTGTTGTCGTTCATTGATTTCATCTAAGTGTTGTAATTGGATAGCAAATATCTTCATAACAAACCTCTAATTTTTTACATTGATTGTACCATTGGAGAGCGGCGTGCAAAAGGGTCCATTAACGATTTACGATGTGAACACCATTCGGATCAGTTGTATCAACTCCATCAACATCCGTCATGATCACGTCAAGCAGGGAAAGCCGTTCTCCTTTTTGCCAGTGAATGGGCTGATGCAAAGGTGATAGCAGCTGATCGACTTTAGGTGTCTGTGACAAATCAGGAACAGCAATTGTCATAGCATGCAGCGCATCGGTTCCAGTTTCAATGACATCTGTAAGGCGCTGTAATTCAAGCCTTAAACGAAGAGGTGTCGTAAGAAACGTTCTCCGTTCCCCAGCTTGGATTGGCCAGTTTAGTTCTTTAGCTTGTGCAAGCAGTTGATCATATTTTTCGTCTGAGACAAGAAAGCCGATGTGATCAAAAAGGACTTTTTTGCTATAGCCAAATGTGATATTGATCTGTCCTTTTCTCATTTCGATGATTCGAAAAGTCGGCTGCTCTTCTCTAAAATCATCCCATGTCAGCGGGGGATGATAGGAGCCATCCTTTGTGAAACGGCCTTTAACCTCAAAGCCTAGCGAACGACATGTTTGTTCTGTCTCTTCAACAAATGGTGTCCAGTAATGATAGTGGAAAAGCTGCATAGGTCTCATCTCCAGTATGTGAATATTCTGTTTATTTATTTTAGCACAAGAAAAGCCATTCTAATTATAGAATGGCTTGCTTTCATCTTGTAAGGGTTTGAACAGGTTTTTCTGCTGTTTTTGTAATGAGCAGCTGCAGGAGCCGTGTTGATTGCGGCAAGGAGAAACGAAGGACAAGACCTGTGAAGATCGCAGTCAAAATCGTTCCAACGCCAATCGGTCCACCGAGCATCCATGCAAATAAAAGCACTGTTAACTCAATGCCATTTCGAACCCACTGTACGTTCAGCCCCGTTTTCGCTGAGATGAGCAGCATTAATGAGTCCCGTGGCCCAGCGCCAAGATTGGCTGAAACATAAATGCCAACGCCATATCCAGAAACAACAACACCTGTAATAAATATATATAAGGCCGGAAAATAACCGTGTGGCGCAGGTAATATCGCATTAAAGAAATCAATAAACACGCCAATCAGCACCATATTCAGTAAAGCGCCGATCTTTGGAAATGATTTCGTAAAAATAGAAGTCAGTGTCACAATGAGTGCACCAATGATAATGGACCATTGTCCAATTGTGAGTCCAAAATGCTGAAACAGTCCGTAGTGGAAAGCGTCCCAAGGACCAATCCCAAGAATCTTTCCTTTCACTGTCAGCGATAGTCCAAAAGCTAATACGATCAATCCAACAAAATAAAAAAACCAACGTAAAAGATGTTCCCGCTTCAAAAGCTTTCCCTTCTTTCTTAAACACTCGATTTCCATCGTAACATACTCTCACTCCCCTTTAAATGGCTTTGCTCAATTGTAATCGCTTACTTCAAAAAAAGAATTTTGTCGAATTGTAAGGGTCAAAACATCAAAACAGGCAGCAAGACTTTCGGATTGTTTTTTTTAGCAAAAGAAGCCATTAATTTCCGCATTTTAAGAGAAAAAGAAAATAATTCAATATATTTTCCCAAAAAAATAATCTGCACCAATTAAAGAATAATTATCTTTAAATAGAAGAGATTGTATATAAATCATGTCATTAGACCTGTTTGGAGGAAAAGGGAAATGCGGAGGTATACGATAAAAAAGGTCATTTTATTGGAAAAAACATAGGAGAATCAAACGTCGAGAAGTGTATGTTACTAAATGACTATTTTTGTCGAAAATAGTCATTTAGTCATGTTGAGGCATTTGAAATGTTACTGATATTCTTTACCAAAGTGTGGGAGGTGAACTGGTACATACCATTACGATATGAAGCGAGAAAAAGGGGAGGTCAAAGAATGAACTTATTAAAAAGAACGAGTCAATTATTTCTTATATTGGTGCTGATCGTTGGAAATCTATTAACGGTCTCACCAGCTGTTACGAAAGCCGCTGGGACGGTTGTTGTCAATAACACGGATTCTTATATTATTGGGAGTAGGCCACTGGTTCTTCAGCAGCTCGATGGAAATAATCCAACAAATGTAAAAGCTAGTGTAGAGGTGAAAGGAATCGATATGGGTGCAGTGAATGGTGTTGCTGTAAGTGATCGAGAAAATGTTGTGTATGCAACTGCAAATAGCACGACCCCTACTCTATATAAAATAAATGCGACATCAGGGCAAGCAGAGAGCGTAACCCAATTACCAGAAGGTGCTTCTAATGCCGTTGTGTATCAAGATAAATATATCTATTCTTATGCTTCTAATGGTGAGTATTTCCTTGGAACATACGATTTAGCTACGGGTCAAAAATCGTCTAAAAAAATTGTCGGATATGACATCGGGTCTGGCGTTGGCGGAGATCTTGTCGTTGATAAGGACGGCTATCTTTGGTTCGCATCAAATGGCAGTGGGGCCATTGCGCAAATGAACCCTGATACAGCAGAAGTCATTCGTGTCATTCCGATTAAAAATGCAGATGGTAAAACGATTGACGGAGGCGTTCGGGGGATTAGCTTTTTGCCCAATGGACAAATGCTATTACAGTCAGGGTTAAATGACTCCATTGGCCATTCAACTCTTTTTACACTTGATGCGAAAACTTTAAGTACAACATATATGGGCACTGTAGGTGATTCATTATCTTACGACTTAGCTTCACGAGTAAAGCCAGAATTTGATCCATATCCTCCAGAGCTTGAATCAGAAAAATCAGTTGTCTTACAGAAAAAAGCAGAGGGCAACACAGATGAGAAGCATCCAGAAGTAGGCGACACGTTACTTTATACTATTAAAGCAAAAAATACTGTGCAATATGGTATTGTCAAAAATCTGATTATATCAGATAAGCTGCCAAGCAGCTTAACGTATGTTTCAGGGTCTCTTAAGGTGGATGGAACGAGCGTAACAGATGCAAAAGATCAAGACAAAGGTGATTATACAAACGGCACTGTTTCAGGTCAAATAGGTGACGTGAAAGATACCGATTGGCACACAGTGACATTTGAAGCGACGGTAGGCAAAGGTCAGGCAGGCAAAGATATTCAAAATACCGCGAATGTCAAAGGGGAAAACGCACCTCCGGATGAACCAACAACAAACATAGAAATTTACCCGCGTGACCCAAAGCTTGAATCAAAAAAATCAGCGGTCTTACAGAAAAAAGCAGAAGGTAACACAGATGAGAAGCATCCAGAAGTAGGCGACACATTACTGTATACCATTCAAGCCCGTAACGCTGTTGAAGATAGTGTGATTGAAGATCTTGTGATTTCTGACAAGTTACCTCAAGGGTTATCATATGTACCAAATTCACTTCAGGTAGATGGAAATCCAGTCACAGATGTAAAAGATGATGACAACGGGGATATGACAGACGGAACTGTCACTGGAACGTTCGGTGAAGTGAAAGATGCGAAATGGCATACCGTGACGTTTGAAGTCACAGTTGAAAAAGGTCAGGCAGGCAAAGATATTCAAAATACAGCTAATGTCACAAGCGGCAACACACCGCCAGACGAGCCGACAACAAAAAAAGAAATCTATCCGCGTAACCCAAAGCTGACTTCTGAAAAATCAGCAGTTTTACAGAAAAAAGCAGAAGGTAACACAGATGAGAAGCATCCAGAAGTAGGCGATACCCTGCTTTATACAATTAAAACAAAGAATACGATAGAAGACAGTCTCGTTGAAAACTTAGTGATCTCAGATGAACTGCCGGAAGGGTTGGCATATGTACCGAATTCACTTCAGGTGAATGGAGATGCAGTCACAGACGCAAAGGATGACGATAACGGAGACTTTACAAACGGAACCATCTCAGGACAATTTGGCGACATTAAGGATACAGATTGGCATACCGTGACGTTTGAAGTGACGGTTGAAAAAGGACAATCAGGCAAAGACATTCAAAATACAGCCAATGTCACAGGCGGCAACACACCGCCAGATAAGCCGACAACAAAAACAGAAATCTATCCGCGTGATCCAAAGCTTGAATCAGAAAAATCAGCGGTTTTGCAGAAAAAAGCAGAAGGTAACAAAGATGAGAAACACCCAGAAGTAGGCGATACCCTGCTTTATACAATTAAAACAAAAAACACGGTAGAAGACAGTCTTGTTGAAAATCTAGTGATTTCAGATCAATTACCAAAAGGGTTGAAGTATGTCACCGGGTCCCTTCAAATTGATGGGGAATCTGTCACAGATGTGAAAGACGACGATAGCGGTGACTACACAGATGGAAAGGTTACAGGTTCTTTTGGTGATGTGAAGGACACGGACTGGCATACTGTGACGTTTGAAGTGACAGTTGAAAAGGGACAGGCTGGTCAAGACATTCAAAACACAGCTGAAGTAACTGGCGAAAACACGCCGCCAGATGATCCAACAACGAAAACAGAAATTTATCCTCGTGAACCAAAACTAGCATCTGAAAAGGCTGCAAGTATTCAGAAAAAGGCAGAAGGCAACAAAGATAAAAAGACACCACAGGTAGGCGATACCCTTCTTTATACAATCAAAACAAAGAATCTTGAAGAAGACAGCATCGTCAACAATCTTGTGATTTTCGATGAACTGCCAGAAGGTCTTGAATACGTCGAAGGATCATTAAAAGTAGATGGACAAGCCGTCACAGATGCAAAAGATGACGACAAGGGAGACTACACAAAAGGTACGGTGACCGGTCAATTTGGCGATATCAAAGATACGGACTGGCATACAGTGACCTTTGAAGCGAAGGTCGCTAAAGGCCAATCAGGTAAAAGCATTCAAAACACAGCCAAAGTAACAGGCGATAATACACCGCCAGACGAACCAACAACCGAAACACACATTGATCCAAGAGATCCAAAGCTTGAATCAGAAAAAACATCAGAAATCTCTCAAAAAGCAGAAGGCAATACCGATGAAAAAGAAGTACAAGTAGGCGACACCCTTCTTTACACCATCAAAACAAAAAATAGTTTAGAAGACAGTATCATCAAAGATCTAGTGATCACAGATAAACTGCCAGAAGGTCTTGAATATGTTGAAGGGTCGTTAAAAGTAGATGGACAAGCTGCCACAGATGCAAAAGATGACGATAACGGAGATTACACAAAAGGCACAGTCACCGGTCAATTTGGCGATATCAAAGATACGGACTGGCATACAGTGACCTTTGAAGCGAAGGCTGCCAAAGGATCTGAAGGTAAAACCATTCAAAATATTGGAGTCGTGAAGGGTGAGAATGTAGATGAACCAGACAAACCTGAAAACTCAACGACAGTAGAACCACCGAATGTGCCAGAAGTGCCAGCAAATCCAGATCAACCTTCTGATCCACAACAGGATACACCTGGACATCATCTTCCGAATACTGCAACAGCAATGTACAACCTTTTACTAGCAGGATTTGCCCTTGTATTAATAGGTGCATCCCTTATTGTATGGAAAAGAAGAAAAAGAAACGGATAATCGTCCATGGTTCAAAAAATCATCTCAACTCTATTGATTACAGCAGGTATTTGTCTTGTGATCATAGGATATATAAGGATCGTTGATGGACAAAGGCAAGTAGATCAATCTTTCCAGTCTGCACAAGCAGCCATTCAGCAAAAGGGGGAAACGGATTCCCCTTTTGTTCCAAAGGCTGGTGAAACCATTGGACTCTTACACATTCCAAAGTTAAACGCTGAGTTACCAATTGTAGAAGGAACAGAAGCAGAGGACTTGGCAAAGGGTGTTGGTCATTATCATGAGAGCAATTTACCAAATGAACAGGGACAAATCGTTTTATCTGGGCATCGTGATACTGTGTTTAGACGAACAGGAGAACTTGTGAAAGGGGATCAACTCGTCATTGAGCTTTCATACGGTCGGTTTACCTATGAAATTGAGAAAACAAAGATTGTAAAAAAAGATGATCAAAGTATTATTACACTACAACAGGAAAAGGAAGAACTTGTCCTGACAACATGCTATCCTTTTTCTTTCATTGGTCCTGCACCAAACAGATATATCATATATGGAAAGCGTGTTTAACCACTGGATCAGCCTGCAACTTATCCTTTCACTAACCGATTAAAGCGCTTCATTCCTTGATAAAGAGGGAATTGCCTATATCTAGAGATGCAGGAGGGGGGTCAATTTGTTAAATCAAGACTATGTAAGATATATAGATAACTTTGGAAGAATTGTTCTTCCGACAGATATAAGAAAACGGCTAAAAATTCTTCCGCAAGATTTTATGGAGATTTATCGAGAAGAAGACCAAATTGTGATGAAGCCATATTGGCAGGACAAACCTTGTATCGTCACAGGGGAAGTGACAAACTCCAATAAGGTGCTATCCGGCGGGGTGGTCATCAGTCCAGAGGGAGCGAGACTGCTCCTGCAGGATTTACTGGCGCTTCGCCTGCAAAAAGAGATATAAAAAAAGGCTGTTCTCACCACGTGAGAACAGCCTTTTTTCATCATACTGGATTCAAAATCCGGTTTAAGAATTGTTTTGTTCGTTCTTCCTTTGGTCGTTTGAAGATTTCCTCTGGAGGACCTTGTTCGACGATGACGCCGCCATCAATAAAAATCACTTCGTCTGCTACTTCTTGGGCAAACTTGATTTCATGTGTGACAACCGCCATGGTCCAGCCTTCCTTCGCTAGATCCTTCATGACCTTTAAGACTTCTCCGACAAGCTCAGGGTCAAGCGCAGAGGTAGGTTCATCAAAAAGCATGAGCTCTGGCTGAATGGCAAGTGCACGGGCAATCCCGACACGCTGCTTTTGACCGCCTGAGAGCTGGAATGGATACAGATCCTTTTTATCTTCCAGACCGACCTTTTGCAAGAGCTGAATGGCTTCTTTTCGAACCGTTTCCTTTGGACGGCGCTGCACTTGGACAGGGCCTTCCATCACATTTTCAAGCACTGTACGGTGAGGAAACAGGTGATAATCCTGAAACACCATTCCTGATTTCCGGCGTAGCTTCAGCAGATCAGCTGATTTATTTTTTTTCGAAAAATCAATCGAGAAATCATCGAAGGTAAAGGAGCCGCCATTTGGTATTTCAAGTGCATTTAAACAGCGAAGCATCGTTGTTTTTCCTGAACCAGATGGACCGAGGATGGCCACAACCTGCCCTTTGTTGATCGAAAAATCAATCGACTTTAAAATCTCATTTTCACCAAAGGATTTCTTTAAGCCTTTGACTGTTAGCATGTCGTTCCCTCCTTACCTTGCGACATATCGATCAAGGCGTTTTTCAATTTGATGCTGAACGAGCGATAGAATGAAGCAGAATACCCAATAGATGAGGGCTGCTTCCATATAAATAAACAAGATCTGATCCAAGTTCGCCGCAGCAATCTCCTGTGATTTACGGAACATCTCTGCCACGAGAATTTGGGAGGCAAGGGATGTATCCTTCACCAAACTAATAAATGAATTAGAGAGCGGTGGAATCGATACACGCACAGCCTGCGGTAAAATCACGCGGACGAGCGTTTTGCGATGTGTCATCCCAATGGAATAACCTGCTTCCCATTGCCCTTTTGGAACAGACAGGACGGATGCACGGATAATTTCCGACGCATACGCACCTACGTTTAATGAAAAAGCAATAATGGCACTTGGATATGGATCCAGTGTGATATTAAATGTCGGAAAGAAATAGAAAATAATAAACAATTGCACAAAAAGCGGCGTTCCGCGAACGGCCGACACATAGATGGAGAAAATCCATCTGAGGGCTTTCATTTTAGACATTCTAGCAAGAGCTGTCACAAGCGCGATAAAAATACCAATAATAAAGGCAACGATGGCGAGGGGAATTGTATAATAAATCCCCTGCATCACCATTGGCCAAAAAGATTGCTGAAGAAGATCCCAAGGAATGACGACTCCTAGGATGTTATTTTGTAACATCTTCACCAAACCATTTCTTAGAAATCTTAGCGAGTGTACCGTCTTTTTTCATTTCTTTTAATGCGCCATTCACTTTGTCAACGACTTCGCCGCTGCCTTTTCTGAATGCGAAATACGTTTCTTGAGGATCTCCTGTTTCAAATGCAACTTTTAGGTTTTTGTTACCGCTTGTTTTCAAGTAATTCAATACAGCCAATTTGTCATTGAACGTCAGATCAGCACGTCCTTGCTGAATCAATTGAATGGATTGTGCAAGACCTTCAACGCCTTCAATCTTAGCGCCAGCATCTGTTGCTAGTTTATTGTAGTTACTTGTTAATGATTGTGCTGCTTTTTTGCCTTTCACATCAGATAGTTTCTTGATGTCGTTGTTATCTGATTTTGTCACAACAATAGCTTGAGACGTTGTGTATTTATCAGAGAAATCGTATTGATTTTCACGTCCAGTTTTCCCAACTTGGTTCGCTACCACGTCAAAACGTTTTGCATTCAGTCCAGCAAACATACTGTCCCATTGTGTTTCTTTGAATTCAGGTTTTAAGTCAAGACGTTTTGCTACTTCTGTGATGACTTCTACATCATAGCCAGTTAATTTATCTGTCTTTTTGTCATGGAAGGTGAAAGGAGCATAAGTACCCTCTGTTCCGATGGTTAATACACCTTTATCCTGAATGGATTTCCAAAGGTCTCCTGATTCCTTAGACCCAGATTGTTTATTCGCGTTGTCGCTTGCACCAGATCCACATGCCGTGATCAATGCAACACAAACGCCTAAAATAATGGCAAAGAACATTTTTTTCATTTTATTCCCCACTTTTCTTGTTGGTATTTACAACATATGATCTTACAGAGAAGCAACCTAAAAGTAAAGCATTTGAAACTAGCTTGAGCGAATCTCACCAACTTTATGCCCTCAAACGGTCGAACGGACAAACGATAGAACTATACCCAAGTTAAAAGGTGAATAAAACCATACACAAGTTCAAGATGATTAAGATGATTTGATTGGTGGAACGTTAGATAAACGATTCGGGTAAAATATGCTATGATCATCCCAACGAAATTTTCCAATCGATTCAATTGACTTCTAAGAAACAAAAGGGAAGTGTGAACATTTGCATACATCGAAACAAAAACCTGTCATGATCTTAATACACGAAATATACGGAATAAATGATCATATGAAGAGTATGATCCATTATTTCGACAAAGCTGGATTTGAGGTTAATTGTCCTCATTTATTGGGACCGGCGAAGCACTTCCCTTATGTCAGTGAAAATGAGGCTTACGACTACTTTATGAATAAAGTTGGTTTTGATAAGCCGGTAAAGAGTGTACTGAATCTGGCAAAAGAGTTAAAGACGAAGAATGCCGCGATAGATATATTTCTGCTAGGTTTTAGTGTGGGGGCAACAATTGCCTGGCGATGCAGCCAAAATGATCAGCTGTTTAGAGGAGTTATTGGATTTTATGGTTCAAGGATCAGAGATGACGTCGATCTTGCGCCCGCCTGCAAAACGCTGTTATTTTTCCCGGAGATCGAAGCATCCTTTCATCCCAGGGAGATTGCGAGTGTTTTGGAGAAAAAGAAAAGCTTTGCGTGACAATAGTAGAGGGAGAGCATGGATTCGCCAATCCTTATTCTGCGGCTTTTCACGCTGAATCTAAAAATCGCTGCTTTCAGGAAATAGATGAATTTATCAAAGTGTGTTTGCTAAAAGCAGAATGACTTGTGACAAAAGTGATCATAAGAACTGTCTAAAATGAGACTCGAAAAGAATGAAACGAAACCAGTGTGCAACGATAAAGTTTCATGCTGGTTTTTTTGTGCAATATTTTAGATATATGACATCCTATCCACCACATAGTTGTGCGAACATTACTAAAATAAAGACTTTGAGACAGTGACCATAGAAGGAAGCATATTTATTATAAAAGATGTATAATTAGTAGGTTGTTTTGAAAATGGAATGAATCACATGGAGACATGTTTTGATAACAGAGCATCTTAGAAGAAGGAGGGCATCATTGTGGATGTTGGACAAAATCAGCCTGAACAATTGAAAAGGGCGATGACCTCCCGCCATTTA
The DNA here is from genome assembly GCF_038593315.1 of Bacillus sp. FSL P2-0069. Taxonomy (NCBI): domain Bacteria; kingdom Bacillati; phylum Bacillota; class Bacilli; order Caryophanales; family Bacillaceae; genus Bacillus; species Bacillus sp. FSL P2-0069. The sequence continues at coordinate 424,940 of NZ_CP151984.1, forward strand.
TTTATGATTTCACTTGGCGGTGTCATAGGGACAGGCTTTTTCTTAGGAACGGGCTATACGATTGGACAAGCAGGACCGGTCGGAGCCGTTCTTTCATATATTGTGGGCGGATTGATCATGTATTTAACCATGCTGTGTCTTGGGGAGCTGTCTGTTGCACTTCCTGTGTCGGGGTCGTTTCATACGTATGCGACGAAATTTGTCAGCCCGGCAGCGGGTTTTGCTGTCGGCTGGATTTATTGGCTCGGCTGGGCAGCAACGGTTGCCCTTGAGTTCTTATCAGCAGGGCAGCTGATGAGGCGCTGGCTCCCGCAAGTGGATGTGTGGATTTGGTGTCTCGTATTCGGACTCTGTCTTTTCTTATTAAATGCCCGGTCAGCGAAAGCGTTCGGGGAGTCGGAATTTTTCTTTTCTACCATTAAGATTATTGCAATTTTACTCTTTATTGGCGTAGGCGGAGCGGCGATGTTTGGGTTTATTGATACAACGAGCGGTGAACCCGCCCCTTACTTCAGCCATTTTGTGAATGACGGGCTGTTTCCAAATGGCCTGCTTGCTGTTGTGGTTACGATGATCACAGTGAATTTTTCATTTCAAGGAACAGAGCTGATCGGGATTGCGGCAGGAGAAAGTGAAAACCCTGAGAAAACCGTTCCCCGTTCGATCCATCAGACCGTATGGCGTACACTTGTCTTTTTCGTCTTATCTATTTTTGTCTTAGCGGGTATGGTGCCTTGGAAGGAAGCTAGTGTGCTGCAAAGCCCATTTGTTACTGTGTTTGAGAGAACGGGCATTCCTTTTGCGGCAGACATCATGAACTTTGTCATTATCATTGCTTTATTATCTGTTGCGAACTCTGGCTTGTATGCATCAACAAGAATGCTGTATTCCTTATCGAAGGAAGGAATGGCAGGAAAAGCATTTAGACGCGTCAATCAGCGCGGTATTCCGATGAATGCCTTACTGCTCACCTTCCTGTTTACAGGGATTTCGCTGTTATCCGGCTTCTTTGCAGAGAAAACGGTATTTGCCTGGATCGTGTCCATTGCCGGCATGAGTGCCCAGACAGGCTGGATCACGATTACATTATCACAGCTGCTTTTCCGTAGAAAATACTTGAAAGCAGGCGGAAAGCTGGAAAACTTAAAATTTAAAACGCCTCTTTATCCTGTGCTGCCGATCATTGCAATTACACTGAATACCATCGTATTGGTCAGTCTTGCCTTTGATCAAGAGCAGCGCATCGGGCTATATGTCGGCGTACCGCTTATGATCATTGGATATGTTGTCTATCACCGCTATGTGAAAAAGCATCAGGCACAAAGTGAGCCGCTGAAGCTGCAAATCAATGGAGATGACGAGATCCGGTTTTAAACCATCAAAAAGAAGCCAACCCAATCGGGAGGCTTCTTTTTTTGATTCAATGAACGCCTTTCATCGCTTTCTTAATCACTGGTGTAAGTAATAGCATCACAACGCATAAAACGATGGCAAGGAATCCGATGATACCGAAATAGACGGTTTCCGGCACTTTATCAAACAGTTTGACTACTTGCGCATTGATCGCCTGTGCCATCGCATTTGAAAGGAACCAAAGGCTCATCGTTTGCGCTGAGAAGGCAGCAGGGGCCAGCTTTGTTGTCGCTGACAGTCCAACTGGTGATAAGCAGAGCTCCCCGATCACGACGAGGAAGAAGCTCAAAACGAGCCATAATGGGCTCACAAGTGTGTTCGGACCAGACATGTATGCAGGAATGATCATGATGATGAAGGATAATCCTGCAAACAAAAGACCGAGTGAGAACTTAATCGGGGTAGACGGCTGTTTCTTCCCAAGTCTGACCCATAACCAAGCAAACACTGGAGACAGCAGCACAATAAAGATTGGGTTCAATGATTGGAACCATGAAGACGCTAGTGTCATCCCAAGGAAATTCAAGTTTGTTCGTTGATCTGCATATGTCGCTAAAATGTTTGAGCCCTGTTCTTGAATCGCCCAGAACATCACGGCAGCAAGGAACAATGGAATATAAGCGAGAACCCTGGATTGTTCCACTGCGCTCGTCTTTTTACTGAAATACATGATAATGAAATAAACAATTGGAATGAGTACACCAAGGGCACTGACAAACCAAGTGAATAGATTAATTGTGAGTGCGCCTGTTTGAATGCCAATGACAGCAAAAATCGCAAGCAAAATCACAACCAATGAACCGTAAATTTTGAAGTTCTTACGTTCGGCAGCTGATAATGGATTGGTCACATACGTGCCGGCAAGACCAAGGTTCGGTTTTTTTGTGACCACAAATGTAATGAGTCCAACAAGCATCCCAACGGCAGCAAGTGAGAACCCGAGGTGGAAATTCACTTTTTGACCGAGTGTTCCGACAATTAATGGAGAGATAAAGCCACCCATATTGATCCCCATGTAGAAAATACTAAATCCAGAGTCCCTGCGCGGGTCTGTTTTTGTATACAGGTCGCCAACAATGTTTGAAACGTTTGGCTTGAGAAGACCTGTCCCGATAATAATCAGTCCCATACTAATAAAGAGCGCTGTTGCTCCGCTTGGCAAAGCCAAAATCACGTGGCCAAGCATAATGAAAACTCCGCCATAAAAGACCGTACTGGATGATCCAAATACCCGGTCGGCGAGCCATCCGCCAATCACTCCTGACATATAGACAAGCGCACCGTAGACAGACATGATCGAATTGGCTGTCGTCTGATCAAAGCCTAGACCGCCTTTTGTCACCTCTGTGTACATATAATAAATAAGCAGTGCACGCATGCCATAATAGGAGAAACGCTCCCAAAATTCAGTGAAAAACAGTGTGTAAAGTCCTTTAGGATGTCCAAAAAACCCTTTTTGAGGAACACTTTTAACAATTTTATCGTGGTCAATTGTAGACATGGCATAGATCCTTTCTTAAAAAAAGAGATATGAGAAAAATGATATTCTTGTATAGTTCTTGTGTCAATATAAAACTATTCTAAAACAGGAAAATGTTAGTTCAATAGGCGTAAAGACTCAAAAAAATGAAAAATTCATTGAAGTGAAAATTATCGGAAAGTTATTTCGAAAGAATTTATTTAAAATTTGAAGTAATGTACAAGCAAACCTTTGACACATGCATAGGATGACGAGAGAACATGTGTGAAAAGGAGTGATTTAGGTTGGGGGAATTGAATGAAGCTGATCTAAAAAAACCTGTTGTCAATGTACTAGATTTTGGCGTAATTGCTGACGGGAAAACGGATTGCACAGCTAAGCTCAATGAATGTTTAGAGTGGACAAAAGCACAGGGGTATTCCCATGTCTGGCTGCCGAGCGGCACGTATTTAATCGATGCGGTGTACAGAGGTGATTTATTTTTTCCTTTTCGAGGTGCGGGTATACGGGTGCCAAGTCATATATGCATTGAGATGGCGTCAGACGCTGTGATAAAGGTAAAACCAAATGATTCATGGGGGTATGCAGCCTTTTATATAGGAAAGGTTCAGCATGTGACCATCCGAGGCGGGCGTATTGAAGGGGATCGTCATGAGCATGTATACAAGCCGCTCCCCGCTGAACGAAGAACCCATGAATGGGGCTTTGGGATATGTATTGAAGGTGCCTCACATGTGGAGGTGAATCATGTCCAAATAAAAAATTGTACGGGAGACGGCATCATTGTCAGTCCCCATGGTTTATTGACAGAGGGTGAACCTTATTCTCCTGCTGCATCTATTGATATTTCTGGCTGCACCATCACAGATTCGAGACGAAACAATATTTCGATTACAGGCTGTGATGGGGTTATTGTGGAGGATTGTCTCTTGGAAAGAGCAGGAGTAAATGGGGTCGAGCCCAGAATGGGCATTGATATTGAAGGCTATGGAGAAAATGCCGTTAATATGGAGGAGCCTTTGAATATTCAGATTCGCAACAACATCGTCAGAGGAGGTGCTGCAAGCTCCATCTATAACTTTAACGGCTATGGTGTGATCATTGAAGGCAATCATACAGATAGCAGTATCTCCTATGGCTTCTCCACCGAAACGATCATTGCCAACAATTTGATTCGTGCAGTAGGAGGAGGTGTGACAAAAGCAGGGATTACGAGCTTAGGCGTCTCACTTGGCCAAACGGAAAACAATGTAATGATTATTGGCAATATGATTGAGGGGTTTGAAAAAGGAATTGATGTGAGAGGAGACAGCGTTCACATTACAGGCAATAAGATTAGTCTTTTTGAAGATGCGGCTGTGTCCGTTTATATGGCGAATCGTATTCTAATAGAAGGAAACCATATTGAATCAGGAACGAATACCGGAAAAAGAAGCGCCTCGCTGCGTATCTATCAATCGGATAGTGTCGTCTTTTCAAACAATACGGTCTACTCTGTTATCGATGCGGCCGTGGTGAGAGGAACGAATATTCTCATCCAGCACAATCAATTCAAAGAATTCAGCAGAGGAATCTGGGTGCAGGAAGGGGAAGCTGGGCTCAACGGCAACCACTTTATTCAAGAAGGACACCCGGAGCTAGATTCTTCGTATACGATCAGTGTCACTGGAAATGCAAAGGCTTTCATCTGGCAGAATCGCTTTAAGCACTATCAAAACTACGCTGTATACAGCAGCACGACGGGGGCATTGGAAATTAAAGATAATTCCTTTGAAGAAACATCCTTATATGTGGTGATGTATATTAAAAATGGTTCACCACAAATTGGAGATAACCGTTTCTATTTAAATCGATCGATTGGACAGCCGACGGCGATCTTTATTGACCAGGCCGCCTCAGCCCGTGTGCTGCGCAATAACATCATCAATATTTCTCCTCAAAAAGCAATTGCCGTCCGTACCGCCAATTCCACTCATTCTGTCATCGCTCACAACATGCTGGAGCGTAGTCAATTGGTGACACATACCACAGACAGGCTCATCGGAAATATTGAGATTGATACACCGTCATGAGTGTTTGAAATCCCTTATTTTGGAGGTTCAGAAGGCGGTTGACAATCCTGTAAAAAGGGCATATAGTAATAATTATTTTTCATTTTTCGCAACATTTGCCCTTTTTTTATTAATAAAACCCATTAATTCAATCAGAAAAATGTATCTAAGGACTTCGGTTTGATACATTTAGGATATAGAAAGGATGAAGAACAAGTGTCACAGCCGAAAAGGAAGCTCAAGCTAGGCGTATTCATCGCAGGAACTGGACATCACGTTGCCTCTTGGAGACATCCGAATGCAGTACCAGACGCAGCCATGAATCTAGATTATTTTAAACAATTAGCGAAAAAGGCAGAGGAAGGAAAGCTGGATTTGCTCTTTTTAGCCGACAGTTTATCCATTAATCAAACCTCTCATCCGAACGTATTAACAAGATTTGAACCGCTCACGCTACTTTCATCTATTGCTGAGTCTACTTCAACCATTGGTTTAGCAGCAACAGCTTCCACTACATACAGTGAGCCTTTCCATATTGCAAGGCAGTTTGCCTCCCTTGATCATTTATCAGGCGGAAGAGCGGCATGGAATGTGGTCACATCTTCTATTGAAGAAACAGCGAAAAATTTTAGCGGAGAAGAGCATTTAGCACACCATAAACGATATGAGCGGGCAGAAGAGTTCGTCGAGGTCGTCAAAGGTCTCTGGGATTCTTGGGAGGAAGACGCCCTTGTCAGAAACAAGGAAACGGGAGAATTCTTCGAATCTAGTAAGCTTCATGAGCTCCAGCACAAAGGTGAGTTCTTCTCAGTAAGAGGTCCTCTCAACGTATCACGTACGCCGCAAGGGCAGCCCGTGATCATTCAAGCAGGATCTTCTGAAGATGGCCAAAAGCTTGCAGCAAAAACAGCAGAGCTCATTTTCACTGCACAAAACGATCTCGACAAAGCGAAGGAATTTTATCAAAGCTTGAAGGGGAAAGTAGAGGCTGCTGGCCGTGCTAGAGAGGACGTCAGCATCATGCCGGGTATCTTTCCGATCATTGCTGATACAGAGGAAGAAGCCCAAGCGAAATATGAAGAATTACAGGAGCTGATTGTTCCTGAGATTGGACTGAGCATTCTGCAAAATTACTTAGGCGGAATTGATCTGTCTCAGTATCCTTTAGACGGACCGCTTCCAGAGATTGATCCAAGCACAACAAATGCGGTGAAAAGCCGTTTTGATCTCGTGATGAATATGGCGAGAAAGGATAACCTGACCATTCGCCAGCTTTATCAATCGGTTGCCGGCTCACGCGGTCATAATATTTTCATTGGAACGCCGCAGCAGCTGGCAGATGTGATGGAAACATGGCTTCGTGAAGAAGCAGCAGACGGCTTTAATGTCATGCCGCCGCTCTTGCCAGAAGGGCTGGATGTGTTCGTAGACCGCGTCGTCCCAATCCTTCAGGAGCGAGGCTTATTCAAAACTGATTACACAGGACAAACCTTACGAGAAAATCTTGGATTAACAGAGCCAAAAAATCGCTACACGACATAAGGGTGAGGTGACTAACGTTGGGATACACGTTTCGTCTGGCAACAGAGGCAGATATAGAGGCGCTGCTTGAACTGACAACAAGAGCATACGAGCCAATTCGTGAGCTAGGCATCCAGTTCCAAGCAGCACATGCCGATTTCGCTCTCGTTCAGAAAAATGTACAAAAGAATCTTTGCTATGTGATGGAAGAAAACGGAGAGCTTCTATCCACCTTATCACTCCGTATGCCTTGGGGAGAGCAGCCAGGACCGTTCGGCGTCCCTCATATCTGGTGGTTTGCCTCAGAACCAGCCGCCAAAAAAGGCACAGGCTCAGCCTTGCTGGAATGGGTGGAAACCGAAGTGCTAAGGGATACACTGAAGGTGCCGTACGTGTCGCTCGGTACAGCTGATAAGCATCCATGGCTGATAGAGATGTATGAGCGTAAAGGCTATGTCAGAGCAGGAGAAAAAGATTTAGGCAAAGGTCATATCACGGTTTATTTCAAAAAACAATTAAGATCAGATATCACACAACCATAAGAGGAAGAAGGGTATACAAACATGAAAAACAAAAAGTGGCTAGTCGTTCTATTTGCAGCAATGCTGGCAGTTTTAGCAGCTTGCGGCGGCGGCAATCAGAGTGAAGGCAAAGACGAAAAAGTGTTAAAAGTAGGCGCTACAGGACAAAGCTATCCGTTTGCTTATAAAGACAATGGCAAGCTTGTCGGATTCGATGTTGAAGTAACAGAAGCCATTGCGAAAAAGCTTGGCTACAAACTAGACTGGCAGCTGAGTGAATTCAGCGGACTGATGGGACAGCTGACGTCTGGTAAGCTCGATACAGTGTCAAACCAAGTTGCCATCACAGACGAGCGTAAACAAACATTTAACTTTACAGATACGTACGCTTACGCAGGAACACAAATCATCGTGAAAAAAGACAACAACGACATCAAAGGTCTTGACGATTTAAAAGGAAAAACAGTGGCGGCGGTTCTTGGCTCTAACCATGCTAAAAACTTAGAGAGCAAAGACCCGGACAAGAAAATTAAGATTAAAACATATGAAACGCAAGACGGCGTATTAAATGAAGTGGCAAATGGCCGCGTAGATGCTTATGTCAACGGACGCAGTGTATTACTTGCTCAAATTGAAAAAACAGGTCTGCCGCTGAAAATCGTAGGCAACCCAATTGTATATGAAGAAGTAGGCTACCCATTTGCGAAAGATAAAAAGCATGACAAACTAAGAGAAGAATTTAACAAAGCCATCAAAGAATTAAGAGAAGACGGGACACTTAAGAAATTGTCTGAGAAATATTTCAAAGACGATGTCACAGTGCCAATTAAAAAATAACGACAGCGGCGGTGAAGAGCAGACATGAACAAAATTGATTGGCAGTATATGGTGACGGTGTTTCCGACATTGCTTCAATACTTGCCGATAACGATCTTCATGGCGATTGTCTCCATGGTATTTGCCATTATCATTGGTGTGGTATTCGCTCTCATTACGAAAAACCGGATACCTGTTTTATACCAATTTGCCAAGCTGTATATTTCTTTCTTCAGAGCGGTTCCAACCTTGGTTCAGCTCTTTCTCATTTATTTTGGTCTCCCGCAGCTATTCCCTGCGATGACCTCAATGGATGCTTTAACAGCGGTCATTATCGGATTAAGTATTAAAAACTCAGCATACTTAGCAGAAATTTTCAGAGCGGCTCTGAACTCAGTGGATGAAGGGCAGCTTGAGGCATGCTTATCTGTCGGTATGACAAGATGGCAGTCTTACATTAGAATTATTTTCCCGCAGGCGATCAGAAATGCAATTCCAGCGACGGGGAATACCTTTATCGGTCTTTTAAAAGAAACATCTCTTGCCTTTACGATTGGTGTGGCAGAAATGTTTGCACAAGGGAAGATGATTGCATCGGCGAACTATAAATACTTTGAAACCTATTTAGCCGTAGGGATCGTGTATTGGGTGATGACGATCATTTATAGCTTCCTGCAGGACCTGTTTGAACGAAAAATCAGCAAACCTTACCGGAATTAAGGAGGTGTGGACATGATCAAGCTCACCAATTTGAAGAAATCATTCGGCGACCTTGTCGTCTTAGACGGAATCAATCTCGACGTGAAAAAAGGGCAGGTTGTGGCCATTATCGGACCTTCTGGCTCCGGTAAATCCACCTTGCTGCGCTGTTTAAATTTATTAGAAACGCCTGATGAAGGCACGATTGAAATTGGCGATGCGAGGCTCGATGCGTCCAAATATTCACGTAAAGAAGCCTATCACCTGCGTCAACAAACGGCCATGGTGTTTCAAAACTATAATTTATTTAAAAACAAGACAGCACTGCAAAACATAACAGAATCATTGCTTGTGACGAAAAAAATGACGAAGCAGCAGGCGAATGAAATCGGTATGAAACTGCTGAAGCAGGTAGGGTTAGAACAAAAGGCTGACAGCTATCCAGTCACGTTATCTGGCGGACAGCAGCAGCGGATTGGGATTGCCCGCGCGTTAGCAGTTGATCCACATGCGATTTTGCTGGATGAACCAACGTCAGCGCTTGATCCAGAGCTTGTTTCAGGTGTGCTTCAAGTCATTAAATCCATTGCGATCCAAGAAACAACGATGATCATCGTCACACATGAAATGGCGTTTGCAAGAGAAGTGGCAGACCATGTGATTTTCATGGCGGATGGTCATATTATCGAGCAGGGGACGCCAACTGAGCTATTTGATGAAACGAAGAATGAACGGACGAAACGATTTATCCAAAAAGAAGCAGCGGCTGAAGAAGCATAAGCTGCTTTTTATTCTTTAGAGGGGTGAGTGTCTAGTGAAATCAATAGGAAATGAAGATTTAAACAAACGTTTGATTCATATTCGCCGAGCGCTTCATGAGCATCCAGAGCTGGCGTTTGAAGAATATGAAACGACAAAGAAACTGCGCCGCTGGTTAGAAGAGGAAGGGATTACTGTGCTTGATATCCCGGCACTTCAAACAGGTGCTGTCTGTGAAATCAAGGGAGAACAAGAGGGACCGACGATTGCTCTGAGAGCCGATATTGATGCACTTCCGATTGAAGAAGCATCTGGCGAACCATTTTCTTCAAAGGTACCGGGTAAAATGCATGCATGCGGTCATGATTTCCATACAGCTTCTATTTTTGGTGCGGCTCTTTTATTAAAAGAGCGGAAACACGAGATCAAAGGAACGGTCCGTATTTTGTTCCAGCCGGCTGAGGAAGTTGCTCAAGGGGCGAAACACGTCATAGAGGCAGGCGTTTTAGATGGAGTCGATGCAATTTTCGGTATGCACAACAAACCTGACCTGCCAGTTGGCACGATTGGCGTTAGAGAAAAAGCATTGATGGCGAGTGTGGACCGGTTTGAAATCGATATTAAAGGAACGGGTGGCCACGCCGGTATTCCAAATCACACGGTAGACCCCATTGCCATCAGCGGGCAGATCACAAGCGCCCTTCAGCAAATCGTCAGCCGCCGCATCAGCTCCTTGCATCATGCGGTTGTCAGTATCACACGCATCCAAGGCGGTACATCATGGAATGTCATACCCGACCGTGTTGAGATGGAAGGAACCGTTCGGACGTTTGAGCCTGAAGTAAGAGCGATGATTCCGGAGCTTATGAAACAAATCGTCAGCGGAATTGCAGAAGGATTTGGAGCAGAGGCTGAAGTAAGATTGCATCCTTATTTGCCTTCTGTCATGAATGATGAGCGTCTGACAAAGGTGGTTGAAGAAACGGCTGGCTCGCTTGACTTACATGTTGTGCAGGCAGAGCAGTCACCGGGCGGAGAAGATTTTGCCCTTTATCAAGAACGCATTCCAGGATTTTTTGTATGGATGGGGACTAGTGGTACGAGGGAGTGGCATCACCCTGCGTTTACATTAAATGAAGACGCACTTCCAGTTTCCGCTGCCTTCTTTGCTGAGCTTGCCGTTCGGGCATTGGAGTCTCGATCATGGAATTAACAAAACAACTGGCAGAAGCAGTGCTTTCTGCTGATCCGCTTCAAGATGAACGGGCCATTCAAATGGCGAGAAATGCACTGTTAGACGCTGCGGCATCAGCGCTTGCTGCGAAAGGGGATGAAGGGATTCAGAAGCTGATTCAGGTTGTTGAACAGGAAGGCGGAACCGCTCAGATTCCTGTCATTGGACAAGGAAAGAAGGTGAGCCGCCAATCCGCAGCGATGCTGAACGGCTACCTCATCCATGCCCTTGATTATGATGATGTGCACTCAGATGTGAGAGGACATCCAAGTGCGGTCATCATTCCGGCGCTGCTATCACAGCTGACAGACGGCAAAGGGTATGGCGAGCGGTTTTTAGCTGCCTATATCACTGGTGTTGAAGTGATGGCAAGACTTGGCGAATCCATCGGCAAGGCGCATTATGAGCGGGGCTGGCATAATACAGGAACACTCGGAGCCATTGCGGCAGTGTGTGCGATTGGCTATTTGAAGCAGGTCACACGAGAAGAACTGATGAAAGCAATCGGCTTTGCCGGAGCGCAATCAGCCGGAATGCGGAAGCAATTTGGCTCTGATATGAAACCATTACAAGCCGGCTTAGCTGCTAAAACAGCCGTTTGGTCTATGGACTTAGCTTGTTCAGGTTTTGGCGGGAATGACTCGGTTCTTGATGGCGCACTTGGTTTTTTTTCACTCTATGGAGACCTGGAACTTGCGGAAAGCCGTTTACTAGAGGGCTATGGTTCTACATGGCGTATCGTTTCACCGGGGCTGTGGTTCAAAGTATATCCATTCTGCTCAGCAGCCCACCATGCAGCAGATGCGATCCAATCTTTAACGAAAGAGCGGGCTTTCTTGCCGGAGCAGGTGAAACAGATCGATGTCATATTCCCGCCAGGCGGAGATGCAGCGCTTATTGAGCAGACACCTTTGACTGGAGAAGAAGGACGTTTCAGTGTCGAATACGTCATCGCACTGGCAGTGTTTGGACAGACGCTTACGCTGGATGCCTTTACGAAAAAAACCATTCCATCAGACATGCGGACATGGATGAAGCGGGTAAGCAGAGGATATGATCAAATGATTGTACCTCATTCCGATGCTGTTCCAAAAGGCCGCTTTACGATTGTGAAGCTCACCTTATCTGACGGCACCACCATCAGCAAACGTGTTGATATTCCGCAGGGAGCACCCGGACACGCGCTATCGACAGATGATATCATGAAAAAATTAAACAGTGTGACAGACGATTCTCATGCCCAGCTTATGCGGCAGGCAGTAGAAGAGGGGAACGATTCTTCCTTTTTGAAGCTTTTGGTATGATCACGAATGAGGCTCATCCATCGGGATGAGCCTCAGCGTGTAGACAAACCCTCGCATTCGTTGTCAGTCCTGCGTGCCGGTGCTCACGAATGTTTCATTCGCTCCGCTCCGGTACTCGTCCTTCCTAGACTGCAAAGGTTTTCTATCACACTGAAAAGAAGACAGAGCTAAAATAGAGATCATTTTAGCTCTTTGTCAATCATCTGAGGCTCATCCATTGAGATGAGCCTTTCTTTATGGAGTCACAAAATCACAACTTATTCATTCTTGGTAAACGTCAATCCAATATGAGCAAGTGCCTGTGGTAAGTCTTTCCGGATGGTGATGTCTTTAAACGATATATTGGATTGAATCGCACTTAAAGCAAGGTCTTGCTTAATGCCCGTTAAAACTGCCGAAATTCCTAAAAGTCTCAGTGTTTGTGCATAGCTGACCAAATATTGAATGCTTTGTTCATTCAGGCTTTTAGTTCCCGATACATCAATGACCAAATGAGAGAGCGACAGCCTGTAGCTTTCCTGTAAAATGGTTTCCAAAATATGCTGAGCACGTGTCTCTTCGATATCACCAAGCAGAGGAAGCACGGCGACACCATCAACAACAGGTACGATCGGTACAGACAATTGCTTAATCTGCCGGTTAGCACGGTCTAGTTCGAGAACGTAGCTTAATAAAGAAGCCATCGTTTCAAACATATATACATGCTCTTCTGTGAACTGCTTCGGCCTCAAATCAAGTCCGCAAATCGTCCCGTAGTTCGTCCCATCTGTGAAATCAATGGGAACCCCAATAAACGAGCCGCTTTGAAGGTGTTTCGTGACCTCTAAGTATTTAGAACGGTCATCCCTCGAAATGTCAGGGATCACAAGTGTATCCTGATGATCGACCGCCAGCTTGCAAAATGTTTTTTCGTAAGGAAGTTCTTCTCCTTCTTCAAGAAGCTGCTCGTCATGATTTAGCACCTTTACAATCTGATTGGTGTTTTGATCATTTTTAGCAATAAACAGTGTATTCACATCAATGAATTGACTCATCATGTTTAAAATACTAGTAGAAGCATCATGAAAATTGCGAAACTGTTTTAATAGTTGTTGACGAGGCATTGTTTTAGGACTCCTTGTAGCTCCGAACATAGGCCGGAACGTGTAGTTGATGTGTCTCTATCATACAAAATCAAACAAGAAATAGATACACTTTAATGCGCAAAAACACTCTGATCGTCGAGATGAAAAAGACTGCCGATCCAAAGATCTGGCAGTCTGCTGATTAAAGAGAGACAGGGACAGTAGACATGGAGAAAAATTCCTCATACAAGGCTTGGACAGCTTCTTTTTCTTGCGCCGCTTTGACGCCAAACATCATGCTGACCTCTGAAGAGCCTTGATTGATCATTTCAATATTGACCTTCGCTTTTGACAGCGCCTTTGCCGCTCTTGCTGTTGTGCCAACATTATGACGCATCGCTTCTCCTACAACCATAATCAGCGAGAGATTTCGCTCTAAAACGACCTCATCTGCATCAAGCACGAGCTTCAAGCGGTCTAGCAGCTCCTCTTCAATATGCTGCTCCTCCAGCTGATCCTGCCGTAAAATAATGGTCATATCATCAATGCCAGAAGGAACATGCTCATACGTAAGCCCATACTCTTCTAGTGTTTGCAGCACCTTACGTCCAAAACCGACTTCTCTGTTCATCAAATATTTGCTAATGTAAATGCTGCAAAATCCATTGTCTGAGGCAATTCCAACAACAGGTCCATTTGTATGATCCCGCTGATTCACGATTTTTGTCCCTTTTGCTGAAGGGTTATTGGTGTTTTTAATCTGAACTGGAATACCTGCACGGAAGGCAGGAATAAGTGCTTCATCATGGAACACAGAAAAACCAGCATAGGACAGCTCGCGCATTTCCCGGTATGTCAGCTCTGTAATCTCTTTCGGTTCATGAACAATCGTTGGATTGACGGCATAGACAGCATCGACATCTGTAAAGTTTTCATATACATCTGCCTTCAAACCGTTCGCCAAAATGGAGCCGGTAATATCGGAGCCGCTTCGCGAAAAGGTGACGATGTCTCCCGCGAGACTAAAGCCAAAAAAGCCAGGGAATATAATAATGCCAGAGCGCTCTCTTAATTTGTACAAATGATCATAAGACTCCGGCAGAACTTGCGCTTGGCCAGGCTCATCGCTCACAAACAAACCAGCTTCCTTTGGATTCACATAATGAGCTTCAACACCCTGGTGGCGGAAATAGGCGGCAATGAGCTTAGCGTTATTGTCTTCACCGCTTGCTTTAATGGCATCAAGATAGCACTCAGGGCGGGATGAATCAGCCTGTAATAATGTGTCTAGATCTTGCCTGATGGTATCGATAATGTCTTGACCTAATCCGAGTTCATCCGCTATTGAGGCATACCTCTCGATGACTGCTTCCTTTAAATCATGTGCTTCGCCTAAACGTAAATATTGTTCGCCGCAGCTAATTAATAGATCGGTGACCTTCGTATCCGTTGAATGCCGTTTTCCTGGTGCGGAAACAACGACTGCTTTTCGAGCTGGATCTGCTGTTACAATGTCAAATACCTTTTGCAGCTGCTTGCCAGATGCAAGTGAACTGCCACCAAATTTAACGACCTTCAATGCATACATCTCCTATAGTAAAAATTTTCTCACAAATTGAATAGTTCCTATTATCAACTCTTTTCCTTAAATTATCAAGGTTTTTCTTTACTAGAAATACAAATGTGTTTTCAGAGAGGACGATATTGTATGAGTATATGAAAAAAGAGCCGGCCATATGCCGAGCTCTTTTTCTTATGAAGAAGACGAGGAGGAAGATAGTTCCTGCTTCATCACTTTATTCTCACGTTTTTTTTCCTTTAAGAAAAAGGAGAGGACGAGTCCAATGACCGCAATCAGACCAGAAATGAAGAATGACGTATTCATTCCATGAACGGCCGATTTTAATGGATTGGCCAATTCTGCATTTGCAGCAGAGGTGCTCATGATGGAAACAAGCACAGCCGTTCCAATGGAACCGCCTATTTGTCTCATCGTGTTATTCATCGCTGTCCCATGAGGGATCAAATGAGGCGGTAAAGAGTTAATACCTGCGGTTGTCAACGGCATCATGATCATCCCAACCCCAATTAAGCGAAGCGTGTAGGCGACCGTAATGAGGGCGATTGATGAATCAAGGGTGAGCAGCATAAACGGCAGGGTGGTAACGGTGAGTATCGTAAAACCGCCTAATGCCAGCCCTTTTCCGCCGACTTTATCAAAAATCCGTCCAATAATCGGTGACAGGAGTCCCATGAAGAGAGCACCTGGCAGTAAGATAAGCCCTGTATCAAGTGCAGACAGCCCTCTGACATTCTGCGTATAAAGCGGCAGAATCGTCTCTGTACCAATCAATAAAGCAAAGACAAGCATCCCAAGGAAGGTTGTTAAGCTAAAGATCGCAAATTTAAATACACCAAACTCAAGCATCGGTCTTGTTAAGTTCGACTGGCGCAGGATAAAGAAGAACAAGCTCACAGCGCCGACAATCAGCGAAATGAGAACAGTCGCACTCGTCCATCCATACGTGCCGACACTAGAAAATCCATAAAGCAGCCCGCCGAAACCGAACGATGACAAGATGACAGATAAGACATCAATACGTGTCTCTCTTTGCTGCGTCACATTTTTCATTAAGAAGAAAGCAAGAATGAGATCAATGATACCGATTGGCAGAACAATATAGAATAAGAACTTCCAGCTGAAGGAGTCAACAATCCAGCCGCCAAGTGTTGGCCCAAGTGCAGGTGCGAACGAAATGACAAGTCCGACCATGCCCATTGCCTGCCCGCGTTTTTCTTTCGGGAAAATGGTTAAAAAGATCGTTTGCATCAGCGGCATTAAAATCCCTGCACCGGCTGCCTGCACGATACGCGCAGCAAGTAACACCGGGAAATTTGTTGCAAATGAAGCAAGAATTGTACCGGCTGTAAAGATGCTAAGTGCCGTTAAAACTAAAGAACGGCTTGAAAATTTCTCAATGAGGAAAGCCGTAATGGGGATGAGAATCCCGTTTGTCAGCATAAAGGCTGTTGTAAGCCACTGTCCTTTGCTGACCTCAATATTGAAATCTTCCATGATATGCGGGATCGCTGGAATGAGAAGCGTTTGGTTTAAAATCGCGACGAATGCCCCAACGAGGAAAATCCCAACAATCACAGATCGATTATACGATGTAGTTGATTGGTTCATGTTATCCCTTCTTTATCTATAAAATGATGTTTTTCAGCTGTGACACGTTTTGTGATAAAACGCTGTTTTTGCCTAAATAATCGAGCAGTGAGCTGACTAAAAAGGTTCTCGGTTCATCCTTTGATAATTCTTGATTGAGTAGCTCATACGCAGAGAGGAGATCGTCTTTTTCTTCTCCGTTTGACAGTGCGTGAAGCTCTTGTTTGATCTTCGTTAAGTACGAGATGACAAGTTTTTCTTCATCATATCCGTCCTGTGAGGAAAACAAATAAGATTCCATCAGCTGATCTGTTAACACAGGCTCAATTGAGCAAGGTTTTTTTGATACACGGTCCATCACACCGATAATCATCTCGGCAGCATTTTCTAATTTGATGTTCTTGTGCTCAATCGCCAGCATTAAGATGAATTCTCTCATTAATCCATTGAGAACAATCACGAGATCCCAGACATAAGGAGCGACGGATTCACCATATGTGCTCAAAATAATGTCTCTGTGCCGCTGCATGATAATGGAGCGTGTCTCGCGTAAGTGTTTAATGACAATAGGCGAATGCTGAGAAAAAGCTTCAAAGGACAGCATGTTCAAAAATTTATGATTCTCTTTAAACTCTTCAAGCTCAAGCTTGATCTTCTTTGTGAATTTTTCCTTTTTGGACAGCGTCGTTTCTGAATGAATGATGCGGGAAATCTCTCTCATTTTGCGCTGATTGTATTTAATCAGTTCTAATAGAAGAGCTTCCTTTGAATCAAACAGTTTATAAATAGACGCTTTTGATATTTTACAGGCATCGGCAATTGACTGCATGGAGACACTCATATAGCCTTTTTGAGAAAATAATTTCTTTGAAACCCGCAAAATCTCTTCTTGCTTTTCGTTCATCTTCATAAGTCCTTTCCGAATCGGCAAAACCATAGGGTCACAATGGAAACCGAGTGGTCACTTTTGCTATGATAACAAAACCAATGCCCTAAGACAAGAAAATGAACTTAAAAAAATACCCGTCTGCATGACAGGTATTTTATCCTTCCGCATGTGCGACATATATTTTTGTTTTGCCGTGAAGTTCGATGACCAAAATGTCTTTCTTCAAAGCAGTCTCATTACTCTTAGACGTTTGTGAAGCCATATCGTTACTTGACCGTCAGCTTCAGGTGAATGAGATTGTATGTTGGCACAAAATACGATACATTTATTGTATGACGAATCCAAACCATCCAAATAAAGAAGATATGAGACTGATTTCTGTGCTGCACGCATTGGCTGATCCAATCCGGTTAGAAATTGTCCGCTGCTTAGCAGAGGCGGGGGAGAGGACATGCGGCACGTATGAGATGAATATTGCCAAATCCACGCTTTCCCATCACTTCAAAGTGCTGAGGGAGGCAGGCGTCGTGAAAGTGAGAATTGACGGGAAGCACCGTTACTATTCTTTAAGAAAAGAAGACATCGAGACCGCTTTTCCTGGACTCATGTCATCGATTCTAGCTATAGATAAAAAGCGGTGGTAAGCCAGCTGTCTGTGAAGGGCAGCTGGCTGTTTTATTTCCCGAAAATGGCGTCATACAGCCGTTTTACTGCCGGCTGAATATCCTCTTGCTTCATATGTGAGAAGCCGAGGACGAGCGGAACAAAGCCTGGCTGATGCCCCGGCAATTGCTCATCAAGGGTAAAGCGATCCATTCCGTACATTTTCAGCTTTCTTTCTTTCGCTCGCTGTAAAATCTCATGCTGCGTTCGATTTGAGCGAAACTCTGCAATAAAATGAAGCCCGGCATTTTCCCCAATAATCCGCACATTGTCAGCAAAAACCGTATTGAGCTCTTCAATGAGCTGCTTCCGTTTTTCCTCATATAAACCATTCATTCGTTTAATATGCCGTTGATACGCCCCATCTTTTATAAAATGAAGAAGGGTGTATTGTGTAAAAAGATTAGCTGTTTGAATGAAAAAATGCTGTTCCTCCTTATAGCGTCTCAATAAATGCTGAGGCAGCACCATATAGCTTAGCCGCAAGCCGGGCAGCAATGATTTTGAAAAGGTGCCCATATAAATGACTTTGTCATATCGGTCAAGACTTTGCAGCGCCGGAATGCTGTCTGTGCCATATTTAAATTCACTGTCATAATCATCCTCAATGATATAACGGTCTGGCTGATCAGCTGCCCAGTTTAACAGCTGAATACGCCGGGAAATCGGCATAATCACCCCTGTTGGAAATTGATGTGAAGGGGTAATGATCAACACATTCGGCTGTTGTTTATGAATGTCGCTCATCCGCACACCTTTTTGGTCAATGCCAATCGTTTCAATTTGGTGATGATTGTTTTTCAGCATTTGATAGAGCCTGCGGTAGCCGGGGTTTTCTAGCCCGTATACTTGATCGGCTGGAAGAATGCTTGATAACGAATGGATCAGTGACTGTGTGCCTGCACTTAAAATGAGCTGTTCCGGATAGCATTTGACTCCTCGCGCAAGTCCGATCAATCGGGCAATCGTTTCCCTCAGCTCATACACACCTTGTGGATGCGGAAGCTCACCGAAGGCATCTTGGTGGAGATGGATCGCCTTTTGTTCACTTTTCAGCCAGCTTTTAAATGGAAAGTTCGCTGTATCGACGGAGATATGTGAAAAGGAATACCAGTCGTCTCGTGCAATCGGTTCTTCCTTTAAATCTACAGGAAGAGAAGAGGATTTTAGCTGACCAGATTCATGAAACGTTTCTAGTGATTCCACGAAAAACCCTTTGCGTTCAACCGAATATAAATATCCCTCGGCAAGCAGCTGCTGATAGGCGCCATTCACTGAATTAACGCTGACGTTTAATGTATGGGCTAACTCTCGTTTGGACGGTAATTGATCATGCGGCTGAAGGTTGCGGTTTAAGATTTCCCCTTTAATTTTCGTATAAATTTGATGATAAATATATCCGTTTTGCCCTGTTTGATCTAGTTGAATTGTCAGCATCTCATCATTCCATCCTCTCTGATACCATGAAAAAAATGATATTGGTACTTTCTATCATACCAAAAAATATTCAGAATAATAAAAAAGGATATAAAGGGGATGGATGACAATGAGTCAAACGACAACAAACCGTTTTTCAACTGAAGAATGGCAGGGGAAAAGAGATCAATACGTCGCAAGAGGCGTGAGTAATGGCAACCGTCATCTTGCAGCGAAGGGGAAAGGAGCCGAGCTGTTCGATATTGATGGGAACCGATTTATCGATTTTGCAGGCGCCATTGGCACATTAAACGTAGGACATTCACATCCAAAGGTCGTGGAAGCGGTCAAAGCACAGGCAGAGAGCCTGATTCACCCAGGATTCAACGTGATGATGTACGAATCGTATATCGAATTGGCAGAGAAGCTGTGCCATCTCACACCAGGGGATCATGATAAGAAAGCCATTTTCCTTAATTCAGGTGCAGAAGCTGTTGAAAATGCGGTGAAAATTGCACGTAAATATACGAAAAGACAGGCCGTTGTGTCGTTCACAAGAGGTTTTCACGGCAGAACGAATATGACAATGAGCATGACGAGCAAGGTTAAGCCGTATAAATTTGGATTCGGGCCATTTGCATCTGAGGTGTACCAAGCACCGTACCCTTATTACTATCAAAAACCTGAAGGATTAAGCGATGCTGCTTACGACGAGTACATCATTGATCAATTCAATCAATTCTTCGTCGCAGCCGTTGCACCAGAAACCGTTGCTTGTGTGGTCATGGAACCAGTCCAAGGGGAGGGCGGATTCATTGTGCCATCGAAGCGCTTCGTTCAGCATGTCGCTTCCTTCTGTCAGCAGCACGGGATTGTCTTTGTTGCAGATGAAATCCAAACCGGTTTTGCAAGAACAGGGAAATACTTTGCGATTGAGCACTTTGATGTGGTACCGGACTTAATTACTGTGTCAAAATCTCTTGCAGCTGGCTTACCGCTGAGCGGAGTCGTTGGCAGAAAAGAAATGCTTGATGCGGCAGATCCAGGGGAGCTCGGGGGAACATATGCAGGAAGTCCGTTAGGCTGTGTAGCTGCACTAGCTGTCCTTGATATCATTGAAACAGAACAACTGAATCAACGATCTGAACATATTGGACAAGTCATTGAGGACAAAGCCAATGAATGGAGAACAGCGTATCCATTCATTGGGGAAGTCCGCCGGTTAGGGGCAATGGCGGCAATTGAAATTGTGGAAGATCAAAAAACGCGTACACCAGATAAGAAAAGAGCCGCAGCGATTGCAGCATATGCAAATGAGCACGGGCTGCTTCTTTTAACGGCAGGGATTAATGGGAATATCATTCGCTTCTTAACACCACTTGTCATCACAGATGAGCTGCTTCACGAAGGACTAGGGATCATCGAGGACGCCTTCAAAGCACGCTAAACAACAAAGGGGGATGGTTGTATGCAAAAACAACAAATGGCAAAAACCATGTCGCAGTCTGACGTACTGTTTTTGTCCATTGGTGCAATGCTTGGCTGGGGCTGGGTTGTACTTTCGGGAGATTGGATTTTAACAGCTGGATTTTTAGGCAGTGTGATTGCCTTTGTGATAGGAGGCATTCTAGTGATCTTTATTGGACTCACGTATGCCGAGCTTTCGTCTGCGATTCCAGAAACAGGCGGAGGGCTCGTTTTTGTCCAGCGGGCATTTGGGATGAAAGCAGCGTTCGTCTCAGCATGGGGCGTATTATTTGGTTATGTGTCTGTGATTACGTTTGAAGCTGTTGCCTTGCCGACCGTCATTGATTATGTGATTCCAACACAGCATGCTGGCTTCTTATGGAATATAGGGGGATGGGACGTTTATTTCACGTGGGTATTGATTGGATCTGGCGGTGCATTGTTTTTAACAGCGCTGAATTACATTGGGGCGAAGCCTGCTGCCATTTTTCAGTCCGTGTTCACAGTGGCAATTATTCTGACAGGTTTTCTCCTTTTAGGCGGCGCAACATTTAATGGAGATTTTGCAAACCTTGAGCCGATGTTTCAAGGCGGTGTTGGCGGTCTTATGGCGGTGTTAGTCATGATTCCCTTTTTATTCGTTGGGTTTGATGTCATTCCGCAAGTAGCGGCGGAGATTAACGCACCAAAAAAAATCATTGGGAGAATCTTGATTATTTCCATCGTGAGTGCGGTCATTTTTTATCTGCTTATTGTTTTTGGGGTAGCTGCTGGAATGTCAAAGGGACAGCTTGAAGCCTCTTCATTAGCAACAGCAGATGCGATGGTTCAGCTTCTCGGTCATCAAGCGTTTGGAACAGTGCTGGTTATCGGCGGTGTAGCAGGGATTGTGACGAGCTGGAATGCTTTTATTATCGGTGCAAGCCGTATTTTATATGCTATGGCGGAAAGAGGTATGATTTCCAAATGGTTTGCGTATATTCATCCAAAGTATAAAACACCGACAAATGCCATTTTATTTCTTGGGGCTTTGGCTTTTTTCGCTCCATTACTAGGGCGCCCTGCCCTCGTATGGATTGTCAATGCGGGCGGTGTCGGAATCATCGTCGGGTACTTAATCGTGTCCATTGCCTTTATGAGACTTCGGAAAACAGAACCTGAGCTGGAGCGTCCATATCGCATAAAATATTGGCGGACGACAGGTGTTTTAGCTATCGGACTGAGTCTTCTTTTCCTTTCATTTTACTTTCCAGGAATGCCGGCCTCCTTATCTTGGCCAGCTGAATGGATATTGCTTTTAGGTTGGGTACTCATTGGGTATATACTATATGTAATGAATCCAAGAACGAAGGAGACGATAGAGCATGACAAACGAACTCAAAGTGTATAATCCTGCAACAGGAGAAGAAATTGCTTCAGTTGCTCAGCATACAAAAGAACAGATCCAAGACGCAATTTCCCGCTCACATAAAGCATTCAAATCATGGGCAAAAACGTCAGCACATGAACGTGCCAATATCATTCGCAAGTGGTTTGATCTGATGATTGAGCATAAAGAGAGGCTTGCGAAAATCATCACAGAAGAAAACGGAAAGCCGTATCAAGAAGCATTAGGAGAAATCGTCTATGCGGCTGGTTATATTGAATGGTACGCAGAAGAAGCAAAGCGAATCTACGGCAGAACCATCCCGTCACATACGACGAACAAACGCCTTTTCGTCACAAAACAGCCAGTTGGTCCTGTTGCTGCCATTACTCCGTGGAATTTCCCTGCGGCGATGATTACGAGAAAGGCAGCTCCTGCGCTTGCAGCAGGCTGTACGTTTATTGTAAAACCTGCTGAAGACACACCGCTGACAGCTATTGAACTAGTAAAATTAGGTCATGACGCCGGCATTCCAGAGGATGCACTGCAATGGGTTGTGGGAGATGGCAAAGAAGTGGGTGAAATCTTCACAGATAGTCCATTGATTCGAAAAATCACGTTTACAGGCTCAACGCCCGTCGGGAAGCACCTGATCAAAAACAGTGCCAGTACAGTCAAACACGTATCAATGGAGCTTGGCGGTCATGCTCCGCTCATCGTAGACAAGGATGCGAATCTTGAACTAGCTGTCAAACAAGCAGTGGCATCTAAGTTTCGGAACGCAGGGCAAACCTGTGTCTGTGCCAACCGCTTAATTGTGCATGAAGACATTCATGAAGCATTTGCGCAAAGATTCAGCAAAGAAGTAGAAAAGCTGAAAGTAGGAAATGGGTTTGAAGAAGGCACATCCATCGGTCCAATTATCAACAAGCGCGGTTTTGATAAAATTGTCGGCCAAATTCAAGATGCAGTGGATAAAGGGGCGAAAGTTCTTGTAGGCGGCGATACGCATTTCGACGATGACAAATCATATTATTTTGTCCAGCCAACGGTTCTTACACATGTGGACCCTTCGATGAACATTATGCATGAAGAGACCTTTGGTCCAGTGGCACCTATTACGACATTCAAAACGTTAGACGAGGCAATTGAATTAGCCAACGATACACCTTTTGGCCTTGCAGCTTATTTCTTTACAGAAAATTATCGGAACGGACTCTACATTTCAGAACATCTCGATTATGGGATCATTGGCTGGAATGATGGCGGTCCATCGGCTGTCCAAGCACCTTTTGGCGGTATGAAAGAGAGCGGAATTGGCCGAGAAGGCGGCATCGAAGGGATCGAGCCTTATTTAGAAACAAAATATGTATCCATTGGTTTAGACGAATAAACGTGAAAAAGACTGTCAGAGGAATCTCGGCAGTCTTTTTTATGTTATACAGCAGGCGGGAAAAGCTGATCCACCGTTTCTTTCGTTTCTTTCAGAATTTCATGTATGTAATCTGCAGATGCCTGCTCCATGCTGCTGAACAAAAGCCGTTCGACAGGCTGAACGCCAATAAAATTGAAGACTTCAGTATCAGTTGTCATGTGATGGGAGGAGGTGGAAATTTTATTGGAATTAAGAAAAGTCCTCGGTGCATCGTGGGTGTTGATAATGACACCTTTTTTGTGCCGAAGCAGATTTTCAATCTCTCCATCCTCACTGATCTGATAAGCAAAACCTTCAGAAAAGACGCGTTCTACATATCCTTTTAGCATAGCCGGCAAGCCTGTCCACCATATTGAAAAAATAAACGTCAGCACATCCGCTTGCTGAATCAGCGTCTGCTCTCTTTGAATAGCAATCGGGACATCACCGCATTTGATGGCAGCCTTTTCTGCAATGGTGAGCTCTGGCGAAAAACCTAGGGCATAGACATCACGAACAGTCACTTTATGACCATTGTTCAATAGAGTGCTCACAACAAGATCTAATAAGGTTTGATTTAAGCTTTGCTGGGGATGAGCAAATATGATTACATGGTTCATCTCATAGCCTCCTATGTGGTCATCTGTCTCATTATGTCACGCGGCTTTATCCTATTCAATCCTATATTGGTAATAACAAGTTGGGAAAATGGAAAATAATTGATCGTCATAAAAGTAAACAGTGCGATTTGCACATGTGTAAAGGAAGAAAAAGCGATCGTTTCTAAGAAAACGATCGCTCATACACTTTTATTTCTTTCTAAAAGCAAGTCCAAGTGCAATCAGTGCCACGACTAGAGCAGCAATGGACAGACCAAGGACAAGTGGTGAGGAAGAAGCAGTGGCCGTTTCAGAGGCCTTTTCTTCTTTTGGTTTTTCCTGGCCATGTGAATCCGTTACAGTATTGGATGCCACAATGTTTGTGATGGAATGAGGTTTATCAGCATCTTTATCGCCAGTCCATTCAACGACTGTTCCATCCTTATAATATTGATACGCATCCCAAGCAGCTTCACCTGCTTTTTCAGGGTTTTTCGCTACAAAAACGAATTGCTGGAATTGTCCAGCAAGCACACCTTTACCTGTTGCTTCCCAAGTCACTCTTGTTACCTTGCCATCTTTCTCTTCAGTTGATGTTTTCCAGCCAGGTACTGGCTCATATTGCTGGAATTCTACGCCTTTAGGAATTGTCACGACAACCTTAGTCGTCGGGCTGTCACTCTCAGAAGGAACCTTTAATGTATAGGTCTCCCAAGCATTTGTCGCAGATGTATCAGGCTTGACTGTTACGTGCGCACTCACAGGAATTGCCAATAAAAATGAAGCGAGAAGCATTGGTAATAAAGCTTTAACGTATTTTTTCATATGTGATAACTCCTTTTAGTTTCTTCTAATAAATGTGGTATCGATATTCTCAAAAGAACCAGTTAACGCATGGATTTCAATTTTCCATGTGCCTTTTTCATTTAATAAGAGATTTTCAGCAGAGAAATGCCCATTTTTTAATCGTTTCAGCTGAAATTCACTCGGTGTCTCATCACCGAATAAAGCCACCTTATGGATCTTGGCTGTTACAGATTGAATATCAGTGATCGTTTCGCCATTCTTCTTTGTAAATGCCACTTCGAATGAGTTTTTCCCCGGGGCATTCGGAGTAATGCTCAAGGACACAATATCACGATGCTCGACCTGATTTGCGCCAAAGAAGGGCTCTGGTGCAGGCGGAGGAGGGCTCGGAATATTGGTAAAGACAGCCGTTAATAACAAAATGGCGATCCCGAACATCCATTCAGCTCGTAAGGAAATGCTGCGTTTCTGCTTCTTTTCCCATCTCAGCATCAAGTAATGCATAAGCCCAAGAAGGCCCATGATGATAAATAAACCAAGCTTGATTAAAAAGGTGCGTCCGTATGCTGATTGGAAAAGAGCGTCAAACGATTGCAAAATAAAGATCGCATTCACAAATCCTGAAAACACAATGAGTCCAACGGAGAGCAGTGCCCAAGGATGAAATGCTGCTAGCGTACTCCGTATGAGCGGCTCATCTTCATTTGGCAGTTTCTTTATCAATAGAAGGACAATGGCTGTTAAACCACCGACCCAAATCGAAGCAGAGATGAGATGGATGAAATCAAGTGATGTTGTGAGTATTTTATTGTCTGTTGCGGCTGGATGTCCGATTTGTGCCTTCAGCCAAAGAAGCACTATGAAGAGAAGCAGTGGAAACAGCCAAACTCGAAAAGAAGAGAAATCTCCTTTTCTCACCGCCACAATCGTCCAGATGGTGAGAAGAACAAATGACGCCATAAGCATCATCCACAGACTACCGCCAGAAGTGGACGCAATCGTTTCTTGTAAAAGCGAAGGCTGAAATGCCCCCCAAAAGGACACGTCTGCCGCTGATTTTGTCTGAATCGGCAGCTGGAACACAAGTGCTCCGCCCATCATGATCAATGACACGGTCAAAAGCCGCTTCATTCGTTTCTCCAATACAGGTGAAATCGTATTCTTAAACCAAAGCAGTCCAAACAAAATGGTCCCAAGGAATAAGCTGAATGACGTATAAAGAAAGGCTTTATCAATAGTTGAAGCCATATCTATGGATTCATCCGTTTGGCCTTGCTCTAATTGGTCAAAACCGCCATCCGCTTTTCCAATACTAAACGGAATCATGCCAGAGACAGAGTGTCCGTCCGCTGATACCGCATTCCACTGAATGGTGTAAATCCCTTTTGGTAAATTCTTTTTTAAAGCTGCTTCCATGATCTTTTGATCTTTAATGACCGTATCTCCTTTATCCACACGATCACCTTTTGCATTTAGCACCTTAATGGCATGAAAGCCACTTTCAATTCCTTCACTAAATGTGATCGAGACTGAAGGAGGCTGCTGATCCAGCTCTTCATTTGCTGCTGGGTTCGAGCTCACGACGTATGCGTGAGCGAATGCTTCCTTTGGAATGAAAAAAGCGAACATGACCATAAGAAGCAGAAGCCACTTACTATTTTTAAACAAGGTGAATAACCGCCTTTCTACCTATGAAAATGTCTCATGTATCAGAAAGAAAGCGGCAGTAAACTGTGAGTCACAGAAAAAACCGCTCTTCCTATTGTACCGCCCTCTTTAAAAGGTAAACGAAACAAACAGCAAGATGGTTCACTTTTTCTGTGTCATGTCTGCGCAGACATTTCTTAATTGAATAGGTTTGATCAATTATAAGCCTATTCGATTTAAGAAGAGGAAACAAGAAGAGACCATTTGAAAGTTGTGAAATTCCCATGAATTTTGTTTCAAAACAACGGCAGATCAACCTTTTCACCCCTTTTGTATTGGGATCTGAAGGTATTTTCACATCATTTTTCAATTTTGTCACACACTATATGACAAAGTGACATTTAGTTTCAATTGAAGAGAAAGTGAAAGCGTTTTACGATAGGCATAAGGGCTTCACTGAATCTTGTTATTATATCTTTTGACCTATAAAGCCCTAAATAAAGGGAGAGAAGAAAGGAGTTTTCATAGATGCAGGAAAAAAGCGGATTTCGAGTAAAAGTACAGCGCTTTGGAAGCTATTTAAGCGGTATGATCATGCCGAATATTGGAGCGTTTATCGCTTGGGGACTCATCACCGCATTATTCATTCCAAGTGGTTATTTTCCAAATGAACAATTAAATACACTTGTTGGTCCAATGATCAACTACTTGCTGCCGCTCTTAATCGGTTACACAGGCGGGAAGCTCGTATATGACCATCGAGGCGGGGTACTCGGTGCAACCGCTACGATTGGGGTTATTGTCGGTTCGGACATCCCAATGTTTTTAGGCGCAATGATCATGGGACCGCTTGGCGGTTATCTCATTAAGAAAATCGACCAGCTGTTTAAAGACCGAATCAAATCAGGTTTTGAAATGCTGATTAATAACTTTAGTGCAGGTATTCTAGGTGCCATTTTAGTCGCCATTGCTTTCTACGCCATCGGTCCAGTGGTATTAGGCCTGAATAAAGCCCTTGCGGCAGGTGTAGATATCATTGTCAATGCACATTTACTTCCGCTGGCAAGTATTTTCATTGAACCAGCGAAAGTATTGTTCTTAAACAATGCAATTAACCAAGGAATTTTAGGTCCATTAGGGGTGGAGCAAGCGGCGAAGACAGGCCAGTCCGTTCTGTTCTTGCTTGAAACAAACCCAGGACCAGGTCTAGGTGTTCTTCTAGCCTACATGTTCTTTGGGAGAGGGACTGCAAAGCAGTCTGCACCGGGTGCGATTGTCATTCAATTTTTAGGGGGAATCCATGAGATTTACTTCCCATACATCTTAATGAAGCCAAAGCTCATTTTGGCGGTTATTGCTGGGGGAGCGAGCGGCGTTCTGACCTTTACACTGTTAAATGCAGGCTTAAAGGCTGTGCCGTCACCAGGAAGTATCATCGCTCTTATGCTCATGTCACCAAAAGGCGGCCACCTTGCCGTTCTAGCAGGTGTTGTCGTGGCAGCGGTCGTATCATTCCTTGTCGCTTCTGTCATTTTGAAAGCGTCTAAAGCAGTGGACGAAGACTTAACAGCAGCAACTGAAAAAATGCAAGACATGAAAGGCAAGAAAAGTGCAGCAGCAGCTGCTCTTACAGCACAAAAAGAAGGTGCTGAAGCAAGCGAGCAAGCAGCGTCTCCAGATGAAATCAATCCAGATAACGTGAACAAAATCATCTTTGCCTGTGATGCAGGAATGGGCTCAAGTGCGATGGGTGCGTCCGTTTTAAAGAATAAAGTCAAAAAGGCAGAGCTAGATATTGATGTAACAAATACATCCATCAGCAACATCCCAGATGATGCCGATGTGGTCTTTACTCATAAAGATTTAACAGATAGAGCCAAGGCAAAACTGCCAGGAGCTGTGCATATCTCAGTTGATAATTTCTTAAACAGCCCGAAATACGATGAGCTGATTGAGAAATTGAAAAAATAACATGACGAAACGGGTTGAGTCCAATTTTTCCTAATTGAACTCCCCGTTTTGGTTGTTTTCTGATTTTCCATTCTAAAAAAGGTGTGTGATCTTTCATGAAACAAGTACTTTCAAAAGACAATATTTTTCTAAACGAACAAGCGGGCTCTAAAGAAGAAGCCATTAAAAAAGCAGGCGAAGTCTTAGTGGCAAACGGTTATGTCACAAGTGATTATGTGGACAAAATGTTTGAAAGAGAAAATATTTCTTCTACATTTATGGGCAACGGAATTGCCATTCCTCATGGAACAGAGGATGCGAAAGCGGCTGTCCTTCATTCAGGAATTTCCATTATCCAAATTCCTGATGGCGTTGAATATGGCGAGGGGAATATTGCCAAAGTTGTATTTGGTATCGCTGGTAAAAACAATGAGCACCTCGATATTCTTTCTCAAATTGCGATTGTCTGTTCAGAGGAAGAAAACGTAGAGCGTATCATTCATGCAAAGGATCAGGATGAACTGATCGCCATCTTTAACGAGGTGAACTAACATGAAGGCACTTCATTTTGGAGCAGGCAATATTGGCAGAGGATTTATCGGATCTTTGTTAAAAGCATCAGGCTTTGAGCTCGTTTTTACCGATGTAAATGAAGCGGTGATCAACGAGCTGAATGAAAAAGGAGAATACACGGTTGAGCTCGCAGCACCAGGGCAGCAGCAAGAAGTAGTCGGTCCAGTGTCCGCTATCAATTCCGCAAAAGATCCAGCTGCATTAACTGAGGCAGTTGCAACAGCTGACCTCATTACAACAGCTGTTGGACCAGCTGTTTTGAACATCATTGCTTCATCGATTGCTGAAGGTTTAAAACAGAAAAAGTCTGATCATATCATCAACATTGTGGCGTGTGAAAATATGATTGGCGGCAGCTCTCATTTAAAGGAAGCTGTTTTCTCTCATCTAACAGCTGATGAACAAGAAGCGCTGTCACACACAGTTGGTTTTCCAAACGCTGCGGTTGACCGCATTGTCCCCATTCAGCACCATGAGGACATTTTGAAAGTATCAGTCGAGCCATTTTTCGAGTGGGTCATTGATGAGACAGGCTTTATTGGAGACGTTCCTCAGATCGATGGAGCGACCTTTGTACAAGATTTAACGCCTTATATTGAGCGTAAGCTCTTTACTGTCAACACAGGACATGCACTAGCTGCTTATGTCGGGTACGAAAAAGGCGTTCAAACGATTAAAGAAGCTGTCGATACACCAGAGATTCGTCAAGTGGTCGAAGGTGCACTACACGAAACGGGCAGTTATTTAATCGACACCTATGGCTTTCAAAAAGAAGAACATGATGCGTATATTCAAAAAATCATCAAACGATTTGAAAATGCCTTTATCTCTGATGAAGTCACGCGCGTCGCACGTTCTCCGCTTAGAAAGCTTGGAGCAAATGACCGTTTAATCGGTCCAGCGAAAAAGATCAGACAGCCAGAGTATTTAATTAAAGGCATTGTGGCAGCTTTGGCTTACGACTTTACTGAAGACGAAGAAGCTGTTCGTCTGCAGGCATTAAGAAAAGAAAAAGGCATTGAAGGTGTGCTGGAAGAGGTATGTGGACTCTCACCATCAGACGATCTTTATCAAGCCATTCTTAAAGAAGCAGCTCATTAATCAGAAAATCCCTTTCCATTGTGAGAAAGGGATTTTTTCTATGACTTTTTTAATACTTTTCCCTGCTTGACGATATATAAAGTAAGGGGGAATTTGTACATGAAAAAGAAAGCGTTTGCGTCAAGAAGTGTCTTTTTTCAATTAATGTCTGCCATTATCGTGATCACGATTTTAACGGGCGGACTAGTTGGAACAACGGGGTATTTGTTAGCGAAACATGTCTTAATTGATGCAGGGAAAGCAGATTTAAAGCACATCGTCAGCGGAGCGATGGCCACACTTGAACAGTTGAATGACCGTGTGGAGAAAAAAGAACTGACGCTTGAGCAGGCGCAAGAACAAGCCCGGCTTTACTTGAGCGGACCCAAAAATGACAACGGGAAGGGATACCAATCTCAAAAATCAGATTTTATCTATAAAAATAAAGGCTATCTGATCGCTTATGGCACTGACTATTCTACCCAGGTTCATCCGGTCAACGACATCGGTGTCATTCCAGATAACACGACCAATCGTGAAAAAATGGTCGCTGGCGCCAATGCAAAAGGCGAGGATGCACACTATGTGACCTATATGGATAAGGACGATGCAACCGGCGAAGAAAAAGAAAAGCTCGCCTATATGAGCCAGTTTACACCGTGGAATTGGAGTGTAGGTATCGCTGTCTTCCAGGACGAATTTTATAAAGAATTAGAGCAGATGAAGCTTTATATTATTCTCATTACAGCGGGTGTCGCCCTTCTGAGTCTAGGCGTCTTTTATTTAGCTGCTCGAGGAAAAGTCAGACTGCTGAAGCAAGTCACTGCTGCTTCAAAGGAAATTGCGGCGGGGAATATTGAACGCACGAGCTTAAAGGAAACAACGGATGAAATCGGACAGCTGGCAAAAGGCTTTAACCATATGTCAGGAGAGCTCAGAACACTGGTGAGCGGTTTACAGGAAACGAGCAGTCAGCTTGTTGAATCAGCGACAGATTTATCGGCGATATCTGAAGAAACCTCAGCCAGCAGTGAAGAAATTGGACGAGCCATCGGAGATATTTCGAATGGAACACTTCATCAAGCATCTGATCTTGAAGTAGCCAATCAACAAATGACCCAGTTTAATCAATCGATTGAGAATGTCAAAGAACAGAGTGATCAAATTAAACGGATTTCCGACCAATCGAGTCAATCATCACAGCAGGGCCAGCAAATCGTACAGCAATTAAAACAATCGAATGAACAATCGATTCAGGCGTCTCAAGGCATTAGAGCAGGAATCGAGCAGTTAAGTACAAAAGTACAGGATATCTCTCAAATCACAGATACGATTGAGAGCATTTCAAATGAGACGAATTTACTGGCACTGAATGCAAGTATTGAGGCAGCACGTGCAGGAGAGCATGGCAAAGGCTTCTCAGTTGTGGCGAGTGAAGTGCGGAATTTAGCTGAACAGACAAAGCAATCAGCCGTTCAAATTCAGCAAATGATTCAAGGCATTAAAGAAGAAACGACGGCAACAGCCGGCATCATGTCGAGCACAATGGATCGTTTTGCCGAGCTGGATGAAGCAGTGCATAAAACAGAACATGAATTCAATGCCATCTCTACATTGATTTCACAAACCATCGTTGAAACAAACGCGATGGCAAAAGAGCTGAATACACTGCTGGAGCAAAACGACCTCATCACAAAAGCCATGCACGGCGCAGCACATGTTTCTCAAGAAAATGCGGCGGCGATCGAAGAAATTACTGCATCCACAGACGAACAAGTGACAGCCATTTCTAATGTGGCAAAAGCAGCAGAAAGACTTAATGAGCTTAGCATGCGATTGAATCAGGACATTGCGCGTTATCGTCTGTAAATCAAAGAGGACCGGATGATTTCCGGTCCTGTTGATTAAGAAGATTTTTTAATAATGATAAATGTTATAACAGAAGAGATTATGGAAATAACAGTGTAACAAACTACCCAAAATAAAAAAGAGAAGTTTCCTTCTGCTAAAGTAAACCAAAACACCAAACTTAAGACAAGAGAAACAAGAGGAGAAATCCATATGTTTCTAAAGATACGTGTACCTAATATTCCAATTAGAATCGACAATATTGGCAAGACGAAAATAATTAATAAAACAATAGATCCCACTAGGTTATCCCCCTTATTACTGAATTAATTCAAGTCGTCCCGTTTCCCAATCTTTTTTTGAGTGAATATCGATGGAATTAGTTAATGTTCCCTTCTTTAAATTATATATATCTACATGTCCTATCACATTTTGTTTTTTTTGAGTAGGATACTTGAAAAACGCATACATATTATCTTTAGAGTATTGAATGTTTTGGAGATATTGTTCTTCTTTTGTATCTTTCATAACAAAAGATTTTATTAACTTAAAATTTTTATCATAGATTAATACTTTGCCCTCAGAGGATGGGATAGCAATATTACCATCATGGAGTAATTCAATTTGTGTTGGAGAAAAAGATTTTTGATTAATTGTAATTTCTTTTTTTATTTTTAAATTAGACTTATTAATTAATAAAATTTTAGATTCTTCATTTTGGTTAACCGTATCGGTTAGGGCTAAAGCTATTGTATCAGAGTCTAACTCTTTAAATGCATCTTTTTCGTTACCTTCAATAAAATAAATCTGTTTATTTGGAATACGTTTATCCGAAATAATTTTATTGTTATTTGGATCAAGAACTTTTATGGATAAGTATTCATCGTCATAGTTGGAAAGTATATAAAATTTCCCATCTATTAACCTTGCAGAGTTGAGCATCCCCTTTAACTTTATATGTTGTTTTTTATCATCGTTGTTGTCTGTCCAATAAATAAATTCGCTCTCATACCCTTTATCTGTATAACCGATATTTATATCTTTAAAAACGTATGAGTTGCTAGCATTAATAAAGAAAGATCCTTCATCTTCTGTTGTTTTTGACATACTTTTTAAATTACCTTCTTTTAGTGAACCTGATTTTTTGTTTATGGTAAAATAATCATTACTTCGACTGCTATTAAAATAAATATTATCCTTGCTTTGTGTGCTGGATATAATACTATAACCAGAATTCAATAAACTATCTTTTATACTATTTCCTTTACTATCAAAGTAAATTATTTCAGTACCGGATTTTAATGTATTGGACAGAGAAATAATAAATGATGTATCCTTCATTTTGGTGAATTTTTTCTCTTTTGGGTTATTTTCTAAATTATTGGCTGTACAAGCTGATAAAATTAAAATAACAAATATACTTAAAAAGATACGTTTACTAAACATTTATAGACATCTCCTTAAAGACTAAAACAACCGTATAAGAAATACGATTGTTTTGAGTTAATTATTTTATTTGTTATGTTTAAAAATCTTAGTATTATTTGACTTTACAAGTTCCATTGGAGTGACAATAGTATCCCATTTGATATTATCAATATCTATGCCTTGATTCTTCCATGCTCTCCATGCAAGCTGTGAACAATAGAAACTTTTAGTAGTGTTTTTGTTTAAAAAATTCCAGTTATAAGGTTTTTTATTTGATGCTTGTTTTTCTGCATATTTAGCTGCTCCAATATATTTAGCGTTAGAAGAACCTTTAACCCATAAACCATAAACTTTTTTCTTCGTATTCCATGTATTCGGGTATTTTCTCACACCATCTTGCTTCTTTGGGCTATAACTTTTAGCCCAAGATTCTACAGTATTTGAGCTGTTTTGGGCTACAATTGCTGCATGTCCAACTCCTATTGAGGCGCTTCCAGAGTTAATTTCATAACTAACTAATACATCTCCCTTTGTGCCCATAGATTTTTTAGTAGACAAAGCAGATATTTTATTTTTCTCTACTTTATATTTAGGATAAAGTTTGTCAATTTGTCCTGAAGTTTCAAGCTGTTTGAACTCTTTTTGATCTTTTTTGTATAATTCGTCCCCTTTAGTTTCAGCGAATTTTCGATCATCTTTAGCGGTCTTAATTAATTCAGTAATTTCTTTATCGCTCATTCCTGATATTTTGTGTTGTTTTATTGCCTCTTTTTCTAAAGAATTTGATTCTGCAGCAAAAGATTGCTGAGAAAACCCAATACCAGTAATTAAAAGTGTAGAACATAAAACAGTTTTAAACGTTTGTTTATTTATCATACTAAAATCTCCCTTCAAATTTATAAGTAAAATATACAATAAAAAAACTGCCCTTTAAACCCATATTTTCAATTTTAAGGTTATTTTAAGGTTTATTTTTACTTATATATTTTGAAAGACTTTAAGTATGATTTACACATATTTGTGTAGAGTGCAAAGAAAGTGAGAAGCTTAGACAATAACAAAATTTCTTTTCATTCCACATTGGTAGTTAGTGCTAGTCTCATTTAGGAAGGTATCTATCGTTACTCTTGAATACATCACTTATTGTTACTATGAAAAGCACTGCAAATCACAATCATTGAGCAAACACCGGCGAAAAAAGCATGTTTTTTTCTCATTCTGATTCACTCCCTTCAAAGCCCATTAGGAGACCGCATCACATATTTCAATGAAATGACCATCAGGATCAGACACATAAGCGACCGTTTGACCCCATGGTTTTTTTGCAGGTTCTTTGATGATCGAAACCCCTTTTTCCTTCATTGATGCAATCGTTTGCTCCACATCATCCACAACAAAGCCAATTTCAAACGTGTGAGACGCTTGATTTGCTTCAGGGACAGGCAATCCGAGTGCTTCTTTGACATCTTGGCGTGAATTAATCGATAACGTCACGTCTCCAGTGTCAAACTCAACATAGGATTCAACCCTCAATTTTATTGGGAAACCAAGTACTTGCTGATAGAAATGAATACTCGACTCCACATCGTTTACATATAAAATGGTATATTTCATTTTCATGTGAAAAACTCCTCTCTTCATATACGTGTAAAAAACGGAAAGGTTTCCCACTCATTGTACCATATAGGATATAAGGTGTATTTCGTGCCAAAAAAATCAAAATATTTAGCTCGATAGTCTTGAAAAACAAAAAGTGGTGACATATGATAAAATTGTAAAATTAGAAAAAATAGGGGGATCTTACATGTTGAAAAAAATCATGGTGGCTGTCTTGTCTTTAGGTCTTTTACTAAGCTTTACACAAGTCGACACCCACACAGCAGATGCAAAGACAGTGAAGTACAAAAACTGTAAAGCGCTGAACAAGGTATATAAAGGCGGCGTAGCAAAAAGCAAAAACACGAAAAACAAAGGCGGAAAAACAAAGTACAAGCCATATGTATCAAAAGCACTTTATCAAAAAAACATGAAGCTTGACCGCGACAAAGACGGCATTGCGTGTGAACGCTAAGCACATGTGAAAAGACCTGTAATAAGGTCTTTTTTCTATGGGATCAAACTCGTCCCTTTGTGCCAGCTTCCTCTTTATATTAAAATAAAGATAGTTTCAAAAATCGATACAAAGTGGGGTACTCAATTTGTCAACACAAGCTCATAAGAAAGACATCCGATTGATTGCCATTGATATGGATGGCACGCTGTTAAACAGTGAGCACATCATTCCAGAGGAAAATAAACAAGCCATTAAAGAAGCTGAAGCAAAAGGGGTCCATGTGGTCATTAGCACAGGGCGGACACTGATGACATGCCGAGAGCTGGTTGAGCCGCTCAAGTTATCGTCTTACCTCGTGACAGCAAACGGAAGTGAAATCTGGGATTCAAATTTTCAGCTGATCGAACGAGATCTGCTGCATCCTGATCACGTCCAAATGATGTGGGATTTAAAAAATAGGTACGAAACCGATTACTGGGCTTCGACTGTGGATAAGGTGTGGAGAGGTGAATTCCCTGAACGGATTCATGACCATGAATGGCTGAAATTTGGCTTTGATATTCATGATGATGACGTTCGTGAGGAAGTACTCAATACATTGAAAACAAATAAGCACCTAGAGATCACAAACTCAAGTCCAACGAATATCGAAGTGAATGCAGCCGGCATTAACAAAGCGGCAGCTCTTGCAAAAGTAGCAGAACGCATTGGCTGTACGATGGACAACGTCATGTCACTTGGCGACAGCCTCAATGATATGGCCATGATTCAAGAAGCCGGATTAGGCATTGCGATGGGAAATGCCCAGGAAGTGGTGAAAGAGGCGGCTGATTGGATTACGGCTCCTAACACAGAACACGGTGTTGCAAAAGCCATCCAACATTGGGTGCTGTCTAAATAAGGTGCACTTCATTACAAGAAAAAGTGAGAGGACTTTGCCTCTCGCTTTTTTTGTTTTCTCCTAG
Organism: Bacillus sp. FSL P2-0069; assembly: GCF_038593315.1. Classification (NCBI taxonomy): domain Bacteria; kingdom Bacillati; phylum Bacillota; class Bacilli; order Caryophanales; family Bacillaceae; genus Bacillus; species Bacillus sp. FSL P2-0069. Next base: position 461,136 of record NZ_CP151984.1, read on the forward strand.
TTCGAATGTTATATTTTCTGCCAATTTCATGTGTAGTCTATCCAAAGTTGGTATAATCAATATAAATTCGAATATTCGGACTTTATATTCCGTATTTCGGAACAACAAGGAGGGATTCTATGTATCAAGTGGATATCAACTGTGATTTGGGAGAAAGCTTTGGTCAATACACAATCGGTGCAGACGAACAAATCTTAGAATATGTCACCTCAGCCAACATTGCTTGCGGTTTTCATGCAGGAGATCCAACGGTCATGAGAAAGACAGTTAGAATGGCACTGGATAAAGGGGTCAAAATTGGTGCGCATCCGGGTTTGCAAGATTTGGCCGGCTTTGGCAGACGTCCAATGGCTATCTCCGCAGAGGAAGCCTATGATCTTGTCATCTATCAAATTGGCGCTCTATCAGCCTTTCTCAAGGCCGAGGGCGGCACGATGCAGCATGTCAAACCACACGGCGCCCTCTACAACATGGCGGCTGAAAATACTGAATTATCTGAATCGATTGCGCAGGCTGTGTATGATGTGGATCCAAACCTTGTGTTATTTGGTCTGTCAGGCAGTGAACTTGCGTTAGCAGGTGAACGAATAGGTCTGCAAGTGGCACATGAAGTGTTTTCTGATCGGACGTATCAAACAGACGGGACGCTGACATCCCGCCGCGAACCACATGCACTCATTGAAGAGGATGAACGGGCCGTCCACCAGGTTGTTCGTATGGTGAGAGAAGGCAGGGTTCGTACAGTTCAAGGAGAAGATATCGAGCTCAAAGCAGATACGGTCTGCATTCACGGAGACGGCAGCCATGCGCTTCAATTTGCAAAAACCATTACAGCGAAGCTAAAAGAAGCCGGGATTCATCTCAAGGCCTTTCAATAAAAATCGTCATCAAAGGGGGAAACAGCATGAAAACAGAGAAAGTCAAACACATGAAGGCACCAAAGGGGAATCGTTCTATGCTGATGGGCGCTGCCTTTTTAATGGCGACGTCCGCGATCGGACCGGGATTTTTAACACAAACAACCGTCTTCACACAGCAGCTTGCGGCTAGCTTTGGGTTTGTCATTTTGATCTCAATTTTATTAGATATTTTTGCACAAACAAATGTATGGCGCATCATTGCGGTTTCAGAAAAACGAGGTCAGGATATAGCGAATATGGTGCTCCCGGGTCTCGGGTATGTGCTGGCCTTTTTGATTGTCATTGGAGGACTTGCCTTTAACATCGGAAATATCGCTGGAGCTGGTCTCGGTTTTCAGGTGATCTTCGGTGTCGATCCGCGAATCGGCGCAGGGATCAGTGCTGTGATTGCCATTCTCATCTTTGTGATCAAAGAGGCTGGGAAAGCGATGGACCGTTTTACGCAGGCAGCAGGCTTTGTCATGATTGGCCTGATGCTGTACGTGGCGATTTCAACAGCGCCGCCAGTTGGAGAAGCAGCCGTGAGAACATTTGTCCCAGAGACGATTGATATTTTATCCATTGTGACACTTGTGGGCGGAACGGTAGGCGGCTATATCGTCTTTGCTGGCGGGCATCGCTTGCTGGATGCAGGTATTAAGGGGAAGAAAGCACTGCCGCAAGTGACGAAAAGCTCTATTTTCGGTGTGTTAATTACATCTGTCATGCGTGTGGCACTCTTTCTTGCCACATTAGGAGTTGTCTCAAAAGGCTTGCAGATAGATCCATCCAACCCGCCTGCCTCTGTTTTTCAATTAGCTTCAGGAAATATCGGATATAAAATGTTCGGGATTATTATGTGGGCTGCGGCGATTACATCCGTCATTGGAGCAGCATACACATCTGTTTCTTTCTTCAAAACCTTCTCACCAAAAATTGAGCAAAACCAGCGTGGTATCATCATTGGCTTTATTGCCCTCTCGACCCTTTGTTTTATTACGATCGGAAGACCAGTGAACATCTTGATATTAGTTGGAGCGATCAATGCATTGATTTTGCCGCTCGCCCTTGGCACATTACTCGTTGCGGCGTATAAGAAAGACATTGTCGGAGATTATCGGCATCCATTCTTTTTGACAGTGACTGGTGCATTTGTTGTGGTCATTATGGCGATGATGGGCGGCTATACCATCATTAATGAAATCCCGAAACTATGGAGTTGATTCAGATGAATACTTATCAAACATATGAGCCATCACAGATGAGAGAATTGATTCGCGAAAAAAAGATCACAGGACCAACGGCTGGCTTTGCAGAGGGGTTTGCTCAAGCCAATTTAATGATTGTCAAAAAGGAACTTGCCTTTGATTTTCTTTTATTTTGTCAGCGGAATCCGGCTGCATGTCCCTTGCTTGATGTACTGGACCCAGGTGATCCAGTACCAAGACGGTCGGCCCCTCAAGCGGATATTCGTACGGACTTTCCTAAGTACCGTATTTACCGAAAAGGGATTCTTGAAGAAGAGGTGACAGATATCACTGCTTATTGGGAGGATGATATGGTTGCCTTTCTCATTGGATGCAGTTTTACGTTTGAGCACGCGCTTATGCTAAATGACATTCCTGTCCGCCATATCGAAGACGGTCATAACGTACCCATGTATCAAACGAATATAGCTTGTGAAAAAGCAGGAGTCTTTCATGGCCCGATGGTGGTCAGCATGAGACCCATTCCGGCGCATCAAGTCACAAGAAGTGTTCAAGTGACATCTCGATTTCCATCAGTCCATGGCGGACCGATCCATATAGGGGACCCAGCGGTGATTGGCATTTCCGATATAGGTCAGCCTGACTTTGGAGAACCATCTGTGATCAAAGAAGGAGAAGTCCCGGTGTTTTGGGCATGTGGTGTGACGCCGCAAGCCATTGTCATGCATACAAAACCCGATATTGCGATCACTCATGCACCCGGTCATATGTTCATCACAGATCGAAGAGATCAAAAGCTAGGTGTACTGTAGAAAGAGAGGTGTTCTCAAGTGGCTTTTTCAACGATAAAAGACTCCATCACCTACCACCCGCTGGGAGATGCAGCGATCGTCATCCAAGCTGGAGCTGACATACGTGAGGAGATTCATGCACGTGTTGAGCAGCTGTTTGCATGTATTGAACAGCACCCATTTGAAGGATATGTAGAAGCGGTTCAAGCCTTTACAAACGTGACTGTTTTCTACGAGCCTTATACCGTTCATCAATCGGCCCAGCTTCAAACACATGACCTGTCTCCATATGAATGGGTCAAAGGCTACATTGAACAACTTCTTGAAGACAAATGGCAGGAGGGAGTTCAGGTAAAGCGCCGCATCGTTGACATTCCAGTCTGTTACGGGGGAGCGCTGGGCCCTGATTTAGAAGAGGTTGCCCGTATCAATGGTTTAACGCCAGAGGAAGTCGTGCGTATTCACACTGCGGGCACGTACCTTGTCTATATGATTGGATTTGCCCCAGGGTTTCCGTTTTTAGGCGGGCTGTCTGAAAAGATCGCAGCACCACGCAGAGAAACACCAAGAATGTCCATTCCAAAAGGCTCTGTTGGTATTGCAGGAAAGCAGACAGGCGTTTATCCAATTTCTACACCCGGGGGCTGGCAGCTCATTGGACAAACCCCGCTGCCGCTTTTTCGCCCAGACGATGAAATTCCGAGTCTATTGAAAGCAGGGGACGAGGTCAGATTTGTCCAAATGTCTGAAAAGGAATTTTTCAGCATGAAGGAGGCAGAATGTTGAGTATTCATGTCATCAAGCCAGGGATGTACACAACCATTCAAGATAAAGGGCGTCAAGGCTATCAAAAGTATGGTGTCTTAACGAGCGGCGGCATGGACCCGCTCTCACTTAGAATCGCCAACATTCTCACCGGTAACCAAGAAAACGAAGCCGTGCTGGAAGTCACGTTGATGGGGCCGGGGCCTGTGCTCACATGTGAGAAGGATCAGCTCATTGCCGTCACTGGTGCTGATGTAGAGATTGATATTGATGGAGAGCGGGCACCGTTATGGAAGCCGCTTTTTGTCCGATCAGGAAGCACGATCACCTTTGGTCTTTGTAAGAGAGGCTGCCGCGTTTATCTTGCTGTGGCAGGTGGATTTGATGTGGCGCCAGTCATGCAGAGCAAAAGCACTTATGTCAGAGCAGGAATCGGTGGACTGAAAGGACGACCGCTTGAAAAAGGCGACATTCTGCCTGTTGGAGAGCCGTCTATCGTAGCAGATCATTTGTTTGATAGGCTGAAAAATAAAGTGAATCAGACGGGGTACGGCGCACCCGATTGGACAGTGAGTCATGATCATTTTTTGCCGCTGCGGAAATCGCCAGTGATTCGCGTGCTGGCAGGCAGGCATCTTTCTTTTTTTCAAGAAACATCTCAAACTGCTTTTTTTGAGCAGCCTTATCAGGTCACACCCCAATCAGATCGTATGGGCTGCCGGCTGAAGGGGGAGCCGGTTCATTTAAAAGAAAAGCTGGAATTGATCTCAGAAGCTGTCGCCTTTGGATCTATTCAAATTCCACCCGATGGCCAGCCGATTATTCTGCTGGCAGATCGGCAGACGACAGGCGGATACCCGCGTATTGGAGAAGTAGCAACTGTTGATCTGCCGCTTATTGCACAGGCGATGCCTGGGGCAAAGCTGTATTTTGAACAAATAGATCACCGGGATGCAGAGCAGGCGTTATTTAAGCAAGAAGCCGAACTGAGGGAGCTGGCCGCAAGAATCAAGCTGGAAGCATTCTCGTTTAGAAAAGGTGAAGAAGATGCAAAACACAAATAAAACGGTTGTGAAATCAATGGAGATTTTGCGGCTGTTTATCGCTCACGATCAATTAACATTAAATGAAATGATCGAGCTTTCCGGTATGCCGAAAACATCTGTTCATCGTATGGCGAGCTCTTTAGCTGATATGGGGCTGTTAGAAAAGCAAGAAACGGGTGTTTATCGATTAGGCTTGATGTTCCTTGAATACGGTCAGCTTGTGGCGGACCGCCTTGATATTCGAAGGATTGCAAGACCATTTATGGAAAGCTTACGGGATGAAGTAGGTGAAGCTGTACAGCTCATTGTTCGTGAGGGCGACGAAGCCATTTACGTGGAAAAGATTGAAGGTACGCAGCCTGTTCGTCTCTACACCGCCGTCGGCAGACGGTCCCCCCTATATGCGGGTGCCTGTGCGAGAAGTATTCTCTCCTTTTTGCCAGAGAGCGAGAGACTTGCCTATATTGACTCAATTGAGCTGGGGAAGATCGGAATTGGGACCATCACAGATAAAGAGGTTCTAAGAAACATGCTGGAAGAATCAAATGCACGGGGATATACGCTAAGCTATTCTGAGCTTGAAAACTATACAGCTGCGATTGGAGCCCCAATTTTCAATCATCTGGGGGAAGTGGTAGCAGGTATTAGCATTGCAGGATTTGAAGCAGGATATCAAAAAGAACGCTTACCTTACTTAATTAAACAGGTGAAAAAAGCCGCCAGTGATATTTCGAGGGAATTAGGATTTTCATCTGAACAAATAAAAAGCCAATGACCGTAAAGATCATTGGCTTTTTGCGTGCAGTTATTAGAAAGTTTTTCCTAAAGCTTTCGCACGTTCGATTGCATCTGCTTTAATTTGCTCTGCTTTCGCAGGCTCAGCATTGTGACCTTCAACGATAAGACCTTCGAAAGAAGGAATTCCGAAGAAGTTAGCGATTGTACCAAGGTAACGGTGACCTGCTTCAAGTTCAGCAGCAGGACCTTCAGAGTAGTATCCGCCACGTGCTTGGATGTGAAGAGCTTTTTTGTCTGTTAATAATCCAACAGGACCTTGCTCAGTGTATTTGAATGTTTTACCAGCTACAGCAACAGAGTCGATGTATGCTTTAAGAACTGGTGGGAATGAGAAGTTCCAAAGTGGTGAAACAAATACATATTTGTCAGCAGAAACGAATTGATCACTTAATTCGTTTAGACGAGCAACTTTCGCTTGCTCTTCAGCTGAAAGTGTATCGAAACCAGCGCCAGATTGAAGTTTGCCCCAGCCAGCGAATACATCTGCATCAATGTGAGGGATGTTTTCTTTGTACAAATCGATATGTACAACCTCGTCACTTGGATTTGCTTCCTTATAAGATTCGATAAATGCCTTAGCAGTAGCCATACTGTAAGAAACTGTTTCATCATGCGGATGTGCAGTGATGTATAAAACTTTTGCCATGTTCATTCAATCCTTTCTGTTTCGGTTATTTTTTTAGCGTATCCCAATGATACACTGAATATGTGGCATCTTTAATCATATTGGAATGCTATGAAAAAGATGTAACAAGCACAGTTACATGAAAACTGATATTTTCATTGTAATCACAATGTAGTTTGAAGTCAAGGTAAAAAGTCTCGAAATCAAGATAAAAAGTTTGTAAATTTTTCTGGAACGCGTAAACACGCAGTTTTCAGCGCAAAAAACCTACTCTTATTGAACAAAAAATTGATCGATATCGCAAGTAAAGAGTTTGTAAAGGCGCTGCATCTCAAAAAAAGATGGATGCCCCTAAGTCATCTGCTACAAGCATCTGTTCTCCGGTTTCGTATATATAAGAGAAGGCAGGAGAGAGTGAGGGATAAGAGTGGGACGATCCTATGTTGCGATTGGAGATTCCTTAACAGTTGGGGTGGGGGCGCGTTTATTTTGCGGAGGATTTGTTCAGCGGTTTTGGTGGATGCTTGAAAAAAAGACGCATGCACCAGTTGAGCTGTCCGTATTTGCAAAATCAGGGTTAACGACCGAGCAGATTTTACAGCTCTTCAAACGGTCAGAGGTGAGACGTTCGATTGCGGCAGCTGACATCATCACCATCACAGGCTGTGGGAATGACCTTGTTCAAGCTGTTCAGCAGTATGAAGATGGTGAAGATGAAAAGAAACTGCTGCAAGCAGTCATACATTGCCAGGCGAATTTTAGCAAGATGATTCAAGAAATCGCTCAGATCAAAAGAGGGCAGCATCAGCCCTACTACGTGTATTTCATGAATTTATATAATCCATTTCCACAAATACCAATAGCCGGTCGGTGGCTTCAGCAATATAATCAACAGCTTCGTTTGCTTGCTGCGAATCCGCATGTAGAAGTTGTGGATGTGTACCGGGCGTTTGAAGGACATGAAAGAGCCTACTTATCGATTGATCAATTTCACCCGAATCCTAAGGGGTATGAAGCGATGGCAGAAGCATTGTTTAAGGCATACTGTAAACAGCTGTAATCCGGTGGGATTGCAGTTTTTTTCATCCTTTTCAATATATGACGGTTTCGATATGATAAAAGAAACGAAGGCGAAAGAGGTGTGCAGGCATGGAGGAAATCAGTGCGTTTTTTCAAAAGATGACAGGAACGGCTTATGAAGTAGGAAAACAGCAGGCTGTCTGGCTTAAGGAGAACCCGTTGCTAAAGACACAATATATTCGAACAGAACCGGTAACACAACAGGCTGTGAAAGAAACGAAGCAGCTGATCCGTCCCTTTCTTCCTCAATTAGATGAAGAGATTGCTGGGTTTTGTGATGAAATGCAATTAGATGAGCGATATTTGACCTTTTTCTATTCATCTCATCTTCAGCCAGGCTGTTCCCACTGTGTGAGGCAGGGGAATATGGCGGCAGGTCAACAAACGGTCATGCTGCGTAACTATGATTTCTCCCCGATTTTTGATGATATGCGTCTTGTGACGACACATGTGAAAGGCTCAGTATATCATACAGGCTCGTCGCTGCTGTTGTTTGGCAGATCTGATGGAATGAATGAGCATGGTCTTGCTGTGACTTTCTCTGCTTGCGGTCCGCCGGTTGGCAATGAACCCGGTTTAAAGCCTCCAGCCGTCGCCGGTTTGCAGGTGTATCATGTGATTCGCTCTGTTCTGGAATCCTGTCCAACGGTCGAGGAAGCCATTCGCTCTATCGAGGAAATGCCCGTTGCCTCAAATGTTCATATCATGCTTGCCGATCGAAAAGGAAAGGCGGCTGTGATTGAAATCATTGATGGTCAAAAAAGGGTGAGGAGACCGGAGAGAGGTTATATTGCTGCAACGAATCATCCGGTAGCTGATCAAACAGCAAAAGGGATGACCAAACATCATTCTGTTGTCAGATACGATATGTTAATGGAAGCTTTAAAAGAGCAGCGATCAAGTGATTCTCTTGTGAAGCTGTTCCAGACAGAATATCCTGATGGTCTGACTGTGCACAATTATGAGGAGCTGTTTGGAACGATGCGAACCGTCATGTTCCGTCCAGAAGAAGGCACAATCGATTATTGCTTTGGCTCTCCCGTATACAATCCGACTTATTCTTTAAAAGCCGGGGGTTCACTGCCTTTTCAAGAACAAAAGGTTCAATTTCATCAAAAGGATTATGGACCGTCATTTTGGAAAAGTGTCTGATGATTCCTTGTTTATATTTTGTCACAGCCGCTGTGCCAAATTCAGATCAACTTAAGATTGCAGCGCTCGTTGAAAGCGTTTTATATTAAGGTGTGACAATAGACCTATTTATACAGAAGGAGGCATTTCATGTACATAACGGCACGAGAACAGAAAGTCATTAAATACATCATTCAGCAAAATCGTTATGTCACCATTCGTGAGATAGCCGATTCTGTTCAGGTAAGTACTAGAACGATCCATAGAGAACTAAAATCCATTAAACCAATATTGAAAGATTATCATCTTTCATTAGATAAACAGCCGGGGAAAGGCTTGAAGGCAGTCGGCGAACAGGAGGATAAACAGCGGCTTCTTGCTCATATGTCAAATGAGGATCAAATCGAATATAGCTCAGATGAACGAAAGCTCTTAATTCTATGTGCGCTGCTTGAAGCGAAGGAACCGGTGAAATTATACACACTCGCAGCTGACTTGCAGGTAACAAATGCGACGATCAGCTATGATTTAGATGAACTGACGGAGTGGATTGCTCCATACGGTTTGCAGCTTATCCGCAAGCGCGGGTACGGCATTGAATTAAAAGGGCCGGAGGAAGCAAAACGAAAAATTGTCGGCAATCTCATTGTTGACCGGCTCGACATTCAATTGTTTTTAGAAACGATTGAAATGAATATCAAACATCGAACGAAAGCAACGGAAAAGGTGTTTGGCGTTGTCAGCAGAGGACAGCTGCTAAAGGTAGAAAGGCTGCTCTTTCATTTGAAAGATCGACTGTCACTCTCTTTATCTGATAGTGCCTATATTGCACTTGTTGTTCACTTAACCTATGCTATTGAACGTATTCAGCTTGGGGAAACCATTCGAATGGAAGAGGAAGAGCTGCTGGAATTAAAGCGGACGAAGGAATTTGAATCATCACTTCGAATGGCAAGAGCGCTTGAACGCATGTTTAATGTGGAGATCCCTGAAGCGGAGGTCGGATATATGACCATCCACCTTCGCAGCGCAAATCGCAGCTTTCAGACTGAATACCGTATTGATGAAATTGAGCTGGATATAGCGCTGAGAACGAAAAAGCTCATTGATTTTATTTCAAATAAAACCGGCTATCATCTCAATGAAAATGATTCATTGTATGAGGGGCTCGTGTCTCATCTTGAGCCTGCCATGAACCGTCTAAAGGAAAAGATGAGAATCTATAATCCGCTCACACAACAAATTAAAAAAGACTACTTTTTGCTGTTTATGGCGATTGAAGAAGGAGTCGAGCGTTTCTTTCCAGAGATTGAATTTCCAGAGGATGAAATTGCCTTTCTTGTGCTTCACTTTGGCTCAGTGCTTGAAATCAAAAAAGAAGAAACAAAAATTCATGCGCTGGTTGTTTGCTCAAGCGGGATTGGTTCATCTAAAATGCTCGCCTCCCGGTTGAAAAAAGAATTGCCGGAGATCGCCAAATTCGATCTATCCTCTTTGATGGAGCTAAAGGAAATCGATGCATCGAGCTATGACATGATTGTCTCGACCGTTCCAATCCCATATGAGCATATCGATTACATCATGGTCAGCCCCCTTTTAAACGAGGATGATGCTATGCGTGTGAAGGCTCATATTAAACGGAAGATTCCTTATATCATCGAGAAAAAAAGAATAAAAGAACCTCCCGAAGAATTGGTGCAAGAAACCGTTGATATGATGGCGGTGGCAGAGCAGGTGACGAATTATATGTTTGTGATTCGCAGCATCCTGTCCCATTTTACCATCGAAAAAAGAGAGACGATGCCGCAGAATGATGAAACCATTAGGCAGCTGCTTCGTCAGCTTGAAGAGGAAGGATTTATCATACATGCAGATGATGTGGCGGGCGGCCTTTTGGAACGTGAACAGCAAGGCGGCTTAGGCATACCTGGCACTGAATTTGCTCTTTACCATTTAAAGCATACATTCATCAAGGAACCAATCTTTCATATTTATGATCTTGATCAGACATACGAGGTTAAAAGCATGGATGGCGGGCAGCAGCAGATGTCACGAATGCTCATGATGCTGGCGCCGCAAGAGCTTGGCAAGGAAGGGTCAGAAATGTTTAGTCTGATCAGTTCATCCATCATTGAAAGTGAAGAAAGCATGGCGCTTTATGGACAAGGAACAAAGGAAAACATTGAACAGAAATTACATCAGCTTTTCTATCAATTTGTCAAAGAGGCAAAGTGGTAAGAAAAAGGCCGAGAGCTTATTCGCTTCTCGGCTTTTTTGCTGTGACACAGACAGCAAGGGTAGGGCGAATTTCTTCATACTCAATAGAAAATTCATCAAACCCTGCAAACTGCAAGTCATTTAATATGTTTTCACCCATCTCTTTTGTCCGATTGGCGTCAGCTCCTTTTTCTCTTGGCTGCATCACAATAACGAGTGTCCCGCCTGGTTTTAAGGTGTGATAAAGATTGAGTAAGCCCGTTTTTGGATCATCCCAAATCGTAAAATTGTTAACAGACAGTACTTTGTCATACTGCTCTCCGGGAAGACGTGTTTTCTCGATTTTGCCGACATACAGACGAACCTGTTTGTCTTTTGCCCGTTTGCTGACGCGGGACTGTGCTTGCTCCTGCATGGTGGAAGAAGCATCCAGCCCATCAATGTGAAGGTCTTGATAATGCTTGAGCATATGTTTGATACTGTAGCCGGGTCCATAGCCAATTTCCAGAATGTTTTCACCATCTGTCAAATCTAAGTGGCGGATGGCCCATTGATTCAATGCTTTATTTTCATTTGCCATAATGAGTCCAGCAATGCTTCCGAGCCAGCCTTTTGGTCTGCTAAAGGTTTTCGAAATAGACAGCATGTGAGAACGCTCCTTTTTGATGATCATGTAACCGATTTTTCCCCTCTTCAAACATGCTGATTTTCGGGAACACATCAGTACAGCTTCATGATGTTTGAGAGAAAAAATGAGGTGGTAATGAAAGGATACATCAACAAATCAAGGAGGAGCTTACACATGGATTTACGTGATTATTTAACAAATGGCATTCCGCGCCAAACGCAGGATCAGCAGCCAGGCAGTGAAAGAGAAATGAATCCAGCGCCGATCTTTGAGGATGAATCATATCAAGGTTCTGGCAAGCTAAAAGGAAAAGTGGCCCTGATTACAGGTGGAGATAGTGGAATTGGACGGGCAGTATCTGTTGCCTATGCAAAGGAAGGTGCACATGTTGCCATTGTGTATTTAAATGAACATGAGGATGCAGAGGATACGCAAAAACGTGTAGAACAAGAAGGCGTCAAATGCTTAACGATTGCAGGAGATGTCGGTGACGAAGCCTTCTGTGAGAAAGCAGTAGAAAAAACAGTTGAAGCCTTTGGTCAATTAGACATTTTAGTAAATAATGCGGCTGAACAGCATCCGCAAGAACGTATTCAAGATATTTCGAGTGAACAGCTTCACCAAACCTTTAGAACCAACTTCTATTCCTATTTCTATTTTACGAAAAAGGCATTGGATTATTTAAAACCGGGAAGCTCCATTATTAACACAACATCCATTAACCCATATAGAGGTAACCCAGTGCTGATTGATTATACGGCAACAAAAGGAGCCATTAACGGCTTTACGCGTTCTATGGCACAATCGCTTGTGAAAGATGGGATTCGAGTGAACGGTGTAGCGCCAGGTCCAATTTGGACGCCGCTCATTCCATCTACATTTGATGAAGACAGTGTGGAAAGCTTCGGAGCAGAAACTCCGATGGGAAGACCAGGACAGCCTGTTGAGCATGTCGGCTGCTTTGTACTGCTGGCTTCTGACGAATCGTCTTATATGACAGGACAGACACTTCATGTCAATGGCGGTTCCTTTATGAATACATGATCTACCGCGGCACCGCCCAGCTTTGATTGGGCGGTGTTTTTAGTATTTCTTGCGATTTTTCTGCACAGATATGACAGACCATACGATTATGCCTACAACAACTGCCGCAATGACAAGTGAGCTCAAATGAAACATCGTTTCATGATGCATGTTCAATTTCTCCCTTCATTGAACCTGTTTTTTATAGCATCAGCCAGAAGGTCTCTTTTTATGAAAAACACATTTCTTTGTTTAATGAATGGGCTGTCGTGGAAACCTACGTATACGGATGAAATTTTGAAGGAGTGAAACGATATGTCTCAAGGAGAATTAAAACAAAAGGTATTAAACCTGTTAGATGAACAAAAGGTGGGAACACTAGCGACTGTTGAACAGGATAAGCCGCATACCCGCTATATGACTTTTTTCCATGAAGGGCTGACGTTATATACACCAACGAGTAAAGAAACACATAAAGCAGAAGAAATTGAAAAAAACCCGAATGTTCATATTCTCATTGGATATTCAGGCGAAGGATTCGGTGATACGTATGCAGAGATTGCAGGCACCGCAGCATTAACCGACGATCCGGAACTGATTGACCGTCTTTGGTCTGATGAGATGGAGAAATGGTTTAAAGGAAAAGATGACCCAAATCTAGTGATCCTGAAGATTGACCCAGCCTCCATTCGTTATATGAATGAAGGAAGCCGTACACCAGCAGAATTATCACTTTAACACTTGCGCAAGCAGGGGGAATGTGTTATAGTTTGATATTAAGTGTTGAAATAAGCAAATAAATAAAGAAAGTAAACTTTCTTTTTTCTATGACATAATGAGAAGCAATAGAGCTTCTACTTGATAAGAACGAGACGCTGTCAAAGCGAACAAACTTATTCTTTTCCTTCTGCCACCGCCCCCCTATAAGAGCGGAAGAATGGAAAAAAGACGTTTTGATTTACAATTCACACTGGCACGGCTTCGGAGCCGTAAGGACGAATGAGAGGTAGGGCTTTCGTTGTCTTGTTATCCAGAACTTCCATGGCGTTTACTTTCAAACGTAGGTTCACTCGGAACACATATGACACACTGATATGATCGAATCTTAATTCATACACTCCGTAACGGAGATTAAACATTGATTATTTATTTGCATGAAAAGAGTAAGGAACAGGCTGCCATCTATTTGGCAGCCTTTTTCATTGGGTCAAACAATAGGAACCCGAAACCAATAAGCCCAAGAAAAGGGGAGATGAAGATACAAACCAATCGCATAGCGTCCGCCCCAAAAGGGTTTGACACTAACAGCAGGCCGATAAATGCACAAATAATCAGAGTGAATAAAGCGAGCTTCATGATCATTTACTTTGTCCTTTTTTCTGATACCGCCAAATCCGCTCAATAAAAAAGAACATGACCGCAAACAAAATAGAAAACATGAACATATCCAGCAGTGTCACGCCTCTATTTGGATGCACAAGACCAAACCAAATGAATTGAAGAACAAAAGAGATCGCAAAATAAAGAATAGATTGTTTCATCATTTTCCCCTTTTCACTTATTTTTTTGTCCCTTAAGCCACAACAGCCAAATGATGAAGGAAGCAATCACACATGAGAGCAAAGTGACAGGCGGCAAGGTGTGCCAGCTAGTCAGCCCCTTTACAAAACACATATAAAAAAAGAAAATGGAAATGGATACGAGTACCCATTGCTTGAACCAGCGAGGGACACGCAGCCAAGCCGCTAGAATGATTGATGATAGCTTATCCAATGAGATAACTCCTTTTTTGAATCTGATTGGATTTTATCGTAAACAACAAAGTTTGTAAAATATGGATTTCAGAGGCTTTGATGGTATTCTTCTAGCATGAAACATTTTCGCTGTACTGACGTATAAGTTTAAGGAACCTCATGAAAGGAAGCGATCAAGTGAAAAGAATACCAATCATCTTCCTCAGATATATTGTCTTCTTTATTCCAGCCATCATTCTCAGTGTCTTGGTGTGGAATCATTACCAAGATGATTTGTCAGATGGGAAAGTAACAGAGTATGACGTCAAAGGAATGTTTACATTTGATGAAGGAAAACGAGTGGTGAGTGCTGTATCAAAAGACCAGCAGCTCCATTTTGCAATGTATGATCCTCAATCAGGAAAAAGAATTAGTGAATGGACCACAGAAAGTGATACGTTTCATGAAATGCTGCCATCCATTCAAGGAAACAATCTCTTACTGACTTTAAAAAATAAAGACGGGCAGCTGTTGATCGAGAAACTAACACCAAGCGGAAAAAAGAAAGAGCTCGTTCAAAATACCCTGCAGATTCCCTCATTTCTAAAGACGAATACATACCAATGGAATGGACGGCTCGTATTTACAGGAGAAATGGATGGTGCCGCTGCAGTCATCGGTGAGCTGAAGGATGGTCAGTTTCATGTGCACAATCTGAACGATCTAAAGCTGCCAGCAAGACCCGTTTCTATCGATGTCGTCATGAATTCCTTTAGAGGGCAGACGCCAATTCCTATGTTTGAATTGGCTTTGAAAAATGACCAGAAGGCGTATGTCAGCGGAATCTCAAACGAGAAGCAACAGCTTGGGGTTTATGTCTCCAAAAACGCTGAACCGTTCAGTCTCATTGAAGATAAAGTGGAGCAGCAGCTGGAGAAAACAATCGGGACATCACAAAACTTTGCAGTCGCTGTCGAATCTAACTATCCAAAAAGGGCAAGGAAAGTGAATGCAGAGGGAAGGCTTGGGGAAGTCATTCCAACACCAAAGCCGATTTATCAAACCTTTATTTACCAGCTTAATGAAGAAGAAGTTTTTCTTGCAGGCTCTACAGCAAAGGACGAAGCAAAAGGCAAACTGACAGGTTATATTTATAACCATCGCACGAATAAGGCGACGTCTGCCAGCAAGCTTTTGCAGTCGTTTTCATATGAATCTTTACAAAGAGAAGGGCTCTCTTTCAATAAAAATGTGAAGAGCGACTGGCTCTATTATTCATTTGACAATCAATTAACGGGTGCATTTGAGACGAAAAGCAAAGAACTAAAGGAATTTCCTTTGCAAAAGGTCATCTCAATTGAAAACGCCAGTCCGGCCCACCAAACGTCTGTTGATACCTTTACGCAATATGTTATGAAGGGCGGACCGCTCATTCTTAACTGGGCGATATGGATCTTGATCCCGCTATTATTATTTGTGCTAGCGATCTTCCTGCCGCCGATTTTGAGACTGGTGAGGAGAAACAAGATAAAGGACAGTGTCACATTAGAAGCCAATATTGTGTCTGTTAAAGAAACGGGCACCTACATCAACGAACAGCCAGTCGTCAAAATGCTGCTTCAATTTCAATATGATGGGGAAAACATCGAGAAGACGGTTAAAACGGTTGTATCCTACACCCAGATACCACAGCCGGGACAGCGTATTGTCATTCACTATGATCCAAAGAAGAAAAAAGCGATGCTCTTAAAAGAGGGTGACTTCTCGCAGCCAAGCGAGGCAAAGTTTATCAAAGGCGCTGTTTTAAGAAACATAGAATCATATGGAACTGTAGGACGAGGCACCGTCTTATCACTCACATTTGAATTAGATCAGAAAACGTATATCATTCCGATGATTCAAGCCGCCGGTTTTGAATTTAGAACAGGAGAAAAAGCCGATCTTGTCGATATCAACGGCCAGCTCAAAATGGCAGCCTATGGCCATGAAGTGCGGAATCGATCGGGGAAAGATGTGACGTTAACAGGAACGATTCAGCGTGTGAAGCAATATCCAGTGGCCATCCATGAACAAAAGCCTATTCAGCTTGATGTGTCGGTTTCAAACGGCGATGAGTCCATCACAAAAACGGTCAGCCAATTCATCCCTGATCATATGCAGGTCACAGCCGGCACTCAAATCACGATCCAGACAAAAAAAGAAGAGCTGGATAGAGAAATGGGTCTCATGCAAGAGAAACAAGGAAGTGCAAAAGTGACCAATGTTGAATTTGCTGGCGTCATCGGCAATCTGCCGTTAGCAATCATTCAGGTTGAGAGAAATGGCATGATGTATGAAGTGAAACAGCCAATCGATCCAATCACTAGCGTCTTGCCTGGTGATGAATTATGGGTGGCGTATCACGACATGACGCGTCAAGCAGCCATTGTGAAATATGCATCGATATAAAAAAGCGTTCCCCAGCGTGGAAAAAAAGGGCTAAAACGAATGTCGTTTTAGCCCTTTTTGATTAAGCTTTTGTATCATATTGGCGGAGCACCTTATCGTAGGCGAAGTTACCGAAAGGAATGAAAGCCGCAAAAAAACCGGCGATGGACCATTTCAAATGCCAGCGAACTTTAAAAGTCACATATGCCAAAACGAGCATATAGATGACAAACAATGCGCCATGAAGAGAGCCTACAATAGTGACTGCCATCGGAATATCCGCAAAATATTTTAGAGGCATGGCAATTAAAAGAAGGGTTAAAAGAGACATACCCTCAATAAAACCCGCCTGTCGAAGACGGCTAATACTTGTATGCATATACAAATCCTCCTGTATAAAAGCTAGTTTCTCATCTTCTAATATAAACGAAAGATCGTCTGGACATGCTGAAATCTACGAAAAATTCAAAATATGTTCATGGAATGCTTAAAAAATGGGAAAAGCCCTTTATTCTTTGTTTGTTTTAGAGAGTACTTGCTTTAAGTGCATCACATCATGTAATAAGTGCTCTGTCATTGCTTGAACCGCTTCTATGGAGCGGCGCTCTTTTATTTCAGAATAGATGGCTATATGCTCTCTTTGAATGGTTTCAGCACGAGCCCCGCCGCTAAAATGGAAGATGCGGCAATAGTGAATGAGTGCATTCACGTGATTCAATTGTTTGGATAAGCGGTCATTGTGACTCGCCAACATGATTTTTTGGTGAAAGGCTTCATGTAACTGGACGATCTCTTTAGATGGCAGCAGCTGCTTGATCGCTTCGTCCGCCTGTGTGAGAACCTGCTCAATTTCATCCATTTCTCTTTGCGAGGCTTCCTTACAGGCAAGTTCAACAGCAAGTGTTTCTAAGGCCGCCCGAATTTGATAAAGCTCCTCAACATCTTTTTCTGTTAACGTATAGACGGAATAGCCTGAGCGATGATCCGCGATTAAAAGCTCGTCTTTTTCTAACAGCCTCATCGCCTCTCTTACCGGTGATCGGCTTACGCCAAATTGCTTGGCAAGCTGCGTTTCATTGATGCGCTCTCCTGGCTGAAACTGGCCATCAAATATCATTTGCTTCAGCTGTTCATAAAATTGCATGTGATACGGTGCTGGTCTTTCCATCTCGAATGAATTCATCCCATCATTCCCTCTTTTATTCATCATCTTTTGTCTCATGTTATCCAAGTTTTTCCCTCTAGGCAAGCCTGCATCGAAAAGTCAATATCGTACAATCCAAGAGAAAAAGGGTGTGCTACACTAATGATCAGTTCAGTGAAAAGAGGGATCGACATGAACACACAAGAGGAACGAACTGTACATTTTGATCAAGACTTGCAAATAGAGGCGTATCGCTTTCATGGCATCATGCAAAAGTTCCCGAATCATTTTCATACATATTATGTGATTGGATTTATTGAAGATGGTCAAAGACGTTTGATCTGCCAAAATCAAGAATACATCATTGAAAAGGGTGATATCCTTCTTTTCAATCCGTATGATAATCACGCATGTGAACAAATTGATCACAGGACACTCGATTATCGCTGCTTAAATATTGAAGCTGAGGTGCTGGAAAAAATCTTTCAGCACAAGCCGCATTTTAAAGCCCCTGTGTTTTCACAAAGTGAACGAACAAAGCCGTTATATGATCTACATCAAATGATCACAGAAGAAGCGCCTGCTTTGAATAAACAGGAAACCTTCTATTTCTTTATGAAACAATTGATTGAAGCCTATGCTGATACCTCAGGGGAAAAAATATCAGCCGCACATGCCAACGAACAAAAAGTCCAAGACGTACAGCAATATATCGAAACACACCTCACGGAAAATATCTCGTTAGATGACTTAGGTGAGCTTGTGTCCATGAACAAATATTCATTGCTGCGTGCTTTTACAAAGTTCAGAGGGATTACACCGTACCGTTATTTACAGACAGTCAGAGTGAACTATGCGAAGGAACTTCTCGCCCAAGGAGTGAAGCCTGTAGATGCGGCTGCCTCCGCTGGATTTTCTGATCAAAGTCATTTCAGTCATTTCTTTTCAGAATTTATTGGGCTCACGCCAGGGCAGTATCAGCAAATTTTTGTAAAGCAGGTAACAGCTGATGAAAAATAAACAGCTGCTTGGTCATTTAGCGGCCATGTTCACCATTTTTTTATGGGGATCCACCTTTATCTCTACCAAAATATTATTAACGGCTTTTTCTCCAACAGAGATTTTATTTTTCCGTTTTTTTATAGGGTACTTGGCTCTGGTGATCATCTATCCAGTCACCATGAAGGTGCGAAATAAAAAGCATGAAGGGATGTTTGCGCTGGCAGGTTTATGCGGTGTGGTCTTATATTACTTTTTAGAAAATGTCGCACTTACTTATACGTTTGCTTCGAATGCAGGTGTCATCAGCTCCGTTGTCCCATTCTTCTCTTTTCTATTGTCTTATTTTTTATTAAAAGATGAGCCGCTGCACAGCCGGTTTTTCATAGGCTTTTTCATCGCGATGACGGGAATCGTGCTGATCAGTATGAATGGAATGGCGACGTTTCAATTGAATCCACTCGGTGATGCGTTAGCATTAACGGCCACTATCGTCTGGGCATTCTATTCCATTTTATCGAAGATGATCAACCAATATGGCTACCATATCATTCAGGTAACAAGGCGTGTCTTCTTTTACGGACTGCTATGGATGATTCCACTGATCTGGCATTTTAAAATTCGTTTAGACTGGGAACGATTGACGAATCCATCGTTTGCCTTCCACTTGCTGTTTTTAGGCCTTTTCGCATCTGCCATTTGTTTTCTGACATGGAGCTTTTCCGTGAAAACGCTCGGTGTGGTGAAATCGAGTGTGTATATTTATGGAGTGCCCATTATTACGATGGTCATTTCAATGATCGTTCTTCACGAGAGATTGACCTTCATGTCTGCGCTTGGAACGGTACTGACCTTAGGAGGTTTGCTGCTTTCAGATAAAAAAAGTGCGGGAAGAAAGAAAAAGAAGCCCCGTGTGCTGATGCAGGATAAAAAGGCGCTTTGATCAAAAAAGCGTCTTTTGTCCATTGTAAGAACAGACACTCTCTAGTAAACTCGAATTAAATGGTCGACGGTCGACCGATGACGAAGGGGGAAAAATCAATGAAGCATGTTTCAATTGCAGCAATTCTAGGAGACGGGGTTGGAAAGGAAGTTGTGCCTGAAGCCATCCGAGTTTTGAAAGCGATATCAGATGTGCATGGCGGTCTGTCTTTCACCTTTCAGGATTTTCCGTGGAGCTGTGAATATTATTTAGAGCATGGCGAAATGATGCCAAAGGATGGATTGGAACAACTGAAAGCCTTTGACAGCATTTTCTTAGGGGCAGTCGGAGATGCCAATTTAGTGCCGGATCATGTATCGCTTTGGGGATTGCTGATTAAAATTAGACGTGAATTTGAGCAGGTGATTAACGTTAGACCTGCAAAACAGCTGAGCGGTATTCGCTCCCCGCTTGCTCAGCCAAAGGATTTCGATCTTCTTGTTGTAAGAGAAAACGGTGAAGGCGAATATAGTGAAATCGGAGGCCGCATCTATCAAGGGGAAGATCAGCTTGCCATTCAAAATGCTGTTTTCTCCAGAAAAGGGACAGAGAGAGCCATGCGCTTTGCTTTTCAATTAGCAGAAAAAAGACGAAAGCATGTGACAAGTGCAACCAAATCGAATGGAATCGTTCATACAATGCCATTTTGGGATGAAGTGTTTCGAGACGTAGCAAAGGATTATCCAGAGGTGACAGCAGACTCGCAGCACATTGATGCGCTCTCAGCCTTCTTTGTGACAAGACCAGAGAAATTCGATGTGATTGTTGCCAGCAATTTATTTGGCGATATTTTAACTGATCTTGGGGCTGCGATTATGGGAAGTATTGGCGTGGCGCCTGCTGCCAACATCAATGTAAATGGCAAATATCCATCCATGTTTGAGCCTGTACATGGATCAGCCCCAGATATTGCAGGGAAAGGAATTGCCAACCCAATCGGTCAAATTTGGACCGCTAAACTCATGCTTGATCATTTCGGAGAGGAAGAACTAGGTACACACCTGCTCGAAATCATCGAGTCAGTCACAGCAGACGGCTTTTTAACGGCAGACATCGGCGGGGCTTATCAAACACAAGAAATCACAAACGAAATTATCACGCGTTTGAAGAAATAATCCGTCATTAGAACCGCATCTCCACGTCTGCTATAATAAAAGGATGGATAGAAGAAAGAGATGTGAAATCTAGTGTCAAAAACAGTTGTATTAGCAGAGAAACCTTCAGTAGGACGTGACTTAGCGCGTGTACTGAAGTGTCATAAAAAAGGAAATGGTTTTTTAGAAGGAGATCAATACATTGTCACGTGGGCCCTTGGCCATTTGGTCACACTGGCTGATCCAGAAGGCTACGGAAAAGAATTTCAATCCTGGCGTTTAGAGGATTTGCCGATCATTCCAGAGCCGCTAAAGCTTGTCGTCATGAAAAAGACAGGAAAACAATTCCAAGCAGTAAAAGCACAGCTAGCAAGAAAAGATGTAAAAGACATTGTCATCGCAACAGATGCTGGACGTGAAGGGGAGCTTGTCGCAAGATGGATTCTTGAAAAAGCGCATGTGAAAAAGCCGCTAAAACGACTATGGATCTCATCTGTTACGGACAAAGCCATTCAAGAAGGCTTCAAACGACTAAAAGACGGCAGAGAATATGATAATCTGTACCGCTCAGCGGTTGCACGTGCTGAGGCAGACTGGATTGTAGGGATCAACGCAACAAGAGCGCTGACGACCAAGTTCAATGCGCAGCTTTCCTGCGGACGGGTACAAACACCAACGATTGCCATGATCGCCAAACGAGAAGAAGACATTCAGCAATTCCAGCCGAAGCCGTTTTATGGAATGACTGCACAAGTAGATGGACTTACCTTGACGTGGCAGGATGCCAAAACAAAGCAAAACCGCACATTCCAAGAGAATGTCATAAAAGAGCGCTTGGCAGGCTGCAAAGGAAAACCAGCAGCGATCGATGCATTGAAAAAAACAGCGAAAAAAGCTTTTGCTCCAGGGCTGTACGACCTCACTGAATTGCAGCGTGATGCGCATAAACGCTATGGCTTCTCAGCGAAAGAAACCTTGTCTACGCTTCAACGGTTGTATGAGCAGCATAAGCTTGTGACATACCCGCGTACAGATTCACGATTTATTTCAGCGGATATCGTTCCTACATTAAAAGATCGATTAAAAGGAATGAATGTCAGACCGTACGCTCAGCATGTGAACCGCATTTTACAATCAGGCGTGAAAGCACACAAAGGCTTTGTCAACGATGCAAAAGTGTCAGATCACCATGCGATTATTCCAACCGAGGAAGAGCTGTATCCTGGTGCATTAAGTGATAAAGAGCGTAAATTATATGATCTGATTGCCAAACGATTCCTTGCTGTACTCATGAATCCTTTTGAATACGAGGAAACAACGGTGATCGCCAAAATAGGCAGTGAAACATTCACAGCAAAAGGAAAAACTGTGCAATCAGCCGGCTGGAAAGCTGTGTACGATGAATCCTATGAAGAAGAGGAATCAGCCGAAGCAGATCAGCATCTGCCGGTACTTTCCGAAGGGCAATCACTTGAAGTACGCCAGCTGAAAGAAACAAAAGGAGAAACGAAACCTCCTGCTCGTTTTAATGAAGCAACCCTGCTATCTGCTATGGAGAACCCAGCGGCATTTATGCAGAATCAGGAAAAGGATTTAGTGAAAACCCTTGGTGAAACAGGCGGACTAGGGACAGTGGCCACAAGAGCCGATATCATTGAAAAACTGTTTAACAGTTTCTTAATCGAGAAAAAGGGCAAAGACATTTTCATCACATCGAAAGGGAAGCAGCTGCTCTCCTTAGTGCCTGAAGACTTAAAGTCTCCTGCGTTAACAGCGGAATGGGAACAAAAGCTTTCTAAAATCGCAAAAGGACAGCTGAAGGCTTCTCAATTCATGAGTGAAATGAAGACCTATGCAAAACAAGCCGTATCTGAAATCAAACAGACGAACCAAACCTTTAAGCATGACAATGTCACTGGCACCCATTGTCCGGACTGCGGAAAACTGATGCTGAAAGTAAACGGAAAACATGGCACAATGCTCGTGTGCCAAGACCGAGAATGCGGCCACCGTAAAAATGTGGCGAAGAAAACAAACGCACGCTGCCCGAACTGTCATAAAAAGCTCGAGCTGCGCGGAGAAGGCGATGGCAAAATCTTTGCTTGTGTGTGCGGCCATAGAGAAAAACTGTCTGTTTTCGAAAAACGCAAATCACAATCCAATCAAAAGAAAGCCAGTAAGCACGATGTGTCTAAATATATGAAGAAACAAAAGAAAGTGGAAGAACCAATCAATAACGCACTGGCTGAGCAATTAAAGAAATTAAAATTAGATCAATAGTATTATAAAAACCCATGCGGAAACGCATGGGTTTTCCAATGTAATCAAGCATATCGACATATTGTTTTTCTGAAAATGGGAATGTCTATGCGAAAAGACTCGTAATTTGGTATAAAATATTTATTTAAATTTAAACAGAAACAATCTATAATAAATCGTTGGAATGCTAAGAGAACGGGAGTTGAAAGGGGACACGAATGGATACACCCATACATCGCATAGGTATTGTTTTACTCATTGTCATTCTACTAGGTGGATGTACCTGGAAGCAGCAGACGGAATCAGCTTATCCAGTATCACCACAGCCAGTATTGCCTGGAGAATATTTTATTACTCATCACCTCATGACAGATCAAGGCTTGATCCGCACTTCATTTGCAGAGCAGCACATCTACTTATCCGAATCGCTGGGGCTTTGGATGGATTATCTTGTTCGAAAAAAAGACCAAAATTCGTTTGACCAACAATTGGGTGTCCTGCAAGATGAATTTTTACTAGACCATCATCTTCTCAGCTGGCAAATCGAATCTGATCAAAAAAGTAAAGCCAATGCCTTGGTTGATGATTTACGGGTAGTGGCGGCACTTCAAAAGGCAGATCGTTTATGGAAGAATGCAGCATATCAAACAACAGCAAAAGAAATCGCACAAGCGTTAAAAGACAAAAATATGTATAGAGGCATCTTGTCCGATTATTATGATGCATCAACAAATCGAACTTCACACACAATCACACTCTCATATTTAGACCCAAAAGCAATCAAAGAATTGGAATCCCTCAAAATATTCACGAAACAAATGACGAGTAACCAATTGGCCATTCTAAAACAAGCACCGAGAAAAAAAGGATTCTTTCCTAAATCCTATGACATAAAGAAAAAAGCCTATTCATTTGATCGAGAAATCAATATGATTGATCAACTCTATACGGCTCTACATGCCGATCGTGCAAAGGTGAATACGTCCGCGATCATGAAATGGCTTAAAACGACTTTTACAAAAGAAGGAAAATTGTACGGTAGATATAAACTGAGCACATTGCAGCCAGCAGTGACATATGAATCGCCTTCTGTATATGCGCTGGTCATCTTGTATGCTCTTAAACGAAACGAACCGGAATTCGCAAAAGAGGTGTATGACCGCATGAAAGAATTACAAATTCAAGATCCTCTCAAGGATTATTATGGAGGGTACATGAACGAAAAAGACACACACTCATTTGACAATTTATTGCCTCTCATTGCAGAAAGGGAGCTTTTTAATGAATCGGTTATTCAGTAATACGTATCGTTTATATTATTCTCTGCTCCTCACGTTTGCAGGTCTTATTTTGTTTATGGGCTACCTTGGCGTACATGATGCAGAGAGCTTTTTGATGATCACACTGACTTTTGTCGTGTTAGGATGCGGGATTTTATTTGGCATCTTACCAGCATTAATTTTTACCTTGCTGATGTTGTTCTTTATAGGAAGTGCTATGTTCTTTACAGAGCTTGGCCACACAAACCCCTTCTTTACCAATCAAACATTGCAAGATGTGGTGATTTGGGGCGCAGCCCTCCTCTTTTTCGCGATTTCAGCAGGAAGCTTGCATGAGCGGATCAAGACGATGCGGCAAACCATTGAACAACAAAAGCAGGCTATGAAACAATTTGTGGCAATTGACTCGACCACTGGATTTGACAATGCAGAACGGATGAGGCTGGAATTGTCTGAGGAAATGAAACGGGCAGAACGCTACAAACAGCCATTCGTTTTTATCCTTCTTCACATTCATTATGCAGCAGAATTCAAATCGTTATATGGAGAAAAAGAAATGCAGCACCTATTTCAGCAATTAAGTAACAAGATTCGCGAAAGTGTCAGAGAAACCGATAAGAAATTTCGATTATCTGAAGAACGAATAGGCCTGCTGCTTACTCACACACCAGAAGAAAATGTCTCTGTCGTCCTTGAGAAGCTAAAGGATAAATTGAAAAAGCATGTGCTGTTAAACGGCCGTGAAGTCACCTTGACATTTCATGTCTGTCATTTAACAAGCAGTTCGGAGTATCGCACGCCAGAACAATTTTTAGAAGAACTAGAAAAAGAGATGATGATGAATGAACTTTAATTCTTTGATGAAATGCTGTTTGATGATTGCTCTCTTTTTGATTCTTTCGTTTCAATACATGGCTTCAGCCGACGCTCTTGCCAAGCCAGATACCCTGATCGTTTATTCAACAGAATCAGGAGAAACGACTCCAGCAGTGCATATGCTGGATCTACTCGCCGGACATTTTTCCAAACAGACGACGATTGTATCTGATGAACATTTGGCTGAAAAGAAGATCAGCGAATTTCAGCAAGTCATCTATCTAGGGGAAATAAAGAGAACCTTACCAAAACAGACCATTCGTGTAATGAACGAAGCACAGAAGATCATAGCCATTGGATACAATGCGGAACAGCTGCGCCCATTTTCCGCGCTTACTTTTCACAAACAAGATCACACGAGTCAAATCAAATATACAGATGATAAAGCATACCGTCAGCTAGAGAAAAGGATCAGTGCGTTAACGGTTCAAGGGGCAGACTTGCAAAGGGAATTTCTATTGAAAAAACATAAAGCTGATCTTCCATTTGTGATTCAAACAAAGGAAGGTGCCGCCTATATTGGAATCCTAAATGTCGTGCAGCACAGCGAGCTTCTTGCAGAAGTGCTAGAAAAACGCCTTCCTTCTTCTAATCAGCTGACCACAAAATACTTAAGGCTTGGGAACATCAGTCCTGTCACTGACGAAAAGAAGCTGCTTGAGCTTGGACAATACGTATCCACTCAGCATATTCCGTTTCTAATAGCGGTAACCCCTGTTTGGGTGGATCGAACAACAGGCGATGAAGTGACACTGAGTGACCGCCCGAAGCTTGTAAAAGTGTTAAAACAATTGCAAAGCGATGGAGCCAGCATCATTCTCCATGGATTTAGCCGTACGTATCGCACGGAGGATTCTGGTCAGGACTTTGAGTTCTGGGATGCAAAGAATGATCAGTCCATTACGTCAAATGACCCTAAAAAAGCTGAGAAGAAGCAAAGTGAAAGCCATTTTTCGAATGAAAAAGACTTCCATGCTTATACGAAATCGAATCAGCAGCAAGAAACCATCTATACAGAAGAAAAACTGACAAAAGGCATTGAGTTTCTTGCGCAGCAAGGTCTCTATCCACTGGCATTCGAGGTGCCGCATGATGCCATATCTCAACAAGGCTACGAAGTGATATCAAGGCATGTGTCCAGTCTGTTTGGACAGGTACAGCTGTCGGATCATACTTGGAAAACAGCCGGCGCTCCGCCGCTCGTGACGAAACCCGACATGCTTCATGGCATGACTTTATATCCCCAGCAATCAGTAGAGCCAGCATCTGACGAAGAAGGTTCAAATATTTTAACAGAACAAAAGATTCAATCCATCCAGCATCTTCAATCAGCCGCAATCGGGCTGTCCTATGATGTGGAATCCGGAATAACTGGATTGCAGAATCTGATGACGCAGATGGATGCAATTCCTTCTAGTGAATGGCTGGATTTAAAGAAAACAAAACAGACAGTCCAAACACCACATGTACAGATCAAAACATCAGGGGATGGACATATTCATGTAGAACAATCCAATAGAGCGGAAACCACAACAGTTAAACGAAGCGGCATGGAAAATATGCTGCGAATTCTCACCGTCGTGGTGATGCTGTTTATTGCGGCATTTGCTTTTTACACATTGTATTTAAGACTGACAATGAAAAAACGTATTTTTAAGGAGAGAAAATTAGGTGGCTGATGTCTTATTTTATCTTTCATTAATACTGATTTGGATCATGCTCCTATACCACATGTTTCTCATGCAGGGCGGCTTTCAGCACTACCTGACCTACGAAAAAGTGCTGCCTGAATGGACGAAACAAGGGAAAGAACTGCCGACCGTCAGCATTCTGATTCCTGCTCATAATGAAGAAGTTGTCATTCGGCAAACGCTAAAAGCAATGGTCCAGCTATCCTATCCTCAACATCTCCTTGAAATCATTGTGATAAATGACAATTCCTCCGATGGCACAGGGGACATCGTGCAGTCATTCAGTGAGCAATATGATCATGTCCATATGATTGAAACGAAACCGCCATTTGCAGGAAAGGGAAAATCAACTGCACTGAATGAAGGCTTAAAGGCTTCAACAGGAGAAGTCATCTGCGTATACGATGCAGATAACATGCCTGAACAAAAGGCCGTCTATCATTTGGTTCTTGGTTTATTGAATGACCCAAAGGCAGGCGCTGTTGTCGGGAAATTCAGGGTCATCAATGCAGCCAAAAATCTGCTGACCAAATTTATTAATATTGAGACCATCTGCTTTCAATGGATGGCGCAAGGCGGAAGATGGAAGTGGTTTGGCATTGCGACAATACCGGGCACCAACTTCGCCATCCGCCGGCACATTTTAGAAGAGCTTGGCGGCTGGGATGTTCATGCGTTGGCTGAAGACACCGAATTAACGATCCGTGTCTATAACCTTGGCTATGTCATTCGATTTTTCCCAGCTGCGATTACATGGGAACAAGAGCCTGAGACATGGAAGGTCTGGTGGCGGCAAAGAACGCGCTGGGCTCGAGGCAATCAATATGTTGTCCTCAAATTTTTGAAACAGTTTATGAAGCTGAAACGAAAACGAATGATTTTTGATTTGTTTTATTTCTTCTTTACGTATTTCTTATTTTTCTTCGGTGTCCTGCTCTCAAATGGCATCTTTATCGTGAACCTATTTGTTGACCTTCACTTATCTGTAGGGGCTGTTGCACTGATCCTGTGGGGATTGGCCTTCTTCCTCTTTCTAACAGAAGTGATGATTACACTAAGTATTGAGAAAACAGAGCTCACCAAACAAAATATACTCATTGTGGCGCTCATGTACTTCACTTATTCTCAAGTATGGATTGCGCTAGTCGTGTACTCCTTATGTGTAGAGGCAAAGAGCCGTTTATTCAAACAAGAAGTGAAATGGTACAAAACTGAGCGTTACGATCAACAACAAAAGAAAAGCGGGTGACAAATTGAAATCGGTAAAATGGATGATTTTTATATTGATGATATCCCTTGCCATTCAGCCTTTTTTCATGGCGGGTCAAGCAATGGCGCAATCAAATCGAGTACAAGTGAAAGATGACTGGATTCGCTCATCTAAAGGAAGTCAAACGGAAACGCAAGCATTATCAGAAGATCTAGTAACCTTGTATGGACAAGAAGACCGCACTGAATTTTCCTATCAAATAGAGAGAGGAAAAGTTGAGTCTAGCACCCTTACATTAAATATAGAGGCTTCACCATTACTTATTTCGCCATCTTCGTTCACAGTCATGATTGATGGAGAGATTGAAAAGACCATTCCCGTATCAGGGAAAAATCAAAAGAAATCAATTCAAATCAAATTGAACAAAGCGCAATTGAAAAAAGGTTCTCATCAAATTCAGCTCACATTTTATGGCGTGTTAAAAGAAGGTGTGTGTATCAACCAAGAGACACCTGCCAATTGGCTGAAAGTATATCCTGAAAGTGAGCTGGATTTCAAAGGAACTCAAACGAAAGACGTGACGTTAGACAGCTTCCCTTCATTTTTCATTCAAACAGGTGATCAGAAAGAACAAACAGATATTGTGATTCCAAATTCACCGGAAGCAGCTGAATTAGAAGCGGCTATGAAAGTATACCGGACGTTGAAAAACAAAGACCGCCAAGCAGACCTCAAACTCGTCCAAGAAAAGGACCTCAAGCAAATCGCTCATCCAACCATTGCTGTGGGAGCAAAAGGAAACTGGGATGGACGAGTGAAATCGATCGAGCAAGCTGCAAAGATGAAAACAGCAAGCGATCAGCTCACGTTAGCGGTGAGAACCTTGACAGGAAAGAAAAAAGAACAGCCCATTTTATTTGTCACTGCTAAGCAGCCAAAAACAATTGCTGAAAAAATCAATGTCCTGACTCAACCAGAACTGACAGGTCAGCTCACTGGGACAGATTTACTCCTTCAAAAGGTTACTGTTAAAACATCAAAACCATCTCATCAAATTCGTTTAAAAGATTTTGGTGGTGATGATGTCACGGTTGGAACCAAAAAGACGGCATCTGATCATTACTATTATCCAAAGGCATTGATCGCTCATCAAAAATCAGGAGCTAAACTAAATCTATCATTTAAAAAATCTGATACAGCGAACAAAGCGGAACGCTTAACAGTCATGATCAATAACGAACCGCACGACGTACCGTTAACAAAACTAGGAAACAAAGATGAGAATGGATTCTATCATGTGTCAATTCCAGTAGATTCACAAGTACTCCAAAAGAACGAATATATTGATTTGCAATTTGTTACTACAGGCTTTAAAAACATGGAAGCCTGCAGACATACGGATGAAGAAGGCTGGATTTACATTGATAAGAACAGCTCTCTTCAAATACCAGAAGGGACGACTAGTGATACACCGGATTTAGCCGCATGGCCGCTTCCTTTCACATCAAAAACGCAGCAAGGAAAAACATTGATCATCATGCCAGATCAAATCAAGCAAGAAACGATCAATCAAATGGCGATGCTGACAGAATCATTTAGTCAGCCGGAAGCTGCCCAATATCATTTGATCAAAGCTTCAAATGTGACAAATGATCAATTGAAAGATCACTCTCTCATTTTCATCGGGGGCATTCAAACGTTCTCTCTTTTAAAAGAAAAGGCAGACGATCTCATCGTTCCAGTGAAAAAGGATCAGTATGATGTATCCTCCTTTGGCATGATCAATGAAACGACTGCTCGTATTGTATGGACGCAGCCATCTGTATGGAATAAAGAACAAACAATGACCGTCTTTTCCGGAATGAATGCAGCTGACGCTGATCTTTCACATGAAGTGATTCATTTCCTGCAAACAAATACGGAAACGGCAACAGTTGCAATCGAGAGCAAAAACAAAGACATGTTCTCTAATCATCAAACGGTCAGCAGCACAACAAATGATCTCCCAAAAGATGAAAAGCAAGGCATCAATGATTCTTGGATTTACTTTGCATGTATCGCTGCACTGATTATTTTTGTGGTCGTGATGATTATTTATTTCGTGCGAAAAAACCGCAAAAAGACTGATTGATTAAACGATCAAAAGACCTTGAAAAAATGTCTTTACTTTGGTGTTAAACGGGAGTATGATCTCTTTTATAAAAGACCAATCGCTGAATCATTTCGATGAGCGGGGGAACCATTGGTGGTGCAGGACACCACGTGGGGTGAATCCTTTTTAGGTAGGGCAAAGTCTCTTGCGCCCGAATCCGTCAGCTAACCTCGTAAGCGTTAAAGAGAGCAAAGACCAACCTGTGATCTAAACAATAGACGCAGGGGCATTCTATTGCCTCTGTGTCTTTTTGGCGATCCATCTTTTGTAACTTAAATCGTTTGACACTAAAGGAGCGGGCATCACATGTACAGTTTGATGAAGCGTATTTTAATTGGGAAACCATTAAAATCACAGGCAGCAGGAGAACAAAAACTATCAAAAATCAAAGCGTTGGCATTATTGTCATCAGACGCATTGTCATCCGTTGCATACGGTACAGAACAAATCTTGATAGTTCTTTCAGTCGTTAGTGCAGCAGCATTTTGGTACTCACTCCCGATTGCAGGTTGTGTATTAATTCTTTTAATGGCGTTAATTCTATCTTACCGCCAGATTATTTATGCTTATCCAGAAGGCGGCGGAGCCTATGTCGTCTCTAGCAGAAACTTAGGTGAAAAGCCAGGACTGGTCGCTGGCGGATCATTGCTTGTAGATTATATTTTGACTGTAGCAGTGAGCATATCAGCGGGTACCGATGCCGTCACATCGGCTTTTCCGGCACTATATCCATATCATGTGCTGATTTCAATTGTATTGGTCATCTTGATTATGGTGCTTAACCTTCGTGGATTGACAGAATCGGCATCTATTTTGGCTTATCCCGTATACTTGTTTGTCATATCACTTCTTATATTAATTGGAGTCGGCGGTTTTAAATTATTAACAGGAGGCGTTCCTCCAGCACCTGAGCATACAGCGATAGGCACGCATGTACCTGGCATTACATTGTTTCTTTTATTAAAAGCATTTTCGTCTGGCTGTTCTGCACTGACTGGGGTAGAAGCCATTTCAAATACCATTCCATCCTTTAAAAAACCAGCTGCACAAAATGCAGCGAGAACATTATTGATGATGGGTGGATTACTAGCTGTTTTATTTGTGGGTGTGACATTGCTTGCGTTTGGTTTTGGCATCTCACCAAAGCCAGAAGAAACGGTTGTATCACAAATTGCATCAGATACATTTGGACGTACATTTTTCTATTATGTTATTCAGGCTGTCACAGCTTTAATCTTGATATTAGCGGCAAACACAGGTTTTTCCGCCTTTCCTTTATTGGCGGTCAACTTAGCAAAGGATAAATATATGCCGCGCATGTTTACAGTAAGAGGGGATCGACTTGGTTATTCTAATGGCATTATCTTTTTAGGTGTAGCTTCCATGCTGCTCATTTGGTTGTTTGATGGGAAAACGGAACACCTCATCCCGCTATATGCTGTCGGTGTATTTATTCCATTTACCTTGTCGCAGACCGGTATGTGTGTGAAGTGGATTCGTGAAAAACCGCAGGGCTGGAAAACGAAAATGCCTATCAATATAGTCGGAGCACTGATTTCTTTCACCGTTCTCATGATTCTCATTTTGACCAAGTTCCATCTTGTATGGCCAGTATTTGTTTTCATGCCTATTGTGCTATTGATCTTTCATTCCATTAAAAAGCATTATCTGTCTGTTGGAGAACAACTGCGTTTAATGAATGAAACAGAGCCTGTTGAGATTAAAGGAAATGTGGTCATCGTGCCAATTGCCGGTGTAACACGTGTCGTCGAGCAATCTGTTCAATATGCAAAATCCTTATCAGATCAAGTCATAGCAGTTCATGTATCCTTTGATAAAGAAAAAGATAAGAAAATTGAAGCGGATTGGGAAAAACTGAACAGCGGTGTGCGGCTTGTGATATTGCATTCGTCTTATCGAAGTCTTATTCATCCGCTTGATAAATTTCTTGAAACGGTTGAGGCAAAAGCAAATGCGCATCAATATAAAGTGATGGTGCTCGTGCCTCAATTTATCCCGAAAAAAAGATGGCATACGATCTTGCATAACCAATCTGCCTTTTTATTAAGGTTCCGTCTATTATGGAAACGGGATATTGTGGTCGCCACCCTTCCATATCATTTTAAAAAGTAGCAGCAAGTTGAAACGTTTGATCAAAAGGGTGCGGTGGTATGGAGTAAGAAAAAAGGAGTTTTCTCACATGCCGCAAAGAACCGCAGGAAAAGAAGTAACAGCGCTACTGGAAGAGTGGGGCGTAAAACATATTTATGGAATGCCCGGCGACAGCATAAACGAATTGATTGAAGAGCTTAGGCATGAATCAAGCCAAATACAATTTATACAAACGAGACATGAAGAAGTGGCGGCACTCTCAGCGGCGGCTGATGCCAAACTAACAGGTAAGCTCGGTGTCTGCTTATCCATCGCTGGACCGGGTGCTGTCCACTTATTAAATGGACTATACGATGCAAAAGCAGATGGCGCACCCGTTTTAGCAATTGCAGGGCAGGTTGCGTCGAATGAAGTAGGAAGAGACACATTCCAAGAAATCAAATTAGAGCGGATGTTTGACGACGTCGCTGTCTTTAATCAGCAGGTACAAACAGCAGAAGCTCTGCCTGATTTATTGAATCAAGCCATTAAAGCAGCTTATACCCATAAAGGGGTGGCTGTTCTCACCGTATCAGATGACTTATTTTCTCAAAAAATTAAGCGTAAGCCAGTTTATACATCTCCTCTTTATGTTGAGGGAGAGGTACGGCCAAAGAAAGATCAACTGCTAAAGGCAGCACAGCTAATTAACAATGCGAAGAAGCCGGTCATCTTAGCAGGTAAAGGATTACGAAATGCAAAAGAAGAGCTTCTTTCATTTGCAGAAAAGGCTGCTGCACCTATCGTCATCACACTTCCTGCAAAAGGGGTTGTGCCAGACAGGCATCCATACTTTTTAGGAAACCTAGGTCAAATTGGAACGAAGCCAGCTTATGAAGCAATGGAAGAGTGTGACCTCTTAATTATGCTTGGAACTTCTTTTCCATATAGAGACTACTTACCAGAGGACACACCTGCCATTCAACTGGATATTAAACCAGATCAAATCGGTAAAAGATATCCAGTAGACGTAGGAATCGTGAGTGACAGCAAGAGTGGT
Source organism: Bacillus sp. FSL P2-0069 (assembly GCF_038593315.1). Taxonomy (NCBI): domain Bacteria; kingdom Bacillati; phylum Bacillota; class Bacilli; order Caryophanales; family Bacillaceae; genus Bacillus; species Bacillus sp. FSL P2-0069. The sequence continues at coordinate 494,345 of NZ_CP151984.1, forward strand.
TTGCAGGAACTGACCTCCTACATTGAATATAAAGAGCAGCGTGGTTTCCTTGAAGCTTGTACAGAGCATATGATGAAATGGCGGGAAGAAATGGATAAGGAAAAATCCGTTGCCACATCACCGCTTAAACCGCAGCAAGTCATTGCTAGACTAGAAGAAGCAGTTGAAGACGACGCCATTCTTTCTGTTGATGTAGGGAATGTGACCGTATGGATGGCACGCCATTTTGAAATGAAACAGCAGGATTTCATCATCTCCAGCTGGCTTGCCACAATGGGCTGTGGTTTGCCTGGAGCGATCTCTGCTAAGTTAAATGAACCGAATCGTCAAGCGGTTGCTGTCTGCGGCGATGGTGGCTTCACAATGGTCATGCAAGACTTTGTGACAGCGGTAAAATATAAACTGCCGATCGTTGTTGTGATCTTAAACAACAACAACCTTGGAATGATCGAATATGAACAACAGGTAAAAGGAAACATCAATTATGGTATAGAGCTGGAAGATATTGATTTTGCTAAGTTCGCAGAAGCATGCGGCGGCAAAGGAATCTCCGTGTCATCACATGAAGAACTAGCTCCAGCTTTTAGTGCAGCCCTTCAATCAGATAAACCCGTCATTATTGATGTTGCTGTCACCAATGAACCGCCGTTACCTGGGAAAATTACGTACACACAAGCAGCTGGTTTTAGTAAATACTTACTGAAAAAATTCTTCGAAAAAGGCGAGCTGGATATCCCTCCACTCAAGAAAAGTTTAAAACGCTTTTTCTAAACAAAATGTAGTCGGTCCTCTCAAAAGAGGACTGACTTTTTTTAATGAAAGGAAAAAACATTTCAATTATCACTTGTTTTATTTCCTCTAAAAATATATGGAAATTATTTTTGTAACTTAAAGCCTATTTTTCCAATTCGCTGAGAAAGGTAAAATAGACTTTATGATCAATAATGGGGGGAGTGACTTCTTCTGGGCAAGATACTTGATGCAAAAGCACTAACCAGTGCCATGGACACAAGGGCAAAACACTATCAAGAACTCCGCGAACAAATGGTAGATTTAAAAAAGGCATTACAAGGTGTTGCCAACCTCGGTGATGATTTCACTGGGAAAGGAGCCGATAATATTAAAAGTTTCTATAAAGAGCTCGCTGGAAATGTAGACATGTTTATCAGCTTCATTGATAAGCAAAAAGCCTTTCATGAAGGTGTTTCTGGGACACTGGATGATACGAGCTTTGGCGGCGATACCTTTATAGAGGAACACTTTTTAGACAACGCAGTACATATGGGCATCAAAAACGCCAAAAGCATTGTAAAGGATCAAAAAAAGGCACTCAAAACGATTTTTCAAGACATTGATGACCTCATTTCCCTAGAGGTATTTGATAGCCAAACCTTTGATGAAAAAATAGAAGATGCGGAAGATGAACGAAAAAAGACGGTCAAAGAACTGAGAGAGCTTGATCAAAATTTAAAAGATGAATATGCTTTGTCAGAGACGGAACAGCAAGCTGCAATGGCATTGTACGCTGAAATGATGAATGCGACAAATGACGGAAAAGCGATTTCGCCTATGAATTTTGACAAGAAAGCGTATCAAAATAGCGACATCTACAAGGCAAAGAGCGATATTGAGAAGCAAACTTCTGAATATCTGAAAATCAAAAAAGAACAAGAAGAAGCCCGCAAGATCGCAAAGGAACAAGAAGCCCTCGCCAACCGCCCTTGGTATGAAAAAGCCCTCGATTATGGTGGAAACATCGTGAATGAACTGACTGGCGTGAACGATGCAAAACGTGCCGCAACAGGCGTTGATCCAATCACAGGCGAGGAACTCACCGCAGGCCAGCGAGTCGCGGCAGGCGGCATGGCAGCCGCAGGCTACATCCCAATCGTCGGCTGGGCAGGCCGCATTTTCAAAGGCGGAAAGGCCGTCTATAAAACAACTCAAGCCACATCAGCCGCAGTCAGGGCAGTCGATATCTACAAGACATCGCAAAAATCCTTTGACGCCCTGAAAACATCGCAAAAAGGCTTATATGGTCTCACCGCCACCAACGGTTTCAGCGAAGCGATCACAGGCCGAGACATGTTTGGAAACAAGATCTCAAAAGAACAGCAGGAAGCAAGTATGAACGCGGCTCTGGGGATGCTTTTGCCGTTTGGGGCGAAAGGGTTTCATGGTAAGATGGGAGTTAAGAGTGCTGTTAAAAATGGAGATAATGGTACAGTGTGGAGAAATATAAAAATTACTCAACCACATTATGAAGGTACAAAAATCCCAAAATCATTTGAATTAGCAACATCAGATGGGAAGTTTTGGGTGCATCCGAATGGAACGAAACATATGGTTGAGTATATAACAAGAGATGCAACTACACATGGTATGCCGATAAATAGCCAAACTTTATTGTCGAGTTTCCAAAGCTCTGTTAACAATGCTGCTAAGCAAGGAATTAAATACGAAGAAATTATGAAGATAGGAAATTGGGAATTAATATTTAGTAAACCCCGCGGAGACGGATTACTACCTGTAATAAAGCATGCTGTGTATATGCCTTAGAAGGAGACATGATGATGTTAAAAGTAACAGAATACAAAGACAGTCAGTCTATAAATATTGAATATGATCTTTATACACCGATTAATATAGAATTTGGTAGTTGGAATATATCAAAAGAGCCAACGATATATTGGAGAACTGGAGATTTTAAGAAATCTTTAATTGAAATAGGTATAGGGAAATATACAGGCAGCCTTCGTTCAATTACACTAACATTAAGTGAAAATGTACACAAAATGGAAAATTTTAAATTGGATAACAAAAATATAAATGTGATTAAAGGAGTACCAAATTTTCAAGTAGAAGAACATAATGATAAGACCTATATAGATGAGAAAGGTAAATTAGACGTATATATAGGGTTAGATAAGGTTTTAATTTTATTTTCAGAAAATGATACAGTGTCTGTTTTACAAAACGATACAGTAGGATTTGCTTTGGACAAAGATGAGGTAGTATGTGGCATTATCATAAGTGGTGTGTTAGAACATGAAAAGAAAACATTAGAAGATGCATTGAATTAGAGAATTATGAAATACAAAAAACCTTGATGGCTAAAAACCTTTCGAGGTTTTTGTGTTTCAGGGGAAAAGTGGGTTTAAAACCTTATGCTATTGATTCTGGTGATACAGTAAATAGCATTAGTTAAGATCAATGACAGAACATTTTTCGAAGTGAATCCTTTTTGAAACAGACGCAAATTTAGAATGCGAAAAGAAAGTGTTAGGAATGATTTCTTGAGCAGTGGGTAAGGAGATTTCATTTTAGTTAACCTATATTTTCATTTTGCTGAAAGTTAGAAAACTGAAAGGGTTTTTATATGTTAAATGATATATTGTCAAAGAAGATAGTTCTAGAAAGTGGTACTGAGTTTGAAAAATCTCTAGAGTATGGGGGACCCTACGAACTAGCAATTGTGGAATATACTTCAGGAGGGGAAGAACAACTCTTTACTGGACTAGCGTATGATATGTACGAAAACGGACATCTTGAAAGTTATTTCTATGTAGAGAAAGGTATTAAACAGGGGAAGTATGTGGAATTTTATCCAAATGGCTTTGTGAAAAAAATAGGGTATATGAGGAAGAACGCTGTGGATGGATATCAAGTCGAGTTTTTTGAGAATGGAAATAAAAAATATGAATGTGAGTGTATTGCTGGTCGAGAGATGACTTATATAAAATATGATAAAGAAGGTAATGTGAAAGAACTTAAGGCAGAACCTAGTGAATCAGATCTCATTTATGCTGAAAAGTTCAATGGTTGATCAATGTTCAAATGAATTTTTAGTTAAAGAAGTTTAAAATGAGAAGAAAAGAGATAAAAACATTTCAAATCGTAAAGGAGCCAAAACCATGCTATGGATTTTCACACAAAACCAGCAAAGTTTCGTTCATGTCCACGAAGTCACTGTAGCCGGCAAAAAGATTGAAGGGATGATCGCAGGAAGCGATACTTGGGTCAAGACGCTTGGTAAGTATGACTCAAACGATCGTGCAGCAGAGATCCTTCAAGACATTGTGAAAGTAATTGAAGCCAATCAAGATGCCACTGTGACTTACAGAATGCCAAATCAATAAAAAAGAAACCACCTTTCCATTGCGAAAAGGTGGTTTTTGTTTATGATGGTGTTTTTGTAAAGGCTAAAAATAAAGGAATGCCTGTGCCGACAAGGGTTGTGGCAAATAGGAACATACCGCAAATGAATAGAAAATGGCTGGCTGAAAAGACAAGTGCCAGAATGAGAAAAACGATGCTGAGTCCTGCCATGCTATATGATGGGACAAAGCGGCGTTTGTAGGTGGCTTTCTTTGTTAAGAATGAGAAGAAAATGCCAAATAATAAAGGGACAATCCATAAGTAAAATAAAATAATAAGAGACATACTTCATACCTCGATTTTTCCTTCTATTTTATCAGATGCTGATCGCAACCGATACTACAAAGCTTCACTTTGTAAAATAATTCATGCAATCGACACAATTACGTGGGCTGATTCATAGAATGCGTTTTTTCTTTCATATATTCAGGCTGCAAAAGAGCGTATACACAATGATCCGTAAAGCGGTCGCCCAGCCATTCACATTGTCTCAAAATGCCTTCAAGCGAAAAGGATAAACGCTCTGCGATGCGTCTGCTCTTCAGGTTATCGACAGCAGCCCTGATTTCAATGCGGTGCAGTCCACAATCTTCAAATAAATAATGAATGACTGCTTTGCACGCTCTTGTCATGATGCCTTTTCCTTGATAGCCTTCTCCGAGCCAATAGCCAATTGAAACAGTCCTGTCGATCCAATGAATTTGGTGGGTGCCGATGATCCCGACAAGCTCTCCATGTGACCAGATGCCCGCTTGAAAACCGTTGTTCTGCAAGGCTTGCTGCATTGCGCCTTGAATGAACGCCATGCTGTCTTCCTCTGTTTTCGTTGAATCCACCCAAAGCATCCATTCACGTAAATGCTCTCTTGACCGCTGGATGAGCAAATATAGACTTCTTGCGTCTCTTGGCTCAAGCAGCCGCATAGCTATCTCTTGATCCTGATAAAAAAACATGTGCCCACATCCTCTCAGGGGAATTTTACCATAACCATATGAAAAGAAAAAGACAGCATCACTACTGTCTTTTACATAAACGTATCCACAATTAAAAAGAGATTGAGTGCGACAACAAGAGCTGCTATCACCCAAGATATTCCTGTTACCCAGCGGGCATTCGTTAATTCGCCCATAATTCGTTTTTTACTTGTAAATAAGATGAGCGGAATTAAAGCAAAGGCAATACCAAAGGATAAGACCACCTGACTCATCACAAGTGCAGATGTCGGATTCACCCCAGATGCAATGATCACAATAGGGGGAATCATAGTAATCAGCCGGCGGACATACAGCGGAATCCGGTATTGAATAAAACCCTGCATAATGATATCGCCTGACAATGTACCGACAGAAGAGCTTGATAGTCCGGCTACAAGCAGTCCTACACCAAATAAGATAGCTGATACAGGACCTGCGAGTGTGCTAAAATGCTGGAACGCAACATCCAGATCTTCAACAAAGAGACCATTTTTATAAAATAAAGCGGCTGCCACAATCAACATACTGGCATTGATGGCTCCAGCGACTAGCATCGCAATAAGGATATCTAAAAACTCAAAGCGGAAAATCTGTTTTTTCTCCTTTTCCGTTCTGCCGACGACTCTCCTTTGGGTTAATGCTGAATGTAAATAGATCGCGTGCGGCATCACAGTGGCACCTAAAATTCCGGCTGCAAGCAGTACACTATCTGCGCCATCAAATTTTGGAATGAAAAGCCCGCCTGCGACACTTGCCATATCAGGCTTGGCGACAAAGGTTTGCACAGCGAAAGCGATCACGACAACGAACAGCATGCCAGTGATGCCGGCTTCTAATGCGCGATATCCCCGTCTTTGCAATTCTAAAATCGCAAATGATCCGATAGCTGCAATAATGGATGCTTCAAGCAGCGGGATCCGAAAAAGCAAGTATAAACCAAGTGCAGCCCCGATAAACTCGGCTAAATCTGTGGCAATAATGACGAGTTCGCCCTGAATCCATAAACCGATGGAGACGGGTTTTGGAAACTCTTCACGTGCGATTTCAGGTAAGTTTTTACCTGTCGCTATTCCAAGCTTTGCGGACAAGGATTGGATGAGCAAAGCCATGAGATTTGATATGAGAATGACCCATAAAAGGAGATATCCATATTTAGAGCCAGCCGCAATGTTGGTGGCAAAATTTCCTGGGTCAATATAAGCAATGGCAGCGATAAAAGCAGGGCCTAGAAAAGGAAGAAGCCTTCTAAATCCTTTGACCTTACCTTCAAGTGCACGCTCAGCTGCCGTTGACATGTGTGCCTGTGCCTCGATGTATTTGTTTGTCATATGTCATCACCTAGATTCTACAAAGTTTTGCTTGGGCACAAAAAGTTTCCTTGATGCAATTTTTAATCATCATATGCCCATATTCATGAAAAGTCAACTATCTGAACTAATAGGTTTGTTTATCATATGTAAGTGAAAAAAATAGATACCTTGTCAACGAGCAACATAAAAAACACCGCCTTTTAGACGGTGTCCCTACTGCTTCCTCTGTTATTTGTTTTTTAAGATACCCTTGATCCCACACTGCGGAAGATCAGGCTTAAAATAATGACAAAGATCGCTGCTCCTAAGATTGCTGGAATGATCGCAAAGCCTGCCAGACTAGGACCCCACGTTCCCAGTAATCCATGACCAATCCAAGCGCCTACAAACCCGGCAATCATTGAACCGATCCATCCTCCTGGTACACTGCCCCCAGCGAGTGCACTCCCAATGAGACCGATGACAATCGCCACAACTAATGAAATTAGAAATCCTAACATGTTGACCACTCCTCTTTTGTTTGTTTATTAAGCAATAACCGTTTTGAAAAAGATTAAAACCTTTCGGAACCGCTTCAATGTTCTATACGTATGATGGACAAGGATTGTGTATAATAACAGACAAATACTTCAGCGACATCTAAGGAGGCATATGCATGGAGGAAAGAGAGTGGCTAAAAGCACAATTAAAGGAGATTGAAAAATGGGAGAAAGACCAGCAAAAGGTATGGTTTTGGGAGAAACTCAGCCGCCTTCCATTTCAAATGCTGGACAAGCTGACGCCTGCTTTTATTCAGAAAAAAATCGGTGTGCTGCTAGATGAAATGGGTCATTACATTCAGTCTGGCGGTGCCTATTTGACGTCGGAAAAAGGCATCATTCATCAATTTCAAAAGAAGTGTGAGGGCGAATCCATCCAGCGTATAGAGGATATTGGAAAGGCCCCAATCGAATTGATGGATGCCATTAGTGAACATATGGGGAAAAACAGAACGAATCTCGCGACGGTACAAGGCGCGACAACTGGTGTCGGCGGAATGTTTACGCTAGCTGCTGATATTCCTGCGGTACTGGGCCTCTCTCTGAAAACATTGCAGGATATTGCCGTCACCTATGGCTATGATCCTAAAAACAAAGAGGAGCGGGTCTTCATCATTAAATGCTTGCAGCTGAACTCTGCTGATGTCGTTGGAAAGAAATCGATTCTAAAAGAGCTGAAAAGCTATCATGCATCCGAAGGGAAGCATGAAAACATGATTTCTCAAATCCAAGGGTGGCGTGAGGTCGTCTATAATTACCGGGATTCGTTTGGCTGGAAGAAACTGTTTCAGCTTGTGCCCATTGCTGGGATTTTGTTTGGTGCCGTTTCGAACCGCTCACAATTAAAAGGAATTGCCGAAACAGGCATGATGCAATACCGAAAACGAAGAATTTTAACAAGATTAGAAGAGCTCACGCAGCAAGAACAGAGTGAGTCCGGCGCATAAAAAAATCCCTTATCAAAGGGATTTTTTATTTGCTCTCATCCTCTTCCTGAAAAGCATGAATAGGTGAGTGTTCATAACGTGCACGCAGTTCGCGGATCTGTTTGATGAGGGTGGAGCCGATCGTTTTTTCGGCTTCATCATACAAAGGATCAAGGGCTTTCATCCATTTTTGTCTTTCTGCTGGCGTCAATTCATGAATGGCAATCGGCGATTCACGTTTAATGTCCTCCAGCTGATCTTTGTTCATCTGTTCTGCATGCTTTTCATTCCAAGCCGTTGTTTCTTCCATGGCTTCAAGTAAAATTCGTTTCGTTTCGGGTGTCTGGCGGTCAAAGAAGGATTGATCTGTTAAGACCACATAGCCTAAATACCCGTGATTGCTGATCGTCATATAGTCTTGTATATGATAGAATTTTTTTGAATAAATATTTGAAATGGTATTTTCTTCACCGTCTACTTTTTTGGTTTCTAATAGCTGAAACGTTGAATTAAATGATTCCTGATAGGGCTTTGCGCCAAGGAGTTTGAATTGTTTTTCAATCATGTCGCTTTGCATAATGCGGAGAGACTGGTTTTTTAAATCAGCCGGCTGTTTGATGGGTCCTTTATTAGAGGTAATTTGCTTAAAGCCATTTGTCCAATAAGCCATTCCCTTTAATCCATCTTTTTGCAGCGTGCCAAACAACCTTTGTCCAATTGCACCGTGCAGGCCTTCTTGAACCGCGCTGTAATTTGAAAAAGCAAAGGGAAGATCAAGTGCCAGCCACTCAGGAGACAGCATGCCGAGCTTCGAGGTAGACGGAGCGATAAATTGAACTTGATTCTCTTTGAGTGCATTAATTTCTTCAATATCAGAATAAAGGCTTCCGTTGGAGAAAATTTGAATGCTGATCTTTCCATCGGATTTTTCGTGCACGAGCTCAGCAAATTTCTTTGCGGCAAGTCCTTTAGGTGTATTGTCTGCCACGACATGGCTGAATTTGAACACAAGCTGGTCCTTCAGTCCTGTCTGTTCATCATCAAAGGTTGTCGCTGATTTTGGCATCATATGATAAAAACCAAAGTATAAAGCGGTTACAAAACCGATCATGAGCAAAAGTGTATAAGCGAGTAAATTCTTCATGCGTCAGATCCCCCTTATGTCAAGCATACTTGACAGAGGAAGAATTCGTAAAGATACAGGTGAAAAAATGATGAGAAATCGATTGAAATTACAACAATTATCTATTAGATGGAAGCTTACCATCCTCACATATTTCGTTGTCATTTTCGCCCTTTTAATCGGAGGAATTGTTCTTGTTGGGGGAATTCAGCAAACAGAGGAACGGGAGCTTCGAAAAAGACTCATGAACACGGCGAGAACTGTGGCTGAAATGAATGAGGTGAAGCAGGCGTTAGCTGATCAGACAAAGGAACGTGATCGATTACAGCATGCGATCGAAGAGATTCGGATTATTCAAGACGCTGACTACATTGTCGTGATGGATATGGATCATGTGAGATTAACGCATCCAGTGAAAACGAGGATTGGCCAGCGCTCAGAAGGAACTGATGAAGAGCCGGCTTTTGCAGAGCATATTTATTTCTCAGAAGCAGAGGGAGAGCTTGGAACAGCCATCAGAGCTTTTTATCCAGTCAAGGATGATCAATTTAATCAAACAGGGGTTGTGCTTGTAGGAAGAACTCTGCCAAGTATGGCAGATATATTAGGAGAAATGAAGCGCGATATCCTCATGATCCTCCTCTTGACGCTCAGCTTTGGGCTTGTGGGTTCATTTTTACTCGCCCGTCATATTAAACAGCAAATGTTTAAGCTGGAGCCGCATGAGATTGTCAGAATGCTAGAGGAACGCACTGCAACCTTTCACTCTATTAATGAAGGGGTTATCGCCATTGATAATCAGCACATGATCACCATTTTTAATGAGAAGGCGAAGCAGATTTTTGGCGTGACGGGTGATGTCGTGGGCCGGAATATTTGGGATGTGCTGTCTGATACAAGACTTCCTGAAATTATCGACCGCGCAGAACCCGTCTACAATGAAGAAATTCATATGAGTGGAAAGCGGATCATGAGCAGCCGGATTCCGATTGTGATGAAAAAGAAGATCATCGGAGCAGTTGCCATTTTTCAGGACCGGACGGAAGCGGCAAAATTGGCGGAGGAGCTCACAGGGGTTAAGAACTTTGTGGACGGTTTGCGGGTGCAAAACCATGAGCATATGAATAAGCTTCATACGATTGCCGGTCTGATTCAGCTGGGTAAAGCCGATCAGGCGCTCGATCTGGCCTTTCAAACGACAGAGGAGCAGGAACATGTGACGGACTTTCTTCACCGCGTCATAGAGCATGATGCTGTCTCAGGGTTATTGATGAGCAAAATCAGAAGGGGCAAGGAGCTTGGCATCATGGTCGAAGTAGATGAACATAGCTGTCTGCGTGATTTCCCTGAACGGCTTGATCAGCATGATATGACGAAGCTGCTCGGAAATCTCATTGAGAACGCCTTTGCTTCGTATGATACTGTAGAAAGAGACACAAAAGTCATTTCCATTAGTATCGATCAAACGGAGGATGTCCTCGCGATTTTAATTGAAGACAATGGCTCCGGGATCGAAGAAGAAATGATACCTTCTATTTTCGATAAAGGCTTCACACATGGCAAAGAGGGCGGAACAGGCTATGGCCTGTATATTGTAAAAACGATTATCGACAAAGGGATGGGAAGTGTAGAGGTCACATCAAGCATCGGCATTGGTACCACCTTCTCAATCGAATTCCCAATGACCATAGAGGAGAGAGACAGATGACTCAGATTAAGGTGCTGTTAATTGAAGATGACCCGATGGTGCAAGAAGTGAATAAAGAGTTCATTATGAGTGTTCCTGGCTTTCAAGTAGCAGCTGTCGCTGGAAATGGGGAGCAGGGCATCCAGCTGATCAAAGAGATTCGTCCAGACCTCGTGGTACTTGATGTATATATGCCAAAAAAGGATGGCGTCAAAACGCTGCAAGACATCAGAAAACAGAAGATGAAAGTGGATGTGATTGTCATTTCAGCAGCGAAGGACAAAGAGACCATCGGCATCATGCTTCAAAATGGTGCGCGGGATTATATTATTAAACCATTCAAATTTGAACGAATGAAAGAATCACTTGAAAGCTATAAGGCGTTTAAATCAAAGATCCAAACCGCAGCAGAATTTTCTCAGGAGATGCTCGATGATATCATACGAAAGCCTGCTGTTAAGCAGGAAGATACTTGGCTTCCTAAAGGGCTGAATGTGCATACGATGAACGAAATTAAAGCTTATATGGGCTTGCAGGAAGGCGCCCAGTCTGCAGAGGAAGTTGCTAATGCACTTGGCATAGCCCGTGTCACGGCACGCCGGTATTTAGACTTCCTCGTCAAAGAAGGCGAGCTGAAATTAGATATGCAATATGGGGGGATTGGACGTCCTGTGAATAAATATATCGTACATTCTGACTAAGAGACCAAAAAGACCAAAATGTACGATATGTCCATAAGCTTCACAGCCTTTGATGAAATCGCTATCATTTATCTACAGATAACAGTTAAGCGTTTACATCAAAGGGTGAGGGAGTTGATTTTTTATGAAAAGGCTTTTGAAGAACCTGACATTTCAGGTGATTGCAGCTGTCATCATCGGGATCATTGTCGGGATGGTTTGGCCAAACGTCGGAAAAGAAATGAAGCCGCTTGGTGACACCTTTATCAATGCCGTTAAAATGGTCATAGCACCAATTATTTTCTTAACCATTGTTCTTGGTATTGCCAAGATGGGGGATATGAAAAAGGTTGGAAAAGTTGGGGGAAAAGCATTTATTTATTTTGAAGTCGTCACGACACTTGCTCTGGTCATCGGTCTTTTTGTTGTGAATATCATGAAGCCAGGTGCAGGTCTTGACTATAGCAAGCTTGAAAAAGGGGATGTCTCACAATATACCCAAAATGGCGGACAGGGTATCGACTGGATGGAATTTGTTACACACATCGTGCCATCTAACATGGTTGATGCTTTCGCAAAGGGTGATATTTTACAGGTCTTATTCTTCTCTATTTTATTCGGTGTTGCGCTCGCTGCTCTTGGCGAGAAGGGGAAAGGCATCATCGAATGGCTTGATAAGCTGTCACTTGTTTTCTTTAAAATCATTGGATATATCATGCGTGCTGCGCCGCTCGGTGCGTTTGGGGCAATGGCTTATACGATCGGACACTTTGGTTTAGCATCAATTAGACCGCTGGCGAGTCTGATGCTCTCCGTTTATATGACGATGTTCCTGTTCATCTTCGTTGTGCTGAACATCATTTGTAAAATGTATGGCTTCAGCCTGCTAGGTTATTTAAGGTTTATCAAGGATGAAATTTTGATTGTTCTTGGCACAAGTTCTTCAGAATCCGTGCTGCCAAGAATGATGGATAAAATGGAACGCTACGGGTGCTCTAAGTCTGTTGTTGGTCTTGTCATTCCAACAGGTTATTCCTTTAACCTAGACGGAACTTCAATCTATTTATCAATGGCCGTCGTCTTCTTGGCACAAGTGTTTGGTGTAGACTTGTCGATCGGTCAGCAGATCACTATTATCCTTGTTCTGATGCTTACATCAAAGGGAGCAGCTGGGGTGACAGGAAGCGGATTTATCGTGCTTGCATCTACTCTTGCGGCACTACAGGTCATTCCGTTAGAGGGTCTAGCACTGCTGCTTGGGGTTGACCGCTTCATGAGTGAAGGAAGAGCGATTACAAACCTCATTGGAAATGGAATTGCAACAATTGTTGTCGCGAAGAGTGAAGGTGAATTTGACGAAGCGAAGAGCAAAACAGCACTTCAGGAAATGCGGAATATGAAGCAGGCTGTTTAGTATAAAAACAACCAAAAACCGAAACCTTATGTTCTACATGGGTTCGGTTTTTTTGTGTAAAAAAGAAAAAACAATAAAATTAATACAAATCGTAAGACCTCTTTGACCTTTTATTATATAATTTACAGAAAGATCCGATATAATGTATATCAGATACGATGAAAAATAGACTTTAGTCCTGGCAGGTGTGTAACGTAATGACGGCATTTTTAAAATTGTTCGAAAAACCCGGTGTTAAGCGGTTTTCAGTATTTGTAGTATTAGCCACAGCATTATATCTATTAAGAGGAATGATGAATTTAATTCTTTTGACCTTCATTTTCACCTTTTTGATGAATCGGTTGGAAGAGGTCATTAGAGGCTTTTTAAATCGCTTCCTGAAAATAGGACAGAAATCGGTCATTACCATTTTGTATATTCTTCTGGCTGGCGGATTGACATTTGGCGGATTCGTTTTTGTGCCAATCATCGCCAAACAGGTAGAGCAGCTATTTCATTTAGGAAAGAAAATTGCAGATCATCCACAAGATTTACCCTTCTTTGACGTCATCACGAACGTATTCGGAGATTTCAAAATATCAGCTTTCTTTGAGAAAGGGTTTAATTTCCTCTATACATACATAACCGATTTCAGCACATTCAGTATCCAGGTCATTATGTCCTTAATATTAAGCATGTTCTTCCTGTTCGAAAAAGAACGCCTCATTCAATTCATGAACAAGTTCAAAACGAGTAAAATCTCCGTGTTCTATCATGAAATTGCCTTCTTTGGACGTAAATTTTCCCGAACGTTTGGAAAAGTACTTGAAGCTCAGTTTATTATTGCAACCGTTAATTGTGTGCTAACGACCATCGCGTTAGGCATTATGGGTTTCCCGCAGTTATTTGGATTAGCGGTCATGGTCTTTTTGCTAGGCTTAATCCCAGTAGCGGGTGTAGTGATCTCTCTTATTCCACTCAGCATCATTGCGTATACACTCGGAGGCGGAATGTATGTCCTGTATATTGTGCTGGTGATTGTCATTATCCATGCCATTGAAGCATACTTCTTGAATCCGAAGCTCATGTCAGCTAAAACAGAGCTCCCTATTTTCTTCACGTTTATTGTGCTGATCTTCTCTGAACACTATATTGGCATTTGGGGACTTATTATCGGTATCCCAATCTTTGTGTTTATTTTAGATATTCTTGAAGTGACAAATAGGGAAGAAAGTAATTAAAAAGTTCATATGAACCTGTTTACAATTTTCTAAAAATAAGGTATAAATGGTATGAAAATATCATATTACCACACGCTTAATCCTTCTAAAGGAATGGGGGACCCAAATTTTTGGGGTGAATTTTTCTTATCTGAGAAAAAAGGACATCTCTTCGTCCTAACCCGTCAGCTAACCTCATCAGCGTGAAGAGAGTAGACAGTGGTACATGTATGGACACGCAGGCCCACGAGAAGACTCTCTCGTGGGCTTTTTGACGAGGAAGGGGAGATTTTATTGAAGCTGGCGACGAAAATTATTATTGCCTTGTTTGTAGGTGCAATCACAGGATTGCTGCTCAACCTTTTTGCTCCAGATGTATTCAAAGTGTTAGACCCTTATTTATTTACACCTCTAGGTCAAATCTTCTTAAACCTGATTAAAATGCTGGTTGTGCCCATTGTATTCTTTTCGATCACGCTCGGTGTAGCAGGCCTTGGTGATCCGAAGAAGCTAGGCAGAATCGGCGCAAAAACCATTACTTATTTCCTGCTCACTACAACTTTTGCCATCATCATTGGCATCTCATTAGCCTTATTGATCAAGCCGGGAGCCTTCGGCAATTTTGATACAAAAGCGGCTGATTATTCCGCAGAGGAAGCCCCATCAATGGCAGACACACTACTCAACATCATTCCAACCAATCCAGTCCAATCGTTAGTTGAAGGAGACATGCTTCAAATTATCGTCTTCTGTGTATTTTTAGGTCTTGGCATAGCCATGCTTGGTAAAAAAACGGAAGGCTTGCTGAAACTGTTTGAACAAGGAAATGAATTAATGATGTATCTTGTCGGTGTTGTGATGAAATTTGCACCGTACGGGACATTCGGTTTGATTGCAACGGCAATCGGCAGTCAGGGGCTGGATGCCATGAAAGCGATGGGACTTTACTTCTCGGTCGTGTTAATTGCGCTTATCCTGCATTTCTTCCTGACATATGGATCAACCATTGCTATCTTAGCTAAACGAAATCCAATGGCATTCTTTAAGGGATTTTCCCCAGCGATGGTTGTTGCATTTAGTACATCAAGCAGTAACGCAGTGCTGCCGGTATCAATGGAAACAGCGCAAAAGCGTTTAAAGGTGCCAGAGCCGATTTCAAGCTTTGTGCAGCCGCTGGGTGCAACCATTAATATGGATGGCACAGCCATTATGCAAGGTGTTGCGACCATTTTTATCGCTCAAGTGTATGGGGTTGAACTGACGCTTGTTCAAATGCTGACGGTTGTCTTAACAGCTGTTTTAGCAAGTATCGGTACAGCAGGTGTCCCAGGGGTAGGGCTCATCATGCTGGCCATGGTGTTAAATTCCGTGAATCTTCCTGTTGAGGGAATAGCGCTGATCCTTGGCATAGACCGCTTATTAGATATGGCAAGAACCGTAGTTAATATTACAGGTGACGCAGCATGTGCGGTGATTGTTTCTGAAACTGAAAAGAAGCACGAAAAAGAAGCGCCGACACCTAACTTATCACTGTAATAAGCAAGAAGGGCTGACTGGATCAGTCCTTTTTTTCATGGATTGATTTGTCTCGCGTGATATACTTTTTACAGGATGAGCGGTCATAACTGCCGCCACAGGCTTTACATCAGAAGGAGGAACCACTTTGCAGTCTGCTGTTTTAAAAGTAGAGAAAGTCGATAAACTAATTGGCCGGAAAATGATCTTGCAGGATATTTCTATAGACATTGGGCAAGGAGAAATTGTCGGATTACTTGGTCCCAATGGGTCTGGAAAAACAACTTTGATTCGATTGATCGTTGGCTTGATGAAAAAAAACAATGGCAACATCATGATCAATGGATATTCACAAGATGACGATTTTCTTAAAGCGATGTCATCTGTTGGTGCGATCATAGAAAACCCAGAATTTTATTCGTATTTAACAGGCTTTGAAAACCTTGAAATGTATGCAGCGATGCACGATGGCGTGACGGAGGAACGCATTCAGGAAGTGGTGGAAAGAGTTCGTCTGGAGGATGCCATTCATCAGAAGGTCAAGACGTATTCACTAGGGATGAAACAAAGGCTTGGGATTGCACAAGCTATTTTGCATCGGCCGAGCCTGCTCATTTTAGACGAACCGACAAATGGACTGGACCCTGCAGGAATGAAGGAATTCCGGGAGCACTTACAAATGCTTGTAAAGGAAGAAGGAACCTCGGTGTTATTTGCGACGCATTTATTGCATGAGGTAGAGGAGCTATGTGACCGCATGATTATCATTCAAAAGGGACAGATCAAAGCTAGTACTCATCTCCGGGATATGGAGGGGAAAGAGCAGGTGCTGATGAATGTTCAGCCAGTAGAAAAGGCCGTCTCATGGCTTGACGCACACGACTATACATATGAACGAAATGGAGCGCGTGTACTGCTTCAACTGAACAAAGAACGTGTGCCAGAGCTGAACAAACAGCTTGTGCTGGCGGGGTTTGATGTACTTGAATTGATGCCTCAAAAGCAGTCAATTGAAGAGGCATTTATGAAATGGACGGAAGGCGGGACGACAGATGCTTAACCTCATCAAGAATGAGCATAAGAAAATCATGAAGAAAAAGATCACACTCATTGCTCTTTTATTGATCGTTGTATTTCAACTGGCCATGGCTCTAACCTTAAAACGAGTCATATCAAGCTTTGGTGGACAAGACACAGTCGCGAACTATTTTGCTTATTCCACGAACGTCGTGTTTATTTTGCAGGTGCTTGCTGTTGTTATTGGCGCGACCTTGATCTCAACAGAGTTTCAGAAAAGGACGATCAAGTTTCTATTGATCCGGCCAAAAACAAGACTGCACATTTTTCTGTCAAAATACATCACACTTGTGCTGACAGTCATTTATTTGTTTGTTTTTTATTATGTTTTGGCTTTTCTATTTGGTCTTATTTTCTTCGGTACTGATTTTGATGAAAGAACAGGGCAATTATTTCAGCATACGTTTGCCGTCATTGGATCTCAGTGGGTGGAAGTGATCATGATGGCAAGCTTTGCTTTTATGTGTTCCAGTTTGTTTAGAAACAGTCTTGTTGCCCTTGTGACCTCGTTTTTTGTTTTATATGCGGCGAAATCACTTGTGCCGATCATGTCTCTCTTAGAAAATCAGTGGGGGAAAATCCTCCTTTTCGCGAATACGGACTTTACTCAGTACAGCTTTCAAGGACCGCCGCCTTTTCATGGGATGAGCATTTTGTTTTCTCTATTTATAGTAGGGGCGCATTTTGTTTTCTTTATTGGATCGGCTTGGATTCTTTTTTGGAAACGTGATGTAAATGTGTAAAAATTGTGTCAAATAACAAGAAAAATTCGTGACATCTTTGTGAAAACGAGTCTGTATTTCACGATAACCTGCTGATTTTGTCTTATAATAAGAAAGAGTCATGGAGGTGGCACTATCGTGAAAAATTTCATTACGGCTTTACCAATTTTGCTGCTGCTGTCGTTTTCGTTTGTGTCTTTTGCCTTCCAATTTGATCATCTTGTTTATTTCAGACTAGCGCTGGGGATTTTTTCGTTAGCGGGTCTTTTCTTTCTGTATACACTTAAAAGAAATATGAAATGGTTCATGGTCTATTTATATGCGAGCTGGATCGTTCTTGCTGCCGTCACGACATTTGAGGAACCAGTCTTTTCTCAATTTTTCTTCGGTGGTTTAACGATGACAATGGGTTATCTCACATATATGCTCATTTATTTAGGTATGAAGCAGGACCGTGTAGCGAAATCACATTAAAACAAAAGCCGATAAAATCGAATAACAGATTTTATCGGCTTTTTTATTTTGTTGAAGCAGACAAAAGAGCAGTCAGTGATGACTGCTCCTCTCATAGTTATGATTCACGCCCAGCAGCTGCAAGCTGCTTCTGGTGTTTTTTGTCGATGGTTTCGTAAATACTTTCCATCATTTGAGGATCGCGCATGATGGCCTTTTTGTTCTCTTCAATCAATTGCTGGTAGGTTTTAATTTTCTTCTTAGACATGTGACTCATCGCTCCTTAATAAGAATGGACGTCTATAGGATTTCACATAGATGAAATTGATAATCATTTTCAATTAGCAATTCCATTATACAAAGACAAATGTCAGAAGTAAAGATT
This sequence comes from Bacillus sp. FSL P2-0069, assembly GCF_038593315.1. Classification (NCBI taxonomy): domain Bacteria; kingdom Bacillati; phylum Bacillota; class Bacilli; order Caryophanales; family Bacillaceae; genus Bacillus; species Bacillus sp. FSL P2-0069. The sequence goes on from NZ_CP151984.1 coordinate 512,507, forward strand.
CAATTCAGAAAATTCACGTAACCGACATATTCCAAGCTGGTTCGACGCTGCATTCTTTCCCAGGAAATAATGTTGTCGTGACTTGTCGTAAGTGAAACATCAATTTGAAACGTTTTGGCTGTGCAGCTCGTCTTATGAAGAGATTTAAAAAGAAAAAAGACATCAGCAAGAGTTTGCTGATGTCCTTCGTTTCATCAATTAAGAAACGTGCTCTTGAAGAAATTCTGTCACTTCTTCAGGCGATTTTGCATTTGCACTGTGTAAATGACCTGTTTTTTCACCATTTTTGAAAATTAACAGGCTTGGAATGCCCATTACCTGATACGTTTCAGCTAATTCAGGGAAATCATCTTTATTTATTTCAAACCATTCATGGTGAGCATAAGCTTCTAGGATGTCTGGAATGAACATGTCCATTCTTGTACAGTCAGGACACCATGTTGCAAAGAATTTAACGATGACTTCTTTGTCTGATTGAATCATTTCATTGAATTGTTCAGTACTTGTGATTTTTTTCAATTTGTCACAACTCCTTTTCATTGTCATTTTAATATAAAATAAAGGCGAATGACATACAAATGCTCGGGAGGCGCTTACAACCTTTACAAATCATTTCAATTACGTAACAACAAAAATTAATTAGAGCATTTTTGCTTGAAAGTGATAAGATAGTAAAGATGAATTTTAGTGGGGGGAGTATCCATTGAAAATAAGTTTAGGATTGATTTACGGCGGAAAGTCAGCCGAACATAATGTATCACTGCAAACAGCCCTTGCAGTTACAAAAGCACTTAACACTGAGAAGTTCGATATACATCCAATTTATATTACAGAAGAGGGTGAATGGTTAAGAGGAGAAAAACTCACTGAACCAGTATCAAACGTCAAAATGCTTCAATTTGAACAGAACGCAAAGACGTTTTTACCAACTTCTTTAAATGAAAGCATGTTTCCACAGCCTGCATCGGCTGATGAGAAAATTGATGTTGTCTTCCCGTTGCTGCACGGACCAAATGGAGAAGATGGCACAATGCAAGGATTACTTGAACTGTTAAATATCCCGTATGTCGGCAACGGCGTTCTCGCGTCTGCCGCGGGTATGGATAAAGTCATGATGAAAGATGTTTTTGCACAAGCAGGACTTGCACAAGCAAAGCACCTTTCTTTCAATAAAAAAGACTACGAGAAAGCGACACCAGACAGCTTAGAACAGGTGGAAAAAGTACTGGGCTATCCATGCTTTGTGAAACCTGCCAACATGGGATCAAGTGTTGGAATTAGCAAATGCCGCAGCAAAGAAGAACTGCAGACTGCATTTGACCTCGCTTTCCAATATGATCGTCGTGTGGTCGTAGAAGAAGGCGTCGTTGGAAGAGAAATCGAGATTGGTGTATTAGGCAATGATGAGCCGAAATGCTCTGTCGTTGGTGAGATTGCGCCTAAAACAGATTTTTATGATTACAAAGCAAAATATGAAGACGGCGATACAGATTTGATCATTCCGGCGAGTGTGTCAGAGGATGAATATAAGACGATTCATGACATGGCAATTAAGGCATTTAAAGCCCTCGATGGATCTGGTCTCGTACGTGCAGACTTCTTCCTTACAGAAAAAGGTGAAGTGTTGATCAATGAAGTGAATACAATGCCTGGATTCACACCATTTAGTATGTTCCCATTACTTTGGAAGCACACTGGTGTAGAGTATCCAGAGTTAATTGAAAAGCTGGTGTCACTTGCAATTGAACGCCATCAAGAAAAACAAACCATTAAAACAACTTTTTAATGTGAGCAGCAAGCAGACACTATCCTTAGGTAGTGTCTCTTTTCCTTCAAACGTGAAATGAGAAAGAGAGGCGAAAAATCATGATCAAACGTACAGTGAAACAAATCGCCCAAATGGCTGGTGGAACCCTATCTAATCAAGCTTTTGGCGAAGAACAGATTCACGGAGTGACAACAGATACACGAAAAGTATCAAACGGCGCCCTGTTTATCCCGCTTATCGGAGAACATTTTAATGGTCACACATTTGCTTCGAAAGCAGTGGAGCTTGGAGCATCAGCTGTTCTTTGGAATCAAAAAGAAGCCAATCCGCCAGAAGGCGTTCCGGTAATTCTTGTAGAGGATACACTAGCTGCCCTTCAACAGCTGGCGAAATCATACTTAAAAGAAGAAAACCCTCGTGTTGTCGGTATTACAGGAAGTAATGGGAAAACCACAACGAAAGATATGATTCATTCCGTCTTGCAAACAGCGTATCGAGTTCATAAAACAAACGGTAACTTTAATAATCATATCGGTCTTCCGCTCACCATTCTTGCAATGCCAGAAGGAACCGATATTGCGGTTTTGGAGATGGGCATGAGTGCAAAAGGCGAAATCGAATTTTTATCAGATCTGGCTGAGCCTGATGCGGCAGTCATCACAAATATCGGGGAATCACATATGCAAGATTTAGGATCAAGAGAAGCCATTGCTGATGCAAAATGTGAGATCGTAAAAGGATTAAAAGAAGACGGCATCTTTTATTACTTAGGTGATGAGCCTTTGCTTCGCGAAAGAGCAAGTTCACTTTCTCAGCGTGTGAAAACCTTTGGAGAAGCAGAGGACTGTGATATCAAGGTAACGCACATCAACCAGCTTGCAGAAGGAACAGAATTTCAGGTCGAAGGGTATGCCCAAGGTTTTCTCATTCCTGTATTAGGGAAACATAATGTGAAGAATGCACTTGCTGCTATTGCTATAGGCCAGCATTTTGGGCTGAATGAAAGACAAATTGCCCAAGGACTGATGCAAACGAAGTTGACGGGGATGCGTCTTGAGCTGATTAAAACAGACAAAGGAATCACTGTCATCAATGATGCATATAATGCAAGTCCTACTTCTATGAAAGCAGCCATTGATCTTGTGGGAGATATGGACGGCTTCGCCAATCGTATTCTTGTACTTGGAGATATGCTCGAAATGGGCAGCGAAGAAGAAACGTATCATTATGAATTAGGCCGTTACATCAAGCCAGAATTTATTGATCATGTCATGACGTATGGCCGTCTAGGTGCATTCATTGCTGAAGGAGCGAAAAAATCATTCGGGGCTGAGCACGTCTTCTCCTTTATGGACAAAGAGGACCTGAAGAAAAAACTAGCTGAAGTGGCAGGGCCTGACGATGTTGTGCTTGTCAAAGCCTCACGCGGTATGAAATTGGAAGAAGTCATTACTGCACTATAAAAGTGAGAAGGTGACAGAATGATTGGCTGTTTATGTATCCACGGTTTTACTGGTGCCCCTTATGAAGTAGAACCGCTGGCGCAATATTTAAAACAGGCGGCAGATTGGAATGTGCAGTCTGTTACGCTTCCGGGGCATGGAGAGGAGCTTCAGTTAAAAGGCATTCTTTATCAAGAATGGATAGCGACAGCTGAACTCGAACTTCTATCCCTTTATCGAACTTGTGACACCATGTATTTGATCGGCTTTTCTATGGGCGGAATGATTGCTTCTTATTTAGCAGCGAAGTACCCAGTTGCCCGTCTCGTCCTATTAAGTGCTGCGGCTAAATATGTGAACCCAAAACAAATGATGCAAGACACAAGGCAGATGGTAAAGGAGTCCCTGTCTGGGTTAATTGATACAAACCCTTTGTATGATCGATATCGTCATAAGCTCACAAGCACGCCGCTGTCAGCTGCGATAGAATTTGTGAAGCTGGTAAAGCAGACGAAGAATTCGCTTGAGAAGCTTCATCTGCCTGTGTTAATTGTTCAAGGGGAAAGCGACGGGATTGTGCCTGCTTCAAGTGCAGAATTTATTTATCATAAGGTCCCGTCTCGCCAGAAAGAAATGTTTTATTTGCCCGATTGTAAACATCATGTTTGTCATGAGCCATGTGCCCAGCAATTGTTTGAGAAAGTAGAACATTTTCTAAAAAAAGCAATTTAATATATAGAAAAGCTAAAATGTGGCTAAACTAATATAAATTGAATCCCACTTGTTAAAATTTGCATCATTTTTGTCGAATGTGTGACAGGCCTATGGTACAATAGGAAAGAAAAGGTGGTTGATTCGGTTGTTTCAATATGACGGAAAAACCTTTATCCCGCAGTCTAATTCGAGTAACGGAGAAGTATCAGCAGGAACCATATTTCAATATCGTCAGGACGGGAATATATTAACGGGCACATATCAAGGCGGCAGTATTATATCTGGCGTACTTGTAGGAACTGTGAATGAGGATGGAACACTTCATTTTAGATATCACCATGTAAGCAAGGACGGCAGCATGAGAAGCGGGGCTTGCGAGTCCACTCCTAAGCAGCTGGATAACGGAAAAATTCAACTGTTTGAAAAGTGGAAATGGATGGACGGAGATCAAAGTGAAGGTGAATCTGTCATTGTAGAGCAGTAGATATATCCATTTCTGTCTTGTTGAAAAACAAATAGTGTAATGGTAAGATATAAGGTAGGGTAATTCGGGCTTTGTATATAATGGACCTGTCCTTTCAGAAAAGGGCAGTTTTTAATGATCATTCACGAGATTACTGAAACAGCAATTAGAAGGAGTTTGAATAAATTGACTATAACGTTTCAAGATTTTCAATTAAGCGAAAGTCTCATGAAGGCTATTAACCGCATGGGATTCGAAGAAGCAACACCGATTCAAGCAGAAACGATTCCTCTCGGTCTTCAAAATAAAGATGTCATCGGACAAGCACAAACAGGAACAGGAAAAACTGCAGCATTTGGTATTCCTCTTGTAGAAAAAATTGACCCAGCGTCTCCAAATATCCAAGCGATTATCATTGCGCCAACAAGAGAATTAGCGATTCAAGTATCTGAAGAGCTATATAAAATCGGCCAAGACAAGCGTGCACGCGTACTTCCTATTTACGGTGGACAAGATATCGGCCGTCAAATCCGTTCGCTCAAGAAAAATCCTCATATCATCGTAGGGACTCCAGGACGTTTACTCGATCACATTAACCGTCGTACAATGCGTCTTCAAAACGTTGAAACAGTTGTGCTAGATGAAGCAGACGAAATGCTAAACATGGGTTTCATCGAAGACATTGAAGCGATCCTTTCAAATGTACCAAGTGAACACCAAACACTTTTATTCTCTGCGACAATGCCTGCACCAATTAAGCGCATTGCAGAGCGTTTCATGACAAACCCAGAACACGTAAAAGTAAAAGCGAAAGAAATGACTGTATCTAACATCCAACAGTTCTATTTGGATATTCACGAACGTAAAAAGTTTGATACATTGACTCGTCTTCTTGACATTCAATCACCTGAGCTTTCAATTGTCTTCGGCCGTACGAAACGCCGTGTGGACGAATTGACTGAAGCACTTAACCTTAGAGGTTATACAGCTGAAGGAATTCATGGTGACCTGACTCAAGCAAAACGTATGGTTGCGCTTCGTAAATTCAAAGAGGGTTCAATCGATGTGCTTGTCGCAACAGACGTTGCAGCACGTGGACTTGATATCTCAGGAGTAACACACGTGTATAACTTTGACGTACCGCAAGATCCAGAAAGCTACGTGCACCGTATTGGACGTACAGGACGTGCTGGACGTACAGGTATGGCGATGACATTCATCACACCACGTGAAAAAGATATGCTTCGTGCGATTGAGCAAACGACTAAACGTAAAATGGATCGTATGAAAGAACCTACACTAGATGAGGCGATTGAAGGACAACAGCAAGTAACAGTTGACCGTCTACGCACGATCATCAGTGAAAACAACTTGAACTTCTATATGACAGCTGCTGCTGAATTGTTGGAAGATCATGATTCTGTGACAGTGGTTGCAGCTGCGATTAAAATGATGACAAAAGAGCCGGATGCAACGCCAGTTCGTTTAACAGATGAAGCACCGATGATTTCTAAACGTCATCGTAACAACCGCAGCTCTTCTAAACGCAGAGACGGCGGCGGTGGCGGAGGCTACCGTGGAAAAGGCAAGAACACCCGTTCATCTTATGGTGATAAAAAGCGTTCTTCAAATGACCGCAATCGTTCTTCTAACGATCGTCGTCAAAAGAAATCTTATAACAACTAACATACAAGAGCGAATCCTTTGCAGGGTTCGCTTTTTTTAACAGGCTGAAATTGAAACTTTTTAGGCTTTGTTACGTAATATATTGATAGAAAAGTATGAGAATGGGGGAAGAATGTGAGAAAACAGCCGCAACGTCAAATTAGTTTAAATGGTTTAAAGGTATGGCGTCTTCAAAATGGAATTATCTCATTGATTTTCTTACTCATCATCATTGGGGTATTTGTTGCCAGCTACTATTTTCAATGGCCATATTGGATTGGAGCGATTCTTTCTGGTTTATGGGTCTTACAGGTCATTTTTGGCATTTGGCTCATACCAAAAATCCGCCACCACATCTGGCGCTACGAAGTATTCGAAAATGAAATTGAAATACAGCATGGACTCATTCGCGTCACACGTGTCATTGTGCCAATGGTTCGTGTTCAGCATGTTGATACATCACAAGGACCGCTTTTAAGGCGCTACCGTTTGGCATCTGTTCAAATTTCGACTGCTGCCACAGTTCATGATATACCGGCGCTAGAATTAGAAGAGGCAGATGAGCTTCGTGATTACATATCTCGTTTAGCAAGGGTGACGGAAGATGATGTCTGAACAAAAACGTGTACACCCCATTTCGATGTTCATTGATTTTATATCAGATGCTGTATCCATGATCAAAAACTTCATTATCCCTTTTTTCGTGTTGATTTTTGTGAACTCGAATTCGAGCATTCGCTTTTATGCATTTATCATTCTTGGTGTGCTTCTTTTATGGAAAGCCGTTTTTACCATTTTAGAATGGAGACGATTCACTTACCGGATGGAAGACGATGAATTTCGTGTGGAATCGGGTGTGATTACGAAAAAGAAAAAATATATCTCGTTAGAACGTATTCAAACGGTCAATACAAGTGAAGGTATTTTCCAGCGAATTTTCGGTTTAGTACGGGTCCAAATCGAAACGGCAGGCGGAACGGATGGTCCAGAAGTGAGCCTGACCGCGATTACAAAAGCAGAAGCGGAACAATTAAAAAAGTCGATTTTCAACCGGAAGAAAAGCTTGCAGGAAGAAGAAATGACGGATGAAGCAGGTGATCTGAATGGCCATTTGACTGCGCAAAAACCTGTGCAGGAAGAAATCAATGTCTCCTATCGTATGGGTGTGCCAGAATTGCTTTTGGCTGCGACCACTTCAAGCGGTATCGGTGTCATTATCTCAGGGTGTCTCGCCATCTACACGCAAATAGATGAAATTCTCCCTTTGGACGGGTTCTTCAAGCAGTTCTCTTTTTTAAGCCATGCGAGCATTGAAATCTATGCGATTTTGATATTTCTTGCCGTATTGATCGCATGGATCTTGAGTGTTGGGGTAACAGCACTTCAGTATGCGAATTTTGCTGCAAAACGAAAAGGGAATGACATCATCATTACAAGAGGGCTCATCGAGAGACATCAAATGACCATTCCACTTGCGAGAATTCAAGCAGTGAAAATCAAAGAGAATATGATCCGTGAGCCTTTTGGTTTTGCGACGGTGATGCTTGTTAGTGCGGGAGGTTCGATTACAGAGAAAGAAACCTCTTCCGTCTTATTTCCGCTCATTCGGAAGAAAAAAATAAATGAATTGCTGTCACAATTCACCGATCATTATCATGTAGCACCAGAAACAGAGCTGAAAAAAGTGCCAAAACGTTCGCTCAAGCGCTACCTGATCTCATATGGCTTTGTGCCGTTACTTGTAGGTATCATCCTGTCGGTACGCTTTCCGCCATGGGGATATTTGGGACTCATTCCGTTACCGCTTGCTCTATTCTTTGGCTATTTAGCTTATAAACAATCAGGATATACAATCAAAGATTCATTGATTCAAATGACATCAAGAGGCATTGGCAAGACCACTGGCATTGTCTTGAGAAAACGAATGCAAAACTATACGATGACGCAATCTTTTTTCCAAAAGAAAGGTCGGGTCGCCAGTATTCACACCTTTGTGAAATCCTCTGCGCTGCTTGATTCCTTTGGTGTGCATCACCTTGAGGAAGAAGATGCGGCACGTGTATTTGATTGGTATTCGTATGAAAAAAATCAATCGTCTTAAACGAAAAATGTCGATCAGCTCCTGCTTGAGGAGTGATCGACATTTTTTATGAGATTAATAGCGTCTTTTTTTCGAATGGAAAAGCAGCGTAATCGGTGCTAGAATCATACCGCCGATCAATCCAAATAAGTGAGCCATGATATTGATGTTCGAATTGACGAACGTCATGATGACAGAAACAGCAAGAATCGTTAAAATCACTTGTGAATTCCCGCGGTCCATCATGTGCGGTTTAAACAGGACAAGGTATAGATAAACCCCAAACAAACCGAAGATCGCACCAGAAGCGCCAACATGTACATACTCTAAAGGCTCCACCCAATAGGTTCCGAGATTGCCAATGAATCCTGCACCGAGATAAATGATTAGAAATCGAACCTTCCCAAGCAAATGTTCAAGCGCTGGGGCGAACAAGAAAAGGGACATGGAATTGAATAAAATATGCGTGAGACTCCCGTGCAGAAAAATAGGTGTGACGAGACGCCACCATTCCCCAGCTGCTACACCATAATTGAAACCGACGAGATGATCCTGTCCAAGCTGTATAATAGGGATAGGAACCGCAAATATAAGCCACAGGCCAATTTGTAAAGCAAGGATCGCTGTTACGATTGGATACGATCTAATAAATTGTTGAAAGCTCTCCGTTCGAATAAACATAACAAACCCCTTTTGACTAGATAATGGTAAGTTTATAGTAACACGTTTATGAAGCGAACACTCAAATTAGTACGAGTATCATAGGAGGTACCTCATGATCAAAGGAATAGGCATTGATATTGTAGAGATCGACCGTCTTTCGCGAGTGCTCAGCAGACAGCCCCGTTTACCGGAACGAATTTTGACTTTAAGTGAACAGGACGTCTTTCTTACACTCAGTGAAAAAAGACAGCTGGAATTTTTGGCAGGACGCTTTGCGGCAAAGGAAGCCTTCGCTAAAGCATACGGAACGGGAATCGGTCAGCATTTAAGCTTTCATGACATAGACATTCAAAAAGACGATAAGGGGAAACCCTTCATCAAAAGCGAGAAAGCAGAGGGAGATCAGGTCCATGTGTCGATAACCCATACAAAGGAATATGCTGCTGCACAAGTTTTAATTGAAAGGTTGTCAAGCTAGTCTGCATATTGTTTGTCCCCCCTTCATATATTGGGTAGTGCGATAAGGAAGGGCGAGTTGCTAACAGGCTTTGATGGTTCGCGGTACGCAGTTAACTCTTGAGGCGTACTGTTAAAGTCAAACAAGCGGTTTCTTCCTTTTAACACAATTAACGAAGGGGTTGAAAAGGGTGAGAAAAAGCTTTGTTTTGCTTGTAACGGGAATCCTTTTTGTACTGATTCTCTCCGCATGCGGTCAAAAATCTCAGAAGGATATCGTTGGAGATTTAAACAAAAAGGCAGAGGAAATGACATCATACAAAGCCAAAGCAAAAATGACCATTGAGACAGGAAATGACCCGCAGGAGTACCAGGTAGAAATTTGGTACAAAAAGCCGGAGCTTTACCGTGTCTATTTAGAAAATCCGAAAAAGGATCAGAGTCAAGTCATTTTAAGAAATGGCAATGGTGTGTTTGTGCTGACACCTTCATTGAACAAGAGCTTCCGTTTCCATAGTGATTGGCCGAATAATAGCAGTCAGGTCTATTTATTCGAATCACTTGTGAAGGACATTAAAAATGACAGTGCAGCTCAGTTCAAAGCGAAAGAGTCAAAGTATGTGTTCGAAACGAAGACCAATTATCAGCACAACCAAATGCTGCCTACCCAAGAGATTACCTTTCATAAGAAAACAATGGCGCCTGCCAGTGTGAAAGTGCTGGATAGCGACAAAAAGCCAATGGTGAAAGTGGAATTCTCTCACTTTGAATTCAATAAATCCTTTGACAAAGATGCATTTGATGAGAAGAAAAACATGACACTCTCTCAAATGGATGTTGCCACAAGTGCAGACCCATCTGACAGCTTTGCGGTGAAAACACCAGTTGATATGCCAGAAGGCGTGAAGAAGATGGAAGAAAAAGAAATGACGACAGATGCTGGGAAGCGTTATGTGATTACTTACGGCGGCAAGAAATCCTTCACACTCATCCAGGAAAAAGCGAGAGTAGCTGAAGCATCTACGCCTGTCACGATGAACGGCGAGCCGGTCGATCTTGGCATGACAGTAGGGGTTCTGACAGATCAATCCCTCTCATGGACATCTGACGGAGTTGACTATTTAATTTCCTCAAGTGATTTATCGAAGGAAGAGCTTTTGATGGTTGCAAAGAGTGTAGAAGGCCAGTCAGCTAAATAGGCGAGAGCCTTAAAAAACAACATATCAGCCCTGTGCAAGGGCTGATTTTCTTTGATTTGTTTCACATTATTCTTGATTTTTAGTATCATATGAGGGGATTGAATCATTCAATAGGGAAGTGTGACTGATGGACACAAATGCCTTTTATAGAGACACATGGGCAGAAATTAATTTAACAGCAATCAAGCACAATGTTTCACATATGAAAGATCATATCGGTCAAAATGTTCAATTGATGGCTGTTGTGAAAGCCAATGCATATGGACATGGAGATATAGAAGTGGCAAGAGCTGCCCTCAAAGCAGGTGCAGACTTGTTAGCTGTAGCCTTTTTAGATGAGGCCATTTCTTTAAGAAATCAAGGCATTAAAGCACCGATTCTTGTACTCGGCGCTGTGCCGCCGGAGTATGTCAAAACCGCCGTTCGATACAATGTGGTCATGACCGCTTACTCCACCAGCTGGCTGAGGGAAGTCGTCGATATGATGAAAGGGCAGATGGGACAACCCATTCGTTTTCATTTGAAAATAGACAGCGGAATGAACCGTTTAGGTGTGAAAACGTTGGAGGAAGTGAATGAAGTAAAGAAGCTTGTCAGCGAGCATTCTTATTTACAGCTGGAAGGTGTATTTACTCACTTTGCGACAGCAGATGAAAAGGATGAGAACTATTTTGAGCGGCAAATCGACACCTTTCAAACCCTGCTTCAGCCGCTTCATACGGAAAAGCTGCTCGTTCATTGTGCCAATAGTGCAGCAGGTTTGAGGTTTAAAGAAGTGTTGTTTAATATGGTTCGCTTCGGCATCAGTATGTACGGGCTGTCACCATCAGAGGAAATCAAAGATGAACTTCCTTTCAAGCTGGAAGAAGCCATGTCTCTTCATACAAAGCTTGCCCATGTGAAGCTCATTCAAAAGGGTGAGAGTGTCAGCTATGGGGCGACGTATACAGCTAATCAAGATACATGGATCGGTACGGTACCAGTCGGCTATGCAGACGGATGGATCCGGAAGCTGGCAGGCACGGAAGTACTTGTTGGCGGAAAGCGCCGGAAGATTGCCGGAAGGATATGTATGGATCAATTCATGGTTGAACTGAAAGAGAACCTTCCGGCAGGGGAGCCAGTCGTTTTGATTGGTGGACAAGGTGAAGAAATGGTATCAGTCGATGAAATTGCAAAAAGGCTTGAAACCATTAACTATGAAGTCACTTGCTCCATTGGCCACCGCGTCCCAAGAGTTTATATAGAGGACGGCAAAAGGGTGCATGTGCGGAATCCGCTGCTTCAAAGCGGGCCAAGCTTTTTCTAAACAGCTTACACAGGAACGATCGTCAAACTGACATCGTTCCTTTTTATTCTACAAAGAAGGGGTAAACATTCTCCCTTTTTTAGAGATTTTGGAAATACCGTATGATTTTCGGAAAAAAGCGTATAATGTGAAAGAGGAACTCCATTATCATCTTTGATTTACGGGTGAACAGCCGCTTCATGTTCTAATAAGAAATCATGAAAAAACAGCTTTGCTTGCGCATTGAATAATGGTATGATTAGTCTTGGAATGGATCGAAACGGTATCCGTAAGTTTTGTGGAGGTGTATGTTTTTTGTCTGAATCCAGCGCAACAAACGAAATGAAGATTCGACTACCGGAGGCTTTGATGTCTGAAATCGAACGAGTAGCAGAGCAGGATAAGGTAACAAGAAATGAATTGATCTACCGAGCGACAAAAACGTATATTCGTGAACGTAATATTCGACAAAATCGTGAATCGATGAGACGCGGCTACATGGAGATGGCGAAAATTAATCTGAATATCTCTTCAGAGGCACAATACGCAGAATTTGAGGCTGAGAATACAGTTGAGCGATTAGTCAGCGGGGGTTAAACATTTGATTGTTAAACGCGGTGATGTTTACTTTGCTGATTTATCTCCTGTTGTTGGCTCCGAGCAGGGCGGGGTTCGCCCAGTATTGGTGATTCAAAATGACATTGGAAATCGCTTCAGCCCGACTGCTATCGTTGCAGCCATAACAGCCCAAATACAAAAAGCGAAATTACCGACTCACGTCGAAATTGATGCAAAGCGCTACGGCTTTGAACGAGATTCTGTCATTCTCTTGGAGCAGATTCGTACAATCGATAAACAAAGATTGACAGATAAAATCACACATCTTGATGATGAGATGATGGAGAAGGTTGATGAAGCCTTACAAGTTAGTTTGGCTCTTATTGATTTTTAATATGGTGATACTTGGTTGCTCTGTTGGGAGCAACTTTTTTTGTGTTCAATTTTTATTAACGTTATAATGAAGAAAGACTAAAAGAAGTGCTGTTTATGTACGTAGGGGGTAAAACATGTCGAATCATATCGTGTTAGCTTTTGCAAGAGAGCATCGAGAGGAATTACAAAAAGAGTGGACGGACATTTTTAGACGACTCGGAGAAAAAGAAACGGACATGATGCTGAACGACAATATGTATGAAACCATCTGTTCGGAATATGTTCAATTAATCATTACATCTCTTTCAGAAGGGTATGCTGAAGATTTTGAAGAAAAAGTGCAAACTTTTGCTTTAAAAATTGTTCAAATGGGTATATCACTTAAGTTACTGGCAAATGGTCTAACAGAAATCCGTTCACATTTATATCACAAAATGAACGATGACAAAGATACAACAGAAGAAAGTCATGACCTCATCTGGCAAATTGATCGATTCATCACACCTATTCATAACGAGATCTTAAACCAGTATTCCATCTCATGGGAGAAAACAGTCAACCTTCAAAAAATCGCGCTGCAGGAACTTTCTGCCCCGCTGATCCCAGTATTTGAGCACATTACCGTCATGCCGCTTGTTGGAACAATTGACACAGAACGTGCCAAAAAAATTATGGAGAATCTGCTCAACGGTGTCGTCAAACATCGCTCACAAGTCGTCTTAATTGATATTACGGGTGTACCTGTCGTTGACACAATGGTAGCGCATCATATCATTCAAGCATCAGAGGCTGTGAGATTAGTAGGTGCGAAGTGCTTGCTTGTCGGTATTCGTCCAGAAATAGCCCAAACCATTGTGAACCTTGGAATTGATTTATCTCAAGTTACAACAAAGAATACCCTTCAAAAAGGAATTCAAACTGCTTTGGAAATGACAAATCGAAAAATTGTTTCATTGGAGGGATAACCTAGTGAGAAATCACCCGAAGATTCCAATCTTAAAACTATATAACTGTCTTCTGATTTCGATACAGTGGGAGCTTGATGATCAAACAGCTCTCCACTTTCAAGAAGACTTGCTGAATAAAATTCATGAAACAGGAGCAAACGGTGTTGTCATTGACCTCACATCCGTTGACATGATTGATTCCTTTATTGCAAAGGTATTAGGTGATGTGATCACGATGTCCAAGCTCATGGGGGCGAAAGTTGTATTAACAGGAATACAGCCGGCAGTCGCTGTGACGCTGATTGAACTTGGAATATCGCTTGAAGAAATTCAGACAGCACTAGATCTTGAACAAGGGCTTGAGACACTGAAGCGGGAATTGGGGGAATAGATATGAAAGACCAATCCTGTGTAAGAATATTGACGGAATGGGACATAGTCGCAGCAAGACAATTGGGGCGCAATGTTGCAAAAGAACTTGGATTTGGAACAGTTGACCAAGCAAGAATTACGACGGCCATTTCAGAATTAGCTCGAAACATCTATTTATACGCTGGTAAAGGTCAGATTTGTATAGAAGAAGTGATGGAGCGCGGAAAGCGTGGACTCAAAGTCATCGCAGCAGATGAGGGGCCGGGTATCATGGATATACGTAAAGTAATGGAAGACGGATTTTCAACATCAGGCGGACTCGGAGCAGGTCTTCCGGGCGTCAGACGGCTGATGGATGAATTTAAATTAGATTCTGCACCAGAACAAGGAACGGAGATACAAGCTGTTAAGTGGCTTCGCTAGGAGGGAAACCATGGATTTTAAGGAGGTAATGGAGCAGCGGTACCATCAGCTGCTCAGTCGTTATATCAGTGATTTAACTGAAACATCGCTTTATCAAGCTCAAAAATTTAGCCGTAAAACCATTGAGCATCAAATACCTCCTGAAGAAATAGTGAGTGTTCACCGAAAAGTGATTCAGGAGCTTTACCCTGATTTGCCGGAAGATGTTTTTCATTCACTAGACTTCTTAATTGAAGTCATGATTGGGTACGGACTTGCCTACCAAGAACATTTAACACTCAGAGGCATCCAGCAAGAAATAAAATCTGAAATTGAAATTGCTGCAAATGTTCAGCAAACCCTTCTGGAAACGAAAATTCCAGAAGGAGATACCTTTGATATTGGTGCAATTAGTGTACCGGCAAAACAGATGAGTGGAGATTATTACCACTTTGTAACAGATCACGATACAATCAATATCGCGATCGCAGATGTCATTGGAAAGGGAATCCCGGCTGCGCTCTGTATGTCGATGATTAAATATGCGATGGATTCCTTGCCAGAGTCAGGGAGCGGCCCAACAAAGGTGCTGAAAACCCTGAATCGTGTTGTCGAGCAAAACGTAGACCCAAGTATGTTTATCACGATGTTCTATGGCAGCTATAATAAAGAAACGCATGAGTTTAAATACGCATCGGCTGGTCATGAGCCGGGCTTTTTCTATTGCAAAAAAGAGAACACATTTTACGATTTAGACGCAAAAGGGCTTGTCCTTGGGATCGCACCAGAATTTGACTACAGACAGTACGAGAAGCATTTGGATGCAGGAGACATGGTGATCTTATTCTCTGATGGGGTCACAGAATCCAAGTCAGAGGATGGTTTCTTAGAGAGGGAGGACATCAAAACACTCATATCAGAGCACCTATCCTACTCAGCTCAAGAAATGGTGGATGCCATCTACGCCAGCTTACTCAAACTGCAGGATTTTCAGCTGCACGATGACTTTACTTTACTTGTTCTCAAAAGAAAGGTTTAGAAAGTGAACATGCGGGTATATAAAACTTTAGGAAACAAGAATTTCGAGGTGAATGCATAATGAATATGTCTGTAAAAGAGCATCAAATAGATCAAAAAACGAAAATCAGTGTCAGCGGTGAAATTGATGTGTACTCCGCTCCTGAGCTAAGAGAAACGCTCATGCCTAAAGCTGAGGCGGGAGAGCATCTTGAAATCTGTCTAAAGGATGTTACGTATATGGATAGTACAGGTTTAGGTGTATTCGTTGGGCTGTTTAAAGCGGCTCAAAAAGCAGGTGGCACATTAAAGCTTGAGAACTTGTCAGAACGGCTTGTAAGGTTGTTTGAAATCACTGGATTAAAGGACATCATTGACATTTCTGCAAAGTCAGAGGGTGGGGTACAATGAACGAATCAGTAGATCGAATCGAGATGAAAATACCGGCAAAACCAGAATATGTAGGCATCATTCGTTTGACTCTGTCAGGCGTAGCGAGCCGGATGGGATATGTCTATGAAGAAATTGAAGACTTAAAAATAGCCGTCAGTGAAGCCTGTACAAATGCAGTTCAGCATGCCTACAAAGGTGAAGACGGCGAAGATGGAGAGGTGGCTGTTCGCTTTCTTGTCTACGAGGATCGTCTAGAAATCATTGTCGCTGACAAAGGCGGTAGCTTTGACTTTAAGCAAAAACAGGAAGACCTGGGACCGTACACATCTGCTCATACGGTGGATCAATTGGCAGAAGGAGGTCTTGGTTTATACTTAATGCAAACATTGATGGATGAAGTCGAGGTGCAAGCAAACTCCGGAGTTACCGTGGCGATGACAAAGTTTTTAAACAGGGAGCGAGTTGACCATGACACAACCATCCAAAACTATGAAACTAACTAAAGATGAAGTAGACCGCCTCATCCAAAGCTATCAAACCAATCAAGACGAGCAGGCGCAGCTCACGCTGGTCGAATGCTATACAAACTTGGTTGATATGCTGGCGAAAAAATATTCTAAAGGAAAAAGCTTTCATGAGGACCTTAGACAAGTTGGAATGATAGGTTTACTTGGCGCCATTAAACGATACGACCCGCTCGTCGGTAAATCATTTGAAGCCTTTGCCATTCCAACCATCATCGGGGAAATCAAACGCTTTTTACGAGATAAGACATGGAGTGTCCATGTACCAAGGCGGATTAAAGAGCTTGGACCAAGAATCAAAATGGCAGTTGATCATTTGACAACAGAGACACAGAAATCACCTAAAGTCCAAGAAATTGCAGAATACTTAGATGTAACAGAAGAAGAAGTACTTGAAACCATGGAGATGGGCAAAAGCTATCAAGCGCTGTCTGTTGACCAAGGCGTAGAGGCTGATTCTGAAGGAAGTACTGTGACGATTTTAGACGTTGTCGGCTCACAGGAAGAGGGCTACGAACGTGTGAATCAAAAAATGATGCTTGAGAGTGTGCTTCATGTGCTGTCGGATAGAGAAAAAGAGATTATCAATCTGACTTACTTGCAAAATAAGAGTCAGAAAGAGACAGGCGATTTACTTGGCATATCTCAAATGCATGTATCGAGACTTCAGCGGAAGGCAGTGAAAAAACTGCGAGATGCATTATCAGAAGATGCGTCTATGGAGCTAGGGTAATGAAACAGATTGAACAGCATGAGCATGTAAACGCCATTATCTATCAATCGAATAAAGAAGGAAAACCATGCTGCGGGGACAGTTTTTTTATTAAAGCAGATGATGAAGAACTAATTTGTGCTGTAGCAGACGGATTAGGCAGCGGCCAGTACGCCAATGAATCATCTTCTTTAGTCAGCGAAATTGTCGAAGAATATGGACATGAGGATGTGGCGGCCCTCATCGACAGATGCAATCAGGCTATGAAAAATAAACGCGGGGCCACTGTGGCCATATTAAAGGTGAATTTTTCCCAGCAGCAATTTACCTATTGTTCGGTTGGCAATATTCGGTTTATCTTGAATGCACCTTCTGGCGACTATATTTATCCACTTCCGACATCAGGATACTTATCAGGGAAACCTAGAAAATATAAAACATACACCTATTCCTACGAAAAAGGATCGATATTCATTATGTATTCAGACGGACTGAATGTGCCAAACATGCGCATGTTTTTAAAGCATGGACATTCAGTTGAAGACATCGCCAAACAGCTTGAAACATACACACAAGACAAAAAGGACGATCTCACCTATGTACTTGGTCAGCTCACGTAAAATAGCTGACCTTTTTTCTGTTTTGCCGGTTTTTTTGATACACTAAAAGAGAAGACACAGTGAGAGGATGCAAAGTATGAAGACATCTGACTTTTTATTGAAACAAATTGCGACAGAATTAAAGCTTTCAACAAAACAAATTGAAAGTGTGATCAAGCTCTTAGAGGATGGCAACACCGTCCCCTTTATTGCCCGTTATCGGAAAGAGCAGACAGGCTCACTGGGTGAGGTGCAAATTCAAACCATTTCAGAGCGCTATACATATATCCAAAATGTCACGAACCGAAAAGAAGAAGTCATTCGCTTAATTGCTGAACAAGACAAACTAACCGATGAATTAAAACAAAAAATTGAACAAGCTCATAAACTGCAAGAGGTCGAAGATTTATACAGGCCATTCAAACAAAAGCGCAAAACAAAGGCGAATGTAGCCAAAGCAAAAGGGCTGGAGCCACTGGCGGAATATTTACTCACGCTGCCAAGCGATCAGGTCGAGAAGAAGGCAGCTGCTTTTATTAACGAAGAAAAAGAAGTAACAAATGTAGAAGAGGCACTTGAGGGTGCGCAGCACATCATTGCTGAACAGCTCGCAGATGATCCCGATATGCGAAAATGGATTCGCAGTGAAACGTACCAAAAGGGCAGTCTGATCACATCAGGAAAAGACGTCGAAAGCGATGAGAAAAACGTCTATGAAATGTATTACGATTATCAAGAGCCAATCAAAAAGATTGTCCCTCACCGTGTACTAGCGGTCAACCGCGGGGAGAAAGAAGGCATTTTAAAGGCAGCCATCGAACCACCTGCTGAAAATATTCGCTTCTATCTCGACAAACAAGTTCTAAAAGGCAGACAGACAACGGCGAGACCGTTTATTGAAGCGGCAATCGATGATGCGTATAAACGCCTCATTCAGCCTTCCATCGAGCGAGAAATACGAAAAGAGCTGACAGAAAAAGCAGAGGAACAAGCGATTCATATTTTTGCTGAAAACTTAAGAAAACTGCTGCTTCAGCCGCCGATGAAAGGGAAGCGTGTACTTGGAGTCGACCCTGCATTTCGGACAGGCTGTAAATTAGCTGTCGTGGATGATACAGGCAAAGTCCATCATATTGGCGTCATTTACCCGCATCCGCCCGTGCAGAAAAAAGCGGAAGCGAAACAAAAAGTCAAAGAGATCATTCAATCATCAAACATTGAAGTCATTGCGATTGGAAACGGAACAGCCTCAAGAGAGACAGAACAATTCATTGCAGACTTGATTCAAGAGCTGGATCAGCCGGTGTCTTATTTGATCGTGAATGAAGCTGGAGCAAGTGTATACTCCGCATCAGCGCTGGCACGAGAAGAGTTTCCAGATCTGCAAGTCGAAGAACGAAGCGCCATCTCAATCGCTAGAAGATTACAAGATCCTTTAGCAGAGCTCGTGAAAATTGATCCGAAGTCTGTCGGTGTGGGCCAATACCAGCATGACGTGAGTCAAAAGCAATTAAACAGCTCGTTAACCTTCGTTGTTGAGACAGTCGTCAACCAAGTCGGTGTGAACGTCAATACAGCCTCACAGGCGCTGCTGCAATACGTATCAGGCCTTTCAAAAGCCGTCGCAGGGAATATCATCAAGCGCCGCGAAGAGATTGGGAGATTCACAAGCAGAAAAGAATTGAAGGATATTCCAAGGCTCGGTGCTAAGACATATGAGCAGTGTATCGGCTTCCTTCGCATTACAGATGGACAAGACCCGCTTGATCGTACAGGTATTCACCCTGAGAGCTATAAAGAAACAAAACAGTTTTTACGCATGATCAACATGACGCCAGACGATCTTGGCACAGAGCAGTTAAAAGAGAAGATTGCTGAAGTTAAACTGGACGAAGCAGCCCAGCAGCTGGACATTGGGACCATTACACTTCGAGATATCATTGATCAGCTGACAAGACCTGAGCGTGATCCGCGGGATGAAGTGCCAAAACCGCTGCTCAAAACAGATGTGTTGAAATTGGAAGACTTGAAGCAAGGAATGGAGCTGCAAGGAACGGTGAGAAACGTTGTAGACTTCGGCGCATTCGTTGATATAGGAGTAAAGCAGGATGGGCTTGTGCATATTTCTAAGCTAAGCAACCGTTTTGTGAAGCATCCGCTTGATGTTGTATCAGTTGGTGACATTGTGACCGTATGGGTGGACTCCGTTGACCAAGCAAAAGGCCGCGTTGCCCTCACCATGCTGAAACCAGAGTAAACAAAAAAACGAGGCGCACCTTAGGATGGGGTGTGCCTTGATGTGACTGAATGTTTTTTTCTATAGAAGTACCAGCATTGATTCAGCAATTTGATTTGATAATGATTTTTCTCATAAAATGCCTTCTGCATCTGATTTTTCAGCCAGTTGGGCATCGCCCATTCCTCCTTTGGTCGAAACAGTGGATGTACCTTCAATGTATGCATAGGGGAAATTGTCCCGTTCGAGGTTTTTATAGAAAGGAACGATCTGATTGAACGAGAAAGAGCTACAGCAGTTAACAGAGCACATTTCCCAGCAGTTCTTTGGCAAGACATTCCGCCATCAGGCTGTTTTTAATGACCGGTTAAAAACGACAGGCGGGCGATATTTACTTGGTACACACAACATTGAACTAAACCGCCGATACCTAGAGGAGCATGGACGAGAAGAATTAATCGGAATCATCAAGCATGAGCTGTGTCATTATCATCTGCATCTTGAAGGAAAGGGCTATCAGCATCGCGACCGTGATTTTAAAGCGTTATTAAAGCAAGTAGGAGCCCCGCGTTTTTGTACACCGCTAAAGACCGTACAAAATAAGCGCCGTGCGGGGAAACGCCATGAATATATTTGCACAGGATGCGGCCGGTCTTTTATAAGGAAAAGACGGTTTGATACCTCTCGTTATGTATGCGGCGTCTGCAAAGGAAAATTAAAGTGGCTGCGCACAATCAATTCATTGTGATAAGCATTCCTCTACGGGGATGCTTTTTTTGTTCCAATTGATGTGTGGACATATTGAGACAAAAAGAGACGCATGTCTCATTTTGTCTCTTTTTTCATCAGTGTGATTCGGTCAAAACCTAAGTGTTCATGTGTCTTCATGTTGGCACGATTTTTGCTTGTATAGAAGTGCAAGCAAAAAAGGATAGGAGGTTTTACTAAATGGAAATGGCATTGAGTAAAGAAAAAGCCGTATGGATGTATCAAAAGATGCAGGAAATCCGCCAATTTGAAGACCGGGTGCACACGCTTTTTACAAAAGGAATTTTGCCGGGGTTTGTCCATCTTTATGCTGGCGAAGAAGCTGTTGCCGTAGGAGTCTGTGCTCATCTGAATGAAAAAGACAGTATTACAAGTACACACCGGGGCCACGGCCACTGTATAGCGAAAGGCTGTGATCTAAAAGGAATGATGGCAGAAATCTATGGGAAAGCCACAGGTCTCTGTAAAGGCAAAGGCGGATCCATGCACATTGCAGATTTTGATAAAGGAATGCTCGGTGCCAACGGAATTGTTGGAGGCGGCTTTCCTCTTGCGTGCGGGGCAGCCCTCACAGCCAAATATAAAAAGACAGAAAATGTAAGCGTTTGCTTTTTTGGAGATGGTGCAAACAATCAAGGGACTTTCCACGAAGGAATCAATCTCGCGGCCATCTGGAAACTGCCCGTCATTTTCATTGCAGAAAACAATGGATACGGGGAAGCGACACCATTTTCTTATGCTTCAAGCTGCAAATCAATCGTGGATCGAGCGGCCGGTTATGACATTCCTGGGATTCAAGTAGATGGAAAAGATGTGATGGCCGTTTATCAAGCCGCAGAACAAGCAATTGAACGAGCAAAAAATGGAGAAGGTCCAACATTGATTGAATGCATGACATATCGGAATTATGGCCATTTCGAAGGAGACGCCCAGCGTTATAAAACCAATCAAGAAAAAACAGAACACCAAGAAGAGAGAGATGCGATCGCTCTTTTTAAAAATGAATTGATCAAGCAGCAGCTGCTGACGAATGGGGAGCTATCAAAGATTGAAGCGGCTGTAGCAGAAGCGATAGATGAAGCCGTTACATTCAGTGAAGAAAGTGATTATCCAGATCAGACCGAATTATTGACCGACGTGTATGTTTCGTATCAATAAATCAAAGGGGGAGAGGAAAATGACAAGAGAAATCAGCATGTCTAGTGCATTAAATGAAGCGATTAAACTTGCCATGAGAAGAGACGAGGATGTCATTTTAATGGGGGAAGATGTTGCTGGAGGTGCTCATGTCGATCACTTACAGGATGATGAAGCATGGGGCGGTGTGCTTGGTGTAACGAAAGGAATCGTTCAGGAGTTTGGACGTGAGCGAGTTCTTGACACACCGATTAGTGAAGCTGGCTATGTAGGTGCGGCCATGGCAGCAGCTTCCACAGGGTTAAGGCCAATTGCAGAACTCATGTTTAATGATTTTATCGGCACCTGTCTGGATCAAGTGCTGAATCAAGGAGCAAAATTCCGATATATGTTTGGCGGAAAAGCAGAGGTGCCGATCACGATCAGAACGACACATGGGGCGGGTTTTAGAGCAGCTGCTCAGCATTCGCAAAGCTTGTATGCGCTATTTACAAGCATCCCTGGATTGAAAGTAGTGGTGCCTTCTTCACCATACGATGCCAAAGGATTGCTGCTGGCAGCCATCGAGGATCAGGACCCTGTCATCTTTTTTGAAGACAAAACGCTTTACAATATCACAGGAGATGTTCCAGAGCGATACTACACGCTGCCGCTTGGCAAAGCAGATGTGAAAAGAGAAGGCTCAGATGTGACCATTTTTGCAGTAGGCAAACAAGTTCATACAGCACTTGAAGCGGCAGAGCAATTAACTGCACGTGGAATTGAAGCAGAGGTGATTGATCCAAGAAGCTTGTCACCGCTCGATGAAGAGGCCATTCTAACTTCAGTAGAAAAAACAAATCGGCTTGTCATTGTAGATGAAGCAAATCCAAGGTGCGGAATTGCCGCAGATATTTCTTCTCTGGTTGCGGATAAAGGATTCGATTTACTTGACGCTCCAATCAAAAAAGTGACGGCTCCTCATACACCGGTCCCGTTTTCACCACCGCTTGAAGATATCTATTTGCCGACACCTGATAAGGTTGTGAACACCGTATTAGAGATGGTTGGAAAGAGTCATGACAAGATCTTGAACTAAAGAAAGGAGAGAGGGAGATGGCTGTCGAGGTTGTGATGCCGAAATTGGGCATGTCAATGAAAGAAGGAACGGTATCTGTCTGGAATAAAGAGGTCGGTGAAACCGTAAATAAAGGGGAAAGCATTGCAAGCATCAACTCTGAAAAAATTGAAATGGAGATCGAGTCACCTGCAGAAGGAACCATATTGGATATAAAAGTGCCTGAGGGAGAAGGTGTACCGCCTGGCACGGTCATCTGCTATATCGGTGAAGGAAATGAACAGGTCGAGGAAAAGAAAGAAAAAGACCTGCCGCCAAAACAAAAGAAAGAGAGAAAGAAAATCTCCCCTGTGGCACGTAAGATTGCTCAAAGCGCTAATCTGGATATTCATACTTTAGTGGGAACAGGGCCAGATGGGAGAATCACGAAAGCGGATGTGCTTCGGGCACTTCCTGATGAAAAAGAAAAACAACACAATGAACCAACAAAGTATCAGCCAGTCAGCATGATGCGGAAAACCATTGCCTCACGAATGATGGAAAGCCTGCAAACAAGTGCACAATTAACAATAACGATGAAAGCGGATGTGACAAAGCTGACAGCATTACAGTCTGAGTTGAACGAAACAGCCGCAGCACGACACGATATGAAATTAACCCTGACAGATTTTGTAGCCAAAGCAGTGGTTCTTTCCCTGCTAGAGCATCCTGCAATGAACAGTCAATATCAGAATGATAGAGTCGAAACTTTTGAGTATGTTCATCTTGGAATCGCTGCTGCTTTAGATCACGGTCTGGCAGTGCCTGTTATTCGGCATGCGGAAAAGCTTTCACTTATTGAGCTGGCGAAGAGCATCAAATCGTATGGCAAAAAAGCACGTGAAGGCAGACTTCTTCACGATGAAATTGAAGGCTCTACCTTTACAATCACTAACCTAGGCGCCTATGGTGTGGAACATTTTACACCGATTTTAAATCCGCCGGAAGCAGGTATTCTTGGCGTTGGCAAAGCGGATCACATGCCTGTTTATCATGGGAATGAATTATGTAAAGGGACGATCCTGCCACTCAGTCTGACATTTGACCATCGCGTGCTGGACGGAGCGCCGGCATCACAATTTATATCAACTGTTAAAGCCTATTTAGAAAATCCAGTATCCATTCTTTTATAGGAAGAAGGTGAAATGAATGACGCTTGTCATTATAGGAGGCGGGCCAGCAGGATATGTGGCGGCAATAACAGCCGCCCGTTTTGACAGAGAGGTTGTATTAATCGACCAAGGCCTGTTAGGAGGTACCTGCCTGAATGAAGGCTGTATTCCAACGAAAGCACTTTTGCAAAGCGCTGATATGTACGAACATGTGAAATCAGCTGGACATTTTGGAATTGAGCTTTCAGAAAAGGAGCCTGTTATTCATTGGGAGGCCGTTCAAAAGCGGAAACGGTCAGTCGTCAAGCAGTTGACTGATGGCGTTCGTTATTTGATGAATAAAAACAAAATCAGCGTGTTAAATGGGAAAGCATCATTTCTTTCAGCTCATGAGCTATTAATAGAAAGTGAAAGGAAATCTGAAATCATTCAATCCAAACAATTCATTATTGCTACGGGATCAGAACCTGCTGCTTTACCTTTCGCCCCATTTGACAGAGAGTGGATCATTGATAGTAAGGATGCCATGACGCTCCCTTCAATACCAGATTCGCTTTGTATCATTGGTGGAGGGGTGATCGGCTGTGAGTTTGCAAGCATCTTTAGCAGAATGGGATCAAAGGTTGTCATGGTGGAGCAGGCAGCACACATTTTACCTGAAGAAGATCACGATACAGCTAACTGTCTTTACGATCAGCTTCAAAAAGCAGGTGTAGAGATTTTGACATCAGCAGCAGTCAAACAGCTTGATGCAAGCTCAAAAAAAGTGGTCGTTGAGAAGGTTCATGGGGAGCGCTGTGAAATCCAGTCCGATCATTGTTTAGTCGCCATTGGCAGAAAACCGAGGCTGGAAGAGCTGAATCTTGAGCAGATCGGCATTGAATTTGACAGGAACGGCATCTGCGTGAATGAGCATATGCAAACCAATCTCCCGCATATCTATGCGTGCGGTGATGTGACAGGCGGCGTTCAGCTTGCTCATGCTGCTTTTCATGAAGGAACAATTGCGGCATCACATGCATCAGGGGAAGATGTAAAGGTCAATGAACAAGTGATTCCAAGGTGCATCTACACGTCTCCAGAAATCGCTAGTGTCGGTTTAAATGAAGAGAATGCTAGAAAACAATATGGGGAGATTCGGATAGGGACATTCGCATTCTCTGCAAATGGAAAAGCACTAATTTTAAATCAGCCAGCTGGTCAAGTAAAGGTCATTGTCGAACCGCAATATCAAGAAATTTTAGGTGTATCCATCATCGGACCGAATGCCACAGAACTGATTGGACAAGCGGCGGTGATGATGCATACAGAGTTGACAGCTGATACATTAGAGCAGTTTATTGCGGCACATCCGACACTCTCTGAGGCGATACACGAAGCCTTGCTGCAAACAAATGGGCGAGCGGTGCACTGCTGATAGAGAAACCTTCTATCCGAATGACTTCCTGGGTCAGCCAATAATTGAAAGCGCTTTTATAATTATCTATAATGGATAAAAAGCCCCCAGAGGAGAGGATGGAATGAATCCGACGCCTTGTTATTTAAATACTTGGAAACGTTTTGTTCATGAAGGTTTGCTTGATAGGTCTCGTCTGGATAAGAGAGTGATGGAGTCATGGCACAGATGTAAACAGGCAAATGTGAATCCGTATTTAGATAAAGGACAGTCGTTGTTAGAAAAGGAATTATTCAGTGTTCAAAAAAAGAAGTACTCACTCTTTCTAAATGCCGCTCTTCCTTACTTAAATAAAATCAGTCAGCAATTAAAAGAATCTGACATGATGGCTTTACTCATCGATGCAGATGGTTATGTGCTAAGTCTGACTGGAAGCCAAAGGACGCTGGTCGAAGCGAAAAAAATAAATTTTATGGAGGGCGCGCGCTGGACCGAAGCCGATGTGGGGACGAACGCTATTGGAACGGCACTGGTCATTGGGGAAGCTGTAGCGATCAACGGAACTGAGCATTTTTCAGTCGCTTCCCACCATTGGAGTTGTTCAGCGGCCCCTATTCGTGATGCAGACGGCACGATCATAGGAGTCATTGATATCTCCTGTATGGCGGATCAAAGGCATCCTTTTATGCTTGGGATGGCTTCAACAGTTGCATATGCCATAGAGAGAGAAATTCAGGTCCAGCAAAAAAGGAAAGAGATGGAGCTGATCAGTCATTGTCTCCAGCAGGTGGAAGCGGACGAACCGTATGTTATCTGTAATGAGAAAAAGCAGATTGTTTTGGCAAGCAGGCCGATTAGAGACCGATTTTCAGACTGGTACGGAATGGATGTTGAGCTGCTCACGGGTGATACATTTGTTACACGGGACAAGCAGATCATTCAGTCAGAGCAGGACGGAAAAATGCTTGGGATGTCTTTTTCGCTTGAAGAAGCAGCGAAGAGCAATATCACCGTTTCTTTTGCTCAATTTCCCGGGGAATCTGGAACAAGCACGGTATTTCAACAGACGCTCAGCAAAATAAAACGAGCGGCACAAACAGATGCAAATGTCTATATTTGGGGAGAAACAGGTACAGGGAAAGAACTGGCCGCTCGAGCGATTCACTTAGCTAGTGAAAGACATGAAGGACCGTTTATTGCCGTTAATTGTGGAGCCATACCTGAAAGCCTGTTAGAAAGCGAACTATTTGGTTATGCTGAAGGGGCTTTTACAGGGGCAAAACGTCATGGAGCAAAGGGGAAATTTGAACAGGCGCAAAAAGGAACGCTCTTTTTAGACGAAATTGGCGAAATCCCTTATGCGATGCAAGTGGCGCTTCTAAGGGTCATTGAAGAAAGGAAAGTCGTACCGCTCAGCGGGACACACGAAATCCCTTTGGATATTAGAATCATTACAGCGACACACCGGAATATGAACGAACTGCTGAAGGAAGGAAAAATACGTGAAGATTTGTATTACCGTCTTCATGTTTATCCAATCAACATCCCGCCGCTTAGGGAAAGAAAAGAAGACATTGTTGATTTATATCGTTACTACCAAAAGAAACACCAATGGAATGCGACATTTCCTGAATCTTTTTTTCGTAAGCTAGAAGCGTACCATTGGCCTGGAAACATACGAGAGCTTTTTAATCTGTTTGAACATATAAGGGTACTGTTTCCTAGAGGAGGATGGATTGGTGAATCGCAATATGCGGCGGTATTAGAGGCGATGGATCAGAAAAAGCAGAAGCTGCATCTACCAGAGTATACCGAGAATCCAAAAGAACTCACGTTTAGGGAACGCATTCAAAAGCAAACAGTGATAGACGCACTTCACAAAACGAAGGGCCATGTGTCAGAAGCAGCGAGGTCAGCAGGCGTGCCAAGAAGCACCTTTTACAAGTGGATGCGGAAGTATAAGCTGTCATGAACCCATAAAGAGCGCAGCAGCAAGGAGGCCTTGGTCTTTCAATTAGAGGTCGGGGTCTTTCTGTCATGTCTAAACAGAAAACAAAAAGGAAGGAAGAAAGGCTTGACTGTTATATTAGTATATGTTAAATTATAAAAGCCGTCGCTAATGAGACAGGAATGAAACACTTAAAAATTCTTGACACATTTTTCTGGCATAGATATAATGAAACATGTCTTATTATTCCGCAGTAGCTCAGTGGTAGAGCTATCGGCTGTTAACCGATCGGTCGTAGGTTCGAGTCCTACCTGCGGAGCCATAATGGAGAAGTACTCAAGTGGCTGAAGAGGCGCCCCTGCTAAGGGTGTAGGTCGTGTAAGCGGCGCGAGGGTTCAAATCCCTCCTTCTCCGCCATTATTGTATGGCCCGTTGGTCAAGCGGTTAAGACACCGCCCTTTCACGGCGGTAACACGGGTTCGAATCCCGTACGGGTCATGTTTTGTTTTTTGATTCGTTGGGCTATAGCCAAGCGGTAAGGCAACGGACTTTGACTCCGTCATGCGTTGGTTCGAATCCAGCTAGCCCAGCCATTTTTTATATATGTTTTTCTGCATAGCAGATGAGCCATTAGCTCAGTTGGTAGAGCATCTGACTTTTAATCAGAGGGTCGAAGGTTCGAGTCCTTCATGGCTCACCATTGTCACGCGGGTGTGGCGGAATTGGCAGACGCGCTAGACTTAGGATCTAGTGTCTTTATGACGTGGGGGTTCAAGTCCCTTCACCCGCATTGTTTTTTCAAACAGTGCACTTATGAATATATGAGCACATCATACACGCGGTCGTGGCGGAATGGCAGACGCGCTAGGTTGAGGGCCTAGTGGGTGAATAACCCGTGGAGGTTCAAGTCCTCTCGGCCGCATCTAAGAAACCAAAGTTTGTAGACCTTTGGTTTTTTTTGTATCCTCTAAAGTATAGTTACCAGTCATGATGCGGTTGTTGTCCATAAGAACATCATGAATAAATTCTTTTATTCAGCTTCTAGCTTCCTTTCATTTTTTATATTGTTAAATAAAGGTTTCGATGAGATAATTTGATAAAATGGAATTAAGTTGCATAAGGTCAACTTCAAAAAATTTATAAGCTCATGACCAATTCATGATTATCCAGAAAATACAGCAATTTGTGTCAACATAAAAATTGGTTGACTAAATTAGCCTGTCCCTATAAAACTATTCAATATGAAAAAGGAGTTATAGCATGATAAAAAGGTTTTCTCTAGTTTTACTTACTCTAATGATGTCTATAGTTGTTATGCTAGTGGCTGCTCAAAATTCCCCTGGAGATAATGTCATTTCATTTGATCAGCCTCGCATCTTAATAATATCAATTGGAATAGTGGTTTTTTTATTCATTCCTCCGTTGGTGATGTCTTTTTTCAGTAACTTGATTGTGAGAACTATATCTGGTGTATACCAATGTTTTATTGTTCTCTCTTTTCTGGTACTAATTCCAATAGGATTTTTTATTCCAGATGGCTTTTTGACAATTGTTGTTTCTATCGCAGGAACTTTAGTCAGCGTAGCTAGTCTTATAGTAACTTTAATAATAGATAGGAATAAAAATGTTGAATATTAGCTGAAATAGAAATGACATCAATTTTCTAAGAGTACAGTAATGTTTTCGTTATTACCACTTTTAAATAATACTGACAGATGTCTGAAAAATGGAATGACGTTATGAACTTGTTTATTCCTTTCGAGATTGAACGTCCATTTTGTAGAAAAAATTATCTTAAAGTCAGAGAAGAACAAAATTATGTGGGATCGTTGATTTTGTTCTTTTAAATCCTAAATTGCAATTATTTCCGATTCATGTTACAATAAGAATAATTATTTTTGTTCGGCGTAAAGGATAGCATGAAGAAAGACTTTTCGTCTTGAGGATACTTTGGGCAAGGATAGTATAATACATTGTGTGGTATACGCACGAGGAGGCAACAAACATGGAACAAGGTACAGTAAAATGGTTTAACGCAGAAAAAGGTTTTGGATTTATCGAACGTGAAGAAGGCGACGATGTATTCGTACATTTCTCAGCTATCCAAGGTGACGGATTCAAATCTTTAGACGAAGGTCAAAAAGTAACATTTGACGTAGAGCAAGGTTCTCGTGGAGCTCAAGCTGCTAACGTTCAAAAAACTGCTTAATCTTCATCCTTTTAAAACAGGTTCTCTGTAGAGAGCCTGTTTTTTTATGCTTTCACGCATTTTTTCAATAAAAAACCCTACTCAGCGTACAAGTAGGGAGGTGTTACAAGGTAATCGTAAAAAAATTCATGCTTCAAAGGTTTATCAACAGTATAGCATATTGGATTTACAATATGCGGAATTTGCCTAAATAAATTCTTTTTTTCTTTAATAAATTGAAGGATGGACATGTTCGTAGAGAACTTGTATTCAAAAATGGTGAGTGTGGAAGAGGTTCTTAACAGAAACTTTTGATTTGTTTTTCTGTAATTCCTTTGATGACTTCTAATTCACTTAGCAAAAATTCATGGGCATCATCCAGCATTTTCTTTTCACTTGCATTGAGTGCTTTCTCTTTCCTCATACGCATCAGATCACGCACAACTTCAGCACCTTCTTGGATGTTACCCGTTTTTATTTTGTTTGTGTTAATTGTATGCCGTTCTTTCCATGTCAGTAATTGATCTGATTTGCCATGCTGGAAAATGTGCATTACATTCTTTAAAGCCAGTATATCTGTAACAGGTCTAATACGTGAACCTGACATTTTCCGTGTTGGAATCATTACTTTCATATGACTGATTGACATTTTAATCACATAATACTGTTGTTTTTCATCAGAGAATTCTTTTTCTTCTATGGCTTCAATTATACCTGCTCCGTGCATTGGATAAACAATGTTATCACCAATTTGAAACATATCATCCACCTCCATATAATGTATCTACTTTAAGGGTACCACACTTAGAGGTTAAATAATCAAATTTTTAATAATAACATGTTTATTTATTTGTTGTCAATAAATTTTGTTCTAAAAAAGGGAGGTTATTTTGTGGGAATTTTGGATGTGATTTTTTTCATTTGAACATATCCTCCTCGCTATAAGAAAAACAGGATATCCACAATAACAGCTCGGGTGCCAGCCTTTATATCCGTATCAAGTCATTGAAACGTAAACAGCTGTTTATGAGGAAATCATGTTAAAAAAAGACCAGCCATTGAGCTAGTCTTTCAAAAAAGAATCCGATCATAATGTCGAAATATCAATCACAAACCGGTAACGAACATCACTTTTCAGCACCCGTTCATACGCTTCATCAACTTGATTAGCGTTGATCACTTCAATTTGTGGCGCAATGTTATGAGCAGCTGCGAAATCGAGCATTTCTTGTGTTTCTTGGATGCCGCCAACGAGTGAACCAGCTATGCTGCGGCGGCCGGAAATTAATGAAAAGACGTGGAATTGATCCGGCTTAGGCGGTGCACCGACGTTCACCAAGGTTCCATCTACACGGAGTAAGGACAAATAGGCATCCACGTTAATGTTGGCAGAGACCGTATTGAGAATAAGGTCGTACTGACCGGCTAGTGTCTGAAACGTATCAGGATCACTTGTAGCAAAATAGTCTTTTGCACCAAATGATAGGGCCTCTTCTTTTTTATTCAAAGAGCGGCTCAATACCGTCACTTCAGCGCCTAGAGCACTCGCGAATTGAATAGCAACATGGCCGAGCCCGCCCATTCCGACGATCGCAACCTTTTTGCCAGGGCCTGCCTTCCAGTGCTTTAATGGAGAATAAGTTGTAATGCCAGCACAGAGAAGAGGGCTTGCGGCATCAAGGGGCAGTTGATCAGGAATGCTGACGACAAATCGTTCAGTCACGACAATTTTTTGACTGTAGCCGCCATAAGTCGGCTCCCCGTCATAGTCACGGCTGTTATACGTTTGGACGACCCCTTTTGTGCAATACTGCTCGTCTCCATTTTGACAATATTCACAGGTGCCGCAGGAATCCACAAAGCAGCCAACGCCTACACGGTCTCCGATCTGAAACTTCGTCACATCATCCCCTACAGCTGTAACGACCCCAGTGATCTCATGACCTGGAACCATCGGGAAAATGCCGCCGCCCCATTCATCAAAAGCGCTGTGGATATCTGAATGACAGATCCCGCTAAATTGAATATCAATTAAAATATCATGTGGACGAAGCGCTCTTCTTTCAATGGTCGTCCGTTCAAAATTCGCTTTTGCATGTGATACACTTAAAACGTTTGATTGGTGCGTCTGACACATTCTTGATCATCCTTTCAAAAATAAGATTCGATTCTTTCCTCTATACTGTACGTCTTAAAGTGAACTATAAGTCAACAGAAAACCTTCTGTAATAATAAATCCAGGCTGTTACAACATTCTTGATATCAAGAATTGAGCCAAAAGCATCTTGCTTTCTTTTTCAAAATGGAGATGATGAGGAAAGGGAGATCGGAAGGTAAGAGAAAGAAGGAGGGCACAATGAAAATAGCACAAGCAGCAAAACAGCTCGATTTATCCACTGCGACACTTAGATATTACGAGAATATTGGTTTGATTAGGGAAATCAAACGTGATGATCATGGAATTCGTGATTATACAGAGGATGATCTTCAATGGATTGAATTTATCAAGTGTATGAGAAATGCAGGGCTCTCGATTGATGCGCTTAGAGAATATACAGCCTTATTTTTTGAGGATGATGATCATACGTTATCTTCGCGAAAAAACATTTTGGTCAATGAACGAGAAAGACTCGTCCAAAAACAAAAGGAAATCGAAGAGACCATTAAACGATTGGATTTCAAAATAGAAAGTTATGAAGATATTATCCACAATCATGAGAAAAAACTCGCTCATCAGCTGAAAACTCATTCTAATTAAACGAAGAAAAACCTGTGAAAAATCACAGGTTTTTTTGATAGAGTTATCTTTTTGTGTAACGCACCCAGTTATAATGTGCGTGGAGCGGGGTAACACCGTTGTAGGAGCCGAGCCATTCATCGACACCTGCACCATTCCACAGGTTCATCATAATTTTCCCTGGTGTTTGAGGAATTTGAGTGGTGGCGGTATGTTTTAATTGTCCATCGACATACCATTTGATAGAGTTTGGCTGCCAGTCAAATGCATACGTGTGATAAGAGTTCGCTGCATCGAAACCAAGGTTGACGATCTTTTCATGATTTCCTACACCATTGGTATAGTAGTTAAACTGTACCTTTGTCGTGTCTTTTCCTAGAAATTCAATGTCAATCTCATCCCAAGGCGTACCATCAGTCGGTCCCGTATAAGTGAAGAAAGAAGAGACGATCCCCACATTTTTGGCTGGCTTCATGTTGACTTCATATAGCCCATAGCCGTACGTTTGAACGGAGCGGTTTTCTCCGCAGTCAAATTTATTATAGGCGGGACTTGTGAGCGATAAACGCATTTCACCTGATGAGGTCATCGACACGTTATTTGCACGCCACGTACAGTTAAACATGTTTCCATTCGAGTATCCATCGGCTTTTTGCCATAACCCCGTATTATAGTTATTAAAAGGTTCATAAAACGATCCACCCGTTTGTGCCGAGGCACCCGCTGTAAATGTGGACAAACTCAAGACTAATCCAGTGACAAGCAGCATCAACATTCGTTTCATACGGTACATATTCGCATTCTCCTCTCCTTTTATGGAAGCGCTTTCTTTATTGATCATACATGATTCTTTCAAAAGGGAAAATCGGTCTAAATAATGATAAACAGCGTGTATTATTTAATAGAATTGAAAGAAGGATCATAAGTAAAAAATAATGATTGACATTGCGGACAGTTGTCCGTAAGATAATATCGGGACAATTGTCCTAAGAAAAACCTAAAGTGTTTTGATTTAACACATAGAGATGAGTGTCATGTGGATGAAGGTAAAGAAGGTGAGCATGGTGGAAAAGGATATTGGGGAGGAAATTGAAGAGATTGCTTTCTCCTTGTTTCAAGAATTTGGTGTAGAAAATGTCAGCATGCATAAAATTGCGAAAACAGCTGGTGTTGGGCAGGGTACTCTTTACCGCCGCTACGCCAATAAAAGTGATTTGTGCCTTTCTATCCTTGGGGAGAGATTTGAACAGCTGATCCCAGCTTTGCATCTTTACTTGAGCAAAATAAGTGATCAGCCGGTCCGTGAACGTTTGCGCTATGTTCTCGAAGAAATTCATCTCATCGTCGGTCACCATCTAGACTGGATTCGGATACTTACAATATCTGGGAATTTAGAGCAGACAAGTAAAGTGTATGAGAGTCATTACAGTCAATCACTTAGACAAATCATTCGTGATTTGCTTGAGGAAGCGAGAGAAAAGGGAGAAGCGAATATACAGGACATAGAACTGACAACGTTATGTATGTCCTCTCCAATGACGCCTGAGCTCATGTTTTATATACATGAATCTGGCTATTCAATCGAAAGAATCGCTCAATTTGCTGCAGAAAAACAGATTTTATCCGTCTTTCAATAGACATGAAAGTGGCTCATTTCTGACCACCCTGACTTCCTAAGGTTCATCTAAATTGAAAAAGAAAAGGAGCCAACTTAATATGAACAAACAGAAAGCAGCAGCTTCTGACATTCGAACGCTGCCCATAATTATTTCTTTTATCACGGCTGGATTTATTGGCCTGTTCAGTGAAACGGCATTAAACATGGCGCTGAGAAGTTTAACGTTAGACTTTGGAATTGAAGCGACGACTGCTCAGTGGCTGACAACAGGATATTTATTAACACTTGGTATTCTCGTACCGATTTCAGGACTCATTCTTCAATGGTTTACGACAAGACAGCTTTTCATTACATCGCTCGTCTTTTCAATCATCGGAACATTTATTGCGGCGGTTGCGCCGGTCTTTAGTATTTTAATGGTAGCACGTGTCGTGCAGGCAGTCGGTACAGCATTGCTTCTGCCATTGATGTTTAATACGATTTTGGTCATCATCCCGCCTCATAAACGAGGCAGATCGATGGGGATTATTGGTCTTGTGATCATGTTTGCACCAGCAGTCGGTCCAACCGTCTCCGGTCTTATTCTGAAATCGCTGACGTGGCATTGGATTTTCTGGATTTCACTTCCTTTATTAATGGCTGCACTCGTATTTGGTTATATCTTTATGCAAAATATTACAGAACCAACAAGACCGAAAATCGACATCTTATCAATTGTGCTTTCAACCATTGGTTTCGGCGGAATTGTGTATGGCTTTAGCAGTGCCGGTGAAGGCGGCGGCTGGAGCAGTATGCATGTGATCGTGGCAATTGTAGTAGGTGTCATTGGGATTCTTGTGTTCTCTTTAAGACAGTTGAACATGAAAGAACCAATGCTGAACTTAAGCCCGTTTAAATATCCGATGTTTGTCATTGGGTTGCTTCTAATTTTAGTGTGTATGATGGTGATGCTGTCTGCTATGATGATTTTGCCATTGTATCTGCAAACATCCTTGGCGCTTTCTACATTTACAGCAGGTTTAATGCTGTTGCCAGGTGGAATTATCAACGGACTCCTATCTCCAATCATGGGTGGTCTATTTGATAAGTTTGGTCCAAAATGGCTTGTCATTCCAGGTCTTGTCATTGTCGCAGCGACGATGTTTGGCTTTACGAATCTAAGTGTGAATACGTCGATTGGATTCATTGTCACCCTTCATATTACATTAATGATCGGAATCGCGATGATCATGATGCCTGCTCAAACAAATGGATTGAATCAGCTGCCGCCAGAGCTATATCCGCATGGTACAGCGATTATGAATACATTGCAGCAAGTGTCAGGAGCCATTGGTACTGCGGTCGGTATCTCGATCCTTTCTTCAGGCGCCCGCAGCTTTATGGAAAATGTGTCTGATCCCGCAAATCCGGTGAATCAGCTGCTCGCCTTTACAAATGGCGTCCAGCATGCATTTATCTTTGCAGTAATCATGACCATCGTTGGTTTAATTATTGCTTTCTTCATTAAACGAGTGAAGGTAGAACAGCAAGTATCATAAGAGAAATCAAAAGCACTGAGGACATAGCGCCGCAGTGCTTTTTTATTTGCTCAATGCTTGTTTCAAAGAGAGGGAAAAAGGGGAGATAGGTAAAAAGTGAACCAATATAAGTTGCTGTTGATTCGGTAGGAGGAAAAGAGGAAAAGGAAACGAATGAGTAACTAAGAAATGAATAAGATAGGAGTCTGAGATCATGAACTTAGAAGAACAAATCAAAATCGCTGCTTCATTACGCCAGCCATCTGAAGGTTCATTAGCGAGTCAATCGGAACTAAAGCCAGTAAATCCTCCTGAAGTGAACAAAATGGAATATGACATTCCAACAAGTGCTGGCGAAACAAAGGTGTGGGTATTTAAGCCAGTGAACACACAAAAACAGCTGCTTCCTGTTTTTGTGAATTTACATGGCGGCGGATTTATCATGGGCAGTGCTGAAATGGATAATCCCTGGTGTCCAGTCATTGCAGACCGGGCGCAATGTATCGTCGTCAATGTCGAGTATCAGCTTGCACCCGAGCACCCTTTCCCAGCCGCTCTTCATGAATGCTACGATGTACTGAAGTGGCTGTATGAACATCCTGAGGAGCTTCAAATCGATCGGAATGCATTAGCCATTGGCGGACATAGCGCAGGAGGAAATTTGGCAACGGCTGCTTGTCTATTGAATATTCAAAGAGGAAATACACTCCCAATTGCCTATCAAGTGCTTGATTATCCGCCGCTTGATCTAGCCACTGATCCAGCACAAAAGCCAGCGTTTGAAGAAGCGATCCCAGTTGAATTGGCGAGGCTCTTTAATTCCTTCTATCTGCAAGGCCAAGATCCGCACAATCCGCTCGTTTCTCCGGTTTTTGCAGATCGTTCATCCTTAGCACAAATGCCTCCAGCTCTCGTCATCACAGCTGAAAGAGATTCGCTAGCTCAAGAAGCCGAACAATATGCGAAGAAGTTAAAAGAAGCAGGGGTAGATGTCACGTACAGACAGTTTAAAGGAGTTCCTCACGGCTTCACACACGCCGGAGATTTAGCCATAGCTGAAGAGGCTTGGCATTTGATGGGGGATCAACTAAAGAAAGCGTTTGAATAAGAAAAGTAGAGTGATTCAAAAGCACAGGAGACAATGGGCCTGTGCTTTTATTACTGTTTCTGAAAAAGAAAAGTGAATGTAAAAAGGGTCAGATATCTTTCCTCGTCGATATAATAGAAAGAATAGATGATCTCTCAAAAGGAGCTAATGAAATGAAAAAAGAACAGCTACAGGCATTTTGTCTTTCTTTAAAAGGAACAACCCATGATTATTAGCCGGAATGGCAGGCAGATCGTTATCATATTGGCGGAAAGATGTTTGCTATGATGGGCGGAGATGCGAATCGAAAGCCTGTCATCACATTAAAATGTGACCCTCAACGTGCTGAAGAACTAAGAGAGATGCATGAAGGAATTATCCCTGGCTACTATATGAATAAGACTCATTGGAATTCCATTTACCTTAATGCAGACATTCCATCCTCATTTGTAGAGGAGTTAATCGAACATTCCTACCAATTGGTTTTTCAAAAATGAACAAAAAAATCTCAACATGATATCCTCCAAAATGATTCAAAAGGAAATGACTGAGGAGCTGTCCTAAGTTAGACATGCTGCCCTTTGACTCTCTTCAAAATTGACTTGAGCGAAACGCTGTCGTTATAATTTAACCAGTTAGAAGACGCGAATAGGGGGATATAAAATGAGTTATACAGTCATTACAGGAGCAAGCTCAGGTATTGGATATGAGGCGGCTCTCGCCTTTGCAGCACGAGGGAAAAATCTTATATTAGCTGCACGCCGGCTCGATAAACTCCAAGAATTGAAAAAGAAGATTCATGATCAATATCCCGATATCAAAGTAGTCATACAGTCAGTCGATTTAACAAACATAGAGCAAGTGTATTCATTTTATGAGTCATTGTCTGATTATGAGCTGGATACGTTCATTAATAATGCAGGGTTTGGTCACTTTGGTTCTATAGGAGAACAAGATTTAAGTAAAATAGGGGATATGCTTCATCTGAATATCGAAGCATTAACGATTCTATCCACCTTATTTGTCCGTGATTATGAGCAAGTAGAGGGAGCGCAGCTCATTAACATTTCTTCACGAGCTGGCTATACAGTCGTCGGCAATGCCGTCACCTATTCGGCCACGAAGTTTTACGTGAGTGCCTTTACAGAAGGACTGGCACTAGAGTTGAAAGAAAAGGGAGCTAAGTTACAGGCAAAAATATTAGCACCTTCCGCGACAGAATCAGAATTTGCAAAGCGTTCATTGGATGTAGACGAATTTGAATATGAAGGCAATTTCAAGAAATATCATACATCAAAAGAAATGGCAGCTTGTCTGCTTGAGCTTTATGACAGTGAAAAAACAGTCGGTATTGTGGACGGAAAGACATTCGAATTTGAATTAAATGATCCGATCTTTTCACATGCTGGTACAAGTATGAAATAACGATTCCCATCACTGAGGTAGATTTCCTCAGTGATTTTTTTATGGTGTGATTGACTGTGTGTACAAGCATAGGAGGGGATATGGTGACGTATGTAACAAGTGGAGAGGTATGTCAGCTACCCTTACTAGATTAACAGTGATCACTGCACTGAAAGATGTCTGCTGGGTCAAGCGTATTTGGATCACTGAAAACGCATAATAAAAACAACCTACACATTAAATGCTTTTTTGCTGTAGTAAAGACATATATTAAAATATGAAAACCACTCAGAATAAAACCTGAGTGGTCTTTGTCCATTTAAATGTCATTAAAATCTAATCCAAGATTCTTTTTCATTTGAATCTCTAAGTAATCTCTTTTTAAAAATTTTCCGTTTCGAAATTCTGGAGAAAAGATTTGAGGATTGAACAATTCTAGTCCGTTTTCAATCCAATGTTTTCTCCAAATGATATGGGATTTTTCAACAATTTCTTGGTCTGTTAACCCTTCATGATCAAATTCATCACAATCAAAATCATCTACTCCGAACTCAAAACCGCAACATGGACAAATCTCGTTACTACCTGCAAAATCGGAATAGTAAGGTCTTTCTTCTAATTCATTATAGCCACAAATTAAACAAACGTTTTTATTCATTTCTACTGGTCCTTCCAATAATTAATTCCTCTTTTAGGCTTGAAAAAAGTGATAATGACATCTTTATCTTTTTGTTTCTCTACAGATAAAAATTCATTTGTTTTTTTATTATATTTATAATAACGGTGTTTACCATTAAATTTTTTCTTGCTTTTCTTTTCTAAAATATTGTTGCTCTTACTTGCTCCTAATAGTTTGCGTGCTTTATTTAAATACTCAGATTTGGTAATGTTACCAAATTCTTTTTTGTGTTTCTTATAATGATAGTCTAGTCGTGACATACTCACTTTTTTGACTGCGTTTGAAGTAGTGGTTTTCTTACCATGTTTTTTAACAGCATTTTTAACAGCAGTTTTACCAAACTTCTTTATTGCTTGGTTAATTCCAACACGAGCAATATAGATTGCTACGACTACTAAAGGATACCATGATGCTTGAATTTGTGAGTCACTTACTGTGTACTCCTCGCCAGTTTCAATATCCACTAATAAGAGATGAGGGTCACTTTTTTCAGCAACATCAATATCTGTTATTTCAAAATTATATTTTACAGTCTCTTTTGTGTCTTCATCAACAATTTCAGCCTCAACCATTGGTAATTGTTCTGATTCTTGAGATAAAATCACTTTACTGTTGATCAATAAATTTTCGTTTTCAACACTTACTTCAAGTTCCTGTTCATTATTCGTGTTTTTTATGACCTCTGTACTATGCAATTCTCCCGTGTTTTGTAGAGTGTTAATAGCATTTGAATTAATTTCGTCATGTTCATTTGAATTCATAGTCGCATTAGAAATGCTAGGTCCAATAATTGAAAATATCATTACTAAACATATTACTTTAATAATATTCTTAAACATCATATACTCCTAATTCTTATTTAATAATAGTCCATAACCATAGGTTGAATCTCGTTCGTCATTATTCAGCGTTTGAGTTTTCTGTTTTAATCTGTGAAGAATATCTTTAAAAGGTAGCGAAAAGTCATCTGGTATTAGCTTGGAAATATACCCTGTAGCATTTGCTGTAGCAAAAGAAGTACCGCTTAAAACTTTAACTTCAGCCAATTTTTTTATTTTCACTGTTTCTACATCTACACCAAGAGAAACAAAGTCGATTTTTCCTTTAGCTGCAAATTTATATATCTTATTTTTAGAATCAACAGCAGAAATAGAAATCACGTTATTATAACGAGCAGGATAATCACTTTTTAAACCAAATTTATTACCTGCAGCAGCTATAATTAAAATATTATGACTAACGACTTCGTCAATCTTTTTTTTAAGTTTTACATTATTCTCAGAAAGACCAAAACTCATATTGATGAGATTCACTTTGTTTTCAATACACCAATCTAATGCTTTTATTAAAGTTTCTACACTTGTGTTTCCATTCTCGTCTAAAATATTTCCATCATAAAAATCTATGTTCTCATTGTTTTTATTAATAATTTCAGCAATAGCAGAACCATGTCCGAAAGAATCCATCACTGTTTGTTTATTATCAAAGCGCTTTATAACAGAAACATCAACATGATTTACGTCAATACCGCTATCTATGACTGCTATTTTAATGTTGTGATCATTTTTAGGTATGTAAATGAAAACAATTGTGAATATGATGAACAAGAAAAGAAAAATAAACTTTATTTTCATATTACCTCCTTTATAGTATATTCTACTCACGTAATTAACTTTTTCCATATATAAATAATTTTGTTAAGGTAAATTTAAGGTTAATTAGTTTATTTTTATAATTTTGTTTATATTTTAAAGTAACTCATTAAAAATATAAAGATTATTCCTAGCATTTGGTTCTATACCTTTAGCCTCATGCCGATGAATGAAGGTATGGTATAAAGTAAAGCCTATAGAAAGAGATTTAGCCATGAAATCCATCAAATGAGGAAAAGAGATGATCCAATGAACATGACAAAATGGTTAGGTGCTGTCCTTCTTTCTGTTTTATTACTGGTGACAGCAGCCTGTGCGAACACGGGCACTCAAGAGAATAGTCAAAATGAAAAAGAAAACGCATCCAATGAAACAAAAGAGAAAAACAAGGTCGTTGAAACAGGGAATAAGTCCTTATCAAATATTAAGGTATTAGCCACAGGCGGGACGATTGCTGGCAGTTCAGACAGTGATACAGATACGACGGGCTATAAATCTGGTTCACTCGGCATTGATAAAGTCATTGCTTCCGTTCCACAGCTGAAGGATATTGCAAATGTCACGGGTGAGCAGGTTGCGAATGTCGGCAGTGAAAATGTTGATAACGCTCTTCTTTTAAAATTAGCCAAGCGAGTGAATGAACTATTAAAAGATGATCAAGTAGATGGCATTGTCATCACGCATGGAACAGATACACTTGAAGAAACAGCTTACTTTTTACATCTGGTTGTTAAAAGTGATAAGCCTGTGGTGGTCGTTGGCTCAATGAGACCAGCATCGGCAATCAGTGCGGATGGTCCGCTTAACTTGTATCATGCGGTGAAAATTGCATCAGCCAAAGAAGCAAAGGGCAAAGGGGTCATGGTCACATTAAATGACCGAATTGCATCAGCTCGATTTGTTACAAAAACAAACACGACCACAACCGATGCCTTCAAGTCACTTGAGCAAGGATACATCGGAGAAGTTACTGGTGAAGTGGTGTCCTTTTATAACGAACCGACAAGAAAACATACGACTGAAAGTGAATTTGATGTATCAAAGATAAAAGAATTGCCGCAAGTTGATATTTTATACGGCTATCAAAATGATCAAAAATATATGTATGATGCCGCAGTCAAAGCAGGTGCGAAAGGGATTGTCGTGGCTGCAGCTGGAAATGGAACGATGTCTACAGAAGCCATCAAAGGGGCAACAGATGCAGTGAAAAAAGATGTGGTTGTTGTGAGATCAAGCCGTACGGGGAATGGAATTGTCACCCGCGAAAAAACGGATGATGAACATCACTTTGTGTCCTCTGATTCATTAAACCCGCAAAAAGCACGTATTCTGCTCATGCTGGCACTGACGAAGACAAAAGATCCAGTTAAAGTGCAAAGGTATTATGAACAGTATTAATGAAGAAAAAGACCCAAGTCATATTGGGTCTTTTTTTATGCATGTTTCTGATGTTCAGCACGTTCCTTTAAAGAGAGTAAAATATCTCGCCAAATATCGTCTACATCAGTAAGAAAGTGCCCCGCTTGATCTATATAATGGGTTTTGACATTTGGAATCGCCTGAGCTATTTTTTCTATTTCTACAAATGGAGCCATTGTATCTTCTTTTCCATGCCATACATCAACAGGGATTTGAACATCTTTCATATCGAATGCCCATGGTTTCGAGAGTAAAATGGGTTCACGAATACATTCATCCACTGATTGACGAGTCGCTTCGTGTAAATGTGTCATCATCATCTCTAACTGCTCATCGGTTTGAAGGAATTGCCGATCCCATGGATGTAAATGCTTGTTCCCGTTTTTGGCCAGTTTTTTAAATTTCTCTGGTTTGTTCTCAATCAATTTTTTCTGGGAACGATAGCTTGCTTTCAATAGCCAAGGAAACTTCTTACTAAGGAAAAAGGCTAATTTATTTTCTTTTAGCATGCTTTTTGGCGGTTTTCCGCCTTGAAAAGGGGTTGTGCTTGAGATCAGAGCGGCTGAAAGGACGCGATCCGGCAATTGATAGGCACAACCAGCTGCGAATGCGCCGCCTCCAGATACACCCATCACTGAAAAATGTTGAATGCCAAGATTATCTGCCACTTCCAGCACGTCTTTTGCCCAGTCTAAAATTGTACGGTCAGGTAGAGGGGTGGATAAACCGAATCCAGGTCGATCCAAACAGATGAGACGAATGCCGAGCTTTTGAGAGATTGGATCATCATCTAAAAACATCACTCTTGATCCAGGTGTTCCATGAAAAAAGAAAATTGGAAACCCCTCAAGATCACCGTATTGAATCAAACCAATGTACCGGCCATCTTGTAAATGAATGCTTTGCATATTTTCACCTCCTTAATATTTTAGATAACTTAAATATCAGTGAGAGAAACACCGTATTAAGGTGCTTCTTTCGCAATCTGATAGATTTTTTCGTATAGAGATAGTAATGTTTTTAAATCTTCTTTTGGAAGCTTTGCATAATATTTTTGAATAAGGTGCAATTGAATGTCTTCTGTATTCTTGTGGTAGTCATGGCCCTTTTGAGCAAAATCAACAATGATTTCTCTTCGGTTATGTGGATTAATTTCTCGTTTGACATAGCCGAGCTGCTCAAGCTTTGATACAAGCTGGCTAGCTGCGCTGGCAGAAATCGAAAAGTAATCAGCTAATTCATTGATTGTTCTCGTTTTCGTGCGCAGCAGCTCAAGTGTCAGCTCTTGTTTGGCTGATAAATCTGCATACTCATGTTTTAAAAATCGTTGATACTCTTCTACATAAATTGAGCCTAGAGCATTCGAGTATTCAATGATCTTTTTACCGTAATGAATGATTTCCTCATCCAATGACATCACCTCTCTTCTATTATAGGCAATCTTTATATTTAAGTGAAGTTAAATATAAAGAAAAGTTAAATGAATGACGGATATATTTGAAAGGAGATCACCGGTATATCCACTTTTTCATCAAAAAGGGACATAGTATACTTCCCATGACCCCTGCACATTCATAAAATGTGGTTGGTTTGAATTTGAACACGTAGTACGCCAAAGCAGCCATGAAAAGGTCGCAGAAGAAAAATACATATAAGTCCTTTTTGGTGATAGCGCAAATGACTGTTCTGTTTGTTTTCACATGAATCACTCCTTATGAAGTCGATGACCTTTTCATTGTATTATAAGGAAAATCCATTTATAATTAAAAATAAACCAACTGGTCGGTTTTATTTAGTCTGCATGAAG
This sequence comes from Bacillus sp. FSL P2-0069, assembly GCF_038593315.1. Lineage (NCBI taxonomy): Bacteria > Bacillati > Bacillota > Bacilli > Caryophanales > Bacillaceae > Bacillus > Bacillus sp. FSL P2-0069. Next base: position 555,945 of record NZ_CP151984.1, read on the forward strand.
AAATGCAGGGTAGAAAGGGATTGTGACACATGACAAGTACACAAAGCGGGGCTGGAAAGAGTGAGAAGACGAAGCAAAAAATCGTCACCGCTTCTCGTGATTTATTTGCGAAAAAAGGTTATTCAGAAACATCCGTGCGTGATATTTTAGAGGCTGCTGAGGTGAGTAAAGGCAATCTCTATCATCATTTCAAAGGAAAAGAGTTTTTGTTTCTTCATATTATGGAAGAGGATCATCGTTTGATGATGGAAACGTGGCAAGAGGAGAAGAAAACACTGAACCGAGCTATCGACAAGCTTGCCGGGTTTGCAGAACTGCTCAGTCAAATGGGCATTAACTACCCATTAATGAGAGCGAGTGAGGAATTTTGTGCCAGTGCCTTTACATCAGACGAAGTCATGGAACGGCTGAACAAGATTGATGTCGATTTTGATGATGTGATGAGAGATATCTTACTTGAAGGAAACAAAGATGGCAGCTGGTCAATCCAGCATGTGGAGTCAAAAGTGAAAATATTACTTTCCGTTTTTTATGGATTAGACGTGTTATATAAAAATGACACCATCGAGCAGAAGAAAGAGTTACAAAAAGAGGCGATCTCATTGTTTATTCACGGAATCAACCATCATGAGTAACAAGTGAGTCAGTAAAGGGGAAACAAACATCATGCAAAAACCGATTCGTGAGCAAAAAGCAGTACTCGTTATTTTATTAAGTAATATATTTATTGCGTTTTTAGGCATCGGTCTCATTATTCCTGTCATGCCGCTATTCATGAATGTCATGCATCTAACAGGAAGTACAATGGGATACCTTGTGGCGGCGTTTGCCGTTGCTCAGCTCATCGCATCACCTATTGCAGGTAGATGGGTAGACCGCTACGGAAGAAAGATTATGATTGTGTCTGGGCTGTTTCTATTCGCATTATCAGAACTCGTTTTTGGTCTTGGTACACACGTGTATGTTCTGTATGTTGCAAGGCTTCTAGGCGGTATTAGTGCGGCATTTATTATGCCGGCTGTCACTGCGTATGTCGCAGATATTACGACCGTTCAAGAAAGATCAAAGGCGATGGGTTATGTCTCTGCGGCCATTAGTACCGGTTTTATCATTGGCCCGGGAATTGGCGGGTTTATTGCAGAATACGGCGTACGCCTGCCATTCTTCTTTGCGGCAGGGATTGCGTTTATTGCCGTTATTTCGTCTATGTTTATGCTGAAGGAGCCTTTAACAAAAGAAGAGCGAGCGAAGCAAATGAATGAAGTGAAAGAATCGACTTTCTTTAAAGATTTGAAAAAATCAATTCATCCAAGCTACCTCATCGCCTTTATCATTGTGTTTGTCCTCGCATTTGGACTATCTGCATATGAAACAGTCTTTAGCTTGTTCACAAATCATAAGTTTGGATTTGGTCCAAAAGATATTGCCGTGATCATTACCGTCAGCTCGATTGTGGCTGTCATCATACAAGTACTTGTGTTTGGTAAACTGGTAAATGCCCTAGGAGAAAAAAGAGTCATTCAGCTATGTCTGATTATCGGGGCTGTCCTTGCTTTCGTTTCAACTGTTGTTTCAGGCTTTTTGGTTGTTCTGATTGTCACATGTGTCATTTTCCTTGCGTTTGATTTATTACGTCCAGCATTAACGACCTTCTTATCTAAAATCGCTGGCAACCAGCAAGGATTTGTCGCAGGAATGAACTCCACCTACACAAGCCTAGGTACGATTTTCGGGCCGGCACTTGGCGGCATCTTATTTGACCAAAATATTCACTTCCCATTTCTATTCGCAGGTGTTGTCTTATTTCTTGGATTAGGCTTAACCCTGATTTGGAAGGGAAAAGTGTCAGAAGAGGCAGCGACAGAATAATGTCATGCAGAAGTAAGAGACCTTTTAACTAAGGTCTCTTTTTTTAATTGCGTTATTGATGCAGAAGAATTCCTTTTGCTGAAAAGAGACCTGAATGTCAGCAGCTTTTTCTTTATAATGGAAGGAAAGGAGGAGAAATCGTGCATCTCTTAGAACGGCAAAAGACACCATCAATGAAAAAAGGAATTCGGCAGATTGATCCGGCATATCCAGTGTTTGTAGATGCGGTCATGGATGGTTTTATTCAAGGAAATCTTTATGTAGATAATGAAGCGCATCCGCTTGTTTATTTTCTCGAAGCTTCATGCGGCATTTATTATGTAGCAGGAAGGAATGAAGCGGAGCTGTTACGCTGCTCAGCCTTCATTGTGGATGTGTACGAAAGGCAGAAAAGACAAAACGGCCGATTCACCTTATTTTCAGCAAATCCATTAACAGATGCAATGATGAAAAAATGTCTTGGGTTACATCTGAATGAAATGGAAAGACATGCGTACGTTTATTCACAGGCATATTCTCATGCCACTCAGCCTCATCCAGGCTATAGAGTAGAGCGGACAAATGAGCAGGTGATGACTGCAAGCAGTGCTTTCCCTCCTAGCTATTACGAAGCCTATTGGGGAGAAACAGCTCGTTTTCTATCAAAGGGAATCGGGATTGCCATTTTAAATGGAGAGAACGTGGTCAGTGAATGCGTCTCTATTTTTTCAAGTATGGATCGTGCGGAGATAGATATTTGGACAGATGAGTCTTATCGCGGAAAAGGTTTGGCGCTGCTGTCAGCTCAGCATATGATCAGCACCTGTCTTGAAAAAAAGAGGACACCGCATTGGGATTGCGATGTCCATCACCTAGCTTCAATCAAACTGGCAGAGAAGTTAGGCTTTCAGAGGCTCAAAACCTATCGATTGTTTTATGGTTCAAGATGAGAAGGTTTTGAGATACCAAGCATCCATTGCAGAATGCTCAGAGCCTTCAAGCGGTTCTGAAAGAATAGAAAAGCCATATCGCTGATAAAGGCCTATAGCTGCTGTTAATTCCCGGCGGGTTTCTAAATAACACGCTTCGTAGTATGCAGAGGCATATTCCAGCGCCGTATCCATCAGTTTTTTGCCCGCACCTTTTCCTTGTGCTTTTGGACTTAAATAAAGCTTTTGTAATTCACATACTCCCTTTGTAAATGGAGCAATCCCTACACCGCCCACAATCTCACCCTGCTCTTCAGCAATCCAATAGGCTGCATGAGTCAATGATTGATAGTATTCGAAAAGCTGGTCAAGTTGGGGATCAGTGTAGGCTGTTCCTTCAATCGCTAGATTCGCTGATTCTAGTGACTGGCGGATAATCGCTGCGATATACGGGTTGTCTTTTTGCTCAATGGGTCTAATGTTCATTTGAAGTACCTCCATTGTTATGGGTTAGGAGTTGATATCACATGTTCTGGCTGCAAACCGCCTTTTTTACAATCGTTGTCTTGTGTCTCTCATGGTGGGCAGGGAAAAGACGCCGGCAGCGCCATGCGGGGTTCATTGTCCCAATATGCTTGATTTTATTTGGTTTGGTTTTATTGATTGTTAGTTTTTTTATTGGCAGATGGGAAGGCATGGTGCTTAGTCTAGCGAGTATCTCTATCGTTCTCTCTTCCATTATTTGTTTAATCATCGTCACTGGAATTCAATTTTTTAAAAAAGATGACCCTTCTTAAGCAGGAGCATCTGTATTCATCATGTTTTTATATTCTTCACGAAGGATGCCCATGATGATGACATCTGAGTATGTACCGTTGAAATAGAGCGCTTGGCGTCTTTTTCCTTCGTATTGAAATCCGGCTTTCTCATAGCTTCGAAAGGCCCTTGGATTGTGGGAAAAGACTTCAAGCTCAAGACGGTTGAGTTCTAATGTGTCAAAGGCAAATGCTTGAACCATCCGAACAGCTTCAGTGCCATAGCCTTTTTGAAAATGCTCTGGCCCGTGAAGCGCAATGCGGAAGCTTGCCGTATGATTGATTGGATCAATGTCCACAATCGCCGCATCTCCAATCATCTCTTTCGTGTCTAGCAGACAAATGGCGAAATCTCGTCTGCTGTCATCTTGCAAAAAGCGAGTATAGGCGGAGCGAATTTCTTCTAGTGTGAACGTTTTGCGTGTGCCAGTCATATAAAGTGTTTCTGCATGCTGGCATCCTCTTTGAATACCAGGATAATCTTGCTCTTCAATCGGTCTCAAAAATATACGAGTCATGACGGATCACCCTCCTCTATATATCGAGAGATTTCAATTAAATTCAGATCAGGATCACGGATATAAACAGATTCAATTGGACCTAATGTACCTGTGCGTCTGACCGGCCCCTCTTCAATGGGGACCACTTGCTTCCGGAGGTGCAGCAGCAAACTGTCCATGTCTAAATCGGTGATAAAGCACAAATCATGAGATCCAGGAAGAGGATGAGCTGCTTTTGGCTCAAATTCATGACCAGCTTCATGAAGGTTGATCTTCTGTAAACCAAAACGAAGCGCTTTACGGCCTTCACCAAAAGTTTCTTCCTTCATCCCTAATACGTTTGTATAAAAGCGAATGGTGTCCTCCATATGTTGTACAGTCAACACGATATGATCAAGTCGTCGTATCATCAGTCTCTCCTCCAAGTATGATCATTGATTGAACTGACTCTATTATATCATCACCTGAAGAGGATACCTTATTTAATCACGGTTTTATAGCTCCAGCTTTCCAAGGACATTTCCTTTCCACGCAGTACCCTTTCATCAAACTCCATCCAGCCATTTTTTCGGTAGAAATGACGATTGGCCTCGTTGTGTGTCATCAGTGTAAACAGTCCGCCGCCTTGCCGGGCGATAAAGGGAAAAAGGCATTGCTTTAACATGCGGCTTCCGAGTTTTTTTCCTTGCTGGTCTTTTGCCACGACAAGTGCTTCTAAATACCAGTAAGGCTGCTTTAAGGAAGAACATGCCTTTTTCGCCTCCTTTAACACACGGAACACATGCTGAACCGCCGATATACCGCCAATGAAGAGCAGCTTTAACCCACCTGATAACACATAATCCATGAAGCTTGGTTCAGGAAGACGCGGATGCTTTAAAAGGGCAGCAGACACAATGTTCTCGTTTTCAACCCCGACCAAACAGATTTGATGCTGAAAATACACCTTTGTATTGACCAAATGCAGCTGACGAGCGAAAGCAGACCGGTTTGAGACCTTTTCACATAATAGGTCAAAAAATGAATAGTCCTGAAACGAATCATCTAACAACTCTGCCACTTGAGGCAGTTCATCCTCTCTAGCAAGTCTAAAATGAAACATATAATGGTCCTCCTTTACTGAACACATATAGATTATTGAACATGTGTTGAGTATAATAAGAAGTAAACCAATCGAACATCGGCAATGGATGAGATCCTGTTCATAAATAGACATTTGGCGCCTGATTGTTCAACAATGGAGGGGATGTCATGAAGGACAGACGAACAATCAAAACAAAAAGAGCCATTCGGGAAAGCTTCCTTGAGCTGTTAAAGGAAAAGGAAGTGCAGCAGATTACGGTATCAGAGCTATCAAGGAAAGCGGATTTAGGCAGGGGAACCTTTTATTTGCATTATCAAGATGTGTTTGATTTATATGAACAGCTTGAGAAAGAACTATTCGATCAGCTCGGGGGGTTATATGATGAAACCTTTCCAAGTCAGGACCCTCTTGATATGCTTTCCTTTTTAAACAAAACGACGGAGTACTTGAAAGAGAATCAATATATGTTGACGTTATTTGTAAAACCAAATGGTCCAACGACAAACCAATTCAAAGCATTTTTCAAAGAAAAAATCATGAAAGAGTGGCAGCTTGATCAGCGGCCGATTACAGAAAATGAACAAATCGAGGCCTCTTTTGTCGTGTCTGGTGTCGTGGGTGTACTCGAGGAATGGATTCATGAAGAAATGACCATTGATGCCGGCAAGCTCGCGCATAAATTATATGAGCTACTCGTCAAGGTGGAACAGGAATCGTAAAAAGGGAGAAAGTTATGTAGCCTTTGTCTTTCCTTTTTGATAAAATAGAATATATGTTCTTATTTGAAGTAAGGGAGTGGTGGGATTGAGTGAGAAAAGGAAGCTGCTTTTTTATGGGGCGATGAGTATCGATGGATATTTAGCGAGAGAGGATCACCGCCTCGATTGGCTGATAGGGACAGAGGGCGAAGAAGAAACGAGCTATGACACCTTTTATGCGTCAGTCGATACGCTGATTATGGGGCGCAATACATATGAACAAGTTCTTCAGCTGTCACCAGATGGGTTTCCTTATGAAGGAAAGACATGTTATATCATGTCACGTACGTTACAAGACAGTTTGGAAGGAACGCATATCATTCGCGAAGATATCTTATCATTTGTCAAAAAATTAAAGAATGAAACAGGCCGGCATATTTGGATTGTCGGCGGCGGGGGACTGCTTCAATCTTTCATACAAGCAAGATTGGTTGATGAGCTTTTTCTTCAAATCGTACCTGTCATGATTGGAAGAGGAATTCCTCTATTTTCACCGGCGGATCTGGAATCTAGGTTTTCATTACAGGGAGTACATCAATACAAGCAAATTGCTGAAATGCATTTTATCTTAAAAGAAGAGGATCACTGAACCAAGGTGGTCTTTTTTTTATGAAATAAACTCGTTGACAAGAAAATATCCTAGTGTTAGGATAAATTTATCCTAGTTTTAGGATTTCTTGAAAAAGGAGTAGTTGCCATGGTGCAGCATGATCATGAATTAGATTTAAGGCTATTCCGCGTGTGGATGAAAGCCTATCAAGCCCTTTTTACAAATATCCAAAAAGACATTGAACGTTATGATATCGGATTTGAAAACTTTCAAATCCTAGAATTGCTCTACAGTAAAGGGCCTCAGCCTGTTCAAAAAATCAGCGACATCCTGTCAATCCCAAGTGGAAGCATGACATATGTCGTGAACAAACTAGAAAAACAAGAACTGGTGAAAAGGCAATGTGCGCCTTCAGATAAGCGGGTCTTTCATGTACGGCTGACGGAAAAAGGGAAGCAATTGTTTGACGACATTTTCCCTAAACACACAGAGGTCATTTCACAAAATCTAGCCTTTATTGAAATAGAAGAAAAAGAGCAGCTCATTGAATTACTGAAAAAAATCGGTTTAGGTGCAAAACAACTTCGCGAAAAGGGGAAACAAGATGACACTCAGCTTTGATACGTTGGTACGTGAAAGACGATCCGCATCAAATTTTTTGCCAAATATCTCGATTTCGAGAGAAGAGCTTAACAGCATATTTGAAGAGGTCAAGCTGGCACCATCCGCTTTTAACTTACAGCACACACAATATGTTGTCGTCCAAACAGAAGAGCTGAAAGAACAAGTAAGAGAAGCGGCATTTGGACAATATAAAGTGCACTCTGCTTCAGCAGCGATCATCGTACTCGGAGATCCAAATGCTTATGAGCACGCAGGGAACATATATGAAGGCCTAAAAATGCTAGGCATTATCAATGCGCAGCAATATGAAGAAATGGTCAGAGAGACCGTGAGCTTTTATGAGCAGAGAGGAGCAGATTTCCAGAAGGAAGAGGCAATCCGCAATGCTTCATTATCTGCCATGCTGTTTATGCTTGCCGCTAAAAATAAAGGCTGGGATACTTGCCCGATGATCGGTTTTGATCCCGAAACAATGAAAAAGGTATTAAACATTCAATCAGATTTGGTTCCTGTGTTAATGATTACACTCGGAAAAGAAAAAGTAGAGAGCAGACAAGCGAGAGGCTATAGAAAGCCAGTTTCTGAATTTGTGACATATTTATAAGATAGGGGGTTCCCATCATGGAACTAGGAATTAGTACATTTGTTGAAACAACACCCGATTTTCAAACAGGAAAAACAGTCAGTCACGCACAGCGTATTCGAGAAGTAGTAGAAGAAATTATTTTAGCAGATCAAGTCGGTCTCGATGTATTTGGCGTAGGTGAGCATCACCGTGAGGATTTCGCCGCATCGAATCCAGCTGTCGTCTTAGCGGCTGCAGCCACACAAACAAAAAATATTCGTCTGACAAGTGCAGTGACAGTCCTTTCATCAGCAGATCCTGTTCGTGTCTTTCAGGATTTTGCAACGCTGGATGGACTATCAAACGGACGTGCAGAAATTATGGCAGGCCGTGGTTCATTTATTGAATCATTTCCGCTCTTTGGCTATGACCTGGATGACTATGAAGAATTATTTGAAGAAAAGCTTGATTTGCTGCTCAAATTACAGCAGTCAGAGCGTGTCACATGGAGCGGAAAGCACCGCCCGTCCATTCAGGATGTTGGCGTGTATCCAAGACCTGTTCAAGATCCGCTTCCAATCTGGATCGGCAGTGGAGGAAACCGTGAATCCGTCGTACGTGCTGGATTACTAGGGTTACCACTTGTACTTGCAATCATTGGCGGTAGTCCTAGACAGTTCGCACCGCTCGTTCAGCTGTACAAGCAAGCGGCAGTGCACGCTGGACATGACCCTGAGAAATTAACTGTAGCATCACATTCTCATGGATTTGTTGCGGCAGAAACAGACCTGGCAGCAGATCAATTCTTCCCATCTACACAGCATGTGATGAACACATTAGCGAGAGAGCGAGGCTGGGGACCTTATACTCGTTCTACGTTTGATGCAGCCAGAACTTTAGAAGGCGCGCTGTATGTAGGAGATCCAGATACCGTGGCAGAGAAAGTCATTCACCTTAGAAAAAATGTAGGCATCACACGTTTTATGCTTCATGTACCGGTTGGTTCAATGCCGCATGATCAAGTGCTAAAAGCCATTGAGCTATTTGGAAAAGAAGTGGCTCCTAAAGTAAGAGAAGAGGTTGCCCGCTGGGAAGCAGAGCAAAAATAAATAAAAAGGCCGATCAAGAGAATAGGCTTGATCGGCTTTTTCTTATGCTTAAGGATCAATGACACATGGTTTCACTGTAGGACATGAGGCGGCAGAAGCAAATGGTGTGGTCGTCAAAGTGAAGAGGAAAACAAGTTGAAAACAGATGAGCCATTTTTTCATGAAATCACCTCCGTTCACAATTGTTTCACTAGATTGAGATGAGGATAAAAGCATAGAAGTATGTAACACGCTCTATCCAGCATAAGACAATGATATCATAATTTTCAAAATAATTAAAAAATAAACTTACAAAAGTTCTAAATTATGGTATAGTTTATACGTTCAACAAAAAAGGGAGGGATTTTTTTATGAAAAAGGTCATGTCTTCTGTTTTGGTTGGAGCAATTGTCTTAACGGGTGCTGGAGTCACAATTGCTCCAGTGGAAGCAAAGGAGCAAACAAACAGTGAAATAACGGCTCAGGCCAGTCGAACTGTTTCAGTAACAAGAACATATACGACATCAAACATCCCAGAAAGTATTGTATATGCAGAGGATGGCTGGGTCGGGATTTTAAAACAAACCTCTATTAAAGAATTAGGATTAGGAAAATATAGTGTCACATTTACTGGAACAGTGGTACGCGATCCAGGATTTAATTAAATAAAACGCAAAGCTGACAGGTGGACAAGCCTGTCAGCTTTTTTCATGAGGATAATAAAGAATCATTTGCATTCGGACCATTTGTTCCCCGGTTTGTTGATACGTGTGCGTCCGGTCCGCTTTAAAACGAATAGAGTCTCCGGCTTTTAAGGTGTATTGTTCATCACCAATGGATAAATCAAGGACTCCCTCAAAAACAGTGATCAATTCCTCTGTTCCCCCAATGTGTTCACTCGCACGAAGTGACCCGCCTCGATCAATTTCCACTCGGTACATTTCAAATTTCCCCCGGTCATCAAAAGGAAAAATCGTGTACACACGATATCGTCCGTCGTCCTCAGTTAAAACCTGTGCATCTTCCTTGCGTACTACCTTGATTTCAGGCTGCGGTGAGTGAATGAGCTCACTAAAAGATACTTTTAATCCGTTGGCGATTTTCCACAAAGTCGTGATGGTAGGGGTCGATTCTCCTCTTTCAATTTGTCCAATCATCGTCTTGCTGACACCAGTTAATTCTGCCATCTTTTCGAGGCTCAATTTTTTTTGATCTCTAAGAAGCCTCACATTTTTAGAAATAATCGATTGTACGTCTTCCATGAAAAAAGCTCCTTTCTCTATTTACTTTATAAAGACCGAACGTTACAATAAAACGTAATGTACGCCATAAAGTAATTAAAGTCTAAATAACGTATAAGGGAGGCGGCATTTTGATTGTATCCATGTTGATCTATGCTTTTGTTAGCAGCTTTACCCCAGGGCCCAACAACATCATGGCCATGGTCTTTACGAATAAATACGGGGTCAAGCAAACATTTCGCTTTTGTTTAGGTGTGGGTATCGGATTTCTCGTTATTTTGTGTTTGAGCTGCTTCTTTAATCTCATTCTTTATCAAGTGATGCCGAAAATAGGCTGGGTTATGGCGTTCATCGGAGCTGCATACATGATTTATTTAGCGGTCAAAATCATGAAAAGTAAAGGCGGGGATGACGAAACACTTGATCGCTACAATCATTTTATCCCTGGTATGATGCTGCAATTTATCAACCCAAAAGCGATTTTGTATGGATTGACTGTGATTTCAACATTTGTTTTGCCATATGGACAATCTAATATGCAGTATGTCATATGGACGCTGATTCTCGCACTCATTGGCTTTCTCGGTACATTCAGCTGGAGCTTATTTGGCTCTTTGTATAAGCGTTTTTTGACTGCTTACGAAAAACCGTTCCAGTATGTGATGGGGCTGCTTCTGATATACAGTGCGATTTCAATGATATGGGGCTATGTGATGTAAGTAGTCAGGAGCTTGGCCGCTGTCTGCCCATCACAACAGTATCATAATATAATCCGTCACTCAGCCGTTTATCGTTTTTTAATACGCCTTCAATCAAAAAGCCGTGGTTCTCATATAACCGAATGGCTTTTTTGTTCGTTTCCAGCACTTGAAGTGACATCTTCTGAATACCCTGCTGATCTGCCCAGTCGATCGAAGCGGCTAAAAGCTCTTTCCCGATGTGATAGCCCCAAGCATCTTTCTGGATGGCGACGCCAAATGTCACTTTGTGAGCAGATCGCTTGAGTAAATGGCCCTCGCATCTTGAAAAACCGACAATTTTTCCTTCAATAGCAGCGACCAAAAATAAATGCCGGCTTTGTTTAGTATCCTCTTGAATCAAAGCCTCAAATGCTTTTTCATCAAGAAAGGCTTCGCCTGGTTCACTGTCTAAATATTCTGTTTCACCATCGATTTTCAGTCTGAGAGCTGATAACTGCTTGGCATCAGCCGCTGAAGCGGACCGAATATGACAGGTCAACCCACGAACTGTGAATATCTTTTTAGAGATGATCATTAATGAGAACACCCACCCTTCTTTCCAGTATGTCTATCATACCTGAAACGTGTACATCGCACACTCAGATGTTTTGTATCTTTCAAAAAGGCTAAATGAATAGTATCAAACGTGGAGGTGGAACAAATGAGTAAAGAAAAAGGACATATGGATAAAGCGAAAGGAAAAACAAATCGAGTCAAAGGTCAAGTCAAAGAAAAGCTTGGTGAAGCAGCCGATCATCAAAACTTGAAAGCAGAAGGGAAAAAGGATCAAGCAAAAGGAAAGCTTCAAGATAAAAAAGGGGATGTCAAAAATAAGCTGAACGAGTAGAACCGAAACTAGTAGGTTGCTTCATGTATTCCTCATCACATGTCTTTCATCAAAAAAATGAATAGATATGTGAAAAGAATTGATTATACGCTCTCACGATCATCATGTAGACTTGAGAGAGAAGACATAATCAAGGGAGATGGATGAAATGGAGCACGTGTGGGAGAAAGTCGACGAGTATATCACAGACAAGCTGATCCCTAAAGATGATGTATTGGAGCAAACCCTTACTCATAATAAGCAAGCGGGTCTGCCAGAAATTGATGTGTCACCAGCCCAAGGGAAAATGCTTTATTTATTAGCAAAAACGAAGAATGCAAAGCGCATTTTAGAAATCGGGACACTCGGTGGATACAGTACTATTTGGCTGGCCCGTGCTCTTGAAGAGGATGGGGAACTCATCACGTTAGAGGTTGTCAGCCATCATGTACAGATCGCACAGCAAAACATCAGCAGAGCGGGCTTATCAGAACGGGTGAGCATTTTGGAAGGAAAGGCATTAGATACGTTATCTCAGTTAAAAGAGAAGGCTGCGCTTCTATTCGATTTCATTTTCATTGATGCAGATAAACCGAACAATCCGAAATATCTGAAGTGGGCGTTAGATTTCTCGAAAAAGGGAACAGTCATTATTGCAGACAATGTCGTCAGAAATGGTGCAGTCCTTCATAACTCTGATGAGGATGAACGAGTACAAGGAACTCGTGAATTTTTCGATTTACTCAAACAAGAGCCGAGAATAGAGGCAACAGCGATTCAAACTGTTGGGGAAAAAGGTTATGATGGATTTGTATACGGAATCGTCAAATGAAACAAAGCTTAACCACATGTGGTTAAGCTTTTTCTTTTAGAAAAACCATCTAGCAATGCCCATCAGCATGACGCCGACAAGAACAGTAAGTGACAAGCTTTTTGTCCAAACAGCAATGAGTACAGTAGGAGTCAAGACAGCCAGATACATCCAGTGGATAGTGACGCCTGTGCCTGTTGTTGTATGGATGAAGAGATGCTCTGCAATCAAAGCTGCAAAGATACAAATAGGAATAAACGATAACCATTTCAGCACCACTTCAGGCAGCTGAATACTCCGTACAAATATAAAGGGTACGACTCTCGGAATGACGGTGACGATCATACAACCAACAATGAGCCATAACATAAAGCTGCTGATCATTTATCTGTCACCACCCCAATGGTTGCGACAAGTACAGTAGCTATGAGAACAGCCACATGTGATGGAACAAAATGAAGCAGAACAAACATGGCAACGACCATATACAACACAAGCGACAGGCGATGAGTTAACTTATTTTTGGGTACTGTCTGTAACGAAAGGACTAGCAGTGCGGCAAACATCGCTGATAAAGCAAAATCAAGACCAAGCGCTTCAGGATTTGAAATCCAGTGTCCAAAAATGCCGCCAAGTATGCAGGTTGCAATCCAGCATAAATACGCCGTTATGTTCAGTCCGTGCATCCACCTGTTATTCAGCTTTCCTTGCTGCGCTAATTTATTCATCGCTACACCGAAGGATTCATCAGTCAGCAAAAGACCGAACCCAATATTTTGTTTCACAGAGTAGCGTGTAAAATGAGGAGCAAGCGTCAGGCTGAGCAATAAATGACGCAGATTCACAATAAATGTGGTGAAAATAATAGCAGAAAGGGGACTCCCTGTCACAAGCAGTGCACAGATAATAAACTGTGAAGCACCTGCGTAAATAAAAATCGATAAAAGCGCAATGTCCCATATACTTAACTGTGCGCTAATCCCAACAATTCCGAAGGCAAACCCAATACTCATATAACCGAGCAGGGTTGGCACACAATCTTTTATTCCCTCAAGAAACGGTTCATGTTCCGTGCTGGGAATGTGTTTCCTTGCTTCAATATCCAACGTCCTCTACTCCTTTTCTCCGTGGCCACCAATAGTTTTACTTACTATATGAAAACGAATTCAGCATGTCAATACCCGTTTATCTTCTATTATATGAAGAAAAATGGTGACAAAAAAGGATTGAAGTCAACCAGAATTTGTTATAAAGTAGTCTGAAAATAAAAACAAATGAGGTGACGACAATGCTATGGAAGCCTTTATTTGAACATGATGTACCAAACACCCTCCGTCCATAACGGAGAGTGATCTCCGTTTGTGGATATGGCGATCAATATATCCAGTAACGGAGGGGAAAAGATGAAGGAAAAATATATAGGCGCCCTTTACCTAGCAATCGCTGCAAGTATTTGGGGCGGCATGTACGTTGTTGTCAAAGTAACAGTAGCGGTGGTTCCGCCGCTTGAGCTTGTATGGATGAGATATGCTGTAGCAGGAATCGTGCTGGTGTGCACCATCTGGCGCTTGGGCTATTCCTTTCGATTAGATAAAAAAGATATCCCGCTTGTTGTCATGATCGGATTGATCGGAAATTTCCTATCAATTGTGACCCAAGAAATTGGCACCATGTATACGTCGGCACAAATGGGGGCTGTGATTACATCTGCGACCCCTGCTTTTATGGTGCTGTTTGCGTTCTTTCTATTAAAAGAAGCCATGACTGTTCGAAAGTGCGCATCCATCCTGCTTGCGACAGCAGGTGTATGGCTCATGATTGGACCAGTCGCAGTGCAAACAGATGAATTTGTTGGCGGTCTTTCATTAGTTTTCGCTGCTTTAACTTGGGCGCTGATGTCTGTTTTGCTGAAACGAGTTCCAGGAAAATACCCTCAAGTCGTGACGACCACATATGCGATCATCATTGCATTCATTGTCTTAACACCACCTGCTTTATTTCGTTTACCTCATCTAGATGTGGAGCAGATGGCCAGGCCAGAGATTTGGGGCGGTATTCTCTATCTAGGCATCATCTCAACAGCTCTAGCATTCTTTTTGTGGAATAGAGGGCTTCAATTGATGGATGCCTCGAGCGGCGGTCTGTTCTTCTTCTTTCAACCGATCGTAGGGACAGCTCTTGGCTGGCTGCTTTTAGGTGAAGAGATGGGGATACGCTCATTCATTGGGATTCTGTGTATCTTTGCAGGAGTCTATACTGTATTGCGTCAAAAGGAATAAAAGAAGATGTCCCTTTTAACAGGGGCATCTTCTTTATAAATGAGAGAGGGAAAGGGAAACAGGATGATACAATTTCCGCATTTGCAAAAAGGACAAACAATTGGCGTCACAGCACCTTCCTCAGGTGTACAGCCATCTTTGCATGACATGTTTCAGCTTTCATGTGAACGAATGAAACATAGAGGTTATGATGTCATATGTGGAGAGACGGTCTGGCAGCAGGAAAAGGCAAAATCTGCGCCTGCGATAGAACGAGCAAACGAACTTCAGTACATGATGACATGTGAGGAGATTGATCACATCATCCCGCCATGGGGAGGACAGCTGCTTATGGAAGTGTTAGAGCACCTTGATTTCTCATCCATGCAAAAAAAGTGGATTCTAGGATACTCAGATACGAGTGCACTCCTGCTGGCGTTGACATTAAAAACAGGCATTGCTACAGCGCATGGGCCGAACTTAGTAGATCTTCAGGGAGAAGAACTTGATCAAACGACTGTCATGTGGGAAGAAGTACTTTCAACAAAAGGCGAAATGGACATAAGTCAGTTTTCTTCATCTATGTATCAAAAGGAATGGAAGCGTGACGATCCGATTAAACATGTCTTTCATTTAACAGAATCGACCTCATGGCATACGATTGATCAACAAGAAAAGACAGTAAAGGGAAGACTGCTGGGTGGCTGCATTGATGTCATACGTCATTTAGCAGGGACACCTTATGGGGACGTCAAAACTTTTCAGAAAATATTCATAAAAGATGAACCAATTCTCTGGTATTTCGAAAACTGTGAATTAAATGCTGCAAGCGTGAAGAGATCACTTGTTCAATTAAAACTAGCAGGGTGGTTTGATCACTGTTCAGGTATGATGTTTGGGAGAAGTGCAGTAGATGTGCCTGTTGAAGGGTATCAGTATCAGGATGTATATGAAGAATTACAAAAGGAACTACAAATCCCCATTTTTTACGATATAGATTGTGGGCATGTCCCGCCGCAAATGACGCTGATTAATGGGGCATATGCAGAAGTGCAGCTGCAACCTCAAGGAAAAGCCGTACTAAAGCAAACATTTTTAGCATAAAAAAGGAAAGGGTGAACCCTTTCCTTCATATAACATTACATCCCTTTTGTTTCTTCACCAGCTTTAGGAACTTCCCACGCTGACTCACGGAATACTTTTTCCCATTTAGATACGACAATACATGCTACGGCATGCCCTGGAACATTCACGCCTGTTCGTGCCATATCCATAATTCGGTCAACACCGGCTATGATGGCGACGCCTTCTGCTGGAAGACCGACTGCATGAGCGGTTGCCAAAAGAACAACGAGTGAACCGGATGGCACAGCTGCAATCCCTTTACTCGTTAATACAAGAACCAGCATCATCAAAAGCTGCTGTGACAGACTCATGTCTACACCAAACGCTTGTGCAAGGAATACACAGGCAACCGATAAATATAAACTTGATCCATCGCAATTGAGAGAAAGACCAGATGGAATCACGAAGGAAACGATTCTTTTTGGACACCCGTATTTCTCCATTCGTTCCATCAATTGAGGAAGGACAGTTTCAGTGCTCGTAGTAGAGAAGGCAACAAGGAACAAATCCCAAATCATTTTTAATACTTCGAAGTAGTTAAAACGGAAGATCAGTGCGACCAGAGGGAATAAAGCAAAGAGAATAATGAATAATCCTAAAAATACAGTCCCGACAAGCTTCATCATTGGGATTAATAAAACAATGCCATATTGGCCGACAGAAGCAGCCATTAATGCAAGAACCCCAATAGGTGCTGTCACCATCACCATCTGTGTGAGCTTAAACATGATTTGTGCCACTGATTCAAAGAAGGTGAGAACAGGAGCAGAAGCTTTACCGATGCCGCTTGCCGCTACACCAAATAAGATGGCGAAGAAAATGACAGCAAGTAAATCATTCTGAGCCATAACATCGACGATATTGGTTGGAATGATATCTAATACCATTTGTTTAAAGTCAACGACCTTCTCAGTATAACCATCTAATTCCCCAATATCTTTCTTAGCTAATTTAGAGAAATCGAGGCCAACCCCAGGCTTTAGCCCGTTTGCCAATAATAATCCGATCCCAAGAACGATGGTTGTGATGACCTCAAACCAAATGATCGTCTTTAATCCAAGGCTGCCCATTTTCTTCATGCCGCCGCTGCCGGCTGCACCAATTACAATGGTTGAGAAAACGATTGGAACAACGATCATTTTAATCAGCCTGATGAATCCATCTCCAATTGGCCTGAGTGCCATTCCGAAGTCAGGGAAGAAATGGCCGATAAGAGCTCCTATCACCAAAGCGATCATGATTTGAAAAGCGATAAACTTTTTCATCATCTCCTACCTCCTTTAAATGTCTGGAAAAGTATTAAGAATTTTCCAATAAATAAAAATTCTATGTGGCCATGTTTTGTCCTCCTTTGTATTTAGAAAGATTTTATTTAAGAATCATTGGAATTATGAAGAAAGAGAAGAAAATAGGGCTATTACATGTCTATTGATCTAAGAAAAAATCAATTTTAAAAAACATGAAACTTTTTTAGAAAAATGTATTGACCCTTTTATGTGATTCATGGTATATTTTTATTCGTCGCTGATGACGTATTTGAAACGCAGACGTTCACACACATGCGGCAAACAAATTTTAAAAAGATGTTGACTTAAGAAAAACGATATGTTAAGATAATTAAGTCGCCTGATTAAGCGCCCGTAGCTCAATTGGATAGAGCGTTTGACTACGGATCAAAAGGTTAGGGGTTCGACTCCTCTCGGGCGCGCCAATACAAACCACGCGGGTGTAGTTTAGTGGTAAAACCTCAGCCTTCCAAGCTGATGTCGTGAGTTCGATTCTCATCACCCGCTCCATTTTGAACATGATCTTTGAAAACTAAACAAGACAAAACGTACCTGTTAATTCGAGTTTTTATAAAAAAATCCTATGAAACTTCATAGGTAGTCAGTCAAACTGGCGAAAAGCAAAACTTCGGTTTTGTACTTTTTCGGAGAGTTTGATCCTGGCTCAGGACGAACGCTGGCGGCGTGCCTAATACATGCAAGTCGAGCGGACAGAAGGGAGCTTGCTCCCGGATGTTAGCGGCGGACGGGTGAGTAACACGTGGGTAACCTGCCTGTAAGACTGGGATAACTCCGGGAAACCGGAGCTAATACCGGATAGTTCCTTGAACCGCATGGTTCAAGGATGAAAGACGGTTTCGGCTGTCACTTACAGATGGACCCGCGGCGCATTAGCTAGTTGGTGGGGTAATGGCTCACCAAGGCGACGATGCGTAGCCGACCTGAGAGGGTGATCGGCCACACTGGGACTGAGACACGGCCCAGACTCCTACGGGAGGCAGCAGTAGGGAATCTTCCGCAATGGACGAAAGTCTGACGGAGCAACGCCGCGTGAGTGATGAAGGTTTTCGGATCGTAAAGCTCTGTTGTTAGGGAAGAACAAGTGCGAGAGTAACTGCTCGCACCTTGACGGTACCTAACCAGAAAGCCACGGCTAACTACGTGCCAGCAGCCGCGGTAATACGTAGGTGGCAAGCGTTGTCCGGAATTATTGGGCGTAAAGGGCTCGCAGGCGGTTTCTTAAGTCTGATGTGAAAGCCCCCGGCTCAACCGGGGAGGGTCATTGGAAACTGGGAAACTTGAGTGCAGAAGAGGAGAGTGGAATTCCACGTGTAGCGGTGAAATGCGTAGAGATGTGGAGGAACACCAGTGGCGAAGGCGACTCTCTGGTCTGTAACTGACGCTGAGGAGCGAAAGCGTGGGGAGCGAACAGGATTAGATACCCTGGTAGTCCACGCCGTAAACGATGAGTGCTAAGTGTTAGGGGGTTTCCGCCCCTTAGTGCTGCAGCTAACGCATTAAGCACTCCGCCTGGGGAGTACGGTCGCAAGACTGAAACTCAAAGGAATTGACGGGGGCCCGCACAAGCGGTGGAGCATGTGGTTTAATTCGAAGCAACGCGAAGAACCTTACCAGGTCTTGACATCCTCTGACAACCCTAGAGATAGGGCTTTCCCTTCGGGGACAGAGTGACAGGTGGTGCATGGTTGTCGTCAGCTCGTGTCGTGAGATGTTGGGTTAAGTCCCGCAACGAGCGCAACCCTTGATCTTAGTTGCCAGCATTCAGTTGGGCACTCTAAGGTGACTGCCGGTGACAAACCGGAGGAAGGTGGGGATGACGTCAAATCATCATGCCCCTTATGACCTGGGCTACACACGTGCTACAATGGACAGAACAAAGGGCTGCAAGACCGCAAGGTTTAGCCAATCCCATAAATCTGTTCTCAGTTCGGATCGCAGTCTGCAACTCGACTGCGTGAAGCTGGAATCGCTAGTAATCGCGGATCAGCATGCCGCGGTGAATACGTTCCCGGGCCTTGTACACACCGCCCGTCACACCACGAGAGTTTGCAACACCCGAAGTCGGTGAGGTAACCTTTATGGAGCCAGCCGCCGAAGGTGGGGCAGATGATTGGGGTGAAGTCGTAACAAGGTAGCCGTATCGGAAGGTGCGGCTGGATCACCTCCTTTCTAAGGATATATGGAGCAGCGTACGTTTTCGTCTTGTTTAGTTTTGAAGGATCATTCC
The DNA here is from genome assembly GCF_038593315.1 of Bacillus sp. FSL P2-0069. Lineage (NCBI taxonomy): Bacteria > Bacillati > Bacillota > Bacilli > Caryophanales > Bacillaceae > Bacillus > Bacillus sp. FSL P2-0069. Next base: position 575,241 of record NZ_CP151984.1, read on the forward strand.
TTCAAAACATGTCTCTAGCGAGACAGGATTGTTCTTTGAAAACTAGATAACAATAAGTAATACATTCACATTGAATGCAATGCAAAGTTCATCACACATAGTGATTCTTTCTAAAGTAAGAAATGGTTAAGTTAGAAAGGGCGCACGGTGGATGCCTTGGCACTAGGAGCCGATGAAGGACGGGACGAACACCGATATGCTTCGGGGAGCTGTAAGCAAGCTTTGATCCGGAGATTTCCGAATGGGGAAACCCACTGCTCGTAATGGAGTAGTATCCATACTTGAATACATAGAGTATGAGAAGGCATACCCGGGGAACTGAAACATCTAAGTACCCGGAGGAAGAGAAAGCAAATGCGATTCCCTGAGTAGCGGCGAGCGAAACGGGAACAGCCCAAACCAAGAGGCTTGCCTCTTGGGGTTGTAGGACACTCTATACGGAGTTACAAAGGAATGATATAAGCGAAGAGGTCTGGAAAGGCCCGCCAAAGAAGGTAACAGCCCTGTAACTGAAATGTCGTTCTCTCCAGAGTGGATCCTGAGTACGGCGGAACACGTGAAATTCCGTCGGAATCCGGGAGGACCATCTCCCAAGGCTAAATACTCCCTAGTGACCGATAGTGAACCAGTACCGTGAGGGAAAGGTGAAAAGCACCCCGGAAGGGGAGTGAAATAGATCCTGAAACCGTGTGCCTACAAGTAGTCAGAGCCCGTTAACGGGTGATGGCGTGCCTTTTGTAGAATGAACCGGCGAGTTACGATCCCGTGCAAGGTTAAGCAGAAGATGCGGAGCCGCAGCGAAAGCGAGTCTGAATAGGGCGCATGAGTACGTGGTCGTAGACCCGAAACCAGGTGATCTACCCATGTCCAGGGTGAAGTTCAGGTAACACTGAATGGAGGCCCGAACCCACGCACGTTGAAAAGTGCGGGGATGAGGTGTGGGTAGGGGTGAAATGCCAATCGAACCTGGAGATAGCTGGTTCTCTCCGAAATAGCTTTAGGGCTAGCCTCAAGGTAAGAGTCTCGGAGGTAGAGCACTGATTGGACTAGGGGCCCCTACCGGGTTACCGAATTCAGTCAAACTCCGAATGCCGATGACTTATCCTTGGGAGTCAGACTGCGAGTGATAAGATCCGTAGTCGAAAGGGAAACAGCCCAGACCGCCAGCTAAGGTCCCAAAGTATACGTTAAGTGGAAAAGGATGTGGAGTTGCTTAGACAACCAGGATGTTGGCTTAGAAGCAGCCACCATTTAAAGAGTGCGTAATAGCTCACTGGTCGAGTGACTCTGCGCCGAAAATGTACCGGGGCTAAACGTATCACCGAAGCTGCGGACTGTTCTTACGAACAGTGGTAGGAGAGCGTTCTAAGGGCTGTGAAGCCAGACCGGAAGGACTGGTGGAGCGCTTAGAAGTGAGAATGCCGGTATGAGTAGCGAAAGACGGGTGAGAATCCCGTCCACCGAATGCCTAAGGTTTCCTGAGGAAGGCTCGTCCGCTCAGGGTTAGTCGGGACCTAAGCCGAGGCCGAAAGGCGTAGGCGATGGACAACAGGTTGATATTCCTGTACCACCTCCTCACCATTTGAGCAATGGGGGGACGCAGGAGGATAGGGTAAGCGCGGTATTGGATATCCGCGTCCAAGCAGTTAGGCTGGGAAATAGGCAAATCCGTTTCCCGTAAAGGCTGAGCTGTGATGGCGAGCGAAATTTAGTAGCGAAGTTCCTGATTCCACACTGCCAAGAAAAGCCTCTAGCGAGGTGAGAGGTGCCCGTACCGCAAACCGACACAGGTAGGCGAGGAGAGAATCCTAAGGTGATCGAGAGAACTCTCGTTAAGGAACTCGGCAAAATGACCCCGTAACTTCGGGAGAAGGGGTGCTTCTTAGGGTGTTAAAGCCCCGAGAAGCCGCAGTGAATAGGCCCAGGCGACTGTTTAGCAAAAACACAGGTCTCTGCGAAGCCGTAAGGCGAAGTATAGGGGCTGACGCCTGCCCGGTGCTGGAAGGTTAAGAGGAGCGCTTAGCGTAAGCGAAGGTGCGAATTGAAGCCCCAGTAAACGGCGGCCGTAACTATAACGGTCCTAAGGTAGCGAAATTCCTTGTCGGGTAAGTTCCGACCCGCACGAAAGGCGCAACGATCTGGGCACTGTCTCAACGAGAGACTCGGTGAAATTATAGTACCTGTGAAGATGCAGGTTACCCGCGACAGGACGGAAAGACCCCGTGGAGCTTTACTGCAGCCTGATATTGAATGTTGGTACAGCTTGTACAGGATAGGTAGGAGCCTTGGAAACCGGAGCGCTAGCTTCGGTGGAGGCATCGGTGGGATACTACCCTGGCTGTATTGACCTTCTAACCCGCTGCCCTTATCGGGCAGGGAGACAGTGTCAGGTGGGCAGTTTGACTGGGGCGGTCGCCTCCTAAAATGTAACGGAGGCGCCCAAAGGTTCCCTCAGAATGGTTGGAAATCATTCGCAGAGTGTAAAGGCACAAGGGAGCTTGACTGCGAGACCTACAAGTCGAGCAGGGACGAAAGTCGGGCTTAGTGATCCGGTGGTTCCGCATGGAAGGGCCATCGCTCAACGGATAAAAGCTACCCCGGGGATAACAGGCTTATCTCCCCCAAGAGTCCACATCGACGGGGAGGTTTGGCACCTCGATGTCGGCTCATCGCATCCTGGGGCTGTAGTCGGTCCCAAGGGTTGGGCTGTTCGCCCATTAAAGCGGTACGCGAGCTGGGTTCAGAACGTCGTGAGACAGTTCGGTCCCTATCCGTCGCGGGCGCAGGAAATTTGAGAGGAGCTGTCCTTAGTACGAGAGGACCGGGATGGACGCACCGCTGGTGTACCAGTTGTTCTGCCAAGGGCATCGCTGGGTAGCTATGTGCGGACGGGATAAGTGCTGAAAGCATCTAAGCATGAAGCCCCCCTCAAGATGAGATTTCCCATTCCGCAAGGAAGTAAGATCCCTGAAAGATGATCAGGTTGATAGGTCTGAGGTGGAAGCGTGGTGACACGTGGAGCTGACAGATACTAATAGATCGAGGACTTAACCTATATTCTAATGTGAAGCATGAACATTGTTATCTAGTTTTGAGAGAACATTCTCTCCATCAGGTTTGGTGGCGATAGCGAAGAGGTCACACCCGTTCCCATACCGAACACGGAAGTTAAGCTCTTCAGCGCCGATGGTAGTTGGGGGTTTCCCCCTGTGAGAGTAGGACGCCGCCAAGCTTGTTATCTTTATATCATCGCGGGGTGGAGCAGTTCGGTAGCTCGTCGGGCTCATAACCCGAAGGTCGCAGGTTCAAATCCTGCCCCCGCAACCAAAATGGTCCGGTAGTTCAGTTGGTTAGAATGCCTGCCTGTCACGCAGGAGGTCGCGGGTTCGAGTCCCGTCCGGACCGCCATTTTTATGACTTGTAAACGAAAACGTATAGTTTCGTTTTTTTTTATGTCTTTTTCTTTCTACAAGTGCCCAAGTTGCAATGAAATGATTTATGTTTGGCTACACTATAAGAAAGAATAGATAGATTACCTCAACTCAGCCTGGTTTTTTCACACCAGGCTTTCTTTATATCATTTTTAGTTGGAACTGAGACTTATATTCGCTACACTAATACTAACTGTGTTTGACCTCATGTCTACTTAACCAATTGATTGCAAGAAGGGGCTGTCTTTTTATGGATGAATTTGATCTTATTCGCCGAATCACACCAAAAGATACATATCAGCGCTCTTTGATCATGGGCATCGGTGATGATGCAAGTGTTTATCAACCTCATTCACATTGTGAAGAGGTCGTTTGTGTTGATACAATGGTGGAGCATGTTCATTTTCGTTTTGACTTTTCCACACCATTTGAAGTTGGCTTTAAGGCAGTGGCAGTCAATGTCAGTGATATCGCTGCAATGGGAGGGACCCCAAAGTATTATCTTGTTTCAATTGCGATCCCGCCTCATGGTGATGAGACAATCGTCACGGAACTTTACGAGGGAATGAAAGCGTTGGCTGACTCTTATCATATGGATTTAATTGGTGGAGATACAGTGGCCACCCGCAGTGACTTTGTTATTACCGTGACGGTGATTGGTGAGGTTTCAAAGGGAAAAGCTTGTTATCGTCACAGTGCTCAGACTGGAGACGTTGTCTTTGTCACAGGTGAACTCGGTTCATCAGCTGCTGGGTTATCAATCTTAATGAACAAAGCAGCCCCTTCTAAGGCGGTCGATGCTGATTTTTTTCTTAAGCGTCATAAAATGCCTCAGCCTCATATTGCTGCTGGACACATTTGTTCAAGTTTCCCGCGGGTCACCTTGAATGATGTAAGTGATGGATTAGCGAGTGAGTTGAATGAGATAGCCGAAGCGAGCTGTGTGATGATCGAGATAGAAGCTGATAAGCTTCCAATTCATCCAGATTTACAGGTGCTGCGCAAAGACTGGCTTGAATGGGTGTTATTTGGGGGAGAAGACTTTGTTTTAACTGGTACGATACCAGAATCTAATTGGGAAAGCTTTGAATCGCAATGTCAAAAAGAAGGCATTCAGGTCACACGTATTGGACAAGTCAAAGATGATCAAGCAGCCAGTGTTATGTTAAAAGACAATGATCAACAAACAATGTTAATGAAAAAAGGATATAATCATTTTAAGAAATGAGGTGACATCAACGGTGAAATTAACATGGACGACAAAAGGTGCGGATGAGACGAAACGAATTGCCGCTGCTTTGGCCAAACTTGTGATGCCAGGCGATGTATTGACATTAGAAGGAGATTTAGGTGCAGGCAAAACCACTTTTTCAAAAGGTTTTGCGGAAGGCTTAGGAATTACCCGTATCGTCAACAGCCCCACCTTTACAATTATTAAAGAATATACTGATGGCAGACTGCCACTTTATCATATGGACGTGTATCGCATGGAAGATGCAGATGAAGAGATCGGACTCGAAGAATATTTTGAGGGTGAAGGTATATGCTTGGTTGAATGGGCACATCTTATTGAGCCTCAATTGCCTTCTTCCTATTTAAAAATAGAAATGCTGAGAACAGAACGTGAAGAAGAACGGCATCTCACGTTTGATGCAAAAGGGGAGCGTTATGAGACCCTTTGTAAGGAGATGAAAGAATTTGACCATACTGGCCATTGATACATCAAACCATACACTAGGAATTGCTCTTGTAAGAGATTTCACTGTGATTGGCGAGAGCATTACGTATTTAAAAAAGAACCATTCCGTCCGAGCGATGCCTACTGTTGAAGCATTGATGAAAGAATGTGGTGTATCACCAAGCGAACTAAGCAAAATCGTTGTAGCAAAAGGACCTGGTTCTTACACTGGCGTCAGAATCGGTGTTACCATCGCAAAAACACTTGCGTGGACCCTGTCTATCCCGATATCAGCTGTTTCGAGTTTAGAAACACTTGCGGCAAATGGCCAATATTTTGATGGATATATCTCACCTCTATTTGATGCGAGAAGAGGCCAAGTTTATACCGGACTATATATGTTTGAAAAGGGTAAGATCAAAGAGGTAGAACCAGATCAAAATATCCTGCTCACGGATTGGCTTCATGAACTGAAGCAGACAGGAAAGCCTGTTCTATTTCTTGGGCAAGATGTGCATCTTCATGAAGAGAGCATTCGCTCCATTTTAGGAGAAACGGCTGTACTGGCAGAGGGGACATTTCATAACCCAAGACCTGCAGTGCTTGCATTTTTAGGCGCAGATCGTCCTGCTGAAGATGTCCATCAGCTTGTTCCTAACTATATTCGTTTGGCAGAAGCGGAAGTGAAATGGCTTGAAGGACAAAAATAATCTTAACCTAGCAGAGATTCGACAAATGACAGTAGCAGACATTCCAGAGGTGTATACGATTGAAGTGCATTCGTTTACAGCACCCTGGAAAAAGGAATCGTTTGTGTATGAGATTCTCCATAACCAATACAGCCATTATTTCCTCATCGAAGAAGATAAGAAGCCTGTTGGGTATTGCGGGGTCTGGATTGTCATGGACGATGCACAAATTACGAACATTGCCATTCTCCCTGAGCATAGAGGAAAAGGCTACGGGGAAGCATTGCTTCGACATGTCATGGAATTTTGCAAAGAAAAAAAGACAGATCATCTTTCTTTAGAGGTGCGGGTTTCGAATACACCAGCACAATCCCTCTATGAAAAGCTCGGTTTCAGACCAGCTTCAATTCGAAAGAATTATTATACGGATAATGGAGAAGATGCATTAGTCATGTGGGTGAATATAAATGAGTGAACAAACAGATCGATTCATATTAGGTATAGAAACAAGCTGCGATGAAACAGCTGCGTCCATTGTCAAAAATGGAAAGGAAATCGTGGCAAATGTGGTGGCCTCGCAAATAGACAGTCATAAACGATTTGGCGGTGTTGTACCCGAAATTGCTTCAAGGCATCACGTGGAGCAAATCACCATCGTCTTAGAAGAAGTGATGGCACAGGCGGGTATGAGCTTTAAGGATTTAGATGCGATTGCTGTCACAGAAGGACCTGGCCTCGTCGGTGCTCTGCTGATTGGTGTCAATGCAGCAAAGGCACTGAGCTTTGCCCATCAAATTCCTCTTGTAGGTGTTCATCATATTGCAGGGCATATTTATGCAAACCAGCTTGTTGATGAATTGGAGTTTCCGTGTTTAGCTCTTGTTGTCTCTGGCGGACATACTGAGCTTGTTTTAATGAAGGAGCACGGATCTTTTGAGGTCATCGGAGAAACATTAGATGATGCAGCTGGAGAAACGTACGATAAAGTGGCCCGGACGATGGGTCTCCCGTATCCAGGCGGACCTCACATTGATCGGTTAGCGCATGAAGGGGAGCCGACAATTAAGCTTCCTCGTGCATGGCTTGAAGAAGGATCCTATCACTTTAGCTTCAGTGGTTTAAAATCAGCTGTGATCAACACCTTACACAATGCGTCACAAAAGGGTGAAACGATTGCCCCAGAGAATTTGGCCGCAAGTTTTCAAGCAAGCGTCATTGAGGTGCTTGTTGGGAAAACATTGAAAGCAGCAGAAGCCTATGGTGTGAAGCAAGTTGTTCTAGCTGGAGGAGTCGCTGCCAATAAAGGACTAAGAGAAGCTTTAACCTCAGCATTTACGAAGCTGCCAGACGTGAAGGTCATTATTCCGCCATTATCTCTTTGTACAGACAATGCAGCCATGATCGCTGCTGCTGGAACCGTTGCATTTGAAAAAGGAATCAGAGGCGATATGACGATGAATGGCCAGCCAGGGTTATCACTAGTCTCATATGAATGAAAACTCCTGTGGATTACAGGGGTTTTTTATTTTTCGATGAAAGCGATTTATTCACATGTAAACGTTATATATCCACAATTGTTAGAAAATTTTGTTTTAAAATGAAGAGGGTGTGTATAAATATGATCTTTTTTGTGGATATGTGATTAAAACTCTGTGGATAAAGTGGATAAGTCCAAAGTATTTAAGAATAATCAAGAAGTTATTGTGGGTATCGTTGTGGATAATAAATTTTCATTGAAAGAAAAAAGAGTACCCTTAGGGCACTCTTTAAGCTTCTGACAGCTCTTCCCACTCCGCAAAAAGTGATTCCAGCTCTTGATTGAGCGTATCATTTTCTGTCTGAATGTCTTGGACCTTTTCGTGATCTTGAAAAATTTCAGGATCACATAGAAGCTTTTCATTTTCACTGAGCTTTTCTTCAATGACAGCAATACGTTCTTCAATTTCTTCGATTCTGCGCTGCTTTTGTCTTTCTTTCTTTTTCAGCTCTTTTTCTTCCGCATAAGAAAGCTTTGCCTTTTCTGCTTGCTGTGCAGCTTGTATTTTAAGCGGTTCATTTTCTTGAAGTGCCTCCAGCTCTAGTTGTTCATTTTTCTTTTCAAGATAGTAATCATAATCACCGAGATATTCTCTTGTTTCTGTAGGCGAAAGCTCAAATACTTTCGTGGCGAGACGATTGATAAAATAACGATCATGCGAGACAAATAAGATGGTTCCTGGATAATCAATTAGTGCATTCTCTAAAATTTCCTTACTATCTAAGTCCAGATGGTTTGTAGGCTCATCGAGAATAAGAAAGTTGGCTTTTTGGAGCATCAGCTTTGCTAGTGCAAGGCGTGCTTTTTCTCCACCGCTTAATGCATGGACAGGCTTTAAAACGTCATCACCGGAAAATAGGAAGTTTCCTAAACATGTCCGAATTTCTTTTTCATTCATATGAGGATAATCATCCCAAAGCTCATTGAGCACTTTTTTCGAGGATGTCAGTTTGGCTTGCTCTTGGTCATAGTAGCCGATCGTGACATGAGATCCAAAAGTGATCTCGCCTTTTACTGGTGTTAATGTGTTTGTTAACGTTTTTAAAAGGGTTGATTTCCCGATCCCGTTAGGACCAATGAGTGCCACACTATCCTCTCGTTTAATCTGAAAAGAAAGAGAGGATAGGAGCGGTGTTTTTTCATCATAACGAATATCGAGATCATGCACCTTCAGCACATCATTGCCGCTTTGTCTCGTAATATCAAAATGAAAGTTTGCGGATTTTTCGTCTCCTAAAGGCTTATCTAAACGATCCATCCGTTCGAGCTGCTTGCGTCTGCTTTGAGCGCGCTTTGTGGTCGAGGCTCTTGCCAGGTTGCGATCCACGAAATCCTGAAGCTTTGAGATCTCTTCTTGCTGTTTTTCGTAGAGTTTCATATCACGCTCTAGCTGCTCTGCTTTCAGCTCAAGATACTTACTATAGTTTCCTGCAAACTTTTTCATCGAAGTTCTTGAGACTTCATAGACGTGGTTTACGACTTTGTCTAAGAAATAGCGGTCATGGGACACGATGAGAATGGCACCTGTATAATTTTGCAAATACTGCTCCAGCCATGATAAGGTATCAATATCTAAATGGTTGGTCGGCTCATCCAGAATTAAGAGTTCTGGTTTCATTAATAAGAGCTTTCCAAGCGCTAGACGGGTTTTCTGGCCGCCGCTTAAGGATTGGACGGTTGTCTCATCTTCGAAATGACTAAAGCCGAGTCCATGAAGAATGGAGCGGACATCTGCTTCATATTGATAGCCGCCTTGATCTTTAAATTCCTGCTGCAGCCTGTCATAGGTTTTCATAAGGGCATCCAGCTCAGAACCTGTGGAAGAAGCCATTTTCTCCTCAATGGTTCTCATTTCTTGTTCCATCTCTTTTAAATGATCAAAAACCGATAATAATTCGTCTTTTAACGTACGTGTAGACGTTACATCGGTATGCTGTGCTAAATAGCCGATCGATAGGTCTTTTGGTTTGATGATCTCACCTTGCTCGTAAGACATTTGACCGGCAATGATTTTTAAAAGCGTGGATTTGCCTGCGCCGTTACGACCTACAATGGCAATGCGATCCCTTGCTTTGACTTCCAATTTTATATTCGTTAAAACGGTATCAGCGCCAAACGATTTGGACAGCTGATTCACTTGTAGAATCATCATGTAACTTCACCTCTGCTATAATATGTTAAGTGTAGCTTATCAGCAGTAAACCGGCAAATGTTACATACAATCGCCATATTCAAATGAAAGACAGATAGGAAAAAATAGTGTATCATTTGAGTGAGGGAGCGTTGAAAGATGAGTCAATTTAGCCACTTTAACGAACAGGGAAGAGCAAAGATGGTCGACATTAGTGACAAATCGTCTACAGTGAGAACCGCCGTTGCTGTTTCAAGTGTTCGTATGATAAAAGAAGTGTTTCATAAAATAGAGCAACGTGAAATTGGAAAAGGAGATGTGCTGTCTGTTGCACAGGTTGCTGGCATCATGGCAGCAAAGCAAACATCTACCATCATTCCAATGTGTCATCCGCTTGCACTAAAAGGCGTGGATATCTCCTTTCATTGGGAGGAAGACGGAAATGCGCACATCCTGAACATACAAGTACAGGTAAAAACAAAAGGAAGTACGGGTGTGGAGATGGAAGCGCTCACTTCTGCTTCAGTATGTGCACTGACCGTTTACGACATGTGCAAAGCGATTGATAAAGGCATGATCATCGGTCCTACCTATCTAATTGAAAAGACAGGCGGGAAAAACGGTGATTTTCACAGAGCATCTGATATTTAAGTTGGAGGACCTTATATGAATATAGATCAGTCAAAAATTCCACAAGCGACAGCCAAACGTTTGCCGCTATACTACCGTTTTTTAAAAAATCTGCATGCATCAGGAAAACAAAGGGTGTCATCGGCAGAGCTTAGTGATGCAGTCAAAGTGGATTCTGCCACCATTCGCCGAGATTTTTCGTACTTTGGTGCACTTGGGAAGAAAGGGTATGGCTATAATGTCGATTATCTCTTGACCTTCTTCAGAAAGACCCTTGACCAAGATGAAATGACCAATGTCATGCTCATCGGTGTCGGGAATTTAGGGACTGCTTTTTTACACTATAATTTCATAAAAAATAATAATACAAAAATTTCAATGGCTTTTGACGTCAATGAGAGTAAAATAGGAAGTGAGATAGGCGGCGTGCCTGTCTATGATTTGGATAAGCTTGAAGAGCATGTTCAAGAGGTAGGAGATATCCCTGTTGCGATTTTGACAGTACCTGCCGTAGCAGCTCAATCCATTACAGATCGTTTGATTGCCCTTGGCATCAAAGGAATCCTTAACTTTACGCCGGCTCGATTGAATGTGCCGGAACACATTCGAATTCATCATATAGATTTGGCGGTTGAACTTCAGTCTCTTGTGTATTTCTTAAAGCATTACTCTGTTACGCAGGAGGACTGACGAAAAGGGGTAAAGGGGGTGGAGCAAATGGGTCCGATCGGTCCTGGGAGTTTGATTCTGATTGCGATTGTAGCGCTCATTATTTTTGGGCCGAAAAAGCTTCCTGAATTAGGAAGAGCAGCAGGAGATACACTACGTGAATTCAAAAATGCCACAAAAGGCTTAGCTGATGATCAGGAAGAAAAAAAGAAAAAAGAAGATCAGTAGAATAGGATGAGCTTCATGAATGTCAAAGATATGCCGCTTATGGAGCATATTGTGGAACTGCGAAAACGTTTAGTGATCATTGCGATGTTTTTTGTCGCCTTTATGGTGGCTGGTTTTTTTCTCGCGAAGCCGGTCATTGTGTATTTACAAAATACCGATGAAGCGGCAACACTCACGCTGAACGCATTTAAGCTTACAGATCCACTGTACGTGTTTATGCAGTTCGCATTTGTCATTGCTTTGGTTTTGACGTGTCCCGTTATTTTATATCAGCTGTGGGCGTTTGTGAGTCCTGGCTTATATGAAAAAGAAAGAAAGGTGACACTTGCTTACATTCCGATTGCACTGCTTTTATTTTTGAGCGGTGTGGCTTTCTCTTATTTTATTTTGTTTCCGTTTGTCGTCGACTTTATGATGCGAATGTCGAATGATTTAAATGTAGAGCAAGTCATTGGGATTCATGAGTATTTTACATTTCTGATGCAGTTAACACTTCCATTTGGCTTTTTGTTTCAGATGCCCGTCGTGTTGATGTTTCTCACAAGACTTGGTATCATCACACCGATGTTTTTATCAAAAATACGGAAGTATGCCTATTTTGTCCTCCTTGTCATTGCCGCACTTATTACACCGCCAGAGCTTGTTTCTCACCTCATGGTCACCTTGCCAATGCTCGTTTTATATGAAGTGAGCATTATCATTTCGAGAGTGACCTACCGCAAAATGCAGCAAACAGAGGAGAAAGAAAAACATTATGTTTCATAAAAAAGCATCATGATCCAATGAGGATCACGATGCTTTTTCTATTGTATAAGAAATTGATTGATCGCGTGAAAGAGGTGCTCATAATAGGCGGGCACATGCGGGACAAAATCATGAACACCCACTTCGATGCTTTTCTCACGTCGTTCTTCATTTGCATCAACTTGAAAGCCCTCGATTCGAATTCTTTCAAATGTCCCTGTTAACAGCTGCTGCGCATCAAGCAGCTTTGCTCTGTAGAGACCAGCGACTTCTTCTTTCTGTAGATGAACTTCCATGTGCTCAACTTGATTCATATAAAGGTACACATGGCAGAACTCACGATCGATGAACGAAGGCATATGGATTTCATCCTGTATGACACCTGCAAAGGTGAGGTTCTCAAAAGGGATGGAAAGACCAAGTTCTTCTTCTACCTCTCTTAAGCCATCAGAAGGCTGTTCATCTGCGAGAAGATGGCCCGCTGCGGTGATATCAAACAGAGAAGGAAAATCCTTTTTTGCGGGACTTCTTAGCTGAAAATAGAGATATACGGTGTTATGCTCTTTTTTAAGAAGCCAGAAATGAAATGTTTCATGCCAATGGCCTTGGGCGTGGACAACTGAACGAGCGGCAGCTCCAATTGTTTCATGCTGATCATTGAATATACGAAGTTTTTCATGTTCCATGAAGATACATCCTCCATAAAAAAACCATTTTCCAACAGTGGAAAATGGTTTTTAATTTATTTTTGCTGCTGTTTTTTGAGTTTGACAGAGAAGGCAAACATTTTAAGCGCGATATTGATATTATAGGCCGCAAACACCATCAGCAAAATACTGTAAAATGACCACATGTCACCTGGGTTTTGAATGGCCATATAGGTGAAAGCCACACCTACGGCAAAATAAATGATGCCCCATACGACTGGGTTTCTCATGAGAAAAAGCCTCCAATAATCATTTGCATGGTTTGAGATTGTTCTTCAATCATTTTTTTCACTGGCTCAATCTGCACAAGAACGACAAGTGAATTCATCAGCATGTGAGCGCCGATTGGAACAATGATTCGTTTTGTTTTCGCATATAAAAAGGCAAAGGTAAAGCCCATTGCGGTATAGAGCAAGATATGGGGAAAATCATAGTGTACAGCAGCGAAAACCACTGAACTGGCAAGTGCTCCAATGAAGAAATTCGTTTTTTCATAAATCACACCAAAGATGATTTTACGGAAAATGATTTCCTCTAAGATTGGACCAATCAGGGCGATGACAATGACAAGCCAAGGAACGGCATCCATAATGGATAAAATGGTTTGCGTATTTTCTGACTCACGGCCAATGCCGAATGCATATTGTTCAATCGCCCCCGCAATTGATTGTGCAAAGAGGGAAAGAAAGAAACCGCCAATGATCCATGCGATAGCAGAACCGATTGAAACTGGCGCTTCATTTCGCAGTGAAGCTTTTGGGACGGTTCGAAGGATGAGCAGAATAATGATTAATCCGATACAAAAACTGATGATTGTCCACGTTCCTGATAATTTTGAAAGCTCTGTTTGAGTCATCGGTGATTGAATGAATCCCAGCCACTTCATAATGAGCACATAAGGAAACGCAGAAACCTGCACCAATATATACGTTAAGATGATGTACCAATATTGTTTTTTCAAGTAACGAAAACCCCTTTACTAAAAGAACTAGATTTATTGTAACACAAGTCTCCTTTTTCGATGAAAAGGAAAGAATCTGAGATCAAAAAAGATCGTGAAAGCGTAAAAATTTTTAAAGGTTTTTACTTGAAATTGCAGAAGACATTCTTTATTATAATAAATGTGTTAGCACTCTCTGGTGATGAGTGCTAAAAAAGACTACATATAAAAATTGAGGAGGTTGTTTCTTATGTTAAAGCCATTAGGCGATCGCGTAATCATTGAACTCGTTGAATCTGAGGAAAAAACCGCTAGCGGTATTGTTTTACCGGATTCTGCAAAAGAAAAACCGCAAGAAGGTAAAATTGTTGCAGCAGGTTCAGGGCGTGTACTTGAAAGTGGTGAGCGCGTTGCGTTAGAAGTAAGCACAGGCGACCGCATTATCTTCTCAAAATATGCAGGCACTGAAGTGAAATATGAAGGCAAAGAATATTTAATCCTTCGTGAGAGCGACATTTTAGCTGTTATTGGCTAATCACATAAAAAATTGAGATAAATTTTTAAAAAGACTGAGGAGGTTTCGTTATTATGGCAAAAGATATTAAGTTCAGTGAAGAAGCACGTCGCGCGATGTTACGCGGTGTAGATGCACTTGCAGATGCTGTAAAAGTAACTTTAGGACCTAAAGGACGTAACGTGGTTCTTGAGAAAAAATTCGGTTCTCCACTTATCACAAATGATGGTGTAACGATTGCAAAAGAAATCGAATTAGAAGATGCATTTGAAAACATGGGTGCAAAACTTGTGGCTGAAGTTGCAAGCAAAACAAACGACGTAGCTGGTGACGGTACTACGACTGCAACAGTTCTAGCTCAAGCGATGATCCGTGAAGGTCTGAAAAACGTAACAGCTGGTGCAAACCCTGTTGGCGTGCGTAAAGGGATCGAAGAAGCAGTGAAAGTAGCACTTGAAGGCTTGCACGAGATTTCTAAACCAATCGAAGGCAAAGAATCAATTGCTCAAGTTGCGGCTATTTCTGCAGCAGATGAAGAAGTCGGCAGCCTAATCGCAGAAGCTATGGAACGTGTAGGTAACGACGGAGTTATCACAATTGAAGAATCTAAAGGATTCACAACTGAGCTTGAAGTGGTTGAAGGTATGCAATTTGACCGCGGATATGCTTCACCATACATGGTGACGGATTCTGATAAGATGGAAGCGGTTCTTGAAAATCCTTACATCTTAATTACGGATAAAAAGATCACAAACATTCAAGAAATCCTTCCTGTACTTGAGCAAGTTGTACAACAAGGAAAACCATTATTGCTCATTGCTGAAGATGTAGAAGGCGAAGCACTTGCAACTCTTGTTGTGAACAAACTTCGTGGTACATTCAACGCAGTGGCAGTAAAAGCACCTGGATTCGGTGATCGTCGTAAAGCAATGCTTGAAGACATCTCTGTTCTAACTGGCGGAGAATTAATCACAGAAGACCTAGGACTTGACCTGAAATCAACTGAAATCGGTCAGCTTGGCCGCGCGTCTAAAGTTGTTGTGACAAAAGAAAACACAACAATCGTAGAGGGCTCAGGAGATTCTGCTCAAATTGCAGCACGTGTGAACCAAATCCGTGCTCAAGTAGAAGAAACAACTTCTGAATTCGATAAAGAAAAATTACAAGAACGTCTTGCAAAACTAGCTGGCGGCGTCGCTGTCATCAAAGTTGGTGCTGCAACTGAAACAGAACTAAAAGAGCGTAAACTACGCATCGAGGATGCACTGAACTCAACTCGCGCAGCAGTTGAAGAAGGTATCGTATCCGGTGGTGGTACAGCACTTGTGAATGTATACAACAAAGTCGCTTCAATCGAAGCTGATGGTGACGTTCAAACAGGTGTGAACATCGTTCTACGTTCTCTTGAAGAGCCAATTCGTCAAATCGCTCACAACGCAGGTCTTGAAGGGTCCGTTATCGTTGAGCGCTTGAAAAACGAAGAAATTGGCGTAGGCTTCAACGCAGCAACAAACGAATGGGTAAACATGATCGAAAAAGGAATCGTTGACCCAACAAAAGTAACTCGCTCTGCACTTCAAAACGCAGCTTCTGTAGCAGCAATGCTTCTAACAACTGAAGCAGTCGTTGCTGACAAACCAGAAGAAGGCGGCTCAGGCGGCGGAATGCCGGATATGGGCGGCATGGGTGGAATGGGCGGAATGATGTAACACCCTCGAAAACCCCTTGAAATATAGGGGTTTTTGTTATGTCTTCATGAATTTGATCACATGCAATAAAAAGTATCAGGGCTGCTGAATTGAAACCTTTACTGCTTTTCAACCGTTAAAATAAGAGCAAGTGATTTCATGGGTTTTTACCCGATACGGTATTTTAAAAAGAAAAGCGGTGATCATATGGGCTTCACTACATGGGTAGCGATTATTGTTGCACTGGCCGTTGTGTTTGGAGTGTTTGGATCAAAGAAGCGTGATAAATAAAAAACCCACTTCCAATTGGAGGGTGGGTTTTTTATTGCAAATACAACATTAATTGGTTATACTAATTTTAGTTGTTTGTTGTAAATGCAACAAAAGGAGTCGAGGTACATGAAAGAGATTTTGCGGGAGATCGGCGTGATTGCTCGTGCGCTTGATTCCATAAGTAATATTGAATTTAAAGAATACGATTTAACGAAGGGGCAGTATTTGTATCTTGTGCGTATTTGTGAGGAGCCTGGTATCATTCAGGAAAAGCTGGCGGAAATGATTAAGGTGGATCGAACTACGGCGGCTCGGGCTATCAAAAAGCTAGAACTGCATGGGTTTATTGAGAAAAAAGAGGATCGTGTGAATAAAAAAATCAAAAAGCTGTTTCCAACTGAAAAAGGGGAAACGGTCTACCCAATGATCAAACGAGAACATGATTATTCGAATCAAGTGGCGCTCAGTGGGTTTTCTGAGGAAGAAGCGGAACAGATTTATGAGTATCTTCTAAGGGTGCGAAAGAATATAGAAAAAGACTGGGAAGATGTGAAAAAAGGGATAAAGAGAAGCTACTAATTAATAAGGAGGGCGACTTTATGACCGTCAATTTCATTCGGTGCAATGTACAACATGTAAAGGAGCTACAGAAAATAGGGATCAATACGTTTAAAGAAACCTTTCTGGATCAAAACAAAGTGGAACATATCGAAGCTTACGTGAAGACAGCTTTTCACCTAAACCAGCTGTTAAAGGAATTACAGCACCCTTCTTCACAGTTTTATTTTGTTCAAGTGAATGGGGAAGTAGCTGGTTATTTGAAGATCAATATGAATGATGCCCAATCAGAAGAGATGGGGAGTGACGCGTTAGAGATTGAAAGAATTTATATCAAGCAGTCCTTTCAAAAGCAAGGATTAGGCAAATATTTAATCGATCAAGCCATTGAAATTGCGAAAAATCATCATAAACGGGATGTTTGGCTTGGGGTGTGGGAGCACAATAGAGCGGCCATCGCTTTCTATCAAAAGCATGGGTTTGTTCAAACAGGGGTGCACGCCTTTCTCATGGGGGACGAAGAGCAAATGGATTTCATTATGACCAAAACATTGAGGTGATCAAAAAGGGGGAAGGGTACATGCATGTTCCATCATTTTTTCAAGTGAAAGATATGGAGAAAATCAAATCATTTATTCAATCTCATTCATTTGCAACAGTTGTGACGACATCGAATGGAAAGCCCATTGCGACACATATTCCGTTGAGTTTTCATCAAGTTGACGATTCGTATGTGATCTCAGGGCATATGGCGATTGGGAATCCTCAGTGGAAAACGTTTGAAGAGAGCGAGAAGACGCTCGTCATCTTTCAAGGGCCGCATGCCTACATATCCTCTTCATGGTATGAAAAAGAAGCAGTACCAACATGGAATTACCAGGCTGTTCATGTTTATGGAAAGGCGGAACTGCTTGAAAAATCGGAACTGGTTAAGGAATTAACCACAATGCTGGAGACATACGAAACTCACAGAGAACATCCAGTGTTATGGGATACGTTGTCTGAGGAACTGTTAGAGAAGCAAATGAAAGGCATTGTAGGTTTTAAAATCATCATTGATGAAGTTCAGGCAGCTTTCAAATTAAGCCAAAATCGCCACGAAAGGGATTATGACCGCATCATTGAAAAGCTGGAGGCAGAGGGTGAAGTGGAAATGGCTGAGGCGATGAAAAGAGAGTTCCGTGTAAGAGGCTTCTCGAAAGATCAGTTATTCTTATGAAGCGCTAAAAATGAATGAGAACGTTACTTAAACACTTTCTTCTAGGAAAGTGTTTTTTTGTGATGATAAATAAAAAAGCCCTCATCATTCAAGGGCTTTAATGAAACAAATTATTTTACTTTAACTGTGAAGGTTACATCTTTACTATTCATGTAATCGTCAGTTGTGACATTTCCAAATTTCAGCTTTAATTCTTTGATATTTTTAATGTTGATCTCTTTGCCCTCAGGAGCTAAGAATTGAATAACACCATCTTGTTTAACGCCACCTTCAACTTCGCCACCAATATCACCATCAGTCATAAACATATTGGCATCTAATTGCATGCTTCCAGCTACAACTTTACCTTGATCTGGATAGAAGTTTAGAACTTTATCTGTCGTATTTTCGATATTCATCCCAACATTGATTCTATCCTTCATAATTTTAATCTCGCCAAGGTTTACTTTCATTCCTTGAGCAGTTGTTTTGTGTTTGCTCGCATTTATTTTCTTTGAACCATCGTCTTTTTTGTTTTTTGATTGTGTTTTTGTGCTTGTAGACTCTTTTTCTTTAGATGCACCTGTAGACACATCTTCTGTTGAGCCGCAAGCAGCCAGTGTAAATGTCAGCCCTAAAGCTAAAAATAAAGCATAGAATTTCTTCAAAATGAAAATCCCCTTTTGTTTAATTTATATAAGCGTCCTGTGCTTATATATTGATCATGACTATTATAATAGGATAAAAGTACTTGTGAATCAACAAAAAATGATAAAAATAGAAAATAATTGTTTTGGAGAGTTTTTTATAAACCAGTTAGCTTAAAATTACATAAAATCCACTTCTTGTGACTTAAAACGAACTTAAATTTCCTTATAATAGAATTATTATAAGGGATTGGGAGTGATTGAGATGGAAGGTTCGTCAATCAAGACGGTTAATAGAGAGGATCAACATGAATTCTTGTTTCTGAATATATCTTCAAATACAGTTGGGGCTCTTTCAAAGGAATCTGCTGAGAGGATTCTAAGTGAGAGGGATACCGATGAAATACACCAATTGATGTATGTTCCTATTGAGATTCATGAAGACCTCAAATGGCTGATTCATTCTTTGCATAAAGCCATCATGGATGAAAAAGATGTACGTGTCGTTCTTGAATTGGCTGATCTACTCTATTTCTTTGTTGTCCCTGCTTACAAAGAAGAATTGATGAGCCAAGAAGATTTGTCACACATGGTGAATGATATATTATTTATGTTGGATCTTTGGACAGATGAAAACATAATAGAGTTAGTTGATGCCATTCAATATGAATTACAAAGAGTAGAGAGAAAAGGCTTGTAGAGCAATCTCTACAAGCTTTATTCTCTATTTTTATGCAGTTGTGTTATTGACGACAGGCTCTTTTCTAAACACGCCCATGCAGCCTGCAATGATGATTAATACAGCTGGAAGGATGAAGAACATAGAAATAGAAATAATGCCGCCTACAGCAGATACTAATAATAAAATTCCACCAAGCTTTGCTTTTTTCTTTACAATGACAGATGAGACAATGGCAAGAATAGAGAAAAGCATTGCTGCCCAGCCTAATCCTGTAATTTCACTCGTGCCTGAATCGCTAAATGCTGCATCGATTCCTCCGAAAGCAAGAGCGAACATTGCGCCGAAAAATCCAAAAATACCTCCAATTAAACCTAAAACAAATTCAGTTGTTCTTTTCATGATACTTTCCTCCGATATGTAAATAAGAATTATTGGTACTTAAGAACCAACACAATCTTACTAATCGGCATTCTTTTCATAAAGTTAATAGTTTTGTTAAAAAAAACAAGAAAATCCATAAAGGATTTTCTTGTCCAATTATTGGGCTCTTTCCCAAGTGATTTTTGTTTCATTTGTTTTTTTCGTTCCCTTTGCCAGCACCTTGCCGTTTTCTTGTTTCACGGTGATGTTTAGGTCATAAAAGGAATAGAGGGCGCCGAGGCTGTCATTTTCAGGTTTATGCAGATTGTTTTCTTTTTCAGTTGATGCACCAATGGCCAGCGTTTTTGCAAAGTTTAAACCGATGACTTCAGCGTAATCACTATTGGTATCAGAGGAAGCCGTTACGTTTAAAGAAATGATTTTTTTCTTTTGATCAACGGTGATGTCAGTGTCTTTGATGAGCTTAGACTGCTCCATCACTTCTTTCGTTTCCTTTTGAATGCGTTCATTAATCGTTGGAAGTGCTTTAGATTCTGGTTTTTGTTCTTTTGTCGTATTTGAGCAAGCTGCTAGAATGGAGAGACTTGCAACTAGACTCATGAAAACAAGTAGACTTTTTTTCACGTTCGTTCTCCTTTTTTCGTCGAATGTTGTATGTTTATGTTACCACGAATCCTTGTTTTGATTAAAAGAGAAGTGTTGATAAGCTGTGAACAATAAAAAGCACCCAATGGAGGGTGCTTTTTTCTTATTGTGCTGAAAGGCTTGTACTTAATGGGATAGAAGAAATGACGGTGAATTTAGGAGCTGCGGCACCGGATTCTAAATTTTTACGTAAAAGTGACGATTTGATTGACCCGTCCCAATTTTTATAGACACTTCCTGATGTATTTGCACGAAGCTGTACATTCGAAAAGCTTGCTTGTGAATAGCTGTTTGTTCCATTATCCTGTACGCCATGTACCATTTTGACAACATCAAGGTTTTTCAGACGGCTAGGGTTGTAAACAGGCTGCTTATAGCGCAATTTCCCATTGACATATAGTGACACCGTGCCATCACCATTGTTGATGAGCTTTAAGTTGACCCGTGCGCCATCTTTAATACTTGTATCGTATTCGCTGTTCCAGTATTTACTGCCGCCTTGTGAGCCGCTGCCCAGAAAAACCTTATAGCCAGAAGACGTTTTTGAAATACCGCTCTCTACAACAGCAGAGCCGAGACCGAGATACCAGTCCGCATAGCCATTTTTAATGGTGGCTGTTTTCGGCAGGACAATATCAGCAGAGATACCTGACCATTTGGCTTCATCTGTTTGCGTCACAATGGCGCCGTGACGAGGACTAGCCGCTGAGGCAGGAAGACTTGAAAACATCAAAACGAAGGCCAAACTTACAATCAAAACGGTGAAACACTTTTTCATGAAAATTCCTCCTTAAATTTGATTCACTTTCATTATATAAAATGAAGGAGGGGGGCTGCTTACAATGTTCTGGCTGTTTATGGTAGTATTTATGAACTTTATCGGTCATAAAGTGGTCAACTTGTATTTGAATTGTAATGTGTCTGTAAAATAACTGGGTTCATCTTCATGTATAATGAGTGCAGAAACCAAAAACGGAGGATTTCTTAATGAATAAAAAGCTTATCACGACAATCGTAACAGTAGCTAGTTTATTTTTAGCATTCAGTTTCTCACATGGAGCAAGTGCAAAAAAAGTAAGCGGCAATATTACTTGGTACAATGGTGTCGGCAAAAAAGGCGCAGATGGAAAAAAACTCGGTCATTGGGATGCAGCAACTAAAATGGGCTTTGACGTACCGAAAAAAGGTACAAAACTAAGAGTGACAACAAAAGCGAAACCACATAAAGTGATTACAGTATATAAATATGATGTAGGCAGAATGCCAAATGCTGTACTAGACGTAAGTCCAAAAGCATTCAAAGCACTTGGGTATAAAACAAGTAAAGGTGTCGTAAAAGGGCATTACACTTATTAATACATAGGCATGCAAAGAAGCGGGAAAAGTTCATTTTCTGGCTTCTTTTCTTGTAGAGAGGGTCTGAAAGGCAATGAAAAAATCAACATGGTGGATCATCACAGTCATTGGCGTCGCAGTGATTGCGGCAGTTATTTTCTTCATGATGAAGCCTGGGCAAGAGGCGAAACATACAGGAAAAGTCAAAACAAATCAAGATGCAAAAGACGAATTGCTCGTTTCATTTACAGATCAAAAGTTAAACAATACTTATTACTTGCATGATCGGGCGCTTCATACGGAGAAACTGACAGCATATCCTTCGATTGCTTATGATTCTACGAAACAAGTTTTATATTACACGTATACGGATGAAGACACGCAAAAGGTGAGTATTCGGGAATTAAATGTGAAATCTGAAGAAGAAAAAACACTGTTTACGAGTGATGATTCTATCGACAGTATGAGGCTGTCTGGTGACGGAAAGAAGTTATTTCTAAGGTATAACAAGGATTCTGGAGAGCAATTTTTTGTCGCGTCTTTTGATTTGAACACACACAAAATGAAGGAGCTGTATCCAGAAAAAAGCAAGGATGATACGGTGAGTTCTTTTGCATATGATCCGACTTCAAATGATTTGGCGATCCAGCATTATTCTTTAAAAGAAGATTATCAAAAAACCGATGAAGCGAATGAAAAGGGAAGAGATCCTGAACCAACGACCATGAAGATCACCCTTCAAACAGGTGAGAAGGGGAAACGCATTGCACGTATCTCACAAACGATCAATGATATTTCATTTTCTCCAGATCATAAGAAATTGATTTATACAGAAGTAAAGGTTCGTAAAGAAAAAGAAATATCCTCGATTAAGATGCTTGATGTAGAAACAGGAAAAACGACGACACTCGTTAAAAACAGCCAGGATGTTCATATTTTAAGTGCTGCACAGCCGCAATTTTCTACGGACGGGTCGTCTGTTTATTTCTTAGGTGTTGCAAAAAACGCAAAAGAATTAAAGGATGACACCGGACGAAAGGCGAAGGTAAGAACGATTTTTGAATACAATATGAAGAAGAAAACAGTGGAAGCCGCTTGGGAGAAGGATGGCGGAATCGTTAACAATTTCACTGTCAATCGATAAAGGAAACGTTCAGTTATTTATATAACTGGACGTTTTTTTATTTTGTCACTTGAAATGCTGGAGAAATGGTGGATTTATAGAAGGAAAATCAGTTTTTAAGCAGGGATACGAGGGCTATTTTCATATTTTACTTATGTGACAGAAGAAAAGAAAAAGGGTAGTATGAGTGAACATAAAAAAACGAGAGGACTGATGACATCTCGTTTTCTCTGTTTTATTTGTTTTCATCTAATAAGTTCTGAAAGATAAACAGGGCATTAATGGAGTGAGGGAATCCAGCAACCTTTGTACAGTGTTTAATAATCTCCATAATCTCTATGACAGAAAGTCCAATATGTAATGCTTGTTCAAAATGAGTCTTTAAGTCTTCTTCACAATCGCCTTTTGTGATGAGGGAAGATAATGTGCTGATGGCCTTTTGTTTTTCATCTAATATGAAGTGATTGAATTCTTTTTGTTCACTGAGTTCAATGGTTAGTTGTTCAATGTTTGAGCGAATGCTCTCGTTCTCATGGATTGAAAGCTTCTCTCTGTTACCTGCCGCTGTTTCTTGTTTGACCTGGCAAGTCTCTTTTTCTTCATTCAAATTGAACTCCTCCGTTTTTTATCGCAATTTTCCATTTGTTCGTTCATTATGGCTTATGTGCCTTTTGATAGATGTAATGGGTATATAGTAGTATTATCGGTTTGCTGCGTCAACTTTTTAAGTATGGAACGCTCTTCAAAGGAATGATTCATGCGATTTATTTTTCCATTTTGAAATGGATCATAAAAGGGCTAATGAATGGATGTCCGTTAGCCCCTTTGTAATCAGCAGTTTCATAAGTTCTACGCATTTAGTGGAAGAGTGGTTTCATTTTTACTGAATGATATCCATCGGCCTCATCATGTCATAATCTTCATGTTCTAAAATATGACAATGCCACACATATCGGCCGCTGTATGGAACAAATCGAGCAACGATCCGAATGACTTCACCTGCATGCGCCTGAATGGTGTCCTTGTAGCCTTGTTCATGTAAAGGAGGCGCTTCGTTTGGTCCTGTATACACGATTTCTCCTGTCGATTGATAGACTTCTGTATCAAATGGCCTTCTGTCTAAAACCCTAAATTGAACAAGATGCAAATGAATAGGGTGTGTCCCTCTGGTTGGATTGACGATAGACCAAACCTCTAGACTGCCAAGACGAGGATTTTCTGTGACAGGGTCATTCCAAAATTGGTTATCGAGCAATAGGATAGGGCGGCCGTATTTATCCTGTGTGCCGGTAAGTGTGAGTGTACGCTCTCTATCAGCTCGACTTGGCCGAAGCGCTGGCAGCGGTTTGGAAATTGGACGTAAGGTTTTAGGTACTCTCCCTTTTAGCGGGCGTGTGACTTTGAATTGCATAATGTTCGCATCTGTTTCAGGATTCACATCCTGTCCGCAGCCGGCTGTATTTTTGAGAGTGATCGTTTTGTTTTCGTAAGCTGAAAAGTCGATGATGACATCGAAACGTTCAGCAGGTGCGATGCTAAAGGATTGATGGCGAACGGGTCTTGGCAAAAAGCCCCCATCGGAACCAATTTGCAAGATTGTGGCGTCGTTATCTAGATGCAGCTCGTAAGTTCTAGTATTGGACGCATTTAAAATGCGAAAACGGTATTTTCGCGGCTCTACTTCTAAATACGGCCATACTTTTCCATTGACTAAAATGGTTTCTCCGCAAAAAAAGGGCACGATGGATGGGTCTGGTATGTCACTGTCCTCTGGCGTGTTGTTTGGTCTGCTAGGATAAAACAGTGAGCCATCCTCCTGAAACGTCCGGTCCATAATCATTAAAGGAATATCATAATCATCTTTAGGCAGCTCTAAGGACTTTTCAAATGCATCTGAGATCAAATAAAACCCAGCTAAACCGGCGTACACATTTAGTCGTGTCAATGCCATCGCATGATCGTGATACCACAATGTGCAGGCTTGCTGATGATTGGGGTAGACGTAAGTCTCTCTTTCAAAAAAAGGGCCGGTTGCTTCAAAGTCCCGTGAAAACCAGGCCTCTGGGTAGCCGTCACTGCTTGCTGGTGTGACGCCGCCATGCAGATGAACGACTGTTTTCACCTCTGGTTCATCGTGATGACCGGAGTGGATGGTGTGATCGACAGGCAGAAAATGTTTCAATGGCAATTTGTTCATCCATTTCACTTTGACCTTTTCATTTCTATTGGCTTTAATGGTTGGACCAGGCAAACTGCCATTATAGGTCCATAGCTTGGTGGGCGGCAGGTCTCTATGAACTTTTAAGAATACCTCCTCCATAGCAATTTCATAATACGTTTGTCTTGGGTTCTTTTTGACGGGCTTCGCGACTTCTGGAATTGGAAGCTCGTCAACAAATTTTTCTAGGTTCATGTTGACTAATCCTCACTTAAATTCAATTTGATACAGTATAAGAGCGGACATCCAAATAGGTGAATAAAATAAAAAATAAAAAAACCCGCTTTTCAGCGGGAGAAATTACGGGTGTTTATTTTCAAGCGCCGCATTTGCAGGCACTTTTTTATTCGGTTTAAAGATGAAATAAGCAGCTAGTACACCAAAGGTAATGATACTCGTCAAAATGAGCTGCGGCCGCATGGATTCGATAAACAGCATCGATGCCAAGATGGCGCAAATGACCAAAATGGTAAAGTACGTGAGGTATGGGAACAGCCACATTTTGATTTTGAGCTGTTCTGGATTTTCTTTTTCGATTTTGCGTCGCATTCTTAATTGAGAAACGGCAATGGCCAAGTAGACAAGAAGAGCAATGGCGCCAGATGCATTGACTAAGAACAAAAAGATGGTTTCAGGATAAAAGTAGTTCATCATGACGGCAATGTAGGAAAAGAAGGTACCTGCGACTGTAGCCGCTACAGGAACACCACGTTTGCTGATTTTCATAAAACGTTTCGGTGCTTCGCCTCTTTCTGCTAATGAATAAAGCATTCTGGACGTTGTGTACAACCCGGAGTTTAAACAAGATAGAACAGCTGTTAAGACAATGACGTTCATGACTTGAGCGGCTGATGGAACACCAATGTATTCTAATACCGCAACGAACGGGCTTGTTAAAATACTTGCGGAATTCCAAGGAAGCAAGGTGACAACGACAGCAATTGATCCGACATAGAATACGATAATACGCCATACAACAGAGCGGGTGGCTGTCGTCACAGATTTGACTGGGTCTGCTGATTCACCGGCCGCTATGGCCACAATTTCCGTTCCCATGAAGGAAAAGATGACGACGACGATTCCGAGTAACACAGAGCTGAATCCATTTGGAAGAAAACCGCCGTTGCCTGTTAGATTGGCAAGACCTGAAGTATGATGACCGCCAAAACCAAAGATAAATGCAAAACCAATGAGTAGAAAGAGAATGATGCTGACGACTTTAATTAATGAAAACCAATATTCAAATTCGCCAAAAGATTTAACAGAAAAGATATTTGTTAATGTTAAGAGGATTGTGAGGATAAGACTTGTGAGCCAAACAGGTGCATCTCCATACCAATATTGAATAATGGCAGCACCGGCAATTGCTTCGATGGCGATGACGATCACCCAGAAGAACCAGTAAAGCCAGCCGATTGTAAACCCGGCCCATGGACCGATGGCATCGCTCGCATATTGTGAGAAAGAACCGCTTGTCGGATAGGCACATGCCATTTCTCCAAGCATTCTCATAATAAAGATCACCAGAAGTCCGGCAAAAGAATAGGAAAGAATGGATCCAGGCCCTGCAGAATGAATGACAGCGCCGCTACCAACAAATAGCCCTGCCCCAATGACCCCAGCAATGGAGATCATCGAAATATGTCTTGTTTTAAGGTTTTTTTGAAGACCGTTTGTCATGTTGGACATTTCTTTACCTCCAAACATTTCTCATGAATAGAGAATTTGTTTTTAGAATATTTTAAATTTTATCATACTGAATTGTCATTCAGCATTGGACAGGTTATCAAACTGACATTTCAAACCTCTTAACATGATGTTAAAAAGTAGAAAGGATTTGAGAGATTATGTTCCCTCTTTTCCCTCTGTTTATTTTAAAATAGCATAAAAAAGGAAGGAGGGAAGTTGTGTCCTAAAATAAAATTATTCTGATAATTTACCCAAGAAGAGTGATTTGACGATATGTCCATTTCGAAGAGAAATGGAAAAAGGTTGATAGGAGTAGGTCTTGAGGTCATTTGACCTTGTAAAAATAAGTTTGCTTAGGTCAACACATTTCTATTTATCCTATTTTGCTGACATAAGCGAATCATGTTGCTGTAGACCCACACGAGCTTTGCTTTGTAAGATAAATAATAGAAAAGTGATGTGTGAGGAGGCGCGGTTCAGCATGGAGCGCTATAACGAATTAAGACAAGGTGAAACAGGTGCTTGGGTCAGCATCATTGCCTATGTGATCTTATCTGCGGTCAAACTCATTATTGGGTATGTGTTTCATTCAGAGGCTCTTTCAGCAGATGGATTGAATAACACGACGGATATTATTGCATCCCTTGCTGTGTTGATCGGGCTGCGTATTTCTCAAAAGCCGCCTGATGAAGATCATCCGTATGGTCATTTTAGAGCGGAAAATATTGCGTCTCTTGTGGCTTCCTTTATCATGATGCTTGTTGGGCTTCAGGTTTTGCTGAGTGCAGGCAAGTCGCTCTTCTCATCTGAGCATCAAACGCCGGATATGATCGCGGCTTGGACAGCAGCAGGAAGTGCTGTTGTGATGTACGGTGTGTATATCTATAATCGCAATCTGTCCAAACGGATCAATAGCCAGGCTCTTCATGCGGCAGCTGCTGATAATAAATCAGATGCGTATGTAAGTATTGGCACATTTGTAGGAATTATGGCTTCTCAATTTCAGCTGGCATGGATTGATACGCTTGCAGCGTTTGTCATTGGCTTAATTATTTGTAAAACTGCGTGGGAGATTTTCAGAGATGCCTCTCATTCGTTAACAGACGGTTTTCATATAAAAGATATGTCTAAATATAAAGAGACCATTGAAGCAACACCAGGAGTGGGCGATTTAAAGGATATAAAAGCGCGTTATCTTGGAAGTACAGTCCATGTGGATGTAGTGGTTGAGGTCGAGCCTAACTTGAACATAGCAGAAAGCCATGATATTGCAGATGAAATTGAACGTAGAATGAAGCAGGAGCATGATATTTTACATTCTCATGTTCATATGGAGCCAGCAAGTGAGCCGAAAGAAGAGAAGAAGTCTTTTCCATCGTGAGAAGGCTTCTTTTTTATACGTGCTGATGTTATATGCAAATGCGCGTTGTATGGTAAAGTTAGACTATATGAAATTTGACAGAAACGTGATAGGAGGATCAGGATGGCATTTGATGAACCGATGCATTCAGATTTACAAAAAATCGTAGATAACATCAATAAAGTCATGGTTGGGAAAAAAGACATTGCGATATTAAGCCTTGTTGCGATTTTGGCGAAGGGGCATGTGCTGCTAGAGGATGTGCCTGGTGTAGGGAAGACGATGATGGTTCGTGCTTTGGCAAAATCCATTGGCTGTGAGTTTAAGAGAATCCAATTCACTCCTGACCTTTTGCCTTCAGACGTAACAGGCGTGTCGATTTACAATAAAAAGACGAATGAATTTGAATTTAGGCAAGGGCCGATCATGGGGCAGATTATTTTGGCTGATGAGATCAACCGGACCTCTCCTAAAACGCAATCAGCATTGCTTGAAGCGATGGAGGAAGGCAGTGTCACAGTGGACGGAGAAACGATGCCGCTTGCGGATCCTTTTTTCGTCATGGCGACGCAAAATCCAGTGGAATATGAAGGGACGTATCCGCTGCCAGAAGCGCAAATGGACCGGTTTTTATTCAAGCTGCAGATGGGATATCCGACCATGCTCGAGGAGCTGGAGGTGCTCAACTTGCAGGAGAAAGAATCCCCGATTGATACGCTCCAAGCTGTCATGACAAAGGATCATATCCATGCATTGCAGCAGGCTGTTCAGACTATTCATGTGGATGCATCCATTAAAGAATATATTGTTGAAATTGCTCAAGCGACGCGTAAACACCCATCTGTTTATCTAGGTGTGAGTCCAAGGGGATCGATCGCCTTGATGAAAGCGGCACAGGCGTATGCGCTTTTGAATCAGCGCGATTATGTGATTCCTGATGATGTACAGTATTTGGCGCCTTATACATTACCGCATCGTATGATTTTGACATCAGAAGCGACATATGAAGGGAAGAAGGCGGAGACACTGCTGCGACAAATGCTTGAGCAAATTGGCGTGCCAGTTCAAAAGTCGATGACTCAATGAAGTCACGTCATCGTGTAGCAGTTTCATTATGGTTACGGGTGATGGTGCTCATCATTCTCACTGCGGCAGCCTTTTGTTATGCCATGTTTCAGGGAGGGTTTGTGAGCTGGTTCCTTTTTTATGCATTTTTACCATATGCTTTGTATGCATTCCTGTTTGCACTCGTTCCGCTGCGCGCGACAGCCAAGAGGACAATACAGCAAACACGCTTAAAGGCGGGGGATGTGCTGTCCGTTGACCTTGAAATCAAGCGGACACATCTATTTCCGTACATTTACGTCATGATAGAGGATGCTCCGCCAGACACCTTTCACTTAAAGGAACAGATTGAAATGAAGAAAATGCTCTTTCCTTGGTTTCGGAAAACTTGGCGATTTTCCTATCAATTGAATGATGTCATACGGGGAGAGCATCATTTGACAGCCGTTAGAATTAAAACGGGTGATATGTTTGGGTTTGTTGAGAAAGAAATCATCATTCCGTTAGAGAAGAAGCTGCTTGTCTACCCCAAAGTGCTGGATATCCCGGTGGAGCCTGCTGAGTCAGTGAGTGAAAATGGAGGCAAAGCGGTTCACTCGTGGTTAAATGAACCGGCCCATGTAACAACAGGCGTACGGGAATATCAGCAAGGAGACCGTTTTGCTTGGGTGGACTGGAAGACAACGGCCAGAAGAGGCCAGCTGATGACGAAGGAATTTGAACAGGATCAAGCAAAGGACCTTGTCGTGTTTGCTGATTTTACTGATCAAGCTGTTTTTGAAACAGTCGTCTCTATTACAGCATCTGTTCTTCAAATGGCTGTGAAAAAAGGCGTGCCGTCAGGTCTTGTCCCTCTAGGAGATCAGCATGCCTTTCGAGTCGATCAAGGAGAACTTCACTTACAGGACATGATTTATTATTTAACAAGGGTGCAGCAGCAGTCTTCCCGCGCACTAGAATATAAACTGTTAGCAGCGAGTGAGTACCAGCACTCAGGAAAATATGTCGTCACGGGTCACCTGCAGGAGGAGCTTGCGGCAAGTCTTTTTGGAAATCGAAACAGAAAGAACATCACCGTGCTTTTAGTGAAGAAAGCCGTTGACCGTTTAACGACAAAAGAAAAACAGCTTGTAGACCGGCTCAAGGCCTCTGGAATACGCATCACCCTTTTATTTGAAGACCGGCTGCACGAAAGAACTGTGAGGTGACAAACATTTATGCTGCATACGCATCTGCGGCAAAGCCGTTTTGAATTGTTCATCTATTATGCTGTAGCTTTTCTGCTGCTATGGGAGTGGCTTCGTCCGCTTCAAGATTTTACAGAGACGAGCCATACGTCTTATTTCATCATTTTTATCGGGCTTACGTGTTTGTTTACGTTCTTTCGTCTGAAGTGGTATGTGACGTTTCCTATTTGTGCTGGACTGATTTTGCTCGCCTTATATTTGATCTTTTATCAATCAGCGCCAGGTTATCCGGCTGCATTGTTTGCTGATATCAAGGATAATATCATGTTAATGAGCATGGGCATGTGGAGTGACATGTATCCGTCTTTCCGCACATTGTTGTTTTATATTTTGCTGTGGCTGCTTGTCTATTTGCTTCATTATTGGGTGGTCTATCAGCAGCGTATCTTTTTCTTTTTACTGATGACGATTGTATATGTCACGATTCTTGATACGTTTACGCCATATGATGCGACCTTTGCGATCGTTCGTATTATGGTATTTGGCTTTTGTTTGCTTGGATTGCTGTATTTCGATCGACTGCGTTCGGCTGAGGGCGTTCGGGTGTCACAGAAAGCACGTCTAAAGTGGTTTTTGCCCATGCTGGCGTTTGTCCTTCTATCAGCATCACTCGGCGCTTCTTTGCCAAAGTCTGATCCGAAATGGCCTGATCCTGTCCCGTTTTTTAAGGCAGTTACGAATCAAGATGGGACAGCCGGGCAGAATAAAGTGGGATATAGTGCAGATGATTCGGCGCTAGGCGGACCGTTTAGTGAGGACCGCACACCTGTCTTTAAATGGAGCGGAAAGGAGCCGTCTTACTTTCGTGTAGAAACAAAAAGTATTTACACAGGAAAGGGCTGGGAGGATGCTTCAAATGATACGAAGCCTACTCGGCTAAAGGACTCCGAGGTGCCAAATAGATGGTTTACTAATCGTGTGAAAACTGAGGACCATGAAACAAGAATTGATATAGAATCGGATTATCGATTTAATCATGCTGTGTACCCTATTGGAACGATTAGGCTGACGCCAATGGAAAATATTCCGCTGCAAATCATGGGCAAAACGGAGAAAATTGTCCCGTCTATGCAAAACCCACCTAAAAATCTGGGGAACTATCAAGTCAGTTTCTTATCTCCTACATTTATCCTGGAAGATTTGCAAAGGATTAAAGTACCGACAAAGAAGCAGGTGAATCAGCAGGTTGGCCGTGAATACTTGCAGCTTCCATCCTCACTTCCAGAACGTGTGAAAACTTTGGCAAACAGCTTAACGGAAACGAAGGACAATATGTATGATAAAGCCAAAGCAATCGAGGATTATTTAGGATCTGCGAAGTTTTCATATGAAACGCAGAATGTCGCTGTGCCTGGTCGTAATGAAGATTATGTGGATCAATTTTTATTTGATACGATGATCGGCTATTGTGATAATTTTTCAACCTCTATGATTGTAATGCTTCGTTCGATCGGAATTCCGGCGAGATGGGTAAAAGGGTATACGTCTGGCCAGTTATATGAAACACAAATGGATGGAAACAATGTGTATGAAGTGACCAATAACAATGCGCATTCATGGGTAGAGGTTTATTTTCCAAACAGAGGCTGGGTCACCTTTGAGCCGACAAAAGGCTTTACAAACCCAGAGACATTTACGAATGAAGCTGTTTCAAGCGATCAAACGGATGATCAAAAGGAAGAAAAAGATCAGTCTAGTTCTGATGCAAGTGAAGATCAGCAGCAAGACCAGCCGAAGCAGCAGGAGACAGAGCAGCCGGCACAACCAAAGGAACAAACAGCGCAGGCAAAGCCAAATATGGTGCATGTTGGTTGGGTTATAGGTTATGCGGCAGGAGCTATTGTCCTGCTTGGATTCATCAGCTGGATGCTTTATCGATTTAGAACAAGATGGCTGCCATTCTTTATTGTAAGAAAGGTGAAACGTCTGCCAGAGGATGAAGCATTCTTCTATGCGTATGCAGCTCTATTAAAGCAGCTAGGGCGCAGAGGAATCGAGAAAAAGCCAGGTATGACGCTAAGAGAATTCGCTTCGCTGATTGATGAGAAGGATGGAGATCATCATATGTCAGAGCTGACGCAGCTTTATGAACGTGCGCTCTACCGGCGAGAGGATGCGTCGGCGCTTTGGCAGCAATCGGCAAAGTTATGGGAAAATTTAATAAACAGGAGATAGTCTTGACCGCGTACCTTCCTGTTGTTAGAATAGGTGAATATTAAAACCTTCTAAAATACATGAAATTGAAGCGTTCGGATGTGAGTCTGGGCGCTTCAAAAGCGTGATTCACACTGAGAGCAGGTTTTCTCCTCTCATTTTTTCTGTGCGTTTATAAAAAACTATATTGGACATAGAGGTGACACCATGACAAATTTAGTAAATGAAATGATTTTGGTTCTCGATTTCGGCAGTCAGTACAATCAGCTGATCACACGCCGTATTCGTGAATTTGGTGTGTACAGTGAGCTTCATCCGCACACTTTAACTGCTGAAGAAATTAAAGAAATGGCACCTAAAGGAATCATCCTTTCTGGTGGACCAAACAGTGTTTATGATGAAGGATCTTTCCGCTGTGATGAAAAGATCTTTGATCTAGACATTCCGGTTCTAGGCATTTGCTACGGCATGCAGCTCATGACTCACTATTTAGGCGGGAAAGTAGAAGCGGCCAGCCAGCGTGAATATGGAAAAGCAGATATCCATATTAACGGAACACCTGCTTTATTCAAAGACCTTCCAACTGATCAAGTCGTTTGGATGAGCCATGGTGACCTCGTTGTTGAAGTACCAGAAGGCTTTACAGTCGATGCAACAAGTGCACATTGTCCAAACTCAGCCATGAGCTTAGCTGAGAAGAATTTCTATGGCGTTCAATTCCACCCAGAGGTTCGTCACTCTGAGTACGGAAATGACCTATTGAAAAACTTTGTCTTCGGCGTGTGTGATTGTGATGGCAAATGGTCAATGGAGAACTTTATTGAAATCGAAATGCAGAAAATCCGTGAAACAGTAGGCGACAAGCAAGTATTGTGCGCACTAAGCGGCGGGGTGGATTCATCTGTTGTGGCAGTATTGATCCACAAAGCCATCGGCGATCAGCTGACATGTATTTTCGTTGACCACGGTCTTCTTCGCAAAGGCGAAGCAGAAGGGGTTATGAAAACATTTAGCGAAGGTTTCAACATGAACGTGATTAAAGTAGATGCGAAAGATCGTTTCTTAAACAAGCTAAAAGGTGTGTCTGATCCTGAGCAAAAACGTAAAATCATCGGTAACGAATTCATCTATGTATTCGATGACGAAGCGGACAAGCTAAAAGGAATCGATTACTTAGCACAAGGAACACTTTACACAGACATCATTGAGAGCGGAACAGCAACGGCACAAACAATCAAATCTCACCACAACGTAGGCGGTCTTCCAGAAGACATGCAGTTCGAATTGATTGAGCCACTCAATACGCTATTCAAGGATGAAGTTCGTGCCCTAGGTTCAGAGCTTGGGATTCCTGATGACATTGTCTGGAGACAGCCATTCCCAGGTCCAGGACTAGGTATCCGTGTACTAGGTGAAATTTCTGAAGAAAAACTAGAAATCGTCCGTGAATCGGATGCAATTCTACGCGAAGAAATTGCCAACTTCGGCCTTGAGCGCGACATCTGGCAATACTTCACCGTTCTCCCAGACATCCGCAGCGTAGGTGTTATGGGTGACGCAAGAACATACGACTACACAATCGGCATCCGTGCTGTTACTTCTATTGATGGTATGACAAGTGATTGGGCAAGAATCCCTTGGGACGTGCTTGAAAAGATCTCAACTCGTATCGTCAATGAAGTGAAGCATATTAACCGCGTGGTGTATGATATTACGAGTAAGCCGCCTGCTACGATTGAGTGGGAATAATTGTAAAAGAGCTAAAAACCTTTGTGTATCAAGGGTTTCTAGCTCTTTTTTATTATTAACTGCACTTTTCCCTTCCGTCTTCATGTGTTAATGAATCATTCCATCCCTTACACACATCAATCCATTGTGAATAACCGGAGTGTTTTTCTAATTGTTTTATTGTGAGTTCAATAGCACTGTTACTGCTCCCGCAGGCTGGATAGACTGTCTCAAAACGTTTGAGTGAAATATCTAAATAAACAGAAACGCCATTCTTTATAGCAAAAGGACATACTCCGCCAATTTCATGACCGACCAAGTCAACGACCTCATGAGGAGAAAGCATTTTAGCTTTTGTTTTAAAATATTCCTTGAATTTTTTGTTATCAACTTTTGCATCGCCAGAGGTCACAATTAAAATAGCTTGTCCATTTACTAGAAAGGAGAGTGTTTTTGCGATTCTTTCAGGTTCGCAGCCCAATGCAGAAGCAGCCAAGTCTACAGTTGCACTAGATACTGAAAATTCTTGAATTCGAGTATCCATATCATATTGTTTAAAATAATCTTTTACTTGTTTGATTGACATGATGATTTCTCCTTTTTATTTGTATTGATTGATGTTTGCTAGACTTTATTATTTAAACGATATTGATGTGGTGTTACGTGATACTTTTTCTTAAATAAACGAATGAAATGCTCTACATTTTGATAACCAACGGCTGCCGCAATATGATCTACTTGTGAATTGCTGCCAGTGAGCATTTCGCAGGCTTTTTCCAATCTTATTTCTTGTCGAATCTCACGAAATGATTTGCCAAGCTTACGAGATATATATTTTGACAGGTAAGACTGTGAAAGGTTAAATTCCTCTGCCATCTCCTGGATTGTTATATGCTCACAACATTGCTGAATATATTGGAGCATTTGAATAATACGTATTTCACGATATTGTTTGACCTGATTTACGTTCATATGACTTGGTTTGAACCTTAATAAAAGACATAATAATATCTCAAACAAATTATTCATAATCAACTGGTAACTAGGAAACCGATTATAATTTTCTGTAAATAGTTGAAGAGAGCAGTCTAGCAAATGTTTATCCAAGTGACTATGGAAAATAAGAATATTTTTATTTTCTTTTATATACAATGCATTCAAAAAGAATTCTGAAATGACATTATTTCCTTTTAACATTTTAAAAAACACTTTTTGAAAAGTACTCTTACGGATCATGATTTGCATGGCGATTGTATTCTCCATTACAATTGGCTTGTGTAGGGTGTCAGGTGGAATAAAGGCAATATCTCCTGATTTTAAAGTCATTTTTTTATCTTCCACTTCTAAACACATCTCATTTTCCAGAACATAGATCATCTCAAAGAAATCATGGATAGCCGACAATTGAGGCATAAAACGGCTATACTTTCTCACTTCGATATCTTTCTCCTGACCTAACCACATGGTATCTTCCTTTTCAAATTCGTTCTGCCCATTTTGCAAAAATTCTTCTATATATATTTGCTTATGCATTAAATTGTGTTTATTATAATCCTTCAAAAATAATTGCAATGATTGATAGTCCTGCTTTTTCTGTTGGTATTGTAGATAAAAGATTTCTTGCTCGTTATATTCTCTTAAATATTGCATCACTTCATGTTTTTCAAGTTTATCTTTTTCCATCTACATCCAAACCTCTAGTTTATTTACTGCAACCATCAGGGCTTTCACTGTTGCTTCTATAATATCTTTATCAATTCCAGCACCCCAATGCATGTTTCCTTGATATGAAATTCCAATCTGTGCACAGGCTTGTGCTTGGGAATCCTTGCCTAAAGAATTCTGTTCATAGACTTCTAAAACATATTCGAGATGAAAATATGCTTTTAACGCATTACTGATTGCATCTAAACTTCCAGTGCCAGTTCCTTGTATTTTAATTTGTTGATCATCTCTCAGCAAAGTTAAGGTAACTTCCTGCTTCTCTCCTTTATGAAATTGATAATCAAGCAGCTGGAAATGAGGGTGATAATCAACATACTGTTCTTTAAAAACATGATATATTTCTTCGACAGACAATTCCTTACTTGTCTGATCAGATACTTTCTTCGCTTCATATCCCATGGCTTCATTCATTTGATAAGGAAGTTGAATGCCATAATTTGTTTCTAGTATATAGCCTATGCCGCCTTTTCCAGACTGGCTGTTGATTCGAATCACATCCGCTTGATAATTCCTCCCCAAGTCAACGGGATCTACTGGGATATACGGAACGTCCCATTTATCAACTTTATTTTCTTTTCTATATTTCATACCTTTAGATATCGCATCTTGATGTGACCCAGAGAATGCGGTGAAAACCATTTCCCCAGAATAGGGCTGCCTCTCAGGCACAGTGATTTTTGTTAGTTTTTCATATTTTTTACGAATAGCTTCTAGGTTATTGAAATTCAATTTTGGATCATAACCTTGTGAATACATATTCATCGCCAAGGTAATCAAGTCAACGTTCCCTGTACGTTCACCGATACCAAATAATGTACCTTCGACTCTTTCTGCGCCAGCTAGAACACCAAATTCTGCATCACTCACCCCAGAGCCGCGGTCATTATGAGGATGAACAGATAATGTCACACTGTCTCGGTAAGACAGATTTTTGTGTATATACTCAATCTGACTTGCAAAGATATGAGGCATTGAATATTCAACTGTTGTCGGAATATTGATGATGGCTTTATGAGTTGGTGTCGGTTTCCAAATATCTAAAACACTATTACAAATATCTAACGCATAATCAACTTCTGTTCCTGGAAAGCTTTCTGGACTATATTGAAAATAAATATCACTATTTGTTTTTTCGGCAAGTTCTTTTACTAAAATAGCTCCATCAATGGCAATTTGTTTAATTTCATCTTTTGTTTTCTTAAATACCTGTCTGCGCTGCGCTTCTGAAGTCGAATTATATAAATGAACAATTGCTTTCGGTACTCCCTTAATGGCTTCGAAGGTTCGGCGGATAATATGCTCTCTCGCTTGTGTGATCACCATAATCGTGACATCGTCTGGAATCATATGATGATCAATCAGTGTCCGTAACAGCCTAAACTCCGTATCAGAAGCAGCTGGAAATGCGATTTCAATTTCTTTAAAACCTATCTCTACTAGTAACTGAAACATTTCTAATTTTTCTTCTAAGTTCATAGAAATAGGTAATGCTTGATTACCATCCCGTAAGTCCACACTGCACCATATCGGAGCACTTTCTAATGTTTCTTTCTTCACCCAATCATAAGTAAGCTTCGGTGGCAAAAAGTATTTCTTTTCGTATTTTTTGTGGTTAAACATCATCGATTCCTCCTAGAAAATAGAATATAAAAAAAGCCTTTCATCCCCAAGATTTAACTTGGAGACGAAAGACTTCTTCTTACGCGGTACCACCCCTGTTTCATGATAAACAAACATTATCATGCCCTTATTCGGATACAGATTGTTTGATCTTATATCCTTCCCATATAACGGTGGGGTGCCGACCTTAACTACATCAATACTTTTCATTTCACTAAGGCTACTCTAAGGTGAGTTCCCTGCTTTTTTGTTATTGCTTCTCATCAACCAGCAACTTTCTGAAAACATTTCGGCAAGTACTATTCCTTATCATTGCATTCTCATTTTTCTGATTTTTTCTATTATACCAAGTCTATAAAAAGAAGATAGTGATTGGGATATCTTTTTTAATTGATTTTTTTTGTTCTATGGGTGCTTATCTTTAATCATCTTCACCAAATAAAATTCCGAGGCCACAAATAAAGGTGAGTGAATTCATAGCGAACAATAAAATCGCACCAATTTTTTTCATGACAATGAACCTCCTCTTAAATTCGATCTGCTAGCCTTCAAAATTTAAATTCACTGGTTCATCCTCTAAATGATCCACAGTATTTTGTTCTGTCACGGGGACACTTTCATCTACAATTTTAAAACTAAGTTCGTCCATCCAAATGTGACCTTGACCATGTAGTAATATGCCAAACGCAATGACTTCACTTTTGACTGGAACATCCAATACTATACTAAAATGATTCCAGCCGTTTGTTCCTGTAATGGGGCGGTTCATCATGTTGTCAAACGCAAGAACTTCACCTGAAGAATGGTCAATCCTCATCCATAAACCAGCTGAACCTTTCACATCTTCGCTTTTGACAAAAGCAGAAAATTGAAGGCGTTCTCCACGGTAACGATCAGACTTAATTTGCTGCATCAATGTCGCGAAACCTCGAGCTTTTTCATCTTTTGATTTTAAATAAGCGGAGTTAGTACCACTGTGAACAATTCTGTTATCCAAACCTGTTTCATAGTCAGATGGGGTGTCCCCCGTCATAATCCAGCCAGTAGGTGTGTTCTGATGATCAGCCATAATTGTTTCCTCCTCATTAATCACATTCCTTAATAATCTCCGATAACGTGCGGGTGACATGTCATATATTTTCTTAAAGGCTCTAGTGAAGGATTCCTGTGAACCAAAACGATACTGCAATGCGATGTCAATCGCCCGTTGGTCCGTATGAATTAAATCCTTCGCCGCTTGGGTCATTCGACGTTCCCGTATATAGTCAACAACTGACTTCTTAATCACTTTTTTGAACATACGGTGAAAGTGAAACCTAGAATAACCAGCGTGTTTCGCTAGAGTTTGAAGCGGTAAATCATCTTTCAGATGTTGTTCAATATAATTTAATGTTTCTTGAATCGTTTTCTCATGTTCTTGATAGGACAACCGAGCACCTCCTTGCCTTACGAGTTTAGTATAGCGGAAATGATCTTTAGGAAACTTGACTTTTTGTGCTGTGTTGTAATTATAGAATGGACCTTTTAGTCCTAGGTTCAGGACTGGGTATCCGTGTACTGGGTGGAGTTTCTGAAGAAAATCTAGAAATCATCCGGGAATAAGATTTAATTCTACTCGAAGAAATTTCCATCTTAGGATTTGAGTGAGACATCTGACAATATTTTGAGGTTCTCCCAGACATCCACAACAAAGGTGCCATGGATGACGCCAGAATATACGACTAAACAATTGGTATCGGTGCTATCACTTTGATTAATTACAGTTTCAGCAGAACTGCAAAAAATATTTAATTAGATAAATGTAGGTTGAGGGATATTGAAGGAAAATCAGATGTGAAGGGGATACAATGAATGAACAACTTAAAATTATTATTGATCTCATAATTAAAGCAGATAATACAATTGAAAAGAATATCATATTCGAAAAATTTTTTAATAAATCAGATCATATAAAAATATTCAAATATTAATGAAAGTTTTAAAAATAGGGAAATTAACGGTTATAAAATATTTCTCCTGACTATACAAAAATGTGGATTCTTGATAGTAATTATATTGGAGGGGATTACCGAAAATAAAAGTTGGTAAAGTTGTACATTTTGATTTGAATATTTTGACGTATTTAAACAGGTTATTAAATGATTATAGACAAAATATTCAGAAGAATGAATTTCTCGATTATCTAAATTTTTTTAAAAATAATCAATTCAATTATAATATTACTACTGCATTAATGGAACGCTCAATGTCCGATATAAGTGGTGTTGATAAGAATATTTGGAGGGTACTCTAAAAAAACTGTTGAGCCCATTTTAAATACAGTTTGGGATATTTACCATGTAAGATTAATAGAACAATCTTTTTTTATAGATAATAGTAATAAGGAAGAGATATTTTTATCATAATTTCAGTTCAAGAGATGATGCTTTTAATGAGTTATCTAAAATAAATCAAATAAAGGTTTTTGTAATTAATGATGGAAGAACGCTTGCAATTCGAGATATAGGTATAAAAGATATTTGTAACGACGAATTTTACAATGAGCTTTCATTCTTCATTTTTATTGCTATTTTGGGCATTCTTCTCTGTTTTGATTTATTAGCCATATCGATCCTACAAATATAGACATCCCAAACATCTTTAAAATAAAACTTGTCAAAAATGTATATCCTTCAATTTCAATACCTAGCATAATTGTGGCTATTATGATTCCTATAAAACCAGCTAAGAAATATAAAATCAAAAATACACCTCCTCTAAAAACATCCTACTAAAACATTGAAAAGAACCCCTAACCAGGAGTTCCTTTCTCTATTCAATATTTTCTTAATGGGATATTTCCAATAAAGTTTTTTAGTGAAATTTTATAATGTTGTTCAATGTCACGTCCAAGGTTTTCATGTAATACCTTCATTTGTTCAATTATATAATTAAGATCGAATACATTATATAACTGTTGAGTTTCCCAAATAGTGGTGAGTCGAGCCTTATTATCAAATGGTATTACTGAAATAATGGGGTCGTCTTCCTCATACTCCATTGTGTAATATCTATACTCTGTAACTTTGTTTTTTTTCTTTATCTTTTTAATCCAGTCGTGCAAAGATGCATAAAATTCTAATAAGGCGATATTTTCTTCAAAATATACTTCGCCATTTATAACTATTTTAAACTCTCCCTCTACTCTTAGAGCTGTTGATGGATCTTTCTTCATGTTCTTTGGAATATCTTTCTCATCAGATGTGAACATATAATCAAATTCTACTTGATTGGATAAGCTGTCCATATTTTACCATCCCAACCTATAACTATTTTTATTTTTGTCTCACCTTTTGTTCCGATTTTCTTTTTCAGATTTGCAGTGATGACAAAGGATAGTTTTTTATTATTGTTTATAGTAAACGAAACATTTTTAGATTGTAAAGCTTCTTTTATCCATTTATTTACTGTGCTCTTGCTTTTGGTATCAAATTTTCTGTATCTACCTTTTGCATTACTAAGATGTTTGTTGCTAACAGAAAACTTAGAAACTTTTTTTATACCTTGTTTAATTACCTGTTTTTTAAAAGTTTTTATTATTAGCTTCTTTCCGTATTTTTTAATAGCATATTGAATACCAAACCTAGAAACAATTCCAACTATTATTGCTGGAACAATTGATGACTGAGCTTCTATGGTGCTAACTTTATACTCTTTTCCTGTTTCATCATCCACAAAGGTTGCTGTAAAATCATTTCCTTCAATCTCTTCAATTAACACGTTGAATTTGTTAGTTTCTTTTTCCCCATTTTCTAACTCTGTAATACCATCAACTGTGATTTCACCTGTCTCATGATTAATTTTCATGTCAGTTTGGACATTCATACTCTCAGCTTCAAGCTGAGTAGATACATTAACTTCATCTAGGCTTTCCTTAACTTCCATTAACATATCTTGTTCTAGCTCTATCCCCAATTCTTTTTCAACATTCACTTCATATTCTTTACTAGCATTCTCTTCTATTCTTAAAGCATCAGAATTAATTTCGCCTGATTTTGCACTTGCAAATTCAGGAACAACTCCACACAAAAACAATGTTAACACAAGAATTTTTATTAAAACCTTTTTCAATCTAATTCTCTCCCTTGTTACAAATAATCATCCCATTGCCATACTCTCTGTCATAACCTAGCTTTCCAAGATCAACTGTATTTTTCTTGAGTGTTTGATGAACATTCTCTTTAGATTTGTATTTTTTAGAATACAAACAGCCTATAGCACCTGTTGCAAACGCAGTTGCAAAGGATGTACCTTTTACCTTTGTATATCCTCCGTGTATATCAGTTGTTTTAATATTTACTCCAGGCGCAGAAAAGTCAATTTTTCCTTTTGCTGAAATTGGATCAATTTTTAGTTTTTCGTTAAGTGAGGATATCGATAAGACGCCTTCATATTTTGCAGGGTATTCAACAGTTAGACCTAATGTATTTCCAGAAGCAGCTGTAATTGTTATATTGTTATCTAAAGCAATTTTTATAACATTTCGTAATTCATCGTAGTCTTTTCCAAATCCGAAACTTATATTAATTATGTCTACCTTTTGCTCAATACACCATTTAATCCCTTTGACAACATCTTCAACTTTTCCTTTGCCATTTTTATTTAGTACCTTGACATCATAAATAATGGGATTCTGTGAAATACCTTTTATTTCTTCACCAGTTGCAGCGATTATTCCGGCAATTGCTGTACCATGACCATAATCATCTTCGATAGATTTTTTTGGTTTAATAGCATTGTACTCATAAAAAGTTAAATCTTTAAACTCTTTATGTGACTTATTAATACCGCTATCAAGGATAGCAATTTTGACATAATTCTTATGATTATTAGGTTTTTCATGACCTATAACTTTATATCCCCATAGCAGGTCTTTTTCCTTCTCTGTTTTGTATGATTTACTATTATCCTCAGAAACATCGCCAGATAGTCCCCAACATAATACAATTGCAAGAATCACTAGGCACGAAACAAATAGTAATAAGGCTTTTGACTTTTTCATTCAAGCTTCCTTCTCACATGCAGTATTTAGAATTAATACAGAATATACCTCCCTTCCCTTTTTATGAAATACAAGAATATATTAACCTATATTTATTTTGATGTAAATGTTATTTAAGGTAATATATCCTTATATATTTAAAATTTCCCATGCGTGTACTACTGTAAATATGCCAGTTCTTCTTCTTGACTCGTTTACTTAATAATTATCTATGATTTTTTTGATTAAAAATGTTTTGCCACTGCCAACTATGACCTGATAACACAATGAGTTTATTCATTACTTGTTGTAACCTCACTCCAACTCCACATGTCCAACGTTCTCCAAAATTGAAAGCGAAACAAGTAAACGTAAAAATAATGTCACTAAAATAGATTTTGAAAATGAAAAATCTAAATTAATCAGTGAAATTGCAAATGGACAAAAGTTCTTTTTTTAGAATATGAATTATTCCAACTAAAACAGATTAAAGAATAGGCTATTTTTATTTGAATCTTGTACTTAGAAAAGAAAAGTAAGTGAAATAGTGTAATTACTTAAGTGTGGATCTGCATTTTGTTCAAAAATTTTTACTATTACTGATACTATAATTATAGAAAGGGTGTTGAATATTGCTGGAATTGTAAGTAAATTAGAAGGGTTACCATGCAAAGAAACTCTAGTCATAAACTTGACTAGAGGTTTCTTACTGGGTAATTGTGCAATTTTAATTCATTCACTTTAACGCTTCTGTTTAAAAATCATTCAGTTTATTTGAAATCCCTCTTCAAAATCGAATAAATAAACACATCATCAAACCCATTCTGACCAAGATCATACTCCCTTAATAAACCCTCTCGAACAAAATCAACATTCTCCAATAATTGAACAGAG
The DNA here is from genome assembly GCF_038593315.1 of Bacillus sp. FSL P2-0069. NCBI lineage: Bacteria > Bacillati > Bacillota > Bacilli > Caryophanales > Bacillaceae > Bacillus > Bacillus sp. FSL P2-0069. The sequence goes on from NZ_CP151984.1 coordinate 618,389, forward strand.
GACGTATTTGCTGGATCAATAATCGCATCAATCCGATTCAGATACATTTCCTGAAACCCATATCGTAACACCGCAGCAATTGCTTCGCTCATGATGCCTTTTCTCCAATGATCGTGGTGTAATTCATAGCCGATTTCCGTGCGGCAGTGCTGTTTTTCTAGGTTGAGAAAGCCGCAGCTGCCGATGATCGCAGGATCATCTTTTAGAGAAATGCCCCAGCGGATGCCTGTTTGTTCTTTGAAGATGTCGTGATACCACTTGATTTCTCCTTTTGTGTCTTCAATCGTTTCATGAGCATCAATGCCCATGTAGCGGCACACGGTTTCATTGGATAAGTAGATGTGCATATCCTCAGCGTCTTCGATTGTTGCTTGTTTTAAGATTAGTCTTTCGGTATGTATGGTTGGAAATGATTGCGGGAATATCAGTTTATGTCTATACATATTTTTCTCCTCGTGCAATTTTATTTAAATTATACCTGTACTGGTCGATTTTGTGTAATGCTTTGGTATAATATGTGAGAATGTGATTGCGGGGATAATTCACAAACAGAATTCGATTAAAAGCAAAAGAGGATAATTGAAATGGGTATTTTTCTAATTATGATCGTCATCGTGATGATCATCGTATCTTTAGCGATCTATTTGTTTAAAAAGGGAATCATCCATTCTAAAGTGTTAGTGATTGTAGGTTCTGTTTTAGGAGGAACCGCACTATTTGTTTGGGTGGCTATGTTTTTTAATTTTCACTCTGTATCTTTAACAAATGAATCGCTAGGTCATTTTAAGATTGGTGAAAAATTTGAGAGAGATCATACTTTTGTGGAGAATACTCAATTCTCCCATCCTAAACAGAGGGTCTATATGGAAAAAGAAAATCAAGATTTTGTAGTATCAGTTGATCAACATCATCGAGTTACATCTATTTACAATCAGTCAAAACAGAAAAAACTCAAAACATCTAAGGGAATCACTATTGGAGACGATTATTCATCTGTGCTACAAACATATGGAGATCAATTCAAGAAGCTCTGGTTTGTCGAAGGGTATAGCAAAGGTATACAATATCAAGATCAATCAAACGGTATCATTCTGGAGTTCTTTTTCAATGACAATAAACTAGCACTCATTGAACTTCGTAGTAAGCGGAAATAAAAAAGTAGAAAGTAAAAACAAGCATTTCAATTGAAATGCTTGTTTTTATGTTTCTTTTCCATAACATGTCTTACAATAAAAAACCCCTTCATTCCTGAGCCAAGCCTTTACCTCTGTCATTCCTTTTCTCTTTGGATAGGTCAGCTTGACGTACACTTCTTCGTTTCCTTCTATCTTTTTCTGACAGCTAGCACACGTGGGTTCTTCAAATAGAAACAATCGACTTACTCCTTTTTGTACATATTTCTTCCATTATATCAAATGTTCGACATGTTCTTTGCGGCTCGTTCTTCACTTTCTCTATTTTTATCCGACATATGCTAAGTAAAAGAAATTTCCATTTGTTGAAACCGTTTGAAAGAAAGCTTGCTCTAACAGGTGTAGGAGGTGTGAGTGTGATGAAGCAAGTGCGTCTAATTAAAAAAGCACAAAAAGGGAATGTCCCGGCATTTGAGAAATTAATGCTGATGTATCAAGAGCGTTTATATAAAACAGCTTTTCTCTACACAAGAAATAAAGAGGATTCGTTAGATGCTGTTCAAGAGACGGTATTTAAAGCGTTTAAGCATCTATCTGGTTTGAAAGAACCGGCTTATTTTTCTAGCTGGCTGACGAGAATTTTGATTCATACAATTTTTGCGATGAAGAAAAAACAGCAAGATGTTGTTCCGTTTGAACAGCAACACGAAAGCGTGGAGCGTCATGATTTTTTGGAAGACAAGCTCGATTTAAAAAATGCACTTGAAGTGTTAGATGAGCAATACCAGGTGGTCATTCAGTTGTTTTATTTTCAAGATTATTCAATTTCGATGATTTCTGAGCAGATGGGTGTGCCTGAAGGAACGGTTAAAACTCATTTGTATCGAGCAAGAAAGTTATTAAAGCAAACATTGGAGAAGGAGGAGAGTGTCGATGAAACGAAAAGAAATGAAAAAGCTTTATGATGAGATTGATGTACCAATGGTTGAAGTAACCTCTGCGATTCGCCAAGCAATAGGAGATGTAAAAGCGGAACAGAAAAGACATTGGTTCAAATGGAACTGGAGAACGCCAGTATACTCTGCCGTTGTTCTCCTCGTACTTTACTTTTCATCAGGTTTTCTTTTTCCTTCTCTTAATACAGCAATGGCACGTGTACCGATTATTGGGCAGTTTTATATGATGTTTCACGATAAAGTTGGAATGGCCCTTTTTCAGAGTGATTTGGTGAAGCATGTCAATGAGGGGGCTGAATCAAGAGGAATTACTGTGAAAGTAAACAGTGTATACTATGATGCTGGGCGTCTTGTTTATACGTTTACTGTCGATCATTTGAATACAAAGGAAGATTCTGTACCATTCATCGTCAGCAACTTAGATCATATAAATGAAAATTTCCAACCGAGTTACGATAATCAGGAATTGATAAAATTAAAGGATGACCGATATGTTGGACAAATGGAAGTCTATACAAATGGACAGACAATTAAGCAAGGTCAAAAAGCCCCACTCGTCATTTCAAAAATTGGAGATATTGTAGGGAATTGGCGTTTTGAATTACCTGTAGTCAAGCAAAAAACCACTTTATTAGCAGGACAAAAAGACGTGTCTATTTTAAATGGACGTTATCAAATAAGAAACGTAAAGGTAGAAAATGGAGTGAATGGCTCTGCTATTCAATATGCCATTGATTACAATGGTTTTGCCAAAGATGATAGAGTTAGTATTGATAGAATGAAGGATAATTTAGGGAATGAGTATGAGCTTGAGATTGGAACCGTTTTAAGAAAAAAACAACTGACTTCTGACAAAACTAGAAAAGATCATTTGACCATTTTGAATCAGCCGATCAATCCAAAGGCGACTGAATTGACATTTTACACAGATGTGAGATACGAACGAGAATACAGCCACATCATTCCTCTCAAGACAAAGCTGCCTGTTCAGTTCAAAACAAAACACCATGGCATCGGAATCAAAATCATTAAGATAGAGCAAAAAGACCGTTCTGTGATTGTTGATTATCAATTTACTGGAGTAGATCAAAAAGAATTAGATCAGGATGTGATGGAGAATATAGGTGAATTCATTGGATTAGGCGATGTTGAAAAGATGAAATCATGGCCCGATCCACAAGCAGACTATGAAAGCGGATATTACTTGAAGGGGAACCATGCGAAGGTGACGAATTTAAAGACAGCTTCCATGCAATCCACCTTTGAATTTGATGATAAGAATTTAGAGACTTTATCATTAAACCATTTTTCTTTTAAAGAATATGGGCTTTATCTTGATTTGACTGAACTGAACATGTTGGCACCACAGAAAGCGATAAAGGTAACCATTCCAGTCAAAAAAGAAACTTCAAAAGCTAGTCGATAAATAAGAAAGCGAACATGGTTATACATGTTCGCTTTTTGTCTGTTGTTCCACCAGTCGATGACGATTGAACGAATACCGAATCAACATCAACGCCACAAAACTAGCTAATCCGCCAATCCAACTTAAATTAGTCACATTTGTATACTGTATAATCACACCGCCCATTGACGATCCGAGCATCATGCCGATGTTCATAATCGCTGTATTAAAGCTTAGCACGGTTTCTGATGCTTGGGGTTTAAGGGAGATCAGATAAAATTGCTTCGCTGGTGTTGTTGTCCATGTGGCGATGCCCCAAATGGCGAGTGTGATCAAGACGCTAATTGTAGAGAATTGCGTAAAGAATAAGGCAAAGAGAGCGAACATCTGGATCATGATGCTGATCGAGATGGTTCGGTTTGGTCCCCATTGATCAACGGCGAAGCCGCCAAAGCGTGAGCCGATAAAAGCAGAAATGCCTAAGACGAGCAAGGCCATGCTTGTCATTTCAATTGAAAAGCCGGCGGTCTGTCGTAATAAAGGAGAGATATAAGCAAAGACCATCGTGTAGCCTAAGATCCAAAAGACCGTCGTGGCTAATCCGCTGATCACTCTGCGGTCTTGAAGAATGTGTAATTGCTGCTTTAATGGCAGATGTGAATGTCCCTCTATGCGTGGCAGCAATTGATAAAGAAGCAAGAAGAGACAAGCAGTAACTAGTGCAATGATGAGAAAAATATAGTGCCAATCCACGTGGCCTGATAGAAATGTTCCAATCGGCACACCAAGTACGAGTGAAACAGTGAATCCAGTGATGACAGTCGCCATTGCGCTTCCCTTTTTTTCTGGCGGGGCGATCTGCGCTGCATAATTCGTGGCGACGACAATATATAAACCGCCGCTCATGGCCATGATGACACGAGAGAGCAGGAGCAGCACAAAATGATGGCTGAAAAAGGCGAGCATATTGCCTAAAATAAACACAAAAATAGCTGATAACAAAACCTTTTTTCGGTTCAGCTTCGACGTTGCCATGACTAAAAAGAGAGCGCCCACTGCATAAAAAAGAGAATAGACGGTGATGAGCTGTCCGGCAGCAGGAATAGAGATGTGTAAATCAACAGCAATGATATCTAGAATGCCTGACACAACGAATTCTGACGTGCCTGTGACAAATGAACCGACAGCTAAAAGAATGATTAATAGCTGATGAGATGTGTTTTTCATTTTGAACCCTTCCTTCATGTTGATACGTTGTCTTTAGTTTAAATTCCGTGCTAACATAAGTAAAATTGATGTTTTTCATGAAGGAGATGAGTAAATACTCATGAGCTTTGTTCGCTTTGATATTATCGCAAAAGTTGTGGAGCTTGGCAGTTTTACAGCAGCAGCTGAAGCATTAAACATGACGCAGTCAGCTGTCAGTCATGCAGTGGCAAATTTAGAGTCAGAGTGGGGCGTGTCTTTATTCATTCGTGACCGAAAAAAAGGTATTATGCTGACGGAGATTGGTCAAACGCTTCTCCCGCATATTAGAGAAGTGTTAAATAGAGTGGAGAAAATCCAGCAAGAAATTGCGTTAACGAAAAATATTGAAACGGGCCTGATTCGTATCGGCACATTTGCCAGTGCCTCTGCTTGTTTATTGCCTAAACTGCTTGTGAGCTATCAGAAAAAACATCCGAAAATCGAATTTAAATTCTATGAGGGAACGTATGAAGAAATATTGGAGTGGCTGGATTCTGGCATCATTGATGTTGGATTCGTTGTAAAGGGTCATGCGGATGAAGCCTTTGATTTAATGCCGCTTATGAAAGATGAGATGGTCGTCGCCTATCACCCAAATCATCGATATGAACAGCAGCCCATTGTGGATATAACAGATTTGGCGGGTGAACCATTTATTATGCCGACTGGCATGTATCAATCACATGTAGAGGATATTTTTTCAGAGGCGCAAATGAAGCCGGCTGTTTTATTTGAAGTTCATGATTGTACGACCATTGCCCGTATGGTCGGGGAAGGACTTGGCGTCACGATAGGTCCGGAGTTGTTTTTAAAAACGCAGCAGCTTGTGCATATTCGCCAGCTGAATGTCTCTCATCATCGTGAGGTTGCGCTCGCCTGTCCGTCGCTCTCTCAAGCTTCGCCGGCAGTGAAAGAGTTTTTCCATGTAGCCGAAGCGGTTTTTGCAAAAGAGAAGGATTTGGGGAAGGGTGTATAAAGAACTACATGTGAATTTCCAAATTCGTGTAATAAGACGAATGAAGCGGACATTTCTTTGAAAAATGTTCGCTTTTCGTATTGTGTTTTAAAAATGAAGTTGGTACAATAGACACAGAAATCAAATAGATAGAAGTCGTATAATCGCGGGGATATGGCCCGCAAGTTTCTACCAAGCTACCGTAAATGGCTTGACTACGTCAATTCACACTCGTTTGATATAAATCATGCATTGTTCTTGTTTTATGTCACAGTCTGAATTCACATATGGTAGTCAAGCGTCCCAAAATTGTTGGGGCGTTTTTTATTTGACTAGTGAATGGGGCAGGCTAAAGCAAAAGGACATGAAGGGAGTCAGTTGGCTTGAAACAGTTTTTTCAGTTTGATGAATTAGGTACGAATTACCGCAGAGAGATCATCGGTGGTTTAACCACATTTTTGTCGATGGCTTACATTCTGTTTGTTAATCCGATCACACTTGCATTAGTGTCTGTGCCGGATTTTCCAGATAAATTACGAATTGATCAGGGGGCAGTCTTTACAGCGACGGCGTTAGCTTCTGCTGCAGGGTGTATTCTGATGGGATTGATCGCCAGGTATCCGATTGCGATTGCACCCGGTATGGGTCTGAATGCGTTCTTCGCCTTTTCGGTTGTACTTGGCATGGGCATCAAATGGGAAGCTGCACTTTCAGGTGTGTTTGTTTCAGGATTGATTTTCGTTGCTCTTTCTTTAACAGGTTTCCGTGAAAAAATCATCAATGCCATTCCGGCTGAGCTGAAGCTGGCAGTTGGTGCGGGTATTGGTTTGTTCATTACGTTTGTCGGTCTTCAAGGCTCTGGCATTATCGCCAATAATGATAATACGCTCGTTTCGCTTGGAAATATTCATAGTGGTCCGGTTCTGTTAACGGTGTTTGGTATCGTTGTGACGGTCATTTTAATGGTACTTCGAGTGAATGCAGGTGTCTTCATTGGGATGCTTGTGACAGCTATTGCAGGGATGATTTTTGGTCTTGTGCCAGTACCATCTCAAATTGTGGGAAGTATTCCAAGCTTGTCTCCAACCTTTGGTCAAGCCTTGATTCACTTACCAGAAATTTTCTCTATTCAAATGCTTGTCGTGATTTTAACGTTCTTATTCGTTGGGTTCTTTGATACAGCTGGTACACTTGTGGCTGTGGCAACACAGGCTGGTTTAATGAAGAATAATGAGCTGCCTCGTGCAGGAAGAGCACTTCTGGCGGATTCTTCTTCTATTGTTGTAGGTTCTATTCTTGGTACATCTACAACAACATCTTATGTTGAATCTAGCTCAGGTGTTGCTGCTGGTGCGCGTTCTGGTTTTGCAGCTGTCGTCACAGGGATTTTCTTCTTGCTTGCGATGTTCTTCTCACCACTTTTATCCATCGTTACATCGAATGTAACAGCACCTGCTTTAATCATTGTCGGTGCACTGATGGTCGCTCCGCTGGCGAAGATTGCATGGGATCGTTTTGAAATTGCGGTACCAGCTTTCTTAACGATGATTATGATGCCACTGACTTACAGTATTGCAACAGGTATTGCGGTTGGCTTTATTTTCTACCCGATCACCATGATCTTTAAAGGGAAAGCGAAAGAAGTACATCCAATTATGTACGGATTGTTTGTCATCTTTATTCTATATTTTGCTTTCTTAAATCATTAATTGAACATTTGAAACAGCAGCTCATAGAAGCTGCTGTTTTTTTGTTAAAAAAATCAAAACATAGTTGACTTATAGGAATTATGTGTTTATGATAAAAAGACATAATTCGCTGATTGGATCACCAAAGGCGCTTTGATTTCCTTTTTTAATAGAAGGTTTCAGGGTGCCTTTTTTTCTTGCAGACATTCAAAAGGGGAGGAGATGCCTTTTGTCACGCTGGCTTCGACAGGTGATTGAACGTAAAAAGCAGGTGCTGATTCAAAAGCTCCTTTTATGGGGGCATGAAGAAAAGCAGGAAGCGCTCATGCATTATACAATTCATGAGCTGGAAAATGAGGTTCTCTATTTAAAAGAGCGAAAACAAAAATAGGGGGATGAGCGATGGATGAACAAAAGCTGAATTATATTTTATCTGCCTTAAAAGGGATCGACTATGGATCAGTGGTCATCACCATTCATAATGGACATATTACACAGGTTGATACGACCAAAAAGACTCGGTTCCCCGCTCATCAGGAGAATCTCCGGGTCCAGCAAGGAAAGCGGAGTCAATATCGTTCTTGACGGATTTCAACATGGTAAAAAGCTGATGGAGGCCGTCAGCTTTTTTGTTTTGTCTTATTTAAAACCTCTGCTGCCTTTTATCCGTCTATTCGTATGAACGTCGAGGAATCTTGACTGAATAGAGAGACTCCGCTACTTTAAGAGGAGTCATCCGAACAGATCATTTACTTGAGCCTGTAAGGATTGGATAGGAGTTGATATGAGATGTTAGAGAAAGATCAAGATCAGGGGACATCTGAAAGAAAAAATGAAGAGTCATCAATAGATCAAGAAACAAGGCAATCCCGCCTCAGCCGCAGCGCTGCAAAACGTGGAAGAACCTCAAAATCAGCGGATGATGAGCGTTCAACCATGAAGCGTATGCTGCAAGGTGTAGGAGGCGCGTTTAAGCGTTATGGTTCATATGGACTGGCGATGTTAAAATCACCGAGCCGGGCCATCAATCAAGCGGAAACATTGCGTATGAAGTACGCCTGGATCTCGATTGTGTTATTCAGCGTGTTTTTTGCTTTAGGCAACTATGTTCAATTAAAGGCGTCAAAGACCCGTTTATTAGGCTTTGGCATTCATTATTCTTTTGGTGACGCCTTTTTAAGGGTAGCGGTCTTTACACTCATTGTGTTGACATTGATGATGCTTACCGTCTGGCTGCTCGGAAAATACATGCTAAAAGGAAACATATCACTGAAAGAAGTGATCATGAAGTTTGGTGCTGCGCTTGTGCCGGTTTTGGTTTTATCCATCCTTTGGCTTGTATTTGCCATGCTGAATATTCCATATGTGACCGTCATATTATCCGTGATGATGTTTGTCGGTCTTCAGTTGATTGCGGTCGTGCTCTTTCGCTCGATTCAGTCGGAGCATGATGCCGAACGAGGAGATTTGATGTATGCGGGCTGGGTCTTTTTATTGGTTGAGCTTGTCATTATTGCGCTGCTCTGGGGCATAGTCGGGGAGTATTTGATTCCATCACTTGTTCCTGTTCGATTTGGATAAAAACACACTGAAAACCTCCTTTTTTGAAAAAGGGGGTTTTCATGTTGAGAAGAGAAAAAAACGGGTAAACTCTTGGTAACAAACACCATCCTTGTTGTCGAAAGATATATGTGTTTTGATCGCGTAAATTTGATTGTATCAAGGTATGTTCTCTAGTAGAATATGGGGTGCTTTATTTGATTTTTTAGTGCAGGGGGTTCGAATCGTGCTTCAACAACTTTTATCCAATGCGTTCACCATGGTTTTAATCATTTTAGTGATTAATATTGTTTATGTTTCTTTTTCCACCATGCGTTTAATTTTAACAATGAAAGGCAGACGGTACGTAGCTGCTTTTGCGGGTACGATCGAAATGCTCATTTATGTCATTGGGTTAAGTATCGTTCTAGATAACTTAGATCAAATACAAAATGTCATTGCGTATGCGCTAGGTTATGGAATGGGGATCATTGTCGGGATGAAAATTGAAGAGAAGCTGGCACTTGGCTACACAACTGTTAACGTAATCACAAAAGAATTGGATGTCGATCTCCCAAGACAATTGAGAGAAAAAGGATATGGTGTCACCAGCTGGGTAGCAGGCGGTCTTGAAGGAGACCGGACAGCATTGCAAATTTTAACACCGAGGAAATATGAACTGCAATTATATGAAACGATTAAGACGCTGGATTCAAAGGCGTTTATCATTTCATATGAGCCCAAATCGATTCACGGCGGCTTCTGGGTGAAGGCTGTGAAGAAAAGGAGAATTAAAGAATGACCGCAAAACCAAAGAAGAAAAAATTCTATGTGGAAGACAACATGACGATTGATCAAGTGTTGTCCCGGATGGCAGCGGAAGGCTACTCGCCTGTCCGTCGAATGGAGGAACCGATTTTTCAAGAAAAGAAGGAAAATGGGTCGATTCAGATCATTCCGATTGGGAAAAAAATCGTATTTGAAGGAAAAAATAGTCTAAATCCGAACATTAAAACGACGACTTCATAGATTGTTCGATAAATCCGTTGACATCATGAACATCCGTTGTTAAGATAAACATGAAATCAAAACACGAGCCTCATATAATCTTGGGAATATGGCCCATAAGTTTCTACCCAGTTACCGTAAATGACTGGACTATGCAGGATAGTGAACAAAACTGACATGGCGTTTCAAAAGCGAACAGCGCTTACCATGGCCCGGTTTGTGTTGCTTCCTAACATTGCAATACAGACCGGGCCTTTTTGTTCGGCGTTTGACAAGCTGCTTAGGTTTGGGAAGCGTGTCAAACGATACAAAATCGAATAACAGCTTAAAGGTGGGGACAAAATGAAGCCGCTTGTAGGTGTCATCATGGGAAGTACATCTGATTGGGAAACAATGAAAAATGCGTGCGACATCTTAGAGGAATTAAACATTCCGTATGAAAAACAGGTAGTATCCGCACACCGGACACCTGACTTGATGTTTGAATATGCGACTGAAGCAAGAGGTAAAGGACTAAAGGTCATCATTGCCGGTGCTGGAGGCGCAGCACATTTACCGGGGATGGTCGCAGCAAAAACGACACTGCCGGTCATTGGTGTGCCTGTACAATCAAAGGCACTAAACGGGCTGGATTCCTTATTATCCATCGTTCAAATGCCAGGCGGTGTACCAGTTGCTACAGTAGCAATTGGCAAAGCCGGTGCAACAAATGCAGGCCTTCTTGCCGCACAAATGATTTCAGCATTTGATGAAAAGGTCGCAGCTCGCCTTGAAGAAAGAAGAGAGCAGACAAAACAGACTGTACTAGAAAGCAGTGATCAGCTTGGCTAAGCAGACCATTTTTCCAAACGCAACCATCGGGATCATTGGCGGCGGACAGCTTGGCAGATACATGGCTGTCAGCGCAAAGCAAATGGGGTACCGGGCAGCAGTTCTAGACCCAGTCGCACAATCTCCTTGCGGACAGGTTGCCGATAAAGAAATCACAGCCGCATATAGTGACCTTGAAGCGATTCGAAAGCTGGCAGACATCAGCGATGTGGTGACTTATGAGTTTGAAAATATTGATTATGATGCACTCAATCAGCTGAAGGAAGAAGCCTATTTACCACAAGGAAGCGACCTTCTCCTTTTAACTCAAAATCGTGAGACCGAGAAAAAAGGAATTGTAGACGCAGGCTGTGAAGTAGCGCCTTACCGCATCATTCATGATGAAAAAGAGCTGGAAGACGCAGTGGACGTGCTTGGTTTGCCAGCCGTGCTGAAAACATGCAGAGGCGGCTACGATGGAAAAGGACAGTACGTCATTAAAGAAAAAGAACAGCTTCAGGAAGCAGCTGCACTGCTCACACATGGAACTTGTATTTTAGAAAGCTGGGTTCCATTCCAAATGGAGCTATCAGTGATCGTCACTCGTTCTGTTCATGGAGAGATTGCAGTATTCCCAGTCGCTGAAAACATTCATAAGCATAATATTTTGTTCCAAAGCATTGTACCTGCAAGGGTAGAGAACCGCATTCAGGAGAAGGCGAAAGAACTGGCAACAACACTGGCTGAAAAGCTGGGGCTGGTTGGTACTCTTGCTGTAGAACTGTTCCTGACAAATGACGGAAAGCTGCTCGTCAATGAACTGGCACCACGCCCGCATAATTCTGGTCATTATACACTCGATTTATGTGAGACAAGTCAGTTTGAACAGCACGTCCGCGCTATATGTGGTTTGCCGCTTGGCGGTACAGCCCTTTTGTCAGAGGGAATGATGGTGAATTTATTAGGCGATGAAGTGGACATTCCAAAAGAGCATCCTGAGCTTCTCAAAGAAGCGAAGCTTTATCTATATGGAAAGCATGAAGTAAAAGCCGGCCGCAAGATGGGGCATATGACGTTTATGAAACAGCTCGATGATGAGTGGATGACAAACATCACAAAGATATGGACTGAAAGAGATGGAGGAAACGGGAAATGATCGAACGTTACGCACGACCAGAAATGTCAGCAATCTGGACAGAGGAAAACAAATTTAATGCATGGCTTGAAGTAGAGATTCTCGCTTGTGAAGCTTGGGCAGAGCTTGGCGTCATTCCGAAAGAAGATGTTGTGACCATGCGCAAGAATGCAAGCTTTGATATTGGACGTATTTTAGAGATTGAACAGGACACGCGCCACGACGTTGTTGCCTTTACGCGTGCTGTATCTGAATCTCTAGGAGAAGAAAGAAAGTGGGTTCATTACGGGTTAACATCGACAGACGTAGTGGATACGGCGCTTTCATATCTATTAAAACAGGCGAACGATATCCTGCTCAAGGACATTGAGAGATTTGTTGACATACTAAAAGAAAAAGCAAAAGAGCACAAATATACCGTCATGATGGGCCGTACACACGGTGTACACGCTGAACCGACAACATTTGGCCTGAAGCTTGGTCTTTGGTACGAGGAAATGAAGCGTAACCTAGAACGTTTTAAACAAGCAAAAGCTGGTATTGAATACGGCAAAATCTCTGGAGCTGTTGGCACATATGCGAACATCGACCCGTTTGTTGAGCAATATGTATGTGAGAAACTTGGCATCAAAGCTGCACCAATTTCAACCCAAACCTTGCAGCGTGACCGCCATGCAGATTACATGGCTACTCTAGCTTTAGTCGCAACGAGCATTGAGAAATTTGCTGTTGAAATTCGTGGTCTTCAAAAGAGTGAAACACGTGAAGTAGAAGAGTTCTTTGCAAAAGGACAAAAAGGATCATCAGCGATGCCGCATAAGCGTAACCCAATCGGCTCTGAAAATATGACGGGAATTGCCCGCGTGATTCGTGGATATATGCTGACAGCTTATGAAAATGTACCGCTTTGGCATGAGCGTGATATTTCTCATTCATCTGCTGAGCGCATCATTTTACCAGATGCAACGATTGCACTGAACTATATGCTCAACCGTTTCTCAAACATCGTGAAAAACTTAACGGTTTTCCCTGAAAACATGAAGCGCAACATGGACCGCACACTTGGCTTAATTTACTCACAGCGCGTTCTTCTTGCATTAATCGATACAGGCATGGCACGTGAAGAGGCATATGACACGGTTCAGCCAAAGGCAATGGAAGCGTGGGAGAAACAAGTGCCGTTCCGTTCATTAGTAGAAGCAGAAGAAAAAATCACGTCACGCTTAACACCTGAACAAATCGCTGACTGCTTCGATTACAACTATCATTTGAAAAATGTCGATATGATTTTCGAACGTCTAGGTCTTGCGTAAGAAATGGGCCGCCTGCTTACCAGGCGCCCAATCCTGAAAATTGCCAACATTCAAATTAGGAGGCCAACCTGAATGACTGTGAAACAAGAACTTCTCTACGAAGGCAAAGCGAAAAAAATCTATCAGACCGATGACGAGCATATTTTATATGTCGAATATAAAGACTCAGCTACAGCATTTAACGGCGAAAAGAAAGCCGAAATCGAAGGTAAAGGCAGACTGAACAACGAAATTTCGAGCTTAATCTTTCAAATGCTGCATGAGAAAGGGATCAACAATCACTTTGTGAAACGTCTTTCTGAAACAGAGCAGCTCATTCAAAAGGTGCAGATTGTTCCGCTTGAAGTGGTTGTACGTAATGTAGTGGCAGGCAGTATGTCAAAACGCCTCGGCATTCCAGAGGGAACAAAACTGGACACACCTTTGATTGAGTTCTACTACAAAGATGATGCACTCGGTGATCCGCTCATTACAGAAGATCATATCCGCATTTTAGATGCAGCGACACCAGAGCAGGTCGAGGAAATGAAAACAATCACAAGACAAGTGAATGAAGAGTTAAAGCAAATTTTCTCAGACTGCCATGTGAATTTAATTGATTTCAAGCTTGAATTCGGAATAGATCACGAGAATCGTATTTTGCTAGCTGATGAGATTTCACCTGATACGTGCAGGCTTTGGGACAAAGATACAAACGAAAAGCTTGATAAAGACGTGTTCAGACGAAACCTGGGCGGCTTAACGAATGCATACGAAGAAATTTTCAAAAGACTTGGAGGCCATAAACATGTATAAAGTGAAAATTTTTGTCAGCTTAAAAGAGAGCGTTCTTGATCCACAAGGAAGTGCCGTGCAGCACGCTTTGCACAGCATGTCTTATCAGGAAGTAAAGGATGTCCGTATTGGGAAATACATGGAGCTTGTCATTGAAAAATCAGATCGTGATTTAGACACAGTCGTCAAAGAAATGTGCGAAAAATTACTTGCCAACACGGTGATTGAAGATTACCGCTATGAGGTGGAGGAGGTTGTCGCACAGTGAAGTTTGCAGTGATCGTCTTGCCTGGCTCTAACTGTGATATCGATATGTACCATGCGATTCAAGATGAGCTAGGTGAACAAGTTGAATATGTATGGCACGACGAAACGAGTCTTGACGGATTTGACGGTGTACTCGTACCAGGCGGTTTCTCTTATGGGGATTACTTAAGATGTGGTGCGATCGCCCGCTTCTCAAACATCATGCCGGCGGTGAAAAAAGCAGCTGAGGAAGGGAAACCTGTTCTTGGTGTTTGTAACGGGTTCCAAATTCTTCAGGAGCTTGGCATTCTTCCGGGTGCGATGAGACGAAATAAAGACTTGAAATTTATCTGTCGTCCAGTTGAACTCATTGTAGAAAACAACGAAACGCCATTTACAAGCGGTTATCAAAAAGGCGAATCCATTACGATTCCTGTAGCGCACGGTGAAGGCAACTTCTACTGTGACGAAGACACTTTAGCGAAGCTCATTGAACGCGGCCAAATCGCTTTCACTTATGGAGACGATATTAACGGCAGTGTGAATCGTATTGCAGGTGTAACGAATGAAGAGGGCAATGTACTCGGCATGATGCCGCACCCTGAGCGCGCAGTTGATTCATTACTAGGCAGCGCAGACGGACTTAAATTGTTTCAATCTATCGTGAAAAATTGGAGGGACACTCATGTCACTACTGCTTGAACCAAGTCACAAGCAAATTAAAGAAGAGAAATTGTATCAGCAAATGGGATTGAGTGATGAAGAATTCGCTTTAATCGAATCCATTATTGGCAGGCTGCCAAACTACACAGAAACGGGCATTTTTTCTGTCATGTGGTCAGAGCATTGCAGTTATAAAAACTCAAAGCCTGTTTTAAGCAAATTCCCGACAAAAGGAGAGCACGTCCTTCAAGGTCCTGGGGAAGGCGCTGGAATCGTTGATATTGGAGACAACCAAGCGGTTGTATTTAAAATCGAATCACATAACCACCCATCTGCGATTGAACCATATCAAGGAGCGGCGACAGGTGTCGGCGGAATTATCCGTGATGTATTCTCCATGGGTGCGCGTCCAATTGCTGTATTAAACTCTCTTCGTTTTGGTGAACTGACTTCACCGCGCGTGAAGTACTTGTTTGAAGAAGTAGTGGCAGGGATCGCAGGCTATGGAAACTGTATCGGAATTCCAACAGTCGGCGGAGAGGTTCATTTCGATCAAAGCTATGAAGGCAACCCGCTCGTAAATGCGATGTGTGTTGGATTAATCAACCATGAGGACATCAAAAAAGGGCAGGCAAAAGGTGTCGGCAACACGGTCATGTACGTTGGTGCCAAAACGGGACGTGACGGGATTCACGGTGCAACATTTGCATCTGAGGAATTTTCTGAGGAATCAGAAGAAAAACGCTCAGCTGTTCAAGTCGGTGATCCGTTCATGGAAAAACTGCTGCTTGAAGCGTGCCTTGAAGTCATCAAAAACGATGCACTCGTTGGAATTCAGGATATGGGAGCGGCTGGCTTAACAAGCTCAAGTGCTGAAATGGCGAGTAAAGCAGGTTCTGGTATCGAGATGAATCTAGATCTCATACCGCAGCGTGAAACAGGCATGTCCGCATACGAAATGATGCTGTCTGAATCTCAAGAAAGAATGCTTTTGGTCATTGAAAAAGGCCGTGAACAAGAAATCATTGATATTTTTGAAAAATACGATCTTGAAGCGGTATCAGTCGGTCATGTGACAGACGATAAAATGCTTCGTTTACTTCATCAAGGTGAAGTGGTATGTGAGCTTCCTGTTGATGCACTTGCAGAAGAAGCGCCGGTTTATCACAAGCCGTCAAGTGAGCCTGCATACTATCGTGAGTTTTTAGAAACAAAAGTTGAAGCACCTGCTATCGCAGATGCAGCCGACACGTTAAAGCAGCTCCTTCAGCAGCCAACAATTGCAAGTAAAGAATGGGTTTATGATCAATATGACTACATGGTTCGGACAAATACAGTCGTTGCACCAGGCTCTGATGCGGGCGTTTTAAGAATCCGCGGAACGAAAAAAGCCCTTGCGATGACAACCGATTGTAACGCACGTTATCTCTACCTTGATCCAGAGGTCGGCGGGAAAATCGCAGTCGCAGAAGCAGCGCGTAACATTGTGTGCTCAGGCGCTCGTCCGCTTGCAGTAACAGATAACCTGAACTTCGGTAACCCAGAAAAACCAGAAATTTTCTGGCAAATTGAAAAATCTGCTGACGGTATTAGTGAAGCGTGCCGCAAGCTAAGCACACCAGTTATTGGTGGTAACGTCTCTTTATATAACGAATCAAATGGAACAGCCATTTACCCAACACCAGTCATTGGGATGGTTGGTTTGGTTGAGGATACAGCTCATATTACGACGCAGTCGTTCCAGCAGGCTGGCGATGTGATTTTCGTCATTGGTGAGACGAAGGAAGAATTTGCAGGCAGTGAGCTTCAAAAGATGACAGAAGGCCGTATTTACGGAAAAGCACCAGAAATTGATTTGGATGTAGAGCTCACTCGTCAGGAAGCCCTTCTTGCTGCGATTCAAAACGGACTTGTTCAATCAGCTCATGATGTGTCTGAAGGCGGTCTTGGTGTTGCACTTGCTGAAAGTACATTTGGAACAGACGGTCTTGGCGCTCATATCCAAATTGATTTAAACAGCGAAGCTTCATTATTCAGTGAAACACAGTCACGTTTTGTCGTCACAGTGAAACCAGAGCACCGCGAAGCGTTTGCTGCGGCTGTCAAAGATGCGAAAGAAGTTGGAACGGTCACAAATGATGGGGTATTCACTGTCAAAAATCAAGAAGGACAACAATGGATTCATGCAGCGGTCAACGAGCTTGAACGCGCATGGAAAGGAGCGATCCCATGCTTGCTGAAATCAGAGGCTTAAACGAAGAGTGTGGCGTCTTTGGGGTTTGGGGACACGAAGAAGCCCCGCAAATCACATATTACGGATTGCATAGTCTTCAGCACCGAGGACAAGAGGGTGCGGGAATCATTGCAACAGATGGTGAAAACCTGACGGCACATAAAGGCCTTGGACTGATTACGGAAGTCTTTCAAAACGGTGAGCTAAAGGATTTGAAAGGAAAAGGTGCGATCGGACACGTTCGGTATGCGACAGCAGGCGGAGGCGGCTTTGAAAATGTGCAGCCCCTCTTCTTCCGCTCGCAAAACAACGGCAGTCTTGCCCTTGCTCATAATGGGAACTTAGTGAATGCAACGCAATTAAAGCAGCAGCTAGAGAACCAGGGGAGTATATTCCAAACATCTTCTGACACTGAAGTGCTTGCTCATTTAATTAAGCGCAGCGGCTATGTTGAATTGAAAGAGCAGATCAAAAATGCCCTGTCCATGCTTAAAGGCGCATATGCTTTCTTAATTATGACGGAAACAGAAATGATTGTGGCTCTTGATCCGAACGGCTTACGTCCGCTTTCACTTGGTATGCTTGGGGACGCGTATGTTGTTGCTTCTGAAACATGTGCATTTGATGTTGTCGGTGCCACGTATTTACGAGATGTTGAGCCTGGAGAAATGCTGATCATTAATGATGAAGGTCTGAAATCTGAACGCTTCTCCATGAACATTAACCGCAGCATGTGCAGCATGGAATACATTTATTTCTCAAGACCTGACAGCAATATCAACGGCATCAACGTGCATAGTGCGAGAAAGAACCTTGGCAAAAAGCTTGCCGAGGAAGCGCATGTCGAAGCAGATGTCGTGACAGGTGTACCAGATTCGAGTATTTCTGCAGCGATTGGATATGCCGAAGCAACAGGTATTCCATATGAGCTCGGTTTAATTAAAAACCGTTATGTCGGCAGAACCTTTATCCAGCCGTCTCAAGCATTGCGTGAGCAGGGCGTGCGCATGAAGCTATCAGCTGTGCGCGGGGTCGTCGAAGGAAAACGTGTCGTGATGGTCGATGATTCCATCGTACGCGGAACTACGAGCCGCCGCATTGTGACGATGCTAAGAGAAGCGGGTGCGACGGAAGTCCATGTACGCATTAGTTCACCGCCCATCGCACATCCTTGTTTTTATGGAATTGATACGTCCACACATGAAGAGCTGATTGCTTCTTCTCATTCAGTGGAAGAAATTAGACAGGAAATCGGTGCAGACTCCATTGCATTTTTATCTGTAGACGGTTTAATGGACGGGATTGGCAGGAAGTATGATGATCCGCAGCGCGGTCAATGTTTAGCATGCTTTACTGGGAAATACCCGACTGAAATTTATGAAGATACTGTTCTTCCGCATGTGAAGGAAACAGCACTGACGAAATAATCGAATAAAGGAGCAGCAGTCAAGATGATTTGATATGCTGCTCTTTCATTCTGCTGAAAATAAATGGAAGAGAAGCAGCTAAAAGGAGTGAATGGGATGTCAGAAGCATATAAAAACGCCGGTGTCGACATCGAAGCAGGATACGAAGCCGTTAAACGAATGAAAACACACGTAGAACGTACAAAAAGAGCAGGCGTCATGGGTGCTCTAGGCGGATTTGGCGGTATGTTTGATTTATCTGAGCTGCCATACAAAAAGCCCGTTCTTGTCTCAGGAACAGATGGTGTCGGAACAAAATTAAAGCTTGCCTTTTTAATGGATCAACACGATACGATCGGTGTTGATGCCGTGGCAATGTGTGTGAACGATGTGCTGGCACAAGGGGCAGAGCCGCTCTTTTTCTTAGATTACCTAGCAGTTGGTAAAGCAGATCCGATAAAAATTGAATCAATCGTCAAAGGTGTGGCTGACGGCTGTGAGCAGTCTGGTTCAGCGCTTGTCGGCGGAGAAACAGCAGAAATGCCGGGTCTTTACACAGAAGATGAATATGATATTGCTGGTTTTTCAGTAGGCGTCGTTGAAAAGGATGAAATCGTGACAGGAGAGAGCATCAAAGAGGGGCACTTGCTTATCGGACTCAGCTCAAGCGGAATTCATAGCAATGGGTACTCTCTCGTTCGTAAAGTATTGCTGGAAGACGCTGGTCTGGATCTGCATCAAACGTATGAACCTTTTACAAGACCGCTTGGAGAAGAGCTTCTTGAACCGACCAAAATTTATGTGAAGCCTGTTCTCAAACAAGTGAAAGCCGGCAAGATTGACGGCATGGCACATGTGACAGGCGGCGGCTTTATTGAAAATTTACCGCGTATGCTGCCTGAAGGGCTTGGCGTTGAGATTGATAACGGCTCATGGCCAGTACCGCCAATTTTCTCCTTTATTCAAGAAAAAGGACAGTTAAAGGCAGAAGAAATGTTCAATGTGTTTAATATGGGCATTGGTTTTGTCTTAGCGGTAAAAGAAGATGACCTTGTCGAAGTGATCAGAGGACTTGAAGAAGACGGAGAGAAAGCATTTCTCATCGGCCGTGTTCAAAAAGGAGAAGGTGTCACATTCGGCGGTGGAAGCCTCTCATGAAGAAGTTTGCGATCTTCGCCTCTGGAAGCGGGACGAATTTTCAAGCCATTATTGATACATTAAAAAAAGAACAGTGGCAGGCAGAGGCCGCCATTGTGATTTGTGATAAACCGGGTGCAAAGGTGCTGGAGCGTGCTGAGAAAGAGGGCATTCCCTCCTTTGCCTTTACCCCGAAGGCGTTTCCGAATAAAGCTGCTTTTGAACAAACGATCATTGAACAGCTTAGGCTGCATGAAGTGGAATGGATTTTCCTTGCTGGGTATATGAGACTGATTGGTCCGACATTACTTGAAGCATTCAGAGGGAAAATTGTCAATATCCACCCGTCCTTGCTGCCAGCCTTCCCAGGGCTGGATGCCATTGGACAAGCCTATCAAGCAGGCGTCAAAGTGGCGGGTATCACCGTCCATTTTGTCGATGAAGGCATGGATACGGGTCCGATTATTGACCAAGCGTCGATTTACATCGAACAAGGGGAAGAGCTTGAATCGATTGAAAAAAGAATGCATGAACTAGAACACACACTATATCCAAAAGTGATCAAATCACTTTTAGAATTATCTTAATGAGGTGACGAAGGCATGACGATCAAACGCGCATTAATCAGTGTTTCCGATAAAACGAATCTTGTACCTTTTGTGAAAGAATTAACAGAACTTGGCGTTGAAGTGATTTCAACTGGAGGTACACATAAGCTTCTTCAAGAGAACGGCATTGATGTCATTGGAATTTCAGAAGTCACTGGATTCCCTGAAATCATGGACGGACGACTCAAAACACTTCACCCGAACATTCATGGCGGACTTTTAGCAGTGAGAGAAAACGATGAGCATATGGCACAGATTGAGAAGCATGGCATTCAGCCGATTGATCTTGTTGTCGTGAATCTCTATCCATTCAAAGAGACGATCTCAAAAGACGATGTGACGTATGAAGAAGCGATTGAAAACATTGATATTGGCGGACCGGGAATGCTTCGTGCGGCATCAAAAAACCATCAAGACGTCACAGTGATTGTCGATCCTCGTGACTATGATACAGTCATCCAGCAAATCAAAGAAGGCGGCGTGTCACTCGAGAAAAAACGTGAGCTCGCTGCAAAGGTATTCCGTCATACGGCTGCATACGATGCTCTGATTGCGGATTACTTAACAAACTTTGTGGGCGAAACAGAGCCAGAACAGTTCACTGTCACGTTTGAGAAAAAACAATCCCTTCGTTATGGAGAAAACCCGCACCAAGCGGCGACTTTCTATGAAAATGCTCTTCCAGCCAAAGGTTCTTTGGCTACTGCAAAGCAATTACATGGAAAAGAACTTTCCTACAACAATATCAAAGATGCAGATGCCGCTCTTCAAATTGTACGTGAATTCACGGAGCCAGCAGCTGTCGCTGTGAAGCATATGAACCCGTGCGGCGTTGGTACAGGAGAAACGATTGCAGAAGCATTTGACCGAGCATTCAAAGCAGATGAGACGTCTATTTTTGGCGGCATTGTGGCACTTAACCGTGAAGTAGACAAACAAACGGCTGAGGTGCTGCATACGATTTTCTTAGAAATTGTCATCGCCCCATCGTTCAGCCAAGAAGCACTTGACGTGTTAACAGCGAAAAAGAATCTTCGTCTATTAACATTAGATGTAGAAGCAGATCTCGGGAAAAAGGAAAAGCAGCTGACAAGTGTCCATGGCGGACTGCTTGTTCAGGATATTGACACGTACGGCTTAGAGGAAGCAACGATTTCTATTCCAACGAAAAGAGAACCAACAGAAGACGAATGGAAAGACTTAAAGCTTGCTTGGAAAGTAGTCAAGCATGTGAAATCAAATGCTATTGTCCTTGCGAAAGATCAAATGACAGCAGGAATCGGTGCTGGTCAAATGAACCGCGTGGGCTCAGCTAACATTGCAATTGAGCAAGCTGGTGAAAAGGCAAAAGGAAGTGCACTAGGCTCTGATGCATTCTTCCCAATGGGCGATACAGTGGAAGCTGCTGCAAAGGCAGGCGTCACAGCGATCATTCAGCCAGGCGGATCTATTCGTGATGAAGAATCGATTCAAAAAGCAGATGAATACGGCATCGCCATGGTCTTCACTGGCGTTAGACATTTCAAACATTAAGGGGATGACAGTGTGAACGTATTAATTATCGGCAGAGGCGGAAGAGAGCATACCATCGCATGGAAAGTGAATCAAAGTGAACTTGTCAGCCAAGTATTTGTCGCACCCGGCAATGATGGAATGACAGATGCTGCGAAGCTTGTACCAATCGACGAAGGCGATCATGAGTCATTAATTCGTTTTGCAAAAGAAAACGAAATCGGCTTAACCATTGTCGGTCCAGAGGTTCCTTTAATCGCAGGTGTCGTTGATGCATTTGAAGAAGCAGGTCTAAAAGTATTTGGACCGAATGCAAAAGCTGCGGTCATTGAAGGCTCAAAGGAATTTGCAAAAGACTTAATGAAGAACTACGATATCCCAACAGCCGCTTACGCTGCCTTTACCTCGTTTGAAGAAGCAAAAGCATATGTAGAAGAAAAGGGTGCGCCGATTGTCATTAAAGCAGACGGGCTTGCCGCAGGAAAAGGCGTCACAGTGGCCATGACGCTTGAAGAGGCCGTCGATTGTCTGCATGATTTCTTAGAGGATGAAAAGTTTGGCGATGCAAGTGCATCTGTTGTCATCGAAGAATTTTTAACAGGCGAAGAATTTTCACTCATGGCCTTTGTCAACGGAGAAAAGGTGTACCCGATGGTGATTGCGCAGGATCACAAACGGGCCTTTGAAGATGACAAAGGGCCGAACACCGGCGGAATGGGCGCTTATTCACCAGTTCCGCAAATTTCAGATGAAGTGGTTCAGAAAGCCGTGGAAGATGTTGTGAAACCGGCAGCTCGCGCGATGGTGCAAGAAGGGCGTCCATTTACAGGCATTTTATATGCAGGTTTAATGCTGACACCAGAAGGCTCAAAGGTGATTGAATTCAATGCACGCTTTGGCGACCCTGAAACGCAGGTGGTTCTCCCTCGTCTTGAATCAGATCTAGTCCAAGTCTTCCTCGATATTCTTGATGGAAAAGATGTGGACTTACAGTGGAAAGACACTGCGGCTGTCAGTGTGGTTCTTGCATCAGAAGGATACCCAGAAGACTATGCAAAAGGCACACCGATCGGTGCCTTGCAAACGACTGTCTCTGATGTCGTGACCTTCCACGCAGGAACAAAAAAAGAAAACGATCAATTCGTCACAAATGGCGGCCGTGTAGCGAATGTAACCGCATTTGACGACACATTTGAAGCGGCAAGATCAAGAGTGTATGAAGCGGTTGAAGAAATCATACAGCCAGGTCTATTTTATCGCCGTGACATCGGTGCCCGTGCACTGAAGGCTGCGGGGAAAAACGTTTAATCAAAACACCTTTCTATCTGATGAGATGGAAAGGTGTTTTTTGTTCATGAGAAGGGATGATGCTCGAATATGAAGAAGTAGTATGGGATGACGAGTTTATGAGGAGGCAGCATGGTCATTCAAGGAATTATTCTATTTGCAATCGTGTTACTTATTTTATTTATACTGTTCTCAAATCTCATCATGTATGAAGCGAGAAAGCAAAACAAAGCCAAAAAAGGCTCAGCCATTCGGTATATGATCATGTCGATTTTTTCTGGTATCGTCATTGTTTCATTTTCCATTTGGATTTTTTTTATTAGCTGATTTATAAGAGAGGATGAGTATATGGTGCAATTGAAGGAACTTGCGAACAAGCGTTTTTCTGCCTCGATCTGTATTGATTCATTTAATGAGCGAATCCGTTTGGATGACTACAGCGGCAGGGTGCGGGATGTGATTCAGTCGGTTCTTCAGGAAGCGGCAGACTCCAAGGCTTCTAAGGTCATTGTGAAAGTCAGGCGTGAGCATATGCCTCTTTTTTTAGAAAAAGGCTTTCGGCTTGAAGGCGTGTTTTCTCATTATTTTCTTGGAAGTGATGCGTACGGCATGTCGCTCTTTCTGACGGAGGATCGGATGAACAGCCCGTATTGGCTGAAGGAAGATGAAATTGTTGCGTCTATTCAGGAAAAGCCTCTCAAAAAAGACCAAGGCACGTGGCAGGATGAGTATGTGATGCGGAAAGCGGATACGCAGGATATTAACAAGCTGGCAAAGCTCTATGATGCCGTTTTTGAAACGTATCCTACGCCAATGAATGAGCCAGATTACATCCAAAAGGTGATGGAGGAAGGGACCGTCTTTTATGCCGTTGAACATGACGGTCACATTGTGAGTGCAGCATCCGCTGAAATCAATGTACCGTATGGTCATGCGGAATTAACAGATTGTGCGACCCTTCCATCATACAGAAAACTAGGATTCATGCATCATTTGATTCTAGCACTCGAAAAAGAACTTCAATCCATGCACATCTATGTCTTTTATTCTCTCGCACGTGCACTGTCCTATGGAATGAACCAAGTGTTTTATCAGCTCGGCTATACGTATACCGGGCGTTTCCAAAACAACTGCTATATTTTTGACAAAATTGAAGATATGAATCTATGGGTGAAAACGCCGAATGAATCATGAAATGGTTCTCATTTGATCAAGCAGACCAGATAGGCGGTACGCCATGATACTGAGCTGCAGCTTCATCCGATCATCTGTGGATTTGAGGCTGCAGCCTGTTTTCGTTTCAATTTGTTTCAGCCGGTAGCTTAATGTATGCCTGTGAATAAACAATTCTCCCGCAGATTTTTGAATATTTTCATTGTGTGCCAAATACACTTCGAGTGTATGGATCAGGTCAGCGCCCTGTTTTTTCGTATAAAGCAAGGGACTTAACAGCTCCACGTAAAAGTCATGCAAATTCATACCCGCTTCATTCATTTCAAGCAGCATCCCGTATAAGCCGAGCTTCTGATAATGAATGATGCATTCGTCTGTCTTTAAAAGCGGAAGAAGCCTTGCTGCATACTGCGCTTCCTTCGCGCTTTTTGAAAAGAGACCGATCTGGTCATAGGCTCTCCCAATGCCAATCACAATCGGATGGACGGGAAAAAAATAAGACCAAGTGCTCCGGCACTCTTCTGCTGCACGATACCACTCCGCTTCTTGAAACGCTTTTTTTCCTGCCGGTGTAAGAACAAAAATGGAATCGAGCCTTGTCTTAAGTAAAAAAGGAATATGTCTGCGTTCAAATATCGACGTGAGCAATTGAGATAGGCGCTGCATCATTTGGTGATCGAGCTGTGTGTGCTGATGCTGAAATTGAAAGTAGATGACCACCTGCTCATCGCTCATATCGTATTGCAGCTTTGTTGCCTGTTCGACCACATAGCTTTCTTCTGTGTATTGCTGCTGCAAAATATCATCTAACAAATGACCTTGCATTTGGTTTTCTGTATCTTGAATGGCTTTTTGCTTCAGCCATTCAATCGCATACACCGCCCCGGCATGCTCGATGGCAATCGCGTCGAGATGATGCCACGCATCCTTTTTCTTTAAAGATACAATAAATCCGAAAATATCGCCCATCGCAATCACTGGGCATGCAGCGAGGACAAACGCACCGCACGTGTCATAAACGAGCCTTCCTTTCTCCTCAGCCTGCTTGAGAAGAGGCGTCGTTTCGATTGGTTCATGATCTGTCATAAAGCCAAAAGCAGGAGAGTACGTCACTTCATCTTTTATGAGATGAGCTGCTGTTTGATGTAAAAAAACATCAAGCACGACGATGTTTGCCGAAGTGAGATGGGCCAGCTCATCTGTAATTTGTGTGACATTTTTATTGCTGACATTTAAATGGGTTAGTCTTTGGTGAATGGCTGAAGAATATTTAAGCTGATGGAGCTGGCTGCTGACGATTTGCTCTAGGACGGCTTTTGTAATGTCTGAGAAGTTGACATGTGAAGGAATCTCGATGAGTGGAATGCCGCTGTTTTTGGCAGCTTCGATCAGTGATGCCGGAATTTTCGTTAAGTATACCCCTTTATAAATCGCAATGGCCGATAGACGTTGAGATTGAATCAGCTCCTCAAGCCGGGCGCGCCTTTCTAGATTGTCTGCAAGCCCAAAACCGGTTGTGACGAGCAGTTCCCCTTCTGAAAGCCTTGAAGTATCTTCGATAATTTCCACGATGGTCACCCACTGAATGAGGCGGTCCAGTCCATTTTCCCCAGCAAGCAGCTTTGTTTCCTTCATGATATCGAGCGAGAGTGCATCTTTGACGAGAATCGCCATAGACTCATGACCTCCTTTTGAACACTCTTATACACGATGTATAAAAAATGCGTGTGAAATTCGGGCATGTGGCGAATGGAGGATGACTGCCCTCTTGATTAAGCTAAGCTTATAACAAGTATACAAAATTTTCTTGCGATTCATGAAAAAAGAAAGATGCAGCTGCTGACGAGAGAGGGAGGAATGACAAAGTGGAGACCCGGGATTACTTAATCAAACCGATGTTGAATCAGCATTATCCTGTGGCTGTGAAAGGAGAGGGGATTTATTTATATGATCGGGACGGGAAAAAATATTTAGACGGCTCATCGGGTGCTGTCACGGCAAGTATTGGACATGGCATACGAGACATCATTGATGCCATGACAGAGCAAGCGGAAAAGGTGAGCTTTACGTACAGATCACAATTCACAAATGAACCAGCAGAAGAACTTGCCTATGAATTGAGTACGCTCTGCCCAGGGAACCTGAACTGGTCTTTTTTTGTCGGAAGCGGATCAGAGGCAACAGAGACCGCCATGAAAATTGCCATTCAGCATTGGCAGGAGCAGGGGAAGGCTGAGAAGAATCACATCATCTCAAGATGGATGAGTTATCACGGCATCACACTCGGTGCGCTGTCGATGTCAGGTCATATTGCAAGGAGAGAGCGCTTTGAACCACTGCTCGAAAAACACCCGGTGCTGTCTCCGCCATACAGCTATCGTTCGTGGCTGCCAAAGGAAGAAAGCAAGCAGGTCGAATGGTATGTACAGGAATTTAAAACTGTCATCCAGCGTATAGGAAAAGAGAGGATTGCGGCTTTTATTGCAGAGCCGATTGTTGGAGCAGCGGGCGCGGCGCTTGTTCCGCCAGATGGATATTTTGCGGCGATGAAGCGAGTTTGTGAGGAAAACGATATTTTAATGATTGCAGATGAAGTCATGACAGGCTTTGGACGAACTGGGAAAATGTTTGCCATGGAACATTGGGGCGTCGTACCAGATATTATGGTACTCGGAAAAGGCATGAGCGCCGGCTATGCACCGATTGCTGCAGCTGTCTCAGCAGATCATGTGATTGCACCGATCCTCAGCGGTTCGGGCTCTGTGATGGCAGGCCACACTTATAGCGGCAATCCGCTTTCAGCAGCCGTCTCACTGGCTGTCATTCGATACATGAAAAAACACCAGCTTTCAGAACGGGCTGATCTGTCTGGCCGATATTTAATGAATGCTTTAAAGGATTTGCAAACAAAACATTCCATCATAGGGGATGTGAGAGGAAAGGGACTGCTCATTGGCATTGAGTTTGTCGCAGACCGATTATCGAAAACACCATTTCCTGCCCATGCTCAAATGACGCATTTAGTTGTGGAGACGGCCAAGCAAAATGGTTTGCTTGTTTACCCAGCAAGCGCTGGAGAGGATGGTGTGGGAGGTGCAGCGGTCATGATCGCACCACCTCTTTCCATTACGCAGCAGGAGATGGATGAACTGATTCATTTATTCGGGCAGACAATGACGCAGGTCGAGCAAGAAGTCATCAATCGAGGGTTTTTCCCATCTGCCATGTAGGGAGGAAAAATGATGAACAAAACAGCGAACTTTGATCAAGTCATCACGCATTTTAGAGACGGAATGACCATCATGTTTGGCGGCTTTGGCGGTGTGGGGTCCCCGCCATCATTGATCGATGCCATCCTAGAAGCCAATATCAAAGACCTGACATTGATCGGAAACGATGCAGGCTTCCCGCAAATCGGTGTTGGCAGGCTGATCACAGAAGGAAGAGTGAAGAAAATCATTGCCTCTCATATTGGCTCAAATCCAATTGCCGGGCAGAAAATGCAGGCAGGTACACTAGACGTTCTTTTTTACCCGCAGGGCATCCTAGCAGAAAAGATCAGGGCAGGCGGGATGGGTTTAGCGGGCATTGTGACAGATGTCGGCATGGATAGTCTCAATCTTGATGAGAAACAATTGGTTCAGCTGGATGGAAAGAAGTATATTCTTGAGCCTGCACTGACTGCGGATATCGCGATTGTGAATGCCCTCAAAGCAGATGAAGCAGGCAACCTGATTTTTGATAAAAGCGCGCGGAATACAAACCCGATTGTGGCGATGGCAGGAGACTGGACCATTGCGGAAGTAGAAGAGATTGTGCCTGTTGGTAGGCTTCATCCAGAGGAAATCGTCACACCAGGCGTATTTGTGAACCAGATCGTGCAATCAAAAGGAGTGAACTGGACATGGGCATGGGAGACATCGATTTAAGACACCGCATAGCCAAACGCGCGGCACAGGAAATTGAAGATGGGATGATCGTCAATCTTGGGATCGGCATCCCGACCCTTGCAGCTGAATACATCCCAGCACATTACGAGGTGTGGCTGCATGCAGAAAACGGCATTATGGGAGCAGGCGGTTCACCAGTACAAGGGGAAGAAGATCCGAATTTGTGCAATGCCGGCGGTTTTCCCATTACGTTAACAAAAGGCGGCTCATATATGGACAGCACAACCGCTTTTGGCATCATTCGCAAAGGAATGCTGGATATGACCATTTTAGGTGCACTTGAAGTCAGCAGTCATGGGGATCTTGCCAATTGGATTGTGCCAGGGAAACGAGTGCCGGGTATGGGTGGAGCGATTGAACTTGCGCAAAAAGCGAAAAAGGTGGTGGTCGTGATGAGCCACCTTGATAAACATGGACAATCTAAGATAAAAGCAGCCTGCACGCTGCCCTTAACTGCTAAGTCTTGTGTAGATCTGATTATTACGGATATGGCAGTCATTGAGGTCAAATCACAGCTGCTCATTTTGCGTGAAGTCATGCCGCCGTATCAGCCGGAAGATGTCATGAGGGCGACAGAGGCGCCGCTCATTTTAGCGCCTGATGTCAAATCTGTTGTGTAGAAAGGATGACCGACTTGCAGCCAACCACACGTATCAGAAACTGGATGAAAGAGCATAAGGAGGAAGCCGTGACGCTTCTTCAGCAAATGGTGCAATGTGACAGCACACAAGGAAATGAGCAAGAAGTACAGCAAATCGTAGCAAATAAACTTTCTGCCATTGGCTTTGATGTTGACATGTGGGACATTGGCGGAGATGACTTGCTGAACCATCCGTATTTTTATTCCCCGAGGCGTTCCTTTAACGGAAGTCCCAATGTCGCTGGACGATTGAAAGGTAAAGGAGGCGGCAAATCTATTTTATTAAATGGGCATGTGGATGTTGTCCCGGCAGGAGATCACAAACAATGGACATATCCGCCCTACAGCGGGCATATCATAAACGGGAGACTTTATGGACGCGGGGCAACAGATATGAAAGGTGGAAACGTTTCTTTACTCTTTGCACTTGAGGCACTGCATGCGCTTCAGATTCCGCTGAAGGGAGATGTTGTGTTTCATAGTGTTGTCGAAGAAGAGAGCGGCGGTGCAGGCACCCTTGCAGCCATACTAAGAGGATATACCGCAGATGCAGCCATCATTCCAGAGCCAAGTCATATGAAAATCTTTCCGATTCAGCAGGGATCTAAATGGTTCAGACTGCATATTAAAGGAAGGGCTGCTCATGGCGGAACAAGATATCACGGCGTTTCTGCTATTGAAAAGAGCACGATTGTCCTTTCACATATAGCGGCACTTGAAGAAGAAAGAAATCAGCGAATCACCGAGCCGCTGTTTCAGCATATCCCAATCCCGATCCCAATCAATATCGGGAAAATTCAAGGCGGTGATTGGCCATCCTCTGTAGCAGACCTTGTCACAATGGAAGGCAGGCTCGGGGTGATGCCCGGTGAAACGGTAGAACAGGCAGAGAAGGAATTAGAAAATTGGATGGCAGGACTCGGAGAAAAAGATGAATGGTTCCAAGAGCATCCTGTTGAGGTCGAATGGTTTGGTGCAAGATGGCTTCCGGGTTCAATCGATACAGATCATCCGCTTTTAGGTTTATTGAAGGAACAATATGAAGCGGTCATGAAGCAGCCGCCGAAAATCGAAGCCGCCCCTTGGGGAACGGACGGCGGATTACTGTCACAAGCTACAGGTATTCCGATCATCGTGTTTGGACCGGGAACAACGGAGCTTGCCCATTTTCCGAATGAATCCATTGACATTGAGCATGTGATTGAAGCAGCTGAAATTATTGCAGGGACAATGGTCGAATGGTGTGAAGCAGCGGAATGAGATGAAAATGATCACAAAAAAGAAGGCTGCCTTACTCAGCCTTCTCTTTATGTGTGTCCTGCTGCTCACACATATATGTCACTGGACAAAAACGAAGAATGCCAGACCCCAGTTTCATACCGCCAAACATGATGCTAAAAAGCAGCATTTTACTCCATGGTTTTCTAGCATATAAGGATCCAGCCACAGTACATATTGTCATTCCGCAGGCAATTCTAATGAGCGCTTCCATTAAGCCGAGATTAGGTTTCATTGAAGGTGAATCTCCTTTTTTAAATTATTTTAAGTGTGATTTCAAGAAATTGTAACGTTTCATTAATGCGTAACGTAGTTCGTTATGTTACGATAGGGCTAATACAAATGAAGGAGAGTATGTGAATGTCCGAACGTACTTTTAATTGGAGAAACAATGACATCCGCACACAAATCGATGTAGTCGACTCAAAAATAGTTCCAACACTCCTTTTAACGAATGGACTCGTGCTTAACCCGTTTTTGAAGCAATGGGTGAAGGCAAATATTTGGATACATGATGATCGAATTGTTTATGTCGGAGCAGAGCTTCCTCAAAATAAATCAGCTAAACGTGTGATTGATTGTGAAGGGAAATACATTGTGCCTGGGTATATAGAGCCTCACGCGCATCCGTTCCATATTTATAATCCCCAATCACTTGCAGAATATGTGTCTCAATTTGGCACAACAACAATGGTCAGCGATAACTTATTTCTTCTTTTGCAAAGCAATGAAAAGAAAGCGCTTTCCACCCTATGTGAATTAAAAAAGCAGCCATTTCAGTATTTCTGGTGGTCCAGATACGATCTTCAAACGGAAGTCAGATATGAAGATGAGATGCTGCCAGTCAACTACCGGAAGGAATGGATTGATCATCCTGACGTCCTCCAAGGCGGCGAATTAACAAGCTGGCCAAGATTGATGGACGGTGATGATCTCATTTTATATTGCATGCAAGAAACAAAGAAGCAGAGAAAACGAATTGAAGGGCATTTCCCTGGAGCTTCTGAGAAAACGCTAACAAAAATGAAGCTGTTTGGCGCGGACAGTGATCATGAAGCGATGAATGCCGACGATGTGTTAAAACGCTTGTCCCTTGGCTATCATGTTTCATTGCGGCATTCTTCCATCCGCCCAGATTTAGTGAACATTTTAAGAGAACTGCATGAGCGTGACTTTAGACACTATGATCACTTTTTCTATACAACAGATGGTGCTGCCCCTCACTTTTATGAGGAAGGCATGATTAACCGTTTGATTTCGATTGCCCTTGAAGAAGGCGTGCCGATCATTGATGCGTATAATATGGCGACATTTAACATTGCAAAATACTATCAAATTGATGATTTATTAGGCGTTGTTGGCCCAGGCCGGCTGGCTTCTTTGAATATTTTAGATGATCCAATGAACCCAAATCCTGAAACGGTCATATCTAAAGGGGTTATTCTCAAATTAGATGGCGAGAACCAGCATCAATTCCAAGAAACAAAATGGGAAAATGGCGGGCTTGCTCCATTAGATTTAAGCTACGACCTCACGATGAGTGATTTGCAATTCTCTATGCCGCTAGGTGTGAAGATGAGAAATGCTGTCATCATGGAGCCTTATACAGTGGAAATTGATAACTCAATCAACCAGCTGTCATGTGACCATGATCAAAGCTTCTTTAGCCTGATTGACCGAAAAGGTGAGTGGCGTGTGAATACGATGCTAAAAGGGTTCGCAAATAAAGTGCAGGGCTTTGTCAGCTCATTTTCGCTCACGGGTGATATTTTAGTGATCGGGAAGAATAAAGAAGATATGATGCTGGCACATAAGCGGATGAAAGAAATTGGCGGGGGAATCGTACTCACAGAGAACGGGAAAATTTTGCACGAAATCCCGCTGCAATTATCAGGTTGTGCATCGGCTGAACCGTTTGAGACTGTTCTTCAGCAGGAACAAACATTACGTGAGCTGCTCATTGAGCGCGGCTATCCATTTGACTGCCCAATTGATACACTTGTCTTTTTCCAAAGTACACATTTGCCGTATATTCGAGTGACACCAAGAGGAATATTTGATGTCATGAAAAAAACTGTACTCTTTCCGTCTATAATGCGTTAAAATATAACAGAGTGGAGCTGTATCATCTTTGCTGCATTTCTGACTGCTGTTATAGGGCAGAAGTGAGCCATGGTTCTCTTCACTGCCATGTAAGTGATCATGATCTTATGTGGAGCTGTTGACAAAGCAGAGGGCTTTGACATGACGAATGAAGTACTCTAATTGTAAAATGAATTTGCCGGTTACGCTGACCGGCCAACATATTTTGAATAACCCGAGCAAGGCGGGGCGCATATTTGTGGTCTCGCCGAGCTTTCCGCAAAGCCTGTATATGAGGGCAGAAGACCTAACCAAGCAGAAGTCATCTTTATACCGGAAGCAAACAAGTTTGTCAGATTGTCATACAAGGAAAATGACAGAACTTGTCGAATTTGTTTACGATAAAGAAGCTTCGGCTTACGAAAGAACCTGACGGCATTTTCAGCGTAGAACCAAACCTGTCATGATCTGTTCAAAGCTCATTGCTGAGGTTTTAAAAAAATTAG
The DNA here is from genome assembly GCF_038593315.1 of Bacillus sp. FSL P2-0069. Classification (NCBI taxonomy): domain Bacteria; kingdom Bacillati; phylum Bacillota; class Bacilli; order Caryophanales; family Bacillaceae; genus Bacillus; species Bacillus sp. FSL P2-0069. The sequence continues at coordinate 651,074 of NZ_CP151984.1, forward strand.
TCAGGAAAGATACCGCTTTCTTAGAAGAAGATCGTGCGAAGCGGTGTGGCAATAGTAAAGGAGAAGATGTATTAAGATGCAAATTGATAAATTAAGGGGCAAAAGCTTAGATCAGTTATTCAACTCCATCTTATCCCTTAAAGACCTGGAAGAATGTTATCGATTCTTTGATGATTTATGTACCATCAATGAAATCCAATCTTTATCACAGCGTCTTGAAGTAGCGCGTATGCTTCGTGAGGGAAACACGTATCATAAAATTGAGACGGAAACAGGTGCAAGCACTGCAACCATCTCACGTGTCAAACGCTGCTTGAACTATGGCAACGATGCCTATACGATGGCACTTGACCGCGTAGCAGAACAGCAGGAAAATAACGAAACAAAATAAAGCAGCTTTCACTGTAAACAATCCTTTTTACGAAAAATGGACTTGTTTGCAGTTTTTTTATGAAAAGGCGGGCAGGGGCTGATAAAGTGTCCCTGTTTTTTTACTTTAGCTCGCCCATCAACCATCTTTCTCCTTCATAGGAGATGCCGCCTTCGCTTGAGATGATTTCCTTAAACTCTACTGTTTGCAAACTTAGTACGCGATTGATCAAAAATATTAACAAAAAAGGCGCGTTTCCGCACCTTTTCGAGCTAGACAGATGGCTGTGTGCCTGAGAACATCGGCACTTCGCTTGTCTCGCCATTCTCTTGTCTAAAGATAATATGTTTTTCATTAAAATGAATAGGCGATTCTATTCCCGCAGCTGCGGATAAATTAAACAAACCTTCTCTAAGAGACAGGATATAATTGCACACTCGGTATTTTTTTTCTTCAATCGATAAACCCTTTTGCAGCTTTGGATCAGTCGTGGCGACCCCGACCGGGCATTTATTCGTGTGGCAGACTTGGGCGCGAATGCATCCGACTGAAAACATGAGACCTCTGGCAATATTCACAAAGTCAGCTCCCATTGAAAGGGCAATCGCAATTTTATCAGGCGAGAGAAGCTTGCCAGAAGCAAAGAGCTTCACCTGATGTCTGACACCGTATTCTTTCAATATTTGATGAACCATTGGGAGCGCCGTGAAAATCGGCAGCCCTGCGGAATCCGCCAATTCATGAAAGGACGCCCCTGTACCGCCTTCTCCGCCATCCACTGTAATGAAATCAGGGTGTTTCCCGCTTTTTTTCATATAGCTGGCGAGCTCTTCAATATTTTCTTTATGTCCGACAACAAGTTTGATTCCAACTGGCTTTCCGCCTATACTCCGCAGCTGTTCAATGAAATCAAACATGTCAGGAATGGAGTGGAACATCTCAAAGCGGTTTGGGCTGTCAATGGATTGGTGAGGTGGTAATTTACGGATATTCGCTATTTCTTCCGTCACCTTTTCGCCGTCAATATGACCGCCGCGTGTTTTTGCTCCTTGTGCCAGCTTGAGTTCAAAGGCTTTGACTTCCTCGTGTTCGCTTTTTTTCTTGAATTCTTCAAAGGAAAATGCGCCATCCTCTGTTCTAACGCCAAATAAACCAGGCCCAATCTGGCAAATGATATCTGCGCCGCCTTTGAGGTGATAAGGAGAAAGCCCGCCTTCACCTGTGTTCATCCACGTCCCGCCGGCCATTTTTAATCCTGAGGATAGAGCTGTAATCGCCCTGTCGCCTAAGGAGCCGTAGCTCATGGCAGATTGACCGATCAGTCCTTTCACATGGAAAGGCTTTTGACATGTATGTTCGCCAATGACTTGTACATCCTCTTGATGGAGAAAGTAAGGATTTGCTTCGACTTCTTTGACATGTTCACTTCTTCTCAGTAAATTGTCTTGATCAATCTGATACACTTTCGTTTTGATTTTTTCAGATTGATCGATGCGAAGTTCATTTCGCTGCTTTGGAAACAAAACGTTTCGAATGTAATAGCCTGGCTTGTCAAAATCACGTTTTGATCCAAAGCCCATCGTCCGGCTTTTGTACTTCCCTGACATGACCGCCTGCTCGTATTCTCTTCTTGAGAAGGGCAATTCCTCTCGGTCATTCAGAAACAGATATTGGCGAAGCTCAGGTCCTATTTTTTCAAAGATAAACCGCAGCTTTCCAATGACCGGATAATTTCGCAGAACTGAATGTTCTTCTTGTTTTTCATCCCTCATCCAAATCCAGATCAATAGAATGATTGGGATGATCAAACAAATGACTAGCAATGCGCCGATGACAATTAAAGTTGTTGTCACGAAGATCCCCTCTTTTCTCTTTCATTGCTGTTGTTATTCCACTTTTTAATGAAAGAGAAACCACACCAGCATATTGTGACGTTTAGAAATGAAAAGGCGGGGTAACTTACAAATAAGATCATAAGGGGAGGGAACATACATGAATAAGCGTCCAAATGCGTATGTACTTGCAGGATTAGGGGTTGGAGGAGCTGTGTTATTAGCGGTAAAAAATAAACAGCATCTGAAAAAATGGGCAGGCATGTTCCGGTCAGATGAAAAGGTTCCTGAAAAAGCCGGCCACCCAGATCCATTAGATATCCAAGACAACAAGATGGTCGACGAAGGGGCCATGACATCCGTCCATTATTTTAATGAAGTGAGACAATAGTTTGAAAAAACCGTTTTGAAAGATCAAAACGGTTTTTTTCTTGTGATGTTATAGCGAAGAGGATCGACAATAGTAAAACCGATCAGCTCATTGTGATCAGGTGTTGAGAATTGGAATTCAACGCCTGACAGTTGATAGGTTGAGAGAATTTCCTGATCCGTCAAACGTAAAGAAAGCTCATCCTCATAAACCGGTGTGTTCCGCAGCACTTTGGATTCTTCTGAAAATAACTCCAAGCCAGCCACTCGGCCCTCTTGGTCGATATCTACATTGACACATTCATTGACATCTAATTCAATGGTTTTTTTGATTTTCATATGCTTCGCTTGCGGGGTGATATAGATGTATCCGATGTCTATATTTTGTTCATATGTAATCGTTCTTTTCAACTGAGTCACCTCTGCTTAATAGATGGTTTTTAAATCTATAGTAAAATATTCCTTTATTGTATAATAGCATGTGACAAAGTGCCAAAATAACAACCTCTTTCAGCTCCTCTTCTAGTGGATTTTTTATCTATTCTCCAGCAATTTTATGTAAAGTCACGATCACCCATTTTCAAAAGAATGAAACTTTTAGCTAAAGGAGGTTACCCATTTTTTGCGGCCTTTGATTTTGTTATAATATTTAAATGGAATGAAACGAATGGAGGAACGTTTTTCATGTATGATGTTACCGAGTGGAAGCATGTCTTTAAACTCGATCCAAATAAAGAAATTTCCGATGAACAGCTAGAAGCGATTTGCGAATCTGGGACGGATGCCATATTGATTGGCGGAAGTGATCATGTGACAGAGGACAACGTGCTTCAATTGATGTCAAAGGTCCGCCGGTTTCTAGTGCCATGTGTGCTCGAAATCTCCACACATGAGATGATTGTGCCTGGCTTTGATCTGTATTTCATCCCGACCGTTTTAAACAGCTCTCACCCTGATTGGATTGTTGGGCTGCACAAGGACGCAATGAAGGAATTCGGTGATTTGATGTCAATGGAAGAGATTGTGCCTGAAGGCTATGTGATCTTAAATGAAGATTGTAAAGCGGCCAAGCTTACAGAGGCAAATACAGCGCTGGATATTGATGACGTCAGGGCATATGCAAGAGTGGCAGAGCATTTGATGAAGCTGCCCGTTTTTTATCTGGAATACAGTGGAACGCTTGGAGACATAGAGCTTGTCAAAGAAACAAAAGCAGTGCTTGATGAAACAGTTCTTTTTTATGGCGGCGGCATCGAGAACGCTAAGCAGGCAAAAGACTTCTCCCAGCATGCAGACGTCGTGGTTGTAGGAAACGTCATTTATGACAATTTCAAAGAAGCATTAAAGACAGTCGAAGCAGTCAAAAAGTCATCATAGTCAAATAAGACGAAACGGGTTAAAATAGAACATAAGTTCGAATTGGCGGTGAATGGAATGAATGAAATATCGAATCATCTATTAGAAGGGCTGAATGACGCGCAGAAAGAAGCAGTCAAAGCAACAGACGGTCCTTTATTGTTGATGGCAGGAGCAGGAAGCGGGAAGACACGGGTGCTCACACATCGAATTGCCTACTTAATGGCAGAAAAGCATGTGGCGCCGTGGAATATTTTAGCGATTACATTTACAAATAAAGCAGCACGTGAAATGCGTGAACGTGTCCAAGCTATTTTAGGGCCTGGCGCTGATGACATCTGGATCTCTACGTTCCACAGCATGTGTGTCCGCATTTTAAGACGTGATATTGACCGCATTGGTGTGAATCGCAACTTCTCTATTTTAGACACATCTGACCAGCTTTCAGTTATTAAAAACATTTTAAAAGAACGGAATATCGATCCTAAAAAGTTCGACCCGCGCAGTATTTTAGGATCAATCAGCAGTGCAAAAAACGAACTCATTGACGCAGAGGAATACGCCAAAACAGCGGGTGATTTCTATGATCAAGTGGTCAGCGATGTCTATACAGATTATCAAAAGCGTTTACTCAAAAACCAATCACTCGACTTTGATGATTTAATTATGATGACAATTCGTCTGTTTGAGCGCATTCCTGAAGTATTAGAGCACTATCAGCGGAAATTCCAATACATTCATGTGGATGAGTATCAGGATACGAACAGAGCACAGTACATGCTTGTGAAACTGCTCGCGCAGCGCTTTCAAAATATATGTGTTGTCGGTGACTCGGATCAGTCTATTTATCGCTGGCGCGGAGCGGATATTACAAACATTCTCTCCTTTGAAAAAGATTATCCATCCAGTGAAGTGATTCTGCTTGAGCAAAATTACAGATCGACGAAACGCATTTTGCAAGCCGCAAATACGGTCATTCAAAACAATGCAAACCGGAAGCCGAAAAATCTTTGGACAGAAAATGATGAAGGAGCGAAGATTGCCTATTATCGTGCAGATAATGAATTTGGTGAAGGACAATTTGTCGCAGGAAAGATTCGTCAGCTTCATCAGAGCGGAAAGCGCAAATTATCCGATTTTGCGATCCTTTACCGGACAAATGCTCAGTCTCGTGTCATAGAGGAAACGTTAATGAAAGCCAACATTCAGTACAATATTGTCGGCGGCACGAAGTTCTATGACAGAAAAGAGATCAAAGACATTTTGGCATACTTACGCCTAGTGGCAAACCCAGATGACGATATTAGTTTTGCGCGAATTGTCAACGTACCAAAGCGCGGAATCGGGGCGACATCTGTTGATAAAATTGCAGCATATGCTGAGATGAATGACCTGTCTATGTTTGAAGCACTTGGTCAGGTGGATTTCATTGGACTGAGTGCACGGGCAGCCAATGCGCTTGATGAGTTCAAACAGCTCATTGATCAAATGACGAACATGCAGGATTATTTATCTGTCACTGAATTAACAGAAGAAATTCTAGAGAAAACAGGCTATCGTGAAGCGCTGAAGCTTGAAAAAACGATTGAAGCACAAAGCCGCTTAGAAAATATTGACGAGTTTTTATCCGTCACTAAGAATTTTGAAGAACAAAATGAGGACAAGTCACTTGTGACCTTCCTCACAGATCTCGCCCTCGTCGCAGACATTGATAAACTGGATGAGAATGAAGAAGAAGATCAGGATGCCGTCATCTTAATGACACTTCACGCTGCAAAAGGTCTAGAATTCCCTGTTGTTTTCTTAATGGGAATGGAGGAAGGTGTCTTCCCGCACAGCCGTTCATTAATGGAAGATGCAGAGATGGAAGAAGAGCGCCGCCTCGCTTATGTTGGCATCACACGAGCTGAAGAAGAGCTTTATTTATCAAGTGCAAAAATGAGAACACTTTTCGGCCGGACAAACATGAACCTTGAATCAAGATTCATTCGAGAAATACCAGCCGATTTATTGGACAACCTAAATGAGAAAAAAGAAACAAAAACACCGTTTGGTCAAACAAGAGAAAGACCGCAAAGACGGGGACCAGTCTCGCGTCCGCAAACTCAAACGATTCAAAACACAGGCGGCGGCAGTATTGGCTGGGCTGTGGGCGATAAAGCGGCCCATAAAAAATGGGGCGTTGGTACGGTTGTGAGTGTGAAAGGCAGCGGAGACAGCACAGAGCTTGATATTGCGTTCCCAAGCCCTACTGGGATTAAGCGTCTTCTCGCAGCATTTGCACCAATCGAGAAGCAATAGAATGATCGGACTGACAAAACGGATGAATTGAAAGGAAGAAGCAGATGGATAAAGAAGCAGCGAAACGCCGGATCGAGGAACTGCACCAGATTTTGAATCAATACAACTACGAATATCATACACTTGATCGTCCAAGTGTTCCTGACGCTGAATATGATGCGCGGATGCGTGAGCTGATTTCTCTGGAGGAAGAGCACCCTGATTTAAAAGCAGCGGATTCTCCCTCACAAAGAGTAGGCGGCGCTGTTTTAGACGCCTTCCAAAAAGTACGTCACGGCACACCAATGCTCAGCCTTGGGAATGCGTTTAATGAACAGGACCTTCTTGATTTTGACCGTCGGGTTCGTCAAGCAGTCGGTGACGATATCGCATATAATGTCGAGCTGAAAATTGATGGACTCGCTGTTTCTCTCCGTTATGAAAATGGCGTGTTTGTCCGAGGAGCGACACGCGGAGATGGAACAACGGGGGAGGATATTACTGAAAACCTCAAAACGATTCGTTCCATCCCGCTTAAAATCAAACGCCCTCTGTCGATTGAAGTGAGAGGCGAGGCATTTATGCCAAAACCTTCTTTTGAAGCATTAAATGAAAAAAGAATACAAAACGAAGAAGAGCCGTTTGCAAACCCGCGTAATGCGGCTGCAGGTTCACTTCGTCAGCTTGATACGAAAATTGCAGCGAAACGAAACCTTGATATATTCGTCTACAGTATAGCGGAGCTTGATGAAATTGGTGTTGAAACGCAAAGCGCAGGACTTGATCTTCTCGACGAACTTGGCTTTAAAACAAACAAAGAAAGACGGATGTGCCAAACGATCGAAGAAGTCATCGACCTTATTGAAACATTAAAAGTAAAGCGTGCCGATTTTTCATATGAAATCGATGGAATTGTCATTAAAGTCGATTCACTGGCTCAGCAGGAAGAACTCGGCTTTACAGCAAAAAGCCCGCGCTGGGCGGTTGCGTACAAGTTTCCAGCTGAAGAGGTCGTAACGAAGCTGCTTGATATTGAACTAAGCGTCGGGCGAACAGGCGTGATTACACCAACAGCGATTCTTGAGCCTGTCAAAGTAGCAGGGACGACAGTGCAGCGTGCATCTCTTCATAATGAAGATTTGATCAAAGAAAAGGATATTCGCTTGTTTGATCAGGTGATTGTGAAAAAAGCCGGCGATATTATTCCTGAAGTCGCAGGTGTCCTTGTCGATCAGCGTACAGGCGAAGAAAAGCCGTTTCACATGCCAACTGAATGTCCAGAGTGTCATAGTGAGCTGGTGCGAATCGAAGGAGAAGTGGCCTTGCGATGCATCAATCCAGAATGTCCTGCCCAAATACGTGAGGGTCTCATTCACTTCGTTTCCCGTAATGCAATGAATATTGATGGGCTTGGCGAGCGGGTCATTACACAGCTCTTCAAGGAACAGCTAGTCTCTCGTGTGTCAGACCTTTACCGATTAACGAAAGAAGAGCTGATTCAGCTTGAACGAATGGGCGAAAAATCTGTCGACAATTTACTGCGTTCGATTGAGCAGTCGAAAGAAAACTCTCTTGAGCGTTTACTATTTGGACTCGGCATTCGATTTATTGGTTCAAAGGCGGCTAAGACCTTGGCGATGCATTTCGAAAACATCGATCAATTAAAGCAAGCAACGAAAGAACAATTACTTGAAGTCGACGAAATTGGTGAAAAAATGGCTGATGCCGTCGTCACGTACTTTGAGAAAGAAGAAATACTCGATCTGCTGAACGAACTAAAAGAGCTTGGAGTCAATATGACCTATACAGGACCAAAGCCGGTAAAAGCAGAAGAAAGTGATTCCTATTTTGCAGGAAAAACCATTGTGCTGACAGGAAAGTTAGAAGAAATGGCTCGAAACGATGCAAAAGCAGCGATCGAAGCATTAGGCGGCAAGCTGGCAGGCAGTGTGAGTAAAAAAACAGATCTAGTCATTGCCGGAGAAGCAGCGGGGAGTAAGCTGACAAAGGCAGAAGAACTCAATATTGAAATTTGGGACGAAGCTAAAATGCTCGAGGAGCTAAAGAAATAAGAGGAGTGTTTTCTATTGAAAAAGTTGTTATTGCTGCTGACAATGCTCACACTGGTATTGTCAGCGTGTGCACCTTTTGGGGGAAAGGAAGAGGAAGAGGTCACACAAAAAACGGATGAAACGAAGGAAACAAAGGAAACAGCCATCATCCCGATGTACAATATCTCAGACTCCTATTACAAAATGGTGCTGCCGTTTAAACAAGGAGCTGCGAGAGGTTTAACAGCGGAGCGTCTCAACACACGCTTGGACATTGATGAATTTGAAACAGGACTCATGCGCCTCGCAACAGAGTCATTTAATACAAACGACTATCTTTTCCAAGAAGGACAGCATTTAGATGAGGACACCGTTCTCAGCTGGCTGGCACGCAAAAAAACAGGCAGTGATCTGAAAAAGGCAGAAAAAGAAGATAAAGACTTTAAGAATCTAGGCTTAAATCCTGCTCTTCCAAACTCAGGTTCAACAAAGTCTAAAAATGAAAATAGTCCTATCTACTTAGCTTCGATGCTAGAGCATAATTACTTAATTCGAAAAGACAAAAACAGCTTACAGCTTGGCGGAGTTGTCATTGGTCTTGCACTGAACTCTGTTTATTATTACCGTGAAAAGATCGGTGACCCGCAGCAAGAGGTGACCATCGATTCATCGAAAAATTCAAAGAAACTTTTGGCAGATGGTGAAAAAATCGCTGAACAAGTGGTTAAGCGCATTCGTCAAATGGACGGACTGCAAAAAGTGCCTGTCATGATTGCCCTTTATAAGCAAGCACCAAAATCATCTATCGTTCCAGGCAACTTTATCGCCAAAACGGATGTGAAAGCAGGCTCTGCTGATATCGGAAATTGGGATACGCTCAATGAGGAGAATGTATTCTTCCCTTCAGATAATGCGAAAAGCAGCTACAAAGATGATTCAGAGCGATTTGACCGCTTCAAGACAAAGGTCGAAGACTACTTCCCGAATTACACTGGTGTTGTAGGAAAAGGCTTTTACAAAAACGGCAACCTGCAAAAAATGAAAATCGAAATTCCAATGCAGTTCTATGGAAAAACGGAAGTTGTAGCCTTCACACAATATTTAACGGGTGAAGTCATGGATTATTACAAGAGTACCAATATTGAAATCAACATCACATCTTCTGATCAACAAGAAGCCCTGATCACGAAAAATGCTGAAGACAAAGAACCGACTGTTCATATATATGACTAAATAAGAGGGATTTCCAAACTCTTGTCAAAATATTAGTAGAAACCAAGAAGAAAGGCAGGTATGTTGATGCTCGTATAATGCTGATTACCGTCAAGAACATTTAAAAAGACGATAAAGGAGAATCAGCATGCATAAAGAAGTAAAAGCACGATACGATGAACAGAAAGTCTTAAAGAAAGCGGCTCACTTGTATAAATTTCAGCTTGACCAAGTCACATTTCTAGCCGATGCAGAAAATTATGTGTATGAATATAAGGCAATGAATGGGGAGAATTATATATTAAAAATCACCCATACCATTCGTCGTTCACCCACATATATTTTAGGAGAAATGGACTGGATTCGATTCCTGTCTCATCATGGAATTTCCGTAGCAAAGCCGATTTCATCAGCAAGAGGAAAAGACGTTGAAACCATTCCTGATCAAGCCGGAGGCGCATTTTTACTCCGTGTGTATGAAAAAGCACCGGGGAGAAAAGTGAATGAAGGAGATTGGAATGGGGAGCTGTTTGAAGCGTTAGGGTCCTATACAGGACGAATGCATCAAATAACAAAACGATATCAAGTAAAAGACCCTCTTTATAAGCGTCAAGAGTGGTATGAAGAGGAGCAATTAAAGCTTGATCAATATATTCCGTCTGATCAAACGGTTGTTTTGCGAAGAAAAGATGAACTGATGCAAAAGCTTCACCAGCTCCGAATTTCGAAGGATGTGTATGGGCTGGTGCATGCCGATTTGCATCACGGGAACTTTCATTATCATCAAGGAGAGATTATCGCATTTGATTTTGATGATATTGGATATCACTGGTTTATCAATGATATTAGTATTTTGCTATACAATGTTCTTTGGTATCCAGTGATTCCATATGATGATAAAGCTGAATTTACGGCAGAATTTATGAGTCATTTTTTAAAAGGCTATCGACAGGAGAATGAGCTTGATGACGCGTGGCTGGCAACAATCCCTGATTTTCTCATGCTGCGTCATATGCTTATTTATGGGCTTTTACATCAAGCATTTGATCTCCAAACAATGACTTCTGACCAAAAAGCCATGCTGTCATGTTTTCGAAAGGAAATTGAGCAAAAAACACCAATTACTCCTTTTGACTTTCAACAGCTGGCCCGATAAAAGAAACCCCTTGCTGTGTCAAACAGCAAGGGGTTTTTTATGACTACACCGTATCACACTTCACGCCAACGACGCCTTCTAGATCTTTAATATCAAAGTACACATCGGTTGTATAGCGGTCTTTATGCACACGTACGCGTACTTCCATGATCGGATAGTCCTTTTCTTTTAAATCATCAATTCGTACAGAATGAATGCGGATATTGAGGGCTTTCATTTCTTTTAAAATATCGGTCATGCGGTTTCGGTCAGAAAGAGACATTCTGATGCGGATTTCTTTTTCCTGCAGACGAATCGGTCCGATCCGCTGGAAGAGCCATGGCAGGAATTCGACACTAATGAGAATAAAGAAAAGACTGAGGAAGGCTTCTTTATAAAACCCTGCACCTGTTGCAACCCCAAGTCCTGCTGCTCCCCATATCATCGCAGAAGTCGTGAGTCCTGAGATGACATCATTGCTTTTTCGAAGAATCACACCTGCTCCAATAAAACCAACACCAGATATAATTTGCGCCGGTAACCTGAGTGGGTCCATTTGAAGCTTAGAGACTCGAGGGAAATTGTAGGCTGCATCAATGCTGATGATGGTTAAGACGCAGGAGCTGACAGCAATGACAATACACGTTTTTAAGCCGAGGGGCTTTTTCTTCAGCTCTCGTTCAAGCCCGATAATCAGACCGATTAAGGTGGCCACGGCTAATTTTAAGACTGTATCCCATTCAATTGTCCAAAACATGCGTATCGCTCCTTTCACTTCATGTACGTTTCACAACATGTATATGATCTTCTCACAGCCCATATGGCTGCACAACTCTTATTTTATTCAGTTTCTGAAGAAAGAAAAGCTTTTTATTTTATTTAAAAAGAGAGTCATCCGCATAGGGCAGATGACTCTTCAATTCTTTATTTTGTTTCTTCTTCAAGATGATCTTCCATTTTGTGAAATAGCTGTTTTGATGCTTTTGACGGCTTACTTGTCAATAAGCTCACAATAATGGCAGCTAATCCACTAAGGGTAAAGCCTGGAATCATTTCATAAATACCTGTGGCATGGTTGAGGCCTGTTGTAATCCATGTCAGAACCACAACTGCACCAACGATCATTCCAACTAGGGCACCGTGATGATTCATTCGTTTCCAGTATAGGCAAAGCAAGATGACTGGACCGAATGAAGAACCAAATCCTGCCCACGCATAACCGACAAGGTCAAGAATGGTGTCACTTGGGTTAAGTGAAAGGCAGAGAGCAATCACAGCGACAACGAGTACAGACATCCGGCCAATCATGACGAGCTCTTTGTCTGATGCTGTTTTTCTAAAGAACGTTCTGTATAGATCCTCTGTCATGGCACTTGCTGTGACAAGCAGCTGAGACGATATTGAACTCATAATCGCAGCTAAAATGGCAGAAAGTAAAAATCCAGTGATATATGGATGGAACAATACTTTAGAAAAAACGATAAAGATGGTTTCAGGATCAGCAAGATTCATACCCGTTTCATGAACATAGGCAACACCCACTAAACCGACAGACAGTGATCCAATCACTGAAATAATCATCCAGCTCATTCCAATTCGGCGTGCTGGTTTTAAATCTTTAACAGACGTAATGGCCATAAAGCGCACGATAATATGCGGCTGTCCAAAGTAACCTAGTCCCCAGGCAAGGAAGGAAATAATGCCAATGACGCTCGTTCCTCTAAAAATATCAAGCAATTTAGGGTCAATCTGTTGAATATCTTGGAATGTAGCAACAGGTCCGCCTAATTGTGTAAAGGCAACGATCGGCACGAGCACTAATGCTAAAAACATGATAGCTCCTTGGACAAAGTCCGTTAAGCTCACTGCCAAAAATCCGCCGAACAATGTATACAAAATGACAATACTTGACGTCAAAATCAGTCCAAACATGTAGTGAGCACCGAATGCTGACTCAAATAAACGTCCGCCTGATACCATCCCAGACGATGTATACAGCGTAAAGAAAATTAAAATGATGACGGCTGAAACAGCTTTTAATAAAGCAGATGATCCTTTGAATCGTTTATCAAAGAAATCAGGAATCGTAATCGCATCATCCGCAATCTCTGTATAAGAACGTAAACGAGGTGCAAGAATGAGGTAGTTCAAGTAAGCACCAACGATTAAACCAATCGCAAGCCAGGCTGTCGATAAACCTGTTTTATACATCTCACCTGGCACACCCATCAGCATCCATCCGCTCATGTCCGCAGCACCTGCTGAAAGGGCTGTAACGAATGGGCCAAGCCCGCGTCCGCCAAGCATATAATCATTTAAATCATGTGTTTTCCTGAATGCATACCAGCCAATGGCAAGCATCCCGATAAAATAAATAGATAAGGAAATTGTAACTTCAATACTCATTTTGTGTTCTCACCTTTTTCGTATTAATTTGACATCACCTCAATCAAAATATACAGAAGAGCGATGGCAGCTTTTTTGCTTGACTGTCCCGCTCACTGCTATGGTTACTTAACCTAACAGAGTATTCCCAAGTGATCAACCTGCCTAAACCTCTTCATTTTGAAGAAAAAATGGACAGATCGGTGATAAGAACCAGTATGTAAGCGATTACAAAAATAAACAAAAGTAAAAATTTTCTGAAAAATAAAAAGTCACTTGATGAATATTTCATTTATTGGTTTGATAAGAAGACGTTTTCAAGAAAACGAACCTTTCACCGCACCTTCGTAAAGTTGCTTTAGAACAGTAAAATTTGATATGATAAAGTGTATATGACTTATGATCATGACCACGAGTACGCATCATTTTTGGAGGTGAACCTGCATGTCAAGAATTTCAATAGAAGAAGTCAAGCACGTTGCCCATTTAGCAAGGCTTGCGATTACAGAAGAAGAAGCTGAGATGTTTACAGAACAGCTTGATAGCATCATTTCATTTGCAGAGCAGTTAAACGAGGTAGATACGGAAAACGTTGAACCTACTACACACGTATTAAAAATGAAAAACGTCATGAGAGAAGATGTTCCGAATAAAGGTCTTTCCATTGAGGCAGTCGTCAAAAACGCGCCTGATCATAAAGACGGTTATATTCGTGTGCCATCAATTTTGGACTAAAGGAGGCCCGAGACATGTCACTGTTTGATCACAAAATTTCTGAATTAAAAGAGCTTTTACATAAAAAGGAACTGTCTGTTTCTGATTTAGTGGACGAGTCTTATAAACGAATCAATGAAGTAGACGGGAAAGTACAAGCATTCCTTGCACTGGACGAAGAAAAAGCACGTGCGTATGCAAAGGAATTGGACGAGGCAGTTGGTGAAAAGGACGAGCTTGGCCTATTGTTCGGTATGCCGATCGGTGTGAAAGATAACATTGTTACAAAGGATTTGCGTACAACAGCTTCAAGTAAAATCCTGCAAAACTTTGATCCGATTTATGATGCAACCGTTGTGAACCGCTTAAGAGACGCAGAAGCAGTCACAATCGGTAAATTAAATATGGACGAATTCGCAATGGGATCTTCTACGGAGAACTCAGGCTACAAAGCGACGAAAAACCCATGGAATTTAAACACCGTTCCAGGCGGATCAAGCGGTGGATCAGCAGCTTCTGTTGCAGCAGGTGAAGTACCGTTCTCACTTGGTTCAGATACTGGCGGTTCTATTCGTCAGCCGGCATCTTTCTGCGGGGTTGTCGGTCTTAAGCCGACATATGGCCGTGTATCCAGATACGGATTAATCGCATTTGCTTCATCATTAGACCAAATTGGTCCGATTACACGTAATGTAGAGGATAACGCATATGTTCTTCAAGCAATTGCAGGTGTCGATCAAATGGACGCAACAAGCGCAAATGTCGATGTCCCAGATTTTCTTTCTTCATTAACTGGCGACATCAAAGGCTTGAAAATTGCTGTGCCGAAAGAATACCTTGGCGAAGGTGTTGGCGAGGAAGCAAAAGAATCTGTTCTTCAAGCGTTAAAAGTATTAGAAGGACTTGGTGCTTCGTGGGAAGAAGTGTCTCTTCCGTATTCTAAATACGCGCTTGCGACTTACTACTTACTGTCTTCTTCAGAAGCATCTGCAAACCTTGCACGTTTTGACGGCATCCGCTATGGCTACCGTACAGATAATGCAGACAACTTGATTGATTTATACAAAAATACTCGTTCTGAAGGCTTCGGAGACGAAGTGAAGCGCCGCATCATGCTTGGAACATTCGCGCTAAGCTCAGGATATTACGATGCGTACTATAAAAAAGCGCAAAAAGTCCGTACATTGATCAAAAAAGACTTTGAAGATGTTTTCGAAAAGTATGATGTCATTGTAGGACCAACAACGCCGACTCCTGCATTTAACATTGGTGAAAAGACAAGCGACCCGCTAACCATGTATGCAAACGATATTTTAACGATCCCTGTTAACCTTGCAGGCGTTCCAGGAATCAGTGTGCCTTGTGGGTTTGCAAATGGCCTTCCGTTAGGACTGCAAATCATCGGCAAGCACTTTGACGAAGGAACAGTGTACCGCGTGGCTCACGCTTTTGAGCAAGCAACAGATCATCATAAAGCAAAACCTGAACTGTAAGGGGTGAATCAGAATGAACTTTGAAACGGTAATTGGACTTGAAGTCCACGTAGAGCTAAAAACACAATCGAAAATTTTCTCAAGCTCGCCGACACCTTTTGGTGCAGCTGCCAACACGCAAACAAGTGTCATCGACCTTGGATATCCTGGCGTACTGCCTGTACTGAACAAAGAAGCGGTGAACTTTGCGATGAAAGCGGCCATGGCGCTGAACTGTGAAATCGCAACAGATACAAAATTTGACCGTAAAAACTACTTCTATCCTGATAACCCAAAGGCGTATCAAATTTCTCAGTTTGATAAACCGATCGGTGAAAACGGCTGGATTGAAATTGAGGTAGAAGGCAAAACAAAACGAATCGGTATTACGCGTCTCCATTTGGAAGAGGATGCAGGGAAACTGACGCACACAGGCGACGGTTACTCACTCGTCGATTTCAACCGTCAAGGCACACCGCTTGTTGAAATCGTATCTGAGCCAGACATTCGCACGCCAGAAGAAGCGTATGCTTACTTAGAAAAATTAAAATCCATTATTCAATATACAGGCGTTTCTGACTGTAAGATGGAAGAAGGCTCACTTCGCTGTGATGCCAATATTTCTCTTCGCCCAATCGGCCGTGAAGAGTTTGGTACAAAGACAGAGCTCAAAAACTTGAACTCATTCGCTTTCGTACAAAAAGGCCTTGAATTCGAAGAGAAGCGTCAAGAGCAAGTATTGCTTTCTGGCGGATTGATCGAACAGGAAACCCGCCGTTATGACGAAGCGTCTAAAAAGACGATCCTGATGCGTGTCAAAGAGGGATCTGATGATTACCGCTACTTCCCAGAACCGGATTTGGTGGAACTGTACATTGATGACGAGTGGAAAGAACGCGTAAGAGCATCGATCCCAGAGCTTCCAGACGAGCGCCGCAAACGCTATATCGATGAGCTTGGACTCCCTGCATACGATGCAATGGTACTCACGCTGACGAAAGAAATGTCTGATTTCTTTGAAGCGACCATTTCAGAAGGTGCAGAAGCGAAGCAAGCATCGAACTGGCTCATGGGTGAAGTATCTGCTTACTTAAACTCTGCTCAAAAAGAGCTGGACGATACAAAGCTAACGCCGCAAGGACTTGCTGGCATGATCAAGCTTATTGAAAAAGGAACAATTTCCTCTAAGATTGCGAAAAAGGTATTCAAAGAGCTCATTGAAAATGGAGGAGATGCAGAAACAATCGTCAAAGAAAAAGGACTTGTCCAAATTTCTGACGAAGGTGCACTGCTCAAACTTGTCACAGAAGCACTTGATAACAACCCGCAATCCATTGAAGACTTTAAAAATGGTAAAGACCGCGCGATTGGTTTCTTAGTCGGACAAATCATGAAAGCATCGAAGGGCCAAGCTAACCCGCCGATGGTGAACAAGATTCTCCTTGAAGAAATCAAAAAACGCTAAATCGCAAAAAACCGCCTGATGAAATAGGCGGTTTTTTTGCTTGAAATGACAGGGTCTTAACATAGATTCAGACCACCGCCGTATATCAATTTAGAGAATCTTTTCTTATAATGAAGCATAAGCGAAAGTGCACATTCGAAGGGGGAAAGGTGAGCTAAATCGAAAAACAGCACGACATGTTACTGAAGAAACAGCTTCAATTGCTCCACTGCTCTTAGAACAGCAGGCTCCTCACACTTTTCTAAATTCGTCAGCATTCCTTGGATGACTGGCTTACGAGGTTCAGCTTTTGCCAGCTCTTCTTCAATCACTTCAATGGATACAACGGTATCATCTGAAAGCAGATGCTCAAGCTTTAACAAGCGAAGCCCCTCTTGAAGGGAAGCAGCACTCGGCGCTTCATCATCCCAAATGCTTTGCTTCAAAATCGGCTTCGTCTGAGAACGAAGCAAGCCGTGAACCAGATCATCAAACCGTTCGAGTATAAAGGATGAGAGCTCATCAAATGATAATTTCATTTGATCCTGTAAAAGCAGAACCTGCACATATGATTGGATAATTCCTTGAATCATGACTGACAGGTCAGTTATATACGGTTCGATTTCCTGTCCATAAGTGGTCAAGATGGAAATTTGAATTTCATCGTTCATTTGCTTTTTCACAGTTTTTGAATACTTTTTAATCTGCTGGTTTTCCGGAATAATGTTCTCGCTGAGGATCAGAATGATAAAATCCTTATTCTCAGCAAAATGCTGAAACTGTTCAGCGATTTGTTTCTGAAAGATCTCTCTCGGCGCGAGATGCTGATTCTCTTTTCGAATCATTTCGATAGTTTGCATCGAAGTGTCGATATAATATTCAAACGCTCGGTTGAAAAGCTGTTCTTTTGATTTGAAATGTAAATAAAATGCGCCTTTTGATATTCCGCATTCATCTGCAATTTCCTGAATGGTCGTAGAAGAAAAACCCTTTTTCGCAAACAATTGGATGCTTGCTTTAATGATTTTTTCTTTTTTTTCGTTCATGAAATAAGGCCCCTTCAGCTTTAGAATGTTACGTCAAACGCAAGTGAAATGGTTGACGGCATTGTATATCACCGTTTATTATGATATAGAATGACCAGTCAGTCAATACATAAAGGAAAATGGAGGATATAATGAATTCGATCATCAATTTTGTATTAAAGAATAAGTTCGCTGTATGGCTCATGACGATTATCGTAACAGTTGCTGGTCTATATGCCGGATTGAATATGAAACAAGAATCAATCCCTAATATCAACACGCCAGTCATTACGGTTTCTACAACGTACCCTGGCGCAACGCCGGACGAAGTATCAGATAAGGTGACAGATCCAATTGAAAAATCGATTCAAAACCTCAATGGGGTCAGCGTGGTCACTTCTAATTCATTTGAAAATGCATCATCCATTCAAATCGAGTACGATTACAACAAAGACATGGATGAAGCAAAAAAGGAAATTGAAGATGCGATTAGCAATATCGATTTCCCTGAAAATGCAGAAAAACCTAAAATCGCACGCTTTAGTATTAATGCGATTCCAATCCTAGCTCTTAGTGTCTCTGGTGATAAAGAATCATTACAAGACCTTACACAAAAAGTAGAAAATGATCTCGTTCCTTCACTTCAAGGATTAGACGGTGTCTCTTCTGTCGAAACTTCAGGACAGCAAATCAAAGAAGTAGAATTTTCGTTTAAACAAAAGAAATTGAAAGAATACGGTCTAGATGAAGATACCGTCCAAAACATGATCAAAGGCTCTGATGTGAATGTACCATTAGGTCTATACACATTTGGCAACAAACAAAAATCAGTTGTCGTGGACGGCAATATTTTAAGCGTCAAAGATTTGAAAAACATGCGTATTCCAGTCACACCAAGTGCAGGCGGCGGTGCGGGAAGCGCTGGAGCTGGAGCACCTTCTAACGGCTCAGAAAACCCAGGTGCGCAAGCTGCGGAGCAGCAGGCTGGAAGTGCAAGTCAGCAGCAAGCAGCAGCTCAGCAGCAAGCAGGTGCAGCAAGCAGTCAATCTGTAGAGCTGCCGACGATCAAGCTATCTGAGATAGCAGATATTAAAGTCGTAAAAGATGCAGAATCGATCTCTAGAACGAACGGAAAAGACAGTATCGGTCTGCAAATTGTTAAAGGCTCTGATGCCAACACAGTGAGTGTAGCAGAAGAAGTGACAAAAGAGCTTGAGAAATTTAAAAAAGACAACAAAGGCATCAAAGTAAGTACCACATATGATCAAGCAGGACCGATTAAAGAGTCTGTCAGCACAATGCTGAACAAGGCGATCATCGGAGCAATCTTTGCGATCATTATCATTATGTTGTTCCTTCGAGATATCAAATCAACATTAATTTCGGTCATTTCCATTCCGTTATCTCTGTTGATTGCTGTTTTATTATTAAATCAGCTGGATATTACATTAAATATCATGACACTTGGTGCCATGACCGTCGCCATTGGGCGTGTTGTCGATGACTCGATAGTGGTCATAGAAAACATCTATCGACGAATGGCATTAAAGGATGAACCATTAAAAGGCAAGGCACTCGTCAGAGAAGCCACAAAAGAAATGTTTATCCCGATTATGTCTTCGACCATTGTGACTATTGCAGTATTCTTACCGTTAGCATTAGTAGGTGGAATGATTGGTGAACTATTCATCCCATTTGCCCTAACGATTGTGTTTGCGTTACTTGCTTCACTGCTTGTCGCCATTACAATTGTTCCAATGATGGCACACAGTCTATTTAAAAAGAATCTCTACGGCACAGCGAAAAAAGTAAAAGAACATAAACCAAGCAAACTTGCTGGCGGTTATAGACGTGTACTTAATTGGACACTCAACCATAAATGGATCACATCAGGAATTGCCATTCTTATGCTTGTCGGAAGCTTATTCTTAGCACCACTTGTCGGTGTCAGCTTCTTACCACAGGAAGCAGAGAAAACGGCCATGGTGACATACACGCCAGAGCCTGGACAAACGAGAGAGCAAGCAATTGATGAAACGAAAAAAGCTGAAGATTATTTGATGAAACGTGATCATGTCAATACAGTTCAGTATTCACTAGGCTCTTCAAATGCCATGACAGCAAGTGTTGGCGGTAACTCTAACGGTGCATTATTCTTCGTACAATATGATGATGACACGCCAAACTTTGATAAAGAAAAAGACCGCGTGGTCAAAGCTCTGCAAGATAAAGCATCTAAAGGGGAATGGAAATCACAAGACTTCTCATCTGCTGGTGCAAGCAATACGGTGACGTACTATGTGTACGGGGATAAAGCAAGTGATATTGAAGGCACAGTAAAAGATGTTGAGAACATCTTAAAAGATGAGAAAAACCTGAAAAATGTCAGCACAAGCTTATCTGAGAAATACGACGAATATACGTTTAATGCAGATCAAGAAAAACTAGCGAAACTAGGTCTAACTGCTTCACAAATCGCTCAAGCGATTGCACCTCAAAATAGTGAAACAACACTGACGAAAGTCACAGAGGACGGCAAAGAACTTGATGTGAAGCTTCAAACGGAAAAAGATGAATATAAGAGCAAAAAAGATTTAGAAAATAAAAAGATCACCACACCAACAGGGCAAGAAGTCCGTATTGGTGATGTCGTCAAAGTAAAAGATGGTACGACAGCAAATACGGTGACAAAACGTGATGGGAAAATCTACGCAGAAGTGTCTGGTGACATGACAACAGACGACGTCTCAAGTGTAACGCAGGATGTTCAGAAGAAAGTCGACAAGCTTGATCTAAAATCTGGCGTAACGATTGACACAGGCGGCGTAAGTGCGGATATTGAGGAATCCTTTACACAGCTTGGCCTTGCAATGCTTGCAGCGATTGCCATTGTGTATCTCGTTCTCGTCATCACATTTGGCGGAGGACTTGCACCATTTGCGATTCTCTTCTCACTGCCATTTACGATTATTGGCGCACTGCTTGGATTGTTTATAGCAAAAGAAACCATCAGCTTAAATGCCATGATTGGATTGCTCATGCTGATCGGTATCGTTGTAACAAATGCCATTGTCTTGATTGACCGCGTGATTCATAAAGAAAAAGAAGGTCTCTCAACAAGAGAAGCATTACTTGAAGCTGGAACAACAAGATTACGCCCAATCTTAATGACGGCACTTGCGACGATCGGTGCACTGCTGCCACTCGCATTAGGATTTGAAGGCGGAAGCCAGATCGTATCAAAAGGACTTGGCGTAACCGTAATTGGCGGTTTAACAAGTTCTACACTTCTCACATTGGTCATCGTCCCAATCGTGTATGAAATGTTAAGCAAGTTTAGACGTAAGAAAAAGTACGCAGAAGAAGAATAAGAGGAAGCCCCGCTCATTGGCGGGGCTTTTTTTATTTTGAAATCTGACAAACAGCTTTTCTCATAAGCTCTTCAAATGCGTGGAAAAAGGCATCACGATCGACATGGTCAATCACTTGAATTGATTTTCCATCTGGATGCTCTTCGGTGCGTCCTTGCTTTGGCGTCTCGGTATAAACGATCGCATTAACTTCTTTCGAACGGGTAAATGATGTAGATGCAAGAGTAATTGTTGTCAGCACATCCCATAAGTAATACGTCGAGTTCGTTTCATGATGAATGAGCGGCGGGCAAAAGGCGTAGCACTGACCGATAAAATCTATTCCAATATGAGAACGAAGAGAAGCCCAGCGCTGACGTACATCAAGTGTAAGCGGGACTTGATTTGTACTTTCAAGTGCGACCATTTCAATAGGGAACGGTTCCTGAAAGACAGTGCTCACAGCATAAGGGTCCCAAAAGGCATTCCATTCTGCTGTCCCGTCATGCTCGGGTTCTTCAACATTGCCTTTTTCAAGGAACGTGCCGCCCATCCACACCAATTTCTCAATTTTATTAGAGATCGAAGGATCTTCTTCTAAAGCGCGTGCAAGATCTGTGAGCGGACCAGTAAAGAGCAGGGTGACAGGTTCTTTTGCCTTCTTAACCGTTTCAATCAGATGAAGGTGTGCTGGCAGCTTGGACACTTTTGTATCAACAGTGCCTTTTTCATTTAAAATTGGCAGAGCATCTACATAAAAAGCATGCATCCGCCACTCCTTCGGAAATGGATTGACGCCTCTAGAAGTTGAAGCAGCGACTTCCATTTCATAAGGGCTGAATCGATCAATGATTTTTTGAGATGCACTGAGAGCAGGCTCTAAATAACAATCAGCAGGAATCACAGACACTCCGATGACTTTCAGATGTTCCATTTGAAGGAGAAGAAATAAAGAGACGAGGTCATCAACACCGCCGTCATGATTAAAATAGACAGGCTTTTTCATCGCATATCATCCTTTACAGCGTTTTCTTTTATCTTATCAGAATGCTTTCTTGCTGCGGGAAATGTGGTAGGAGATTTCACATATTAGGTGGTTGTTTTGTTGCCATTTTCAAATCTCATAGTATAATTAAAGGTTGTTAGTGGTGAAAATAGATTGCATAATGAATATAGGATGATGATGAATGAAACGTGCTCGAATTATATACAATCCGACATCTGGGCGTGAACTCTTCAAGAAGAATTTACCGCAGGTTTTGCAAAAATTTGAACAAGCTGGCTATGAAACTTCTTGTCATGCGACGACATGTGCAGGAGATGCCACGCAAGCAGCAGAAAAAGCCGCACAGAGAGATTTTGATTTAATTGTAGCAGCAGGTGGAGACGGCACGATCAATGAAGTCGTCAACGGACTAGCACCGCTTGAAAAAAGACCAAAACTAGGAATTATTCCAGTTGGAACAACAAATGACTTCGCAAGAGCACTTGGAATTCCACGAGAAGGTGTTTTGAAAGCGACAGATGCCATTATTGAGGGTGTAGCGAAGCCGCTTGATATCGGTAAAGTCAATGGCCATTATTTTATTAATATTGCTGGCGGCGGCCGGTTAACAGAGCTCACCTATGAGGTGCCTAGTAAACTGAAGACCATGCTTGGACAGCTTGCTTATTATTTAAAAGGCATGGAGATGCTTCCTTCTATCCGCCCGACAGAAGTCGAAATTGAATATGACGGCAAATTGTTTCATGGAGAAATCATGCTGTTTCTTGTTTCACTCACAAACTCAGTAGGCGGCTTTGAAAAACTAGCGCCAGATTCCATTTTAGATGATGGGATGTTTGACCTGATCATTCTAAAGAAGGTCAATCTAGCAGAAGCCATTCGAGTGGTCAGCCTTGCACTCAGAGGCGAGCATATTCATGATAACAATGTCATCTACGCAAAAGCGAATCGCGTGAAGGTAGATGTAAAAGATAAAATGCAATTAAATTTAGATGGTGAATACGGCGGCATGCTGCCAGGTGAATTTGAAAACCTGTATCGCCATATTGAATTTATTGTGCCAAAAGCAACAGCTGAAAAAATAGGGTGAAGACTGAACTTGGTTCCTTATGGCGGCCAAGTTTTTCTTTGCAAATGAGGTGATAAAATTGGTGAAAATGAAACCGCCTGTTGAAAAGAATGAATACTACAATGTAACCTTCGAAGACTTAACGCATGAAGGTGCAGGTGTAGCAAAAATTGAAGGATTCCCTGTCTTTGTACCGAATGCCCTTCCTGACGAACAAGGGCAAATCAAAGTTACACGAGTCAAAAAAGGATTTGCTTTTGGACGACTCATGGAGCTGACAAAGGAAAGTCAGCACAGGCAAGATGCGCCATGTCCCATTTACAAGCAGTGCGGCGGCTGTCAAATTCAGCATATGAGTTATGAAGGCCAGCTGCTATTTAAACAGAAACAAGTAAAGGACGTTTTAGAGCGGATCGGCAAGCTTGATATGAGCCGTGTAAAAGTTCATCCTGTACTCGGCATGGAAGATCCTTGGAATTACAGAAACAAAGCACAAGTTCCAATTGGTGAACGCGAAGGCGGACTTGTTGCAGGATTTTATCAGCAGCGTACCCATGAAATCATTGATATGGAAAAATGTTTGATTCAGCAGTCAGAAAACGACGAAGTGGTACAGGCAGTAAAAGATATATGCAATGCGTTTGGCATCAAAGCATATAACGAAGAGCGGCACAAAGGCTGGCTGCGTCATGTGATGGTTCGCTACGGTATTGCAACAGGTGAAATGATGGTTGTGTTTGTGACTAGAACGGCTGATTTTCCGCAAAAGCAGCAGGTGATTGAGCAGATTATAGCACGCTTCCCACATGTTCGGTCAATTGTACAAAACGTGAATTCAAAGAAAACAAATGTCATTTTCGGAGACGAAACAACCGTTTTATGGGGGGAAGAATACATTTATGACACGATTGGCGACATCAAATTTGCCATTTCGGCCCGCTCATTTTATCAAGTGAACCCAGCTCAAACAAAGGTGCTTTACGACAAAGCGCTTGAATATGCAGAGCTGCAAGGCGAAGAAACCGTCATCGATGCCTACTGCGGAATCGGTACGATTTCCTTATTTCTCGCACAAAAAGCAGGCAGAGTATATGGGGTTGAAATTGTTCCAGAAGCAATTGAAGATGCAAAAAGAAACGCTGCCTTAAACGGAATCAATAATGTTGAATTCGCAGTCGGCGAAGCAGAAACTGTTATCCCAAACTGGTATAAAGAAGGCATCAAAGCAGACACCCTCGTCGTCGATCCGCCAAGAAAAGGCTGTGACGAAGCACTGCTTGACACGATTTTAAAGATGAAACCAAACCGTGTTGTTTACGTCTCCTGTAACCCAGGGACGCTTGCTCGTGATTTGCGTATTCTTGAAGATGGCGGGTATGTGACAGAGGAAGTACAGCCTGTGGATATGTTTCCGCATACCTCACATGTGGAATGTGTGGCGCAACTTATTTTAAAAGAAGGCAACTAACCCGTATGGGTGTTGTCTTCTTTTTTTATAGTAGGGGGATTAACAAAGTTTTAGTTGAAGAGCCCTCAAACTCTTTGTCGGCAACTGCTGGTACTTAATCAGACAATTCACAGAAAATTTATTTTAACTTTTTGATATAATAGAAATATGAATAAAATGTAAAATTGGTAATTAAAACGATGATGAGAAGGTTTGTTATTGGAATATAAGAAAAATCATGGTCGTCGATTAGGGGGGAATAATAGTGAGCATTTTAGCATATATAGCAGGAACTTTGATAGCCCCAAATTTTGCGGGTTATCTTTTGTCAAAAGGTTTAACAAATCGAGGTGAAAAGAGATTAATTAAAGACATAGAAGATACAGTTAATGAATTTAATCGTAAGTTTGATAATACTGAGGTTGATAGTAACTATTTTATAGAGTTTCTTCAACAGAGCAAGACTGTTGAGACAATAATACAAAGAGTATTTTATGCATATAACACTACAAAGGAAGATTACCAAGATATATTTAAGAAACTAGCACAAGAAGCGGTCGAATTTGTCAATATTAAAAAAGATGAATTTAAGCATACACCTATTAAGAAACCGAGTGATTTTGAAGAGTACTTCTCTGAGTTATTTGAAATACTAGTAAATTTTCGAGAGTCGTTATTAGATATTAAAGACAAGGCAATTGTATCAATGGTTGATGAGTCAATTGGTAAATCAGAAGGGGAAATTATAAGAACAATTGAGGAGCTAAGGGCCGATTATTTGTTAGGAGGGAATAAACACCTTTCGTCTAATGAACAAATCAAGCCTAGGCTAGAGGAGTTGAATTGCGAATATAAATCAACTTTTATTCCGTTGGATAATAGTCTTATAAAGAGAAAAGAATTTTCTTTATGTAGAGAAGCATTAGATTCAGAGAAATCTTTAATAATACATGGAAAGGCTGGAAGAGGGAAAAGTGGATGTACAGAAGATGTTATCAATTATTGTGAAGAAAATGAAATACCGTATTTAGCAATTAAATTAGATAAACGAGTTCCCAGTATGACTGCCGAGAAGTGGGGAGAAGATTTAGGATTACCTGCATCAATCACTCATTGTATTCACAGTGTTTCTAAAAATGAAAAGGCAGTAATTATTTTGGATCAGTTGGATGCCCTACGCTGGACTCTTGCTCATTCTAGAGATGCTTTATTAGTATGCTCTCAGATTATTAATCAAGTAGAGACATTGAATAATGATAGAAAAAACAAGATATCTGTTGTTTTTGTGTGTCGAACTCATGATTTGGAAAACGATAATAATATTAGAGCATTATTTAAAAAAGATGATTCAAAAGAGGACGTTATTCAATGGGATAGGGTTCAGGTTAATGAGTTGGACGAGGAATTAGTTGAGGGTATTGTTGGAAAGCGTTATGAGCAACTAACAAGTAAATTGAAAGAGATACTAAGAATTCCAAGCAATTTATATATTTGGAAACAGCTAGACCCTGGCAAAGTATATGCAGAATGTTCTACCGCAAGCCATTTGATCTCAGAATGGTGGGGACAGCTGTCCGAAAAATGTTTTGAGTTTGGATTGAGAGAAGACAATCTAACTCAGATTAAAGATAAGATGGTAACTTTTTTAGAAAAGTCTAGTAGAATATTTATTCCTTTAAGTATATTAAACGAAAATAAATCAACCTTAGAATTCTTATCTTCAAATGCTTTCTTAATAATTCAGGATAGAAAAGTTTCATTCGCTCATCAGTCTATATTAGACTGTTTTTTAGCAGATAAGATGCTTCATAGATATTATGATGGTGAAGATATCGTAGATATTATTGGGGCTAAAGATAAACAAACACCTGGTAAAAGATATCAAGTGCAAATGTTTATGCAAAATTTATTTGAAATTGATAGCCATGATTTTATTACTGTTGGACAAAAAATGTTTGAAGCAAAACAAATCAGGTATTTTGTCAAATTTGTTTTCTTCGAGGTGTTAAACCAGATAGATAATATAGATGAAAATATACAAAATTTTATTGTGAATAACTGCGAAAATGAAATATTCGGTAATCATATTATTAATAATGTTATATTTTCCAAGCCCAATTATATTAAGTTGCTTAGACAATGTGGCATTTTAGAGAAATGGTTTAACACCCCATCTAAGAAAGATATAGTTATTAATTTGCTTGTAAGTATGAGTCCTAATTTTGAAGCTGATGATATTACCTTCATTGAAAAATATTCATTTAATTCACAGGAAGACGATAATAAATTCTCTAAATGTTTTTTGCGCGATATAAATCAAGATACGGATGAGTTATTTGAATTAAGAATGAAATTTTATAAGCGATATCCGCGAATGGCTGATAACTATCTTGATTTTAAGTCGATGCTCAAAAATAGTGAATTAAGAACAATACGGCTACTAGCTTTTTTATTGGAAAATAAAATTAAAAGCAAAGGTAAACAAATTTATTATTACGAAGAAACATTTCTCTATGAAGACTCTGAAATTCTAATCAATAATGGAGAAGAGGTTCTTAATTTATTATTACCACTCGTTCCAATAGATAAAGACGTAAGCTTTATTTATAGTGGTTGGTCTGGGGAATATATTCATAAAAGAGGGCTAGAAAGGGCTTGTATCCAAATTATAAAGAAAGCGAATGCCGCAATAATTTCTCAACAACCGAAAAAATTCTTTGATCGCTATAAAGAGTTCATGGGAAAAGGTAATGATTTATTTAATGAAATTATATTGGATGGATTATTCAGAGTATCAGAAAGTTATAGCGATGTTGTTATTAATTATTTGTGCAGTGATTTCAACAGTAACGTATTCGATAATACAAGTGGCAATGGTGATAAATTAATTCTTGCCAAACAAATATTAGAAAAGCATACGAGATACTGTAGTGAGGATATTTTCAATTTATTAGAAGAGAGAATTCTAAGTTATCTTTCTCCGCAAGCTAAAGACGTATATCGTCGTAGAATTAATTATAATAGAGAAAAAAATGGTCGTACAGTTTATTTGAGTTTTTGGGGGGATTTTCAAAAAGAAATTTTAGAAGTTCTTCCCTATAATCGATTGAGCATTCAAGCAAAAAATCTGTTGCGTATTTTAAGACGTAAATACCCTAAAGGATCAACTTTATATAAATATTCAGATGGACACAGCGGATCGATAAGCTCACCCGTGGCGGGGAAAAAAATAAATAACAAAAAGTGGATAGAGATTTTAACTAATAAAAAACTTATTCAAAAAGATTCTTCCAGATGGATAGAGGTTCCAGAAGGTTTTATTAGTTCTTCTATTGAAGAATTTGCAAGTAGTTTTAGTAAAGCTGTTTCTGAGGAACCTGAAAGAATGATAAATCTAGTTCTTTCGAATAAAGAGAAAGTTCTGGAATCATACGTAGATTCCTTATTTAGTGGCGTTGCATCTAGTAAGGCATTGGGGGATGTGCCGATAGAGTTATTGGAAAAAATGATTTTGAACTATCCATATGATTATACCTCATATCGGGCGAACGATATTTGCTCAATCATTAGAGACAGGAAAAACGTAAATTGGTCTCAGGAGATTTTGGATATTCTAAAGGATATTGCGATTAACCATAATAACCCAGAATTAGGAATTGTGAATGTAACTAATAATGAGGATAAAGAAATGCGTAGCTATGCCATGCTACAAAGTAATGCGATTAACTGTGTAAGGGGTAACGCAGCTCAAGCAATAGCTGAGTTATTATGGAATGAAAGAACTTTGTTTAAACAGCTTAAAGATACAATTGAAAGATTGGTATTTGATGAAAATCCAGCAGTGAAGTTAGCTAGTTTATTCGCATTATGGCCTGCCTATAATATTGAAAGAAAGTGGGCATCAGAGATAATATTAAATCAATATGATAAAGATTACAGGTTAGCAGGTTTCTATGATACGAAAAATATGCTCTTTTTGCTTTATCCTAAATATCGTGAACAAGTACTGAAAACTATAAAAAAATGCTACGAATCCGAAGATAAAGACCTAATTGATATGGGTGCAAATTGTCTTTCAGAAATGTTTATTTGTAATAATGAATTTTTTGAAATAATTAATAACGTAGATGCAATGAGTGAAGCACAAGCAAAAGCCATACTTCATATGGCTACTAACTATTTTAACAAAGGTGAATTTAATTCAATAGTAAAAGATTTAATACGTAAATTTAAGGCAAGTGCATTAGATCTCAGGATGCCAATTTCACGATTATTTTATGATGATCTCATTGATTTAAAGAGAGATAAGGATTTTATGATTGAAATAATGAATTCTGGTTTAAACCGTAGAATAGTACATGCTTTTGTTCATTATCTTGAAGAAAAATCAAAATCATTTGTTGATTACAAAGATATTATATTTTCAATGAGTTACCACTTACTTGGAAACGAAGTTGGTAAGTTTGAAGAGATTTGGGGAATAGAAGATGAAATGTCTAAATTGATTATTGGATTATATGACGAAACCTCTAACTCAACTATCCCTGAGATAAAAGATATTGCAAATGAATGTCTTGATATATGGGATTTGATGTTCGAAAAGGAATTTGGTCAAATTAGATCCTTGAGCCAAAAACTAATGGAAAGGTAAGAAGATGTTGTATAACTCCTATGTATATCAGTTTTACACCTTTTGACCTTTTAAGTACTTCATTTTTTTCACGTAATTCAAAAGAAAAAATTCAGATATCTTGAGTAATCTATATTCGTCCCTTATGTTAATTAGATAAATTCTATATATCAAAAAACCCCTTTCTCCATTATAGGATAGGGGGTTCTTCTTCTATATTCTGATTTTTTTGATCCAGCGCAGTGGATATGATATCAAGACCAATGTATAAAAAGCTAACAAAGAAAGATAAAATTAATACACCATTCCCCCATATAGAAACTTCAATTATCTTTAAATTTAGTACATATTTAATCGTGAAGTAAATAAGAGCCCACGAAGCAAAAAATTCTAAAATATAAGTTATCCATTTTGGGACCTTCAACAAAAAAATGATTCCTTTCCCTATAAATAAAACTATAAATGACCAAAAAATTACGATGATGCTAACTAACAAAGAAAAAGTCACCAAAGAGAAAAATGAATCATAAGTTATGTATTCGCCGAAAAGAAAATTTACTCCCAATGATACTAGGTAAAGCATGAAAGTCGGAATAGCAATGACGAAACCAAGGGAAAAACATATTAGTAAAATAAGAAGAACGGCAGCAATAGCACCTGGGGGTTCATCTACAACATTTTTTTTCCTTAAAAAAGTATAAAATATGATAGAAACTAAAAGAAGTATTAAAAAAGTCAATGAAATCACATAAGAAAAAGACAATATATACCCTCCATAAAAAAGCGCTATTAGAAAACTAATAGCACTTATTGTTTATTTAAATAAGAGTAATGATGAATTTTGCCAAAGTTTTAGCAACATCTTTAGGTGCACCCATTTTAATAAAAGCTGTTACAAACTGTTTTTCTGTCCACTTTTCCCCTTTATCCATTACCTTTGCGATTTTAGCAGATTTCTTTCTGATCCAAGCAGCAGCCTTTGGATTAAAGGGTTTCAATGCTTTTGATAGTAACCATCCACCAGAACGTAAAGCACCTCGGAATGCTTTATATGACCATGAAACAGCACCTTGAGTAGAAACTTCCCCGTTTGTGGCTGTTTGAGTTGTTAAAGCATTTGACTGAATAGGGCTAGTGCTGTTATTTGTTGCGGCTTGTTGTAAAGATGTTTTATATACCTTCGTATGTACTGGTGCTATTGATTTAGTTGGCTCCGCTGCAAACGCAGTAGTCGCACCAAGACCGGAAGTTAATAAAGTTGCGCTTAATAGTACAGGAACAAACTTCTTTCTAAAAGTCATAGTAATTTCGCCTCCGAAAATGAAGAGGCTGTTTATAGTGCTAAAAAAATCTTGTTGTTCAAGCCTCAATTATAAAATACATCTTGAGAAAAAACAGTGGCATATGTCTTAAATTCTTATAGGACTTTTATATAAGATAATCACTCCTTTCTTGATTTACATAAAAATTGTAACAACAACCAAATTAAGGGTAAATAGTATTTTAATACTGTATTTTCACAACGTTATACATTTGTGTGTCTATATAATTGTATTTTATATTATGGAAAAATTGCGGTTTCTTTTCGGTGTGGAAATATTTCGAAAATGATAATATATGTCATTATAGGGAATAGCAAGAAAGGAGATGGTAGGAGTGGAGAAAATTTTTTCTTCTCAAGTTGGTATATTGATAAATGATTGGTATAGATTTATAAGGACATTTAGCGTGCCGGATGCAGAGATTTTAAAAGAACAGGTTGAAAGAGAAATAGAGAACATGGAAGAGGATCAAGATTTACTGCTATATTATCAATTAATGGAGTTTAGGCATCGACTCATGCTTGAAAGTCTTGTGCCTATTGAAATGAATCAACAACGCCCCACTTTACCCGATTTACTCAGAGAAATAGAGAACAAACAGCCCCACGTCAAAGGAACGCTTGACTACTATTCAAACTTCTTTAGAGGTATGCACGAATTCCACCAAAAAAATTATGTTGCTGCTATAAATTTTTACAAGGCTGCTTAAGAACATTTAAAGAATGTTCCCGATGATATAGAAAGAGCCGAATTTCATTACAAACTAGCTGATGCATATTATCGCATTGATCAACATTTCGTATCGTTAAACCATTTGGAAAAAGCAAAAGAAATGTATTCAACAAGCGAGTTTTACAAAGCAAAAGTAGTCGGTTGTAATATCAAATTTGGAGCGAATATGTACGACTTATACCGCTTAGATGAGGCAGAATCTTATTATAGGGAAGCCTTGAGCATGGCTCAAGAGCTTAATGAGGAAACATCCCAACGGATTATTGGTGTAATACATCATAATTTAGGTTTAGTGAAAAAAAGAGCCGGAGAAATTGAAACCGCAGAAAATGAATTTCTAAATTCAATTCAAATAAAAGAACATGCCGAAACGATCTCGGGAATTAGAACACTTTATATGTTGTCCTGGGTATTCTACGAACAAGATAAAAAAGATAGAGGAAACCAATATTTCACCATTGGCTTAAATAGAGCTAATTTTGCAGACGATCAAGAATATATAGCTAAATTAAAAATCATTTATGCGCTTTTTGAAGAATATAATGAATCGGAGGTAAATGAAAGCCTCAGTTATTTAGAAAGCAAAAGTTTGTGGCAAGATGTAGCGGAGTTATCAGAAAAACTCGCAGATTATCATTATCAAAAAGGGAATTTTGAATTGAATAGAGAATATCTAAAAAAGACCATTAAAGCACAACAACAAATACTAAAAATGGCGGAGGCGTTATGATGAAAAAGTTATTTATCAGTTTAACAATTTTTTCTGTGTTATTCGCTGCCGGTTGGTCACTTGATAAAATCATTACTTCTAACACTTATCATGTAACAGAAAAGGCAATTACAATTTAAAAAGCCCCTGCATAGGGCTTTTTTATTTGAATATCTTTTCATTAGTTTGCCGGATGCTGTTCCTGCTGCCCGTCGCGTGACACGTTTCCCAGAAGTAGCTTTTGAACGGCGTTTACGTCTCCTCAAATTTTTGATATTTTATAAAGTGTTGATAGTTTTTTGTTCATTTTATACTCCTTTTGCGTTGAATCCTTACAAAAGTATATAATGATAAAAATTGCTGAAAGACTTTATAGAAGGACATGCCCTTTAGGTGCTATGTCATGAGAGGAATTGGATGAAAGATGAGTAAAAATTTCTGGCGTGATTTACCGCGGCCATTTTTTATATTAGCACCAATGGAAGAAGTGACAGATGTTGTGTTTCGTCATGTTGTGAGTGAGGCGGCGAGACCGGATGTGTTTTTTACAGAGTTTACGAACAGTGAGAGCTATTGCCACCCTGATGGTATTCAAAGTGTGAAGGGGCGTTTAACGTTTACAGAGGATGAGCAGCCGATTGTTGCTCATATTTGGGGAGACAAGCCTGAGAACTTTAGACAGATGAGCATTGGAATGGCGGAGTTAGGATTTCAGGGGCTTGATATTAATATGGGCTGTCCTGTCCCAAATGTTACGCAAAACGGGAAGGGCAGCGGCTTGATTCTTCGCCCAGACGTTGCCGCAGAGCTGATTCAAGCGGCAAAAGCTGGGGGATTACCTGTCAGCGTCAAAACAAGACTTGGTTTTACTGAAGTCGATGAATGGCGCGGGTGGCTTAGACACATTTTGGAGCAAGACATTGTGAATTTATCGATCCACCTTCGCACAAGAAAGGAAATGAGCCAGGTGGATGCGCATTGGGAGCTCATTCCTGAGATCAAAAAACTTCGTGATGAAGTAGCACCTGATACTCTTTTGACAATCAATGGTGATATTCCTGATCGTCAAACAGGCTTAAAGCTCGCTGAACAGTATGGAGTGGACGGCGTGATGATTGGGCGCGGGATTTTCCATAACCCATTTGCTTTTGAAAAAGAGCCAAAGGAGCATACAAGTGATGAACTGCTCGGTCTTTTAAGATTACATCTTGATCTCCATGATCAATACTCATCACTAGGTTTGCGTCCATTCAAGGCACTGCACCGCTTCTTTAAGATTTATGTGAAAGGATTCAGAGGAGCGAGTTTCTTGAGAAATCAATTAATGAACACATCATCAACAGATGAAGTGCGTGCAATGCTGGATGAATTTGAAGCGAGAAATCAAGAACAATCATGACCAACAAGAGGAGGAGGGGGAACCCTTCTCTTTTTTATTAAATAGGACTATTAAACTAGTTCTCTTAAATGGTAAAATGAGATAGAAATAACAATTGGAGGTATTTTATTTGAAACCATTTTGGGATAAAGATAGAGAAAGCGAAGAAACATTTAAGAAAATCAATGAGAAAGGCATTGCAAAAGCGGAAAAGAAGCTAGGCGTCATCCTGCCGGATACATATAAGCAACTGATTCTCGAACAAAATGGCGGGTATACATTGCATAATGCTTTTCCAACGGATCAGCCGAATGGATGGGCAGAGGATCATGTGTCATTTGATCATTTAAGAGGAATTGCCAAAGATGAAGGTATTATGGATAGTGATTATTTAATAGAAGAATGGGAATTGCCTGAGGGACTTGTGCTCATTTGTGGGGATGGTCATACGTGGATTGCATTGGATTATAGAGAAACGAAGGAAGATCCACCGATTCACTACTTTGATCTAGAAGATGAGACGGATTTTAAATTAGCGGATTCGTTTGATGAACTGCTTGCTGGGCATTATACTGCTGAATAGGAAAAGGCAGCCGCAAATAGATATATTTCATTAAAACCGTTGTTATACAGTATTTTTTGAGAGAGACAAAAGAGTCTCTCTTTTTTTGCGAAGCAACATTGAATCTCTCTCCAAAACTGTATCTGTTATGTTTAAGTCTTATTATTCAATTGGTTCGATTTCCACTCACTAAATTTCCTGACGATAATATCTGCCACAATGTAAAATGGCAGAAAGCTGGAGTTGTCTACTTTGTTATATAAGAGAAACGGGGTGCTGCTTACATAGATGTTAAACATGGCATTTTGTGCAAGGAGGTTATTCCTTAAAGTGGTCATGCTGATAAATTTGATATGTCTTGTTTTCACCAATTGAATGATTTCATCTAAATTCTTCGATTCACCCGATAAAGAAATGATAAATAAAAGGTCATCCTCACCAAATTCAATGATTCCATCTGTTAAGTCTCGCTTGCTTCGTAATACTTGAGATTTTTTATGCAGTGACCATAGCTGCCTCTGTACATCATTGGCCAAATCGAGCTGTGCAGTTCCTGTACCATAAATATAAATATACGGTGCACGATCAATCAGTTGATTTAATTGATGAAAGTCCAGCTGCTCCATATATTTTCTTGTCTGCTGGATATCTTGATCGAGCAGCTTCATTAAATCCTGTGTTGTCTCTTCAGTGAAAGCATTTAATTTCACATAAGACTTTAAGTCACTGTAGCCGTCGAACCCTATTTTTTTGGCAAGCCGATGGATGGATGAGATGGAAGTATGAGCAAAACGGGCAAGGTCCTGAATTTTCATTGTCTTCATTTCTTCAAGATGATCATGGATCGTTTTAATAATGTGCAGGTCATTCTTATTTAAATCTTCGAAGTATTCATTTACCAGCTTGTCCAGTAT
Source organism: Bacillus sp. FSL P2-0069 (assembly GCF_038593315.1). Taxonomy (NCBI): domain Bacteria; kingdom Bacillati; phylum Bacillota; class Bacilli; order Caryophanales; family Bacillaceae; genus Bacillus; species Bacillus sp. FSL P2-0069. The sequence continues at coordinate 685,838 of NZ_CP151984.1, forward strand.
CATGCGATGTGCCCTCCAACATGAAAATATTTTCTTCCTGTGAAAATATAATCTAATGTTACAACTTGATTTCTAAATACGTCAAACCTATTGGTTTTTGTAAGCGCTACCTTTACAGTGGTGTTATGGATCAAGCAAAGGGGTTATGCTTATGAATGCAATCAAGCGGTTTGGCAGTGCTATGGTAGTTCCTGTACTTTTATTCGCGTTTTTTGGTATTGTTGTCGGCCTCGCGACTTTATGTAAGAATCCAGCGATTATGGGGGAAATGGCTGCAGAAGGTACGATGTGGTACAAGGTTTGGTCACTGATTGAAAGCGGAGGATGGACGATTTTCAATCATATGGAGCTGGCCTTTGTGATTGGATTGCCCATCTCACTTGCAAAAAAAGCGCAAGCACGTGCGACGCTCGCAGCTTTGATGATTTATCTCGTATTTAACAATTATATTCATGGTATTTTGACACTTTGGCCGTCTACTTTTGGCGTTGATTTATCGCAAGGTGTCGAGAACGTAGCGGGAGTAAAAGAAATTGCGGGTATACCTACGCTGGATACAAGTATCATTGGTGCGGTGATGATATCTGGAATCGTCATTTGGATTCATAATCGTTTTTATGATCAAAAGCTGCCTGAGATGCTCGGGATTTTTCAGGGGCTTGTATTTGTTGTCATCATCGGATTCTTTGTGATGATTCCTATTGCTTTTATCGTTGCTTTTGTATGGCCCTATGTTCAGCAGGGGATTCAATCTCTCCAAGGGTTCATGGCACAGTCTGGTTATATTGGTGTCTGGCTGTTTCATTTCTTGGAAAGGGTGTTAATTCCAACAGGACTTCACCATTTTATTTATACACCTTTTGAGTTTGGTCCAGCGGCTGTAAATGGGGGGTTAAAACCATATTGGATTGCTCACTTAAATGAATTTGCGTCCTCCACTTCCGATTTGAAGGATCTTTATCCATACGGATTTTTATTGCATGGGAATATTAAGATGTTCGGCTGTTTAGGGATAGCTTTAGCCATGTATTTTTCTACACCGAAAGAAAACAGAAAAAAGGTTTTGGCATTGGTATTACCGGCCACATTAACAGCCATATTTGCCGGAATTACAGAACCGCTTGAATTTACATTCCTATTTCTCGCGCCTTATTTATTTGTGATACATGCACTTCTTGGTGCGACCATGGTGACAATTATGAATATGTTTGGTGTTGTTGGAATGATGGGTTCCGGGCTTATTGAAATAGCTGCATTGAACTGGATTCCGCTCTCTTCAAATCATGGAGGGACTTATCTGATCCAAGCGATGATTGGACTTCTCTTTACAGCAGTGTATTTTGTCATCTTTAGATGGATGATTGTGAAATTTGATATTCCATTACCAGGACGAAAACACGAGGAGGAGACGAGGCTATATACAAAACAAGATTATGAGAATGCTCATAAAAAAGGTCATGACCGAAAGGAAGCGCCCGTTTATGCGTCTGAGTATGAAGAGAAAGCGGTTTATTTCTTAGAAGGCCTTGGCGGTAAAGAAAACATTAAAGATGTGACAAACTGTGCCACGCGTCTGCGTATTACAGTGATTGACCCTAGCTTGGTGAAAGATAGGGACTACTTTACAAAAAATAAACTGGCACACGGCATGGCGAAAAGTGGTCAAAGCATTCAAATCATTGTTGGCTTAAGTGTACCGCAAGTAAGAGAGTCCTTTGAGACAAAACTTTCATTAGATTGAAAAAGGAGCTGGATATGATGAAAAAATTTAATATTACGATCGCTGGAGGCGGAAGTACATTTACACCGGGAATCATTTTGATGCTGTTAGACTATCTAGAGGAGTTCCCAATTCATACAATTAAACTCTATGATAATGATGAAGCTAGACAAAAGACGATTGCAGATGCATGTGAGATTATGTTAAAAGAACGAGCACCAGAAGTACGATTACTGGCAAGCACGGACCCAGAAGAAGCCTTTACTCAAGTCGATTTTGTGATGGCACATATTCGTGTCGGCAAATATGCAATGCGTGAATTAGATGAGAAAATTCCATTGAAGCATGGAGTCGTCGGACAGGAAACATGCGGTCCAGGCGGAATAGCTTACGGGATGCGGTCCATTCCAGGTGTATTAGAACTTGTCGATTATATGGAAAAATACTCACCTGAAGCTTGGATGTTAAACTATTCGAACCCTGCAGCGATAGTAGCAGAGGCAACACGTAAGCTAAGGCCGAATGCCAAGATTTTAAACATATGTGATATGCCAATTGGTATCGAAGAATTAATTGCAAAAAATTTAGGCTTATCTTCGCGGAAAGAACTAGAAGTCGATTACTATGGTTTAAATCATTTTGGCTGGTGGACAGATATTCGAGATAAAGCTGGAAATAGCTTAATGCCTGAGGTAATTAAGCATGTAACCCAGCATGGTTATGCAACAGATGGAACATCTGAATTAGAACAGCAGAAGAGCTGGAACAGCACATTAAAAAAGGCCAAAGATATTCAAGCACTTGATCCAAAAACGGTACCGAATACGTATTTGAAATACTATCTATTTCCAGATGAAGAAGTGGCACATTCAAATATTGAGTTCACGCGTGCCAATGAAGTGATGGAGGGGCGGGAAGCTTTTGTTTTTAGTGAATGTCAGGCCATCATTGATAAAGGAACTGCAAAGGAAACAAAGCTGACCATTGATGAGCACGCTTCTTATATTGTTGATTTAGCAAGAGCTATTGCTTTTAATAAAAAAGAACGGATGCTGATGATTGTAGAGAACAATGGCGCCATTAGGAACTTTGATCCAACAGCCATGGTCGAAATTCCTTGTATCGTTGGCAGCAGCGGTCCAGAAAAATTAGTAGTTGGAGAGATTCCTAGATTCCAAAAAAGTCTCATGGAGCAGCAAGTGGGCGTAGAAAAATTAGTAGTAGAAGCATTTGAAGAAGGGTCCTATCAAAAACTATGGCAGGCCATCACATTATCGAAAACGGTGCCAAGTGCTAAAGTAGCAAAAGATATTTTAGACGACTTAATTGTGGCAAATCAAGCATTTTGGCCAGAGTTAACATAACACGAGAATAAGCAATATGGGCGTGACAGCGCTCATATTGCTTATTTGTTTTTTTAACCGATGTATTGTAATGGAGACAAAAAGCCCCCTTACCAAAAGGGGGCCGCCATTCCTTACTCTGCGCTCTCCTCAACCTCACGGCTATCCTCTGTTTCACCAATATAAATAGGGCCGTTAGCGTGGTCGATTCGGATTGGCCATTCGTATGGGATTTGAAGTCGTCTAGCAATGGCTCTCCAGAATTTTGTGGAATCCAATTCGAATTCTTGGAAGTCTTTTAATAAGTCTTTGTAAGACGAGCCATCAAATTGAATGAACATATCTTGAAGGCGCATGAACGCGACGTGTCTCACTTCAAGTGCTGCTGCGGCTTCCATTTCTTCTTCTGTTGCTTCTCCGATGATTGTACCTGCCGGCGGAAGCATGTCGTATACGTTAAATTCCTCTTCTTCTTCGTGTGCTGCATTGTGCTGCTGATTTGACATTTTTCTTCACTCCTTCTCGTTCTCAATCAAAACTTTATTTCGTGCTTACTTCTATTATCGGAAGGAAATGTGAAATGTGGAATGAAAAGTGGAGCAGATTCACAACTCTTGCTTTTTTCTCTTGAATCATCTATGATCAATTACAGATATAAAAGGTCTATAATAGATAGAAAGGAGTTTCCTCATGAAATATTCTAAAGCAACCAACTATGCGCTGCATACGATGGTGTTTTTAACTCTTGCGCCAAAGGGTAAAGCGATTGGCGTTGAGCCTCTTGCTAAGATACAAGACCTTTCACCAACCTATCTATCCAAAATTTTAACAAAGCTTGTGAAGGCGGGACTGATTGAATCAACACCTGGTGCAAAGGGAGGATACACCCTTATTAAACGAAAGGAAGACATTTCTTTTTTAGATGTCATTCAGGCTGTAGAAGGACAAACGAATTTATTTCGCTGCTCTTTAGAGCATGACTCCTTCATGCCTCATGATGGCTGTTTGATTGAACAAGTTATGCAGGATGTTGAAACGAAAATGCAGGAGACATTAAGTCAAAAACGGTTAATTGATATTGCGAACCAACTTGAGCAAACAGAAAAAAATCCATTTTTCAACGTGTGATTTTTTTGAACTAATTATAGATATTAAGAGTCTTTAAAGTCTTTAATAAAAAAAGGAGAGATTGATATGTTATTAGATTGTGCCATTATCGGAGGCGGGCCAGCCGGATTAAGTGCAGCACTTGTTGTAGGAAGAGGCAGAAAGCAGGTCATTGTATTTGATAATGAGCTGCCAAGAAATCGAGTGACGCAGGAATCACATGGATTTATTACAAACGATGGAATGACACCATTTGAGATTAGACAAGCCGGAGAGGCAGATCTTCAAAAATATCCTCATATCCAAATCAAACGAAGTCAAATTGTTGATATACAAAAGAAAGAGGAAAGCTTTACGTTACTAACACACGAGGGGGATGCATTCGAAGCGAAAAAAATCATTTTGGCAACTGGATTGCAGGATATACTGCCAGAGATCGAAGGAATTCATGATGTGTACGGAAAAACATTGTTTAGTTGTCCTTTCTGTGATGGATGGGAATTTAAGGAGAAAGCACTTGCCCTCATTGCAGAGAATCAGCGAGCCTTGCACATGGCTAAACTTCTTTCCAATTGGACAAAGGATTTGATCGTGTTTACGAATGGGCACATGTTAGCTGAAGAAGACAAGACGCTTCTGACGGCACATTCTATTCAAGTCATTGATGTGCCAATTGTGTCGATTGATCATGACAATGGGCAGCTGCGCTCTCTACAGCTTGCGAATGGGGAGATAGTGAATAGGGAAGGCGGTTTTGTCGCAAGTGAATTCAAGCAGTCAGCCCCATTTGCCGAAAAGCTTGGCTGTCAAATGACGAAGAATGCGGGGATTGAAACAGATATTCTTGGACGTACAACCGTTAGTGGAGTCTTTGCGTGTGGGGATAATTTAGGCGGCCCTGCTCAGTTAGTTCTTGCAGCAGCAGCTGGAAGCCAGGCAGGAATGGGCGTCATTCATGAATTTGTGCAAGAAGAGTTTCAGGAAAAAACATCTCTATGAAAAGAGATGTTCAGCGGAGAGCGGTTTTTCGTTTTGTTAAGACGTGAGCTGTCCATTCAAAAATTGCGTAAATAACAAAGAAGATCAGGAGCCAGCTGCTGGCATCGACCCAAACATTGGTGATCTGAATGATGTTCGCCTGATCAAGTCCAGCCTGTATCCACATGGTGATCAGTGCTGTAAGGAACACCTGTAAAAACCATTTTGATTTTTTCAATAGGTCACACCTCCATCTCTTTCTATCATATAAGAAATGACAGTTTATTTCCAATTGTTTCCCTATATGTTTCAACGGTAAAATGAAAAATAAAACGAGTGAAAGGAAAGCAAATGAGTGGTCAAACAAATATGTTTCTAAAAAGTCATTTTCCTCATCTTATCCTCACGCCGCCGCTTTTTTATGAGTGGCCTATCGGGCTTCGGTTTGAATTGGCAGATTGGTCATTAGGAAAAGAATCGATTGTATTAGAAAAAGCGGGGGATCGTGCTTTAGAGATTGTGAAATATGCTTTTGATCCAGAAGACGAGATGCTGCTTGTAACGGATGTGTATACAGAACATGAACATGAATTAACGAAGCGTCAGCTCTTGGTTTATCAAAAATATGTCAATCGGAAAATGCGTTACCGATTGCGTCATGAGCTTTTGACCTATGTACGTCCAGAAATAGAAGATTCACTGACAATAGAGAGATTTACACTCAAATGCCAGCTGCAAGACATTCGATTGCGTCCGCTTCTCCATGCGATCTGCCAGGAAGACTTCTATGCACCGAATCAAATCTTGAAGGGGAAGCATGGTTATGAAATTTACCTAATGAATCTCTCGAAAAAAATGATATTTCACTTATATGATGATCGAGGCTGTGATCTCATTGCGGCAGATCCAGAGCGTTTAAGACCAGTCTATGAAGGCTTACAGCAATGGCTATTAGACTATGATCGCCCTAAGATGGACCGCCTGTTTGCAGCGAAATAAGAAAAACCGCACTTTCGACAAGTGCGGCTTCTTTTTATGCTTCTACTTTATTGAAGAACTGCGGCAAATATTCTTTGTGTGCTTCTAGCATTTCATCTAGGATGCTTTTTGCAATGGCATCTGATGGGACAAGCGGGTTGATGGTCATTGCGACAAGAGCTGTGTTGTAATCGCCTGTCACGGCTGCTTCAGCAGCTACACGTTCAAAGGATTTAATTTGAGAAATGAGTCCTTTGACAGCGACCGGCATTTCACCAACAGCAATTGGTTTAGGACCGTCTTTTGTGATAACACAGTTGAGTTCAACCGCAGAATCATTTGGAATGTCACTAATAGCCCCATTATTAATGGTGTTTACAGGCTGAATGTCATGCTTGTCGTTATAAATGGATGCAATTAAGTTACAAGCCGCATCACTGTAGTAGGCACCGCCTCGTTTTTCAAGCTGTGGCGGCTTGATGTCGAGATCAGGGTCTTTGTAAAGCTCGAACAAATCATTTTCTAATGCGCGAACGACCTCAGCACGAGTTCCTTCATTTGCTGCTGCTTTCTTTTCCTCAGCCAGCATATCACTTGTTTTGTAGTAGTAGCGGTGATACGGACAAGGAATGACGCCAAGCCCTTTTAAGAAATCAGCATCCCACGGAATCGCTTGAATGTTGTTCATCGACATGCTGGAGTTTGGATCAGCCATGTCTTCGATGACTTGATCCATGATGCTTTTGCCATCTAAGAATACATTGAGTCCAAAGACCATATGGTTTAATCCTGCAAAGCTGACTTCGACTCTGCTTGCGTCGACACCAAGCCCTTTGGCGATTCCCATGCGAATGCCGATCGGCACGTTACATAAACCAACGACTTTACGATGGTTTGAATAACGAAGAACGGCTTCAGTAACCATACCAGCTGGATTTGTGAAATTCACAAGCCATGCATTCGGGCAAAGCTCTTCAATATCTTTGACAATATCAAGAATGACAGGAATGGTGCGAAGTCCTTTGAATAGACCTCCTGGACCATTTGTTTCTTGACCAATGACATCATATTTTAAAGGAATGCGTTCATCCTTCATACGTGCTTCAAGAAGTCCGACACGGAATTGTGTTGTGACAAAATCAGCATCTACAAGTGCTTTCCTGCGATCTAATGTTAAATGAACCTCGATTGGGAGCCCTGCTTTTTTGACCATGCGTTTTGCAAGATTTCCGACGATCTCAAGCTTTTCTTTTCCCGCTTCAATATCAACGAGCCAAAGCTCACTAATCGGAAATTCATCGTATCGTTTAATAAATCCTTCTACAAGCTCTGGTGTATAGCTTGATCCTCCGCCAATTGTGACAACCTTTAATCCTTTTGCCATGCTCTGCACCTCCGAATAATGTAACGCGCAATGTTATAATAGAGAAAAGTCTTTTTTATTGTGTACATCAATAGCTTATCGTGAGAGCATCGCGTGCGTAAATGACTTCAGCGTCTTTAGGCAAGGGTGCCCTATTTAGAGATTTGTTACATAAAAGAAACACATTGTGACATGTTGTTGGAGAAAGGGGAAGTCAGATGTTTTCAAGTGAGGTCATTTCCAGCTTTAATGAACTAGAAAGCGCTTTATACCGATATATCATGGAAAACAGTGAAAAGGTCGTGTACATGAGAATTCGAGACCTTGCAGATGCTGCACATATATCCACCTCGTCTGTCCTTCGCTTTTGCCGAAAAGTAAATTGTGATGGATTTTCAGAGTTTAAAGTGAAGCTCAAAATGTATTTAGAATCAGAGCAGACACCTTCTTTAAAAAGCACACAGCACTTTCTATATGAATTTATTGAACGAACATTAAAGGGGGACTTTGAGGGGAAAATTAAGGAGGCAGCAAAGCTCATTGCTGAGGCAAAAAATGTGCTGTTTATTGGGACTGGCAGTTCTGGCATTTTGGCGCAGTATGGAGCGAGGTACTTTTCAAGTCTTGAGAAATTTTCATTTTACATCAACGATCCGTTTTTCCCGATGAATATGCAGTATTTAGACAATAGTGTCACCATTGTGCTGTCTGTATCAGGGGAGAACAGTATTACGATTGATCATATTTCGAAGTTAAAAAGAGAAGGCAGCACAATCATTAGTATTACGAATAACCAGCACTGCACGATTTCGCGCATTTCAGATTTAAATATTGCCTACTACGTCACAGATGAACGGGTCCACAGAGCCAATATCACCACACAGACGCCAGTTGTGTATATTTTAGAAGCCATGGCCCGTGACATGTTTGCGATGTTAAAAGAAAAGTAAAAGAGCCGCTGCATACATCAGCTGCTCTCTTTTTTCTGCTTCATAAAAGCAAGGATGGCAATGCCGGAACAGACGAGCACAAACAGACCGCCTAGCAAATACACAGACCTCGCCCCGTATACATCTGCAATCAATCCAACAAAGAAAATAGACAAACCGACCGATACTGAAGAAAGGACGTAGTGAGCCGAATACACCTTTGATAAATCACGTACTGGCGTTTCCGTTTGAAGAATGGTTTGCTGCGAAACATCTCGGATTTGATAAGCAGGCCCCATCAAAATACAAAGCACCAAAGCAAGCCACGGGAGGCTGTTCAGTGAATAGACAATGGTCAGCACTGCATAAATGAATGAACCAGCTGCCATAAAGAGGAGAAGCTGTTTTTGGATAAACTGACTCATCCATGCAGCTAAGAGCCCGCCTATGATGGCACCTGTATAATAAGCGGCATTGATAAATCCCCACCATTCCTCACCTTGCTTTAAATCATGTGTGACAAAAGCAAGCGTAATTGCTCCGATCCACACAGCACCCGCAATATTTTCACAAACATCCATAAAGGTCAGGGTGCGCACCGTTTTATTTCTCCAAATGATCGTCCATCCATCTTTGAAGCTGTTCATCTTATTTGCCTTTCGAACCGTCTCTTCTTGCTTGAGAAGAGGAAAGACAGGGATGAATAATAGATAAGACAATACAATCATGACACAAGTCATCCACATTAAATAAAATGGACCGATCAACAGGACGAGCATTCCAGTGAACGAATAGCCGGCGATTTGAATCGTTTGATGAAATATCGACGCTGTACTGTTCGCTTTCACAAGCTGATTTGCTGGCACAAGCATCGGCATGATGGCCTGCATTAAAGGACTGATGAACCCGCCTGTGAGGGAAATCAAAATGAGCGCACTAAACAGCCAGATTATATGCTGCTGAAAGAAATGAAATTGGGCTGTAAACACGATGAGCATCCCAAGACGTAAAAGCGGGACCCATTTCAATAGCCGGCCAGCTTGAAAGTAATCGGTTAAAACAGGAGAGAAGAGCCCAGCCAATAGCTGGCATATCGTTCTAATCAGCGGAAATACAGCTGCATAGGCAACAGATTGTGTATCTTGATAAATGACAAACGTGATCGTCATCACAAATAAAATATCACTCAGCATGAGAAGGCTTTTACTGCTTGTATAACACCAAAACTTGTTTCCCATATCAAATCGGCTCCTTTTCAAAAACAAGTTTAGTATAGCATGGTGATAAAGGGTCCATAGGCTTTCCATTGAAAAATACATCTTAAGGATGAGAAGATTGTGATAAGCTAAATGAAGGACATTGTAAGGAAAGGGGTTCAATCGATTGAAAAAATTACCGGCTCATGACTTTTTGGACAAACACGAGATCCCATATGAGATCAAAACATTTTCTGCCGAAACAGAGAAGGGAGCAGCAAATGTAGCGGCAGCTCTTGGTTTTCGTGAAAGACAAATGATTAAAACATTGATTTTTGAAACAGGAGAAGGAGAGCAGCTGCTTGTGATGGTTGGCGCTGATCAGCATATTAAGTCAGGGAAACTAAAGAAAGCCGCCGGCTCCCGTAATATTAAAATGGCTTCACCGGAGAAGGTTCTTGAAGTGACGGGCTATCGAATTGGCTCGATTCCGCCGTTTTGCTGGCAGCCAGAAGGATTCCGCACCATTATTGAGGCTTCGTTATTAGAAGAGGAGATATTAGGTGTTGGAGCAGGCGAATGGGGAAATGAAATCCTCATCACCCCAGAACAATTAGTGAAATCCTCAAAAGCTGTACCGTTTGACATCGTGCAGCCAGCCGAATAGAAAAAAAGTGCCTGTTTCAGAAGCAGGCACTTTTTTAATTGGCAGCAGGCATAGTAAATGGACCGATACCTTTCATTTGCAAGAAGGCATCCACGGTTCTATTTTCTTCAAGATCATTCGCCCGTTTGCACACAACAACGGGTCTGACGATCTCAATGCCTTCAATGTACACGCGCCCAATTTCTTGCCGCTTGAGACTGCCATGAACCGCATCACGGGGAACAAGTGTGATGCCATATCCAGCTTTGATCATTTGAATCGCTTCATGAACACCGCTGAATTGTAAATCAACGGTCGGTTTTTTGATCCCTTTCGAGGTAAATAATGAAAAGAGCTTATCTCTTGTGGAACTGCCTTCTTCACGCATCAAAAAAGGCTCCTGACTCAGGCGCTCTAGCGGGACAGTTTTTCCGTTCAACGGATGGTCTGCCGGCACAATAAAATCATAGCTTAAATTCGTTAAATGAGAGGTGAGAATCTCCTCATGGTGCAGATCCTCGATCACAGCGATGGCCACATCTGATTCATATTGAAGCAGGCTCTCTAAAACTTGAGCGGAGTTTCCGCTTTTTAATTCAATTTCTGTCTGTGGTGAAGATGTTTTAAAGGCAGCAAGCCAATCTGGCAGTAAAAAGTTAAGTGGTACATAGGTAGAAGCGATGCGGAGCCGCCCCTTTTTTCCGTTTTGTAAAAGTGTGATCTGATATTCTACTTCTTTTTCAGCCTCGAACACTTGCCGGGCATAAGGATATAGAATTTTCCCCATTTCCGTAAGTGTAATGCCTCTGCCATTTCGTTTAAAAAGACGGAAACCGATCTCACTTTCAATGCTTCTAAGCTGAGCCGTCACAGCAGGCTGTGTCAAAGATAGCACGTCTGCTGTTTGTGTAACGCTTTTTGTCTCTGCGACCTTTGCAAAAATCCGAAGGGCATGTAAATTCAACTTTGCACCACCTATCAATTATTTTGATGGTTTAATCAAAAACATTCATTAGATTTATTATAAGGCATCCCTTATTGTAAAGATAGCGAAGGGGGAAGGGAAATGGATCATCGTCGAAAGCAAGTGGTGTCAATATCGCTTATCACAGCATTTGCACTGATTGGGGATTCAATGCTTTATATTGTTCTTCCGATTTATTGGAAAGAGATTGGTTTATCGTCTATTTGGGAGGTCGGGCTGCTGCTGTCCATTAACCGATTCATCCGCATCCCGCTAACGCCTGTCGTTTGGTGGCTCTATCGGTTTGTCCCAATGAAGACTGGTGTATTGATCGCTATTTTGATTGCTTCAGTGACCACGATGCTATATGGTGTGAGTGGTTTTTGGCTGCTGCTGATCTGCCGCTGCGCTTGGGGGCTGGCATGGACGTTATTGCGTATGAGTGGAATGAGATTAATTGCTGAGATGGAGGAAAGCTCTCAAGGGCATTATACGGGCATTTATAATGGACTTTACCGGCTTGGCAGTTTATTCGGCATGTTATTTGGCGGAATATTCGCCAGCCTGATCGGCTTCCAGTCCATGACGCTTGTTTTTGGTTTACTCACATTACTAGGGATCATTTTTTATGTCTCTTTGGATGAGATTGAAAAGGGAGAAGAGGGGCAGGTGTATCAAGTCATCAAACAGAGGTGGCTTGCACGGGATGTTGTAAAAGTATTAATGACAGGTATGCTGATCGCACTTGTGATCCAAGGGTTATTCGCATCAACCCTCAGCCATGTCATTGAAGCAAGGATCGGTCATGGAGAATTTGCTCTGTTCGGCTTTGTCATCGGAGCTTCGGCTTTAAGCGGAATCATTCAAGCGCTCAGATGGGGATGGGAACCATTTGTCGCACCGAAAACAGGCAGATGGTTTGATCGTCTTGTGATGAAGGAACGAACGCTTTGCTGGATGTTTCTTTCATTTGGAGGTCTCAGTTTTCTAGCGGTCATGCTGAAGGTAAGCGGCTGGTTTCTTGTGATGCTGCTTTTGATCCAGCTGCTGTCAACGATCTTAACGACATTAACGGATACACTTGCTTTTCAAAAAGCCTCTGCTCAAACAGATAAAAATCGCTTCCTCGCAAGCTATTCCTTTGTTCAAGATATGGGAGCGGCTTTAGGACCCTTGTGCGGATATACGATGATTCAGCTTTTTGGATCAAGCAGCGTCTTTTGGCTGATGCTCATCATAAGCTTATTGCTTGTCAGCATGTGGGCAAGAGGCAGGGAGCTGCATGTTTCTTCTGATCCAGCGTAATAAATCAAGCGTTATACAAAAAAATGCCTCATGCGCTGAATGCAAGAGGCAGTCATGTTTTTTTATTCTAGATCTGAATCATAGGCTTTTTGCGTCAGCTGGCTGACCACCTCTTTTAACCCATTTGGTTTATGAAACTCAACAGGTGTGCTTCCCTTTTCGAAGACGATTTGATCTGCTTCAACGAGCACGACATATCGATTGTTGAGCTTTGCAATATGGATTGATTGGCCGAAGTCTGCTAGAAGACCTTTGATTTCCGTTTCGCCTAGACGCATTTTCATTGTGATATCAGGGGTTTGTTCAACAATATGGGAGGCCGCTTGTGTGACCTGTTCTGTATCGAGTGTTTCTCTAATTTCTCGCTTTTCACTCGCTTCCCATATTTCAAGATCCTCTTCAAACTGCTTTAATTCTTCACTTTCATCCTGTAATGTTTCAAAAACCTGTTCCTGTACCATATTCATGACCTGTGATTTCATGATTTCAGGCATGGATTCACCGTATTCGACGAACTTCAAAAAGTCTTCAAAATAACGAGCGTGTGAAGATTGGTGAATTTTCACTTCAGCTTCCTCAGTCATGCCCTCTTCTGGCATAAACGGGTATTGAATCGATTTCATGTTTTTTGTCGTAATAGCCATTTCGACTTTTCTAATCAAGGTAGATGTATCAGCGATGGAAGCCACTTTCTGTTCGAAATCGCATTTCATAATAAAGACAAAGGAATCATCGAAATACTTTTTTGGAACAGCAGAAGCAACTAAAAAAACGCCGCCTCTGACAGCACTTGTATCTAAATATGTGCGAACAAACTGTTCACTGCATTCATTAAACAATTCTTTTGTATCTGCAAATCTCGTTTGATGAAATAGGTTGTAGTTGGGATTTGAATCGAGCTCATGACCGGGTTCTACAATAAATCGGCCAATTTTGGTCGGTACTTGTTCAGATTTAGGGTGTCTGTCCACTTTTCGTTTGACGATTTTTTTCAGCTCACCGTCTAAAAAGTCCTTCAGCTCACTTTGTTCAAATTCTTCTTGATCTAGTGTTTGATAATGTTTAAACCGTTTATTTGCTTGTTCATCTTTGCCTTCGATTTCCACGACAAAGAATGAGAGAAAACGTATCGTAAAATCCATTGATTGGTCACCACTTTTTCTTCTTCGGATATGTTGAGTATAGAAAAAGGAGTGAAAATCGTCAACGAATGGAGAAATATCGTGTCATTATTTCCCGAGAAATGTTTATTGAAAAACACTTGATAATAATTATCATTCTTGATAGAATGATAAAAGAAAAGAAGGAACCAGCCAGTTCCTTCATCTCAGAGAAAAATAGATTATTTTGTTTCAAATGTTTCGCAATCAGTTTCAGTATTACGAGTCACTTCAGTCATCGTGTTTTTACCAATTTTAATGGTAGAAGCGGTACAGCTGTTTTCAGCCCAAAAACGGCAAGAGTTCACTTCACAAAGAACGTTTTGTGCCATGGGAATTCACCTCCGTGATTCATATTGAGAATGAAGCAAGCTGCCACTTGAATTCATTCAATCTAGTAGTCTCTTTGTAGAAAGAGGCTGTTTGTGCTGATTATGCACATGTTTATCATACCATCTACCCTGAAAATATACAATTTAAACTTTGGAAGAGCGAGAATATGAATCTCGCTCTTTTTTTATTTGTAAAAATAGTTAAATGCTAGGTGGCACACTCTCTCATTTCGACATATGAATAGAGTAGATTCAAAACCTGATGTCGGACAAAGTATGAGGGTACATGTACTGATTTTCCGCATAAAGATAGGGTTTTAATCAAAAATCTTCATAGAGAGATGAGGGGAGAAGATGAAAGCAGTCATTCTCTGCGGAGGAAAGGGAACGAGAATGAGTGAGGTCACACAAGCGCTTCCTAAACCACTTGCTATGATCGGAGACCGGCCTATTCTATGGCATATTATGAAAATCTATCAGTATTACGGTGTAGACGAATTTATCCTATTGCTTGGATATAAAGGAGAGAAGATCAAAGAGTACTTTCTGAACTACGACTGGCAGCATCACAGCATGCAGCTCGATATGGCGACAGGAGAAATGAAGCTTTTAGGGAAAAAGGAGAACTGGAAAATCACCTTTTTAGATACAGGTGAAGATACGATGACAGGCGGACGTTTAAAGCAGGCACAGGATTACATTGGTGATGAGACCTTTATGATGACGTATGGTGATGGACTGGCCAATATCAATATGTTTCATTTGCTGAAACGTCATCAGGATCTTGGAGCAGCTGCGACTGTCACAGGCATTGAAAAGAAGTCCCAGTACGGGACACTGAAGGTGTATAACGGGATGGCACAATCCTTCTCTGAGAAGACAGACAGTATCGGGATGATCAATGGAGGATTTTTTGTGTTGTCTCCAAAGGTATTTGATTATTTGACAGATGATGACCAATGCGTGTTTGAAGCGGAGCCTCTTCAAAAACTGGCGGATGATGGAGAGCTTGCCGTTTATGAGCATCACGGATTTTGGACAGCAATTGATACGTATAAAAACCTGAAGGAAATTAACGACATGTGGACAGATGGAAAACAACCATGGAAGGTTTGGTGACAGCATGAGCGGATTTTGGAATGGAAAGAACGTATTTGTAACTGGATGTACAGGGCTGTTAGGGAGCTATCTCGTTAAGGAATTGATTGATCAAGGGGCAAACGTGACTGGACTTGTGCGTGATCAGGTGCCTCGATCGAATTTATATCAAGGCAGTCAATTTGAAAAAATGAATGTGGTGCAAGGCGCATTAGAGGATATGCAGACGATTGAACGTGCGTTAGGAGAATATGAAATTGACACCGTCTTCCATTTGGCTGCCCAAGCCATTGTTGGAGTCGCAAATAGACATCCTGTTTCTACATTTGAAGCGAATATCTTAGGGACATGGAATGTGCTGGAGGCTTGCAGAAGACAGCCGCTGATCAAACGAGTGATCGTGGCATCAAGTGACAAAGCATACGGTGATCAAGAGCAGCTGCCATACGATGAAGACATGCCGTTAAACGGGAAACATCCGTATGATGTCTCGAAGAGCTGTGCAGATCTCATTTCTCATACGTACTACAACACATATGGTCTTCCGGTTTGTATTACACGCTGCGGTAATTTATATGGAGGCGGAGATTTGAATTTCAACAGAATCATTCCGCAAACCATTCAGCTTGTGTTAGAAGGAAAGGCGCCGGAAATTAGAAGTGACGGGACATTTATTCGTGATTATTTCTACATTGAAGATGCAGTGAAGGCTTATTTGCTGCTAGCTGAGAAGATGGAGGAAAAAGGGCTGGCGGGAGAAGCCTTTAACTTTAGTAACGAGATTCAGCTGACAGTGCTTGAGCTTGTGGATAAGATTTTAAAGGCAATGGGAAGTGAACTGAAGCCTCGTATTCTCAACCAAGGAACACATGAAATTAAGCATCAATATTTGTCAGCAGAGAAAGCGAGAAAGCTGCTTGATTGGAAGCCTGATTACTCCATTGATGAAGGCTTAGAGAAGACGATTGAATGGTACCGCGAATTCTTTCAAAAATAGAGGTGTAAAAAGATGAACAGCATATATTGTACGGTTCTTTCAAGTGGAAGACTTTATCAAGCCATTGCGTTTTTCTTATCGTTGAAGCAAGTAGAAGATGATGCTGTCATCAAGACGTTATGCATGGATGATGCTGCATTTGATTTGCTTCATCAAATGAATTTTCCGCATGTGGATCTTGTTCATGTACGGGAGCTCGAAACACCAGAGCTGCTGGAGAAAAAAGAGGAACGGGATGCATCGGAATATTGCTGGACCTTAAAGCCGATTTGGATTGAGTGGTTATTTGAACAGGAGCAGGCAGAGAGCGTGACCTATCTTGATGCGGATTTGTTCTTTTATGAGAGCCCTCAGGTGATTTTTCAACATCAGCCGAATGCTTCTGTTTTAATTTCGAGAGGGGATATTGTCATTCCAAGCTTTGATGCAGAGGAAGTGAAGATGCTTCAGAAGCTTTTAGGACGCTATAACTCAGGTTTTCTGCATTTTAAAGGAGATGAAGCCGGACGAAAATGCCTCAGCTGGTGGAAAGAAGAATGCTTAAAAGAATGTAAAAATGCACCGGGAGAAGGCAAGTTTGGCGATCAAGGATATCTAGATCATATGCCGAGGCTGTTTGACAAAGTAGAAGATATTGAGACAAAAGGCGTGAATATTGGTCATTGGAACTATGGGCAGCATTCTTATCGGGAGGAGAATGGACGTATTCTTCTGGAGGATGGGCACCCGCTCATTTGCTATCATTACAGCGGCTTTCGGATTGTGAGCAAGGATGAGATGCAGCAAATTCATGAAAAAGGACGAAATGACCTGCCGTTTTTCCAAGAAGCCTATCGGCAAGTGCTTCGCCATGTGATTGAATCTGTGGAGCAGGTCGATCCGCTGTTTAACGGCTATGCCAAACGGGAGGAGGATGACGCATGAACGAAAAGCCAAAGGTAAGCGTCATTATTCCAAGCTATAATGCCAAAGAGCGTTTAGAAGGAAGCCTTTTTTCATTAACGCTTCAGGAAACAGATATTCCATTTGAGGTCATTGTTGCCGATAATGGCTCAACGGATGGCACGATGGAAATGCTCGAGAATATTGAGGTGAACTTCCCATTTAAAAAGGTGCGTATTCCTGTCAATCAAGGGATTGCAAAGGGGCGTAATCATGCCATTCGCGAGGCGGAGGGAGATCTGCTCATTTTTCATGACAGTGATATGCTGGCAGAACCGAGATTTATTCAAAAGCATGCAGAGGCTCATGCTGACAGGGAGGATCTTGTCATTTGCGGTGTGTGCTGGAAGCGGATTTATCGCTATTTTTACAAAGCGTTTGATAAGGATCATATGAAGCGGTTGAAAAAGCAAGGACTGTATAAACGGAAAATGGAGGACAAAACACCTCTTTTATCATTGGAAGAAGTCGAAAATGGTGCATTTTTAGAGAAAAGCTTCGATTTGCAGTCTGAGTTTATTGATATTCTGAAAGACATTTTGGAAACGTACCACTATGATTTAGGTTCTTATGAGCTGCCATGGCGATTTTTTATTACAAATAACTCCTCTGTTAAACGTAAGCATGTCATGGCACTAGGGATGTTTGATGAAAATATCGTTCGGTACGGATTTGAGGATTATGATTTAGGGATTCGATTGAATCAGCTTGGTCTCTCCTTTGAATTGCGAGAGGATATCATGAGTGTGCATCAAGAGCATCCAAGTAATTTAACGTCATTTGATGACATCAAATACAACATTTTGTATATGTGTGAGAAGTATAACAATATTGATTCCATTGATGTCCACTTGGCTTTCTCTGGTCCGTTTTCTCACACTGTGACAAATGATATTGTGAAAGAAGTTCGGCAGCTGCGTGAGAATCCAGCATTTGATGACCTGTTATCCTATTTTTTAGAGCTGCTTCATTTGATCACAGAGCGGAATGTAGGCATCAAGCGGGATAAAAAAGATATGCTGACAGCCAAGCATGTTCCTTTGAAAAAGCTGGCAGAAGCGGCGCAGCTTGCACGTGAGGAGTATGGCTGCATGGTGCTTGTAGAAGCCATTCAAGGGCTGACGAAAGAGCTGTTGCGCGTTGATTTGTTCCAAGTGGATGTGTTGTAAATGGCGTCTTATCACTTTACAACCATTGTGTCGAATACCCATGTTTTTAAGCTTTTGGCGCTGATTCATTCGCTTGAACAAAACGCTCATGCCTTTAAGCTGTCCGTTTTATGTGCAGACCCTTTGGCTTATAAGGTATTAAAGGAGTTCCCTCACCCGCATGTTCAATATGAACAGCTTGAGGACATTGAAGATGATACGCTGCGAAAGGCAAAAGAAGATCGAACGTTTCATGAGTATTGCTGGACGTTAAAGCCTGCTTTTCTGCTCAACATTCTTGAGTCCTCAGATGCGGATTATCTTGCCCATCTGGATACGGATTTGTATTTTTATCATGATCCGGAGGCGATTTTTGCAGAGAATCCAAGCGCTCATTTATTTTTGACGGATCATATGAATTCCAAGCGGTTCTATCATTTTTATGAGTTGTCTGGCCGCTTTAATACAGGGTTTGTAGGCTGTCGTAACACAGATGTTGCCATACAGGCAGTCACGCAATGGAAAGAAAATTGTCTTGCCCATTGTACAGTAGAAATGGATACAGAAAAAAAGACGTACGGAGATCAGCGGTATGTGGAAAGATGGGTTGATGATTTTGAAGGGGTTCATATCGTTGCATCTAAAGGAGCCAATGCGGCGATTTGGAACATTGAAAACTACAAGCTTTCAGTTGTAAAAGGAGATATGTATCTCGACGAATGTCCACTCTTGTTCTATCATTTTTCTGCCTTTACGATCATTGACGAGAATACCTTTAACCTTAATTGGTATTACTATATGAAAGAACAGAAGCTTGTGGATCATTTGTATATTCCGTATGCCGACTTGGTTCATCAAAAGATTAAGCAGGTGCAAAAGGTATTTCCAGAATTTAAGCAAGGATTTATTGCGAAGAAGCATGTGCCTGACACGCATTTTTATGAGAGATGAAAAACCGCTCATTTATGAGCGGTTTCAGCGTGTAGACAAACCCTCGCATTCTTTGTCAGGTCTGCGCTCCGGTGCTCGCCCTTCCTAGACTGCAAAGGTTTTCTATCACGCTGAAAAGAAGACAAAGTGCTAAAATACACATCATTTTAGCACTTTGTCAACAATCGAAAAAAACCGCTCATTGATTGAGCGGTTTTCTTTTTATGATTCATTCCATTTAGAAATGGTTTGGTCGCTAGGAAGTAGGAAGGCTAGGATGCCTAATATCGGTAAAAAGGCAACACCGATCATGGTAGGCGTTAAGCCGAAGGCATCAATGAATGAGCCGAGGGCAACCGATCCGATTGCACCCATACCAAACGCAAGCCCAACAGTTAAACCAGACATTGTGCCAATTTTCCCGGGAAATAGTTCTTGGGCATAAACCACGGTAACAGAGAAGCTTGATGTCAAAATGAGCCCAATCAGCCCGAGTAAAACATAAGCAAAAACGGGTCCGGCAAATGGCAGCAGCAGGGCAAGCGGGAAGGATGCCAATAAGGAAACTAAAATCACGTTTTTCTTGCCAAAGCGGTCTGCAAGCGGACCGCCTAAAAATGTCCCAATTGCACCTAGAATGAGAAATAAGAAGATATAAGTCTGTGATTCTTTAATCGTCAAACCGTATTGTTCAATCGCATAAAATGCATAGAAATTCGAAATGGCATTTCCATACCAAGAGCGGGCGAAGATGAGAAAGACGATAATGCCAAGTGCAATGAGTGCTGATTTACGATGAATATCAGATCTAGCTGCTTTTGTAGGTGTTTTTTTCGCTTGGGCCCGAATGGTTTGAAGCCTTCCTGCGTACCATCTTGAAATATAAAGAAGGAAACCAACCGCCAACATTCCAACAATCGTAAACCAAGCCACGCCTGTCTGACCGAGCGGGACGAGCATTAATGCAGCGATAAGCGGAGCAAAGGCTTGACCTGTATTCCCGCCTACTTGATAGATGGACTGGGCAAGACCTCGTCTTGGACCAGCTGCCATGTTGGCAACACGGGAGCCCTCTGGATGGAAGATCGCAGAGCCGAGTCCGATAAAGACAACGCAAAGCAGAATGGTGGCAAAGGACGGAGCAAACGCGAGTCCGAATATACCGACAGCACTTGAAAATAAAGCAATCGGAAGTGCATAAGGCATCGGCCGTTTATCTGTGTACCACCCAATAGCAGGCTGCATCACGGAGGAGACCATATTTAATGTAAAGGCAATCAGCCCTAATTGTGTAAAGGTCAGCCCCATTGAGCGTTCCAAAATAGGGAACATCGCAGGAATAACAGCTTGTAATGTGTCGTTCAGCATATGACAAATACCAATAATCAATAAGATGGGATAAACCGTTGAGCCGGTAACAGAATGTTGAGGTTTATCCTTTGTACGAGCAGCAATGGCCAATGAGACTTCCTCCCTTCATTTATCTGTTTTCTGATTTTTGCATTCTTCTCATTTTATTCATAAGGTGAACTATAAAACAATAGCAAATTGTCATGATTTAGAAAAAAAGAGACACAAGCATTTGATTGAGCTTGTGTCTCTAAAGAGTTATTTGTAAAAAGAAGCAATCACAGGCTTCATTTTTTGAACGACAAGCCCACTGCCGCCGCGGTTTTTTACCCCTTCGATCATGCCGACGAGGACGTAATCTTCTTTTTTAGGATTAAACGCAAGTAAAAATCCATTTTCGGTGCCGTCTGTTGCACCTTGTTTGCTTTTTAACTCTGCCGTTCCCGTTTTAGCGGCAATATCCGCTCCTTCGATTTGTAAGGAGTGGGCTGTTCCGTTTGGACTGGTCACGACCTTAGTCAATGCATCTTTCACTGTGTTTGCCGAGCCTTCTTTGATGATTTGTTTTGGTGAAGCTGTTTTTTCATCTTGAATCACTCGAGGATAGACAAGCTTGCCTCCTGTAGCAAATGGAGAATAGGCATGTACTTGTTCAATCGGTGACATGAGTAATTCGCCTTGCCCATACGCCGAGTCAGCCAGTAAGATATCCGATTGAATGCCATCGTTCGATACTTGTGCAGGCTTCATTGTAAATGGCATGTGTAAGTCTTCGCCGAATCCAAATGTTTTCACTTTTTTATCGTAGGTGGCTTTGCCTATTTCGAGTGCTTCCTGTCCAAAATAAATATTGTCTGAGTACACAAGGGCATCGACCATATTTACTTTTTCTTTATCGTGAACCCGGGTGATGCGATAATTTCCCCAAGATTGATCCTTTTGCCATTTCAGTCCGTGAATGGTGCGCACTTTGTCAGGCTTTGTGACACCTGTTTCCAGCCCAATGGCGGCTGTAATGGTTTTGAATGTGGACCCTGGTGCATACCGGCTCGCATATCGAGCTTGGAATGGAAGGTCTGGATTTTCACTGTATGCCTGATATTGCTTAGGTGTAATCCCGTTTGTCATGAGATTGACATCGTAGGAAGGGGTGCTGACAAGTGCTAATAGATCACCTGATGATGGATTCATGATCGTGACGGCCCCTTTTTCACCTTTCAGCTGATCATAGGCTTTTTTCTGTAAAGAAGCATCAATCGTCAGCTTCACTGTTTTTCCATCTTTTCGAGCTGATTTTTGCAATGTTTCTTCAATGCCTGTTTCATCATGGACGATGAGAATGCTTCCGCCATCTTGTCCGCGTAAGTTTTTGTCAAATGTGAATTCAAGGCCGGTTTTGCCGATGATTTGATCCGCTTTTAATGCTGGATTCCTTTTGATATCATCCGCATTTGCTTTTCCTACATATCCGGTGAGATGAGCGGCGGCTTTGTTATATGGATAGTAGCGCATTTCCTTTGATTGATAGGTAACGCCATTGACGTCCTTTGGAATTGGCTTTTGTTTTAACATCGATTTGAGCGGGACAAACGTGTCGTCTGTGACCCATGCTTGTTTCAGCTGATTGTTGATTAGTTCTTCCTCTATATCAAAAGCTTTGCTGATTTTTTTGATATTGCGTTCTTTTTCTTCTCCTGTTCCGAGCTTGCCCGGGATGATGCCAAGTGCGTTTCCACCAGTTGTTTCTGCCAGCGTACGTCCTTTTCGATCGACAATGTTTCCGCGGACAGCAGGGTCTGATTTGACCTTGATGGTATCTCCTTTCTCCATTTGCGGGAAGATGAGATTTGGTTTCCAGTCCACTTTCCACTTGTCGCCCTCTTCAGAGAGAATGCCCTTGTAAGACAGCTTATGCAGCTTGCCAAGAGACGTTTTCATCGTTACATCATAGGAGAATTGATACCCATCTCCTTTGTCCTGTTTTTCAACGTTGAGTTTTGATATGTTCAGATCATAAGCACCAATGCCGTTGAAAATATTGTCGTATTTTTCGGCTAGTTGTTTTTTTGAAAAGTCATTGGCTTTCAAAGATGCACTTGTCACCTCATCTGCCAGCTTCGTAAAGTCTTTCTTCTCCATATGTTTCGTAAAGCTTTGAGCGGCTTTTAAAGCCTCTTTTTCTTCTGAGAAAAGAGTATCTTTTAAGAAAAAGAAAGCAGCAGCAACTACGATGATGCTAAGAAGAGGGATGATGACTTTTTTCTGTTTCCAAAATGATTTTTTTTGACCCGTATACAATGAAAACACCTCAATTTTTGATTAGATCCTCTATATTTTACAGTGATTGGTCGTGATTTGTATAGTTTCTCATAGAAACCTAGCTAAATAGATAAGAAAAACGACCTGTGATTTATCGTTTAGGATACCCAATTTTATTAATAATATCTAAGTCCTCTATTGAAGAAAAAGGTGAAATCATTTATGGTACAGACCTAGCCCTGTATTACTCACAGTAAAAAGACAAATTTAAAATTCTTAAAAGATACGTAGCTAGATATCAGAAGATAATCCTTACAGCCAATTCTTAATTTACATTTATAGCGGGTGTAAGCCAATTAGAACGTGATATTATCCAATGCTTAAGGTCTGCTTGAGATACCATGATGCAGTAAAGCTTTATAAAGAGGAAAATAAAATTGTAAATCAAATGTGTGAAATGACAAATCTGTGTAAAGCTTCAATTAGAAAGATATCGGAAAGAAATTGATGAGTTATACCAAAAATCACAAGTATATCATCGGAAATAAAACTCATATAAAGGTGGAATTATATGCCTAAAGTAGACAATTTGTTATCCATTTTATGGATGCTTCGTTCGGATAAAAAAATAACTGCAAAACAAATTTCAGAAAAGTTAGAGATGAATATAAGAACTGTGTATCGTTATATTGATACACTTTCAACGAGTGGCGTACCTATTATTTCAGAACCAGGACATAACGGTGGATATAGTTTATTGAACAATTTTATAGAGGCCCCTCTATTTTTTGATTTTGAGGAGATGACTTCACTATTTCACGCTGCTGTTTTTGCAGAAGAAGCCGGATATTATGGAGATGAAGCGCTAAAAAGGGCCATTTCAAAACTTAGTAAACACTCAAATCAAGAGCAAGAAACAAAGGTAAACCAACATATAACTAGTCTTGAAGTAATAAGTCGAACCCCTTCAATCTCTTTGGAACCTTCTTTAAAGAAGTTGGAAAAGGCCATAGCAGACGCATACACGGTGAAAATTCTTTACAATAAAAGTGGAGAAAAGCAATTACATCATAGGTGTGTCGATCCATACAGAATAATCTATTGGAATAATAAGTGGTATGTGATTGGATTTTGTCATCTTAGGAATGATATGCGTAGTTTTAGAGTAGATCGAATTGAAAGTCTAATGCTGACAGTAAATCATTTTGACCAGAAAGAAAATTTTTCAGCACGTGACTTTTTTATAAACAGTCTCCTACCAACTTTAGAAGATAAGGAAGAGATTATTTCTTTGGTGATTCATGGGGATAAAAATGTATTGGCTGATATTTGCCAACATTGGTTTTTAGGACATTATTTACAAGAACGGACTTCAGATCAAGCAGTTTTTCTTCTTCCAAAAGATATGATACATACATATGTACCTTATTTACTTTTACCTTATAATAAATCTATTAAAGTTGTTGAGCCAATTAGTCTTAAGAAAAGAGTTATTGAAGTTTTGTCGGATTTAATAAAATTTTACCAAGTATGATAACTTCCCTGACGTTAACTGTCAGGGAAGTTATTTTATAATAGCTATATCAATTGTGAATGGAAGGTGATTGGATGCAAACAAAAAAAGTTTATCTATATGTATTTGATACGATGTCTGACTGGGAATATGGATATTTAATCGCTGAACTAAACTCAGGTAGATATTTCAAAAAAGATTTAGCACCTTTAAGAGTAATTACAGTAGGAGTTAATAAAGAAATAAAGACTACTATGGGAGGTTTGAGCATAAAACCAGATATTTCCCTTGAAGAATGTAATCTTGAGAGCAAAGATCTTTTGATTTTACCAGGAGGGACGACTTGGGGTGAAAAAATTCACCAACCTATCTTGGGAAGAATTGGTCAAGCTTTAGAGCTTGGCACAATTGTTGCTGCAATTTGTGGTGCAACTGACGGGCTCGCGAATATGGGATACTTAAATACTAGAAGGCATACAAGTAATAACTTAGAATATACTAAAATGGTTTGTCCTAACTATAAAGGAGAGAAGTTCTATGAGTTGGCACCTGCGGTATCTGATGCGAATTTAGTTACTGCATCAGGAATAGCTCCTTTAGAATTTGCAATGGAAGTGCTGAAAAAAATAGAAGTATTTGCACCAGATGCCTTACATTCTTGGTATAACCTGAATAAGACACATCAATCTGAATATTTCTTCCGATTGATGAATTCAATAAATAAATGAAGTAACGGAAAAAGCTCAATTTCACTACTTTGATTTGTAGAGAAGTAGAGCTTTTTATTTTGGACTTGTCTTATCGTTTGTGATACTGCCCCGATTGTACTAAAAAGCCGAGCACATTAAGAAGATGAAGGCTTTGATCGAATCGAGACAACCGGTGTTTTTGTTTCTTTTGGCTTCGGTGTTTGTGTGGATTTTTTGATGCATGTGTCCTTTGGCGTGTAATAGGTTGCCCCAATATTGAGCCTGCCTTGAAGCTGGTCAATAGAAAGCTCCCCAAATTCTAAATGGTAGTCAATTTTGTCCACTCGCAGGGATTCGATATGGATGTGTGTATCCTCTGAGACAGGAGCAGCTGGTGCAGACATTTTTTGCTCAAGAGCGGCGAGTCTTTTTTCTAGCTCAATGACAGATGGGGATGGATTGGATTCAATTTTTTTAAAGAGTGATTGAATGAAATGTTTCAAGTAGACCACAACCTTTTCTTCCGCCTTACTCTAGTCTATGGAAAAGCTGCCCCGTATATACTTATAGAGATGACAAGAAAGGGGAGAAGCATATGCTGCCTACTCAGATTCACATTGCCCATATGAAAACGAATTCCATTGGCACAGGATCATCTATGACGTTTGGCTCGACGTTTGTTCGCAATCATTGCAGTACGATCAAACGAAACAATGGCTTTGGGGAACAGAATGCTGATGGCGTGATCACGATCCTGCCAATTGAAACAATTGATGATCGTGATCAAATAGACGCAGTGAGTATCAATATTCGTCATCTATGATGATAGCCGTCGCTTTTCCTTCATCCTTTTGCAGGCGGATGTAAAGTACACCGTCTTTAAAGGCAGCATTCATTTGACCAAGAATCATTTCTGGAAGGCGGATTTTCTTTTCAAACGGACCATACTTCCCTTGCTTTTGGCGAAAGTCCTGTTCGTTAAAAAAGGAAAAACGCTGTCCTTTCACAACCAAATATTCACCATATGATAACACCTGAACATCTTCCTTTCGGTAGCCAGGCAAATAAATTAAATATTGAATTTCTGCATGGGTTTCCACCATGTCGATTGGAGGAAACGACGCATCTGATCCCCGCTGATCCTGCTGTGTGAATGTAAATGGAGATGGACCGTTTGCCATAAAGGGGGATCTTTGCTCATCATCGAAGATCATTTTCCAAAAATCATCTCCATGCATTTGCTGGGCAATATCCATCCACTGCTTCATTTTTTCGAAGTCCATGTGAAGACCTCCCGTTAACATACTTGATGGGTGCTTGCATATACCTATAAAAAGGAGGTTTATCTGTGGTTCAACCAACTCCGTATATCAATATTAATATTTTCATGTTAAAAATTAATTCCTTTGAAAATGCGTCGGCGGTGAATGTCGGACAAAATTTGTTAGCAGAGTGGCAAAACTCAGATAAAAAAAATCAGGGTTACGGGCAGAATTTTGGAGATGCCAGCGGTTTTGTCGGTACAAAAAGCCATGTAGATGATCGAGATCAAGTGGACTCACCTGCCTCTTTTTCACCAGCAGCTAAACCCATTCAAAGGAAGTGACGTGTGATGTTATTCTCACCCTCAGTCGTCAATGTCGGTGCTTTTAAAATCAATGCAATGGATCGGGGTGCATCACTGACGCTAGGACCTTATCAGCAGATTGATTATTTTCTCTCAATGAAAATGAACCAAGGTTTTGGTGAGGACAATGG
This sequence comes from Bacillus sp. FSL P2-0069, assembly GCF_038593315.1. Taxonomy (NCBI): domain Bacteria; kingdom Bacillati; phylum Bacillota; class Bacilli; order Caryophanales; family Bacillaceae; genus Bacillus; species Bacillus sp. FSL P2-0069. Next base: position 712,543 of record NZ_CP151984.1, read on the forward strand.
AGATTGTTCACCGCTTGTCATTCCGATTTCAAGCGTGCTAGATCCAGATATGGTGGACTCAAATTCAGTCAAAAACAGCGTGATTTAAGCAAAAAAAGAGACCGGGAATCCCCGTGTCTCTTTTCTAATGTGTTTCATTGAGATGGCTTTTTCGTCTTGCATAGGTGAAATAGACAACAACACCGATGGCGATCCAGATGAGGAAGGCTCTCCATGTGACCCAAGAAAGTGTTGTCGCAAGTGTGATACAAATGATCGCGCTGATAATTGGAAGCACAGGCACGAATGGCACTTTAAACGCAGCTTTAACATTCGGGTGTTTTTTTCGCAATATGATGACCGCAATGGAAATCACCGTAAAGGCTGCAAGTGTTCCGATACTGACTAAATTCGCAAGCGTCGATAAATTCACAAAACCTACGATACATGCTGCGACTGCCCCTGTTAGCCAAGTGTTGGCAACAGGTGTTTGTGATTTTGGATGAACCTTTGAGAAAACCTTTGGCATAAGTCCATCGCGGCTCATCGCAAAGGTTAAGCGAACCTGTGCATAGACCAAGGCAATGAGTACCGTTGTAATCCCAATAATGGCACCGGCTGATATGATACCCGCCACACTATTCAGACCGACCACTTGAAGAGCAAATGCGACAGGATCACTGACATTCAGTTTCGTATAGTGAACCATTCCTGTTAAGACAAAGGAAACCCCGATGTATAAAATGGTACATACACCGAGCGCTCCCATAATCCCAATCGGCATTGCCTTTTGCGGATTTTTGACCTCTTCCGATGCATTGGCGATTGCATCAAATCCGAGGTAAGCAAAAAAGACTGTTGCTGCGCCTGCGATCACGCCCTCAAATCCCATTGGCATAAACGGTGTCCAGTTTTCAGGTTTGACGTAAGCAAAGCCTGAAATGATAAAGAGAAGGACGATGGCAATTTTGATCAGCACAATAATGTTATTCAGCTTTGTGCTTTCTTTGACGCCTCTTGAGACGATAAAGGTGATGAGCAAAATAATGAGTGCGCCTGGAAGGTTAAAGACGGCCCCGTCAGCGGCTCCAGGTGCAGCTGATAAAGCCTTCGGTATGTGCAGGCCAAATCCGCTGAGCAGTGATTGAAAATAGGACGACCATCCACTTGCTACAGCAGAGAGCGCAATGACATATTCAAGCATGAGATCCCAGCCCATTAAAAAGGCGAGAAATTCTCCAAGTGTTGCGTAGGAATACGTATAAACGCTTCCTGACACAGGAATGGAAGAGGAGAATTCAGCGTAGCAAAAAGCAGCAAGGGCGCATGCAATCGCAGCCAAAATAAAAGATATAATAATCGCAGGTCCCGCATCATTTGCCGCAGCAACCCCCGTAATGACAAAGATTCCAGTCCCGACCACACAGCCAATGCCAAGCAAGATTAAATCAAACGTATTCAACGAACGGCTGAGCCGCTTTGTTTGACTTTCAAGCATGAGCTGGTCGAGAGATTTTTTTCTAAATAAAGAACTCATGGTGACCTCCTAATGGATAAATCTTTTCGTAAGACGAATGTTAGTATATGCGCAAATGACAATTTAGTCAATTGGTTGAAAAACGCTTTAAATCACTAAAGTGTTAAACGTCACAACCGAATAAGTGTATAAAAAGAGACATCCGCCGGGAGATGGAAGGCGGATGTGGTAACAGACGACCTATGTCTGTTCAGCAAATATTTTTTCATTGTACAGGACACTTGGATGAGTTGGATGATGGGAGGAGGAGGCATGGTGATGTATTTTGGCTTGCTCCAGGTCGCCGAGCTGATAATAACAGTAGCAAAGCTGAAGGTGAGGATACCATGTTTTATATTGTGTAAGTGTGAAGGCTGTTTCGTTTTCAGGAGCCTTCAGCGCCTGCTCATACCAAAAGATGGCTGCCTGATGTTTATTTTGTATTTTTAGATGATCCCCGATCCGGCAGCAAAATTCTGGCCGGGGCTGATCATATAAGAAGGATCGTAATAAGGAGGATAAGGCCGCTTCCTCAAAGCCTGCCGCATAATAGCAGTCCGCTAAATATTGGCATGTGCGAATTTCATCCTCAATCCAGCACTGTTTTGTGTTTAAAAATTCATGATAAAAACGAATCGCTCTGACATGCTGTCCATTGTCTCTTAATTCATTGGCAAAATAAAAGAGATCACGGGGCGTCATGTCCTCTCCTTTTGCCAGCATGTCTTCATAAATTCGCAAGTTGCGCCCAGGCTCACCAGCAGTTGTTTTCTTTCGTTTTTGATGTGTGACGGCGATATCTGCTGGAAAGATGTTTCCATACACTTGAAGAAACTCATGAACGGCCCCGTACCACTGAAAGTTTAAGGAACGCTTCACAAGGCGATTTCTTCTATATTTGAAATTGACTTGACCGCTTTCATCGAAGCCCACATGATAAAACATCGAAACGGCATCCACTGAGGGATCAAGTGTCTGCTTGAGTTGAAGCAGTTTTTGGCGGTCTTCTTCAAGCAGAACATCGTCAGCATCGAGCCATAAAATATACTCTTTCGCTGCATGTGAGAAAGCAAAGTTACGTGCTTTTGCAAAATGCTGCACCCATTCAAAATCCAGCACCTTTGCTGAAAAGGAATGAGCGATCTCTTTTGTTTGATCTGTTGATCCCGTATCAACGATGATTATCTCATCGACAATGTCTTGAACAGAAGAAAGGCATTCCGCCAGCACTTCCTCTTCATTTTTCACAATCATACATAAGCTAATGGTTATCATCTTTAGATCACCTCTTCATAGTGTATCGAGCATCAAAAGGAAACATTCTTTTCATCAGCTGGTTTTTTAAAACTAGTTTTCTGCTACTGGCTGATTTAAAATAAAGGAAGAATCTATGTAAGGGTTGATAAAATGAGTTTATTGAATGTTGAAGGACTATATAAAACCTATGGCGAGAAAACGCTGTTTGATCATATTTCGTTTCATATAGAACCGAAGGAACGCATCGGATTGATTGGACCAAATGGTACAGGGAAGTCAACACTTCTAAAGGTCATCGCGGGACTTGAATCGTTTGAGGAAGGTGACATCACGAAAGCAGGGACACTTGATATCGAATTTCTTGAGCAAGATCCTGAAATGACCGGAAATGAAACGATTCTTGACTACATTTTTTCTGGAACGGCACCAATGATTCAAACGATGAAGGCGTATGAACAGGCACTCGCCGATTTAGAGCATGACCCGCAAAATGAGGCAAAACAAGAGGCGCTGATGCGCATGCAGAATCGAATGGATCAGGAAGATGCTTGGGATGCGAACCTTTCAGCTAAAACGATTTTGACAAAGCTTGGCGTGAAAGATGTGAGCCGCTCTGTACATGCATTATCTGGCGGACAGAAAAAACGTGTCGCCATTGCTAAAAATTTAATTCAGCCTGCAGGTTTGCTGATTTTAGATGAGCCAACCAACCACCTTGATAATGCCACCATTGAATGGCTTGAAGGATACTTAAGCCAATATAGCGGTGCTGTCATTCTCGTGACGCACGATCGTTATTTCTTAAACCGGGTGGCCAATCGGATTTATGAGTTAAATCAAGGGCAGCTTTATACGTATAAAGGAAATTATGAAGTCTTTTTAGAAAAAAGAGCGGAGCGGGAAGCAGAGGCTCAGGTGAAAGAAACGAAGCGTCAAAACTTGCTTAGACGAGAGCTTGCATGGCTGAGACGAGGAGCAAAAGCAAGAACGACAAAGCAGAAAGCACGTATCGGCAGAGTCGAAGAGCTGAAAGATCAAAAAGGACCTGATGCGAAGGGAGAGCTTGATTTTGCCATCGGCTCGCACCGCTTGGGGAAACAAGTGATAGAGGCAGAAGACTTATCAATTTCATTTGCTGGCCAGTCCCTTGTGGAGCGGTTTACAGATTTAGTCGTGCCGGGTGATCGTATCGGATTCATCGGACCGAATGGAGTTGGCAAAACCACTCTGCTGAACTGTCTAGCGGGTAAGATTGAACCGACCTCAGGACAATTGACCATTGGACAAACCGTTCGTATTGGCTATTACACGCAGGATCACAAGGAAATGAATGATGAGCTGACCATCATTGAGTATATCAAGGAAACAGCTGAGATCGTCAAGACGTCTGATGGCGTTATTGTCACAGCAGAGCAGATGCTGGAGAGGTTCCTTTTTCCAAGATCGATGCAGCGGACGTATATTCGTAAGCTGTCAGGGGGAGAACGCCGCAGATTGTATTTATTGAAGGTCTTAATGGAAGAGCCGAATGTTCTCTTTTTAGATGAGCCGACGAACGACCTTGATACAGAGACCCTCAGTATTTTAGAAGATTATTTAGAGCAGTTCCCCGGCGTCGTCATCACCGTGTCCCATGATCGTTATTTCTTAGACCGAGTGGTTCACCGTCTGCTTGTCTTTGAAGGAAATGGGCGCGTTTCACACTTCCAAGGTGCTTACAGCGATTATATGGAACAGGAAAAAGAGCAGAAGCGGACAGAGACAAAGCCTGCTGAGAAACAAGTAGAAGCCGCACCTAAAAAGAGAAAAAAACTTTCTTATAAAGATCAGCTTGAATGGGACGGGATTGAAGACCGGATACAGGCATTAGAGGAAAAACATCAGCAGCTCGAAACCAGCATTGTAGAAGCAGGAAGTGATTTTGGAAAAATTCAAGAGCTGATGGACGAACAAAAAGCCGTTGCGGAAGAACTAGAACAAGCAATGGACCGCTGGACAGAATTGTCGCTTATGATTGAGGAATTGAATGAATAAAGATGTGGAAATAAAAAACCTGTAGAATCGCTCTACAGGTTTTTTTGATAGGAGCATTTGGCATACGCATCATGCTGATGAATGGATTCCTCATTACGACACTCGACTTGAAAGCTTTTAATCCATGGCTGCTCATATAATTCGATGGCAATTAATCTTGTGATATCTTCTACAAAGCGCGGATTTTCATAAGCCTCTTCCGTCACTTTCTTTTCATCAGGTCTTTTGAGCACGGGATAAAGCGGTGCGCTCGCATTGGACTCGATGATATGTAAAAGAGCGGCCTTGATGTCGTCAGGAAGCGATGCTTGTTCAAACAACCCTACTTGAATGGAAACAGATCCGCGCTGATTATGTGCACCATATTCACTGATTTCCTTGGAACAAGGGCATAATGTCGTGACCTGTGCATCGCAGCCAACGTGACAGGTCCATCCGTCTTTTTCATGAAAATGGACGTCATATTGGACAGTCGCATGCATCAAGCCTGACTGCCCGGTGACTGGGCTCTGTTTTTCCATGTACCATGGAAAGGCAACTTGAATGGAAGCAGAGGGCTGATCCATTTTCCGGGCGAGCGCTGCCGTCCATTCTTTTAGGGCATTCACATTAAGCGGCTTGCTGCTCTCATAAAACGAGTGCAGCTGTTCAGTGAGCCGGCTCATATGAATGCCTTTTTGATGAGCTGGCAGGGAAGTACTCAGTGTAAATTCAGCTGTAGTTGTCTGGCGATGTGGTGCTGTTTTAGATACGATATGCACCGGATAGGACATGCGGCAGATCCCGACTTGTTCAAGATGAAAATAAAAGTTTTGCTCTGTTTTTTGAATGTCCGTCATGTCCTCTTTTTGCCAAGGCTTTGTGCCAAGACTTGGCGGTACAGATCCGAATAGCAGATGCCGTTCTTCTTTAGATGGAAAAGAGCGCATATAGTACCTCCTTTAAATCGTAATTATTCCTATTTATTTTGCGATAAAACACGAAGGAAATCAAGGGTTAAAACTTTGACGTTTACGTTAAGGTTATAAAGGTGTATAATAAAACATGAATTGATGAGCAGGAGGCACTGGTGATGGAATGGATGAAAATTGATCAAGTGGCGAAAAGAAGCGGACTGACAAAACGGACGATTCGTTTCTATGAAGAGATTGGTTTATTATCAGCACCAAAGCGGACAGAGGGCGGAGTCAGACTTTACTCAGAGGACGACATGGAAGAGCTAGAGAAAGTGATGCAGGCAAAAGAGGTACTCGGCTTTTCTTTACAGGAGCTTCAATCGTTTATGGAAATCGGAAAGCAGCTAGAGCTGAATAAAGAAGGCTACTTGTTGTCGCTTGATCCGAAGGAACGATTAGAGAAGCTGTTAGATATTGAGGCGCAGCTGACTGTGCAGCATCAATTGATTTCAAAAAAGCTTGAAACCATTCAATCCTTTAAAAAGGATCTTGAAGCGATGAAAGAAAGAGCGGCTCATGCAATTGAGCAATTACAAAAATAAACACCTCTGCGTGTTTATTTTATTTTGTCAACATTTGAAGGAAAGGTTCTGATGGAATGAAGGAAGAAGAAGTGTTGAAACAGCGTACAAGTCTGCTTAGGCAGCCAAAAGCCGTTTGGGCTGTTGCCTTTGCATGTGTGATTTCGTTTATGGGAATAGGACTCGTTGACCCGATCCTGCCAGCCATTGCATCACAATTACATGCATCTCCAAGCCAGGTCTCTCTTTTATTTACTAGCTACTTACTTGTGACCGGCTTTGTGATGTTTTTTACCGGTTTTATTTCTAGCCGGATTGGTGCGAAATGGACGTTATTAGTAGGACTCATTTTTATTATTGTTTTTTCTGCTTTAGGAGGTACTTCTTCAACGATTAATGAATTAATTGGCTTTAGAGGCGGATGGGGCATCGGGAATGCTTTATTTATTTCAACTGCACTCTCTGTCATTGTCGGTGTGTCTGTTGGAGGAAGTGCGAAGGCCATTATTTTATACGAGGCAGCACTAGGTCTTGGGATATCGGTTGGACCGCTGCTTGGCGGTGAGCTTGGAACAATTTCTTGGCGCGGGCCTTTCTTTGGCGTTGCCGTGTTAATGCTTATCGCTCTTTTAGCGATAACCTTTATGCTTCCACCTATGCAAAAGCCTGAGAAAAAAGTGAAATTATTTGAGGCTGTCGGGGCGTTAAAATATAAAGGACTTTTAACGATGGCATCTGCCGCTTTCTTATATAATTTTGGTTTCTTTGTGCTTTTAGCGTATTCACCATTTGTGCTCCATCTTGATGAGCATGGACTTGGTTATGTCTTTTTTGGTTGGGGGCTATTTTTGGCTGTGACCTCCGTCTTCTCCGCGCCGGTCATTCATCGTAAACTTGGGACATTGACCTCGCTGGTGGTTTTGTTTGCTTCGTTTGCTGTGATTTTATTCGGCATTGGAATATGGACGTCTCATATTGTGGTCGTGATCTGCGGAATTGTCATTGCTGGGGGAATTCTCGGTATGATCAATACGGTGCTCACGACAGCTGTGATGGGGTCAGCACCGGTTGAACGTTCAATTGCTTCATCCTCTTACAGTGCTGTACGGTTTATTGGGGGCGCGATCGCTCCTTGGATTGCCGGAGTTCTCGCTGAATCCTATACAGCAAGTACACCTTACTATGTCGGGGCTGGTGTTGTTCTTCTAGGCATGATTATTCTGCTCCTTGGACGTAAGCATTTGGTGAATATCCAAGCAGGTCATTAATTAGAAAAAAGTTCAGCGTGTAGACAAACCCTCGCATTCGGTGTCAGTTCCTGTGCGCCGATGCTCACGAATGGCAAATTCGCTCCGCAAAGGTAGCCGTCCTTCCTAGACTGCAAAGGTTTTCTATCACGCTGAAAGAAGACAAAGGGCTAAAATAAAGATCATTTTAGCCCTTTGTCACAATCATCTGAGCCTTATATCTTTTGAAGATATAAGGCTTTTTTGTCGTTATAATACTTTTGTCGTCCAAGATTCGCAATTCCATGTTTCAGTTGCCACATCTTGATAAAATTCAGGCTCGTGAGAAATCAATAAGACACTGCCTTTATATTCTTTTAAGGCGCGTTTTAGTTCTTCTTTTGCATCGACATCTAAATGGTTTGTCGGCTCATCGAGAACAAGTAAGTTGGTTTCTTCGTTGATCAGCTTACAAAGACGGACCTTTGCTTTTTCTCCTCCGCTTAATACAGACACACGGCTTTCAATATGTTTTGTCGTTAATCCGCATTTTGCAAGAGCGGCTCTGACTTCATATTGCGTGTAAGAAGGGAAGGTGCTCCATACTTCTTCAATACAAGTATTGCTGTTTTGCTCTTTTACTTCTTGCTCAAAGTAGCCAATATGCAAGAATTCTCCACGTTCCACTTCACCAGAAATAGGTGTGATTTCCCCAAGAAGACTTCGGAGCAGCGTCGTTTTTCCGATACCGTTAGCACCGTACAGCGCAATTTTTTGCCCGCGTTCCATTTTCAAATTCAATGGGCGGGAGAGCGGTTCATCATAACCAATGACCAAATCTTTCGTTTCAAAAATCAGTTTCCCAGAAGTACGTGCCGGTTTAAAGTGGAATTCTGGTTTTGGCTTTTCTGCTGCCAGTTCAATCATATCCATCTTATCCAATTTCTTTTGACGGGACATCGCCATATTTCTTGTGCTGACACGTGCTTTGTTTCTTGCGACAAAATCCTTTAGTTCAGCCACTTCCTGCTGCTGTCTTTTATAGGCTGCTTCGAGCTGCTGCTTTTTGACTTCGTACACTTGTTTAAATTGGTCGTAATCACCAACATAGCGCGTGAGCTCTTGATTTTCAACATGATAAATCAAGTTAATAACACTGTTTAAAAACGGAATATCATGTGAAATGAGGATAAACGCATTTTCATATTCCTGTAAATAACGCTTCAGCCACTCAATATGCTGCTCATCCAAATAGTTGGTCGGCTCATCGAGAAGGAGAATTTCTGGCTTCTCTAACAGCAATTTCGCTAGCAGGACCTTCGTACGCTGACCGCCGCTGAGCTCCGTCACATCACGGTCCAGTCCAAGATCCGTTAATCCAAGACCTCTTGCAATTTCCTCGACCTTGGAATCAATGATATAGAAATCATTGTTTGTCAGTGCGTCCTGAATGACGCCAACTTCCTCTAACAGCTTTTCCAGCTCATCAGGATCGGCTTCACCCATTTTGCCATAAATGTCATTCATCGCAGCTTCCATGGAGAATAAATAATGGAATGCATCCTGAAGGACTTCACGGATCGTTCTGCCCTTTTCTAGCACGGTATGCTGATCAAGGTAGCCGACACGGACATTTTTCGCCCATTCGACTTTTCCTGCATCTGGATCCAGCTTGCCAGTAATAATATTCATAAACGTTGACTTTCCTTCACCGTTGGCGCCGATTAAGCCGACATGCTCGCCTTTTAATAAACGGAAGGACACTTCGTGGAAAATGGCTCTGTCGCCAAAGCCATGACTTAAATCTTTAACAGATAATATCATTTTTTACACCTCAAATAGATTCAAAACGGCTAGTGCCTCTCATGATTATATCGAACTGTCCGGCTCGATAAAAGCATCAAAAGAAAAATTGCGTTTCAAAGCTGATTTTGAGATACTAAAGGATAGATTGAATGAGGGTAAAGGAGATCGACATGACGGAAAATTGGGCATTTTTGAAAGAAGCAAAGCCATTTATTCAGGAAAACTTTCAAGCGGCTGGCTTCGAAAAACCAACAGCTATACAAGAAAAAACAGCAGAGTGGATTACGGAGAAGCGTGATGTGATCGCAGAATCGCCAACTGGAACGGGGAAGACACTTGCGTATGTTCTGCCGCTTTTAAATAAAATTGATGTCAATATTAAGCATCCGCAAGTCTTAATCTTGGCACCTTCAAGAGAGCTTGTGATGCAAATCTTTGATGTCGTGCAAGAGTTTAAACAAGGATCAGACATCAAAGCGGTCTCCTTGATTGGTGGAGCGAACATCAAGAAGCAGCAAGAAAAACTAAAGAAACATCCGAACATCGTTGTGGCGACACCGGGCCGAGTACAAGAATTAATCAAAATCAAGAAACTGAAAATGCATGAAGTCAAAACGATTGTATTAGACGAAGCAGATCAGCTTCTTGTGCCAGAGCATATGAAAACGATCCAAGGAATCATTAAGTCCACATTAAAAGAAAGACAAATCCTTTGTTTTTCTGCAACATTGAAAGAAGAAACCGTTCAGCTGATCAAAGAAATGACATCTGAACCAGAAGTATTGAAAATTGCTAGAAGCGAGGAAGAAGCGCAGAAAGTGGGTCACTATTATCTGTTATGTGATCAGCGTGACAAAGTGAAACTGCTGCAAAAGCTATCACGGCTTGAGGACATGCAGGCGCTCGTTTTTGTACGTGACATTACGAACTTAAGCATTTATGCAGAGAAATTAGCGTACCATCATGTCGACCTTGGTGTCCTTCATAGTGAAGCAAAAAAAGCTGAACGTGCTGTGATCTTGAAATCATTTGAACAGCGTGAATTCCCGCTCCTCCTTGCAACAGATATTGCAGCAAGAGGAATCGATATTGATGATCTGCCATATGTGATTCATGCAGATATGCCAAATGAAGAGGGCTACATCCACCGTTCAGGCAGAACCGGGCGCGCAGGAAAAGAAGGCGCAGTCATCAGCCTTGTCACACCTCAAGAGCAATCAATGCTGAAAAAAATGGCGAAAAAGCTGAATCTTTCGCTTGAAGAAATTGTGTATAAGCAAGGCCGGCTGCACCTTGCGCCCAAGCAGGCATAAGAAAAGGACCCTTCCACATGGAGGGTCCTTTTTTGTTATGAAATTTTGACAAGTTGTTTCCCGACATTTTCTCCTTTGAATAGTCCAAGGAATGCGTCAGGAATGTTGTCAAAGCCTTCTATGATTGTTTCTTTATATGTGAGTTTGTCTTCTTTTACCCATTGTGCGAGATCCTTCGCTGCCTCTCCAAAACGATCTGAATAGTTGGCAACGATGAAGCCTTGCATCAATGCGCTTGTTTTGATGAGTTTTGTTTGCACACGCGGCCCGATGTCCTCGCTTGCGCTAATATTATAAGAAGAAATGGCGCCGCATACTGGAATGCGTGCAAAACGGTTTAAATGATTCATCACCGGATCTGAAATCTCGCCGCCTACATTGTCAAAATACACATCAACGCCGTTAGGGCAGGCTTTTGCAATGGCATCATCTAAATCATTTGTTGTTTTATAATTAATCGTTTCATCAAAGCCCAATTCTTTTAAATAAGCGAGTTTATCGTCAGATCCGGCAATTCCCACGACGTGTGCGCCTTTGATCTTAGCGATTTGTCCCACAACAGAACCAACGGCACCTGCTGCTCCAGAAATGACAACCGTCTCGCCTTCTTTTGGCTGGCCAATCGCAAGCAGGCCGAAGTAAGCGGTTTGCCCTGGCATGCCCAAAATCCCTAAATAATAGGACAATGGCGCAATGGACGGATCAATTTTAGTCAGAGATTCAGCTTTGGCAGTGGAGTATTCTTGCCATCCAAGGAATCCAAGGACAAAATCACCCTTTTCAAATTGAGGCGATTTCGACTCAACGACTTCTCCGACAACACCGCCCTGAATCACTTCATTTAGCTTGAACGGAGGTGTATAGGATTTTGTATCCTGCATTCGCCCTCTCATATAAGGATCTACAGAAACATATTTCGTTTGAATCAAGACCTCCCCATCTTGCGGCACAGGTATATCGACTGTTTCAAAATGAAAAACATCTTTTGTAGGTAATCCTTTAGGACGTTTAGCTAATTGAATTTGCTTTTGTTGACTCATGTCAAATCCTCCCTTTCACTTACAGCCTAGATTTACATTAACATGATGCTTCTTTTCGTTCAAAACATACGGTCTTTTCAAAACACATACAAAAAAGCAGCCGCCATCTTATCGAAGGGGACTACTTTTTCTGAAAAGATACAGAGAGGAGCGGCGGGAGACAGCCAAACAGCTGATACACATCCGCATCACGTTCTTTTAACAAATATTCGTTTGCATTTTGCATGGAGGCTTTCATCATATCGCGCGTCACAAAAGGAAAAAGGATATTCAAGTATGAGGACAACATGTCTTGTGGATCTTGTTCAATTGACTCAATATCTCCAATGTTAATAATGATGGAAAAGAGATAATCAATTGAGATGTGAAAGTGCTGTTCGGCAAACAATGTAAGCGGCTTTGTATTTGCTTCTTCAGGATTCCACTTTTGAAAAAGCTGTTTCACCAAATCACTGACAACCCAAGCATTAAACTGCTGCTCCGCTGAAAAGTAATACATCAGCTCTCCCTCATTTCTAGCCTCCAGTATAAGAATTGTACAACAAATCAACAGGATTGAACATGATAATTCAGAAAATTTAGTCATTTTTACAGGATTTTTGTCAAAAATAAGTCGATAGACATGGTACGTCTTTCAAGAAAATTGGATGTGCTCGTGGAAGGTTTAATGTCAAAAGTGACGGGTAAAAGATTCGTAAGACGTTAAAGGAGGAATATAAAATGAAACCTGTTGTAAGAGAGTATTCAAATGATGAAACACTTCAAAAAGATGTAGAGCAATTAAAGGCACTCGGTGTTGCAAGAGAGGACATTTATGTTCTGTCCCATGACGATGATCGAACAGAGCGTATTGCAAATAATGCAGATGCCAATACGATTGGCTCAAGAGAAGTTGGACTCAAACATGCGGTTGGGAACATCTTTAGTAAAAAGGGTGATGAGCTCCGCAATAAAATTCATGAAATTGGTTTCTCAAAAGAAGAAGCTGAGACATTTGAAGAACATTTAGACGAAGGGAAAGTCCTTCTCTTTGTCACAGATCATGAAAAAGTGAAAAACTGGGCGTAAACGCCAACCGAAAAAGCCTCTTACTTTTGTAAGGGGCTTTTTTTCATGCTTCCATGTCTGAAAGAGAGACATATATCTTTTTTACGATAATAAGTAAATACAGAAGTATGGAATAAATAGTAAACTCTCTAATTGAAAATGCCGTTATACCAATGAAAATCATGGAGAATCAAAAAAAATAGTCGAAATATCACAAAAAACCATTCGGGAAATAATCATTGTATCTTTCTATTTTGATTTAAAATTAAATAAAAACTTGTGTAATTTAGTAGATAAATTTCTTAGTTCTATTGGTTTAAGTTGTATTTTTGTGTAGAAATAAGTGTTTTAAGGTCAAAAAACCACGAAAAATACCTGTATTTTCAATTAGAAATTCATTTTAATGTTTAGGAAATAATTTGTTGACAAAATAAACTAAAAACAATATATTTGGCTTAATCCAGTCATTATGGAATTAGTTGTTAAATTTCTGGCGGGTTTATTCCAAGCATAATCTAGTGAAAGGGGGTGGCAAGAACCAAAGCGTAAGCGCCTCTTAGGTACAAAAATGTCTACTAGAACAGAACAAATCGTCGTTTACTTGAAGAAAAAATGATCACCATTCTAAACAGTAGATTGATCTTTCTACTAAAAGCATAGTGTAAGAGATTGAAAAAGACGTTAAGTCCTTATAAAAAAGAGAAAGCGGTTTCAATAAGAAATGTGAGTTGATCGAACGGTAAAGGAGGTGAACTCATATGAAAAAAAGAGAGAACAAGCTGAGGCGGTGCGGCCTTCGAACGGCTGCATATGAGGATGAATGCTGAAAAAGAAGAGTAAACATGTGGGGTGCTTCTCTTCTTTTTCAGAAAAACAGATTTTCCTAAAAAATCCATCTTTCATTTTAACATAAGGTTTTTGGCTTGAAAACCACCTTTGCCCGAAAAGAAGATTGTGAATTGAAGGAGGTTTCATGATGAAAAAGGCTTTGTACCATGAAGACAGTGGATTGTATTTAGAAAAGATGCGCATGGCATTCCAAGAGCATTATGAGCAAAGAACAGATATGTGGTCTACTGATCCATCCTTAACAGACGCAGCAGTGATGTCATTAAAGGCATGGCGTTCAAGGGAAAAGAATGCACTTGCTTCTGTGCTGGATATCGGGTGCGGCAACGGCCGTGCACTAGAACATTTAAGCGGGCTTTCCGCATATGTCGGTATCGACCTGTATGAGCATGAGGAGTGGGCAGGGTTACAGAAAAGAGAAACAGTTCCTGTCCATTTTGTTCATCAAGATTTTATGTCATGGTCCATGGATCAGGGACGCGGGATGCAGTTTGATTTAATTTTAGATCATGGCTGCTTTCATCATCAACATCCTGATGATCATGAACGTTATTTAAAACAGGTCTCTTCTTTACTTCATGAAGGCGGTGTCTTTTCACTTGTTGTCTGGGGAGAACAGTGGAAAACAGGATTAATCGGAGAAGATGGCCGTTTCCATTTTTCATTTTCAGATTCTCAGCTTGGCGAAAAAATTTGTACATCAGGTCTTGAGCTTGTATCCATATCACCGTTACAAGCGAAGGCTGGAATAAGCCAGCATCATGTCATTGCCGTCAAAATCTAGTACAAAGGTGAGTGATTCAAAGCTAGCAGAGGAGTTCATGGGAAGAAAGAGCGTCTGCCAATCAAGAGCGTTTGCTGCTCTGACAGAAAATAAAGCATATGAACCAAAATTTCTGCTCCTTTGTACTGGAAAAGGACAAGGTCTAAAACGATGAGAGACATCGCACATCCATTTCCTTCTGCGGGAGCACACAAGCTGAGGGGTGCGTACACATATTCATCACTCCATCACTGCGCTATGGGAGTCGATTTGGGTGCAGTGATGAATAGGGGGGAGACTAATGAACAAGTTTGTAGATGAATTACAATCAATGATTCATCATTTTACCTTTCAAGATAAACACTATTTGCTCGTGGGGCCTGTGAATTTGCCAATTTCCATTCAACATGAAGAAGTGCCATTTAAGTGGTATGCCTTCGCGCCTGTTGAACGGGATACAAAACCAACGATCGAATCGATTGTCCAAATGAGTACCGCGCAGCAAACCTTTTCCTCTTGTCTCTTATTTGGCGACTTTGAAAATGAACGGCCGCCGCTTGTGCGAATCCATAGTGTCTGCCAAACAGGAGATGTGTTTGGGTCACTGAAATGTGATTGTGGTCCACAGCTTGCATTATCGCTGAAGAAAATCACCGATTACGGAAAAGGCATGCTTGTGTATATGGCCAATCAAGAAGGTCGGTCTATTGGGCTGATGGCAAAAGCGTTGACGTATAAATTACAGGAGATGCAGCTGGATACTTTTGAAGCCAACCGCCTGATCGGCTGCGGGGATGATGATCGGCATTACGAGGAAGCAGCAGCTGTTTTGCACTATTTAAACAAAGGAAAACCATTGCATTTACTAACGAACAATCCAGATAAAGTCGATTCTATTGCAGCTTTCGGTCTTCCTGTTTTGCGGTTTGATCATACGGTCGAAGCCTCTCTCTACAATGAAGCCTATTTAAAGGCAAAAGCAGCCTCAGGGCATATGGTCGATGAGAAGAAATTAATTAATCAATAGACGAGTTTATTGAAAGAAGGCGGGAGAAAAGCGTGAAACCTGATATCAATTGGATTCAAATCCCAAGCGGCTATGCAACGATTGGAAGTAATGAAGAAGATATGAAAAAGGCAGCAGAATTCTGGAAGGACAAGTTGCTCAATCCAACCTACGGCCGTGAGAAAAAATTTCAAAAATGGCTGTACAAAGAATTTCCGTCCTATCAGCCGTATATCAACGAATTTTTTATCTCAGATACGGTCGTCAGCAATGAACTGTATCAAAGCTATTGTGATGAAACAGGCCAGACATACCCGGAGAGTTTAACGAACGAAGAGCTTGGCGGGGGAAAAGATCATCCAGCTTGGGGCATGGACATTGAGGATGCCTTCTCGTTCTGTCAGTGGCTGAGCGGGAAACTTGGGATTGATGTTTCGATTCCTACTGAAGAAGAATGGGAGTATGCTGCCCGGGGAAACACGAGAAATCAATACCCGTGGGGAGATGAGTTTGATCCTTCTTACTGCAATACGCACGAATCAAATATTGAAAAAACGACGCCTGTCCGTCATTACGAAAAGGGCCGATCCTTATTTGGTCTTTATGATATGGGAGGAAACGTCGAGGAATGGGTCAACACCAAATATCACGTTTATGAAGGCGGCATCGAGGTCGTCGATGATTTAACGGAAACACTCGGAAGTGATTACTACATTTTAAAAGGCGGCTCTTTCGCAAGAGGCGGAGATTTATGCAGAGTCGCAAGAAGACACGGGAAGCACCCAGATCCTGTTTTTCGATTTACTGGTTTTCGTTTAGTGACTCGTCAAAAACAACATATAAAGGTGGGAGTGTAAAACTATGCATAGAGGACCAATTACATCTGTTTTATCAACTCAGCACGACCAAATTGTTTACACTGGCGGCTATGACCGCTGTATTTATCAGTGGAACCGGGCGACGGGAGAAGGAACGTTTATTGGCAGTCACGAGCATATCATTAACTCTTTATCTCTTTCTGAAAACGGAAAGTATTTAGCAAGTGCATCGTCAGACTATACCATTCAATTGTATGATACAGGCACACATACCCGAATCCGCACGTTGTTTGGTCATGCAGATGATGTAGAAGCCGTCGCTTTTGCGAAGCAGGATACTTTACTTGTATCCGTGTCTAGAGATAGAAGATGCTTAGTCTGGGATATCGAAACGGGCGCTATTTTAAGAGAATTCCATGGCCATAGCAAAGATGTATTAGCTGTATGGATACATGGTGATAAAGCTTATACAACAGGTGATGATGGATATGTCCTTGTATGGCTGTATGAAACCGGAGAAATTGTAGGGGAAATCGGCCCGTTTGATTATGAGCTCGATACAATCAGCGGCAGCAATCAAAAAGAAGTATTCGCACTTGGCAGAGATGATGGCACTGTTATTATTTACGATGCAGCTACTTTACAGGAGAAGAAAATCATCAAAGCCCATTTACAGGGCGTCAAGCGCGTGAATTTTTCTCCAAGCGGCAATTACTTGCTGACAGCAGGCTACGACCATTTAATTAAGCTGTGGAATTATGAAACAGGTGATTTAGTCGATACACTGCTGCCTCATAAATATCAGTGGGAGCGCTCACTTGTCTGGACAGAAGATGAGAAGTCAATACTAGGGGCCAGCTTTGGAAAAACATATTGTGAATGGTCGATCGAAAAGGGCAAAGTCATATCAGATGAGATCGAAATGGCGACACCATCTATCAATGATATTGCGCTGACTGATGCGGGTGATATTATTACCGCATCTGATGATGGAAAATTCAGAAAAAATGGGATTGAAATCGCCAAATCGACGGGCGTTTTAACAAATGGAGTAGCTGTTGCACGGGATGGAAGCTATTATGCGTGGGGAGATCATGCAAGTCAGGTGCATATTGTTCATGAGTCATTAAAGCAAATGGTTTCGTTTGATCTTAACACAGGTCCGGTCAACAGCGTATATTTCCACGAGGAGGATCGTCAATTTTATATTGGAACTTATGGCGGTTATGTCCATGTCATTTCGACAGAACACTTAAAGGAAATCGGCCGTTCCAAAGCACACGATTGTGCAGTTAAAGCATTAAAGGTAGAAGGAGATCTTATCATCACAGCAGCAGTTGAAGGAACCATCTGTCTTTTAGATAAAAAGAGTTTGTCCTTAAAAGCGGAATACATTGGTGCGACAGAGCTGTTAAATGATGTCTTTATTGATAGTAAACGAGACCGTATCGCCATTGTCAGCCGCGACAAGAATGTGAGATTGTTTGATTTGCATACAGGAAGAATTTTAGACCAGCATAACGAACACCAGTATTCGATTAAATCGGTCACAGTCACAGACTCAGGCTATATTGTAAGCGGTGATTATTGGGGCTATATCGTTGTGTGGAATCCAGAGCTGGATGTCAACACCGGCCCAATTAGAATTGCCCAAAATGGGATTAGTGCCATCAGACAATTAGGCAATGATGTATATGCAAGCTCATATGACGGCGGGATTTATCACGTTCGAGAAGATGGGACGCATACCGAAGTACTACGCTTATTTGAACAATTTCCGAAAGAAGTAATCTCTCATTAAGAAAAAGAATGTAAGCGGGGGATTCTCATGATAAGTGTTTGCAAGGAACATATGAAAAAAGGTCTGTCTGTACTCAATTGTCCGCATGTGCTCCTCATTAATAAATATGAATGTCGCAAATGCTGTTTTTGTAAACAACGAGCATCTTATAAACTTTTTTATTCCTTGCCTTACTATGATCGATCTGAAAAGAAACGGATGGAAAAAATATAGCACATGAGAATAGAACTCCTTCATTCCCTGAAGGAGTTCTTTCCCTTGAAAGAGAGGAAAGGAGACTTACATGAAAGACGATGTTTTTTATATGAAGCTAGCGATTGCCAACGCAAAGGCCATGAAAGGACAAACCTCGCCAAATCCGCTTGTCGGGGCAGTGGTAGTCAAAAAAGGTGAGATCGTTGGAATTGGTGCTCACATGAAGGCGGGCGAGCCGCATGCTGAAATTCATGCGCTGCAAATGGCAGGAGAAAAGGCGAAGGGGGCTCATCTATATGTGACGCTCGAACCTTGTTCGCATCATGGAAAAACAGGTCCTTGCTCAGAAGCCATTATAAAGAGCGGGGTGAAACGTGTGGTCATTGCCACTGGGGACCCAAATCCACTTGTAGCAGGTAAAGGGGTCACGATGTTGAAACAAGCAGGGATAGAAGTAGAAGAAGGGATATGTAAGCGGGAAGCGGACAGCTTAAATCTTCCTTTTTTTCATTCGATACAATCAGACCTTCCTTATGTCATATTAAAAACAGCCATTTCGTTAGATGGGAAAATTGCAACAGCTCATCAAGAAAGCAAATGGATTACAGGGACAGAAGCGAGGAATGAAGTGCAGCAATTACGTCAAGAAGCAGATGCTGTGATAACAGGCGTCGAAACCATTATTCAAGATGATGCAGGTCTTATTGTAAAAGATTCATTCGTGACACAGCCCATTCGTGTCATTTTAGATTCCACCTTAAGGATTCCGCTTCATGCGAAATGTTTAAATGATCATATGGCAGAAACCATCATTTGTACCTCAAACAAGTATGATCAAAAAAAATACCATCAACTGGTGCAAAAAGGACATCAAGTATTTGTCACAAGCGGAGAAAATCGGACAGATCTTCATGCGGTGTTACGTATGCTGAAAAGGCGCTCTGTGATGTCGGTGCTTGTAGAGGCGGGAGGGAGTGTGAGCGCATCCTTTTTAGAAGCGTCACTTGTGAACGAAGTCATTATTTATATGGCACCATTATTAATTGGAGGGAAAGATGCACCTACTTTCTTTGAAGGAGAAGGTACGAAATCATTAAAAGAAGCCATCCGGCCGGTAGATATGGATTATAGTATGGTAGGAAAAGATTTAAAAATGACGATGAGACTTTAATGAAAGAAGGACCTTGTGCATAAAGTGCAAGGTCTTTTGATTATTTTAAAAAAATAAAAGTGTACATACACCTTTCCCAGTCATGATGAATACGATGGATGGGGGTGATTCCATGAAAAGA
Source organism: Bacillus sp. FSL P2-0069 (assembly GCF_038593315.1). Taxonomy (NCBI): domain Bacteria; kingdom Bacillati; phylum Bacillota; class Bacilli; order Caryophanales; family Bacillaceae; genus Bacillus; species Bacillus sp. FSL P2-0069. The sequence goes on from NZ_CP151984.1 coordinate 731,962, forward strand.
TGTAGGCAATGTGGTAAGACATATCCAACTCATTCGACAGACCACTACCAAAAAGGAAGCTGGTATGATGCGTATAAGGATGATGGCTGGGAATGTGATAGTTGTAAAAAAGGGATATCAGAAAAGCCTAGGAAACCAGTAAAAAATCCTTGCTGCGGAAAAGATCCTTGTGTTTGTGTGATTCAAGGTCCGCCAGGCGGGAGAGGAAAAAGAGGCCCAGCAGGTCCAGCGGGTGCAGTGGGTCCAGCGGGTCCGGCAGGCCCAGCAGGTCCAGCAGGTCCAATCGGTCCAACAGGCGTAGGTTTAACAGGCATCTTGGCATTTGATCCAGCAGTAGCACCAACCTACCCAGTAGGGCAAGTGGTGACATACGATGGCAGTACGTACGTCGTCAATTCAGTACCTCCATTAGGTACACCGGATACGTCGGCAGATTATACATTATTAGCTGCAGCGGGGGAAACAGGTACAGGGCCAACAGGTGTCACAGGAGATCCAGGTCCAACTGGAGCCACAGGCGCCACCGGCGTGGGTTTAACGGGAGTCGTACCGTATGATGCTGCAGCAGCGCCAGGATACCCATTTGGGCAAGTGGTGACATATGAAGGTGGAACATATCTTGTGAACACAGCATCACCAACAGGTACACCAGATACATCACCAGATTATACGTTATTAGCAGCCGCAGGCGCGACTGGCGTTACAGGCGCTACCGGTACGGGTGCAACTGGAGCAACGGGGGAAATTGGTCCAACCGGAGTTACTGGCGTCACGGGAGCAACGGGGGAAATTGGTCCAACCGGAGTTACTGGCGTCACGGGAGCAACGGGGGAAATTGGCCCAACTGGAGCCACCGGTGTCACAGGTGCAACTGGGGTAACTGGTGATACGGGCGCAACAGGTGCAACAGGTGCAACAGGGATCACAGGAGCGACGGGAATCGGCTTAGCCGGCGTCACGGCGTTTGATCCAGCGGCAGCCCCAACGTATCCAGTAGGTCAAGTGGTCACGTATGAAGGTGGAACCTATATCGTGAACACAGCACCGCCAACAGGAACACCAGATACGTCACCAGATTATACGTTATTAGCAGCCGCAGGCGCGACTGGCGTTACAGGTGCAACCGGTACAGGAGCGACGGGAGTAACAGGCGTTACAGGAGCAACGGGGGAAATTGGTCCAACCGGAGTTACTGGCGTCACGGGAGCAACGGGGGAAATTGGTCCAACCGGAGCCACCGGCGTCACGGGAGCAACAGGAGAAATTGGCCCAACTGGAGCCACCGGTGTCACAGGTGCAACTGGGGTAACTGGTGATACGGGCGCAACAGGTGCAATCGGGATCACAGGAGCGACGGGAGCAACAGGAGAAATTGGCCCAACCGGAGTCACTGGCGTCACGGGAGCAACGGGGGAAATTGGTCCAACCGGAGTTACTGGCGTTACAGGAGCAACGGGGGAAATTGGTCCAACCGGAGCCACCGGTGTCACAGGTGCAACTGGGGTAACTGGTGATACGGGCGCAACAGGTGCAACCGGGATCACAGGAGCGACGGGAGTAGGCTTAGCCGGTGTCACGGCGTTTGATCCAGCGGCAGCCCCAACGTATCCAGTAGGTCAAGTGGTCACGTATGAAGGTGGAACCTATATCGTGAACACAGCACCGCCAACAGGCACACCAGATACGTCACCAGATTATACGTTATTAGCTGCCGCAGGCGCGACTGGCGTTACAGGTGCAACCGGTACAGGAGCGACGGGAGTTACAGGAGTGACTGGAGCGACCGGTGCAACTGGAATAACCGGAGCTACGGGAGAAACAGGGGTTACCGGAGCAACCGGTGCAACTGGAATAACCGGAGCCACGGGAGAAACAGGGGTTACCGGAGCTACGGGAGCTACGGGAGCTACGGGAGCAACAGGAGTGACCGGTGTAACGGGTATTACAGGTTTAACTGGAGCAACGGGTGTAACCGGTGCAACAGGAGCCACCGGAGTCACAGGTACAGGAGCCACAGGAGCCACCGGTCCAACAGGAGTGACAGGATCGAGTGCGATCATTCCGTTTGCATCAGGTACACCTGCTGTCCTGACAACAATTGCAGGCGGTCTTGTTGGAACATCCAGCTTGATCGGATTTGGTAACTCAGCGACAGGTGTCAGTATTTTAGGCGGAGTAATTGATTTAACAGGCGCTGCAGGCACTTTACTCAACATGGCGTTCTCAGTTCCGAGAGCTGGGACGATCACGTCATTTGCAGGCTATTTCAGCACAACAGCAGCTCTTTCTTTAGTCGGCACGAGTATTACCGTAACGGCTAGTCTATTCGCTTCACCGACACCAAATAACAGTTTCACTCAAGTAGCGAGTGTCACATTAGCACCAGCTTTAACCGGTGTTTTAACGCTGGGTGCGATTGCAAACGGTATTGCGACTGGTCTAAATGTACCAGTCACACCGGAAACACGATTGCTTGTTGTATTCTCCGCATCAGCTACAGGTCTATCCTTAGTGAATACTGTAGCAGGCTATGCGAGTGCTGGTTTATCGATCACGTAATAGGCATACAGGGACGACTCGATTTTGAGTCGTCTTTTTTGTTTGAAAGAATTTTCTCTTAACTTAGTCAGAAAAAATGATATCATTTTCATAGAGTCTATTCGGGTGAATCTACTGAATTAGGGGTTGTAGCGGTGAGGATGGGCAAAAGGAAAGTCACTTTACAAACGAAAATTTTGGGGTTAATTATCGGGCTTTTGCTTGTTGTCATTGCGTTATTAACCATTTGTTTTGGTTTTCTGCAGACATCAGAAAGGCAGGGACAAGCTGAACAGCTGGCGGTGCAGACCGCTAGAACAATATCATATATGCCGCCCATTAAAGCATCGGTGGCTCTATCAGCGTCCCAAAATGAAGAACAGGCAGTGCTTGAGCAAATGAAGGAGCAAGTAAGAGCACATGCCATCTTCATTACCAATCGAAAAGGAAAGGTCCTTGTTCATACGAATCATGAGGACGTAGGAAAGACCATCAGTGTATCGGAAGGAAGAAGTACTCTCTTATTTGGAGGAACTTCCATATCAACTGATGATTCTAATGGTGAAACCGTTGTCAGAGGCAGTGCACCCATTATGAAAGAAACAGAAGGGCATGAAGAAATTATCGGCACAGTCACCGTCGAATTTTTAAAAAAAGAAATCGATCAAGCGACAGCTCATCAGCTATTGAAGCTTAGCTATATTGCCCTTCTTGTGCTCTTGCCGGGCATATTCGGTGCGATTTTTTTAACGAAGAGTATTCGCAAAGATACATTAGGGCTTGAGCCGCATGAAATAGCTTCGTTGTATCGAGAAAGAGAAGCGATGCTGCTCGCTATAAAAGAAGGGATCATTGCGTTTGACCAGAAAGGCGCGATTACGATGATGAATACATCAGCTGAGCACATGCTGCGCGTCTCATCAGAGCTGCCTCTTCATATTGATCAAGTCTTGCCAAATGCCAAACTTCTTCTCTATTTAAAGGCAGAGACGATTGAACCTAACATCGAAACCGTCGTCAATGATAAAACCTATGTCTTAAATGTGAAAAAAGTAATGCAGGATCATCGAGTATTCGGAGGGATTGTGAGCTTCAGAGAGAAAACAGAGCTGACGAAGCTGCTGGATACATTAACAGAGGTCAGCCAATATTCAGAAGACCTAAGGGCCCAAACGCACGAATTCTCAAATAAGCTGTACGCCATTTTAGGCCTGCTTGAGCTGAAGCAAGTCGATGAAGCCATCGACTTAATTAAAGAAGAATATCATCTGCAAAACCGTCAGCACGATTTACTCATGAAGCAGATTCGGTCTCCTAAAATACAAGCCATCTTACTTGGCAAGTTAGGGAAAGCATCTGAGAAGAAAGTCCATTTCCACATTGATGAAAATAGCTCACTTGAGCCGCTCCCAGCTCATTTAAGCCTATCTCACTTTATCACCATCATTGGCAATCTCGTTGATAATGCTTTTGAAGCTGTATTAAATAAGGAGAAGCGCGAGGTAGACCTGTTCATCACAGATATTGGGTTTGATATTATCATAGAAGTGTCAGATTCAGGTGATGGAGTGAATGAAGAGGAGCTCTCACAGATTTTCACAAGAGGCCATTCGTCAAAGGGAGAAGGACGAGGCTATGGGCTTGCAAATGTGAAAGAAGTGTTGGACGAGCTTGGGGGCTGGATTGAAGTTGCGAACCAAAAAGAAGGCGGTGCCATCTTCACTGTATACATACCGAAAGGCACAAAGGGGGAATAGATGGTGATTAAGGTACTCATTGCGGAGGATGATTTTCGAATCGCTGCCATTCATGAATCTTATATACAAAAGATAGAAGGATTTAAGGTCGCTGGAAAGGCAAAGAGTGCAAAGGATATGTGGGAGGCGCTCCAGAGGGAACAAGTGGATCTCATCTTGCTTGATGTCTATATGCCTGATGAGCTCGGCACAAACCTGCTGCCGCTTTTAAGAGAACGCTATCCTGAAGTAGATGTGATCATTATCACGGCTGCAACGGAAACGACGCTTTTAAGAGATGCGCTTCATTACGGAGTGGTTCATTATTTAATCAAACCGGTGACCGCACAAAAGTTTGCACAAGTTTTAACCGAATACAAAGAGAAGAAAGACATCATCAATTCAAAAGATGAAGTCAATCAAACGATGATCGATCTGTTTTTTGGGCAGATGCAGGAAGAGCCAAAACAAAGGGATGACAGAGATCTTCCTACAGGCATCAATTCACTGACCTTGGACAAAGTGAAAACATTGATGGCATCCGAGATTAGCGGAATTACAGCAGAAGAACTCGGGGAAAAGATGGGCGCATCACGTACAACGGCGAGACGGTACGTAGAGTATCTCGTGACAACAGGGGAATGCCGGGCAGAGCTTGCATACGGAATCATTGGCAGACCTGAACGTAAATATTACCCTGCCAAACAAGCGGAGTCATAAAAGATGAAAAAAGGAATACTTTTTGTGATCGTGCTCTGCCTTTGTATGACGCTTACCTTTAATGAAAAAAAGGCCGGTGATTCTTTCCTGCAGCAAAGCTCCTTATATATTGTGGTGTCGGGTGTACCAGAGGGGGGATTTGACCAAACGGCTCAGGTGATGAAATCAGTGCTTGAACAAGAGAAGCTGGTGAACCGGCCTGTGAACATTCTTTATCAAAGAGGCGGAACGGTGGATAAAGGATGGACATACATGATGGAGCGAGAAGCCAACTATATCAGTTTAAATTCAAGCTTATTGTTAAGCCGTAATTTGCTTGGCAGCAGTAACGTGACGATGAATGATGTGACACCGCTGGCAATCCTTGCAGAAGAGTGGCAGGTCGTCGCAGTCCCAGTGGATTCTCCTTTTTCAAATGGGAAGGAGCTGTTACACGCACTTAAGAAAAAACCAGATTCCTTAAAAATTGGGTTTGCCCCTGATTTTGGAAATGATGATCAAATCTCATTCGCCCGGGCAGCAGAAATGGCAGGAATTGATCCATATCGCATTCAATTTTTGAAATTTGACAGTGCAGATGATTTATTTCAGGCGCTCATCGACCATGAGGTGGATGCAGCAACGACTACCATTACAGAGGTTCGTCATGATTATGAAAAAAAGAGGCTGAAGCTCGTAGCGACGACAACCAGCCAGCGCTTAGATGGATTTGAAGATGTGCCGACATGGAAAGAGCAGGGCATTCCGCTCATCTTTTCCCATTGGCGCGGTGTGATGGGCCCAAAACAAATGAGTCAGCATGAGGTTCGTGAATGGGATCAGCTTCTTCAAAAAATGACGAAAACGAAGTCCTGGAAAAAGCGATTAAAGCAAAAGGGCTGGACAAGTCGTTATATGAACAGCAAAGAGGCAAAGGTCTTTATGGAAGATCAATTAAGGCAATATGAGCAATTGATACAAGGAGAACAAGCGATCGAGTGAGACCGCTTCCAGCGTGTAGACAAACCCTTGCATTTGGTGCCGGTTCTGTGTGCTGGTGCTCACGAATCTCATATTCGCTCCGCTCCAGTACTCATCCTTCCTAGACTGCAAAGGTTTTCTATCACACTGAAAAGAAGACAAAGGGCTTAAATAAACCCTTTGTTTTTTTCATGGAATTAAAAAGCCCAATGTTTGAACAAAATGAACAAAAAGCATTTATCGACCGAAAAAGAATTAAAATTCATAATATTTACTTCAATTCTCACCTCAGATATGATGACAAAAAGGGTTGGAAATGGGATACCAACACATTAATGAAAGCGTATACAACATAAGGGGTGAACAATATGTTAGCAATTTTAGGATTTCTTATGATGATTGTATTTATGGTTTTGATTATGACGAAACGTATGTCTGTTTTAACGGCATTGGTGTTAACACCAATTGCATTTGCTCTTATTGCAGGTTTTCATTTTACAGAAATTTCAGACATGATTGTCAAAGGCGTGCAGCAAGTCGCACCAACAGCGGTCATGATCATGTTTGCGATTTTGTACTTTGGCATTATGATTGATGCGGGTTTATTTGACCCAATGGTGGCGAAAATTTTAAAAATCGTTAAAGGCGATCCATTAAAAATCGTTGTCGGAACAGCTGTCTTAACGATGCTTGTTGCACTTGATGGTGATGGAACGACAACGTATATGATTACAACAACAGCGATGCTTCCACTATTTACGCTGCTTGGCATCCGTCCAATTATTTTAGCGGGTATTGCCGGGGTTGGCATGGGAATTATGAATACAATTCCATGGGGAGGAGCTACACCTAGAGCGGCGAGTGCACTTGGCGTTGATCCTTCACTTTTATTTGGACCAATGATTCCAGTCATTGGTGCAGGGGTTCTCAGTATGATTATTGTTGCTTATTTTCTTGGAAAAGCCGAAAGAAAACGCCTTGGTGTGATTGAACTTGACCAGCCGATTCATGCAAATGAAATGGCAGCGGCACTGCAAGATGACATCAAACGGCCGAAGCTTTGGTGGTTTAACCTGGCGCTGACTTTGTTATTGGTGCTGCTGCTTGTATCAGGTAAAGTCAGCTTAACTGTTCTATTTGTTCTTGCTTTCTGTGTGGCGATTATCGTGAACTATCCGAACTTGGACCAGCAGCGTGAGCGAATTGCGGCTCACTCAACAAACGTTTTAGCCATTGCTTCGATGATTTTTGCGGCAGGTGTTTTTACAGGTATTCTAACTGGAACGAAAATGGTCGATGAAATGGCGATTTCGATTGTATCTGCAATTCCAGAGCAGCTGGGCGGCTTTATTCCAGTCATTGTCGCATTAACAAGCGGGATCTTTACTTTCTTTATGCCGAATGATGCATACTTTTACGGCGTACTGCCGATCCTATCAGAAACAGCGGCAGCATACGGTGTCGATAAAATTGAGATTGCCAGAGCTTCTATTATTGGTCAGCCGATTCATATGTTAAGTCCACTTGTTCCATCGACTCATTTACTTGTTGGACTTGTTGGGGTATCACTGGATCAGCATCAGAAATTTGGGATGAAATGGGCTGTGCTGGCAGTCGTCGCTATGACCGTCATGGCGGTTCTCATTGGGGCCATTTCCATCTGGTAAATAAAAAAGTGTCTGCTGCGGGCAGGCACTTTTTTTAGGTCATATTGCCGACCAGGCTCCATTCATTTGCCCTAGACAAAGACAAGCCTGTTCCTCCAAAAGATTTATTTTTGAAAAATACTGACACTTTTGCTGTTTTTTTCTTTATAATGCAAATCAACGAAGGGAGAGGATAGCATGTCCAAACGAAAAGGCACAATTCTTTTTGCTGCTGCATGCCTCTTAGCAGGCAGTTTGTCGATGGTGAGCCCAGCTTCAGCTCATGCAGAAACCCTTTATTATGGAAAGAGTTATGAACAGCCAGCTTCAGTGAAAAAGCTATACCCTGAGCCTGACGAGACGTTTGATACCCCTGCCTTTCAGAAAAAAGGAGAAGCATTTACGACCCAAGAAGAGCTACAAGCTTTCTTACGAGACATTGTCCGCAAAAGTCCTTACGCCACGCAGAGACAGATTGGAACATCCATTGAAGGCAGATCCATTCCGGCTCTGTACTTTACAAAGGATCGCTCCATAACGCCACTTTCAAAAAAGCCAACCATCTGGCTCCAAGCACAAATACACGGAAATGAACCAGCCTCCGGTGAATCTGCTCTCGTCATTGCAAAACGATTAGCAGGTGAAGAAGGAGAGCGTATACTCAATCATGTCAATATCATCATTGTCCCAAGAATCAATCCTGATGGTTCTTATGCGTTTGACCGCAGACTGGCAAACGGATTAGACGGAAACCGTGATCATATGACATTAGAATCTCCAGAACTGACAGCCCTGCATCAAGAATTTAATCGGTATGCGCCAGAAGTGGTCATTGATGCCCATGAATACGATGTGGGTCAAAAGCAGTTTGAAAATATCGGTTCATCAGGCGCTCTCAAATATCATGATTTGCTTATTCTTTCAGGGAAGAATCTAAATATTCCAGAAAGCATCCGGCTGACATCAAATGAGTTGTATGTAAACGGAGTTCGTGAAACGCTGACAAATAAAGGGTTTTCTAACGATTTGTATTATACAAACACAAGAGGAAAGGATGGAAAGATCGACATCTATGAAGGTGGAACGGATGCGCGAATTGGCCGTAATGCCCTTGCACTTTCGCCAGCCCTGTCATTTCTTGTAGAAAGCAGAGGGATTGGGATTGGAAGAGAGGATTTTGCCCGCCGCGTCGCTGCCCAAGTAGCCACCCATGAAAAAATCATTGAAACTACAGTGAAACATGCCAAACAGGTGAAGCAGCAAATGGTGACGGAGCGGCTGAAGCTGGTCAAAAAAGGACTGCTGCCAAATGATGATGATCAGGTAGTCATTCAAGACGATTTCAAAGCATCTGTCAATGACTCGCTGGAAATGGTTGATATTGAGAAGGGACAAACGACTCAAGTTCCTGTACGCTTTCACAGTGCGAGCGATGCTGTTCCCATCTTAACAAGAGAACGGCCGACAGCTTATCTCATTCTTCCGGGGCATGAAGGAGTAGAAAGGAAACTCAGAACATTAGGATTAAAAAGTGTCACATTGCCGGCTGGCATGAAAGTGCCGGTACAAGCCTATCAGGTGGCAAAGCGAGAGGAAAAGAGCAAAACAGATATTCAGCTTGAAACAAAGCTCGTTGACAAGAAACGCCAGCTGCCAAAAGGAACAAAGGTATATGTCACGGCACAGCCGCAAACCAATTTGCTCTCACTTGCCCTTGAACCAGAATCAAAGGACAGCTATATGTCATCAGGGTTTATTGCTTCAAAAGCAGGTGATGAACTGCCAGTCTATCGTTTCATGCTTCCAAAAAAGACGTTAGGCATTCAATAAAAAGGACTAAAATGATAGCCCTTTATCAAATGTAAAAGCGGCACTAGGCGTGCCGCTTTTTTTATTTTCGTCCAGCTCTTATTTCATCTGTCATGCCTTCATATGGTGCTTCTGCGATAATGGTTTCGTCATTCACACCTGCATGATGGATATACGTAATGTCCGCAAATTCTGGGACAACATATTTTGGATAGGTTTCGTATTTTTCACGAGATTCTTTCATGAGATCGATGTAGTCATTTTGATAGCAGACGGTGATGTCTGGACGTTCATGCACCCATTTTGGGAAGAAGATGACGCCATGCATGCGTTTTTCTTCAGGCATAAAGTTCAGAGAGACGTCTGTACCAGTTGGTTCTGTCCAAGAGACTTTGTATACGCCTTTTGTCAGCTTCACAATATTTACTTCTTGATCACGGACCCAGCGACCTCCAACCATTCCGCTATGAATGCGGTAATCAATGGTGTGATCGTTTTTAATGTAAATCTCATATTCCCAGCCATTTTCATACGTATAAATCATATGAAGTCCAACGAATTGATCCATGTTTATTCCTTCTTTCATTAGAATGATGTTTTTTCAAACATGTTGTGATTTACATATTTATTTTAAAGTCTATGGTATACTATTGTCAAAGAATAAGCGTTGGAGGCACATCATGAGAGTACTAAAATATGCCATTCTTGGCTTGCTGGATCAGCATGAGCTGACGGGATACGATATCACGAAACATTTTAAGGATTCCCTTGGACAGTTTTGGAGTGCGAAGCACAGTCAGATTTACCCTGAGCTGAAGCGTCTTACAGAGGAAGGATTTATTGAATTTGATATTCACATACAAGGAAAAAAGCTGGAGAAGAAGGTCTATCAAATCACAGCGGCAGGAAAAGAAGAATTGCGTCAGTGGTTAAAAACAAAAGATCCGATTCCGGAAACAACAAAGGATGAATTCATGCTCAAAACCTTTTTCATCTCCTCCATGGACAAAAAAGAAGCGGCTGACCTGTTTGCGTATCAACTGTTAGAGCGCACCAAGAAAGTAGATGTGCTGGAACAAAAGCTGCACGCTTTGACAGAGGAAGACCCTTCTGCTGAATCGCTACATTCAGCTCAATTTGGGCATTACTTAGTGCTGACAAGGGCAATTGAAAGAGAAAAAGGCTATGTCCGCTGGCTCCAAAAGACCCTTAAACGTATTGATTCATCTATGGTCTAAGGACAATGGTCGGATGATATGATAAAAAATGGTTTGAAACGAGTGAATTTATCAATAGAAACCGCTACAATGGATATATTCGTATTAAAGTGAGGCGAGTATGTTTGAGTAATCAAGAAGCGTTGTGGAATGAAGCAGAAGCTTTTATTTCTGTATGCTATGAAGAATTAAACAAGTCAAATGAAGAGAAAGCAGCACGTCTGCATGAAATAAAAAAAGAAATTGAGTCTGAAGGAATTTATACGCATACACTAGAGGAATTAGCTCACGGGGCGAAAATGGCATGGCGCAACAGTAACCGCTGCATTGGCCGTTTGTTTTGGTCGACCCTGCAAGTGCATGACTGCCGGCATGTAAAGACAGAGGATGAGGTGAAGGAGGCGCTCTTTCATCATATTGAGTATGCGACAAATGGCGGGAAAATCAAACCGTCCATTACGATCTTTCCCCCAGAGAAGAACAGGCAGAAGGAAGTCGTCATTTATAATCATCAGCTCGTTCGTTATGCAGGCTATAAAACTGAATATGGCATCATCGGCGACGAGGCATCTCTTGAATTAACAAAATTATGTGAAGAACATGGCTGGAAAGGGGAGGGCACACATTTTGATATTCTGCCTCTCATGTTTCAGCTAAAAGATCAGCCGCCTGTTCTGTATGAGCTTCCGAAAGAAATCGTCCAAGAGGTAGAGATCACCCATCCTGAATACGATGAATTCCGTGATTTAGGACTGAAATGGTATGCGGTTCCGATTATTGCTGATATGAAATTAGAGATTGGCGGTATTCATTACAATGCTGCACCGTTTAATGGCTGGTATATGGGCACAGAAATTGGCGCACGCAACCTAGCGGATGAAAACCGCTACAATATGCTGAAAAAAATCGCTTCTCTTTTAGGACTGGACACAACCAAGAATTCGTCCCTTTGGAAGGATAAAGCCATTGTCGAATTGAACGAGGCGGTTCTCCATTCTTATCGCGAAGCAGGGGTGACCATTGTTGATCATCACACAGCAGCACATCAATTCAAGCAGTTTGAAAAGCAGGAAGAAAAGGCTGACCGCAAGCTGACTGGGGACTGGACATGGCTGATTCCCCCAGTATCACCAGCTGCTACCCACATATTCCACAAGAATTACGACAATACCATTGTGAAACCAAACTATTTTTATCAGGACAAGCCCTATCACGGGACAGAAAAAGCCTAGCGAAAGCTAGGTTTTTTTATTATCTTATTCGAAAATCCTGATAATGAGCCAGCTCAGTGAGCGGCTCCATTTGCATGTCGGTGACTTTTGAAAAAGGACTTCCTTTCCGGACAGTCTCTAAGAAATCAATCACTTTCTGCTGCTCACCCTCTACCTTTAACTCGACATGACCTTCATCTGTGTTGCGTACCCAGCCTTTCATTCCACTATTGACAGCTTCTCCCTGAACAAAATAACGAAAGCCGACTCCTTGCACACGTCCTTTTACAATGGCGTGATAATGAATCATGATCATCACTCCTTTTTTCACATCGTACCATAGCCTGCATCTGATCTTCACGCCTCGACTATGATTTGATTGTCAAACGATGTAAAATAAAAGCCAGTAGACAACCAAAGGAGATGGCCATCGTGGGACAAAAGAGATACGACATAGAAGGAATCCAAGTAGGACAGCCTATCATTACCTATGCGAATGGAAAAGAAATCAAAACAGCCATCAACAAAAGGCGCATTCATGAGCCTGTGTATTTAAGTCAGGTCAATTTTGAAGGAGATGGTCAGGGGGATTTGGTTCATCATGGGGGTTATGATAAAGCCGTCTGCGTCTTTCCGTATGATCATTATGCTCACTTTGAACAATTTTTAGGGGTTCCATTACAGGAAGCTGCCTTTGGCGAGAATGTAACAGTACGCCAGCTAGTTGAAACGAATGTGCATATTGGCGATGTGTTTCAGCTTGGGGATGCATTTGTTGAGGTGAGCCAGCCAAGACAGCCTTGTGTGAAATTGTCTCTTAAGCATGGCAACATGAAGCTTGTAAAGGAAGTGCAAAAAACAGGGTATACAGGCTTTTATTTACGTGTATTGAAAGAAGGCATGGTGCCGCCTGATGCATCGCTAGTACTAGTAGAAAAAGCGTCCCATCAAATTACGGTCAATGAGGTCAATGAAGTCAAATATCGTCAAACAAGTCCAGAGAGACTGAAAGCCGTTCTTGAAGTAGATGCCTTAGCAGATGTGGTCAGGAAGTCTTTAGAAAAACGAATTCAGCACATTTAAAAAAAGCCGTACATCAGCTTAAGATGTGCGGCTTTTCTAAGCTTATGAGCTGCGTTTCTTTTGCTCAAGAAGATTTGCAAGGAAATATGTTTTTAAGCTTTGAAGCTTTCTTCCTTCATGCTTGGTCACACCAAGCTTCTTTAATTCTTCGACATACCAGCCTTTGCTACCATAATGCATGATAGAAAACTCCTTTCAATTGAAACTGCCTGCATTGTAACATCTCAAAAAAGGAGGTGAAAAGCGTGCAGGTGTCAAGAAATGAAAACTGATTCTATCTACCTATGATCCATGTATATGCTGGAAATATTGATTTATGAATTTGGCGGGTTGAGGGTAACGAGGATCATGCCGACCGTCATAATCATGATGATAACACCAAGATAGGTCATCATGGATTGTTTTTTCTTAATCCCTACAACCGTTAAGATAATACTTTCGATGAAAAAGATAACACCTATGATGATGAACCACATATCAAATAAGACCCCTTTCGCATATCTTTGCCTATTTTACCACAGGCTTTTTTGTTTAGTCGTGACAGATTCGTGAAACGGGCATGAAAAAATCCCCACCTGTGAAGGAGGGGACTCGCTTGGCTTACAGCTTTGTTAAAATAATCGGTTCGTCTTTAGTAATCACAATCGTATGTTCAATCTGTGCCACTAGACTTTTATCTGGTGTTTTAAATGTCCAGCCATCATCAGCCTGATAAATCGATTCAGCATTTGTTGAAATGAAAGGTTCAAAGGCAATGACTGTGCCATTTTTAAACAAAGCATTATCGAATGGATCATAGTAGTTCAAAATATGGTTGGGTGCTTCATGCAGATTCTTCCCAATGCCGTGTCCTGTCAGGTTTTTAATGACAGTAAATCCTTGTTCTTTCGCTGTATTGTAGACCGCACGGCCAATTTGGTTTTGTCTTTTACCGGCTTTTGCATGCTTTAATCCTTCAAGGAACGCATCCTCCGCACACTTACATAATGCTTCAAGACGAGCATCACCTGTTCCTAAAACGAATGAAATACCTGTATCGGAATAATATCCGTCAAGCTCTGCTGAGATATCAATGTTCACGAGGTCGCCCTCTTGTAAAATGGTTTTTTCACTAGGGATACCGTGTGCAACTTCATCGTTTACGCTGATACAAGTGGTACCAGGAAAGTCATATTCCTTTTCAGGTGCTGAATTGGCACCGTGCTCTTCTAATATTTTTTTCCCAATCAAATCTAATTCTTTTGTAGACATGCCTGGTTTCGCTTGGCTTTTCATTTCTTCTCTTGCCAAAGCGACAATTCGGCCGACTTTTTTTAAGGCTTCTAACTCATGATCATGTTTGACAATCACTGTTCATTCCCGCTTTCTATATCTTCATTCTATTCAATAGCTTACCACATTTTACGCAAAAAGAGTAAAGAGCGGAATTCAAATGGATGTGGACAAATTGGTATAGATAACTAGACGTGCATATGATATATTTTTTATGAACATCATGAATGATTTTGGTCATGATGATGACAAAGGGGGGAAATCAGATGGTGTTTCAGTTTTTTCAAAAGCTAGGAAAATCATTTATGCTTCCAATCGCTGTACTTCCAGCAGCAGGGATTATTTTGGCCATTGGGCGGGAGGACGTATTCAATATCCCGTTTATTCATGCGGCAGGGAATGCAATTTTTGCGAACTTGGCTTTAATTTTTGCAATGGGTGTAGCGATTGGTATTTCAAAGGATGGGAACGGGGCAGCGGCATTATCAGGTGCGATCTCTTATTTTATTTTGTCAGCCGGTACAACGTCGATTAACTCAACCAACAATATGGGGGTATTGGGCGGTATTTTATGCGGGCTTTTGGCAGGTTATGTTTACAATAAATTTAAGGATACGAAACTGCCGGAATACTTAGGTTTCTTTAGCGGAAGGCGGCTTGTGCCTATTATGACCGCACTTTTCACCATTCTATTAGCAGCCGTTTTCGGATATGTATGGCCGCCGATTCAAAGTGTGATCAATGATTTAGGGGAATGGATTTTAAGTCTTGGGGCAACAGGTGCAGGGCTGTTTGGTTTCTTTAACCGATTGCTCATTCCATTAGGACTTCACCATGTCTTGAATAACTTATTTTGGTTTCAATTCGGGGAATTCAGCGGGGCAACAGGGGATTTAGCGCGATTCTTTAAAGGAGATCCAAGCGCGGGTGTCTTTATGACCGGATTCTTCCCAGTGATGATGTTTGGTCTGCCAGCGGCATGTCTAGCCATGGTTGTGACTGCAAAGCCTGAGAAGCGAAAAGCAACAGCTGGACTGATGATTGGTATGGCACTTACATCATTTATAACAGGGATCACTGAACCAATTGAATTTTCTTTTATGTTTTTATCTCCACTTTTATATGGTGTCCATGCTATTTTGACGGGGCTTTCGCTTTTTATTGTAAACACTCTTGGGATTCATAGCGGCTTTGCCTTTTCAGCAGGTGCGATTGATTACGTCTTAAGCTTCGGAATTGCGCAAAAACCGATCTTGCTTCTTGTAGTAGGAATCATTTATGGCGTCGTGTACTTTGTCGTTTTCTATTTCCTCATTAAACTATTAAAGCTGAAAACACCAGGCAGGGAAGATGATGACATGGAAGATATCGCAGCGGATGATACGGTGACGGCAGGAGGAGCGAGTATGCTCGTAGAGGGACTTGGCGGCAAAGACAATATCACCACGATTGATCATTGTGCCACACGTCTTCGCTTAACAGTAGAGGATACAAATTTATTAAATGAAGGTACATTGAAAAAAGCAGGTGCCAAAGGGGTCCTGACTTCTGGAAAAACAACCGTACAAATCATCATTGGAACGAATGTAGAATTTGTCGCAGATGATCTCCGTAAGGAAGTCGATCGAGATTAAAAAAAAACGTTCAGCCAGGTCAAATGGGCTGAACGTTTTTTTGTTTACGCTGTTCGATCACCAGTACAATGCTGATGACAACAAGTAAAAACCACGAACTGATTTTACCAAGATGGACGAGAGACCAAGCATGCTGCTGATTTGGATATTGCCATGCGCCTAAAAAGGTCGTGACATTTTCGGCCACCCAAATAAAAAAGCCAATCAGGAGAAATGAAACAACAAGCGGCATTCGAAAGGAAAATGGACCAACCTGAAACGAAACCGACGTTTTCCGAAACACAACAACAAGCAGACATGTCAGCCACCACCTGACATCATAGAGCCAGTGATGCGTAAAGAAATTGACATAAATGCACAAACTGATGCCAATTGAAAGAAATGGATGAGGCCAGTCGGCCACTTTTACATGAAGTCGTGAAAGTGCCTGATAAATATAACTAGCCACACTCGCATACATAAAGCCGCTATAAAGTGGAACCCCAAATATTTTTGTATAAGCGTCTTCAGGGTAGGACCAAGAGCCCATATGTACTTTATACACTTCTAAACAGATTCCTATGAGATGAAATAGACAAATGACCTTTAGCTCCGCCCAAGTCTCCAGCCGCAGCGTCAGCATCAGGATCTGAGCTGCGATGCAAAGCAGTAGAATGAAATCATACCGGTGAAGAAAAGGAATAGACACCGTCTTTGATAGGGCAAGCGCCGCAAAGATCATGACGGGGAATAGACATGAGATGGCTTGTAAATAAGCAAAATGAAATAGTGTTTTCATACAAAATTAAACCCCTTTTTACTGTCTGAAATGACTTAGACGGTTTTAGCAAGGGAAAAGTTTACCTCAACTAGATATTCATGAACAATTTGTGAATATATATGTGAAAAAGATCACGAATTAGATATAGCATAGTATAATAAGATCATAAAGAAAATGTGAAATATTTCACATAATTTAAAAGGAGGCATCATCATGTTTACAAAATTCTTACAAACGAATGTATGGGCAGCTGTTATCCTTTTGGCAGCAAGACTTTATATCGGATGGACTTGGCTGACATCTGGTATTGGAAAACTAACAGGTGGATTTGATGCGTCAGGCTATTTGCAATTTGCAATATCTGAACCTGTCGTCAAAGATGGTCATCTAGTGTATCCGTTCTATGTATGGTTTTTAGAAAATGTCGCTTTGCCAAATGCCGGACTATTCAGTGCCATGGTCATGTGGGGAGAAATCTTAGTAGGCCTAGGATTAATTGTTGGATTGTTTACAACAACGGCAGCCTTTTTTGGAAGCGTGATGAATGTCTCTTTCTTACTAGCTGGAACTGTCTCTGTGAACCCGCTGCTTCTGCTCATAGCCATCATTATCATGGCAGCGAAAGGGAATGCAGGCAAATTTGGACTTGATTATGTCGCAGGTCCAGTCCTCAAAAGAACAATGAAAAGAAAGCCGCAGTTAGAAGTGGCATCATAATAAAGAAAAGCATCCTGAGCACAAGCTCAGGATGCTTTTTTATTTAAGAATCGGCTTTAATGAGGTTGATATGCAGGACGGTGAGCTCATGCTGACTCATATCTGGATCATGGCCTACGATAAATTCGAGTTCATAATCACCGGTTCGATACACATATTTTTTCTCTTTTGTCTGCGGAATGGTACTCACTGAATCCGCTGGTCCAAGCTGTTTCTTTAGTAACGAAGGGGTCATACCGCCGATATTTGTTTCTTTTTCTACATTTGTACCGAAATAACGGATTTCATCAATTTTGCCTTTCGCATCATAGTGAAAAGCAAATCCAGGATTCCCCATTTCAGCATGATACAAATCAAAGCTGCTTTGACCTGTTTCTGGATATGGATGTCCGAGCTGATGATGAACGTCTTTTTTTGTTTGAACGCCTATTTTCAGTCCCTTCGCATAGTAGGGCATTTGTCCTTTATGTGCCAGCTTATAAATGCTGTTAAGCGCGGCTTTTGGACCTTGAGGAATGGATTGCTCTGCTGCTGGTTTAATCATGGCGTGTGCTGAGACCGCAGGGCTGAAACCGAATAGGGCCGATGAAGCAAGTGAGGCAGTTACGACAAAAGCTGCTGTTTTCTTCATGATAAATCCCTCCTTCTTCTCCTATACCCGGGGCCATCATGATCAAACGTGAAAAGAACCAGCTGATCAAGGATCGGCTGGTTCTTAGCATGAGAACGTTATTTTAAAGAAGAGCTGGATTCATCTTTGGCGGAAGAGGAATCCTTTTCATCCTGTACTTTCTTTGTATAATCATAATCGTTGCGGTCAATCGGTGTAAAGCCTTTAGGCTTGTAGAAACGGAGTAAATCTTCGGTGACAATCTTATCAGATGTCTCCAGCATCTTTTTCACCGTTTCATTTTCTTGCGATGCCTTGTCAGTTGGCTCGATTTTCTCGCCTGTTTTGTTGCTGTAATAGTTATTGCCTACTTTCGTGTAGTCCTTAGACACGAAGTCACCGTTTCTAAATGGCACAAGCTCTTTAAAGTTCTTCGATAAGATATCAGAACCAGACATTAAATAGTTCTTCGTATCATCGCCAAGCAGGTGCAGAAGAGTTGGTGCGACATCGACTTCACCAGAGTATTTATGAATCTGTCCGCCTTTTACGCCAGGAACATGGATAAAGAGCGGCACACGCATGAGCTGCGCATTTTCATAATCTCCAATTTTTTGCCCTGTCACTTTTTCCATCGCTTCATTATGGTTTTCAGAAATACCGTAATGATCGCCGTACATAATAACGACTGTATTGTCATAGAGACCTGACTTTTTCAAATCGTTGAAGAACTGTTCAATCGCTTCATCTAAATAATGAGCCGATTGGAAGTAGTTATCGACGACAGAGTCACCGAAATCACCAGGCTCGAAATCAGTATCACCTTCATCCATTCCAAATGGGAAATGGTTCGATAAGGTAATGAATTTCGAATAAAACGGCTGCTTCATGTTTTTAAGAATTGGCATCGATTCTTTGAAGAACGGTTTGTCTTTCAGTCCATAGTTCTTCGTATCCTGCTCGTTCATATCGTAGTACTCAGAATCGTAAAATCTGTCATATCCAAAGGATTTAAACATTTCATTACGGTTCCAGAAGGTTTTCGTATTTCCATGGAATTCTGCTGACGTATATTGATCCTTCTTCAAAATACCAGGAAGTGCTTGATATGTGTTTTGCGCCTTGTTAATAAAAACAGAGCCCTGTGATAATGGGAATAACCCAGTATCCATCATAAATTCAGCATCAGACGTTTTTCCCTGTCCTGTTTGATGGAAGAAGTTATCAAAGTAAAACGTTTTGTTGTCGTGTGCCAATGAATTAAGGAATGGCGTTACTTCTTTTCCATTGACCTTATAATCAATGACAAAGTTTTGCAGAGATTCAAGAGAAATTGTAATGACGTTCATGCCTTTCGCTTTCCCGTAATAAGCAGGGTTAGGATCAGCGCTGTTCGCTTTTAAATAGTTCTCTACATCTGTCACGTCATTTGAATTTGCCAGAGCACGCTGGCTGTTTGATTTCACATTTTGAATGGCATCAAACACAGTAAAGTTATAAGCGCCTAAATATTTAACTAAATAATTGCGGTCGAACGATCTTGATAAAAGCTCTGGACGATCGATCTCTGCAGCCACTAAGTTTAAAACAAAGATCACAACAGAGGACACAAGGACGAGTCTAAACGATTTTGACTTTTGAACAGGTACAGTGGCTGTACTTGTTTGCTGCTGCCTTTTCATGCGGACTGCAAGTACGATCAAAATGATTGTATCAATAAAGTAAAACACATCAGTCCAACGCATGAGTGAAAATGCACTATCACCTAATTGTCCGCCATTCGTTCCTGCCTGCATCACTGTAGGCAGCGTGATAAAGTCATTGAAGAATCGATAGTACACGATGTTTGCGTATAGTAAAAAAGACATGAAAAAGTGAATCACAATGATAGCGGCAGGCTGCCATTTTTTCTTGAACAATAAAGCAAAGCCAAGAAAGAACAAGCTGGAGCTAATAGGATTCACGAAAAGCAAAATATGCTGAAGCACATTTGATATACCAAGTTTAAATTCGATTAAATACGCTGAATACGTTTTGAGCCATAGTAAGACGGCTGCAATCAGAAAGAAGCCGAGACCTCTTTTTTGAATAAATGTTTTCATATAAACACTCCTTTTCTCCGTTAAACGGAAGAGGCGGAACGAAAGAAAACGAACCATTAGAATATACCACGAAATGCACAAATAGAAAAGTCATAACCAGTGAAGAGCCTTTGGAAGCCTGTCCGAGCAATAAAAGGAGAGAAAATGAAAATATTCGCCCATCGAAAAACTTTTTATGAAAATCGACCTATTATTGACAGAAAATTCAGTAATTTTCCAGTTGCTATATCAATAAAACAGGTAAAAAGACACAAGTCTAAAGAATTAATTTGATTTCTACAATGGTCATTTAGAGAGTATTTCCATTGTTTCTTAATGTTTATGCAGGTTAAGCAAAAAAAATGAGCCATGGAATGGAACAAAGCGATGGATAAAAATTCCTCTCATACAATATATCAATATATTTTTGTGTTTCACGAAAATAATGGTTTTCATGTGTTTTTTAAGGGTTTTATTTATTTTAATAAGTGAACAAATTATCTAAATATACTTAAGTGAACATATTGAGACTATAAACTTCTGAATTGGGGTCGATATAGACAGTGACAGGAAATCTTCCATTGAAAGGATTGATAGTATATGACTGTACGAGCAGAGAACCTCGTTCAGAACTGGTTTCCGAGTGAGGACGGAAATGCAGGAGAGCGTAAAGAACTCATCAAATTGATGGAGCAGATCATTTCAGGGGTCGATGACCTGAAAGATCCCAACCGTGCACACCTTAAAGGTGAAAAGAATCGTGGGGAGGACTTTTACAAAAAGCTTACTGAAACAAGTCAAATTCCGATGAACGGCCAGCAAGCGGAACTTGTGAATGAAGAATTACTGAAGCTTTTACATAACCATCCATACCACACCAAGTATTTCTTCACGAACATTTTGCCAATGGCAAGTACACCAGGAATTTTAGGCATGCTGACAGCTATGCTGGTAAACGGAAACAACCTATGGGATGTTTATGGACCAGCAGGTGCGGAAGCTGAGGTCAGAGTGGTCTCAATGATGTCTAAGCTCATCGGATATGATCCAAATGTGAGCGGGGGATACACAACATGGGGAGGTCAAGGAGCGATTTTTTCAGGACTTCGTTTAGCGATCGCAAAGGCTGCGCCGGAGTCACTGCGAAAAGGAGTTCCGCAAAATCTTTATGCGTTTTGTTCTGATGCTGCACATTACAGCCTATTTAAGTCAATGGAAGCAACAGGACTTGGCACAAACAACTTAATCAGAATTAAGACGAATAAAGATCATTCAATGGATATGGAAGATTTGCGTTGTCAAATGGAACGTGTTGCACAGGGTGGCGGGATTCCCGTTTATATTGTTGCAACAACCGGAACAACAGATGCCATTGCAATTGATGATGTAAAAGGGGTACGTGAAACAGCAGAAACGATTGCTGAAAAGTATGATCTGAAGGTGCCGCATATTCATGCAGATTCGGCGCTGGGTGGATTCTTTGCTTTCTTTAATGAGTATGATGTATCGGAAAATCCGCTGCAATTCTCAGACGGTATTCTTCGTATGCTAAAAGAAATCAAAGCGAAATTCCAGCATCTGTCTCTTGCAGACTCGATGTGCTTTGATTTTCAAAAGCTTGGCCAAACACCTTACACATCCAGTTTATTCCTAGTGAAAAACGCTGCTGACTTAAAGCGTTTGGACCTGGAAGAACAGGAGACACCATATGTTGGCCATAGAGGCTACGGAGAATACCATACGGGTTATACACTGGAATGCTCAAGAATGGGAAGCTCGATCAGTATGCTGAGTGTGCTGTTAACGTTTGGGATTGAAGGCTATCAGCGCTTGCTTGGTCAATTCTTAGAAGTGAACCTTGCCTTCAGAGAAGCACTTAGTCGGGAAATTCCGCAAGCAGAAGTCGTGAATGATGACAACGTCGGAATGGCTACATTATTTAGAATTTACCTAGACGGCTCACCGCGTTTTCAAGAAGAGATTTCTGGCGAAGCGACTTCAATCGAAATTGAGCGGAACAATGAATTGAACAAAATGCTGTTTGAAAAGCTTGGAGAGAAAAGAGATGAGATGTTCTTTGGCGATACAACGAAGTTTTTACTTGTCAACTCGAAAGAAGGCCAAGAATTCTATCTAAGTGTTAGTAAGTTTTTTGTCATCTCACCTTATACGTTACCAGAGCATATCCCTCATATCGTATCTTATTTAAAAGATGTGATTGCATCTGTTTGTGGACAATTTGAAAATGTACATGCTTAAATCAAATCTGAGAGTGGAGATGTAGGAAAAAATGGCGAAACAAAGGAAATTTGGAGGATACACGATATCCTCTAAAATCATGTCAGTCGTTACCGTAACATTACTCGCAACCGTTGCATTATTCGTTCTAACCTTTTATCTAGTCAGCCAGGATTTATCATCCCAGTTATTAAAGCAATTTGATTATCGATTAACAACAGATATTGATACTGCCAAAAAAGAAATCGATAACATCGATGGAAACGTGCTCAGCATTAGCGGGAAGGATGATCCCATTTATGCCGAGATTAAAACGAAATTCACAGAGCTTCAAAAAGATCATACGCTTGAGAACTTATACGTGTTATCTAATAAAGGCGGTAAAGAAAGAATTATCGTATTAACTGGAGAAGACAATGATTTTGACCAGGATTATGCATTCTCAGATGAGATGAAACAAGCTCTTTCTGAAGATAAAATGGTCAAAAGTGATATTTACAAAGATTCATTTGGTACACATAAATCAGTCTTTTTGCCAATCAAGGATTCAGGCGGTGAGCTGACAGGGATTTTAGGCATTGATTTAGATGCGTCTGTCGTGCCTCAAACAACGCAGAAGCTGACGATCTATATCACAGTGGCATCTGCCATTGTGCTCATCGGTGGATTACTCTTCTCATACTTTATGGGAAGAAGAATTGCGAAACCAGCACGTTCATTGATGGAATCAGCGAACCGAATTGCTGACGGTGATTTAACTGGTGTGGTAGAGGTTGAAAGTAAAGACGAGATCGGCCAGCTTGCCGCATCCTTCCAAAAGATGCAGGGGCGGATCAAAGAGCTCATTTCGAAAATCTCACACTCATCTAGTGAAGTGTCGAAAATGTCTTCACAGCTTCGTACGGTGACGAACGAATCGAGTCAAAGTGCGCAGCAAGTATCAGAAGCCATGACGAATATGAGTGAAGGAATCAATGATTCTGTCGCAAATATTACGGATTGTACGACATCCGTTGCTGAGATCGATACGCAAATCGAAGGTGTCACAAAAGAAGTTGATGAAATGAAATCTGTTTCATCTAACGTACAAGAGCAGTCAGAATCTGGTCAAAAATTAGTGAACCATGTGCTTGATCATCTGAATATGCTACATGACAAGATGACCAACTCAAAGCAGGCAGCAGAAGAATTACAATCTCATTCAACGGAGATTGAAAGTGTCATCTCGATTATTACAGACATTTCAGCACAAACGAATCTGCTTGCACTGAATGCTTCCATTGAAGCGGCACGTGTTGGAGAAGAAGGAAAAGGCTTTGCTGTTGTGGCAGATGAGGTGCGCAAGTTAGCTGAACAATCAGCGGATGCGGCTAAAACCGTTTCAGACCTTGTCATCGGTACACAGGAAAACAGTCAGCGCGTTCTTGAAAGCGTAGAGGAAAGCAGTAAAGCAGTGGAAGAAGGACGTGAGCAAATGGAAGGCACGTCACAAAACTTCGCTTTGATTTACGACGGTGTGTCCCAGTTTTCAAGAAGAACGAACAATTTGCTTGCTTCTATTAAGCAAGTTGAGAAAGCATATCAAACGATTTCTACATCGATTGAGCAAATTTCTGTTGTATCGGAAGAACATGCAGCCAGCTCTCAAGAAGTGGCGGCAGCAACAGAACAGCAAAGTGCTGGTATGCAGCAAATTTCAAGTGCGATTGAACAGCTCTCTGATATGTCGGATGACTTAGCACAAATGGTCTCAACCTTCAAAGTCGACAATAAATAACGAGAAAGGGCTAAAATATTTTAGCCCTTTTTCTCTTTTTAGCGAAGAAGGGACGAGCACCTGAGCGCAGGATAGACACCGAATGCGAGGGCTTGTTTAGATGCTGAAGCTGGCTCTTGTGAGAGAGCCAGCTTTTTTGCTATGCTTAATCAAATACTTGCGGCGAAAGGAGAAACGCTATGGATTTTGCGCAGAGATTATCAGAAGAACGGATCAAAAAAGCGATGGATAACGGGGCTTTTGAAGGATTATCTGGCTTTGGGAAGCCTCTGCCAAAAGATGATGCTGCTCATGTACCAGAAGAACTTAGAATGGGCTACCGCATCATGAAAAATGCCGGATTTGCTGGGGAAGAAACAGCGCTGAAAAAAGAACTCATGACTGTCAAAGAGCTGCTTCGCTCCAGTATAGACGGAGAGGAGAGAAAAAAGCTGTCTCTCATATGTGAAGAAAAACAAAAACGTCTGGATGAACTTACATCTAAGCGCCAAACTTTTGCCCGTCCAGCTTCCTCCTTCTATAAAAATAAGGTATACGAGAAATTAACGGAGCATAAAAAAAGATGATGACACGCTGCCTCTCCCTGAGCACATTGAGGGGGCTTTTTTTATGTAAGCGCTGCATTTTGTTGTTGACTACATGTATATACAAATATAAAATAAGAATCAAACATGTATATACAAGTTTTTTGGTTCTTTTTTCTTATATAAAAAAACGATCTCGGAGGGGATAGTATGGCTGATTATCAGGCAGCAGCAGATCAGATTGTGAAAGCCATCGGCGGCAAAGAAAATATTGATCAAGCGACACATTGTGTAACAAGACTGCGCTTTGTGCTGAAAGATGAAGGTAAGGTGGATGAGAAAGCACTTGAACAAATTGAAGAAGTGAAGGGATCTTTCTCAGCGAACGGTCAATACCAAGTGGTGATCGGCCAAGGGGTCGTCAATCGAGTATATGCCGAAATGGTGAAACAGACGGGGATTGGTGAAGCCACAAAAGAGGACGTCAAGCGTGCCTCTGATCAGAAATTGAATCCATTGCAGCGTGCTGTGAAAACGCTTGCGGATATCTTTATACCGATTCTTCCTGCCATCGTCACAGCCGGTTTATTAATGGGAATTAATAATATTTTAACAGCTCCTGATATTTTCTTTGATCAAAAATCGATTGTGGATGTGTATCCGGCATGGGCTGATTTAGCGAATATGATCAACTTAATTGCAGGCACTGCTTTCACCTTCCTGCCAGCATTAATTGGCTGGTCAGCTGTGAAGCGGTTTGGGGGGAATCCGCTTTTAGGAATGGTCCTTGGGCTAATGCTTGTACATCCAGACTTGTTAAACGCATGGGGCTATGGAGCGGCTGAGAAGACCGGTGACATTCCCGTTTGGAACTTGTTTGGTCTTGAAGTGCAGAAGGTAGGCTATCAAGGACAGGTTCTTCCGATACTCGTTGCCTCTTATTTACTTGCAAAGCTCGAATTGTTTATCACAAAACGGACACCTGAAAGTATTCAGCTTTTAGTTGTTGCACCGATTACGTTATTAGTCATTGGATTTTTATCATTTATCGTCATTGGACCTGTTACCTTTGCAATCGGTAATGTTTTAACATCTGGACTTGTAGCTGTATTCCAGCAATTCGCAGCACTTGGCGGTCTATTATATGGCGGACTGTATGCAGCATTAGTCATTACAGGAATGCACCATACGTTCCTCGCTGTGGATATTCAATTGATTAACTCAAAGCTGCACGGCACGTTCCTATGGCCAATGCTTGCACTGTCCAATATCGCACAAGGATCAGCTGCACTGGCAATGATGTTTGTCTTAAAAGATGAAAAGCAAAAAGGACTTTCGCTGACATCAAGTATTTCTGCTTATTTAGGAATTACCGAACCGGCGATGTTTGGGGTCAACCTGCGTTATCGATTCCCATTTATTTTTGCACTGATCAGCTCAGGATTAGCCGGTATGTTTATCGCCTCTCAAGGGGTGCTGGCAAGCTCAGTTGGTGTTGGAGGCATTCCAGGAATCTTCTCCATTATCCCGAAATATTGGGGGGCATTTGCAATTGGAATGGTGATTGTACTCATCCTCCCATTCATCGGTACTCTTTTATATGCAAAACTAAAAAAGAAGAAGGATTTTTCAGAAGAACTTAACTAGTGGTGGTGAAGGAAATTGAATCAGCAATCAAATGAACCGTGGTGGAAAAAAGCGGTGGTCTATCAAATTTATCCGAAGAGCTTTTTAGATACAACGGGCTCTGGTACAGGGGATATCAATGGCGTGACGAAAAAGCTTGATTACATCAAAGAGCTTGGGGCGGATTGTATTTGGCTCACGCCAATGTATGAGTCCCCGCAGCATGACAACGGCTATGATATTAGTGATTATACAAAAATCCATGACATGTACGGCACAATGACAGATTTTGAACGCATGCTGAAGGAAGCGCATGAGAGAGGAATACGAGTCATCATGGATCTAGCCGTTAACCATACATCCATTTTCCATGAGTGGTTTCAAGCCTCGCGTGAGTCAAAGGATAACCCTTACCGAGATTATTATATTTGGAAGGAGCCAAAAGCGGACGGATCTCCTCCGAACGATTGGCAGTCGAAATTTGGCGGCCCAGCCTGGGAACTAGACGAAATAACAGGAGATTATTATCTCCATTTATATGATGTCACTCAGGCGGATCTCAATTGGGAGAAGGATGAGGTGCGCAGGAAAGTATATGACATCATGCACTTTTGGTTTGAAAAAGGAATTGATGGGTTCAGGCTGGATGTCATCAACAACATTTCAAAGGATCAGCGCTTCTTAGATGATGCCGGACAATCTGTGCAAGGCGACGGCCGCATGTACTATACGGACGGGCCGAGAATTCATGAATTTCTGCATGAAATGAACCAGGAGGTTTTTTCGAAATACGATAGCATGACAGTTGGAGAAATGTCTTCAACGAATATCGCAGACTGCATTCGGTATACAAGACCTGATCGGCAGGAGCTGGATATGACGTTTAACTTCCATCATTTAAAGGTGGATTATCCAAACGGCGAAAAGTGGGCGATCGCACCATTTGATTTTCAAGAATTAAAGTCGATTCTGTCTGAATGGCAGACGAAAATGCATGAGGGCGGCGGCTGGAATGCGCTGTTCTGGTGCAATCATGATCAGCCGCGTATCGTCTCAAGATATGGTGATGATGACACGTATCATCAGCAATCAGCGAAGATGCTGGCGACCACGATTCATCTGATGCAGGGGACTCCTTATATTTATCAAGGTGAGGAAATTGGCATGAAGAATCCTCGCTTTGAGGACATTTCGTCTTACCGTGATATCGAATCACTCAATATGTACGAAGTCATGCTTGAAAAGGGAAAATCAAAGGAAGAAGCACTCGCCATTTTACAGGTCAAGTCAAGAGATAATGCGAGAACTCCAATGCAGTGGACCTCAGAGAAGAATGCAGGCTTCTCAACAGGAACGCCTTGGATTGAGCCAGCCGATAACGACATTTCGGTCGAAGCTGCGTTAAAAGACCGGACGTCCATTTTCTATCATTACCAAGCCCTTTGCAGACTGCGTAAAGAACTTGATGTGATCACATATGGCAGCTTCTCCTTACTTTTAGCAGAAGATCCAAAGATTTTTGCTTATGTTAGAGAAAGCAAGAATGAGAAGCTCCTCGTGATCAACCACTTTTATGCAGGGGAGGCGGACTTTACGCTTCCTGATGAGCTTGTGCAGGCTGTAGATGAGATGGAGGGGCAAGTCCTGTTATCCAATTATGAGGATGTGCCGGCACATATCAAGGGATTTACGTTGCGCCCATATGAGTCAATCGTTTATCATTTAACCAAACGCTAGAAAATGGGGCGGAGGGAAAATGAAAGAGAATAAGTTTCGAGTGATTTATGATCAGCTCGCAAGACGAATTGAGCAAGGTGAATGGCAGGATAAAGGCATCCTCCCATCAGAGCATGAACTTTCTATCATGTACGACACGTCCCGGGAGACGGTGAGAAAGGCATTAAATATTCTGGTGCAAAATGGCTATATTCAAAAAATCCGCGGGAAAGGTTCTGTATTGCTGAATCGGGAGAAAATGCAGTTTCCTGTTTCAGGTCTTGTCAGCTTTAAAGAGCTTTCCCAAACGCTTGGCCGAAAGACGGTCACAACAGTTCATGAATTTGGTTTAATCAAACCGGATCAGTATATTCAGTCTCAGCTGAAAATTGATGAACAGACAGACGTCTGGAAAGTCATTCGATCTCGCAATATTAGCGGTGAAGAGGTGATTTTAGACAAGGACTACTTTTTGCAAAAGCATGTCGAAGTATTGTCTAAAGACATATGCGAAGGATCAATCTACGAGTATATTGAGGGAGAACTCGGTGTATCGATCAGCTATGCTCAAAAAGAATTTGTGGTAGAGCCATGTACAGAAGAGGACGCCAAGTACCTTGATTTGAAGGGATTTGACCATGTCGTTGTGGTAAAAAATTATGTGTTCTTAGAGGATACGAGTCTATTTCAATACACAGAAAGCCGTCACCGATTAGACCGCTTCAGATTCGTCGATTTTGCTAGAAGAGAAAGAACGGACAGAGCCTAGGCTCTGTCCTTTTCAGGTTATGGGAAAAGTAGATGACGAATAGATCACTACTTTCTGGAGGAAAGATGATGAGAGTAAATAGACCATTAAAATTAAGAGATTTAGAAATATTCAGTGTGATGAAAGATCAGCAGATTTTATGTTATGTCATCATTGAAGATACTCGAAAACCGTTTACGGCAGAAGACAGAAAGCTGGAACCTTTATGTTATATGGATGAAGAAGATATACAAGCGTATTTGAATGTTTTTCATATTTCCATTATCAATGATGAAAAATTAAGTGAAGAGGATTTAACTCTTGTAGAAGATTATTTTGCAGACTTTGTGAATAATACAAACTTAACGAATT
This sequence comes from Bacillus sp. FSL P2-0069, assembly GCF_038593315.1. Lineage (NCBI taxonomy): Bacteria > Bacillati > Bacillota > Bacilli > Caryophanales > Bacillaceae > Bacillus > Bacillus sp. FSL P2-0069. Next base: position 760,957 of record NZ_CP151984.1, read on the forward strand.
TTATTATAAGAGATTATGTTCAAGAGGATTTATATGCCGTCGATGATGAAGATGACATCACATTCTTCAATAGAATGCTGCGTCATATAGGATCAGATGAGGTGAAACAATTTGATAAACGCAATTGGATTTATTTATCCCAAGATTGAGATGAGAAAAGACAGAGCATAGGCTCTGTCCTTTTCTTTTAGGATGATACATTTTTTCTTGTACGCTTGCGCTGGTAGTAATATAGGATACCGCCTGAGGCAAGCATGAGTACGCCAATCAATACAGCTGTATACATCATTGTTGCTGTATTCGGGAGTGTGCCGCCTGGGAGTCCGGTTCCATCTTGGTTTGGATCTGTACCTGTACCTCCGCCTGGCGCTGATGTACCGCCGTCTCCGCCAGTTTGATCTGGCGTTGTTCCAGCTGCCCCGCTTTGGTTGAGTACGGTATATTCGCTGAAGTGTTCAGTTTGACCTGATACGACACCATTTTCGAACGATCCGTTACTTGTTTTTGCATAACGGTTTTTCTTGCGGTCTACATAATATACACCAGGTTTCTTCGCCTTTTGAGGCTCATCTAATGTAAAGGATAGTGTGACAGGATCTTTAAAGGTAGAAACCTTTTTCTGATCTTGTTTGATTTGGAAATCATACGTATCCGTTAATGCATTTTTCACCTTATCCGTCTTTGTCATCCATATATCTGCGCTTTTCTCGGACAAGTTAGAGAGCGGTAATGCGAGTCCCACTTTGTCATGATAGATGGTGACGTTTGGATCTTGCTCTCTTTTCTTCAGCTCGGCTACCTGTGCTTTTGATAGAGACAATTGAACGTTTTTCGCTTCGCTCGCTTTGTCTAAATAGAGCAATGCTTTGTTTGTATGCTGCACATACGTTTGGAATTTCTCATCATCTTGAATGTCATAGGTGCTTTTTCCTTTCGCACGCGGAAGGAACACTTCTTTCACCCTGTGATCGATGACAGGAGAAATATGCCCGCCGTCTGCCTGTTCAATTTGCTCTTTGAAGATTTCATAGTCAACATAGCCTAAGTCTTCGCCGTGAGAGGCTTCTGTAAAGACACTGTAGCCATCTCCGCCTGTGCCGACAAATGCGTTTGTCGCCACGCGGTATGTTTTCTTATCATCAATGTCTGTTAGTTTGCCGTTTTCGTCTTTCAGTTTGACATCAATGAGTCTGCTGCCAGCTGGTTTACTCAGTGTAAACGTATATTCAATGCCGGCTACATGAGGGAATGCGCCGCCGCCTTCCTCAATGCCTGAAAGCCCTTGTTCGAGTGCTTTCTTAATTTGGCTGCCTTTTAAATCTGCGACATAGAGTGTGTTTCCAAATGGCATGACCGTTAAAATATCACCTAAAGTGATATCTCCTTTTTCAATGCTGCCTCGAATTCCGCCGCCGTTTGTGATGGCAAGATCAGCACCAGCAGATTCTTGCGCTTTCTTCAGCATGCCGTCAGCAATAAAGTTCCCAAGGTTCGTTTCCTTTGCACGGACATGCTCGCGTTGTCCATCTAAGAGGACATCAGCAGACCCGACTTTTTCCGTTTTTAAATCTTGAATATCTGCCTTGTACTGATCGAGGATCGCTTTTGCATCAGCATCTTCTTTGACAGAGTCATCGATGGTGATGAGATCAAAAGAAGATTCCTTTGGCTGTACGACTCCTTTTTGATTAAAGGCCACGTCTACTTTTCCTAAAAATTGTCCGTAGTCTTTTACCTGTGCGACAATCGTTGGTTCTTTCTTATTGACGACCTTTAATTTTTCAACAAGGGTGTGCGTGTGACCGCCAATGATTAAATCAATACCATCTACTTTTTGAGCAAGCTCAAGGTCACGGTTATAGCCAATGTGTGTTAAAGCAATGATTTTGTTGATTTTTTCTTCTGTTTGAATCGTGTTAACTGTTTCTTTTGCTTTCTTGTATGCATCCTTGAATTGAATGTTAGGACCGCTGCTGGATGTAATGGCCGTGTCTTCAGTGGTTAAGCCGAATACAGCCACCTTTTCACCGTTTACATCAAGCAGAATGTATGGGTAAATCCCAGCTTCTTTTTTCTCACCAGCTTTAAATGTCGCTGGCTTTTTCACTAAGCCGCTCAATTGTTTTTCCTTAGAGACATCAACGTTTGATGACACAATCGGGAATGCAGGCTTTTCAAATTGGTGACGATTTTTCGCATCTACATCTGAAGCATCACCCGTCAGGAATTGACGAAGAACAGAAGGACCTTTGTCAAATTCATGATTACCAAACGTCATGGCATCATATTTCATTAAGTTCATTAGTTTTAGGTCGGCAAGTCCTTGCCATTTTGTGAAATATAGGTCACCAGAGAAGACGTCTCCAGCATCTAATAAAATGTTGTTTTTGCTTTCGGCTCGAACTTCTTTAATCTTTGTTGCACGTCTTGCTGCATCATCAAGGTGTGCATGTGTATCGTTTGTATGCATCACCGTTAAATTCCAGTTGTCTGATGCAGGCGGTTCTGTTGTGCCATCCTCTTTAAAGGCTAGCTTGTACACGCCAAGACCATCTGTGCTGGCGTTACGAACAAAGTCTATGCTGCTTGATTTTTCAGCAAACGGCTTAGCCATAAGAGAAGATTCGAATGTGACTGTTGCGCCTTTGATTGGTGCAATGGACCAGTTTTGATCCGCACTTGGGTTGATGGTTTTTTGTTCGATAATATAATCCATCAGTACTTGGCGGTTCTCATCAGCTGAGGCTAGCACCACTTTATCTTGCGTCAGATGCGGGAAGCCTCCGCCGCCAGAAGCTCGATAGTTGTTCGTCACGACTAAAAATTCTTGATTGTCAGAGACTGGTTTCCCGTTGAAGGACAGGTTTTTGATGCGGTTTGCATTTGCATTGACAAGGGTGCCTGTTGTGCTGTACTTAGCCGGCTGCGTCACATCGACTTGATAGGTGACACCATCGATCACATCAAAGTTATACGAGCGGTATTCTTCGTTTAAAATAGGCTGTTCATTTGAATCGTTTGGTTTGATTTGATTAAACTGTCCGGCAGACATCTCGAGCCAGTCTTTTACTTCACTGCCTTTGAGTTTAACAATCTGCACGGTGTTATCGTAAAGGTAGAGATCGCCGATATTTTTAATCGCTAAATCACCTTTTGCGATATTCGTATAATAATTCACACCGTTTCGACCGCCGGCTTTAAACGGGGCGCCTGCAGATAAAATCGGTAAGTTTTTGTACGCGGTATCCTTCATTTTTTCTTGTGCATACCATTTTTGTGCATCTGTCACAATTTGAATAGAGGGGTCATCCATCACTTGAGCAAAAAAGCTGTTAATGTCTGCTTCTGTTTTACCGACAGGTTTTCTCACATAATCAAGTGTGTTTTGATGCGTTGTTTGAATGGCATCTTTCACAGTGCTGTTTTGAGAAGTGACTCCTGCAACAGGTTCAATCTTTCCTGTTCCGTCTGTGACCTTCCATTTGCTGCCGTCAGGCTCTAATGTTAAATCAATGACTCCGAGGTAGCTTCCCCAGTTTTTTGACATGACGACTGGAATGCCGTTGATCGTTCCTTTTGAGACATCGAATTTGTCGACGCCGCTATATTCAGCGCTTGGGAATGTGCCGTGCTGGTGGCCGGACACGATCGCATCGATGCCTTTTGTTTTCGTGGCAAGATCAAAGATCATATTTTCTGACCCTTTAGGCGAAGCGGTTTTTTCAATTCCTGTATGGGCAAGAGCGATGATGATATCTGCCCCTTTTTCCTTCATTTCAGGAATGGTTTCATTGGCAGATTCGACGATATCCTGCACTTGAACTTGTCCATCTAAATGTTTCTTATCCCACGTCATAATTTGCGGTGGAACGAATCCTATGTAACCGACTTTTACAGTTTGTGAAGCTCCGTTTGCATCTTTAAAGGTTTTATCTTGGATCACATAAGGCGTAAAACGGTGTTCTCCATTTAACTTTTTGACGTTCGCATTGACAATCGGGAAGTTAGCGCCGGCAATGGTACCATCAAGAAATGATAATCCGTAGTTAAATTCATGATTGCCAAGTGTTCCTGCATCGTACTTTAGTTTGTTGAGTGTATGAATAATGGGGTGAACCTTTGTTTGATTAATGATGCGGTCTTTCTCATTTTTGTAAACGTATTCTCCAAGAGGGGTTCCTTGAATCAGGTCTCCGTTATCAACAAGGAGTGTATTAGGATTTTGTGAACGGTGCTTTTCTATCAGCTCGGCTGTTTTTGCCAAACCAAATTCATTTGTTTCTTTGTCGCTGTAATAATCGTAATTCATCATGTTGGCATGTACATCCGTTGTGGCTAAGATGCTGACTTTTACGGCATCGCCGTTTTCTATTGCTGCATGAGTAGGTACTGCTGGGAGAATGAGACTAATCATCATAATGGAAGTGAGCAGAATAGACAGGTTTTTCCTTCGTTTAGACCTATGTGCTTGCTTCTTCACCTGATCTCCGCCTTTCTAATTTTTTTGACCACAATACCTATTGTAGAAATGTTTCGTTAACTTTTGTAGTTATTTTTTGCAGATTATTGTAAAGATAACATAAATCATACGAATTACCTTGTTGAGGGAATATAAATAAGTCTAAATGCTTATTTTCATCATAAGGGGTTTTCTGATCGGGATAGGATGTTTGATTTCAATGTACCCGGGTATAGTGTGTAATGTAACGATAATCAAGCAGGAGGGTTTCTACATGGGTAAGAAAATTGCAGTTGTATTAACAGATTACTTTGAGGATGTTGAATTCACCGAGCCTGCAAAAGCCTTTAAAGATGCAGGCCATGAGGTCACAGTGATTGAAAACGAAAAAGGAAAAACAGTGAAAGGGAAGCAAGGAGAAGCAGAAGTGAGAGTGGACGCGTCCATTGATAACGTGAAGCCTGAAGACTTCGATGCACTTCTGATTCCTGGCGGGTTCTCACCAGACATTCTGCGTGCAGATGATCGCTATGTCCAATTTACAAGAGCATTTATGGACGAGAAAAAACCAGTATTTGCGATCTGTCACGGACCGCAATTGCTCATTACAGCGAAGTCGCTGGAAGGCAGAGGCGCGACTGGCTATACATCCATTCAAGTAGATATGGAAAACGCAGGCGCAAAATTCAAAGATGAAGAAGTTGTCGTTTGTCAGGATCAGCTTGTGACAAGCCGTACACCTGATGACATTCCAGCATTTAACCGTGAATCATTAAAACTGCTCGCAAAATAAGCAGTTTTGACAGGATAAACAAAGCCAGCACCTTGCGGGGTGCTGGCTTTTTCTGCGCATGGATGGAAGAAAACGGCGTAAACCGCAATCCAGTTTCCTTTGCACGATTATTTTCTTAAGTTTTTTAGCTCGCTTGCGATGGCTTGCATTTCACTTGGGCTGAATGAAGATTTTTTCATCACCATTTGGTGTAGAAATTCAATATCTTCGTACTTGTCTGGACTGAAGTCCTCGGCTTTGATGACTCCAATGTTCAGCATATTTAACTTTTGCGAAATGTCTTCAATCAGCTGATTGACTTCAGCCGCTTTTTGCTCTGACAAGGGCGGCACGTCCTTTCCTGCATATGTGTTGAATAATATGTCTATTTTAACAGAAATGCAAAAGAATAAAAGGGCTATTAAGACGACACCGAGATGTTTTTCTCCTTTTTCTCCTGCTTGATCTTATCAATGATTAGTTTAGATTCAAACACGACAACCCCAGATAAACCGATGAGGCCGATTAAGTTAGGAACAGCCATCAGTCCGTTTAGCATATCAGCCACGCCCCAGACGAAATCATTCTTAAACACGGCACCGAAAAAGACAGCAATAACAAACACAACACGATAATACATCACATATGAATCTTTCGCCAAATATGTAAAGCATTTTTCGCCATAATAGGACCAGCCAATAATGGTGGAATAGGCGAATAAAAGTAAGCCGATTGCAACAATGATTGAGCCGATTGGACCAAGGAAATGAGCAAAGGATAACGAGGTGAGTGCATCACTTTTTTCTGTGACGTACATATCGGCCATGACAATTGTGATCCCTGTAATGGAACAAACAATCATCGTATCAATAAAGACTTGCGTCATTGACACAAGCGCTTGACGAGCAGGCATATCTGTTTTGGCAGCAGCTGCAGCGATTGGTGCAGAACCAAGACCCGCTTCATTGGAAAATACCCCTCTCGCCACACCCCAGCGGATTACGGTGCCGATTGCACCGCCTGCAACGGCTTGACCTGTAAATGCATCCGTAAAAATGAGCCCGACGGCACTTGGGACAAGATCCGCATTCATGACAAGAATGATCAGTCCGCAAATGACGTAGAATAAAGCCATGACCGGTACAAAAATAGCCGTCACACGGCCAATGCTTTTAATCCCGCCTAAAATCACGAGGGCAGTAAAGGCCGTAATAATAATGCCGGTGATCCATGTTGGAATTTGAAAGGTTGAATTCATGACACCAGAAATCGAATTTGACTGCACGAGATTCCCAATCCCAAAGGCAGCCGTAGCGCCAAAAATAGCAAACAGCACCCCTAGCCATTTTTGCTTCAAGCCATGCTCCAAATAGTACATCGGCCCGCCGGACATTTCCCCTTTTTCATTTTTGACACGGTATTTCACTGCGAGAACAGCTTCAGCATATTTTGTCGCCATTCCAAAGAACGCTGCAAACCACATCCAAAACACAGCGCCTGGTCCGCCGGCAATGACAGCAGAGGCGACCCCTACAATATTTCCCGTTCCAACCGTTGCAGCAAGGGCTGTCATTAATGCTTGGAAGTGAGAAATATCACCTTCTGATGTCTTATCTTGCTTTGAAAATGCCAGCTTAAGCGAATAGGGGAGCAGCCTAATTTGAATGAAGAGCACGCGAAAGGTAAGGTAAATCCCTGTCCCCACGATCAAAAACAAAAGCGGCGGTCCCCATAATACATCATTGATACTGCTGACAATCTGTTCTACCCATCCCATATGTATCCCCCTTTATTTGTTTATTTCTCCTAAAGTGTCACCTTTTTTTGTATAATGTGTCAATGCCGATGGGAGTTTTTCTTGCAAAGTTTTCAAAAGAAAAAGGGCTTGATATGATAGAGAAAAGGTTTCCGAAAGCAGTTCTTAGGGAAAAGATAGGAGGAGAATGAAGGATGATTCATGTATTATTCGTATGTCTTGGCAATATTTGCAGATCACCGATGGCAGAGGCCATGTTTAGAAAACGAGTAGAAGATGAGGGGCTAAGCGAGCACTTTGTCATTGATTCAGCAGGCATTGGCGGCTGGCATCAAGGCAGCCCTCCGCATGAAGGAACACGAAAGCTGCTTGATGAAAAAGGGATCAGCTATGAAGGGATGTCCGCAAGACAAATCATAGATGAGGACATCACAGCATACGACTATATCATTGCGATGGATGCTGAAAATGTAGGAGCACTTCGCAGTATAGCCGGATATGGGAAACATCACTTTATTGGCCGTCTTCTTGACTTTGTTGAAGACGACGATCGTGATGATGTGCCAGACCCTTATTACACTGGAAACTTTGAGGAAGTACATGATTTAATTGAAAAAGGAATTGATCGTTTTTTGACGTATGTAAAAAAAGAGAAACACCTTTAACTGAAAGGAGATCAGACGAGATGGAAGAAAAAAATCAAATCATGCTTCGAGGAGCTGTGATAGGAGCAGCTTGCGGCGCACTGCTGACATTATTTCATCGGCCAACGAGAATCGCGCTCAAAGACAAATGGAATGACTGTCAGGAAAAGCTGGCGGAATACCGTCAGGAGCCAGCCAGAATTTCTGCTTGCATGAAAGAAAAAATGGAAGAAACGAAGCAGCTGATGCGAACAGTCTCAGATGATTTGTCATTTTTAAATGAACAAGTCAATCAGTTAAAGGAAACAACCCCAAAAGTATTAGAGATTATTGAAGAAACAAAGGATCACTTTCGATCGAAATAGAAAGATTGATCATTGGAGATGAAGCGTATGGGTTTTATTAAAGCGTTAATTGAACGCTTTTTGCTGCATGAAGGACCGGCAAAATCTGCTGAGCTTGCTTACTTCTTTTTGCTTTCATTATTTCCGTTTCTCATCTTCGTGCTGACGCTCGTTGGATATTTGCCGCTGACGTCGAAGGATGTCCTAAGCGTCATCTCTGGTTATGCGCCAGAAGGAGCGCTTTCGATGATTGAATCCATTGCCGAAGAGACACTGAACAGCCGTAACGGCGGATTGCTGTCATTCGGGATTATTGCCGCCCTTTGGTCTGCATCTAACGGGATTAATGCCGTCGTCAGAGCATTTAACCATGCTTACGAAGTTGAGGAAAATCGTTCCTTCATTCTCGTACGTTTAACATCCATCATCTTAACCATAGCAATGGTTCTTACGATTATTTTTGCCTTAATGCTGCCTGTCTTTGGAAAAGAACTTGGCTTATTTCTCGCTGAATTAGTCGGGCAGTCAGATGCCTTTCTCACCATTTGGACGGCCATGAGGTGGATCATTAGCCCGCTGATTTTATTGATTGTGTTTACAGCCTTGTACTATTTCGCCCCAAACATTAGATTGAAATTGAAATTTGTTCTGCCAGGCGCTATTTTTGCCTCGATTGGATGGATTTTGGTGAGCATGCTGTTCTCATTTTACGTAGGCGAGTTTGCTAATTACAGTGCGATGTACGGAAGTATTGGGGGAATCATTATTTTAATGATCTGGTTTTATTTAACCGGCATCATGATCATCCTTGGCGGCGAGCTCAATGCGCTTTTACATAAGCGTAAAATCGTACCAGGCAAGGTGTGAAGAAATCCGGGCATCCTAAAGAAGAACGAACATGTTCAATCTTGATGGATGGGGGAATCACATGTGTCCAAACAATCGAAAAAAGGCGGAAGCAACACGAAACAAAACAAAGGCCATCAGCCAAAGCACAAAACAAGCGGCAGTGCAAACGGGCAAAATGGTTATCATTAAATGAAAAAACTCCTCTGCATAGATGCAGGGGAGTTTTTATTTCGACAATCGTATATATCGCTTAAGAATAAAAGCTGTATCAGGTTTTGACTGGTAATGAGGATCATGCTGAAACCCTGCGTTTATCGCTACACGTTCACTTCTGACATGGCCAGCAGGACAAAAAATTTCAAATCCATCGACTTTAGGAGCAAAGGTATCTGTCATATATTTCACGATGGCTGTCACAATGCCCTGTCCCTGCGCGTCTTCATCAATCCAATAACCGATATTGCCTAATTGTTGATCAAATGTCAGACGGAACACACCGATTAATTGCTCGTTCAGCTGAATGCCAGCTTCCAACCCTTTTTGTTCATCGTAAGTGGTTTGAGTTGATTGAATAAACGTTTTGACCGCTTCTATGCTTTTGCAGTGATGAACCCAAGGCAGCCACTCCCCTAAATGGGCCTTATTCTTTTGAATAAGGCTAAATAGTGAGTCCGCATCATCTAATTGTAGAGATGCCAAAGTCAATTCATTTGTGATGTGATATGTAAACAACGATTGATCCCCCATTTTAGTGACTTTCCAGCACTGCCTGCGTTCTCCCAAATCGAACGCAGCAAAACACAAATAATATCACGATGCTGACAAGGTAAAGTAAATTCATTCCTTCAAACGTTTGCACAAAGAATCCTCCGAGTACCGGCCCGAGAATACTGCCTGCACTAAACGCCATCCCGCACATTAAATTCCCGGCGGGAAGAAGATGCTTTGGCAATAAGTCGGTCATAAAACTGATGCCAAGCGAGAAGGTAGAGCCTACAGCCATTCCAGCGATAAAGAAACAGATGGCCACAGCCAAAACGGATTGAATGAAAATCCCTGCCAAAAGGAAAAAGAATGATCCAGCGAGTGTCACACATAAAATGATGCGGCGTCTGCCAAACCGGTCACTAAGCATCCCAAGAGGAAGCTGAAAGACAATGCTCCCTATGGCAAACGCAGGTAAAATAAACGCAACTGCATCTACTGTCACACCGCTCCTGAGTGCATACACAGGGAAGTTACTATTAAGCGTCGTTTCTAAAAAGCCGTAGCAAAATGGCATCATAAAGGCGACCCAGCCAAATTGAAAGGCCTTTTTAAAGCGCTTCAAACTGTTTGTCTGCTCTGACGTTTGCACTTCGCCTGTATCTGGATATGTATTTTTTAAAACAAACACAAGCAGCCAAATACATAAACTAACGGCACCAGAAACAATAAAAGGCAAGGCTGGATTGATCTCAATGAGCGGCGTTAAAAAAGGGCCGGCGGCAAAACCGAGTCCAAATGATAATCCATACAATGAAATATTTCGTCCGCGATTTCTTGATGATGAAGCATAGGTCACCCACGTCTGTGTAGAGAAATGCAGCATATGGTCACCAATCCCGATCATGAGCCGGAGGAAAAACCAGACGACATAAGATTCAAAAAACACAAAGCTAAACAAGCTTAAAAAGACAGCAGCGCCTCCAATGACGATTAACGGCTTAAATCCAAACCGGCGAAGCGGTGCTTCCATAAAAGGAGACGCAAGCAGCACACCGAGATATAAGCCTGTGGCATGCAGGCCGTTTAACGTAGGAGAAGTGCCGGCATGTTCAAAAATAATGGAAATGACAGGAAGTAATGCACCCTGTGAAAAACCGGATACGGATACCAGTAAAATTAAAATCATAAAGTGAATTCTCGACATAAGATGCTCCTTACAAGTTCATGCTTTCATCGTACAATGGAACCAGAGGGGTTTCAATAGAAAGGTGGAAAAGGAATGAAGCTGACATACGAAAAGGATCATTGGATCGCACTTATTGAGGACAGGCAGCTGCCTATTTCAGGAACAGAAGAACTGGGGTACCGCCCATCTCAATTGCTCACCTCAGCCATTGCAGGCTGCTTTGGAGAAATGCTCATTCATGTATGCCGTAAAAAGCGAATATTCTATGAAGGGATGACGATCACACCTGAAACGACAAGGGCAGGAGCTGTAAACAAAATTTCCTGCATTCATTTACATATCTTATTTGAAGACATCAATACATCTGATGAACAAATCGATAAAATGATCACCCTTGCATTGAAGCACTGCTCTATGGTGCAGTCCGTGAAAGAGAGTATTGATATCACCTTCTCACACGCGCGAATCTAAAATGTATACGATGACGGCACTCACGAAAGAATAACAGTCAGACATATGTAAAGGAGAATGGCTGTATGAATCGTTTATTTCTTGTGATTGTCGCAATCGGTGTTCCGCTATCGGTGATTGGCAGTTTCCTTCATTTCCCGCAGGTCATCATGTTTACCGTTTATTGTATCGCCATTATTGGTCTTGCTAGTTTTATGGGAAGAGCCACAGAAAGTCTTGCCATCATTGCGGGACCTAGAATTGGCGGACTTTTAAACGCCACATTCGGAAATGCAGTGGAATTAATCATATCGTTTTTTGCCTTGAAGCAAGGACTGACGGCCATCGTACTTGCTTCATTAACTGGATCAGTCATCGGAAATTTACTGCTTGTGGCGGGGCTGTCTTTTTTTGTTGGCGGATTAAAATATAAGCGCCAAGTGTTCAATGTACATGATGCAAGGCACAATTCAGGCTTGCTCATGTTTGCCATCATTGTAGCGTTTGTCATTCCAGAAGTGTTTTCGATGGAGATGGCAGAGAATAAGCAGTTTGTTTTAAGCATTGGGATCAGCATTGTGATGATTTTGCTTTATGTCGCGGCGCTCTATTTCAAACTGGTCAGCCACCGCGGAGTCTATGTTGCTAAGCAGGACAGTATGCAAGGTGAAGCGGAGACGGAAGAAGAAACACCTGAATGGTCTGGAAAGTTTGCCACTGTCATTTTGCTGCTTTCGACGATCGCAGTTGCGTACATTTCAGAGCGTCTTGTTCATACTTTTGATACGGTAGGAGAACAGTTTGGCTGGAGTGAGCTGTTTATTGGTGTCATTATTGTGGCCATCGTCGGCAACGCAGCAGAACATGCCTCAGCTGTCATCATGGCGTATAAAAACAAAATGGATGTAGCAGTGGAAATTGCCTTTGGCTCCACACTTCAGGTTGCCATGATGGTCGCGCCAATCCTAGTCATCAGCTCGCTATTTTTTGATAAGCAGATGCCGCTCATTTTCTCCTTGCCAGAGCTCATTGCGATGGCATCCTCTGTGCTGCTCACGGTCATTTTATCTAATGACGGGGATACAAACTGGTTTGAAGGTGCCACATTACTCGCTGCCTATTTTATTATGGCGATTGGATTTTTCCTTTTATAATCTTTTGTGGATAAGGGACGTCTTTGCGGAAAATACTATGGAAAAATGAATGAGAAAGAGTGATGATATGAAAAAGATGCTCCGCATCATGTTTGTTGTTCTCTTATCCTTAAGTTTTCTATACAGCTTTTCAGCGGAGGCGGCAAAGCCATTTAAAGTGCCATCCTCTGTCGCCAGTATCTCCAAGGAGAATACGTATCCAAACGCGTCACAGGATCAGCCGCTGCTCCAGCCGAGCGAGCTGACGGCTGAATTGTTCAAAACAACAAGTGTACCGATTGAGAATACTCATTTGATTAAAATGCTGAATGAATCCAGCATTTCAGGGACGCCATTAGCTGTTGGATACCGTGCGACCATTTTCCTCGGGAGATGGGCGCTGAGCTACGATTCAAACGAAACGGTCGCCAACTGGGAATACAAAAAAGTGAATACAAACCACATTGATAACAGAGGCGGCAATAAAACAGCCATTGGAAAATACGTTCAAAAGCAGCAGGTGAAAGTAAGCGGCGGGCTCACAGCAAAAGTGCCGAACCCAGAAGATGTGAAAACATTGATGATGCAAAAAGCGATTCAAAAAACAAAGCTGCCCCTCGCTTTTGACACCGTGATTGGAGCAGGAACAAAACGAGATCAGTCATACCATGTCTCTCCGAAAAAAGCAGCATCGCTTCATGCCTATGCACCAGCGATTAACGAAAAAGGTAAGGTCACATACGGAGAAGTGTACCTTGTACTAAAAGGAAATAAACGAAAACTCGTCGTAAAAAACGTGACCTCACAAGGAATCGGCGCTTGGATACCTGTTCAGGATCACTTGACGTTTGGGTTTCAAGGGATGAATTAAAACAGTCATCTCCTCTTATCAAAAGAGGAGATGACTGTTTTTTTCTAAGAGGTTTTCTCTTTTTTTCTTTTTAGTTCATTCTTGTAAAAGTCAAAGGCGTTATATAAATACCAAATGATAAAAAGAAAGAAGATAACTTTAGTCAATATCGGTAAGTTGTTGAAAATAAGACATAGGCCAAAATAAGGGATGATCATAAATCCATAATAAGAAAACCACCATGTTTTAAAGATGCAACTCATCTCCTTGAAAATTGTAGACATTAACATCTTTATACATATATTGCATTTTTTGAGAAAAAAAAGCCATAGTAGAAGTTGAATGAACTCAACGACTACTATGGCTTAAATTTTTTATTCCCCTAAATCCACATTATGATAAACCTGCTGCACGTCTTCAAGCTCTTCTAATACATCGATCAGCTTTTCAAATTGTGCTTTCGATTCATCGTCTAATGTCACTTCGTTTTGCGGAAGCATTGTGATTTCAGCGACAGTGAATTCTTCTACGCCGGCTTGTTTGAATGCTTCTTGTACTTGATGGAATTGATCTGGTTCAGCGTACACAATCACCGTTTCATCTTCTTCCATGATGTCACGTACATCAACGTCTGCTTCCATTAATAGCTCAAGCGTTTCTTCTTCGCTTTTCCCTTCGACACCGATGACAGCTGTTTCGTCAAACATGTAGGCAACAGAGCCGCTTACGCCCATGTTTCCACCGTTTTTCCCAAATGCTGCTCGAACATCTGAAGCTGTCCGGTTTACGTTATTGGTGAGGGCGTCAACGATCACCATTGATCCGTTTGGACCAAATCCTTCGTAGCGCAGCTCATCGAAGTTCTCTTCCGCACCGCCTTTGGCTTTTTCAATGGCACGGTCCACGATATGTTTTGGGACACTATATGTTTTTGCACGTTCTAGGACAAAACGAAGTGCTTGGTTTGATTCTGGGTTTGGCTCACCTTGTTTGGCAGCCACATAGATTTCACGCCCGAATTTTGCGTAAATACGACTTGTACTGGCATCCCTTGATGCTTTCTTTTCTTTAATGTTGTTCCACTTACGACCCATCTTATTCACTCTCTTTCACTTAGAAAATACACAGTATGAGGGTCCCCATGCTGCATGAAATCATTCTGCTATCTATTATACATGAATCAGTCAAGAGGATAGAAGTAAGAGGGCTGAAATGAAAAGAATTGTTAGCGAATGTTCAAGTGTTCCAAGTTTCTCGCAAGCCCGAGTCAGCCCGGCAACTTGTATATAAAAAATAACCCCATCATATATGAGGTTATTTTGCAGGCTGGGGATAAGCGAGATCCTCAAGCAATTTGACATCATGCTGATGAAGTTGTTTGATCATTTCTTTTCGCACAGCGAGGGCGGCGTCGAAGTATTTTTCGTCTTCGACCATTCCCTTTACTGTGATTTCAATCCCGCGATTCAGCTTATTCAGACCCATAATTCCATGAACTTGAAAGGGTTCAATGGCGTTTTGAAATTCGTCTTTTTTAAGAAAATCATGATGCATTTGATTTAAATTGTCACATGCTGTTTCAAGTGCTTGAAAGGCGATATCTGGGTTTTGATTCGCGCTAATTAACACAGATTCCGTAATCCGCATGTAGTGCATGTTATAGTTTTGGATTTGACGGATATCTCCGTTAGAAATGGTTAACAGCTTGCCGCTCCATTCTCTAATTTGCAGAGATCGGAGACCAATCTCTTCAATGGTTCCATTAAAGAGGTTATTCACCGTCACATAATCCCCTTTATGAATCTGACGTTCATAGATAAGAAAAACGCCTGCTAAAATATCACGAATCAGCGTCTGGGCGCCAAAACCGATGACGATCCCAGCAACACCAGCACCCGCAAGGATTTTCCCAAAGTCATGAAAGAACAGAGAAATGACATAGAGCACAAAGCAAATCGAAGCGGTGTATTGCGTGACCGATTTGACCAAGCTCTCGATTGTTTTCTTCTTCTTGTCCTCTATAAACTCAGTTCGTTTAAAGAAAATTTGAAGGGCTTTGTTAATCATAAAGACAGCAAGCCAAAGAATGAGTCCAACAAGGAGAATTTCAATGTATTTGTTTTTGACCACTGTCAGAAATGTATCGTCCATCTATCGGTTACCCCCTGGCTGTACGAGAAGTAAAATCAACATCTTGATAATAGCTGTTTTTCACTAAAACATTCGGACCGAGGCACTGCACGCTTGGGCAATGACAATTCAGTTCTTTTGCTAATTTTGTGTTCATCCAGCGTGTATAGGCTGATTGCAATGTATCAGTTGCAATGTTTCCAAGCGGCGGAGTATCGCCAAAGTCTGTCACAATAATATTCCCATCAAAAATATTCACATTCAACCGTGAGCGTCCATCAGGGTCATTTCGTACCGTGACATTTTTCTCCTGGCGCAATCGGTTGAGGAGTCGCTGGTCTTCTTCATCTGTGCTGCATGAATAAAACGGCAGGGTGCCAAACAGCATCCAGGTGTTTTGATCACGAATATCAAGCAGCTGATGAATCGCATCCCGCATTTGCGGAAGCGTCAATGATTCAAGGGCGCTGGCGAAATCACTTGGGTACATCGGGTGAACTTCGTGGCGCTGGCATTTCATTTCCTCGACGATTTGCCGGTGGATGTGTTCGATATATGGAAGCGTGCGCTTATTCAGCATGGTTTCAGCGGATACGGTTACGCCCGCTTTGACAAGTGCCTGACTATTTTCAATCATGCGGTTAAATAATTTCTCGCGCTGCTCAAAGGTTGGTTTTCGATCCATCATGGCAAAACCGACCGTTGCAAACTCTTCGACAGTGCCCCAGTTATGTGAAATGTGAAGGACATCTAAGTAAGGAATAATTTCTTCATACCGCGCCAAATCAAGGGTTAAATTTGAATTGATCTGTGTACGGACGCCGCGTTCATGGGCATACTTTAATAAAGGGACGACATATTCCCGTACAGATTTAAGAGAAAGCATGGGCTCTCCGCCTGTAATACTGAGTGAGCGCAGGAGCGGAACTTCATCTAAACGGCGAAGCAGTAAATCTATCGGCAGCGCATTCGGGTCTTTAGGCTGTAAGGTATAGCCGACCGCACAATGCTCACATCTCATGTTACACAGCGTTGTTGTCGTAAATTCAATATTAGTCAGCTTCATTTCTCCGTAATCCTGCACATCGAGATAGGCTTCCCAAGGGTCGTATGCAGGTGTGATCGGACGAAGTGCTGTTTTTTGGTTCATGGTATCTATCTCCTTTTCATTCGGGCAAACGTAGACCCGCCAACAGTTAATTTTAAGCCTCATCACGGTTATACGCAAGGGGGACACAATTGATTTGCAAGGGAAAAAAAGATAAGCTATAAACAAACGCTAAAGGGAGTGTATCGATGGGTAAGGCAGCAGACAGCAAAGAGCAGCAGGTTGATTATTTAAAGAACCGATTAGATATGTTTATGAATGTGATTGATTCATTAGATCCTGAATCAACAGACGTTGAGGATATAGACAGACTGATCCAGATGATTGACGACCTGGAAGCGAAATATGAACGGTTTAAAAATGATTGGAAGGAAGAATAGCTCGCGCGGTGCGGGCTTTTTTCTTTAAATTGGCAGGTGAATCGGTGTATGAGTCTCGGTCTTATTCTGCACAATAGAAGAAAAACCGGGAAGTGACGTAAATGAAAAAATTCATGCTGATCTGTTTATGTGCGCTTTTTGTTTCCATGCCTCTCTCAGAAGCGGAAGCCGTGTCTAATAAGCCCATTAACTGGGGATTTGCGAAAAGTAAAGAGCACAGGCCGCCGGATGCGGGCAAAGAATTGACGGCACTCTTAAAAAAGTATGATGCGTTCTATTTAGGCAACACGAAAAAGAAAGAGATTTATTTTACCTTCGACAATGGCTATGAAAATGGGTACACACCCAAGATCTTAGACGTGCTGAAAAAACATCAAGTACCAGGCACCTTTTTTGTGACAGGTCATTTTGTAAAGGACCAGCCGGGGCTTGTCAAACGTATGGCAGAGGAAGGTCATATCATTGGCAACCATTCTTATCACCATCCTGATTTAACAACAAAGAGTACAAAAGAAATCAAAGAAGAACTGGACCGTGTCAATGAAGATGTGTACAAAATCACAGGAAAACAGGATAACCTCTATCTTCGTCCGCCGCGCGGTGTGTTCAGTGAAAGGGTATTAAAAGAAACAAAACAGCTCGGCTACCAAACCGTTTTCTGGTCAGTGGCGTTTGTGGACTGGCATATCCATCATCAAAAAGGAAAACAGTATGCTTACGATCAAATGATGAAGCAGGCGCACCCAGGTGCCATTTACTTACTTCATACCGTCTCAAGAGACAATGCCGAAGCGCTGGATGATGCCATCACCGCTCTGAAAAAACAAGGATATTCATTTAAAAGTCTAGACGATCTCATGCTTGAAAAAGTATGGCATCTGCCTCAGCTATAGAAAGAAGCCTGCAGAAGACCTGCAGGCTTTTTGATTTTCCCTCTCTGATTTTACGCTGAAACTAAAGAGAGTGATGAGGTGAAAAAAGAGTCAAACACTATTTAAAAATCCTAAACCACCCTTTATGTTTAAACCACAAAAGCATCCCCGAGACGAGGAGACCCATAAAAATCAGCACGCCAAAATAGCCGTATTTCCAATGTAATTCTGGCATGTTGTCAAAGTTCATTCCGTACACCCCAACAATAAAGGTCAGCGGAATAAAAATGGTCGACACAATGGTCAATGTCATCATGATCGCATTCATCCGGTTGGAATTCAGCGTCTGATAGCTGTCTCGCAAATCGGCTGTCATATCACGGTTTGACTCAACGATCTCGGTTAACTTCAAAAGATGATCATAAATATCATTAAAATAAGCATGGCGGTTTGGATCGCTTTTCATCATATTTGTGTTCACAATACGATATAAAAGGTCCCTCATTGGGATAATCGTTCTTCGCAGTTTGAGCAAATCGGATCGAATCCCAAATACTTCGTTCATCAGCGTGCCATACGTTTTATGCCCTTCTTCATCCTCAATTTCATTCAGCCTGTCTTCAATTTGATAAATAATAGGGAAATAATCATCAACAAGCTCATCAATCAGCATGTAGGCAATATGCTCAGGTCCGCTGTTTCTCGCTTTATCAGAGCCTTTGAGCTTTCGAATCACACGTTCAACGTACGGCGCTTCTTTCAAATGAAAGGTCACGATATAGTTTTCACCAACAAACAGATCGACTTCCTCAGAACGAAGCGTTTTTTGATTAAGGGCATGCAGCACGAAAAACAAATATCCTTCATAAAAATCAAGCTTGGGCCGCTGTAAATAATGAAAACAATCTTCAATTGCGAGTGGATGGAAATGAAAATATTCCTTTAAAAGCGCTGCTTCCTTTTCCGTTGGCGCATGAAAATCAATCCAATACCAGGCGATATCGGGGCTTGAAAGCTGCTGCAATGTTGCATGTTCAATCAAGTCGCCGTTTTTTGTCACTGCAAGTTTTCTCAGCATGTGCACCCCTCCAGACTTGCATTATATCATGAAGCAGCGCCGGTGAACTTATACGTTTTCTTCATAAAAAAAGCCGATCTCATTTTTGAGATCGGTTCAATGTGCGTGTATGATTGATGGATAAAACCGAGAATTAAGGACGACGGAAGTTGACGAAACCACCATTACGGTCGAACCAGCCTCTAAATGCCCAGTTGATGTAGCCGCCGTCACCTTTGTTTGTGAAAGATCCATTTTCGAATACCCAGACTCCGTACGTAATACTTCCGTATTTCACAGTAGCAAACGTTTTGACGCCGTTGAAACGAGTCTCATAACCTTGGCTTAAGTTAAATACCATGACATTGTATTTTGCGCCAGCAGCATAGAAAGCAGACTCCATTAATCCTTTGACAAAGCCTTCACGGTTTGTGTTAGCATTTGCAGCATTGATTAATGCATTTGCAATACCAAGTACATCAAAGTTAATATTAACGTTTCCTGCAGTTGTAGATGCTTTACCTTCAGCAGCTTTGTTTAAGACAGTTTGCTGAAGTGTAGTAGAAACAGGTGCTGAAGTTTTTGGCTCAGCAGCGTCAGCGAATACTGGCAGTGTCGAAGAAACAGCAGTGGCAAGGGCAACAGAAAGAATTGTTTTTTTCATTGGTCGGATCTCCTTTGTTTTTAAATTTTGGGTCTTCTTTTTTGTAAAATGTGAAACTAAGTGAAGCCGGTCATCAATGAGGTAAATATGTTCCTGCAAGATAAAACAAATGATTGCCTAATCCGCTAATTTCTTTGTTCACCTCCTTGATATGTCATAATTATACAAATATTTCTGGAATGGAAGATATCACCCAGAGGTTCTATTTCTAATTTAAGGAAAATGAGCCTAAAATGTTGAAGGATGCTGTCGAATTTTAGCTGAATTCGACTAAAAACTTTCATCTATCCAAAAGGAGAATGACCACAAATAAGGAAGATATAACTGATAAATTCTTGTACTCTTTATGTTTAAAAGTATTCAATCTAGAGAATCATTCATGCAAAATGAAACAATCACATCTGCGTATGTTTGCAGAAAGGAAGAGGACATGTATGTGGGAGAAACAGCTTGCAGTAGAGCCGCCGTATCATTTCGATCAAGTGCTTAGACGCTTATCAAGTGATCCATTAAAAGCAGTCGATTTGAGTCAAAGAGAAATCAAAGTGCCGATCAGATTAGGGGAAAAACCGTACGTGGTCATCGTTCAAGCTACTGGAACAAAGGATGCGCCTATGTTTCGGGTGCGAGCAAACGGTCCCGAGGAACCCCTTCTTTCTGAGGTGAAATGGATATTTGGCATGGAGCATCAATTACACATGATTCAAGACCATTTTTCTCAAACTAATCTAGCGCCCATTTTTGAGCAGCATATCGGAACGCCGCTCATGCTGGATTTTCATTTATATCATTGTTTAATGAAATGTATCATTCATCAGCAGCTTAATCTTTCGTTTGCTTACGAGCTCACGAAACGATTTGTCCATACGTACGGCGAGCAAATAGAAGGTGTATGGTTTGATCCTTTACCAGAAACCATTGCCTCTCTTGAAACAGATGATTTGAGAAAGCTTCAATTTAGTCAGCGAAAAGCAGAATATGTCATCGATGTATCGAAACGAATTGTGAGCGGCTCACTTTGTTTGGAGGAATTACACGATTTATCTGATTTGGAGGTGGAAGAGCGATTGCTTCCGATTAGAGGGATTGGACCTTGGACAGTTCAAAATGTGCTCATGAATGGGCTTGGAAGGCCAAATCTTTTTCCGATGGCAGATATCGGCATTCAAAACGCAATCAAACGACACTTCGACCTGCCTGAAAAACCGACAAAAGATGAGATGGCAGCGCTAAGCAAGGAATGGACCCCATATTTAAGCTACGCTTCTTTATATTTATGGAGAAGCATTGAGACAGATAAATAACGGAAAGGAATTTTCTCTCTTTGTCTAAGACGTGATATACTAATGAGATGGAATAAAATGAAGACAACCTATTAAGGGTTCAAATAGAACGGAGAGAATAAAGTGAAAGAAAAACAGCAAGGTGCCCTTTTGCAAAAGGGACAGCAGTTCCCGCTTACCATTAAACGCCTTGGCATTAATGGTGAAGGGGTCGGTTATTTTAAAAAGCAAGTGGTCTTTGTCCCAGGTGCGCTTCCAGGTGAGGAAGTGGTGGTTGAAGCAACGAATGTCCAAGCAAAATATGCAGAAGGTACAGTGAGGAAAGTGCGAAAGCGCTCCGAGCATCGAGTCAAACCGCCATGCCCAGTATACGAGCAGTGCGGCGGCTGTCAGCTTCAGCATTTGGCGTACGAGCAGCAGCTAAATGAAAAGCGTGATATTGTCATTCAATCAATGGAGCGCCATACGAAGCTATCGGTTGAAAAGCTTGATATCAGGCCAACGATCGGTATGGAAGATCCGTGGCATTACCGAAACAAAAGTCAGTTCCAAGTAGGACGTTCTCACAGCGGAGACATCATTGCAGGACTTTACGGACTAAATTCTCATAAGCTTGTACCGATCAAAGAATGTATCGTACAGCATCCAAAAACGAACAAAACAACGGGCGTTGTCCGCAAAATTTTAGAGAAATTCGGCGTATCGGTCTACAATGAACGGACAAGAAAAGGCGACGTACGCTCGATTGTCGTGCGTGTCGGTTTTGAAACAGGGGAAGTGCAGGTCGTTCTTGTCACATCAAAACCTGAATTTCCAAAGAAAAAAGAAATAGCCGAAGCCATTCAAAAACGTCTGCCTGAAGTGACGTCCATTATGCACAATATTAATGGTGAAAAAACGTCGGTCATCTTCGGCCATAAAACATCTCACCTAGCTGGCAACATGGTCATTCAAGAATTTTTAGGAGACGTCTCGTTTGAATTGAGTGCACGTGCTTTCTTCCAATTGAATCCGAAGCAGACGCTAAAGCTTTACGATGAAGCGAAAAAAGCGGCCAAACTGACAGGCAAAGAAAAGGTTGTCGATGCATATTGCGGCGTTGGGACCATTGGGATGTGGCTCTCAGATGGCGCCAAAGAAGTACGAGGAATGGATGTCATCAAAGAATCGATTGATGATGCCAAGAAAAATGCCAAAAAACACGGCATGAAAAGCGCGACCTATGTAACAGGAACAGCTGAACATTGGCTACCAAAATGGGTCAAAGAAGGCTTCCGCCCTGACGTCATCGTCGTCGACCCGCCAAGAACAGGCTGCGAGCGCACCTTCTTAGACACCGTCAAACAAGTCAAACCAAAACGCTTTGTCTACGTCTCTTGCAACCCATCCACACTAGCAAAAGACCTTGAATACATGTCAAAAGACTACAAAATCGAATACATGCAGCCAGTTGATATGTTTCCGCATACGGCGCATGTGGAGTGTGTGGTGTCTTTATCTCTTAAATAAAAAGGAAATGACAGCTATGATAGACCAAAAATAGCAGTCAAACGATTCCAGATATATATGGACCCACAGTAGACGAAATTGGTGGACCGAAAACAGCAATAGAAAAGGCAGTAACTAAATGAAAAACCCCTTCCAACAGGAGGGGTTTTACTTTAACTAACAATCTATTTATTTTTTCCTAAGCTCTCATTTCGTATTCTCTTCTATCATTGCACTTAGTCCTCTATAATGAGACACCCTTCATGAGTTCTCGATTCTCAAACACTCAAATATCAGCTGAATGAATATGAAATAAATGTCAAAAAACAAGGTCTTCGGCAAGGTACTCTTTAAATATATTTTAAAGGTAGTGATTAAATATGAGACTGAAAGAACAAGAAATATAACAACTTTTTACATTCGTAAGAGGCCCTCCAAATATTTAATCATTCAAACTGCAAAATGATGATTGGAGGGATTATGATGAATGACAAACAGTTTTCTTCATTTATAAAACAAGCAGATGAACCTTTTGTTGGGTGGGATTTCTCATTCATATCTGAAACTGGAAGAATGAAAAGTGAGCTGCTTTCATGGTCATATGGTAGTATAGCTACTTCTCTTGTTCAAAATGCAAAATCAATGCTGGACATGGGAACAGGTGGTGGAGAGTTTTTATCAAAATTAAGACCTTTTCCAACGTCAGTTTATGCTACAGAAGGGTACTTGCCTAATGTACCTATCGCAAAAGAACGATTAACACCCTTAGGAGTGAAGGTAGTTCAAATTTCTAATGATGGAAATCTTCCGTTTGAGACTGGAAAGTTTGATCTTATCATCAATCAACATGAGTCATTTTCATCTAAAGAGGTGAGAAGAATTATCTCGAAAGAAGGTATTTTTCTAACTCAACAAGTCGGTGGACTCGATTGCATAGAGATTAATGAGAATCTAAGGGTACCAATAAATAAAGATTTTATTGATTGGAACTTAAAGAAAGCTTTAGACGAAATACAGGAGAATTATTTTGAGGTGTTGAAAAGTGCAGAAGAGTTCCCTATTCAAAGATTTTATGATATCGGAGCATTGGTGTATTATCTGAAAGCAATTTCTTGGCAAGTGCCAGGTTTTGAAATAAGTAATTTCAAATATGAATTATACACCATTCATAAAATCATTGAACAAAAGGGTTATTTTGACGCAAAACAACACAGATTTATTATTTTAGCTAAAGCAGTTTAGTTGGAAATGGAGCCTTTGATATATTTGAAGGCTCCAGCCTAATTTTGAATAGATGCCACCACGAAACAAAAGATGAAAAATAATAAAACGTACGATTCAGTTGATCATATGTTTCCTTTTATTATTGTCGGGCTTGAAAGCATTCTAAAAATAGAGGAGGATAACGATGAGCCAATTTGATAGTCTAACAAAATACATACCGATGCTCCGCGAGGACCATATCGGAGAATGGGTGATCGATCAAGAAAATGATGGAACAGCTGAACGCCCAATCCAGATGCCTTTTGTGCATTATTCCGAAACGGTCCAACGCTTTATCGAAGATGTCTATATCTTTGCGGAACAACATCAAGAGCTGGAGCTTATCCGCTACAGAGAAATCCTCAAAGAAAATGGCATTGAAGGTGGATTGAACGATATCGAGAATGTGGACCTCTCACATTTAAATGCGCAGTGTGTACTTGCTCTCATCATGGGAGTGGTGAGTGCTGAGCGGTTTTGCGATGGTGCCATATTGGGCTCTTTTAAAAGTGGAGCCATCTTAAAATGGCTTGAAAGATTGAAAAACCTAGATGTATGACATCTAGGTTTTTTATTTCTGAAACGAGATTATGAGCATGTGAATTGCTCCACTTCTTGACGAAATAGATCAAGCAGCAGCTGCTTGGTGTTTTCCAGAGAGAGATGGGGTTCCTTATGAGTTAAGATTCCTATTGGGATAAAAGGGTCTTCCATTTCAATTGGAACTTTCACAAATTCGTCTGACAATAGAGTAGAAGAAAGAACAACTCCGACAGAGAGGAATTTTTTTAGAAATGATGGAATCGCTGAAATCTGGCTGATGGTGTAAGTGAACGGCTCCACATTTATTCTTGAGAGTTCCTTTTGTAATTTTATGTGATATAAACAACTTTCCCCGCCAATAATCAAAGGCTGTTCATAAAGATCTTTGATCAATGAAATCGGTCCAATTTGATCTGCCTGCTGTTTTGCGATAATAAAAGACATTTCCTCCTTGTACAACTCCTCAAACGGAAGTGTATTCATCACTGGTTCCCCTGAAATGGCAAAATCGAGCTCTCCCTTGAGCAGAAGCTTGTGAAGAAAGTCTGTATTACCAATGATAAAGTGGCATGTGATATTCGGTTTTTGCCTCCTGAATGTTTGAAGGACGGAAGGAAGAATAGTAGCAGCAATTGGTTCTATGACGCCTATATTCAAGGTTCCGATTTCTTCTTTTTGGAGTTTTTGTGATTGCTCTAATACAAAATGCCAATGGAGTATCAGCTGATCAATCTCTTTGGCAAACAATTGTCCTGAAGGGGTTAATTCAGCCTCCCATCCTCTTACAAACAATTGAAATCCTAACTCCTTCTCTAATCGTTTGATCTGATTCGTTATGGTCGACTGGGCATAATTCAATTTTTGAGCGGCTTTTGAGAATGTCCCTTCTTGAATGATGGCTTGAAATGCTTTTAACTCTTTTAAATCCATTTCTAATAATCTCCATTCGTTTTATAAATACAATTTTGTATATTATTCAATTATATAAAACAAGTATTAGCATGTAAAATGAATGTAGACAGAAAAAAGGAGATGACATTCATGCCATTTGTAAAAGTCAGCTATATGGAAAATGCGTACGATACTGAAAGCTTAGCTTCTGTTAGCCAAACGATCATGAAGGCGCTGATGAAAGAATTTCAAGTTCCTAAAAAAGACTACTTTCAGGTATTCAGTTCACATAAGAAAGAAGAATTTTTTTATGATCCCCATTATTTTCTTCGTCATGAAAGAGATCATCGTCTTTTATATATCCAAATTACATGTGGTGCGGGTAGAACCGAGGAACAGAAGCAGTCTTTATATATGGAAGTAGCTGACCAGTTATATTGCCAGCTTCATATCCCGAAAGAAAATGTATTCATAATGCTGATTGAGACAGGCTTGGAGAATTGGTCCTTTGGAGAAGGACTTGCGCAGATGATCAAGTAACAGAACGAATGGAAGGGGAAATAGCTATGCATCAACCAATCAAGCCAACTGTAAAATTCACTCTCGGAGATTTTGCCCCAGCATTTGTTGAGTACTCAGAAAAAATTCTCTTTGGAGATTTGTGGAGGAGAGAGGAACTTTCTCTTAGAGATCGCAGTATGATTACGGTCTCAGCCTTAGTAAGTACGGGCAGCCTGAATCAGCTGGAATATCATTTACATCTTGCCAAAGAAAATGGTGTCACGAAGAACGAATTGATTGAAGCAATCATCCATCTTAGTTTTTATATCGGATGGCCTAAAGCAGCTTCAGCACTAGAAGCGGCTAAACATATTTTGGAGGACGAATAAAATTCATCAAACAACGAGCCCTATTTGAAATAGGGCTTTTTATATGCGATAAATTGTATTTTAAAATCTCCTGTTGACTTTCCCCTTTACTGAAAGGTTTATACTTTGATCAGATCAACAAAACGGAGGAGATGCAGGATGTTTAAAATCGGTGATTTTTCTATGTTAAGTAAGGTCCCTGTCAAAACCTTAAGGTATTATGACCAAATAGATTTATTAAAGCCTAAGCAGATCGATCAAGAATCCGGATACCGGTATTATTCAGCTGAGCAGCTGCTTGAGGTTAATCGAATTTTTCTGTACAAGGAATTAGGTTTTACGTTAAAGCAAATGGGACAGCTTCTTCGTGAAGATATTTCTGTCGAGCAGATTCAGGGCATGTTTCTCTTGAAAGAGAGTGAGATTCAGCAATTGATCGAGAGAGAACAACAGAAATTAGCGCGTATTAAGGAGCGGATGCACCTTATCAAACGAGAGGGGTGTGTGGAAAAAGAACAGGAGGTCATCATCAAATCGGTTGAAAGCAAACGCATCATGTCTTTTCAATCCAACGGAACTGTTGACGAAATCCCTTCATTCTTTCAAACGTTTCATCATTTGTTACATAAACATCCGCAAGACTTGAACTCGGAGCCGCAAATCGTGCTGTGGAGGGAATCAATTGCTAAAGAAAGTGAGTTCGAATTTGAGGTGGGATATTCCACGAAAGCGTTAAGGGGCTCTCTGCCTCAGGGTATCACGATGCGTACGTTACCAGCTGAAGAAACCATGGCGACGCTCTTATTTCATTCAGATTCTCCATTTGCACAAACTGCTTGTGTTGATCTGGCGACATGGATCGAACATAACGGATACCGCGTGAAAGAAGATCAGCCGGGGAGAGAGATTTATTACCCATTGTCTGAAAATGAAGAAGGAAGACTCATTGAAATTCAAATTCCTATAAAAAATGAAGTCAAATCGTAAACATTGTCCAAAGGAGAAAAGCCACGATGAAAAATAAAGCCGTTGTCTATTTACTTGCTTTAGCAGCCTTTTTAATTGGAACGATCGAATATATCATTACAGGCATTATTCAAATGGTCGCAGATGATTTACAGGTCACGACATCTGCTGCTGGTTTATTGGTCACATCATTAGCGCTCTCAGCAGCAATCGGCGCGCCGATTGTCATTGCACTGACCATCAATATCGACCGCAGAAAAATATTATCATGGATGCTGATCATTTTTACTTTAAGTAATATCATCACAAGTGTCAGCCATTCGTTTGAAATGGTGCTGATGACTAGGGTTTTACAAGGAATTAGTGGGGGGACGGCCATTGTGGTGGCAATGGCAGTGGCCACTCGTCTTGTCGAACGAGAAAAAAGAGGAACAGCGATTGGTATCATTTTAATGGGATTGAGCAGTTCCTTAGTTTTAGGTGTTCCAATCGGGACATTTCTAAGCAGCATGATTGGATGGAAAGCATTATTTGCAGCCATTGGATTGATCACGCTCATTCCGCTGATTGTTGTGTATAGGCGCATACCTTCTATGAAAGAACAAGAACCGGTGACGCTAGGTATGCAATTATCGATATTAAAAGATAAGCGAATTTTGCTTGCAGTGGCAGTTACACTCTTTTATGTAGGCGGATATTCCACTTTATTTACCTATTTAACGCCCTTCCTGCAAGAATCAGCAAACCTTAGCATCACAGAAATCAGCGGCATTTTATTACTAGCGGGAATATGCAGCTTTTTGGGCTCCAGTCTTGGAGGGGTTGCAGCAGATAAAAAAGGCCCAACATTCACGATTTTCTCCGGAATTATTCTACAAATCATCATGCTGATGCTGCTAGCATTTGTGACAGGGAATCTCGTGGTCATGGTGGCGGTGATCATGATATGGATGATTGCTACATGGAGCACATCTCCAGCTCAGCAGCTGTATCTCGTCACACTTGTACCCAAATCTCCTGATATCGCATTAAGTGTCAATACATCGTTTATTCAATTCGGATTTGCTTTAGGCTCGGGATTAGGAGGGCTTGTATTGAGCAGGACATCTATACTGCACTTGAGCTGGATCAGCGCTGGAACGGTTCTTCTCGCTTTACTCATGACCATCTTGATGGTGGCGTTTGATCGAATCTCTCAGCAGAAGAGTTTGAAGGTGATGGAGCAAGGAAGGTAACATGAACGATTTCACTAGTGAACATACAAATTTAGTTTTGTATTGTGGGAACTACTTATTTAGGGTAGTTCCTTGGCCCATTTCGTGGGCTTTTTTTTATAAAAATTCTTATTTCTGCACTTCTGCTTTATTACTTCTGTAAATACCTGATCTCCTTGTCATACTTTTGAATGAAATTGACTCAATAGAATTGACGCAAGAACCATGAATAGGTGAAGATGAAATAAACTGTAAGATAAAGGGAGACGAATAATGATACATATCATATTTGGGGCGGCAGCTGCCGGTAGTTTAAAACAAGCAGTACGTGAAATGAAGCAAGATCAAATAGATGATATCATCGCTTTTGATGATATTTATTCGATTGGACCACTTCTACATTTACACGAACATAAAGGACAAGCGAACCGTATAGAATGGCTGCGTAACGTGATGTCAAATGAATATGGCTATTTTGACGACATGGTCAATGATCAGCACAGAATGCTTCAGCAAATAAAAGAAATAAAAGCTGGCAGTCGTATACTTCTCTGGACAGGCAGTAATGCCCATGAGCAAATTGGCTTGCGATATGCCGTCTATTTATTAAAAGAGAAAAGCATAGAATTGTCAGTAATCAATACAACGACAGCATTTGATCAGCTGTTCAATACAAATATAAGAAGAATGGATATTCGACATTCCGGAGAAATCGCATCTGAAAAATTTAAAATTTTGTATGAGAGTAAAGAGCATATTCACCCAGTGACAAAAGAAGAGAGAGAAAGATTACAAAATGAATGGCTTTCACTTGCTAAAGAAAATCATACGCTGCGGATATGGAAAAAAGGACAAGTGATCAGCGTACCAGAAGATGAATTTGATGCTTATTTAGTGAAAATGGCCAAGCGGGTTCATCAGTCTGAGCCTGAAGAGGAATTCATCAAAACTCCACGTTTAATAGGAGAAATCATCGGTTATTTAGATCAGTATATCGGCGATGATTTTATTGAGTATCGAATCAAGACATTAATTGATCAAGGCATTTTTGACATGATAGGGAGTCGAACTTCCATGCGTTATTACTCGATTAAACTGACAGAGTTCGGTCAGCACTTCAAAAAATGGGTGTGCTGTCGAGAGTTTAAGGATCATCCCTTTGTGAAAATTGAAGGAGATTACGGTGAACCTTTTCAGTGTGGGTATTGCGAATGTCATTTAGAAAGAGATGATGTACCAATGAGTGATACTCTTTTCTCAAAGATCTGGAATTGGAACATACAGTATGGCCGCTGGTTTGACGAAGAAACCGATGATTTGCTGCCAAATGGCGTAGACATGGAAAGGAAGTTCAATCAAGAAGGAGAGCGTATCACTGAAGAAGTGAAACGAGCCTTATCTCCTGCGTTTCAAATTGAATACAGCCCAAGTGAATACGCGCAATATTACATTTAAAGAATGAATTTTCTTATCACTGTACAAAATAATCCTTTACACAATCCATCATCATCATGTAAGATATGGAGAAATTAAAAGCGAAGAAAAGGACATGAGCGATTTTTACTGGTTACCAGAGAGGGAAGTCACGCTGAAATCTTCCTAACACAGAAAAGTTGTCTTACCACCTTTGAGCTGTATTGGGGAAATCACAGTATCCAATATCGTTTACGCCACGTTACGGCACCAGAGCCATAAAGCGAATACGCATTATGGGAATTTGGGTGGAACCACGGATATCACATTCGTCCCTTTATGAGGGATGGGTGTGTTTTTTTGTACACTCCTATAGGATTATTGCTTTGAAAAGGACATGAGCAGCTTTTACGGTTACCAGAGAGGGGAGTCACGCTGAAATCTTCCTAACGCAGAAAAGCTGTCTTACCACCTTTGAGCTGTATTGGGGAAAATTGCAGTATCCAATACCGTCAATGCCACGTTACGGCACCAGAGCCATAAAGCGAATACGCTTTATGGGAATTTGGGTGGAACCACGGATTACACATTCGTCCCTTTACGCGGGATGGGTGTGTTTTTTTATTTCAAAAAATAGGAAAGGTGTGTCGGTTATGAGAGAAAACATGGTGAAGATTCAATTTCCAGATGGAAAGATAAAGGAGTTTCCCGCAGGTACGACTGTTGCAGATGTTGCCTCCCATATTAGTCCGAGCTTAAGAAAAAAAGCAGTGGCAGGTAAGGTCAATGATCAAATGGTTGATTTAAGTGAAAAGCTAAACAGCGATGCTCGGCTGTCTATTGTCACACTTGATTCAAAAGAAGGGCTTGAAGTGATGCGCCATACATCTGCCCACGTATTAGCCCAGGCTGTGAAAAGGTTATATGACAATGTCACACTGGGGATCGGACCTGTCATCGAAAATGGATTTTACTATGATATGAAGCTCGATCAAACATTAAGTGTAGAGGATTTGGCTGAAATTGAAAAAGAGATGAAAAACATCATTAATGAGAATCATCCTATCCAAAGAAAAGAGGTCTCTTACAAAGAAGCTGAAGAGCTGTTTGCACATGATCCATATAAGCTGGATATTTTAAAAGATTTACCCTCTCAAGAAGCCATCACAGTTTATCAGCAAGGAGAATTTGTAGATTTATGCCGCGGGCCGCATGTACCTTCTACAGGGTACTTAAAGTCATTTAAACTAACACGTGTTGCAGGGGCTTATTGGCGGGGAGACAGTCATCAGGATGTCTTGCAGCGAGTGTATGGTGTGGCGTTTCAACATCCAAATCATCTAGCTGAGTATCTTCATTTCATGGAAGAAGCAAATAAACGTGATCACCGGAAATTAGGGAAACAGTTGTCCCTCTTTATGTTTTCAGAAGAAGCGCCAGGTATGCCGTTTTATTTACCCAAAGGTCAGATTGTCAGAAATGAATTAATGGCCTTTTCAAGAGAAGTGCGAGGCAAAGCGCAATATGAAGAAGTGAGTACACCGTTTATGATGAACCAAGAGCTTTGGGAAAAGTCAGGGCACTGGGATCATTATCATGAAAATATGTATTTCTCAGAAGTAGACCATACAAGCTTTGCTTTAAAACCGATGAACTGTCCAGGGCATATGCTCATGTTTAAAAACAGCTTATATTCATACAGAGACCTTCCGATTAGAATGGCTGAGTTTGGTCAGGTGCATCGTCATGAATTTAGCGGAGCGTTAAATGGATTGTTCAGGGTCAGAACATTTTGCCAAGATGATGCCCATATTTTTTTGAGAGAAGATCAAATTGAAGCTGAAATCAAACGGATTTTTCAATTAGTTGATCATGTGTATCGGACGTTTGGGTTTGAGTATTCCGTCGAGCTATCCACTCGTCCAGAAAAAGCCTTAGGGGATGACGCTATTTGGGATATATCCGAAACAGCGCTAAAAAATGTGCTTGATCGTCTAAAGGTCGACTACCAGCTAAATGAAGGAGATGGGGCATTTTATGGCCCGAAGATCGATTTTCATATTAAAGATGCCCTGCAGCGGAGCCATCAGTGCGCCACAATTCAGCTGGATTTCCAAATGCCAGAGAAATTTGATTTAACATATATCAACGAAAAAAATGAAAAGATACGGCCAGTTGTGATTCACAGTGCCATTTTCGGTTCTCTAGATCGTTTCCTAGGTATTCTCATCGAGCATTTTGCGGGCGCTTTCCCATTATGGCTAGCACCAGTACAAGTACAAATCATCCCTGTCTCAACTGTTCACCTTGATCACTGCTTAGAGGTGCAGCAGCAATTAAAAAGTATCGGAATAAGGGCCACAATCGATGAGCGGGATGAAAAACTTGGCTATAAAATGAGAGAAGCACAAATGCAAAAAATCCCTTATATCGCGGTCATCGGCGATAAAGAAAGGCAAGAAAAAACACTGAATATTAGACAGCACGGAGAAAAAACGTCAAAAGAGCTGTCTATTGAGGACTTTAAACACATGGCAGCTAAGCAAATAAAAGACAGATCGGCTGCTCAGATATGATGTAATGATTTTATGAAGATGAATAAGACGTTCATTGAATAATGGGCGTCTTTTCATTTGCGAAAAAAGCCGAATTGACAGTAGAAAGGGAAAATATTGAAACATTTTTTCGTTAAAATCATAATAGAGATAGAGCGTTCAACAGAAACCTTTAAAACGGAGAGGAGTACTACATGGAACAAGCTGCCCTGAAAAAGATGAGGACAAAACAAATAATCGTCTCTAATTTAATAGCCGGGATCATGATCGTCGCTTTTTTTATCTTGATTCAAATGTCTGACATTCGATTTATACATTTCTTTCTTTGTTTAGGAATTATCATGCTCTTTCTAAGTATTTATGGTTTTATTAAAAAAGGATCGACAAAGTCTTTCATTCCTATTTTCGAGCAGGTAGCCATTTATGAAAAAGAAAAATTGGGGGAAGAGTGGGAGAAAGAAAAGAGGTCAGAGAATATTTCGAAAGCAGTATTGAGTGGTCTGATGTTCCTCCAGTCATTTAGCTTCCAAGATGTAACGATTCCATTCTTAAGCATACAGCCTATACTTTTACTTTTCTTATTATTTGTAACTCTAGCTCTTATTAATGTAAGCATGCTTTATCGCTTTAGAAAAATCGACCGATCGACGGAAGCGCATGGATTAAAAGGCTTTACAAAGGAATCAAACATGATGGCAATGGCTTTAGGATTATTATCAGTGATTGTCATATTCGGATTTATCGTCATCTTTTTTCTTCCATAAAACTGAATTTTGAGGTGAAACAAATGAATGCAAACATTCAACAACTGATCGATCAGACAAAGGCGAAATTTGGTTTAGATCTTTACTATTTAAAAAGACACAGTTTTCATCGCTACGTCAATATGTTCAATGAAACGGTTTATACATTGAATATGGAATGGTTTCCCTCTCATGAAGCTGAACCCGAGGACGATGATCTAAACCCGGACGGCACAGCTGTGATTGACGTGAACTTGAATACAGGCCAGAGTGAAACGGTTATTTTTGTCATGGATAAAACCTTCGCGAAGAATGGTGTCACATTTAAGAGGCCTTATCCAGCTCATGTCATTCAATGGATCGAACAAGAAACAGGGTTGGTCTATGGTGAGCATTTTCATATGCATCAAAAGGAGAAAGGGGAACTTTTTTTCGAAGAAGCAATAGATGGTGTGAAAGTGACGCCTTCAGGCAGAATCGAAGTGAAATGGGATGAACATGGGCAGCTCATTCACTATATACATCGAGGGCCATTTATGGCAAAAGAACGACTAAGAACTGAAGAATATGTGCTTTCCATTGATAGGATCGAGAATTTAGCTCAGCAGCAAGTGCAGCGGTTTGATTGGCCATCCTTCGAGCAGAATCGAATCCGCCCTATATATGCGTTAGAAGAAATTTATATCAAGAACGATGGAACAGGAACGATACCGTTTGAAATTGGGCGTGAAGAAACACATTGTATACACATGCATCAGGTCATGGAGTGGAATGAACCGTTAAACAAAGCCTTTGAAAAAAAGGAAATCAATATAAACGAGGACATTACTGCTGAACAAGCCTTCTCACTGGAGCCTTCACCGGATACATTCCCGATCTCAAAAGAAGAGCAGGCTGAGTGTATCAAAGCGGTTCGAACCTTTTTGGCGCAAAAATATTCAAAGGATACAGGGAAGTGGGTGTTAAAAACACTCCATCGCGATCATGGCTACATCGAAGCGATATTAAAAACGAATGAGCAAGAAGGCTGTGGTTTTATGGATAAGATCAAGGTCTTCATTGATGCCAGCACTTTTGAAGCCATTAATTACATAGATAAAAAAGAAATGTTTCAAGTATGCGGGATACTCAATCCATCTCAAACAGCTAGTGAAATCACCATATCTCAGAAAGAAGCCTTTGAAACATTGAGAGAACACCTCGAACTTACACCCATCTACGTCTATGACGATGTGCAAAAACAATATGTTTTATGCGGAAAGCTCGACTGTCATGAAGGCGTTGATGCAGTGAGCGGTGAAGTGTTCTCTTTGACAGACCTTTCATAACTTCTAAAAGAACAGTGAGCAACTGTTCTTTTTTATCCCATTTTCCTCTTTTTAGAATAAAAATGGAATTTTGTAGAAGGAAGTTGTCGTTTCATCACGAAAGAAACAGATAAGAATATGATCATAGGTCCATCGGTTGGAATTCGTATTTCATATAGTAAACGTCATACATATTGAAAACCCATTGCAGTCAAGTTGATCTACAAATCTTTTAGAAGAAAAAATGAAATCATGTCTCTAGTAGTAAGCGAAACTAGGCGGACTAAGATCATAGGATGAGTTGAACATGTTTGTTTTTAGGTAAGCTTAAAGCCATAAATAGAAGAAAGTGAGGATATCTACCTTGAGTACATTGGAAGTGTTTCGTCAGTTTTTGGTTGACCATTATCCTGCGTTACAAGATGAGCTTTGGCTGAAAGATGTTGATACCCTTCGAATCTCTCCTATTCTTCATCCTTTTCTGAAAAGCAAGCTGCCAGAAGGAATCGAAAAATTCACTTGTGTTCTATTCACGCAGCAGACAGATCAAACCGCTGCACCGCTCAAAGTCTACCTTCTATTAGATGAATATGAGCAATCGCTTTACGCCATTGATTTGATGAATGAACAAATAGCACTTCATTAATACAGAAGCAAAAAAGCTGCTTGAGAGCTCCTCAGCAGCTTTTCTTGTGAATATTAGTTTGTCATATCAACCAATCTTGAGTGCAAGTTGTCCACTTCTTTCTTTGTTGGAAAAGAGCTGATCAGCAGCGTAGACCGTCCTAATTGATTAGGAAGTTCAGTATCGGTCACAACCATATCAATCCCAAGTCGATCCATTGTCAGTTCATTTAATGTATTTTCTGGACTTGTGAAAATATGAATGAGAGGAGGCAATCTTAATTTAATTAAATCCGCAATCAACAAGCTATGATTATAACCTAATGTTGAAATGACAAAAATGTTCAACACGTTTCTCCGATCCATTTCCAAATGAACAAGCCCCCTCCAGTTAGAAGTAATGATACGAATCAATTCTCGTTCATTTTTCACTAAAGAAGCAAGTATATCGTCTGTTTTTAGCTCTTGGATGATATGAGTAATCCTCGAATAGAAGTAAGGAAGCTGTTTTTTTACCTCTGATAAATACCTCGATTTCTTTTTGAAAAGGAATCCATCTCTTACGGTAATTTCCCTAGAATACACATAATATTGGAGAAGAATCAGTGTCATCGCCTTGCGATTAGCCACCTCTTGATGAAAAATCAACTCCAATTGATTGATAAAGGAATGAATGGCTTCGAAGAGGTGTGGTGTATGCGATTGAAAGAACATCAATTTTTCTTCGACAGTTTCAATTGATTTATAATGGCCAATAGCTGGTTCAATCAATAGTAAAAAGACAAATTCGTGACGATCCAACGTAACACCAAAAGTGTCCTTTGTCATTTGGCAAACGTGTTCTTCCAAGTTTTTGATTTGATTATAGATACCTTTAGCTGTAGATGTTTGTTTTTCCTGATCCAATGAGTACCTATAATTGCGTCGTATTGAAAAATTTTTCCTCACTCGGTGTATGGAAACGGCGAGCCATAGGCAAAATTTATCTATAGCCACATCAGGTAGATTGACTTCGAGCACCTGAAAAAGCTTATGTAAAAAATCAACTGCATCCTGCTTTTGAATATCATCGAATGGCCAAAGCCTGCTTCCATAGACTTCAAACAAAAATTCCACAAAAAATTGACGAATCTCCTTCTCATTCCCATGGAACTGCATACTATCTGGTCGTAACTCAATGTCATACGAGATAAGAAGCGAATTGATTTTATGAATGGTGTTATACAATGTGGATCTACTGATATTCAGCGTGTCCATCCATTCATAGAAAGACCTGTTTTGTTCAAAGAAAACGCCGTCAATCAATCGAATTTCAATCGTATCTTTTAGAATTTCTTTGATATAGTAGTCGACTCGTATCGTCTGTGTATAACAAATGGATATGCCTTGTCTTGGCTTTATGTGGATTAACGGCTCTCCGTTCTCTGTTTGGAACGACTTCATTTGTTCTAAATCGCTTTGAATGGCACGAACGGAACCGATATTTTCATTCGATATCTCTTGAAGGCTCCACCACTTATCTTTTGATACAAGCAGTTTTAAAATGTTTATCCATCTCTTTGATTTATTATCAATGAGCTCCATTAAACAACTAACTCCTTCCCTTGGCTTGCCTCTATATGATGAAGTTCACTTAAAGAACATTTGATTTTCTAAATAGGCATAAAATGATTTTAATGTTTAGGCTAAATCGTTTTGTCTTCACTTTTCATGATAAAAGAGAAAAAAATTAGACGAAAACAAATGTTATTCCCTGATTCTCCATATATTTCTTTTAAAAGGTGATAAGTAAGCCATGAATCCTATAAAAATGGATCATTTTAGATATTTAAGTTTATTTTTTTGCTGTTGAAACGGTAAATGTAAGAATAAAACGCAGCAGATTTTTGATTACCATATGAAAGGGAGTAGAAAGGAATGCGATTTATATAATGCTGAACTGACTCACCTTACATACGATATGATACATGCTTGTTTCATATGAACGAACCATATGTGAATACATGCTTATATATGCATGTACACATCGTTTATTGTTCATTCCAGTATAAATATAAAAATTCACATTTAATCTTTTCACGATCCTCTCACTATTCCCCATTTCTATAGACCCCAATCCATTTACTCAATCCACTACTCATGATGACCTTTCAAGCTCATGATTGATCAACTCATTTTATTCATAGGGTCTTAAGGTGCAATTTTTAGAAAATATTGATCAGAAGCGGGGTGATTGATCTGACAGTATACTAATGATTTTTTTATCGTTGTTGAAAATTAATTTTAGAAAAGGGTGGATGTATTGAAAAGAATATTGTCGCTGGCACTCATTACAGTGCTAGTCATACAGTCTAGTATATTAGGAGTCTTGCCTTTAGCAGGGGCACAAGCAAAAGAAATTCAAGAAAACATTTATGGGGATATTGAATTTGCTGATAGCGAAGGCAATAAGTTATCAAGCATGGAAGATCAGCAAGTAAGAAAGGCCACTGTGCATTGGTCTATAAAAGGAATTGATCTAAAAAAACAATATCCGTATGTTCTCACTCTTCCTTCAGCCATCCAGGTAGAGAAGGAGCAGAAGGAACCCATTACTGTGGGTGACATACCTGTTGGCGAGTATACCGTTTCAAAACAAAATGAAGTGACGGTGAAATTTAAAGAAGATGTTGAGATCGATCCAAATTTAGAAGGATCAATTGACATCGATGTCACCAGTATAACTCAGCAAGAAGAGAAAACAAAGCAAAATAAGGGTGAAGAAAGCCTTCCAAAAGATGACTCAATCTCATCTGAGAAAGATAAAGCTTCTAACAATCAAGAAGCCGCTCAAACGAAACAAAACGATGAAGATGAATTACTAAAAAACAAAGTGAGCGTATCTAAGCGTGCAGGGCTGCAAAGTGTTTCAAAACAAATGCTGATACAAGAAAATCTCCTCACTGATGCGAAATTAATCTTTGAAGATCAGGAAGGAAATTCAGTTGAAAAGCCTGATATCAACTCGCTGATTTCCATTAACTATGAGTGGGCCATCCCGAACGGTCATAGCTATAATGGCGGGGATGAATTCCATTTCAAGGTTCCAGAGGAATTAGTGATTTATGAAAAAATCGATCGTCTTGAGATGAAATTTAATCAGGCAACCATTGGTTATTTTTCTGTAGATGAAAGCGGAAATGCCTCCATCGAATTCACTGATTTTATTAAACAATATTCAAATATCCATGGAACACTTCAAGTGTGGACGCAATTAGATAAAAAAACTGTCATTACTGAAGAAAAAGAAGTGGTCATTACCCCGATTGAAGGAAAGGATAAAATATCAATCCCGATTCAATACATTCCAAATGGCCCAAACGTCTCTAAAAAGGGAGAACCAAATCGATCTTACAATGCTGAAACCATTCAATGGACAGTAGATTTTAATATGGATTTAGAAGATGTGAAACAAGCGAAACTGTTAGATCCGATTCAAGAAGGTCAGGCGTTGAAAAAAGATTCAATCAAGCTTTATCGTATTGATACAAAGCTAAATGGTGAAACATCGCTTGGTCAGCAGCTTGACGAAAACCACTACACAATTGGCCAAACAGCAGATGGTCAAGATTTCACGATTGAATTTAAAGATGACGTTCATCTAGCTTACCGTTTAATGTATGAAACGGACATTACGAATCAAGACCAGTCTGCGTTTCGTAATAAAGCGTCCCTTGTCTCTGGTGATAAAGTGATCAGTTCAGCAGAAGGCACAGTGAATGTGACAAGAGGCAGTCCTTTAAATAAAAAAGCCGCCCAATACGACCCAGTCACACAAACAATTACATGGGAAATTCGTTATAACTATAACGAAAAAAAGATTGCTGAAAAGGACGCTTTGTTAGAAGACTTCTTTAACGGCACACAGGCGCTGATATCTGATTCCATTCAAGTCAAAGAAGTCACAATTGATCAAAATGGCAACGAAGCAGGAACAAAAGCGTTTGAAAATTATGTGGTTCAACCTCAAAAAAAGGATGAACAAAACGGGTTTACCTTGCAATTCAATCAAGATATTCAATCGGCTTATCTCATCACCTATCAAACAAAAGCAACCGAGCGGATTTTTGAAGCTGAAGAGATTATCAATACGGTAACAGCTGGCAAAGAGAGCAAACAAGGGAAGCAAAGAATTGACCAGCAAATCCTAACGAAAAATCATGGAACACCGAATTACAAGACCAAGACCATTCCCTGGCGTATCACCTTCAACAAAGATCAACAAACGATGAACAATGTGACATTAAAAGATACGTTTACAAACGAAGGATTGACGCTGCAAAAAGATAGTTTAAAAGTGACGACAGGTAATACAGTGCTTGAAGAAGGCACAGATTATCAAATCGTTGAACATGCAAATGGATTTGATATTCAATTTACGAAAGAAATAAAGACAGAACATACCGTCACATATACAACGTCTTTTGATTATGAAAAAAGAGCAGATAAAGACCAAAAGAACTTGCGTAATCATGTAAAGCTTGAATGGGTAAATGAAGATGGCAAAGATTTGACGAAGGAAAATCAGTCTGTCTTCACGCCTGACACATACACGCAGTCAAATGGCTTCAAAAACGGAACTTATAATGCAAAGAAAAAAGAGATCACATGGAATATCGGTGTGAACTATAACTTGAAACATCTAGAAGAGGCGAGAATCGAGGATTTCATTCAAGGAAACCAGCGTTTGCTTAAAGATTCAATCATCGTCTATTCGCTTGATTTACAAGGCGGGGAAAATGGAGCAGAAGAAAAAGAGGTATTAGCGAAAGAACATTATGACATCAAATTCCTTGAAAATGAAAAGGGAGAAACAGGCTTCGAAGTGATTTTCAAAAAAGCCATTGATTCTCCATACAAAATCACGTATCAAACAAGTGTTGAAGGAATGGATTTAGTACAGAAAACCTACGAAAATAAAGCGACCCTTTATGATGGGCAGACAAAAGAATCTGATGTGAATGCAGTGGTGTCCATTCCAAATGGGGGGAAATACACGAGCAAATCAGGAAATCAGCAAGGGAAAGTCATTGATTGGAAACTGAATATCAATTTTGGTCAATCAACAGTCCAAGATGCGACGATTATAGACCATCCAAGCAGTAACCAAGCCATAATAGAAAACTCATTTCATCTCTATTCGACGACAATAGATGAAAAGGGGCAAGTGACAAAAGCAGAAGAGCTGGAAAAAGGGAAGGATTATGAGCTAGACCTTGAATTTGATCCAGATTCTTTTCAAATTAAATTTAAAGAAGAAATCACAAGGCCATATATTTTAGAATACCAATCTCTCATTTTAGATAAAGTGGGAAGTACACTTCAAAACGAAGTAACGTTTAGAGGTGAAAATGTAAAAGAAATCAAAAAGGAATCCGAAGCCTCAATTGTGGTGAAACGCACCGCTGGCATGGGAGATGGCACAGGATCGATTGGTGCTTTAACCGTTAAAAAGGTAGATGCGAGTAGTGGAAAAGCGCTAAAAGGAGCAAGTTTCTCTCTGACAGATGCTGCGAGCGGCATCGTCATTGGTACAAAGACAACAGATGAAGAAGGAGCTCTTCGATTTGATCGTCTTCTGTATGGTGAATATATCGTGACAGAAGAGAAAGCACCTGATGGTTATATTAAGACGAAGGATCCAATCCATGTAACGATTGATCAGCCTTACGAATCTGGAGATCAAGCGAAAACAGGAAATAGCATGACGGTGCAGAACCAAGAAATCCGCCAGCATGTCAAGTTAACGAAAAAAGACAAAGAGACGGGTGCAGCATTAGAGAATGCAGAATTTGAACTGAAAAATGAATCTGGAGAGACCGTCCAAACCGATTTGAAAACGGACGAAAAAGGAGAAATCCTTTTCAAACATCTTGAGCCAGGTTCCTATTATTTTGTTGAGACAAACGCACCGAAAGGCTATCAATTAAATCAGCAAAAATGGCCGTTCACCATTAAAGAAAATCAAACAGAAACAACGACTGTCACCGCAGTAAATGACATCATCAAAGGCTCAGCAGAATTGAGCAAAATAGGTGAAGGCGGAGAGCGACTAGAAGGTGCACAGTTCAAGCTCTTAGATCAAGACGGGCATGAGTTAAAAGATTCGCTTGTCACAGGAGAAAATGGCAAGATCACGATAAGCGAACTAAGGCCGGGTACGTATCAGCTCGTTGAAACAAAAGCACCAGATGGTTATGTATTAGATGAAACGCCAATCAAATTTGAAGTACCACTTGATCCAAAGGAACCAGTCGTCATTTCGCAAAAGAACCTATATGAGACAAGTGCATTAGAAGTGTTAAAAGAAGGGGAAGATGGCAAGAAGCTTCAAGGTGTTCGATTTGAAGTCTTGGATCAAAATGACAAAGTTGTGCGTAAAGATTTGACAACAGATGAAGATGGGAAGCTTTTGGTCGATAATCTCAAACCGGGCAAATATCAGCTCGTGGAGACAGAGAGTGTTGATGGTTACCAAAAGAATAATAAACCTTATCCTTTTACCATCGAAATCGCACAAAAAACACCAGCAGAGATCAAAGTGATCAATGATCTCAAAACTGGATCTGTTCAGCTCACGAAGCTCGGTGAAAAGGATGATGTGCTTGAAGGAGCAGAATTTAAGCTTGTAGATGCAAATGGAAAAGAGATGAAAACAGGTCTCGTCACTGATCAGAACGGGAAAATCATCGTCAACGATCTGAAACCTGGAACCTATCAGTTTGTTGAAACGAAGGCTCCATTCGGTCATGAGCTTGACGAAACACCTGTCACTTTTGCTATTCCATTTAACCCTGAGAAGCTGGTCAGTGTGACAAAAGAAAATAGCCGCAAAACAGGCGGAGTGCTGTTGCACAAAAAAGGCGAAGATGGGAAATCATTAGAAGGGGTTGTCTTTGATCTATCTGATGATAAAGGAAAGATAGTGGCAGGAGGAGAAGGAATCACAACCAATCAGGATGGAAAGATCACCTTCACAGGGCTAAAACCTGGAACCTATCAATTTGTTGAAAGAAAGAGTCTTGAAGGCTATGAATTGAGTGCGAAACCACTTGTCTTTGAAGTTGAATTAGGTCAAAAAGAGTTGATTCAAGTGGAGGCAATCAATCAGCTTAAGAAAGGTTCTGTAGAACTCACAAAAATAGGGGAAGAAAAAGAAAGATTGAAAGGCGCAGAATTTACCCTTTTCAATGACGATGGTAAAGAATTGATGTCAGGTTTAACAACCAACGAGAAA
Source organism: Bacillus sp. FSL P2-0069 (assembly GCF_038593315.1). Taxonomy (NCBI): domain Bacteria; kingdom Bacillati; phylum Bacillota; class Bacilli; order Caryophanales; family Bacillaceae; genus Bacillus; species Bacillus sp. FSL P2-0069. Next base: position 802,754 of record NZ_CP151984.1, read on the forward strand.
GGCATCATCACCGTCAACGATTTGAAACCAGGCGCTTACCAATTGGTTGAAACGAAGGCTCCTTTTGGACATAAACTAGATGCAGAACCAGTAGACTTTAAGATTGATTTCAATCCAAAACAACTGGTGAAAGTGACAAAAGAAAATATTCGGACGACAAGTGCTGTGCAGCTTCAGAAAAAAGGAGAAGATGGTCAGTTACTCCATGGAGTGACCTTCGATCTGCTTGATGAGCACGATCAACGTATAAAGAAAGACTTAAAGACAGACAAAAATGGTCAACTAACAGTCGATCAACTGAAGCCAGGCACCTATCAATTTGTCGAAACAGCAAGCATTGCCGGCTATGAACTGGATCAGACACCTGTCTCATTTAAGATTCGTTTAGGTCAAGACAAACCAGCAAAAGTAGAAATGATTAACAAACTGACGCCGGGAGCAGTGGAACTGACCAAAGTGGATGATGAGGGACACCCGCTGGAAAATGCAGAGTTTGCTCTTCTGAGTAAAGAAGGAAAAACGTTGAAGAAATCACTTGTAACGGACCAAAAAGGAAAGCTTCACATCAATGATTTAAAACCGGGACAATATCAATTCGTTGAAACGAAAGCACCTCATGGCTATCAATTGGATGATAAGCCGATCCTGTTCACAATTGAGAAAAATCAGCAGAAGCCGCTTCACTTAACAGCGAAGAATCACTTGATCTTAGGAAGTCTGCGTATCATAAAGGTAGATCAGCAGACAGATAGAACCTTAAAAGGGGCATCCTTTGACATTCGTACAAAAGCCGGGAAAACCATAAAATCTGTGACAACAGGAAAAGACGGAGAAGCCATTGTCAAAGGGCTTAAACCTGGAGAGTATCTACTCACAGAGACGAAAGCACCGGATGGTTATGTAGCTTTAAAGAAACCGCTCGCTTTTACAATTCAAATGGGCGAAGTGGAGATCAAGACAATGATTGTGAAAAATGCACCAGTGAAGAATGAAGAGGACCACACGAATCCTCCAGCCTCAGATAAAGGGGATCAGCATCCGCCTCATGACTCAAACGGTGAGCTGCCAAAGACTGGTGAAGAATGGCTGCGTTATTTGATGTATGCAGGGATTTTACTAGTAGCTTCTGGAACTGTTCTTCTTGTTGTCAGAAGAAGAACCATTCAGTAGAAGGAAGGAACGAGTGTATTGATGAAAAAAAGAACCTTATTAGGTAGCTTTTTGGTGGTCACGGGGCTGATGCTCACCTCCGTTCCTTTTCTATATGAGTGGCGAACTTCTCAAGAGACAGCAGCAATGGAACAGGCATTAAAGATGATTAAAGAAAATGACAGTGATGCCCTTTCTTCTATTCCACATTTAACTGTGTCAGAAGAAGACCTGCGAGATGTGATGGAGCTAGAGATCCCGTCAATTGATTTAAACGAAAAAGTGCTTCCTGTTACATCAAAAGAAAATTTAGGTATAGCACTGACTCAAATTAAATCTCATCAAATGCCAGGTGAAGGGAATTTCACGATTGCAGGGCATAGAGGGTATAGAGGCGATCGTCTTTTCCGTCAGCTGCCAGAGGTGCCTAAAGGAGAAAAAGTTGTCTTACATCATCAAGCTGAAACATACGAATATAAAATTGTCAGCTCAGCTACGATTGAACCGACGGATGTGGATGTACTAAAGGATCGTGGGAAAAATGAACTGACATTGATCACCTGTACACTTGATGGTCAGAAACGATTTGTCTTAAAAGGAATACGAATCAACGCTTCAAAGGGTGAGCAGCCATCGGATGTATAACACCAACATAATAAATGATGGATGCAATGGAAAAGCAGCGCTCACGACCGATATGTTACACCAATTGTTATCAGAGCATTATCCAACTTTAAAAAACGAACGTTGGGAAGTTGATGTAGATACAATTCGGGCTTCGCCTATTCTTCACCCTTTATTAAAAAGAAAGCTTCCAATTGGTATTGAAAAATTCACCTGTGTTTTGTTTACGCAGCAGACAGCAGCTTTTGGAGAGCCTTTGATTGTGTACTTTTTATTGGATGAGAAGGGCGAATCGATTTACGCAATGGATCTCTTGCTCGAGCAGCAAGACACCCATTAAACGAGAAATAAATTAGCGGGTTCGATTTTAAGGTGGAAAAATAAAATCAGTTATATCATGAGGACTCTAATTCGTATATGAATTAGAGTTCTTTTATTTGTTTATATATAGTCGTTTTACTAACTTTATTATCTACTAAGAAGTCCGCTGCCTAGCAGATAGTCTCTAATGTTTAGATGATAAAGATTTGATAAAATGGATCGAAAACAGAGGTCATAATCAAGATTGGCGACCAAAGAAGATCATCTAGTTTTTATCCTTTCCCTGTTTCTTCAGAAGGAATATCAGAAAGTGCTAAAGATAATCATGTGTTGACTCCAAAATACTGATAAAATTTATTTAGATATTCCTTAATTATAGGTGTGGAGGTAAAAGCTTGCGAAAAGAAGACCCCCAATATATTTTTCATCATGATAAACGACCACAAGTTGTTCATGATTTAGCCGATGTAGATGAAAATTCCACTGAGTTGTTAATCACAGGAAAAACAAAAAATATTGAAAGGTTGAAATCTTTTTCTAACCTGACGAAATTGTGGATTTACAAAGTGAACCAAAAGGAGTTCAATACGATCTTAAGCTTAGTTAATCCCAAAATGCTCTTTGTGCATGAACTGAGAGTAGAAGATTTATCAATCATCAGTTCTGTTAAAGATGTTGAGGTATTGGCACTTGAATGGAATACAAAGGCACAAAGTTTATGGGATTTATCAAAAAACACGTTTTTAAAATCTTTATCCATAACAGATTTTTCAAAGTTGAATGACATAGCCCCTTTGCAAAAAAATACTGGTTTAGAATTTCTACAATTGTCAGGCGGGATTTGGAATACATTAAATATAAATACTCTTCAACCTTTAAGATACCTCAAGAATTTAACATATCTGTGCTTATCAAATATAAAAGTGAAGGACGAGTCTTTAGAGCCGATATCGGAATTAGAGGGACTCAAGGAACTTGAAATTTCGAACCAATTCCCGACAGAAGAATATGCCAGGTTATCCGTAACTCTCCCAAATACGAAGTGTGATCGTTTTGCACCATACATCTTTTTATCAAGTCCTATTGTAGATAAAGATGTGATGGTGATTGGAAAGCGAAAACCGAAATTAAATTCAAAAGTTGATGGGGAAAAGTTGCAAAAATACGAAAAACAATTTAAAGCGTACCAAGAAAAGTTTATAAAATAACTTAAAAAGCAATGGAAAATCAATTCCATTGCTTTTTGTATGGCTAATACCATCATAAACTTTTTCTTTCTTGTGATTCAATTACGCAAACAACTTCAGCCCAACCACACCAATCACAATCAGCAGCAAGCTGAGTATACGAATCAAGTTTTTCGGCTCTTTAAATAGAATCATATTAAACAAGACAGAGCCCGCGGTTCCAAGCCCGATCCAGACCGTATAGGCGACGGATACTTGAACGGATGAGAACGAGGCGTATAAAAACAAAAAGGATAAGGCAAACCCGCCGACAAATAAAATGCCAGTCGTGATTTGCTTCTTCTTACTAAACATATTGAGGCCTATGGTTCCACCGATTTCGCAGGCAGAGGCCAACAGTACAAAAACCCAGCCCATTTATACCGCTTCTCCTTTCTGCTCATGTACATCTCCATCAGACACTTTCAGTCCAATAATCCCGAGGATTAAAATGCCCATAAATAAGAGCTTTTCTAATGAAAAAGAACCGCCGAACAGCGCATAATCCATCAAAGATGTCCCTATCGTTCCAACTCCGGCAAACACGGCGTACACAGTCCCTGTCGGCAGCTTTTCGCAGGCCTTCATTAAAAAATAAAAATCAACTGGGATCAGACAGATAATGACCGCCCATTCCCACACAGCATCAGCTCTATTTAAACCAAACACCCAAAGTAATTCAAATAAACAAGTGAGTGCGACATACATCCAGCTTTTTTTCATTTTACTTCCTCCCAAAACTGACGATTCGTCATTTTCAAGCCAAAAAAGAGCGTACAGCAAGTGCTGTACTAAGTTAAGGTGTTTCTATGCCAAGTGCGTAAAGAAGAAATTGCTTCACCTCTCGCTTTTGAATCAGAACCTCTTCTGTATCTGTTTCCGTAAATAAGTACATTTGCTCAGCAGAAGATTCAAGTAAACCGATAATGAATTTGGCTGCATATTGACAGTTCAAATTCGCACGGACCCTTTTGTCCTGCTTTGCTTTTTCTAAAAAAGCAGCGACCCATTTGTAAATTGGCTCATAGATATCTTCCCATTCCTTTAAATGCTCGGTGGCGGCTAAGCCTGAGTAGGTCAGGGCAAGGACATCACGATATTGCCTTGTAAAAGCGAAAATGAATTCAACAAGCGCATCTGCTTGATCGAGGACATCTGCATGCTGAGTTAATTCCTTTTCGATCGCAGGCACCATCTGTGCGATCAAATGTTCAGCGATAGCAGGCATGACGGAAAGCTTTGAAGGAAAATATAAATAAAACGTTCCTTGCGCTACTCCTGCTGCTTTCACAATATCCGAAATGGTCGTCTTTTCGATGCCTTTTTCTTTAAACGCATCAATCGCAGCAAGCATAATCTTTTCTCGTTTCGACATATCATCACCGACCTTAAATGACTGAATGTCATTCATTTTAGCGGGGGAATGACGATTTGTCAATATGGTTTTCTCTTCATTGAATGTGAGAATAAGTGATGAATAGATGCGGGCAAGCCTGAATAAGCTGTAAATATGGTCAAGCATCATCATGTGAGAAAGGGGCAGCTCTCTGTATGACTTCCAGTGCTATGTTTTCCATTGCTTATTTTCTCCTGCTCGTCCCGCTCTATTTACATATGAGGTACAGACAGGCAAAAAAGCACAATCGTTTTATCTATTTGCGGACAGAATTGGTCTTAGCCATTCTGTTTATTTATACGAATGTTTTATTATATTTGACGGTCTTTCCAAATCGTTTTTCCGCCCCAAGAGATCAGGTGAGTGTCAACCTCATACCTTTGCAGTCCATTTATCAAAATCTTCACGCCTACCATCACGGCTATCCAAATCTTGTCTTTTTAAACTTAGCAGGCAACATATTGTTATTTGTACCACTCGGGTTTTTTCTCTATCAAGCCTTTCGAACCATGCGCTGGCAAAAGGCGGTTCTTGGGGGCTTTCTCCTGTCAACCATGATCGAATTGCTCCAATGGATGTTCTCGCAATCTGGTATCATTACAAGAAGCAGCGATATTGATGATATTCTTTTAAATACGCTTGGCACAGCGCTAGGCTGTATCGTGTATCAGATCTATCGAAAAAGGAAGGAGAAATTTGAGTGAAGCGAGTTTGTATCATTCCATGTGGCGCGAAGAAAATTTGGGATGTCGATCCAGAAGCAGGGAGCCAGCCGGCGAACCTCGTTTATTTAAGTCCGCTGCATCAGCGTACGAAAAGCTATGCCCAAACGTTCTTTTCAGACTGGATGATCTTATCAGCGAAGCACGGATTCTTAAAGGCAGATGATATCATACATGAAAATTATGATGTGGCTTTTGGTACACCGCATGCTGAACAGATCACACGAGAAGAACTGAGCCAGCAATTTCATCAAAAAAATCTTTTCGCATATGATGAATTGGTGGTACTAGGTGGAAAGAAATATCGAAAAGTGATCGACCCTTTATTACAGCCTCATCAAAAAGCGAATTATCCGCTGGCTCCATATAAAGGAATTGGCTACATGCTTCAGGCGTTACATCAAGCAGTGGAATCAAAAATAGAACTTCCGCCGCATATTTAACACATTCACAACTACCGGTAAGCAGGGTTTTGATCATTAAAAAGAGAATAATTGAAATAGCGATGCTGATTGTTTCATATCTTTTCAGCAGCCACTAGGAAAGTCCGTATCGCTCGGGTGAAGTGGCTCAATGAAAAAGGGAGGCGTATGAACATGACAACCATCTATTTAGCTGGTGATTCGACCGTTTCATCTTATCCAGATCGTCCTGTTCAAGGAGGATGGGGAGAGTTTTTACACCGCTATACAGCGCATGGGGTGAACGTCGAGAACCGTGCCATTGGTGGAAGAAGCTCAAAAACATTCATTGAAGAAGGACGCCTTGATGACATATTGGCTGACATTCAGCCAGGAGACTGGCTTTTCACACAAATGGGGCACAATGATGCTTCCAAGGAAAAGCCTGAGCGGCATACAGATCCTTTCACGACGTATAAAAGCTACCTGTCTCAATATATTCATGGAGCAAGAGCAAAAGGGGCAACACCACTTTTACTCACGCCAGTCGGCCGTTTTCATGAAAAAGACGGAGAATTTATCAATGATTTTCCTGATTACTGTGCCGCTATGAAAGAACTAGCTGATGAAGAAGAAGTCCTTCTTGTTGATTTAAATACGGCAAGCCTTCAGTTTTATCAAATTTCCGGTATAGAGAAAACGACCTCTTACTTTATGCTGTCAACAGGCATAGAGGATCGCACGCACTTTACAAAAGAAGGCGCAGATGCGATTGCAAGACTTGTTTCTCTTGAATTAAAAGACCTTGGTTTAACCATTGTGTGATGGATGACAGGACGAGTGAGCGCTCGTCCTGTTCTTTTTTTGCAGAAAGCTATTGATTCCCTTCACTAGAGTAGACTACAATAGGTACATATGATAATGAGAATCAATATCACTGAAAAATAGATCATTCGATGGAAAACTGGAGGGACTCAAATGACAGATCAGCTTGAATTGTTTGACGTCACCATTATTGGCGGCGGTCCAGCAGGCATGTACACCGCCTTTTATAGTGGGATGCGGGACTTAAAGACGAAGGTACTTGAGTACAACGAAAGCCTTGGCGGGAAAATCCTTCTGTATCCTGAAAAGGTCATTTGGGATGTCGGCGGTTTGCCGCCAACAAGAGGAGAACAGCTGATACAGCAGCTGGAAACACAGGCGAAAACATTTGAACCAGAGATTGCACTGAATCAAAAAATCACGTCATTCGAGCGAGATGAACATAATCATATTCTGCTGACGGCTGAAAATGGTGATCGTCATTTGACAAAGACCCTCATATTAGCGATGGGTCACGGCATTCCAGTTCAGCGGAAACTTGAAATCGAGCATGCAGACCGCTATGAAGTGACAAACCTTTATTACACTGTCCAGGAGCTCAAGACATTTGCAGGGAAGCGGGTTGTTATTTCTGGAGGCGGCGACTCAGCGGTTGACTGGGCCAATGCCCTTGCACCGATTGCTGAAAGTGTCACCGTCGTGCATCGCCGTGACATGTTTGGCGGACATGAGAAAAACGTCGCCAACATGAAGGCATCTTGCAAACGAATTTTAACCCCGCATGAACTGACAGAGCTGCATGGTCAAGGCGACAAAATTGCTGCTGTCACCATTCAAAACATAGAGACAGGTGAAAAAGAACGAATAGAAACAGATGCTGTGATCGTCAATCATGGGATGAAAGGCGATTTAAGTGTGCTATCAGAATGGGGTCTCAAGCAAGGTGAATGGGGACTAATTGAAGTCAATGAAAAAATGGAAACCAATTTACCGGGCGTCTATGCGGTAGGCGACTTGTGTACACATAAAAGCAAGGTCCGCTTAATTGCCGGTACGTTTGTTGATGGAGTCAATGCACTGAATAGCGCGAAGCTTTACATCGAACCAGAAGCTGAAAAAGTGGCGTACGTTTCCTCTCATAACGAACGCTTTAAAGAGAAAAACAAAGAATTACAAACAGCTGGAGCTCGTTAAATCATTCAAATAACATAGCAAAAGTGCTGCCCACAAGCGATGCGGGCAGCACTTTTTATATGGGTCCATTAACTGCGAGGCGCAAATAACATCACACTGACTCCAGCCAAACAGATCAAAGCACCCATCCAGTCATATAGATCAGGAGTTTTTCGATCGACCCACCAGCCCCAAAGCACAGCAAGAATGACAAATACACCGCCATAGGCAGCATAAACCCGTCCGAAAGTCGGGAACTGCTGGAAGGTCGGAATGACGCCATATGCAACCAAGATAAGACTGCCGGCGATCCCGAAGCTGACAGGTTTTGCTTCACGCAGCCAAAGCCATACCAAATAGCCGCCGCCAATTTCTGCTAAACCTGCTAATAAAAAAAGAACAATCGTCACCATCATATACAGACACTCCAATTTCTCCAATTTACACCCTATTATGACATGAGGAAAGAATGCGTTCTACCTCAATTGAGACGAGAGTTTGCTAAAATCAGCCGATTAGAGAGTGGTCACACATGGATTCTTGACTTTTGTACTAGGAGTGATCCAAATGGTCTGTTATGTCGTAAAGTAAGTACATTCTCATGAGGAGCACACTTCCTTTTTCAGCGCTCTTTTTTTCTCCTTGAAAAAAGAGTAAAGTACAAGGTAGGCTTATTTCAGCAAATCGAGTGATTAGCAATACGTGAAGGATTTCATGATGGATGCGCATGCTCTTTCTCATGAAAAAGGAAGGAGATGACCATGGACACATTGCAAGATTTTGAGCTGTATCACAAGATCAAATATGATCGTCACAAGCCCTCGCTTGAAGTGCTGTACGATCGTTATGAACGTGTGTTATATTCGTTTATTTATAAAATGACTGGCAACCGTGAGCTCGCGGAGGAAGTACTTCAAGAGGTCTTCATCAAGCTCTGGCGCGGCATAGGAGAATATCATACCGATAAAGGGAAGTTCTCCTCATGGTTATTCATGATGTCACGCAACACGGCCATTGACCTTTTAAGAAAGCATCGGAATGAAACGGCTTTGGAAGATGAGCATATTGAATATTTAGCTGATCATCAAGAAGATGTATCAAAAGAAGTGGAATGGAACGAGGAAAAACAGAACATACGTGAAGCAGTATCTACATTGTCAAAAGAACAGCAAACCATTATAGAAGATGTTTATTTTAAAGGGATGACACAAAAGAGCATCGCCGAAAAGCTGGGCATCCCTATTGGTACGGTAAAGGGAAGGGTTCGATTGTCACTGAAGCATTTGCGATCGAAACTGTCGCTCGGTGGAAAGGAGGAAGAGGCATGAATCAGTGTAAACATCAAGTAATTGATTATTTTAATGGGCATTTACAAGGAGAAGAAAAAACGCAATTTGAAGCGAACATCAAGCACTGCTCAGCTTGCAAAGAAGAGCTTGAAGAATTGACATCGCTCATGTCTGACATTCCATTTCTAGCCGAAGACCAAATACCTCCGGCAGGGATGAAAGACCGTATTTTATCCCAGGTGTTTGAAGAGGAGACAGTCGAAGAAAAGAATAGCCAAAAAAAAGAGCTCAAGGCTGCACCTGAGCCAAACGAAATTAAACCGCTGCAAAAGAAACGAAACCAGTGGCTCTTACCGCTCGTTGCGGCACTGCTTCTCATATCAGCAGCTGGAAATGTGTATTTCTTATCGAATGGAAAAGAACAGGCGGAAGAACCTGTCAGGGTTGTTGCCACAAAATCACTGGCATCGGCCGCATCACCAAAAACGACGGGTGCTTTTTCAGTGATAGAGCATAACGGCAAAAAAGAACTTGTGGTGAGTGCAGACGGCTTAAAGGGTCAGCTTGATTCATCTGCTGTTTATCAAGTGTGGCTCATTAAAGGAGATCAGCCGGTTCCAGCCGGTGCCTTTAAAACAGATAACAAGGGGGAAGGAACCGTCACCTATGCGTTATCTGAAAAAGAAGCAAGCGAATCATGGGATACCGTGGCTGTGACCCTTGAACCAAAAAAGGATAACAAGCTTCCGCAAGGTCCAGTCGTACTAAGCGCTGCTTTTTAAGTTTGATCCATGAAAAGGATGCCTTCTTGGGGCATCCTTTTTTTGATAGCGAAGGGGAACATTTTGGCAATTGAAACGTAGTACATATGGAGGTGAAACACATGAAAACATCTATAGAAAAAGACCTATTTCTCTTATCAGTCAGACACACATGTATTACCATTTATTTTCTTGTGATCCCATTTGTAGTCCCAATTTTTTATCACCCATCTCCTTTATCGATTGCGCTTATTGCACTTTTTATAACTCATAACTTAGCAGAAAGTATCATTTGGCTCTACAAATCGAGAAAGATTAGAAAGCACCTGTCTGGTGATTTATCAAAACGCGGGCATGTCTTTAGCCAGCTCGTGCAAAGAGTTGAACAGCTCCTCATCCTCAGTTTTGTCATTGTATTGATCAATGAATGGATACAAGGAAGTGCGGATCTATCTACACTCTCATTCACTCTTTTTCTATTGATCATCGTTTTTCTACAGCATGTCCAGTTTTACTACGTTCAGCTATTTTTTAAATCCAACAGCTGGTTCACTTATGTTCCTTCTTTGCAAAAAGCACGTCCTTCATACATGGCGAGGGAGCGAAAAGCCCTGAAAAGGTTATAAATGTGCCATCACTCGTTTGATCCAGCCATAAACATCAGAAAATTATGATAAAATGTGGAAAGAAAGAATAGAGAAAGGGAGTGCGAGCGAGTGAAAGCAGTTGGACTATTGGAGTATTTGCCGATTGAGCATGAGCAAAGCCTGATGGATCAGGAGGTTGAAAAGCCTAAGGCATCTGGCAGGGATGTACTCGTGAAGATAGAGGCTGTGTCAGTGAATCCAGTTGATACAAAGGTGAGATCACCGAAGGATCAGAAGGAAGAAAAACTGAAAATTCTAGGCTATGATGCAAGCGGTACGGTTGTAGAAGTGGGCGAAGCGTGTACATTGTTTCAGCCAGGTGATCACGTATACTACGCGGGAGATATTACGCGTCAAGGATCGAATAGTGAATATCAGCTTGTGGATGAACGTATTGTGGCGAAAAAGCCTGCCAATCTATCCTTTGCAGAAGCAGCCGCGATGCCCCTTACAACAATTACGGCTTATGAGGCTTTATTTGACCGGATGCATATGAAGCGGAATGCTGAAGGTTCAACCTTGCTGATCATTGGTGGTGCAGGAGGTGTTGGGTCTATCGCCATTCAACTAGCCAAATTAGCGAAGGCAACTGTAATCGCTACCGCATCAAGACCAGAAACAAAAGAGTGGTGTCTGTCATTAGGTGCCGATCATATCATTGATCATCATCAGCCGCTTTTAGCGCAGCTCGAAGAAAAAGGAATCGGCGAAGTGGATTTTATTTTATGCTTAAATGATACAGATGGACATTTCAAAGGCATGGCAGAAGTGATAAAACCGCAAGGCACGATCTGTACCATTGTCGAAAACGAGCACAACCTAGACATTCAATTACTCAAAAATAAAAGTGCGGCATTTGTATGGGAATTCATGTTCACACGCCCTATGTATGAAACAGCGGACATGATCAAACAGCATGAGCTTTTGACAGAGGCGGGTGAGTTATTTGAGCAGGGAAAAATAACGCATACCTTAACAAAGGTTCTCAGTCCGATCAATGCTGCTAACTTGAAGCAGGCACATCAAGCGCTTGAGCAAGGAAAGATGATTGGAAAATTTGTGCTTGAAGGATTTGAGAGAGGAGAAAGCGTATGACGTCATTACAATATCCGATTGGCTTATATGAACCGGTTGAAACAAAAACGAAAGCACAGCTTGAAGCATGGATTGATGAGCTGGCTGCAATCCCCGAAGAGTATGAAGCAGTGACCGCACCGCTGACAGATGCTCAGCTTGATACACCTTATCGGCCGGGAGGATGGACTGTTCGTCAGCTCATTCACCACGTAGCAGACAGCCATCTAAATGCATACTTACGATTCAAGCTTGCTCTCACAGAAGATACACCTGACATACGTCCATATGATCAGGAGGGATTTGCCTCACTTCCTGACAGCAAGGCGCCCATCAGTTTATCCCTGCCTTTGATCAGCAGTCTGCATCGCAGGTGGGTCACTTTACTGCGGGGAATGTCAGAGGAGGACTTCAACGCTTCTTATTATCACCCTGCCGATCAACAAACGGTGTCCTTATATGATGCAGCAGGAATGTACGTCTGGCATTCAAAGCATCACCTTGCCCATATCACGGAATTAATCAAAAGAAATCAGTGGAATTAAAGGAGTAAACGCATGTCTGGAAGAAGAATTGTCGGTGCGCCATGTTTATCTGTATGGCGGCATTGTTTTATATAGCGAAATATGCTCTTTTGGAGATACGCTATAGTAACAGCTTAGGCTCAGAAAGAACGATTGAGGAACTTGAACAGCTGATTCCTGGCGGTACGTGGATCAGCATTTTTTTCCTCATCATTGGCTTAGCCTATCTTTTATGGGATGACAGGGAAGTGATTCGTAAAAATCTTTTCACCCCAGATCGACAAGTAGAAGAAACAAAAAAGACGGACAACAAGTGACCGTCTTTTTCCCTTTTCATGTTTAGCCGCGTTCAGGACGCAGTGCTTTTTCTAAGATAGCAAGGCCTTCATTGACTTTTTCTTTTTCCTCGTCATTGAGCCGCTGCAGGGAATTTTTGATTTTTTCGTGTCCTTTTTGATAAATACTTCTGAAAATATTTTTCGCTTCCTCTGTCAGCTCTACGACAATGATTCTCCGGTCACGCTCAGAGTGCTTTCGCATGACAAAGTTAGATTGTTCTAACCTGTCAAGCAGGCCTGTCATATTGGACAAAGAAGCGCCCATTTTTTCAGCGATTTCGGATACTTTGAGAGAGCCATGGTTATTGAGCAGCATGAGCACCTTCATTTGAGGCATACTCATATCAAGCTTCATCCATTCAGAAACATCTCCAAGACCTGCAGCTGTGAGCACTTTCATATAAAGAACCCATGTCTTTTTTTCTTCTGGAGATAGAATCTCTTCTTTTAATACGGTGGTGTCATGAATATTATATTCCACGCTTGTTCACTTCCTTTAAGCGGCTCTTTTTCTTTATATTACTGATTTTTACTTCTAATTGAAAGGTTCGTCAAGCTTTTAAATGTTAAACTGCATGAATCAAGTGGTATTTGTTGTATAATAATGTTCAGTTGAAATAATGAAGCAACCTAGAAAGTTGGGAAAAACATGTGGAACAAAAAAACGGGTATGACGATCTTAAAAATGCTTTTTCCGATCGTCATTATCCTTGTCTTGATTTTTGTCGCGAAGCAGGAGCTGAGCGGACTTTCCATTAAAAAGACGTTTTATATTATTGACAGCTTGAACCGAATGGACTTGTTTATTCTTGTCTTTCTTGGACTTGTCGCGGTTTTATCGATGTCCTTATATGATTTTATTTTACGAAAAAGCCTGAATATGCCGATCAGCGGCTGGAAAACGATACGCATTTCATGGATTGCAAACTCCTTTAACAGTGTTCTTGGATTTGGCGGTCTATCAGGAGCAGGGCTTAGAACGCTTCTCTATAAGGAGTACATAACAGATACGAAAAAATTGCTGAAAGGCATTGCCCTTTTGACTTCCTCTGTCCTTTTGGGCTTATCTATTTTCAGTGATTTGATCTTGGTCAGGGTGCTTCCAGTTGAAAGTATTATCAGCCAGGAGCCGTGGCTATGGGCATTTGTCATTATCTTTGCCTGTATTGTACCGATATATATCGTCATGGCATCCATTCGAAAAAGCTCGATTGAGAGCGGTGAAAATGGACTGAAGCATCCAATTTACGCTTATATCGGAGCATCGTTTTTAGAATGGCTGGCAGCTGGACTTGTCATGTACATGGCTGTCGTCTCTATGGGGATGAATGTCGATGTCCGAATTGTCTTAGGTGTATTTGCGATTGCGTCAATCGGCGGTTTAATCAGTATGGTTCCGGGCGGCTTTGGTTCGTTTGACCTTATCTTTTTACTGAGCATGCAATACATTGGTTTTGATAAAGAGATGGTGCTGACGGCGCTCGTCTTGTACCGCTTCGTGTACTCAATCTTCCCGTTTATCCTAGGGCTTTGTCTAGCTGCTTACGATTTAACGGGAACGACGCTTAGACGTCTTGAAGGCAATCCGAAAATGGCACCTGCCATTGAAACAACGAACGTTTTAATTGTTTTGCACCGTGCTTTATTAATCCGTTTATTGTACGGATCTTTATCGATTTTAACCTTTGGAAGCGGCTTGCTTATCATGGCATCTGTTGTGCTTCCAGTCGATCGATTAGGTGTGATTACCAGCATTCCGCGCTTTCTGTTATCAGGATTTAATGGTCTTTCTTTAATGTTCGGAATCATTCTGATGATTTTGTCCATTGAAGTGTATAAAAGAACGAAAAGATCGTACGTGCTGACAATGATCTCCTTAGCAGGCGGTTTTGTGTTTACTTTGTTAAAGGGGTTTAACCTCAGTCTGATCTTTATTTTGCCAGTCATCATGGCTGTGTTTTTCTCTCTTCGAAATCAATTTGTGAAGCAGCAGGCACCTTACTCCTTAAATCAGTTTGTGACGGCTGCCGCTGGTTATTTATTCGTGCTCTTTAACTATAATGTGATTGGCAACTTTATTTGGACAAAAATCGGGCATTTCTTGAGTAAGGATTACTTGGTGCATAATGAACGGCATATCACGATGACAAGCATGATCGCTCTCATCGGTGTACCGCTTTTCTTCTTCATTAGTAAATTGATTTTTAATAAGAAAGCCTTTCCGATTGGAGAAAAAGCAGATGATGAAAAATTAAAAACGTTTTTAGAAGAAAAGGGCGGAAATGCCCTCAGTCATCTTGGCTTTTTAGGCGACAAAAAACTATTTTTCTCAAGTGATGGAGAAGCGATGCTTCAGTTTGGGCGAATTGGCCGCTGCGTCATTGTGCTCGGAGATCCATCTGGGCGTGAGGCGTCTTATCCGCTTGTACTTGAAGAGTTTTTACAGGAGACAGAAAAAGCCGGCTACCGCGTCGCTTTTTATCAAGTAGAACGAGAAGGGATGGCTCTTTATCATGACTTAGGCTTTCACTTCTTTAAGCTTGGGGAAGAAGCCATGGTCGATTTAGAAACGTTTACTCTGTCAGGTAAGAAAAAATCAAATTTACGAGCTGTGGCGAATAAATTTGAACGAGAAGGCTACACCTTTGAAATGCTGGAACCTCCCTTTTCAAATGAGTTGATCTCCACCTTAAAACAGATATCTGACAGCTGGCTCGGAAAGAAAAAAGAAAAAGGATTTTCGCTCGGTTATTTCCAAGAAGACTATCTTCAAAAAGCACCGATTGCGATTCTAAAGGATGAACAAGGGCAGATCATTTCCTTTGTATCATTGATGCCGATGTATCAAGAAGGGGAGATTTCCATCGATTTAATGCGTCATATGCATGATGCACCGAACGGGATGATGGATGCGCTGTTTATCCACCTGTTTCAATGGGCGAAAGAAAGAGGCTACAAATCGTTTAACATGGGAATGGCACCTTTATCGAATGTGGGGACGTTCCATCAGTCCTTTCTCACGGAGCGTTTGGCGAGTGTTATTTTCAACAATGTCAGATACATGTACAGCTTCAGCGGTTTACGGTCATTTAAACAGAAATATAAGCCTGAATGGCGCGGGAAATATTTAGCGTATAAAAAGAATACGTCACTGCCTGTCACAATGGTGCTTGTCACCAAGCTGATCGGGATGGACCCAAATCGAAAGCGGCGTCCATAAACCAAAAGACCTTTACCTTTCACTAGGTGAAGGTTTTTTTAGACAAAAGAATAGCAAAAGTGGTAAAGTTGAAGGGTAAGGGGGATGTTCATATGACATTAAATGAATGGTTTACAAAGGGATTAGCTGAACGTACATATGTACACAACATGGAGAAAAACCGGGAAAATCTGCTCACGGTGTACAACCAGTATGCAATTCATCAAAAAGAAAAAGAGCTGCTGCAAAAGCTGCAAAAGAAAAAGCTCAGAGCGCTTGTCATCACAGCGGATTGGTGCGGAGATGCGATGGTCAATGTCCCGATTTTCATGCGTATTGCAAATGAAGCACTCATTGATGTGCGCTATTTCATTCGGGATGAGAATCTAGACCTGATGGATCAGTATTTAACGAACGGGACCGCAAGATCGATTCCGATTATCGTCATCATTGATCAGGACGGGAATGAAGTGGGCAAATGGGGACCTCGCTCAGCAGAAGCACAGCGCTTTGTCGATGAGAAAAAACCGGACAAAGATGCACCTGATTTTGAAGAAGCTTTTCAAGTATTTGCGAAAGAAGCCGCACATCACTATACGACCGACCGTTACTTATGGAAAGATATTGAGAAAGAAATAGTAGAAGTTTTGGCAAAAATATAAACCAAAAGACTACTTCGCCGCAATGGGAAGTAGTCTTTTTTTATCTTGTTTTTGCGTTTTACCTACAAAACCACCGCATAAAGATGTAGAAAACCGCAGAATTCTATCAAATACCGCAGAAAACCGCAAAGCACCACGATTTTCCCAACCACTTTTAGTTGAAAAACCTCATATATGCCATGAAATCAATGATTTTGCCCTTATCCAAAGGCTCATATAACGCACAATGGTTGGCTTTTTCCCAATACAAGAGGCCCAGCAACTATAGTAATCTAGTTGTAATCTCCTTTGAACGAACTAAAAAAATGACGGAAAAGGACAGGCGATCAATTTATGAAAAAAATCATTTATCTCGATCAAGAAAAAAAGAAGCTCGCTGAATCGAAAAAAAGAGAACAGCGTTCCATTAAATCACTGAGGCTGCTTGTGTTTTATGACGGACAAAGTCCTGCATGTGCAAAAATGATTGATTTATTAAGATCACTCGATTGGAAAAATCGGATTCACTTTGAATCCTTTAGACACTCGCAGCTGCTCAGGCTGAATAAAATCAGTGAAGAGAAGGCGGAAAAACGAATCGTGTCTATTTCCCTAGCCAAAAATCAAAAGAATTCTGGGATTTATACTTGGCTGCGTATGGCCTGCCATATCCCTGCTTTATGGGGAATGGTCCCATTCATCTTGCTCAGTATTTGGCTTGGCTTTGGACAGCATGCGTACGATTTCTTTGCAAAAAGACGGTATATTCATTCTGTCAAACGGGTGAACCATCATGACACAGATCAACAAGAGACCATTTAATAAATAGAAAAAGCATGACCTTCGATCGGCAGAAGGTCATGCTTTTTTGTAATAGGGAAGATATCCCGCTAAATGATCAAGAAGCTTTTTTGTATAGGACTGATACGTCTGCTCATCAAGCTCAGCACCTGCATAGGTAAGTAAGGTTCTAAGAGCAAACAAATATTCACTGTGCAGCTCATTGTGTTCAAAGTAAGGAAGGGCTGCTTCGACCAAATAGGTTTTCAAATCAAGAGGGTTTTCCTCAATCATCAATTTATAGATTTTGATCATATATAAACAGTTTGGCTGAATACGAGGCTGTTTTAACAGCTCGTGTATGTAGGGAAGTGCTTTTTTGCGGTCATATTCAGCATATAGTGTCGCAATCTCATATAGCGTTTCACAGTAACGATCTTCTATCTGTTCTTGATTAAAGTAATTGAGTGAATCTAGTAAATAAGGCACAGCTGAAGAGAAATCACCTTCACGTTTTAAGAGCACCCCGTAATAAAAATAAGCGGACATTTTAATAAAGGCATCAGGGTGAAGGGACGTGTGCAAAATCACTTCCTTTATATATTTCTTCGCAGTTTGATAGGCTTTTAGTTCAAGTGAGATCACGCCGTGAATAAGTGTACAGTGAATAATCCGCTTGAAATTGTTCTTTTGTCTATATAAATCCATCGCTTGATGTGTCGCTTCAAGCGCATCACCCAGCTGTCCCAAGTTTCCAAGTGCTTTTGCATAGTGATAATACAAATCACTTTGTTCAACTGAAGCGTAGGAAAAGCAGCTTTCAAGCTTTTTCAGCCCATCTTCAAGCTGACCAATTTTAATTTGATGAATGCCGTCAAGATATTCAAAAATTTCTTTTTCCGTTTCAATAAAGGTTTTTTCGAATTTTTTGAGCACGCGGTGTGTTTTTAAGGCAAGCGGCTGTTTATCCGTTAGTAAATAAAATTGAAATAAGGACAAATGATACTGAATGCCTAAATCGAGCGAAAAGAACTGCTCCTCGTGCTGAATGATCATTTCTGCATTTTGTTCAGCCTGATTGAGAGCATAGAAATACATATTCATTTGAAACTCATCCAAAAGTGACAGCAGATGACGCGCCTTTTGTGACAGCTTTTCTTGGCTGATGCCAAGCCGTTCAAGCAGCAGATTGATCGTATCTTGATTGGCCTCCTTTGAGCCATTTTCAATTTTACTTAAATGAGAGACAGAACAAATTCCTTCTGCCAATTCAGATTGGGTCATATTTTGTTTATAACGGTAGAGTTTAATGATTTGTCCAATATTAATTTTCATTCCATCCAGAAGCCTCCCTTCCAATCATGGTTGAAAGCCTTTTGACAAAAAAACAAGATCAGACAAAATGGGAATACTTGAAAATCATTTCATCATCTTGGCTTTTTTCTCAAAATTTGTTTAAAACGTAATATGATTGTAACATTACTTGAAAAAGTCAAACAACTATTTAGCAGACGGGGAGAAGAGATACTTGATTTGCAACTGCACGCGATGACGTTTATAATGTGAATGAGAATCAATTTCAATTAAGTTGATTGAAAGGATGACATTTATGCCAGAAATGAAACAACAAACAGAAGCGTTAACGGTTCGAGACGCTGTCAGATATAGACGATCGATTCGAAAATTCAAAGACACACCGGTGACGATTGAGCAGCTTCAGCCGCTATTAGAGGATGCAGTCTATGCACCTAATCATAAAATCACGGAGCCGTGGCGCTTTTTATATGCGGTGACGGATGAAGCCAAAGCGACTTTTGTAGAGCGCTTCATTGCTTTCTTTCAGCGCAACAACCCAGATGCAAAAGAAGAAAAAATCAATCAATACAGAGATTACTTTTCTAAGGTCCCAGCGCTTTTACTTGTCGTGCTAAAAGAAGACGAGAACCCTGTTGTGAGAAATGATGATTTTGCCGCTGTCAGCGCGCTCATTCAAAATCTTCAGCTGCTTGCGTGGGATCAAGGGATCGGTATGGTATGGAAGAGCGGACGTATTTTATACGACAAAGGCTTTCAACAAGACATGGGATTAAAGGAAAATGAACGGTTTGCTGCGATCCTTCATATAGGTTATCCAGAAGAGGTGCCTGAGGAAAAATCACGCCAGAAAGCATCAAGTCTTCTTACTGAAATCAAATAAAAGAAAAGCAGACCGCTGAATAAGGTCTGCTTTTTTACTTATTGTTTTTTGGCGCGCTGATCGGCTGCTTTCATACGTGCCATTGCTTTTACGTCATTCGGATCTGCAAGTTCTTTGGAAAATTCAACATATTCGCCATCCGTCTCTTGTGCCGCGAGCTCGTGGTTGGATTTTTTGTGTTGGTCTTTTTTCAAAGCCTTTCCCTCCTTTACAAGATCACTTTAGTTATGTGCTTGTTGGAGGGGAATATCCGCCTTATTTGTTTCTTTTTTCTGCTGCTCTTTCCGCTTTTTTGAATTCCTGCTGATACAGGACTTCCTGGGTTTTCTTCAGCTTCGAAGTTGGCTGGTGTTCTTTTTTCTTCATCAAAATCGCCCCCTCATCTCATTTCTAATAGGATGGGTGTTTTTGACAACATTTATTCCCCAGAATGCAAAATCGCTTCTTTTAGTTCAGGGTGCAAAAAGTCATAAGAAGAGAGCAGTGCTTTTTTTGGCAGAGCACGCTGGCCTTCTAAAACAAGTAATGACATTTCACCAAGTGCCGTTTTGATCACAAAAGATGGCACCTTCAGCCAATGGGGGCGGCGAAGGGCAGAAGCAATGGTTTGTCCAAGCTGTTTCATTTGAACAGGATTCGGTGATGTCGCATTGAGCGGACCTGACAGGTCGTCATGATGAATCGCATAAGCAATGAGATGTGCCACATCCTCAACATGAACCCATGAAACCCATTGCGAGCCAGACCCAATTGTCCCGCCGGCAAACAGCTTGTAAGGAAGTGTCATCAGCGGCAGTGTGCCTTTTTCGCCCAACACGACGCCAAAGCGGGTGTAGACCGTACGAATGCCGAGGGCTTCAATCTTTTGTCCCTCAGCCTCCCAAAGCCTTGATGTATGACTTAAGAAATCAGAATCCGCAGGAGGTGATTCCTCCGTAAAATCTCCTGTTTGAGAAGTGCCATAAATCCCAACAGCACTTGCTTGAATCAGTACAGATGGTTTTGATTCCTGCGCTTCTATAATGCGTTTTACCTCTTGTGTTGATTTGAGACGGCTGGAGAGGATGCCTTCTTTTGCCTTGTCTGTCCAGCGTGTAAAAATGGATTTTCCAGCAAGGTTAATCCATACATCGATGGCAGGCAATTCATGCTCAGGCGCAGCACCTTCAGTCAGCCACTGCACATAATGTAAATGATTTTGTTCGGATTCCTTTGGATTTCTTGTTAAAATATATAGATGATGTCCCTCAGCAGCGAGCACTTTTGTGACATGCTGGCCGATAAAACCGGTTCCTCCGGTAATGGCGATATTCAATTGACATCTCTCCTCTCATATACATACCTATATCTTTCACGATTTTGAATCAGAAGAAACATCCTGACTGTTTTGGAAAAGGAGTGATCACAGGATGCCTTATATTACAAAAATTTCTGCTCAGAAAAACAATACAGAGCGGGTCAACATCTTTCTTGATGAAAAGTACGCCTTTAGCGTTGATTTAGATGTGCTCGTCCAGCACGATTTGAAAAAAGGAAAAGAGCTGGACGAAGCAGATATCATCGAGATTCAATTCGGTGATTCGGTGAAAAAAGGATTTCAGCAGGCCGTTGATTATTTATCCTACCGCATGAGATCAGTAAAAGAAGTCACCGATTATTTAACGAAAAAAGAAATCCCTGCACCTGCTATTAGTGAAATTATACACAAATTAAAGCATTATAAGTATGTAAATGATCTTGAATTTGCAGAAGCCTATGTCAGCACCCACCGGAAAACGAACAGCAAAGGACCGTCCGTCCTAAAAAAAGAATTGAAGCTCAAGGGGATAGACGATGACACGATTGAACAGGCGCTGTCGCAATACCCTGATGACCTACAGCTGGAGGAAGCGGTAAAGCAGGTTCTCAAACTTGTCAAAAAAGAAAAAAATCGTTCTGCAAAAGAGATCGAGCAGCGCATCAAGCTGCAGCTGCAGCGAAAGGGATTCTCGTTTGAGATCATTGATAAAGCCCTTCAAGAAGCCTATGATGGACAAGAAGAGGAAAAGGAAGAAGAAGCCCTCCTTTATATGCTGGAGAAGGCAAAACGCAAGGTAGGATATGACGGATCATTTGAAAAGAAGATGAAAGTGAAGCAATTTTTATTCAGAAAAGGCTTTGATCTCGATACAATTGATCACGTTTTAGACAAAGGGGAATGACAGATGGAAAAACGCTATAGTGAGATGACAGAATACGAATTGAAGCAGGAGATTGCCGCCCTTTCTGAAAAAGCACGAAAGGCTGAGCAGCTTGGCATTGTGAATGAATACGCAGTTTTAGAACGGAAAATTGATATGGCGAAAGCCTATTTATTAGATCCAGCCTTGATTCAAACGAAAACAACTTATCAAATCAAAGACACAGAAGAAGAGTTTTATGTAGAATATCTAAATGGCGTTTTTGCGTGGGGATACAGAGTATCGGCTCCAAATAAAGAAGATGCCCTGCCGATTTCAATGCTGACGCAAAAGGACTGATCTTAGGATCAGTCCTTTTCTTTACTTCGAACGCTGTTTACGGACGTTGTTCTGAAGTACGATGTCGTGCTGCGTTTGCTGCGTTTCTCCATTGACCTGAGAGGCAGAATGCTTTGCATTTGCCCATGGTTGAGGGTAAGCGGTTGTCCTTAATTGAACAAAGTCTGCCATATACGATTTCCCATTTGAACTCATATCTCAAGCACTCCCTTTGGAAAAATTAGCGTTTCCCTGATGCCCTCATACGTTCCTGTGGACGTGTATTTGTTTCACCATTCGGCCGTTTAGACGCATAAGCATCTGTAGCGCCTGGTTCGCCTTCAAACTTGTGATTTACCTGATTTGGAAAGCCTTTTGCTTTATTACGCATACCGATTCCCTCCAAACAATACAAATCATTTGCGTCTTTTGAAGACGTAAGGGTAGTATATGAAAAAAGAAGTTTTTTTAAAAAGGCACTTTCTGCTAGATGAAGGAGGAACAGGCATGGAACAATACTTTGAGCGACTAACAGAACAACTTATGGAAAAAAACAATATGCTGACATATGACGAAGCACGTACATGGGTAGAGCTGCTTTGGAGTGATTTTGAAACGACCTATGCAAAGGCTGGCCGTAAGTATAAAGGACAGGAAACAACAGAACGAATTGTCCAAGAGTGGATCGAGAGCTACGGAGCGCAGCTGCATTTATTTCAAAATAAACAATCAAAGGCAAACGAGCATCTGCAACAAAACAATCGAGGGCTGCTTCACTAAAAAGGCTGCCCTTTCACTTCCATTCATCTTTTTCAATAAATAGGAAAATATATAAATGAACAAACAATTTTATGAAACAATACCCAGTCTGTGATCAAAATTACAGGCTTTTTACAATGATTAAACTTAAAATTACATTAAATTCATCCTGCTGAAAATCAATGGAAATAAAACTCTGATATAATGAAACGATTAAAGAGACATGTAATTTATGGATAATAAAAAAGGGTTTCGTTTTCTGACAAAAAAGGAATAATGAACATATCAGACTATGTGAAAAAAGTGAAGAGAAGGTGCGATATGGAACGGGAACTGCTCTCTGTTATAATTCCTTCTTACAATGAAGGTGAAAACATCAGACGAATCTTTGAGGCACTTGAGGAAGAGTTTCGCGATTTTCATTATGACTTTGAAATCATCTTTGTGAATGATGGAAGCAAAGACAACACGCTTCAATACATGAGAGAGCTCTCTCGAAAAAGTGCAAAGGTTAAATATATTTCCTTTTCGCGTAACTTTGGAAAGGAAGCCGCTATTTTGGCAGGTCTTGAACATGCAAAAGGAGCAGCTGCGATTATTATGGACGCCGATCTGCAGCACCCGACGTATTTAATTCAGGACTTTGTCAGGGGATATGAAGAAGGCTATCATCAAGTCATTGCCAAACGGAATCGTAAAGGTGACAGCAAGCTGCGCTCTTACCTGTCATCCATGTACTATAAGGTGATGAACAAGGTAGTAGAAGTGGACTTGCGTGATGGCGTCGGGGATTTCCGTTTAATTTCACGCCAAGCCATCGATGCATTGCTTCAGCTGAAAGAGGGGAATCGTTTTTCGAAAGGGCTTTTTTGCTGGATTGGGTTTGAAGAAAAGGTCATCTATTATGAAAATGTAGAAAGACAGCATGGTGATACAAAATGGTCACTGAAGAAATTATTTAACTATGGCATAGATGGCGTCATTTCCTTTAACAACCGCCCGCTGCGAATTTGTTTTTATACTGGCATACTGATCTTATTTCTCTCATTGATTTACATCGTGGCCACCTTTATTCAAATCGTCAGAACGGGCATTATGGTGCCGGGTTATTTTACTTTAATATCGGCTGTGCTGTTCCTCGGAGGTGTCCAGCTTTTGAGTCTAGGTGTGATTGGAGAATATATTGGCCGTATCTATTATGAAACGAAAAAGAGGCCGCATTATTTAATCCAGGAATCAAATGTGATGGAACAAGAGACAAGCTCAAAGGAACAAGACCGAGTGTTAACACAGTTATTTAAATAACGTGGAGTCAAATAACCGGCAAGCACGAATCGCTTGCTGGGTTGTTTTGTTTCAAAGAAAAGTGGATCTTTTGTGGAAAGGATTTAGATGATGAAACGTAGATGGATAATGATAGGAATGTGCCTCATTCTCGCTTTATTAGGACACTCCTTTTTCTTATATGAATATACGCAAGGCCGGTATATGACAGGAGATGGAGACGGAATCTCACAAATGCTCCCATTTAAAAAGCTGCTTTACGATGAATACGTCAAAGGGAACTTCTTTTATTCCTATCAATTCGGTCTAGGCGGCGGTACATATACGCAATTAGGTTATTATTTCACAACGTCGACTGTCTTTATGGTCACAGTCGCTGTCGTCTGGCTGATGAATGCGCTTCATTTCATCCAGTCAACGGACATTCATTTCTGGGCAAATGCCGTCATTTGGCTGAGTGTGATCAAGCTGACGCTTATTCTTTTCATCGCTTACCGTGTGCTTCTTTCAATGGTTCAGCATAGGCTGAGCGCATTAACAGGAGCCGCAATTTACGGATTGTCTATTGTGTATTTTCGGCATCAAACATTTTGGGAGTTTTTCACCGACAGTATGATGTGGCTCCCGCTGCTTGTACTTGGGGTTGAACGGATTTTCAAAACAGGTAAGCCGGCTTGGTTTATTGCGGCGTGCAGCCTGATGCTTATCAACAATTTTTACTTTGCTTATATTCATTTTATCTTTTTAGCGATCTATCTTGTCTTCAGATATATCATCAAGCTTCGAAGTGAGGAGAACGGGTGGAAGGTGTTCTGGACGCTGGCGGTCTCTACGCTGTTATCCTTTGGAATCAGTGCCGCCTTTTTTGTCCCGTCTGTCTATGGCTTTCTTAATAATATAAGGCCGCCATATGATCAATCCATACCTTGGTTTGATCTGCATGATCATCTGCTGTTTACAAGCAGGGTGTATTTATTACCTGTGATTTTTCTCATTTGTATGTTCCTCGTTCCGCTTTATCGGAACAGGTGGTTTTTCATGTTTATATCGATCAGCGTTCTGCTCATTGTTTTTCACTACAGTCCAAAGATGGCGAGCGTGTTTAATGGTTTCTCAGCACCGCAGTACAGATTTGAGTACATTCTTGCCTTTACAGTTGGAGCGGTCGCAGCCATCACCATCAAGCATTTCTCGCAAATCGAGTGGAAGTGGAAAAAGCGTGCGGTATTAGGCGCTTGGATCGTGTTTCTTCTCGCAGTCATCTTATCAGAACGAGCAAAGGGAAATATGGATGTTGTTGTATTTACAGGCATAGGACTGCTTGTGATCAGCTTGTTTTTCCTTGTGACTCATGCGGAAAAACGCCAGCACCTTCGTCTCTTTTCAGCTGTGCTCATCGTTGTCAGCTTACTGACAGCAGGCGTGTATCAGCAGGGCTACTTATCTGAAAGAAGCAATATTAAGAGCGTATCAGATACGTATCTGAATAGTGAGGCTTATGCTGGACATGAGCAAATGAAGCTCATTCAGCAGATTCAAAGCCGCTCTTCAAAAGATCCGCTTGCCCGGATTGACTGGATGAACGGCGTGCGCAACAACACCCCGTTATTTGAAGGCTTTCAAGGCATGAGTGCGTATTCAAGTATATTGAATCAGCATTTACTCAATTTCTACTGGAATGACCTGCAAATCGATATGGGACGGGAAAGTGTCAGCCGTTATGCAACAATGGGGGACAGGGCGAATTTATACAGCCTGACCTATGGAAAGTATTATATGAGAACGAGCGCGATGCCTTACTCACCGCCAGCTTATTTTAAGCCTATATTGGAAAGCGAGCATTATAAAGTGTATGAAAATACACGGCCGCTGCCATTTGCAAGAACAACAAGCACCGTTTATTCAGAAGAATCCTTAAAGGATGCCTCAGCACTTGATAGGGAGCATGCGATGCTGCAAGGTGTGGTTTTAGACAAAAAAGGAAACGCTGAAATTGAGCACGCGCCAGATCGAGTCAAGGATACAAATATTCATACGATACAAGCCATATACGAACATGGCGTGCTTGATGTATACGGAGAAACAGGCGGCCTGAATATCACGCTGCCAGATGATATGGCCCGCGCTGGGGATGTGTATGTGAGCTTTTATGTGAAGCGGACAGACCGTAACGAAGGATTTCAGTTATCTGTTGATCACTACGTCACCTCACGAAAAAGCAATACATCCATCTACAAAACAGGTGTCAATGAAGTGACGATTCGAGTCCCTGCGGAAAAAATCCTTTCCATTCGAGTACCAAAAGGGACGTATGAACTCAATCAACTGAGGCTGTATCAAGAGCCTTACCGCATCCTAGAAAAGGCATATGAAAAAGAAAAACAGGATCATGGCAGCCAGCAGGTAAAGCTCGAAAACAACCGCTTTACGATTTCATATGATAACAAACGTGGCAATGATTATATGGTTCTGCCAGTACCATATGAAAAAGGCTGGGAGCTCACGGTGAACGGAAAGCAGACCGATATTGAACAAGCCAATTACGCCTTTATCGGTTTTCCAATAGAAAAAGGCAAAAACGAGATTGTGTTAACCTACTATCCGCCTTATATCAGAATTCTCGCGTTGATTTCACTCGTCAGTTTGATTGGTGCGATCTTATATGCACGAAGAAAACACAAAAAACACCACTTTTCATCATAAGTGGTGTTTTTTTATCTTTCTCATCATTGATACAATCTACATAAAAGCATATAAATGGGGGAGAACCATTTGACTTTAAACAAAGAATCGATTATTGATCATTATGAACACTCCATAGAATGGGTACAGTCGCTAATGGAAGTAAAAGACGAAGAATGGCGCAGAGCGATCGCTGATGGAAAATGGAGTACGGCTGAAATTATCGCCCATTTCGTTCCATGGGATGAATTTATTTTAAAGGCTCGACTAAAGGAATTTTGGAACGATCGGCCGTTACCGCAGGCACCTGATGTGCACAAAATGAATCAGCAGTCAGCTGAAAGAGCGAGAAAGGAAAAGAAAAGCGAGACGATCGGTCGATTTATTGCTGTCAGAACAGAATTACTTCAAGAAATGAAGAAAATCGAACCATCTCGCTGGAATGAATTCTTTTTTATTGGTCAAACCAAGCTGACGTTATCAAGTTACTTTCAAGGGCTGATGGAGCATGATATCCATCATATGAAGCAAGTCACTAAGCTTCTTTCTCAAACGAAAACGTCGCATAATCAAACAAAAAATGAAACAACCAAAGACTGAGGGCAAAGAGGATTTCCTCAGAAGTAGATAGTAAAATGCCGCCAACCAATTCATCTGATAAATAGACAGCACCCCAAATAAACAAAAGATGAATTGAAATGGCATAGAAAACGATAGAGCATTTTTTGGAACGGCACTTTCTAACAACTCTCATGAGCACATGCTCCACATGCTCAAAGGATATCCCAAGTATCACATAGATGCCCATAAATAAAAGCATTGATAAAATCGATTGATAAAAAGCACCCGTTAAATGAAAGAACAGCACACAAAACAACAAAAATATGTAACAGACAGCCGACGCCGCCATGAGCCATTTCAGCCCTTGCCATAAAGCGTGAACAGATTGCTGCATAGGTGAACAAACACTCCTTTACATGAAGATACCTGCAAAAAGGACAGCCTTTTTGCAGGAAGTTATATGTTAATCCTCTTTTTTTGGTGCAGCGATCACAGGATGTTTTTCAGTATCAAGCAGTTTTAAGAAATCTTCACCTTGATCTAAATGATCAAGAACAAGCTGTTTCGGTGTAACCGCAAGCCACTGATTGAGTGAGATATCCGCATAATGATCGCTCTTAAAGATTTCTAAGAAATAAAGCGGTTCGTCGCCTGTATTTTCTACATAATGCCCCATCGCAAATGGCACATAGCCAACGTCTCCCGCCTGATAGTTGAAGGTTCTCGCATGTCCATCAGAAGCAAATACCGTCATTCGTGCTTTTCCAGAAATAAAATATTGCCATTCATCCGTATTTGGATGCCAGTGCAGCTCTCGGATAGCACCTGGATCAACTTTCACAAGAGCGGATGCAATCGTTTTAGACGCTTTGAAATTGGTAGAGTCCGCAATCCACACTTGTCCGCCGCTTGACGTAATCGGCTCCTGTTTTAACAGCTCATATTTAAAGGAATTTGGGACTTCCCCTTGCTCTGTTTTCACCTTGTCACATTCAAGGGAACCAGGAATGCCTTTTTGGAAAATATACTTTTCTTTCTCTGGCAGCTTGTCAAACTGCTCCTTTGTCATACCGAAGTTCTTAAGCACGACTTCCTCTGGCGTGTGGGCAAGCCAATCGGTTACTTGGAACGTACTATTTTCTGAGAATGACCCATCATCAAAAACAAGTAAGAATTCAGCTCCCGGTTCAAGTGCTTGGATAGAGTGCGGCAGGCCAGAAGGGAAGTACCACAAATCACCCTCTGTCACATCCTCTGTAAAATTGCGCCCCTCTGCATCAACCGATGTAATCCGGGCTTCCCCATAAATCATGTACGCCCATTCCGCTTCCTTATGCCAGTGAAGCTCACGAATCGCACCAGGCTTTAGCCGCATATTGACAGATGCAAGACTTTTAGAGATCGGCAGTTCGCGGACTGTTACCTCACGGGCGTAGCCGCCTTTTTCTAAACGATTGTGTGTATCAGAAAAAGAATATTTCAGGTTGGAGACCGTTCCATGATCGGTTTCTGGCGGCGTGAGCATATCTGGATTTTGTCTGTCCCGCTCGAGATTACGTGGAATTTTGACCGTTGCTCCTTTTTCTCCTCGAATCGGCTGTGGTATTCCATTTGGCTTTTCACTCATGATAAAATCCCCTTTCAACATCGTATTGTGTGAGGTGACTAAAAGGCCTTTCATTTCGCCCTCGTTTTCATAAGGTGAAACGAATCAAGCAGATGTCAATCTGATTCATCATTTTTTTGAGCAGCGACTAATCGTTGGATGAGCTTGCTTAATTCATCAAACTTTCGTTCAAAGCGTGTCAGCAAGTAAACCGTCAAAATGGCAGGGAAGCCAGCCTGACCGAGCTGCTTCAGCCATTCCTCCGAAAAAAAGGTCTCCATTTGTCTCACCTCCCAGTGGATGCTCGTCTTCTATATAAGTGGTATGAAAGAAGAAAAAGGAAAGCAGAGGGGGATAAAATGAACCATTAGACCCGTTTCACGAAGTTTACTTTTTTTAACTTTTGTCCACTTAATGCTAGTAGAGGGAACAAAGGGGAGGATGCACATGGATTATCGGCTGTTATTGAAAGCAAAATGGAAGGAAATCATTGATCACCCGCTCATTCAGCAGTTTTTAAGCAACCCGAAAAACGAGCAGCTGCTCCGGCAAGTCATGGAAGAGCCAAACGAGGAAAATGCCAAAAAACTAGATTCCGAGTTCAAACAGTTCTATCAGAAAATCCGCATCATCAAGTATATCTCCACAATGATACGCATCTTTTCAGTCGACTTTGATAAACGAGTGAAAAAGAAGCAGCAGCGTTTTCCGCTCATACTCGATCATCCTGATACACAAGAAGTGAAAGACCCTGTTCAAACAGATACGTATGAAGCCGTGCTCTTCAACCAGCAAGACCTAGGGGAGCATCTGCAAGACCAAACATTGTACAAGGCCTACCAGCAGCTCACAGACAAACAAAAAATGGTCTTAACACAAATTTATGTCGAAGGACAAACAATGAAGGAAATAGCCGATCAGTTAGGCGAAACAAGACAAAACATCTCAAACATTCACAAAAAAGCGCTCAACAAACTAAAAGAAGAAACAGGGGGAGATGTCCGTGCACGAAGACAAAATGACCAATGGAGAAATGGAAGAACTCATTGAAACCTTCACACCCATGATCAAAAAGAAACTACAAAACACGGCATATCAAGAAAGAGAAGACCTCGAACAAGAACTCTATATCAAACTCATCGAAAAAGTAGACTGGCTAATTTACCAAGAGGGACCTGGCTTTTGGGAGTTTATTGTGGAATATATGACGAAGTTGTAAGAGTGAAGCACAAAAAAAGACTCGCTCACACAGAGCCGAGTCTTAATTTTTTTTGTAGTTTTTCTTCACTGAAAATCCAGCCGGTATAGGAATTTTTGATTTGGTGGTCCATGTCGATATGGCAGATCGCGACAAAAGGATAATGACCTTTGCTGCGGTAGCGCAAATCAATGAACCGCACCTCGTAATGATCCTTGTATTTATCCACTTCCCACCGGTAGACAGGGGAGAAGGAGAGAAAGGCTGAAATGTTTTCATCTTGTTTGGCAATTTTCATAATTTCAGTATCAGGGACCGGCACCCGGTTAAAGGTGTCTAAAATGACAACCTCTCCATTCATACTGCGCCCAACATGGAAAGAGGATTTACATTTCACGGCAATGCGCCATTGTCTGAACTTCATTGTAGGCGAAATGATAATCTCTTCAATTTCATCGAATCGTGCACGCAGCTGACGTTTAATCTGAAGCTGCATGATGACCCTGACGATATAGTAACAGAAAATCACCGCGTACAGCGTGATGAACGTATAGCCGGGATGTCCGCCAATCGCCCAAACGACAATGGCGACAAGGTGTGTAAAAAAGATAAACGGATCAAACGTATTAATGATCCCAAGTGCTACCCATTTCTTCGAAAATGGGCGAATAGCCTGTGTGCCGTATGCATTGAAAATATCGACAAACACATGAAGCACAACGGCTAATAGTGTCCATAGCCAAAGGTGAAGTAAATTCGCCCCCGGCACAAATGGGAAAATCACAGCCGGAATCAGCAATGACCAGAACAGTACAGCCGGAATGGAATGTGTAAATCCTCGGTGATTTCTTATATAAACCGCATTATTTTTTAGTTTTAGCACAGTATCAATGTCTGGTGCTTGGGAGCCGGCGATGGTCGCGATCATCACGGCGTGTGCCATGTGTGGATCTGCGCTGACGGCTGGATCTAAAAGTGCAAGTCCCCCAAGAGAAATGCCCATTACTACATGAGTACCAGTGTCCAATTGATTACCTCCTAGTTGTCATGCTTAGGAACAATCATACAAAGTATACGTCTCCAATCAAGACTATGTGCAAAATCACTTTTGCTTTATCCCGATTTAATGTAACATGTTAACGTATCTACAAACAGTATACAACAAATAAGGTTCTATTCAGAACGTTAGCCCTCGGTCCAATGAGAAGGAGTATAGATATGAAAGACATTCAAGAAAAGCTGGACCGCAAAGATATTGCGGGCTTTCAGCATGATTTAATTGATTGGTATGAAAAAGAACAACGAACACTGCCATGGCGAGAAAATCAAGATCCATACCGCGTCTGGGTATCAGAAGTGATGCTCCAGCAAACGAGAGTCGATACGGTCATTCCATACTTCAACCGATTTATGGAGCAATTCCCGACGGTGAAGGATCTCGCTTTAGCTGATGAAGAAAAGGTCATGAAAGCATGGGAAGGTCTTGGCTACTACTCAAGAGTGCGTAATTTACAGGCAGCTGTGAAAGAAGTATATGAATCCTACGGTGGCATTGTCCCTGATACGAAAGAGCAATTTTCAAAGCTCAAAGGTGTAGGCCCATATACGAGCGGCGCAGTGCTTAGTATCGCCTATAACAAGCCGTATCCTGCGGTAGACGGCAACGTGATGAGGGTCATTTCTCGTATTTTGTCCATATGGGATGATATTGCAAAACCAAAAACGAGAAATATCTTCGAATTTGCGGTCGATCAGCTCATTTCCCGGGAAAAGCCGTCAGAATTTAATCAAGGGCTGATGGAGCTTGGTGCGCTCATTTGTACCCCAACATCCCCTGCCTGCCTCATTTGCCCTGTGAACATGCATTGCTCGGCACTTGAGGAAGGCGTTCAGCATGAGCTCCCAGTGAAAAGCAAAAAGAAAAAGCCGACTGCAAAATCAATGGCAGCAGCGGTGTTATTTGATGATGCAGGTAACCTATATATTCATAAGCGGCCAAGTACAGGCCTCCTTGCGAATTTATGGGAATTCCCTAACATGGAAACCATGAAGGGAAGAAAAACGGAAAAAGATCAGCTGATTGATTTCTTAAAAGAGGAGGCGGGTGTACACGCGGAGCTTGGTGACTTAGAAGGCACCATTCAGCATGTATTTACCCACCTCATCTGGAATATTTCTGTTTTCTTTGGACGAGTTACCTCTGTATCTGATGACACGAAGCTGAAAAAAGTCACAACAGAAGAATTTGAGGCATATGCTCTGCCAGTCTCACACCAAAAAATTTGGAAGCTGGCAATTGAGCAGTCTAGTCATATTTAACCGTTGTACCGTGGGTATAATCAGCTTCATTTCGGTGCAGACCCCCGCGGTCTTCGATTTCAGAAATGATTTCTCGATACTTAGATTGCCCTTCTTCATTCAAATAAGGTAAAATTTGTTGGAAAGCATGATGAAAGTAAGCAAGCTCAGTATCTTTCCATTGATCCTTGGACATCATGCCAAGCTGGCTTAAATCGCGTCCGACATACATGAATGTAACCTCCTAATAGGAACTTTCCTATTAGTGTGAAGCGAATGAACGAAAACTATTCAAATCAGGAGATGAACTATAATGAGTCAACGTAAATGTGCATTAATTACAGGAAGCAGCAGAGGAGTAGGGAAAGAAGTAGCCCTTCGCCTCGCTGAAAAAGGATATGACATTGTCATTAACTATGCAAGAAGCAAAAAAGCAGCACTTGAAACAGCTGAAGAAATTGAAGCGATGGGCGTTAAAACATTGGTTGTCAAAGCCAATGTAGGCCAGCCTGAGAAAATCAAAGACATGTTCCAGCAAATTGATGAAACGTTTGGCCGTTTAGACGTATTTGTGAACAATGCGGCATCTGGCGTTCAGCGCCCAATCATGGACCTTGAAGAAAATCATTGGGACTGGACAATGAATATCAATGCGAAAGCCTTGTTATTCTGCGGACAAGAAGCAGCGAAACTAATGGAGAAAAACGGCGGCGGACATATCGTCAGCATTAGCTCACTAGGCTCTATTCGCTATCTTGAAAATTACACAGTAGTCGGCGTATCAAAAGCAGCACTAGAAGCTTTGACACGTTACCTTTCTGTTGAGCTGTCACAAAAAAATATCGTTGTCAATGCTGTATCAGGCGGCGCAATCGATACCGATGCACTTAAGCACTTCCCGAACCGTGAAGAGCTTTTAGAAGATGCGAAGAAAAACACACCTGCCGGCCGAATGGTGGAAATTAAAGACATGGTCGACAGCGTGGAATTCCTTGTATCAGGCAAAGCAGACATGATTAGAGGCCAGACGATTATTGTGGATGGCGGACGTTCTTTGCTTGTTTAAAAAAATCATGAATAGGATCTGCACCTTCTGCACAAATTAATGTGCGTGGAGGTGATAATGATGGATCAACAACAAAACAAAACAAACGCGCAACAAGTGAAGAAACAAAACCAAGCTTCTGCACAAGGCGGTCAATTTGGTACTGAATTTGCTAGTGAGACTGACGTACAGCAAGTAAAAAAATACAACCAAAAAGCTGAGCAAAACAAACAACAAAACAGCTAATCACTGAAACAAAGGAAAGCACTTCATATACGAATGAAGTGCTTTTCTTTTTTGCCTCTCATCACCATCCGACAAAACCTGTAAAACCTCTACATAAACAGTCAAAGGATTTCTTCCTTCTTTCAAGAAATGGTATACAGACAAAAAGTGGATTCGATGAAAAGGGAGGAGTTAGATGTCTGATTTCGATCAGCTTGTAAAAGAACAAATGCAGCTCATGGATCAGCTGCTCGATGTGCAGGGAGAACTCGATCTATGCTTAGAAACAGAAAAACAATTGCAGCAGGATGAAAAAAAAGAAGAGTGGCATAGGCTTTGTGATCAGATCAAACAGAAACGTGAGGAACTGCAAAAAGTGCAAACCTTATTTACAAAACAAACAGAAGAGGTCATCAATTCATATAAACAGATGGAAAAGAGTTCTAGCGTGATGTAAGTCAGTGTGCCGTTCAATTGGGTTGAATGGCTTTTTCATTTCATTTTTTAATGATGTAACGGTATAATATAATAGAGACATGTTTAGTTGGGAAATTAGGTCTTTGGACTGTTAGGTTTGTTTGTTATAGAAAGTAGGGGAGAAAATATGGGCTATCCCAAGGAAGGAGAAACCATCCAAATTCAAAGCTATAAACATAATGGCTTGATCCACAGGATTTGGAATGAAACCACCATTCTGAAAGCAACGGAATTGTGTATCATTGGTGCAAACGACCGTACAATGGTGACTGAATCCGACGGCCGTACTTGGATGACGAGAGAACCGGCTATTTGCTATTTCCATGCAAAACAATGGTTTAATGTAATTGGGATGCTTAGAGATGATGGGGTATATTATTACTGCAACATCAGCTCTCCTTTTGCGACAGATGATGAGGCAATTAAGTATATTGATTACGATTTAGACGTCAAAGTCTTTCCAGACATGACGTACAATATTTTGGATGAGGACGAATATGCAGATCATAAGAGGCAGATGAATTATCCAAAAGAAATCGATAGTATCTTAAGAGAGCATCTGAATACATTACTGCATTGGATTCACCAGCGGAAAGGTCCGTTTGCGCCTGAATTTGTGGATATGTGGTATGAACGTTTTTTACATTATACAAAATAAGCAAGAGCATCAAAAAACCTGTTTGGCTTTTTAGGCTAACAGGTTTTTGACTGCGTACGGATAAGAGGCACTGATAGATTGGGAAGGAGATTTACATGGGGGTCATTAAACGCTACATGGCTTTTGTAACACCGTATAAAAAACAGATTGCATTGACAATGGTCATCGGAATGATTAAGTTTTCGATTCCCTTAACCTTGCCTCTGCTTTTAAAGTATGTCATTGATGATGTCATTCAAGGCTCGGGGTCAGCTGAAGAAAAGACATCAACTCTACTGATCATAATGGGAATCATGCTCGTATTATTTTTAGTGTTGAGGCCGCCTGTTGAATACTATAGACAATACTACGCTCAGTGGACAGGCAGTAAGGTATTATTTGATATTCGGGAAAAATTGTTCTCACATATTCAAAAGCTAAGTCTTCGTTACTATGCCAACACGAGAACAGGAGAAATTATTTCAAGAGTGATCAACGATGTGGAGCAGACAAAGGAATTTGTCATCACAGGGCTCATGAACATTTGGCTGGATATGATGACTGTACTGATCGTGATCGCCATTATGTGTACACTTGATCTGAAGCTCACCATCGTGTCTGTCATTATTTTTCCGCTATACGCGTTTGCAGTAAAGTATTTTTACGGACGGCTTCGTAAGCTGACAAAAGAGCGGTCACAGGCGCTGGCTGAAGTGCAAGGGCACCTGCATGAGCGGGTACAAGGAATGCCGGTCATTCGCAGCTTTGCGATTGAAGAATATGAACAAGAGAATTTTCATGATGAAAACAAAAATTTCTTAAACAAAGCAATCAACCATACGAATTGGAACGCCAAAACATTTGCCGTCGTCAATACCATCACTGACATTGCACCGCTGTTAATCATTGCATTTGCTGGCTACACAGTAATTAACGGATCGCTGTCGATTGGGACCATGATCGCCTTTGTCGGCTATATTGACCGGATGTACAATCCGATTCGCCGTCTCATTAACTCATCCACGACGTTAACCCAGTCCGTTGCATCAATGGATCGGATCTTTGAGTTTATTGATGAGCCATATGAGGTCACAGACCGGCCGAATGCAAAAGAAGCCAATCATTTAAAAGGAGAGGTAGAGTTTAAAAATGTGTCGTTTCGTTATGAACACACGCAGGAAGAGATTCTGCACAATATCTCCTTGAAAGTAGAAAAAGGACAAACGGTTGCGCTTGTAGGAATGAGCGGTGGAGGGAAGTCGACACTCGTCAGCTTAATTCCAAGGTTTTATGATGTCACAAACGGGTCACTTGAAATTGACGGCATAGATATCAAAGAGTACAAAGCAAGAAGTCTCCGAAATCAAGTCGGAATGGTGCTGCAGGATACATTCCTATTCAGTGGCACGATTAAAGAAAATATTGCGGTTGGAGACCCTGAAGCACCTTTTGAAAATATCGTGTCGGCTGCAAAAGCGGCAAATGCGCATGATTTTATTATGTCTCTTCCTGAAGGATATGACACGAAAGTAGGAGAACGGGGCGTGAAGCTGTCAGGCGGACAAAAACAGCGGATTTCCATTGCAAGGGTATTTCTTAAAAATCCACCGCTTTTGATTTTAGACGAAGCGACGTCCGCACTTGATTTAGAAAGTGAGCATTACATTCAAGAAGCGATGCAAAAGCTGGCGAAGGATCGCACAACCTTTATTGTCGCACACAGATTATCAACCATTACACATGCTGACCAAATTGTGGTCATGGAACAAGGCGAAATTGTGGAAAAAGGAACACACGAAGAATTAATGAACCAAGACAGCCACTATCGTCATTTATTTACCATTCAAACTTTAAATTAGTAGAAGCCTATCCGATTCTAGCGGATAGGCTTTTTTATGCTTGTCAAAAACATGACATATTTCCCAGCTTGTCTCAATACAATTTTAAAAAGTATGACGGGGTGGTGAATATGTGAAAGAACAAGACGTGCTGCTAGATGTCAAACAGCTGTCCATTGCGTTTCAGCAGAAAAAGCAAAAAGTGCCCATCGTCCATCACATATCTTTCTCGATTCAAAAAGGGGAAACGTTAGGGATTGTGGGCGAATCTGGCTGCGGGAAAAGTATCACAAGCATGTCATTAATGGGTCTGAATCAGCAAACTGATACAACGGGCGAGGTTCACTTCGAAGGGCAAAATCTGCTGTCACTTTCAGAGAAGCAGTGGCGAGAGATAAGAGGAAATGACATTTCAATGATTTTCCAAGAGCCTATGACCTCTCTGAACCCATTAATGACCATCGGCAAACAAATGACGGAAGCCCTTTTCACACATCAATCAATCGGTCAAAAAGAAGCAAGAGCGAAGGCGATTGATCTTCTTCAAACAGTTGGGTTGAAGCAAGCGGAATCGTTACTTAAAAAATATCCACACGAATTATCAGGCGGCATGCGCCAGCGAGTCATGATTGCAATGGCAATGCTTTGTCACCCAAAGCTTATGATCGCTGATGAACCGACAACTGCACTTGATGTGACCATTCAAGCGCAAATCCTTCGTCTGCTCAAAAAGCTGAACGAAGAGATGGACACTGCTATTTTATTTATTACCCATGATCTAGGCGTCGTGCGGCAAATATGCCAGCGAGTCATGATTATGTATGCTGGTCGAATTGTAGAAGAAGGAACCGTTGACCGTATTTTTCAAAAACCTCTGCATCCCTACACGAAAGGTCTTTTCGCCTCAGTCCCGTCGTTTAAAGAGAAAAAAGAAAAACTCATCTCTATTGCAGGTCATGTGCCTAAGCCAGGGGCCATCCGGTCCGGCTGTCAATTTGCACCACGCTGCCCATACCAAATGCCGCAATGTCTTGAAAAAGATCCAGCCTTACAATCCATTGAACAGAATCACCGCGTGGCATGTTTTCTAATGGAAGGAGGAGAAGACACTGACTCACCCACTCTTGCAAGTGAATCAGCTGACAAAACGGTATGACACAGCCGCTTTTTTTTCTAAACATAAACAATCGACTTTGGCTTTAAATCAAGTGTCCTTTCACGTGAAGGAAGGAGAAACGCTTGGCATTGTTGGTGAATCAGGCTGCGGGAAATCAACACTTGGCAAAAGCCTAATGAGATTGACTGAACCGACGTCAGGCTCTATTCAATTAAAAGGGCAGGAGATCACCCTTCTAAAAGAACGAGACATGCGTTCCTTAAGAAAAGACATTCAAATGATCTTTCAAGATCCATATGCTTCTTTAAATCCAAGAATGAAAATCAAAGATATTTTAGAGGAACCGCTGATTGTCCATCAGCATGGGACGAAAGCAGAAAGACGGAAACGGGTAAAAGAGATGCTGCACATTGTTGGATTTGATCCTTCCTACGGAGAACGTTATGCGCATCAATTCAGCGGCGGGCAAAGGCAGCGTATCGGTATTGCTAGAGCACTTATTACGCACCCAAGTCTTGTCATTGCCGATGAACCAGTTTCGGCTTTGGATGTATCCGTTCAAGCGCAAATTTTGAATTTGATGCTTGAATTGCAAAAGACGTTTTCTCTGACGTATCTGTTTATTTCTCACGACCTTGGGGTTGTCAGATATATGAGCGACCGGATCGCCGTCATGTATGCTGGGCGCATTGTCGAGATGGGGCCTGCCGAAGATGTGTTTCACAGCCCGCTTCATCCTTATACGTCGCTGCTTCTGAAATCCATTCCACATATGGATCACGTACTAGAGGCGCAAGATGTGGCAGCAGAAGAGACCCCAATGACGGAACGCGGCAGCTGTCCTTTCTACAAAAGGTGTCCAAAAAGATGGGAGAAATGCCTGAAAGCAGTTCCTGCTTTGTATGAGGAGGCACCGGGGCACGCAGCCGCGTGTTATTTATATCAAAAGGAGGAACACAATGAAGAAGACATGGTTATTCAGTAGTTTCATTTTTGTGCTGGCACTGGCGCTCTTTTTAGGGGGATGCTCATCTTCACCGACATCAGAAGAAAAGGCAACAAAAGATACCCTCGTATTTGGCAGAGGAGGAGATTCCACTTCACTAGATCCAATCACCACAACAGAAGGCGAAACCTTCAAGGTCACAGAGAATATATTTGAAAAGCTCTTGAATTACGGTGAGAAAGACACGACCATCCATCCTGGCCTCGCAACAGAATGGGATGTTGCAAAGGACGGAAAGTCATACACGTTCTACTTAAGAAAAGGTGTGAAATTCCACGATGGCACAGACTTTAACGCAGAAGCAGTGAAATTCAATTTTGAGCGCTGGATGAATGGAGACGCAGAAAAGTTTCCTTACTATGGTATGTTTGGCGGCTATAAAAAAGATAAAGGGCATGTCATTAAAGACATCATCGTCAAAGGCGAGCATGAAATTGAATTTCAGCTAAAGCGCCCGCAGGCGACATTCCTCAAAAACATTGCTATGTCACCATTTGGCATCGCAAGTCCAGCGGCTGTTGAAAAAAGCGGCGATTCATTTAGAGAAAATCCAGTGGGGACAGGACCATTCAAGTTTAAAGAGTGGAAGCAAAACGACCGTATCGTGTTAGAAAAAAACGAGGATTATTGGCAGAAGGATAAGCCAAAGCTGAATCAAATCATCTTCCGCTCCATTCCAGAAAACTCTGCTCGTTTAAATGCCCTTAAAACAGGCGAGATCGACTTAATGGATGGCGTGAATCCGTCAGATTTAGATGGCATTAAAACCGACAAAGCACTCCAGCTCATTGAAAGACCATCGATGAACGTAGGCTATATCGGACTGACTGTCACAAGAAAGCCGCTTGATAACAAGCTCGTTCGTCAGGCACTCAATTATGCGGTCGATAAAGAATCGATTATTGAGTCATTTTATGGCGGACTTGCTGAGCCAGCAAAAAATCCATTGCCGCCAGCTTTAGAAGGCTACAATGACGACATTGAGCCATATCCGTATGATCCAGAAAAAGCGAAAGAACTATTAAAACAAGCGGGCTTCCCTGACGGCTTTCGCATCAAGCTTTGGGCAATGCCTGTACCGCGTCCATACATGCCAGATGGAATGAAGGTAGCAGAAGTCATTCAGTCAAATTTTGAAAAGGTCGGCGTCAAAGCAGAAATTGTGACATATGACTGGGCAACCTACTTAGATAAAGCAAGTAAAGGGGAAGCAGATGTGTTCTTATTAGGCTGGACAGGGGACAATGGCGATCCTGATAATTTCATCTACACTCTGCTGGACAAAGACAGCATTGGCGGTAACAACTATACATTCTTCGAAAATGATAAAATGCATGACATTTTAATTGAAGCGCAAACAGACACAGATCAAAAGAAACGAAATGAGCTGTATAAAAAAGCGCAGGAAATCATTCATGACGAAGCGCCTTGGATTCCATTGGTGCATTCGATTCCAATGCTTGCCGCTTCTAATGATTTAAAAGGCTATCAGCCGCATCCAACTGGTTCAGAAGCTTTAACTGACGTGTATTTCGAATAAGCAAATCAGGGAGATCTTGTATCTCCCTGATTCAAACAAAGAAAAAGGCGGTGAAAGCTGTTTGTTTGCTTATTGTATGAAGCGGGCAGGAATGCTCATCCCAGTACTCATCGGAATGACATTGGTCGTGTTTTCAATTATTCGTTTTATACCTGGAAATCCAGCGCAGGTCATCTTAGGACAGCGGGCAACGAAAGAGGCAGTAGAACAATTAACGATCCAGCTCGGTTTAGATCAGCCATGGTACGTTCAATACGGTCATTATATGCTTGGCCTTTTAAAAGGGGATTTAGGAACTTCCATTCGAACAGGAGCGGCTATTGCCCAGGAAATGAAGCCCTACTTATTTGCGACGTTAGAATTGACCTTTTTTGCCATGGTGCTGGCGATTGTGGTGGGAGTGAATGCCGGAATCATTAGTGCTTGGTTTAAGCATTCTTTCTTTGATTATGCCGCGATGTTTATTGCACTCATCGGAGTGTCCATGCCGATTTTCTGGTTAGGCTTAATGGGGCAGTGGCTGTTCTCGATCGAATTAGGTATTTTGCCGACAACAGGCCGAGAAGATGTAAGGAATCCAGTCGAGTCGATCACGTATATTCATACACTGGACACGCTTTTGCAAGGCCGGTTTGATCAATTCGCTGACAGCATCAAGCATTTGATCTTACCAAGTACAGCACTCGCAACAATTCCTGCTGCGATTATTGCGAGAATTACAAGGGCAAGTATGCTGGAAGTGCTTCATTCCGACTTTATTCGAACAGCAAAAGCAAAAGGAGTACGTTCATTTTTTATCATTTATCAGCATGGCCTGAAAAATGCGCTCATTCCGGTCTTGACGATTATTGGTCTTCAGACGGGCCTCTTGCTTGGTGGAGCGATTTTAACAGAAACCATTTTTGCTTGGCCGGGAATCGGACGGTATATATATGACGCCATCAGTTATCGCGATTACCCAGTCATTCAAACAGGTATTCTTGTCGTTGCGCTTATATTTGTCCTGATCAATTTCGTTGTGGACATCTTGTATGCGGTCATTGATCCAAGGATTAAATATTAGGGAGGGAGAGTGACAATATGGAAGCACAAAAAGAGCTTGAACCACCTCAGCCAAAAGATGAACGCTCTCAATCATTGATTCTTGAATCAATGAAGCAGTTCTTTCAGCATAAGCTGGCGGTCATTGGCAGTGTGATTGTCTTTTTATTTCTGATCCTAGCAATCTTTGCACCGCTCATTGCTCCTTATGGAATCAATGAACAATCACTCGGTGAGCGATTTAGTGCCCCTTCAGCTGCACACTGGTTTGGTACGGATGATTTCGGCAGAGATATATTTTCAAGAGTTGTGCATGGAGCACGGATTTCCTTATGGGTCGGCTTCTTCTCGGTCCTCGGGTCTGTCATTTTAGGCACACTGCTTGGATTGATAGCAGGCTATGGCGGAAGAGTGCTAGATGCTGTGATCTCTAGATTGTTTGATATTTTACTTGCTTTTCCTAGCATTCTATTAGCGATTGCTATTGTCTCCATTCTAGGCCCCTCCTTACAAAATGCCCTTATTGCCATTGCGATTATTAATGTCCCAACCTTTGGACGGCTCGTTCGTTCAAAAGTGCTGAGTATTAAACAAGAAGAATACGTGCTGGCAGCAAAGGCGGTGGGGATGTCACACCGCCGCATCGTACTGCGTCACATTCTGCCAAATAGTATGGTGCCAGTCATCGTACAGGCAACGCTAGCAATCGGAACCGCAATTATTGAGGCAGCCGCTTTAGGCTTTTTAGGGTTAGGTGCACAGGCGCCAAGTCCAGAATGGGGGAAAATGCTCGCCGATGCGAGACCTTATCTCGTTCAAGCCCCTTGGACATTATTCTTCCCAGGGATAGCGATCATGCTGACGGTTCTAGGCTTTAACCTGATGGGGGATGGATTAAGAGATACACTAGATCCTAAAATGAAGAAAATAAAATAAGACCGATTCTCAGAATCGGTCTCAGCGCGCAGGCAAACCCTCGCATTCGGTGTCAGTCCTGCGTGCCGGTGCTCACGAATACCAATTCGCTCCGCTCCTCGTTCTTCCTAGACTGCAAAGGTTTTCAGGTCACGCTGAAAAGATGACAAAGAGCTAAAATCAAGATCATTTTAGCTCTTTGTCAACAATTTAAGACCGATTCTAGGAATCGGTCTTTTCTGTTTATGCTTCTTTTTCTTCTGTCTCAATTTCACTATCTTTTGGGTGATACGTCTGGAAGCTTGTAATCAATGTATCTAAATGCTCTAATTCATCACGGTATTCGATGATGCTGGACATGACATTCAGCATATTGTAATCGAGCAAGTCGTTTTCTTGGTTTTGCTGATGCTGAATAAATGATTTCGTTAACGTCTCAAGGCGAAGAGAGCATTCATTTTGAAATTCATCGTCCTGCGGCTTCATTTTTCCGACGAATTTCATCAAGGTGCGCTCATGCCAATACAATAAATAATCAATTTCATCCGTTAAGCTTTCCCTGAAATGCTCTGGCATCAAATGAATTTCATTTTCTAATTTATGAAGCTTTTTCAGCAAATACAGAGCGCGATTCGATGTCATAATGGCCTGCCTGAACAAAACAAGCTTTCTTGATTTGACATACGTGGTTTTCTTTAAATAGCTTCGTTCTTCTTTGTATAGCAAGTAAATATGATCTAATTTGATCATGCGTTCTTTTATTTGATCGATGTCATCCTTTAATGTGGAATGATCAGTAGACTGTCTGGAGCTCAGACGGATCCATTTTAAAATCTCCTCCGTATTTTCCATAATGTGATGAACAAGCTTTGTTTCATATTTTGGCGGCAGGAAGATTAAATTCACTAAAAATGAAGAAAGAACTCCTAACACCACAGTAGCTGTTCGGATTAGGGCAAAGGAAAGGAAATGATCCCCTGCACTTTCTAAAATCGCGATGACGGTTACAAGTGCAATCGGAATCGTGTGTTCAATCTTCAGCTTTAAATTAATGGCGATGACCATGACGGCGGTTAAACCGATAATGACTGGTCCTGTGCCAAAAAGCAGACCGAACGTAATGGCAAGCGCTGCTCCAATAATATTGGCTTGCACTTGATCAACAATGGTTAAAAAAGATCGATAAATAGATGGCTGGATAGCAAATACAGCTGCAATTCCCGCGAAGACGGGCGTTGGCAACCCAAGCCATGTTGCCAGGTAAAGCGCGAGTACAATGGCAATACCAGTTTTTAAAATACGGGCTCCAAGTTTCATTGGTTTTGTCCCTGCATTCCTTTCTTTTCGATAATAGATGATCACTCGTCATTTATCATTCATATTTTGATGAAACAACTAAGTAATATACAGCGGTCTTCCGAAATATTCAAGTGATTTTTGAAAGTTCATGAAAACATCAAAAGAAGGTATTGAGAAGAAATGTAACAGATTCGCACGCTTTTGACAAACAAGAGCTGGTAAATAAAAAAACAGGCGCATGTTTTTACGCCTGTTTGGGACTTCATTATGATTGTTTCAGCTGTGCAAATGCATGATCTACTGCTTGCAGCGTCTCAGAAATATCTTTTTCAGTATGTGCGATCGTTAAGAACCAAGCTTCATATTTAGAAGGAGCGAGGTTAATGCCTTGCGCGAGCATTAATTTGAAGAAACGGGCAAACATTTCGCCATCCGTATTTTCAGCCTGCTCGTAGTTCACAATCGTTTCTGTTGTGAAATAAATTGTGAGCGCTCCTTTTAAGCGATTCACTGTAATATCTACTTGATGCTTTTTGGCATGGGCTAAAATGCCTTCCTCTAACATAGCGCCTAGCTGATCAAGACGCTCGTAAACGCCGTCTTCTTTTAACAATTCCAAGCAGGCAATACCTGAAAGAATGGATGCAGGGTTTCCTGCCATTGTGCCAGCTTGATAGGCTGGTCCAAGCGGGGCAACTTGTTCCATAATTTCTTTTTTACCGCCGTAAGCGCCGATAGGAAGTCCGCCGCCAATAATTTTTCCTAATGCAGTGAGGTCAGGTTTTACTTGAAGCAAATCCTGTGCACCGCCATACATAAAGCGGAAAGCGGTAATGACTTCATCATAAATCACCAGTGCGCCTTTTTCATGTGTGAGGTCATTGACCTGCTGCAGGAAACCGTCCTTAGGTTCTACGATGCCAAAGTTCCCGACAATTGGTTCGACAAGGACAGCTGCTATTTCATCTCCCCAGCGATCTAATGCTTCTTTATAGCTGTCAATATCATTAAATGGAACGGTAATGACTTCATTGGCGATACTCTTTGGTACGCCCGCGGAATCGGGTGTTCCTAAAGTGGAAGGACCAGAGCCTGCAGCCACTAGCACAAGATCAGAGTGGCCGTGATAGCATCCGGCAAACTTAATGATTTTTGTTCTGCCTGTATATGCGCGAGCCACTCGAATTGTTGTCATCACCGCTTCTGTACCTGAATTGACAAAACGAACTTTGTCTAAAGCAGGCATGGCTTCCTTCAGCATTTTAGCAAAAGTGACTTCATGCTTCGTTGGTGTTCCGTAAAGGACACCTGTTTCAGCCGCTTTCGTGATGGCTTTTGTAATATGCGGGTGGGCGT
The DNA here is from genome assembly GCF_038593315.1 of Bacillus sp. FSL P2-0069. Classification (NCBI taxonomy): domain Bacteria; kingdom Bacillati; phylum Bacillota; class Bacilli; order Caryophanales; family Bacillaceae; genus Bacillus; species Bacillus sp. FSL P2-0069. The sequence goes on from NZ_CP151984.1 coordinate 847,423, forward strand.
GTCCTGTAATAATTGGACCGTATGCTGCCAGATAATCGATATAGCGGTTTCCGTCAACATCCCAAAAATAAGCGCCTTCTCCTCTTTCCATCGCAACGGGTGAACCGCCGCCTACTGCCTTATATGAACGAGACGGGCTGTTGACACCCCCAACAATGTGCTCCAGCGCCTCTTGATGTAATTTTTCTGATTCTGTGAATTTCATAAATAGCCTCCTATCTCAACGTATCACGTCGTCTATCATTATTTTAACATGCCGATGCAAGCGTCCTTAGTTGAATATCCTCTCAAAATTGGATAGGCTAATTAAAAAATAGGTTGGAGGGATTGTGTCATGACAATCGAAGTAGGGCAGCAAGTACCTGACATTGAATTAACCGGTGACAATGGGGAGAAAGTAAAGCTTTCTGATTTTAAAGGAAAACATATTGTTCTTTATTTCTATCCAAAAGATATGACACCAGGCTGTACAACAGAAGCATGTGATTTCCGCGACCGCCATCAAAGCTTTGCAGAATTAGATGCTGTCATTATCGGCGTAAGCCCAGACAGTCAGGACAAGCACCAAAAGTTTAAAGAAAAACATGATTTGCCTTTTCTTCTTCTTGTAGACGATGAACAGAAATTGTCTGAAGCCTTTGGGGTATGGAAGCTGAAAAAGAACTTTGGAAAAGAATATATGGGAATCGAGCGTTCAACGTTTCTGATTAATAAAGAAGGCACGCTTGTGAAAGAATGGCGAAAAGTAAAGGTAAAAGACCACGTAGAGGAAGCGCTTGAGGAATTGAAAGCTCACGCTTAATATCCTCACAGGATGAGATCGGCAGTCATGCCGGTCTTTTTTGTAAAGAAGAATAGGTAAAAAAGAGGATTGTAATTGACAAAGTTTCGGCTCTGGGGGTACACTATTTATAAAGATTATAATATAAGAATATTTTTGAAGAGAGGTGCATGATGAAATGGCTGCTCACGAACTAAAAGACGCTTTAGATGCTCTAAAAGAAACCGGTGTTCGAATTACCCCGCAGCGCCATGCCATCTTGGAGTTTCTCGTAAATTCTATGACACACCCAACCGCGGACGATATATATAAAGCACTTGAAGGAAAATTTCCAAATATGAGTGTCGCAACGGTTTACAACAATTTACGAGTCTTCCGGGAATCTGGATTAGTAAAGGAATTAACGTATGGTGATTCCTCAAGCCGATTTGATTTTGCGACATCTGACCACTACCATGCGATTTGTGAAAACTGCGGAAAAATTGTGGACTTTCACTATCCTGGCCTTGATGAAGTTGAACAGCTTGCATCCCATGTGACGGGCTTTAAAGTCAGTCATCATCGCTTGGAGATCTATGGTACTTGTCAAGAATGTGCGAAAAAAGAAAATCATTAATGAAAAAGCTGACCGTTTAAATGGTCAGCTTATTTTTATGACTTTTTTCGATTGTAGGATTCATCAAACTCTTTACCTTCTAATGCTGGATCAAGTGTAAGCGGCTCCCTGCAATGCATGCACATGTCCACCCGCCCAAGCACTTTTGTTTCCTTCTCACACCCTGGACAAACGACACGTACTGCCTTCGTAGAAAGCATACCAATCCAAAAGTAAACGGCTGTACTTAATCCAATCGATAAGACGCCAAGCAGCATAAAGAAAGTCGACAGCCAAATCGATTCCTTGAAGAACACACCGATATACATGATCAGAAAGCCAACAAAAACCAAACTAAGTGCAAATGTTCTGATTTTATTAATCTTACTGGAGTATTTCGCCATCCCTAGTCCCCCTTATCTCCAATATAGCACATTTTACCTTTCCGTTTGAATTAGTTATAGAGTTTTGTGAATAAATTGCTTATAATGATTCAATGATCTTTTTTCATGTATTGAAGGAATTTTGATTCTATGAGGAGAAATACATAGCATTAGAGAAGAACCTTACACCCGAGTATTGGAGGAATCACTATGGAAAATCTTCTCCGTCCTATTTATCAAGAGAGAGCAAGCCATCCAGACACATTAGCTGTGATTATAGTAGAAAGAAGACATAAAGTATCTTCTGAGACGGATAACTTTGATGCAGCACTTTTGGTCATCGTAAAAGAAGCGGAAGAGCCGTTATTTATCAAGCACTATGAATCCGATCACCAAACAGCTTCTTTAAATGTTGTCACAGATGATCAACTGAAGGAATGGATTACCCTCGGCACTAACCGCCGAATCATCGATTGGATTTTGAATGGAAAAGTCCTGTTTGATCGAAATGAATATATCTTCAACTTAATTGATGAACTAAGTACATTCCCGTTTTCAAACCGCAAGCTCAAAATCGGTTTAGAATATGGCAAGCTCATTCGCAGATATATAGAAGGAAAAGCATTTTTTGAGTCAAATCAATTCCTTGATGCATATAATTCCATTGTGCATGCCCTGCATCACCTAGCACGTATTGAAGTAATTGATAAAGGCTTCCACCCAGAAGTGACCGTTTGGAACCAAGTGCGTCATATGGAACCTGAAGTATACAAACTTTACTCAGAACTGATTGAAAGCCATGAAAGTCTGCATAAACGTTTGGAACTTTTATTTTTAGCAAATGATTTTTTGATCCATTCAAAAGCAGAAATTGGTGCCGCTCATTTGCGTCATGTCATGGAACAGAAGGATATATGGCTTTTTGGTGAGCTTCTTGCACACCCAGATCTAAAGTATTTCACGCCTGACCTTAGCGTCATGATTGATTTCTTTGTGGAAAAAGGAATTGTTCAAGTGGAGCCGATTGAGACAAAGGGTCAAAAAATCTATCATCGAGGATATTTTGTGAAAAAAGATATTGACGCATGAATATTATGATGGTATATTATTAAACGTCGCTAACGAGCAACTGAGTTGCTTTGAAAGAAAAGCTGACAAAAAGAAATTCTAAAAAAACGCTTGACGCACACGGTGCTCAAATGTTATATTAAGAAAGTCGCCTCTGAGCGATAACGAAGATGATCTTTGAAAACTAAACAAGACAAAACGTACCTGTTAATTCGAGTTTTTATAAAAAAATCCTATGATACTTCATAGGTAGTCAGTCAAACTGGCGAGGCAGGAAATGATCACATGCTAAGTTCGCTACATCGTGTAGCAACGCATGTGTGATATGCATCCTGCATACCTCGGAGAGTTTGATCCTGGCTCAGGACGAACGCTGGCGGCGTGCCTAATACATGCAAGTCGAGCGGACAGAAGGGAGCTTGCTCCCGGATGTTAGCGGCGGACGGGTGAGTAACACGTGGGTAACCTGCCTGTAAGACTGGGATAACTCCGGGAAACCGGAGCTAATACCGGATAGTTCCTTGAACCGCATGGTTCAAGGATGAAAGACGGTTTCGGCTGTCACTTACAGATGGACCCGCGGCGCATTAGCTAGTTGGTGGGGTAATGGCTCACCAAGGCGACGATGCGTAGCCGACCTGAGAGGGTGATCGGCCACACTGGGACTGAGACACGGCCCAGACTCCTACGGGAGGCAGCAGTAGGGAATCTTCCGCAATGGACGAAAGTCTGACGGAGCAACGCCGCGTGAGTGATGAAGGTTTTCGGATCGTAAAGCTCTGTTGTTAGGGAAGAACAAGTGCGAGAGTAACTGCTCGCACCTTGACGGTACCTAACCAGAAAGCCACGGCTAACTACGTGCCAGCAGCCGCGGTAATACGTAGGTGGCAAGCGTTGTCCGGAATTATTGGGCGTAAAGGGCTCGCAGGCGGTTTCTTAAGTCTGATGTGAAAGCCCCCGGCTCAACCGGGGAGGGTCATTGGAAACTGGGAAACTTGAGTGCAGAAGAGGAGAGTGGAATTCCACGTGTAGCGGTGAAATGCGTAGAGATGTGGAGGAACACCAGTGGCGAAGGCGACTCTCTGGTCTGTAACTGACGCTGAGGAGCGAAAGCGTGGGGAGCGAACAGGATTAGATACCCTGGTAGTCCACGCCGTAAACGATGAGTGCTAAGTGTTAGGGGGTTTCCGCCCCTTAGTGCTGCAGCTAACGCATTAAGCACTCCGCCTGGGGAGTACGGTCGCAAGACTGAAACTCAAAGGAATTGACGGGGGCCCGCACAAGCGGTGGAGCATGTGGTTTAATTCGAAGCAACGCGAAGAACCTTACCAGGTCTTGACATCCTCTGACAACCCTAGAGATAGGGCTTTCCCTTCGGGGACAGAGTGACAGGTGGTGCATGGTTGTCGTCAGCTCGTGTCGTGAGATGTTGGGTTAAGTCCCGCAACGAGCGCAACCCTTGATCTTAGTTGCCAGCATTCAGTTGGGCACTCTAAGGTGACTGCCGGTGACAAACCGGAGGAAGGTGGGGATGACGTCAAATCATCATGCCCCTTATGACCTGGGCTACACACGTGCTACAATGGACAGAACAAAGGGCTGCAAGACCGCAAGGTTTAGCCAATCCCATAAATCTGTTCTCAGTTCGGATCGCAGTCTGCAACTCGACTGCGTGAAGCTGGAATCGCTAGTAATCGCGGATCAGCATGCCGCGGTGAATACGTTCCCGGGCCTTGTACACACCGCCCGTCACACCACGAGAGTTTGCAACACCCGAAGTCGGTGAGGTAACCTTTATGGAGCCAGCCGCCGAAGGTGGGGCAGATGATTGGGGTGAAGTCGTAACAAGGTAGCCGTATCGGAAGGTGCGGCTGGATCACCTCCTTTCTAAGGATATATGGAGCAGCGTACGTTTTCGTCTTGTTTAGTTTTGAAGGATCATTCCTTCAAAACATGTCTCTAGCGAGACAGGATTGTTCTTTGAAAACTAGATAACAATAAGTAATACATTCACATTGAATGCAATGCAAAGTTCATCACACATAGTGATTCTTTCTAAAGTAAGAAATGGTTAAGTTAGAAAGGGCGCACGGTGGATGCCTTGGCACTAGGAGCCGATGAAGGACGGGACGAACACCGATATGCTTCGGGGAGCTGTAAGCAAGCTTTGATCCGGAGATTTCCGAATGGGGAAACCCACTGCTCGTAATGGAGTAGTATCCATACTTGAATACATAGAGTATGAGAAGGCATACCCGGGGAACTGAAACATCTAAGTACCCGGAGGAAGAGAAAGCAAATGCGATTCCCTGAGTAGCGGCGAGCGAAACGGGAACAGCCCAAACCAAGAGGCTTGCCTCTTGGGGTTGTAGGACACTCTATACGGAGTTACAAAGGAACGATATAAGCGAAGAGGTCTGGAAAGGCCCGCCAAAGAAGGTAACAGCCCTGTAACTGAAATGTCGTTCTCTCCAGAGTGGATCCTGAGTACGGCGGAACACGTGAAATTCCGTCGGAATCCGGGAGGACCATCTCCCAAGGCTAAATACTCCCTAGTGACCGATAGTGAACCAGTACCGTGAGGGAAAGGTGAAAAGCACCCCGGAAGGGGAGTGAAATAGATCCTGAAACCGTGTGCCTACAAGTAGTCAGAGCCCGTTAACGGGTGATGGCGTGCCTTTTGTAGAATGAACCGGCGAGTTACGATCCCGTGCAAGGTTAAGCAGAAGATGCGGAGCCGCAGCGAAAGCGAGTCTGAATAGGGCGCATGAGTACGTGGTCGTAGACCCGAAACCAGGTGATCTACCCATGTCCAGGGTGAAGTTCAGGTAACACTGAATGGAGGCCCGAACCCACGCACGTTGAAAAGTGCGGGGATGAGGTGTGGGTAGGGGTGAAATGCCAATCGAACCTGGAGATAGCTGGTTCTCTCCGAAATAGCTTTAGGGCTAGCCTCAAGGTAAGAGTCTCGGAGGTAGAGCACTGATTGGACTAGGGGCCCCTACCGGGTTACCGAATTCAGTCAAACTCCGAATGCCGATGACTTATCCTTGGGAGTCAGACTGCGAGTGATAAGATCCGTAGTCGAAAGGGAAACAGCCCAGACCGCCAGCTAAGGTCCCAAAGTATACGTTAAGTGGAAAAGGATGTGGAGTTGCTTAGACAACCAGGATGTTGGCTTAGAAGCAGCCACCATTTAAAGAGTGCGTAATAGCTCACTGGTCGAGTGACTCTGCGCCGAAAATGTACCGGGGCTAAACGTATCACCGAAGCTGCGGACTGTTCTTACGAACAGTGGTAGGAGAGCGTTCTAAGGGCTGTGAAGCCAGACCGGAAGGACTGGTGGAGCGCTTAGAAGTGAGAATGCCGGTATGAGTAGCGAAAGACGGGTGAGAATCCCGTCCACCGAATGCCTAAGGTTTCCTGAGGAAGGCTCGTCCGCTCAGGGTTAGTCGGGACCTAAGCCGAGGCCGAAAGGCGTAGGCGATGGACAACAGGTTGATATTCCTGTACCACCTCCTCACCATTTGAGCAATGGGGGGACGCAGGAGGATAGGGTAAGCGCGGTATTGGATATCCGCGTCCAAGCAGTTAGGCTGGGAAATAGGCAAATCCGTTTCCCGTAAAGGCTGAGCTGTGATGGCGAGCGAAATTTAGTAGCGAAGTTCCTGATTCCACACTGCCAAGAAAAGCCTCTAGCGAGGTGAGAGGTGCCCGTACCGCAAACCGACACAGGTAGGCGAGGAGAGAATCCTAAGGTGATCGAGAGAACTCTCGTTAAGGAACTCGGCAAAATGACCCCGTAACTTCGGGAGAAGGGGTGCTTCTTAGGGTGTTAAAGCCCCGAGAAGCCGCAGTGAATAGGCCCAGGCGACTGTTTAGCAAAAACACAGGTCTCTGCGAAGCCGTAAGGCGAAGTATAGGGGCTGACGCCTGCCCGGTGCTGGAAGGTTAAGAGGAGCGCTTAGCGTAAGCGAAGGTGCGAATTGAAGCCCCAGTAAACGGCGGCCGTAACTATAACGGTCCTAAGGTAGCGAAATTCCTTGTCGGGTAAGTTCCGACCCGCACGAAAGGCGCAACGATCTGGGCACTGTCTCAACGAGAGACTCGGTGAAATTATAGTACCTGTGAAGATGCAGGTTACCCGCGACAGGACGGAAAGACCCCGTGGAGCTTTACTGCAGCCTGATATTGAATGTTGGTACAGCTTGTACAGGATAGGTAGGAGCCTTGGAAACCGGAGCGCTAGCTTCGGTGGAGGCATCGGTGGGATACTACCCTGGCTGTATTGACCTTCTAACCCGCTGCCCTTATCGGGCAGGGAGACAGTGTCAGGTGGGCAGTTTGACTGGGGCGGTCGCCTCCTAAAATGTAACGGAGGCGCCCAAAGGTTCCCTCAGAATGGTTGGAAATCATTCGCAGAGTGTAAAGGCACAAGGGAGCTTGACTGCGAGACCTACAAGTCGAGCAGGGACGAAAGTCGGGCTTAGTGATCCGGTGGTTCCGCATGGAAGGGCCATCGCTCAACGGATAAAAGCTACCCCGGGGATAACAGGCTTATCTCCCCCAAGAGTCCACATCGACGGGGAGGTTTGGCACCTCGATGTCGGCTCATCGCATCCTGGGGCTGTAGTCGGTCCCAAGGGTTGGGCTGTTCGCCCATTAAAGCGGTACGCGAGCTGGGTTCAGAACGTCGTGAGACAGTTCGGTCCCTATCCGTCGCGGGCGCAGGAAATTTGAGAGGAGCTGTCCTTAGTACGAGAGGACCGGGATGGACGCACCGCTGGTGTACCAGTTGTTCTGCCAAGGGCATCGCTGGGTAGCTATGTGCGGACGGGATAAGTGCTGAAAGCATCTAAGCATGAAGCCCCCCTCAAGATGAGATTTCCCATTCCGCAAGGAAGTAAGATCCCTGAAAGATGATCAGGTTGATAGGTCTGAGGTGGAAGCGTGGTGACACGTGGAGCTGACAGATACTAATAGATCGAGGACTTAACCTATATTCTAATGTGAAGCATGAACATTGTTATCTAGTTTTGAGAGAACATTTTTAAAATACTCTTGATTTATTTTCAATACATAGTATAATATCTTTTGTCACTAAATTGTCTGGTGATGATGGCGAAGAGGTCACACCCGTTCCCATACCGAACACGGAAGTTAAGCTCTTCAGCGCCGATGGTAGTTGGGGGTTTCCCCCTGTGAGAGTAGGACATCGCCAGGCTTTCTTCATTCCGCAGTAGCTCAGTGGTAGAGCTATCGGCTGTTAACCGATCGGTCGTAGGTTCGAATCCTACCTGCGGAGCCAATTTGGAGAGCTGTCCGAGTGGCCGAAGGAGCACGATTGGAAATCGTGTAGGCGGTAACCCCGTCTCAAGGGTTCGAATCCCTTGCTCTCCGCCACAATTTACATAATAAAGGGCCCGTTGGTCAAGCGGTTAAGACACCGCCCTTTCACGGCGGTAACACGGGTTCGAATCCCGTACGGGTCACCATTTTTATAGAATATACACCAGCATTTTTTATTCGGAGGATTAGCTCAGCTGGGAGAGCATCTGCCTTACAAGCAGAGGGTCGGCGGTTCGAGCCCGTCATCCTCCACCATATCTTTTATATCGTCGCGGGGTGGAGCAGTTCGGTAGCTCGTCGGGCTCATAACCCGAAGGTCGCAGGTTCAAATCCTGCCCCCGCAACCAAAATGGTCCGGTAGTTCAGTTGGTTAGAATGCCTGCCTGTCACGCAGGAGGTCGCGGGTTCGAGTCCCGTCCGGACCGCCATTTTTCAAAAGAATACTTGGCTCGGTAGCTCAGTTGGTAGAGCAACGGACTGAAAATCCGTGTGTCGGCGGTTCGATTCCGTCCCGAGCCACCACTATTTGCCGGTGTAGCTCAACTGGTAGAGCAACTGACTTGTAATCAGTAGGTTGGGGGTTCAAGTCCTCTTGCCGGCACTGTTTTTCAAAAGTGGAGGGGTAGCGAAGTGGCTAAACGCGGCGGACTGTAAATCCGCTCCCTCCGGGTTCGGCGGTTCGAATCCGCCCCCCTCCACCATTTTTTATTTTCATAGGGGCATAGTTTAAAGGTAGAACAGAGGTCTCCAAAACCTCCGGTGTGGGTTCGATTCCTACTGCCCCTGCCAATTTTCTTAATATGATTCATAACATCTATGGCGGTTGTGGCGAAGTGGTTAACGCACCAGATTGTGGCTCTGGCACTCGTGGGTTCGATTCCCATCAATCGCCCCATTTTATTATTGGGCTATAGCCAAGCGGTAAGGCAACGGACTTTGACTCCGTCATGCGTTGGTTCGAATCCAGCTAGCCCAGTTGATGTGCGGAAGTAGTTCAGTGGTAGAACACCACCTTGCCAAGGTGGGGGTCGCGGGTTCGAATCCCGTCTTCCGCTCCAATAATGGCGGCATAGCCAAGTGGTAAGGCAGAGGTCTGCAAAACCTTTATCCCCGGTTCAAATCCGGGTGTCGCCTTTTTTGAAAAGACTGCCGGGGTGGTGGAATTGGCAGACACACAGGACTTAAAATCCTGCGGTAGGTGACTACCGTGCCGGTTCAAGTCCGGCCCTCGGCACCATGTTTTTTAATATAAGATGCGCTCTTTAATGATCATGCCGGTGTGGCGGAATTGGCAGACGCGCACGACTCAAAATCGTGTTCCTCACGGAGTGCCGGTTCGACCCCGGCCACCGGTATCTAGTTTTAGATATTCTTTATTGTCGTCAATTACAGAAAAATTAAGGAATATCAACGTTTAAAACGTCTTTCTACAAATTGTAGGAGGGCGTTTTTTATTTGTTTTTTAGCTGCTTCTTCATACGACAAAATTACTTCAAATCGCGTTCACTGCTGAAAGGGTGAATTAGCTAAGAGGAACATATTAAGGAGATTAACTTTTACTTTATTGATGGTTGTCTTATTATTAAACTAAAGGGGCAGGATAATTGAAGAAGGATTGGATAAATTGTACACAAGAGGTGTTGTAATGATTACGGTTAAAAATGCTGAAAGTTATCTTAAAGATAGCATTAGTGAAGATAACGATGATATAAAAAAGGTTTGGGAAACATTTAAGGCTTTTTCAAAGGAGACAGTTGAGGGCGAAGAAGATAAAGAAATTTTATTTCAGTGTGGTGTCTATGATTTTACAGGAGAGGAACTATTTCATTTTGACTTTGTACGTCAGTTTACAGTTTATGAAGAAGATGATTATTCTCACATGGAACAACTACACTGTGAATTTTTATTTAAACCAACAAGCGAGTTAAAAAAGTTAAAGGTGGTAGAAGAATGGTCAATGGATTATGACGATATCAATCATTTTTTTAATCATATTGAAAGTATTCATGAGTTTAAAATACCTTTGAGTTTAAAGCCGATAAAATCAGAAATATATCAGGAAGAACTTTAATTCTTTTCATTAACAGGGGCTTTACTTTAAGAGGGTATACCTTGCCTTTTTAGAATAATTTATCACGGAGTGCTGGTTCGACCCCGGCCACCGGTATCTTTTAAAATTTTCATGATTGGTTTTTCCATGAACCTAACGTTTCACCCTCGTGGTAAAACGTTTTTTTGTGGTTTAAATGAGTTATTTAGATAAAAAATAGGAACCTATTAGAAAATAATGAGTATGTACTTCTTTTGGCAGAATAATCTTTAGATGATTTGCAACATTTGATAAGATACATTTAACCATGTAAGGAAACAAAATGGAGCAGCACATTCACATAAAACAGTTGTACTACCTTTGAGTAACTAAATGAATATTTGTGGGTACATACACATCTTTAGCTGACATCAACATGGTGACCCAGTTTGAGGGGAGAATTTATGAAAAAACAAAATGATCATGAGGAGTTATTGACAGGTGGCAATGTCTCGAACGTATATCGTTCTGGAGATACGGTTCGTCGAGAAGTAAAGTCAGACAATATCAATATACGAAAGCTGCTAAAGCATTTAGAAAAAAAGAATTTCTCCTATGCTCCAAAGTTTTTAGGGGTTGATGAACAAGGTAGAGAGGTATTGTCCTTTATTGATGGCGTGGCAGGTCATGATCCTTTAAAAGAATACATGTGTACTCACGATGTTTTAAAAGAAATAGCGAGCATGTTAAGGCTTTATCATGATGCTGTTCAGGACTTCTCCATTTCAGATGATTGGGAACGAATGGACAATACGCCTAACAACATAGAGGTTGTTTGCCATAATGATTTTGCGATGTACAACATCATTTTCAAGGATAAAAAACCAGTAGGGATTATTGATTTTGATGTAGCTGCTCCTGGTCCAAGGCTTTGGGATATCGCATATACCCTTTATACATGTGTGCCTCTCAGTAGATTTTTTCGCACTGAAACAGGGGAGGTCGTGAATTATCTTTCATTAGACCATGCAGACCAGATAAAGCATAGAGTCAAACTGTTTTTTGAATCTTATGGCGAGGAAATAGCAGAAGATTATTTGGATATGGTGCTGCTTCGTTTAGAAGGGTTATGTCAGTATATGAAACGACAAGCGTGTGAGGGTGATATCGCTTTTCAAAACATGATTCAAGAAGGACATCTTGAACATTATCAAAAAGACATTCAATTTATTCATGAACATAGAAAAGAATGGATGTAAAGAGGCGGCGTTGTGATCATGCAAACGAAGACGATATTACAGGCTATTATTCAAGACGAGGGAGTAAATGATTATCCTCTTTTTAGACAGTACTGTGTGAGAAAAGAACAGGGCCTGCGTAAAGATGCGCTAAAAGTTCTTCAGGCCTTTATTGAAGAGATGAAAGAGAACGATTTTGAAGAACAGCGTGAATTTGCTGCTTGGCTGTTTGAGTGGATTGAACGGTTTGAGGATGGTCATCATCTGCTTGTGTATCCGCTGGTAAATGGGGTGATCCAGCCTGTTTTTCAAACGTGGGAGAAAGTTGACCCATTGGATGTAAGACTGTATCGCTGGCAAGGTTTGTTTGTACATCAGGGAGAAGGGCTGCCTCATTTATTGAAGGCACTAGAGCTTGGGGGCAGCAAGGAACAGCGTGTGATTGTTCAAATTTGTGAAATCTATTTATCGGCCTTGTGGTATTCGTTTCACCATATACATGAAGATCTTTATTTAAGCACCTATGAGAAGGATCAAGAGAGAATTCAAGGGATTGAAAATGTTATGATGCTGATTCAAAATAAAAGAATTCGTACCAATGTTCAAAAACAAGCCGTCTATTATGGCCAGCTTTTAAAGGACTGGATGGCGTTTCAGCAGACGGAGACAAGAGGCTTTATGACATGGTGTGCGGAGCGTAAGAAACCGTATGAGTGGGTAGAGGCATTTTATTATCAGCAATAGATGAGAAAACGGCAGAGTTCATTCTGCCGTTTTTTTAATGCCATATTCGCTTTGTTTCTATATGATCTGGACTAAAATATTTCAGAATATAGACATCTGGATTGCTTAGTTTCTTCCACTCCTCGAATCCAATCGTTGGATCAGCGTGTTTAAGAAGCAGGCTCATGATATTGCCATGTGTGACGAATAGGGTATGATCTTTTTCTAATTTTATTTGTTCGTGGAGTGCTTCTACAATACGATTCATGGCTTCTTGGCTCGATTCTCCGCCTTCACAGGTCATATGTAAGTCTGTAAAACTGAGCTTTAGCTTCTCAAACCAATCGTCTATTGGTTTGCTGCTTAATACACGTTCAGAGAGGCGCTGATCGATTTTTATCTCGAGCTGTTTTGCATGAGCAAGGGGCTCAGTAGTTTGGATCGCTCGTTTATAAGGACTTGAGATAATTTGATTGAGATGAATGCTGGAAAAAAACTGTGTCAGTTCATGAGATTGAGTGATGCCTTGTGGGGTTAAAGCTGCAGCTTTAGATTGTCCATCTGCTTGGCAGTGTCTGACGATATAATATGTTTTCATTGGATACACCTTTCATTGAGTATAAAAAAATCATCCAGTATTGGATGAGGATTTACGAAGATCTAGGTAAGCTTGTTCGTATCTGTTTCTTTATAGGGATCTGTGAGCTTGGAGGTCAGGTCTAGGTTGAACAAAAAATCATCGACGGTGTCTGTGCCAAAGGGAAGTGTGGAGAAGTTGACTGGGATGCTGTCTTCTTGCTTTTCTGAAGTGATTTGCTGTGCAGGCTGCTTTTTTCTCCAGTTCTTAAACAAGCGCATGTGAGGCCCCCTTTTCTTTGAAAAAGATGGATTTATACATAATATACGGGGAGAGTTGTCCAGGCGTCAAATGTTTTCTTCAAAAGGAACGATTCTATTAATAAAACAAGAGCCACAGGAAAGTGCGGCTCTTGTTGTCAGTTTAGAATGCGCGTTGTAATGCTTGCAGTAATTTACGTTCGCATCTTAAGTTGTATCGCTTCTTATGGAGTTTCTCCGTTTTAAACCTGCCTATGACACGTCGAACATCGGGATCATAAATGATGAGCTCCCTGCAAGTTTGTTCATGTAATAGTGCTTGAAACCAGCTATATTTTTTGAGATGTGCTGCGTTCCTCGAGATCTCCTCTTCATCCACTTGTAGAAAAGGGATATACACAGCAAGTGAAAAGATGTCTAGAATGAATCCCATTTTGCTGCCTCCTTTCATTGTTACTCATTACGTTTAGGAGAAGGCGAGGTTTCATTCAATAAACGTTAAAAACAATCCCAGTGCATAAACCATTCTTTTGATTCTTGGTCATAATAGAAATACATCGTGCCGTTATCACCAATCATGAAACGAGGTTTTTCTTCTGAGGCGATTTGGAGCATGAATTCGCCTTGTTGTTGATGGGGCGGGGATTGAATATACGCCCCATATCCGCCGATTTTTGTGAACGAATAATTTGTGTATTGATTAAAGAAGGGTTTGTCGCTTCTTCACTTTCGTTTACTTCTGATAAATCGACATATGACCATGCCTCTTCCCAGCAAGGGAAGTCCCTTTGCTCACTTTCGTTCCATTGGATTTGAAAGGGTTTGAGTCCTCTCACTTCTTCAGGAGTCTCAGCTACTTCTAAACCTTCGATTGATGAATATTCAATGAGCTTCCAGCCTTCACCGTTTTTGGTGATATCAATCGGAAGTGTATTCTGATTAAGAAAAATTTGAATCAGCTTACATTCATTGAAGCCGTTCATTCCTCCTGGCACTTCTGGTAAATAAATTTGTAAAATCGGAATCATGGCTCCATCTTGATCTATCGGCCAGCCTTGATTAGGATCGATGAAAAAATGGCCTGCAAACCAGCTGTGTACAGCTGGATCAGGACGGAAGCCGCCAATTTTGGCGATGACTGGTGTTTTCCCAAACAGATTTAATTCTTGAAAAGCTTTGATTTCCATGGGTTATTCCTCCAGCCTTTAGCCTGCAATATGTGCATCATGAAATGTGCCATTTATATTTCCTTTGACAATAATGACATGCCCCCAAAATAAATCACCGTCATGATAGTAGACTTCAAACTCTCCCTCAGGGTAAACATGCAGGCTTTCAAGTGAAATGCGGCTTATAAATTGATTCATTGTGAGTTCTTCTTGCTCTTCAGCTGATTCGTCTTGTTCCTGCCAATCCTTTGCTAGATCTATCAGCTGATTCGCGGCAAATGATTTAATAGAAGAATCCCATTTGGCCTGTTCTTGCATGAGGTGGTTTGCTGTTCGAAGAGAGTCATTTATTTTTTCATCTTCTTCGAGGTTAAAGTAGAGAAGGCACTCTTCATTGCTCCATTGGATCGTTTTTTCAAATAAGTCTAGTCCTTTTACTAACTCAAAGGTTCCAAGTATGTCATCATGATAATACACAGGCTTTTGGGCTTCTTCTAAAATTTCTTGAAGCGCTTGATCCTGTGTATCTGTATCAATCAAAGATACAAGCATGAATTCACCTTCGCCTTTTCGGACCTGAAGTGTAACGATTGATTCTTTATGTAATTGTGCCTGTTTTTCCCTTAATCCCTCGTCATCTGTTAACCAGCAAAGTCTTACATTTTCGGTTGTGATACGGCCGTTTTCTTTCCAAGCAATCAGTGGAATAGAAGCGGTCCAAAGAGGTGCCTGTCCTGCTTTTCCTGCCCCTACGCCAGAAGGTCCTGTAACAGCAATGATTGTGATTACATCTTCTGAAAATCTCTTTTCAAAAGTGTTGATTTGTTTGTTCATCTTCATGTGATGTCCTCCAGCCTGATTTTTTTTGTCATGAACATATAAGTGTTGTGATCAAGTTCTACCTCTTTATCACACCGCACATCAGTAGGGGAAATCAAGCTTTTTTTGTTTTAAACTGTTTTTTTAGGGAGGTACATGGATTAATGGAGGTTGAGTCACAATAAAAGAAGCATGGATCGAATTTTGTATAAATTTGGGTAAATGAGTCGAAAAGCCTAGGTGATTCTTCCTTTTCTTTATAATTACTTTGACACGAATAGATGAAAAAAGTAAAGTAATACTGAGTGATTTACAAAACCTTCTTCATCCACTAAAACATGAAGTGTGCGTAAATTTAATGTAAATGGATATTTTTCCTTTTATTTACTCGTATTTTTTTTGAAACTTATGATGCTTCTCATTCGTTATATTAAAGGAGCGCATGTATCCGGCGGAGACAGAGCATCGGCATGCTTGGCGAAGAAGATTTACATTTGCAAAATGAATGTAAATTTTTTATGATTTCATTTATATCAGAACGATGATAAGAAAGAAGAGGTTTTATGAAAAAAATATTTGCAAACAAATATAGCTTTTTTGTTTTGGCTGTCCTTTTATTCTGGGCAAAATCGTACACAGCCTACAAAATGGACTTTAATTTAGGAGTAAAAGGTTCTTTTCAAGAGGGGCTTCTCTTATTGAATCCATTTAGTTCAGCCATCGTGTTTTTTGGACTTGCTCTCTTTTTGAAGGGGCGTAAATCTGCCATTGTTTTAATTGTTATTGATTTTATTATGACCGCACTTTTATATGCAAATGTAGCGTATTACCGTTTCTTTGATGACTTTTTGACTTTCTCAACAATGAAGCAGGCAGGAAATCTTGGGGGAGGCATGACTGGCGGTGTGTTAGCAAGCATTAAGCCGCATGACCTTTTATACTTCCTTGATATTATCATCTTGATTGCGATTGTCATTTGGAGACCAGAAGTGAAGAAGTTCCAAATGAAAAAGACGTTTGCACTGCTGATTGTAGCTGCAGGTATTGGCCTGTTCTTTGTAAACCTTCATTTGGCTGAAAAGGATCGTCCAGAATTATTAACGAGAACCTTTGATCATAAGTATGTTGTCAAATACTTAGGTGTTTATAACTATACGATTTATGACGGGGTACAAGCAGCACAAAACGCAACACAGGTAGCCAATGCAAGCAGTGAAGATTTAACGGATGTTGTGAACTATACGTCTTCTCACTATGCGAAGCCAAATGCAGAGTATTTTGGGAAAGCAAAAGGCAAAAACATTATTAAAATTCATTTAGAAAGCTTTCAGTCTTTCTTAATCGACTACAAATTAAATGGAGAAGAAGTGACTCCATTCTTAAACAAGCTGGCTCATGGGAAAGACGACTTTACGTATTTCGATAACTTCTTCCATCAGACTGGTCAAGGGAAGACATCAGATGCTGAGCTGATGATGGATAATAGTATGTTTGGCTTGCCAGAGGGAGCAGCATTTGTGACAAAGGGTGAAAATACCTTCCAATCACTACCTGCCATCCTAGATCAAAAAGCAGGCTATACGAGTGCAGTGCTTCACGGGGACTATAAATCTTTCTGGAACCGTGACACGATTTATAAACATATGGGAATTGATCAATTCTTTGATGCTTCCTATTACAACATGGATGAAGAAAACCTTGTGAATATGGGTCTGAAGGATAAACCGTTCTTCAAAGAATCAATTCCAATGCTAGAATCAATGAAAAAGCCATTTTATGCACATTTAATGACACTGACAAATCACTATCCATTTAATTTAGATGAAAAAGATGCGACAATCGCTAAGGCAACAACTGGCGATAAAACAGTCGATAACTATTTCCAAACAGCAAGATATTTAGATGAGTCATTAGAGCAATTCTTCAAAGACTTGAAAAAATCAGGTATGTATAAAGACTCAGTCATTTTATTATATGGTGACCATAACGGTATTTCTGAGAACCATAACCGTGCAATGAGTGAAATTCAAGGGAAAGAAATCACTCCTTATCAAAATGCACAAAACCAGCGTGTTCCGCTCATGATTCGTATTCCTGGTAAGAAGGGCGGCGTGAACCATACGTATGGTGGTGAAGTCGACGTTATGCCAACACTTCTTCACTTACAAGGTATCGATTCAAATGAATTCGTGAATTTTGGAACAGACCTATTCTCTAAAAAGCATGATGAGACTGTTGCCTTCCGTAATGGAAACTATGTGACACCGAAATACACACTTGTCGATAATACCGTTTATGATACGAAAACAGGTAAAGTGGTGAAACAAAATAAAAAGACAGAGGCGATTAAAGCCCGTGTTGATAATCAGTTAAGTCTTTCAGATAAAGTGCTCTATAGGGATCTACTTCGATTCCATAAGTTATCTGATTTCAAACCAGTGAATCCATCGGATTATTTCTATGGTAAAGCAAACAAAGAAAAAGAAGCGGATTCTTCTGCTAACTAACTGAGTTTTGGGCAAGCACAGAAAGGTGCTTGCCTTTTTCTCTCTCTTCGCTTGATTTGTTGGCAAAATATGTTTATATTTAGGGAGAAACAAGCGTGACGCCGGCTGGCAGCTGGTGACACACATTTCGTCCTTGGGGAATTCAGGAGGAGCTTATGACAACAAATACAAAAACACAAAAAAAGAAATCAGAATTATGGGGCTGGATCAAAGCCATTTTAATCGCATTTATAGCTGTTTTTATCATTCGCAACTTTTTATTCGCGCCATACATTGTCAAAGGATCTTCCATGTATCCGACATTGCATGATACAGAGCGGGTGTTTGTGAATAAAACGGTTGATTATTTCGGTGATTATAAACGGGGACAGATCATTGTTCTTGATGGGGAAGACCGCAGCACTCATTATGTCAAACGATTGATTGGTTTACCTGGTGATAAAATTGAAATGAAAAATGATCAGCTATATGTTAATGGAAAAAAAGTGGCGGAGCCTTACTTAGCGTCAAACAAAAAGAAAGCAGCTGCAGATGGCACCTTGCTGACACCTGATTTTGGCCCTTTGACTGTTCCAAAAGGAAAGTACTTTGTCATGGGGGACAACCGCCAAAATTCAATGGACAGCCGCAACGGCTTAGGTCTTTTTACAAAGCGTGATATTCAAGGAACTACCTCATTTGTATTTTATCCTTTCCAAGACATTCGATTACTCAATCATTAATAAACAATAAAAAAGCACACGGCCGTGTGCTTTTTTCTATGTCATTGTCATTCAGACTGACTTTTTTTCATCGCCTGTTCAAGATCTTCAAGAATATCTTCAATCGCTTCTGTTCCAACAGATAAACGAATGAGCTCTGGTGTGACACCTGTCGCTTTTTGTTCTGCCTCGCTTAATTGCTGATGCGTTGTGCTGGCAGGGTGAATGATGAGGGATTTAGAATCACCCACGTTTGCGAGATGGGAGAAAAGCTGGACAGAATCAATGAGCTTTTTACCTGCTTCGCGTCCACCTTTAATACCGAATGTGAGGATCGCGCCTTGTCCTTTTGGTAAATAGGTTTGAGCAAGCTCATATGATTCGTGACTTTCAAGACCTGGATAGCTTACCCAATCGACAAGAGGGTGATCCTGTAAGAATTGTGCTGTTTTCAATGCATTTTCACTATGCCGCTCAAGACGAAGGTGTAATGTTTCTAAGCCCTGCAGAAGTAAAAATGAGTTGAATGGCGACAGAGCTGCCCCTAAATCACGTAATAGCTGTACTCGTGCTTTTGTGATATAAGCCGCTTCTCCAATTGCTTCTGTATAGGTCAGCCCGTGATAGCTTGGATCTGGTTCAGTCAGCCCTTTAAACTTATCGCTGTCAGCCCAAGGGAATCGGCCGCTATCAACGATGACGCCGCCAATTGATGTACCATGACCGCCAATAAATTTCGTCGCTGAGTGGACGACAATGTCTGCACCGAATTCAATAGGTCTTAATAAATAAGGGCTGGCGAGTGTATTGTCAACAATAAGCGGGATATGATGCTTGTGTGCAATGGCTGAGATGGCTTCAATATGTAAAATGTCGCCTTTTGGATTCCCAATGCTCTCTGCATAAACTGCCTTTGTTTTGTCAGTGATCGCTGCTTCGAGTTCTTCAAGGTTGGATGAATCGACAAATTTTACAGTAATTCCGAGTTTTTTGAGTGTATGGGCAAATAAATTGTAGGTGCCGCCATAAAGACTGCTTGAGGAAACGATTTCATCTCCGGCTCCTGCGATGTTTAAAATAGAATAAGTCGTCGCTGCTTGTCCAGAAGAAACAGCAAGTGCACCAATTCCACCTTCAAGCTCAGCGATACGCTTTTCAAATACGTCATTTGTAGGGTTCATAATACGTGAATAAATATTTCCCGGTTCCTGAAGACCAAATAAATTCGCTGCATGCTCACTGTCTCTAAAACCAAATGAGCTCGTTTGGTAAATAGGCACGGCTCTTGAATAGGTCGCTGAATCAAGCTCCTGACCTGCGTGAATGGCTTTTGTTTCTAAACGAAATGGACGTTCTTCTGACATGTGTGTATCCTCCTTTTGTTAGATAAAACCAACTGTTTTGATAAGAAATATTTAATAAGACTATAAATCTTGTTCCCTGCTCGGTCAATCATTTTTTAGATAAATCTGAAAAAACAATAAATATAGTTGACAGGTAGGAATAGTGTGTATTAACATGAGCATACTGAAAACACGAACAAGAATGGCTGATCGGTCAACCGAAGGCTCTATCACTCAAATATGAGTGAAGAGCCTTTTTTTATTTGAATGAGAAAGGATGAAGAAGATGGAAAAAAAGAAAAAACGAAAAAAATACAGAAAACATATGGATCTGACACTCGATATCTTGATTGAGCGGAACAAATATGAGATTTACAGTAACAAGGAACGAATAGAAGCGATTTACGATCGGATTGATGAAAAGCATACAAGGACAAAATAACCATTTTATAAATTTGAGTTGATTTATGGGATTAATATGATTTAGGATGGTGCTAACAAATCAATATGATTAGCTGATCGGACAACACGAAGGCTCTTATCTCTTTTTTGGGATAAGGGCCTTTCTGTGTATTTATCTGATCGTAAGAGGAGTGGAGGTTTCAATGACGATTTCAATTGATATTGTGGATAAATCCTTTTGGAAAGACAAACAGACCATTCGGGTACTTGAAGACTTAAGATTGAGCATTATTCCCGGTGAATTTGTGACAGTGATAGGTCCGAGCGGATGTGGGAAAAGTACATTGCTAAAGATCATAAGCGGCCTCGACACAGCGTATGATGGGCAAATTTTGATAGGAGGCAGACGGATCACAGAACCAGGAATGAAACAGGGCTTTATCTTTCAGGAACACCGCCTGTTTCCATGGCTGACGGTTGAAGAAAACATAGCGGCCAATTTCAATTTAAAACAACAGGATGTACGCCGCAAAGTGGATGAATTGATTGAAATTGTTCGATTAAAAGGATTTGAACATGCTTATCCACATGAGCTTTCAGGAGGAATGTCACAACGGGTTGCCATTGCGAGAGCACTCCTTCGTGATCCGGAGATCTTATTGCTTGATGAACCATTTGGTGCGCTGGATGCATTCACACGAAAGCACTTGCAGGATGTGCTGCTGGACATTTGGCAGGAGAAAAAAACAACGATGATGCTCGTAACTCATGATATTGATGAATCGATTTATTTAGGAAATGAAATTGTGCTAATGCAAGCGAGACCTGGCCGAATCCATAAGATTCTTCCTGTGAACCTGCCTTTTCCGCGTGATAGAACGTCAACCGCTTTTCAAAGCTTAAGACAAAAGGTGCTTTCAGAATTTGAGAAAACAGATGAATTGTTACTAACCGATGGCTTAGGGATTTAGGGAGGGGAAATCGCATGAAAAAGAAACAAATGATCGTTATCTTTTTGAGTCTGCTGCTTGTTTTAGCAGGGTGTGATCAAGCAGCAGACGGCTCGGAAAACAAGGTGAAAGAAATTAGGATTGGGATTCAGCAAAGTTTGAGCCCGCTGCTTTTAGCAAAGGAAAAGGGGTGGTTTGAAAAATCATTTGAAAAAGAAGGAGTGAAGGTAAAGTGGGTGGAGTTTCAAAGTGGACCTCCCCAATTTGAAGGACTTGCTGCAAATCAATTAGATTTCACGCAAGTTGGAAACTCACCTGTTATAGCAGGTCAGGCAGCTGGTATTGATTTTAAGGAAATTGGTTTATCTCAGGATGGGCTGAAAGCGAACGGTATTTTAGTGAATAAGAACAGTGAGATTCAAAAAGTAGAAGACTTAAAAGGGAAAAAAATTGCTGTCGCTAAAGGGAGCAGCGGCTTTGACTTTTTATACAAAGTATTAGATCAGGCAGGTTTATCTGCGAAGGATGTTCAGATCATTCAGCTTCAGCCAGATGAAGCGATATCAGCATTTGAAAATGGGTCCGTTGATGCTTGGTCGATCTGGGAGCCGTTCTTATCACTTGAAACGATAAAGAAAGGAGCAAAGCTGCTGGTGAATGGGGAAGCGACCGATTTATATTCTCCAGGTTTCACACTTGTTCGAACTCAGTTTGCTGATCAGCATCCTGAACTAGTGGTGAAATTCTTAAAGGTATATGACCATGCAGTGAAGTGGCAAAAAGCACATCCAGAAGAGGCTGTTACTCTATATGCGCGTTTAAAAAATTTAGATAAGAAGGTCGTCACACAAGTATTAAACAATACGGAACCACTCAATAAGCCCATTTCGAAGAAGATCATCAATGCTCAGCAGCATACCGCTGATTTTCAATACAAAACAAAGGCGATCCAGCGGAAAATTGATGTTAATCAGGTTGTAGATAATTCGTTTATTGAAAAAATGCTGAAAGAGGAGATGGATGAATGAAAGCTGTATCGAATCCGGCTTTAGCATCTAAAATCGAGCGGGCAAAGAAAAAAAGGAGAAAAGCTTCTTCTTTATATAAGTTAAAGGGACTGGTATTACCTGTTCTACTTATTGCGGTTTGGCAGATCATAGCTGGTTCTCAAATCGTTTCTTCCACTGTCTTGCCTTCGCCTGTCTTGATTGCAGAATCCTTTCGAGAGTTGATTCGTTCTGGTGAACTGTTTGGCCATCTATACATCAGCCTTTATCGAGCGATATGTGGATTTTTGCTAGGGGGAGGCTTAGGTCTTTTGCTGGGCGTATGCGTAGGGTTTTCTAAAAAAACAGAGCAGTATGTAGATCCGACCTTGCAAATGCTGAGAACCGTTCCACATTTAGCGGTCACTCCTTTATTCATCCTCTGGTTTGGTTTTGATGAAACAGCGAAAATTTTATTGATTGCACTTGGGGCTTTTTTTCCGATTTATATTAATACGTTTCTAGGTATTCGCAGTGTAGATAATAAGCTGTTTGATGTGGCTCGCGCCTTAGAGTTTAATGTGTATCAAAGCATCACAAAGCTGATTTTACCGGCTGCTCTTCCTCATATTCTTCTGGGCGTGAGACTGTCATTAGGAATTGCTTGGCTTGGTTTAGTGGTAGCTGAGTTGATGGGTTCAAGCAGCGGGGTCGGCTATATGATTATGGATGCAAGGCAATTCTCTCAAACGGATAAAGTGTTTGTAGGAATTATCATCTTTGCAGTAGTAGGTAAGCTGACAGATTCATTTGTACGTCTGTTAGAAAAGCGTCTGCTCAAGTGGCGCACTAGTTATCAAGGTGAATAATAAAAGGGGGCGATGTTATGAATATTTTATGGTTTATTCCAACGCATGGAGACGGCCGTTATTTAGGATCAGCAAAAGGGGCAAGACAGGCAGACTATCCATATTTTAAACAGATTGCTCAAGCAGCTGATCAGCTTGGTTATACAGGGGTCTTGCTGCCTACTGGGAGATCCTGTGAAGATCCATGGCTGACGGCAGCTGCTTTAGCTGCGGAAACCACTCATTTAAAGTTTCTCGTGGCTCTTAGACCAGGGCTGATGCAGCCGTCTGTTGCTGCTAGAATGACGTCTACATTAGATCGTCTTTCAGGCGGGAGACTGCTGATTAATGTGGTAGCAGGGGGAAGTAAAGAGGAGCTTGAAGGAGATGGGCTGTTCATTTCTCATGATGAACGCTATGAGGCAACAGAAGAGTTTTTGACGATTTGGAAGCGGTTATTGAAAGGAGAAAATGTACAATTTCATGGCAAACATCTACAAGCAGAAAATGGCCGTCTGTTATTCTCACCAGCTCAAACACCCCATCCACCAGTCTTTTTTGGCGGATCATCAGCAGCAGGAATTCAAGCAGCCGCCAAGCATACAGATGTTTATTTAACTTGGGGCGAACCGCCTGCACAAGTGAAAGAGAAAATTACACAAGTGAAGAAGCAGGCTGAAAAGGAAGGAAGAACGGTGAAGTTTGGCATTCGTCTTCATGTGATTGTGAGAGATACCGAAGAGGAGGCATGGCAGGCAGCGGAACATCTGATTCGTCATTTAGATCAAAAAACCATTGATGAGGCGCAAAAAGTGTTACAGGGGATGGACTCAGTGGGTCAAAGACGAATGGTGGAATTGCACCAAGGGAGGAAAGACAAACTTGAAATTAGCCCAAATCTTTGGGCAGGCATTGGTTTAGTACGCGGCGGTGCAGGAACAGCACTCGTCGGAGATCCGCAAACAGTAGCAGATCGTATCATAGAATACCAGTCTCTAGGCATTGATACATTTATATTTTCTGGATACCCGCACCTAGAAGAAGCTTATTATTTAGCAGAGCTTGTTTTCCCGCTCCTTCCATTTAAGAGATCTGGGGATACAGGACTCTCTGTGCCAGCCGGTGAAATCATTGGGAACAATCATTTTCCAGATGCAGCCTCTGCTGCTAGTTCCTCATAAATTTGAAAAAGCAAAGCAGTCTGCCATGGCTGCTTTGCTTTTTTTCATAGAATAGGCGAGTCATTTGTTGTGTAGTGCTGAACAAGGTAAGGGCTTTTTTCCCAATCGATTTTCTTGTATATACATATTTTTAGAGTCAAGAGAAGAAGGAAAATGTGCTCACTCTTTTATCGGAATGATCAGTAAATATTTCATAATTGGCATTATTGCGACATATAATCAGGACTTTTATATCTGATATATCGGGGGAATTCTTTCTATCTCACAAAAAGGAAAGAATAAATATGATAGATGATAAATATGGACTATTTGAAAAAAAGAAGAAAAAAGATGGCGCAAATGACATTAAATGGGTTTTGTGGTTCTTATGGGGTGTCAAAATCTAGTAAATAAGAGAGGGTTTAAACAGATGAAAGTGAATAATTGAATAAAAAGTCACATTTTAATCAAATGTATGTTCGGTCAAAAATGGGATGTTCTGTAGATGTTTGGCGTGTGACGCCTATGATACGATCATCATAAGCTGGGAGGTGAAAAGTATGACTTATGCAGCGCCGCAAGTTGACTATTCCACTATGGAACCTGCTATTATGGACCAAGCTTGGTTCTTAGTATTTGTTGCTGTCCTTCTTGGATTGGGAGCAACAGTCGTTCTAGGAGCAGCAGTTTGGTGTATCGCAAACGGCAAGGGTAGCTTTACAGGAGCCGTTCAGTGGGAAAGTGGCTTAAAAGTCAAAATTGAATGTAAGTAGCTATACTTAGGATTCATCTTTTTGCTTCTTAGATAAGACACCAGGGCTAAACCGTCTGTGGCGGGCGGTTTAGCCTGATCTGTTTTTAAAGAATATGCAGACACTTGGAGGTTATATGTTTACGATCGAGAATTTAACCAAGACGTATAAAAATAACGTGACTGCTGTCAATGATTTTCATTTAAAGATCGACCCTCATCAAATCGTTGCTGTTGCTGGACCGAATGGTTCGGGTAAAACAACGATGATTAACTGTATACTCGGCATTATTAAGCATACAGAAGGAAGGATTCACTTGCAGGACGTCCCAAATGATGAACCATCCTTTAAAAAACAAGTAGCCTATGTTCCAGATGACCTGCTGCTCCCTGAAGCATTGACTGGTGCTGAATATTTAGATTTTGTTTCTTCTATGTATGAATGTAAAACAATTCACAGAAGAAATCAACTAATTGAACTGTTTGATATGGACTCGGCTTTATCAAGACCGATCGAAACCTATTCACATGGGATGAAAAAAAAGACACAGCTGATTGCTGCATTTATGCTTGATAGTCAATTGGTGATCATGGATGAGCCCTTTAGAGGACTTGATATTGAAGCGGTTATAAACACAAAGAAACTGATGAAGCGGTATGCCGAGCACCATGGTGCGATCTTGCTTTCAACGCATGATATGCTTTCAGCGGAAGAGCTGTGCCACAAAATCGCCATTATTTCTAAAGGAAATAAAATGGATGAAGGAACGGTCTCAGCCTTAAAGGAGAAGTATCAATCAAGCACACTGGAACAGGTGTTTCTGAAAGCTTCAATGTTAAGTGATAGGGGTGCACATTTTGATGAAATCATTAATCATTTCTAAAATGATGCTTAAAATGTGGCAGCAGGAGATGTATAAGCTCTTTGATACTCAAACGAAGCGGATCATTGTGGTCTTATTCTTTTTGTTTGCCGTCACAATGGGAGCCATTATCGGATACAGCTTTACAGGTGTCTTTATGAAGGCTTTCTTAAATGGAGATGAACGTTCACTTGGATTACTCGTCGTGTCAATGGCGATCAATGCTTCTATATTTACAAGCTTGTTATTCGTTTTGATCAAGGTCAGAACACCTGAACAAGACCGGTTTTCTATGCAGCTCAGCTGGTTCCCGCTCTCTACCTTTCAGAAAAGTTTTGGATACTTCATTCCGATGGTGACAGTGGTGGCAGGGCTTGTTTTATTTTTTATTGGCATTCTGCTTTTACCTAATTTTATTGCCCAGGGAATTGGTATTTTTTTTATCTTCACTTTCTTTTTGATGGTGCTTTTGCAGTCGCTTTTTGTCTTAATGCTGCTCCAGTTTATTTACAATATCACTTATTTACTCGTTTTGAAATTAAAATTACCGTTGCAAAAATTTGCAGCGATATTTGTTTTATTGGCACTGGTCGTGGCGTATGGATTGACGCATTTTGATATTAGTCAAATTCAGCAATCATATATTCAGTTTGATTATCATTTGATGTATTTGACAGCACCGTTTTTCTTAGCGGCACAAGGAATGCCTCCTGAAGGGGTAAATTATGCCATTTTGATTCTGTTCATCCTCTTATCGGCAGGCGGGGCATTTCTTTCTCTTGCGATGATGCCGATTATGGCAGAGAAAAAAGCGCTAACCTTTTTACACAAGCTGCCGTTCTCTTCTTCAAAGAAGTGGTCGCTTATTGTGAAGGAAATGAAGTCACAGGTGCGAAATGAAGAAAACATTTTAAACTTTCTTATTCTCCTCATTGTGATCTTATTCGTCCGTTATCAGTTTGGATTCCGCTTTGAAGATGAAGCATTTTTTGTTCTATGCGCTCTTGCTGGTTTAACAGCCTTCAATTCGTTTGGCAACGATAAACGAATGCTGGGCATGTATAAAACATTTGGTCTGAGATCTTGGGAAGTGGCTTTATATAAATTTATCGGCCTTCTGCTCGTAGGTGTACTGCAAATTGTTTTATTCATGCTGACAACGCTGACGCTTCCTGATCAGATTTGGCACGCACTGATTGGTGCTGCTGTCTTATGCAATGCCACTGCGCTCTTTTATGTGGTAGGTATCTTACTTCCTCTAGATCGAAACAATCCCTACACAGGCATTTTTTCATTTGGAGCGCTTATTTTACTCATGATTCCGATTGTTTTTATTGGGAACTATGTCATAGGGGCGTCTAGTCAAGCGCTTCAGTGGCTGCTTATGGCTGCATTTGAGGGTCTGCTCATCTTTGCCATATACAAAGGTTTTTCATGGAGGTATTCACATGATTCAACTTCTTAACAATAAGCTAAAGATTGAGCGGGTACCGGCACTAGCGCCGTATGTGACCTTACAAAAGAGGCATCTCACGGATACGCAGTATGCAAGCACACTCCCGATCAATGAAAGTGCCTATCATATGTTAACGAAAGTGGACGGTAAAAGAACTGAAGCGAGTATTACCGCAGAGCTCGCCGATTTGTTTCAGGTCGATGAGTCGGTGATTGCTCGTGACTTTTATCAGCTGATGATGGGATTGAATCAGCATCACTTGCTGTCTATTCATTATCATTCACCATATCGGATTGTGACAGCCTGCTGTCAATTTTTCAAGCAGTATCAAGTCAAAATGAAGGAACGATTTGATTGTACTGGTCACTCGTTCCTTCACATTTTTGGGACGGCTTTGCTCATGGTGACACGTAAAATCATCTTTTTCTGGATGCTTTTCATGGTCATGGCAGGGATCACTTTTTTATTCATTCCTGATCCGTCGATTGCAGCCATTGCGATTTATTTTACGATTATTTATTTCGGGTTAATTACCGGAACCGCCTTACATGAGGCGGCACATGGCTATGCGCATCGAAAATTTGCAGGGCGGGATGGGCCTCAAGGCTTTTTTGCGAGTGACATGATGTCAGTGAAGTTTGTAAGGCCCGTATTAGATCCATTTCAGAAAAAGCAGGTATGGATTACGCTGCTTGGTCCGCTTGTTCCCGGTGTGATTGGCGCAGCAGGCATCATTGTGACCATTTTATTTCTAAAAGAAAACCCGGTTTCGACAGCTTTTTTCATTTTTTCAATCACGTATTTTATTCAATTACTCTATCTTCTTCCGTTTATGGGGGATGGTAAGTCCATTATGAAGCAGCTATTGCTTGGGGGAATGGGAGGACAACGATCATGAACGTACAGGCGATGAAACAAGGCGCGATAGTTGGTAGTTTTCTAGGATTCTTAGGCTTTCCGATGCTGACAATCGGCGTACTGTTCTATCATTTATTTCAATCAAAAACGAACGATGCTTTATTATTTAACAGTCTCGCTTTTGAAATGGAAGGCTCGTCCGCATTTACTTTTCAGATCAAGCCAAACTTTTTTATTTATATGATGGTGATTTTTGCTGTGAGTTTTCTCATTGTGGCATTCCTATCAGCCATGAAACAGAAAAAAGCAAAAGGTTAGGAGAATTCTCCTAACCTTTTTTTAGTATAATAGGAAATAAAAAACACCAAAGGGGATCACAATGTTTAAAAAATGGAGCATTCTTTTATTCACAGTTTTTCTATTAGCAGGATGCGGCGAGAAGGCCGAAGAAACCACGACAACCGAGAAGACGGTTTCGACCATAAAAACAGAGCCTGCCACTAAAAACCAAGTAACCATCGAACAAATGAAACTCTCAAAAAAAGAAAAAAACTTACTAGAAGCAGCAACGGCTAATGAAAAGGTGGCTCTGACACTGAAAGGATTAACGAAGAAGAATAAGAGTATTACGTTTATCGGGAGTCATTACAAAAATGGACGATTAGTGAATAAGGAAGCATCATCTGCTACCTTTTCTTTACACCAGGATGGAACCGACCAAACGGTGAATGTACTTCTTCAATTACATCATGAGAAAGATACATATGAATCACAATTTAGTATTTGGTCAAATAAAAAGAATGATGGGATGACGAAAGCGACATCAAGCTTCCCGTTCAAAGTAAGTGACTATGTATTTTCTGCACAATCTGAAACTGTCAAAGTTGCTTCCGGAGGAAAGGCACTGATTGCGTATACAGCGGCGATGGGGAAAGACGGGGGTTCAATAATATTTGAAGAGATTGAGGAGAATCCAAAGCAAGCACTGAAGAATAAGTCACATGCATACTTATTTTATATCCAGCTAGATAAATAACTATCGTAATATATACGGAGAATATGAAGTTTTTTGACGAAAAATTTTCATATTCTCTTGACGAATTGTTAAGAAAGTTGTAACATAATAAAAGTCAACGCGATGACGTTGCTTTTAAAAGATTGATGCGGGTGTAGTTTAGTGGTAAAACCTCAGCCTTCCAAGCTGATGTCGTGAGTTCGATTCTCATCACCCGCTCCAATACATAATTTTGTTTATAACGCAGTATTTCGTTTCTTAGATAAACGAAGTGTTGCGTTTTTTATTATGTCAGTATAATGTGAAAAAGCACTGTCAGGCTACAGTGCTTTTTCAATGAGTTCATATTTGCTTTCTCCGCCATGTATTTGTACAAACATCTTCGTCAAGGATTGAATAAGAGCTTCACTCTTTTCCCGGGAAATAGATGGCGGGAAAAGGATGATTTGAAGAATGTTCTTTGTGTCTTGAGAAATTTGTGCTTTACTTGTTTGAGAAAATAATCCATTCAATCCTGCGCTGTCCTGCCATTCGATGTCACCAGCCTCATGTTTTGCCAGTGAAAGCGGTCCTTTGATGCGATCGGCATCTAATGTCAGGATAGGTAAGAAATATTTTAGTGAGAAAAATATCGACAAATCCTGTACGGAATTGGTCGAGTCAATAAATTGTTCCTTTTGGATGTTAGAAAGAAGTGGAAGGAAAGGAACGTCTTTTAAAAGATCCGTCCATTCTTTGATGGCTGGTACTTCTTCTAAGACTTTATCTTCGTATTCAAAAAATAAAGATTCTTGAAACAAGCGTAAGCGGCCTTTTAACATTTGAGGTGATGTACCCACTTCAATATGTGAATATTCAATCTGCCCAACATGGATAGACGGGTTTTGAGGATGAGAAATTTCCATATGTATCTTCACAGTGACTCACTCCAATCGGTCATGATACACTCGTATTATACTGAAAACAACAGAAGAAACAAAGAAAGGAGGTTTGCAAGGTGATTCATGTTGGAGAATTAAAAGAAGAATTGATTCAATATGCGAAAGAAATTGGTGTCGATAAAATTCGATTTGCAAGTGCCGATACATTTGATTCATTAAAGGACCGCCTCATCTTACATGAATCGTTAGGGTATTTGTCAGGTTTTGAAGAGCCTGATATTGAAAAAAGGACAAACCCTTCTTTGCTGCTTCCGAAGGCCAAATCAATTGTTGCGATAGCGCTCGCGTATCCTTCCAAAATGAAAGATGCTCCTCGAAGTACAAAGGATGCGAGACGGGGGATTTTTTGCCGGGCTTCATGGGGAACAGATTATCATGTTGTGCTGAAAAAAAAGCTTGATATGCTCGAAGAATTTCTGCGAAGCAAACATGTCGATATACGGACAAAATCAATGGTGGATACAGGAGAATTATCTGATCGTGCTGTAGCAGAACGTGCTGGCATTGGTTTTAGTGCAAAGAACTGTATGATTATCACGCCAGAGTTTGGATCTTATGTGTATTTGGCTGAAATGATCACAAATGTTCCGTTTGAACCGGATGAGAAAATTGAAGACCAGTGCGGAACTTGTAATAAATGTGTGGATTCGTGTCCAACGGGTGCGCTTGTGAATCCAGGGCAGCTGAATTCTCAGCGGTGCATTTCATTTTTAACGCAGACAAAAGGGTTTTTACCTGACGAATTTCGTTCGAAAATAGGGAATCGATTGTACGGGTGTGATACATGTCAAACTGTCTGCCCGATCAATAAAGGAAAAGACTTTCATCTGCATCCTGAAATGGAGCCAGACCCTGAAATTGCGAAGCCGCTGTTAAAGCCGCTTCTGACGATCAGCAATCGTGAGTTTAAGGAAAAATACGGTCATGTTTCAGGTTCATGGCGGGGGAAAAAGCCCATTCAGCGGAATGCAATTTTGGCACTCGCTCATTTTAAAGATACATCTGCCTTACCAGTGTTAATTGAGTTGATGCACAAGGATCCAAGACCGGTCATTCGGGGAACGGCTGCTTGGGCAATTGGCAAAATTGGCGACGATCAGCAGCTTCCAGAGCTGGAAAAAGCCCTTGAACGGGAAAGTGATGAAGAAGCGAAAGAGGAGATTGTGAAAGGGATTGAGCTTTTACAGACACCTTTAAATACTAAATAACATCCCTGTGAACATAGAATGAACCAAACAAAGTTTTTAAAAAATGTTTGGTGGTGTTTGTGTGAAACAATTATTAGAGAAAACTTTAGAAGACAGGCTGGCGTATTTAATCAATGACCGTGCAATCAAACAGCCGCAGCTTATGTCTGATGTGGAAGCAGTAGAGCGGAAAAAAGAGCTTTTTGCTAGAAGACAGGTTGAGATTGTGAAGGCGAAAGCAAAAACAAAACTTCTCGATTCAGCCATTCAAGATGATGGGGCTCAGCATGTGCAGTACCTTGCTCATCTCACATATGTATGCAAGGATGTAGACGATTCTTTTTATTTAGAGGAACAGGTGGAAAAAAGAGAAGCGTTTCTTTATAACAACATGCTTGTTAAAGATCGGATGATGTTAGAAGAGCGGCAAAGCGAAGAGCGTATGGATGAGCGCTTTCAGACCGAAGAACAATTCGGGAGAGCCTTTCATTATGACCGGCGGGCAGCCGTGAAGTATGCGGAGACATATTGGAATAAACGGAATCCAGCCTATAAAAACTTTGAAGATAACTGTACAAATTTTATTTCACAATGTTTGAAAGCAGGGAACGCGCCAACGAGAGGGTATCCAAACCGCGGGTCTGGCTGGTGGGTGCGTCCGCATACGTGGAGCTATAGCTGGACGGTGGCTCATTCGATGAAAAATTATTTAGCGAATTCGAAAGCGGGTTTGAGAGCAAAGAAACTCAAAGAAGCCCACGAGCTTCAAATTGGTGATGTCATTTGCTACGATTTTGAAGGTGATGGAAGGTATAATCATACAACCATTGTCGTTGATCATGACAAAGGCGGAATGCCTCTTGTGAATGCACAGACGTATGACTCCCGCATGCGTTATTGGTCATACGAGGATTCGACAGCCTATACACCTGCTATTCGATATATGTTTTTTCACATTTTGGACGATGCCGCGAAGGATAGTTAGTGGTATAATGTTGAGCGGAAATGAAAATTAGAGGTGAACTTTTTTGGGACTTCATGTCGTTTTATATCAACCAGAGATTCCAGCTAATACTGGAAATATTGCGCGTACATGTGCAGCAACAAATACAACCCTTCATCTGATTCGTCCGCTTGGTTTTTCGACAGATGACAAAATGCTGAAGCGTGCAGGACTCGATTATTGGAAATATGCCAATGTGGTCTATCATGATTCACTTGATGAATTATTTGAGGCACATCCGAAGGGGCAATTTTTCTATATCACAAAATTTGGCCAAAAGCCGCATACAACATTTGATTACTCTCAGCTGGATGAAGACTATTTCTTTGTGTTTGGAAGAGAGACAAGTGGATTGCCAAAAGATTTGATTGAACAAAATATGGACCGTTGTCTTCGTTTACCGATGACAGAGCATGTTCGTTCTTTGAATCTGTCGAATACGGCAGCCATTCTTGTATATGAGGCACTTCGCCAGCAGCAATATCATGATCTCATATAAGATCATGATTAAAAGCCGAGATACTGATCTCGGCTTTTTTATGTGAGTTAAGAAACAGGAAGATGAAAAATATGACTTAATTATACTTTTTTTGACATGTTAAAAAATAGGTAGTATGATAGATTGTGATCACGTTTTCAAAAAATGATGAATCCATTAGGAGGAATAATGAGATGAAAAAGCTACTGATCACTAGTGCCATTAGCTCAGCAATTTTAATGGGGACGCTTCCAGTCAGTATTCCAGGACTCTCTCAGACGCAGGAGATAGAAGCAGCGCAGTTATCAAAAGGGATTGGCGGGCGTACTTATATCAATAGTAACGGATCCATATTGGTCACAAAAATTCAACTCCCTTCCACAATGAGTGTGTCAAATGGTACAGCTTATATTTATTCTGGATTCACAGGTTCAAAGGAAGCGGATATTGGTCTTCAATACAGTTCAACCTATAATGTGTGGAAACCTACGATGAAAGTAGGAGCAAATAATCAAGAGACATATATCGAAGGAAAAGATGACTTCACGTATACAAAGGGATTTAAACCTGGAAGTACTGTTCAAATGACGATTTATAAAAATTTGAATGGGCATACAAGAGCGACGTTCTGGGGCACAAATAATGTTGGTTATACCGGCCGCATTATTACAGAAATTCAAAACTCAAACATTGGCTCTGTGACCAAGTGGAAACTACTGTCGACGGTAGCAGTAACTGACGATATTTATCGAAAAGACATTCGGGCGAATTTCTCTACTCGTTTTACTGACATCACATTGGATAATCGTGCCGTTACACCTGTGGTCGATACGCAAGACTTTACGAAGGTTCAGGTGTCAGGGAATACAGTGAATATGCAAGTGCTGAAAACAACGAACTAAATGAAAAAGGATGTTCCGCAAATGGAACATCCTTTTTTTCATTTACCAGGCTTGCCTTCGTAGCCAGCAGTGAAAATGGATACTAAAAACGTAATGATGACGCCCATCATAATGACCGTTCTCATATAAGCTCCCCCTTATCCCTTTGTTCCGTTCGCTGCCTGTTTCATATGATGTGAAGTTCACCTTGAAAAGCAGGAGAAGAAAATCATTTTTCTCCTATTTTTCCTTTATTATGAAGGGTCTTGCGGATGGTTGTCAATTCAGTTTGCCAATTCGTCATTTTGAAGAACGAAAGCATGTAATAGGACGCCTCCGCATAGATTGTAAAACAGTATCTGATTTCTAGCTTCAATCTTGAAAGAGGAGGTTCATATGGATATTTTAAAGAAAATCGAACAGCACAGAGAAGAAGAGCAGCGTCTCAAATGGGAAGGCACATTCAGCGATTATTTAGACATTATTAAGGAAAATCCACTTGTCGCTCAATCTGCTCATTCTCGCGTTTATCATATGATTAAAGACAGCGGGATTGAAGAAGAGAATGGGGTCAGAACCTACAAATTTTTTGATCAGGAGCTGTTTGGGTTAGAGGAATCACTCGAAAGATTAGTGGAGGAATATTTTCACCCTGCTGCAAAGCGGCTGGATGTCAGGAAGCGTATTTTATTACTGATGGGACCAGTAAGCGGGGGGAAATCGACGCTTGTCACTAGATTGAAAAGAGGACTTGAAGAATATTCACTCACAGATCATGGCGCAGTTTATGCGATCAAAGGCTGCCCGATGCATGAAGATCCGCTTCATCTCATTCCGCAAAATCTGCGGGAGGATTTCTATAGAGAATATGGGATTCGTGTGCAGGGGAATTTGTCGCCTCTGAACATGATGAGACTGGAAGAGGAATATGGCGGCAGAATTGAGGATGTAAGGGTTGAACGGATCTTTTTCTCAGAGGATAAACGGACCGGCATTGGTACCTTTAGTCCGTCTGATCCGAAATCTCAGGATATTGCCGATTTAACAGGAAGCATCGATTTTTCAACCATTGCTGAATTTGGATCAGAGTCAGATCCCCGTGCGTACCGCTTTGATGGAGAACTCAATAAAGCAAACCGAGGAATGATGGAGTTTCAGGAGATGTTAAAGTGTGATGAGAAATTTCTCTGGCACCTCCTGTCATTAACGCAGGAAGGAAATTTTAAGGCAGGAAGATTCGCCTTGATTAGTGCAGATGAATTGATCGTCGCCCATACGAATGAAACTGAGTACCGGTCGTTTATTTCAAATAAAAAGAACGAGGCTTTGCATTCAAGAATTATTGTGATGCCAATTCCTTATAACTTAAAGGTCACAGAAGAAGAACGCATTTATCATAAAATGATTTCAGAAAGTGATGTCTCAGATGTGCATATTGCCCCGCATACGCTCAAGGTAGCAGCGATGTTCTCCATTTTGACGAGACTGAAAGAACCGAAGCGGTCTGATATTGATCTGGTGAAAAAAATGCGTCTGTATGACGGAGAAAGTGTCGAAGGCTTCCAGTCAGTCGACATTGATGAGATGAAAAAGGAATTTCATGACGAAGGGATGAGCGGAATTGATCCGCGGTATGTAATCAACCGAATTTCATCCACCATCATTCGAAAGAATATGGAATCGATCAATGCACTGGATGTCCTTCGCTCCTTAAAAGAAGGGCTCGATCAGCATCCGTCTATCTCCAGCGAGGATCGGGAGCGTTATTTGAATTTCATTTCAGTCGCGCGAAAAGAGTATGATGATATTGCGAAGAAGGAAGTGCAAAAGGCCTTTGTGTATTCCTATGAGGAGTCTGCGAAAACGCTGATGGATAATTACTTAGATAATGTCGAGGCATACTGCAATAAAAACAAGCTGCGTGATCCGTTAACGGGTGAAGAAATGAATCCTGATGAAAAGCTCATGCGTTCAATTGAGGAGCAGATCGGCATTTCTGAAAACGCCAAAAAGGCATTTAGAGAAGAAATTCTGATTCGTATCTCGGCTTATGCGAGAAAGGGAAAACGCTTTGATTATAATTCACATGAGAGATTGCGGGAGGCCATTCAGAAGAAGCTGTTTGCTGATCTAAAAGATGTGGTGAAAATCACGACATCGACGAAGACACCGGATGAACAGCAGCTGAAGAAGGTCAATGAAGTAGTGGCTAGATTAATTGATGAGCATGGCTATAATTCAACAAGTGCAAATGAACTTTTAAAATATGTAGGCAGTCTTCTGAATCGTTAATAAATGAAGGAGGCATTATTGGCGCATCAGCACCGGTAATGTCTTTTTTAGAAATGATCGTCAACTTGGATGACGAGCAGCATAGGATAAAGGAATCGATGGCTAGAAGAATTGTGCAAATAGGTGAGGAGGGGGATGGATGTCCCGGCAAGAAAAAAGTCAGTTTATTGTGTCTCAGGAAGACTGGTCCCTCCATCGAAAAGGCTATGACGACCAGCAGCGTCATCAGAAAAAAGTCAAAGAGGCGATTAAAAATAATTTGCCGGATCTTGTTACAGAAGAAAGCATCATCATGTCGAACGGAAAAGATGTTGTGAAAATTCCGATCCGTTCATTAGATGAATATAAAATTCGGTATAACTACGACAAAAATAAACATGTGGGTCAAGGCGATGGAGACAGCGAGGTTGGCGATGTTGTTGCGCGTGACGGCTCAGACAGCAAGCAGGGTCAAGGAAAGGGGCAGGGTGCTGGAGATCAAGCTGGTGAGGATTATTACGAAGCAGAAGTCTCATTAATGGATCTCGAGGAAGCACTGTTTCGTGAACTGGAGCTGCCAAACCTCAAGCAAAAGGAGCTTGACGACATCATTGTTGAACAAATTGAGTTTAACGATATTCGCAAAACCGGGTTAACAGGAAATATCCACAAAAAACGAACGATGCTGTCGGCATTTAAACGAAATGCGATGACAGGCAGTCCTTCCTTTTATCCGATTTACCCAGAGGATATCAAGTATAAAACGTGGAATGAAGTGACCAAACCAGAGTCGAAAGCTGTCGTTTTGGCGATGATGGATACGAGCGGAAGTATGGGGCTTTGGGAAAAATATATGGCGAGAAGTTTTTTCTTTTGGATGACACGTTTCTTACGGACAAAGTATGAGACGGTCGATATTGAATTTATTGCCCACCATACAGAGGCGAAGGTGGTAGACGAAGAACATTTCTTCTCACGGGGTGAGAGCGGGGGGACCATTTGCTCGTCTGTCTATCGAAAGGCACTAGAGCTCATAGACGAACGATACCCACCGTCGCGATATAATATTTATCCTTTTCATTTTTCTGATGGTGACAATTTGACCTCAGACAACGCCCGGTGTGTGAAACTTGTTTCTGAGATCATGAAAAAAGCCAATTTATTCTGCTATGGTGAAGTCAATCAATACAACCGGCATTCTACGTTAATGTCAGCATATAAACACATTCAGGATGAGAAATTTAAGCATTATATTTTGAAGCAAAAATCAGACGTTTTTCTCGCACTAAAAAAATTTTTTCAGCAGGAAGAAGTTCATTCATAACGAGCACATTTGAAAAAACCTTTCAGCATAAGGGCTGAAAGGTTTTTTGTGTGGAGAAGGAAAGGATCGCCAAAAAAAAAGTAAAACTTTCTCTTTGACATTTCAATTTTCATTTATTAATATTTAATCTTGTTAAATATAAGTTTTTCAAAAAAGATGCCGATCGTCTTTTCTTCTTTTTCTGCTCTTTGCTCATAAGTGAACAATAAGTATAAATGGGCTGCACACCATGATAGGGGCGGGAGTAGAAGAAGGGAAAAGGACAGAGTGTTGAGCTTGTTTCATATTCTGTCAGATGATGGGCATTCTAAGTTTGCTAAAGCAGATGACACTATATTTTTATACATGAAAGGAGAAACAAAACATGAACAGAGGGCGTTTATTGCTAACGAACATTATTGGCCTTATTGTGATTCTTGCCATTATTGCCGGAGGTGCTTATTACTACTATGAAAGCACAAACTTTGTCAAAACA
This sequence comes from Bacillus sp. FSL P2-0069, assembly GCF_038593315.1. Lineage (NCBI taxonomy): Bacteria > Bacillati > Bacillota > Bacilli > Caryophanales > Bacillaceae > Bacillus > Bacillus sp. FSL P2-0069. Next base: position 884,814 of record NZ_CP151984.1, read on the forward strand.
GATGAGGCAAAAGTGACAGGTGACATGTATCAAATTACAGCACCAGCAGCTGGACAAATCAAAGGCTGGGATATCAACGAAGGTGACGAAGTGGAAAAAGACAGCACAGTTGCAAAAGTTGAAGGACAAACAAAAACAAACATTAAAGCAGTGGCTGATGGCACATTAGTTAAAAAAGAAGTACAAAACAATCAACAAGTGCAGCCTGGTACAGTTCTCGGTGAAACAATTGATTTAAGCAAGCTTTACATCACAGCAAATATTAAGGAAACAGATATTAAAAACATTGAAAAAGGCGACAAAGTCGACATCGTTGTAGATGGAGATCCTGATACAACATTTGAAGGAACTGTTGAACAAATTGGTTATGCGACAAACTCAACATTCAATATGCTGCCAGCAACTAATTCAAGTGGCAACTATACAAAAGTAACGCAAAAAGTAGCAGTGAAAATTTCAATTAAAAATCCATCAGACAAAGTGCTTCCAGGTATGAATGCTTCTGTCAAAATTTCATCTTAATGATGATTGATATCAAAATATGAAAGGAGGTTGTCTGAGATGGCAAATCAACCTGCAGCGACAAAACAGGGAACAGGCTCCTTGTCTTTACTGATCATTTTAATGGCCGGTTTGTTCGTAGCGATTTTAAACCAAACGCTTTTGAACGTAGCTATGCCCCATTTAATGACAGAATTTAATGTGAGTGCAACGACGATTCAGTGGCTGACAACAGGCTACATGCTTGTCAACGGTGTGCTGATTCCGTTGTCTGCGTTTTTAATCACACGTTTTGGACAGCGCAGCTTATTCCTAGTGGCTATGATCTCGTTTACACTAGGTACATTTATTTGCGGCATTGCGCCAAACTTTTCAACGATGCTTATTGGCCGTTTGATTCAGGCTGTCGGCGGCGGTATCTTACAGCCGCTCGTTATGACAACAATCCTTTTTATTTTCCCTCCGGAAAACAGAGGGAAAGGAATGGGGATTTTTGGTCTTGCGATGATGTTTGCTCCTGCAGTAGGACCAACATTATCTGGTTACATTATTGAACATTATTCTTGGCGTATTATGTTTTATGGACTTGTGCCAATCGGTGCGATTGTCATTATCGCGGCTTTCTTTATGTTTAAAAATATTGTAGAGCCTAAAAAAATCAAGCTGGACAGTCTTGGTGCGATTCTTTCAATCGTCGGTTTTGCTTCCCTTTTATACGGAGTGAGTGAAGCAGGAAGTGATGGTTGGACAGATCCGATCGTCTTATCTACGATTATTATTGGTGCGATTGCGATCATTCTCTTTATTTTCCAACAGTTGAAAGTTGATAATCCGATGCTTGATTTCCGCGTATTTAAATACAGCATTTTCTCATTATCAAGTGTCATTAACATCATTATTACGGTTGCTTTATATACGGGGATGTTCTTACTTCCGATTTATCTGCAAAACCTCGTTGGGTTTACGGCATTGCAATCTGGGCTATTAATGCTTCCAGGGGCACTTGCGATGCTCATTATGTCCCCGATTTCAGGGATCTTGTTTGATAAATTTGGACCTCGTCCGCTTGCCATTGTGGGGATGCTCATTACCGTTGTCACGACGTATGAGTTTACGAGGCTGACCATTGATACTTCCTATAGTCACATTGTGCTCATGTATGCAGTACGCGCATTTGGTATGTCGCTCTTGATGATGCCGGTTATGACAGCAGGGATGAACCAATTACCTCAGCACTTAAACAGCCATGGTACAGCGATGTCTAATACATTAAGACAAATTAGTGGTTCCATCGGTACGAGTTTGATCACAACGATTTATACGAATCGGACGACATTCCATTATTCCAATATGGCGGATCAAACAAATACTGCGGACCCGTTCTTTATGAATTCATTCCAGGCGGCTGTATCGAATGTGATGCATCATATGGGCATGACAGCAGAAGCTGCTCAAAAATATGTATCTACCCAGCTCTTTACAAAAGCACAGGTTGATTCAAACGTGATGGGCATCAACGATGCTTACATGTGGGTGACATTATTCTGTGCCGCTGGTGTCATTCTCAGCTTGTTCCTGCGAGATGTTCGTAAGGATAAAAAGCGAAAAGAACAGCAGCATAAGAAACAAGAAATATCACTGCTTCCGGCACCTAAGGAAGCTAACCAAGATGCAAGATAAGTGTGGAGGGACCGTACATGAAAATTTATGTTGTATACGATAGTGAAGGTGACCATACAAAAGCACTTGCAGAAGCGATTGCAGCAGGCGCAGGTGAAACAGAGCAAGCTGAAGTATTCATTGATCACGTGAAAGATGCAGACATTCGCAAACTCGATCAAATGGATGCGATCATTTGGGGCTGCCCTGGTCACTTTGGTACCATTAGTTCTGGGTTAAAGACATGGATTGACCGTCTCGGCTACTTATGGGCAGAAGGAAAACTAATCGATAAAGTCGGTGCTGTTTTCTGTACAACTGCTACAACACACGGCGGTTTAGAAATGACAATGCATAATTTGATTACACCAATGTTCCACCAAGGAATGCTTGTTGTCGGCCTTCCTGGAAATGTTCCAGAGAATGCTTTATACGGCTCTTACTATGGAGCTGGTGTGACATGTCCGATCGATTCAGATGAATTGATTTCGACTGAAGGCATTGAACTTGGAAAAGCACTAGGAAGACGTGTAGCATCAGTCACTGCATCATTTAAGCGATAAGGAGAGGGTTCTTTTGGCGACGATTATTGTAGCATTAGTAGCTGCTGTTCTAGTCATTATTGGATTAGTAGCGTTCAATGTCAGACACGCATCAGCCGATAAGGAAGAGATCAAAGAAGATGTCTCCAATCAGCCTGACGTGCCGCATAGCGAGCCAGAAGCTGTGGCGAGACCTGTAGAGCCTGAAGTTGAAAAAAAAGCGTCAGAGCCTTCTCGAACGGATGATGCTGCGTCTGGCGACGATTTCTATAGACAGGCGCTTCAAAAGTTTAAACAGCCAGAACCACCTGTCAAAGAAGAAGAACCAGAGACAAAAATGAATGATGATATGTATCGTTCTGCTTTGCAGAAGCTAAAGCAGAAGGACAAATAAAAAAGAGAACCTCTCAACAGGTTCTCTTTTTTTATGGCACAAAAAAACCGCCGGCAGAAGCCGGGCGGTTTTCCTTCACTCTATAAAGTGCTAAAAGAGCAGATGCTCTTAAATTACGCTTTGTTAACGTTAGCAGCTTGTGGTCCACGGTTACCTTCAACGATTTCGAAAGAAACTGATTGACCTTCTTCTAAAGTTTTGAAGCCTTCGCCTTGGATAGCAGAGAAGTGAACGAATACATCGTCTTGACCTTCTACTTCGATGAATCCGAAACCTTTTTCAGAGTTGAACCATTTTACTTTACCTTCTAACATGAAATTTCCTCCTAAAGCGATCTTAACGCTTAAATTCACTATTCTTGCTCTTACACAAACTTCAAAGACGAAAACTCTTTCAAAACTTTCTTCTTAAAGATGATACGAACAAAAATAATTACCTTTACTTTACCAGTGTTTGCGGGAAAAAACAACTGTTATACGAAAACTTTTTTTAAAATAATTAGTGCTAACAAATTGAGGAAAATGCCTATGTTAAATGGTCTTTTTTTCTCTCTGAAAAGCTCACTTGATTTCGGCCAGACTCCTTCGCTTTATAGAGCTCCTGGTCAGCTATAATTGGTAATTGCTTGATGTCTGCACTCGTTCCATGAGAATAAGCACATCCAATTGATACCGTAGTGTGAATGGACATACCATTTTTTAAATAAATCGGCTGATCGGCTATTTTTTTTCGTAAGCGTTCTGCAATCTGCCATGTTTTTTCAATTGTACAATTTGGTAGAAGGACAGCGAATTCTTCACCGCCAATCCGACCAATATAATCAGAGCTTCTTGTGTTTTTAATCAGCCTTGTACCGATTTCTTTTAAAACAATATCTCCCTCATAATGCCCATATTGATCATTGATGGTTTTGAAGTAATCGATGTCTAGGTAAATAAGGGACATTTGATGGATAGGCTGCTTCAACTTCTTAGTAAAAGCTTCTCTTAATACCTCATCGAACTTCCGTTTATTTAAAACACCTGTTAAAAAGTCATAATGAGCTTGGAATTTATATAAATTTAACAGCTGATATGCTTTTGTTTGATGTTCAATGACATAAAAGTTAAACAATCCAGCAATATATGAGAAAATCCAATATGTAGAATGCAGCTGAAATGATGTCTCATGCACGATCAAGATGAACAGGCTTGTGGCAACCACATTACCAATCGTAATGGATAAAAGCATTTTCACAACATGATTCATATGACGCTCTGCAATCAAAAAAGAAGAGGCTGCGATAAACATCATGGAAAAAATATTGATGGAAGAAGCGATGTTGGCTTCAATTAATAATCGGCCAATGATCACAATAAAAGCTGCAATCATTGTTTGGGCGATGCCTCCATAAAAGGCCGTTAAAATAAGGGGAATATGTCTTAAATCGATGATCGCTGGTCCTGTTTTAATAGAGAAGAACATTAAAAGGACACCGAGTAACCCAGAAAGCATGCCTTTGCATATTTGCCTGAGCAAGGTATCTTCTTTCTTCAGAAAATTCTCTTTAAACACAAGCATAAATAATTAATGGAAAGTGACAAGAATTGTTAAATTAATAAAGAGGTCTCTTAGCAAAATAGAATCACCTTTTTAAAATTACTAAAATTTGTTGCAAAAGAAAAGGGGAAAAAGGATAATTAATAAAAATTTTAATGATGAGGAATTGAAGAAAATGCGGGGAAAACGCTTTCCAGATCAAACGGACTGGCTTTCTTTTTTTGAAAAAATGCCAGATGCCTGATTTGAAAAAGAAATGCCGGTTGAATATCAAGATTTGACGTTTCGGTTCGAGAATCAGGAGGAGCGATTTGTTGTGAACATGTCGCTTGCTATGCAGGAGTTTACCTTAAAGGTCGTTCGAAAAAAGACCGAATCCGTTTTAGGAATATATGATTTTAAAACAGTCCAGCATGTAGAGATTAAAAAAGATCGGAAGGAAGAAAAGGAGCTGTTGCTGATATTAGAGCATCGTGACGACTTCATCACAACAATCGAAATCACATTTCTACCTTCCTTTTGTCTTATGGTCAAAGAACATTTTTCAGGAGAATAAACAGGAGCCTCTTTTTATGAAGGCTACTGTTTTATTATTTGTGCTCGATGTCATTGATGACTTGCTGGATCGATTCATCATCCATCACATTCATCACACTTTCATCAATGTGAAGAGATTGCGCATAAGATTCTCTTGGCTGATGAGTTCTTGATGGTGATTGGTGCTGGTTCGTTTGATTTGGCTGGACAGCTGTGAATGCCTGCTTGATCATTTGGCCAACTTCACCTGTTCCTTTTGATTCCTTATGTGAGCGGGACTCATGACGAGATGAATCTTGGTGCTGATGGTTTGCGCCTTTCATCATTGAAGACATATTCATTTGTGTCATGCTTTTCAGTCTTCTTCGTAAAACCGGGGAGAATAATGCAATGATTGCTGTTGATACTGCGATCATTGCGCCAGTGCTCATACCTTTTCTTTTTTTAAACAAACGAATCCCTCCATTTGATCGTGATGATCTTTCATCAAGTTTAGGATGACCAATCACAGCTGAATTATGAATTCATTTTGCGGAAAGAGAGGATATGTGCATAAAAAGCCGGCTGGATGAAAAACCTATGAGCAAAAGGAGGGAATAATTGATGAATAAGAAATGGATGCTATCTTTACTGCTCGTGCCAACATTAATCACCGCTGGGTGTGGAATGAACAACCAAGGCGATGAGCGTAGAGGAACAATGAAAAGGCAGTATGAAAATGTCACATATAAAAATGACAACATGAGACAGGATCAGCCAGATGTTCAAACACCTCAGAAGGTCAAAGTGGCAGATAAGGCGTCAGAGCTTGTAGCCAATATGTCTGAAGTGAAGACAGCAAACGTGCTTGTCACAGGAAAAAATGCATTTGTTGCCGTTGTACTTGAAGGCAATAAAAGCGGTGATGTGACGGACGATCTGAAAAAGAAAATTTCAGACAAAGTCAAATCAACGGATCAACAAATCGACAACGTGTATGTATCTGCTAATCCAGACTTTGTCGATCGTATGCAAGGTTATGGAAAACGTATTAAAAGCGGAGAGCCGATTTCAGGATTTTTCGATGAATTTACTGAAACAGTTAGACGTGTCTTCCCTGAATCAAAATAGCTACGACAAAAGCCGTATGTCATATGCGGCTTTTTTGTTTGGAACCGCACCTCGCGCACCTGACTGCATAAAGTAAAAAATATATCACCTCTTGTTGATCTTTGTTTCTTCATAGAGAGAGAAAGAGGGTGCAGGATGAATTCAGGTGGGGAGCAAATGAAAGCAGGGCCGTCATTGATTCATAAAAAACTTGTAAGCGGGATGATTGCAGCAGGTCTGATTTTTTATGCTTTCACCGCGTACTTGATTTATGTTGCGTTTCAGCTGACAGGACAATATTTGGAGCAGTCTTCTCCTAAAACGGTTATCACGGAGGGACTCAATAAGCAAGTCTATGAACATATTCGAATCTACTATGCAGAGGAAGAGGATGCTTTTGTTGATCTGACCATAGAGGCCATGAAGCAGGCAGAGAAGAGGACAGCGTCAGTGTTTCAATTTGAAGCTGACAGACCTTTAGACGTTATTTATTTTGATGATAAAGAGACGATCGAACAAATCGCTGGTATCAAGCATATTACGGGATTTTACTCCGATCATGATCAAATGATTGGGTTATATCCAGATAAACGGGAAGCATTATTGAAGAAAGAGACACTGCCTTTATACTTTTTCAATACGCTTTTTATTCATGAGTATGCTCATTTTGTTTTCTATGAAAAGGTCCATTCATATGAAGTATCTCCAGGCATTTTTCCGCTTTGGTTTCACGAAGGAACAGCAGAGTGGACGGCCTATGATGTGTTAAATGCTACGTCTGAACGCTTCGATGTAATTCCATTTCAATCTCTTCATTCTGATCAAGACTGGCAGAACTCCCGGGTAACGTATGAGACAGATGTCTATTTACAAAGCTATTATATGATCTATGAGCTGGTGCAGCTTTACGGACGAGACATCATACATGAGATCATGGAGGAAACTGCGAAAACGGGCCAATTTGCTAGCGGTTTTGAACAGGCGACGGGGGAGAAGCTCACAGATTTTGAAGAACAGTTTAAAGTGATGTATCAAAGAAAAAACGGCTGACCAGAGAAGGGGTCAGCCGTTTTTTTAATGAAGCGGTTTTTGTTGATCTGCCTTGCTAGGAGGCATTTGAACCTGCCCCTGAAGCGGTGCAAAAGCTGACGTCATGGCTGTCATATCTTGTTTGGAAAGCTGAGGAACTTGATAGTAGCCATGCTTGTTTTGATACAAGAAAATTTCATATGCCATTTCGATAAAGTTCGGAATCTGCGCAGCAAGCACACGTCTGACAACAGGATTTGTTACTTCTAATGCGGACATGGAAAGTAGCCCAGCGTGTGATTTGACTAGGCTGAGCATATGTCCTGTGATGCCTAAGTCTTTTACATCCTGTAATGACTGATTCGGCTTCTTCGGCTGAGAAGGTTTGATTCCGTATGTCACTTGTGTGTGTTCTTTCATCATATAAGTAGCGGTTTCTTCACTAGGCTTTTGGCCTGTAGAAAAACAATCTACAGTGACATTGTACTGTGATAAAACGAACTGATATTGTCGATCCAGGATGTCGCATAATGCAGGATCTTGAATAAATTGCCGCAGGATCATATATTGATCCAAAATATTAATCGTGCCGGCTAAAATTTCATGTAAATCGAATAACTCATGCCCGCCATGGTTGAGCTCAGGCTGCTGAGCGCTTCCTTGAAACATTGGCTGCTGATCGTTTTGCATTGATATTCCTCCTTCTGTTTATACAATCTGTTTTAATGTGAGGATATTTTCTCGTTTTCATGCAAAAAACATTATTTACAATTAGAGGGTTTTCTTTCTTTTTGTCGAAAAAAAGTATCAGACGAATGAACATGGGGGTACCAGATGCAGGACAAAATCATTAATCGTTTGATAGAAGACGAACATGTGCAGGCACCAGTGATCGGCATCGGTGTTTCGCCGTTTGAACAGCATCATCTTGAGGCTTTTTTTCAATCGTTGCCACATGAATTAAATGCCTCTTTTATTGTTGTGCAAAATCACGTGACAGGCGATTGTATAACAGATTTGGAAGCACTTGTTTTACCGATTGGCTACCGGGCAAAAACGATTAAACATGGTGAGAAAGTCATGAAGAAGACCATCTATTTTTGTCCGCAGCATGCGGCTGTGACGTTAACAGAAGATCATGGGCTTCATGTATCTGAGCAGCTGCCAACAAACAAGGGATGCTCTGTCGACTCGCTTTTTAAGTCACTTGCCAGTGTTCAAAAGGAAGAGGCGTTTGCGATCTTTTTTCAAAAAGGTCATTGTGTGGGGAGTGGATTGCTTCGGTTGGTAGAGCAAGGCGGTACAGCGTTATCGTGCAGTGAGGTAGAGAGTGGTTTTGACAGCATGTATCATCACACATTCAAAAATCCATCCACCCTTGCAGCTTATATGGCCAATATCATCAATGTCCCGCATGCGGATGAGACGGATCCAGCTTTACTAAGAATCATTGAACGTCTCGAAATGTATAAAGGGATTGCCTTTTCAACCTATGAAAAGAAAAGGCTGCTTTCTGTTATTCAAAAACGCATGCGCACTGCAAACGAACCAATGTCATTATTAACAGAGTACGATCGTTTATTAGAAAGAGAACCAGATGAGCTTGACCGCCTGCATGCCCAGCTCCTAAGCGGCACGACTGCTTTCTTTAGAGATATGGAGGCTTTTCGAGTATGTGAACAGAAGGTGATCCCGTCAATCATTGACCATTCGATGAACAACGGGAAATCTCGGTGCCGAATTTGGATTGCGGGATGTTCGACAGGGGAAGAAGCTTATTCTTTTACGATTTTATTTTTAGAAGAAATGAAGCGAAGAGATGTGTCCATTGAACTTCAAGTCTTTGCGACAGATATCAACCGAAAAGCCATTCAAATAGCTAGTAAAGGTCTTTACTCGATAGAGTCTATGGCAAGCATACCGGAAAAATGGCGGGCGCGATATTTCGAAAAAAAAGGTGACGCTTTTATTGTGAAGCAGTCGCTTAGAAAACATATTGTTTTTGCTCCTCACAATTTATTGATTGATTCACCTTTTATCCACCTCGATTTTATCAGTTGCCGAAATGTTCTGATGTACTTTGAGCCAGAAGTACAAAAACGAGTATTATCCCGATTCCAATATGCTTTAAAAGATCAAGGGGTGTTAATCTTAGGGCCAAATGAAACTGTTCCCAATATTCCTCGATTGTTTCAATTGTTCAATGAGAAGTGGAACATTTACACCTATTCAAATGTTCCTGCATCTAGTGTCCCTTGGGTATATGACGCTCGTGATGCCGAGTTAAAAAAGCGAGCTGCACAATATATGGAAGAAGTGGGCGGAGAATATGACGCATGCATGGTGATCAATGATTGTGACAAAATTCTGGCGATGTCAAATGGGGCCTATTCCTTTTTAGACCGTACAGAAGTGTCAGATCAATCATGTGAATATGTCACACCTGATTATTTGAAAGAGATGTTGAGTCAAACCTTTCAAAAGGTATGGACGGACGAGACAGAGGTTGTGTTTCAGCATGTCCTCATTTCGGAAAAAGGAAAAAAACAGTATGCGGATTTTATTGTAAAGAGTTTTGATCACCGTTTTAAAGGGGTATACGTCATTCTCATTCGAATGAATGAGAGAGGGAAAATTCAAAAGAACAGCAGGGAAAAAGGGATGCCAGATCAGAATTCAGTTTATCAGCAGCGTATTGTCGATTTAGAAATTGAACTCAATGAAATTAAACAAAAAGAGCAGGAGGCAAGGGCTCAATTAAAAGTGAAAAACACGCAAATAGCGGAGCTTGAGAAAAAACATGAACATTTTATTAATATCATAAACAACTTAAGGGTAACAAGGGAAGAACTGTATAGACCTTCTGTCAAGCCTCAGCTTGCGACGTTGTTTGTGGACCGGGACATGAATATTCGCTATTACACTCCTACAGCCGCCTCTTTATTTACTTCAGCACAAATAAGGCAACAGCAATCCTTTCAGGCGATGGCTAAAAAGCTTACACAGGAAACGCTCTATCATGACATACAATCGGTTATCTCGGACAGGCGCGTCATCGAACGAGAAATTGAAACGAATGAAGGAGAACAATTTACTGTTCACATCACACCTATCTTTGATCAAGATCATGAGGGAGCGGTGATGACGTGGATTAAAATGACGGAAATGACAAAAATCAAACAGTCACTCCATCTAGCGGTAACAGCACTGGATAACAGCCATATCCATATTGTTGTTGCAACTGAGGAAGGGGTCATTCAATGCGTGAATCAGCGCTTTTGCCAGTTTGTACAGCAGCATGAATATGACCTGATCGGCAAAGATATTTTTTCTGTCTATCATTCGCTGTGTCAATGTGATGATTTAGAAAAGCAATGGGACGTTTGTTTAAAAGAAGGCAGCTGGACTGGTGAGCTGTACTTTCAGGATTTATCAGGCCGTGAACGATGGGAGAGAGTCTCTTTACACCGAATTGATGATCCTGACAAAATGCAGTCAACCGTGATGCGGATTTCTGAGGACATTACCAATCAAAAGCAGTCAGAGAAGATGCTGATGAAGTCCGAGATGCTGTCCGCAGTTGGTCAGCTTGCAGCCGGCATCGCCCATGAGATACGGAACCCGCTGACGTCGTTAAAGGGATTTTTACAGCTGATGATTCAAAGTAAGAAATATCAGAAGGATTATGCAGATGTGATGATGTCTGAATTTAATCGGCTTGAAGCCATTATTAATGAATTCCTTGTGCTCTCTAGAAGCAAATCGGTGAAATTTGAGCCGGTACATGTCAATCTTCTGCTCGAAGAAGTGATCATGGTCGTTGAATCACAGGCGGTTTTAAAAGGCGTATCTATTCAGAAGAATTTGTCTCCGTCGCTGCCAAACATTCAAGGTATACCAAATGAGCTGAAACAAGTTTTCTTAAACATTCTTAAAAACGGTATTGAAGCGATGGATGGTGTGACAGGTGTCATTCAAGTCACATCCGTATTGGAACATAATCAGATGATGCTGATTTTTGAAGACCAAGGAAAGGGCATACCAGAAGAAGAACTAGGGAAACTGGGTGAACCTTTTTATACAACGAAAGAAAAAGGGACTGGTCTTGGTTTAATGATGACGATTAAAATCATTGAAAGCCATGGCGGCAGCATTCGTTTTGAAAGCAAAAGCTTTGAGGGGACACGAGTGATTATTACGTTTCCAATGAGCTGACAGACATAAGATTTACAAGAAATCCATCTACCATCAATATTTACTTAGTACACTATGAGAGATAAAGCTCGGAAGGGGAGGGTCTAATGAAACGTGTTCGATCCATTCGTATGATCTGCTGTCTGGTTTTACTGATCTTTAGTCTGCAATCCTTACTGCCTGGCATGATTACAGCAGAACAAGCCATTGCGTCTGAAAAGAAGGAAACGGTTTGGAACCAAAAGAAGCCAATGAAAATCAAGAAAGCCCGTCTGCTGATCGGAGAAACGGTGACGGTGAGTGGAATTGTGACAGCAGACCAATCGGCTATAGGCAATGGGAAACTGTCAACGTACATTCAAGACAAATCAGCAGGAATCAATATTTATTCAGTACAGCCCAACAACTTCCCAGAACTGAAAACAGGCATGAAGGTGACAGTAACGGGGAAGATCACGTCTTATAAAGGACTGATTGAAATTGTGCCGGATCGAGATGCCCTGAAGGTAGATGCTGTCAATCAAACCTTGCCAAAGCCAAAGCGAGTCTCACTGAAACAACTAGAAACGGATCAGGCACATAAACATGAAGGAAAACTTGTGAAGATCAAAGGCTATGTTGAATCAAAGCCAGAGCAGCCGGCTGGCGGTGGATATAATGTCGTGATTATTGATAAAAAATATCACAGCACCATCCTTAGAGTGATGGTGGATACAAGTGCCATTGATGAAGTAAAGACAGGGAAATGGTATGAGTTTACAGGAGTTTTAAGCAGATATGATACGCTGCAGGTGCTTCCAAGACACAAGGGTGATGTCAGTCTGCTGAAACGCCAGCCAAAGCCGCCAAAAATCAAGAAAGAATACGAGGCAACGGTTGACCGGGTAGTGGATGGTGATACGATTCATTTAAAGAAGCCTGTGCTTGGTACAACAAAGGTGCGCTTTGTGAATATGGACACGCCGGAAACGTACCATAAGCCAAAAAATGAATTAGATCAAAACCAGCTGCGTTTTGGACAGAAGGCGGCGGACTATTTAAATACTCTGCTCTCAAGCGGAGATAAAGTCACATTAAAGATTGGTCCTGAAGCGAAGGACGACTATGGACGTCTTTTAGCTCAAGTGAAAACCAAAAAAGGGGTCAATACGAATTTAGAGCTTGTGAAAAAAGGATATGCTCCTACGTATTTCATCTGGCCGATTGGAGATGAAAAGGACTATCAGATGTTCCAAAAAGCGGTCAAAGAGGCGAAAGAAAAAGGGCTGGGCATATGGAACGAAGCGGACCCGCTGCTGGAACAGCCGTTTGAATTTAGGGCACGTGAACAGAAAAAAGGACTGACACGCTACGTCGGTGATTCATCAGCGAAAACGTACGTATCGCCTGACAGCTGGAAAGAAATCGCTGTAGATAAACGCATCTTTTTTGCTTCAAAAGAAGAAGCAGAACAGGCTGGCTATCAGCCGGCAGAGGAAGCTGGGGAAGTCCCGTTAACCATTTTAAGCATGAATGATTTACACGGAAAAATTGATCAACAATACGAGCTGGATCTAAAAGGTGATGGCAATAAAGGAACGTACGGACGGATGGATTATGTGGCGGCTTATATGAAACAAAAACAAGCAGCAAACAAAAATACGATCACAGTTCACGCCGGAGATATGATTGGCGGCAGCTCTCCAATATCGTCTCTTCTGCAGGATGAACCAACTGTTGAACTCATGGAGAACATTGGCTTTGATGTTGGCACGGTCGGCAACCATGAATTTGATGAAGGGGTGGACGAGCTATTACGGATCATAAATGGCGGAGATCATCCTAAAGGCACAAAGGGATATGACGGACAGAATTTTCCGCTCGTTTGTGCAAACTGTGAATACAAGGATACAGGTAAACCACTTTTACCTGCTTATGAAATCATGGATGTCGAGGGAATTCCTGTAGCATTTATCGGTGTTGTGACAAAGTCAGCCGCAGGAATGGTGATGCCAGAAGGGATTAAAGACATTCAGTTTACAGATGAAGTCAAAGCCGTTAATGAAGCCGCGCAGGAATTAAAACAAAAAGGGATCAAAGCCATTGCGGTCTTAGCTCATATGACAGCCTCTCAAAATGGAGATACCATCACTGGAGAAAGTGCGAAGCTTGCCAAAGAAGGCGATGATGAAATTGATGTCATCTTTGCGGGGCATAATCACGAAGTGGTAAACGGAGAGGTCAATGGGAAATTAATTGTCCAAGCCTTTGAATATGGGAAGGCCGTTGGCGAAGTCAATGTAACACTTGACCGCAAAACGAAGGATATTGTCAAAAAGAGTGCAAATATCCAGTATGTAGACCAGTCTGGTATTGAAAAGGACAAGGAAGCAGCCGGCATCTTGGCTCATTACGGAAAAGAAGTTGAGCCGATTATTAGTGAGGTAGTTGGAGAAGCTGGTGTCAAAATGGAAGGCGGCTATTCAAATGATGGAGATACGCCGCTCGGAAATTTGATTGCTGATGGTATGAGGTATTCTATGAAAAGTGATTTTGCCATGATGAATGGCGGCGGCATCAGGCAAAACCTTGAAAAAGGGCCGATTACGTGGGGAGATCTGTTTAATATTCAGCCTTTTGGCAACGTCTTAGTTAAACTTGAGATTAAGGGGAAAGACTTGGCTGAGATCATTGAAGCGCAAATTTCTCCTCAATTTGGACCAGATTATAGCATTTCGGGTTTTTCATATTCCTATGATCCGGTAACATATAAAGTAGTCGACTTAAAGCTGCCAGATGGATCAGACGTTGAGCTCGATCAAACGTATACACTCACGGTGAATAACTTTATGGCAACTGCAACTGGCAGTAAGTATGCACCGATAGGAAGGCTGGGGAAAAATCCTGAAACAGGTCCAGAGGATTTAGAAGCCACTGTCGCTTTTGTGAAGAGCTTTGAAGGAGCTTCCATTGTGTATCAAAAAGAGGGACGCATTCAAAAAGCAAAACAAGAAGAAAAAGCAGCAAGCTAAAGAGCGTTTCATATAAGAGAAATGTAACAGGTAAAGGAGTTTAAGCATGAAAAAGTGGCTTGCACTTACTGTGATGACAGCAGGAATTGTCTTGCTCGGCTGGGGAATTTGGCAAATCGCCTCTACACACCTTCAAACAGCACAATCATTAGAAGCCGCGAAGAAAGCGGTAGCGGACGATCAAAGGATGTCAAAGAAGCAGTTTTCTCCTGAAGTGGGGAAAGCCTCTGGCATCCTGACGATTCCGAAATTAAAAGCAGACCTTCCCATTGTCGAAGGGACAGATGCGGATGATCTTGCCAAAGGAGTCGGGCATTACAAAGGCAGTTATTACCCTGATCAAAAGGGACAAATCGTCCTATCTGGCCATCGCGACACGGTATTTCGCCGAACAGGTGAGCTGGATATTGGGGATCAGCTGAAAATCACTGTGCCGTATGGTGAGTTTCTTTATGAAATCACACATACGAAAATCGTGGATCAGCATGATACATCCATTATTACTTTGCAGAATAAAAAGGAAGAGCTCGTGTTAACGACATGCTATCCATTTCATTTCGTCGGCAATGCACCAGAGCGATATATTATTTATGCAAAAAGAGCATCTGTCTAATGAAAAAAGAGCCTGCATTTAATCAGCAGGCTCTTTTTTTAATGAATGATCTCGTCCATGAGCTGAGCCATATCTGGTGGAAGCGGCGCTTCTATGCTCAGTTGCTCACCTGTAAAAGGATGTGTCATGTCTACTTGTTTGGCATGGAGAGCGCATCTGTTGATATGATGGCGAGCACCGCCATAAAGTGAATCCCCGGCTAAAGGATGCCCAAGACTGCTAAGATGGACACGAATTTGATGTGTTCTTCCGGTCTCAAGTTGCAGCTTAACCGCTGTCATTTGCAGACGTTTATTAGTGTCCATAACCTGAAAATGAGTCACAGCACTTTGACCAGTAGGAGAGATTCTTCGTCTGACGGCATGATGCTTGTCACGGCCGATCGCTGCATCGATAGTGCCTTTCTTTTTCTTGAAAAGTCCTTCTGCGATAGCGATGTAAGTTCGGTTGATCGTTTTTTTAGAAAGCATTTGATCAAGCACAGCATGAGCTAATCTGTGTTTAGCAAAAATGACCGTGCCGCTTGTGTCTTGATCGAGTCTGTGAATATGTCTCACTCGCTTTTCCTCGCCATTTGCTTGAAAATGAAAGGCCACAAGGTTTGCCAGTGTGCCCGTTTGTCCCTTTTCATTCGGGTGCGTTGGCCGTCCAGCGGGCTTTTGCACAATCAATAAATGCTCGTCCTCAAAGAGCACCTCTAATTCACCATATTCTGGCGTCACATCACTTTCTTCCGTTTCAAATAAATCGATCAGGATGTGATCGCCTGTACTGACTTTTGCCGCGTGATGGGCAGGCTTTTGATTTAAACGTATTTTTTGATGCTCCATCCAAAAATGGATAATCGGTTTTGAGGCCGATACGGCTGTTTTTAAAAACTGACTAAGTGAAGTGTCATGATGCTGCTCACCTGCTTTTAGTGAGAGCGTGTGCCCGTTAATATTCATAATATCCGTTCCTCTCTTTGGGTATATATAGGAAACACTTACCTTGGCGAACGCCTTTTTTTCTGTGCTATTCTGAATGGAGAACTAACGACAGAGAGGTAGATGCCAAGTGAGAATAATGAAAGCTGCTACAGACCTGCAAGAGCAGGCAATTGAAGAAATATCAAAGGACGTTGAAGATCTTCTATCCCATGCTGTCGGTGAAAACCCAGCTGCGCGTCAACAAGAACGCCCGCTGACCTTTGTTGAAGGGGTTTATAACGGAACGATGGACGATGCTTTTCGTATTTTATCGGGACTTCAGCTATTACATACCATTATTGTAAAACCTAAACGCCATATGACAAAGCGTGATCGTGAGCTATTCGAGCGAAACCGTGAGCAGGTCAATGCATGCGGCTTTTCTTTTCCGTTTGATTTAGACGATTTTGCCAGCCGCCGCCTTCAAAATGCGTAAAAGTTGGTGTGAACTTCCTTGTTAACTTACAAGGCTGCCGCACATACTATTTTTAAGGGAACGGAGAAACCTTTAGATCTGTAATACCAAACCCGCTCTTTTTCAACATTGCCTATTTCTCCACGAATCGGAGCGCTTGGACCTCTTGCAGAATAAACCGAACACGGGTAGGAGCCTGACAAAATGGTACAGGCTCCTTTTATACATAATTATTTTAGCAGACATTCATCTTTGAAAGTCAATTTTATTCACGATATGATAGCATTGAGTATCATATTAAAGACTTTCGTAAAAAAAAGGAGTGGCCTCGTTGGTAAAGGCGATTATATTTGATTTTGACGGATTAATTTTAGATACAGAAACACATGAATATGAAGTTTTACAAGAAATGTTTGCAGAGCATGAGTCGGAGCTGCCTCTTTCTGTATGGGGCAACGTCATCGGGACGCAGGCAGGCTTTAAGCCTTTTGAATACTTAGAAAAGCAGCTAGGAAAGACGCTCGATCATGAGGCACTCACAGCGGACCGGCGTTCTCGTTTTCAAAAGAGAATGAAGGATGAATCAGCACGACCTGGCGTAGAAGCTTATTTACAGGCAGCGAAGGAGCTTGGGATCAAGATTGGACTTGCTTCCAGCTCAGACTATAAATGGGTGTCTGATCACCTGAAACAAATTGGTCTTTTCGATTACTTTGAATGTATTCGCACGTCAGATGATGTGGAAGAAGTCAAACCAAATCCAGAGCTTTATTTGCAAACCGCAAGCTGCTTAGGTGTAGAGCCAAAGGATTGTGTGGCATTTGAGGATTCAGTGAATGGATCAATTGCTGCCAAACGCGCAGGCATGAAATGCGTCATCGTCCCAAATAAAGTGACGAGTACGCTGCAGTTTGAAGAATATGATGTCAGATTAGAATCCATGGCTGAAATCGAATTGCTCCAGCTATTCCATCAGCTTGAAAAAGAGGATCAGTAAGGGGGCAAAAACATCATGGCAGAAAAACTCGATTTAACGCGGTTTGAAAAAAGAATGGTGATCCGTAATATCCGGGAAAAAGATATTGACCGAATCATCGCGTTGCAGGAGGTATGCTTTCCGGGCATGGACCCTTGGAAACGAGAGCACCTTGAAAGCCATCTTGAGCATTTCCCAGAAGGTCAGTTTTGTGCTGAATTTGAGGGAGAAATCATTGGCTCTTGTTCAAGTTTATTAATTAACTTTGATGAATACGATGACCGTCATACTTGGCAGGACATCACAGATGATGGGTACATCACTAACCATAATCCAGATGGGATGAATATGTATGGGATTGAAGTGATGGTTAGTCCTGAATACCGCCGCATGAAAATTGGCCATCGTTTATATGAAGCAAGAAAAGACTTAGCGAGAAGATTAAATTTAAAAAGCATCATCATTGGCGGACGCATCCCGAATTATCATAAATACCAAGAGGAAATGACGCCTCGTCAATATGTGGAGCAGGTCATGCTTCATCAAATTTATGATCCTGTTTTATCTTTTCAGCTGTTAAATGAATTCAGCCTCATGCGGATCAATCCGAATTACTTGCCGGATGATAAGGCATCGAGCACATATGCCACGTTAATGGAATGGAACAACGTCGATTATCGTCCGCAATCGAAGAGATATTATAAATCGGCATTCCCAGTTCGTATTTGCGTCATTCAATATGCGATGAAACAAATACATTCCTTCGAGGAATTCATGAATCAGGTGGAGTATTATGTTGATGTCGCATCAGATGCGTCAGCTGACTTTGCCGTATTCCCAGAAATTTTTACAACGCAGCTCATGTCTTACTTAGAGGAGCGCTCCCCAAGTCTTGCAGTACAAAGGATCACAGAATATACCGAGGACTACATTAATTTGTTCACAGACCTTTCTGTGAAGTACAACATTAACATCATTGGCGGATCCCATTTCGTTGAAGAGGAAGGGAAAATCTACAATATCGCTTATTTATTTAGACGTGATGGAACAATTGAAAAGCAATATAAGCTCCATATCACACCGAATGAAAGAAAATGGTGGGGGATTTCAGCAGGTGATCAGGTTCGGGTATTTGATACAGACTGTGGTAAAATTGCGATCCAAATTTGCTACGATATTGAATTTCCTGAGCTTGCTCGAATTGCAGCTGATAAAGGAGCGAAAATTATTTTTACTCCGTTCTGTACAGAAGACCGCCAAGGCTATTTAAGAGTGCGTTACTGTGCACAGGCTAGAGCGGTTGAAAACCAGATTTATACCGTTATCTCAGGAACTGTCGGAAACCTTCCGCAAACCGAAAATATGGATGTCCAATATGCACAGTCAGCGATTTTTGCCCCATCTGACTTTGAATTTGCAAGAGATGGGATTGTAGGAGAATGTAATCCGAATATAGAAATGGTTGTCGTTGGCGATGTTGATTTAGAAATTTTAAGAAGACAGCGGCAAGATGGAACGGTACGTCAGCTCAAAGACCGAAGAAGAGACGTGTACCATATTGAATATAAGAAATAATGAAAGGAAGCGCCTGTCACAAGGCGCTTCAGCGCACAGACAAACCCTCGCATTCGGTGTCAGGTCTGCGCTCCAGTGCTCACGAATGTTTCATTCGCTCCGCTCCGGTGCTCGACCTTCCTAGACTGCAAAGGTTTTCTATCACGCTGAAAAGAAGCGCCTGTCACAAGGCGCTTTTTTTGATTAAGAGACATAGTAGCAGCACGAGCGCTGCTACCTGTTCAAGATTCATCATCATTTTTTGCTTAAATAAGGTGGAGAGCTTATTTTTTCATGCGATAAAGGGATGCCGGAGAAAAATCTGAATATACTGAAAGGAGATCATGTGTTCAAAAAGGAGAGGAACATGGGACGACAAGCTAAACATTTGTATATCAATTTACCGGTAAAGCATGTCAAGGAATCAAAGGCTTTTTTTGAGCAGCTGGGTTTTGACTTTCAAGAGCAGCTGACGAATGATCAGGCAGCTTGTTTGGTCATTGGTGACACCATTACGGTTATGCTGTTAACCCATAAGCATTTTCAAACCATCTCAGAAAAACAATTGGTGGATGCAAGGCAGGGATCAGAGGTCATTGTCTCTATGCGGGTTGATTCACGAAAAGAGGTCGATGAGCTGGTGGAGCAGGCGATGGCAGCAGGCGGGTCACCGTTTAAGGAAAAGCAGGATCATGGGTTCATGTACGGTTGGAGCTTTCAGGATCTTGATGGTCATTTGTGGGAAGTGTTCTATTTGGATGAGGAGAGAAGCGGCCTTTCATAAGGGTGCTTCAGCGTGTAGACAAACCCTCGCATTCGGTGTCAGGCCTGCGCTCCGATGCTCACGAATGTCAAATTCGCTCCGCTTCGGTACTCGTCCTTTCTAGACTGCAAAGGTTTTCAATCACGCTGAAAAGAAGACAAAGGGCTAAAATAAAGAACATTTTAGCCCTTTGTCAATAATCAGAAGCGACCTTTCATAAGGTCGCTTCTTTTTTATTGTTTAACAGTGGTATGATTATGAGGAAACAAAAAATAGGAATTCATCTAGAGAAAAGTAGGTGCAGCATGGAGTTTTTACTTGTCTTACTGCCAGTGTTCGGTATTTTCCTTATCGGGTATATTGGGCAGAAGGCCATTGGTTTTGACATACATACGCTCTCATCAATGTCTTTATATTTAATGTCACCATTTCTTGCGTTTGAAACCTTTTATCAAAACAAAGTGTCGATGGACTATGTGTACCTATCTATTTTTGTCGTCGGACTTTGTCTTTCACTTGTTTTATGTGTCTTTATTTTATCTCGTATTTATGGTTATTCGAAGGAAATGTATTGTGCCATGATTCTGTCGTCAGCATTTATGAACAATGGGAATTACGGCACGCCTGTTGTCCTGCTTGTCTTCGGAGCAGCAGGTTTAGATATTGCCATCGTCTTAATGGTGCTGCAGCAGCTTGTCATGAGTACGATCGGTATGTATTATGCAGCAAAGGGCGGAGAGGATGCAGGGGATGGGAAGGTCGTGCTGAAAAAAGTGCTGCGTATGCCGGTTGCATATGGGGCACTCCTCGGTCTATTATTTCAGCTGATGGATCTTACACTACCTAAAGAGGTGATGACGGGTGTCCAGCTTGTGGGAGATGCCGCCATACCGACGATTATGCTTATTTTAGGCATGCAGCTCGCCGTCATTTCTTTTAAGCAAGTGGATTATCGCAATATTTCTTATGCTGTATTGCTGAAGCTGTTTATCTCACCACTCATCGCATTTGGCTTTACACTCATTTTACCGGTAGATGATCTAGTGAAACAAATTATGATCTTAGTTGCAGCCATGCCGACAGCAGCAAATACCACCCTGATGGCTGTACAATTTCGAACGAAGCCTGAGTTTGTCTCAAGCACAACATTTCTCAGTACCGTTTTAAGCATTGTGACATTACCAGTTTTATTATGGATTTTATCTATGCACCCTCTGGGATAGGGGATAGGCGGCAAACAAAGGGGGACATATCAATGAATGCAGATGTTCATTTTCAAGTGAGTGATGTGTTGAAAACAAAGTATTTTGCCCATGCAAAAGTGTTAGCAGGAGAAAAGGGATTGTTTCGGCAGGTCAAATGGGTCCATGTGCTAGAAGTGCCTGCTGTAGAAGATTTGTTAAATGGGGGAGAGCTCATATTAACCACAGCCGCAGGCTTTCATGATCAATTGGATGTGTTTCAAGCATTTTTAAAACAGCTGATCGATTCTGGTGCGGCAGGCTTATGTATTGAATTTGTTCCGCTCAGATTCGATGTGCCGGAAGAACTGATTGCGTATGCAGAAGAAAGAGATTTTCCGCTGATTTTGTTTACAAAAGAAGTGAAATTCGTCAACATCACACAGCATCTCCATACGATGATGATTGAACGCCAGTATCAAATGATGGCTGATTTAGAAGCACTGTCATCAAAACTGAATGAGCTTTTGCTGACTCCCCATCCGCAGATGGATATTTTGGATCAAGTGTATCAGCACGTAAGGGGCATTCTTTTACTCATTCCTGTTCAGGGGGAGCCGATTATTTTATGTGATTCCTCCAAACAAACCGAAGAGATGGTCATGAATTATTTACAGTTTGCTTCCTTGCCAAAAGGATACGAAGTGACCAAAAAAGAAGTGCTTGCACTCAAGCAGACATTTGCAGACCTTGTGCTCATTCATCAAACAAACACACTCTCAGAATTCGAACTGCTCGTAATGGATAAAGGGGCAAATGCTCTTGCCCAGCAAACGCTAAGAGAGCTTTATACAGAAGAATTGAAGAAGACAAAAGAGAACGAATGGCTGCAAAAATGGTTCCAAGAAGAGCATACAGAAAGAGATATTTTAGAGCATCTTGAAGAAACAGAAGGATTGAAAAAGCCAACCGGCTGTGTGGTGATGCTCTTTCAAAAGCATCATCAAATCGAAGAAATCGCAGGAAATCTTTATTTTCTCGTATCTTGCCGCTCTATCTTTCAGCGAGCGGGTTTCCATTTTATTCCTTATGAGCATCAAGGACAAACCTTGTTTATTTTATTGAACACGAGAAAGAAGGAGGATTGGAAAGAGCGTGCAGAGAGGGCTGCGAGTGATATCAAACAATTGTATGAGCGCGAGCAGCCCCGCGGAACTGTGATCAATTTTGGCATCGGTCCATATTGTGAACAGTTTCAGCATATGAGAAAAAGCTTTCAAGCAGCCAAAGAAGTGCTGCATTTAAAGAAAGTGATGCCCCAGCGTGTGGAAAGCCCATTTTATCAAGATTTGCATATGCTCCGTCTCATGCCTGTCATGAAGGAAAGCGGACTGCTTGAATGTATGGTGAAAGAGTATTTGGAGCCTGTCATTTTATATGATAAGCAAAATAGCGGCAGACTTTATCAAACGCTGAATATCTTTTTACAGACAAACGGTTCTAAAAAGGAAACTGCAAGCCAGCTCTATATTGTCAGGCAGACGCTTTATCATAGACTAGATAAACTGCAAGCATTGCTTGGCGAGGATATGATGCAGGCACCGAAACGACAGGCGCTTGAATTTGCGATTCTTGCATATGAATTCCTGCAAGGAAATGACCGTTAACGAGGTATGTTAGATTTGCTAAGCATCCGAGTAGAGTGTCTTACGGTTCTTTTCAATCAGTTGACGATCTGTCTAATGTAATGGGCCCGGCCCCTTTTTTATAATGAAAGTAATGGTTGGTTCTCTCTTACGGGCGGCCTAGTTTCAGTTTCATATGCCTCCCTTTTCATCCATATAATGAATAGAGGGGCAATGTGCTGCTGAACCGGTTTAAGCTTCTTTAATGATGAAAACGGATACATGGGGGTCGGGAAGATGAAAATACATGAGCAGGCTCAAAATCTTCAGGCGAAAGATGATCAGTTGATCTGGCATCATATGAAAGGGACAAACAAGGAAAATGAAAGCATGGTCATTCACAAGGCAGAAGGCGCATGGGTGACTGATATTCATGGGAATCGCTATTTAGACGGGATGTCAGGTCTTTGGTGTGTAAATGCCGGTTATGGCAGAAAAGAGCTTGCAGAAGCGGCATATGAGCAGCTAAAGACAATGCCTTACTATCCGCTGACGCAAAGCCATGTGCCAGCGATTCAGCTGGCTGAAAAGCTAAATGAATGGCTTGGCGGGGACTATGTCATCTTCTTTTCTAACAGCGGTTCTGAAGCCAATGAAGCCGCATTTAAGATCGCCAAACAATATCATGCGCAAAAAGGAGAGAGCACAAGAACCAAGTTCATCTCCAGGTATCGGTCGTATCACGGTAATACCGCAGCAGCTCTTGCTGCAACGGGGCAGGCGCAGCGTAAATATAAATATGAACCATTAGGTCAAGGCTTTATCCATGTCGCACCGCCTGATATGTATCGTCATCCTGAGGATCAAGAGACTTTGGCAAGTGCAGCGGCAATCGATCAAGCCATGACGTGGGAACTAAGTGAGACCATTGCTGGGGTCATTATGGAACCGATTATTACAGGCGGCGGTATCTTAATGCCGCCAAAAGGGTATTTGAAGAAGGTCAAAGACATCTGTGAGGCTCATGGAGCGCTTCTCATTGTGGATGAAGTCATCTGCGGCTTTGGCCGGACAGGGAAGCGGTTTGGTTTTATGCATGAAGATGTAAAGCCGGACATCATCACAATGGCAAAAGGGATCACAAGCGGCTATTTACCTCTTTCTGCAACGTGCGTGAAACGAGAAATCTATGAAGCCTACGCAGGAGAAGATACGTATGACAGGCTGCGCCATGTAAATACATTTGGCGGTCACCCTGCTTCTTGTGCGGTGGCCCTTGCCAACCTAGAGATCATGGAAAACGAGAAATTAGTAGAACGGTCTGACACACTTGGGCAAGACATGCTTGAACGTTTGCAAGAGTTAAAAGAGCATCCATTTGTCGGTGATGTCAGAGGGAAAGGCCTGCTGTTTGGTATTGAACTTGTTCAGGATCAACAGTCTAAAAAACCGGCTGCTCCACAGGTTGTCGGTCAATTGATTGCAGAATGTAAAAAACGCGGACTGATCATCGGGAAAAATGGTGATACGGTTGCCGGCTATAATAACGTTGCCCAGCTTGCACCGCCGCTAAATATAACAGCCGAAGACGCTTCATTTATTATCAACACGCTAAAAGAAAGCATGGCACAGTTATAGCAGAGAGATTTCTCTGCTTTTTTCTATGGGAAGAGCACATACATTAAGATCTGCTAGGTGAAATCGGCATTGGATACACTAGGTGTATTGAAAAATAGAAGAGATTCTATTACTGTTAGGAGAAGACTGAACCAATATACTTTAGAAGGAGACGGCATATGAGTTTTCATGATCAACCCATTCTACCTGCTGTTCGCAATATGAAGCAATTTGAGGAATTTTTAAAAAGTCCATTTACATATGGGGTCTTACTTGATGTGCATTTAGGCCGGCTAAAGGGCATCATGAATGAGGCAAATGCCCATCATAAAAAAATGTTTGTCCATGTCGATCTCATTCATGGGATCAAACATGATGAGTATGGAACGGAATTTATTTGTCAGGAAATGAAGCCGGCAGGAATTATTTCTACTAGGTCTTCTGTCATAGTAAAAGCCAAGCAAAAAAAGGTATATGCCATTCAGCGAATGTTTTTACTTGATACAAGTGCGATGGAAAAAAGCATGGAGTTCGTAGGAAAACACCGCCCAGATTTTATTGAAGTATTGCCAGGAGTCGTACCGGATTTAATTACAGAAGTGCGCGAGCGAGCTGGGATTCCAATATTTGCAGGCGGGTTTATCCGTACAAAAGAAGATGTAGAAAGAGCGCTTGAAGCGGGAGCTACAGCTGTGACAACATCGAATACAGCCCTTTGGAAAGCGTTCCAAAAGTGAAAAAGATAAAATGTGAAAATTGATTGACAACGTTTTCATCCTCTGATACTATAGCACTAAGTTAATATCATGTGATGGAGAAACGGAGATCCACAACAACGCTTTACTAGGTGACAAAGGACCCTGATGTAAAGTATGTTTGTTGTGGATCTTTTTTCTTTATCTTTTTTTACACATTCATAGGGGATGGCAACTGAACCAGAGGAGGAATTTTCATGACACCATTTTGGGGTGAAGTCGTAGGTACAATGCTTCTCATTATTTTTGGAGGCGGTGTATGTGCGGCAGTCAATTTAAAGAAATCGCTCGCATATCAGTCCGGCTGGATTGTAATCGCTTTCGGATGGGGATTTGCAGTAGCCATAGCAGCTTATGCAACAGGTGGAATCAGCGGAGCACATTTGAATCCAGCACTAACAATTGGGCTTGCACTAGAAGGAAGTTTTCCTTGGGCTGATGTACCAATGTATATTGCCGGTCAAATGCTTGGCGCATTAATAGGAGCTATTATTGTCTTTTTACATTACTTACCGCACTGGAAAGCAACAGACGATCCAGGTGCAAAACTGGGTGTATTCTCAACTGGTCCTGCGATTCCGCATACTTTTGCAAACGTACTTAGTGAAGTCATCGGTACATTTGTATTGGTTCTAGGAATCTTAGCGATTGGTGCAAATAAATTCGCAGACGGAATCAATCCGCTGATTGTTGGATTCTTAATTGTCGCAATTGGTCTTTCTTTAGGTGGAACAACTGGTTATGCAATTAACCCTGCACGTGATTTAGGTCCGAGAATTGCACATGCGATTCTGCCGATTCCAGGTAAAGGTCCATCGAATTGGAAGTATTCTTGGGTGCCAGTCGTTGGGCCAATTTTAGGCGGCGCATTTGGCGGTGTTTTCTACAATGCAGCTTTTAAAGCGAACATCACACCAGCCTTTTGGATTGTAAGCGTTATTTTAGTTGTGGTATTGTTAGGACTCTATGTCTCTACGAAAAATCAAACAAATGCTGTAAATGAAAGTATGTAAGGGGAGGAAAACACCATGGCAAAAGAAAAATATATTCTCGCTTTAGATCAAGGGACAACAAGCTCAAGAGCGATCTTATTTGATCAAGAAGGCAAAATTGCACATACAGCTCAGAAGGAATTTAATCAATATTTTCCGAACCCAGGCTGGGTAGAACATAATGCAAATGAAATTTGGAGCTCTGTTCTATCCGTCATTTCAACTGCTTTAATTGAATCAGGCATTGAAGCAGATCAAATCGCCGGTATCGGGATTACGAACCAGCGTGAGACAGCTGTTGTTTGGGATAAACATACAGGCGCACCCGTTTATAATGCAATTGTTTGGCAGTCTAGACAAACGTCTGGCATTTGTGAAGAGTTAAAAGCGCAAGGACACAATGAAACGTTTAGAAATAAAACAGGTCTTCTCATTGATGCTTATTTCTCAGGGACAAAAGTAAAATGGATTTTAGACAATGTAGAAGGTGCTCGTGAGAAAGCAGAAAATGGCGACTTGCTGTTTGGCACGATTGATACATGGCTCATTTGGAAGATGACAGGCGGTCAATCACACGTCACAGATTACTCCAACGCGTCAAGAACGTTAATGTTCAACATTTACGATCTGAAATGGGATGAAGAATTACTTGAGATCCTTGGCGTACCTGCTTCTATGCTTCCAGAGGTGAAACCATCTTCACACATCTATGGTGAAACAACAGACTATCACTTCTTCGGCAGAAATATCCCGATTGCAGGAGCGGCGGGAGACCAGCAGTCTGCACTATTCGGTCAGGCTTGCTTTGAAGAAGGAATGGCGAAGAACACGTATGGCACAGGATGTTTCATGTTGATGAATACAGGGGAAAAAGCAATTAAGTCGGATCATGGTTTATTAACGACAATTGCATGGGGCATTGACGGTAAAGTTGAATATGCTTTAGAAGGAAGTATTTTCGTAGCTGGTTCAGCGATCCAGTGGCTGCGCGATGGACTGAGAATGTTTAAAGACTCAAAAGACAGCGAAGCCTATGCGGAGCGCGTTGAGTCAACAGATGGCGTATATGTCGTTCCAGCATTTGTTGGTCTAGGCACACCATATTGGGACAGTGATGTCAGAGGCGCTGTATTCGGATTAACACGCGGTACTTCTAAAGAGCACTTTGTCCGTGCAACGTTAGAATCACTTGCTTATCAAACGAAAGATGTTTTAGATGCGATGGAAAAGGATTCAAACATCTCATTAAAAACTTTGCGTGTGGATGGCGGAGCTGTAAAGAATGATTTCTTAATGGGCTTCCAAAGTGATTTGCTGGATGTACCAGTAGAGCGTCCAGAAATTAATGAAACGACGGCACTCGGTGCGGCCTATCTTGCGGGAATAGCAGTTGGCTTCTGGAACGACCGTTCAGACATTGCAAAACAATGGAACCTTGACAAGCGCTTTGACCCTAAAATGGAAGAGGACAGCCGTGACTCGTTATACAGCGGGTGGAAAAAGGCTGTAAAAGCAGCTCAAGCTTTCAAATAAACCAAAAGTATGGTATACTTCAAGTAAGTTAATAGAACGGTTGGAGAACTGGAGAGACCGCAGGCACCGAAGTGTAGAAATACGCTTTGGGTGTTTGCGGTCTCTTTTTCTTTACCGTACAACATGGGAGGAACAAGAGATGACTTTTTCTAGCTTAGAAAGAGAACAAATGCTGCAGGAAATGACAAAAAAACCATATGATGTGTTTATCATTGGTGGGGGTATAACAGGCGCTGGTACAGCACTTGACGCGGCTTCACGCGGAATGCGTGTCGGTCTTGCAGAAATGCAGGATTTCGCAGCAGGTACGTCTAGCCGCTCAACGAAACTAGTGCACGGCGGACTTCGTTATTTAAAACAATTTGAAGTGAAAATGGTCGCAGAGGTCGGTAAAGAGCGTGCCATTGTATACGAAAATGGTCCTCATGTCACAACGCCAGAATGGATGCTTCTTCCGATGCATAAAGGAGGGACATTTGGTAAGTTTTCAACCTCTATTGGGCTTAGAGTGTATGACTTTTTAGCTGGCGTAAAGCATAGCGAACGCAGAAGCATGCTAAGTGCAAAAGAAACACTTGAAAAAGAACCGCTTGTCAAAAAGGACGGCTTAAAAGGCGGCGGCTACTATGTTGAATACCGTACAGATGATGCACGCCTCACAATCGAAGTCATGAAAGAGGCTGTGAAATTTGGAGCGGAAGCGGTCAACTATGCGAAAGTAAAAGAATTTATTTATGATAAAGGCAAAGTGGTTGGTGTTGTCATTGAAGATGTCATGACACAGAAAACCTACGATGTGTATGCGAAGAAGATCGTCAATGCGACAGGTCCATGGGTAGATCAGCTGAGAGACAAGGACCACTCAAAAGAAGGAAAACACTTACAGCATACAAAAGGAATTCACTTAGTATTTGACCAATCGGTCTTTCCATTAAAACAAGCGATTTACTTTGACACACCTGATAAACGTATGGTCTTTGCCATTCCAAGAGAAGGCAAAACGTACGTTGGAACAACAGATACAGTGTACCAAAAACAGCTGGAGCACCCGCGTATGACAAAGGCCGATCGTGACTATGTCATCCAAGCGATTCAGTACATGTTCCCTGATCTCAATATTACAGAAAAAGATGTAGAATCCAATTGGGCCGGTCTTCGTCCGCTCATTCATGAAGAGGGCAAGGATCCTTCAGAAATTTCTCGTAAAGATGAAGTGTGGACATCATCTTCAGGCTTAATCACCATTGCTGGCGGTAAATTAACAGGCTACCGTAAAATGGCTGAGCATATTGTCGATCTAGTACGTGATGGACTGAAACAGGAAACGGGCAAAGATTATGGACCATGTAAAACAAAACATATGCCAATCTCAGGCGGCCATGTAGGCGGATCTAAAAACATGGCAGCCTTTGTTCAAGCGAAAACAGCAGAAGGTGCATCTGTTGGTTTAACAGAACCGATTGCACAAAAACTAGCTGAAAAATATGGCTCAAATGTCAGCAGTCTCTTCAAACGTGTCGAGCAGCTTCAAGGGGAAGCAGACAAACGAAATATTCCAGCGTATGTATTGGCAGAGCTTGTCTATGCGATTGAAGAAGAATTAGCCGTTACTCCTGTTGACTTCTTCTTAAGAAGAACAGGAAGCCTATTATTTAATATCAATTGGGCAAAAAAATATGCACAGCCAGTCATCGATTATATGGCAGAACGTTTTGGCTGGGATGAAGCAGCAAAACAGAAATATCAAACAGAATTAGATCAACTATTCCATGAAGCAGTTGTACCGCTTGATGCTGAATAAAAAGAAGACAAGGGGCTAAAGCAAGATCATTTTAACCCTTTGTGAACAAACTGAAAGCCGATCATGTATCGGCTTTTTTTATTTGTGCAACATTTTTTCCAACTGCTAATGATATAGCATGACATAAAGGCTGATTCCATATAAAATAACAGTAGATGTTATTTTATTGATGATAAGAGCTGGGGAGGACGACCATGAGTTGGAAGACGAATTATGAGCGATGGATCAATGAGAAGCACCTGGATACTGAACTAAAGGAATGGCTGGAGACGCATCAAGATGACCACCAGGCCCTTGAAGACTGTTTCTACAAAAACCTTGAGTTCGGCACTGGAGGAATGCGCGGTGAGATTGGTGCAGGCACGAACCGAATGAATGTGTACACCGTTCGTAAAGCATCAGCAGGTCTTGCTGCGTATATTGCGAAACATGGAGAGGATGCAAAAAATAGAGGCGTCGCCATTGCATATGATTCACGCCATAAATCGCCTGAATTTGCAATGGAAGCAGCCAGAACACTTGCTACACAGGGCATTCAAACGTACGTATTTAATGAATTGCGTCCGACACCAGAGCTCTCCTTTGCGGTTCGTGAGCTGCATGCATTTGCTGGAATCGTCGTGACAGCAAGTCATAATCCACCAGAATATAATGGCTATAAAGTGTATGGTGAAGATGGCGGGCAGCTGCCTCCATTTGAAGCAGATCAAGTCATTCAAGAAGTAGATGCAATTGAAAATGAACTGTCGATTTCAGTTGATTCTGAAGAAACGTTGAAACAGCAAGGGCTGATCAAAATAATCGGAGAAGAAATCGACCATGCTTATATTGAAAAATTAAAAACCATTAGTGTGCACCCTGAGCTGGCACATGAGGTCGATGTCAAAGTCGTGTTTACTCCGCTTCATGGGACAGCCAATCACCCTGTCAGAAACGGGCTGCAGGCTCTTGGATATCAGCATGTCGCTGTTGTGCCTGAGCAGGAAAAACCAGATCCACAATTCTCAACAGTGACCTCGCCAAATCCAGAGGAGCATGCAGCATTTGAGTACGCCATCAAGCTTGGTGAAAAACAAAATGCAGATATCCTCATTGCCACAGACCCAGACGCTGACAGGTTAGGCATTGCGGTCAGAGATCACGAAGGAGAATTTACTGTCTTAACAGGCAACCAGACAGGCGCCCTGCTGCTTCATTATTTATTGTCTGAAAAACAAAAGCTGGGTCAATTGCCGCCTCGTCCCGTTGTGATGAAAACCATTGTCACAAGTGAGCTTGGGCGCGCTGTAGCATCAGCTTTTGGTGCCGACACGATAGACACACTCACGGGCTTTAAATTTATTGGAGAAAAAATTAAGCAGTTTGAAAAGAGCGGAGAATACACGTTTCAATTCGGTTATGAAGAGAGCTATGGCTATTTAATCGGTGACTTTGCCCGAGATAAAGATGCGGTGCAAGCGGCACTTTTAGCCGTTGAAGTTGCTGCTTTCTATAAAAAGCAGGGCAAATCCTTGTACGATGCGCTTGTCGATATTTTTAAGCAGTTTGGATTTTACCGGGAAGGATTAAAGTCGTTAACCTTAAAAGGAAAAGAAGGAGCAGAGCAGATTTCAGCGATCCTTCATACCTTTAGAACAAATCCGCCAGCTGCCATCGCAGGGCAGCGCATCACAGTGATTGAGGATTATCAATCAAGTCAAAGACAACTTGTGGCTGAAAAGAAAGAGGAAACCATTCACCTGCCAGCATCAAATGTGCTGAAATATTTCCTTGAGGATGGTTCGTGGTTCTGCTTAAGACCTTCCGGCACTGAGCCTAAAGTGAAATTTTATATTGCAGTCAAAGGCACGTCTTTAACAGATAGTGAAGAAAAGCTAAAGCATTTGTCAGAAGAAGTGATGAAAGTCGTTTATGATATTGTGGAAGAAACAGCGAAATAACGAAAGACAAGGCCATCGTGTATGAATACATGATGGCTTTTTCTCAGCCAAAAGGATGAGAAGAAATCATTCTTTTGGAGAAAGAGCGACGAGGGGGCACATGGTATAATGAGCGTAATGATAAGTGAAGGCTGCAAATGCCGGGGGTAAACAGTATGGGAGAATACCAAGAGAAGGTTGAAACATTAAAAACGTTAAAAGAAATTGCTGAAAAGCTAAATGAAGGCATGGAAATGAAAGAAACGCTCCATGAAGTGCTCCATATGCTGATGGATGTCACAGGCTTTCATTCAGCATGGATTTATTTTATAGAAAAAGACGGGTCATATGAACTGATGGCAGAGGTTTCCTTACCTGAAGCACTTGCAAAGCATCAAAAGCAGCTCATGTGTCAAAATGATTGTTATTGCATCAACCGATACACAAAAGGCTCGCTGCAATCAGCCACCAATATTATTAACTGCAAACGGATTGAAACGGCAATTGAAGAAAAGCTCGGGGATACAGAAGGAATTACTCATCATGCAACCGTACCGCTAAAAGCGTGTAAGCGTACGTTCGGCTTATTAAATGTGGCGGCAAAAGGAAAAGTCACATTTACGCAAGAGGAGCTGAATTTGCTTGAAAGCATTGCACTTCAAATTGGCACCGCCATTCAGCGGATGAAGCTTGTGCAAAATGAACAGCAGCACGCACTTCTGGAAGAAAGAAACCGGCTGGCACAGGACTTGCATGATTCTGTCAACCAAATGCTGTTCTCTGTGAGTCTGACTGCTAAGGCTGCACGGCAAATGACAAGCGATCAACATCTAGGGGAAATGATTGATTTTATTCAGCATTTGTCACAAGATGCTCTGATTGAAATGCGGTCACTTATTTGGCAGCTGAGACCCAGAGGCCTTGAAAAAGGGTTTACGACAGCAATTGAAGAGTATGCACAGCTTTTAGGATTACGCTGCACTTTATCTTTATCAGGCTGTATAGAAATGGACCATTCTCACAATGAAACTTTCTTTCGGGTATGTCAAGAAGCGCTCAATAACTGTCAAAAACATGCGGAAGTAGAAGAAGTCGAGGTCAAGCTTGAGCAATCAAAAGACACGTTGGAGATGAAAATCATTGACCACGGAAAAGGTTTTCAATATGACGAGCAGATGAGCCTTCTTTCACTTGGGCTGAAAGGGATGTCTGACCGCATCCGAAGAGCAGGTGGTACATTTTGTATCCATTCAGAGTTAGGTAAAGGGACTACGATTCATGTAAAAGTGCCATTTTCACAAGAAAGGAAGGGATCGTCATGAGAGTTGT
Source organism: Bacillus sp. FSL P2-0069 (assembly GCF_038593315.1). Taxonomy (NCBI): domain Bacteria; kingdom Bacillati; phylum Bacillota; class Bacilli; order Caryophanales; family Bacillaceae; genus Bacillus; species Bacillus sp. FSL P2-0069. The sequence goes on from NZ_CP151984.1 coordinate 917,350, forward strand.
CATTGCAGATGATCATCATATTGTGAGAAAAGGGCTTGTGTTTTTCTTGCAGACACAGTCTGATGTGGACATCGTTGGTGAGGCGTCCAATGGGCAAGAGGCATTAGAGGTTGTCAGAGAAACCCTGCCTGACATTGTCTTAATGGATTTGTCTATGCCTGTAATGAATGGCATTGAGGCAACGAAACAAATGACGCTGGAAATGCCGGACTCCCGCATTGTGATCCTGACAAGCTATGCGGATAAAGATTATGTCATTCCCGCCATTCAAGCAGGGGCGAAAGCCTATCAATTAAAGGATGTAGCACCAGAAAAGCTGCTTTCGACCATGATTGAAGTTCAAAATGGCACCTACCAGTTAGATGGTCATATCACGACCTTTCTCGTGCAGCATCTGACAGAGCCAAAAGAGCAGAAATGGGCATTGATGAAAGAGCTCACCAATAGAGAGCGAGATGTCTTATTTGAGATTGCAAAAGGCAAAAGCAACAAAGAAATTGCCTCATCGCTGTTTATTTCTGAAAAAACTGTTAAAACGCACGTATCTCATGTATTATCAAAATTAGAGCTGGCAGATCGAACCCAAGCGGCTCTGTATGCAGTGGATTATCAAAAAAATCAGCCGAAAGAGCTGCTATGACAGAAGGAGATCTAGACGTCATGCTAAAACTTTTAAGCGCACATTCAATTCAATGAATTGAATAAAAAAGAGAAGCATGAACAGTCTAATTTCTAATAGAAAAACCAAAAAAGACTTGATGAGTGTATGCTCATCAAGTCTTTTTTTATTTTAAATGAGGGGATGAACCGGTCAATCACAGGTGAATGTAAAATAGGAGGGGATCTAGTGGAGGCATATGAATTAGTAAGTGATTTTCGTCATGATGATGACAAATTAAAAGAGAATTTGAATAAGCTTGCGATCCATACATTAACTCTAACGCTTCCCATTACAGCGCACTGCTAATTGTATATAAAAGGGAAGGGCTAAAAAAATTCATTTTAGCCCTTTTTCTTTATGTGTACATCGGTTGTGAATAAACTTCAGAAGCAGCAGCCTCTGAAGCATGATCAATGTACTGCAGGAGCCCATATAAACATTTTTCAACATCTGCATCGTTCCGGTTAAATTGATACGCATGTAAGAAATGCTCAATACGTTTCGAGAGCAAATCATCTTGCGTACGTACCATAAGAATAAGTAAATTATCCCATTGCGAGCGATGCGTATAATAAAGTGCTTTATCATAATCCGCCACATTCATTAAACCTTCTCCTTTCCCTTGAGAAGTCTTCATTAGTTTGCTCGGATCATATCGACTTTTTCAGGGGAAAAGTTGGTGTCCGCATCAATCGTGTACCGGGAATTATAGGCTGAATAATTGCTTCATGTATGAAAAAGGACAGGCTTGCTAAACCTAAACAAAACATATATGAAAGTGAGTTCAATGATATCATGCAGCCGAAATGGTGGATGCTTATTGCAGCAGGAATCGTTTTGCTTGGCAGTTTGATGATTCATCCTGCATCAAAAGCAGCAGTTCAGCCGTTTGAAAATTGGGAAAGACTTGCGTACACAGCGTTTAAAGATGAATATAAAGGTGCCGCTTTAAATGATTATCATTACATTGGCCGGACAGAAGTGAATGATGAGCAGACAAAAGATGTGTTTCGCGTCACTGTAAAGGAAGGATCAACTCGCTTTGCCGCACATGCAGAAATTTATTTTCATCCGGTGACTGGTCATTTGATTAGTATTAACGTGTTTCGATTATAAAGAAGTCCCTTTTTTTGTAAAGGGTGCTTGAGGCGTTCAGTCAAAAAAGACAAAGGGCTAAAATAAAGATCATTTTAGCCCTTTGTCCAACAATTTTTTTCGAAATGGAATTACTTCATGCTACCTTGAAGATAAGCGCGAATATCCACACCAAGTGAATCTGCTAATCGCTGGCCGTAATCTTCATCGGCACGATAGAAGTTGCAGATTGCAAGTAATTTTGTTTGGTCATTCACATCTTTCAAATCAGCTGTTAGGTTTTTAATCAATGCTTGTTTCTCTTCTTCAGAGTAGCTTCGATATTTTTCTCCAGCTTGTTTAAAATCGTTCGGTTTTTCAATTTTTTGTCTCACCATACGGTCACCGTGAAGAACTGGCTCACTTTCTTTGTAGTGAGGGTTTTCTTTTGGCTGATCGGCATAACGGTTTGGTTCATAGTTAATATGACCGCTTGGACGAGTCGTTGTCATAAAGCCATCCTGCTGGTTATTGTGTACAGGTGCATAAGGGCAGTTAACCGGAATGCGCATGTAGTTCGCACCAAGTCGGTGGCGCTGCGTATCAGGATATGAGAACAGACGGCCTTGAAGCAGTTTATCTTCAGATGCCTCAATTCCTGGAACAAATGCACTTGGCGTGAAAGCAGACTGTTCTGTTTCAGCAAAGAAGTTATCAGGATTGCGGTTGAGTGTCATGCGTCCTACTTTTTGAAGCGGGTAATCTTCCTCGCTCCACGTTTTTGTTGGGTCACATGGATCATAATCAAGTTCATCATAATCGCTAAGCGGCATAAGCTGAACATATAAGTCCCATGCTGGGAAGTTGCCTTTTTCAATGCGGTCATATAAATCTCTTGTCGCATGCTGGAAATCGTTTGCTTGAATTTCCGCTGCTTCTTCCATAGATAAGTTGCGAATACCTTCAGAAGGTCTCCAGTGATATTTTACATATTTTGCTTCGCCGTATTTATTCACCCATCTAAATGTATGCACACCAGAACCGCGCATTTCAGCATAGTTTGCAGGGATTCCTTCGTCAGAGAAAAGCCATGTGAGCATATGAGTGGATTCAGGCGTTAAGGTCATAAAATCCCAATAACGGTCAGGATCTTGAATATTGGTTACAGGATCTGGCTTGAGAGAGTGAACCATATCAGGGAATTTCAATGCATCACGAATAAAGAAGATCGGCAAGTTGTTACCAACGAGATCATAGTTGCCTTCTTCTGTATAAAATTTGACAGCAAAGCCGCGCGGGTCACGCAATGTTTCAGGTGAACCTTTCGGATGAATAACGGTGGAGAAGCGAACAAAAACGTCTGTTTGTTTTCCTTCTTCACTTAAGAAGGCTGCTTTTGTATGTTTCTCCATGCTGTTTTCTACTTCAAACACACCGTAAGCGCCGGCGCCTCTTGCATGAACGACGCGCTCTGGAATACGTTCACGATCAAAGTGTGCGAGTTTTTCAATCAAATGGTAATCATCAAGAAAGGTAGGTCCGCGGTGACCAGCTGTTCTTGAGTTTTGGTTATCGCCAACAGGCACGCCTTGGTTCGTTGTCAAATTTTTATGATTTGAATTTGTCATTCTTTTCTCCTCCTGTAAACAAAAAAGTGTTTTCTAGCAATCTATATACCCTAATTATATTGAATCAAACATGATAGTCAATATTTATTTATAATAATTTTAAATAAATTATTATTACAAGAAGGTAAAGAAAAAGACGAAAGAATAAATTCTTTCGCCTTAAAGCAGGAGCTCTCTAAGAGCATCTTTGTTTTGTGTTAAATCGTTTAGTGTGTATCGGTCTAGAACGCTTAAATAAGCAGTGAGTGCTTCATGAAGTACATGCTTTAATGAACAAATTGGGGAGATGATGCAGCTGTTTTTCTTTGGATCAAAGCATTCAACCATGACTAAATCATCCTCTGTATAACGGACAACCTCTCCAATATTAATGCTTTCTGGGCTTTTTCCAAGCCTGATCCCGCCATTTCTCCCGCGAATCGTTTCCACATACCCGCGTTTTCCAAGATGATAAATCACCTTTGTCAGATGATTTTTAGAAATGCCATAAACATCGGCGATCTGCTGAATATTTGACAGTTCATTATTTTCTCTCGAAGCTAAATAAATGAGTACCCTTAATGAGAAATCTGTGTAATTCGTAAGTTTCATTTTGACGACCTCTAAACCTAATAGAGTTTTGTATCATCGTAACACATTTTAGACAAAAACTGTTCGAGAAAGTGTAAAATGTGACAACATTTAAAACATGTATTATAAATATTGCTTTTAGAGACTGTCATCCATTACGATAAAGATGTATTTAAAATACTTCTTTTGAAAGAAGGAATGACGATGTTATCTAAAGATCAAATGAATGCAATAAAGCAATCAGCTCCTCTACTAAAAGCCGAGGGAACCAAACTTGTCACTGTTTTTTATCAAAATATGATTCGCCAGCACCCGGAGCTGCTCAATCAATTTAATAAAACAAATCTGATGAACGGAAGTCAGCCAGAGGCACTTGCTGCGACACTATATCAAGCTGCACTGCACATTGATCGATTAGAAGAATTACTTCCTGCGGTCAAACAAATTGCCCATAAGCATGTCAGTGTCATGGTCAAAAAAGAACAATACCCAATTGTCGGATATCACCTGATTGAAGCGATGAAAGATGTGTTTGGCTTAAGAGAAGAGGATGCCACTTTATTAGCTTGGAAAGCTGCATATGACATCATTGCGAATATTTTCATTACCATAGAAGCAGAAATGATGGATGAAAATGTGAAACAGACAGGCGGATGGGCAGATGTGAAGCCGTTTGTGATTAAGAAAAAGAAGCAAGAATCTCCATCGCTTATCTCTTTTTATTTAGTACCAGAAGATGAATCAGAGCTGCCATTGTATCAAGCAGGCCAATACATTACGGTTCAGGCAGATATGCCAGGAGAAGCCTATATGTGCAGCAGACAATACAGTTTATCAGACGAGCATCATCCATCTTATTACCGCATTACAGTGAAGCGTGATGGTCATGTGTCTACATTTTTGCATGATGAAATGGAAGAAGGGGACGTTCTTCAAGTGAGTATGCCGCAGGGAATGTTCTGCTTGCAAGGAGACACAAAAGAGCCTGTTTATTTCATCAGTGCTGGGTCTGGTGTCACTCCAATGATTGGTTTAGTAAAAACTGCCGCACAAAACAGCCAGACATTCACGATGATTCATGCAGATCGATTAGAGGATGTAAATGCTTTTGAAAATGAGTTTGAACGCGTTCTAGCTTCAGCTTCCCATGGGCGCATCATCCTATGTAACGAACAATTTGCGCAGTCTGGAAAGGGTGAGCTTGTTGAGAAAGCGTCTTCCCGCATTGACCGTCCATTTCTTCAATCGGTGATCGGAGAAGGGAAAGGCCAATTTTATCTATGCGGTTCCCCGGTGTTTACACAGGAGATCATTCATATTTTAAAAGAGCTTGGAATTCCATCGCGCAATATTCATTTCGAAGCATTTGGCGGGCAATCCACAAAAGAAATGGAAGTCGTCTAAACGGTTGGCGGAACATCATGTTTTTTTACATACGCTCATATAGTAGGGATAAGTCCGATGAGGAGGGATGGTTTCCTTGAGCGTATCTGAAAAACGTCTTTTACAAAGAGCGATTGATGAAATTACAGAAATTGCAGAAGGATTTGGTCTAGATTTTTATCCGATGAGGTATGAAATCTGTCCCGCGGAAATTATTTATACGTTCGGTGCATATGGAATGCCAACACGATTCAGCCACTGGAGCTTTGGGAAGCAATTTCATAAAATGAAGCTTCATTATGATTTAGGATTAAGCAAAATTTATGAACTGGTGATCAATTCAAATCCTTGCTACGCCTTTCTACTAGATAACAATACGCTCGTTCAAAATAAATTAATTGTGGCTCATGTATTGGCACACTGTGATTTCTTCAAAAATAATTGCCGTTTCCAAAACACAAAACGAGATATGGTCGAAAGCATGTCAGCAGCGGCAGAGCGGATCAAAGAATATGAGCATATCCACGGAACAAAAGAAGTCGAAGCCTTTTTAGATGCCGTATTGGCTATCCAGGAGCATATTGATCCGTCTCTTGTTCGATCAAAATTAAGCTGGAATATGGACGATAAAGAAAGTGAAGATGATAAACCAAAACGTCAAACGCCTTATGATGATTTGTGGGGAATGGATGAGCCGAAAATGCGTGAGAAAAAGAAAACCGTTAAGCAATTTCCGCCAAAGCCTGAAAAGGATCTTTTACTCTTTATTGAAGCGCATTCCCGGGAGCTGGAGCCATGGCAGCGGGATGTTCTTACCATGCTGAGAGAAGAAATGCTCTATTTTTGGCCGCAGCTGGAAACAAAGATTATGAATGAAGGCTGGGCATCGTATTGGCACCAGCGGATTATGCGGGAGCTTGATTTGGATTCAAGTGAATCGATAGAGTTTGCGAAATTAAATGCAGGTGTGGTGCAGCCATCTAAAACAGGCATCAATCCTTACTATTTAGGGCTGAAAATTTTTGAAGATATTGAAGAACGCTATAACAACCCATGTGAAGAATTAAAAAAAGCAGGGGTCAAAGAAGGATCTGGCCGCAGTAAAATGTTTGAAGTCAGGGAAATTGAATCGGATATTTCTTTTATTCGAAACTACTTAACGAAAGACCTTGTGATGAGAGAAGACTTGTACTTGTTTCAAAAGCAGGGGAGAGATTATAAAGTCATTGATAAAGAATGGAAGGCGGTTCGTGATCAGTTAGTCAGTATGAGAGTGAATGGCGGCTTTCCGTATTTGACCGTGATCGATGGCGACTATTTAAAAAATAACGAACTTTATATCAAGCATTGGTATGAAGGCATTGAACTTGATCTGAAATACTTAGAAAAAGTCCTTCCGTATTTATATCAGCTGTGGGGAAGAAGTGTGCATATCGAGTCAGTTCTTGAAGGAAAAGAAGTGATGTTTTCTTATGATGGAAAAGGGGTTCATAGGAAATATCTCGCTTAATGATCATAAAAAAAGATGTCCTCAAACGGACATCTCTTTTATGTGACTGGAGCTGGATTAAATAGACACAAATCGTTATGAATCCCCCAATGATCGGCCCATGTTTCTTTCCGGCCGCTGGCGATATCTAGTATATAATGAAACAGGTCTGTACCGACTTCCTCGATTGTTGCTTCTCCGGTTGCAATACGGCCGGCATCAAAATCAATAAGATCCGGCCATTGTGTCTGTAAGCTGGTTTTCGTAGAAACTTTTATTACAGGTGCTGCTGCTAGGCTGTATGGAGTTCCTCGGCCTGTTGTGAAAATTTGTACATTCATACCAGAGGCGAGCTGCAGTGTTCCGCAAACAAAATCGCTTGCCGGCGTCGCAGCAAATATCAGCCCTTTGGTGGCCGCTTTCTCACCAGGCCCAATCACACTAGATATTGGACTTGTGCCGGATTTGGCGATAGATCCAAGCGCCTTTTCTACGACATTGGATAAACCGCCTTTTTTATTTCCTGGGGAAGGATTTGCACTTCTATCTGCTTGACCTCTGCTTAAATAGTCGTCGTACCATTTCATTTCCCGTATAAGTGCCTGCCTCGTTTCTTCATTCAAAGTTCTTGGAGTTAATAGGTGAATGGCATCACGCACTTCTGTCACTTCTGAAAAAAGAACCGTTGCTCCTGCTTTGACAAGGAGGTCTGCTGCATATCCAACGGCGGGGTTTGCAGTTACACCTGAGAATGCATCGCTTCCACCGCATTGTAAGCCTACCACTAAATCCGATACAGGACATGGGACGCGTGTCCGCCTATTGAGTTTCTTTAGTTTGTGCTCTGCAGCCTTCAGAATGGAGGTAATCATTGAAGAAAAGCCTGATTCCTCCTGTAATGTTAAAATATCGTCTTGCCGCTCTTCTGACACAATGCGTGATGGTATGAGTTTTTCACAGCCTAATCCAATGACGAGCACTTCTCCGCCAAAGTTCGGATGTGTGGCTAAGTTTTGGATGGTTCTGATGGGAATGACCGCATCTGGTGCATGAATGGCCACACCGCAGCCGTATTGGTGGTGGAGGGGAATTACGTCATCCACATTTGGATATTTCGGCAGCAGATCTTCCTTGATTTTTTTGACCGCATAGTCAAGAACCCCAACGACACATTGCACGCTTGTTGTAATCCCGAGAATATTTTTAGTACCAACAGAATGATCTGGATTTCGGTATCCCTGAAATTCATAACCATCAAACTTTTTAAGCGGAGGACCGCTGTATGTTAGGCATGATAATTTGTCTAAAGGAGGAGGAGCTGGCATTTGAACGAGCTCTTCTTTCACCCAGCTTCCTTGTATGATGGTTTCGCTAGCGTATCCAATGATTTCACCATATCGCACAATTGGTGCATGCTGTTCAATTGTCTTAAGTGCAACTTTATGCCCTTGAGGGATGCGTTCAGTTAACGTCAATCCACTTGAAAAGCTGGTGCCAGCTGGTAGTCCGCCATCATTTACGATGATTGCTACATTATCCTTTGAACTTACCTGAATATATAGAGGTGCTTCCTTTGCTTTTTGATTCAAGAGATCACTCCTTTGAAAACGCTGTCTTTTTAAGAGGAGAGGAAGCATATCCGCTTCCGTATCATGGCGTTTGATTTAATCCTTTTAAAATCTTATCACGTACAAACTTCAAATGTTCATGCATATGGAAGTGTGCTTGATATGGGTCTCTAAGCTGAAGCGCTTCATAAATTTTCTGATGATAATTAACGGTCACGTTTTTTTCTCGGTAAGGAATTTGGCTGTCAATCTTGGCGTGTGATACTAAAAGCGCCTGAATCATGCCTTCAACAACTGGATTGTTTGCACTTAAGGCAATAATCCGGTGGAATTCTTTATCGGCTTCACCATAGTTGTTATCTGTACTTTCCTCAATCATTTCAATGGTTCTTTCTAATTTTTTTAATTCTTCATCACTAATTTTCTCAGCAGCAACGGTGACAAGGCCTAGTTCTAGTACCATACGAGCTTCTAGAATGGCTGGTAAATTATCTTGAGCCAGTGCGAGCATAACTGAAAATGGCTGATTGCTAATTTTATCATTAAAATATGTACCGCCTCGTGTTTTTCTAGTGATAACGCCTAATGTTTCAAGAGAACTTAAAGCTTCGCGCAACACAGGGCGGCTTACCGATAAAATATCCATGAGTTCCATTTCTGTTGGCAGTTTGTCACCAGCTTTTAATTGTCCGCTAGACAATAAATGAACGATACGTTCTATGACTTGTTTTGCTAATGTTTTTCGATTCACTGTTTCAAATTTAAGTTCATCCATACTTTCATTCACGAGTCATTCTCTCCCTTCAGTTGTTCAATTGTAAGACAAAATGAAGGGGAATACAATCATTTACAGTCAAACTACCGAATCAAACACGGTTTTTTCGGGTCGAATGTCCAGCCATTCATGAGATATTGCATCTGAATGGCATCATTTCTTGCACCAAGCTTCATTTGTTTATATAAACGGTTGGCTTCCTCTATCTTTTCTAGATCAATTTGAATACCCAGCCCGGGTTCTTGTGGCACTTTGACACGACCTTCTTTGATTGAAAGTGGGTTCCTTGTTAAATGCTGGCCATCTTGCCATATCCAGTGGGTATCAATCGCTGTTATATGACCTGGTGCAGCAGCGGCAACGTGTGTAAACATGGCCAGGGAAATATCAAAATGGTTGTTTGAGTGCGATCCCCAAGTCAAGCCGTTATCATGACACGTTTGAGCGACTCTAACTGAACCTTCCATTGTCCAAAAGTGCGGGTCCGCCAGTGGAATATCAACTGCATGTAATTGGATGGCGTGTGACAATTGACGGAAATCAGTTGCGATCATATTTGTAGCCACTTGAATGCCGGTAGCTCGTTTGAATTCGGCCATAATTTCTCTTGATGAGAATCCGTCTTCTGCTCCACATGGATCCTCTGCATATGCAAGCACATGTTGTTTTCCTTTGCAAAGCTGAATGGCTTCATCAAGAGACCACGCTCCATTAGGATCAAGTGTGATGCGAGCATTTGGAAAACGTTTTGAAAGAGATTCTACAGCTTCCATCTCTGCTTCCCCGGAAAAGACACCGCCTTTTAACTTGAAATCCTGAAATCCATAGCGTTCATAAGCCGCTTCAGCCAAACGGACAATGTCCATCGGTGTTAGTGCTTTTTGACGCCTTAGCCGGAACCAGCTGCAAGATGAATGATCTTCTTTCAAATAGGGGAGAGGGGTTTTCATTTGATCCCCTATGTAAAATAAATACCCAAGCATGTCAACGACCTGTCTTTGTTGACCTGTTCCTAATAAAGAGGCAACCGGTTCTTCTAAAAATTGACCTAATAAATCCAAGAGAGCCGCTTCTAACGCTGTAACAGCATGTATTGTTGTCCGTAAGTCAAAGGTTTGATTGCCTCTCCCGCTTCTATCGAGGTCTTGATATGTTTGCTGCACCGATTGCAGGATGGCATGATATTGCCCAATTGGTTTTTGGAGGACAAGTCTGGCGGCTTTTTCAAGTGTTTGTCGAATGTTTTCACCGCCGGGAACTTCTCCGACTCCTTGACGGCCACTGCTGTCTGTTAGTATGACAACATTTCTTGTGAAAAAAGGTCCATGCGCTCCGCTTAGATTCAAAAGCATACTGTCATAGCCGGCAACAGGAATCACCTTCATGTCAGTAATGTAAGGGAGATTGTTTGCTCGTTCCTTTTTGACTTCTTTTAAGTATTGATTCATATATATCCTCCTTTATATAAAGCGCTTTCAAATAGAGCTGGATGGGACTTGGGCCGCAGGTGTTGAAGGGGGTTCTTTTAACTTCACACGTTTAATGGGACCCACAAGGAATAAATAACTTAAGATTGCAATAACGGCATTACTGCCGACAAAGACGAGCGCACCACTGAAAGAGCCTGTCGCATTGACAATATATCCAATGATAATGGGTGTTGTAATGGATGCAATGTTGCCAAAGGTATTAAATAAACCGCCGCTTAACCCGGCACATTCCTTTGGGGAGGTATCTGATACAACGGCCCAGCCAAGTGCACCGAATCCTTTTCCAAAGAAAGCAAGCGACATAATCGCAACAACAATCCATGAAGATTCTGTATAGTTGCAGATGATCATACTGCATGAAAGAAGCATGCCGATAATAATGGGTGTCTTTCGTGCGAAAGTAAGCGATTTCCCGCTTTTTAATAAAAAATCGGATAACAAGCCGCCAAGGATTCCGCCTAAAAAACCGCAGAGAGCTGGCAGGGAAGCAACAAAACCTGCTTCGAGAATGGACATTCCTTTTGCTTGAACAAGATACACAGGAAACCACGTCAAGAAAAAATAAGTGAGGGTGGTAATGCAATATTGAGCAATATAAACCCCAATTAACATCCGATTTGAAAGTAATTGTTTCACGTATGGCCATTTGGATTCTTTGTTTTGCTGGCTCTTTTCATCGTCCATTGAGGTCAAAGCCCCGCCTTTTGATATGTAATCGAGCTCTGCTGCGTTAATTTTCGGGTGTTGTTTTGGATTATAGACGGTTTTTATCCAAAGAAAAGACAGCAAAATACCGAGGATTCCCATAACAACAAAAACAGAATGCCATCCTAAAGAATGTGTAAGCCAGCCCATAATTGGAGAGAAAATGACAAGCGCAAAATACTGAGCTGAATTAAAGAAAGCAGAAGCTGTTCCACGTTCAGAACTAGGAAACCATGCAGCCACTACACGGCTATTGCCTGGAAAGGAAGGAGCTTCCGCCAGCCCTACTAAAAATCGCAGGGTAAAAAGGAGAATAATCGCAGTACCCGCTGTAAAAAAACCTATGGCACCTTGAAACAATGTAAACAAAGACCAAAAGAAAATACTGCAGGCAATCACCATTTTAGAACCGAATTTATCCAATAAATAACCGCCAGGCAATTGGCCAATGACATATGCCCAGCCAAAAGCAGAAAAGACATAACCCATTGATACAGAGCTAAGACCAAGGTCATGTTGAACAGAATCTCCAGCAATAGAAAGGGTAGCACGATCTGCATAATTGACAGAAGTGACAAGAAACAGCATGAAGACGATAAACCAGCGGACAGACGTTTTTTTATCAGTTTGTGAAGCATGGAAGAGGTTATTTATCATCATTTCTTCTCCTTTTCTAAAATAGAGAATTGAGGAGGGCAGATGCCCTCTCAAATGCTTCAATTTTACGATTTAATGAAAACGGTTTGAATGGCTGTAAAGAATTCCTTTGCCGCTTCTCCTTGTTCACGAGAATGAGAGCTTGATTGTTTCATTCCACCAAATGGTGCCTGTAACTCTACACCAGCACTTTCTGCATTAATTCTAATGAGCCCAGCTTGGATATTCTGAATAAAGGACAGCATACGACCGATATTTTGGGTGAAAATAGAAGCGCTTAAGCCAAAAACCACATCATTGGCAATGTGAAATGCTTCATTGATATCTTGCACTTTGATTAAAGCAATGACAGGACCAAATATTTCTTCTTGAGCGATGGTCATGTCTGAGGTGACATGTTCGAAGATAGCAGGCTCAATAAAATAACCATTCTGATAATCACCATCTGTTAATGGTTTCCCGCCAAAAAGGAGGGTGGCACCTTCTTTTTTTCCAGTTTCAATATAGGAAAGGCATTGATCAAGCTGCTGTTTGCTTGCGATCGGACCCATCCATACGTCTTTTTTTAAACTGTCCCCAATAGTGATCTCTTGCGTTTTTTGAACGAGTTTTTCTTTAAAGGCATCATAGATGTCTTCTTGGACAATGACTCGGCTCGTTGCTGTACATTTTTGTCCAGTTGACCGGAAGGCTCCTGTAATGGCTGCTTCTACCGCAAGATCAAGATCCGCATCATTGGCTACGATAACGGGGTTTTTTCCTCCCATTTCAAGCTGATACTTAATCCCGCGATCAAAGGCTTTTTGACCGATGGCTTTACCCGTTGCATTTGATCCAGTAAATGTAATTCCTTGGATATTTGGATGTTCAATCATTCCTTGACCTACGACAGCTCCCGATCCTGTGACCATATTGACTACTCCTTTTGGAAGGTGGGCATCTGCAAAGCAGGCCATGATTTTTGCGCAAGTAACGGCAGTTTCTGTCGCAGGTTTAATGACGACCGTGTTCCCATAAATGAGTGCAGGAGCCATTTTCCAAATAGGGATGGCAATAGGGAAATTCCAAGGAGAGATGATGCCTACAACACCTAATGGAACCCTTTTAGTGAACATGAGTGCCTCTCGGTCAGTAGAAGGAATGACATCGCCTTCTTTGCGCATTCCTTCGCCGGCATAGTAGCGGAGAATGGCTACACCGCGTGCCGCTTCTCCTTTTGCCTCAGGCAGAGTTTTACCCATTTCTTTTACAGCAGTAATGGCAATGTCATCGAGACGTTCTTCCAGCAAATCAGCTGCTTTATAAAGATATTGTCCTCGTTCTGCACCTGATAAATCTCGCCACATCGTCTTTGCTTCATGAGCTGCAGTGATGGCTCCGTTTACATCTTCGAGACTTGAGCGCTGCACATATCCAGCAGCCTCCTCTTTGTCGGCAGGATTTTGAATGGGGATCACTTCTCCTGTGGAAGCCTTTACCCATTCACCATTGATATAATTGAAGTACGTTTTTTGTTTCACTGAAGTGGACATAATATGAGCTCCTTTCTTTCGTTAATTCACAGCCGCTTTTTTCGGGAAGCGTTCCATTGCGTGCTGTAAAATGTTCTCTAGTTCTTGATAGTGTTCTTTTTCTACAGGAACAACAGGCGGTCTTGCTGAATTGCGGACAGAATGTCCCATAATGTTCATGCCGGCTTTAATGAGTGAGACGGCATAGCCCTTTCTCTGTTGGCGAATCCGGTTAATCGGTAGAATAACAGTTGTGTAAATGTCCTTGACCGTTTCTTGATCACCCGTTTTTAGTGCGTGATAAAACATTCTTGAGATGTGCGGGATATAATTAGAAATTGCGGAGGAATAGGAATGAAAACCAATCGGTAAGTAAGCCGGCATTGTGACCTCTGCCATAGGCAATCCATTTATATAGCTGAGCCTGCTGCCTATTGTATAGGAAAGATTCACGTTTAAATCCATATCACCGACCCCATCTTTTACACCAACAAGCTGTTCAAAAGAAGTGAGCCGTTTGATTTGCTGCACAGAAAGAACAGCATTATCTCGTTGATATAAGATGGCATTTAGGTTTGTACTTTCTATAATGGTTTTGGCGTATTCATATAGTCCTTCTTGTTCACCATGAATTAAATAAGGAGGGAGTAATAAGTAACCGTCAACGCCTTTTTCCTCGGAAATTTTCGCCCACTCCAGTGCGGTATTTAAATTTCCTCCAACTCCTGAATAAACAGGAACTTGACCACCGGCAGCTGCAAGTGCCACATCAATCATTTGCTCGTATTCTTTTTGACTAATAGACTGAAATTCTCCCGACCCACATGCAATAAAAATGGCATCGAGCCCTTCGTCTAGTAAGAATTGAATGTTTTGAAATAGTGCTTCCTCAGAAAGCTGACCATTTGCTTGAAAAGGAGCGATAGGAAAACCTAATATGCCTTCTGGTGCTCTTCTACCTTGAATCATTGCTAAAAACCTCCTGTAATTTGTTAAAAAGAAAGGTAAGCGCTACCAAAAACTCTTTTGTTTAATTGTAAGACAAATAAACAATTTGTCAATATCTTTATTTTCAGAAATTTCAACTGGAAGATTGAACAATAAAAAGAGCAGGCATTTTCTACACCTGCTCTTACAATGTTCTTCGTTTTATTGATGAAGTAATTTAAAGATATGTTTTGCTTGATCTGTATTTTCCATCAGACCTTTTAGCTGCTGGCTTGTTGGGCCATACGCAAAGAATGGAACTTCATCACCGGTATGACCAGAAGTTGTCCAGCCTGTATGTGATCTTGTATTGATCACTTCTTCAATCGCATCATCAATTTTAACAGTATCTTTTGTTTCAGCGGCCTTTTGAATAGAGGCTGTTTCTTCTTTTGTGAAATCAAGATTGATATATTGTTTCAGCGCTGACTCAACAGTCATGCCGCTGACAATTTTGTTTGCGATAAAGTCAGGCGTTTTTTTCGCTGCTTTTACCGGTTTGTAATCCCAGCTGCCTGAACCGTCTGCTCCGAAGGAAAGTCCGCCAGTTGAATGATCTGCGGTCGTGATGACTAACGTGTTTTTATCCTTTTTCGCAAAACGAATCGCTTCTTCAAATGCTTTTTCAAAATCCTTCATTTCGCTCATTGCACTGACAATATCATGATCATGTCCAGCCCAGTCAATTTGACTGCCTTCGACCATAAGGAAAAATCCTTTTTTGTTTTTAGACAGCTGTTTGATGGCTGAGGATGTCATATCTTGCAGGGAAGGGGTCGTTTGATCACGATCAATGGCTTTATCGAGACCTCCATCAGCAAAAATGCCTAACACTTTTTCATTTTTGTTTTTTTGTAAGGCGGCTTTATTGGTGACATAATCATAACCGGCTTGTCTGAATTCCTTCGTCAGATCACGATCCTTTCGGACAAAATCGACAAGTCCTCCGCCAAGCATGACATCGACTGTATGCTGTTTCCCGATTTTCTCATCGAAGAAATCATCAGCGATGGCTGCAGTGTTTTTCCTAGACACATCGTGAGCGGCATACGCAGCAGGCGTAGCATTTGTTAATTCAGATGTCACGACAAGACCCGTCGATTTTCCTTTTCGTTTGGCTTCTTCTAAAACGGTTTTTAGTTTTTTGCCGTTTTTGTTTACACCAATGGCATTGTTGTATGTCTTTTTACCAGTGGCCATGGCTGTACCAGCTGCTGCTGAATCGGTAATGTTACTTTTAGAGTCGTCAGGGTATGTTTTATGCATGCCAGTGAGGTAAGGGTCAAACGCTGTTTGCTTTGAAAGGTCACCGTTGTGTTTAAATGAGCGGTAAGTTGAAAGATAAGGTGTTCCCATGCCATCTCCAATCAGCACGATCACATTTTGCACGTCATTTTTCGGCTTCTTTTTAGCCTCAGCTTTGTCAGCTTGTCCAAATTCAATCCCTGAAAAAATGCCAATCGATAGCACAGATGCTGCTGCCACTGCAGCAATTTTCGTTTTCGAGCTTTTCAACACACTCATTCATTTTGCCTCCTCATTGTTTATGTATCGCTCTTACGTTTACAATGGTAGAGCAGAAGTGTGGATTCCTTTTTACAGCACCGTAAAGTTCACTTTAAAATTGTAAAGGTCCACTTTACATAGAATGAACCAAAAAGAGAAATGAATGTATCATTTATCCATGACAAGATGCGATTATTTTGTCATGATTGTGTAATGAAAATGAAATAAAAAGAACCCTAAAAAAAAATAAATTTTGCCGAATTAATAAGCATAATGTCGTAGGAAGTCAAGACTATTTCTTCTGGTATTTGATCCTTATAATAGGGAGTAGATAAAAATTCGGATCAGATAGATACATACAGGAGGAACAAATGAAAAAACAATTGATCACAGCTGCAAGTGCAGTTCTACTTGGGACGACATTATTTGCCGGCGCTGCCTCAGCACAATCAGTAAAAGTTCAAAAAGGTGACTCTCTTTCTGTTCTAGCGAAAAGATACAAAACAAGCGTGAGCAAAATTAAATCAGACAATAAGCTGAAATCTAACGTGATTTATGTTGGACAAACCTTAAAAGTGAATGGCACTTCTTCGAAAAAAGCAGTGAAGACATCAAAAACAACAACAAAAGTAAAAACGGCTTCAGCAACTGCCACTCATAAAGTTGTCAAAGGTGATACATTATCTAAGATCGGCAAAAAATACGGGATGACTGTGAAAGAGTTGAAATCGTTAAATAAACTTAAAACAGACCTCATTAAAATCGGGCAAAAGCTAAAGGTGAAAAAGACGTCTAAAGTAAAGGCGAAACCTGTGAAAGAAAAAACAGTCTCTACTTCTTCCTTAAACACGTCTAAGCTCATAGCAGATGCTAAAGCGCAAAACGGTACTCCATATAGATGGGGTGGAACGACACCGAAGGGCTTTGATTGCAGCGGATTTATGTGGTATATCATTAACAAACAAAAAAAGATTTCAAGACAAACAACTGAAGGTTTCTGGGGATCGATGAAAAGTGTATCCAAACCAAAGGCTGGAGATTTTGTCTTCTTTACAACGTATAAATCGGGTCCATCTCACATGGGTGTCTACCTTGGGAACAATAAGTTTATCCATGCTGCTTCTGACGGTGTAACGATCAGTGATATGACATCAAGCTATTGGAAGCCTATTTATCTTGGAGCGAAAACATTTGTAAACTAATTCATTTTAAGAGACTGCTATGAAGCAGTCTCTTTTTTCATATATCATTTGTGCCGCAGAACTGGTCTTTTTCTCATAGATCACTATCGGTCTAAAGGCTTTAAAATAACATAATTGTGACCCCGCTTTTAAAAAAAGGGTCTTATTTTTGTTGAATAATAAGTATATGAAAAAAATATAATCTTCCATGTTGTATCATAAATAGAGGGAGACAAACTATCAATTGAATAAGGATTGAAGAAAATCTAACCGTTTTATTGACAATATTTTCGTTGATATATAAGAATTTTCACTCTATTTTTTAAAAAAGTGTTTTCATTTTTTAATTTTCATATATAATAATTTTACGCCACCAATTTATTGCGCTAAATTTAATCTAAATATTCAGAAAATATTGTGAATTATATGAATGTGGCGTCTTTAGACTGATACTAAGTTTTGGGAGTGATGGTATGAGCAATTCGTTGTTTAGAAAAAAGAGCATTTCAGAGCTCATTGCGGCAACACAAGGGGAAAAAGCATTAAAAAAGGAATTGGGTTCATTTGATTTAACCATGCTGGGCATTGGAGCCATTATCGGGACAGGGATATTTGTTCTAACAGGTACAGGAGCCGTCACTGCGGGGCCAGGACTTGTGCTATCATTTGTCATCGCAGGTCTTGCTTGTTTGTTTGCAGCACTGTCATATGCGGAATTTGCTTCAACAGTGCCTGTGTCAGGGTCTGTGTATACATTTACGTACGCATCAATGGGGGAATTTCTAGCATTCATCATTGGCTGGGATTTAATATTAGAATATATGCTGGCTGCTAGTGCCGTTTCAGCGGGCTGGTCAGGCTATTTTGTGTCTTTTTTAAATGGGATAGGGGTTCATATACCAGTTGAGTTAACAGCAGCACCAGGTGGTTTAAAGGGACACGTGACATATTTTAATCTTCCAGCATTTATTATTTTAATGGTCATCACCTTCCTGCTGTACTTTGGTATTAAAGAATCAAAACGAGTAAATAACATCATGGTTATTATGAAAATTGCTGTGATTCTGCTCTTTATTTTAGTCGCTGTGAAATATGTAAAACCTGAAAACTGGACACCATTCGTTCCATTTGGGACATCAGGGGTCTTAAGTGCAGCAGCCCTAGTATTCTTTGCATTTATCGGGTTTGATGCAGTTGCTTCTGCGGCAGAGGAGACAAAAAATCCATCACGCAACCTGCCTAGAGGAATTATTACTTCTTTATTGATTTGTACGCTGCTTTATGTCGTTGTCAGTGCGATTATGACGGGCATCGTTCCTTTTATGAATTTTGAAGGAGTATCACATCCAGTGTCTCTCGTTTTACAAGTAGCCGGACAAAACTGGGTGGCTGGTATTGTGGATGTCGGAGCGATTCTAGGGATGACAACCGTGATGCTTGTCATGCTGTACGGCCAGACACGCGTGATGTTTGCTATGTCTCGTGATGGCTTGGTGCCAAAGGTATTATCAAAAGTTCATCCAAAGCATAAAACTCCTTACATCAATACATTGTTCTTCGGTACATTGTCAGCATTAATGGGTGGATTTATTCCACTTGATGAGCTGGCAAGTTTAGTGAACATCGGGACACTTTCAGCATTCATTTTGATTTCAGTGGCGGTCATTGTGATGAGAAAAACGCAGCCGGACTTACCAAGAGCTTTCAGATGCCCGGCAGTTCCGCTTATTCCGATCTTAGCTATTCTATCTTGCGGATTGCTCATTTATAAGCTTGGTGCAATCACCTTTGTACGTTTCTTAATCTGGCTTGCCATTGGGCTGGTTGTGTATTTCTTATATTCAAGAAAGCATTCAGAATTGAATAAACAATAAATGAAAAAAGCCCGTGATGCTTGGCATTAGTCAAGTAACACGGGCTTTTGCTTTTGAGTGCTGATTAAAAACCTAATTGAAGATCGACATCGATTGATACGATGGCATAGACACAAACAATGACAAAGATATTCAGTACGACACCGAGGAAACCTGGACCCGTACGGCCTTTTTTAATGAACAGTTCAATAATGCCAAATGGAACTGCGGCCATTGCAAAAGGAAGCATTTGAAAAGAATAAAATGTCACGTTGCTGATAATGGCGAGGTTTAGCATGAGCAGGGATAATATCGCTGTGCCGACAGAAATCCAGCCAAATACATTATGCTCTTTAAAAATTCTTACCAATTCCATAATTCCACCTCGCTCACTTTTGCCGTTTTAATGCGTTTTGTCTTTACAAATTTCTCAATCTCTTTTGAAGGCCCAGTGACCACAGAGCCATAAACCGTGACGCCATTTTGATCGATATAGCGTATACGATTAGACAGGTCAAGATCAGGTCTGCCAGAGATCGTTGTTGCCCATGTCGGGTGCTGATTAACATAAGCAAGGGCATCTTTGAATTGATCTACCTCAGTTTTTGATGTGTGCTGAAGCTCTTTTAAAAATTCAGAGTCCTTCCCAGGAAAGCCGATTGGCCGCTGATTTCCACTTAATGAATCCTCTGTTTTAATCGCATTCCACAGCACTTTCATATCGTATTTTTTAGCAAAGGAATAAACATCCTTTGGTGTGTAAGCTCTGTCATAGGATACATACACTTCACTTACTGTTCCTTCAGGAAGCTTGTCTAACGTAGTGAGTGTTTGTTTTTTTGAGGCATCTGCCTGCGCCGAAGGATGGGTAAAGAAACCCTCCGTTTCGCGTGCGCTGTCACCATAATAAGAGATGGTAGGCTGCTTTAATTTATCGAAAAACATCTCGATTTGTTCGCTGCCAATAGCTTCTGTTTTATTGCCAATTTGCTTTTGCAGCTTCAATTCGGTGTTCATCCCAAAAAGTTTGACCTGACCTTTTAAATCCTTCATATCAATGGCCACGTTTGGTTTGGTTAAAGCGACGGTGACAGCTGCTGTTTCCATGAAGTGATTGCCTTTGCTCTCGGCGCCGCCAACGCCGTAGTATAAATAACTTCCTAATGTACAAAGCGGTAAAATAATGAGTGTCGATATGACAGCAAGTACGGAAATACGTAAATATGACTTTCTTTTTCCGTATTGTAAAATGGCTTTTTGCTTCTCAGGACTGATGGAAAAATCTGTCCAATCTGAGTCGTTCAGTTCCTGGCTTAAGCGTTTTTCGTTTTCTTCAAGTTCTTCTTCAAACGCTATCATTTCTTCCTCATTCATCTCACCATTATTATATTGTTCCCATCGCTTGTTAAACTCTTCATTCATCATTAACACCTCTGTTGTAAAGTGCTTTTAGGCGCTGCCTTGCACGAAATAAAACACTTTTAAAATTTGCTTCAGTAATATTCATGACCTTGGATGCTTCCTTGTAATTTAGCTCTTTTAAATAATACAATGTCAACGCTTCCTTGTAGTTATCTGGAAGCTGCTCCAAATACATGGTGAGAACTTCCTTTATTTCAACCTGTTCAGCAGGGCTTTGTACAGACGTTTGTAAAAGACCGCCAATGAGGTCATCCGATATGGTCACTTCTTTTTTATGTTTCCTGACATAATCAATAAAAGCATTTCGTGCCACCTGAAATAACCAAGGTTTCACTTTGCTATGGTCGTAGGAATGAATATGTATATACGCACGCATAAAGGTTTCCTGCAATAAGTCTTCTGCCAAATGTTTGTCTTTTGTCATGGAGAGCAGAAACCTGTAAACATCGTTCATATACATTTGATAAATTTCATCGATCGTCACTGATTTTTCTCCCCTCTATGTTATACACGCATAAGAAAGGCATAAAGTTGCACGAAACTTCTCATTACCGTACATTACTCATTTCTTTCGCCGAATCAAAATCATTTCTCCTTATCATAGCGAAATTTGCATCATTTATAAAGTATTTTCAATAGAACAAATCAGGAAAAAACATCGAAAAACGACAAAATTGGACACAATTCCTATTCTATTCTCCCCTAAAACCTTGTGCTTGAATACAGTCAGAACGTTCATTTTAAACGAAAAAAATAGGGAGGATTGGACTGCGTACAAATTTTTAGTACCAGGTAATAAAAAATTTGTTATAATAGAGACAAATCCTTCATTCTTCAAACAAAGGAAGTGCACTATGTATAAATTTTCAGGCTATACCGTCAAATTATTATTTGGTCTCCGAGGTGGAATCAAAGTATATCAAAAAGAGAATCTGCCAACTGATCGGGGTTTTGTCATTGCTTGTACACATGAGGGTTTTGTGGATGTTCTTGCATTAGGCGCAGGAATTCTTCCGTTTGAGATCCACTACATGGCGAAAAAAGAATTGTTTGCAAATAAATGGATCGGTGGATTTTTAAAAAAGATTCATGCCTTTCCAGTTGATCGAGAGAATCCTGGGCCAAGCAGTATTAAAACGCCCATTAAATTATTAAAAGAGGGAAAGATCGTTGGGATTTTTCCAAGCGGCACACGTACTACAGAGGATGTTCCTTTAAAAAGAGGAGCGGTTACCATTGCGCAGCTCGGTAAAGCGCCAATTGTTCCAGCCGCATACAAAGGACCTTCAAATGCGAAAAGCCTTTTCAAAAAAGGGAAAATGCGCTTAATCATCGGTGAACCGATTGAGCTGTCTGAATTTGACCATCTGCCGCCAAAAGAAAGATTAGGTGCCATGACAGAAGTATTAAACACAAGAATCAAAGAGCTAGAAGCTCAATTAATGGAAAAGGCATAAGAAAAACGACCGCTTGCTTAGGCAAGGGTCGTTTTTTTCTTAAGAAGCGCCTTCTTCAGCTGCTTCTAATAATTGTTCATTTAACTTTTTTACTTCGATGTATGCCACATGGTGTCCATCGACTTCATTAATAATAAATTCATAGCCTTGTTCACGAATGGCGTCATTTTTCTCTACTTCATATTTCTGAGTAAGGAACCAGCCGCCGATTGTGTCGACCTCTTCATTATCAAGCTGTATACCTAATAGCAGGTTGACTTGATCAACAAGAACCTTGCCATCAAAGATGTAATGGTCTTCTCCAAGTTTACGCACTTCGTTGATTTCATCAATGTCGAACTCATCACGAATTTCACCAACGATTTCTTCAAGGATGTCTTCAACAGTGACAAGACCTGCTGTACCGCCATATTCATCTGATAAAATGGCCATGTGTACACGTTCACGCTGCATTTTGAGCAGTAAATCATGAACAGGAACCGTTTCAATCACGTGAATAATTGGATTTACAAACTTTTCGATCGTATCGCTTGTAGAGCACTCACCGCTAATGCAGGCAGTGAGAACCTCTTTAATGTTAAGAACACCGATAATGTTGTCTTTGTCGCCATCTTCAATTGGATAACGTGTATATTTCTCTACCTTTGTTACCTTCAGCATTTCCTCAATGGTAATATCATATGGGAAGCTGACAACTTCGGTACGAGGAATCATAATTTCTTTCGCCAGACGGTCATCAAATTCGAAAATTTTATTTACATATTTGAATTCAGACTGGTTAATCTCGCCGCTCTTATAGCTCTCTGATAAAATAATCCGCAATTCTTCCTCAGAGTGCGCCATGTCATGCTCAGATACTTGCTGAAGACCGAACGCTTTCGTTAACAAACGAGCAGATCCATTTAATACCCAAATGAACGGGAACATCACTTTATAAAAGATCATCAGTGGTCTAGCAAAAAGAAGGGATACTTGCTCAGCCTTTTGAATGGCGAGTGTTTTCGGTGCAAGTTCTCCAACGACAACGTGTAAAAACGTCATGATACTAAACGCAATAATAAAAGTGACAATAGAACTAGCTGATTGAGGAATGGACAGCTCTGCAAAGAGCGGCGCAAGCATATGCGCAATTGTTTCTTCCCCTAACCAACCAATACCAAGGGCGGTAATGGTAATACCAAGCTGACAGGCTGATAGGTACTCATCAAGATGAGTCGTTACATGCTTGACAGCAACTGCTGTTTTATTACCTTCTGCGATTAACTGATCAATTCTTGAGCTTCTTAAGCGAATGATCGCAAACTCTGATGCAACGAAAAACGCGGTTAAAGCTATAAGTAAAGCGACTATGAGTAAATTAACTATGTCCAATTAAGGCCTTCGTTCTGACTTTGAGAACGAAGGTAACACCTCCTGTTTAGTAAAAATTTTAACTTAACAGCAGTAAAAATGATTGGACAGCCGTCATTTTTTCAGGAGTAAGCTGCTCTTTTAGTTTTTCACGTTGTTCTGGCTGAAGCTGCTTACAACGTGCCAAAATGCGGTCCATATGCTCATTCATCCGATCGATATCAGAGGTTAAATGGACAAGTTCATCATGATCTTCCTTTTGAGAAGGGAATTGTTCATCTAATCTGGATTTGATGTCAGAAAGAGCCAATCTCTGCTGTTTGCAAAGAACGATTAATTGTAATCGTTTTAAAGCATATTCATCGTAATAACGATAATTTGAGCAAGATCTAACAGGCGCAAGCAAACCTAGATTTGTATAATAATCTACAGTTCGTTTCGTCACCTGTGCAATCTGTGCTAGTTCACCAATACGATACTTTTTCTCAGCCCCATCTGAACATCTCCTCCTAACCGTCACGTTATAGTTTATGAAAATAGTTTAATATAATTCTAGTCTGAAACACAAGTTAATTGTTCATATTTCCTGCCAATAAGAAGAAACAGAGGAGGATTTCCCTCAATTTAGTCAGTCATGTCAAAAACAGCATGATGATACAGGAATTTTCAGATTATTTATGGTAAGATAAAATGAATACCGTTTCATATATATGTAGAGAGGCGGAATTTTACGTGAACCGGAGGTGGTTAAGTGGGGCCCTCAATGTAGTCTTATTTAATCAGTTAACCGTTTTGCAAAACATAACATCATCAATCAGGAGGTGACTCCTTGTTCTTCTAAGAAAGAGCAAGGTTAAATGGACGATATTGTTAATCTGAGTATAGTCGGTGTTTTGATTGCTTTAACAGCTTTCTTTGTTGCATCTGAATTTGCCATAGTAAAGGTGAGAAGTTCAAGAATTAATCAGCTTGTTGCCGAAGGGTCCAAAAAGGCCATCATGGCGAAAAAGGTGACATCAAGGCTAGATGAATATTTGTCAGCCTGTCAGCTCGGTATTACAGTGACATCCCTTGGTTTAGGGTGGATTGGTAAGCCGGCTGTGAAAGAACTTTTGGTTCGAGGTTTTGGTTTGACAAACATTCCTGATTCAGCAATCAGCCTGATCTCAGCAACACTTGCGTTCTCTATTATTACCTTTTTGCATGTAGTTGTAGGTGAGCTTGCACCAAAAACGCTTGCCATTCAAAAGGCGGAAAAAATGACACTATGGCTGTCAGGCCCGCTGCATGCATTTTATATCCTTATGTTCCCTTTCATTTATGTGTTAAACGGGTCAGCACGTCTGCTAACTAAAATGATGGGCATCGATATGGGGTCTGAAAAAGAACATTCCCATTCTGAAGAGGAACTGAAGATTTTATTATCTGAGAGCTTAAAAAATGGGGAAATCAACCCATCAGAATATAATTATATGAACAAGATTTTCGATTTCGATAATCGAATTGCCAGAGAGATCATGGTACCGCGGCGAGAAATTTGTGCGATTCCAGAAGATATGCCGTTAGATGATATCCTCGCCATCATGACGCAGGAAAAGTATACACGTTTCCCTGTGTTTTCAGGAGATAAAGACCATGTCATTGGCATGCTGAACAAAAAGCAGCTCTTTGCAGATCTTGTGTATCAAGGTGAAAAAGATCAACTGAAAATTCAAGATTATATATATCCAGTGATTGAGGTTATCGACACGATTCCTATTCAAGAGCTTCTCGTCAAGATGCAGCGTGATAGAATGCATATGGCGATCTTAACTGACGAATATGGCGGAACGTCTGGACTTGTCACAACGGAGGATATTTTAGAAGAGATTGTCGGAGATATTCGAGATGAATTCGATGAAGATGAACAACCAGTGATTCAAAAAAGAGCCGATCATCATTATGTTTTAGATGGCAAAGTGAGATTAGATGAAGTTCAAGATTTGATCGAGATCTCTTATCATGATGAGGAAATTGATACAATCGGCGGACTCATCTTAAAAGAGAATATTGATATCAGAGAAGGACAATCCGTCTATCTTGATGATATTCGAATGAAAGTGCTGGAAATGGATGGACGCTACGTTAAAAAGATCGATTTGAAAAAAGGCGTCACATCGTCAGAAAAAGGCAGTGCACGCACTGGACTTGATATAAAGGAGCCGCTGTTAGTAAACGAAATGACCTTGAGCGAAAAATAAGCTCAAGGTTTTTTTAGGTATTTAGTCTCTTTTGTACGAATATATGTTCGGTATATAATGAGAACAAACGTTCGATAGAGGGGGATGGACATGCTTTGGTATGAAACAGCAAGTATCACGGAGAAAAAAACCTCAATGAAACGAATTGAGTTTCATTTAAAGAATTTCAAAAATTATCAAGCAGCAATCTTAAATATCGAAAGGCAGCTTGAAAAAAGAAGCCCGCATCATCTCGACCACATGACACGGAAAAAGTTAGAAGAGCAAAAAAATCAGTATGAACTCATCGTTGCTTGTATTGAAACGGCATTAAAAGAGTTGGACGAAATAGAGCAGCAGCTCATCGATTACAAATATTTTCGAGATTGGCGGATGGCAAAGTGTGCAATGGAAATTGGCTATAGTGAAAAAACACTCTTTTTGATGAAGCGCCAGCTGATGGATCAGCTGCTCATCAGCTTAGCCGCTATTACCAATATTTAAAGATGCTGTCCTATTTGATAAAACGCAGCAAAGAGACATAAAGACCCGATGATTGTGACCAATAAGTAGACAGCAAGTTGTCCAATTTGCCGCTCTTGCAGCATGGACGCAGCCTCTACACTAAATGTAGAGAAGGTTGTAAAACCACCGAAAAACCCAGTACCTATGATCATTAGCAGCGGATCACTGTCAGTCACTGCACCTGTCAGTAAACCTAAACCGGCAGCGCCGAGTAAGTTGATGAGAATAATACTATACGGAAAACGAGTATGAAACTTGGTTTTCTGAATCGATTGACTGAGGAAAAAACGAAGGGCACTGCCTATCCCGCCGGCAACAGCTGTATAAAATACAATCATTTATCTGCTTCCTTTCGGCTGCTCATCTTGTTGAAAGAGGCGCTGAGCGGTGATCAGTCCACATAAGGCAGCGCCCACTCCAGCAATCACTGAGAGTAGAATGTACATGATACTTGATGTGAACAGTCCATCCTGTAATAAGAGAACCGTTTCTTTAGAAAAAGTGGACATTGTCGTAAAACCACCGCAAAATCCTGTTCCGATCAAAGCAGCAAGATATTTTTTTCCTTTCCGAAACATAAAATACCCTGTTGAAAAGCCAAGAAGCAGACTGCCTGTCATGTTTTCAATCAGTGTTGCATAGGGGAATGTCTGGCTGACAACGGATTGGCTAAGTTCATATCTGCAAAGAGTACCAACCAATCCACCGATAAATACGGCGAGATATGCTTTCATTTACATCATTTCTCCTTTAGAAAAAATGGCGGGTGATCCGTCACCACTCCATCAATGTGGTATGTTTTCATCCTGTCGGCTGTTTTTTGATCTTTCACTGTCCATATAAAGACATCCATTCCAAATGAGTGGATGCGATCAATCCACCATCTGTTGATCATCGTTTTCTTCATATTAAGGCAATCCGCAAAGGAGCGGTACTCCGCTAATTTCCTTTTCGTCAGTTTAAAGGCAGAGGGTTTTATAATAAAAGCTGTTCGAAGAGAAGGGGCGTAAGCTTTGACTCTTTGAAGTGCATTGGCATCAAAAGATTGAACCATGATGTGACGGGAATAGGCAAACCGGTTGATGATGTCGACAACTGCCTTTTCAATCCCAATCTGCCGTTTTGGATGCTTGATCTCAATCAGTATCCCGACACGCTGACTGTATCTTTCAAGAATTTCTTGTAATGTGGGAATTCGTTCGTTGGCGTACTGAGAATGAAACCAGCTTCCTGCATCCAATTTCTTCAGCCGATCAAGTGTATAACCTTTCACTAAGCCGCTTCCGTTACTCGTCCGATCAACAGTATCATCATGGATGACGGCTACGTGCTGATCCATTGTCAACTGGACGTCTAACTCAATATAATCCGCACCCTGCTGAACAGCTAAATCAAATGCGGCGATTGTATTTTCTGGGGCAGCGCTTGAAGAACCTCTATGCGCGATAATATACACATGCTCCAGCTCCTGACATAAGTTCTGGTCTTATCATATCAAATTTTTGCTGTTTTTCCTTCTTTACTATATGGTACGAGGGAGAGCTGTATGTAATGGAACATGGCATATGGTGAGAAAGCATCGTGTATGAAAGGTGAAAAGTTGCAGGAATATCCCAAGCTCTTATTGAGTAAATCTGAACTACATCATTTTTTCTTCGATCAATTTTGTCCAAATCGTCAGCGTTCGTCAAAATATTAGTGCTTTCGTCATGTTGACTGAAAATTCTGATGTTTTATAATGATGAAAAGGAGGCGAGATGATTGGGTAAAGGGAGAATTAGAGTGGAAGAACGTATTAAGGCCGAAACGGATGCTGAAATGTTTAAAGCGACTCTCCTTGATCAGGCTCAGAAGAAAAAGTAGTTTGCTGCCCGTCGATATGTCTCTAGCCAAAATTTCATATTTGAACTTCATGCCTCGGGATCAGTCCCGAGGCTTTTTATGTAGAGGTCAGACATTTAAGAGAGGACATGAACGAAGGTTATATTATAAACTAGAGAGGATTGTTTTAAAGGAGAGAGACAGACATGTTTACACAAAAATGGATGGATACATATTTTACAGTAGATATTGCGATCCAAATTGGTATTAGCCTTTGTATTTTATTGCTTTTTTTATTGCTTCGGAAAGTATTTACGAAGTATTTATTTCAGCTTTTGTTTAGGCTGACGAATCGGTCTAAAACAGAGGTCATTAACCAAATTGTTGTGGCATTTGAAAAACCAGCCAGGCTGTTTTTCGTGGCACTTGGTTTATATTTTGCGTTAAGACAAGCGCCATACTTTGAGCATCATATGGATGTCATCATTAAATTGTATAGATCTTCTATTATATTGATGCTGACGTGGGGGCTTTGTAATTTAACCGCTGCATCTTCTTTCTTGTTTCAAAAGGTCAATTCGAAATTTGAATTAGATATGGATGATATTTTAGCACCATTTTTATCAAAGGTACTTCGCTTCATTATTATTGCACTGAGTATTAGTGTCATTGCACAAGAATTTAATTATGACGTAAATGGACTTGTGGCAGGTCTCGGTCTAGGTGGTCTAGCCTTTGCGCTCGCCGCTCAGGATACAGTGGCTAACTTTTTTGGAGGGATTGTCATCATTACAGAGAAGCCTTTTACGATGGGCGACTTTGTGGAGACACCAAGTGTTCTTGGGACTGTGGAGGACATTACATTTCGAAGTACAAGGTTTCGAACACCTGCTGAAGCCGTCGTGACCGTTCCGAATTCTACGCTTTCAAAGGAGCCAATCACAAACTGGACAAGAATGAATAAACGTCAGATTACGTTCTCTGTTCGCGTTTCTTACAATACACCAAAGGAAAACATTGATCAGTGTATTAAGCGTCTCAAACAGATGCTTCACGAGCATGATGGTGTGCATAAGGAGACGATTATGGTAAATCTCGATGTACTGGCAGACAGCTATTTGAACTTGTTTTTCAACTTTTACACAAACACGACAGCTTGGTCTGAAAACCTTGATATTAAGCAGGATATTAACTATCGCATCATAGATATTTTTCACGAGGAAGGCGTAGAATTTGCTTTCCCTGGTCAGGCTATTTATATGAAACAAAAAGGTGAGAAGCAGCTGGGTGAATAAAGGAGGAATGGTGAGTGGACCAAACAAAGGTGGATGTGTTAAGAGAGAAATTATCGCAGGCTTCACATATCACAGTACTCTCAGGTGCAGGTATGAGTACAGAATCGGGTATTCCTGATTTTAGATCAACGGGTGGTCTGTGGACAGAAGATACTTCCCGCATGGAGGCGATGAGCCGGTCCTACTTTTTATCAAACCCTCATCAATTCTGGCCAAAATTTAAAGAATTGTTTCAAATGAAAATGAGTGGAGAATATGAGCCAAATAGCGGGCATACCTTTTTAGCCAGCCTTGAGCAACAAGGGAAGCATGTGGATATTTTTACCCAAAATATTGACGGTCTTCATAAAAAGGCGGGAAGCCAGCATGTATATGAACTCCATGGCTCCATTCAAACGGCCACTTGTCCATCGTGTCAGGCGGTATATGATCTGCCTTATTTATTAAAAGAAGAGGTGCCGATCTGTCAAAGGGTTACCTCAGACGGCAGTACGTGTGGACGTGTGCTAAAGACAGATGTTGTCCTATTTGGCGATATGGTCAAACATTTAGACCAAGTGGAGACATCACTTCAGAAAACGGACATGCTCCTTGTCATGGGGACTTCCTTGGAGGTAGCGCCAGCAAGGTATATTCCAGAAGATGCAGCTCATGATCCTTCCATCTTCATGGTGATGATGAATTTGAGTGAAACAGAATTCGATCCGCTTTTTGATCTTGTCTTTCATGAGCGAATTGGCGATCTCGTGAAAGCTTTATAAATCATTAAAAAACCCGCATCCTAAAGGTGCGGGTTTTACTTTATTGCTGCAGCGGCTTCATTGTTTCATCAAGGACTTCAAATGTATAGCCCTTTGCCTTTAGCTGCGTAATTAAGCTGCTTAAGTATTTTGCCGTCGCCGGCTGATCATGCATTAAGATGATTTTTGGTTCTTTTGGATTTTTTGTCTCCAGCACTTGCAGCTGATTTAATACCTCTGGTACATATTTTGAGCTTTTATATTTCCAATCAAGACTGTCAATGGTCCAGTCCCAGTAGACAAAGCCTTTTTGTTTTAAACGTGCTTTTTGCTGATCGGTTAAATTTGGGGTGCTGCCATAAGGTGTTCTCACAAGATGGGTATACTCACCTGTGACAGAAGCCAAAATGCGCTGATCTTCCTTCATCTCGTTAACAGGAGAATCTTTTTTTTGATAAAAGCGTTTCACATCATGGGTGATGCCATGAAGCCCTAATTGATGACCTTCTTGATGGAGTCTTTTCACAGCTGCCGGGTGTTCTTTAATCTGCGGTCCGAGCATAAAGAATGTGGCTTTCACTTGATGCGCTTTTAGCACATCTAACAGCTGATTTGAAGTCGCTGATGGACCATCATCAAAGGTTAAAAAGATCGTTTGATCCGTTATATGTTTATCTGAATTGATCTTAAAATGTGCATCTAATGTTTTCCGAGAAGCATCTTTTGCTTTCATACTAGTGCTTGTGTCTCTAAATTGACTGCTCGCAGATAATTTCGCCGGCTGATCTGCTGCCTGCATATTGGTTTTGGACATATCCCAAATAAAAAAGAGGATCAGTGTCAGGAGGACAAAACCAATCGCCTTTGAGAGCAGCATTGTGTTTGAAGGTGTCTGTTTTTTTTTAACCCGTTGCATTACAATCGCTCCAATAAATCAAAAATTTGTGTCGAATCATGTAGTGGATTCTGTCTTTTTTCGCTGTTTTTTGTCGTGTTTATATGGAGTAAGTATACAGGAAAAAAGAGCCTATGAATATAGAAGATGCTAAAAAATTGGAATCTTTTTGGTTATCAATCTATATTTGTTACAATGAAAGGTTATCCATTTCATATGATGTGAAATAATTCTGAATAATCATTGAAACGAACCCATTTATCCGCTAAGATAGCATCAGATTCAACCATTATTGCAAAGCGAAGGGGAGATTCCATATGAAAATATTGTACAATGGAGATTTCATTGAAAAAAAGGATGCACATGTTGATATTGAGGACAGAGGCTATCAATTTGGTGACGGAGTCTATGAGGTCATCCGTGTATACAATGGTACTTTGTTTACGTTAAAGGAACATACAGAGCGTCTGTTCAAGAGTGCAAAGGAAATTGGCATTCATCTGCAAGGTACAGTATCAGATATGGAAGAAAAGTTACAACAGCTCGTCGCTCACAATCAATTAACAGATGGCGGTGTGTATATTCAAGTCACGCGGGGTGTCGCCCCTCGTAAGCATCAATATAGTGATTCTCTCACTCCTCAAATCACGGCATATACGTTCCAGGTGAAAAAGCCTGTTCAAGAGCAGGAAGCTGGGGCAAAGGCCATTTTATCTGAGGATCTTCGCTGGTTAAGGTGTGATATCAAAAGCTTAAACCTTTTATATAACATCATGGAAAAGCAGAAAGCATCTGAAGCTGGTGCGTTTGAAGCAATCCTTGTGAGAGACAGTTTTGTGACCGAGGGAACCTCCTCGAATGTATATGCCGTGATTGATGGCGTGATTCGTACTCACCCTGCAAACAATCTCATTTTAAACGGCATTACTCGTAGAAAGCTGCTGGAGGTATGTGAGGAAGAAGGGTGTACTGTTGAAGAAACTCGTATAAGCAAAGAAGAACTGCTGCGCGCTCAGGAAATTTTCATCAGCTCGACGACAGCT
The DNA here is from genome assembly GCF_038593315.1 of Bacillus sp. FSL P2-0069. Lineage (NCBI taxonomy): Bacteria > Bacillati > Bacillota > Bacilli > Caryophanales > Bacillaceae > Bacillus > Bacillus sp. FSL P2-0069. The sequence goes on from NZ_CP151984.1 coordinate 949,155, forward strand.
GAAGTCATTCCGATTGTTGAAATAGATGGCGAGCCAGTAGGGGAAGGCGTTCCGGGCAAGCTGACAAAGCGCGTACAGGAAGGCTTCCAGCAAAAAATTAACCATGAAAGTGAAGCATCGATCTCTTCATAAATAAAAAAAGGCTGTAAACTAATGTTTACAGCCTTTTGTGATGCATTTATTTCACAATAAGCACAGGTATATCTGATTTTGCTGATAACTTTTCACTCACACTGCCAAACAGCATTTTTTTCAATCTGCTTTGGTCACGTGCTCCCATGACGATGAGGTCTGCTGATATTTCCTCCGCATATTCGATAATCGCTTCCGCTGGTTCTCCCTCTACAATTTCAATGGCAGCCTCAAACTGCTCCTCATTTAAAAGCATTCTTGCTTCCGCAACGACCTCTTCTGTATGGTCTTCAAAAATCAAGGGACTTTGCTGTTCATCATGAGGTACATATACAGGGGGTGTTTGAAGATCTGCCGTACCGCCGCCGATATAAGCTCCGCCAGTCATTGGGCGCGGCACATCGAACACCTGTCTGTCTGTTTTGCCATCATGTGCATAGGTAACGGTCAGCTTGGCATGTAAGGTTTTAGCTAAAGCGATTGCCTTTTTTAATGCTTTCTTACTGTCTTCATGTCCATCAAACGCTACGACCATCCGATCAGCTTGAAACAATGTCCTCATTCCTTTCAAAAGGAGTCTTTACACTCATGGTATACCCGTTAATAGAAAAAGATACACATGAAGGAGAATGATTTTTGTTAGAAAATTTCATTTATTGAAAAATATTTATTGACAAAATAGTGACAGCCACTATAAGATAAAAAAAGATTCAAGAGCCAAAAGGAGGAAATGTCATGTGCAACATTGGAAGAATGAAATCAAACTGCATGAATGGGTTGATTCACGTGACAATTACACCTTCATTGGTCATGGAAAAGGAACTCGTCTGTTCCAATTGATCGGATGAATCAAGGCGTATGTTGCGTATTTGTCAACATGCGCCTTTTTACATGACGAAAAGAGGCGTACCAGCCAGCTGGTGGCCTCTTTTTTTGTTGAATTCATTTCGCATTTCGAAATAAAGGGATGAAAAACAACAAGTAAATGAAGAGGAGTGAAAGCATGTGAACATGCCAAAATCAAGACAAATGACAAAAGCTCAAAAAACGAAACAAGGTGACTTGCAGGAAAATTTAGAAAGCGGCTAGCTTGAAAAGGAGAGACAAACATGTTTTCAGTATTTGCGAAATTAGGCTGGTTCTTTAAACAAGAGTGGAGGCGTTATACGATTGCTATTACGCTTCTGCTCATTGTGAATGTGCTTGAAATGCTACCGCCAAGATACCTTGGCCAGGCAGTTGATGACATTCGTTCTGGTCAATTTACAACATCCAGTATTGTGTTTTATGTGACCATTTTTTGCTTACTAGGTGTCGTCGTCTATACACTTACATATTTTTGGATGTATCAGTTATTTGGCGGCGCAAATGTCATGGAGCGTGTGATGCGTGGGAAACTGATGCGCCACTTGCTTAAGATGACGCCTACCTTTTATGAAAAGAAAAAAACGGGCAACTTAATGGCATTAGGTACAAACGACTTGAATGCTGTGGCCTTAACAACAGGCTTTGGCGTTCTGACCTTGGTTGATTCCACTGCTTATATGCTGATGATCTTCTTTACGATGGGGCTGACGATTAGCTGGAAATTAACCTTAATGGCGATTATTCCTATGCCGCTGATGGCGCTCTTGATTGCGTTTTATGGAAGCAAAATCCATGAGCGCTTTACAGTCGCTCAAGATGCATTTGGTGATATGAACGATCGCGTTCTTGAATCAGTGGCAGGTGTCCGGGTCATTCGGTCTTTTGTGCAGGAGAAACAAGATGTCGAACGCTTTCGAGAAATGACAGATGATGTATTTCAAAAAAACATGCGAGTAGCGATCATTGATTCTTTGTTTGAGCCGACAGTGAAATTACTTGTGGGGATCAGCTATTTAATCGGAATCGGCTACGGAGCATACCTCGTGTTCCAAAGTGATTTAACCATTGGGGAGCTTGTTGCATTTAACGTCTATCTTGGCATGATGATCTGGCCAATGTTTGCGATCGGCGAATTGATTAATATTATGCAAAGAGGAAATGCGTCGTTAGACCGGTTAAATCATACACTCAGCTACAAGCCGGACGTAACAGATGCTGCTCAGCCGAAAACGTTACAAGAGCCTGGAGATATTGAGTTTGATCATGTGTCATTCAGATATCCAACCTCATCTAAAGATAATCTCATTGATGTGTCCTTTACCGTTCGAAAAGGGCAGACAATTGGGATTACAGGCAAAACGGGAAGCGGCAAAACGACCATTGTCAAACAGCTTCTGCGCCAGTACCCGGCAGGTGATGGGCAAATCTTGCTATCAGGTGTTCCAATCCAAAACATTGAATTAGATCAGTTATTTCAATGGATCGGATATGTACCGCAGGATCATATACTTTTCTCAAAAAGCGTGGAACAGAATATGCGCTTTGGTCATCGTGACGCGAAACAAGATGAGTTAGCACAAGCAATCAAAGATGCTTACTTTGAAAAGGATTTACGCCTTTTGCCAGAGGGTCTGGAAACCATGGTTGGGGAAAAAGGTGTGGCGCTGTCAGGCGGACAAAAACAGCGAATATCCATTGCACGTGCTTTATTAATTGATCCAGACATTTTAATTCTGGATGACTCATTATCTGCGGTAGATGCAAAAACAGAAACCGCTATTTTAGAAAATCTAAGACAAAACCGTCATGGCAAAACGACGTTTATTACAACTCATCGCCTATCAGCTGTTGAACATGCGGATCTCATTCTTGTCATGGAAGAAGGGCGCATTGTCCAAAAGGGCACCCACAACGAGCTCATCCAGCAGGATGGGTGGTACAAAGAACAATTTTTGCGTCAGCAGCTAACAAATCAGCTGGAAGGAGGGGATGAGGCATGACAACAGGAAGAAGACTCCTTGCCTACGCACTCCTATATAAGAAAGTGTTGTCTGTTGCCTTAATCTTTCTAATGATTGCAGTTGGTGCTGAGCTGACAGGGCCGTTTATTGGGAAGAAAATGATTGATGATCATATTTTAGGTGTAGAAAAACCGTATGTCGAGGTCAATGAAAAGACAGACAAAACCGTTTATTACCAGGGAAATAACTATATACGAAGCGATCGATTAAATAATGGAATGGATTCTGGAAAGCAAATCAATGTAGTGCAAGTCGGGTTCGGTTACTATTTTGTGAATGAGCCGATTCGTTTTGATGGAAACAGAAAAATATCGGGAGATCAGCTCACCATTGATAATGGGAACGAGCGTGAAACCTATGAGGTAAAGCGTTTATCAAAAGAGGAGATTTTCGCTTTTTATCAGCCGGAAATCAGTGGTTTGGTGCAGCTTGTTCTATTTTATCTAGGACTGCTCATCGTTGCAATTTTCTTTCAGTATGGGCAGCATTATTTGCTCCAGAGGATTGCAAATCGAATTATTCAAAAAATGAGGGTAGACGTATTTGAGCACATCCAAACGCTGCCGATCCGATATTTTGATAATTTACCGGCTGGAAAAGTTGTCGCGAGGATTACAAATGATACGGAAACCATTCGTGATTTATATGTAACAGTCCTTGCAAATTTCGTGACGAGTGCTATTTACATGATTGGGATTTACATTGCCATGTTTTTATTAAATGTGAAGCTGGCACTCATCTGTTTGGTCGCAGTACCGATTATTTTCCTATGGTCGATGACTTATAGAAAGTTTGCATCAGTGTACAATCACCGCATTCGTTCGATCATCAGTGAAATCAATGCCAAACTAAATGAAGCCATTCAAGGGATGACAATCATTCAAGCCTTTCGTCATGAAAAAGCGACGCAAGAGGAATTTGATGAGCTGAACAACAATCACTTTCGATATCAGCGAAAGATGCTGCATTTAAATTCACTTCTTTCACATAACTTGGTTAACCTGCTGCGAAATTTAGCATATGTGGCACTCATTTGGTATTTTGGCGGTGCGTCGCTAAGTGCGACAGGCATTGTGTCCATTGGTGTGCTCTATGCGTTTGTCGATTATTTAAATCGATTGTTCCAGCCGATTACAGGCATTGTGAATCAGTTCTCTAGGTTGGAATTAGCAAGGGTTTCATCAGAAAGGGTTTTCCGATTATTAGATGAACCAGGAACAGAAGTGGAAGAACCTGTTCAGAAGAAGCTGGAGGGACACGTTCAGTTCAAAGATGTCACCTTTGCTTATAATGAAGGGAAAAATGTCTTAAAGAACATTACGTTTGAAGCGAAGAAAGGTCAAACGGTTGCACTTGTGGGGCATACTGGTTCTGGGAAAAGCTCGATCATGAACTTGCTGCTGCGTTTTTATGACATTCAGCAAGGAGACATTCTCATAGATGGCGAAAGCATTTATGATCAGTCGCGCCAAACGCTCCGTAAACAAACGGGCATTGTGCTGCAAGACCCATATTTATTTTCTGGAACGATTGCTTCCAATGTGAGCTTAGGAAATGAAGACATCAAAAGAGAAACGATTGAATCCTCATTAAAGCAAGTAGGTGCCGCAGAGTTATTGAAGCATTTGCCAGAAGGCTTTGATGAACCAGTCGTTGAAAAGGGAAGCACCCTTTCCTCAGGGGAACGTCAGTTGATTTCATTTGCGCGCGCATTGGCGTACGATCCAGCAATTTTAATTTTAGATGAAGCCACCGCGAACATTGATACAGAAACAGAAGCGATCATTCAGCGGGCGCTTGATGTAGTGAAAGAAGGACGAACGACTTTTGTGATCGCTCACCGATTATCCACTATTAAAAAAGCCGATATGATCTTGGTGTTAGAAAAAGGTGAAATCGTCGAGCGTGGCAGTCATGAACAACTCATGCAGCAAGAAGGGCTGTATGCACAAATGTATGAACTGCAAAAAGGTGCTGTTGCAAACAGCTGATGAATAGTAGAAAAAAAGAGCCTCATTCAATTGGAAGAGGCTCTTTCCTTTGCATGAAAAAGTCGAGGGTTCTGTCCTCGACTTTTACTGGTTATATTGTTTGGACAGGCATCATCATCAATAAGCGATGCCGACGCGTTGATGTACAAACTCCTTCGAATTTAACTGCTGATATAAAAAGTGTGCGGTATCTTCAACTGAAATTTTCTTTCCATCTATAGGGAGAAAATCTTTCTCATAGCGATATGACCGTGTCACTTCTCCATCTGGTAAATAGGTTGGACAAATAATGGTCCAATCTAGATCAGTCGATTGAAGGATTTCAAACGCTTTCGCATGCTCTTTAGCTGCTCGGGAAGTGGTCCGTCTTGATTCATTTGTTTCAAAACGGTAGAGCTCCGGCTGCTGCCTTGCTTTTAAAATACCAGCTGTACCAATTGTAATAATTCTTGATGTATTCGTTTGCTTCATGGCTTGTACGGTATGCTCCATTGAAACAGATAATGTATCATCACCATCTGTTGATAGACAGCTCACAACAATATCTGCTCCTTTGATTGTCTCAAGCACATCTTCTCGATTTCTTGAATTGCCGGTGACTTGAAACATACCCGCAAGCATTTCTTCTCGGTTTGTCCGAATCAATGAACGAACCATGTAACGCTCATCTACTTGAACGAAACGAAGAAATGCTTGTCCTACACGTCCATGAGCACCGAAAAGAGCTATTTTCATCTGTTCGATCCCTCCACTACATACTATAAGTGAAAAGAACCCAAATTGGTACAACTTTTATGTGATGCTTTTTTTATAAAGATGAAAGGACCGAATACTATGAGCATATTCACATAATAGAGAGATCCCTACAAATTGTAAAAGTTCAAAGTTCATACCAGAAAAAATGTCCATGAAGATCCGCTCCTTTCTACTACATGATATGAGCTGAAAGGAGTTTGGTGAGGGATAAAAACAAAAAAAGAAGACACCATAAGAGGTGCCTTCTATGATCCAGATATGAAATTAAGCTTTTGTTCCGCCAAGGTTTTGTTGAGCGAAAGACACAAGACGTTTTGTAATTTCTCCACCAACTGAACCGTTAGCACGAGATGTTGTTTCTGCTCCAAGATTTACACCAAATTCAGAAGCGATTTCGTATTTCATTTGATCGATCGCTTGCTCTGCTCCAGGAACTAGTAATTGGTTTGAACTATTAGAATTAGCCATGATGTGATTCTCCTTTTTGTATATGATTTGTTTTTTTGGTTGGGTTTGCTGGAATCGCACCAGCGAAATGATCAAGTCATTTGCCACTTGGCGAAACCCAATGCAGTAACTGCTTTGTACTAAGTATTATGGTTATTTCCGAAAAAAACATACGAAAAAAGAACATGGTAAATGTTGTGTTAACATACAAAAAACCATCACCCAATGATGAGTGATGGCGCTGCTTATATATCTTTTTATTCTGCTGAGCGAATGCGCAGCTCCGTATCCGAATCAAAGAAATGGGCTTTGTTCATATTAATCGCAAGAGGGATAGACTGTCCGGCCTGTACATCGGTACGAGAATCAACACGTGCAATAAACGATTGACCATCGATAGAAGAATAAAGCATCGTTTCTGCCCCCATTAATTCAGCTACTTCTACGTCAGCATGAATTTTTGTGCCTTCAGACGCCTCTATAAATACTGGTTCATCGTGAAAATCTTCTGGTCTGATGCCTAAAATGACATCCTTTCCAATATAGCCTTGGCTGCGTAATACTTTCATTTTTCCTTCTGGTACACGAATATGAGTTTTTCCAACCGCAATGGCACCGTCAGAGAGCTTTCCTGTAAAAAAGTTCATCGCAGGTGAGCCAATAAATCCACCTACAAACACATTCTCTGGGTTTTCATATACATCTTTCGGCGCTCCTACCTGCTGAATAAAACCATCTTTCATGACAACAAGGCGTGTTGCCATTGTCATGGCTTCAGTCTGATCATGTGTCACATAGATAAATGTTGTTTGCAGACGCTGATGAAGCTTAGAAATTTCAGCACGCATCTGAACACGGAGTTTTGCATCTAAATTAGAAAGCGGCTCATCCAAAAGGAAAACCTTTGCATCACGTACAATCGCTCTGCCAAGTGCAACACGCTGTCTTTGACCGCCAGACAGTGCTTTTGGTTTTCTGTCTAAATATTGCTCAAGCCCTAATATTTTAGCGGCATTTCGAACCCGCTCATCAATTTCTGCTTTTGGAAACTTCCGAAGCTTTAATCCAAAAGCCATATTATCGTACACATTCATATGAGGATATAATGCATAGTTTTGGAAAACCATTGCGATATCCCTGTCTTTCGGCGCTACATCATTCATCCGTTTTCCATCTAACAGAAAGTCTCCTTGTGATATTTCTTCTAGACCTGCAATCATGCGAAGGGTTGTTGATTTTCCGCAGCCTGATGGACCAACAAACACAATAAATTCTTTATCTTCTATATGTAGATTAAAGTTGTCTACTGCTGTTACCTTGTTATCGTATACTTTATAAATTTGATTGAGCATCATTTCAGCCATTAGATGTCAGCCTCCCCAGTCCCTCTTTTTTTGAAAGCGCTTTACTAGTAAATAAAGTGTATAAAATGAGGAAGAGTCTGTAAATGGACAACGTGCACAACATCCTATTTTCATTTTTGGGCAGGGTGCTCATGTCTTCATTCTTTATGAAAGATCGAGTAGAGTCATCATCAAATAAGCAGCGGATGCTTCTGGAAAATGTCGTATATCTAGCCCAGTGCGCTCAATAAATTTATCAATTCGATATTGAAGACTGTTTCTGTGAACATATAACGCTTTTGCTGCTTTGGATGCGTTTAAATTACATTGCATATAGGTCATGAGGGTTCGGTAAACATCCCGGTCAAAGACCGCTTCTTTAAAAGCATCTGAAATAGCATGAGAGAGTGCGGATGCATCATAACAAATGAACGAAGGCAGGCATTGATAAAATGTAGCAGCCCCTGATCTAAGCTTTTCTCGCTGCATATGGTATAAAAATAGCTGTTGTTCATTTAATAACCTCATCTGTAAATGGTCATTTGGCAAATGCAGCTGTCCTTGTATAAAGACTGAGTCTGTTAAAAAATCACTTGTAATAGCCAGAGACAAATCATTTAACTGATCTAATTGACTGTTTTCTGATGTGGCATTTGGTTGAATCAGCATAGCTGTTTCAGGGCCTGTCCATATGAAATGAGTATGTTCGAGGCTGTTATTCACAGCCTCTTTTATTTGCTGTCTTTGTTCTTCTTGATGGATCATTTGAAAATAATAAACACGGACGGGATGTTGAACAGTTAGTGGTTTGTTTTCAAAAAGATAGCTGAACCATTTTTGTTCATCCTCGGTCTGCGCTTTTTGAAATAGATCAATTGGTGTAAGAAAAGAGTTGAGAAGAAGTGTTTCTCTTTCTGAAAGCTCCGATTTGTTTACTCCAAATATTTCACCTTCGTCTGTTTGATACCAAAGAATTTGTTTGTCATGAGTAGGTGTGCTGATGATATGGTCTCCGTAAACAAGTTTTAATTTTTCTAACATGGCGGGGCTCCTTAAACAGTTTAATCATAGACATGGAACAGCATTAATTCGTGGATTTCTTCTTTTAAAGTTGGTTCTACTTCATGGGGCGGAAGCTGAGAGCCCCATTCAATGTCACCTGTTTTGTGGTAGATGCCTTCATAGTGTGCACCATTGTGGAAAAAGGATATTTTCCAGCCTGGCAATTGTGCTTTCTTAAAAAGGGGTTTCCATTGAAAATGAGAAATCATATCATCATTGCCTCCTTGCTTTTATTGATGAAACAATAAACAAACACGACAACACGGAAACAACCTTGAACTTGATTTTATTGTATCTCATCTCATGAAAAGAGCATAGAAAAAGCATAGATTTAAGAGCACTGACATGTGACAAAAAAGCGTCAGTAGACGTTCGCGTGATCTGAAGTGGTGAGTGCCGTTTTTGAAAGGTAAGATGCGTAATCCATGATTCTTTTCCCAATCAGCCATTCTGATTTTTTCAAAGAGACCTGCTGGAAAATCTCTCGGCCAGGGCGAGAATTGGCTTCGAACATCCAAATTGCACCTGTTTGATCAATGCCTAAGTCAAAACCGATTTCACCAATATGCCCGGTCATTTTTTTATCTATCACTTGGCTAAGCATGATGGCAGTATGAGAAAGCTGTTGTAAAATCTGCAAACGTTTCTTTTCTTCTGGAAAGACAGCATAAAGTGTTTTCACCGTTCCCCCGTGTAACTGGTGAGTCGTAATGGTATGATCTCCAGAAACCTTTGCTGCTGCTGCTGTGACTGTCCAATCACCTTCTTTATTTTTATTCGTATGAACTCTGAAATCCATCGGTTGATTGTCTATTTGAAGAAGCTCAATGCCTTGTTGTGCAATAAAATCATGAATTGCATGATCCTTTCGCAGCCTTTGAACAAACTGATCTATTGAATCATATGGAATAGAATTTCCGAAATTTGAGGATACAGTGATTCCGTCGTTTTCCTTTTTTAACTGATAAATCCCGTCTCCATGACTTCCGTTTGTCGGTTTTAAGTATATAACTTGATGCAGATGGAGAAGTGTTTCAATTTTACTTAGAGCGTCCACGGGATCTAATTGTACAGAATGTGGGAGAAAGGACCATGTTTTTTCATCTGTTAATAGCTGTTCATGAATCTCCCATTTATTAAAAAAGTAAGGATTGAACCAAGGGATATCATAGTCTTGTGTGAGTTTTCGCTTCGTTTCTTGAATGAGTGCCGACTGAGCAGCTTTTCTATTTGGAAGCCGGTCATAAATGACTGACGGAAGGGGAAGCTGTTTTTTAACCCATGAATCTTCGTGGTACAACAGTCCTTCTACAATTCCTTTTTCCCAATCAATCGAATGTGACCCAAAAAGATAGGCAAAACCAGGATGCTGCCTGAAAGAGTGCAGCAGTTTGATAAAAAATTCTGATCTCGTTCCCAATGGCTGTGTACTTTGCTCAAAACCCGCAGTGAAAATGCCCATCAACGGCCCTATAAAAAGTGTATGGTCAATGATGATCACATCAGCTTTTGATGGGTAAGGAATCAGTAATCCTCTGTATAGATCTTCAGATAATAAAATTTTATTTGGATGCAGATGATAGGAAATGTTGAAGCCATCTACTAAACGGGACCCTAGAGCAAGAGAATAGATGGCATCTTTCTGTTTATAATGGACGGGAAGATGAATTGTTTTTTCACTTGTGAGGTGTGGGGCGATGATGCAGCGATTTCTGTTCATAAGAAACCTCCTTCGGTTGAGACTTTATCGTTTGCGCATGTTCAAGAATGGTACGAATCAATTGGTGTTCCTTCTCAGGGTAAGCTTTTAAAAAAGCGGACCGCCCTGGCTTTGATCTGATATTTGATATGAAAAGTCTGCCTTCACTTGAATGAAGTAAGTCTACTGCGAATTCAAAGCAAGGAGAGTAAGTTTTATCTATATAAGCTGGGATTGATGCCTGAATGGATGCAATATCATCTAAAAGGAGCTCCTTGATGTGTGGCTGCAATGTATTTAGATAGTGTTCAAAGCCTATCACAGGAGCTGATTTTTGTGTATGACTTAAAAGACTATTTTCTGCAGGTGATTTTGTGTGAATTCCCATGCGTTTCCATTGATTTTGTGAATCTTTCATAAGGAAAATCTTGATTTCATTGAATAAAATTTCTTTTTGATCATTCGTGTTGAAAAATTGAAGAAAATACCGGCCTGCATATTTTTTGCACCAGCGCTCCAGCTCTGACGTACGAGAAAATGTAATGGTTTGATTGGAACTTAGCTGAACGGTAAATGTTGATTTGCCATCAAAGGAAATGAAGTAAGTAGATGCTGCATGCTGATGGGAGAGAGGCTGCATTCTACAATAATCGCCAGCCCCGCACTCCCTTACCATATTGATCAGGTCTGAGGGCTCTTTTAATATAAAGCAGCCAGGTAAATATGGCTGTAAAGCAGAGCGGAGACGGAGCTGCTCAAATAGCACCATTTTATTTGAAATGCCGGTATTCAAAAAATTTGTTTTTGGATATTTTTTTAGCCATTCCATGATGGGTTTTGCTTTTTTAGATAGTGCGTCATGCCGGTAAAGACATCGGTCATAAATCAAGTCGGGAATCGGAAATTGTGCGTCGGCAAACCCTTGGCCATTCGTATATGTTTGGCCTTGTATCAAATTTGAAGCCGGCTTTAAATCAAATGGTGTAAAACGAACAACCACTAAACGATAAGAAGAGGCAGCTTTGGCGAGCTGCCGTGTGAATGCCTCTTCATACTGCGGAGAAAGGCTCACAATACCTAATGTTGTCATTAAAAAACACCTTCTTTTCAACTTCTTTTTTTTACCATCACAAAAACATTTTTTTATGATTTTACATAAAGCTTACGCTCCTTTATCATTACGACAGATCGCTTGATCATATGTCTCGCTGCATGCTTCATTTGCTTGGGAACTAGACAACAACTATAATACGTATAGATCAAAACAATAAACCTCGGGTGTTGTTTGAAAGGTAGATGACGACTTTGAATATATTCACAACGTTTATCTTTATGATTGTTATCGGCGCAGTCATAGGAGCAGCGACAAACCATCTTGCAATTAAAATGCTTTTTCGGCCTTATAAGCCATATTACTTATTCGGAAAACAGCTTCCATTTACACCAGGGCTTATCCCTAAAAGAAGAGACGAAGTAGCCAAGCAGGTTGGTGTCATGGTTATGGAGCATTTGCTCACGCCAGAAGGTATTCAAAAGCGATTTGAATCATCGGATGCAAAGCAGGAGATCCTGCGTACAGTCCATCAATATATTGACAAAGGCGCAAATATGCAGATCACCGTATTCTCCCTGCTAGAAAAATTCGGCGTTACAGAGGCTGATGTCAAAGCAGATAGATGGCTCCATCAGTGGTCTGACCAGAAGCTCGCTTCATTGCTTGAAACATATAACGAGCAAACTTTATCTGAATTGCTCCCGGTAGAAGTGGAAACCAAAATATCATCAAAAATTCCAGATGCAGCAGATTATATTTTAAAGAGAGGCATTCATTATTTTGAAAGTGATGAAGGCAAAGCCAGGCTTGGCAATATGATTGATGATTTCTTAAAAGAACGGGGAATGCTTGGCAGTATGGTCCAAATGTTTCTAGGGAATTCAAGCTTAATTGACCGTGTGCATCCAGAAATTATCAAGTTCTTAAGGAATGCAGAAACAAAAAGATTTTTATCAGATTTACTTGTTCAAGAATGGGACAAGGTGAAGCTATTTTCTCTTCATGAGCTTGATGAAAAATGGAATGTGAAGGAACTTATTTTTAGTGTGAAAAATCAATTGCTTTCTCATTTCTCTACAAAGCTGATATTAGACAAACCAGTTGGAACATATGTCAGTGCTGTAGCGGATGACCTTAAAACACATTTTGCGCCAGTGTTGATTGGTAAGGGGATCGAAGCGGCTTCAAATGCTTTAGAGAGTCTGCTTGCAAAGCTGCAATTTGAAGATATCATTCGTGAACAAATTGAACTTTTCCCGCTTGAAAAAATGGAAGAGCTTGTAGTCAGCATCTCTAATAAGGAGCTGAAGATGATAACATTTCTAGGCGGTCTTTTAGGCGGGATGATTGGTGCTATCCAGGCTGTTTTTGTGGCGCTATTCTAAGACAAGCTATAGAAATTTTAATGAATTCATTGTATATATGTGAAACGAAAGCCATAGTTTGTTATAGTGGAGTGGTGTCCGCCGATCATATCGGTGATAACGGATAGAAAGGAGACATAACATGTCTGTAAATCTTTATGATGTTGCATATGACCTTGAAAAAGCATTGCGTCATAGCGAAGAATATTCAACTTTAAGAAATCTTTATGATGAGGTAAACGCGGATGAGTCCTCTAAAAGAATGTTTGAGAACTTCCGTGACATTCAAGTAAACCTTCAACAAAAACAAATGACTGGTCAAGAGATCACACAAGAAGAAGTGGAGCAAGCTCAAAAAACAGTTGCTCTTGTTCAGCAGCACGACAAAATCTCTCAGTTGATGGAAGCAGAACAACGTGTGAGTGTTCTTATCGGTGAGTTAAATAAAATTATCATGAAGCCACTTGAAGAGCTTTATGGGAATCCAGAAGAAAACTAATGGAAAGGGCGATGTCATTCGCCCTTTTTTGTTTTATCTTTTCTCCTCAATATCTTTTAAAAAAAGGTTGTCGAAGCACATAAATTCTGCGATAATACTTATATTGAAAGTGCTTTCAAAAGGCGCTCTCAAGGGACAATTGGGTGCGTTTCACTTGGGATTTATGGCGGTGAGCCAAACGAGAGAGAAGCGCTTCTGGGAGAAACGCAAAGCATCATAAGGGGATCTGATATAAGCAATGCTTTGGTGTGTAAATGATAAGGGGATCATGGGGAGCTTCATCACTCCATTGTAACGCATCCAAACCATACATAAAAAAAAGCCTAGGGGTAGGCTTTTTTTATTTATATCAATCATTCATAACTTTGGGCTCTTTCAACTGCATGTTCTAAAGCGCCAAGCTAGGGCATATCCTCATCGTAAGTACAGTCATCAAGAAGGGGGATGCCTCAGTGTCAAAAAAACTACTTGCACTCAATATAGATGGGACGTTACTTCGTTCCAATGGTAAAATCCATTCCGCTACAAAAGAAGCTGTGGAATATGTAAAGAAAAAAGGGGTTTACGTGACGATTGTCACCAACCGGCATTTTCGTTCCGCTCAAAAAATTGCCAAGGCGTTGAAGATTCCAACATCAACCCTTGTGACGCATAGTGGTGCATTTATCGCCGATAAACTCGATGAGCCGCTTCATGTGAAGAAATTAACGGAAGAAAAGACATTTAATCTTGTGCAAATTCTTGAAAGTTTCGATTGTAATGTCCGCTTGCTGCATGAAAAATTCTCGATCGGCAACCGGAAAAAAACGCAGTCTCAGCTGATGGGAAAGACGCTCATTCATCCGTCTGATCCCATTTTCTATCCCGTCCAATTTGTTGAATCTTTAAGTGATATGCTGATGGATGAACCAGTCAGTACACCAGTGATTGAAGTATATTCGACCGCGGAGCTTCAGCCTGAGATTCACAGGACCATTCAACAAGCATTCCCATCTGTTGATCTTATTAGGATCAGTGATGAGAAAATGAATATTGTATGCAAAGGGGTTTCGAAGGAAGCGGGACTTTCTCTTTTAACCTCTGCACTCGGTTTTACTTTAGAAGATACGGTTGTCATTGGTCATGGAACAGATGACATTCCAATGCTTGAATTGGCTGGTTTAGGCGTTGCTATGGGAAATGCCCCCAATGATGTCAAGCGCAAAGCCGATTGGGTGACGCGCTCGCATGATGAACAGGGTGTGGCTTATATGATCAAGGAATACTTTAGAATGCAGCAAAGAGAAGGATTTTTACATCAATTCGATATTAAGAGATAATACACTGAAGGCCCTGTCAATCAAGAAATGACAGGGCCTTCGTCTGTTCCCTTCATTGCTTTTCCTACATGAATTTTGTAAAATGAAACAAGTTTGAAGATAAAGGTGATATGATGCGAATTTTAATTAAAGGGCTGTCAGATGAACGATTTCATCGCCCGCTTGTCAATATAGCCAATTTATTTGAAGAAGATAGTGAAGTGATGTTTGAACCAAGTGAACTGGATGATGGTTTGATCATGGAATTTAGCTGGAAGGAAGAAAATGGCATGGTGGAAGCATCTGGTCATATCGATGGATCAGACATCACCAGTCGTTTTTCGCGGAATGTCCCAGAGAGCTTGAACGATAAGGAGCGCTGGAAACAAATCAAAAACACAGTGCTGTCTGTTTATTTACACTTGCTTCAGGAGCACACAGGAATGACACAAAAGTGGGGGATTCTCACAGGAATACGTCCGACGAAATTACTTCATAAGATGCTGAGAGAGGGCATGTCAAAGGAAGATGCACATGCGGCGTTAAAACGTGATTACTTGATTCATGATGAAAAAATCAATTTGATGCAGGAGATTGTCGATCGTCAGCTTAAAGCCATTCCAGATCTGTATGACCTTCAGCAGGAAGTGAGTATTTATATTGGCATTCCTTTCTGCCCCACAAAATGTGCTTACTGCACGTTCCCTGCTTACGCCATTAAAGGACAAGCTGGCAGAGTGGGAACGTTTTTGTTTGGTCTGCATTATGAAATGCAAAAAATGGGCGCATGGCTAAAAGAACACGGGATCAAAGTGACGACCGTTTACTTTGGCGGAGGCACGCCGACGAGCATCACAGCGGAAGAAATGGATTTGCTGTATGAAGAAATGTATCGCTCGTTCCCAGATGTGAAGCATATACGGGAAGTGACTGTCGAAGCAGGGCGTCCTGATACGATTTCGCCTGATAAGCTAGAGGTGCTAAACCGCTACAATATTGACCGGATTAGCATTAACCCGCAATCGTATGAGAATGAAACACTAAAGGCTATTGGCCGGCATCATAGTGTGGAAGAAACGATTGAAAAGTATCACTTATCAAGACAGTACGGCATGAATAATATCAATATGGACTTAATCATTGGATTGCCGGGAGAAGGGCTCAAAGAATTTCAGCACTCCTTGCAGCAGACTGAAGAGCTCAAGCCTGAATCTTTAACCGTGCATACACTCTCCTTTAAAAGAGCATCTGAAATGACGCGCAATAAGGAGAAATACCAAGTAGCAGACCGAGAAGAAATCACACGTATGATGGATGAAGCGGTCTCTTGGACGAAAGCACATCAATATCACCCGTATTATTTATATAGACAAAAAAATATTTTGGGAAATCTCGAAAATGTCGGGTATTCATTAGATGGACAGGAAAGTTTGTATAATATCATTATCATGGAAGAAGTACAGACAATCATTGGCATTGGGTGCGGTGCAGCGAGTAAATTCATTGATCCACGGACAGGAAAAATTACGCAGTATGCCAATCCAAAAGATCCAAAATCGTATAATGACCGGTATGAACACTATACAGAAGAGAAAATTCAATTCCTTGAATCATTATTTGTTTCTCACGTTTAAACACTGCGATGACGCAGTGTTTTTTTCATTTGTAAAAGGGTATATAAGTGATAAAAAGTTAAAGCAGGTGTACATATGATAGATGTGATCGGAATTGGGATTGGGCCCGCCAATTTAGGATTGGCCGCTTTGTTAGAGGAGTATGAGGATGTCTCATGCTGTTTTTTTGAACAAGAGTCTGAGTTTGCTTGGCATCCTGGTATGCTGATCAAAGGAACGGATTTGCAAGTTTCCTTTTTAGCAGACCTTGTCACAATGGCGAATCCAAGGAGCAGGTATACATTTTTAAATTATTTACATGAATCAAATAGACTTCACCGATTCTATACATTTGAACAGTTTGATATCCCGCGGAGAGAATTCAATGAGTATTTATCATGGGTGGCAGGGGAATTAGACAGCTGTCAGTTTGGGATGAAGGTAGAAGAAGTGACGGACTGCCAAGATGGCTATCTTGTGAAAGTCAGACGGCTGAACGATGGATCGCTTTCTGAGTATCGTGCAAAGCATGTCGTGTTAGGCACAGGAAGCAAACCAATGATTCCAGTCGATGTGCCTGAAGCAGCATACCCATATGTGACCCATAGCAGCCGTTATTTAGATCAGCAGAAAGCACTTCACGAAGCTGAGTCGGTGGCGGTAATCGGCTCAGGGCAGAGTGCAGCTGAAATTTTCTTAGACCTGCTTCAGCATCAAAAGAAAGGACAGCAGCTTTCATGGTTTACACGTTCTAGTGAATTTAGAGAGCTGGAGACGGCAGAGCTTGGCCAAGAACTTTTTACACCAAAGTATGTCGAGTATTTTCATTCGCTTCCTTATGAAGAACGTATGAACACATTGCCTAGGCTGACAGGATTAAGAAATGGCATCGATGCATCAACGCTTTCGCGCATTTATCAGGAGCTGTATCATCGCTCTGTTTCAGGTGAAGAGCCATCTGTGCTCATTCAGCCAATGACAGAGCTTGAAGCGATTCAAAGAGGAGAGCATCAGCCTTTGGAGCTGCATCTCAAACAGTGGCAGCTGAAGAAAGAAAAAAGCATAACTGTAGATCATGCTGTATTGGCTACAGGATACACACCGAATATTCCTGAATGGTTTAGTGCATATGAACCTTTGATTGAATGGGAAAGTGATGAGCATTTTAAAGTGACAGACGACTTCAGGCTTGTGTTCAAAGACAAACGCTCAAATCATTTATTTACATTCACGAATCTTGATCATTCTCATGGAACAGCGGCAACCAATTTGAAACTATCGATTTACCGCAACCAGAAAGTCATTCGAACCATTCGCGGGGTCGAGGAAGCGCCAGTCAAGCAAGAAACTGCATTTCAGCAATTTGAATAAAACATAGAAAAGGGCCCAAGCATAGGGCCCTTTTTCATTAGATCGTCGTTTCTTTTTTTACTTTTGGTTTTTCAGGTTTCCATTTGAAGATTTTGTTTAGGATTTGATAGATTTTCTTAGATTCTTTCGTTACGAGCGGTCCTAAGATCGCAAGGATTAAGACATACAAAGCAGCAAAGGGCTTCAAAGTAGCGGCAAGTCCGCCGGCGATGCCAAGCTCGGCAACAATGATTGAAAACTCTCCTCTCGATACGATGGTTAATCCAATATTAGAAGAGGCTTTATGAGAAAATCCAGCTCTCCGTCCAGCGAACATTCCGGCAGTGAAGTTCCCAATTAAGGTAAGAATCACAGCGCCGATCGCAAGCCAGAAGGCATCACCCAATGTAAACGGATCGATACTGAGACCAAAGCTGAAAAAGAACATCGCTCCAAAGAAATCTCTAAACGGAACCACGAGATGCTCGATGCGGTCTGAGTGCTCTGTTTCTGAGAAAACAAGACCAAGTAAGAGAGCCCCAATAGCCTCTGCTACATGAATTGTTTCTGAAAAACCAGCGACAAAGAACAAAGCGGCAAAAATCACAATGATGAATACTTCGTTCGAACGGATATCAAACAACTTATTTAATAGTTTTGGCATCTTCCGCGCAATGATAAAGAAAAGCATCATATAACCAAAAGCGATTAAAATTGATAATAAGGCACCGCCAACAGTAGTGGCATCTCCAAGGACAAGACCTGATACGACAGATAAATATACGGCAAGGAAAATATCCTCAAACATAATAATCCCTAGAATTAACTCTGTTTCAGGATTTGCCGTCCGTTTCAAATCGACAAGGACTTTGGCCACAATGGCGCTGGATGAAATGGTGATCACACCTGCCATAATGAGAATCTCAAGGAATCCAAACCCTGTGATAAAACCGTAGAGCAGTCCTAAGCTGAAGTTGATCAAAATATAAATAGATCCGCCGACTGCAATAGATTTACCCGATTTAATGAGTTTTCCGACAGAGAACTCAAGTCCAAGATAGAAAAGAAGGAACAGGACGCCCATTCTGCCAAAAAACGAAATGATCTCCGTGCTTTCGATAAATTTCAAATCAATGATCCCGATAGTTGGAGCATGCGGCCCAACAATCATTCCGAGGACAATGAGAAAAGGGATGATAGAAAATTTAATTTTATTGGCGATTAAGCTGGCGATGGCGATAAGAATTAGCGCCGTCCCAACTTCAAAGACTAAATGATCCATTCATCACTCTCCCCCTCTAGAAAGAAAATCACGTACCAATCGTTTCAAGTGTTTTCTTTCGCCCGAAATGACCATCGTATCATTTGCTTGAATAATCGAATCGGCACCAGGGTTGAGTAATTTTTCATTTGTATGTTTAATGATCGCAATCACGGTGACTTCATAATTTTGTCTCACATCTAAATCACCGAGTGTATGTCCAACCGCTTTTGCACCTTTTTCCACTTTAAACCATTCAATGATCAAGTCGTTGAAGGCCATTTCAATGGTTTCTAGTGCCTGCGGTTTATACACCATACCGCCGATAATAGCAGCGATTTGCCGGGATTCAGCATCATCGAGTGAAATGGTAGACAGCACTTCATCTGGATCATCATCGTCAAAACGATAAATTTCCCGTCTGCCATCATCATGAATCACAATCGTCATTTTTTCTCTATTTCTCGTTTCAATTTCAAATTTCTTTCCGATCCCAGGAAGATCATTTTCTTTAATGTTCATTTTATCCCTCCGAATTTGATAGTCTGTGTTTTTTATATAGTAAATGCGGATGAAATAAAATGAATCAGTAGAGGTAATTAGATTGATACATAACGGGGATCGCACACTTCATTTCCAAAAAACATAGATCAATGGACAATGCAGCTGATGGGGCAGGCTTTGGCAGAAAAGTCTTGGCATCCATCATTGATAATCTGTCCTTCAACAGAATGGATGAAGCATGTTTTTTTGAAAACGAAGGTGTCTTCACAGCATTGATTTCTTCATCATAAATGGATGGAGAAATCAGGCTAGGTATACTCGCTTCTGCCTGTGAAGCAAAAACGACATTTGAAAAAGGAGAAAACATGACGATGAAGCTAACCACTATCATGATGGAACATCTGATCAATCATCCTCCTCCTTTCAAATTTATTTTCTTTCTTTTTTTACTATATAAAAATATATTTCTTGTTTCAATCATTATGCTTATTTTAGTATCAATTGATCTTGAAATTTTTTGTTTAGAGAAAAAGGTTTTACATGATGGAAATGGAAGTAAGTTATGAGCTTTTAAAAGAAGAGGGGGATGGATGATGACATATATCAATTGTCAGTTAGACGGGGATGTTTTTGAAATCGTTTTCAATAGGCCTGAAGCTTATAATTCTTTTCATGTGGACATGTTTGCTGAATTCAAAGAAGCATGTGATGCAGCGGAGGAAAGCAGTGCAAAAGTAGTTGTCATCAAGGGAGCGGGAAAAGGATTTTCAGCAGGCGGAGATATTGGGATGATGCTCAAGCAGGAAAGTGAAGAAGATTTCCATCGTGTGATGGATTTGATCGAGGGAATAACACTTTCTCTAGCTGGTATGAAAAAAGTGACGATTGCGCTTGTCCACGGGTCAGCAGCAGGCCTCGCTTTTAGCTTTGCTCTAAGCTGTGACTACTTGTTTATGCATCAGGATGCAAAACTTGCCATGAATTTTAATGGAGTAGGATTAATTCCAGATGGCGGGGGGCATTTTTTCCTCACAAAAAGAGTGAGTGAGCAAACCGCTAAACAATTGATTTGGAGCGGACAAAAGCTGCCGGCTGAAGAAGCGTTAAAGCTGCGCCTTGCAGACGGGGTGTTTCAGGATGAGGTCGATACGTACCAAAAAGTGTGTGTGAAGCCATTTATGAACATGCCGCTTCAAGCCTTTATCGAAACAAAGATGATCTATTTCCAGCAGTCAGAATCAAAGCTCTTAGCCGTTCTTCAAAAAGAGAGAGCCGCACAGGCAAGACTGAGAAAAAGTCATGATCACAAGGAAGGTATACAAGCCTTTTTAGAAAAAAGACGTCCTGTCTTTCAAAAAGCATAAATGAACATGAGGCCGGCGAAAGCCGGCTTTTTTAACGTTCAAATAAAAGCAGCTTTCCTGCTTGATCAACGAGTCGATGAGAATGCTTTGTGTATTGCTGTTCCATTAAGCGATGGCGTCCTAATTCCTTTGCCTTCTCGTCATTATCCGCTGTGATTTTTTCATTTAATAAAGTCTCACCCGACCGGTCAAATACGGTTAAAAAGTATGTCTTCTCCATTCCTCATCTTCCTTTCCTCTGTTTTTTAATGTAATTAAACATGGAATAAGACAAAACCTCTTTTTTAGCCCTTAAAAATGTGTTTTTTAGATTGAGAGTGATAGAACGTGCATTCGTAAAAATGGCATGATAAAATATGGACAATGACAGTATCGGACAAGGAGATAGACGTTTGACTAAGCTCACCTTTATTCATGCCGCAGATTTACATTTAGACAGTCCATTTGCAGGAATGTCGACTATACCTAATTCTATATTTAAGCGGCTCAAAGAAAGTACATTTCAAAGTGCTAAGAACATCTTTGATCTCGCCGTTGCGCGGGCGGTAGACTTTGTGCTGCTGAGCGGAGATTTATTTGATGAATCCAATCGCAGCTTAAAAGCACAGCTGTTTTTAAGAAATCAGTTTGTAAGACTGCAAACGCACGGCATTGAAGTCTTTATTATTTATGGGAATCATGATCATTTAGGCGGGGAATGGACACCGATTGAGTGGCCCGAGAATGTACATGTCTTTTCGAGCAGTACACCAAGTGAGCACTCCTATTATCGAGGGAAGCAGCTTGTCGCGAGTATTTATGGGTTTAGCTACAAAGAGCGGGCTGTCTATGAAAATATGACATCTCATTATGTCAAAACAACAGATGCTGCCTATCACATTGCGATGCTTCACGGCACTTTAGCCGGACAAGAAGGACATGATGCATATGCCCCATTTCAGCTTCAGCAGCTCATAGCACGGGATTTTGATTATTGGGCGCTCGGACATATACATAAAAGAGCCCTTCTGTATGAAGATCCATTTATTATTTACCCTGGTAATGTGCAGGGCAGACATATTAAAGAAACGGGAGAAAAAGGCTGTTACTTGATTCACCTCTCCGAAGATTCACGGGCAGCGGATTTTATCAGCTGTGCAGATATCATCTTTGAGAAACTGGCCATAGACATCACAAAAACGGCTCATATGACGGACCTTGTCACACTTGTGGAAAGCAAAATCAATGAGCTGAAAGAGGAAGGCGTTCCTCATTTTGTGAGAATTGAATTGACAGGTGATGCGCCTTCTTACTTTGAGCATACGCAGCTTGAGGTCCTCGAAGAGCTGATGACTGTTTTTCATGAGCAGGAGGAAGATGAAGATGTGTTTGTTTGGGTGATGTCAATTGATTGCCGAACAAACGAGGATGTGATTGATCCAGAAGACTCCTTTTTGAAGGAACTAACTGCAGAAATTGCACAGTTTGAGTCATATGAAGAGCTGCTTTCACCGATCAAGCGTCACCCAACCTACAGGAAGTCAGGAAAAGCGCTCACAAAAGAGGATGAAGTGGATATAAAAGAAGAAGCACAAAGGCTGCTGACGGAACAGCTGAAGCAATTATGAGAACAGGAGAGGTATGATGAAAATACGTTCACTCCATATAGCGAATTTCGGGAAATTTTCAAATCGAACCTTTCACTTTTCTGATGACGGTTTTCAGCTAGTTTACGGCCTGAATGAATCGGGGAAAACGACATTGAAGGCATTTATTGAGTCGATGTTATTTGGTTTTTCAAAAAACAAGATATACAAGCCGAAACAAGGATCTTTCTATGGCGGCTCCCTCACTTGCTTAGATGAGGAGTTAGGTGTCATTCACATTGAGAGATCGTCCGATCGAGGCGGTCAAACGCAGGTGTTTTTACCGAATGGTGAAGTGAAAGATGAAGCATTTCTACGAACTCTTTTAAAGGGAACAGATCGCAGATTATTCCAATCAATCTATTCATTTGATGTGTTTGGACTGCAAAATGTCCAAGCCTTAAACGAAGATCAAATCGGTGAATTTCTCCTTTTCTCAAGTTTATTTGGCTCAGATGCTGCCTCCAAGATGGATAGCAGGCTGCTTAAGCAGCAGGAGCAGCTGTTTAAACCAAATGGACGCAAGCCGGAATTAAACCAGCAGCTTGATCGTTTAAAAGAGCTGGCTGCCCAGCTGAAACAAGCTAGATTGGCAGAAGGCCGTTATACAGAAAAAAAACGGGAGCATTCTGAATTCATAGAGACGATCACAGCGCTTCAAAAGGAAATGAAGCAGACAGAAGAACAGATTCAGCAGTTAAACGAACACATTCGACTTTATCCCATGTTAGAGAAGAAGATGGAGTTAAAAAAAGAATTAGCCCGTTATCCAGAACGAGTCAAACGCTTTAGAGCAGAAACAGAGCATGAATTGGATAAATTAGAATCACACCTTCACCCGAAAAAGGCTCAAATGACTGCACTAAAGCAAAAATTAGATCATTTGCAAACCTCGCTGGCACAAGTTCAACCGCTTTATGACAAGGATACATTACTGGAGATGAAGCGTGTCGTTGATGAATCTCCTCATGCTGAACGTGTCAAAAACCGCTTAGCAGAATGTAAAGCAGAACGTGATTCATTGAAACAAAAAATGGACGAAGCCGCAGCGAAGCTAAAGTGGCAGCGTTCAGTCAAGCTTGGGCAGATTGACGACTCCCTTGAATTTGAGTGGGAATTAAAGGAGGCTGTCAGCCACTACGTTCGTTTAATGGACAGAAAGGCACAGCTGGATGACCGGTTTGATCATGCAAGACATGAGCTGGAAGAAGCGGAAACCGCTTTAAAAGGATTAAAGGAACAGCAGGCCAAATCGCATAGTACAGTGGAAGCTGGGGGGACAAGAGCAAAAGAGAAACAGGTTCATTCCCGGGCGTGGTTATTCTCTGTGATGGTGATATTTGATGCTGCATTTCTGCTTGTCCTTTTCTTTTTAACAGAGTGGTGGGTTACTTTCTTATTTGCAGGGTTTTCTGTTTTTGTCTTATTTGCTATTTACCCATTTTTGAAATCGACACAGGTGAAACAGGGAAGCGGCGGGGGAACATTCGATTCCTTCCAAGTACAGGCAGCTTCAGCTGAAACGCTTGTGAGGCAGAAGGAGCTTTTGTACGAAAGGATCATCCGGCAATATGAAGACTGGGAGCAGGAGCTGGAACCTGTCCAGCAGCAAGTAGAGGAAAAGAAAAAACAGCTGGGCTTGTCCTCAG
Source organism: Bacillus sp. FSL P2-0069 (assembly GCF_038593315.1). NCBI lineage: Bacteria > Bacillati > Bacillota > Bacilli > Caryophanales > Bacillaceae > Bacillus > Bacillus sp. FSL P2-0069. Next base: position 973,054 of record NZ_CP151984.1, read on the forward strand.
AGCTTTCTTTCCTAGTAGAAGCCTTCCTTATCCTGAAGCAATTAAAAACGAATACAGCGGGATATGAGGAGCTTAGCCGGGAAATAGACGAGCTTGCCGGCCAGCAGTCCAATTATGAGCAAAGGGTGGAAGCGTTAAGCAGTCTTCTGCAGCGAAAGGAAGGCACCATTCAAGAGAACATCTCGGCCTTTCAAGAGATATTGAAAGATGAGGCGAAAAGAGAAAAAGAACGTCAGACATTGGATGTATCGATTCAACATGTGAAACAGCAGATCACGACGCTGGAAGGGGAAATTGACTATTACGAAAAACAAATGGACGCGCTTTTTCGCCAAGTAGAGGCAGAGTCCAAAAAAGATTACCAAATTCTTTCTCATCTATCGAAAGAATATCGGGAACGGCTTTCCCATTTGCAGCAGCTGAATCAAGAGCTGCATAGAAGCGGCTGCTTTGATGAGGAAGAATCGATTGTTCGTAAAGGATTGCGCCTTCTTGAAGAAGAGTGTGCGGAAGCAAAGCAGCACCTGAATAACATACAATCGAATGCGGCGAATATGGAAAAACGTCTGGCAGAACGAGCAGTGGAAATCCGGCAAATAGAAGCTTCAGGTACGGTGTCTGATTTGACTCATCAGCTTTCAGCTGAGCAGGAGCATGCAAAACACCTTGCGAAAAAATGGGCGGCGATTCAGCTTGTCCGCTCCGTCATTCGAGAAAAATTGAATGAACATAAAGAAAAAAGGCTGCCAGCACTGCTGCAAACAGCTTCCCGCTTTATTCAGCCGTTAACGAATGATCGATATGAAGCCATTTTATTTTCACCAGAGGATGACCGGCTGATCGTGAAAAGGATGGATGGACGAATATTCCGCCCAGAAGAGCTCTCGCAAGCAACATGTGAACAAGTCTATCTGGCCATTCGTTTTGCACTCGCCTTGTCTCATCAGCAGGAATGTCAGCTTCCGTTTATGATGGATGACAGCTTCGTTCATTTTGATCATGTTCGTCTAGGAAGAGTGCTGGAGTTGATGAATGAACTCACGCGTTTTGAAACACAGCTGTTTTATTTTACCTGTCATCAGCATATGATGCAGGCAGCTGAAGATGGACAGATTACGAGTTTAGCAGTTGAATGATTGACAAATAATGACTTATGTTATACTTATATGAGCAGAAACATGGAAGGAGCTTTTATTGAATGGCTAAAGGGATCATGACCTATGATGTCGGCGAACAAGTTGACCTGCATTTATTAATTAAATCATCTACTAAAGGAATTGCAAGTAATGGCAAACCATTTTTAACGCTCATTCTTCAAGATCAAAGTGGAGATATTGAGGCGAAACTATGGGATGCAAAGCAGAATGATGAAATCACCTATGGACCGCAAACCATCGTGAAGGTAGTAGGCGACATTCATCATTATCGCGGGAGGAATCAGCTGAAGCTTAGGAATATACGCCCTGTTGCTGAAAACGAGCAAATTCGAATTGATGACTTTCTCGAAACAGCTCCTATTCCAAAACACGATATGATGGATACGATTATGCAATATATCTTTGATATGAAAAACCCTAATATTCAGCGTGTTACAAGGCATTTGCTGAAGAAATATGGACAGGAATTTGCTGATTATCCAGCAGCGACAAAAAATCATCACGAATTTGTCTCTGGACTCGCCTACCACGTCGTGTCTATGCTGCATTTAGCAAAATCCATTGTTGACCTATATCCATCACTAGATCGAGATCTTTTATATTCAGGTATCATTCTTCATGATTTAGGGAAAGTCAAAGAGCTTTCGGGCCCAGTCTCCACGACATATACTGTGGAAGGGAATTTAATTGGCCACATTTCCATTATGGTGACAGAAATTGCGAAAGCTGCGGAAGAGCTTAGCATTGATTCAGAGGAAATTCTCATTTTACAGCACTTAGTCCTGAGTCATCATGGAAAAGGAGAATGGGGCAGCCCGAAACCACCAATGGTAAAAGAAGCTGAAATTCTCCACTATATTGATAATTTAGATGCGAAAATGAACATGATGGATCGTGCGCTTGAGCATGTGAAACCAGGAGAATATACAGAACGTATTTTTGCACTTGAGAATCGTTCGTTTTATAAACCAACCTTCCATCACGAATAATCATGTCAAAACGTCCGTTTATGCGGGCGTTTTTTTTCATAACTTGTCTTCTTTTCGCATAAGCATGTAACACAAAGGAAGAGAGGAATGTCCTTAAGAAAAGGAGGCGATGAAAAAATGTTGTTTTTTCCGTGGTGGGTGTATGCATGTATCATCGGCATTATTTTCTGTGCGTATAAATTAATGACAACAGCCAAAGAGGAGCAAGAGATTGATCAATCCTTTATTGAAAAGGAAGGAGAAATTTTTATCGAGCGAATGGAACAGGAAAGAGAGCGCAGACGTCAGGATCAGCAGGTGAAAAGATCGCAGGATACTGCGGCACATGAAGATCATTCGATTGCTTAATCTCGTCATACAAAAACCCCTCTGCACGATGACGGCAGAGGGTTTTTTTGTGATTACTGGCCTTGTTGAGGCTGCTGATTTTGTGCAGGCTGTTCAGATTTTTCTTTGAACGTTTTTTGAAGCTCTTTATCTTTTACTTTCACATCAGCATCTTTTACTAATTTGTTTAAGATGTTTTGGATTTCATTTGTGTCTGCTTGTTTTTGGTCAAGCAGTTCTTTTTTCAAGTCCGCTTTCATGTCATCATATTTACCGCGTTCTTCAGTCTTTTTAATGATATGGTAGCCGAATTGGGATTTTACTGGCTTGCTGATTTCATTTACTTTTAGTTTGAAAGCAGCTTTGCTGAAGTTCTCGTCCATTTGGCCTTCTTTTGCGAACCAGCCTACATCGCCGCCTTGTGCTGCTGAAGCAGTATCAGTTGAATATTCAGAGACAAGGGCATCCCATTTTTCACCTTTATCTAATTTCTTTTCCACTTCGTCAGCTGTTTTCTTATCAGCTACTAAAATGTGACTTGCGCGGATTTTTCCTTTAAGGTCATCGTAATACGATTTTACTTCTTTATCAGTGATTTTGATGTTAGCTTTGGCAGCCTTTTGAGTCAGCAGCTCATATTTCACTTGATCTTTGATGTAATCTTTACCGAATTCATCTTGAAGCTGTTTTAAACGATCTTCACCAAGTGTCTTTTTATATTCTTCCAATTTCTTATCAATTTCTTTATCAGATACTTTGTATTTGTCAGCAAGAACCTTTTGTTGAACAAGTAGGTTTAAAGCATCTCCACCTGCTTGTTTCTTAAGAGTAGTATAAAGTTCTCCTTTTGTGACATCTCCTGATTTTGTTGTGGCGATCACATCTTTATCACCGCTACTGCATGCGCCAAGAGTTAAAACACTTACTGCTGTTACAGCTGCTAAAGCCATTTTTTTCATTCAAAAAACACTCCTAATCTTTCCAATTTATTTATCATTGCTTGTATCATAACATATTGTGACACGCTGTAAAAAGAAATGCAAATGGAAGGGCATTCGTCTAGTCAAAAAATTGCGCGCGACATACACATATAGTGATCACAAAAAGGAGGCTGAATTATATGGGAGCAGGATATTCTAATGGGTTTGCTTTATTGGTCGTGCTATTCATTTTGCTGATCATCGTTGGTGCAGCATATCTTTACTAATTAAATCGCTGTGACAGAAGGGAGCCGTCCTGCCGTGCGTGAGGGCGGTTCTTTTTTCAAACGATGACAGGTGCCTAAACGTTTTTTATTTTTCTGCATACACTGAGCTTAGAACAGAGGAAGAACTGGCAGGAGGTGTTTTCACATGGGAGGAGAAGTCTTTGCTGGCGGTTTTGCACTAGTCGTCGTATTATTTATTTTATTGATCATCATCGGTGCATCTTGGATTTGCTAATGAAAATATACACAAAAAGCTGCCCTCAAACTGGCAGCTTTTGCTTTGATCTTAAATGGAAATGGTAATTTCAACAAATGATGAGATAAGTAAGATCAGTATCGATACATTGATAAAGCGAAACACCTTATCTTGCCGTTCTTCAGGAATCTCTCTGACAAGGCATAATGTATTAGTAAGCCTGTTTATTGAATACACAATAAACGCGGCAAAGACGATGAAGTAAAATAAAACTATCGGAGATCCCCCCTCTCTATGCTATTCCCATACTACATTACCAAATTTTTTATGAAAAAGATAGAAGTTGGCTTTAAAAACCTCATGATGAGGAAGTTTGGTCAACTAAAATATCAAACTCGTCTTGAGCTTGATCGATGATGCAGGATTTAGGTGCTTTGAGCAGCTTCCATGCAAATAAAAAGTCAGGCAAACAATAGCCTGCATGTATACTTGCGATGATGATAAAATAGTGTGCGTACATAGGAAACGCCACGCCTAACAAAAAGTAAACCGGTGAGATGACACAAAACGGGCTGAGAAGTGAAAAAAGCATCACTTTCTTAGGCACGCGCTGCCAGCAATTTCGTTTCATCAATAGCGTCATTTTTTTCTTATTTTTCATCACTGGGATCAAGTGAACCACACGGTGGACAAGCAATGTCACAAGTAAGAGCACGGCAAAAAGCGGTGCGTTATGGCTGCTTAGCCGCGTTTCAGGATGAGTCAGTTGAAAACATAAAAATGCCATAATGAAAAAAAGGATAGCAAGACTTATGGCTGAAATCATCATTCTCGTATAACCATAATCCTTTTCAAGATTAATGGTCTTCCAACAATTCATTTTTCATCCTTCCAATCTAAAAATCGAATTGAATATCTCAAGATAATTTACTCTTCCTGAGGATAAAAATCAATGGTTTTGATGAAAAAAAATAAAATGGTGCCTTCATATGGAATAAGGAGAGGAAACTTTGGGTTTTTCAAGAAAAAAGAACAGAAGGGGGAGGTTCGTCTCTTTCGTCAATGAGTAATTTCGGCTAAAATAGAAGGACTAAGAGAAAGAGGGAACGTACATGAGTATTGAGGAACGAATGAGCCAGCTTGAATATTACATGGAACTTTTATTGACGGCAGCCGATATGAGCCGTTATCCATATTATGCGTTATTGATCAGGCAGCGTGTATCGAAAGAAGAGGCAGAGGAAATTGAGCGTATTTGTGCTGAGCTTTCAGAGGAAATGGATAAGCAAAAAGCACAAGGCTACGTCATGTTTGACGATCTCCTTGCGCTCTTTGCGGGACAGTTAATTGAAAAGCTGGATGTTCATGAGACGATATTTGCTTTGCATGATCAGGGGCTGTTTCAGCCGCTAATGAATGAATTTATAAAGATCATTAAACAATTTGATTTGTTTTAGCCGCTTTTTCTGCTGCCTCAGCTGAGTTTTCAAGTTCCTCAGTCTTTTTTGTGACTTTTCCTCGCTCATTCAAAAAGTCCTTCTCAATGTTTGAAAACGATTTCTCAAAAATCTCCATGAAATCCTCACCATAAATGTTTCGGATAATACACATCATTTCTAAAATCTCAGGGAACTTTCCGTAAATGTCATGGAGCGGCTGTGCGCCTTTGACAATACCAGTTCGTGCCGGGTCATAATCTTCGAGTAGTTTATGGAATGTCTCTTCGCCTTTTGGCGTTAGCTCAATATACGTATTGCGCTTATCGTTTAACTTTTTAGAAAATTTTAAAAATCCTCGTTCCTCCAGTTTCTTGGAAAAGTTAAACGCCGTTGATACATGCATGACGCCAAACTTTGCAATTTCTGATATTGAAGCTCCTTTTAATTGATACGCAATCCACAAAATATGATGTTCATTGATATTTAGGTTATACGGTTTGATCCACTGCTGCCAGTCCTTTTCAATGGATTTCCAAAGAGCTTTGCTCAATTGGGCCATTCTTTGACTGAATAAAAGTGCTTCTTTTACATCGAAAGGCTGTTCCGAATGATTCATCCATTTCACCTACTTCTCTTTTTCTTGTAATTCTATTATGCCAATAAAATAAAGATTAATAAAGCTGAAAATTCAAGAATTTTTAAAAGTCATGAAAAACATTGTCAAAATAACCTTTTTTCAACAAAAAAAGTGCGGGATACGCACCCCGCACACTTTTGTAAACGAATATTTTTTTGTGAGTATATTAGTTTTGTAAGGTTTTCTCCAGTTGTTTGAGCTTTTCTTCAATTTCCTGAATTTCCTTTTGTAAGTCCTGCTGATGAGGTTTGATTTCTTCGCGCCATTGCTGAATCGATGTTTGCAATTCAGACCCGACTTCTTTAATCACCTCTGCGCTTTCTTTTGCTGTTTCCACAATTTGCTCTTTTAAAGCTTGTCCGTCTCTTTTTAATTTTGTCAGCGTATCTTCGAATTTGTCATAGCCGTCTTTCACTTTTCCGCGCACATCTCTGCCAGAAGAGGGAGTCGTCAGGAGCACTGCCGCACCTCCGAGGAGACCGCCTACAAATAATCCTGTTAATAAAGAACGTCCACTAGCCATTCAAATCACCTCTAGTCAAATTTTACACATTCGCATGTTCTCTCTGAGCTGACGATCAGCTTCATTGAACTTCCATACATAGCTTGCTTTATTTTAGCATACTTTTGAAGAAAAGGGAGGGGAGAAGGTTGTCTGTCTTTCTGTTCGTTTTTATGTGTATCGGCATCGTTTTTACAGTTGGTTCTATTCATTATGCAAGACAGCTTGGATATGCAGGGTCTTATCCGCCAAAACATGTCTTAAAGCAAAAAGCACTTGTGTGTGCGGCTGGTGCAGGGATTTCGCTCCTCATTTTGCTGCTGACCCTTTTTCTTTTATAAAAGCATGAAAAAAACCTCTTCATCTATCATGAAGAGGTTCCAGCGTGTAGACAAACCCTCGCATTCTTTGTCAGTCCTGCGTGCTGGTGCTCACGAATATCAAATTCGCTCCGCGCCAGTACTCGTCCTTCCTAGACTTCAAAGGTTTTCTATCACGCTGAAAAGAAGACAAAGGGCTAAAATCAAGATCATTTTAGCCCTTTGTCAACAATCTGAAACCTCTTCATCTATCATGAAGAGGTTCGGTTATTCGTTAAGCAACTTCTATCATTCTTGCACGTCTTAAAATGGACTGAGCAATTGGGAAGACAAATACCATAGCAATGGTATTAATCACGGCTGCTGGCAGGACCACGCCCACAAGAAGTGCCGGTAATGCAGCTGGCAGTCCAGTGATCAGTAAAGCGGCAGATAGGAAAATCACACCGGATACGATGGTTCCAATCGCAGTTAACACAGCGGTCAGCACCACTTTGTTCTTTATCTTCAAGCAAGATAAGAAAAGGGCTAGGAAGATAAAGGCTGTCACTGGTTTATCAATCATATTCGGAATTTGTCCGCCTGGGAATCCCGTTGTTAATGCAGAAATCACGCCAGTCACTAGCGCAATCACGACAACATGCTGAACCTTTGGGAAAAGGATGATGCTTAAAAACATCATGACCAGCATCATATCAGGTTTCATTCCGAAAAAGATGGGCGGGAAAATCGTATGCAAAACAGCTCCCATTGCTGCAAGCAATGACATAATCACTAATTCTTTTGTTTTCATTTCTATGCTCTCCTCTGCTAAGCTCTTATAGGACTCTCCAATAATATGGCTCATCATTTATTGCAAGAGTCATGACTTTATATTTCTCGTTATTATAACAAATTTATTTCCCTATAGAAAAGCCTTTTTACTCATTTTCTTGCTGGAACTTTTTCATAAAGTCCGCAAGCTTTTGGCAGTCTTCTATTGAGACCGCATTGTAAATAGATGCTCTGCATCCGCCGACAGAACGGTGGCCGGCAAGTCCAACCATTTGCTCTTGCTTTGCTTTTTCCACAAAGGAAGAAGTAAGTGCATCATCACGAAGAGTAAAGGTGACGTTCATATGAGAACGGCTGTCAGCACGCGCATGTCCTTGATAAAAACCGCCGCTTTGATCAATGGTATCATAGAGAATGCCTGCTTTTTGTTCATTGCGTTTTTCCGCTGCTTCTACACCGCCAGCATGTTTGACATGCTCAAGGACAAGTGACAGCATATAAATCGCAAAAGTCGGTGGTGTATGATAAAGAGAATTGGCTTTTGCATGTGTTGAATATTTTAATATTTTTGGCGTGCTGCTTTTCTCTTTCTCTAATAAACGTTTGCGCGCAATCACAATCGTGATACCTGAAGGCCCTAGGTTTTTTTGTGCCCCGGCATAGATGAGATCAAATGAAGAAACGTCTATTTTTTTGCTGAGAATATCACTGGACATATCCGCAATGAGCGGGAGTGACGTGTTTGGGAACGTTTTCCACTGAGTGCCGAAGATCGTATTGTTCGATGTGATATGTAAGTAAGCGCCATCTGTTAAACCGGATGCATCTACTTCTGGAATATACGAGTAGTTGTCATCTTCACTTGAAGCAAGCACAGATGTCTGCCCAAACCCTTTTGCTTCTGACAATGCTTTTTCTGACCAAGCGCCTGTTTGAATGAAATGAGCTGTTTCGCCTTCATGTAAGAAGTTCATTGGAATCATCGCAAATTGAAGACTAGCTCCGCCTTGTAAAAAGAGGACTTCATAATCTTCTGGAATGTCCATCAGTTCCACTAAAAGCGCTTTTGCTTTATTGTGGACTGCTTCATATTCACCGCTGCGATGAGAAAGCTCCATCACAGACATCCCAGTTTGTTTAAAATCAACAAGTTCTTCCTGTGCTTTTTGAAGCACTTCTAGCGGCAATGCCGCCGGACCAGCATTAAAATTCGTCGTTCGCTTCATCACAATCTCTCCCTATTTCTCGCGTTAATGGATCAAAAGATAAAACCATCCTATCACAAATTTGAAGCATTTGGACAAAAAAATTGAATCGTTCAAAATATCTTACTATTAAAAGGCGGAAGCGATGAAAAGGGGTGAAAATAAGAAAAACCTCATCTGTTAAGATGAGGTAAGCCGCGTGTGGATGGCAGAAGAAATGTCTTTTAAATCCTCTGACGTGTATTGATCTTGATGTGATTTCCATACGGCACCAAAGCCATCACCTTTTCCGTAGCGCGGAATGATGTGCATATGGTAATGGAATACCGATTGTCCGGCTTTTTCACCGTTGTTGTTCAGGAGGTTTAACCCGATAGGTTCAAATTCCTGTTTGATCGCCCTTGCAATTTTCGGAATCGCTTGGAAGTAGTGGTTAGACACTTCTGGTGTCATCTCATAGATGTTTTCTTTATGTATTTTCGGGATTACAAGGGTATGTCCTTTTGTTACTTGGCTGATATCAAGAAAAGCCAATACATGCTCGTCTTCATATACTTTTGCACATGGAATGTCTCCATCAATGATCTTGCAAAAAATGCAGTCGCTCACGCCATGTCACTCCTCATTATTTTTCCTTTATCGTATCACAAAAAGAAGCAAAAAAGAAAACAGGACAAGCGAACTCCTTTGGTCGCTCATCCTGCTCCTGCAGAAGAAATGCTGATACTTTCATTCGAATGCCTTTTGAATTCTCTATTTACTGAAATAAAGAATTCATATGCCTGCTATTTCTGCCGTAAACACCTCATTTGACGTTTTGGTTTGTCGTATACATATTGTATAGGACACAAAAATCAAGAATCAGTGAAGCAAAACAGAAGCTAAGGTTTTTAGATGAAAAACCAACTTGTCATGCGGTTCTTTGCCTTTAACAAACACCTCATTTACTTATTGGTCATCAAGTTCATTTCTTCTACATACATTATGATGACCAAAGCGCCTATTTTTTATTCATGACTCGTCTATAGGTAAACATTTCAAATTATCATTCGTTTTTGTTACTATAAAGGAAAAAAGAAAGAAAGGAACGAATTCATGTCCCTTCTCACTGTAAAAGATGTAACGGGTGGATATACGAAGAATCCCGTTCTAAAAAATATTTCATTTGAATTAGAAAGAAATCAAATCGTCGGTCTCATTGGCTTAAACGGGGCGGGGAAAAGTACAACCATCCGCCATATTATCGGGCTCATGAAACCGCATAAAGGTGTCATTGAATTGAATGGACGAACTCTTCAAGACGACCAAGAGGCGTATCGTTCACAATTTACATTTATTCCTGAAACACCTGTTTTATATGAAGAATTAACGCTAAAAGAGCATTTAGAGCTGACAGCGATGGCTTACGGTCTATCAAAGGAACAATTAGACGAACGCCTGCCATCATTGCTGAAAGAATTTCGAATGGAGAAACGGCTGAAATGGTTCCCTGCTCATTTTTCAAAAGGAATGAAGCAGAAGGTCATGATTATGTGTGCATTCCTTGTGGAACCAGAGCTGTATATCATCGATGAACCGTTTTTAGGGCTTGATCCTCTTGCGATCAATGCACTGCTTGAACGGATGAATGCTGCGAAGAAAAATGGCGCTAGTGTCCTGATGTCAACGCATATTTTGGCGACAGCTGAACGCTATTGTGATTCCTTTATTATTTTGCACGAAGGGGAAATCAGAGCGAAAGGAACGCTGGCAGAGCTGAGAGAACAGTTCAATATGAGAGATGCGACACTCGATGATCTTTATTTGGAATTAACAAAGGAAGAAAGCTATGAGTAAAACAACACAAACCATTTGGAAATCAAGACTAGAGGAACACGTACAAGAAACAAGAAAATACTTAAAATACATGTTCAACGATCATCTTGTCATTGTGCTCATTTTTTTCCTTGCTGGCGGAGCAAGCTGGTACAGCAGCTGGCTTAAACATATTCCGGCTCACTTCCCATCTTACTGGGTGATGGCAGTTGTTTTCTCATTGGTACTTACAAGCTCATACGTACGTACGTTGATTAAAGAAGCCGATCTCGTGTTTTTGCTTCCTTTGGAAGGGAAGATGGAGCCTTACCTAAAACAAGCGTTTAATTTTAGCTTCATTTCTCAGCTGTTTCCTCTCATTGCTGTATCCATTGTCGCACTTCCGCTTTATTCGGCGGTGTCTTCAGGAGGCATCACGGGATATGTGCTGATACTGGCGCAAATGATCTTAATAAAGGGCCTGAATACAGCCATTCAATGGAGAATCACATATTTTCAAGGAAAACACGTGAGATGGCTCGATGCAGCTCTTCGTTTTCTATTAAATGTGATGTTGATCTACACCGTCTTACAGGCAGCCTATGCGATTGCAATCGTTTTTTATCTTATCTATGGTGTATATCTCGTCTACTTAACAAATGCAGTGAAAAAACAGCCCTTTCAATGGGAAATGCATATTTCTGATGAATTAAAACGGAAGCAGCGCTTTTATCGTTTGGCAAACTTATTTACAGATGTGCCTCACTTAAAGAAACAGGTGAAAAGAAGAGCATACATGGATTGGCTTATGAAGTTTGTTCCTTACGATCAGCGTAAAACTTTTTCTTATATGTATGTGAGGGCGTTTGTACGCTCAAATGATTATTTTGGTCTGGTGTTTAGATTAACGGCCGTGTTTGTCCTGATTATTTTGTATACAGGTGCAGCAGGCTGGGTGGGTGCGTTACTAGTCTTGTTCACAGTATTTATCACAGGTGTACAGCTTGTGCCGTTAACGAAGCACTTTGCTCATCTTTCATTACAGGCACTTTATCCAGTTTCTCAAAAAGAAAAGGATCGAAGCTTTTTTGTTCTCGTCCGTAATGTGCTGATCATCCAATCAATCTTGCTGAGCTGTGCGGTACTTCCAGCGGGAGGCTGGCAGGGAAGCGGACTGGCCTTTCTCATTTCTTTAGCATTTGTGCTTGTCCTCTTTAAGCCTTACGTACAAAGCAGGTTAAAAAAGATGAGATAAGTGGAGATTACAGCGAGCGTATGATGACATCAAGGAGGGGACCGGATGAATGCAGCTGAACGGGAGTTGTATGAAGAAGCCATTCTTTTTCAAACACGTTTTTTAAGAAAACCTTCAAAGATCGAACGGTTTTCAAAAGGAGTTCAGCAGCATGTGAACCGCCGAATTCCTGCCAGGTTTCATCAAGTCATCACAAGTGCAGTCAAAACAATGGTTGAATCCACCGTATCAGGATCACACTTTACTTCATTTTCAGTGATTGATGAACAATTATCTATTGTAGAACGAAATGAACTGGCAAAGGATAAAGTGAAGTATTACCAAAAGGCGGCTGCTATCGAAGGGGTTGGAACAGGTGCAGGCGGTTTATTCCTCGGAATGGCAGACTTTCCGCTGCTGTTAAGCATAAAGATGAAATGCCTTTATGAGCTGGCGTGTATTTATGGCTTTGATTTATCTCAAAAGGAGGAAAGACTCTTTTTGCTCTGTATATTTCAGCTCGCCTTTTCCAGCAGTCCCCATCGTCAAAAAATGATGAAGATCATAGATGATTGGGAAACGAGCCGCGAGGAAATGGATTGGTACAGCTTTCAGCAGGAGTATCGAGATTACATTGATCTTGTAAAGCTGTTTCAATTAATGCCGGTCGTCGGAGCCGCTGTTGGCGGGGTGGCGAATCATCAGCTGACAGGACAGCTCGGAGAGGTCGCACGCCATGTGTTTCACTTGCGAATATTGAAAGAAATGATATAGAAAAGCCGCTGATGACAGCGGCTTTTTTTATTCATTGTAGGAAAGAACGGCGTTCGCGAGTACCTTTGCTGCAATAGGCATTGCTTTTTCGTTGATATCAAACTTTGGATGATGATGTGGATACACGTCCTGGCTGTTTTCCGGCATGGCGCCTGTGTAGAAGAAGGTACCAGGGACATGCTGAAGGTAGTAAGCAAAGTCTTCTCCGCCCATTTGGGTTTCCGCTTCTTTTACTTCTGTGACACCTTCTGTCTGGTTTGCGATGCCAGCAATATATTCCGTCGGCTTTGGATGGTTTTTGACAGCAGGGTATCCTCTGACGTACTCATATGTGTAGGCAGCATCATGCATCTGGCATACCCCTTTTACCACCTGTTCAATTTCTCGTTCGATAATATGCCGTGCACTTTCTTCAAAGGATCGTGCAGTACCAGTTAAAACAGCTGAATCTGCAATAACGTTAAAGGCATTCTCTGCTACAAAACCTCCAACAGAAACAACAGCAGAATCAATCGGATTGACTTTACGTGCAACGACTTGCTGCAGGTTTGCGACGATTTGTGAACCGATGAGTACGGCATCTTTTGTTAAATGAGGCTGAGCGCCGTGTCCGCCTTTCCCTTGGACTTGAATGGAGAAACGATCGGCCGCTGCCATAAAGTTCCCGCTTTTATAAAGAATCGTGCCACAAGGCTCTGAAGACCAAAGGTGCGTACCGAATATCACATCGACACCGTCTAAACAGCCGTCTTCAATCATTGGTTTTGCACCGCCGGGAGCATATTCCTCCGCATGCTGATGAATGAGGACGATCTTTCCTTTTAATTGATTACGATGCGTATGCAAGACTTTTGCTAATACAAGAAGTGTCGCAGTATGCCCATCGTGACCGCACGCATGCATCACACCAGGCTTTGTTGATTTGTAAGGTACATCTTTTTCATCGTGGATGGGAAGTGCATCAAAATCAGCTCTGAGGGCAATGGTTGGTCCCGGAGAAGCTCCTTCAATAAAAGCGAGTACGCCATGACCGCCCACCTTGGTGCGCGTAGGTATTTGTAATGTATCATAGTAGCTGGCGATGAAAGCGGCTGTTTCTTCTTCCTGAAAAGAAAGTTCAGGATTCATATGGAGATGGCGTCTAATTTCAACCATTTCCTCATAATGTTCATCAAGACGTTCATTGATGCTTTTTTGTAAAGTGGATATTGTCATTGAATCGAAAACCTCCTTCATGCTCTTTTACTGATTGTATGGTAATTGTTAGAATCTTTCAACAGAAGAGGATTTCGTGGTCAGTAGCAAAAGGTCATTTTACATAAAAGTCGAAGTTGATATGAAGCAGGGAAAGGGAGGAGTAGCGTTGGGAAGCTGTCCAAATTGTTCAAAAACATTTTCTTTCGTCGAAAAATTTCATTTATCACATACGAAAATGATGATGTGTCCAAGCTGCCGGCATCAAATTAAAGAAACATTTCTCTCAAAAATGAGTTTTTTCATGATCTGCTTGATTCCACTATTGGTGCTGTTGATTCAATTGAAAGGTGCTTCACCTATGTTGAAGTGGCCGGTCTTATTAGGTTGGATATTGCTGAATTTCTATGTGCTTCAGCCGATCATTCATCGGTACGAGCTGAAATCAAGCTCATAAAATGAAGAGCCCATCGACTGGGCTTTTTTTGATGAAAAAAAGAAGTGCTGAGAGCAGCACTTCCTTAATTGTCTGTGACGGCATGATAGGATGTGAGGTAAGCTGGACGAGAGAAAATGGAGCCTGTATCCTCGTGTGGCTGAAAGAATGCTTCTGATTCTTGAAAGTCTTGAAATAAGTCCTCTGATTCCCAAAGTGTCAAAATCAAATAAACTTCTTCATCTTTTTGCGGTCTTAAAACGCGAATAGCCTGGAAGCCGCGCTGATGTTCTGAGATGTTCGTCTTTTTCTGAAAGGTGGATTCAAACAGTGCTCTGCTTTCAAGCTTAACAGGGATATGATTCAAGGTGACGAAACCAGATTGGACAAGCGCGCCTTTCGCATAAATCACATCATAGGCATGAGGGGCTTTAAATACAGTCTCACCCTCCGTTTCATGAAAAAGAGCTGCTTGTTCTTTTCCGACCATATAAAGCAGATTTTCCAGATGGTGTTTCTTTGCGATTTTATGCAAAAAATCTGCTGTTCCATATGTAATATAGAAATTCATCTAAACCGCCTCCTGCTTGATAGTATAACAAAAGAATGATATATAATTCTTTGGCAGTCAATCCATAAAACATATTATGAAGCAATACATCCCATACTATCCGTATAAAGGAATGAGGTGACCTAATTTGAAGAAAAAGAAGATAATCATTCCATTAGTCATTGCAGGAAGTACAATCGTACTCTCATTTATTGGCTATCTGACGATTTTATTTTTAGGACATTATGTCATAGATGAAAAGAAGCTTGTTTTTCACGCTTCCTCCAAAATCATTGATCAGAATGGAAAAGAACTCACAAGCATGTATTCAGAAAATCGGGATCCTGTGTCATTAAAAGAGGTGCCTGATAAAGTAGCAAAAGCTTTTGTGGCTGTTGAGGACAAGCGTTTTTATGAGCATCACGGCATTGATGCACAGTCTATTTCAAGGGCGGTTTATCGAGATATATTAGCAGGAGGGAAGGTAGAGGGCGGCAGTACAATCACCCAGCAGCTCGCAAAAAATATTTTTCTCACAAATGACAAAACCTTTCTTCGAAAAACAAAAGAAGTCATTATTGCCATTAACTTAGAAAGAGATTATTCAAAGGATAAGCTGCTTGAGATGTATTTGAATCAGCTATACTTTGGCCATGGTGTTTATGGTATTCAGGCAGCAGCCAATTATTACTTTAGTAAGGATGTCAAAGATTTAACGGTCAGCGAAGGTGCCACACTCGCTGCGATGCCAAAGGCACCATCTTCTTATTCGCCTGTTTTACACCCTGATAAAAATAAACAAAGGCGGGACACCATCCTGAATTTAATGAACGAACAAGGATATTTGTCTTCAACAGAAACAGTAGAAGCAAAAGGGAGAACACTAGGCATTCATTTGAAAAAGAAATCAGAAACGCCTTGGGTGGACAGCTATGTTGATCTCATCATTAAAGAAGCAGAGTCAGAGTATGCCATTTCACATGAACAATTGCTTCAAGGCGGCTATACCATTACAGTTCCGATTGATATGAATCTGCAAAAAACCGCATATGATGCGATGAAGAACAACCGTTATTTCCCGGGAAAAAGCGGTTCTCCGGAAGGCAGCGCCGTATTCATTGATAACGAGTCTGGTGGAGTGAAAGCAGCCATCGGTGGACGAGAATATCAGGCGAGAGGCTACAACAGGGTGACAGCTGTTAGGCAGCCTGGATCTGTTTTTAAGCCGATCGCGGTCTACGGTCCGGCAATGCAGGAGAAAAAATTCAGACCTTATTCATTGCTTGAAGACAAAGAAAAAAGCTATGACGGCTATTCACCAAAAAATTACGATGGGCAGTATGAAGGAAGGGTCACAATGGTGGATGCCCTCATGAAAAGTAAAAATACCGCTGCTGTGTGGACGTTAAGCCAGCTGGGCATTGACACGTCGAAATCATATCTTGAGAAAATGGGGATAGATATCTCGGATAAAGGACTAGCCATGGCGCTTGGCGGTTTAGAAAAAGGAGTTTCTCCATTACAGATCGCTGGAGCCTTCCATACATTTGCAAATGAAGGCGTATATAAAAAGCCTTTCTTCATTCAGAAAATCACCAATGATGAAGGAGAAACTGTAGAAAAGAATCGTGGTAAGCAAGAACGAGTGTTTAGCGTGCAGAATGCTTGGAATATGACAAGAATGCTTCAGCAAGTCGTCAAAGGCGGGACAGCCCAGAGCGGTTCATACGCTGGAGATTTAGCAGGTAAGACAGGTACGACCACATATTCAGGTGTGAAAGGTGCAACAAAGGATGCTTGGTTTGCCGGCTATACGCCTAGTACAACGGGTGCGATTTGGATGGGGTATGACAAAACCGATAACAGTCACTATTTAACCGGCGGCAGTCAATTCCCGGTGCAGCTGTTTAAAGATATTTTAACAGCAGCTCAAATCACCAATGAAACGTTTGAAAAACCAGAGGGGATAAAAGAGCTCGAGTCGCCTATCCATTTAGAGGGACTATCAGGATTTGAAGCCCGCTATGCGTTTAAAATCAAAGGATTGTTTACATTAGAGCTGTCTTGGGACAATCAAGAGGATAAACGCGTTGAATACCGCATTTATGAAAAGAGAAATGGAAGCGAGACGCTGATCGACACAGTGACAGGCGTGGGCAGCTATACAATGCCGTATGCCAATGTATTTTCAAATGCAGAGTATAAGGTTGTTCCATATAATACCCAAACGCAAGAAGAAGGCGAAGGCAGTCCATATGTCAAGCCAGAGGCTTTTGGACGTTAATATTCGGCGATTTTTTGAACATTGAGCCGCTTTAGTATACCGTGCCTTGAAAAAACGGTATAGTAAAAGCAGGTTTGAGCCTTGTACAAAAAGAGAGTATAAGGCGAAAGGTGGAATGAAAGGTAATGGGAAAAACGAAGGTTTTTAATGACACGTTCTTAAAGGCGTGTAAAGGGGAAAAAACAGACCATGTACCAGTTTGGTATATGAGACAGGCAGGACGCTCACAGCCTGAATATCGTGCCCTTAAAGAAAAATACGGGCTATTTGAAATTACGCATCAGCCAGAGCTATGTGCTTATGTAACGAGACTTCCTGTAGAACAATATGGTGTAGATGCCGCTATTTTATATAAAGATATTATGACCCCGCTTCCGGCTATTGGAGTGGACGTAGAAATTAAAAATGGAATTGGACCTGTGATTGATGCACCGATTCGATCTAAAGCAGATATCGAACGTCTTGGGGAACTTCATCCTGAAGAAGACCTGCCATATGTGCTTGATACCATTCAGCTTTTAACGAAGGAGCAGCTGAATGTTCCGCTTATCGGTTTTGCTGGCGCACCATTTACGATGGCAAGCTATATGATTGAAGGCGGCCCATCTAAAAATTATCATAAAACAAAGGCACTGATGTACAGTGATCCTGAGGCGTGGATGCTGCTTATGAACAAGTTAGCTGATATGACGATTACGTACATACGCGCGCAGGTAAAAGCCGGGGTCAGTGCATTTCAAATTTTCGACTCATGGGTTGGTGCTTTAAATGCAGCAGATTACCGGACATTCATTAAGCCTGTCATGCAGCGAATTTTCACAGAGCTGAAGTCTGAAAACGTCCCAATGATCATGTATGGAGTTGGAGCAAGCCATTTAGCGAAAGACTGGCATGACCTGCCGCTTGATGTGGTTGGACTGGATTGGCGTATGAGTGTAGACGAAGCAAGAAAAGAAGGGCTCACAAAAACGTTACAGGGGAACCTTGATCCAACCATTTTACTTGCTCCTTGGGAAGTCATTGAAGAGAGAGCAAAAGATATTTTAGATCAAGGAATGAAATCAGATCACTTTATCTTTAACTTAGGTCATGGGGTATTTCCAGATGTTTCACCAGATACGTTAAAGAAGCTGACAGATTTTATTCACGATTATTCAGCGAAACATAAAAAATCATCCATCTAAACTATTTCAAATGATCTGAAGGAGTGTTGGTTGTGGAGAAAAAGAAAATGGGACTTCTTGTCATGGCATATGGCACCCCATATAAAGAAGAAGATATTGAGCGTTATTATACACATATCCGCAGAGGCAGAAAGCCGGAGCCAGAGATGCTGCAAGATTTGAAGGATCGCTACAAGGCAATCGGCGGTATTTCTCCTTTATCAAAAATTACCGAACAGCAGGCAAATGGTTTGTGTGATCATTTGAACGACATCCAAGACGACATTGAATTTCATGTCTACATTGGCTTAAAGCATATTGAGCCGTTCATTGAGGATGCAGTTGCAGAGATGCACAAGGACGGCATCACAGAAGCAGTGAGTATTGTTCTTGCGCCGCATTTTTCAACCTTTAGCGTGAAATCGTATAACAAGCGTGCACAAGATGAGGCAGACAAGCTTGGCAATCTGAAGATTACGTCTGTGGAAAGCTGGTACGATGAGCCGAAGTTTGTGGACTATTGGGTGAAACAAGTGAAGGATACGTATGCATCGATGAGTGAAGAGGAAAGAGAATCAGCCGTACTCATTGTGTCTGCACACAGCCTTCCTGAAAAGATTATTGCAGCAGGAGATCCATATCCTGATCAGCTCGCACAATCTGCCAAAATGATTGCAGAAGGTGCAGGAATTGAACATTATGAAATTGGCTGGCAAAGTGAAGGCAACACGCCTGATCCATGGCTTGGACCAGACGTTCAAGACTTAACACGGGACCTATTCGAACAAAAAGGCTATAAAACGTTCGTATATGTGCCTGTTGGATTTGTCGCTGACCATCTTGAAGTGTTATACGACAACGATTATGAATGTAAAGTCGTGACAGATGAAATCGGTGCAGCCTACTATCGTCCAGAAATGCCAAATGCGAAACCAGCATTTATTGATGCTCTCGCAACTGTCGTATTAAAGAAGCTTGACGAAAGCAAGTAATTATATAAAAGAAGGCGATCCTATGCATGACAATCAAAAACACCTTGTCATCATTGGCGGTGGCATCACTGGTTTAGCCGCCGCCTTCTATTTGGAAAAGGAAGTCGAAGAAAAAGGTCTTCCCATTCAAATATCTCTTATTGAAGCGAGCCCTAGGCTAGGTGGAAAAATACAAACATTATATAAAGACGGCTACATCATTGAACGTGGACCTGATTCATTTTTAGAAAGAAAGGTCAGTGGACCGCAGCTGGCGAAGGATGTGGGTCTCGCAGATCAGCTCGTCAATAATGAAACAGGGCAGGCATATGTACTAGTCAATGAAACTCTTCACCCGATGCCAAAAGGCGCTGTCATGGGTATTCCAACTCAAATCAGCCCATTCATCACAACCGGTCTTTTTTCAGTTGCAGGAAAAGCGAGAGCCGCAATGGATTTCGTCTTGCCAAAAAGCAAGCAAACAGAAGATCAGTCGCTCGGTGAATTTTTTAGAAGACGTGTCGGTGATGAAGTAGTTGAGAATTTAATCGAACCTCTTCTATCAGGCATTTATGCAGGTGACATTGACCGTCTCAGCTTAATGTCTACCTTCCCGCAGTTTTATCAAACAGAACAAAAGCATCGCAGTTTGATTCTTGGGATGAAAAAATCACAGCAGCATGCGAAAGCGCAGCAAGTGACAGCGAAAAGACAAGGGCAGTTCCAAACGATCAATCAAGGACTGCAAGCGCTTGTTGAAGCAGTAGAAAGCAAGCTCAAGCTGACAACGATTTATAAAGGGACAAAAGTGCAGCAGATTGAAAAAACAGATGGGGGCTACGGTGTGCAGTTAGACAGCGGTCAAACGCTTTTTGCTGATTCAGCCATTGTGACAACTCCGCATCAATCGATCTATTCCATGATTCCAAAAGAAGCAGGGCTTGAGTACTTGCATGATATGACATCAACTTCTGTTGCAACGGTGGCACTCGGTTTTAAAGAAGAGGATGTTCATAATGAATATGACGGTACTGGTTTTGTCATCTCAAGAAACAGTGATTTCTCTATTACAGCCTGTACGTGGACGAACAAAAAATGGCCGCATACAGCTCCTAAAGGAAAAACGCTATTGCGTGCCTATGTAGGGAAAGCTGGCGACGAATCAATTGTCGAGCAGTCAGACCATCAAATCGTCAGCATCGTGCTGGAGGATTTGAAAAAAATCATGGATATTAAAGCAGATCCAGAACTGACGACAGTGACTCGCTGGAAGACGAGCATGCCGCAATATCACGTCGGTCATCAAAAAGCTATTTCGAACATGCGAGAAACGTTTAAGCAATCATATCCTGGTGTTTATATCACAGGTGCTGCTTTTGAAGGTGTCGGAATCCCTGATTGTATTGATCAAGGAAAAGCTGCTATTTCAGAAGCTTTATCTTACCTATTTTCATAAAAAACAACTCCCTTTTCTGTCATGGAAAGGGAGTTTTTCATGTTCGAATCAATCGAAAAGAGTTGGGAATCATAAATGTGAACAAAGTTGTTGCATCCGGGGAAAAGGGTGTGGTATATTACTTTCTGTACTTAATGACCAAAACGTTCAAATAGTCATTTTGGGAGTGAGATCATGAGTGTTGATAGGAGACAAATGATTTTAGACGGGGCTACGAAGGCATTTACTCAATTCGGGTATAAAGCCACCACAATGGACCTTGTGGCGAAGCTTGCCAACGTCGGAAAAGGAACCATTTATACCTTTTTCAAAAACAAAGAAGAGCTGTTCGATGAAATTTTCACATCCCTTTTAATGGAGATGAGGAAAATTGCGGATGAAGCAATGGATGAGGAAAAAAGTTTCTCTGAAAACCTTCACTTAGCACTCTTTGCAATATTGGAATTTCGAAAAAACCACCAGCTCACAATCAAAATCTTTCAGGAAAGTGCGGAGCTTGGCACGTCAGCGGTCAAGGAAATGATTGAGAAGATGGAGCAAATGATCATTCGCTATATCAAAACGAAAGTAAAAGAAGCGATTGATAAAGGCGACATTAAGCCATGTGATCCTGAATTGACTGCATTTGTGATGGTGAAACTATATATTGCACTTATTTTTGATTGGGAAAAGCGATACGAGCCTTTAACAAAAGAAGAGGTGGCCGAGTCGCTGGAACTTTATGTACTCAAAGGACTTTTAGCAGCACCATAATTTTTTTTTAGTTCAAATGACCAAATTCTAAATTTAGTCATTCATCTATGGGAGGAAAACAGCAATGAATTTAATTCGGAATCAATGGAAAGACATTGTGACGAGCAAAAAACTACTGATCCCGATTTTAGCTGTCTTATTTATTCCGCTGATTTACAGCGGTGTATTTTTAAAAGCGTACTGGGATCCATATGGTACAGTCGATCAGTTGCCTGTAGCGGTTGTCAACTTGGATGAAGGCAGTCATTATGACGGGAAGACACTGCATGTCGGCGATGATTTAGTGAAGGAATTAAAGAAAAACGATAATTTCAAATGGAACTTTGTCGATAGTGAAGAAAAGGCAGTGAAGGGATTAAATAATGAGGATTATTATCTCGTCGTGGAAATACCAAAGGATTTCTCGAAAAATGCAAGTACAGTCCTTGATAAGCATCCAAAAAAATCGAATCTGAAATATTATACGAATCCAGGCGCCAACTATGCGGCGTCACAAATTGCGAATAATGCCATTATCAAATTAAAAGATTCGGTTTCAAAGGAAGTCACAAAAAATTATGCAGAGGTCATTTTTGATAACTTCAAAACGATTGCAAAAGGCTTAGATCAAGCAAGCGATGGTGCGAAGAAAATTGATGACGGAACAAAAAATGCAAAAGATGGCAGTAACAAGTTAAAGGACAATTTAGCAAAATTGGCTGAAGGAACGTTAACCTATAGCGAAGGTGTTCATCAGTTTGCTGGTAAAATGGGTGAACTGAACACAGGGATACAATCTCTTGACAGCGGACTTGGCCAGCTCTTAACAGGCTATCAAACCATCGATCAGAAATTTGGAGAGCTTGGTACAGGAATTGATACATTGACTGAAGGGTTAAACACAAGCCGTGAAGGTCATCAGCAGCTCGCTTCTAAAATGCCACAATTCACAGCGGGTATTGAGCAGCTAAACAACAAAGCACAATCTTTTTCAGAAAAAATTGAAGCAGTAGAAAAAGTCTTGTCGTCACCAGAATTAGCGAACCTTGAAAAGATGGCGCCTAAACTCGATCAGGTGAAAAAAGACGCAAAAACGTTTCGTACAAAACTTGCTTCATTAAAAGAAGCGCTATCGAATCGAGATGCTAAAGTAAAAAGCATCATCCAAAACAGCTCAATGACAGATGAAGAGAAAAAGGCGGCAATGGATCAGCTTGACAGTCTGCCTAAAATCGAACTGCCAGATCTGTCTGGACTTGAACAAAGCTTAGCGGCCTTGCAGGAACTGCCTGATGCAAGTGAGGTTCAATCTGCGGTTGCTTCTGCAAAAGCTCAGCTGCAGCAAGTCAAACAGCTGCCAAAGAAAACGGAACAGCTGTACACATCTACAGTCGCGATACAAAATGCGATTGATCAAATGACATCTGGTACGAATAAATTGTATCAAGGTGCACTTAAGCTCCAAGCAGGTCAAGGCCAATTACAAGATGGTCTGCAAACAGCAAATGGAAAGCTGGATACAGCGAAAAGCGGTGCAGATAAGCTTGCGAATGGTTCAAGCCAGCTGAGTGCAGCGTTAAATAAGCTGGAAAGTGGTTCAACGAATATCCAAAGCAACACATCTAAGCTTGCTGAAGGCTCAAAATCACTCGATAAAGGATTGGGAGATTTAAAGAGCGGTACAGGTAAGCTGTCCGATAAATTAAAAAGTGCCGCTGATGAAACAGGAGAAATTGATGCGGGTCAAGACAATTACAATATGATTGCGAGTCCCGTGAAAACAGAAAATGATACAGCGAAAAAGATCGATAATTATGGTACAGGGCTCACACCTTATATTTTATCGATGGGACTCTTTGTAGGGGCTCTCATGCTCACCGTTGTATTCCCAATGAAAGACCCTGCTGGACGCCCTAGAAACGCGTTTGAATGGTTTTTCAGCAAATATAGCGTACTCCTCTTTGTCGGTATCCTGCAAGCAGTCATTGCAAGCTCCATGCTCATCTTTGGGCTTGGTCTTGAGGTGGAAAGCCTCTGGCGCTTCTATCTCTTTGCGATTATCGTCAGTCTGACATTCTTAGCGATCATTCAGCTGCTGGCGACAACTATGGGGAACCCAGGACGCTTCATTGCCGTTATTATCTTGGTTCTTCAGCTCGCAGCAAGTGCTGGTACATTCCCGCTTGAACTTGTGCCGAAATTCTTCCAAGTCATTCATAGTCTGCTTCCAATGACGTATACAATCAACGGATTTAGAACGATCATTGCAAGCGGTGATGACAGCTATTTATGGCACCAAGCAGCGATCCTTGGAACAGTTGCGATCATCATGATGGCGGCAACAACAGCATACTTTGCTTGGAACGTAAGAAAAATGAAACAGGACGAAGCTTAATTCATGAATCCTTTCTCTTTATAGAGGAAGGATTTTTCATTTGAAATTAGACATCTCGAACCTGAAGCGATATATTTTAAGAAGAGATGCTGAAAAAGGCATACATGGAAGGAATTGCTTTCAGACAAAGGAGGAAATGCCGAATGACAACTGAAGTAAACGAAACCGTTCAGCTGATTCAAAAGCTCGTATCAATCCCAAGTCCATCAGGAAATACGGAAAAAGTGATCGGCTTTGTTGAACGTTTTTTACAAGATTTGAATATTGAGACAAAACGAAATCGAAAAGGCGGATTAATTGCCACAATCAAAGGAACAGATGACAAGGAACACCGCATGCTGACAGCGCATGTCGATACGCTCGGTGCGATGGTTAAGGAAATTAAATCAAATGGACGGCTTCGTCTTGCACTTATTGGAGGCTTTCAATATAACTCAATTGAAGGCGAATATTGTGAAATTGAAACAGCATCAGGCCATACATACACAGGGACCATTCTTATGCATCAAACATCCGTTCATGTTTATGCGGATGCTGGAAAAGCGAAACGAAACCAAGAAAATATGGAGATTCGTCTCGATGAAAAGGTGAAAAATGCAGACGATGTCAAAGCACTTGGCATTCAAGTAGGGGACTTTATTTCATTTGATCCGAGAGTGGAAGTGACGTCTTCAGGGTTTATTAAATCAAGACATCTTGATGATAAGGCAAGTGTTGCGCTGCTTTTGCGGCTCATCCACCGGATTCAAAAGGAAAACATCACATTGCCGCATACGACGCATTTTTTAATTTCCAATAATGAAGAGATTGGCTACGGCGGCAACTCGAATATTCCAGAAGAAACAGTGGAATATCTCGCTGTAGATATGGGTGCGATCGGTGACGGTCAATCGACAGATGAATACAGTGTATCGATTTGTGTAAAGGATTCGAGCGGCCCTTATCACTATGGATTTCGCAAGCATTTAGCTGCATTAGCAGAAGAGAACAACATTGATTACCGCCTTGATATCTACCCTTATTATGGCTCTGATGCATCAGCAGCCATTAGAGCAGGGCATGATATCATTCATGGACTGATTGGTCCTGGTATAGATTCCTCGCATGCTTTTGAAAGAACACATGAAGATTCACTTGTCCATACAGCGGATCTCCTTTACTACTATGTTCAATCACCATTAATCACAGCATAAAAAAAGAACCCCTGATAGATGGGGTTCTTTTTGGTTAGCTTGAAAGCTGTGTTGGCTCAGGTGCCTCTTGTCCAGTCATCACACGATGTCCTTTTTCAGGGTCATACTGCCCTTCCCATTTAGACATGACAACAGCTGCAAGTGCATTTCCTGTTAAGTTGACAACAGTCCGTGCCATATCCATGATACGGTCCACACCTGCAATAAATGCAAGACCTTCAGCAGGTACACCGATCGTTCCTAATGTCGCGAGTAATACAACAAATGAAGTACCAGGAACGGCAGCCATTCCTTTAGATGTTACCATCAGCACAAGAACTAGTGTAAGCTGCTGGACGATCGTGAGGTCAATGCCATATACCTGTGCAAGGAAAAGCGCAGCAATGGCTTGATACAAGACGGAGCCGTCCAGATTAAACGTATAACCGATTGGGATAACGAACGAAACAATTCCTTTTGGACATCCGATGCGCTCCATTTTATCCATGACTCTTGGTAAAACTGTTTCAGAGCTGGATGTACTAAAGGCAAGAAGCATTTCGTCTTTCATGTAAGCAAGAAATCTGAAAATATTGACGCCAATCATCTTTCCGATAATTCCGAATACAACGATAAGGAAGAGAGCGAGCGCAAAATAAACAAGACCTACAAGCTTACCTAATGAAATGAGAGATTCAAGACCAAATTTTGATACGGTCACACCAATGAGTGCAAATACACCAAATGGTGCAGCT
This sequence comes from Bacillus sp. FSL P2-0069, assembly GCF_038593315.1. Taxonomy (NCBI): domain Bacteria; kingdom Bacillati; phylum Bacillota; class Bacilli; order Caryophanales; family Bacillaceae; genus Bacillus; species Bacillus sp. FSL P2-0069. The sequence continues at coordinate 998,717 of NZ_CP151984.1, forward strand.
TTCATCACAACATTGACGACATGGAACATGGCATGTGATACACCCTCGAAGAAGGCGAGCACTGGTTTACCGCGTTCGCCAATTGCTGAAACGCCAAGTGCAAATAGCACAGTGAAGAAAATAATCGCAAGCAAATCACCTTCCGCCAATGATTGGAAGAAGTTCGTTGGAACGATATGAAGGAACGTATCAGCAACTGATTTGCTGCTTTGCTCTTTTTCCGTTTCAACATACTGGCTAATATCTTGCTTTTCCGTATTTCCAAAGTCAACGCCTGCACCAGGCTGTACAAAGTTTGCAAGCACAAGACCAAGGACAATCGCAAATGTTGTGATAATTTCAAAATAAAGAATGGTTCTAAAACCTAGTTTCCCTACTTTTTTACCATCACCCGCACCTGCAACACCTAAAATTAAGCTGGATACGACAATTGGTATGACAATCATCTTTATGAGCCTTAAGAAGAAGTCTCCAATTGGTTTTAAGTATGTCTCGACACCTGGGTTACCGAAAAAGATTGCCCCAACAACAACACCGAGAATAAGACCGATTAGGATTTGAGTAGCCAATCCAAATTTTAATTTTTTCATAGATTTCCTCCCTAACATATTCATTAAAGGAATATTCCCACCATATTAAGTTTTAATATATGAATTAAAGTATAACTAAATTTAAAGAGGTTCGTCCACGATTAAATTATATTAAGAAAATACAAAATTATTAGAAAAAATAGACATTTAGAACCCCCTCCATTGTTTCGAGTCAATAAAAAGTGCCTTCAGAACTAAAAGTCATCATATGAAAATACTAAAAAACCCTTTTGTGACGAGGGTTTTACCTTTTTACCTATTTTTCAGAAAAAATAAAAAGCACCTTTGACTCCAACTGATGACGGAGGAAAAAAGTGCTTTTTTATTCAATTTATTTCCTTATTTAAGATAACTTACTTGTGAGCATTCCTCACATTCATTACCGTAACACTCGTGCTGTTCCATTAAATCATTTCCACATTTTGTGCATTTCTTTGAGGGCAAATTTCTAAAAAACTCTGTGATTTTTCCCAGCATTTGTCATCCTCCAATACGATTTGTTGCTATTATTGTATTATAACAGATTAATAATTGTCAATCTGTTTTGTAACAATAGGCAGGAAGAATGCTTTTTCCTTGAAAAATGGGTATATTGTAAGAAGGGGATTTTTAGAAAAGGAGGGAAAAATGACGTTGAACTTAACCGTGATTGGATGCTATGGAGGGTTTCCGGCAGCTGGTGAAGCGACATCAGGCTACCTTTTTGAATCAAATGGCTTTCGTCTTCTTGTAGACTGCGGAAGCGGTGTTCTTTCAAAGCTGCAGCAATACATTGATATAGAAGAACTAGATGCTGTTCTCCTTTCTCATTATCACCACGATCATATTGCTGATATCGGACCACTCCAATATGCAAAGCTAGTGGGATATCATTTAGGAAAAAGCAGCGGCCCGCTTCCGATCTATGGACATACTGGTGATCAAGAAGCATTTGGGCGGCTTTCTGATGATGTACATACAAAGGCAAAGCCTTACCAGCCAAAAGAAGGGATTGAACTCGGACCCTTTCAAATTGATTTTTTGAAAACGGTTCATCCGGCAGAATGCTATGCGATGAGAATTCAGGCAGAAGATGCTGTGGTCGTGTATACAGCAGACTCAAGCTATCAGGAGGCATTTATTCCATTTAGCAAAGGGGCAGATCTGCTCATTGCCGAAAGCAATTTTTACGCTGGACAAGATGGATCAGGTGCCGGACATATGAACAGTACGGAAGTAGGGAAGATTGCAAAGGAAGCAAATGTTGGGGAACTCATCATCACCCATCTGCCCCATTTTGGTCGTCATAAAGACCTAGTCAATGAAGCACAGGCGTTATATACTGGCAGTATACAGCTTGCCCATTCAGGGCTTAGATGGAACAAGGAAGGAAGATAGAGATGCTGTTTATCGATAACGAACAACATTATGATCCAATGATTAATTTGGCAATTGAAGAATATTGCTTAAAATATTTAGATCCAGAAGAAACATATTTGCTGTTTTACATCAATCAGCCGTCGATCATTATTGGAAAGAACCAAAATACAATAGAAGAAATCAACACAAAGTATGTGGAAGACAATGGAATCAAAGTCGTGCGCCGCTTATCCGGCGGTGGTGCAGTTTACCATGACAAAGGGAACTTAAACTTCAGCTTTATCACAAAAGATGATGGAGACAGCTTTCATAACTTTAAAAAGTTCACAGAGCCAGTTATCAAAGCGCTTGAAAAGCTAGGCGTTAAAGCTGAATTGAGCGGCAGAAATGACATCATGGCAGATGGACGTAAAATTTCTGGAAATGCCCAGTTCGCAACAAGAGGACGTATTTTCAGCCACGGCACACTGCTATTTGATTCAGAAATTGAACATGTCGTTTCGGCTTTAAATGTGAAAAAAGAAAAGATTGAATCAAAAGGCATCAAATCAATTAGAAGCAGGGTTGCCAATATTAGTGAACTGATGGATCAAAAAATGACAACAGAAGAGTTTAGAAAAATTCTTTTAAGCTACATTTTTGATACAAATGGGGACGTGCCTCAATATCGCCTGACTGAAAAGGATTGGGAAAAGATTCACGAGATTTCCCGAGATCGCTATCAAAAATGGGAATGGAACTATGGCCGTTCACCGAAATTTAATTTGCAGCATTCTAAGAGATTCCCTGCAGGCTCCATTGATTTGCGATTAGAAGTGAAAAAAGGGATGATCCAGGATTGCAAAATCTTTGGTGATTTCTTTGGCGTAGGAGATATTGCCGATATTGAGAAGCGGCTCATTGGCCAGCAATATGATCGTAAAACGATCAGTGACGTCTTAGAAAATATGGACATGCGTCACTATTTCGGCAACGTATCAAAAGAGGATTTTCTTGATTTGATTTATTAATCGCGGGAAAGCACTGCTAGGCATAGCAGTGCTTTTTTGATTGAAGGAAATGAAAGCGATTTACATTTGATCTTGTGGATTTTTTCGATTGTCGATTATAATAGAAAGGAGGAATGTTCGGCCATAAAATGAATGGTCATTCATTCATTGATGACATGTAAGGGGTGGGAGAATGGATTTGATCAAAAATCTTCAGCAGACGGCGATGACGAAGGGAGAAGATATCGCATTGATCTTTGAAGGAAAGAAGTGGACCTATCGAGAGCTGATGACAAGTATCGAGCGTTTTGCAGATGGATTAGTGAGCGAAGGGTTTCAAGTCGGGGATCATATCGCGCTTATTTTAGGAAATTCACCGCATTTTGTCATTTCTTTTTTTGGCGCATTAAAGGCAGGGCTTGTCGTTGTGCCTATTAACCCAACATACACACCTAGTGAAATTGGATATATGCTCATCACAGGTGATGTTAAAGGGATTGTTGCGCCTGAACAGCTTCTGCCAGTGTACGAGCAGGTGTATGAGCAGCTTCCTTCCATTGAAAGAGTCATTATTTGTGCAGAAAATGAAGCGGCGTGCAGATCAAGCTTCAAGGAAGTATCTGATCGGCTTGTTTTCTTTGGAAAGCTTGTGACAGGTGCTGCGAATGAAAACGTACACCCTTCCATTCAGCCAGATGATACCGCTGTTATTTTATTTACATCTGGCACGACAGGAAAACCAAAAGGTGCCATGCTGACTCATTTCAACCTTTATTCAAATGCCAGAGATGTCGCTGAGTATTTATCGATTGATAAAAAGGACAAGGTCATTGCCGCTTTGCCAATGTTCCATGTATTTTGTTTAACAGTCTGTATGAATGCGCCGTTGATTCATGGTGCGACGATTTATGTCTTGCCGCATTTCAGCCCGTCAGAGCTTTTGCGCATGATGGAAAAAGAGAAGCCAACGCTATTTGTTGGTGTGCCCACCATGTATAACTATTTGTACCGACAGGAGGGGCATAATGAAGCGATGTCATCTGTGAGGATCTGTATATCAGGCGGTGCCTCAATGCCTGTTGCCTTACTGCATGGCTTTGAGAAAAAGTTCGGAGTTACGGTCCTTGAGGGCTATGGGTTATCAGAGGCATCTCCAGTGACTGCATTCAATCCTCTTGACGGAAAAAGAAAACCGGGTTCTGTCGGAACTGACATTATGAATGTGAAGAATAAAATTGTGAATGAACTTGGAGAAGAAGTCGGTCCTAATGAAGTCGGAGAGCTGATAGCAAAAGGGCCAAACATCATGAAAGGCTATTATCAAATGCTAGAAGATACGGAAGCTGCACTAAGAGACGGCTGGCTGTATACTGGCGATTTGGCGAGAAGAGATGAAGACGGATATATTTACATTGTCGATCGGAAAAAGGATATGATTCTTGTTGGCGGTTATAATGTTTATCCAAGAGAAGTAGAAGAAGTACTCTATCAACATGAAGGTGTAGCAGAAGCCGTTGTCATCGGTGTGCCAGACCCAAACACAGGAGAGGCAGTCGTCTGTTACATTTCCCCTAAGAAACATGCTCACATCAATCAAGAAGACATCATCACACATTGTTCACGCTATTTAGCAAAATATAAGCAGCCCCAAACGATCCATTTCATAGATGATATTCCTAAAAACACAACAGGTAAAATTTTAAGAAGAGCGCTAAGAGAAAAGTATCAAGCAGAAGAAAGTAAATAAAAAAAGGGAGTCTCTGATGAGGAGGCTCCCTTACAAATCCCCGCACTTCAAGGTTTTCTCTCAAAGACATTTTAGCTCTTTTGAATGGCTTCTTTTAACTGTCTCTGAAAAGAATTCGACTGTTTTTGATTCAGTTCATAAAACGTTCCATCAACTAAAAAAACGACCTGTGATCGGTTGGTCCAAAGCTGGAAGGTGGTGCCGTTTGTTCGTCCGAACATCACCTTGGCGATATAATCAGGCTTTTTTAAATTTTTCTTGAGATGATTGCTTGTTTGTTTGCCTTTATTTAATTCTTCAATTAAATCTTCTGCTGTGTCCTTATCATCTATTTCATAAGAGATTGATTCATTCGCAGGTGAGAGCAGCAATTTTTCTGCTCGATTCTCATCAAAGATTTCGCTCGTCCGGCTGAACACATAAAAGAAAGTGATTAATAAAAGTCCAAAAATCACAACTCCTGCAAGGATTTTCTTCATTTTGATCCTCCAACTTACTGTTTTACATGTAGCTTCTCCGATTTTTGAGCCGCATAATCATTTTTTTCGCGAAAGCTTTTTCAGATGGGGCATGCTATGATGGAGCCACATGAGACAGGTTCTAAACGAAAAAATGCGCGACTAGAATAGAGAGAGGGATGGAAAGGAGGCTGACCTGTGCGAGTACGTAAATGGATAGCTCTTGTAACGGTAGCATACATATTGTACGGTCTTTTTATTTATTCGTATTTGTTTCTAATGGGGGATTCATCGGTACCTGAAAGTATAAAAGAGACAAGTGCAGATCCGCATACTTTTATGACAAGCCATGAGCTTGTGATCAGTGAGAATTTCTCGAACATACGGAACCTGCTGTATTTCATAACCATCCCATTAGATTGGTATGTCTTTTTTCTTTTGCTCATTTCAGGGTTTTCACGGAAAATAGCAGACTGGAGCTTGGCAGCAGCCCGTTTCAAGTTTTTAAGCAAACTTGTGTATGTGTTTGTGCTGTCACTTTTAACAATGATCATTTCATTCCCAATTAAATGGATTGGCTATCAGCTGTCTTTACACTACGGAGTATCTTCACAAAGTACGGCAAGCTGGTTGAAAGATCAAACACTGGATTTTTGGATTCAATATCCGCTCCTTGCCCTTTGTGCTATTGTGTTCTTTTGGCTGATTCAAAAGAGAAGAAAGCGCTGGTGGCTGTATGCGTGGTGTTTGACAGTCCCAGTTACGCTGTTTCTCTTCTTTATACAGCCGGTCGTCATTGATCCGTTATATAACAATTTTTATCCACTAAAGGATCAAGCCCTAGAGAAGAAGATATTAACGCTGGCAGACAAAGCGCATATTCCGGCAGATCATGTATACGAGGTCAATATGTCTGAAAAAACGAATACGATGAACGCTTATGTCACAGGAATAGGTGAAAATAAGCGTATTGTTTTATGGGATACAACACTGCAAAAGCTGAAAGACCGCGAAATTTTATTTATCATGGCGCATGAAATGGGACATTACGTCATGAAACATGTCTATATTGGGTTAGCAGGATATTTAGTGCTGTCACTGGCCGGATTTTTTGTAATCGACCGTCTTTATTTTTATCTTTATCAAAAAGGAGCAGCCTCATTTCGACTCAAGGTGTCTAACGACATCGCCGCTCTTCCGCTTCTTTTAATCATCGTTTCCATGCTGTCATTTGCAGCTTCACCTTTTACAAATGCAGTGTCAAGGCATCAAGAACGGGCAGCCGACGAATATGCGGTGAACATGACAAAAGACGGGAATGCAGGCGTAACGTCTTTTCAAAAGCTTGCAAAATCAGGGCTCTCCCAGGTGAATCCACCATTTCTAGTGAAGATTTTCCGCTATGGACACCCGACCATGATGGAAAGAATTATGGATATGGAAAAAGCAGCGGAAAAAGAGAAAACGCCGAAAAAGCAGGAATAAATAAAATCCGGCTGGATCAGCCGGATTTTTATTATCACATTTGGATTAGTTAGAAGCCGCTTGAACGTTGATTAACCCTTTTCCGTAATAGAATGAGTCACCAAGCGGTGTTGCCGTGTTTTCTAAGCGCTGGCGAACCTGAGAAGTTGATAGATTCGGATACTTAGAAAGGATAAGCGCTGCTGCTCCTGCTACATGAGGAGACGCCATAGATGTTCCAGTATAAGAAGTGTATCCACTGCTTGGCACCGTACTTAAAATAGAAGTACCAGGTGCAGAAACATCTAATTCAGGACCTGCGCTAGAAGATGAGTTTCTGACATTGTTACTGTTTACATTGGCAACAGCAATTGTAGAATCGTATTTTGCTGGATAGCCAACGGTGCTAGTAGAGCCAAATGAACCTGAATTTCCTGCTGCGGCAACGACAACTACTCCGCGGTTATTCGCTGTGTCAACAGCATTTTTAAGCGCTGTGGAGCCGTTTGGTCCGCCTAAGCTCATATTGATGACATCCATGTTATTCGCTACAGCCCATTCAATACCGCTAATAATCCAGCTGTATTGTCCGTCGCCATTACGGTCTAATACTTTCACAGCATATAGGGAAGCGCTTGGAGCGACCCCAAGAACACCAATTGTGTTATCAAGGGCAGCAATGGTTCCTGCTACGTGAGTTCCATGTGATTGAAAGTCTTGGGTGGCATTTGGCTCTGAAGGGACGAAGCTCGCACCGCCTGCAACATTTAAGTCAGGGTGTGCAGCGTGGATTCCAGTATCAAGGACAGCTACTTTGACATTAGCACCTTTATAACCTTGAGCGTGTACAGCTGGAGCTTTGATTTGAGGGATTCCATAAGGGACGGTTTGTGCATATGCTTCTGCTTTATGGTCTTCTTCTACGTAAGCAATGCTAGGGTCATGTTCAAGTTTCTTGGCGGCTTGTTCGGACATTTTCACTTGTGCAGCATTAATGAGGCGGTATTGTTTTTCTAGTTTTCCACCATTTTGAATGACAGCTTGTTTCTTAGAGCTGTTTGTGGTGGCAGAGGCTTTAAAACCAACAATATAGCTTTTTTCACTATCTGTTTTGGAGACCGTTTCGGCATTTGCCATGGATCCTCCAAACCCTGCTGAAAACAGAAGAGGGACAGCCAATAAAACACTTGTCATCACATTTTTCTTTTTCACGCACATTCCACATCCCTTTTTTCTTATTTCAGAATAATCATCCGTAGTCTATAAGAATGAACCGTTTGATTATTCTGTATATTCAGTTTAAGGGAAGTAGGCAAATAAGAGTAGACCCGAATTTTTGTGAAAGTCCTAGCGAAAATTGGGGAATTAAGTCACTTGGAACTGGTGGTAAAATATGTTTATTCTATCATTTCAGCGATGTTCTATTAAAAAGGGAGTGTGCTTTTTTTCTCATGATCCATTTCCGGTTAAATATTCGATACCCGAAAAGCCATAAAATAGGTAGAATCGTCTAGCATCTATTTCGAATTTCGATATAAAAAAATATTATTTTATCATTGTTTTTGCCATAAAAAAGAACCTGCTAAGATAACAGGCTCTTTAAGAAGGGGCGGATTGAGTTAAATGGCTGACCACGTTGTAATCACGGACCTTCCATTTACCATCTGACCATTCCACATAATTTAAGCAAGCATTAACAAGTCTCGTGTTCTGTAGACCCATATGTTCATCTGCCAAAGTGGTGAGTAAAGCATGGATAGCAGCTCCGTGAGCCACGATCAGGACATGTTGATCTGGATAGGCGGCTCTGACTTTCTCAATACCTTCTAGCATTCGGTTTTGAATCGTCTCAATTGGTTCCATATTTGGATACTGTTTATCTGGAAACAGCTTCTGACGCTCCTCAAACGACATGCCTTCAGCGTCACCATAATCTCGTTCTATAAAATCATCCATGATGACAAGTGGAGCATGGACATGATTTAAAATCAAGTGTGCCGTTTCTTTTGCCCTTGTTAGTGGACTGGAAATGACAACATCCCAATGGACATCCTTTAAGTAAAGTCCAGTTTGTTCAGCCTGCCATTTACCTGTGTCGTTTAAAGGGATATCTGTTCGTCCTTGAATTCGTTTCGCTGCATTCCAATCTGTTTCCCCGTGTCTGACTAGGCAAATTGTTGTCAATCAAATCCCGCCTTTTCTATCTTTTCTTCTATTATACTAAAGCAGAAGAAAAAAGACTGTATTAGCGATTTGTCAGGCTTGTTAAGGATTCGACGGAGCTTGCGACTTGAGACACCGTTTGTTTGACTTCCTTCAATTCGTTAAGGAAAGTCTGAAGGTCAATTTCAATTTTTCCGTTTTGGTTTTTGCTTAAGTTCATGCTGCTGACGATATCATCGAAGAGTGAATTGATTTGTGTCATTTTTTCTTTACTGTCTGTCACAAGTAAATTCACGTCCGCAATGTGCTGAGAGACAATGGCGATTTGTGAATTGGTATTGTTGACAAGTTCAGATACAGTTGAAACCGTTTTCTTTGTGTCCTCTGATAATTTGCGCACCTCGTTTGCAACGACAGCAAAGCCTTTTCCATGTTCTCCTGCTCGTGCAGATTCGATTGAAGCATTTAAAGATAACAAGTTCGTCTGCTCTGCAATGCCTGTGACAATCCCAAAGATTTGTTCAATTTGTTTGGCGATTTCCTCAAGACGCTTAATTTCTGTTTCAATCTTCGTCATGCTGCCATCAATCTGATTCATTTGTGTTTGCTGAATTTCTAATTCTTTTTTACCGCCGATTGATTTTTCTTCGACCTGTGCTGAAATTTGTGTTCCAGCTTGTGACATGTCCGCCATCTCATCCGATTTTGAGACAAGCTTGTCGACCGCACTTGTTGTGTTTGAGAAGAGCGAAGCAAGCGAATTTGAAGTCTCTGTGATTTTTGTATGAAGCTCTTGCTGCTGCTCTTCTGCTTCATCACGAATTTTAGAATATTCATTTTGGAATGTATCTAGGACAAGCTGCTGCTCTAAATTTAAAATTTTCGTCGTCGCTTTGACCGCTGTCTGATATTCTTTGAAATCTTGGATATGGTTAGCGAATAAATCCATAATTGATAGCAGAAGGTCTTGGAATGCTGCCATGTACCATTTAGGCTGGAGTCCAATCCGTAAATGAACTTGCGCAATTTTAATGCGTTTTGCCACATAGGCTTCGTCAATCACGCCTGCAAACATTTCGCTAATATGAATGCGGAGTGTTTTTTTCAAACGATCGACAGAACTATTGTCTTGAATGATATGCATCAAGGAAGACTCGACTTCTAAATTTTTATAAAACTTATCAACAATATGTGCAATATCATCCTGAACAATTGGATTGAGCTGCTTTAATATCAATAGGTCATGCTGCGTCAGGTCAATCATTTTGATTTGTTTCGCGATGTCCGTATTGTTCGAGAAGTTGATTCGTTTTATCCCATCATCCTGCTGTGTGAAAAAAGCAGTGTTTTTTCTTTTCGGTTCTTTTTTAAATAACAATGTGTTTGTCCCCCCATAATCATCAAAAATATCAGACTTTATGTTTTTTATCGGATAATATTGGATTTTTTAAAGGGGGGGACGAGTGAAATTTTACTGTTCTTTATATGACCTTTTTAGTGGTTTTTTAGCAGGGCCTTCTACTACTTCTCCAGTAATGGAAAAACGTGAACCGTGACACGGACAGTCCCAAGTGCGGTCACTATTATTCCAAGCCACTTCACAGCCTAGGTGAGTGCACGTTGTATCGACTAGAAAGACATTCCCATCCTCTGATTTATAGGCGCCGCACTTTTTATGTTCATACGAGATAATGCCGCCCTCACCTGGTTTTAAATCATCGATTGTTTGATCAGTTCGTTTGAATTTACCACTGATCAGCTTGGCAGCGACATTGGCATTTTCTTTAACGAAATCTTTGACGAAAGAGTCAGTAACAGGTCTTGATGGCGTAAAGATTGATTCGTATGGATTCGATTTACCTTCAATTAAATCACCGATAAGAGTGGCTGCGACGTGGCTTGTGGTCATGCCCCATTTTCTAAAGCCGGTTGCTACAAAGATATTCTGGTGGTGTTTGGTCAGGCGGCCAATGTAAGGGATTTGATCCATTGTGACCATATCGTGTGTCGACCATCGATACAGCACTTCTTCTATTCCAAGGGTGGCATCTCCAAACGTTTCTAGTCCTTCATAGTGAGCGGATTCATCTCCGCCTTGTCCTGTTTTATGGCCTTCTCCTCCGATGAGGACTACTTCTTCTCCGTCCCATTCTGCCGTTCTTAAAGAGTGAGCAGGCTGGTCAATTCCTAAGTACATTCCGTCTGGGAGTGGTTTGGTTGTTTTAGCTGCTACGACATAGGATTGCTCTGGATGAATACGGGTGAAATAAAGTCCTTTTCCATCATAAAAAGGAAAGTGTGAGCATGAAATGACATAGCGCCCTGTCAAATGATGTCCGCTTTTTGTGACGACAGCAGGGCGGTTCCCTTCTTTTACATCAACAGCGGTTGTTTGTTCAAAGATACGTACACCTCGCTCTAGGAGCTTGTCGATTAGCGCATTGAGATAATGAAGGGGATGAAACTGTGCCTGATTGGTCATCGCAAGTGCTGCTTTGATGTCACCGTCAAAAGGAAGCTTTGTTTTCCATTCCCGGTCAATACCAAGCTGTTTGTAGGCATCTAATTCCTTCTTTAACTTTTTTACACCGCTTTCTTCCTTTGTATAAAGGTAAGCATCTTTTATCTCTAGCTGACAATCAATGTCGTGCTCTTTGATACGAGCTTGGATGAGGTCTTTTGCTTTCTCATTTGCTTCTACATACAAACGTGCTTTTGGCATCCCAATTTGTTGAATCAGCTCATAATAGTACACATCATGCTGTGAGGTGATTTTAGCCGTTGTGTGTCCGGTCGTGCCTTGCAGCAATTGTTCGGCATCAATGATGATCACATCTAGTCCTCGCTCTGTCATTTCAAACGCCGCAGCGATACCGGTAATACCGCCGCCGACAATGATCACATCTGCTGTGAGATCTTCACTGACAGCAGGAAAAGAATGCTTCTGACTATCCGCCAGCCATAACGATTTTGCCTGTTCCATTCCTTTATGTTCTTGTTCCATGTTGTCGCCTCCAATGATTTGTTGTGTATAATTTTTCCACAATGCTGAAAATCATACATCTGAAAGGAAACAGGGGCGTCATACATAAAAAAGCAGCCAGCACATAAAAATAAACAAGATAAAAGGAAGGAGTGGACTAACGTGTCAACAAAGCAGCCGAAGAAAACATTACCGCCTCAGCACCAAAATGAACGTCCGGGTCTTGAATATAAAATGAACCCTAGACCTGTCTTTGATCGTGAGGTGCAGAATAAAAAGTTAGCAGGAAAAACAGCCATTGTGACAGGTGGAGACAGCGGGATTGGAAGAGCAGTCTCTGTTTTATTTGCGAAGGAAGGTGCCAATGTCGCCATTGTTTACTTAAGTGAACATCGTGATGCCGAGGAGACGAAGGACTATATTGAGAAAGCGGGAGGCCGTGTCATCTTAATTGCAGGTGATTTAGGGGATGAGGCTTTTTCTAATGAGGTCGTCAAAAAAACAAAAGATGCCTTCGGTTCCATTGATATTTTGGTGAATAACGCCGGGGAACAGCATCCGCAAAAAAGCATTGAGCAAATTACCTCGCATCAGCTTCTTCGGACGTTTCAAACGAATATTTTTGCCATGTTTTATTTAACAAAGGCTGTTCTTCCTCATTTAAAAAAAGGAAGCAGTATCATTAATACAGCCTCTGTCACCGCCTATAAAGGGCATGAAACATTGATCGATTATTCATCCACAAAAGGGGCGGTCGTTACCTTTACGAGATCATTATCTTTATCGCTCATTAAACAAGGGATTAGAGTGAATGGAGTAGCTCCCGGTCCTATTTGGACACCGCTGATTCCCTCAACCTTTACGGAAAAAGAAGTCTCTGAATTTGGCGGAGATGTCCCAATGGAACGTCCTGGTGAGCCAGTAGAGCTTGCGCCAAGTTATTTATTTTTAGCGAGCGAAGACTCATCTTATATGAATGGACAAATGCTGCATGTGAATGGCGGGACCATTTTAAATGGATAAACAAAAAACTTGCGGTAAAGAGACGAGTTACTGTCTCTCTGCCGCAAGTAAAATCATCATGATTGATGTAAGCAGTGTTCTGCATATTGAGCTGACAAGTCATTGAATCGCTTTTCATCACGCTGATCCAGTGCCTTATCAATCTCTTCTCTTAGGAAGGTTAAGCGCTGTTTATAAAGCGCCTCATCTAAAACCATTTGAATATAGATGTCTAAAATGGTGACGCCGTTTTCTTCGGTTTTTTGGGTGTTGCGGGACTTCATGAGCTCAGCATACGTTTTTTTCTCTTTCATAAAGAATCCCCCCGATGCCTTTTTTATAGTATATGGATTGGCGGAGAAAAAATCAACAAGAATTTATAATTTTTAGACAATTTATTTTTGAGCAGAATCGACACCACTTGTCCAATCGACAGGATGTGATATATCTTTAAAAATGGCTTTTCGATAGATCGAATGGACTAAAAAATATGATAAAAAGATGATTTTTAATAAATTTTGAAAAAATCCTGTCGTTTCTTATATGTTGGTGATAGATTAATAGTATCTCAAATAACCAAATATTAACACAGGAGGAAATGAAGTGTCAGGAATTAGTGAAACACCTTTAGATTCATACGTCATTAATCAAACAACAATGGCGGTCCTTCCAGTTGAAGAAGGAAAAAGAGTATATTCAAAAGTTATAGAAAGAGAGACAAGCTTTTACGTTGAATTAAAGCCCCTGCAAATTATTGAACGCAGCTGCAGATTCTTCGGCTCAAGCTATGCAGGCAGAAAGGCGGGAACATACGAAGTAACAGGAATTTCTCACAAACCCCCAATTGTGATTGACTCATCCAATCATCTGTATTTTTTCCCAACCTATTCATCCAACCGTCCTCAGTGCGGCTGGATCTCCCACAAATACATTCATACCTTCCAAGAATCATCCCTCGGAGACACGGTGGTCACCTTTACAAACGAGCAAACCGTCAAACTTGATGTCTCATATAAATCATTTGAGAGTCAGGTGCACCGGACAGCATATCTCCGAACGAAATTTCAAGATCGTCTCGATGGAGGTCTTCCGAAGAAACAAGAATTTATGCTGTATCCAAAAGAACAGCAGCTCAATCTCGTATACGATTTTATATTAAGGGAGCTTCGAAACAAATATTAGTCAAAAGCCAGCGGCAGAGCAGCCGCTGGACCTCTTATCCAGCATGAATGAAATGCAAAAAGGCGCCGCTACATCATAAAGAAGAATTCATTGAAACCAAATACGTATGTCTCGTCGTCTATTGGTTGTTTGGGAAATGACAGGGAAATGTGAATCCTTAGACATATTTTCATTCATTTATCCATAAATCACAGAAGAGACACGAGCTTGTCTGTTACAATAAAAGAAATCTTATGTGGTAAAGGATGCTTATATTTGACCGATATGAACGAATGGGATGAAGAAATGGAGGCTCTGTATGAAAAAACAATCACATTTGGTGCTGCTATTTATCCTAACTTTGACATTACTAGCAGCCTGTCAGCAAGCAGGTCAGCCGCCTTCAAAGCAAGACACAAAAGAAGCTGCTTATGAACAATGGGTGCAGTCTTATATGGATGAGTTAAATAAAGCATATGAAAATATGACCGGTCAGTTTATCTCAGATGGACATGGAAAGATCCAAACAAATAAAAAATTGACAGAAGCGACGAAAGCATTTGATCGTGTGATTCAAAAAGGGCTTGATCATCAAGAAGTTCCAGCTGCTTACCAAAAGGCCGATCAACAATTAAAGACAGGCCTTGCTTCATTTGAAAAAGGGATCAGTAAGGTGGAAAAGCTCTTGAAGCATCCCGATCAAGAAAAGCTGTTTATTTCCGCTACCCATCATTTTCAGGATGGCTTGCAGCAGACAGCCGCATTTATGGAAGAAGTAGGTCAGATTCAGCAATCATCCTAAAAAAGCCTGGAAGTAAACCTTCCAGACTTTTTTAGATGTGAAGGATTTTCTTTAAACGGCGAACGCCCTCTTGAATCATGCTTTCGTCCGTACAGGCGAATCCTAGCAGTAATCCCTTTCGATTGCTTTCAAAACAATAAGGACTTAATGGATAAATGCCAACGCCAGCTGCTTTTGCTGCCTCAATGCTTCCTTTTTCATCAAAGTCTTGCGCTCCTTCTAAAAAGACATGAAGGCCCGTATCGGTTCCGTAGATACGGAAGTGTTTGTCAAAGTGATGTGTCAAAAGGGCTTCCATCATGGCTGCCTGTCTTTTTTTATACAACTGTCTCATTCGCCTGACATACCGCGTGAATTCTCCTTCTTTGAAAAAAGAAGCGAGTGTGATTTGTTCCATAATGGGCAGCTGCCTTTGAATGAGTGATTGCAGTGCGGCAATTTCTTTCATGACTGCTTTGGAGCCGACAATGGCAGCCAGGCGGATGCCAGGTGCCAGCACTTTTGAGAAGCTTAAGATGTAAATCACATGCTCGGGTGCTTCTGAAAATAGGGAAGGGAGCGGCCCGCCATGGTAACGATAATCCCCATCAAAATCATCCTCTAATATATAAGACTGATGGCTGACAGCAAACTTCAGCAGCAGCTGCCTTCTGTTTACACTCATACATACTCCAGTTGGACGCTGATGGGAGGGCGTCACAGCAATCAGTTTTGTTCGCCGGGGCAATGTGTTCACCACCATTCCTTCTTCATCAACTGGTGCGGGGTGAATGTTCATTTCGCGATGCATAAACGACAGCCTTGCCCCAGGGAAACCTGGATCTTCAACAGCCACTGTATCACCTTTTTTAAGCAATACCTGTGAAATCAAATCAATGGCTTGCTGCGTACCACCTGTTAACACCATTTGATCTTCTTCTACATCAATCCCGCGTTCAACAGATAAATATTGGCGTATTTCTGAACGCACCTCCCATAATCCATGCGGTGAGGAATAGCCCCAATCCTTCATATCTAATCGCTGTAATGCTTTCATGAGCGAGCGCTTCCATATGTTTTGAAAGTGTGCATCGATGGCTGGCTCCTGATGACGAAAATCAATATCAAGCTTCTCATGAAATTGATTGGCTGACAGCCAATGATCCATTTGTTTTTCGGCTTCTTCAAAGTGAGGTCTTGTCGGAGGTGAAAAAGGCGGTTCACTTTGATAGGGAGGGGAAGCTGTATATTGATCGCTTGAAATGACCTTGGTACCGCCTCTTCTAGATGTGCTCACGTAACCTCTTGCCAGCAGCTCATCATAGGCAAGCTGTACGGTTGATCTTGATACATTAAGCTCCTGTGCTAACACTCTTGTCGGTGTTAACTGATCGTCAGGATGCAGTTTTTGTGTATGAATTTTTTGAATGATCTCAGTCACGATTTGCTGCCAGAGCGGAGTAGCGCTTGAACGGTCTAAATGAATATACATCGTGCACCTTCTCTCGTTTTCACATCATAAGTTGATGATGACACTGAATTATGGACTGGTCAATAGTGTCATTTTTGGATGTAGGAAGTAAGCCAAATGGTGTGTACACTGTTCTCATATGCAATGACATAGAGGAGAGAGTCAAATGATCCCAGCATCCAAAGAGGAAACGGCACACTTATCCATCATCCCGTTTATTTTCGTTTTACTTGGTCTTTTTATGATTACGATTGCTGTGAATCTGCAAGTGCCCCTTTATACGGCGTATGCAGAACACGCAGGGTACGGAAAGGCGGCAACAGCACTTGTATTTGCCGCGTATGTCTTCGGACTTATTCCAGTTTTGCTTTTTCTTGGCGGCATTTCTGACCGGGTTGGACGCAAACCGATTTTATTGGTTGCGCTTAGCTTTTCGTTATGTGCCACCTTGTTGATGATTATCCACCCTTCCATACAGATGCTCTTTGCTGCCCGGCTCTTGCAAGGTGTCGGACTTGGTCTTAGTGTTGGAACATGCACCGCATATTTGATTGCTTTATATCCAGAGAAGTCAGGCTGGATTCCAACTTTTATTGCACTATGCAGTTCGGTTGGATTTGGGGGCGGTGCTCTTTTTACGGCACTTCTTTCTTTTCAGCGTGTGTCCCTCACGCCGCTTAGCTATTGGATTGTGCTGGCTTTTTTGATCTTAACCATTGTGGGTGTCTTCTTTTTCGTGCCGCCTGTCCAAGGAGATTCAGGTAAACCGATGATGAACATGCCAAGATTTCCAAAAGGAACAATGCCGGCGAATGCAGCCATTGCTATCGCATGGTCGGTGTGCGGCCTTGTCATTTCAATTTTGCCAGCACAGCTTAAACTAAATGGTTATGAATTGTGGGTAGGGCCAGCGCTCTTTTTAATTAATATGGCAGGTGTCCTGATGCAGCCCTTTGTGCGCAAGATGAATAGCAGCACAGCGCTCCTTTTGGGGTTTATCTGTCTTCCGTGCGGATATGGCCTCTTACTATACGGTGCAAGCAGCGGGTCTATTTTCCTTGTACTTGCCGGAACGATGCTGGCGGGTACTGCCTGCTATGGATTTACTTATTTAGGTGGCCTTCAGCTCATTGTTGAGCGAGGGAAAAAGGAGGCGGCTAGAGCCGTTGCAGGGTATTACTTGTTTGCCTATTTAGGACTTGGTATTCCGAGTGTTTTTGTTGGACTCTTTGCTGATATATACGGTACTCAGATCGTGTTAACCCTCTTTCTCTTGATCGTTTTGGCTGCCTGCCTCATTCTCTTGATCTCAGGGGTCAGGCAGAAACAAAAGTAAGATGTCCATCTTTCTCTTTCTCTTCCAATTCGTTTAAAATATAGGCAAGAGAGGGGAAGATGAACATGAAAAAAGTGCAGCTTGACGGCGCAGCGTGCAGGTCGCAAGAAGAGCTTCATGACCAGCTAAAAACAGTTTTACACCTTCCTGACTATTATGGGAAAAACCTTGATGCCCTTTGGGACTGTTTGACAGGAGAGGTGACTCTTCCAGTTGAACTGACATGGGTGAATTTTCAAACGAGCAAAGACGCTCTTGGTGATTATGCTGAGAGCTTGCGTCAGTTATTTCAAGAAGCAGAAGAAGAACTGAATGGACAATTTCAATTGAATATTCAATAAGAGAAAAAGCAGCCGCTGCCGCAGGCTGTTTTTTGAGTTTTCGTCTTTTTTATACCGCTATTGAATATTTCACTAGATGTGATAATATATGAACTGTCGCTTAATTGATAATGATAATCATTTATGGCGGATAGAGCTTGATAGAAAGTGAGAAACCTGTATGAAGTTGTATCAATTAAGTTTGTTATTTGTATGTTTGGCATGTATATCTCTGTTTGTCGGCGTACAGGATCTGTCCATTTTAGAACTGTTTCATTTAACAGATGAACAAGTGCACACGTTAGTTTCAAGCCGCCTCCCGCGTCTCGTGAGTATTGTGCTTGCTGGTATGAGCCTTAGTTTATGCGGCTTTATTATGCAAAGCATGACGAGGAATAAATTTGTTTCACCAACCACTGCAGGAACGATGGATTGGGCGAAGCTTGGTATTTTAGCAGCAATGCTTGTTTTTACACATGCGAATCCGCTTATGAAAATGGGGATTGCGTTTCTATTTACTTTAGCTGGGAATCTTCTTTTCTTAAAAATCCTGCGGCATATCAAGGTGAATGATACGATTTATGTACCATTAGTCGGCTTAATGTTTGGGGGGATTGTCAGTTCAATATCTACGTTTATAGCCTATAAATATGATTTGATCCAAAACGTATCCGCATGGCTTCAAGGGGATTTTTCTCTTATTGTCCAAGGGCGTTATGAACTGCTCTATGTGAGCGTTCCACTATTGATCATTGCGTATTTATATGCTGACCGCTTTACAGTGGCAGGCATGGGCGAGAGCTTTGCTGTCAACTTAGGTTTAACGTATAAACGTGTGATGGCAGTTGGTTTGGTGATCGTTTCAATGATTACGTCTGTCACCATTTTAACTGTCGGGATGCTGCCATTCCTTGGATTAATCATTCCGAATATTGTTTCGATCTACCGCGGCGATCACTTGAAAAAAAGCCTCCCGCATACAGCTTTACTAGGAGCTATTTTTGTTCTGATTTGTGATGTGCTCGGAAGGGTGATCATTTATCCATATGAAATATCAGTTGGGCTCATGGTAGGCATCATCGGGAGTGCGATCTTCCTGTACATGTTATTAAGGAGGAAACGCTATGCATAAGAAACGTATATTATGTCTGATTGCAGCCATTGCAGCCGTGTTGATCGTAATTTTTATTACCTTTCAAATGGGCTACTGGCCGTACACAGTCCCAAGCCGTTTAAAGAAAGTGCTTGCGATGACATTAACGGGAGGCGCGATTGCCTTTTCATCTGTTGTCTTTCAAACTTTGACCAACAATCGAATCTTAACGCCGAGCATATTGGGCTTAGACGCACTGTACTTGTTTTTGCAAACAGCGATTATTTATGTGTTTGGGTCGACTCATTTAATGATCGTCAATAAGAATATTAATTTTTTCCTTTGCGTTGGGCTGATGATTCTATTTTCTGTATTGCTGTATACAGTCATGTTCAAACGCAAAAATAAACACATTTTCTTACTTCTGCTAGTTGGAATTGTGTTTGGGACATTATTCAAAAGTCTTTCTTCGTTTATGGAAATGCTGATCGATCCGAATGAATATCAGGTCGTACAGGATAAATCCTTTGCAAGCTTTAATCACATGAACACGGACATCTTACTGATTGCTTCTGTTTTATTTGCGGCGCTGTGTGTTTACATTTGGACTTTCCGCTCCAAATTAGATGTCATGTCTCTTGGCAAGGAACATGCGGTGAATCTAGGCATTGACTACGACAGCATCACAAAAAAAATGCTGATCGTGATAGCTGTCCTTGTGTCTATCGCAACGGCACTTGTCGGACCAATTACGTTCCTCGGCTTACTCGCCGTAAACGTCGCACGAGAGCTTTTTCGGACATACCGGCATACATACTTGCTATTAGGCTCTTTTTTTATCAGCGTGATTGCCCTTATAGGCGGGGAATTTCTTGTAGAAAAGGTATTTACTTTTCAAACGCCGCTTAGTGTGTTGATTGATTTAGTCGGCGGACTGTATTTTATTTATTTACTGTTAAAGGAGAGTCGTTCATGGTCTTGATGAAGGGCGTCAGTAAGGCGTATAACGGAAAAACAGTGCTTCACGACACAACGATCAGTGTGAAAAAGGGACAGCTGACGTCTCTCATTGGTCCGAATGGTGCGGGGAAAAGCACGCTTTTATCCATCATGAGCCGGCTGATTCAGCCAGACTCAGGTGCAGCTTATTTAGAAGACAAGCCATATAGTGCATACCCTCCGCAGGAACTTGCAAAGAAGATGAGTATTTTAAAGCAGGCCAATCATATGAATGTGCGGCTGACCGTTCGGGAGCTTGTCAGCTTTGGCCGTTTCCCTTACTCGCAGGGTCATCTGACAAAAGAGGATGAGAAGATGATTGATGTGTCCCTCCAATACATGAAGCTTGCCGATATCCAGCATCAATATGTAGAAGAACTGAGCGGTGGACAAAGACAAAGAGCTTTTATTGCAATGGTGCTGGCGCAGGATACAGATTATATTTTCTTAGATGAGCCTTTAAACAATTTGGATATGAATCATTCTGTCGAGATGATGAAGCTCTTTCAGCAGCTCGTCAAAGATCTTGGGAAAACAATTGTTGTGGTTCTTCATGATATTAACTTTGCCTCTGTGTATTCCGATCATATCGTCGCCTTAAAAGATGGACAGGTCATTAAAGAAGGTGGAGTGGACGACGTGATTCAAACAGAAGCACTTGAACAAATTTATGACATGCGCATACCGATTGAAGTTATTCGCGGTGAGCGTATTTGCTTATATTTTTCTTAAAAAATGAAGAGGTGATTACGTATGAAAAAATGGACTTGGATGATGACTATATTAATAGCAATCGTGGTACTCGCTGCCTGCGGGAACCAAGGAAAAACTGAAGGCACAAAAGGGGAAACCGTCACGGTAAAAGACATGCTGAATAAAGATGGTGTAAAGATCAAGAAAAACCCGAAAAAAGTGGTCGTGTTTGATATGGGAAGTCTTGATACGTTAGACAAACTAGGTGTGAATGTAACAGCTTTACCGAAACAAGTGGTGCCTAAATATTTATCTAAATATGAAGGAGACAAATATGAAAATGTCGGCGGATTAAAAGAGCCGAACTTTGAAAAAATTGCAGAAATCAAGCCGGATTTAATCATTATCCAGCACCGTCAAGCAGATGCATTCGATGAATTTTCTGAAATTGCCCCTACGATTTATATGGATGTAGACAATGCCAATTATATGGAATCCTTTAAAAAGAATGTCAAAACTTTAGGCAAGATTTTTGATAAAGAAGACAAAGTTAAAGAAGAACTTGCAGCCATTGATCAAAAAGTGGACGCTTTAAAGAAAGAAGCAAAAGAGTTAAAGAAAAATGGGCTGGTGATCATGGCGAACGACAGCAAAATGACAGCGTTCGGACCTAAGTCAAGATACGGTCTCATCCACGATGTGTTTGGTATCACACCGGCAGATCAAAAGCTTGAGCCATCTGATAAACACGGTCAAAGCATTTCGTATGAATACATGGTCAAAACGAACCCAGACTATCTTTTTGTCGTTGATCGAGGCGCAGCGATCGGAGAAGAAACGTCTGCGAAACAGCTTGTTGAGAATGATTATGTGAAATCAGTCAAAGCGGTCAAAAACAACCATGTGGTGTATTTGAACTCTGACATGTGGTATTTATCCGGTGGCGGGCTTGAATCATTATCTGCCATGATTGGTGAAGTAAAACAAGGTATTAGCCAAAAATAATGAACGAAAGCTGCTCATCTTGAGCGGCTTTTTTTATTGTGGATTCATAAAAATATGTTGCGTGCAGGAAACTTTCATCAAAATATGTTATAGTGGAACCTACATTGATAGACTAAGATAGAGTGAGGGTTCGGAAAGGATGAAGGAAAAAAGATCAAAAAGAAGACTAAGGCCTTGGGTAAAAGCCGTGCTGTTTATCATGGCATTTGTCATGGTGATGGCAGTGTCCGTGACTGGATACGCATACTATAAAATTTCAAAAGCGTCGAATAAGGCGCAAGTATCATTAGAAAGAGGAGACACCTCGCAAAAGCGTGTGAAAGCTTTTGATCCAGGAAAGGACAGCTTTTCGGTGCTGCTGCTTGGAATTGACAGCCGTCCAGGTGAAACGGTAGATGAAGCAAGAAGTGATGCGGTCTTACTGGCGGCGGTGAACCGAACAGACAAAACCATTAAGCTTCTCAGTATTCCTCGTGATTCTTATGTAGATATACCGGGAAGAGGATATGATAAAATTGCTCACGCCCATGCGTTTGGGAGTGCAGATTTGTCAGTCAAAACGGTCGAAAACTTGTTGAACATTCCTGTAGACTATGTGATTTCAGGGAACTTTAAGGCGTTTCAAGACATTGTGGATGAGCTAAATGGAATTGACGTAACGATTGAAGATGAAAGCATCGCAAAACAGATGGAAAAGGATTCAAAGGGAAAAGTTCAAGTGCAAACAGGCACTCATAGACTGAATGGCGAAGAAGCTTTGGCCTTTGTGAGAACGAGAAAGGCTGATAGTGATCTCATGCGCGGAAAGCGCCAAATGGAAGCACTTCAAGCCATCTTTGAAAAATCTAAATCGATTTCTTCGATCCCGTCATACGACAACATCATTGATACGCTTGGTGATAATGTCTCAACCAACCTTTCCATGAAACAGTTCATCGGTCTTTTTCCATTACTGAGCTCATTGAAATCAGTGGATACGATTCAGCTAAAGGGCCATGATTATCAGCCTGGGAATGTGTATTACTTTGAGTTAGATGGACCAGGATTAGAAGAAGTTAGAACAGAGCTGAGAAAACAGCTTGAATTATCATAAATAAGAAGGAGCCTGCCGCCGCGGCAGGCTTTTTTTGCTTGGGTACCGCGCCGCATTTCAGCAAGAAGTTAATTTGCTTGATGCAGAAAATATGCAGTCAGCAGTTCCTCTACCCGGTGACGTATACGCGGATTAAAGTATTTATGCTTTTCTTCATAGCCATTTATGATAAATAGATACGTTGTAAATCCTTCATCGTGTTCAATTTGCTGTACTTTCATATTTTCTTTACGTAAATGCTGCTTCAGTTCGTAAAGTGCTTTCTGTGCTTCCTTTAACACAGAGGTCACAAGCTGAATGTATGGTTCATTTAGTTTAAATGTTTGATGTTGTTTTAAGTGTGTCAGGTCACGATTGAGGATGGAGATGACCATTGGAAGAAAGATGGCCTGTTCCATCATCTGAAGCTGTATTCTTGATAGTCTTGTCATGTCCAAGCCTGCTTTCTTTATGAATAGAACAAATGTTCTTGTTTATTATATCGAATGAGTCAAACAATCTCAAGGGGGCGAGTGGGATTCATTTGTATATTTTTATGTTTTCCATGTAAAATGAAATGTAGACAAACCTTGAAGGAGTCAAACAAGTTGACATCATTTCTTTCTCTACTTACTCATGAAAATATCACATCATTTTTTGAAAGCTACAAGGCTTTTGGACCAATTGTCGCTATATTGCTTCCTCTGATTGAAGCATTTCTTCCGTTTTTACCACTTGTGGCGTTTGCGGTGGCCAATGCAAATGCATTCGGCCTTTGGGAAGGCTTTTTATTAACCTGGATCGGTGCAAGTGCAGGGTCTATTCTTGTCTTTTTACTGATCAGAAAATTTGGACAGATGAGAATGCTGAACTTTATCAGCAGACACCCTTCCATTAAGAAATTGATGCTTTGGGTAGAGAAGCGGGGATTTGGTCCGTTATTTATTTTACTCTGCTTTCCTTTTACACCTTCTGCGGCTGTCAATGTTGTCGCAGGCTTATCAAGAATTAGCATGTGGCAATTTTCATTAGCTGCTTTAGCTGGTAAGTGTGTCATGCTCTTTATCATTAGTTTTATCGGTTATGATCTTTCTGCTTTAGTAAAGAATCCGTTAAGAAGTGTTTTTGCGGTTCTAGTTATCGTTTTATTATGGTATGTTGGAAAGAGAGTAGAAAATAGGTTGAATATTCGAATGAGCAAGCGTGAGGACAAAGGAGGCTCTTAATGAAAAAGAAGCCATTGCTATGGTTGATGATTATTACATGCATCGTCTTATTGTTCCAGGTAAAGAATTTCATGTTTGTGAAGTATAAAGTAGAAGGGGTTAGTATGGACCCTACATTTACAGATGGAACAGAATTATTAATCAACAAGTTCTCGCCAAAACTCACGAAAATTAGCCGGTTTGATTATGTGTTATTTCACGGACCCAAAAATCAAATTTTGATCAAACGGGTCATTGGGCTCCCAGGAGAATCGATCAAGTATGTAGATGATCAGTTATTTGTCGATGGGGAAAAATGGAAAGAACCCTATTTAAAAGAGCAGAAAAAAAATAAAATGGGGAATGTCCTGACAGGAGATTTTCAGCTGAAAGCTATCACAGGACAAGATAAAATCAAAAAAAACCATTACTTCGTGATCGGAGATAACCGAATACATAGCTTCGACAGCCGGCATTTTGGAACGATTTCAAAGGATCAAGTAGTTGGTGTCAAAAGAAATCAGAATGAATAAAAGAAGAGGCGCTCTGCACATGCAAAGCGTCTCTTTTTTTATTTTGCGGCTTTATATTCAGGATGTCTTTTTGCCCAGACATGATGTAAGAATCGAAAAAACGGTGGCAGCATCGCAATGACAAGAATGATTCTAACGACTTGTACAGCTACTACAAAGGTTGAGTCCTCATGGAGTGTGACTGCTGTTGTTGCCATTTCTGCAATACCGCCAGGCGAAAAGGCAAGAATGGCTGTAATGACAGAAATGCCTGTGACCTCTGCAATGGCAATTGAACTGAGAACCGTTGCAGCAATCAGTCCAGCTGAGCTGACGACGGCCACAATTAACGTGTTTTTTAGCCCGACAAACATCTGTTTATTCATTTTTGAACCGATGGTTGCACCTAGAAATACCTGTGACGCGATATTCGCTTGTGCTGGCCAGTAAGGAATCAAATCATGACCTATGAGCGCACCTGCACCTATTTGAAGAGCTGCAACTCCTAACATACTGCCAATCAGCCAAGGGGCAGGGAAATGAAGACGAACCGCGAGGCGTGACATAAGCCAGGCACCTAAAATAAGTGCGATACTCCACGAGATATTTGACAGGGTGAAAACGCCGGATGAAAAGGCGCTCCCTTGCACGGTTGCAGCTGCATCCGCTGGATTTTTTGTATTTAAATAGAACACCGTAAATGGGATGGTGAGTACCACCATTAATACACGTGTTGTTTGTACGAGACTGACAACGGCTGTATTTGCTCCAACTTCTTGGGCAATCCCTGGCATAGCAGATAAACCGCCTGGTGCTGTTCCGACAAAGCTGGTCAGCATATCTGTTTTACTCAGCTTCCATAAGGCAAAGCCAGAGAGCATCGCCAGTAGAATAGAAAAAACGAGCATGAAACTCACAGGGAGCCAATGTTCAGTGAAAATATGAAGAACTTTCATGTTCATTTTCTGTCCGAGTTCGATTCCGAGAATAAATTGACCAAGGAGTAGCCATCTGCTGTGGATACGCAAGGTGTTGTTTCCTTTACGCTGAAACAGGGCGGGACGTCGCATGGCAATAAATGCAGCCGTGATTAATGTTCCGATCATCCAGCCAATAGACATTCCTGTTAAAGACAAAAGAAATCCACCTAAACCGCTTATCGCGATCAAAATGAGATCGGTTCGAAGGCTGTTTCCTTGTTTCATCACATGTAAACCTTCTTCCTATAAATTTGTTCAGTAAGTGAAATGTTGTTATCTTCACTATAATACAAAAGTCTCTATAAATAAAATACGAATTTTTTTACCAATTTCATAAGATTATCTTATCGAGAATCAGATTGCCTATTGATATAAATAGGTTCGTAATTTTTACCAAGAAGCAAGGTAATATGCAACGATTTTCCCCTATTTTGGTTATCTGTTGACTATCATTTTCAATTACACTACAATCCATAGTGTGAGGTGATGACATGAAAATTCCTTCTTTTAAATATAATGAAAAGGGTTTGAATCGCTTTTTCGGTCCTTTAGAGGGAAGGATTATGGAGATCCTTTATCAAGGTGAGGGTATGCCGATTAAAGAAGTGCAGCAGAAGCTGTCAGATGAGAAGCCGATTAATTTCAACACGGTGATGACTGTGCTGAACCGCTTAACCGAAAAGGGAATTGTCGAGAAGAAAACAAAAGGGCGTTCATCTATTTATAATCCCATTTTAACAAAAGAAGAATTTCTAAATGAGCAGACAAAATGGATTACCCAAGGGCTGATGGACGATTTTGGTCCACTGGCAGTGAATCATATGGTGGATGCAATTGAAAGTGCTGACCCTGAATTACTCAAAGTGCTTGAAGCAAGGCTGGCATCCAAAAAAGAGGAGCAGCAAAATGAATAAAATGAAATCGAGCCTGCTGTTTTTAGGCGGTATATTGATTGGTTTAACGATTTTTTATCAGATGGGTTATTACGTGCTTTCAAGCTTTTTTGGCTGGAATCAAGCATATAATCTTATTCATGTATGCCAGTCTGTTCTCGAATTCTATGGATTCACTCCTTTGAAATATTTTCTAGATGCTTTAGTCCTCTACACACTGGGATTTGCGATTTTCTATATGACGAAGCAAATCAAAACGTACATTCAATTCAAGCAAAATCTGATGCTTGCAGTCGATTACCACTCGACCGAATCTTTATCTGAGAAATATGCAAATGACATCATTGTGTTTCATTGTCATGAACCGCTTGCTTTTGCCATGGGGATGCTTCACCCAAAGGTTTACTTATCAACGTCTCTCATGGACATGCTGGATGAAGAGGAGATTGACGCTGTTGTTTATCATGAATTACACCACAAATACAGCTATGATCCTTTAAAGGCTTTCACATTCTCAATGCTCACAAAAGTCATTTGGTACATTCCAGTGTTAAAGCATATGAGACAAAGCTATTCCGTTTTTCGTGAAGTGATCGCAGATGACTATGCGATTCGGCAGACAGGCACTGAGCTTGGAGTAGGGCAAGCCCTTTTGAAGCTGATTAAAAAGAGAACGCAGTTTCAAAAACAAACGAAGTTTGCGGTATCCTTTGGAGATCGGGCATTGAATTTAAGAATACAGAAGATCTTAAATCCAACATACAATATTCCTTTCAATGTACCCATCATTCCCATTGTCACATCAACCATTCTCATGGTGGCCTTAATGATTATGCTTAACCTAAATTACTAATTTTTTTTTTACTTATTAACATTACATTATGTAGTGTAAAAACAGGAGGAAATCACTATATGAAAACGAATCAAGAAATAGGAACACTTTTTGTACGTGTTATTTTAGGTATTATCTTCTTTCTACACGGACTTCAGGCATATCAAGGAGGTCTGGGAGGAACAGCGGCATTCTTTGGACAAATCGGTGTACCGGAATTTATGGCCTATATTGTAAAGACAATTGAGCTGGTCGGTGGTATCGCCTTGATTTTAGGTCTAGGAACACGTATTTTCGCAGCATTATTTGTACCAATTATGGCTGTGGCGATTATTACGGTTGGTTTTTCTAAAGGATTTGTTGGTGGTTATGAATTTGAACTATCGCTGCTTGTCATGGCCCTTTATTTAACACTCAGCGGCAGTAAGATGCTGTCCATTGATGGGTTGCTAAAACATCAGCAGCAAAGCAATGAAGCAAAATTTCATTAAACGATCATGAAAAAAACTCCTTCTGCTATTTGTGGCAGAGGAGTTTTTTTATTTATCAAATTGTCGTTTTCACGTTTGAAAAAGTGAAAGAGATGAGGGATTTATTGAGAATAGTATTTTATTTGATAGATTGAATGAACAAAAAGACGATTTCATTTTTTGACGGAACATACGATCTCCTATTAAAATAGGACTATCTAAGACACATGGTGCGTTAAAAGATATAAAAACCATACAGCATGCTGCTGTTCATCTTGAGCGATACGTTTCATCAGCTCTTTTGTTCCTTGATCCCGGACATAATCTGATATCGTTAAGTAAAAATCAACCGTTCTTTGTTCATCTTTAAATGCGAAAATAAGCCCTTCTCTAAATTGATCTGGACAAGGTTCTGTTACGCTTGGTTTGTGATTTTTACCTGTTAAAGAATAATAC
Source organism: Bacillus sp. FSL P2-0069 (assembly GCF_038593315.1). Classification (NCBI taxonomy): domain Bacteria; kingdom Bacillati; phylum Bacillota; class Bacilli; order Caryophanales; family Bacillaceae; genus Bacillus; species Bacillus sp. FSL P2-0069. Next base: position 1,026,751 of record NZ_CP151984.1, read on the forward strand.
AGCTTTGAAAATAGTTGATAGTGTCTGACTTCATCCTGGCGTATTTCTTGAATGATTTTTTTTGCCTCAGGAGTTTTTGCTCTTTGAGCAAGTTTTTCGTAGCATTGGATCGCAGAATATTCACCATTGATTGCTTTTTCAAGGTCTGAAATGATTCTTGTGTTTTGGCGCATGTCATATGGCGGGTAGTCGTAATAACCGTAATACATGATATTGCCAGCCTCCTTTGAGTTCATGATGGTTTATGATATGAGATGAGTAAGGAAAGGTGCCTATATCTTTTTAGGAAGGAGAAGGGGAAAATAGCTATTTACTTTTATTTTCGCTAGAATATGAGTACATAAGAAAGGTGTTGTGGAGCGTGGAGATTCAGTTTTTAGCAGGCAGATCGGGGAGTGGAAAAACGACTGCAATCTTAGAGGAAATCAAAGAACAGCTTCGGCTTGATCCGTTGGGTCCGCCAATCATTTTTTTAGTCCCGGATCAAATGACATTCTTAATGGAATACGAGCTTGCAAAAACGTCTGAAGCTGGCGGGATGATCAGGGCCAAAGTATTTAGTTTCACGCGTCTTGCTTGGTCTATTTTACAGCAGACTGGCGGAGCGAACCGGCAATTTGTGACAAGCACAGGAATTCAAATGCTTTTAAGAAAAGTGATTGAAGAGGAGAAAGAAAAGTTTAAGGTATTCAAAAAAGCGAGTGATAAGCCGGGGTTTGTCGAGCAAATCGAAAAGACGATGGCTGAGTTCAAGAGATATTGCATGCTGCCTGAGGATATTGAAAAAATTTCATTATCGAGCATGCATTCAGAGTATACAGAAGAAAGACGGGCAGCCGAGAAATTGCATGATCTGCATGTTCTTTATCAGCAGATGGAGCAGCATTTACAAGATGAATATGTGCACTCAGAAGACTATTTGACGCTTCTCACGGAGCAAATTCCTTTATCTGAAGAAATAAAAGGAGCACACATTTATATAGATGGTTTTTATCAATTTACACCGCAGCAGCTTCTCGTCATTGAACAGCTTTTGCTGCATGCTGAGAAAATAACGGCTGCTTTCACAGTGGATCGTTCCTATCATGATAAACAGCCAAATGAACTTGATTTATTTCGTATGACAGGTAAAACGTATTTCCAGCTCTATCAGCTTGCTAAAGAGTGCGGCGCGTCCATTTCTGAGCACATTTTGGAGAAAAATAACCGTCATCTTCATACGTCGGATCTTGCTTATTTAGAACGGCAATATGAGCAGAGACCGGTGAAGCCATATCAGGAAATAACCCCTCATCTCACAGTGTCTAAAAGTGCGAGTAAACGAGCTGAAATTGAGGGAGTAGCGAGAGAAATTCTTCATTTAGTGAGAGAAGAAGGACTTAGACTGCGAGATATTTCGATTGTAGCGCGGCATGTAGACGACTATAAAGATACGTTAAAAGAGGTTTTTCGAGATTACGATATTCCATTTTTTATTGATGGAAATGAATCGATGCAGTATCATCCGCTCATTGAATTAATTCGTTCAAGCTTGGATGTCATAAAAGGAAACTGGCGTTATGAGGCCGTGTTTCGCTGCGTGAAGACAGAGTTCTTATTTCCGCTCGAACTTGCCAAAAACAAAGCGAGAGAACAGGCAGACCAGCTTGAAAACTACTGTATTGCTTATGGTGTAAAAGGAGAACGCTGGACAAACGGTTCCCGTTTCCATTACAGACGATTCCAATCCTTAGATGAGGATTTTGGACAAACAGATCAAGAAATTGAAATGGAACAGATGCTGAATGATGTAAAGGAATGGATCGCACCGCCGCTTTTCCAATTGCAAAAAAGGCTGAAAAAAGCGCAAAAGGTAAAAGACATGGTAGAGGCAGTCTATGTCTTTTTAGAGGAAATACAAGTGCCTGATAAACTTGAAAAGGCTAGGCTGGAAGCTGAAGAAGCAGGTAGATTAGCTGAAGCCATGCAGCATGGACAAGTATGGGATGCTGTTATTCAATTAATGGATGAATTTGTTGAAATGCTCGGTGAGGAGGAGCTCTCATTTCCTTTATTCCAACAGATGATGGATACAGGATTGGCCTCTTTAAAATTCGCTTTAATTCCGCCTTCACTCGACCAAGTATTTATCGGAAGTATGGATTTATCGAGAATGTATCAAGTGAAGTGTATGTTTATCATTGGGGTAAATGATGGCGTTATTCCCGCACGTCCTTCTGACGAAAGTGTTTTGTCTGAGGATGACCGGGAGTGGTTAAAACGAGCAGGAGCAGAACTCGCAGAGACAGGAAAAGAACGGCTGCTAGATGAGCAATTTTTAATTTACCAGGCGCTGTCGAGTCCATCTCATCATTTGTATCTGTCTTATTCAGTGTCAGATGAAGAGGGGCGCTCTCTATTGCCTTCGCCTCTTATCAAGTATTGTCAGGAGCTTATGCCAAATCATGAGCATACTTTGTATGTGTTAGACCCGGAACAGCTGGATGACAAGGAGCAATTAAAATTTGTAGCGAATGAGCATGTCTCGTTATCGTATACTGTCTCGCAGCTGCAGCAATGGCTCAGCCAATACCCCATCAGTGGTGTATGGTGGAGTGTCTATAATTATTTGATGACGTCATCTCATCGGGATGTATCAAAAAACATCTTGTCGAGTTTGTTTTTTACAAATCGAGCGAAGCGCTTAAAACCTAACGTCACAAAAGAACTTTATGGTGATCACATTCAAGGCAGTGTTTCAAGAATGGAGAAATTCAATGCGTGTGCATTTTCTCACTTTGCTTCCCACGGGTTAAAACTAAAGGACCGGCAATTTTATAAATTGGAAGCACCCGATATCGGCCAGCTGTTTCACTCGGCCTTAAAGCATATTTCAGATACGCTTGTTGAACAAAAAAAGGATTGGAAAAACCTAACGAAGGATGACTGTGTCAACTATTCAAGACATGCAATCGAACAGCTTGCACCGCGTCTTCAAAAGGAAATCCTATTAAGCTCTAACCGACATGCTTATATTAAAGAAAAGCTCCAGAAAATCTTGATTCGAGTCTCTTCTATATTAAGTGAGCATGCAAGAGTGAGTGGATTTTCTCCCGTTGGGCTTGAGTTAGGCTTTGGCGGCCAAGGGCCACTTCCGCCGTTTACTTTTAAATTGAAAAATGGCTGCACGATGGAGCTTGTCGGAAGAATTGACCGGGTGGATAAAGCAGAAGGTTCAAAAGGGCTGCTGTTGAGAATCGTCGACTACAAATCGAGTGAGAAAGGCCTTGATCTAGCAGAAGTATACTATGGGCTGGCCTTGCAAATGCTCACATACTTAGACCTGACGATTACGTATTCAAAGGAGTGGCTCGGTGTAGAAGCAACGCCAGCTGGCATTTTATATTTCCATATTCATGATCCGCTCATTCAAGCACCGATTCCGCTTGCAGAGGATGAAATTGAGCAGGAAATATTCAAGAAATTTAAAATGAAAGGTCTTTTGCTTGAAGATGTAGAAGCGGTAAAGCTAATGGATCAAACGCTTGAATCAGGAAGATCACAAGTCATTCAAGCTGGCTTGAAAAAGGATGGGTCTTTCCGTTCTGACTCTGCTGTTTTAAGTGAAGATCATTTCCATATACTCACACAGCATGTTCGGCGCACGTTTGAAGAGGCAGGCGAAAGAATTACAAATGGCGAGGTAGCCATTAATCCATATAAATTGAAGGATCAAACACCATGCCGCTTTTGTTCATTTAAGTCTATTTGCCAATTTGATGAATCGATAGAGGATAATGAATTTAGAGTGCTTTCATCTGAAAAGGATGATGTTGTGATAGACCGGATCAAAAAAGAAGGGGATCAGTATGCAAATACCAAAACCGAATAACAGTACTTGGACGGATGACCAGTGGGAAGCCATCGTTTCAGAAGGACAAGATATCCTTGTTGCGGCGGCGGCAGGGTCAGGTAAAACAGCTGTTTTGGTTGAACGGCTGATTCGAAAAATGACCCGTCCTGAAGATCCAGTTGATGTGGATCGTCTGCTCGTTGTGACTTTCACAAATGCATCTGCGGCAGAGATGAAGCATCGGATCACAGAAGCACTTGAAAAGGAATTAGCTAAGAACCCCGGGTCCCTTCATATGAGAAGACAGCTGTCGCTCATGAATCGTGCCAATATTTCCACCCTGCACTCCTTTTGTTTGCAGGTTTTGCGCACCTTTTACTATGAGATTGACCTTGATCCAGGCTTTCGTTTGGCTGATCAAACAGAAGGAGAATTATTAGGAGATGAAGTGTTAGATGAACTGTTTGAGGATGAATATAAGGCTGGAAAGCCAGCGTTCTTTGAACTGGTTGATCGTTACACTTCTGACCGTCATGATTTAGATTTGCAATGGCTTGTGAAGAGAATTTATGAGTTTTCCAGATCTCATCCTTCACCTGAACAATGGATGAGGGCATTCCTTTCTCTTTATGATGTAGATGCTCAAACAAAAGTAGAACAATTACCGTTTTACCCATATATCAAAGAGGATCTTTCTCTCGTTTTTCGAAGCTGTCTGGAACTGCTCGAACGAGCTCTAGCCCTATCAAAAGAACCGGGTGGCCCCGCGCCGAGAGCAGAAAATTTTATAGATGATTTAGAGCAGATCAATGAATTAATCAGGCACCAAGATGATTTTGAGAAGCTTTACGAGCTTTTGCCAAACATCAATTTTAAAAGGCTCAAAACATGTAAAGGGGACGAATATGACCCTGTGCTGTTAGAAAAAGCCACAGATGCACGCAATCAAGCAAAAAAACAACTAGAAAAGCTCAAAGATGAATACTTTATGCGCAGTCCCGCCCAGCATTTGAAAAGCTTAGCTGAAATGAAGCCGGTGGTCGAAACACTTGTGGAGCTTGTCATCCAATTTGGACAGCGTTTCGAAAGAGCGAAGCAAGAAAAATCAATCGTGGATTTTTCGGATTTAGAGCATTATTGCTTACGCATTTTAGCAGAGCAGGACGCGGAAGGAAATTTGATTGAAACAGAAGCGGCCAAGTACTATCAACAGCAGTTTGAAGAAGTGCTCGTTGATGAATACCAGGATACAAACCTTGTACAGGAAACGATTTTAAGGCTTGTATCTAAAGGGGAACATGCTGCAGAGGGCAACCTGTTTATGGTTGGTGATGTAAAGCAGTCCATTTATCGTTTTAGACTGGCTGAGCCTATGCTCTTTTTAAACAAATATAAACAATTTACACCAGACGGCGAAGAAACAGGGAAAAGAATTGATTTAAATAAAAACTTCCGCAGCCGTTCAGATGTGTTAGACAGTACGAACTTTTTGTTCAAACAGCTGATGGGGGAAACAGTTGGAGAAATTGATTACGATGAACAAGCTGAATTAAAGCTTGGAGCTAGTTATCCAGAAAGCGAAGATACAACGACAGAAATGCTTCTTGTACATTTAGATCAACAGGAAGCAGAAACTGACGAAGAGCGAGAAGAACTAGAGACCGTACAACTAGAAGCGAGAGTCATTGCTAAAAAAATAAGAGAACTGGTGGAGCAGCCATTTCAAGTGTACGATGCAAAACAGCAAATGACCCGTAACTTGCAGTATCGGGACATTGTGATTTTACTTCGCTCCATGCCTTGGGCCCCGCAAATGATGGAGGAATTGAAGAAGCAGGGAATCCCTGTGTATGCGAATCTTTCCTCGGGTTATTTTGAAGCAACAGAGGTGTCTGTGATTCTTTCTCTGTTAAAAGTCATCGATAATCCATATCAGGATATCCCGCTTGCAGCTGTATTAAGATCACCAATTGTTCATTTAGACGAAAATGAAATGGCACTGATTCGCACGAGTGATAAAAAAGGCACTTATTATGATGCTGTGAAGGCATTTATGAGTGTGACTCATTCAGATCACCCTACATGCAAAAAACTAGAACGGTTTTTCAGGTTGCTGCGTAAGTGGCGTGATTTCTCCATGAATCATTCAGTAGCGGAATTGATTTGGGAAGTATACCGCGATACGCAGTATCTAGATTACGTTGGCGGGATGCCTGGAGGCAAGCAGAGACAGGCGAACCTCCGTGCTCTTTATGATCGAGCGAAGCAGTATGAAAAAGCTGCCTTTAGAGGGCTGTTCCGTTTTCTTCGTTTTATCGAAAGAATGCAGGAGCGTGGAGATGATCTTGGTGCGGCAAAAACGTTCAGTGAAACAGAGGACGTTGTTCGCATGATGACGATCCACAGCAGTAAAGGATTAGAATTTCCAGTCGTCTTTACCGCAGGACTCGGCAGAAACTTTAATATGATGGACTTAAACCAGTCCTACTTGCTTGATAAAGAATTAGGCTTTGGAAGCAAATATATTCATCCAGAGCTGAGAATTAGCTATGCAACATTACCGCTTGTGGCGATGAAAAAAAAGATGAGGAAAGAGCTATTATCTGAAGAGCTGAGAGTTCTATATGTAGCGCTCACAAGGGCTAAGGAAAAATTATTTCTTGTCGGCTCTGTCAAAAATCAGGTGAAGGCATTAAGCAAATGGCAAAATGCTGCAACCGGAGAGGACTGGCTCCTCCCTGATTTTGAACGTTATCAATCGAAAACATACTTAGATTTTATTGGCCCTGCTCTCATCCGTCACCAAGCAATGTCATCTATTTTAGAAGAAACAGGTGATGTTGTTCTTTCACACCCATCAGCATTCACAATCTCATTTACTCAAGCTTCCGATCTTCTAAAAGAAGATATGTCACTTGAAAAGAAGCAGCAGGACGAGGTGGTACAAGCTTTGATGGAAGGTCTGCCTGTTGAAGAATATGGTGATGCTGATGAGAAAGTAGCAGAGAGACTTTCATGGAGATACCCATACCTAGCGGCCTCACAAGTCGGCACAAAGCAGTCAGTTTCCGAGATAAAAAGAATGAAAGAAATACAGGATGAGTATAGTGTTCCTTCTTCTCTTCGAAAAGCCCGTGCCACGATGTATGACCGGCCGGCTTTCATGAAGAAAAAAACACTCACTGCCGCAGAGCAAGGCACCGCAATGCATACAGTCATGCAGCATATTGCGCTTCCTTCTGACGAGCCCTTCGATGAAATCCGTATACATCAGCTGCTCGATTTCTTACAGCAGCGAGACTTGCTAACAAATGAACAAGTTCAGTCAATTGATCAAGAAGGAATTGCAGCTTTTTTCTCTACTTCTATTGGTCAAAAGCTGCTGAAAGCGGACTGGGTGAAACGAGAAGTGTCATTTAGTATGGTGTTACCTGTTAAAGAGGTATACAGCCATATTGATGCAGAGGGGGAGCCTGTCCTTATTCAAGGGATGATTGACTGTTTATTTGAAACGGATGGAAAACTATATTTACTAGATTATAAAACAGATAGAGTGCAAGGCAGATATACAGGCGGTCTTGAAGCAGCTGTACCTATTTTGAAAAAGCGCTATGAAACTCAAATAGCGTTATATGCAAAAGCAGTAGAACGTTTAACAAACAGAACATTAGAGGAGAAAATTCTTTATTTCTTTGATGGGAATTTAGAAATTTCATTATAAATGTATCGGAATGAGAGGTGAATCACATGAGGATTTTGCATACGGCAGATTGGCATTTAGGAAAAACCCTTGAAGGCCGGAGCCGGCTTGATGAGCAAGCACAGTTTTTAGATGAGCTGTATCAAATCGTAAAAGACGAACACATTGATGTCATTGTCATGGCTGGAGACGCCTTTGATACAGTGAATCCACCTGCTAGAGCAGAACAGCTTTTTTATGAAAGTCTATCCGCCTTATCTGATAAAGGAAAACGTCAGGTCGTGGTCATCTCAGGCAACCATGATAATCCGGATCGACTATCTGCCGCATCGCCTTTAACAAATGATCAGGGGATTCATTTAATTGGATATCCGACAAATGACATCATCCGCGTCGATGTTCCTTCTTCGAGTGAACGTTTATCCATTGCAGCACTCGCTTATCCGTCTGAAGCGAGACTTAACGAGGTGCTGGCTGAAACATTTGAAGAGAAATTGCTTCGTGATCATTACAATTTAAAAATACAGCAAGCGTTCCAACATTTAAGCGCTCAATTTCAAGCCGATACGGTCAATATCGCAACAAGCCATATTTATGTGGCAGGAGGAAGTCAAACAGATTCAGAAAGACCGATTGAAGTAGGCGGTGCATATACCGTTGCGGCTGAAAGTCTGCCAGAAGCAGCCTGCTATGTGGCCCTTGGTCATTTGCACCGCCCGCAAACCATCAAACGTGCCAAAACGACTGCTCGCTATTCCGGGTCACCTCTTGCTTACAGCTTTTCTGAATCAGGATATGCCAAATCAGTCACGATTGTAGAGGCAAAACCTAATGAAAAAGCAAGCTGGAAGGAAGTGTTGTTATCAAGCGGAAAACCACTTGTGAAATGGAAGGCAACTGAAGGATTGAGCCAAGTACACGAGTGGCTGGATGAAAAACGGGATCTTCAGGCATGGATTGATTTAGAGATTCATTTAACAGATCAGCTCTCCATAGAAGAGATTCATCAGCTCCGAAAGCAGCATAGCGGGTTTGTCCATATTAGACCGAAATTTAAAGAACTTCAGCAAATGGAAGAACAAAAACAAGCCGAAAAGCTCTCAATCGAAGAGCGGTTCGTGAAATTTTATGAGCGCCAGACAGGCGGCGGTCTTCCTGATGAAAAAACAGTCAAGCTGTTTTTGGAGCTCGCCAATGAAATGCAAGAGGAGGAAGCGACTTGAAGCCGATTACACTAACCATTAAAGGACTTCATAGCTTCAGAGAAGAACAAACAATTGACTTTAGCTCATTATGTGATGCAGGTGTGTTTGGCATTTTTGGACCGACAGGAAGCGGAAAGTCGTCCATATTAGACGCTATGACCCTGGCACTTTATGGCAAAGTGGAACGTGCGTTAAATAATACACATGGTATTTTGAACCAAGCGGAAGAGAAGCTGTCAGTTTCCTTTACGTTCGCTTTACAAAAGGAACACCACATTTCTTATAAAGTCGAACGTGCTTTCAAGCGAGCAGATGAAATGAAAGTCAGAACGACACTATGCCGTCTGATTGAAATTGGAGATACGCAGACAGTTCTTGCAGATAAAGCGAGTGAGGTCAATCGTAAAATAGAAGAATTACTCGGGTTAACCATTGATGATTTTACGCGTGCGGTTGTCTTGCCCCAAGGGAAGTTTGCAGAATTCCTATCTTTAAAAGGAGCCGATAGACGACAAATGCTTCAGCGATTGTTTAACCTAGAGAAGTATGGGGATCAGCTCGTTAAACGTTTGCGCGCAAAGGCGCAGAATCAGTATGGACAAAAAAATGAACTGCTTGCTGAGCTGAATGGCTTAGGAGAAGCTGGCCCAGAGGCGCTCGCAAAGGCAAGGGAAGCGGCTGAGCAGGCAAAGGCTATTTTTCATGAGAAAAAACAAGCGCGGGATAAAGCGTTCACTGCTTTTACAAAGGCGCAAACAATTTGGCAGTATCAAAAGGAACGAGAAGCTTATGAGACGGAACTAAACCATCTGAATCAACTGGCACCATCAATGGAAGAGAAAAAGGCCAAGCTTCATATTGCTGAGCAGGCAGAGGCATTAAAGCCTTATGCGGATGCATTAACAAAGGCTGAAAATCAGCTTTCTCAAGCATTAAAAGAGAAGCAGGAAGCAGAAAATCAGCTGCTGCATCAACGAACGATCTATGATCAAATGACACAGAACTATGAGCAAGCAAGGCAAAAGAAAATAGAAACTGAGCCAGAACTTCTTCAAAAGAAAGAGCAGCTGCTTCAGCTAAAGGAAATTGAACGGAAAAAAGAGGCGGCTCTTCAGGAAAAGACGGCAATCGAACAGCGAAAAAACGATACAGCGCAGCAATTATTACAAAAAAAAGAAGAAGCAGACAATCTCCAATCTTTGTTAGAACGTGCACTGGCAAAACAAACACAGCTGAAGCGTGAGCTGGAGCAATTACAAGTCTCTGTAAAAGAACGGAAAAGTGTACAGGATGCTTTGCGTTTAAGCGAAAATGTTCAAAGAATACACCAAAGCATACACAAGGAAGAACAAAAGATGGAGGAGCTCAAAAAGCGATCATCACAGACCGCAGCAGCATTTGAAAAGCTTCAAAAACAGCAAAAAGACCATCATGAAAAAATAGACCAATCGTTTCAAGCGATTGAACAGCTCTATTTCTATGTATGTGAATTCGAACGGGCTTTTACAGAATGGAGTAAAAGAGAACAAAGTCAGAAGCTCGCAAAATTAAAACAGCGTGATGCTGTTAGGGCGGCAGAATTAAGAAAAGAATTAGCGGCAGAGCTCGTAGATGGTGAGCCATGTCCTGTTTGTGGATCGATTCATCATGACCCAAAGGCATTGGAAAACAATGACCATGAAGAAACAGTGGCACAAATCGATGAAGTGATTCAACGGATGGACACAGAGCTCAAGCAGGCAGAGGAATATACAAGAGACATGTATGCCGCCAAGCAGTTATTGGAAACGCACGCCAATCAATTAGTAAAGCAGTTTGCCTTTTTATCTCAGAAAGCTCCAGGTGCGGAAGTTGCAGCAGCAGTAGAAGCAGTGCAAAAGCCGGAGTCCTTGCAGTATCTCATGCAAGAATGGAAAGGCTTGAAACAAGATATTCAAGAAGTTGAACGTAAACGAGCTCGTTTAATGGATGAAACATATGATCAAGCAGCAGAGATAAGCAAGACGAAAGATCAAATGACATTTGATCAGCAGCGTATCGAAGAATTAGACGGGCTGATCAAGGAGCTTCAATCTGAGCTTTCAGAGCAAACGTCTCAATTTGAACAGGCCTTCCCGCACTTTACATTGCACCAAGTACAAGAGATGCAAAAGCAGATCGACGAAAAGGACCAGCAAGCGGAAGGCTATAAAGAGCGTATTGAGAAAAGTATTTCATTTTTGGAAGAAAAACAGCAGGCAAAAGAACAGCTGCAAACAGCCATATATGATGTAGAGAAGGAACTTGATAAACTAGCGCATCAGCTAGAAAGCCAGCAGCAGCTCATTTATCAATATGAAACAGATTTAGGGAGATATCCATTGAAAGCTGTCTCTATTTCTGAAGAGCTGATCGAGGTTGAACACACGCTTGCTCGTCTCAATGAAATGGAACAGCAATCGTACAAGCAATTACAGCACGCGCAGGAGCTCTTTAGTGAAGCACAAAGTCATTTTTCAAGCTGTGAGCGTCAGCTTCAAGAGGCTGACCGGAGAAAACAAGAAGCAAGTGCAGCATGGGCTAAAGAATCGGAGTCTTCTCCTTTTGATAAGCCTCAAGAGATTGAATCTGCTTTTATGAATCAGGCAGTACGTCACTCGGTTAAACAGGAAATTGACGAATTTGAGGATAAAAGAAAGCAATGTGCCGCAAACTTAAAGCGAATTTCTGAGCTGCTGAAAGATGAGTCACTAGATGAAAAGCAGTGGTCTGATATTCAACTGAGGAAAGAAGCGGCAGAGAAGGCATTGGAAGAAGCAACAGTGATGAGCGGCTCTGCATATGAACATCTGCGTGTAATGGAAGAGAATCACCAGCGATTTGCAAGTATTCATGAACGCTTGGCGGAGCTGCAGCAAGAAATTGATCGGCTCGATAAGCTGCAAACCGTGTTTAAAGGAAATACATTTGTTGAGTTCTTAGCAGAAGAACAGCTGGAAAGTGTCAGTCGTGATGCATCTGCCCGTCTTGGTATTTTGACAAGACAAAGGTATGCGATTGAAGTTGATTCAGAAGGCGGCTTTGTCATGCGTGATGATGCGAATGGCGGTGTCAGACGTCCAGTGTCCAGCTTGTCCGGCGGGGAAACCTTCCTGACGTCGCTTGCGCTTGCACTAGCTCTTTCAGCGCAGATTCAGCTGAGAGGTGAGTTCCCGCTGCAATTCTTTTTCCTTGATGAAGGCTTTGGTACCCTTGATCAAGACTTGCTCGATACAGTGATTACCGCATTAGAGAAATTACAGTCTCAAAACTTAGCTGTTGGTGTCATCAGCCATGTGGAAGAATTGAAAATGCGGCTGCCGAAAAAACTGATTGTCCATCCAGCAGATCCAAGCGGGAAAGGGACAACAGTCTCAATGGAATTAATGTAAATATTGAGGTGATGACGCGGTGGCAAAGCAAACAATTGGATTATGTGAGATGTGCGGAAGACAAGATGTCCTGCTCACAGAACATCACTTAACGCCAAGAGAAGAGGGCGGGGCTTTTTTACCGACTGCCTTCCTATGCATTCCTTGTCATAAACAAGTACATGCCCTCTTTACAAACCAGGAGCTTGCCGCACGTTTGAATACAATTGATGCGCTGAGGCAGGATGAAAAGCTTGCTTCGTACATCAAATGGATTCGGAAACAGCCGGCAAGCAAGCTGGTCAAAACGAAAAAATCGAGACAGCGCAGAAAAAAATAAGCATAAAAAAGCGCTCCTCTATTTGAAATGGGTGTAGAGGAGCTGCTTTATGCATTGCCTACCATATTCTGATCATTTAAGTCAGGATCCACATAGTTGGTGGCGCTAATGCCATTATTTAATATCAAGAAATCTCCGGTATTCCCCGCTCCAGAGCCTAAAGCAGATTTTGACGAACTTTTAGGCGACAGGTAGAATGAGTCACCGACGTTTACGACGCCTCCAGAAATAGAGTTAATGTAAATGGGTCCGACAATTGCTGGCATAATCGACATCCTTTATTCGAAGTCATATCACCATCATATGCGCAGGTAGGTCCATTTGTGAGTTTTGCGGACTTTCATCATTGCTAAACAGCTCTCTAATATGCTTCACTCGCGCAATGCCATTCATTCTACAAGTAGAGCCGATTTGATAGACAGAGGACGATGATACCCCTTCTACATGGATTGAAGACACTTTAATCACAGGCTTTTCATGGTAAAATGCCGTTCTCACTGATCGTTCTGGCAGCATCAATGGAATGGGCTCATAATACACTTCAAATTCTTTCGCATCTAAATTTTCTGCTTCATAGCCATAAAACAAACTAATGGTTCGTTGAACAGCTAAAACCTTGACTGCCGGGCACAGCTCTTGTGTATCACCAATTTGAACCACACTCGAAATCCCGACAGAATTCACCTTTGAGAACTTCACTTTAGATGTGCGCTTGATCATTATCGAGGTGCCAGAGGAACAAACGGGCCAATAATCAGTGATTCTGGCGGTGTATCGAAAATCGAGGATAATTGTACATGGTCTGTGTCCCCGATGATAAACAGGGAAGAGGACGAAACCCCGACTACTTTAATGCTTCCGGTCTCGATGTTGCGGTTGACAACTGTGAAATTCATCCGTTTTCCTCTCCTTTCGTTTCACTTGGAATATGGGCTAAAAAGTGCTCAATCGCCCGCTTTACATCATGCTTCACATATTCAGCAATTTGCTCTGAACGCTGCAGCGGTGTCATTTCTTCCCGGTGTGGCAGCTGTCCCGCATAGTATTTGATCCTGCTGTCAATTTGCTTGCGAATATCCTCAATGATATGGTGTTTGTTGCTTTCATCGAGGGACCCTTCATATCGCTGTTCTAGTTCTTCAAGAAGTTCTGGGGCTTCTTCATTTAAAAATGCATCGACAAGCTGCCGTGTTTGATTGAAAAATTGATCAGCCATTTCTTGCTGCATCATTCCAATTCCCGGGGTTGTTGTTTGGCCCACTTCAAAGTTTTGAACACTGTTTGGATCAGATGGATTGAGGCCGATATTCAGCGTTCCTTCCAGCCGTTCGATTTTCAGTTGATCAAATTGATAATCAATCCGTTCAATATTCGTTGTCGGTTTATCTTTGATCATTTGTATTTCCTGCTGAAGCTCGTTAAGCCTTTTTTCAAGCATCATGATTTGTTGCGAGTGTTTTTGAATGATGCCATATACCTGTGAAGCGTTGCTCTGATAATCATACATTTACATACACCTCCGGGGATTGCAGATGACTTAAGTTGTTGGTGACTGAAGCGGTACAAAAGGTGCTGTGCTTGCGCCTTGAGATTCTTCAATTCCTTGTGTACCTGCTGCGGCAGGCGCTGCTTCTACGTAGCTTCCCGTGTTATACAGGTTGGAAAGGGCCTTGATGGATCCAGCACTCCCAATTTGCAGAACAGAGGAGTTACTTACAGACTCTACACGTAAATAATTAATTTGTATCGCTTGATTAATATAGAAGTTCAACGGATCCTCACTCCTTACAAGTTACCAACAAGCGGTTGATCAATGACATCACTGTCGTACGTATTTGTCACACTTTTGTAGTTGCTAATTCGCAATTGATCACCAGTATTAAAACTGCCTGCGCCAGCAAACGTTTTAACCTGACTATTTGGAGAAATAGTGATGCAGTCTCCAACATGAACGACTCCGCTCGTTCCGACGGCATTTACTTTAAAGGCTCCCACAATAGCCGGCATAGCGGTGCACATCCTTTATAAAATTAGGGCACTTGTTTTGGGCGTTTCACCATAGCTTATGATGGGTCTTTTAATGTGTGATTGTCTTTTTGAAAGCTTTTGATGAGAGGAATTAGATGTATGGTTTACCCTTTTTTTGAGCAATCTTTAGAGGTGGATTTGATGCCTTTATTTAAGAGTGTGTCAAGCTCTTGACTGCACCTGATCGTTTCTTCGGCATTCATCCCGAATTTTTTTGCAGTCTCAATTAAATGTAATCTTTTTTGTTCAATTTCATAATTGATCATAACGGACGCCAACTCTCACATTTTTTATCAAATAGAAGGATATGGTTAGTATACCCTATTTTTCTATAAAAAAAGCTGTTTCGTCAATATGAGTAATAAAGTGACAAAATTCGAAAGTGTTCTTACGTACCAAAAATCTCTTTTTTGATCTCAGTCTGTAAATAACGTCGTCTTTTGTTGATATATTGCCGGATTAAGTCTCTTTCAGACTGCAAGATGTCTTTTCGGCCTTTCGTATATGGATCATCTCCAATTCGATCCTCAATCGATTCATGCCATTTCTCTATGATTGGGCAGAGCCGGTCTTCTACAAAATGTGTATCGAGTACATGCTGGAAAAGTGTGTAATAGGCTCTTTTAAACGAAGGGATATCTAGTAATCTAGCAGTTAATGTATTAAACCCGTTTACTGGGATATAATCAAACGGCATTTCTTCTCCATGAATGTCACGACCCCATGTTGCATCATAATCCCAAGGAAGTACTTGAAACCTCCCTTGTTCATTTACATAAAGAGCGTAGTTATGAACAAAACCATCAAAGTTTTGTGTGCATACCACACCGATGAGCCAGCGGAAATATTGTGTCACATCTAGGTATTGTTCAATTTTTTCTGCAAAAGTGTCATCTTTCGCTGTGTTGAGAAAGTAAATAAATTCGCTCAGCTGCTGATCATGTTGAGAAGTCCCCGTTTTTTTCTCATATCCGAGAAGAAGGTGCTTTTTTGGTTTTTTATCAAAAGAACTCAAAAGGGAGAAGTTCGCGTCATCATCAACCGCATAATAAATGCCGCCTCCTGAAAGCTGCCGTTTTTGAAGAAAGAACTCATCGACAGATTCTATTTTCAAATAAATCCCTTCTTTTCTTCCATTTATGGTGAGAAACACATGAGAAGCGGCTGGGCTATGCACCCCCATCTGCTCAAAGAAATAAAAGGACAGCCTGTTTCGGATAAACGACGGATCATTGTACTCTGCATTTAAATGAAAGATGGATTCGCCTTGTCTTTGTTTTGGCTTTCGGTATTCAATTTGATAGGACTTTTTCTTAAGCTTTCTAATGTGCGATCCGCGGTATGAAGCATAAATATGTGATTTGGTTTGGCCGGTTTTTAGAATAGCTTCAACAGGTTCATCGTTCCAAATGTCTTTTTTTAATTCAATCAGGTCCTTTGGATGAATCCACATATCAAGTTGTTTTAAAGGTTCTGTGTTCATATGTTCATCAGCCTCCTATATGCTCTTCTTTACGATATGAAAGTGAAGGAATGTCCTGTACCGGCTGGTAGGTATTCATGGAGTTTTCAAGGAAAGAGGCATTCGTCACGAACACTTGTCTACCGAGTCTCGTAACATAAAGCAGAGAAGATAAACAGCTTTGTCTGTTTGTTTTGTCGAAGATAGACTGGGAGGGGAATTGTTCGTGAGTACATTTGATCATTCACACATTGAACATGCAGTAGCTTCACTTCGAAGTGAGGGACGTGATCATCACTTAGATCGTGAACCAGAATCGAGACGTTCGCATAAGTCAGCTCGTTCTCGTCATTCAAGTCGCGGTCATTGGTTCTTTGGCGGTGGTGGACGCCGTAAATCACGCCGCAGTAAAAAAAGCTACAGAAGCTATCGTTCAAAGAAAAGTTATCGCTCTAAGAAAAGCTATCGTTCGAAGAAAAGCATGAAGAGTAAAAAGTCATATAAAAGCAAAAAATCTTACAGAAGCAAAAAGAGCGAACCGAAAAAGTCACATCGCAGCAAATGCAGATCTCATCATAAGAAGAGCTGCCGCAAGTCACACCGCAGCAAATGCAGATCGCACCATAAGAAGAGCTGCCGCAAGTCACACCGCAGCAAATGCAGATCTCATCATAAGAAGAGCCGAAAGTCGCGCCGCAGCCATAGATCTAAACGTTCTCATCACCATAAACGCAGCCGCTCTTGCCGAAGATGTGGAAAGAAGTCGCATCGTTCCAGAAATAGAGGAAATGTTGAGCGTAAATGGGATCAAGGGAACATGTGGGAGTATCGCCGTTTCCGCTAAGCATTCAATCATCATTTTTGAAACCCTTTTTAAAAGAGAGTATGATAAAAAAGGGTTTTTTTATTTCGTAGAGAAATAAAATGAGACATCATAACTTAGCGAAATGAAGATTGTGAGGGGAAGACATGAAGTTTTTTACAGGTGAGATACATAGCAGCATGTTTATTGGGGTAGTCATTGATGATGAATGGGTGATGGACGTCAAAAAGGCAGAAGCCAAATTATTTGAGCTTGAGACACTGCCAAACTCTTTATCTGAGTGTATCAAAATGGGGGACAAGTTTGTTGAACATGTAGGACAGCTTCTTGATTGGGCTGAGAAAAAAGAAGAAGACCGCGGTTCTTATGTATATCCGCTTTCGGACGTGAAACTCCATGCGCCGATTCCAAAGCCGTCTAAAAACATCATGTGTGTCGGAAAGAATTATCAAGACCATGTCATGGAGATGGGAAGTGCGGCGGATATTCCTAAAGACGTGATGATTTTTACAAAGGCACCTACTTCTGTCATTGGACACGGAGCGGACATTCTTCTTCATGAAGGTGTGACCAGTGAACTGGATTATGAAGGAGAGCTTGCCATTGTGATGGGCAAATCAGGGAAAAACATTGCTCCTGAAGAGGTCCAAGATTATATATTCGGTTACACCATTTTAAATGATGTGACGGCAAGAGATTTGCAGAAAAAACATAAACAATTTTTCATTGGCAAGAGCTTAGATGCTACCTGTCCGATAGGACCTTATATCGTTCATAAGTCAATGATCGAGGACCATGGTGCGCTCCATGTGGAAACAAAGGTAAACGGAGAGGTTCGTCAGTCTGCCAGTACGGAATTAATGATCTTCACAATTGAAGACATTGTCTCCACTCTTTCAAAAGGGATGACATTAGAAGCGGGTGACATCATTGCAACAGGTACACCTTCTGGGGTAGGGAAGGGCTTTGAACCGCCTAAGTTTTTAGCTTCTGGAGATCGAATTGACATCACAATTGAGCCGATTGGAACGCTGACAAATCACGTCAAATAAAGCGCGTGATGACACAGGATTGTCGCTTTGTGTTCGACTTATTTCGTGGTACGATGAGAAGGTACTTGTTCTGATAAAGGGGGAAATCACAAATGGGAACACATTTACATATCACAGCATGGGTGCTGGGGATTATTTTATTCTTCGTAGCCTTTGCTCTTGCAGGTAAAAACGACAAAGGCGCTAAAATTGTGCACATGATCGTTCGCTTATTCTACTTGATCATTATCGCAACAGGCGTAGAATTGTATGTTCGCACAGGAATGAAAATTCCAGGTTTCGGGGGCGAGTATATTGGAAAAATGATTCTCGGTATCCTCGTGATCGGTTTCATGGAAATGGTCCTAGTGCGCAAGAAAAAAGGAAAATCGGTGACTGGTGTGTTGATTGGGTTTATCGTATTTGCGATTGTGACCATTCTTCTCGGTTTACGTCTGCCGATCGGTTTCCATATCTTTTAATATAAAAAGGGCATTGCTTATACGAAGCAGTGTCCTTTTTATGTGGCATCAAATTGTGAAACGATCCGTTGTCCGTCTGAAGTGGTCCATTCAAAACGAATGTGGCTGGCTGCAGGCTCATAGTGACATTGAAGTGCAAGTGATTGCGTATCTGTCGAAAACTGAAAGAAAGAGACGCGCTGCATTGAATAAAAGGAGGAGAAGACACAATCATAGACGGAAAAACCAAGCTGCTCTACCTGTTCAAGGATGTGATCAAAAACGTTTTCCGGTACGAACATGAGAAGATCAAGCCATCCTTTGGCAAGGGACGCCGTATATTGAATGTTTTCTCCTCCCTGTACTTCTATTAGTTGCCCGTTTTCATGAAGAATCATAGAACCGAGCAATTCCCCTTTTGTCCATTGGTCATTTTCCTTCAAACAGATCATTGTGCTTTGAAGACTTTCTGGCAGCATGATCTCTCCTTCTTCATCTTCAATCAGACAATGCCCGTTTTCAATGAGCAAATACCCGTTACACCATCTTCGGCTGCAGCGTTCAAGCTGCTTCATTCGATTTTCCATTTGCAAAAGCTCCTTTCTTCTTTCTTTTCTTACCAAATCAAGCTTGTCCTATACGCCGGGAAAAAAGGACAAATCAACTATCAAGGAAACGATGCATAAACTAAGAAAGGCTGAATGAGAACACTTGAGGAAAAACGGATGGGAGCTGATGATGATGTGTGGAATTACAGGCTGGGCAGACTTTAAAAAGCAGCTCATCCAACAGGATCATGTAATCAATCAAATGACAGATACATTATCTAAAAGAGGGCCAGATGATACAAATACGTGGAAAAGTGAGCACGTTCTTTTCGGGCATAAAAGGTTAGCGGTGGTAGATGTAGAAGGCGGAAAGCAGCCGATGACATATACACATCAAAACCATGCTTATACGATTGTATACAATGGAGAGCTCTATAACACGGAGGATATAAGAAAAGAATTATTAAAAAGGGGGCACCGCTTTCTTGGGCATTCTGATACAGAAGTTCTTCTTCATGCCTATACAGAATGGAAGGAAGAGTGTGTCTCCCATTTTAATGGCATTTTTGCATTTGTGATCTGGGATAGTGAGCGTGAATTGTTATTTGCAGGGAGAGACCGGCTAGGTGTCAAGCCATTTTTCTATACAGAACGTCATCATTCCTTCTTATTTGGTTCAGAGATCAAAGCACTTCTTGCTCATCCTGATATCAAAGCAAAAGTCGATTATGAAGGGCTGTCGGAGATCTTTGGCTTAGGACCGTCAAGAACACCAGGTCAAGGAGTGTTTAAAGGGATAAAAGAGCTGAGACCTGCACATGCCTTGACCTTTTCAAAAGACGGACTGCGCGTGTGGAGATATTGGAATGTCAAAAGCAAGGAGCATACCGACTCACTTGATGACACCGCACAGCACATTAAGCATCTCTTTACAGATGCCGTGACAAGACAGCTCGTCTCTGATGTGCCTGTATGTACATTTTTATCTGGTGGCGTCGATTCTAGTGCCATTACTGCCATTGCCGCTAAGCACTTTGAGAAAATAGGGGAAGCACCGCTTCATACGTATTCCATTGACTACGAAGGAAACGATCAATTCTTTGAGGCAAATCAATTCCAGCCGAATGCTGACGGCCCATGGATTGATCAAATGACAAAAGCGTTTCAAACGAATCATCACAGCTGTATCATTGGACAAAAAGAGCTCGCTTCCTATCTGAAGGAAGCCGTTGAGGTTCGAGACTTACCGGGTATGGCAGATATTGATTCTTCCTTGCTTTGGTTTTGCCGAGAAATTAAAAAGGACTTCGTTGTTGGCTTGTCAGGTGAATGTGCTGATGAAATCTTTGGCGGCTACCCTTGGTTCCATATGGAAAATGAAACGAATGGTTTTCCGTGGATGAGATCGACTGAAGCGAGAACTCAGCTCCTGCAAGACTCGTGGCAAAAAAAGCTGTCACTTAAGGAATACGCGCAAAGCAAATATGAAGAAACGGTGGCAGAAACGCCTCTTTTAGATGGAGAAACTGGCGTTGATAAAGCCCGTAGAGAACTTTTTTACTTAAATATGATCTGGTTTATGACAACACTGCTTGATCGAAAAGATCGAATGAGTATGGGGGCTAGTCTTGAGGTACGTGTGCCATTTGCAGATCATCGTCTTGTCGAATATGTGTGGAATATTCCTTGGGAAATGAAAATGCATGGAAATCGTGAAAAAGGGGTTTTACGAAAAGCATTAGAGGGAATTTTACCGAATGAAGTGCTTTATCGAAAGAAGAGTCCTTATCCGAAAACACATCATCCAGCCTATACTCAGGCTGTGAAAGAGATGCTAACAGACTGCCTCGCGCAAAAAGACTCTGTACTTCACGAATTTTTAGACCCACATCAATTAAAGCAGCTGATTGAAACGGAAGGAGCTTCTTTTCATGTGCCATGGTATGGCCAGCTCATGAAGGGCCCGCAGTTGATTGCCCATCTTGCACAGATTCATCATTGGTTTGAAACGTATCGAATTGATATAGAAGCGTAATAAAGGGTCGGCTTTCTTGCACTTGTTGAAAGGAAGCCGGCTTTTTTGATACATAACATGAGACTTTTTGAGCACATCAAAAGTTGATCTAATCTTTCTAATTTGTATAATTAACTTAAAGTGAATTAATTTGGAGGAAAAAGGATAATGAAAATCATTGTGATCGGAGCGGGACCAGGGGGCCTTGCAGCAGCTATGATGCTTCAAAGCAAAGGACATGATGTTCATGTATACGAAAAACAGCCCTTTGTTGGCGGGCGTAACGCTAAGTTTCAACTTGGTGATTTCACGTTTGATACAGGTCCTACCTTTCTCAGCATGATTCATATTGCAGAGGAGCTGTTCACCTTTGCTGGTAAAAATCTTTATGACTATATTGATGTGATTGAATTAAAAGAGATGTATAGATTAATATTTCAAGACAATCAGCTCGATATGATTCGGGATCGCGATGAAATGTACAAACGATTAGAAGCCTTTGCACCTGGTGAGGGCGAAGGGTATCTAAGATTTATGAAGGATACAAAGCGCAAAATGGATCGTTTGACACCAATTCTACAAAGTAAAATGGACCGCTTTCATCATTACCTTCGCCTGAAGGTGATCAAAGCACTTCCACAGCTTTCACTAAATAAAAGTTTGTATGATGTGCTGTCAGACTATTTTTCGAATGAATCAGTGAAATATGCTTTTACATTTCAATCAAAGTACTTAGGAATGTCCCCGTGGGAATGCCCTGGTGCGTTCTCGATCCTTTCGTTTATGGAACATGACACAGGTGTATTTCATCCGAAGGGCGGTGTCAATCAGCTGTCAGAAGCGATGGCAAAGGCCGCGCTTGAAGCTGGAGCAGAGATTCATCTGTCAGCTGGCGTCGAAAAGCTGCTCACGGAGGGAAGGAAAGTAAAAGGCATTCGTTTAGAATCTGGGGAAGAAATACAAGCAGATGAGGTTGTCGTCAATGGAGACTTTGCACATGTGATGACAAAGCTTGTCGAGCCAGGACTCTTAAAGAAATATAGCGAGAGGAAATTAAAAAAGAAAAAATTCTCTTGCTCTACCTTTATGCTTTATTTAGGACTGGATACCATATATGATGAGCCGCATCATACCATCGTTTTTTCCGATGATTATGCTAGATTTGTCAAAGGCATTACGAAAACATATGAGCTGCCAGATGACCCGTCTATTTATATTCAAAATGCAAGTGTAACCGATGACTCACTTGCTCCAAAAGGAAAATCAGCTCTTTATGTGCTGGCTCCAGTTGCCAATAACCAAAGCGGTATTGATTGGGAGGCGCATCAACATGAATTTAGAGAGCTTGTGCTGGATACATTGGAGCGGAAAACAGGCTTTCAGAATGTGAGACAGCATATAGAAGTCGAGCGGATGATCACACCGAAGCAATGGGAGGAAGACCTTTACGTATATGAAGGAGCTACATTTAACCTCGGCCACCAGCTGACGCAGATGATGGTCCTAAGGCCGCACAATGAATTTGATGAATTAAAGCACTGCTGGCTCGTTGGAGGAGGAACACATCCAGGAAGCGGACTGCCAACCATTTTAGAATCAGCACGTATCACGACAAATGCCATTCTTAAAAAAGAGAAACATTCACACAAAACAATGCCGCATCAAGAAAAGGGGAGCGCCTCATGAAAAAACATATATTAATTGCAGGCGGCGGTATTGGCGGAATGATCTCAGCGCTTTATTTAAAAAAAGCGGGACATGATGTCACCCTTGTCGAAAAAAATGAACGGCTTGGCGGGAGACTTGCTTTTGTACGTGAGAAAGGATATAAAGTAGATGAAGGTCCGACCATTGTCCTACTTCCTGACATGTTAAAAGGCATTTTACATGAGGTAGGAATTGACGATTCATCTCTTGATCTGCTGCAGCTTGATCCGCTGTACACAATTCAATATCAAGATGGAACCTCCTATACGAAATACTCTGATGCACTTCGTCAGCTAGATGAAATCAGACGTGTATTTCCAAAGGAAGATCAAGGGTTCCTGAGGTTTATGGAAGAAATGACAGACCGGTTTCAAGAAGGGCAGCAAGCCTTTCTAGAAAAATCATTTCACGAAAAACGTACATTTTTTACAAAAGCGAATATGAAGATTTTAATGAAATTAAAGGCGTATCGAACGGTACAAAGTGCTCTGAAAAAATATTTCTCAGACGAACGCCTGCGAGATGCATACGCACTTCAAACCCTCTATGTTGGGGGAAACCCGTATGAAGCATCGGCTATTTATTCGCTTGTGTCCTATAGTGAGCACGCGCATGGAATCTACTATTTAAAAGGCGGATATGCGAGTTTAGTAGATATATTGGAAGGGCAGCTCATCAAAATGGGTGTGCATGTAAGAAAAAATGAAGAAGTCACGCAATTGGTGTTTGAGGGGAAACGGGCAGTCAAAGCTAAAGTAAATGATGAATATGAAACCGCTGATGCATTTGTGATCAATGGAGATTATCCAGCTGCGTTAAAACAGCTTGGTTTAGACGAACAAGATTGCCGTAAATACGTGCCGTCCTCTGGCTGCGTGATGGTGTATCTCGGGTTAAACAAGATGTATCAAGAAGCACCTGTTCATCAATTTTTTATGGGAGAACACTTTGATCAGCATATGAAAGAAGTTTTTCAAACGAAAACGATTCCTCAAGACCCGTCGTTTTATACATTTAATCCATCGATCATTGATCCATCTCTTGCCCCAGAAGGCTGCAGTGTTCTATACATGCTCGTTCCCGTTCCTTCAGGAGATCATATCAACTGGGAAGAGGAGACAGAGTTTGTCGAGAAGATGGTGGATGTCCTTGAGAAAAGAGGCTTTCCGAGATTGCGAGAGTCGATTGTCTGGAAAAAGGTCAGAACACCGAATGATTCCTTGCGAGAAGGATTGTTTGAAGGCGGCAGCTTTGGACTTGCGCCTAATTTGTTTCAATCAGGTGTCTTCCGCCCGCAAGTGAAGGTCAGTGAGACAGATAATCTTTATGCGGCAGGTGCTTCCATCCATCCGGGCGGCGGGGTGCCGATCGTGATGCAAAGTGCGAAGCTTATGGCTTCTGTACTACTAAAAGATTTGAATGATAGAAAGGAAGTGAAGCTAAGTGGTTGATGTACAAACAGCATTAAAAGTGTGTGAGGAAACCATTCAAACCCATTCAAAAACGTTTTACCGGGCCTTTTCCATGCTGCCTAAAAAGAAAAGACAGGCCGTCTGGGCCGTATATTCCTTTTGCCGTAGAGCAGATGACATTGTAGATGAATCTCCTTCGCCAAAAGAGGACCTTGCATCCTTTCGGGAGACGTTTGATCGATTTTTACAAGGTGAGGTAGACCGGAATGATCCAATATGGGTGGCGCTAGAGCATACATTTCAAGAGTTTCGGATGGATGAAGCCCCGTTCCGTGACCTGCTCCAAGGACAGGAGATGGATTTAGAGCAGCAGCGATACGAAACGTTGGATGAACTGCTCATCTATTCCTATCATGTTGCTAGTACAGTTGGGCTTATGCTCCTTCCCATTATTGCACCGCGTAAAAAAGAGCAGCTAAAAGAAGCAGCCATTTCGTTAGGGATTGCTATGCAGCTAACCAACATCCTTCGAGATATCGGCGAAGATCAGGCTGAAAGAGACCGCATTTATTTGCCAAAGCAAGTGATGGATCAATTCGGGTACACAGAGCAAGAATTGCAGGAAGGGATTGTGAATCAAGCCTTCCAGCACGTCTGGGAGTACATTGCCTTTGAGGCAGAGGCATACTACGAGGAGTTTTTTGACCATCTTCATGAATTCCCGCTCTATTCACGAATACCGGTGAAAGCAGCAGCCTACTTTTATAAAGCCATTTTAGATAAAACAAGAGAAAACGAATACCGCGTCTTTACAGAGCGAGCATTTATTTCAAAACAGGAAAAAGCACTTATTTTAGAAGATATTACGTAAAAAAGGACTGCACCCGCAGTCCTTTTTATGTGGAAGAAAAACGATACTCCGTCCATACTCTGGAACGCCAGCGCCTATACATGAAGATACCTCTTACCCATTCATCCACAATAAAAGAAATCCAAACCCCGATGAGCCCCATTTCAAACTGAATGCCTAACAAATAAGCGATCGGAAGCCCAATTCCCCACATTGAAATCATCGCCATATACACTGGAAACTTCGCGTCACCAGCAGCCCGCAATGAATTAATAATGACCATATTAAAAGAGCGTCCCGGCTCTAAAATGATCGTCAATAGGAGAAGTGTGGCGGCGATTTCAATGATTTCACGATTGCTAGTGAAAAAGGTAAGCAAATGCGTCGATGATAAAGATAAAGCAGTGGAAGAAAGAAGAGAGATCCCAATGGCCCAGTATAAGCTTTTCATACATCTGCGGTAGGCAGCATCAAATTCTTTCGCTCCAATATGGCGCCCGATTAAAATCTGTGTCCCTTGGCTAATCGCTGCACCAAACAACATAATAAACATCATCAAATTTTGAGTGTAGACCTTTGCGGCTAAAGCCTGCGTCCCCATAAATGTAATAAACAGTGTAATAATCATTTGAGAGCCGTTATAAGAAAGCTGCTCTCCAGCAGAAGGAATGCCAATTTTCAGCAGCTTTCTTAAATGCGTCCGCTGGATGTGAAACATACTCTTCAGTGAAAAGTGCAATCCAATTCGGCGGCGGACAATGAGGATCATCGCCATCAATCCGATCAAACGAGCCAGCGAGGTTGAAAAGGCAACACCCATGACACCTAATACAGGAAAGCCAAACGGACCAAAAATGACCAAATAATTGCCGGCAACGTTGAGCAAATTCATTCCGATGGTGACATACATCGTGTCTCTTGTATATCCGTAGCTTTTTAAAATAGCACTATACGTCATAATGAGTGCTTGAATAAAAGAAAGCAGGCCGACAATTTGTAAAAAGACCGCCGCATCCGGCATGAGTTCACTTGATAAGCCCATCATGTGCAGGATTGGAACAGCTAACACAAACATGAGGAGACTAATGACAAAGCTGATCAAGAAGTTGGTTCCTAGTGAGACATAGGCGACTTGAGTCGCTTCCTGCTTGCGGTCAGCTCCTAAAAGCTGCGCAATCACAATGGTCGTTCCTGTTGTAATGAAGCTGAACATGACAATTAATAAATTCAGGAGCTGATTGCTTACACCTACTGCGGCCACACTGTTATCGGAGTATTGGCTGAGCATAAGTGTATCAGCGCTCCCCATGAGCATATATAAAGAGATTTCGATAAAAATAGGCCAAGTTAATGCAAATAATGAAGGGTGTGTTTTCTCATCTTTGGCTTGAACCTTTTCATATGACAGGGTTTGAGATTTCATCACATAGCCTCCTTTCGTATAAATCCGATTTATAGTGTACCGTGCATCGACTATAATAAGAAGAGATGAAACCGAAACTTATTGGAGAAATCCGACTTCATAAGGGGATGAATATGGATCGATTTATTACATTTACTGTACCGCCGTTTCCTATTTATATTGCTTCAGGTAAAGGGGTATTTCATCAAGGAGAAAGACATATCTCAAGAACCTTCACTGTATTTGATCTGCTCTATGTCACAAAAGGTGAACTATGGATGACAGAGGGCGAGGAGGCTTTTCATGTAAAAGAAGGTGAATATATGATTCTCTCACCGGGCCTGTCTCATGGTGGACATCTGCCATGTGAAGAGGAAACGCACTATGAGTGGCTGCATTTCTCAATTGACCGATTTGAGCTGACGAACCGGCCGAGAGAACACTGGATTGATATGAAACAAAATCAAGCGACCTTCGAAAAGCCGGCAACCTATGAATTTAGTCTGCCCCGTTTAGGAAAAGTGAAAGGGCGAAGTGTGTTAAAAAAACACCTTTCAGCGATGAGAGCACTAAATCATGATGCATCTGAACTTCCGCTGAAAAAACAGCTATTATTTGAGGAAATGCTCATTCACCTGCAAAAGGAAGCATTCCATATTCCAAGTGCAAAGGAGACTGTCGCATCAGAAGTGGTTCATTATCTTGAGCATCACTTTATGGAGAAATTACACATGGAGCAGCTTGCAGAGAAACTGCACTATCATCCTGATTACATGACAAGATGTATGCAGACGGTGTATGGATTGACGCCAAACCAGTACAGCCATCGACTCAAAATCGAAAAAGCCAAAAGCATGCTGGCCTCAACGAATGAAAAAATCGCTGCCATTGCAGATCATGTAGGTATTGACGACCCTACTTATTTTTCTAAGCTGTTTCGGCAAAATGAAGGCATGACGCCGATCGAGTACCGTCATTTAGCAAAAAGAACGACAAAGTAAAGGAACGTGAACAGATGAAAAAAGAAAAGGAAGAGCTTGTGAACATACGTCCATTAACCGAAACGGACTTAGAAACGGTGTGGCATTTAAAATTTAAAGCATCAGACCAGTCCTATCGAAAATGGAATGCCCCTTATTTTTATGAACACGAAATCCCGCTTGCTGCATTTAAGAAACGGTACTTACAGGAAGAATCCATTCCTCAAAAGCTATATGGCATTGAAATAGATGGTGATATCAAAGGCACCGTATCATATTATTGGGAGAATGAACGTACGAGGTGGCTTGAATGCGGTATTATCATTTATGATTCACGCTTTTGGAACGGGGGTATTGGGACAAAGGCATTAAATCTTTGGATTGATGTGTTATTTACGCATATTGATATCCCTCGAATTGGTTTAACAACTTGGTCAGGGAATGAACGGATGATGCGGTGCGCAGAGAATTGCGGATTTATCCTTGAGGGGAGACTGAGAAAGGTCCGTTATTATCAAGGGGTTTATTATGATTCAATGCGCTACGGAATGTTGAGAGAAGAATGGAGAAGCCTTCCGCGGAACAATGATAAAATATTTTAGGACAAAA
The DNA here is from genome assembly GCF_038593315.1 of Bacillus sp. FSL P2-0069. Taxonomy (NCBI): domain Bacteria; kingdom Bacillati; phylum Bacillota; class Bacilli; order Caryophanales; family Bacillaceae; genus Bacillus; species Bacillus sp. FSL P2-0069. Next base: position 1,054,544 of record NZ_CP151984.1, read on the forward strand.
GTATTGTATGTTTGAATAAACTGAAAAAAATCGGTTTTTCAAGCGAATAATAGAAAATGTGTTTTTTTACATAAGGGGGAATTTAAATATGAGATTAACGGGTCTATTCGTTTCACTTGCTGTTGCCATCTATTTATGGTTTGATGCGCCAAAACATAACAAAGACAAATGGCTGTGGGCTGTTTTAGGCGTGCTATTTAGCACCATCGTACTTGGTATTTATTTGATCAAGACAGAGAGGAAGGGGCTGGGCTGGACGATCTTGATTTTAACCATCTTGTTTTATCTCATGCTGCTCATCTCTGTTTTGATCGGTGTTATTCTTTTTTATCAGGCGCCTTCATGAAGAAGGGCCTTTTTCTTTTACCTTTTGAGCCGGTACACCAGCAATGACGATCTGCTCTTCATGAAAGGAACGATTCACCACGGCATTTGCTCCGATTGAAATATGATTTGCAATGTAAATGTCTCCAAACAGCTTAGCACCGGGGCCAACCCATACGTGATCTCCAATGGTTGGTACATCCTTTTCGGAATGGTTTTGGCCAATATTCACCCCTTGATGAATATCACAAAATGCCCCAATTTTTGCGTGCTTATTCACAATTAAGAGACCACTATGATTGATTCTAAGGCCGGGGCCAAAGACGCCAATCGGAATATCAAAGCCAAGCTGCATGCCTTTCTTTTTATGTAAATAGCGATAAAACCATTTGCGCAGTAGAGCGCCGCTATTAGAATAGTATTCATATTTTCGCAAATACCTTTGATATTTCCATATATCGTCCCCAAACCACTTTGGCCTTTTGCGCGTGATCGCTAATGCTATCTTATCCTGCGTTAAGTAATGGTGAAGATCGTGCTTTGTAAAAATCATCAAATTCCCCTCCATTCCTTTATGTTTCAGAGAAATTATACCATCCAAACCATTTATATCAAGAAAAAATGATGTTACTTCTTCAATTTTCTACCTTCATTTCATCCAAATTTCTTCATTAAATAAGCGCTTTGAGTTGAGTAGAACAAAAGAACCAGGAAGAATGATTTGTAATTTTTTTCAATATCAAACCGTCTCATGCGTTCCATCTCCTTATGGCAGTAAGGTTTGTAAAAATTACTCGAAAATACTCATTAAAAAGAGAATATAGCATTCATATGCTTTTTGAATCATCTTTTTGAATACAATTGACTTTCCTATCTCATATCCTCTAGGCTAATAAATGAAAATGATAATCTTTATCAATTGGAGGAGTGTTTTATTATGTCCATCAAAACCGTTTCTAAAAATCAGCAATTTTTAGAGCAGCAAAGTCAAAGAGAATCTAATGCAAGGTCTTACCCGAGACGGTTCCCGTTAGCCATGCAAAAAGCCGAGGGTATGATCGTGACAGATGCAGATGGCAGAGAGTTTTATGACTGTCTGGCAGGCGCAGGAACACTTGCACTTGGTCACAATCATCCGGTTGTTATAGAAGCTATTGAACGTATGCTTCATGAAAAAAGACCATTGCATACGTTGGACATAACCTCAGAAATTAAAGAAGAATTTGTGAATGAAATTTTTTCTCACCTGCCAGAAGAGTTTGCAAAGAGAGCAAAAATTCAATTTTGTGGACCAACTGGCGGTGATGCCATAGAAGCTGCGATTAAATTAGTCAAGACAGCGACAGGAAATCGTTCCATTCTTTCTTTCCACGGTGCTTATCACGGTGCGACACATGGCACGATGTCATTAAGCGGAAATTTGTCTCCAAAGGAAAGAGTGCAAGGGTTAATTCCAGATGTGCATTTCATGCCTTATCCATATGAATATCGCTGCCCATTTGGCATTGGCGGGAAAGATTCACACCGCATTTCCAGCTCTTATATTGAGCGTGTATTAAATGATCCTGAAAGTGGTATTCTTCCGCCAGCAGGTATGATCTTTGAAGCAGTGCAAGGTGAGGGAGGTTCAATTCCAGCATCTATTGAATGGATAAAAGAAATGAGAAGAATCACAAAAGAAAAAGGCATTCCGCTCATTATCGATGAGGTTCAATCAGGCATTGGCCGAACAGGCAAGATGTTTGCCTTTGAACATGCGGGAATTGTGCCAGACGTTATTGTATTATCTAAAGCCATTGGTGGAAGCCTGCCGCTTTCAGTTGTGATTTATGATCAAGATTTGGATCAATGGAATCCAGGTGCACACATTGGCACATTTAGAGGGAATCAAATGGCGATGGCTGCAGGAACCGCTACGCTTAAATTTATAAAAGAAACCAATCTGCTTGATCATGTAGACCAGCTAGGGGATCGCATGCAGGCTTATCTAAAAGACATTCAAAAAAATGTACCTGCTATTGGTGATGTTCGAGGAAGAGGATTAATGATTGGTGCTGAAATAGTCAATCCAAATGAAAAGCAGGATGTGGATGTAAGTTATCCAGCAAATCCTGAGCTAGCCAGTCTCATTCAAAAGAATTGCTTCGACAAAGGCTTAATTGTAGAGACAGGAGGCCGTTTCGGTAGCGTCATTCGATTCTTACCGCCATTGATCATGACAGAAGAACAGCTTGAACAAGTCATCGCTATTTTCAAAGAGGCCGTTTACGATGCAATCAACTAAAGCTTCTGTGGATTCATTATTTATCAATCAAAGCCAGCTTGGAAGAGAGTCCTTCCGAGCGGCTCTTCATACATCTATCGACAGCTTACTAGATCAGTGGCAAAAAGACCAAGGTCCATACAGCGGAATATTGCCTGGGAAATTAGCGGCTAGTGTCGAATCCTTATTTCAGCTTCAACCGTCTGGCGAATCAATGGAATCTGTCTTTCAAGATATACAGCAGCACCTTTTGCCGCATCTCGTTGATGTATCGCATCCTAAATGCTTGGCACATTTGCATTGTCCGCCGCTTATCCCTGCACTTGCCGCAGAGGTGATAGTGAGCTCCTTTAACCAATCAATGGATTCCTTCGATCAAAGCGGTATTGCATCTTTGGTTGAGGAGGAAATTTTAAAGTGGCTATGTGCGAAGTTTTCTTATGGAAATCTAGCAGATGGGACATTTACGAGCGGTGGCACCCAATCTAACTACATGGGACTGCTTCTTGCAAGAGATGCATTTTGTGAAAACACATGGCAATGGAATGTTCAGCAGAAAGGCTTGCCGAGTGAGGCTCACCGCATGAAAATTCTTTGTTCTAAGAATGCTCATTTCACTGTGAAGAAATCTGCATCCCAGCTAGGCTTAGGGGAGCAGGCAGTTGTTCTGGTAGAGACAGATGAGCATCACCGCATGGACCTCAACGATTTGAAGAAGAAACTTGTTGAATTAAAGGAGCATGATCTCCTGCCTTTTGCGGTAGTGGCGACTTGCGGGACAACTGATTTTGGCAGTATTGACCCGGTTCGAGAAGTGTATGAAATCGTCAAGCCATACGGTCTATGGATTCACGCAGATGCTGCCTACGGCGGAGCGCTTGTATTAAGCGAAACCTACGGGAATAAATTAGACGGTATTGAACTTGCTGATTCCATCACGATTGACTTTCATAAACAATTTTATCAGCCGATCTCCTGCGGAGCATTTTTGCTGAAGGATAAAAGACATTTTGGTTTGATTCATTATCATGCAGATTATCTCAACCCAAAGGAAGATGAACTGGATGGAATACTACATCTTGTCCATAAATCTGTGCAAACGACGCGCCGGTTTGACGCACTGAAATTGCTTCTTTCTCTTCGTCTGATTGGTGAGGAAGGGTTTGGTGACATCATTGACCATACCATTGATTTTGCAAAGGATGTGGCTGCGCTTATTGAAAGCAATGATCACCTTGACGTGATCAATCCTGAGCCAGAAATCAATGCAGTTGTGTTTCGATTTAAGGGGGCGGATGACATCAATAAAATCATCCATCGAACGTTATTCAAATCAGGAGCTGCTGTCATTGCGAAAACAGTGGTGGATGGTCAAACATGCTTAAAATTCACTTTGTTAAATCCGAGAACGACAATCACACATATTGAGGAAATCCTTTCTGACATCGTTGATATCGGGATCGCTCATATTCAATCCGGGAGGGTACTACGTTGAGTCAATATAAACAAATGGCTGAAAATGCAACTATGCAAAGCTTTTTAAACTGTTTTTTACGTGAAACAGGAATCGATCGATCTGCAAAAAAAGAGACGAAAGCAGATGGTTCGCTTGTATTCGTGGCAAAACTAGCAAAGCAAGACCTTGAGCTTGTGATTCCGATCCGATATTTTTCATCTGTAGGCCGCCATCTCTTTGATTTTCCGATTCGCTTTCGTCCAAGTGGCAGCGAAAAAGAGGGAACGATCGTCGATTACACGACACTTGTTGCTTTATGTTCAAAGGAGCTCCTCATTGCATATGGCCGCACTGATGCAGAGGATGAATTCATGCTTCGCATCATTTTAAGCTGCCGAAATATTGAACGATTCTTACGGGAGAGAGAAAGTGATCAAGCTGCTTTATCTCAAGCTGATTTTGAGTACATCGAGGCTGAGCAGTCACTTCTCCTTGGACATTTAACACATCCTACACCAAAAAGCAGACAAGGGATGACAGAAGAGGAGGAAGCCGTCTATTCTCCTGAGCTGAAAGGAGCTTTCCAGCTTCATTACTTTAAAGCGCACCATTCGATTGTGCTTCAGGATTCGTCTATTTCACAATCTGCGGCAAGCCTCATGTTAGAAGAGCTTATGCGTCAGGTGCCAGAAGAAACAGAGAGACTGAATAGGTTAACAGAAAACGGAGAATTTGTGCTCATTCCGATTCATCCGCTGCAAGTCAAAGTGGTCATGGAGAAGGCATTCGTGAAGCGTTATATAGAGGAGGGGAAACTGACTTATTTAGGACCGCTCGGGTCTGAATACACAGCGACCTCATCCTTTAGAACGGTCTATCAAAAGGATTCTGCTTACATGCTCAAATTCTCTGTTCCTGTGAAAATTACGAACTCTTTACGTATCAATAAACAAAAGGAACTGGATCGAGGAGTAGAGATGTCCCGCATCTTAAAAACAGAATTAGGCGTTTCTTTATATGAAAAATTCTCTGGATTCCGTGTCATTGAAGATCCTGCATATCTCTCTATTCGAGGAGATGAAGCGGAATCAGGCTTTGAAGTGGTCATTCGTCAAAATCCATTCTTGCATCGTGAAAAAGGCGCAAGCTTAATTGCTGGGCTATGTCAGGATCATGCGTACGGAGGAAAATCGAGATTAGCAGGAATTATTCATAAACTTGCAGATTCAGAAGGCCGGTCAACTGAAGCGGTCAGCCAAGATTGGTTTAAACAATATTTGACCATTTCGTTAAAACCGATGCTCTGGCTGTTTGAAACGTATGGTCTTGCACTCGAGGCCCATCAGCAAAATGCTGTTGTGCAAATGAAGGATGGTTATCCAGAGACTTTCTATTATCGTGACAACCAAGGCTACTATTATAGTGAATCAAAAAAAGATAAGCTCGCAAATCTAGTTCAAAACTTGAGCGTAAGAAGTGAAACCATTTGTGCGGATGATGTAGCCGTTGAGAGACTCCGTTATTATTTCTTCTTTAATCATTTATTTGGTCTCATTAATGGCTTTGGCACAGAAGGTCTAGCAAAGGAAGAAGATTTGCTGGCACTCGTGAGAGATACATTGCTCGCTCATGAGGAGACGTACGGAGCATCTGATCTGACTAACAGCCTTCTCCGCTCAAAAGAACTTCCTTCAAAAGCGAATTTGCTGACACGATTTGAAGATATGGATGAGCTGACAGGATCTCTGGAAACACAGTCTCGTTACACGGCTGTCTTGAATCCGCTCTTTTTACATAAGGAGGCGCTGATTGGATGAGGCATCGCATCAGGTTTATTCGTGCTGAATATGAAAGAGATGTCCAGCTTGTCCATAAGTGGATGCAAGAAGAGTACGTTCACCCATTTTGGCATTTGAATATTCCATTTCCTGCTTTTGAAAAGCATTTTTATCAGGCCATACATGATCCGCATCAAACCCTTTATTTAGGCACGATTGATGGGACGCCAATGAGTTATTTTGAGGCTTACAACGTCAAAGGGGATATCATTGAATCCTACTATGAGCCTTCTCCGCATGATCAAGGCATCCACCTGTTAATAGGGGAGCCGGATTATGTGGGAAAAGGATTTGCTGCGCCGCTCCTTCAGGCAATGACAGCATTTCAATTTGAGCAGAACAAACGAACAGAAAAAATCGTTGCTGAGCCGGATATTCGCAATGAAAAAATGATTCATGTATTTGAAAAATGCGGCTTCGAACGTGTGAAACCAGTCACTTTACCCGATAAAACAGGTCTTTTGATGTTTTGTGATCGAGAACGATTCGAAAGGAAGTATAACCATGACGCGGTTCAACAAGCAAAATAATATAGTGGATGTAATTGGGATCGGCATTGGCCCGTTTAACCTCGGGCTTGCCGCATTATCTGAAGAGGTAAATGAAATCGACGCTTTGTTTTTTGAAAGAAGTGAAGCCTTTCACTGGCACCCAGGGATGCTCATTGAAGGGACAACACTGCAAGTCCCATTTTTAGCGGACCTTGTCAGCATGGCAGATGTGAAAAGCAAATATAGCTTCCTCAACTATTTGCAGGAACAAAACCGTTTGTATTCATTTTACTTTCTAGAAGACTTCCATATCCCGCGCAAGGAATACAGTCATTATTGCCGCTGGGTCGCTGACCAGTTAGACTCTTGCCGATTCGGCATGAATGTCGAATCTGTCTCACTGATCGAAAAGGCAGGGGAAAAGCGGTATGAAGTGCATGTCCGTCATGTAAAGGACCAAACTGTAGAGGTGTTTGAAAGCAAACATCTCGTCTTAGGAATTGGCACGCAGCCGGCGATACCCGCATCGCTCCAGCCAGCTTTAGGAGAGAAGGTTTTTCACTCAGCTGACTATTTAAAACGAAAGAAAGAAGTCTGTTTCAAAGGGAAATCTGTGACAGTTATCGGCTCTGGTCAAAGTGCGGCAGAAGTGTTTTATGACATTTTATCAGATGATGAGGCGAAGGATATTCACTGGTTCACACGGTCAAAAGGATTTTTCCCAATGGAATATTCAAACCTTGGACTTGAGTATTTCTCCCCTGACTATATTGATTTCTTTTATGAGCTTCCGCAAGCCAAAAAGGATGCGTTATTAAAACAGCAAGACTTGCTGTATAAAGGTATCAGTTCGGCGATGATTCGTGATATTTATCATTTGCTTTATGAACGTTCTGCCTGTGGAAAGCAGCTGAACACAGTGCTTCAAGCCATGACAGAGGTTAACCTGATTGAGGAAACTACAGGCAGATTATCACTTTCATGTACGCAATGGGTCAAGGAAGAATCCTTTACACATGAAACGGATATTGTCGTATTGGCGACTGGCTACCAATCCGTTCTGCCGCCGTTTATCAACCCTATTTCTCATCACATTCAATGGGATGATCAAGGACGTTTCCAAGTTGAACGTGAATATCGTTTGAAAACAAATACGATGGGTGAAAATGATATTTTTGTACAAAATGCAGAGCTTCATACACATGGGGTCGGCGCTCCAGATTTGGGGCTGGGGGCTTATCGAAACAGTGTGATCATCAATGAACTTGCTCGTCAAACCGTGTATCCACTTTATCAAAAGCATGTCTTCCAGACATTTGGTACACACAAGAACGCACACACATTTGAAGAAATCAAAGGATAAGGAGGATGAAGCGATGAGTGTACAAGATGAATTGAAAAAAGCGGTGAATCCTGCTGCTTGGAAAAAGGCAAACCAGCGAATGGTGGCAAAAATGCTGTCTGAATATATGTATGAGGACATGCTTCATCCTGTTGAGCTGGATTGTAAGGATGGCATCGCGCAGTATGAATTAATCATTCACGAACATAAGAAATATCGTTATCTGGCAAAACCTCGGTTGTTTGATAGTTTTGATACAATCGCTGAATCAATTGAGTGCTGTCAAGATGGAAAATGGTCAAAGGATGTCAGTGCCATTGTGTTTTTACTAGACATTCAGCCGATCATTCCAATGTCTTCTGATACAACAGGCCATCTTATCAAAGAGCTTCACCATACTTTGTTAGCCGATGTCCATTTGCTGTCGAAAAAAGCACTTCGTGCGGATGAACTGACAGATACGGATTATGCATGGATTGAAGGAGAAATGACAGGCCATCCTTGGATTGTGTATAACAAAGGACGTATAGGATTCAGCTACGATGATTACTTAGCTTATGCACCAGAACGGCAGGAATGTGTGCAGCTGTCTTGGATTGCTGTACATAGAGAGCTTGCGACATTCCATGCAGTCGACCATGAAAACTATGACCAGGTAATTGCCAAAGAATTAGATGAAGTCACGATTCGTCAATTTCAGCGTGTGTTAAAGGATGAAGGACTGAATGCAGCTGACTATTATATGATGCCTGTTCATCAGTGGCAGTGGACACATATGATTATTCAGCATTTCCCGGAAGATTTGGCCTTGCGCCGGATTGTGTATTTGGGAGAGGGACTGGATCAATATATCCCGCAGCAGTCGATCAGAACCTTTACAAATATCTCAAACAAAGGCAAGCATCATATTAAACTGCCAATGAGTATTTTAAATACACTCGTGTACCGTGGACTCCCATCAGAACGTACGGTCATTGCCCCGCGCATTACAGCGCATATTAAAGGGATTGCCGATCAAGACTCATTTTTATCTGATGTCTGCCGCGTCATTTTACCAGGTGAGAATGCAAGTATCAATGTCGATCATCCATACTACAGCAAACTGCCTGGTGCGCCGTATCAATATCTTGAGATGCTCGGTGTCATTTTTAGAGAAAGCATTTATACGTACTTAGAAGAAGGGGAGAGCCCTGTTACACTTGCGGCACTCACTTATGAGGATCATGAAGGTGAGCCGTATATCAAGCAGCTGATTGAAAAATCAGGTCTCTCAGCAAAAGAATGGATGGCGAAGTTTTTCCATGTCGTGATGCCGCCGCTGCTGCACTTTATGTATCAATACGGCACAGTCTTTTCACCGCATGGGCAAAATACAATTCTTGTGTTAAAAAATCATCAGCCGCATCGTTTGGCGATCAAAGATTTCGTTGATGATGTGAATATAAGTGACCAGCCGCTGCCTGAATTAGCTTCATTAGAAGAAGATTTAAGAGAAGTGCTGCGCAGTGAGCCGCCAGAAGGTCTGGTGCAATTTATCTTTACAGGACTATTTATTTGCAATCTGCGTTATGTATCCAACGTATTAGACAATCACAATCTGTTAGATGAAACGACTCTTTGGCGTTTGCTTGCTGAAGAAATTCAGCAGTATCAAAATCAATTCCCGCAGCTAAAAGACCGTTTTGAATTATTTGATCTATTCCAGCCGAAGCTGACAAAGCTTTGCTTAAATCGAAATCGAATGATTGATTATGGCTATGGAGATGGAGATGACCGCCCGCATGCATCAGAGCATGGGAAGGTCACAAATGCACTCGCTCATGTTCTTTCGTCAGTTGGGGAGAAGTAATAGAAAAGCTGTAGACATCAAGTGTCTACAGCTTGTTTGTTTTTTAAGAAAATGCTTGAGAGGCAAGGAAATAGAAAAGGGCGGGATCATTCAGTTTTTCTTTCCCGCGAATCATCATAAAATGCGCTACGTTTGTTTTTGTAAATCCTGCTTCAACAAGTGTTTCATGCAGGCGTTCAGCAGTTTCTTCCTGCATATCTAAACGAATTGCGCCTGAATAAGACGAGATGAGTGATTGGATGAGCGAGAGAGCGGTTTGTTCATCGTTTGCTGTAAGCGGTCCAATCATTAGATTAGCAGGGGTTTCGATGCCAAAGGCAAATCCAGTTGTTTCATGGTGCTCATTCTTTGCAATCAGCCGGAACGATGCTCGTTCCATTCGCTTTCTTATAAAGCTTGATCGATTGGTGCCTGCACCTTTTTCGTCAAGTGCTTCAATAGACGGAAGGTCTGCTCCATCAGCAGGAGAAAGGTGAATCCCGCCTGACACACGAAAAGCCGCTGGATTCGTGGTCTGTGCTTTGTATGTATGAATGTAGCCGGCCGTTTGAAATCCAATTTTTTCGTAAACGGGCTGTCCTTGTACAGTAGCGGTTAAAACGACAGGAACGCTTTGATCGCTTCTGCGAAGCAGGGTGTCAATCATTTTCCGTGCAAGGCCTAAGCCGCGATGTGTCTCAGATACAATAACGGCACCAATTGATGCTGCTTTATCATATTGGAAAAGTCCTGCACATGAGATCACTTGTCCATCTGTTGTTGAAAAACCTGTAAAATATCCGTTTGTTAAAAGAGATGTAAGCTCATCCGCATTGTAATCAGGCCAGTCGACCTCTTTTGACAATGCGATAAGATCGGGTATGTCATCAAGTGTTAAAGTTCGTTGTACAACGTTTTCCAATACACGCAACTCCTTCTTAGCTGATTTCATCTATATGTATCGTACCATATGAAGGCATAAGAAAAAGGAAAAGGAAGATCCTTTTCCTCTCAGCGTGTATGAAAAAAGAACCCCCAATGACGGAGGGGCCAGTCTTAATGAACATTAAAATATCGAGCATCAGGGTGGGAAACGACGATCGCTGAAACAGATGCTTCAGGTTCCATCATGAATCCTTCTGTCAGATGGATGCCGATTTTTTCAGGCTGAAGCAGCTTGAACAGCTTTTCTTGATCCTCAAGATTTGGACACGCTGGATAACCAAAGGAATAGCGCTGCCCTTGATATTTCGCTTGGAATCGTTTTTCCATTGTAAAATCGACTGGGTCAGGGAATCCCCATTTGTCACGAATCACTTGGTGGGCTCTTTCAGCTAATCCTTCTGCAAGCTCAAGTGCCAGAGCTTGGACAGCATGCATTTTTAAATAATCTCCTTCCTGCTTAAATTGCTGCGCGACCTCGCGTATACGCGCGCCGGCTGTGACGGCGAATAAGGCAATATAATCTTTCTCGTTTTCATCACTTTTCCGTACATAATCAGAAATGGAGCGGTACGGGAGCTTCTCCTGCCTTGGAAATTGGAACGTTTCAATGATGCGGTCAGGCTCTTCGGGATCATAAATATGCAAATCATTTCCGTCTGAACTGGCAGGGAAGAATTGATACACAAATGCTGGCGCAAACCAGTTTTTCTCTCTGCCTTCGTTTAGAAGATCTGTGACAAGCTGTTTTAATTCCAATGCTTTTGGGTGCTTTTCAGCTAATAAGGTTTTGATCTTTCCCTTTAAGCCGAGATGATGACCAATAAGCATTTGTTCATTCACATAAGGCATAATATGATGCAAATCGATGTCTCTCACATAATGGCGTGCGGTATTTTCTGGCGTAAATACCGGTGCCTTCGGGAGTGCTGCGCGTTTTTCTAGTAATTCTATGACAGCTTTCGGCTGCTTTCCTTCTTTTTCCTTGAAAGGTGCCGCTGGCTCTTCTTTTGGTTTTGTTTGAAATTGAAGAGGATTCGCTTTTAACTCATTGGCTAATGATAGTCCGTCCATCGCATCTTTTGCATAAAGAACAGGTCCATCATAATGAGGCGAAATTTTCATTTTCGTAAATTTACGAGAAAGGGCAGCACCGCCGACCAAAATAGGAACAGAAATATTGGCTTTTTGTAAATCTTGAGCGGTTAGTACCATTTGCTGTGCGGATTTTACAAGTAAGCCTGATAATCCAATCATATCTGGTTTTTCCTTTTGCACAGCTTCAATCAATGTTTGAGGTGTCACCTTGATGCCGAGGTCGACCACCTGAAAGCCGTTATTGCTCAAAATGATGTCGACGAGGTTTTTCCCGATATCATGGACATCTCCTTTTACGGTCGCAAGTAGAATCTTTCCTTTCCCGCTCGCATGCTGCTTTTCCATATATTGCTCAAGAAACGAAACAGATGCTTTCATGACCTCAGCCGATTGAAGCACTTCGGCTACAATCAATTCGTTTTGATTAAAAAGACGACCAACTTCAGCCATTCCCTGCATTAACGGGCCATTGATGATATGAAGCGGCGATTCATATTGCTCCAAAGCAAGGGATAGGTCATCGATGAGACCTTCTTTCGTTCCCTCGACGACATAGAGCGCCAGCCTTTCATCAAGTGATAAGGAGATCTTTGGTTTTTTCTCCGTTTTCTTTTTGCCGCGGTAAAATTGGGTGAATTCAGCCAGTGTTTGATCATTTGTTTCATAAAGCAAGGTTTCAGCTAGTTTGATTTCTTCCTTTGGAATGGAAGCGAAGCGTTCAAGCTTTTCTGTATTGACAATGGCATAGTCAAGCCCTGCTTGCACGCAGTGATACAAATAGACGGCATTTAAGATTTCTCTGCCAACAGGCGGAAGTCCGAAAGATACGTTGCTGATGCCTAAAATGGTGAGGCACTCAGGCAGGGTTTCCTTAATCATTTTAATGCCTTTGATCGTTTCTTCAGCGGCGCCAATATATTGCTCGTCTCCAGTGCCTACGGGAAAGACAAGCGGATCAAAAATGATGTCACTTGCGGGAATACCATATTTCTTTGTTAGTAAATCGTGAGAACGTACAGCAATTTCAAGCTTTCGTTCTGCTGTCACCGCCATTCCTATTTCATCAATCGTGCCAACAACGAGTGCACCGCCATATAGCTTCACAAGAGGAAGAATCTCTTCAAAGCGTTCCTCGCCATCCTCAAGGTTGATGGAATTGATGATGGCTTTCCCTTGAGAGTAGGTGAGTGCCTTTTCAATCACGTGTTTATCCGTTGAATCAATGACAAAAGGGGCTTTCACCTTTTTCATGGCTTCTTGTAAAAAGCCTTCCATGTCTGCTGCCTCATCACGGTCTGGATCGGCGAGACACACATCAACGACGTGAGCGCCATTTTTCACTTGAGCACGAGCAATTTCTGCTGCTTCTTCAAACTTTTGTTCCGCAATGAGCCGTTTGAATTTGCGAGAACCAATGACATTGGTCCGTTCGCCTACAAAAAGAGGACGCATCGAATCCTCATAAATAAGAGGCTCAATTCCTGATACGGTATGCTGCGGTGATTCGCGGTTGATATGACGCGGCTGAAGCGTGCGTACTTCATCTGACAATGCTTGAATATGCGCAGGTGTAGTCCCGCAGCAGCCGCCGACAATATTTAACCAGCCTTCCTTAGCAAAGGCGGCGATTTTTTTAGCAAGAGAGGCAGGGGATTCGTGATATTGGCCTTCTTCATCTGGGAGACCAGCATTCGGATAGCAGCTCACCGCTGACTTTGCAATGGAGGAGAGCGTGCGGATGTGGTCTGTCATAAATTCTGGACCAGTCGCACAGTTAAGGCCCACACTGATTGGTTTCATATGCTCAAGAGAGATATAAAAGGCTTCAATATCCTGACCAGCAAGGGTGGTGCCCATCGGTTCAATCGTTCCTGATACCATGAGTGGTAATTGGATGCCCGTCTGCTGAAAGGCTTCCTGAATCCCTTTGAATCCAGCTTTTACATTCAGCATATCTTGGCTTGTTTCTAAAAGAAGGGCATCACACTTTCCGTCAATCAGGGCGCGGGCCTGCTCTTCATAATTTCTGACGAGCTCACTGAAGGTTGTGCCGCCTGTTACAGATAATGTTTTCGTTGTCGGGCCCATTGCGCCTACAACAAAACGAGGCTTTTCTGGTGTGGAGAAACGGTCAGCTTCTGCCTTTGCCAGCTGCGCAGCTCGAACATTGAGTTCATAGGCAAGGTGCCCAAGCCCATATTCGTCAAGGACGAGCTTTGTCGCGCCGAACGTATTTGTTTCAATGAGGTCAGCACTTGCTTCAAGGTACTCCCTATGGATCTTAGAGATGATGTGAGGGGCTGTCACATTCAAATACTCGTTACAGCCCTCATACTCTTCTCCGCCAAAGTCCTCTGCTGTCAGGTTGGCGTTTTGAATCATTGTGCCCATTGCCCCATCAAGGACGAGGATGCGTTTTTTGAGCTGTTCAGTGATAGTTGACATGGACGTTAGACTCCTTTTCTTTCTGATGGATGTAGGTGGTCAGTTCTGCTGTTAAATCTGATCGAAGGAAAGGAGTAATTAAATAAATGCCATTAAACAATTCGCAGGCTGTATCTAATAAAGAGCGGGCAATCGCTAAGCCTTCTGCTCGCTGCTTTTCTTTATCCTCGCCAGCCTTAGCCATAATGTCACGAATAGAATCAGATAATTTGATGCCTGGAATTTCGTGATGAATAAACTCTGCATTTCGGCTGCTTGTTAACGGCATAATGCCGATATAAATCGGTTTATCCAAGTGGCGGCTTTCCTCATGAATTTTCACAAGCTGTTCCTCAGAATAAACAGGCTGTGAAATAAAATAATCAGCACCGTATTCGATTTTTTTCTCAAGACGTTTCACCGCTTTATCAATATGGCGCACATTTGGGTTAAACGCGCCAGCCACTGAAAAATTGGTCTTTTTGCCAAGGGGCTTTCCTGAGAAAGAAAGGCCTTCGTTAAACTGTTTGATAAGACGAATCAAATCAAAGGAGGTTAAATCATACACAGATGTTGCACCTGGGAAGTCTCCAATTTTAGATGGATCGCCTGTGATCGCTAAAATATCGGTTAATCCAAGGGTGTCGAGCCCCATTAAATGAGATTGAAGCCCAATCAAATTACGGTCGCGGCATGTGATATGAACAAGAGAACGCATATCGAGCTGCTGCTTTAATAATGCGCCGCAAGCGACATTGCTAATGCGCGGAGTCGCAAGAGAATTATCGGCTAACGTCAATGCATCAATGCCAGCATTCTTTAATTCATTTGCAGCAACGAGAAATTTTTCGAAGTTCAGCTTCTTCGGAGGATCAAGCTCTACGATAATCGATCGTTTTTTCACAGCCAGCTCATCAAGACCTGGCTCAGTGCGCTGATCTTGGATGGAAATGATTTCTTCTTTTAACACCTTCACTTCTTTTTCAGTGATCGGTGCTAAATCTTTGACCGCTTCAGCCATTGCGCTAATATGCTGAGGTGTTGTTCCGCAGCAGCCTCCGATAATACGTGCGCCCTGATTTCTAAATTCAAGTGCACTTTTTCGGAAATAATCGTTATCGGTATCATAGACGAGTCTGCCTGCTTCAAGAGAGGGGAGACTGCTGTTAGGATAGACAGATAAATGCGAATTTTCCAAAAGTGGAACGCCTTCGAGTGCCTGAATCATGTGATAAGGGCCCAGCCGGCAGTTGATGCCGACAACATCTGCACCAAGAGATGATAACTCAGATAAACCATCCTTCAGGGGGGTACCATCCTGCAAAACGCCTTGTTCATGCATTGAGACGTTCATGACAATCGGAAGAGTCGTTTCTTTGCGGGCAATTTGGAGAACAGCCTTCGCTTCTTCTATATCATAATATGTTTCAAGCAATATTCCGTCAGGCTCTTCATTTAATAGGATGTACAGCTGCTCTCTAAAGCTTCGTTTGATTTCTTCTATAGAGTAAGCATTTTTGTTAAACGTTCGAATGCCGCCAATTGTTCCGAGTACATAAGCAGAGCCTGCGGCTGCTTTTGCAATTTGTACCGCTTTTGTATTGATGCGTTTCGTTTCTTCCTCTAAGCCGTAGCGGGATAGTTTAATATAATTCGCACCGTATGTGTTCGTTTGGATGATGTCAGCGCCTGCCTGCACATATGCTTCGTGCACGCGTTTCACTTCATCCTCTTTCGATAAATTTAATTCTTCAAAGCAGCGGTCAATGCCGTAAGAGTATAAAAGTGTTCCCATCGCTCCGTCAGCTATCAGTACGCGGTTTTGTAAGTCTTGTAATAGGCCCATTGTATTCCTCCTTATTTCTATGTAACAAAAAAAGCCTTCTGATAAGAAGAAGACTTTTTGGCTATATCGTAATTCTTCTCCTTATCTTCCAAGCAGTTGCTTGCTGGATTTAGCACCTTGGTCATAGAAAATAGATTTCTACTACACCGGTTGCTGAGGCTTCACAGGGCCAGTCCCTCTGCCTCTCTTGATAAGAAAGCAATATGAACATGTCAATGAATTGAACTTCCATCAACTGTAACGAAAAATGCAGAAATAATCAATGGAAAATTTGAAATTTATCGAAAATTTATAAATTGGACATCAATCGGTAAATCAGCCTTGCGCATAAGAGAAATCACCTCTTGTAAATCATCTTTATTTTTCCCTGTCACACGCACTTGGTCATCCTGAAATTGTGATTTCACTTTGATGCCAGACTGCTTGATAAGCGCGTTGATCTTTTTGGCGTTGTCTTGATCAATCCCGCTGATCAGCTTCGCACGCTGGCGTACTGTACCGCCTAGGGCATGCTCAGTTTTTCCGTAATCGATGTTTTTAGTTGGAACATTTCGTTTGATCAGCTTTGTCACAAGTACATCTTTTAGCTGCTCAAGTTTGAAGTCATCATCAGAAATGAGGACAAGCTCTTCTTTTTCGAGAGAAATATCACTTTTACTTCCTTTAAAATCATAACGGTTTTTAATTTCTTTCAGTGCTGCTTGAACAGCGTTTTGCACTTCAGGCAGTTCAACCTTCGATACAATGTCAAATGAGCTTTCTTTTGCCATCACACATGACCTCCAAGTTTAGATATTGCGTCTATTTTATCATGCAAATAGCAGAAGAAGAAAACTTTATCAAAGAGTAAAGCCGCCAGCCGTATAAATCGTGTCCAGTTTGTCCACTTTAGCTAACAGAACTAGAGATGTTCATGCAGGAAGAAGTATAGTAGAATAGAGTGAATCAAAAGATGAACGAACGCTCTTTTATGGGCAGATAGGAAGGAAGAGAACATGAGACCAGGTGAGCAACTGACCTTGCAAATAGAGAATGAAATGGAATACGGCTACTTTTTGACAGACGGTGAAGATTCGGTCCTCTTACACCGCAGTGAAATGACAGAAGATATTGGTGACCGAGATGAAGTAGAGGTCTACTTATATGTAGATCATGAAGAAAGACTCGCTGCCACGATGAAAATACCTACAATTAACGCACATACATACGACTGGGTAGAAGTCGTGGACGTGGTAGAAGACATGGGCGCATTTGTTGATGTTGGGCTGTCAAAGGATGCACTTGTTGCAACAGAACACCTCCCGCCTTTTGAGGAAGCATGGCCGAAAAAAGGAGACAAACTCTACTGTATGCTGAAAGTCACAAGCTACGGCAGAATGTTCGCAAAACCAGCCACAGAAGACGTGATCAGTGAATTGTTCACAGAGGCACCAGAAACCTTAATGAACAAAGAAATCACTGGAACAATCTATCGTTTAATTGCGACAGGTTCTTTTATGCTGACAGATACAGGCGTGCGTGGGTTTATTCACCGCACGGAACGAAAGGAAGAGCCACGATTAGGATCGACCGTGACAGGACGCGTCATTGCAGTGAAAGAGGACGGAACGGTGAACGTTTCTCTGCTTCCTAGAAAACAGGATGCACTATCTGTCGATGCAGAAGAAATTTTAACCTATATGAGAACAAGAAACGGCGCCATGCCTTATGGGGACAAAAGTGATCCAGAGGATATCCGCGAAAGATTTCAAATGAGCAAGGCAGCCTTTAAACGAGCACTAGGTCATCTCATGAAAAATGATTTAGTTTACCAAAAAGAAGGCTGGACATACGAGAAAAAGTGAGCATTTGCTCACTTTTTTATTTTTGTCTTAAATAATGGATTTTTTCTGTGAAAAAAGTCATGAAAAACCTTCACTAATCATTGAAACAACGCCTCTCAAATCCGATAAAAAAGGAGTAAGGATGATAAAAGGAGTGTGTTTTTGGATGAAAGTGAAGATTTCATTACTTCTGATGGCAGCCATGCTTATGGTGCTCGCCGCATGCGGTAATCAACAGGAGAGTTCGCCAAAATCAACTGCGAAGCATATTGGCGTTATGCTCACAGATGATGGTCTTGGTGATCAATCATTTAACGATTCATCATTTAAAGGATTAGAAAAAGCACGTGATGAGCTTGGCATTGAATTTGATTATAGAGAAATTGCAGAAACTGATACATATGAAAAAGGGCTGACAGAACTCGTAAAAGATGGAAATGATCTTGTCATTGGTGTAGGTTTCAGTATGCAAGAAGACCTGGAAAAAGTCGCAAAGAAATATCCGAAGAAGCAGTTCCTTTTGATCGATGCTGTATCTGAGCTGAAAAATGTGACCTCTGTGACGTTTAAAGAAGAGCAAGGCAGCTATTTAGCGGGAGCACTTGCTGCGATGACAACGAAAAGCGATGTCATTGGATTTGTTGGCGGTGTTGACGCAGATGTCATTCATCGTTTTGAAAAAGGATTTCAAAAAGGCGCCAAATCAGTCAATCCGAAAATCAAGATCTTATCCACCTATGCCGGTACGTTTAGTGATGCAGGCAAGGGTAGTAAAATAGCCAAAGACATGATCAAAAAGAAAGCAGACGTTTTATATGCCGCAGCCGGTTATACAGGTGTCGGTGTATTAAAAGAAGCGCAGGCGCAGGGTAAATATGCCATTGGTGTAGACAGCGATCAGTACTATACTGCTGAAAAAGCGGTCATTTCGTCTATGGTGAAAAAAGTCGATGAAGTGGTCTATCAATTCAGTGAACAGCTCGTCAAGAACAATCAAATGAAAAGCGGTCATGTTGTCTATGACTTAAGCAATGATGGAATCGATATGGCAAAAATCCGGATCCTGAAAAATGCTGAGACACTGACCAAAAAATTAAATGGTCTGAAGCAGACGCTTCTAAAAGAAGAGGGGGACGCATCATGAGCTTACGCGTCAAAATTTTACTTAACTCACTTATTTCACTTCTTTTAGCAGTTGGCGTCATCGCCTTTATCATTGTCAGCATGACAAAGATCCAATCATCAAATGAGACAGATGTGCAAACCTTATTAAACGTACAAAAAACGAAGGCAAGCTTTGAAAGTGTCGAGCAAGCCATGACCAATTATTCGATGACACTCTCAGATGAACAGCTAGAGATCGTTCAAAACGATATTTCTACAGCAAAAAAGCAGCTGCAAACGCTAAACAAACATGCAGGAAATATGAACAAAGAGGCATTAACAAGGTTAAATTCAAAATTTGACACGTGGACCAAGGAAGCAAACAACGCCATTGGTGAAAAAAACGCATCGGATGCAAGACGTGTGGCAGCAAGAATTGATGGCGTTTTAAACGATGTGCATACGATGAATAAAAGGGCAGAAGAAGCGTATAAACAAAATCTAGAGGCTGCAGCAGACAATGTCCAATGGATTATTACAAGTGCACTCGTCTCAGCACTTACACTAATTGTCATTGCTGTCTTTTTGAATATTGGATTAACGCGATCCATCGTGACACCCATCAAATCACTATCCTACAGAGCAAAGCAGATCGCAGAAGGCAATCTTGCTGTGGAGCGGATGGATATTCAGCGCAAGGATGAAATCGGCGGCTTGAATGAATCCTTTAATCAAATGACAGATCAGCTGATTAGTCTGATTAAAGAAATCAGCAATGTCTCAAGCCGAGTAGAGACATTCTCGATCCACCTGAATGATGAAAACAAAAAGATGATGGAGTCTGCGAATCAAGTATCTGTTTCGACAGACGAAATGGCCAATGGGTCACAAGCGATTTCAGAAGATCTCCAGCACGGCGTCAGCTTGATTGAGAAAATGGACCAGCATGGACGTAAAAATTCAGAACGCTCGCAAACGGTCATCCGCAGTACAGAGGATGCCATCGAAGCCGTAGAAAGCGGAAAGCACACGTTAACAGAAACAAAAACAGCGATTGAAAAAAATACACATGCCACGAGACAAATCGAAGAATCAGCAGGAGAATTTACGCAATACGCCAGCGGAATCTCGGCCATGGCCAAAACGGTTTCTGACATTGCGGACCAAACAAACCTGCTTTCCTTAAACGCAGCCATTGAAGCGGCAAGAGCAGGCGAAGCTGGAAAAGGCTTTGCCGTTGTAGCAGATGAAATTCGCAAGCTTGCTGATGAATCGTCTAATGCAACAAGACAAATCTTTGACATGGTCAGTCATATTGAAAGAGGCATTCAATCCATTAGTCAAACTGTTCAAGAAGGGGTCAAACTTTCACTTCAGCAGCAGGATGCGATGGACAAAACCTCACACTCCTTTGAAGATATAGAAACAAAAGCGCAGCATATTAAACAAGAAATGGCGGTCTTAAATGACCAAATTATGCAATCAACAGAACTTGGCGGACAAGTGCTGCACTCGATTGAAAATATTAGTGCAGTTGTAGAAGAAACAGCAGCTGGCAGCGAAGAAATTTCTGCCTCAGCCAATGAACAGCTGCAATCGTTCCATCAAATGAACAAACAGGTCGAAGAATTGATGAGTATGACGGCGAGGTTAAATGAAACCGTCCAGCGATTTAAACTTTCATAAGAAAAGCACCCTTCCCGTGTTGTGTCAGGGAAGGGTGCTTTTTATGATCATTTGCCTGTAAAAAAGATCGCAAGCGTGCTAGGCCCTGAATGGGACCCAACAGCGGCACCGATGATTTGAATATCAATTTCCTTTGGATGAAATTCGGCTTCGATCAGCTGTTTCATGTCTTCCGCCAGTGCAGGATCATCACCATGACTAATACCGACCGTTTGGTTCGACCAATCCGTTCCGCGTTCTTTCATTAGTTCAATAATGCGTTTCAGCAGTTTTTTACGTCCGCGGATTTTTTCAAGCGGGATGAGTTTTCCATCTTCGACATGTAAAATGGGCTTAATACTTAACAAACCGCCAACAAATGCGGACGCTTTACTGATTCTTCCGCCCCTTGCTAAATACGATAAATCGTCTACAGTAAAAATATGTTGTAAAGATTCACAAAAATGCTTTACAGACGTTTCAATTTCTTGTATTGTATTTCCGTCAATGGCAAGTGATTGAGCGTGTTTGACAGCAAGCCCATAGCCGAGTGAAGCGCATTTAGAATCAATGATTCGTAAATCAAAATCAGGGTATTCTTCCTTCACTTCGTTTGCCATCATCACAGCTGTCTGGTATGTACCTGAAAGCTCTGATGAAAAAGCGACATAGATAGCAGATGTATGGGTTTGAGCGGCAGAAACAAAGGTTTCCTTGATCCGGTTTGGTGAAGCCTGTGACGTTTTTGGACTGGCTCCTTGTCTCATCGCATCAAATACTTGTTTTGGTTCAATGGTGATCAAATCCTCAAATTCCTGCTCGCCAAGTAACACGCGGAGCGGAATGAGCGTTATGTTATGTTCATCATAATAAGAAAGAGGCAGATCAGCAGCACTGTCTGCTATGATATGAACAGTCATATAAATCCCTTCTTTCTAAAAAATAAGCCATATTTTACATCTTTTTAGCCTAACTATATCATAGAAATCATCTTTTCGTGTTCAAATTCTAAATTTTAGGGAAAACCATAGAGAGAATGGTAAGTGGAGGAATGACAACATGTTCATTGGAGAAGCAAAAAAACTCATTGTCGTCGTTATTGGTGCATTACTCAATGCGATTGGACTGAATTTATTTTTAATCCCAGCTGACGTATATGCAAGCGGTTTTACAGGGGTAGCCCAGCTGTTATCCAGCTTAATCGATCAATATGCGCCATTTTATGTATCAACAGGGATTCTATTATTTATTTTAAACATTCCAGTCGGCATTTTAGGCTGGATGAAAGTTGGCCGTTCCTTTACTTTGTACAGCATCATCAGTGTTGCACTGACGACCATTTTCCTTGGCATTTTACCAGAAACGAGTGTTTCCCACGATATTTTATTAAATGCTGTGTTTGGCGGTGTCATATCCGCAGTAGGGATTGGGATTACGCTCAAATACGGGGCATCGACAGGCGGACTAGACATTGTTGCTATGGTTTTAGCGAAGTGGAAGGATAAACCAGTTGGCACGTATTTCTTCATTTTAAATGGAATCATCATTTTTACAGCAGGATTATTACAAGGTTGGGAGAAAGCATTATATACCCTTGTCACATTATATGTGACTACAAGGGTCATTGATGCCATCCATACAAGACATGAGAAGCTGACCGCGATGATTGTCACGAAGAAAGCAGATGAAATCAAAGAAGCCATTTACGGAAAAATGGTCAGAGGCATTACGACTGTACCTGCAAAAGGCGCATTCACCAACGAGCAAAAGGAAATGATGGTGATCGTTATTACAAGGTATGAGCTTTATGAACTTGAACAAATTATTAAAGAAGTCGATCCAAAAGCCTTTACAAATATTGTGCAGACAACCAATATTCTTGGATTTTTCAGACGAGATTAAAAGGTGGGTAGCAGATGAAAAAAGGGTTTGTGCTTCTTCTCATTCTATTGGTTTTAGCCGCTTGTGGACAACAAAAAAAGGATGAACCAGACAAGGAGGTATCCGGTCAAATGGGAGAAAAAACGGTTGAGCTCACAGTAGACCCCGTCCAGAAAGGTTCTTCAGTTCAATTTAACATGTCACTGAAAAATGAATCAGATCGAGATTTTGAATTTACTTTTAACACAAGCCAAAAATTCGAGCTTAGTGTGTATGACGAAAACGGGAATGAACAATACCGCTATTCGAAAGACCGTATGTTCACACAGGCCATCCAGACTTTTGTGCTGAAAAAAGGCGAGGCCTATGATTTTCAAGATACATGGTCAAACGGTGTAAAGCCCGGAACATACGAAGCAGTCGTAACGTTTAAAGGAAAAGCAGAAGGGCTGAAACAAATCACGGAGAAGAAAACATTCCAAGTCAAATAAGCGAGGGAATCAGAAAAAGCTGTCCACATTAGGTGAACAGCTTTTTTTATGTTAGAGATCATCGAGCAAGTCTTGGAAGGTATGCAGCTGGTTTCTTTCTGCATCTGTCGAATTGGCAAATGCAGAGGATACGGCATTTTTCGCTCGTTTGACTGCCTGCTGACGCTCTAACCCAGATGAAAATGAAGAAGTAAGAGCTTCTTCAGTAAACGATTTGGCTTGATCAAAAAGTTCGTTTCTCACAATGAACCTCCAGAAGCATCAGTCTTCATATTCCCTCTGTCTGACGCTTCTTCAAGTGTCGAACGATAAGGAAAACGTGCGTCATGAAGACTGACTGAATCTTTACCTTGTTGTATAAAGCGTTTCGATTTGCTTCTTTTACCCATTCGGAATCCGCCCCTTTACACAAGCTGACAGGACAACCTGTCTAACGGTAGTATGCCCGCTTTCATCTGCTATGTATGAATGGAAAAATTAAAGCGAGAAGTAATTCGTTAGAAACTTTGCAATCCCATCTTGTTCATTTGTATCAGTGACTTCATTTGAGACACGTTTCACGGCATCAATTCCGTTGCCCATTGCTACACCGCATCCAGCAAATTCAAGCATTTCTAAATCATTGTCTTCATCTCCGAATGCCACAATCCGCTCCTTAGGAACACCGTAATAATCACTGATCTTTTGCAGTCCAACGGCTTTGTTCATGCCTGTTTTAATGATTTCAATCACGTGCCACGGGGCAGCCCAGCGCCTGTGATCAATCACTTCTGCATGAACATCTGATAAATAGCTTCGAATGGCTCCGACGTCCTCTTCTTTTGCATGAATTAACACGCTCGTCACATTCTCTCCAAGGTTGTCCCTAAGGTCTCCAACAGTGACTTTGTTTGCATTCATATTAAAGATATCAATGAGTTTTTCATCATGATAATGGAAATACAAATCGTCTAACACTTCAGCTAAGACATTATGCACTTTATATTCTTCACTAATGTCTACAAGCTGTTTGACTACTTGAAGATCAAGTGACGTATGAAATCTGCCCCATTTTTCATCAAGAGGATGATGGACAAACGCTCCGTTAAAATTCACAATGGGTGAATCAAGCTGTAATTGCTGATAATAAGGAGAGCTGGAACGAAATGGCCGGCCTGTTGATATACAGACGTGATGCCCGCTGTCTCTCACTTTTTGAATGACGTCAAGTGTATGCGCAGAAATGGTTTTATCATCTTTTAATAATGTGCCATCCAGGTCAAGTGCGATTAGATAAGGTTTAGTCTCCATAAAATCTCCTTTGATCTGTAAGTGATAGGAGGCAATTCATGTTAGCGCCTCTTTCTATAGTGTATCTTTATCACATCTTTGTTGTCTACATGTTAAAATAAACAAAGACGGGAATGATAAAGGAGGATTCATAGGCTGTGATCACCATTGATGAGCAAATTACGCGCGATATTCCATTTTTACATATCGTAAAAGCTGAAAATAAAGACAAACCGCTGCCGCTTGTATTTTTTATTCACGGATTTACAAGTGCACGCGAGCATAATTTACACTTTGCCTTCCATTTGGCGGAAAAAGGCATAAGAGTCATTTTGCCTGACTGTGCTTATCATGGTGTAAGATCAGAAAACCTCAGCTTAGAGGAACTGGCATCAAAGTTCTGGGAAATTGTCCTGAACGAAATTCGTGAAATCGATATACTTAAAACATACTTTCAAGAAAAACAATTGATTGAAGCCGATCTGATAGGCGTTGCGGGTACATCCATGGGCGGCATCACCACCTTTGGTGCACTTGCCAAGCATGATTGGATCAAAGCCGCTGTCAGCTTGATGGGAAGTCCAAACTATACGACGTTTCTAAAAGCACAAATCATGGACATGCGTCACAAAGGGTTAATGAAAGACATTACAGACGAAGAGGTTCATCTGCAATTAGACGCCCTGCGCCCATATGATTTAACGCTGCAAACGGATCGATTAAACAAAAGACCGCTGTTATTCTGGCATGCAGAAAACGATCCTGTCGTCCCTTACCGGCACGCAAAAACTCTATATGATGAGTTAGTAGCCACACAATATAAGCAGGATCCGCATCTGATTCGTTTTATCACTGATGGACAAGCTGGACATAAGGTCTCAAGACAAGCGATGTTCGAAACGATAGACTGGTTTGAGACACATCTGAAAAGCACAAACGTTTAGTCATAAGAAAAAGTACGTTATACTAATGGAAAAAGGAGTGGATATCATGGATGAAGCATTGAAAGAAAATATTTTAGGCGCCCTAGAACAGGTGATTGACCCTGAGCTGAATGTCGACATCGTCAACCTTGGACTTGTCTATGATGTCGATCTTGATGAGAATGGAAAAGCGGATATCACCATGACCTTAACATCAATGGGGTGTCCTCTTGCACCAATTATCGTAGACGAAGTCAAAAAAGCATTAAGTGATCTTCCAGAAGTAAAAGAAACAGAAGTTCACATCGTATGGAATCCCCCTTGGACACGAGACAAAATGTCAAGATACGCAAAAATCGCGCTCGGTATTCAATAAGCACAAAATGAAAAATGCCTGGTATGAGTTGAACTCATGCCAGGTTTTTTTATGAAAAATTAAGGTGGAGGAAGAGAGTAGCTTGATATAATGGATGTAATTTTATAGAACGGAGTACCTATCATGAAACAAAAATGGCTATGGATCGTTCTTTTGATCGTATATGCTGCTGCATTTCTTATATCAATCACTATACGAGAAGGCCAAGTACACAAAAAAAAGGATCTTGAGGCTTTTACTGATGTCAGTCATCTCATGCCTGTCAAAATCAAAAAAATTGTTCAAGGGAAAGAGATAGACACGTTAAAAGAAGTATTGAAAGAAGCAAAAGCTAAACACCTGCCGATTTCTATTGCCGGAAAACAGCATAGTATGGGCGGCCACACATATTATGAAAACGGCATCGTGCTCGATATGACGGAATTCCGCCAGATTTTAGCGTTTGATCCAAAAAAGAAAACGATTCGCGTTCAAAGCGGTGCTACATGGGATGATATACAAAAATATGTGAATCCATATGGCCTAGCTGTGAAGGTGATGCAATCGCAGAATATCTTTACAATTGGCGGATCTTTAAGTGCAAATGCACATGGACGTGACATTCGCTACGGGTCACTCATTGATACGGTACGTTCCTTTAGGCTGTTAAAAGCAAATGGTGAGATTGTCACAGTAAAGCCAGGTGATGATTTGTTTTCTGCGGTCATTGGGGGATACGGATTGTTCGGTGTCATTTTAGATGCTGATCTTTCTTTAACAAAAGATGAATTATATAAAATGGAGACAACCTCTCTAGATTACGATGAGTATACGGATTATTTTCAAAAGCATGTCAAACACAATAAAGAAGTACGCATGCATCTTGCCAGAATCTCAACAGCAAAAACAAACTTTTTGAAAGAAATGTATGTGACGAATTATTCCCTCTCTTCAGATCAAAAAAACGAATCATATCAAGAGCTGAAAGAAGATCAACTCGTTATGCCATTGAAATTTATGCTCGGCCTTTCAAGGAGATTTGATATGGGGAAAGATCTGCTCTGGAATTTGCAAAAGAAGTATTTCCTAAGTCAAAATGATCAGCTGATCACAAGAAACAATGTGATGCGTTCTGATTCTGCCTTTTTGGAATATGAAAATGAGTCAGACACAGATGTGCTGCAGGAATATTTCGTCCCAGTTGACCGTTTTCGTGCGTACATCGATGACATGAGAGCCTTCTTACAACAGGAAGATTTGAATCTAATGAATATCACAATCCGCTACGTTCAAAAAAATGAAAAAGCGGATCTCTCATATGCGAAACAAGATATGTTTGCCCTTGTGCTTTTAGTGAATTACGGGTTCGAAAAAGAAGAGAAGGCGGAAGCAGAGCGGATCATTCGAAAAATGACAGATATCACGCTGCGGCACGATGGAAGCTATTACTTACCGTACATGCCTTATCAAACGAAGGCGCAAATGAAGCGGGCTTATCCTAAAACCGATGTATTTTTCCAAAAGAAAAAACAAGCAGATCCAGATGGCACGTTTACCAACTACTTTTATGAGAGGTACAATACACAATGAATGCAAAAGCAATGAAATGGTTCGTCTACTCTCAAAGTCTGCTGTTTTTCGCCAGCAGTTTGATATTCCCCTTTTACATTCTTTTTATTAAAAATGTTGGATCAAGCTATTCACAGTTTGGACTCGCCTATGGTCTGTTTGGTTTAAGCGGTGCGTTTATTCATTTACTTTTAGGAAAACTGCCGGAAACCACTGACAGGCGGCTCTTTTTAATCATTCATTCGTTCGGTATGGCGTTTCTTTTGCTGCTTTTTCCGCATATAACAGAAGTGGAGCAAGTGTATATCATTCAGCTTGCACTTGGTGCGCTGGGCGGCTTTCAAAAACATGGGGAGAAACTGCTTGTCACTGATCTGACAACAGAGAACAAAAGAATGAAAGAAGTCGGTCACTATCATTTTTGGACAGCCCTATTTTCATCCATTGCCATTATGCTTGGCGGCCTGTTTGCTGATTTCTTTACCGTTTACTTCATTTTTTATGCAAGCTCCATATTATATTTATGCAGTGCACTCATGGTCCTCTATATCAAAAACGAAAGATAAATCCGCATGTCTCATGAAGATATGCGGTTTTTTTGTTGAAAAAAAATGAAAACGAATATTAAATATACAATTGAATTAATTTTTATACATGTTATAATGTTAAATAATTTCACAAAGATCAAGAGGGTGTATTGACGTTGAAAATAGGTATTATAGGTGCTACAGGGTACGGTGGTGCGGAATTGGTTCGTATCTTCAAGCATCACCCGCATGTGGAGGAATGTATATTGTATTCATCAAGTGGTGATGGGCAATCATACAGTCAATCTTATCCGCATCTGACAAACATGACTGACCAAACATTAAAAGCCATTGACCCGGCTGCCATTGTGCAAGAGACAGATGCTGTGTTTTTAGCGACACCAGCAGGCGTATCTAGTGAACTGACACCAAAGCTGATGAATCAAGGAGTGCCGATCATTGATTTATCAGGTGATTTGCGCATTCAAGATGGAGCAACCTATGAAGCTTGGTATAAACGAAGGGCAGCGGATGCAGCATCTGTCCAGCAAGCGGTGTACGGTTTATCCGAACTGAATCGTGACAAAATTCAACAGGCTGAAGTGATTGCCAATCCGGGCTGCTTTCCTACCGCAGTTCTTCTCGGTTTAGCACCGCTCATCAAACAGAATGTCATCGATGAATCCATGATTATAATAGATGCAAAAACAGGGGTGTCCGGTGCCGGACGATCTGCCTCACTTGGCACGCATTTTTCAGAACTAAACGATAACTTTAAAATTTATAAGGTGAATGAGCATCAGCATACGCCAGAAATAGAGCAAATATTAAGAGAATGGAATCCGCAGACGGCGAACGTCACATTTTCTACGCATCTTGTCCCGATGACAAGAGGGATTATGGCGACGATGTATACACAATTAAAAACAGAAGCCACAAAAGAAGAATTGATGAAGCGAATGAAAGACTTTTATGAAGATTCCTATTTTGTCAGAGTGAGAGATCACGGCGTTTATCCACAAACGAAAGAAGTATACGGCAGTAACTTCTGTGATATTGGCTTTCATTTAGATGAGCGAACAGGGAGACTGACAATCGTGTCGGTCATAGACAATCTCATGAAAGGCGCGGCCGGCCAAGCGGTTCAAAACTTCAACATTATCAAAGGCTTACATGAAGAGGCGGGCCTCACAATGACACCTCTTTATCCATAAGAGAACAGGGGAGACAACAAACATGATCGAATTGAATGAAAAAAGCATTGTCAAAATAGACGGTGACGTATCATCACCAAAAGGCTTTGAAGCAAAGGGGATTCACATTGGCTTGCGCTATTCAAAAAAAGACCTTGGCCTCATCGTCAGCGAAGTACCAGCAGCAAGTGCAGCGGTCTACACACAAAGTCACTTTCAAGCTGCGCCTCTCAAAGTCACACAACAAAGCTTAAAAAAGACAGGACAATTAAAAGGTGTCATTGTCAATAGTGCTATCGCCAATGCATGTACTGGTGAGCAGGGAATAAAAGACGCATACGACATGCAGGCAGCCTGTGCAGATATGTTAGGTGTAGCACCTGATTACATTGCTGTTTCTTCTACTGGTGTCATTGGGGAATGTCTGGAGATGGATAAAATCAAAAAGGGCATCGCCGATTTAAAAGAAGCAAAAGCCGAAAAAGGCCATTTTGAAGAAGCGATCTTAACGACAGATACTGTCATTAAAAATACAGCATACACTCTTACGATAGACGAAAAAGAGATTATCATTTCAGGCGCAGCAAAAGGCTCTGGCATGATTCACCCGAACATGGCGACAATGCTTGGCTTTGTCACAACAGATGCAAATGTTGAACAGGAAGCCTTACAGCAAGCGCTTCGTGACATTACGGATGTGACCTTTAATCAAATTACCGTCGACGGAGAAACTTCGACAAACGATATGGTGCTTGTGATGGCAAATGGCATGGCACAAAACGATGTACTCAATGAAGAGCATCCAGAATGGCCATTGTTTAAAGAAGGATTAAAACTTGCTTGTGAGGATTTAGCCAAAGAGATTGCGAGAGATGGAGAAGGCGCAACAAAATTAATTGAAGCGAAAGTCGCTGGTGCTAAAAATAACTTGGAAGCCGGCATCATTGCGAAAAAAATCGTTGGTTCAAGTCTTGTTAAAACTGCCGTATATGGTACGGATGCCAACTGGGGCCGAATCGTTGGAGCCATTGGTCATAGCGCAGCTTCCGTCACACCGGAAGAGGTAGAAGTCTATTTAGGCGGACAATGTTTGTTCAAACGCAATGAACCGCAGCCATTCTCAGAAGAGGAAGCAAAAGCATATCTAGAAAAGGATGAGATTACGATTTTCATTCAAATGAGTGAGGGGAATGGTGAAGCAGCAGCATGGGGCTGTGACCTTACCTATGATTATGTGAAAATTAACGCGAGCTATCGCACATAAAGAAGGAGATAGACATGAATAAAACGATCGTGTTCAAGTGTGGAGGCAGTGTCATTCGAGAACTTTCAGATACCTTTTATGAAAATGTCCGCTCACTTCAAGCCGCTGGATTTAAACTGGCTATCGTGCATGGCGGAGGACCTGAAATCACCGACATGCTGCAAAAATTAGAAGTGAAAACAGAATTTGTTGACGGGCAGCGTAAAACAACGAAGCCTGTGTTAGAGGTAGCCGAAATGGTTCTTTCGGGAACGGTCAATAAATACTTTGTGTCAGAGCTCGCAAAGCATGATATTTCATCTGTCGGCGTATCCGGTAAAGATGGGCAGATGCTTGTCGCCGATTTCCTAGATCAAGACGTTTACGGGTACGTTGGCGAAATCAAAGAAGTTCATCCAGAGATGGCAGAAGCACTCATGGAAAAACAATTCATTCCTGTGATTGCGCCGCTGTCTATGACGGAAGAATGCCAAACCTTAAATGTGAATGCCGATTTAGCAGCATCAGCTGTCGCCGGAGCCATGAAGGCTGATAAGCTTATGTTTGTCACAGATGTTGAAGGCATTTTAAAAAATGGTGAACTATTAGATGTCGTCACCGAACAAGAAGCCCTTTCACTCATTGATGAAGGCATTATTTCCGGGGGAATGATTCCAAAAGTACAATCCGCATTGAGTGCTTTATCAGGTGATGTGGATGAAGTGATGATCGTAAATGGCAAAGGCAGTATCTTTACAGGAGAAACCTTTAAAGGAACAAGAATTGTGAAACAAAAGGAGGCGGTCCTGTGAGTCATCTCTTTCAAACTTATGGTCGGTGGAATGTTGAAATTAAAGAGGCTGCAGGTTCTTGGGCAGTCGATACAAATGGAAAAAAATATTTAGACTTTATACAAGGCATTGCGGTTACAAATTTAGGCCACAATCACCCAAAGGTCAATGAAGCCATTAAGGAACAGCTTGACCACGTCTGGCATGTTTCAAATCTATTTGAAAATGGACTGCAAGAAAAAGCAGCAGAAAAGCTGGCAGAAAACAGTTCAGGGGATCTCGTGTTTTTCTGCAATAGCGGGGCAGAGGCAAATGAAGGTGCCATTAAATTAGCACGTAAAGCGACAGGGAAAACAAATATCATCACATTTTTGCACTCTTTCCATGGGCGCACGTATGCTGGTATGGCTGCCACAGGTCAAGATAAAATCAAAACTGGCTTTGGTCCTATGCTAGAAGGCTTTCACTACGTACCGTTTAATGATCCAGACGCTATGTCAGCGTGTGAAGTCGATGATGTGGCAGCAGTGATGCTGGAGGTTGTGCAAGGTGAAGGTGGAGTGAATCCAGCGACACCAGCATTCCTTGAAGCCGTTCAAGCATTTTGCAAAAAGCATGAAGCACTGCTGATTGTAGATGAAATTCAAACGGGCATCGGTCGTACAGGAACAGCATTTGCGTACGAAGAGACGTGTCTTGACCCTGATATTATCTCTTCGGCAAAAGGGTTAGGAAGCGGCTTTCCAGTTGGTGCAGTCATAGGGAAAAAAGCTCTAGGAGATGCATTCTCTCCAGGTTCACATGGTACAACATTTGGTGGGAATATGCTCGCCATGGCCGCTGTGAATGCGACACTCGATGTCATTTTCAAAGAAGAGTTTCTTTCAGAAGTGAAAGAAAAGGGTGATTACCTGTTAGAAAAGCTGCAAAATGTCAAACAGCTGAATATCGTAAAAGAAGTGCGGGGAAAAGGATTGATGGCAGGTATTGAATGTGATCAGCCAGTCGCCGGCTATATCACAGCTCTTAGAGAACAAGGGCTGCTGGTGCTTCCAGCTGGTCCGAATGTCATTCGTTTATTACCTCCGCTGAATGTGAAGAAAGCAGAGCTGGATCAAGCGATCGAAGCAATTGTTCAAGTATTAGCCAATAAAACAGTTTCGGTGTAAATTTTTTTACAAACGAACGTATAAAAATACATTTGTATCATTAATTATTCAATTTTTGGGGTGACATAAGCATGAAAGGTTATTTAAATTTAGAAGATGGAGCCTCTTTTGAAGGAGATCTGACAGGAGAAGCTGGCATCACAGGTGAAGTGGTCTTTTTTACAGGTATGACAGGTTATCAAGAGGTGCTCACAGATCCTTCCTATAAAGGTCAGATCATTGTTTTCACATATCCGCTGATCGGAAATTACGGCATTAACCATGAAGACTTTGAGAGCAAGAAGCCTCAAGTAAAAGCGGTGGTTGTGTACGAGGCAGCAGAGCATTTTTCACATCATCTTGCAGCGGTCAGCTTAAAAGATTATTTACAAAAGTGGAATATCCCGCTTCTGACACATACAGATACGCGCGCAGTCGTGCAAAACATCCGGGCAAATGGAACGATGAACGCTGTGCTCAGTGTAGACGAAAACGAAACACCGCCTGCAATGAAACAAGACAATGTCGTCGCACAGGTGACAGATAGTGAGATTTACACACAAGGCTGCGGTGAGGAACATGTGGCGCTCATTGATTTTGGCTTTAAAAAATCAATTGCAGATTCGCTTGCAGCGCGCGGCTGTAAAGTAACCGTCATTCCATATAAACAAATGGAAAAGGTATTTGAGATCAAGCCGGATGCGATCCTCTTGTCAAACGGACCTGGAGACCCGAAAACCATGACACCGTATTTAAAAACAATTCATGACATCATGATGTCATTTCCGACACTTGGGATCTGCCTAGGTCACCAATTAATCGCTCTTGCACTTGGCGGAGATACGTATAAGCTGCCATTTGGCCACAGGGGAGCGAATCATCCTGTCCAGGATACAGAATCCAAACGTGTCTTTATGACAAGTCAGAACCATAGCTATGTTGTGAATGAAAAAAGCATGAATGACAAAGAAGTGGATGTGAAATTCCTTCATGTCAATGATGGATCTGTAGAAGGATTCATTCATAAAGAAAAGCTGATTATGTCAGTTCAATTTCATCCAGAAGCACACCCAGGGCCTGCTGAAAGTGAATGGGTATTCGATGATTTTATTGAGAAAGTGAAACAAGCAAGGAGAGAAGTCGCACATGCCTAAAGATCAAAGCATACAAACCATTCTAGTCATCGGGTCTGGTCCAATCATCATTGGTCAGGCAGCAGAATTTGATTACTCAGGAACACAAGGATGTATGGCCTTAAAAGAAGAAGGCTACAAAGTCATCTTAGTGAATAATAACCCAGCAACCATTATGACAGACGAGTCATTTGCTGATGAAATCTATTTTGAACCGCTTTCAGTTGATTCAGTGACAAGAATCATTGAAAAGGAAAAACCAGATGGTCTTTTAGCCAACCTTGGCGGACAGACGGCTTTAAACCTTGCTGTCGAGCTGGAAAAAGCCGGTGTGCTGAAAAAGCATGGGGTGACCCTGCTCGGAACGTCAGTTGAAACCATTGAAAACGGTGAAGATCGAGAGAAATTCCGTGCTCTCATGAAGCATTTGAACGAACCCGTGCCGGATAGTGAAATTGTGGATAATGCGGAAGATGCTCTTCAATTTGCAAAAGAAGTCGGCTTCCCAGTTATCCTAAGACCAGCATACACACTTGGCGGTAAAGGCGGCGGAATCGCTCTAACAGAAGAGGCGTTTAAGCCGCTCATTGAAGGAGCTCTTTTAGCGAGTCCAATTCACCAGTGTTTAGTTGAAAAAAGCATAGCTGGCTTTAAAGAAGTCGAATATGAGGTCATGAGAGACCGTCAAAATACGTGTATCACGGTATGCAACATGGAAAATATCGATCCAGTTGGTGTGCATACAGGAGACTCGATTGTCGTTGCACCTTCCCAAACATTAACGGATCAGGATTATCAAATGCTCCGTTCAGCGAGCCTGAAAATCATTTCAGCGCTGGATGTAGTCGGCGGCTGCAACATTCAATTTGCCCTTGATCCACTCAGTAAAGAATACTTTGTCATTGAGGTGAATCCTCGGGTCAGCCGTTCTTCTGCTCTTGCATCAAAAGCAACTGGCTATCCGATTGCGAAAATGGCAGCTAAGCTTGCGGTGGGTTATACGCTAGACGAATTGAAAAACCCGCTCACAGGTACAACCTATGCTAGTTTTGAGCCGGCACTAGATTATGTTGTCGTGAAATTCCCGCGCTGGCCGTTTGATAAATTTAAACAGGCAGACCGTCAATTAGGCACAAAAATGAAGGCGACTGGTGAAGTCATGGCGATTGATCGGAATTTAGAGTCAGCCATTCAAAAAGCAGTTGCATCACTTGAAATTAAAACGAAGGGCTTCCACCTGCCAGAACTGAAAGAGCAATCGACAGAACTTTTATTTGAACTTATCAAAACACCAGACGATCGCCGGTTTTTCGCTGTTATGGAGCTTCTTTCAAGACAAGAAACAGTTGAAACGATTCATCAAACGACGAAAATCGATCGATTCTTCTTACATGTGTTCCAGAATATGATTACGCTCGAACAAGAATTGAAAGATCATAAGGGGACACTATCAAAAGATACCTTGAAAAAGGTAAAGGAAAAGGGTTTCCTTGATGAAACGATTGCTCTTCTTACGGGTCACACGGAAGAGTCAATCAGGCAGCTTCGTCAAGAATACGGCATTGCTGCTTCATTTAAAATTGTCGACACATGTGCGGCGGAATTTGATGCTAAAACGAATTACTTCTATTCCACCTACTTCGGCAAAAGCGATGGTGAACATCAAGAAAAAACAAAGCAGCGTGCACTCATCATTGGCTCTGGTCCGATTCGAATCGGGCAGGGGGTCGAGTTTGATTATAGCGCTGTTCATGGCGTTCTGACCTTGCAAAAGCTTGGATTTGAAACCATCATGATGAACAACAATCCAGAAACAGTAAGTACTGATTATGAGATTGCAGATCGTTTATATTTTGAGCCGATTACATTAGAGCACATTTTAAATGTTGTGGAAGCAGAACAAATTGATTTTGTCATTGTCCAATTTGGCGGACAGACTGCGATTAACGTCGCAGAAGGCTTAGAAAAAGCCGGTGTCACATTGTTAGGTACGTCCTTTGATACGCTGGATGCACTTGAAGACCGCGATTTATTCTATCAGCTTCTTGATGAACTGAATCTTCCTCACGCAAAAGGAGATACGGCTCATTCAAAAGAAGAAGCACTCGTACATGCGAAAAGCATCGGTTACCCTGTATTAATTCGCCCATCGTATGTCATTGGTGGAATGGGAATGATCGTTGTTCAGTCAGAAGCACATTTGGCATCACTGCTTGATCAGCCAGATCATTTGCCATACCCAATCTTAATTGATGAGTACGTCACTGGAAAAGAAATTGAAGTCGATCTTATTTCTGACGGAAAAAAGGCGTTCATTCCAACCATCGTAGAACATATTGAGAAAGCGGGCGTGCACTCAGGTGACAGCTTTGCCATTTTACCAAGTATCTCAATCAGTGAAGACATCAAACAGCAGGTGCATACCGCGTCTGAACAAATAGCGAAGAAATTATCATTCAAGGGCATTATGAATATCCAATTTGTCATCAAAGGGGATCAGGCGCTTGTATTAGAAGTGAATCCGCGGGCAAGCCGGACTGTACCGGTCGTCAGTAAGGTAATGGGCATTGATATGATCCCAATGGCCACTCAATTATTAGCTGGTGCATCGCTTGAAGAACTAAACCCTGCAACGAAAAACAAAGGGGGGACAGCGGTCAAATTCCCAGTGTTCTCATCACATGCCATTCAAGATATCGACCTCAAGCTGACACCTGAAATGAAAGCGACAGGAGAAGGAATGTGTGTAGGCAAGAACGCCGAAAGCGCCTTGAAAAAAGTATTTGCGCCGATCTGGAAGCAAAAAGGAAGCCTTTTTATACAAGGTAGCGAGCAATTGATAGATGAAGCGAAGCATGCAGGCTTTGACGTCTGGACTGGCAGCTTTGAATCTTGGCTGCAGAATGAAGATAAATCCCTTCATATTCATTTAGGAGAAGATGAAGAGGCAAAAGAGCAGCGTGTAAAAGCACTCACACACGGCGTTCAAGTCCTAACCGAATATGAAACAGTTCAAGCATTCCTGCAAGGAAAAAATGGAGATGTATCACCAGTATCGCTCCATGAATTATATAAAAAGGAAGTGACGGCATGAGTCAAGTCGACGTGCAACCGGCATTATACGGAAAAGACTTTTTATCATTAAAAGATTTCTCAATCCATGAGATTGCATATTTAATTGAAAAAGCGGAAGAAATGAAACAAAACCCATATCAAGATTTATTCAAAGGAAAAACGTTAGCGATGATCTTTGAAAAATCTTCAACTAGAACCCGTGTCTCGTTTGAAGCGGGGATGACGCAGCTAGGAGGACATGCGCTCTTCCTCAGCTCAAATGATTTGCAAATTGGCAGAGGAGAAACCATCAGTGATACAGCGCAGGTGCTGTCTGGTTATGTCGACGGTATTATGATTCGAACCTTTGAACATGAGAAGGTTGAAGAGCTTGCACAATACGCGTCTATTCCAGTCATTAATGGATTAACCGACTACTCACATCCATGTCAGGCGCTTGCTGATTTATTAACCATTAAAGAAACAAAAGGTACTTTAAAAGGAATCAAAGTGGCCTATATCGGTGACGGAAATAACGTGGCGCACTCCTTAATGATCGGCTGTGCGCAGCTAGGCTGTGACATTGCGGTTGCATCACCAAAAGGCTATGAACCACTTCAAGAAGTCACAGACACTGCCCGTGAGTTTGCAAAACAATCAGGGGCAGAAGTGACCGTGACAACAGATCCTGTTGCAGCTGTAAAAGATGCAGATGTTATTTATTCAGATGTGTTTACAAGCATGGGGCAGGAAGCAGAAACAGAGAAACGTCTTGCTGAATTTAAAGAATATCAAGTCAATAACGAACTGATGAGTCATGCAGCAAAGGATTATATTTTCCTTCATTGTCTCCCGGCACATCGCGGGGAAGAAGTGACGGCAGATATTATTGACGGGCCGCACTCAAAAGTATTTCAACAGGCAGAAAACCGCCTGCATGTGCAAAAAGCGTTAATGAAAGAACTTATGTATCGAACATCCAAATAAATCCAAGTGTCCCTGACTCGTATGAGCAGGGACTTTTTGCATAAAGGATTGGAGAGGCAAGGGACGGGACATAATAACATCAATCGAGAAAGGAGGATGAAAATGGGTCAGCAGCATCAGTTTAAATCAGGGAATAAAGCACCGAATAATGGTGTGTATATCGAGATCGGTGAAACTGGCAGTATGGTGAAAGATCCTTTAAAGATTAAGCTTAAAGCAGGCGACGTCTTTCCTGATAACTCGAACCATAATCGTGTTTGGACCTACCAAAGAAAGCCGTAAGCAATTGACTAAGAGTCAGCAGGAATAAGACTTTAGAGGCATGTGTCATGCCTCTTTTTTCTTTATAATAAAAAACAATTAAGTTCAAATTTTCAAATAAATAGTATGAAAAAAAGAGAACTTAAGGTAAAATATGTAATATATTGTTGAAAGGATTTGTGTGATGGAAAAGATGAATCTCAGTGAAAGTGTTTGGAATAAACGCTTCACCTCATTATTCATATCAAGACTCATTAAAAACACAGGGGAAAGTTTTGCTTTTACATCCGTCCTTTGGCTATTGATTTTAAGAGGGGATGGAGCGCTCGGTACAGGACTTCTTCTAGCAGTAACGGTTCTCCCTTCATCTTTGTTAGCCCCAATTTTAGGACCTCTTATGAAAAAGCACCATTTGTCTAAATGGATGTTCGCTTCAGATGTTGTTCGAGCAACAATTGTACTCATTATTCCACTTCTGCACTTTTCGCATCTATTGCCTCTATGGTTATTGATTTCATTAATGGTTATTCAATCGGCAACAGGTGCAGCATATAATCCAGCTTCGGTGGCGATCTTACCGCAGATTGTTCCAAAGCATCTCATTCAAAAAGCAAATGCAATCCTGCAATCTTCTTTTGAGATTGTTGCACTTGCAGCAGTCATGGTAGCTGGTCTTTTGGTTAAATTAATTGGACCTGCAGATACTCTGCTGATCACCACTGCTTTATTTGTGATTTCTGGTCTGTTTATTATCGGGGTCAAACTAAAGAAAACCGATGAAGAAAAAGCAGCGGGCATTAAACAAGCGAAGAATACATATTTGTATAACTTAAAAAGAGGGTTTCTCGTTGTCAAAAACCATCACATTTTATTTGCGCTCACGCTGTATTGTATCTTAATGAATGTCGCAGCAGCTCCGTGGCAGGCACTGTCAGCGGTATACGTAGCAGAAGCGCTGCAAAGCGACTCCATGGTGTATTCCATTTTAAGAGGTGTTGCCGCAGTTGGCGCGTTTATGATGGGCTTTGCTCTGGCAAAGGTGAAAATTAAGAGATTTGGTTTGTTCTTTATTGTCGCTGGCATGATTGAAGGGGCTGCATTCTTTATGACAGGGATGAGTACATGGCTGCCGGTTGTTCTGCTTGCTTCCTTTATTTTCGGAGCTGCTGTCAGTGCGATCAATGTGCCGGAAATGGTCATTATTCAAACATCTGTTGACCAAGAGGATCAGCCGCAAGTATATGCTGTGATCAATGCCTCATCAAATGTCTTTCTCCCGCTTGCAGCTGTCGTATCAGGCGTCCTGGCAGAAAGATTTGGAGCGGGACCTGTCATTGCTGGCGGAGGAATCCTTGAAATTTTATCAGGTATCGCGATCTTCCTGTTTACAGGGCTTGCGAAAAGCCATTTGACTCAAGACAAACAGAAGTCCGAAACCGTCGAGGTATAAACAATAAAAACCCCCTGTATGTTGAAGGCAGGGGGTTTTAGCGTGCCGCAATCACTCTGAAAAGAAAGAAAAAAGAGCTAAACATCAATTTAGCTCTTTTTCACAAGTCATATTAAGAATGTTTTGTTGAACTTTCCGTTTCTTTCATTGGACTTACTTCAGCAAAGATGAATAAAATAACCGTAAACACAACTGCAAGAATGGAAGTGAGCGTAAAATCATAAGCAGCTCCATTCATAGAGGCAACGATGTAACCAGCCATATGTGTCAGCAGAAAAGTCCAAATGAGGGTGATAATATAATGCATAATCCCACCGTCCTTTATGTAACAATCTATTGATTATCATACCATAGATGCAAGTGAAGGGAAAAGACTGTTTTCCGCCTTTATGTGACCATTTTAAGACCTTCTGCTATAAAAATAAAAAGAATTCTTCTGTCTTTAGGGGATTTCCTTATTCCTACAAGAGTTGTTGTTCATATCATAGAAAGCAGAATCACTGAAAGGAGGCTGGCCATATGGGTGTAAGCGAACGTTTTTTCCAGCTTGGTTCCCAGTGGAACATCATTCACCTTCCTCAAAAACCAAATGGCTTTGGCATTCTAATCCTCGGTGACCGAAATCACTTTGTGCAGGAAAATACATCATTCTGGCTTCAGCATTATGGAAGAAACCAGCTTTTAACTGCCTTAAAGGATGAAGGATATACATTGTTTAATAGTCATCTTCATGGGAATCACTGGGGATGCGAAGATGCTGTTTTTAGTGCCAAGCAGCTCGTGCATCACACACTAAAACAAGAAATATTAAACCGGGAAATTCATGTGCTCGCAGAGGGAATGGGTGCACTTGTTGCTATGAGCCTTGCTGAGGAGATGCCTGAAGTACTAAGGTCCATTGCGATGGTGAATCCATGTCTGAATCTGGATGCACAACGAGAAAGAGAAAAGGAACACAAATTCTTTTATAAGCAGCTGCTCAAAGAGTTAGCAGAGAGCTATGGCTGTTCTGAAAAGGAAGCTGAAACGTATCCACTGCCTTCTTGTTCTGTTCATTCTGCTCATGTACCGATTCATATATGGCAAAGGCTAAACGGCGCACCTTATGCATATGAACTTCACGCAAAGCCTTTTATTGATCAGCATATGAAAAATCCAGAACATTGTCAGGTCGATCTCACGCTGCATATGTTTGATCATCCGAGAAGAATCTTTCAATCCATTCACAAGTTTTATAAATCGCATGAAAGAGAATTGTGATGAATAGGATGATAACAGCCCTTCATAGAAAGGGCTCTTCTTTTTATTCGATATTAAAAAAGGGGACGTGAACATGGAAACAGGACTGATCATAGGGGCAGATGAGTTTTTTGGCCTGACACTTTGTGAATATATGATGAAAGAGGGCATTCAAGTGGATATCACGCGTCCTCATGATCTTAAAGAAGAACAAAAGGCACTGTTAGAAGAGCGGATGATGTGGCTGGGCAGAAATGATCTCGTTCGTGTCATTGACCTTCAGGATAGCAAAGACACGTATGACCTCATTTTTATTCAATCAGAGGAACCGCATAACAGGCAGAAAGACATCAAAGCAGAGCGTGGCATGTACCAGATTCTTTATGAAAAACCTGAAAACGAATCAGTGAAACAGAATGTGCCGGCAGTTATTCTTCCTCGCATGTTCGGACCATGGACACTCAATGAAGATCAAACAAAGCGTGCAGATTCACTTTTTGTAGAAGATGTGGCAAAGGAATTGTTACAATGGGCTTCGGACACAGGTCAAAGACAGGACATGACGTATGAATTGAAGGTAGAAAGCCAAACAGATGACAAACAAGCAGAAGACATGATTGCAGAATGGAAAAGACAAAACTCAACATTTTTCGACAAAAAGCAAGAATGATCTTCCATCTTATCTTTTTTCAGTATAAAATAAACCTATATTTAACATACAGGTTCATCACTGCATGTTGCAAAAGGGAGTTGAACATGGCATGAAGTACCAGCGGCTTGTCATGATCTTTTCGTTCCTTCTTCTAT
This sequence comes from Bacillus sp. FSL P2-0069, assembly GCF_038593315.1. Taxonomy (NCBI): domain Bacteria; kingdom Bacillati; phylum Bacillota; class Bacilli; order Caryophanales; family Bacillaceae; genus Bacillus; species Bacillus sp. FSL P2-0069. Next base: position 1,095,309 of record NZ_CP151984.1, read on the forward strand.
TATCTTCCTGCTCGCAGGCGCCTTTAAAAGGAAAAATTGAGAAGGTGGGTTTACTCGTCCCCGATACGATCAATGATCAAGTTTGGGGAACGAAAGGTTATAAAGGCTTATTAAGTATCCAATCAACATTTGGTGTAGATGTTTATTATAAGGAAGGAATGGTCGACAAGGAGAAAATCGTTGATGCCATTGAAGAATTCCATAAAAAAGGAGTCAATTTAATTATTGGCCATGGCAATGAATACAGTGAAATTTTTAACTTGATCAGTGAAGATTATCCAAACATACAATTTATTACTGTCAATGGAAACAAGCCTCAGGCGGGCAATGTCACAAACGTGACGTTTAAAGGTGAAGCGATGGGCTTTTTCGGAGGCATGACAGCTGCACATATGTCAAAAACAAAAAAGATTGGTATTCTTGCTACATATGATTGGCAAAGTGAAGTAGACGGCTTTATCAAAGGAGCAAAATATCAAGATGAACATGTACAAGTATTAGCAGAGTTTGTCGAAAACTGGGATGATGCTGACAAAGCGGTGGAGCTCTATCAAAAATTAAAAAAGCAGGGCGTTGATGTTGTGTATCCAGCAGGTGATGGTTATAATATCCCTGTCATTGAACAAATCAAAGCCGATAATTTATCAGCGATCGGATACGTCACCGATCAATCCAACCTCGGCAGCCATACAGTTTTAACGAGCACTGTACAGCATGTTGATAAAGCGTACAGTATCATTGCAAAGAAGTTTAATGAAGGCAAGCTAAATGAACAAGATGAGTACTCCTTTGATTTTAAAGAAGGAGTGGTCGAGATGGGGAAATTTAGTTCCACCATTGACGACGCTTTTGTGAAAGACATTGAAAGTGATATTGCGTCTTACAAAAAAACAGGTAAACTGCCAAATGAAAAGTGAGGAGACGACGACATGCAGCACGAAAAATCGATGGAATTTTTACAAATTGCCATGAAGTATTTTCCGCAGGCGAAGGAAGAGTTAGATAAAGCAGGGATTCAGCTTGACCCTGAAGCACTTCAGCCGCTTCTAACATTATTTACATCTGTCATGCAGGAAGCATACGAGCTTGGAAAAGCAGATGCAGAATCAGAAAAAGCCACAGAATAGTGGCTTTTTTATGATAATTTTTTCTTGAAGGCACTAATCATAGGGCCAACATCTTTAAACACAGGCTTCAGCTCATCAATGGAGTTCATAATGTTCCCAATTTGATTCATGACATGCATGTAGTCAATTGAATCCTCACTTGAAGATGTCTCCGCACGTTCCTCCTTTGCCTCTGTCTTGCTTTTCTCCTTCTCAATCGGCTGTCCAAACATCATTGCTGAGAAAATATCTTTTTGTGCCATATCACATGTTCCTTTCTACTATTGGTATATATCATTAATCTATGAAAAAAGTGAGAGGAAAGGTTAGACGTTTGTATTGCCAAGAAGAAAAAAATAAGGTAAAATTAGTACCAGATACTAATATAAGATCACAATATCACATGCTCGTATGAGTAAAAGGAGTCTTATTCAATGAATGCTGGAATTATTGGCCTTGGCCGCTATATACCTGAAAAAGTATTAACAAATCATGATTTAGAAAAAATGGTTGAAACTTCTGACGAGTGGATTCGTACTAGAACAGGTATAGAAGAAAGAAGAATTGCATCTGATGATGTCAATACATCTCATATGGCGCTTGCTGCTGCAAAAAAAGCATTAGCTGCCGCAGATGTGGCTGCAGAAGATATCGATATGATTCTTGTGGCGACAGTCACGCCAGATCAAGCATTTCCGACAGTTGCTTGCATGATTCAAGAGCAGCTCGGTGCACATAAAGCATGTGCAATGGATATTAGCGCTGCGTGTGCTGGCTTTATGTATGGGCTTGTTACTGGAAAACAATTTATCGAATCAGGAACTTACAAACACGTGCTTGTTGTCGGTGTAGAAAAGCTTTCTCGCATTACAGACTGGGATGACCGTAATACTGCTGTTTTGTTTGGAGATGGAGCTGGAGCTGCTGTGCTGGGAGAAGTCAGCGAAGGCAAAGGAATTCTATCATTTGAACTTGGAGCAGATGGAAGCGGCGGGAAGCACTTGTACTTAGATGAAAAAGATCATACAATCATGAATGGACGAGAAGTATTTAAATTTGCTGTAAGACAAATGGGAGAGTCAAGTGTAAATGTCATTGAAAAAGCTGGACTATCAAAAGAAGACGTTGATTTCTTGATCCCGCATCAAGCAAATATTCGCATTATGGAAGCAGCACGCGAACGCTTAGAGCTTCCAGTTGAAAAAATGTCGAAGACGGTTCATAAATACGGAAACACATCAGCAGCATCCATTCCAATTTCACTATGTGAAGAAATCGAAGCCGGAAAAATTCATGACGGCGATGTGATTGTAATGGTTGGTTTTGGTGGCGGATTAACTTGGGGCGCAATCGCTATGCGATGGGGCCGATAAAAGAGTGGGGTGCACAAATTAATGGATAAGAAACGAGTAGTTGTTACAGGATTAGGTGCTTTGACACCTCTTGGCAACGATGTAGAGTCAACATGGAAAAATGCTTTAGCGGGTGTATCAGGGGTTGGACCGATTACACGTGTCGATTCAAGTGAATATACCGCAAAAGTAGCGGCAGAACTAAAAGATTTTAACATTGAAGATTACATGGAGAAAAAAGAAGCGCGGAAAATGGCACGCTTCACACAATATGCAGTCGTTGCAGCTCAAAAAGCGCTGGAAGATTCACGTCTTGAAATCACAGATGAAATCGCACCGCGTGTTGGTGTATGGGTTGGGTCTGGTATTGGCGGGCTTGAAACATTTGAAGAGCAGTTCGAAGTGTATTCAAATAAAGGGGCAAGACGCGTCAGTCCATTCTTCGTCCCAATGATGATTCCTGATATGGCGACAGGCCAAATCTCTATTGCACTTGGCGCAAAAGGGGTTAACTCTTGTACGGTGACAGCATGTGCAACAGGAACAAACTCGATTGGTGATGCATTTAAAGTTATTCAGCGCGGAGATGCAGATGCAATGATCACAGGCGGAACAGAAGCGCCATTAACAAAAATGTCGTTTGCAGGTTTCTGTGCGAACAAAGCCCTTTCGACAAATCCTGATCCAAAGACAGCAAGCCGTCCGTTCGACAAAAACCGTGACGGATTTGTCATGGGTGAGGGTGCAGGGATTATTGTTCTTGAAGAGCTTGAGCATGCCTTAAAACGTGGTGCGACCATTTATGCAGAAATCGTTGGTTATGGTTCAACTGGAGATGCCTACCATATTACAGCACCAGCTCCAAATGGAGAAGGCGGCGTCCGTGCAATGAAAGAAGCGATTCGAGATGCAGGGTTGTCTGTGGAAGATATTGATTATATCAATGCCCACGGTACAAGCACACCTTACAATGATAAATTTGAAACAATGGCGATTAAAGAAGTGTTCGGAGAGCATGCGAACCAGCTTGCGATCAGTTCGACAAAATCAATGACAGGTCACTTACTTGGCGCAGCAGGCGGAGTAGAAGCCATTTTCTCTGTTCTTGCGATTAAAGACAGCGTCCTTCCTCCAACCATTAACCTTGAAACACCGGATGAAGAATGTGATCTTGATTATGTAGCAAATGAAGCACGTTCAAAAGAAGTACAAGTGGCTTTAAGTAACTCACTTGGTTTTGGCGGGCATAATGCGACAATTATTTTCAAAAAATACGAAGCGTAATACTTTCTGAGAAAGCGGCGGTCGATAAACAGATCGCCGCTTTTTTGCATATGATGAAAATGGAGGTGTTCAGCGGTATGGGTCTGATCAATACACAATATCTCATTCATCAATCATCATCATTTCAGGAGCTTGCAGCGCGCTTTGTTCCTTATTTTAAAGGGGCTGAGGAAAAAGAATGGTCGTCTATCCTCGCTCACCTGCAGCATCACGGGATGGTTCGGTCTTGGAGCTCGTGCAAAAACATGATCGACAAGCTCAAGGAAAAAGGGTATTTCAAGCTTGTCATGAAAGAATATCAAACGCTTCAAAAGCAGTGGGAAGGTCCAGACATTCCTGTGTTTATTTTACCTGTCAACGAGAGCAGCAGAGAAATCAGAGAGCAATTTTATTATCAATCCGGCATGGCATTTGATGACAAGGTCTTTCTTTTTTTGTCTCCAAATACCCCGAAGGAGCGAATCGGTACATTGCTGACTCACGAATATCACCATGTATGCAGGCTGCATTTTCTCTCAAAAGAAGAAAAAGACTTTACATTCCTCGATACAATCATGATGGAGGGGCTCGCTGAATATGCTGTGTATCATAGATATGGAGAAAACTATACAGCGAAATGGACCACCTTCTATAGCGAAGAACAGCTTCAGCGTATGTACAAGAAATGGGTATCCAGTCATCTTGATCAAAGAGTCCAGGACGACGAAAGGCTGATACAGAATCTTCTTTATGGAAAAGGGAACTACCCTAAAATGCTTGGTTACGCTACCGGGTTTTATATTGTGAAAAAATATTTCAATGAGCACCGAATCAGCGAGGAGTCGATGATTGCAGAGCCAGCAGAAACCTTTTTAAAGGCGATAGAATCAAAAAGTGAATAATTCACATAAAAAGAGACATATTACAAATTTACTAAATACTTCTTGATTTCGTCATAGCGATGTAATAATATACAAATAATTCTTTTTATTTTAAAAAGACGGAATATTCAGGTTCAATTCTATTGATCTATGGAGAAAGGGGCGAATGAATGAGCACGCTGCTTGAAGTGCAAAACTTAAAGACATATTTTTTTCGAAAAAAGGAACCGATACCTGCTGTGGATGGCGTTGATTTCAGCATCAACAGAGGAGAAACTGTCGCATTAGTCGGTGAGTCTGGTTCTGGCAAAAGTATTACGTCCTTATCCATTATGGGTCTGATTCATGGAACGGGTGGGAAAATTATGGACGGTTCCATCAAACTTGATGGAAAGGACCTTGTTACATATAGTGAAAAGGAATTATGCAGCATCCGCGGTAATGATGTATCTATGATCTTTCAGGAACCCATGACCTCACTTAATCCCGTCTTAACCATCGGAGAACAAATAACAGAAATCCTCATCTATCACAAAAAACTTTCAAAAAAAGAAGCGGTCAAAAAAGCGGTTGATCTGCTGAAGCTTGTTGGTTTTTCCCGCCCGGAGCAAATCATGAAAGATTATCCGCATCGTTTATCAGGCGGCATGCGGCAAAGAGTGATGATTGCCATAGCGTTAAGCTGTGATCCGAAGCTTCTCATTGCAGATGAACCGACAACTGCCCTGGATGTGACCATTCAAGCACAGGTACTCACATTAATGAAAGATTTATGCTCTACCTTTGGTACATCTATTCTTCTTATCACACATGATTTAGGTGTCGTGTCTGAAGTAGCAGATCGAGTGATTGTCATGTACTGCGGACAGGTTGTTGAAAATGGGACTGTTGAAGAGTTGTTTGAACAGCCGCTTCATCCTTACACAGAAGGGTTGCTTGAATCGATTCCTGTCATTGACGGAGACATACAGCCGTTAACAGCCATCAAAGGGAATGTTCCTGCGCCAGATCAGCTTCCAGCCGGCTGCCGCTTTGCTCCTAGATGTCCGCAAGTGAAGGAACGCTGCCTGGGAGAACTGCCTAAGCTGAGAACATTTGAAAATGGCAGAAGCGTCAGATGTTTCTTATATGAGGAGGCAGACAACACATGACACTTGCTCAAAATCAAACACAAATAACAGACTTACCAGAGAAAGAAACGATCCTTGAACTGAAACAGATTCGAAAACATTTTCCGATTAAAGCGGGCGTCTTTCAAAAGAAAGTCGGTGCAGTGAAAGCTGTTGACGGCATAGACTTGAAGATTTATAAAGGTGAAACGTTAGGTATTGTCGGGGAGTCAGGATGCGGGAAATCCACACTAGGCCGGACAATGATTCGCCTATACGAACCAACTGACGGTCAAATCTTTTTTAAAGGGCAAGACATCACGCGCGTATCAGAATCAAAGCTAAGACAATCTACACGAAAAAACATCCAAATGGTTTTTCAAGATCCCTTTGCATCACTCAACCCTAGAAAAACACTTCGAAGCATCATCAAAGAACCCTACAAAACACATCACTTATATTCCTTAAAAGAAAGAAATGAAAAAGTAGAACAGCTTTTATCAAAGGTAGGTCTTCATCCAAGCTTTGCGAATCGCTATCCCCATGAATTTTCAGGCGGGCAGAGGCAGCGGATCGGCATCGCTCGTGCGCTTGCCATGAATCCCGACATGATCATCGCAGATGAGCCTGTATCAGCACTTGATGTATCCATTCAGGCGCAGGTTATTAATCTGATGGAGGAGCTTCAGGAGGAATTTGACCTTACCTATCTATTTATCTCTCACGATTTAAGTGTGGTCAGGCATATTAGCGATAGAGTCGGCGTCATGTATCTCGGCAAAATGATGGAGCTTGCCGATAAGCATAGTCTGTACGATGACCCGCTCCATCCGTATACACAGGCTCTGCTTTCTTCCGTTCCTGTCACCCGTAAAAAAGGGCAGACGAAAAGAGAACGCATTATGCTCCAAGGCGATCTGCCGAGTCCTGCAAATCCGCCAAAAGGCTGCGTATTTCACACAAGATGCCCGCACGCGAAAGAAATCTGTAAAGAAAAAGTACCAGCATTTCAGGAATTAAAAACGAACCACTTTGTTGCCTGCCACCTCTACAACGCTTGATCAAGCTTGTATGATCTCATCTTTGAGAGGGGGGATGAAACAGGATTCGGTCATTATTTTTAAAAAAGAATAGGGGGAATTGTCTATGAAAGGTAGAAATAGAAAGTTCATTTTGGTCAGTTTACTGCTGATTTTTACATTAATCCTTGCTGCTTGTTCTGGTGGAAATAAAACGTCTGGAGAAAGTGGAAAGAAATCCACAGGTAAACCGGTACAAGGCGGCGATCTTGTCATCGGTTCAATTGCAGAGCCAACATTATTTAACTCGCTGTATTCTACAGATGTGGCAAGCTCTGATATTGAGGAAAGAATCTACAGCTTCTTACTTCAAACAGACGGAAAGCTCAACCCTCAGCTATCGCTGGCAGAGGATATTAAAGAATCTGATGACGGCAAGCAGTTTGATGTCACCATTAAAAAAGGTGTGAAGTTTCATGATGGTGAAGAACTGACTGCTGACGATGTTGTGTTTACATACAGCATTCCAATCAATAAGGACTACAACGGGGAGCGCGGATCAGGCTTTGAAGTTTTAGAGTCTGTTAAAAAGACAGGGGACTACTCGATCGAATTCAAGCTCAATAAAAAAGATCCGTATTTTTATAATGTCACACTAGGAAGCTACGGTATTTTACCTAAGCATATTTTAGGTGATGTGCCTATAAAAGATCTCGGTGAAAACGAATTTAACCGAAAAAAACCAATCGGTTCTGGTCCATTTAAATTTGCAGAATGGAAAGAAGGAGACTACGTCAAACTAGAAGCCTTTGACGATTATTGGGATGGACGTCCTTACCTTGATACTGTCACAATTAAAACCATTCCTGATCAGAATGCAGCGATTGCCCAGCTGTCAGCAGGAGATATTGATTTCTTTGCTGTACCAGGCTCCGAGCTGCAAACAGCTGAAAAAGTGAGCAACATTAAAATTGAATCTGATCTAGGACTCAATTATTCATACATTGGCTGGAACCAGAAAAATGAACTCTTTAAAAGTAAAAAGGTCCGCCAAGCGCTGACACATGCTATTGATCGTCAAACGATTGTTGACCAAGTGCTAGATGGAGACGGCAAAGTAGCCAATATTCCAGAAAGTCCGCTGTCCTGGAACTATCCAAAGGATGAAAGTGTGCCAGTGTTTGAATTTGATCAAGAAAAAGCGAAAAAGATGCTGAAAGAAGAGGGCTGGGAGGATACAGATGGAGACGGCTATCTTGATAAGGATGGCAAGAAATTCTCCTTTGTCATAAAGACCAACCAAGGAAATAAAGTTCGTGAAGATATCGCTGTCGTTGTCCAGCAGCAGCTCAAAGAAATCGGTGTGGAAGCGAAGCCGCAAATTGTGGAATTCAGTGCACTCATTGAGCAGACGACACCGCCTAAGTGGGATTATGATGCGCTGCTGCTCGGCTGGAGCCTTGCGACATTCCCTGATCAATTCAGCATATTCCACTCAAGCCAGTCTGAAAAAGGCTTAAATAACATCTGGTATAAAAATAAAGAGGTCGATAAGCTGTTAGTCGATGCTAAAAACTTAAGCGATCGAAAAGATTATTCAAAGGCATATGAAAAAATTTATAAACTGATCGCAGAGGATCAGCCGTATACGTTCCTTTACTATGCCAATTCACATCGCGCTATGCCATCTAATCTCCAAGGCTACTCTTACCACCCGAAAGATGAGTATTACAAAATCGAAAAATGGTGGCTTGAACAGTAGACTGATAGTGAAGAAGGGGGGGGATTCTCCCCTTTCACCGTGAGAACAATCCCTTGCATTCGGTGCCAGTTCTCTGCACGGGTGCTAAAAGGATCACTTCGGCACAGGATTCAAGGGTTTTCAGATCACGCTGAAAAGAAGACAAAAGGCTAAAATAACATCATTTTGGCCTTTTTTTCACAGAATGGCGATCCGATGAAAAAGGAGTTGTGCATATGGTTACATATATCATTAGAAGGACATTGCTCTCCATTCCCATTTTATTAGGGATTACCATCTTGTCCTTTGCCATTATGAAAGCAGCACCAGGCGATCCGATGTCACTCATGATGGATCCTACTATTAGTGCGGCAGACCGCGAAGCCTTTATTGATAAGTACGGCTTGAACGATCCTGAATATGTGCAATATATGAAATGGCTTGGCAATATGCTACAAGGTGACTTTGGCACATCCATTGTCAAAAAGGGAACACCCGTGGCTGATTTGATTTTTGCCCGGCTGCCAAATACCCTCATCCTCATGATCTTTTCTACAATAGTTGCCCTGCTGATCGCCATCCCATTTGGTGTTCTTTCAGCAAAACGTCCATATACAAAGCTTGACTATGGCATTACGGTTACATCTTTTATCGGACTGGCTATTCCAAACTTTTGGTTTGGTCTTATCCTCATTATGGTTTTATCCGTGAACTTAGGGTGGTTTCCAACTGGCGGAGTCTCTACCTTGAATGCCGATTTTAATGTGTTTGACCGGCTCCATCACATCATTTTACCAGCCTTTGTTTTAGCAACTGCTGATATGGCAGGGCTGACCCGGTACACAAGGTCGAGCATGCTTGATGTCATGAGGCAGGATTACATTCGCACAGCAAGAGCGAAAGGCTTTAGAGAAAACAAAGTCATTTTTAAGCATGGTTTAAGAAACGGTCTTATGCCTGTCATAACGATTTTCGGATTAATGATACCATCTTTTATTGGCGGCGCAGTCGTGGTGGAACAAATCTTCACCTGGCCTGGACTTGGAAAGCTGTTCATTGATTCTGCCTTTTCGAGAGATTATCCGGTCATTATGGCAATGACCGTTATTTCCGCAGTGCTTGTGGTGGTTGGAAATTTAATAGCGGATATTTTATATGCGATCGTTGATCCGCGTATTGAATATTAGAAGGGAGCTGAAGCACAATTGGCACAGCCTAATATGGGAACACCTCCTGTTGATATCAAATTAAAGGAGGGCCTTCCGCCAAAGCCAGAGACGATGCTGCGTTTGTTTTGCGAGAAATTTTTCAAAAATAAATTGGCGGTTGCCGGCTCTGTGATCTTATTGATCATTATCTTTTCAGCCATTTTCGCTCCAGTGATCGCTCCATATACACCAGAACAGCAAGATTTATTGAAGCGGCTCCAGCCGCCAAGTGCCGAGCATTTTATGGGCACTGACAAGTTTGGCCGCGATATTTTCTCAAGGGTGCTATATGGCGCGCGGGTCTCTTTATTGGTCGGTTTTGTCTCAGTGCTCGGTGCAATCACCATTGGTACTGTCGTTGGTGCGGTTGCGGGGTATTTCAAAGGGTTTGTTGATTCTTTGTTAATGAGGTTTGTAGATGTCGTGTTGTCGATTCCAGACATTTTTCTATTGATTACGCTCGTCACCATTTTCAAACCGGGCATTGATAAATTGATTTTAATCTTTGCTTTGACAGGCTGGACAACAACGGCCAGACTCATCCGCAGTGAATTCTTATCACTTCGAACAAGAGAATTCGTCCTCGCGGCGAGAACCATTGGAACGAAAAATCATGTCATCATCTTTTCGCATATTTTACCGAACTGTATCGGTCCTATTATTGTGTCAGCTACATTAAAAGTAGGCTCCGTCATTTTAGCTGAATCAACGCTCAGCTACCTTGGCTTTGGTATTCAGCCGCCAACGGCAAGCTGGGGCAACATGCTGCAAGACGCACAAAATTTCTCCATTATGGTGCAAGCTTGGTGGTACCCGCTTTTCCCAGGTTTATTCATTTTGCTGACTGTTTTATGCTTTAATTTTTTAGGAGATGGGCTGAGAGATGCGCTTGATCCTAAAAAGCTGAAGTAAAGTTTAAAAGGGCTCTGCGTTTCCTGAACGAAAGAAAGACATGAAGCTCATCATTCTCAGCTTGAAGTTTTGATAAAGTTGGAATAATTTCTCTATCCCTTGCCCATACTGTGGACAACAGTTTTTATAAAGTGAGGGATTGGTTATGTTATTTCTTCATGACGTATGGGTGAATTGGTTTGAAGGGGAAGAGAATGGCTACAATGTGTGTCATTTTCATGAGTGGCGTAAGGAGGACAGTGTTGAACTGTTAGATCAAGTGCCTTTACTTAAGGTGCAGAGCCCTTTGTTTGATTACATAGAGAATGATCTTTCAGAGCTGCCGAAGACGCTGCTAGAGTCTGTATTTGAGAAATCATATATTCGAAAAAATCATGAACGCCGTAAATTAGAGTATTGCTTTGTAGTCACCGACGGAATTCGAATCATTGCTGTAGATACGATAGGGTATTCCATACCTGTGAGAAAAAGCCGCTTGATTCCAAGGCAGGAGCAATTGGTGTATGAAATGGTGAAAGATGTGAAGGCAGAGGAATATGAATTTTCTAAGGACAGCCTTGAATCGACGAAAGAATATCACATTCTATCACTGCCGCCGCAGCATATCAGCGGATTAACGAGAAAAGAAAGACAGCTGAAACAGCTGATGTTTATGGCGCTCGATCAATTAAAAGGGCTCAAAAACAGGGCGGAGATTGCGTATTGGTATACGGAATGGAACCCGCGCATGTACAACCAAATCAAACGAATGTCTTTCGAAGAGATTTGGAACATGCTTTACAATGAAACGATTGATGGGTGGTCAGAGAATCATTTAGCCTTCTGTGAAAAAATGATTAAAGGGCAGCCTTTTTTCGAAAAGCTTTGGGAAATGGAAAACGAATCAAAAGTAAATTAGAAAAAGCTTGCAGCGGCAGTGCTGCAAGCTTTTTTTATTTGCGTTTTCTGCCAAGACCCATCGCATTCTCCATTTTTTTCAGCATTTTGTTTGCTGCGCGGTTTGCTTTTTCAGCACCTTCGTCTAGAATGCGGTCAAGCTCGTCTGATTCAATGAGTTCGTAGTATCGATCTTGAATTGGTTTTAAAGCCTCAATGACAACGTTCGCAAGATCTCCTTTAAACTCACCATATCCTTTGCCTTCGTACTTTTGCTCCAGCTCAGCAATCGATATGTTGCCTAATACAGAATAAATCGTCAGCAAGTTGGCAATACCAGGCTTGTTCTCTTTGTCATACCTCACGATGCCTTCTGAATCCGTCACAGCACTTTTAATTTTCTTTTCAAGCTGCTTTGGTTCATCTAATAAGGTAATGAAAGATTTTTGGTTCGGATCGGATTTGCTCATTTTTTTCGTTGGATCTGTTAAAGACATAATCCGTGCGCCTTCTTTTGGAATTTTCACTTCAGGCACAGTGAAGATGTCATTGTACTTTCGGTTAAAGCGTTCAGCGAGCGTTCTAGTCAATTCAAGATGCTGCTTTTGGTCTTCTCCAACAGGGACTAAATCAGTACCATATAATAAGATATCGCCAGCCATTAATGGGGGATACGTTAATAGGCCTGAAACAACTGCTTCTTTACCAGCGGATTTGTCCTTAAATTGGGTCATTCTTTCTAATTCCCCAATATAAGCAACACATTGAAGCATCCATCCTGCCTGGGCGTGAGCAGGTACCTCTGATTGGATAAACAATGTCGCTTTCTCTGGATCAAGACCAACAGCTAAATAAAGAGCTGCTAAGCTTCTAATATTTTGGCGGAGAGCTAATCGGTCCTGACTCACTGTAATCGCATGTTGATCCACGACACAAAAATAGCCATTATAGTCATGCTGCAAATCAACAAATTGCTTCATTGCTCCAATATAGTTCCCTAACGTGACAGAACCGCTCGGCTGAATGCCTGAAAAAATTGTCTTCTTTGTCATACTAAAACCTCTTTTCTTCAATATAAAAAGGCCCACCCATCACTTTTCAACAGAAAAGGGACGAATGAACCGTGGTACCACCCTTGTTATTTCACATAGAAATCACTCAAGACGTTGATAACGGAGACTGCTCCGTCTAAGCCTACTCACTTTTTTAGAAGTGTTCGGTTAGCTGCTCCAAAGCCCATTCCATACATGCCATTATCTGCTCACACCGGCCGCAGATTCTCTGTAAATGGTGAATATATGTACTCTTCTTTTTCATCGCAACAATATGTCTATCTATTATAAAGGATGACCATGAAAAAGTCACGAAGCCCTTATGTGACCTTCTCATCATGCCTATTGACACTTAAAATTTTAGATAAAATAACAAATATCTGTCAGAATTTTTTAAAAAAGGATGATTAATTATATGTATAAAACATTATTCCTGCTGAATTTGTTAAATTATTTTAATCAATTTACGCTTTAATTTGTTGAAGTGATTGAGACTTTAGTTTATAAAAATCCCTCTTTATCCCCATTTACGTTTTTAAAAAATATATGAAATTGATATTGCAATAAATTATTCTATTCATTATAATGAATTTGTTCACACGTTTGTGCTAGGCTCTTTACATAGTGAAAATTCAGAAAAAACAAAAGAAATAGAAAGTAAGCTATTCAGGGACTTTTTTACGCTATTTCTTAAATCTGAATCTCATCTTCTATCGAGACCTTTGAACTAAAAACATATTATAAGGGGGAATACAGTTGAAAAAGCGTTGGTCTGTTGTTACTTTAATGCTTATTTTCACACTTGTATTAAGCGCTTGTGGTTTCAGCGGAAACAAATCAGGCGACAGCACGAGCAGTTCTGGAGAGGCTAAAACAACATTAAATGTGAATATCTCCACTGAGCCTTTTTCTCTACATCCGGGATTGGCAAATGATTCAACTTCAGGTAGTGTCATCCGTCAGACTTTTGAAGGGTTAACAAGAATTAACGCTGAAGGAAAGCCAGAAAATGCAATGGCTTCTGATATCAAAACAAGTGCTGATGGTAAAACTTATACATTCACACTTCGTGATGCAAAATGGTCTAATGGTGACCCTGTAAAAGCAGAAGATTTTGAATATGCTTGGAAATGGGCATTAGATCCTAAAAATGAATCTCAATATGCTTACCAGCTTTACTATATTAAAGGTGCTGAAGCAGCAAACAAAGGGAAAGCGAAAGTTGCTGATGTTGGCATTAAAGCTAAAGACGACAAAACGCTTGTAGTTGAGCTAGAAAACCCAACACCGTTTTTTACTGAACTAACTGCATTCTATACTTATATGCCAGTCAACAAAAAAGTGGCTGAAAAGAATAAAAACTGGTACACAAATGCTGGTGAAAACTACGTATCTAACGGACCATTCGTTCTTTCTAAATGGAAACATGGCGGTTCTATCACGCTTGAAAAGAACAATGAATACTGGGATAAAGATACTGTGAAATTGAAAAAAATCAACATGTCTATGATCAAAGATACAAACACTGAGCTTAGCATGTTCAAAAAAGGCGAGCTTGACTGGGCTGGTTCTCCAACTGGAAGCCTTCCAACTGAGTCTTTAAAAACATTGAAAAAAGAAGGCGGTCTGAAAATCCAGACGATCGCTGGTATCTATAACTACAAATTCAACACAGAAGTAAAACCTTTAAACAATGCAAACATCCGTAAGGCCCTTGCATACTCAATCAACCGTCAAGCGATCGTTGACAAAATTACGCAAGGTGAACAAGTTCCAGCAATGGCAATCGTTCCACCAACAATGGAAGGATTCACAGATAACAAAACTGGCTACTTCAAAGATCACGATGTAGATACAGCTAAAAAGCTTCTTGAAAAAGGTGCGAAAGAATTAGGTTATAAGTCTGTTTCTGATCTTCCAACATTGAAACTTTCTTACAACACAGATGAAGGCCACCAAAAGATTGCACAAGCAATTCAAGAAATGTGGAAAAAAGATTTAGGTGTGAAAGTTGAACTTGATAACTCTGAGTGGAACGTATACATCGACAAAATCCACAGCGGAGATTACCAAATCGGACGTATGGGCTGGTTAGGTGACTTCAACGATCCAGTGAACTTCCTTGAGCTTTACAAAGATAAAGACGGCGGAAACAACGACACTGGATGGGAAAGCAAAGAGTACAAACAATTGTTGAATGATTCTGCAAAAGAAACAGATAAAACGAAGCGTGAAGAAATGCTGAAAAAAGCAGAAGAAATCATCATCAACGATATGCCTATAGCACCAATTTACTTCTACACTCAGCTTTGGGTACAAGATCCAAAACTTAAAGGTGTAGTTGTATCTGGACTAGGTGATGTTCAGTACAAATGGGCACATTTCGAAAAGTAAGAGTCATAGTGTAAGAGATCTACGGCAAGGATCTTAAGGTATATGGAGGATGTCTCTCCATATACCTTTCTTGCTGATTAGAGAAATTGTTGTAAAATCATGGAGGTGCAATTCCGTTGCTTAAATATATCGGTAAGCGATTAATATATATTTTAATCACACTGTTTGTTATTGTAACTGCAACTTTCTTTCTCATGCAGGCAGCACCTGGTGGTCCATTCTCTGGTGAGAAGAAACTTCCTGCTGAAATTGAAGCAAACCTAAACGAGCACTACGGATTGGACAAGCCCTTATTTGTTCAATATGTAAACTACCTAGGTTCAGTTGCAACATTAGATTTTGGTCCCTCATTTAAATATAAAGGACAAACCGTAAATGACTTAATCAGTTCTGGATTCCCCGTTTCCTTTACCCTCGGAATTGAGGCAATTCTCCTCGCATTAGCATTTGGTGTATTGTTTGGGGTCCTTGCAGCGCTCTATCATAACAAGTGGCAAGACTATACGATTGCCATTTTAACGATCTTTGGAATTTCAGTTCCAAGTTTCATTTTAGCGGCGCTACTACAATATGTATTTGCATCTGAGGCAAGTATTATAGCGATCTTCCCAGTTGCAGGATGGGAGTCTTGGGCAAGCACCGTACTACCTTCTATTGCACTTTCCTTCATGCCAATGGCATTTATCGCTAGACTTGCACGGTCAAGTATGCTTGAAGTACTAAATAGTGACTACATTAGAACGGCTAGAGCGAAAGGATTAACAAAATCTGCTGTGACGATCAAACACGCCATCCGAAACGCATTGTTACCTGTTATCACATACATGGGACCAATGGCTGCTTCAGTTTTAACAGGTAGTTTTGTCGTTGAGAAGATTTTTGGTATTCCTGGCTTAGGCTCTCACTTTGTCACAAGCATTACAAACCGTGATTACACCGTCATCATGGGTGTCACAGTCTTCTACAGTATTATTCTATTAATCAGTATTCTAGTCGTTGACGTCCTCTACGGTATTATCGATCCTAGAATTAAACTGACGAAGGCGAAGAAAGGGGTCTAACACATGGAAGAGATGAGAAAAGATTTATTTGTGCCTGCGACAGCTGACGCAGCAGAATCTGAAAAAATTTCTAAACCTAGTCTATCTTTATGGAAGGATGCCATGCTTCGCTTCCGTGCCAATAAACTTGCAATGGTTGGACTTACAATCATTTTTATTATCGTGATGCTGGCCATCTTTGTTCCGATGTTTTCTAAATACGATTACTCTACGACTGATTTGCTGAATGCTGACCAGCCGCCTTCAAAAGAACACTGGTTTGGTACAGATGATTTAGGACGTGACATGTTTGTCCGTACATGGGTCGGGGCAAGAATTTCGATCTTTATCGGGCTTGCTGCAGCGGTGCTTGACGTGATTATCGGTATTATCTGGGGAAGTATTGCTGCATTCAAAGGCGGCCGTACAGATGAAGTGATGATGCGTATCGCAGACGTTTTATGGGCAATTCCAACACTATTAATGGTTATCTTAATGATGGTTGTTCTGCCAAAAGGATTATTAACGATTATCCTCGCTATGACAGTCGTAGGCTGGATTAACATGGCACGTATTGTTCGGGGACAGGTTTTACAATTAAAGAGTCAAGAATACGTTCTTGCAGCACAAACATTAGGTGCGAAAACATCTAGACTTTTATTTAAACACTTAATTCCAAACTCAATGGGACCAATCCTTGTGACGATGACATTAACGATTCCTTCTGCTATCTTCACAGAGGCATTCCTAAGCTACCTAGGGCTTGGTGTACCGGCTCCGTTAGCGAGCTGGGGAACAATGGCGTCTGACGGAATTCCAGCCATGACGTATTACCCTTGGAGATTATGGTTCCCAGCCGCATTTATCTGTATTACAATGTTTGGTTTTAACGTGGTTGGAGACGGACTAAGAGACGCTTTAGATCCGAAGTTGCGTAAATAAGGAGTGATTAGGATGGAACGTGAACGTATTCTAGAGGTGAAAGACCTTGCAATCTCATTTAAAACATATGGTGGAGAGGTTCAAGCCATTCGTGGTGTGAACTTCCACTTAAATAAAGGCGAGACACTTGCTATTGTAGGTGAATCTGGCTCTGGTAAAAGTGTGACATCACAAGCGATCATGAGATTAATTCCGATGCCGCCAGGTTATTTCAAGCGCGGACAGATCCTGTTTGATGGCCAAGATATTGTCAAGAAAACTGAAAAACAAATGCAAACCATTCGAGGAAAAGATATCTCAATGATCTTCCAAGATCCGATGACGTCTTTGAATCCAACGATGAAAGTCGGGAAACAAATTACAGAAGTACTGTTCAAGCATGAGCAAATTTCAAAAGAAGCGGCTGAAAAAAGAGCCATTGAACTATTGGAGCTCGTTGGAATTCCAATGCCCGAAAAAAGAATTAAACAATATCCGCACGAATTTAGTGGCGGGATGAGACAAAGGGTTGTCATCGCCATGGCGCTTGCTGCAGATCCAAAGCTGCTGATTGCCGATGAGCCGACGACTGCACTTGATGTAACAATTCAGGCACAAATTTTAGAATTAATGAAAGAAATTCAGCAAAAGGTTGACACTTCGATTATCTTTATTACGCATGATCTAGGTGTTGTTGCCAACGTCGCTGATCGTGTAGCTGTTATGTATGCAGGACAGATTGTGGAGACAGGGACTGTCGATGAAATTTTCTACAATCCAAAGCATCCGTATACATGGGGACTTTTAGCATCCATGCCGAGTCTTGACACAGATGGCGGAGATGAAGGAAAGCTGACTGCCATTCCAGGAACACCGCCAGATCTGACAAACCCGCCGAAAGGAGATGCATTTGCACTCCGCAGCGATTATGCAATGAAAATTGACTTTGAACAAGAACCGCCAATGTTCAAAGTATCAGATACGCATTATGTGAAATCATGGCTACTTCATCCGAATGCACCTAAAGTTGAACCGCCTGCTTCTGTAAAGGCGAGAATGCGTGAACTAGAAGGTAGCTACGAAAAACCTGTATTAGTAAAAGAGGGTGAATAGCATGGCAGAAAAACTGTTAGAAATCAAAAATTTGAAGCAGCATTTCCATACAGCAAGAGGAACTGTGAAAGCAGTTGATGGGGTTTCATTTGATATTTACAAAGGTGAAACGCTTGGTCTTGTAGGTGAGTCTGGTTGTGGTAAATCCACTACGGGCCGTTCGATCATTAGACTTTATGATGCGACAGATGGTGAAGTTCTTTATAAGGGAGAAAATGTACACGGGAAGAAATCAAGACAAAAAATGCTTGAGTTCAACCGTCAAATGCAGATGATCTTCCAAGATCCATATGCTTCACTCAACCCTAGAATGACAGTGCTTGATATCATTGCAGAGGGCATCGACATTCATGGTCTTGCAAAAACAAAACAGGCGCGTAAAGAGCGTGTGTACCAATTACTTGAAACTGTTGGCTTGAACAAAGAGCACGCGAACAGATACCCGCATGAATTCTCAGGCGGTCAAAGACAGCGTATCGGAATTGCACGTGCATTAGCAGTAGAGCCGGATTTCATCATCGCCGATGAACCAATCTCTGCATTAGACGTGTCGATCCAAGCGCAGGTCGTCAATTTATTGAAAGAGCTTCAAGAGGAAAAAGGTTTAACGTACTTATTCATTGCTCATGACTTGTCCATGGTAAAATACATCAGCGATCGTATCGGTGTGATGTATTTTGGAAAATTGGTTGAGCTGGCACCAGCGAATGAATTATACGAAAACCCGCTTCATCCATATACAAAATCATTGCTGTCTGCGATTCCGCTTCCAGATCCTGATTATGAGCGTAACCGCAAACGAATCAAGTATGATCCATCTGTTCACAAAGGAACAAACACCGAGTTCCGTGAAGTGAAGCCAGGTCACTTTGTGAGCTGCACAGAGGAAGAATTCAAAGAGCTACAGGCGAAACAATCATAAGAAGGAAGAAGCACTGCTAAGTCAGTGCTTCTTTTTTTATTTTACAAAAAAAGAAGATGATGGTAACTTTTAGTTAAGTACAAGCAGATACCGGAGGAAATCAAATGTTAAATTGGAAAACCTTTCGTTATTCATTGCTTCATGTTCTCATTGTATTCATGCTTTTTTCAACGTCTTTTTTCAGGAAACCAAACGGAGGAAAGTGGATGCTCGCGTTTATGGTACTCATTGGGATTGTGTCTTTTTCAATGGAATATATGCTTAACCGAAAGACAAGCGGTCAGAAGCATGAAGCATGGCGCGTAAAATATCTTTATTTCATTATGCTTCAAATTGCGATGACAATTATCCTGTTTGTCTGTATTCAATTCGTCATGAATCGTTCGTTATAAAACTTTTTTTGCGTTAATTGAAAAAAAGTGAAACTACTTAAGACTTTGCTGCGTCTTACTAGTACAGGCGTTTAAATAGCAGGAAATCGGGAATATCTAAGGAAGTGGTTCTTAACTATAGCATAAGGAGCAGATCCATGAATTGGTATGAAAAGCTCAGTGAATACTTCCCGATAGAAGAAATGAAGTCAAAAGAGCATATGGAAGCTTTATTAAAGGAAAGAAGTGATATTTATCATAAGGAGGAAGGACCTCATCATGTGATGATGTACGCCGAATTTGATTCTTTCATCTTTATTGATTATTTATTTGTTTCCAAAGATGCAAGAGGTGAAGGCCTCGGGTCAAAGCTTATTCATAAGCTGAAGGAAAAAAAGAAACCGATCTTGCTTGAGGTTGAGCCTGTAGATGAAGATGATGCAGATACTGCAAAACGCCTAAAGTTTTACCAAAGAGAGCACTTCAAGCATGCAGAATCAATCGGTTATAAACGCAGGTCACTTGCAACAAATGAAGTGAACCGCATGGAAATTCTTTATTGGTCGCCTCTTACAAATCATGAGGAAGAGATCATGGAAGCCATGAGGAAGACCTATGAACGAATCCATACGTATAAAGATGAAGAATGGTATGGACAATCGTATGAGGATGTTGATGATGTATTGAAGATCATTGAAAATAGAAAGCAAAAAAATATTTTCGATCATCTCGACTAAATGAGAATGTTCTGACATCCAGCAGCACCACAAAATGAATGAAATTGTCTAGTTTTTGTCACAAAAATTGCAAGAAAATCTGTTCACACTTACTTTTTTATAGTATAATCACTATAAAGATTACTTATTTAGAACAATTTTAATTTAAGAATACAGATCAATATTCATTCTACAAATTGAGGAGTGAAGATTTATGGTAACATTATACACATCACCAAGCTGTACATCATGTAGAAAAGCAAGAGCGTGGTTAGAAGAGCACAATATCCCATATCAAGAGAGAAACATTTTTTCTGAGCCTCTTTCAATCGATGAAATCAAAGAAATTCTTCGAATGACAGAAGACGGTACAGACGAAATTATCTCAACACGTTCAAAAGTATTCCAAAAACTAAATGTCAATGTTGAGACAATGCCGCTTCAACAATTGTATAAACTAATCAATGAGCATCCAGGTCTTTTGCGTCGTCCAATTATCTTGGATGAAAAAAGATTACAAGTTGGGTACAATGAAGATGAAATTAGACGTTTCTTACCAAGAACGGTTCGTACATTCCAATTAAGAGAAGCTCAGCGACTTGCTAACTAATAAAAACATAAAAAGCTGCCGATCATTTGGCAGCTTTTTTTATTTATTTTCAGCCGTTTGTTCGTAAAAGAGGCTCGCTAATATGACCACTATGACGGTTAAAAACGGAAGCATCAATTCAAGCGTGGCATGCTGTGCCATAAATTCAGCCAATTTCACATCACGCACAATCATTTCACCCCCTGTAAAGGCCAAGAGAGCACTTCCTCCGTATAAAAGAAACGGAAATTTAGTTAAAGCTGCATGAATCAGCTTGCTTCCCCAAATAATAATCGGTACAGAAATCATGAGGCCAAAAGCGGTCAGAAGCATGTTGCCTTTTGCTGCACCTGCAACTGCGATGACATTATCAAGTGACATAAAGAGGTCAGCAATCACAATGGTTTGAACCGCACGCCAAAGGGAGCCGCTGCTCTTAATCCGAATGGATTCCTTCTTTTGTTCAATTAACAGATTGTATCCTATATAAAGGAGAAAAAGACCGCCAATAAACTGCAAATAAGGGATAGTCAATAAATAAACGGCGGCACCAGTCATTGTAATTCTCATCAGCACGGCCAAAAGTGTGCCGATCCAAATGGCTTTATTGCGTTTGTCATGTGATAAACTGCGACTCGCCATCGCAATAATGAGCGCATTATCTCCGCCTAAAATTAGGTCTATGCCAATAATCATCAGTAAGGATACGATCCACTCTGTTTCCATCTATTTCACCTCATGTCCCAAATAGAGCTCGTACAACCAATATATGAGGACAATTCAAATATATGTTTCTGCAAGTTTTCTCTGCAAAAAATGCGTTTTTATTTCTTTTATTCATGTTTTATCATAAAATAGACAGTACGAAGCAATACCTCAATTCTTTAAACGGTTAACATGTAGACGGAACGGGTAAAGTGTAGTAAAGTACTATTAATTGGGAGCTTGTATGTCCCTTCAACATCTTATATAGAAGGGAAGGTTGGCAAAATGGAAATCGAAAGAATAAATGAACATACAGTCAAATTTTATATTTCCTACGGTGATATTGAAGATCGCGGATTTGACCGTGAAGAGATCTGGTACAATCGTGAGCGCAGTGAAGAGCTGTTTTGGGAAGTAATGGACGAAGTGCACGAAGAAGAAGAATTTGCAGTAGAGGGACCGCTTTGGATTCAAGTACAGGCACTTGACAAAGGTCTTGAAATTGTCGTGACAAAAGCCCAACTTTCTAAAGATGGACAAAAGCTCGAATTGCCGATTCCAGAAGATAAAAAAGATCAAACAGATGAAGAAAGCTTAGACGCACTGCTTGATGATTTTCATAAAGAAGAGCAAGATCAAGAAGACCATAATGAGAAGGACAAAAAACTTCAACTTCAATTCGTATTGAAAATGGATGACTTTGAAGATTTGATTGCACTTTCTCAATTAAATATGCAGGATTTTACCACAAGTTTATATTCGTTTGAAAACCGTTATTATCTATATGTTGACTTCCACGAGGATTTGTCAGATGAGCAAGTGGAGAATAAGCTCAGCATTTTGCTTGAATATGCTCACGAATCAGTGGTCAGCATCTACAGACTGAAAGAATACGGTCAGCTGATTATCGAAGGGAATGCCCTTGAAACGATTCAACAGCACTTCTCGTAACTAACAAAAAGTCGATTTCTATAGAGGAATCGGCTTTTTTATCTGAATGAATAGGTAAATAAAGAGATCGGCAAGGAGAAAAATGAAATGAGAAATGTAGTCAAAGTTCTATTTTTTCTAATCATTACGGTAGGTGCTTATTTAATCATCCAATTGATTGTCGGTGATTTAGCGGTAAGTGTATTAAGTTCTGTGAGTGTTCTATTTACTTTATCGATTATTTTCATCGGATTTGTTATTTTCTTGGAGAACCGGAATCCGTCTCAAACGATTACATGGCTTGTCCTGCTTGGCAGCTTTCCGTTATTCGGCTTTTTGTTCTACATTTTCTTTGGACGCAATATCAAAAAGCGCCGGCTGTTTGAAAAGAAGGCGGTATTGGACGAGAAGTTAATTCAGGAAGATGAACGTATCCATAGAGAAGCGATTGAAAAAATGACGCATATGGGTGATCATCAGCAGCTCTTATTTAAGCTGGCCCACAGACTCGGACATACTCCTATTACATATCGCACGTCCTCTAAAGTCTTAACCAATGGTGAAGAAACATTCTCTCATATTTTTGAAGAGATTAAAAAAGCAACTCATCACATTCATTTAGAATATTACATTCTCCGCCACGACGACCTTGGCCAAGAATTAAAGGACATTCTTATTGAAAAAGCGAAAAATGGCGTGATTGTCCGCTTTTTATATGACGATGTAGGAAGCTTAAAGCTCTCCCGTCAATATATTGCAGACCTAGAAAAGGCTGGCGTTCAGATCGTTCCGTTTTTACCAGTAAGGCTCCCCCTTTTAAATAATAAAATCAACTTCCGAAATCATAGAAAAATTGTCGTAATTGATGGGGAAGTAGGATTTGTCGGCGGGCTTAACATTGGAGACGAATACATGGGCAGAAGCAGACAATATGGATTCTGGCGTGATACTCATTTGATGATTAAGGGCGAAGCTGTTCGTGACCTCCAGCAGATTTTCATGCAGGATTGGTACTATATGACGAATGAAAGATGCTCTGGTGTGGACTATTTCAAAGATTTCAGCCACCTTGAGAGTACAACAGAAGGCGTACAAATGATTGCTGGCGGGCCTGACAAGCAGTGGGAGGTCATTAAAAATCTCTTTTTCTCCATGATCATCTCCGCCAAAAAGTCCATCTGGATCGCTTCACCGTATTTTGTGCCGGATGATGATATTTTGTCCGCATTGAAAATTGCCGCATTGAGCGGAGTAGATGTACGGATTATTGCTCCAAAGAATCCAGATAAACGGATTGTTTTCCATGCATCTCGTTCATACTTCCCGGAGCTTCTTGACGCAGGAGCAAAGGTATACGAGTATGATCAAGGCTTTATGCATAGTAAATTTATTATTGTGGATAGCGAGCTGGCTTCGATAGGAACGGCAAACATGGATATGAGAAGCTTTCATTTGAACTTTGAAGTGAATGCCTTCCTCTATAAAACAAAAAGCACCGAGAAGCTCGTCAATGATTTCTTAGGTGATTTAGAGCAGTCACATGAAATTGTTCCAGAAGAGTTTGCAAAGAGACCCTTGGGGGTCAGACTGTTTGAATCAACAGCAAGATTATTATCACCACTTTTATAAAGATTGTATTTTCCCCCTTTTCTATAAGGGGGATTTTTGATTTTACTAAGGAAATGATCAGTAAAATCATCTTTTGACACGATAAAAATTCATTTTGTCTATTCGCTTCCTTAAAGACGAACAAGCTATAATACGCTCATCAAAGAGCGAGGGGCGAACTGAATGAATGCAGCAATTATGGATAACGGTAAGCTTATCCGAATGACACATCATCTATCGAAAAGCCGTCTGGAGCATGTAAGAACGACGTGCAAATTTTATTGTCCTGAGTGCAGGGAGGAGGTGCAATTAAAGCTAGGGGAGCATCGTGTCTATCATTTTGCGCATAAACAGCTGACAGCATGTCCGCTAGCTTCAGGCGAAACGGCTTATCATCAGGCGGGAAAGGAAGCCATTATGAATTGGCTGAAGGGGCTTGGACATAAACCGGCGCTGGAAAAGTATATGTCAAATATTCATCAGCGTCCTGATGTGACCGTCTCTATAGGAAATGAAAACTATGCAATTGAATTTCAATGTGCAAATATTTCCCGGCAAGAGCTTCGCAGAAGAACAGCAGGTCTCCGCGAGGCAGGGCTCTTTCCCATATGGATGATAGGGGCAAATCGTTTAAACCGAAAATCTGCCCAGCTTTTTTCTTTCTCCTCCATTCATTGGGGAATTTTAAGGGAATCAGAGGAAAGGCGCTTGATTTTTTTCTGCCCGATCCAGAAAAGGTTCATCCATCTTGATCAATTCCTCGTGTTTCAACCAACGAAAATATGTGCGGCCATGACTGTCAGACCACCTTCAGCATACCGTGATATTCCGGCACTTCTATCTCTGCCTTCCAGCAAGCGTCAAGTAAACCAACAATGGATTAAATGTATACAGCAATTTAGGCAGCGTCCTCCTCGCAGTTTATCAAATGAAAGCAAACGTTTGAGAAATATTTTTTATGAGCATCATCAAACAGCATTCCCTTTTTTGCCAACTGAATTATTTATTCCGGTGCAAGAAGCGTATATCTTTACAAGTCCCGTGTATGTTTGGCAAGGGTGTCTCTATGATTGGATGATGCGGAAAAAAGGAAGCGGAAGAGTGACGATTCAACAGCTGATGATGGAAATCAATCGATGTGTGCAAATGAAAGAAGTGAAACTTCGATATGGCGATGTTTCAAGAGAAGAAATAAAAGAGGTGGTCACTGCATATGTAAATGCGCTTGTAAGACAAGGGTTTTTACATATGACGAAAGAGGGTAATTATGAAGTATCGTCGAATCAAATGCCTATACGAACACTAGATGAAGTGTTAAAACGAGATGCTTTCTTATTTCATTAGCATGTTTCATGACCACTTTGATCATGATAAGAAAAAGGTGGTGCTGCTATTGAATCAAAAGAAACGCTTTTTCCTAATTTTTTTAGTCTGTTTGGTATTTATTTCTGCATATGATTTGACAAATATAGTTCAAAACAAAGAAGATAAATACAACACCAATTTCTTTCACTTTCCGAAAGGTTGGTTTAACACAACTCATGCAAGGGGGATTCATATGACTTCACAAAACAAAAACAATCATTTACCAGACAGAAGCGAAGTAAAAGAAGAAAACAAATGGCGTCTTGAAGATATTTTTGAAAGCGTCGATGCATGGAACAAGGAATTCGAAGCGGTCAAAAAAGAAATTCCGAAGCTGGCCCAGTTTAAAGGAAAGCTGGCCCATTCTGCTGATGTTCTGTATGAAGCCCTCACCTTTCAGGATCAACTTTCTGAAAAGCTTGGCAAGCTTTATACATATGCGCACATGAAATATGATGAAGATACAACGAACTCATCATTTCAGGCGTTAAATGATAAGGCATCGAATCTATTTACACAGCTTTCTAGTACATCTGCTTATATTGTTCCAGAGATTTTATCGATCCAAGAAGATAAATTGCAGCAATTCATACTAGAAAAAGAAGAATTAAAACTGTATTCACATGCTCTCGAAGAAATTAATAAAGAGCGTCCACATATTTTAAGTGAGGAGCAAGAAGCTTTATTAGCTGAGGCATCTGAACCACTTTCATCTTCATCTACTACCTTTAGTATGTTTAACAACGCCGATATTTCGTTCCCTTCTGTAAAGGATGAGAATGGAGAGGAAAAGAAAATTACCCACGGCAACTTCATCACATTTCTAAATAGTGATGATCGTGAAGTGAGAAAGAATGCCTTTAAAGCTGTGTATAAAACGTATGATCAGTATAAGAATACACTTGCTTCTACACTGAGCGGTTCGATTAAAAAGGATAATTTTTATGCAAAAGTGCGAAATTACAAATCCGCAAGAGAAGCAGCATTATCACGAAACAGCATCCCGGAAGAAGTTTATGACAATCTAATTGATACAGTTCATCAATATTTACCGTTATTACACCGCTATATTGAATTACGTAAAAAGGTATTAAAGCTTGATGAAGTGCACAATTACGACTTGTATACACCACTTGTGAAAGATGCTGGCATGAAGCTCACCTATGATGAAGCAAAGGATTATATGCTGAAAGGGTTAGCGCCATTAGGAGAAGAATATGTGTCCGTGTTAAAAGAAGGACTCGACAATCGCTGGGTAGACGTTTATGAGAATAAAGGGAAACGAAGCGGTGCTTATTCATCTGGGAGCTATGGTACAAATCCATATATCCTCATGAACTGGCAAAATAATATTGATAATTTGTTTACACTCGCTCACGAATTTGGGCATTCTGTACACAGTTACTATACAAGAAAGCACCAGCCATATCCGTATGGAAACTATAGTATCTTTGTAGCTGAAGTGGCTTCCACTACAAATGAAGCGTTACTAGGCGAATACCTGCTCAATCATTTAGACGATAAAAAGCAGCGTTTGTATGTGTTAAACCACTTGTTAGAAGGATTTAGAGGAACGGTATTTAGACAAACGATGTTTGCTGAGTTTGAGCATCTTATTCATGTGAAAGCACAAGAAGGAGAGGCTTTAACGCCAGAATTTATGACAAACCTTTATTACGACCTGAACAAGAAGTACTTTGGTGACGGCATGGTGGTTGATAAGGAAATTGGATTAGAGTGGACGAGAATCCCTCATTTTTATTACAACTATTATGTGTATCAATACGCGACAGGCTATAGTGCGGCGCAGGCATTAAGCAAGCAAATCTTACAAGAAGGAAAACCAGCGGTAGAGCGCTACACCGATTTCCTTAAAGCAGGAAGCTCTGATTATCCAATCAATGTGCTGAAAAAAGCAGGGGTTGATATGGCTTCTAAAGAACCAATCGAAGCAGCATGTCAATTGTTCGAAGAAAAACTAAAAGAAATGGAAGAGCTCATCTCCAAAACAGGTGAGTAATGAAAAGACTTCTGTCAGACGTGTGAGTGCTATCTCATCTTTTGACAGGAGTTTTTTTCTCATAAAAAAAGACCTCTTCAGATATCGAGGCCGTTCCATGTCAATCATCAACCTTTAAAACCTCTAAAGGTCTTACGGTGATTCATTCGATAAAGCGTAAAAAGAATCGAAGCAAATAAGAGTGGAGACGTCAAATAAAGAGGAAGCATCTTCATTAAGCCTAATATATTTAAAAAGAAACATAAGCCAATGGCAACAAGTCCAATAGTTGTGCTGCGCATGCAGATCCCCCCATTTTTTTGTTACTTTTACTATATGAAAGTGACAACCCTCTTATGTTTTGTGACAAAAATATGAACATATAGTATATCTGTTGTCATAAGTCGACAAAATTTGATATACTACAGATGTGAAATTAATCACATACAAACATTACCCCTTTGTTTGACCGTGAAAAATTTCTCCCATCCCCTTTGTTGTCGTTAAGACATAGTGAAACCGCGCTTATCCCGGCGCGGTTTCTTCGTGTTTATAAATGGAACGAATGTTCCTTTTTGGAGTAAAGAAAAACATGGGTCAGCACCCATGTTCATTTTCACAGCGATAGACATCAAGATCTGTATGGTGGTCATTCTCTTTATAGCGCCAAAACATTTCTTGCTGCACTTGGACACGTTCTACCTTCTGAGCGAAAGCCAGCTTCTTCATTTCTCGTTCAACTTCTTCAAGCGTCAGGTCATAGACAACGGCTATCTCTTTTGCGGAAGCAAATTGAAAGTAAGCAATAAACCATTCAATTGGAGGACGTTCTGATGGTGTTGGTTTTTCACCAATCATTTCAAAAAGGATTTCCTCGTATATATCATAAGAGTAGGCACCTGAAATTTTTAATCCTTCATCTCCATTTACGGTATTAAAAAAGGCGAAGGTCGGAAGCTCAGATACGTCCATTTCAGCTGCAATTTTCATATCACATTGCAGTGCTTTCACAGCACTTTGAGAATGAATGTCGCGCTGGAATTCCTCGATGTCCAGACCAGCACTTTTTGCATTTTCTATCAGTACCTGCTCACTTGTGACATCTTGCTGATGGCAAAAAAGTGATTCTTGAATAAGACGCAAAAATTTCATTCCGCATTTTCTGCCTTGAAGCTCCGCTGCTTTTAGTGCCAGTGAGGCGAGGTAGGGTGATGTCACAATTTGTTCAGACAGCATTTGTTCTTTTTTGGTCTGCGTTTTAGTGGCAAATTTCCCCCATGCTTCAGTCAGTAAATGTTTCTTTCTTTTCCGATTCAAAGCATTAATACTAGAACTTGTTACCGTTCGTAAAGTGAAAAAACGGCCATATTTCATTTTCAACTTTTTGATGGATGGCTCTAATAACCAGCAGTCTGGGCTTAGAGGATCAATGAATACATAGATTTCAATCGGCTTTTGAGGATGTCCGTGACAGTGTGAGAAATATTGATCGTGCGTATTGCAGCTCAAGATCGTCCATCCTTTTCAGGTGTTTGGTTGACCATATGACGAGCCGTCAGAGAAAGCCGTTCAAATAAAAAGTCACGAATATCGCCGGTTAATCCTACTTGATCCATTGCATCCTCCATGCATTCAAGCCATGCGTCAGCCCGCTCCTCAGTAATCGGAAAAGGGAGATGTCTCGCTCGCAGCATTGGGTGGCCATGCTCTTCTGTATAAAGCGGTGGTCCGCCTAAATATTGCGTTAAAAACTGTTTTTGTTTTCTTGCTGTTTCTTTTAAGTCATCCGGGAAAATAGGATGAAGCAAAGGATGACACTTTACATTTTCATAAAAAGTATCAACAAGTTGCGATAGAAGTTCCTCTCCAACCGCTTCGTAAGGTGCGTTAAACGATTGTACCATGTTGACTACTCCTTTTACTCGTAGTTAATAGGATGACTCACCCTATTGCGCATTTCATTTATTTCAAAAGTGATATTCAGTTTGTTCTATTTTATTGTTTCTATTCTTGTACTTATTTTAACAACCTCATCTCAATTCCACAAACAAACCGCTTTGGTCTGCTCAAAATAAAGAGAGAATCGGATTCTGTGATCAATTGACCATATCATAACACATTCAGTCAAAAAAGGGGGAAAAGCGACATACAAAAAACCGAAGAGGTTATTCTCTTCGGTTTAAGCGAAATATTGAGCTGTGATTTTCTTGACATAATTTTGTGTTTCTTTAAATGGAGGAATGCCCCCGTATTTATCTACATTTCCTGAGCCTGCATTATAGGCAGCTAAGGCGAGTGAGATATTTCCGTTATATTTATTGAGCATTTGTTTTAAATACTTCGTTCCGCCTTCAATGTTTTGGGACGCATCAAAGGCATTGTTGACGCCAAGTGATTTAGCAGTAGATGGCATGAGCTGCATGAGTCCAAGCGCACCTGCATGGCTGACAGCATTTGAGCGGTAGCCGGATTCCTGCTTGATGACCGCGTGAATCAGCTTTTCGGGAACGCCATGCTTTTGAGCCATTTGTGACACGATTTGATTAATCTCTTTTGATGATGAGCTACTTGAGACAGCCTTTTGAAGCGGCGGCGTGTAGCTGTTGTTTAAGACATTTCCAATGCCATTCGCTGTATTTAATTGATTGTCATTTGCATATAAAGATTGGGCCTCAAGCTGATCACTGCCGGAAGTGGCAGATAAATATGGGTTTGTACGCGCATATTGCGTGTTTGGAGCCGTTGATGGATCCGTGCCCAAAAAAGCTGAGATGGAAAGCGGGAGACGTGATAATTCCGATCCGCCTAAAAAATCTTGCAGCAGCGACTGAAATGAAGCTTGGGCATTCGATTCTTGACCCCCAGACATTTGCGTTTGTGCTGGATCTGTCTGTAACGTTTTAAGCGCTTGAAGCTGCATAAAGGATTGAAGTTGATTGACGTTCATCATGTTCCTCCTTCAAGGAATTCATCTATTCTGTGTTTTCATTTTTTCTTCATAAAAACGAACGACTTTGTTTTTCGTGTTTCGTACTGGAATATGAAATTTGCGGAGCAATGCGGAGAAAGCGGCTTGTCCGATTTCCAGGTCGCTCACTTCAAATTCAAGTTCATAGTCCTCTACTGTTAAATATCGGCTGTGATCCAAAACAATTAAGCCTTCTTGGATCATTTTTTCTGCTCTTGACGTTTCAAGTGAACCAAAGTACACAATTTGATCCTTTAGAATGTTCAGGTGGTCTAATCTGTCTGCAACTTCACCTTCTGGCAGCTTAAAATCGTCAAGTTGAGAAGGGGGAGCAATCGTTTGGTGGGTTTCGAGCAAGCCTATTTCATGTGGTTCCTTTAATGTGAGCACCCATTGACCGTTTTTTTCTCTCATTCTTAATGCAGCCAATTGAGATTTTATATCAAATTGAGGTGTATCAAAATAATAGTTGGTTTGCGTATGGAAATCCGCATCCTTCAATTGAAAATGCTGTTTCAGCTGTTTAAATTCTTCTTTCATTAATAATTGCTTTAGTTCGATTTCAATTTCCTGTGCCATTTGACATCAACCTTTCATTAGAGGAAATATGATTATTGTACATGAAGTGTGTTCAACATGTAAAAGACTGTTTTTTTCTCTCTATTTTCAATTTAGGTATGGACAAAATGAATGAAGAATCTTGGGAAAGGATCATTTAAAAGAGAAAAACAGGATTTTCTCAAAAAGTTCGGTTTATCAATATTGAACTTGATATGATAAAATAAAGCTGTACTTTGTTGTAAAGGAGATCATGATGCAAAACAGAATTGAAATCACAGAAGCAACTTTAAAAGAAGACAGGCTGATTTTGACAATCCAGTCAGAAGAGCAAATCCAAAAAGCAAAAGCATCAGGACAAATGCTTGTTGATTCTGATCACTTTGCGTTCGTTTACATACTTGAAACCGAGGAGTCCTTTTCGTATCTTATTTTAGGGGAACATACATGGGCTCCATTAAAAGAAGCAATGAATCGTGACATCCCTGTCTATTTGGCATCAGATGAACATTCACTGGAACTCATTCAGCTTCAACAGGAATTACATTATTTAATCGACAATATTAAAGACAATGCCAATTACGGAGATATGGAAGAGAAAGTGAAAAGCACATTCCTCTGAAATAATTAGGTATATGGAATTGGGGGAAGTTTCATGGACAAAAAACAATGGGATCAATTCCTCGCACCGTATAAACAAGCAGTCGAAGAACTAAAAGTGAAACTAAAAGGCATTCGAAAGCTGTATGAATTCGAGGATGACCATTCACCAGTAGAATTTGTCACAGGCCGAGTGAAACCCGTTGCCAGCATATTAGAAAAGGCAAAGCGTAAAAACATCCCGATGCATGAGATTGAAACGATGCAGGATATTGCTGGGCTTCGCATTATGTGCCAGTTTGTAGAAGATATACAAGTCGTGAAAAAAATGCTCCAGTCACGTAAAGATTTTGTGGTTGTAGATAAACGCGACTATATTGCAGAACATAAAGAAAGCGGATACCGCTCTTACCACCTTGTTGTGTTATATCCGCTGCAAACCGTAAGCGGAGAGAAACAGCTCCTCGTCGAAATCCAAATTCGTACGCTTGCGATGAACTTTTGGGCGACCATTGAGCATTCTCTGAATTATAAATATAGCGGGAACATCCCGGAGAAGGTCAAGCTGCGCCTTCAAAGAGCATCTGAGGCAGCTTCTCGTCTCGATGAAGAAATGTCCGAAATTAGAGGGGAAATTCAAGAAGCACAAGTGGCATTTTCCCGGAAAAAGAAAAACGACAGCTGAGCCAGTTTGATCAAATATGATGCTGCCCTCTCATAGCAGCAAGGTGAAAAAGGAGAAGAATTCATGAAATTTGCAGTTTCTTCAAAAGGGAATTCTGTATCTGACACGCTCAAAAGTAAAATTCAGACTTACTTATTGGATTTTGGTATGGAACTAAATGAAGAGGAACCGGATCTTGTCATTACGGTTGGTGGAGACGGCACCCTTCTTTATGCGTTTCACCGTTATAGCGACCGTCTAAATGAAACAGCTTTTGTCGGTGTTCATACAGGTCATCTTGGCTTTTATGCTGACTGGGTGCCGAGTGAAATTGAAAAACTCGTCTTAGCCATTGCGAAAACGCCTTATCATATTGTGGAATATCCGATCTTAGAAGTCATTGTCAGATACAATGACGGCGGAAGAGAAGAGAAATATTTAGCAATGAATGAATGTACAATTAAAAGCATGGAAGGGACACTTGTGGCAGATGTTGAAATCAGAGGCCAGCTGTTTGAAACATTTAGAGGTGACGGTCTTTGTCTGTCTACACCATCTGGCAGTACGGCCTATAATAAGGCACTGGGTGGCGCCATTATTCACCCTTCCATTAGAGCCATTCAGCTGGCAGAAATGGCTTCAATCAACAACCGAGTGTTTCGGACGGTCGGTTCACCGCTTATTTTGCCTGACCACCATACTTGTGTGATTAAGCCGAGGAATGATGTCGATTTTCAGGTGACCATTGATCATTTAACACTGCTTCATAAAGACGTCAAATCCATTCAATGCCGGGTGGCAGACGAGAATGTCCGTTTTGCCAGATTTAGACCGTTTCCGTTTTGGAAAAGGGTGCAAGATTCCTTTATCGGAAAAGGAGAATAAGAAAGAGGTTGTTCCCGCTGGAATACTTTACGTTAAACAAAACCATAACAGCCAAAGAAGAAGGGCTGCTTTTAAAGGAATATTTAATTGATCTTGGCATTTCGAAAAGAATGCTGACAGATATTAAGTTTGCTGGCGGTGACCTCCTCATTAATGGAGAGCATGTTACCGTGAAGTGCGAACTGCATGAAGGGGACAGGCTCACCATTTTATTTCCCGAGGAAAAAGTGAGTGAAGGACTAAAGCCTGCACCGATTCCGCTTGATATTATATTTGAGGACGAGCATGTCCTTGTGCTGAATAAAAGGCCGTATATTCCTTCAATCCCTTCTCGGGAGCACCCTGAGCACAGTATTGCGAATGGATTGCTGCATCATTATGCAGAGCAGTCTGTTCGGCATACGGTTCATTTGGTGAACCGCCTTGATCGTGATACATCTGGCGTCATGCTTGTGGCGAAGCATCGCTTTGCCCATAGCCTTTTATCAAAGGCGCAAAAAAGTGGAGCGGTTAAGCGAACATACAGAGCGTTTACACATGGCATGATCACAGAAAAACATGGAACGATCGCTGCAAAAATTGCCCGAAAAGGGGATAGTATCATCGAGCGGATGGTTGATGATACTGGGCAGGACGCAGTGACGCATTATTTCGTGCGAGCGGTAATCGCTGAGTTGAACATGTCGGATGTGTCTCTCTCACTTGAAACTGGGAGAACACATCAAATTCGTGTTCATATGCAATTTCTTGGGCATCCGCTCATCGGAGATACGCTGTATGGCGGAACGACCGAGCGGATAGACCGGCAGGCACTGCATAGTGAAACCCTTGTATTTCCTCATCCGATGACAGATGAGCAAATGACATTTTCAGCCCCGCTTCCTGATGATATGAAATCATTGCTTTTTTAAATAGAGAAACCCGGTCACCTGCAGCGCAGGGCCGGGTTTTTTTATGATGTGAAATGCTGAAACCTTGAATCGTCATAAGGCATAGATGAAGGAACAGAGACTGTTTTAAGCTCAGGGTATGTGAGGGCAGACAGCTGGTTGCCAAATACGCAGCCTGTGTCAATATTGACGGTTCTGCCAACGAATCGAGGTTCTTTCACTGGTGTATGGCCATACACAATCCACGGTTTTCCGTGATACTCCTTTGCCCAGTCCTTGCGAACAGGTCGTCCATCTGGCCATGTTTCTCCTGTGACGGCACCAAATAATAAATAGGACCGCATTTGTTTATTCGGCTTTTTTCCAATATCCTTTTCCTTCATCGCTGCGTGTGCAATGATCAGCTCATCAGGAATGAGTACATCATAAAGCGGAGCCTTCTCGAATAACTGCTTAAATTCATGTGACAATTTGTTTTGTTCATGAATTGGCAGTTTTTTTATTTCGTTCACTGTGGTTTCGATGCCATGAAGCAATTTGACGGGATTTCCTTTTAAATAGCGGTAAAGCTTAAAGCAATGGTTGCCAGGTACATAGCGGATTGCGCCGTGTGAATAGGCATGAATGACAAATCGCATGACGTCTACTGACTGAGGTCCACGATCTGTTAGATCACCAACAAGGGCCAGCGTTCTCTTATCAGGATGGACGGGTAATCCATGTTTGAGTTCATATCCTAGTTTGTGTATGAGGGTAAGCAGCTCTTCGTAGCAGCCGTGGATATCGCCAATAATATCGAATTTCATAAGGTTTCCTCCTGATTTTTTTCATCCATTCGTCGGATATAAAGAAGTTTGAATTTTAGAAAATATAACGAATGGCTTTCATTTCATTTGGGCAATTGTTAGAATCAATGCTTTAACGTAAGACTTAAAAAATTAAACATGAATGTTAGGAGGCTTTAGCCAATGGAGCATACATCTGTTTCATCACTCGTTGTCGTTATCATTGTCGCCTTTTTCACCCCTATTTTATTGCACCGATTTAAGCTGACCATTCCGGTCGTTGTAGCTGAAATCATCATGGGGCTCATCATTGGGAAAAGCGGTCTTCAACTGGTTGTCGAACATGATGCGTGGTTAGATACATTATCCATGCTCGGTTTTATTTTTCTGATGTTTTTAAGTGGACTTGAAATAGATTTTTCTTCTTTTGAGTCAAAGAAGAAAGCACGAGAACTTCCAAATGGTTTAAAAGAACCAAATACATTTAAAGCTGCCACCATTATTTTTCTTGGGGTATTTTGTATTTCTTTTATTCTGTCCTATGCGTTTGTACTCGCAGGGTTTATCGAAAATGCCTTTTTAATGACGCTCATTATCTCTACCATCTCATTAGGCGTAGTGGTTCCAACTTTAAAAGAGGAAAAGTTGATGCAGACGAATATCGGTCAAATCATTCTGCTTGTAGCTGTCATTGCCGATTTGGTCACGATGATTTTACTTGCTGTGTTTTCCTCCATTTATGGAGATGGAACAGGGAACATGTGGCTCCTGCTCTTATTATTTGCTGCAGGCATTCTTCTTTATTTATTTGGCCGCGTATTTAAGACAAAGTCAATTTTTCAGTCGATGTCTAAAGGGACCGTGCAAATTGGGACAAGGGCAATCTTTACTCTCATTATAGTCTTAGTTGCCTTATCTGAATCACTCGGGGCTGAAAATATTCTAGGGGCGTTTTTAGCTGGCGTGCTTGTGTCCCTTCTTTCGCCAAATAAAGAGCTCGTTCAGCAGCTGGACTCATTTGGCTATGGATTTTTAATCCCGATCTTTTTTGTGATGGTCGGAGTAGATCTGAATATATGGGCACTGTTTAAGGACCCAAACATCATAATCATGATTCCGCTGCTGTTTATTGCGCTGCTTATGAGTAAGCTCATTCCGATTCTTTATTTGAAAAAATGGTATGACATGAAAAAGGTCATTGGCTCCGGCTTTTTATTAACTTCAACTTTATCTCTCGTCATTGCAGCTGCGACGATTGGTGAGCGGCTCGGGGTCATTGATCATAAAATGTCAGGAGCGCTGATTTTAGTTGCTGTGTTAACGAGTATTTTAACACCTGTTTGGTTTAAAGCGCTGTTTAAAAATGAACAAGCGGCAGCCCATAAGAAGCGTGTGACCTTTATTGGAGCTAATCAGCTGACCTTACCTGTCACACTTGATTTACATCAGGATGAATATGACATTCGGATTTTGCATGTTTTTCAAGAAAATAAGGAAGCGCTGCTGGCAGACTCTATCTTTGAAGTCGAATCAATTGAACAATACGATGATGAGACGCTGAGAAAGGCAGGCGTCGGCCAAGAGGATGTCCTAGTCGTCGCAACAGGCAGTGAGACGAAAAATAAGGAAATTGCTTTATTTGCAAAAGAAGAAGGTTCAAAACAAGTCATTGCAAGTGTCAACAAAGCAGAGGCAGAGCTGACATTGAAGGAAGCGGGCATTGATACGTTTTCTACTTTCCTTTCGTCTAAAACGGTGCTAAGAGCTTTGATTGAAGCACCTGATGCAATTCGATTGCTAACAAATGAGGATTCTTCTTTGTATCAAATTCAAATGAACAATCATCGTTATCATAATGTCATGCTGAGAGAATTTCCTTTCACCGGTGATTTGGTATTTGTCCGCATTTTTAGAGGGATAGACAGCTTAGTACCGCATGGAGATACGACACTCAGAAGCGGCGACCGTGTGCTTGTATCGGGCTCTCGTGAGTATGTGGCAGGACTAAGAGCCCAATTAGAATGACAATGAACCCTTGACCAATGAACAATTCCTGATTAAGATAGAGGTACAACATCATATATTTGATCCACTAGGGGAGTCCTTTAAAAGGGCTGAGATAAAAGTGTCGACTTTTAGACCCTCATTACCTGAACAGGTTCATACCTGCGTAGGGAAGTGGTGCGGTTTTTGACTATGCTTTTTACAAATTCCAAGCCACTTTCCACGCGGAAAGTGGCTTTTTTATATGGAAAAACAGGAGGAGAGGAACATGACGTTTTCAACAGAATGTAAAGAGGCTGCAGCAGCATGGTGGAATGGAAGCTTTACACATCCTTTTGTCAAAGGGATTGGAGATGGCACACTTTCACTCGATCGTTTCACCTATTACGTGATGCAGGATTCGTATTATTTAACTCATTTTGCAAAGGTGCAGGCATATGGAGCGGCGATTAGTGAGGACTTACATACGACGGGCAGAATGGCGTATCATGCCCAGGGCACGTATGAAGCAGAGCTGTCGCTGCATAGGAAATTTACAGAGCTTCTGCAGATTTCTGATGAAGCCATTGAGAACTTTAAGCCTTCTCCCACTGCTTATGCGTATACCTCTCATATGTACCGATCTGTAAAAAGCGGTCGGTTTGAAGAGATTTTAGCCGCGTTATTACCGTGTTACTGGCTCTATTATGAGGTAGGTGAAAAGCTGAAACAAACAACACCTGACCATCCGATTTATCAAGAATGGATTTTGACATATGGAGGCGATTGGTTTAAGGAACTTGTCTTCGAACAGGTGAACCGCTTTGATGAACTCGCGGAAAAAGCACCAGAACATGTACGGGCAAATATGAAAGAAAATTTTGTGATTTCAAGCTATTATGAATATCACTTCTGGGAGATGGCGTATCAAAAAGAAATGTGGCAAACAGCATGCTTAGATGGGGTTGGTGCAAATGGAACTCCACGCAGTGACAAATGATTCCCTTCCTGCGGGTGAACTGATCAAACAAATAAAAGCCATAGCGTCTGAAGTGGATTTTATTCATATTCGGGAACGGTCTAAAACAGCAAGTGAGCTTGTTGATCTCGTGAAGAATCTCCTTTTAGAAGGTGTGCCGAAAGAAAAGCTCGTCATCAATGACCGAGTAGACGTTGCGCTGCTTACCAATATTCACAGGGTGCATCTACCGGGCCACAGCTTTTCGCCAAAAGAACTGCGAAAAAAATTTCCTCACCTTCATGCGGGAGTATCTGTCCATTCGATAGAAGAAGCGAAAGCAGCAGAGAAAAATGGAGCAGAGTATGTCATGTTTGGGCACGTATATGCCACCTCTTGTAAACCAGGACTTCAGGCAAGAGGTGTACAGCTTGTGAAGAAACTGACTTCTGCACTAACGATTCCAGTGGTGGCCATCGGCGGGGTGACCCCAGAACGAGTTCCAGAATTGAAACAAGCAAATGTGAAAGGAATTGCTGTCATGTCTGGGATTTTTGCTCATCATCAGCCGCGTATGATGGCACAAGCATTTTCTGAAAAGGTAAAGGAGAATCCTTATGAAAAAGCATTATGACGTTGCAATCATTGGTGGTGGAATCATAGGGGTCTCCATCGCCTATCACCTTGCAAAAGCAGGAAAACAGGTGGTCTTATTTGAAGCGAATGAGATAGGGAAGCAAACGACAAGTGCGGCTGCCGGGATGCTCGGTGCACATGCTGAAGGAGAGGGTCATGAGGATGTTTTCTTTCAGGCAGGCAGAGCAAGCCAGGCATTGTACGAAAAATTAAAAGTCGATCTTCTTCATGAATCAGGCATTGATATTCGAACTTCAGCGGGCGGTATCATGAAGGTCGCCTTTACAGAAGAAGAGAAACAAGCCCTTTGCCGGATGCAGCATTTGTCTACATTTAAATGGCTTGACGCAAGCAGCGTAAAAAAATGCATGCCTCAAGTTACAGATCACATGCTGGGAGCAGGTTTGATTGAAGAGGATGTGCATGTGGAACCTTACGCTGTATGCAGGGCTTTATGGCAGGCGGCTGTCCGGTACGGGGCAGATGTGAAAGAGTGTACACCTGTGATCGAAGTGAAGCGGGACAAAGAAGCGTTAACTGTCAGAACAACGAAGGGCACATTCACATGTGATGACCTGACAGTCGCAAGTGGTGTATGGTCTGGCCGTTTTTTTGAAGAACTCGGATTATCTCATTCTCTTTATCCAGTAAAAGGGGAATGTGTGTCTGTATGGAATAATGGTCCGGCGCTCGCACACACCATTTATCATGATCATTGTTATATCGTTCAGCGAGACAGCGGAAAGCTTGTCATCGGCGCAACGATGAAGCCAAACGAGTGGCAGGCTGTTCCAACGCTTGGCGGCATGGAAGCTGTGATTCAAAAGGCGTCTCAGCTTATGCCTTCTATTAAGGAGATGCCGATTGAAGAGTGCTGGGCAGGCCTTCGTCCGGCGACAAACGACCGGCATCCTTATATCGGAAGACATCCAGAAGACAAGCGTATTCTTTTTGCTGCAGGGCATTACAGGAACGGTATTTTACTAGCGCCGATTACTGGAGAAATCATTCGTGACCTGATATTAGACGAACCGGTCAAAGAGGAATGGCTTCATGCGTTTCGTATTGGACGAAAGGAGGCACTATTCGTATGAAGATTCAATTGAATGGCAGAATCGTTGATTTCGATCAAGAGAATGGAACGATCTATGATCTGCTATCAGCCTATCAGCTTGAAAACCGTGTGGTGATCGTTGAAAAGAACCATGAAATCATTGATAAAGAAGCGTTTCAACAAGTAGAAATTCAACCAAATGACACGATTGAAATCGTTCACTTTGTAGGAGGAGGATGACCCAATGCTGCACATTGGCGGAAAAACATTCACATCAAGACTATTACTCGGAACAGGGAAGTACCCATCATTTGAAATTCAAAAAGAAGCGGTGAACGTATCAGAAGCCGAAATTTTAACCTTTGCTGTCAGAAGAATGAACATATTCGAAGCATCTCAGCCTAATTTTTTGGAGCAGCTTGATTTATCAAAATATACGCTGCTTCCGAATACAGCTGGAGCAAGTACAGCAGAAGAGGCAGTGCGTATTGCCCGTTTAGCAAAGGCTTCTGGGCTTTGTGACATGATCAAGGTAGAAGTCATTGGCTGTTCAAGGTCTCTTCTGCCAGATCCAGTTGAAACATTAAAAGCATCTGAAATGCTGCTCGAAGAAGGATTTATCGTGCTGCCATATACATCTGATGATGTGGTGCTGGCAAGAAAATTAGAAGAACTCGGTGTCCATGCCATCATGCCTGGTGCTTCACCGATTGGTTCAGGCCAAGGCTTACTAAATCCTCTGAATCTCTCATTTATTATCGAGCAGGCGAAGGTGCCGGTCATTGTTGATGCTGGCGTAGGTTCTCCGAAGGATGCAGCTTATGCGATGGAGCTTGGAGCTGACGCTGTATTACTAAACACCGCTGTGTCCGGTGCAAAGGATCCTGTGAAAATGGCAAAAGCAATGAAACTGGCGATTGAATCAGGAAGACTAGGCTTTGAGGCAGGACGTATTCCGCTAAAAAACTATGGGACAGCGAGCAGTCCACAGGAAGGAATGCCGTCATTTTGAGCACTCGTTATTCACGCCAGGAGCTTTTTCAGCCAATCGGAACAGAGGGTCAAAAGCGGCTAAATGACTCAAAGGCAGTTATTGTTGGAGCGGGGGCACTTGGAACCGCAAGTGCTGAAATGCTCGTTCGTGCCGGCGTTGGTTCTGTCACCATTTTGGACCGAGATTATATTGAATGGAGCAACCTTCAGCGTCAGCAGCTTTACACGGAGCAAGACGTGAAGGATCGGCTGCCAAAAGCTGTGGCGGCTGAAAAAAGACTCAAGCAAGTAAACAGTGATGTGCACATCAAAGGAATCGTAATCGATGTGACTGCTCACAATATTGACGAACTTGTCAGCGGGGCTTCAATCATTGTCGATGCAGCGGATAATTTTGAGGTGAGAATGATCGCAAATGATGCCGCTGTCAAACATCAAATTCCGTTCCTTTATGGGGCCTGTGTAGCAAGTTACGGCATTCAATTCACTGTGATTCCTGGTGAGACGCCGTGTTTACACTGTCTGCTTGAACATTTACCCGCACAAGGCATGACATGTGATACAGCAGGTATCATCAGTCCAGTTGTGCAGCAGGTGGCCGCATATCAAGGGGCAGATGCACTTAAATATTTAACAGGACATCAAGTGACGCCAATTTTAAAATCCTTCGATTTATGGAAAAATGAACGGTCTGATATTCGATCGGCCGCGTCTTTAAAGAAGAAGCAATGTCCAAGCTGTGGACTGAAGACCTATCCATTTCTTTCATATGACAAGAGAGCGAAGGCAGATGTACTATGCGGCCGCAATACGGTACAAATCCGCAGTGCAGCAGAAACACCGCCGCCTTTACATGAAGTTGCTCTTCGGTTAAAGAAAGCAGGATTGGATGTGCTTGAGAATCCATATTTGCTTTCGTGTCAAAAGGATGAATTTAAACTTGTCTTATTTAAAGATGGCAGAGCACTTGTTCATGGTACGAATGATATTGCCAAAGCAAGAACCATTTATCATCAATGGATTGGCTAATGAGAGGTGTGAAGAAATGATCAAAAAAGCATTCACAATCGCGGGTTCTGATTCTGGCGGCGGAGCAGGCATTCAGGCAGATTTGAAAACCTTTCAGGAGCTCGGTGTGTACGGAATGTCTGCGATCACAGCGATTACTGCGCAAAACACACTAGGTGTTCACGGGATATACCCGCTTTCAATTGAGGCGTTAGAGCGTCAAATAGATGCAGTGGCAAAAGACTTACTGCCAGATGCCGTCAAAACAGGGATGCTGTGGAGTGCAGACATGATCAAAATCGTAGCTGAAAAAACGGTTCAATATGAAATGAAGCTGATTGTAGATCCAGTCATGATCGCAAAAGGAGGAGCCTCTTTATTAAATGAAGATGCGGTCTCTGCGATGAAAACACACTTGCTGCCTGTCAGCTATGCTGTAACACCGAATCTTCCTGAGGCAGAAGTACTAACAGGCATACGTATTCAGACGAAAGAGGACCGCTATGTGGCAGCGGAGCGTCTTTATGAGCTTGGCACGAAACATGTCGTGATCAAAGGCGGCCATGGTCCATCTGATGGGATGATTTCAGACCTGCTGTATGATGGAAAAGGCTTTATTGAAGTCACAAATGAACATATTGATACACCGCATACACATGGTACAGGCTGCACGTTTGCAGCAGCATTAACAGCTGAAATTGCGAAAGGATATTCGATGAAGGAAGCCTTTGAAACAGCAGAAACCTTTGTCCATGAAGCCATTAAATTCCCTTTACGTATTGGATCTGGACATGGACCTACGAACCATTTTGCTTATCAGCAAAACAGAATCAAACGATAACGGAATCGAACCGTCTTCACTTGTGAGGGCGGTTTTTTCGCGAAAATGAAACTTTCTTTCAGCGGAAATTGTCATTCTCTTATGATCTATGATAATATTATGATCAGGTACTAATACTATGTCTTGAAAAAATAGGAGGCTTTATTACATATGAACTTTTCTTTAGAAGGCCGTAATATCGTGGTGATGGGTGTTGCCAATAAACGAAGCATCGCTTGGGGAATTGCCCGCTCACTTCATGAAGCTGGAGCTCGTTTGATTTTTACTTATGTTGGAGATCGTCTTGCTGAATCGGTAAAAGATCTGGCAAGCACACTTGAGCGTGATGATTCAATTATTCTTCCATGTGACGTGACAAGTGACGAAGAAATCGAAAAATGTTTCGCTGCAATTAAAGAAAAAGTACAAGTCATTCATGGCGTTGCGCATGCCATTGCATTTGCAAACAAGGAAGAGCTTGTTGGCGAATACTTGAACACGAACCGTGAAGGTTTCCTTTTGGCGCACAATATTAGTGCATACTCATTAACTGCTGTAGCAAAAGCAGCACGTCCATTAATGACAGAGGGTGGAAGCATTGTGACGCTTACATACCTAGGCGGAGAGCGTGTTGTATCAAACTACAACGTAATGGGTGTAGCGAAAGCATCACTTGAAGCAAGTGTGAAATATTTAGCAGCTGATTTAGGCGCAGAAGGCATCCGCGTGAACAGTATTTCTGCTGGTCCAATTCGTACGTTA
Organism: Bacillus sp. FSL P2-0069; assembly: GCF_038593315.1. NCBI lineage: Bacteria > Bacillati > Bacillota > Bacilli > Caryophanales > Bacillaceae > Bacillus > Bacillus sp. FSL P2-0069. Next base: position 1,138,065 of record NZ_CP151984.1, read on the forward strand.
TCTGCAAAAGGCATCAGCGGCTTTAATACCATTCTGAAGGATATTGAAGAGCGTGCACCGCTCCGCCGTACAACAACTCCTGAAGAAGTTGGCGATACAGCTCTATTCTTATTCAGTGATCTATCTCGCGGCATGACAGGTGAGAATCTGCATGTTGATTCTGGCTTCCATATCATTGCCCGCTAAACGAATACAAGACTTGCAGCATACCGATGAAGGGTATGCTGTTTTTTTATTTTTCTTCTGATTTGAGGCCTCCGTTCATATATATAAGGAATGAATCATTCGGGAGGGATTAGTATGTCAAATAAAGGTGATGAGAATCAAAAGCCGCTGATGTATATTGTTCAGCCGAGCTATCAAGAATCAAAGCCGGCCATGCAAAATATTGTGAGAAAGCGAAAGAAATCAGAAAAACAGCCAGAAAGTGAGTCCAATGCAAAAGATGTGATCAAAGAAAGCAAGCAGGAGGAACCTGCAGCTCAAGAAATAGAGCATAAAAAAGAAGCCGAGCCGCCTAAACTTCAACATGATGAACGAGAAATAACACAAGAAGCTGAGTTTACAGAAGAACAAGAGATCCCACAAGAAGCAGGGCCTGCACAGGAACAAGAGGATACACAAGAAGCCGAGCCTGCGCAGGAACAAGAGATCACACAAGAACCAGAGCTCATACAAAAGCGAGAGCCTCAAGAAGAAGAGGGAAACCAGCCAGAAGGTGTCTTTCATGAAACAAAAGAAGAACCAAGAAGAAAACGAGTGAAAAAGCCTTTAAGTCAGATGAGTATTGATGAAAAAGTCGATTTTCTCACAAGACTGCCTCATAATATGCCAAGGGCTCTTTGTCTGATTGAAGCTGATGGTAAAACATATCGAGGGATCATCATGGATCGAAAAGATGATACTGTGATCATTCGTACAGCAGGCGGGGGAAATCCAGTCGAATTAGCGATTGCTGAGATTTCTTCCATCCACCCGCTAGGTTTTTAACTAATAAAAAAAGTCCCATTTAGGGACTTTTTTTGTTAGCAGTTACGATTGATGAGTCTTGGGTTTAGGCACTCAATTGCGCAGAAGCAGTTAAGGTCTACTTCAACACAATACTTCGATTTTTCTAATCGGAACACATCACATAGGGAATCTTTATCTGTAAAATCTAAAATATGACGGTCTTTGTCAAATGCGATAAGCAAGCTGAGTGTTGCACAGTGATCACAGATATGTTCGACTCTGAAAAATGCAGTACTGAAGCAGGGGCCTGCATCTACTTCTCCGACGTTTCCGAATGCGACGAATGGTTTTGATTTGGATGTAAAGAGAACAAACGGGACAGTGTCACCTAATGAATGTGATGGAGAAAGGAGATTGCTGTAACAGCTGGTCGGGCAATCTTCTTTGACAGCATTTTGCAAGTCGCTAATGTTTTCAACAGCCTCTGTTACACAGCTCCATGAATGATTGCGGCTCATATTCAACCCTCCTATACTAGGAAATTTGTTTGAGTGTTTGAGCACTGTCATCATCTTCAAGCTATCTTTGCCGGCTCATGCATCTACTTTTAACCAATGCGGAAGCAGCCGCTTCTTATGCTGACTGCTCCGCATGATTGGCTGTCATTCGTGAGGAAGGGGATGCTTTGACTCATGACAAGTTAGATGAGCGGCCTGTTGATTTAGCCGTGGTGATGATGCTTTTTATCTTTTGATGGCATGACTCTGTCGACAAGCTCTGGGTTTAAGCATTGGATTGCGCAGAAGCAGTTTAGATCAACCTCAATACAAAAGTCCGTTTTTTCTAGACCAAAGAAGTCAGGGTCACAAGGGTGACATACGCTTAGCGTATGTCCGTGTACATCAACAGGTCTTAATACAGATAACGTAGCACAGCAGTCGTGTAATTTTTCAACCCGGAAGAAAATAGATTCGAAGCATTGGCAATCGTCAACGAATCCTCCGATGTTTCCGAAAGTAGAGAACAACCCGCCCTTTTTATCAAAAAGTAAAAACGGAATCGTATCTTTTCCAGAAACTGTTGGGCTTAATAAATTACTGTAGCAGCTCGTAGGACATTTATCTTCTACAGCTTCCTGCTCTGCTAAAATCTTATCAACCGCATCGCATACACAGTTTTCATCATGTCGGCCATGGTGTTTTCCGCAGCTCATGGATTTCAGCTCCTTTAACAAGGTATTTGACTTTAGTCCTTAACAACATATGTATGCGCCCTCTAGTTGGTGTGGGTAAATGACCATTTATATTTGATGTATTTTGATAAAAGGAAAAGCAGAGCTTTTCGCTCTGCTTTTGTACATTAGAGGATACCGATTGCAACGATTGTTGCAACAAGTGTTTGAGTAAGTGTTTGGATTGCGATAGAGATGTCCGCATCGATTGTAGATACTGTAACGTTTCTTGAATTTTCGATGACAAGTTTTTGGCGGTTTGTTTGTTTGTGAGTAGCGGCTTGTAAAAGATCCTGCGTAACGCGGTCTGCCAAATCACCGTCAGCGATTGAGATATTTGTAATAGTGATGATCGCTGTTTGAATCGCTACTTGGATAGATGCTGCAACCTGTGCATCAACAGAAGAGACGTTAATGTCACAAGAGTCTCTGACGATAATGACTTCTTCAGATGTCTGCTTTGTGAAACTTACTTGATCCAAGTCTTGTAAGACATCTTCATCATCATAATAGTCGTCACAAAGTGCTTTTCTTTCATAGTTGCAATCGTCGTGGTGTCTGTGGTGTCCGTGGTGTCCATGGTGTGTACAGTTACGATCTAGAGCGACCCAAGAATATGGTTTAGAATCCATTTCTATTCCTCCTTCCGTTTACTTTATTAAATGCTGGAATGCGTGGTTTTGTCTCGGGCATTTACCCTAGCAGGCAACCCATTTTTATTTAATCGTTATTACGCTGCGCATCACGGCGTTGCTGAATACGATTTCGAAGTGAATTTCGTTTTGGACGTACTTTTGGTTCAGGCTCTACTTGTTCCGGCTGTTTTGCTGCCTCAGCCTGCCTTTTTTTCTCCTGCTGCTGTTCTACGAAATCATTTGCTTTCTTTTGCAAGTCCTCCACTAATTTCAAAATCATTCTTCTTTGATCATCTGAGATATTTGCTTTCTGATCATCAGTAATATTGTTTTTGTTTAACACATCACTGACAAGAAGACTTGTTAATGGATCAATATCAGTATTGATTTGAAACTCCTTTTTTTCGTTCTCTTCAGCCACGATGATTTCACCTCTTTCATACGTCATGTTAGAAAAAGAAAGGGTCAAAGAATGCCGGCTTCAACTAAGAGTACATTCAATGTTTGAGTGAGAATTTGGACGGAGTTCATAATGGATGCATCTGATAATGTAATCGTAATGTTATGGCAGTTGATGATTTGAATCACAGTTTTCTTTTGGACTGTCACTTGTTGTGTGGATAAAAGCTGATCTGTGATGTCGGCAGCCACTTCATCGTCTGGTACAAGAATTTGGATTAAAAGAGTAATGATTGTCGTTACGGTCGCTTGAAGGGAGAGTGCAGCTGTTACATCTGTTTTATGAATTGTGACATTTTCGGAATCTTTGATCTCAATGAAATCATCATAATTGCTGATTAATTCGTTTAACAGTTGTGTATATAATATTTCAGCACTTTCTTCAATAGACAATACTTTCACTCCTTTCTTATCTATACATTATTTAATGCAGCAAGGACGCAAGGTGGAATCGGAAAGTGTGAAAAAGTACAACCCAATTTTATTTCCGCTCGATTCATCATGACGATCTTTTTTCTTGCATATATAAAGAAAGGATGGAAAAAGAAGAAAGAAGGAGGTGGAGGCTTCTGAGCGGTGCTTTGTCATTTGTCGTGTTTGCCCTCGCATCCTTTAGACTGACGAGACTGATTGTGTTTGATACCATTACGGCCCCTTTCCGCCGTCTATTTCATGAAGAACAGGAAGAGGTAAACGAACAAGGTGAGGTCGAAACATATATCATCATTAAAGGGGAAGGACTGCGGTCTTGGGTTGGAGAACTGTTAAGCTGTTATTGGTGTACTGGCATATGGTGCACTGCTGCCTTACTTCTGATATACATATTTTTTCCTGTCATCAGCATGTGGCTTAATTTACTATTAGCGATTGCCGCAGCAGCAGGCATCATTGAAGCGGTCGTCTCAAAGCTTGTGAAATAAACAGGCATTCTGATCAGACACGCTTTCAACAAATGCATATACTATCATGGAATAGGAAAGGAAGGGTTGCGATGAAACCAAACGAAACGCCGTCACATACGCTTCAAGGTTATCCAGCGCAGTCAAATCAACAATCTGTATATACGAAGAAAATCAAGAAAACAGGCTGCGGCTGTGGAAACAAAAAGAAACCTCAATAGAAGAGAAAAACAAAAGCCGGATTTATCCGGTTTTTTTGTTGCCCTTTTTTTGAGTGATGCATATGTAAGAGGGAAGGGGTGACCAGAATGGATGCATTCGAACAATTAATTGGTTCCTTGTTCACTAAACCCCATGATGGGAAAGAACAAGCGCACGAGAAGGCTGAAATGGATCTAACGGATAAAGCGAATGATCTTGAGGAGCACTTAAAAGAATTTGGCGTGAAGATGGAGGCTTTTGCGAAAGAAACAGAAGCATTCATGATGCGTCATAGAGAGGCAGATTACGTATTTAAACAGCAGAAATAAAAATTCCGCACTTTTTTATGTGATCGTCCAAACCATTTCTTTCATTTTTCATACTTTGTAAGGGAGAAGAGGAGGTGCTTATATATGAGTTGTTACGGTGGCGGTTCTTGCGGCGGCTACGGAGGTGGCTACGGCGGCGGATATGGATCAACATTTGTTCTTGTCGTTGTGCTTTTCATCCTTCTAATTATCGTTGGTGCTTCTTTCTTTAACTACTAAAAAGTAAGAAGGTGAGGGAAGCAAGGGGGAAGCCTTTTGCTTTCCTTTCTCTTTGATCAAACAAGGCTTTAGGATAGGCACATATCTCGCCTATTTTCATATAGTAAGGTGATTACTCCACAAAGAGGAGGCAAATGAATGGATAATAAATTCTTTAAAAGCGTAGAAAACAAAACCGGTGTGAATATGAATGATGTGTTTAAACTTGCAGGTTCTTTGCAAAATGCCAACTTTAAAGATGAGAATACCGTTCGAGGTGTCATTAAAAAAGTAGCGCAGCTTGCGAACAAACGTGTACCTAAAGAAATGGAAGACAAAATCGTTCAATCGATTACAAGTGGAAAAGAAAAGCTTGATTTCAATACAATCTCTAAAATGATGAACAACAAAAAATAAACAACAGGCTCTCCGTTTAAAGGGGGGCCTGTTGTTTTTGCGTAAATAATTCACGGTTTTTCTTTAGAAGAGGATATAAAAAGCGAGAACGATGAGCCGTTTTTCCTCGTCTAAATGATGGAACAGACAGATAAAGAGATTGTTCAGCTCTTGTCATGGCCACGTATAATAAACGGCGCTCTTCTTCCAGCGCTTCTTCATCACCGTTTCTGAGTTCATCCAGTGAGAAATCATGGGGCAGTGCCCCGTCGACCACACAAGTGATGTATACTGTCTGGAACTCAAGTCCCTTTGCGCGGTGGATCGTCATGAGCTGAACACCGGGTTCATCTGTTTTTTCCTTTTCGGCAGACTTCATATGTTCGGCATGTGCGAGAAAGGCTTCAATCGTTTCAAAGCGTTTGGCGGCTGTTTTCACATCACGTACATCATCCGCTCCTTTTTCAAGTACATTCGTATCGTTCACCCGTTTTTTTAAATAATCCCCGAGTCCCATCTTTTGTTCAATAAATGCCACCGCGTCCGATGGCTTTAATGTACGTAACGTTCGGAACAAAGGAACGATTGATTGCAGCTTTTTCTGTTGAAACGGCTGTATATCTGTCAGTTTTCCGAGCGCTTCTACCATTGAGCAATCTTCTGTGATGGTCAGTGCCTTTAGTGTATTCAGGGTTTGCTGCTTTAAAAAGAAAACCGGCAGCAGCTGTTTTATGGCGGCCACATCATCTGCATCCTGACTTAAGGAAAGAAAGGCGAGAAGAACCCGAACCATTCGTCTGCTGTAGAAGGCTTTGACGCCAGCATCCGTCTCATATGGAATCGCCGATTGATGCAGCCGTTCATAAATCGCACGGCCGCCTGTATTCGTTCGAAACAGCACGCAGAAGTCATTCGGCTTTGCACCATTTTTAATTTTCTCCTGAATATCTGCGACAATCATGGTCGCTTCCTCTTCTTCGTCATATGGATAGAAGAGCGTCGGAGGAATTTTCTCCGCGCGCACGGCTTTTAACGTCTTCTCATAACGATGCTGATTTTTCTTAATAATCGCATCAGCACTTGCGACAATCGTATGGTGAGACCGGTAATTCGCATGTAAATGGACGATCTGAGCCGAAGGATAGTCCTGTTTGAATTCAAGAATGAAAGCAGGATTGCTACCCCTAAAGGCGTAAATGGCTTGATCATCATCGCCTACACAAAATAACTGCTCTGATTCTCCGGCTAAAAGCTGAATTAATTGATATTGCACTGGATTAATATCCTGAAATTCATCCACTAAAATATATTGGAATCGTTCTTGATACCGTTTTAGCAGTTCTGGCTGTTCTTTCAGCATATGTAAGCAGGCAATCGCCATATCATCAAAGTCAAATTGCTGATGATCTCGTTTTTGCTGTTCATATGATTGATAGATCGTCCACATGTGTTTTTCCTTTTCATCTTTCAAATCAGGAAGTTCACCTGGTAAAAAAGCATTTTTCCAATAGCCGATCGATTGCAGTACTTGATCGGTAGGGTAGTCTTTCTCATCAAGTCCTTCATTCATCATGGCTTTTCGAATGTATTGCTCCTTTTGCCAGTCAAACTTGATCAGATGCTGGCCGTTCCATTTGTTTGCGTCATCGTGAAGCAGCATTTTATAAAAAAGACTGTGGAAGGTGCCTGTCACTACTTGGCTGGCTTGTGAAGGATGAAGCTGGTATTGCTTGCGCAGTCTTTCTTTCATCTCATTGCTCGCTTTTGTGGTGAAAGTTACGAGTAAAATATGGTGAGCAGGAATATGATGATGGGACATGAGATAAGCCGCTCTAGCCGTCAGGACTCTTGTTTTCCCGCTGCCGGCACCAGCCAGCACAAGCATCGGACCATCTAAATGTGTGACAGCTTGAAGCTGCGGTGTGCTAAAGGTGATATGCGGGAAGAGGTCGATCGTATGAACTTCTTCATTCTCTTCTAAATGTAAGGCGTCGCTAAATTGAATCGACCTTGGTTCCTGCCAGTCATATGATTCGCTCGTTTGCGAGATGATCTGTTTGCCGGTTGGAAAACGGAAGCCGCCAAGTTCTTTATAGGAAGCCTTTTCCTCTTGTTCAGCCGTTTGATGATGATCTGCTTGTTCTTCAGCTTTTTCACAAATCTCTTGCTGAGACATGTGCTTATGAATAAAGGCAGGTTCATCATGTATATTTAATCTAAAAAAGACCGGTTGTCCGCAATATGGGCAGAATAATTGTCCTTTTTTTCCCTCGTCATGGAGGAATTGATAGTGTTCTCTCGAATACGTATGTAATGAGATCGTTCGATCATGTCGTCGTGCGCATTTCAAAGCTAGTCCTCCAATAGTCAATCAATCTTAAAATGAAACACATCTAATCATATCAAATGAGGCGTGTTTCAAACAGTCATAATTAGGGAATAGTAGAATAGAAGAGAAGCAAAGGAGGCGTTCTTGATGGGATATATAGCCCCGATTCAGCCGGATCTGTATTTTCAATATATCAATCGTCCAGCTCCTCAAGATAAAGAAGACTATGCGAAAGTAACAAAGGTTACTCGCACCTTTCATGACAAGATATACAGAGAGCTGGAGAAAAAAGAGGACTTAGTGACAGAAGCGGAAACGAAAGTACAGCAAAAAAAGCGGGAACGCTTTGTACGAGATATGTTTATGGAGGAAGGCAAGGGCATTCATATCAATACGTATATATAAATGATTGCGCTTTCTTCCTGTGGCGAACGATAATGAAAAAGAAAAAGCCAGAGCATCTTGAATGCTCTGGCTTTTCTTTTGGTCAAACAGACAGCGTTTTTGTCATTTTGACATGTGTGATCCCTGCTTCTTCAAACGGTTCAGAAACCGCTTTGTAGCCTTTCTTTTCGTAGAAAGGAAGAGCTTGGACTTGGGCATGCATCACCGCTTCTTTTGCTCCATTTGCAATCGCTTCTGTTTCTAGCGCCTCTAATAGTTTGTGGCCAAGGCCGAAGGAGCGCGCCTCTTTTAACACACAAATGCGTTCAAGCTTTGCCTTTGATCCCTCAATGATCCGCAGTCTAGCAGCCGCCTGAGGTTTTTTGTCATCATTGTAAATGACAAAATGGGTGGCTTTGTCCTCTAGTTCATCTATTTCGATCTCTACTGGAACTTCTTGTTCTTTTACGAATACTTCTTTTCGAACATAGTATGCATCTTCTCGTTGTGTTTGTTCTGTTGCGATGACTGTTTTCAAATGTCTTTAACCCTCTTCTCCTAAAATAAATGTTTCATAGACGGTCCAAGATCCGTTCTCTAATTGATATAAAAGGTGGAAGCGATCCACTGTTTCTTCATGGTCAATTTTTCTCAGCTTTAATGTGCCAAGTACGTCTGAATGCTCATCATCGGATAGTTTTTGAGCGACTGTCACATGCGGAACAAAGGCATATTCAGGTGTACCAGCAAGTGGCTCTGCGTACAATCTTTCATTGAGCGCCATGATGTCCTCGTTCGGTTCTACTTTCATATAAATGACGTTGTTTACAGGAGCGAATGAACTGAATTTTTTAATACGTAACGTAATAGGAGAAGCATTTTTTGCATAATCTCTTAACGTTGAGACGACCTCAGCCGCTTCTAGATCCGTTAATTCAAAAGGTGTTCTTAATGTTAAATGAGGCGGTATGAGTGCATAGTTCGGATCATAACGCTTCCGGTAAGAGTTCGCAATATCTTGCAATTTTTTTGATGGAAATATAACAACTCCGTATTTCATCATGTTCCCTCCTGAATAAGAAAGTATTTATTATTGTTTATTATAACAAAATTCAGTTGATTAACGAATATGGGAGCATTCTTTTTAACGAAGGCGCAATGAGCGGCTGCCAAAACGTCCATTTATGATCCCCTTCGAATGTCTCAAATAAATAATCCGCACCAGATTGTTCAAGAAGGGCCTTTAAATCTTCATTCGGCTGAACAAAATCAAGCACCTGGCCATCTGTTGTTTTCACAGCCGTTTCCTCAAGCCCAATTTGATGGATAATGGCATAATGAGAAAGGGCTGTCGACTGTTTGACGGCTTCTAGAACCGACTCGTCAACGTAAGGGGACTGCAAAATCAGCCCGCCGAATAAAGAAGGATAATCAATGGCTGTCATAAGGGAAATCGTCGCACCAAGTGAATCACCAATAAACGTTCGTCCTGATCCAATTTGATAGGTTGGAAAGTGTTGATCAATATAAGGAACCAGTTCATTTGCTAAAAAGCGTTTATACGCTTCAAACTTTGTACCTTCTGGATGATACGTGTTTCGTCTTTCCGTGACATTTTCATAAGGAACACCAATGATAATCGAGCGTTCCATTTCTTTGTTTTGCATCAATTCTTCTGCCTGTCTGCCTATTTTGCCTAGGCGGAAATAATCATGACCATCCTGGGCAATGATGACATGATATGTATAAAGGGGGGAGTAATTGACTGGCAAATAGATCAAAATGGTCATGTCCGCCCCAAGTTCTTTTGACTGTAAGGTTTCTTCTTGAATGATTCCTGTTTTCTTCACCATAATCCAATCCTCCAGCTAACCAAATTCATCATAAAGTGAAACGTTTCCATTCATTGTAACACGAAAAACAGCGTTGTTCCTATATGCTAACATGCAATCAAACCGTATAACATCGATTCTGTTATAAAATACAGAAAATTTTAATTAATCATGACATTTCCCCTTGAAAAATGAGATTTAATGGGTTACAGTATTAAGAATTAGAACAGACAGACAACACATTCTTATCGTGAGAGGTGGAGGGACTGGCCCTTTGAAACCTCAGCAACCGGTATGCATCACTTCATGTGATGTACCAAGGTGCTAAATCCAGCAAGCAGCTTTTTTGCTTGGAAGATAAGAGGAAGCGATTAAACCCCTTCTTCTTATGAAGAAGGGGTTTTCTGTTTTGAAATCAGATTTTTACTTAGGATGGTGTCAAATGACAGAACATGTGGAAACGAAATTAGCGCAGATTGGAAACCGTAGCGAAGAGGTGACTGGCACTGTCAGTCCTCCCGTTTATCTTTCGACAGCATATAGACATAGAGGTATAGGGGAATCTACAGGATTTGATTACATTCGAACGAAAAACCCAACAAGACAGCTTGTAGAGGATGCAATTGCTTCACTCGAAGAAGGGACGGCCGGTTTTGCCTTCAGTTCGGGAATGGCGGCAATCCAAACGATCATGGCTCTATTTGAAAGCGGAGATGAACTCATCGTCTCATCAGACCTATATGGCGGTACATACCGTTTGTTTGAAAACGAATGGAAAAAGTACGGCCTGCGTTTTCTTTATGACGATTTTTCAGATGAAGACTGTTTACGCTCTAAAATCACGCCAAACACAAAAGCGGTCTTTATTGAGACACCGACAAATCCACTGATGCAGGAAGCAGATATTCAAAAAATAGCGAAGATTGCAAAAGAGCATGGCGCTTTGGTGATTGTCGATAACACCTTTTACACACCAGTCTTGCAAAAGCCGATTACGCTTGGAGCGGACATTGTCATTCATAGCGCAACCAAATATTTAGGCGGACATAATGACGTTCTTGCCGGGCTTGTGGTCACAAAAGGAGAGCAGCTGTCTGAAGACATGTTCCAGCATCAAAACGCGATAGGAGCGGTTCTATCACCATTTGACTCATGGCTTTTAATGAGAGGAATGAAAACACTGGCTCTTAGAATGCGCCAGCACGAGGCAAATGCGAAGGAGCTGGCTGAGTTTTTAAAGAAACAGCCAGAAATTCAAGATGTCCTTTATCCAGGAAAGGGAGGCATGCTGTCATTTCGAGTAGCTAAAGAGGACTGGGTCAATCCATTTTTAAAGCAGCTAAAAACGATTTGTTTTGCTGAAAGCCTTGGCGGAGTCGAAAGCTTCATTACGTATCCTGCAACACAAACGCACATGGATATTCCAGAAGAGATTCGCATTGCAAACGGTGTATGTAACAAGCTGCTCCGTTTCTCTGTTGGCATCGAGCATGTAGATGATCTGAAAGCAGACTTGAAACAGGCACTATCACAAGTAAAAGAGGAGGTACACGCCAAATGACCACACACGATTGGACACTCGAAACACAACTCGTTCATAATGCGTTTAAAACAGACCGTTCAACAGGTGCAGTCAGTGTACCGATTCAGCATGCATCCACATTTCATCAAAGCAGCTTCGATGAATTTGGCCAATATGACTACTCCAGATCGGGAACTCCGACACGTCAAGCATTAGAGGATACGATTGCAGCGCTGGAAGGAGGAACGAGAGGGCTTGCCTTTGCATCAGGCATGGCAGCCATTTCAACCGCTTTTCTTCTATTATCAAAGGGAGATCACGTCCTTGTCACAAGAGATGTGTACGGCGGGACTTTCCGAATGATCACCCAAGTTCTTTCAAGATTTGGAATTGAGCATACCTTCGTGGACATGACCGATTTGAATGAAGTCAAAAGAGGCATTCAATCAAATACAAAGGTCATTTACATGGAAACACCGTCAAATCCAACACTAGGGATTACAGATATTGAAGGTGTTGTCCAGCTTGCGAAAGAGCATAACTGTCTGACTTTCTTAGATAATACGTTTTTAACCCCTGCGTTTCAGCGTCCGCTTGACCTTGGTGTTGACGTTGTTCTGCACAGCGCAACGAAATTTTTAAGCGGCCACAGTGATGTGCTGTCAGGCTTAGCCGTGGTGAAAGATGAGAAGCTGGGAGAGGAACTTTATTCGCTGCAAAACTCCTTCGGTGCGGTCCTTGGCGTGCAGGACTGCTGGCTTGTGTTAAGAGGGTTAAAAACCCTTCAGGTGAGATTAGAAAAAGCAAGCCAAACGGCCTTCGAACTAGCTTCATTTCTAAAAGAACATCCTGCGGTGAAAAAAGTATACTACCCAGGCTTAGACGATCATCCTGGGGCACACATTCAGCGCAAGCAAGCAAGCGGAGCTGGAGCCGTTCTCTCATTTGAACTAGAAAACCAAGCGGCTGTCAAAGAATTGGTGGATGCCGTCACATTACCTGTATTCGCCGTCAGCCTCGGCGCCGTTGAATCCATTCTGTCGTATCCAGCTAAAATGTCACATGCGGCTATGCCAAAAGAAGAAAGAGAAAAAAGAGGGATTACAGATGGGCTGCTTCGTTTAAGTGTCGGAGTTGAAAACGGAGAAGACCTCAAACGCGACTTCAAACAAGCACTCGATCAACTAAAGCCCGTCCTTGTGAACCAATCATAAAGAAGGAGAGAAAAAAGCCGGCACAGCCGCCGGCTTTTTGACCTTTTTTGAACAAAACCATTGACGGCTTAATATGATGGTTATATAATAGAGACTGTCAGTAACAGAAAGCCCAGAACTGATACATAACCCGATTCCGTAGCTCAGCTGGGAGAGCGCTACCTTGACAGGGTAGAGGTCGCTGGTTCGAGCCCAGTCGGAATCATCGTTGAAACCCTTGCCTAGCAAGGGTTTTTTGTTTTTTTGACAACGAATATTTGTTCTGTTTCTTTTGATTGGGGACGAATTGGGGACGAACTTTATCCGCCAGATTGTTTCCAGTTGGCAGGAGGTTTTCGATTGCTTGCCTAACAGTCTTCTCGTCTTTACCTGTTTTTCTTTTCAGATCATCAATTGTTGGATTCTTACGGAAGCGGCTCATATTATAAATAATTCGATAAATCTTTCTCTCGAGATCAGACAGACAATCACCACCAAAAATAGTTTGTCAGAATATAAGTTCGTGTTGAAGTTTAGTTAAATGAAATTAGGAGGAAATAAACTTTGAAATCTTTTTGGGAAATAGACGAAGAAGGTTACCATACGTTAAAAAAGATCAATGCAGAAGAAATAGCTAAAGCTGAAAAAAAACTTGGTGTCACTTTGCCAGATACATATAAAAAGCTCATATTGAAACAGAATGGCGGTTATATAGTACATAATGCTTTTCCAACCACTCACTCTAATTCATGGGCTGAGGATCACATTCAATTTAATCACCTGCTGGGAATTGCTGAAGATGAAGGGATTATGGATAGTGCCTACTTAATAAAAGAGTGGGAGCTGCCAGAAGGGCTTGTTTTGATTAACGGGGATGGCCATACTTGGGTAGCTATGGATTATAGAAAAACGAAAGAGAATCCTGCAATTCATTATTTTGATGTTGAGATGGAAGAAGACTTTAAATTAGCAGATTCCTTTGATGAATTCATTCAGGGGCTTTATACAGCTGAGTACACTGTTGATGAGGAAGCAGCAGAGGGTGAATATGACCTTCCTGAAGCTCATTTAAGTAAAGAAGAACTTGAAGCCATATTTGAATTGGACGTCCTTGATGAAGATAATCTGTATAAAATTCAATATTACCCGATGGTTGATTTGAACGAAATTGAATGGTTTTTTGAAAAGATGCAATATCACATTGAAAAAACAAAAGATGAAGATGATCTTTATGAAGTAGCTTCTACGATTAACAACGTTCTTTTATTGAATCCAAATATGCCAATCAACGATAAAATTAATAAAAATCTAAATCAAATTGCTAAATTTTTAGAGAAAAATAAAGATCCACTTATAGTAAATCAAGGAGAACAAATTGCTATGCGAACAAGTTTCCTTTAATAAGCTTTGAGCATGCAAAGACAGGCCATACTGGTGGAAGATCTATCTGGGGTAAAATAAAATGAATATCATTATGCCGTCCAAATGGACGGCTTTTTTCAATAGAAACAGTTAACTGGATATACAACACCTCAAAACGTATAGACAAGATAGATAGGGACTATTCATTAGATTAGAAGTTATCTATACGCTCCATTGCTTTATCAAAACCTTCATAGTCAATACTTGAATTATCTATACAAAAAGAATTTAATTACTTCGATTTTTCTCTCCCCAATCACATAACTGTTCTAAAATTGGTAAAAGTGTTTCTGCCTTATTTGTAAGACTGTATTCCACTTTGGGGGGGACTTGTGGATATTCCTTTCGTATAATCATCCCATCTGCCTCTAAATCTTTAAGTTGTGCACTCAATGTTTTAAAGGTAATCGTTCCAAGTCTCCTTTTCATATCATTAAAGCGAACGGGTTGATTTTCCGAAAGGAGATACAGAATTAGCATTTTCCATTTGCCTCCTATAACTGATAAAGTATATCCAAAAGGTGTCTCTTGGATATTACCCGTTTTTCTATAATCGGCCATACTCATATTGACACTATCCTTTCTGGTAGTAACTATCTAAATAGTGCGTACTTTTTTTCTCTCTATATTCATTTTATACTTACTTTACTTTGAAATAAAGGAGAGAAAACGATGACTAATATTAAAACCTACAATCACAATCTATGGGATCACGGTATTACCCAAGGATATAGCGTTAAAGGAACAATCTACATTTCAGGTCAATTTTCATACGATAAAAATGGTATGTTCGTTGGTAAGGAGAATATTGAAGCTCAGACTCTGCAAACATTTGAGAACCTTGATCGGGTATTGGTGGAATTGGGAGCTACGAAAAACAACATTGCATATGTTGAAATTTTTCTAACAAATCCACAAGAACACTCCGAAACGGTCATAGATCTATTCAAGGAATACTTAGGTCAACACAGACCAGCTGGCAGTCTCATTGGTGTGACATATCTGGCTTTCCCAGAGCAATTGATTGAAGTCAAGGCTATCGCACACACTGATTAAATATGTTATCGTATGCACATCATCATGAAAATTGTTATTATGTTACTGCGAAAGGTCTTATACCTAACCCAGACGGAATTCACATCAATGCGTTGTCCCAGAGAATTTTTGGTATAAGATATTATGAAGCATTTCGAAAAAAAGAACATATACATGAACCAATAACAAATGAACATGAGTTAGTGAATGAATGTCATAATAGAATGAATACCTCAGCGGAGAAAAAATATATAGCACTAGAACAGTTCACGTTAGGGAAGATGACTTACAAAGAGTTGCTGCAGGCTTTATCGTAGGTAAAGCTCATGGTAGACTTTGAATGGACAGAAACACATATCTCTTGAAAGGATGATTGTGGTGGTGAAAACAGATAAAGTCTCCTCCTGAATACAGTAAATCACACATTCAGGAGGAGATAAAAAATGTTTAAACAAATAGATGAAAATTATCCGAGAAAAGAGCACTTTCATCATTATATGACGTTAACTCGATGCTCATATAGTCTGGTGGTTGATCTAGACATCACGACATTGCATTCAATATTAAAAGAAAAAAAGCTAAAAGTATATCCTGTGCAAATTTATTTGTTAGCAAGGGCTGTGCAAAAAATACCGGAGTTTCGGATGGATCTAGTGAACGATGAACTTGGTCACTGGGATCTTCTCCATCCTAGTTATACGATTCTAAATAAAGAAACAAAGACATTTTCAAGTATTTGGACACCTTATGACGAAAACTTTGCTCGGTTTTATAAAAGCTGTGTAGCGGACATTGAAACTTATAGTGAAAGTAACAAACTATTTCCGAAACCTAATATGCCAGAGAACATGTTCAATATTTCAAGTCTACCTTGGATTGATTTTACTTCTTTTAACCTTAATGTATCCACAGATGAAACTTATTTGCTGCCAATATTTACGTTTGGTCAATTTAAGATGAAAGGAGAAAAAATCATCCTACCCGTTGCGATTCAAGTACATCATGCTGTTTGTGATGGCTATCACGTCGGTCAATATGTGGAATATTTGAGGTGGCTTATAGAACATTGTGAAGAGTGGTTAAGCGATTCATTATATACTTAATTTTCAAAAGGTGTAGTCATTTGATTTTTAGGAAAGGCAGACTTGATGGAGTCTGCTTTTTTGTTATGTGAAGAAAATGCGTAAAATCTGTTACTCAACTGTTCTTTTTGCGGTTTCTTTTCGGTGCCTTGTAAACTTAAACATGTGATAATAAATGTAATATAAGGGAAATTAGTGGAAGGGGAATAAGGGATGGAGAAAGTTCTTTCTTCACATGTTGGTGTGAAAATAAATGAATGGTATAAAATGATTCGGCAATTCAGTGTACCCGATGCAGAGATTTTGAAAGCTGAGGTAGAACGAGAAATTGAACGGATGGTAGAGGACCAAGACCTGCTCATTTACTATCAATTGATGTGTTTTCGACATCAGCTTATGCTCGATTATATAAAACCTTCATTCGATCAATCAATTTCCGCGCTAGTCGATAAAATAGAGAATTCTAACCATCAACTGTCTGGAATGTTGCAATACTATAATGCCTTTTTTAGAGGTATGCATGAATTCAGTAAGAAAGAGTATGTACAAGCCATTCAATATTATAAGATTGCTGAGAGGCAGCTGGCGCTTGTTGTAGATGAAATTGAACAAGCAGAATTCCATTTTAAAGTTGCTGAAGCATATTACATTATGAAACAAACCCATGTTTCTATGCACCATATTATAAAAGCCCTAGAGATTTATGATCGTTATGATCTTTATAAGGTGAGAAAAATTCAAAGTCTATTTGTGATCGCAGGAAATTATGATGATTTTAAACGATATGAGAAGTCGCTCCCCCACTTACATAAAGCACTAGATCTTGCTGAAGAAATAAATGATCAAAGATTAATCGCTAAAACTTATTTGAATCTTGGAAATACGTATGACAGGCAACAGGATTATATTAAAGCTGCTTCCTTCTATAAAAAAGGGTTGGATAAGATGACTGAAAACAATGAAGATATTAAACCAAGATTATTTTTTAGTTTAAGTTGGACTTTGTTTAAAAGTGATAAAACAAAAGAAGCACTTGAATATATCGCTAAAGGAATAAAAAGTGCAACAGCAGAAAACAATCTGTTTTATAAAACATTGCTCAATTCATTAAAGACAATTTATGTAGATGAAGGTATTGAAAATATACGAAAAATGTTTAAAGGGTTAGAGGAAAAGAAGTTGTATCCTTATATTGAAGAGTTTGCTTTAAGCCTTGCAAATCTTTATGAAAAAAGGAATGATTCGGAGAGGGTAGCAGATTATTATAGAACTGCCATAGAAGCTCAAACCGAAATCCAAAAAGGGGAGTGTTTATATGAATATTAAAATGAAGATATTGATTAGCGCCACTTTATTGGTAGGTGCTGCTTGCCTAGGTTCTTTTAATTACTCACAAGAATCAACTGATCGAAATACCACTGTATTTCCTCAAAAAACCGATCGAAACACGACGATGATCGATCCAAATTCAACATTTGAAAACTCATAGGCAAAACTAAACAGACCTTGAGGGTCTGTTTTTTTAAATGGGGACAGATTGGGGACGAACCCTTTCAGTTTTTTATCAGAAATGCACTTGCACATTATAGAACCTTATTAAATCAGTCTTTTTCAGAAAACGTCCGTTTGCTTCGGATGAGGTCATTCACCTTGATAGGGTAGAGGTCGCTGGTTGGAATCATCTTTGAAACTCTTGCGTAGCAGGATTTTTTTGTTTTTCTGTCAACGAATGTTCTGTTTCTTTTTATTGTCGACAAACTTTTATCTACTAAAATTGTTTTGAGTGTTTTTAGGAAGAGATAGATATCATTTATTAAAAAACAAGTAACCATAAACACTAGAAAGTACTCTAGGTCTTGTTTTTGTGTCTTTAATCCTATTTCATGACAAACCCTGTGTTGGTAAAATTGACCTTGTCAATGAATAGGAAGGAGTGAATTCTGCTGGGCAAGATACTTGATGCAAAAGCACTAACCAGTGCCATGGACACAAGGGCAAAACACTATCAGGAACTCCGCGAACAAATGGTAGATTTAAAAAAGTCATTACAAGGTGTGGCCAATCTCGGTGATGATTTCACTGGGAAAGGTGCCGATAACATTAAAAGTTTCTATAAAGAGCTCGCTGGAAATGTAGACATGTTTATCAGCTTCATTGATAAACAAAAAGCCTTTCATGAAGGTGTTTCTGGGACACTGGATGATACGAGCTTTGGCGGCGATACCTTTGTAGAAGAACACTTTTTAGACAACGCAGTACATATGGGCATCAAGAATGCTAAAAGCATTGTGAAGGATCAAAAAAAGGCACTCAAAACGATTTTTCAAGACATTGATGACCTCATTTCCCTAGAAGTATTTGATAGCCAAACCTTTGATGAAAAAATAGAAGATGCGGAAGATGAACGAAAAAAGACGGTCAAAGAACTAAGAGAGCTTGATCAAAATTTAAAAGATGAATATGCTTTGTCAGAGACGGAGCAACAAGCTACAATGGCATTGTACGCTGAAATGATGAATGCGACAAATGACGGAAAAGCGATTTCGCCTATGAATTTTGACAAGAAAGCGTATCAAAATAGCGAAATCTACAAGGCAAAGAGCGATATTGAGAAGCAAACTGCTGAATATCTGAAAATCAAAAAAGAACAAGAAGAAGCCCGAGAGATCGCAAAGGAACAAGAAGCGCTCGCCAACCGTCCTTGGTATGAAAAAGCACTTGATTATGGCGGAAATATCGTCAATGAATTGAAAGGTGTGAACGATGCAAAACGTGCCGCAACAGGCGTTGATCCAATCACGGGCGAGGAACTCACCGCAGGCCAGCGTGTCGCCGCAGGCGGCATGGCAGCGGCCGGCTACATCCCTATCGTTGGCTGGGCAGGCCGCATTTTCAAAGGCGGAAAAGCTGTCTATAAAACCACCCAAGCCACATCAGCTGCAGTCAGGGCAGTCGATATTTACAAGACATCACAAAAATCCTTTGACGCTCTGAAAACATCTCAAAAAGGTTTATATGGTCTCACCGCCACCAACGGCTTCAGCGAAGCGATCACAGGCCGAGACATGTTTGGAAATAAGATCTCAAAAGAACAGCAGGAAGCGAGTATGAATGCGGCGCTGGGGATGCTTTTACCGTTTGGTGCAAAAGGGTTTCATGGTAAGATGGGAATCAAGAAAGGTGAGAAAAATCCTTTATCTCCAGGTAATGGGTTAGCTACACATGAATCCAGAGGTGGGCACTTAATAGAGAGACATGTTGGGAAAACAGATGAAGAACTATTAGAAAGGCTGAAAAGTAATCCTAAAATCACGGGTTCTTCTACTTTTAACGATAGAATGACTGCAGAAAGAGTTGCTGATTCAGTTTTGGGTGATCCGAAGAGTGTTGATAAAATACAAAAGTGGTTATCCGACCCCAACAGTAGACCTACATTACCATTAAAATATAAGGGTGATGGAGAGGTAATTGGAAGAAGTGTTTCGAGAAATTCAGAAGTAGTTGAGAATGTTACAAATGCAAAAATTATACTGAAAAAAGATGAGAATGGCGGTTTTATTTTAACAGGATACCCTGTTAAATAGAAAGAAGGATGATAAAATGAATGAGAGTTACAGTTATTTAGAGGAGTTAGAAGATTTTTTAGGTGGGACATTTCATCAGGATATCGATTCACCAGAAGAAGCGTTAGAGGAGTTTATTCATGAAGCTAGTAAAGAATGTCTGCTGTCTACTATAAAGGATTGTCAGGATTTTTTGAATAGTACTTTAACAATACAGGAAAAAGAAAACTTTATCGAAAATAATGCAGAAATCTATTTTCCGGCGATCTCATTAAACCCTTTACAGTGGTTTAATAAAATAATAGAGGAAATGAAAGAAGCAGTGAAAATGAAGTAACAAAATGAACCTTGATTGGCTAATGCCTTTCAAGGTTTTTTGTGTCAATTGGTCATCAAATCAAGAAAAAGGGGATCTTTTTTCTATGCGGATCATCGTATGATATAGATAAACAAAACGAACGTGAATATTTTGTCCAGAAGGAATAACATGCGGATGCTGGCATTGAGCATTTTAAGTGCCTGGTACCTGGCTGGCACTCCAGCCAGATCTTTTTTATATCTACTGATAAATTCTTTATTGGATGAAGGAATTGAACGAGTTTGTAATTTGAGGTTTTAAAATGGTAAATGAGTAGTTGGTCAATGATATACTGATCTCATTAGAAACTAGGAGGTCCCCACTTTGAAACCTTTTTGGGAGAAAGAAGAAGAGAGTCCTTTCACGTTAGAAAAGATAGATGAGGAAAAAATTCGTGAAGCAGAGGTGAGACTTGGTG
The DNA here is from genome assembly GCF_038593315.1 of Bacillus sp. FSL P2-0069. NCBI lineage: Bacteria > Bacillati > Bacillota > Bacilli > Caryophanales > Bacillaceae > Bacillus > Bacillus sp. FSL P2-0069. Next base: position 1,158,502 of record NZ_CP151984.1, read on the forward strand.
TCGCTTTACCTGATACATATAAAAAGCTCATCTTAGAATGGAATGGTGGCTTTACAGTTCGTAATGCTTTTCCAACGGAACAACCGAATTCATGGGCTGAGGGTCATGTTCAAATTTGATCATCTAAGAGGAATCGCCAAAGATGATGGCATCATGAATAGTTCCCAGTTAAGTGATGAATTGGAGCTGCCGGAGGGACTTGTGATCATCAGCGGAGAGGAAAATACATGGATCGCAATGGATTATCGACAAACGAAAGAACACCCGCTTATTCACTATTTTGATTTAGAGATGGGAGTGGATTTTAAGCTGGCAGATACTTTTGATGATTTTATTGAGCAGTTATATACAGCTGAAGACGCCATGATCGAGGTAGTAGAAATTGATGAGGAATGCTCGGATTTGTATATCAGTAAAGAAGAGCTTGAACAAATTTTTGAGAGACAAGACCTTTGTCAGCAGAATCTCTTTAAAATGGCACATTATCCGATGGAAGAAATTGAAGAGATTGAATGGTTTTTCGATCGTATGAAAAAATGCATCAAACAGATAAAAGATCAACATATTTTGTATGAAGCAGCGACAACGATTCACTCCATCCTTCTGTTAAACCCGGATATGCAAAGAAATGACCTTATCAATCAAGAGCTGAAAGAAATAGCGGAGTTTCTAGAAAATAGTGGTGAGCCTGATACCGCTTTTTTGGGAGAGGACATTCATCCTGTGAAAAAACGATAGTGAAAGAATAAAAGCCCCTGAAAAGGGCTTCTTTTTGTAATCTTATTGAAAGTCATATTTAAATGAAGTATAGTAGTTTTATATTATGAAGAGGAGGATGGTTAAAAATGATGCATGCAGGAAGATTACGCCAGCAAACTTTGAACAATCAATAATTTCATATGTTCAAAGGCTCTGTTTTCATCAAACAGAGTAAACGGAGGAGTCTGCACATTTTTAATCATTTTCAGCGGTCAAGTATGTAACTTTACTTGAAGACAGACAGATATCGTTTCTGTCTTTTTTTGTAATTTTTATTAATATAAAGAGAGAGATGAGTCTAGCCGTGTTTACTCTAGCCACAGATAGCAGCCTATTTGTGGTTTTTTTGATGATTTTCTTAACGCCTATTGATCATGACTAAATGAGCAATTGGAGGAAAAGAATATGAATAGACTAGAATTAAAGCAATTAGCCAAACATCACGGATTAGAAATTTTAGAGAATACCATCAAAATAAATGAATCAGGTGTGGATTTCCGTGTCGCACATGTCGAAGATTTACATGGTGATCAATGGATATTAAGAATGCCTCGTAGACCTGAATCAATGAAACATACCTTACAAGAAAAAAAGACATTAGATCATATGAGTAAGCAGGTTCACTTTCAGGTCCCTCAGTGGTCTATCTTTACAGAAAGTCTGATTGCTTATAAACAATTAGTGGGGGTACCGGCGGCTAGTATTGATATGGAGAAGCAATCTTATGTGTGGAGTTTTGATCAAACGAAAGTACCGCAAGCTTATTATGAATCATTAGGAAGAGTTCTAGCGAATGTACATTCCTTAGATCAACAGCCTTTTAAAACGATCGGTGTGGAGATGCTCAGTGCTCATGAATTAAGAGGATCAATGAAACAGCGAATGGAACGTGTCAAATCGCAATACACCATTAACAGCGGTTTATGGGAGCGCTGGCAAGAATGGCTAGCTAAAGATTCTTTATGGCCGCCTTTCGTGGGAGTGAAGCATGGGGATTTGCATCCCGGCCACATTCTGATTGATGAAAATCAATGTGTGACGGGTGTGATTGATTGGTCTGAAGTGGGGGTTGGTGATGTATCTGCAGACTTTTTGTCGCATCAACTTCTCTTTGGGAAAGAAGGGTTAACAAAACTTATCCATGCGTATGAAAAAGCAGGCGGGAGAACTTGGCCAGGAATGGATGAACATATAATAGAACTTCTGACGACAAGTGCGATCACTGTGGCCGAGTACGCACAGAGATCAGGATTGAAAGATATGCATGAAACTGCAGCATACATGTTGGCAAACGAAAGCTAATCAATCAGAACGAATCCAAAAAAAGCCCTAAAAAGGGCTTTTTTTAATCTAATTCATGAAAAAACTGTTTGAGTTGATCAATGAAAACGGATTTGGATTTTCCTTTTTTATAAATGAACTCGATATTGATGTTGAAATCAATGGATGGGTCTATTGAAATTTGTTTTAATGTTCCTTGTTCTAGCTCATTTCTAACACAATGATGAGGTAGAAATGATAGTCCCATTCCTTGCAGCACTAAATTTTTTGCAGTTTCCATATGATCAACCTCAATGGAAATGTTCGGTGTGATGTTGTTTTTTTGAAATAATCGGTGGAGCATCAACCAATCAAATGATCCATAGTCAAAGAAAATAAAAGGCTGTTCTTCTAGCTCTTTCATATTGATGTTGTCAAGGCTGGCAAGCGGGTGATGAGTTGGGACGAACAGCCCGATTGGATCGCTGAAAATTGGGATCGATTCAATTTGAGGATGTGTTTCAGTCCTCACAATCCCAAAGTCTACTTGGTTGTTAATCACTTTTTGGACAACATCCTTTGAATGTCCTGTTACGATTTTCACTTTCAGGTTTTCGTATTTTTCTTTTAGGGCGGGCAATATGTTAGGCAATAGATTATTGGAAATGGAGGATGCGCATCCAATCGTCAATTCATAAGGAATCATCGTTTGTTTGAGACTATGCTTTGCTTCTTGATAAGAATGGAGAATCTTTTTGGCATGCGGGTAAAACTGTTCACCTTTTTCCGTCAGAGATAGTTTATTTCTCTGTCTATCAAATAATTTCAGGTCTAATTCCTTTTCTAATGATTGAATACGTGCCGAAACAGAAGGCTGGGTTAAATACAGTGCTTCCGCAGCTTTATTGATACTGCCTAGCTGGCATACATAAATAAACGCTTCTATATTCTCAATATTCATGTTATCCCCTTATATGACGTTCTTTAAATGTTTAGTTTTTCAAGCTCATACACTAATTTTACAGCCTCTTTCGCCAAAATGACAGTAGGGTCAATCACTTTCACATCTTTAGTTGACCTTAAGACTAAGGGGATTTCTGTACAGCCGGCAATGATGGCTTCTGCTCCTTGATTGATTAAAATTTCTGCAGCTAACGCCAATTCACTTTCGCCTTTACTTAATTTTCCTGCTTTCACTGCATATATCCCATTCATCACGTTTTTCTGAAGATTTTCACTAGGAGTCATGACGTCAATCTTGTGATGAGCACAAGCCTTTTGATAGAGCTGGGTTTTTAATGTTCCATCAGTACATAGTAAGCCCACAGATGTATAGTGATGTTTGTTTAGGTAATTTGCGGTTTCTAATGGCATGTTCATAATAGGGATATGAGTGGAATGTCGTACGTTTTCTAAAAAGAAGTGTGCGGTATTGCATGCAATAAGAATAAAGTCCGCTCCGGCACGTTCTAATCTCTTTACTGATTCAATCATATATTCTGTAGGATCGTCGCCTTTCCCAAAAATTGCAGTGGTTCTATCAGGAATTTGAGGGAAATTATCAGCAATCACATGTAAATGATCCTGATCTTTAATAGCTGGTGTATGTGAAATGATTTTTTTCATCAGATCAATCGTTGCTAAAGGACCCATCCCGCCCATAATACCAATCGTTATAGACATAGATATCACCACATTTCATTTTTTTCTATTATAAAAAAAGAAAGCATGGTAATCGTTATAGAAAAGTTCTATTTGTATATAGAAAGTTGATCAAAAGCGCCTTTATCTGTCTTGAAGTATGAGTTGCAATCTATTCAAAAAACATTAGAATAAAGAAAAATTGAAAAAGGAGCAACCGTATGAATTTCAATTTGAATGAAGCTTTAGATATGTTGAGTCGAACTCCTCACACGTTAGAAAGTCTTTTGTCCGGTTTATCGAAGGATTGGCTTCACAGCCGTGAAGGGGAGGGAACGTGGAATCCGATTGAAGTCATTGAACATTTGATTGAAGCAGAGAAATTCAATTGGATTCCTCGATTAAATGTGATTCTTGCTGATGGAGAGAATACACCATTTCCTGCGTTTGACCGCTACTCTCATTTGAATCAATCTGAAAGACAGATAGAACAAGCACTATCTGAGTTTCATCATGTACGGATGGAGAATGTGGCATACATTCAGCGCATGACACATTCAGGCCTTGATTTAGAGAAAAAGGGCGTCCATCCGAAGTTTGGGGTCGTGCAAGTGAGCGAATTACTTTCTGCGTGGGTTGTCCATGACTTCACACATATGTCCCAGGTTGTTCGGGTCATGGCGGAACGATATCGAACCGATGTGGGTCCATGGAGCGCTTATTTAGGAATTTTGAATAGGAAATAAATGTTTAATGACGCTTAGCGGCCCACTCAGATTGAAGAATGGCATATTGATATTCATCGACCCAATGTCCCTTCGACATATAATTTTGCAGCAAATGTCCTTCGCGTCTCATTTCTAAACGTTCCAGCACTCGAATGGATTTTTCGTTGCGCACATCTGTAAAGGCAATGATTTTATGTTTGTTCAATGTCACAAAAATATATTCGAAGATTGAACTGAGAGCTTCGTGAATATAGCCCATTCCTTGGTATTCAGGCGCGAGGGTAAAACCTATTTCAACGATTCTAGGTTCACTATCTAGTGTATGGATGGCGCAATCTCCTATCAGCTGATTGGACTCAGATAAGGCAATAGCGTATTGAAACCACGTCCCCGGTTGATTAGGTTTTTGCGTCATTTGATGTTGAACAAATGATTCAGCATCTTCGTACGTGTAGTTTTCCCAAGATTGAAATTTTGCAATAGAGGGATTTGCTCGGTACTGATAAAATGCTTCAATATCCTGTTTATCAAATTGGCGAATAACAACCCGGTTTGTTCTTGTAAATATGCTGTTTGCATTCTTCATGTGTTAACCTCACTTTTTAGTTAGTTCTTGATTTGAAAAAGTCTATCAGCCATTCAGATAGCTGCTGTTGTGCTTTGCTGACAAATCGATCTGCATAATAAATTAATTCCAAGTGACGGACAGGTGCTGGCTCAGCAATAGGAATCGAAACAATATTGGGCCACGTTGAATGTTGTTTTAGTAATCCTCTTGGCTGAATGGTTGCACCGATTCCTGCTTCAACCAGCTGCAATAGCGAAAACGCGGACCCAACCTCCATGGCAGTGTCCAGTTCAACACCCTGTTCTTTACATACGTCATCTACTAAATCCCTCCCTAGATATCCCTTCGGATACATGACCAACGCACGGTGAGTCAGCTCTTTTAATGACACTTCGCTCTTTTGGGCCAAATCACTTTCTGAATGAACAAATAATTCGTAAGGCTCACTTCCAAGTGGAATTTGAACGAGACGCTTATCCGCAGGCCCTCGCAGTCCGATGCCGAGATCCACTTTATGCGAAAGGACTTCTTCACGAACGAAGATATTTGAATATGCCTTTAGATTGGTTTCTGGATAAAGAGTTTTAAATTCTACAAATAGTGGCACCAGCTGAAAATCAAGATCTGAGGGGAGTACTGCGAGACGAACGGTTCCTCGTTTTTCCGATAATAGTTCTTTCATCGCATTCTTTGCATCTCTTTCAGCTTGAAGCATTTTCACGCCATATTGATAAAGCAGCGAACCAGCTTCGGTAGCAACGACCTTTTTGCCGATTCGATCAAAGAGTGGCATCCCAACTTCTGCTTCAAGCAGTCGAATTTGCTGGCTAAGTGTAGGCTGTGATATACCTAGCTGCTCAGCGGCTTTTGTAAAATGCAAATGGTTGAATACAGCCATAAAATAGGTAATATGCCGGGTATCCATATGTCCACCTTCCATAAATGATAGTCTTTTCCTATCATCATAATACGATTTATTGTATTGATCAATGAATGCGGCAGATTTATACTCAAAGTAACCTTAACAAGATGAGAGAGAAAGAAGGGTATTGATGAAAAAAATATATTATTTAGCCGCTTTATTTTTAGCCGCTTTAAACTTACGTCCGATCATTACTTCCGTGGCTTCCATGATGAGCATGATCCAATCAGAGCTTGGAGTAAACGCACTGACAGCAAGTCTTTTGACCACTTTGCCTGTCCTTTGTATGGGAATATTTGCTCCCGTTGCAACGATACTCAGCCGGCGTTTTGGTTTAGAGAGAACGCTGTTTTTCTCGATTCTTCTTATCACGATTGCCACTGCACTGCGTGGTACTAGCCAATCGGTTGCTATCCTGCTCATGACTGCGTTTGCTGGAGGGGTAGGGATTAGCTTCGCAGGTCCTTTATTGTCTAGTTTTATTAAAAAATATTTCCCGAGAAATCCTGGTATTGTCAGTGTGTATTCAATTTCGATGACAATAGGTGCAGCGCTCGCTTCCGGTTTCACGATTCCGATTTATCTACGCAGTCAGCATCATCTTCCATTTGCATTGTCCTGCTGGGCTATTCTAGGGGTGATCGCCCTTATTCTATGGATAGGTTTAGCTCGCAAAAATGAGCAGAGTGATCTTGTAACGTTGCCGTTAAAATTGCCGCTACTAAACAAAAAGGCCATTCAATTCACCTTGTTCTTTGGCTTTATGTCCAGTATGTTTTATTCTTTGACGGCATGGATTTCACCGATTGCTCTTAGTTTTGGAAACAGTCCGCAATATGCTGCCATGCTCTTGACCATATTTACACTCATTCAGATTCCGTTGGCACTACTCGTTCCAGCGGTCGTTACTCGGTTAGGAAAACCGAAATTATTTCTCATCTTATGCAGTCTGTCTGAACTCATTGGCCTTATCTTTCTTCTTCTGCCAATGCCGATCTTGCCAGCCGTCATTTTCCTAGGTATGGGTGCCGGGGGGTTATTTCCTTTAGCGCTTATGCTCCCGATTATGGAGACGAGTACTCCGGAGGAAGCCGGAACCTGGTCCGCGATGTCGCAGATGGGCGGGTACATCGTGGGTGGATTCGGTCCGTTTTTCATTGGCTTGGTTTTCGATTTAAGCGGACATTTTTATGCTTCCATTGTGGCAATGCTTGTCATCGTCTCGTTAATGATTGGCGTTCAGTTATCAATGAAACTTGGTAGAAAAGAAGAAGTGTCGAGTTAAATAATGCAGCTTCACATTTCAATATAAACGGGGGAATTCTATTGCTCATTCGAGAAGCAAAAACGATCGATTATCCACAATTAAGACAAATCTATTTAGAATCCCGGCGCCAGAGCTTTCACTGGCTCAATCCAGAAGAACTCCATCTGCAAGATTTTGATCAAGATACGCAGGAAGAGCAAATTTTCTTAGCTGAGGAGAACAATAAAATCCTTGGATTCATTTCTCTATATGTACCAGATCGTTTTATTCACCTTTTGTTTGTACATCCAGAAGCTGCTGGTCAAGGGGCTGGCGATCTGCTGCTCAAACAGGCTATAAAAGTTTTAGGAACACCGGTCACCCTCAAATGTGTCTCCGACAATCACAAAGCTTTATCTTTTTATCAAAAAAGAGGGTGGAAGGCTGTTGTGGAAGAAGGAGAACCTGGGGCGGAATACTGGGTGCTTATTTATGAATAGAAGTCATTTTATTTTATCAATTTCACGGCCCTTTATTGGGCCTTTTTGCGGTTTCTTTTCGGTGTCGAATGGTACATAAAATGATAATATATGTCATTATAGGGAAAATAGAGGAAGGGGTAAGAGCTGATGGAGAAAGTGCTTTTTTCTCACGTCGGTTTAAAAATCAATGAATGGTATTATCATATTCAAAGATTTAACGTACCGGACGCCGAAGCATATAAAGAGGAAATCAAATCAATGCTTGATCATATGGAAGAAAATCAAGATTTATTATTGTATTTCTCACTCATGGAGTTCAGACATAAATTAATGCTTGATTACTTGAATCCTTTAGAAAATGGGAAAGAGCGGGCCAACTTCAAGGAGCTCGCAATGAAGATCAAAAGAGACCAAGAGAAATTAACAGGACTGCTCGAGTATTACTTCAATTTTTTCTACGGCATGTATGAATTTGAAAACTATGAATACCTAAATGCAATTACCTTCTATAAACGGGCAGAAAAAAAGCTGTCTCTTGTCAGTGACGATATCGAACGGGCCGAGTTCAATTACAAGATGGCTGAAATCTATTACCACATGAAACAAACCCACATGTCCATGCACCATATCGCTCAGGCGATAGAATGCTATCGAGAAAAAGAGACATACACAGTAAGAGAAATACAATGTTCTTTTGTGATCGGATTAAACTATATAGATATGGGCTGCCCCGAAAAAGCAATACCCCATTTTCAACACGCACTAGAAAAAGCCGCCGACAACTCAACAAAACGATTAAAAGGATCAGCACTCTATAATTTAGGGTTGAGTTATTTTCATCATAATGAAATAGCCCAAGCAATTATACATTTTAATGACTCAATTCGAGCATTTAGAGAGCAGGGATACGAACATTTAAATAGAATCTTAGACCCGCTCATTATGTTGTCCAAAGCCTATTTCAAAAAGAAAGAAAAGGATTTAGGTAAGTATGCTTTAAATAACGGCATAGAACTATCTGAAAAGCTGAAAGACCATGTGCTGTTATTGATATTCAAATTTTTAAGATCACTATATGTTGACAACAATTTTGAGCAGTTGGAAAAAATAATGGAATCGCTAGAAATAAAGTCAATGTATCCTGATCTTGAAGATTTAGCAAAAGATGCTGCAAAATATTATAATGAAATGGGAGATAAAGACAATGCGATGCATTTCTATGAAAAGATTCTTTATTTCCAAACTCAAGTGAAGCGGGGGGACTGTCAGTATGAAATTTAAAACATTATCAGTAGTATTCGTGATGATCAGTGTCATCAGTATTGTTGGTTATTTTACATCTGAAGTGACAGCAAGTCATGATGAAGCTAGGAGAGGTCATACTGCAAGTATCGGTTATACTGCTTAAATAAAAAGCCCTTAAAGGGCTTTTTATTTTAAGATTGAATATATGCTATGAATAAAGAATATTTTTTCCATAGAAAAGATATTGAGGAGGAAGTAAAGTGACAATGTTAAAATCAACATTATTTCGAAGGATTTTCATTATATCTTTTGCTTTAACCTTTATGATTAGCCTGTTCAATATGGCTGTGTTTCCAGAGACGCCAGCGTCTTATTATGTTGGCCTAGTTTGTAAGATGTTGTTTATCAGTTTGTTAAATGGTTTGTTTTTTGGAACAATCATCTATTTGATTGGCGTCTTTCTCGGTGCTAAATCTTCAAAGGAAAATCAATAAAAAGTGAGCGGCTATAGTCTGCTCTTTTTTATTTGAAAAAATTTGATATCTAATGAAGAGAAAATGAGTTACTTCATGTACGATCTAGATCGCAAATCCTACATATGTATTTTCCATCATGCATTACATTATTTTTAATATCCTACTGCATTATATTTTAAAGGATGTTACCGTTGTTTGTAAGGAATGATTGGCCAGTCTTCCAATAAAAATTGGAGGGAAATCATGAATTACAAAATTGAAATGTTAACGAATATGAAAATGGTGTATATGAGAAATATCGGATCATATGGCAGCAAAGAGAATTTTGAGATGATGAAGAGATTTAAAAAATGGATTAAGCAACATCATTTAAATGATGAATTAAAGGAATATGGTATATATGGTGTTCCTCAAGATGATCCTGCAAAAATTCCATCAGAAAAATGCAGATACGACCTCATGCTTATGACAAATAGAGATTTCTCAAAAGATCAAATGGTTCAGACTGGTCATTTTGAGGGAGGAAAGTATGCTGTGTTCACGGTGACACATACAACCGAAAAAGTGAATTTGTTTTGGAGACAATTGCCTCAAATGATCCAAAACAATCGATTAAACATGCGTCAGGCACCTATAATGGAAAGGTATAGAGAAGAAGGCGAAGATAAGGTGTGTGAATTCTTACTGCCTATCTTTTAAACACTTTATCAAACTGCAATGAAAACAGACCTCATATGGTCTGTTTTCATGAGTATTAAATGTTTAAATATTTTAGGACTCGTTCCTTTAAATATCGGTATTGATCCTCATTCGTATCTTGAAATGCTTCTTCTCGATTTGAAGGGACATCCATATAAACGATTTCCTCCGAGAATTGTGAAGAAGTAAAGTCGATTCTTTTTCCATTCACTACGTTGTAAAAGTGCCATCCGCTAGGTAATGCGGTCTTGTTTATTTTTCCGCCTAAAAGATCATGGACGACTAAAGAAGTGACACCGCATTGTCCATTGGCCGGGTTTTCTTTACTCCATTTTGAACTAGATTGAGAGGACCAGGCTTTATAAAGAGCATCAATGATTTCGTCTGTCGTGTAGAGGTTCATCATAAAAATCCTTTCTATTTAAAAGCGAAATGAATATAGTGTCTGTTTAGTCTATAATAGATTTTTTTTTCGATCAAAATCCAGATGCTATACTTGATTAAACCAATATAACAATGAGGGTCATGACAGGAGGAGCATGGAGTGATATTCATCATAGGCATTGTAATCGCTTTTATTGTTGCTATTTTAGGCTTTACTATTTTCGTAGATGTAGGTAATGGGCTGGGAACGGTTTTTAGCATCATCGGTGCAATGGTCATTTTATGGATAGCGGGTAGGCTGCAAAGGCAAAAAGAAAAGAATGATCCAAATATATTATTAGATAAAATGATGATGCTTTTTCAAGAAGACGGGTTTCAGGCTTCCACATACATCTTTTCACAAAATGTTGATAAAGGCTTTGCGATTGATGATGAGCGAAAGGTAATACGCTTTATTACACATCAACCTGGCCGCTCATCTCGAAAATTCAGGTTTGAAGTCACTGAGCTTTCCTTGAAAGAGTTGAAGCAAGTTGACATGTTAGAAGATGGTGTACCGATTGAACAATCTGTTGAGAGTGATAATAATGAAGAGATCTCGACACTTGAATTGAGATTAACTATGAATGATCAGGAATCATCAACGATTACGCTCACCTTTCTGACATTTGATGTGCCTGTTCGTAAGAGCACTGCCGAATATTTGACTGAACGAGAAAATCTGAAGGAGATTTATCATGAAATTGATTCAATGATGAAATCTGCGGTTTAATAAATGACTGTTCATAAAGAAGAAATCACAGTTTGAGGTGGTTTCTTTTTTTATGTCCATCAAGACAAAAGCTGGTTCAATCATTGCGGTTGAATGTTTTTCTCAAAAATGAATAAAGATAGACTAGACACGAAAACGATCATTGATATCGAAATGACTGGAGGAAACATACATGCAAAAGCTTTGCAGGGAAGTCTGGATCGAGGTCAATCTTGACGCGATTAAAAGAAATATCGAAGCCATTCAAGCGCATATTCCAAGGAAAAGCAAGATCATGGCTGTCGTAAAGGCAAATGCTTATGGACACGGCTCAGTTGAAGTAGCGCGGCAGGCACTAGAAAGCGGTGCGACAGAGCTTGCGGTTGCCAGCTTGGAAGAAGGTATTGTATTGCGGAGAGCAAAAATTGAAGCACCGATTCTGGTCCTTGGATTTACCCCGCTCGACTGTGTGAAAAGGGCTGCAGCCTGGAGAATTGATCTCTCCGGCCTTCGAGAAGACTGGATTGTTCAAGCAAATGAGATCTTAGCGGAAGAAGAAAGTCAGCATCGCCTTGGGATTCATGTCAATGTTGACACAGGGATGGGACGATTAGGTGTACGGACAAAGGAAGAGCTGTTAGAGGTGGTGGAGGCGCTTGAAAAGGGTGAAAACCTGAGGTGGGATGGAATATTTACGCATTTCTCCACTGCGGATGAGCCTGACCCTGATTTCACACTAATGCAGCACAGCATTTTTATTGATTTTCTTCGTTTCTTAAAAAAAGAAGGCATTACTTTGCCCACTGTACATATGAACAATACAGCGGCTGCCATCGCATTTCCTGAATTTAGCGCAGATATGATACGGCTAGGCATCGGACTTTATGGACTGTATCCTTCGCAATACATTGAGAGTTTAGATGCTGTTAAGCTAGAGCCCGCTCTCAGTTTAAAAGCAAGGATTGCATTCGTGAAGGAAATGGTGACAAAGCCAAGGACCGTCAGCTATGGGGCAACCTATGTAGCAAAACCTGATGAAGTTATAGCAACCATACCAATCGGTTATGCAGATGGGTACTCACGAGCATTATCCAATCGAGGATTTATGCTTTTCCGTGGAAAACGAATGCCGATTGCTGGCCGCGTCACCATGGATATGACGATGATCAGTTTAGGAGAAATGAAAGCAAAGCAAGGCGAAGAAGTCGTCATATATGGTCGTCAAAAGGGCGGAGAAATTTCTGTCGATGAAATCGCCGAAATGCTCAATACGATCAACTACGAAGTCATCGCCACCTTAAGCCGGCGCGTCCCAAGATTTTATCGTCGCGGCGGAAAGATTATTAAAATATCAACGCCGGTGATGTATGTGTGAGGGTAAATAACAGGTGCGATTTGAGGATATTTGTTCTGGTGTACAATGATAAAAATTAAATTTTATTACAAATATGTCGATAAAAGGAGGGATATTTAAGATATGGAGGAAAGAAACGATGAAAAAAGGTTTATTTTTAGTGCTTTTGACTATTTTTATGATGGTCACAATTCATCCGTTAAAAGCTCATGCAGCTGAGACAAATGGGTGGACGAAGCGGGCGGACTTACCGGAAGAGCGTATCGGAGCAAGTGTAGGAGTAGTTGATGGAAAAATATATGTATTTGGTGGAGCAAGTCAGCAATCAAAATTCAACGATGCAACATATATGTATGATCCTAAAACTGATTTGTGGACAGAAAAAGCAAGTATGCCTAGAGAAAGAACGGGCGCTGCTTACGCGACAGTAGGTAAAAAAATCTATGTTATTGGCGGTCTTACTGATACAACTAAAACAGTTCACAAAACCATCGATGTTTATGATACGGAACTAGATCAATGGACAGAAGAACCAATTAAGATGCCTGAGAAATTTATATATACATCTTATATAACTGGTTCCTTAAGAGCAGTTACAGTTGGAGAAAAAATTTATATAGTAGCATCTTTATCAAGCTCTCAAGTAAATTTTTATTCCTATGATACGGTAAGTGGAGAGTGGGAAAGCTTAGATAATTCTCAATTAGCTCCTCGTCAGGGTAGAAGCATTTCAGAGATAAATGGAAAGTTATATATTGCTGGTGGTGAGGCTAATGTTAGCCGAGCGAAAGATAAAGACATTTTAGAATATGATATGACGTTTGGTAAGTGGCAACGCTTAAAGGATATTCAATTAAATTCTTTTGCATATGAAGCTGCATATGCGACCGCCAATCATAAATTATTTATGATTGGCGGTCAGCAAATTGGAGATAGATCGAGTAAATTATTAAAACAAGTTCAGATATTTGATCCACAAACTAGTCAAGTTCAAGATTCTTTATATGAAATTCCTGAAGGTAGAGTTGGATCTGTAGCAGTTATTGCTGATGATCAATTATATGTTATTGGTGGAAGAGATTATGCTGAATCAATTGGTAGTCATTCTGTCAAAAACAATTTTAAATCTGTTATTTCTATTCCATTAAAAGATCTGCAAAAAGTGTCAAAGGATCAGGATGAAACAAAACCAGGTGATGGAACAAGCGAAGAACCAAAAGATCAGGACGGAACAAAGCCAGATGATGGCACAACCGAAGAACCGAAAGATCAAGACGGAACAAAGCCAGATGATGGCACAACCGAAGAACCGAAAGATCAGGACGGAACAAAACCTGGTGATGGTTCAACTGAAGAACCAAAGGATCAAGACGGAACAAAACCTGGTGAAGAAGCAGCAAAAGGCATACTTTCAATTACGATGATAAACGGGCTGCAAAAGGATTATCTGCTTTCAATGAAAGAAATCAACGATTTTCTTAACTGGTACAAAGAAAGAAGCTTTGGTATTGGTATGAACTTCTATGAAATCAATGATGAACACAATAAAGGTCCTTTCACAAGTAAGAAGGATTATGTCGTATACCAAAATATCTTAATGTTTGATATCAAGCAATACTGAAATTCATAAATGATAAAGCTGCTGATAAGAGATCAGCAGCTTTTATTTTGATAAATTTGTTAAAATTAGGATTAACGTCATGAAAAAATGTGATATCTTTTAAAAAATCTGCTAAACATCCTATAACCACATCCGATAATAGAATTGTCAGGGTTGATAAGCCCTAGAATAAAGGACTTTTTTCAGACAAGGACGTCTGTCAGGTCCCACATACATGGAGGTAATAGGAAATGAGAATTAACCACAATATCGCAGCACTTAACACATTAAACCGTTTGTCTGCAAACAACGGTGCGAGCCAAAAGAACATGGAGAAACTTTCTTCTGGTCTTAAAATCAACCGTGCAGGAGATGACGCTGCAGGTCTAGCAATCTCTGAAAAAATGCGTGGGCAAATCCGCGGATTAGAAATGGCGTCTAAAAACGCACAAGACGGTATCTCTCTTATCCAAACAGCTGAAGGTGCATTGACTGAAACTCATTCAATCCTTCAACGTGTTCGTGAACTAGTTGTACAAGCTGGAAACACTGGTACACAAGATAAAGGTACTGACCTTCAATCTATCCAAGATGAGATTAAAGCTCTACAAGAAGAAGTAGACGGTATCTCAAACCGTACAGAGTTTAACGGTAAAAAATTGTTAGATGGTACGTTTAAAGATACTGGTGATCCTGCAACTACAAAAAGTTTGACTTTCCAAATTGGTGCTAATGCAACTCAACAAATTGATGTTAATATCGAAGATATGGGTGCGGATGCAATTGGTGCAAAAAATGCTGGAGTAATTGTTGCTGGTCAAAGTGTTAAAGACATTGATGTGACTAAATTTGCAGATGTAGCTGCTGCTGCTGCAGGCGGTTTTGATGAGCAATTAAATATTGTTGATTCTGCAATCAACCAAGTATCTGCTCAACGTGCTAAGCTTGGAGCAGTTCAAAACCGTCTAGAGCACACAATCAACAACCTTGGTGCTTCTGGTGAAAACTTAACAGCTGCTGAGTCTCGTATCCGTGACGTTGACATGGCGAAAGAAATGAGTGAGTTCACGAAGAACAACATTCTTTCTCAAGCTTCTCAAGCAATGCTTGCACAAGCGAACCAACAGCCACAAAACGTACTTCAATTACTACGTTAATAACGGGCCCCTTTATGGGGCTTTTTTGTATTTATTAATTAAAAAATATGGATGATATTTAATTTTTTAATAAAATTTAGGAGTGGGGTATTAAGCGTAATTGTGAATTTAGACAGATAAATTCATAAATTAATCTTGAATCAAGCTAAACATCCTTTAAAATAAACCGATATTTTAATTGTTAGGGTTGTTAAGCCCTAGAATAAAGGACTTTTTTCAGACAAGGACGTCTGTCAGGTCCCATATACATGGAGGTAATAGGAAATGAGAATTAACCACAATATCGCAGCACTTAACACATTAAACCGTTTATCTGCAAACAACGGTGCGAGCCAAAAGAACATGGAGAAACTTTCTTCTGGTCTTAAAATCAACCGTGCAGGAGATGACGCAGCAGGTCTTGCAATCTCTGAAAAAATGCGTGGGCAAATCCGCGGATTAGAAATGGCTTCTAAAAACGCACAAGACGGTATCTCTCTTATCCAAACAGCTGAAGGTGCTTTAACTGAAACTCATTCAATCCTTCAACGTGTACGTGAACTAGTCGTACAAGCTGGAAATACTGGTACACAGCAAGGTGAGGATTTAACTGCAATTAAAGACGAAATGGATGCTTTAATTGAAGAGATTGATGGTATTTCTGATCGTACAGAATTCAATGGTAAAAAACTTTTAAATGGTGATTTTAAAGCTTCTACCCCACCAGTAAATACTGACCCATCTTTAGTTTTCCAAATCGGAGCTAATGCAACTCAACAAATCAAAGTGAACATCCAAGATATGGGTGCAGATGCTTTAGGTGTCGATAATGGAACTGGTGGTATCGTTGCAAACCAATCCATTAAAGATTTAGATGTAACAGCCTTTGCAACTAATGCAGCAGATGCTACAGATGTTGGTTTTGACACACAACTAAAAATTGTTGATTCAGCTATCAACCAAGTTTCATCTCAGCGTGCTAAACTTGGTGCAGTTCAAAACCGTCTAGAGCACACAATCAACAACCTTGGTGCTTCTTCTGAAAACTTAACAGCTGCTGAGTCTCGTATCCGTGACGTTGACATGGCGAAAGAAATGAGTGAGTTCACGAAGAACAACATTCTTTCTCAAGCGTCTCAAGCAATGCTTGCACAAGCGAACCAACAGCCACAAAACGTACTTCAATTACTACGTTAATGACAGGCCCCTTTATGGGGCTTTTTTTTATGTTTTTTTCTTCGCGTTTTCTCCAGTCTTATGATTCTTAAACCCCTGTTATAAATCATGAAAAATGACCTTTAAATTTGGAATACTCTAGCGAAACGACCATAGTGAATGAGACTTTATCCTTATTTATTCCTTTTTTGTTAAACATATTCCATAAATGTTCGATAAATGGATTGTAAGGCTTACAAAAAAATTCTAATTTAGAACTTTTGGATAAGGACGTCCAATTGGTTCAAACACATGGAGGTCATTTAACATGAGAATTAACCACAATATCGCAGCACTTAACACACTGAACCGTTTGTCTGCCAACAATGGTGCAGGGCAAAAGAACATGGAGAAGCTTTCTTCTGGACTTCGTATCAACCGTGCAGGAGATGACGCAGCAGGTCTTGCGATCTCTGAAAAAATGCGTGGACAAATCCGCGGATTAGAAATGGCGTCTAAAAACGCACAAGATGGCATTTCGCTTATTCAAACAGCTGAAGGTGCATTAACTGAAACACATGCGATTCTTCAACGTATGCGTGAATTAACAGTTCAAGCAGGTAACGTTGGGACTCAACAAACAGAAGATTTAACAGCTATTCAAGAAGAACTTACTGCTTTGGTTGATGAAATTGATGGTATTTCTCAGCGTACAGCATTTAACGGAAAGAATCTGTTGGATGGTAGCGTTGAAGAAGGATTCCAATTTCAAATTGGCGCAAACATTGAGCAAAATATCAACGTACAGATTGGCAAAATGGATGCAGAAACTTTAACTGTAAAAGATATTGTAGTTAATGAAGAAGGCTTTAACTTTGACACCGAAGTAGCAAAAATCGACGCAGCAATCGGCGCTGTTTCTAAACAGCGTTCAGCTCTTGGTGCAGTCCAAAACCGTCTAGAGCACACAATCAACAACCTTGGTGCTTCTGCTGAAAACTTAACAGCAGCTGAGTCTCGTATTCGTGACGTTGACATGGCAAAAGAAATGAGTGAGTTCACAAAGAACAACATTCTTTCTCAAGCATCTCAAGCAATGTTAGCGCAAGCAAACCAGCAGCCACAAAACGTACTTCAATTATTACGTTAATGAAAAAGTCCCTTTGAGAGGGGCTTTTTTTATTTCATTCAAATGACAGCAAGTGCTCTAGACGAAAGTCAGGAACCGCTTCATGGAAAAAAGCTAGGTTGCCTTCATCGTTCTTTTGATCCCATTGCTTCCACCATTCAGCGGTTTCTCCAGAGGTGTCAGCTTGAATCATGTTGTGCAGCTGTTCTAAGTTGATGATTTCTCTTGGTTCTAATAAAAAAGAATGCATCCGGTGATACGACTCAAGACATTCAGGCTGTTTTGTCACAATGGCGAATTGTACGTAGCGATTTAAAAATTCCTGTACGAACGTCAAGTGGGGGATGGTTGCTTCTCCTTTTAACTCGACGCCGTCCCACGCCATATCAGCAATCGCACAAAGCCACCAGCCAAGTTCACTCGCTTGCTGCATTTGTTGTAATGTGTCCTTTTCAAAAGACAGCCGCTCATTTTTTTGTGCTAGTTTGAGCATACGGTCAAGTGTTTGTGCTTCGAGGGCTGCCTTTGTCATGCCCTGTCCATGAATGGGATCTAACGTACACAAGGCATCGCCCATCACCAATAATCCACTTGGCCAATCCTGCATGTGTTCATAGTGATGTCTCACGCAGGAAGGAACTCTAAATCCTTTTGGTTTTGTAAAGGGCGTTAAATGGGTGATGGCTTCTGCTATCGCGGGGTGGGTCAGTGCAGCGGTTTCTGAATCAAATTGATCAGCATCCGTTGTTGGATAATGTGAACCGCCAGCTGCAGAAAGAAGAACAGCCACTAAATCATGTTCTACCCGTTCAAACAGTCCTGTTGGAATTTGCTTGTCTGGCTGGCCAACTACGACCATTGATTGCAGGGGTGGGGCCCCTGATGGTATGTGATAATATCTTGTGCTGTAGCCTAGAAACACATGTAACTCATCAGTCTTTGGTAAGGTCCATCCAGCGTCTTTCAGCCATTTTGGCAATTTGGACATTCTTCCAGACGTATCGATCACTAAGTCTGCTTTCATTTCATGAATGCTTCCAGGTTTTACTTGCCGGTTCTTCACGATGAGCCCCATGACCTGATTTGTTCCCTCTTTAAAATGAAGAGAGATGGCTTCATGTTTTTCTAAAAACTGCACACGTTCCTCTTTTACTATTCTTTGCATCAGCACCCACTCTAGCATTGCACGTCTTGTGACAGCGGTTTCTTCTGTATCAGTGAGCGTTAACTCGCCATCTTTTGTGATAAATCGAGAGGTTTGATGCATGGTATTAAATCCGTCCATTGCCAGTAACTCTTTTGTATAACCAGGGAATAGACGTTCAACGATTTGCTTGCCAAGTGGCAGCATTCTATGTGGATGAAAGGCTTGAGGAGTGCCAAGACGATTCTCAGGAGAGTCCGGCAGTTCATCCTTTTCAATCATCAATACTTGATGATAAAACGTTGATAAAACTTTTGCAGCGAGCATCCCGGTGATACCTCCGCCAATGACGATTGCCCTCTCATATTTCATGGGTTGTGTCACAACATGCGCCTCCAATGAATATACAAAATGGTTACATGACCATTTCATCATATGTCGATTCATTAATTATAGCAAATTTACGTTTGAATATAGAAAGGAAAAGTACTTCTTTTTACTCGTAAATATGAAGAATTTCTTCTAATCATTATCATTATTTTAAAAAGTAACTATTAATTTAAGAGGAACGACCGATAAACTATATAAGGGGGTAGAGAAATTGGATATACTACAGAGTATTGTGACAGCAGCACCTTATATGATGCAGATTTTAAAAAACGAAGTGACGATGGGTGTCATTGATCGAGAGAAATTCTTGCTGTATTTGCCATCGAAAGATGTTGATTTTCAAATTCGAGCAGGAGAACTCATTAAGCCAGATGATTTAAATATGAAAAAAGCGCTCAGAGGTGAGACATCAAGTATGTTTGTGCCTGAATCGGTTTACGGAATACCGTTAAATGCAATGGGTCTGCCAATTTTTGATGAAAATCAACAAGTTATCGGCGCACTCGCTTTAGGTTTTCCACTTAAAAATCAATTAGAGCTTGAAGCATATATGGAGTCATTAAATGACATCATTCAAAGTATTCAAGAAAAGGTGCATGTGGTGGCGGCACATTCAGAAGAGCTTTCTGCGACAAGTGAGGAAATGACCTTACAAACGCAGCAAACACTTGAAAGCTCGAAAAAAACATCTGATATTACAAAAATGATTAAGGGCATTTCGAAACAAACAAGTTTGCTGGGATTGAATGCGTCAATCGAAGCAGCCAGGGCAGGAAAAGAGGGAGCTGGATTTAGTGTTGTAGCCAGTGAGGTTCAAAAGCTTTCAAGTGAAACTTCACGTGCAACAGAAAATATTGAAAGTTCACTGCAAGGGATTTCCTCTAATATACATACATTACTTGAGAGTATGGACCATATGAAAGGTTCATCATCAGAGCAGGCTTTACTTGTGACAGAGTTTAGTGAAATTGTGGAACGGCTGACGAGCGTAAGTAAAGAAATGAAAGAATTCATGCAGCATGTGATGTCAACGTAAAAAACGAATCCAAGAGGGATTCGTTTTTTTGATACGCTATTTTCTTTTGTTCCGGTCAAAGCGATAATCGTATGTTTCTCCCTTTA
Organism: Bacillus sp. FSL P2-0069; assembly: GCF_038593315.1. NCBI lineage: Bacteria > Bacillati > Bacillota > Bacilli > Caryophanales > Bacillaceae > Bacillus > Bacillus sp. FSL P2-0069. Next base: position 1,178,693 of record NZ_CP151984.1, read on the forward strand.
CCACATTTAAAAATTCATGCCCAATTTGAACAAGCTGTCCATTTTTCCATTTGATGAGAGGGTCTTTATCAGGGTATTTCCAGTAAATCGTTTTCTTTCGGTGGGTGAGTTTGTTTTCAATTTCTGCTCTAACTGCGTTCTCCTTTAGTTTCCCTCCGCTATGTCGATAGGTGTTGATGATATATGTTCCGTCAGGTGATGTCATCGAGCGGATAAAGGTTCCGTGAGATACGCCTTGAAGAGAAAAGCATTTCCAGTAAATGATGCCAGCGAAGCTGAGGATTAAGATGACAAAGGTGATGGTGGTTTTCTTTTTTAACATGAATTCCTCCAGATGTAGATCACAATATTTCTAATTTATGAGAGAGAATGCAAAAAGATTCATATAGTCCAAAAGTTCTATTCATTTCAATTATCGGTCATTTTTTCTCAAAATTCAACAGATAGCCGAAAAGATAAGGAAAATTTAAGGATGTATTAAGTCGATAGGTCATGTGAAATCCCTTTACAAAAGAATTTAAGATCAGTAGACTTATGCTCATATAGAGAAATGGGGAAGATGGAATGACGCAAATCATTGATACATATCAAAGTTATGAAGAGCTTTCCGCTCATGAAAGAGAGGGAATCGACTATCAAATTCTTCACGAGCGGAAAGGTGACCAGCTTTTGGTTTTGTCCCCTCATGCTGGGGGAATTGAATCTGGCGTGAGTGAGCTCATTCATGAAATCGCAAGTGATATTTCTATGTATTTATTTGAAGGCCTTAAAGTGAAAGGCAATCATGTGCTTCATATTACAAGCACACGTTTCAATGAGCCGGTCTGCCTTTCTCTAGTGCATGCCCATCATTACACGTTTGCGCTCCATGGCTACGGGGAAACAGAGGTGCTTCAAACATTAGTGGGCGGGACAGACAGAGAAAAAGCGGCAGAAACAGTGAAACGTTTAACGCTTAATGGATTCCCTGCAGTGCTACTATCTGAATCTGATCGTTATTCTGGAACTCATCCTCACAATATTAATAATCAATGTCTGACCGGAAAAAGTGTACAACTTGAAATCAGTCAGGCGCAAAGAAGAGCATTCTTTCAAGACTTCAGACGGCGCTATCGCCGTGAAACGCAAAATGAGCAATTTTATCGGTACACAAATGTACTCAAGCAAGTATTAAATCTTTATGGATAAACCCTGTCGCCCTATGCAGAAGAGGCTTACGTTTGATAAACAGCTTCTTTTTCCGCGACCTTCTCGGCTTTCATTAGATAAGATGTAAACTCCTGTTGGAAGCGAATACCTGCTTTCCGCTGTTCGAACAAGGCGAGCCGCTTTTCAGCGAAAGCCCAGGTGACGTGAAATGTTTGCGCAATGTGCAAAATGGCTTGCTGCCGAAGGTTTGGAAGCTTCATTTGCATCAGCATAAAGGTCGGCACACAAAAGTGATACATGAATTGTTTAGCCTGAAACTCTTGCAGTTCTCGAAAGAGTTTGTGCATCTTGAAATGATTGCCTGCATGCTTCAGCACATGACAAAGCTCGTGGGCAAAATCCTGCCATTGTTCCTCTGACGATAGAGATCTGTTTAATATAATACTGTAAAGACCTTGATGTTTGATCATCATGCTGCCAGTATCCTCATAGTGGACCCATACATGAAATTCAGAAGCGATCCTTTGCATGTCTCTATAAGCAGGACCGCTTATTTGTAATTTGGCATATAACCGCTTAATCTCTTCTTCTAAATGGGTTAAAAAACCAGTCATTTAAAAACCTCCATGCAAACGTATGTTCTATTTTTGGCGTAAAAGAAAAGTCCATATAGGACTAAATAGCTAATGAAGCTATTACTTACTTTTAATATCGGCTTATTTTTAACAATTTTAACATAAAATCAAGGAAAAATGGAATTAATTCCTGTTTTTTTCTTCATTTTTGCGTTTTCCATTACTAAAAAGAGTGGTTTGAATTCAAATTTTACCATAGTCTTATCACTAAAACAAACCCAAGTTGTCTTACGAACGCCACCAATTGATGAGAAAGATCAATTCAATTTAGCAAAAGGGAGTGCAGAACATGGTGGAAATTTATCAAGATTTTATTCCAGTTGGAAACGGGAACCGCCCAGGATACGCCATGACACCGATGTATGTGACGGTTCATAACACAGCAAACACGTCAAAAGGGGCGGATGCGAAAAGTCATGCGGCATATGTGAAACGCCCAACGACAGCGGAAAGCTGGCACTTTACAGTGGATGATCATGAAATCTTTCAGCATCTGCCGTTAAATGAAAATGGCTGGCATGCAGGGGACGGACATGGAAATGGGAACAGAAAGTCGATCGGCATTGAAATTTGTGAAAATGAAGATGGGAATTTCCAGCAAGCGGTTAAACATGCGCAATGGCTCATCCAAAAGCTGCTGAAAGAGCATCATATTCCACTAGCGAATGTGGTCACACATCAGCACTGGTCTGGAAAAACATGTCCGCGTCTGCTTCTCTCTACATGGGATGAATTTAAAAAAGGAATTGAAACGGCAGGAGACCCTGAGACGGTCATCACGTATGTCGTCAAAAGCGGGGATACGTTAACGAGTATTGCCAAAGCTCATGACGTCACAGTTCAAGATCTTCAAAAGTGGAATAACATTAGCGACCCGAACAAGATTCAAATTGGACAGGTTCTCAAAATTTATCGAAACGATGGAAAAATGATGTATGAGCTGCCAGATGGGATTTTAAAGGTGACTTCGCCTCTAACGAAGGGAGAGCACGTACGCCTCGTCCAAAAAGCGCTTGCTGCTGTTTATTTTTATCCTGATAAATCGGCTGCAGATAAAGGCATCGATGGTGTTTACGGAGAAAAAACGGCGAATGCCGTAGCGCGCTTTCAGCTGGTGAACGGTTTGACAAGTGATGGAATATACGGTCCTAAAACGAAGGAGAAGCTGCTTAAACTGTTAAATCAGTGAGTGTTTCTGTTTGTATGATTGGATGGCTGTTTCACTCTTTTCAATTAATCGCTTAGTATATGGGGACGGCTGATATTCGGCAAACTGAACATATCTCAGTTGTTTGATTTTCTTTTTCATTTTGGCACCTCGATCGTTGCAGCGTATAGTGTATTGTATGCAAGTCTATGTGAAAATGGAAGCAGGACGCGGATTTCGTTCCGCGTCCTTTAGTGTAATCAAGCCTTTTTATTTTTATACTCATCCAGAAGCTGTTCATTCTTTTTAAAAATTCTCTCAGTATGGGGGCTTACCTTATAATCGGCCATACTGATATGGCGTTTTTTCTTTAAAATCTTAAAAGGGTTTTTCTTAGGATTGTTGTTATCCCCTTGAAGTGCGTGGTCCATCTTCATCACCTTCCTCTTCGTCAGGCAAGATTAGGTCATAAATTGTTGTAAGTGATGTCATTAATAAATAGTCGAACTCCGTGACAATCTCATCGGAGGTGAGCTTAATGACAAAATGAGCATCTGCTACAGAAAATGGGATGAGCACCAAATGACCGAAATCATCGTAATATACTTCCTGCCTGTCAAGCTTCGCCTGAATAAGAGCCCGCTGGTCAAGTGTCCGAAGCAGGTCGTCTTTTTGTTCCTGCATATCGTATGGACAAAGCACCGCTTGAATATTCATCTTGTCGGCAAAAGAATAAATCAGCCGCTCAATTCCCTCTATATATGCCTCTACACTTCCATAATATACATGGATCGGTTCATTTTTCAATAGGTATTGGTACGTTTTTAGTTTATTGAGGTAGGAATGAAGCAAATCGTTATTTTGTTCAAGGAGTTGATGGGTGTCGGTTTCCAGCTCATGATTTCCGAGTTTCTTTATATAGGAGCTAAGAAAGATGAAAGCATCGGTTAATGCGAAAAAAACGGCAATGATCAAGTAGTGCATCCAATCGGTGAAAATCGAAGAAGGGTCATTTGTCCAGTATACAACAGCACCAGCTACATAAATCCAATACCACGTTTTACGAATGGCAAACATCTTTTCTTTTACTTTTTGTTCAAAGCGCCAAACCGCAAATACATACACAGCAAGAGCACCTAGCAATAACCATACAGTCAATTGAAAAAATAATAGCATGTTCTTCTCTCCCATAGACAGATGAATACTTGTTTATTTCTATGGATATGATTGGAAAACCTGCTTCATGAAAAAATGTCCTGCAGAAGGAAGGTTTTAAGTGTGCGGGCAAATAAAAAAAGACCTGTCAGACAGGTCTTTGATATTAGAGAATCGCATTTAACACAAAGTATATAAGAGCTCCTAGAGTTCCTGAAATCGGTAATGTAATCACCCAAGTGACAAGCATACGTTTTGCTGTACCCCAGTTAACCCCTTTGACTCTGTGTGCAGAACCTACACCTAGAATAGAAGATGAGATAACGTGAGTCGTACTAACAGGTAAGTGAATAAACGTCGCACCGAAGATAATAGCTGCACCCGTTAAGTCTGCAGATACTCCGTTTACTGGACGAATTTTCATAATTTTACCGCCGACTGTTTTGATAATCTTCCAGCCGCCGATAGAAGTACCGAGTCCCATTGCAAGCGCACAAGAGAATTGTACCCAGAAAGGAATGTCGTCTGTTGTATGCAAATTACCTGCAATTAAAGCCATCGTAATAATTCCCATCGCTTTTTGCGCATCGTTTGTCCCATGGGTATACGATTGCAGTGCAGCCGTTAAAATTTGAACACGTCGGAATTGTTTATTTGTTTTTGCGAGATTGTTGTTTCTAAATATAATTTTGATAATGGTATACACGATATATCCCAATACGAAAGCTAGGATAGGTGAAAGCAAAAGTGCTTGAATGATTTTAATGAATCCCGAATAGTTTAAAGCGCCAAAACCGGCAGAAGCAATAACCGCACCTGCAATTGATCCGATTAATGCATGTGAAGAACTACTCGGAATCCCGTAATACCAAGTAAGCAAGTTCCATGTGATGGCGGCAATTAAAGCAGCCAAGATCACAACAGAGCCGTTTTGAAGTGTAAATGGATCTGCGATGTCTTTTGTAATGGATTTTGCCACACCTGTAAATGTCATTGCTCCTAAGAAGTTCATGAACGCTGCCATGATGATCGCATGTCTAGGCTTTAATGCCTTCGTTGAAACTGAAGTTGCAATGGCATTTGCTGTATCGTGGAACCCGTTAATGAAATCAAAAGCAAGTGCACAAATGACAATAAGTATGGTAAGGATGAGTAATGTGTCCATGTTTAACTAACCCCGTTACGCATTCTTCATAATGATTGTTTCTAGATTGTTGGCAACACTTTGACAGGAATCAGCGATTTCTTCAAGTGTTTCGTAAATTTCTTTGTATTGAATCACCTTAATTGGATCTGTTTCTTTTCCAAACAAGTTCTTTAATGATTTACGATGAAGATTGTCACAATTATGCTCAATCTCTTTGATCTTGATTGCGTGCGGATGAATATCTTTCAAGCGATTTTCAGCTAGTAAATCAATTGTGATTAAAATTTCTTTCGCACACTCTCTGATGTAGTGGCTGAATTTGTCGATATGTTCGTCAGAGCTTGTGATTGAGTAAATTTCTAATGTTGCGGAAAAATGCTCAATTCCATCTAAAACATCATCGAGGCTATTCGTCAATTGAAGAATGTCTTCACGTTCAATCGGTGTAATAAAGGCTTTGTTCAGCTCTTTAATCATGGTATGAACATGATTATCACCTTTTGTCTCATATTCCTTCAATGTGTCAGAAAATTCTTTCAGAGTGGTTTGATTTGTTACTTTATAGCTAACAAAATACTCAGCAGTTTCATCTAAATTTTTAGCAATTTCCGTTAACAAGACGGAAAACTTGTCTTTTTTCCTTTTTAACATGTAAAAACCCTCCATTGTATAAATGAGACAATGCACACATCAAATAATTATATATTCTTTTGTCGAAAAAAAACAGGTGTAGTCGAAAATTTCTTCACTTTTTCTATTTGATCTTATTCTGACCTAAAGATGTGATCTCAACACACCTTTTTCTAAAAGGGGAAAAGCCACGAAAAAAGCGGGCCATATTTGGCGCCGCTTAAAGGCTAAGAAGCTGAATAAATCAGCTTAAACCGTTCACAAACAAGAAGCATATCCTCTTTGAATTCTAAACCGTATGATTGGAGTGCTTCTGTGAAAAATTCTTTATGTTCTCTGTACCAATAGTCATAAGATAAGTCGCCTTCACCCTCTGCTTGTGCAAATGATACGGGAACTTCATTCATTGGCATGACATCTACATGTGTAATTTCAATGATGGCTTTTGGCTCTTCTTGGCTATCCAAAATGACCGCATATTGTCCGGGTTGTGGAAGCGGCTCCTGTTCCTTTTCATAAAAAAGGTGTCCAGAACAAGTGGCTGTTTTTTTTCCTTGCTTTACAAGATCAAGCAAATGATCAGGATCTGAGCCGAATGCCCACGCCGAAACAAACGCGTCAGCAGGTGCTTTTTCTGATTTCTCTTTCCAATAGTCTTCCCAAAATAATCTGCATTTGTTGTTCAATGCTTTTCCCCCTCTTTGTTGTGTTTATTATACCTTGAAGCTGAATCGTTGGAAATGATGTGTCTTTATTCCTAATGAGTGAGTGCGTCATATGTTTTGAAAAACAATGTTTGATTTGGGAAATGTAGGATGATAGGATGAAAATTTTTGAAATTTTAGAATAATCTATTGTATTCTGGTCAAGAAGTCGGTAAGGTCAAAGTAAGAATATGGAAGGGGTGTTGTTCATGAAACGCATTTCTCTAACTGTTTTGTCCATATGTCTGTTTGTTTTCTCGTTTTTTCTGCCTGTCAGCCAAGTCAATGCGAACGAATCTCATGGGAGTAAAGTAGCTGTTGGTAAAGATGGCATGGTGGCTACTGCTCACCCGCTGGCATCAGAAGTAGGTGCTGATGTATTGAAGAAAGGTGGAAACGCAGTGGATGCTGCTGTTGCCATCCAGTACGCACTGAATGTGACAGAGCCAATGATGTCTGGAATTGGCGGCGGTGGTTTTATGATGGTTTATGATGGAAAGACAAAAGAAACATCCATCATCAATAGTAGAGAACGAGCACCACAGGGCGCAACACCTGACATGTTTTTAACGGATGAGGGAAAAGTCATCCCATTTGCTGAGCGGTCCACACACGGTAATGCGGTTGGTGTCCCAGGGACAGTAAAAGGTCTCGAGGCAGCATTAGATAAGTGGGGAACCCGTTCGATGAAGGAATTGATTGAGCCTTCCATTCAGCTTGCAGAGGATGGATTTGAAATCGATTCTGTTCTGGCAAAAGCCATTGAAGATCATCAAGAAAAGCTGAAAAAAACGGCCGCAGCGCCAATCTTTCTTCCAGATGATCAGCCGCTCAAAGAAGGCGATCTGCTTGTACAGCCAGGTCTTGCGAAAACATTTAAGCTCATTGCAAAAGGAAGCAAAGCATTTTATGAAGGAAAAGTAGCAAAAGCACTTGCAAAGACAGTCCAAGATTTTGGCGGAACGATGACAACTGATGACCTTGGTCGTTATGAGGTCAAGACTGACAAGCCTATCTGGGGGGGCTATAAAGGATACCAGCTTGCAAGTATGCCTCCACCAAGCTCAGGCGGTGTGTTTATGCTGCAAATACTCAAAATACTAGATCACTTCAATCTATCACAATATGACCCCAAATCATTCGAAAAATATCAGCTGCTAGCTGAAACAATGCATCTCTCCTATGCTGACCGTGCTGCATATGCAGGCGACCCCGAATTCGTAGATGTTCCACTAAAAGGACTACTAGACGATGATTACATTTCAAAAAGAGCTTCTCTCATTCAATTAGATCAAATGAACAAAAACCCGAAAGAAGGAGATCCATGGGCGTATGAGGATGAAAAAAATCCATCCCCAATTGTCCCGCAGCCAGAAGATAAAACCATTGGCGAGACCACTCATTTTACTGTTGCCGATCAGTGGGGAAATGTCGTGTCATTCACAACAACCATTGAACAGTTATTTGGTACAGGAATTCTTGTTCCGGAATATGGCTTTTTCTTAAATAACGAACTAACAGATTTTGACGCAAGACCAGGCGGAGCAAATGAAGTCCAGCCAAACAAACGTCCATTATCCAGTATGACCCCGACCATCATATTCAAAGATAACGAGCCGGTCATGACTGTGGGCTCACCTGGAGGAACGACCATTATTGCTTCTGTTTCACAAACGATCCTAAACTTGCTTGAATACGACATGGAGCTGCAAGATGCGGTGGAAGAGCCGCGGATTTATACAAACAGTCCAACTTCTTACCGTTACGAAGTAGGTGTTCCCCTTGATGTGAGAACGAAGCTAAATGACATGGGTCACCGTTTTGGCAGTTCACCTATTGATATAGGAAATGTGCAAGCCTTACTCATTGATCGGAAAGCAGGGACATTTACAGGAGTAGCTGACTCCTCAAGAAATGGAACCGCTGTTGGTGTCAATTTAAAGCTATCTGCCGATTAAGACCATTTCCCGGGAAAAGAAGCGCCTCTTCAAGATGGCGTTTCTTTTTTTGTTTAAATGAAAAAACAGAGTTGACACCTGTGAATAGTTTGAATAATATATAGACTAACATCAATCATACATAGCTGATCGGACAACCGAAGGCTCTTGGCAATTTGAAGTACAGAACTGTGATGTATTTCAGGTGGCTAAGGGTCTTTTTTGCGTGTGAAACGGCAAGGTTGGTGTCACTATTATTTGATAACGGGGAGCGGGATAACATGAAAAAGTGGAAATGGGTCTCTATCGTGACCATATTAGTCTTGGCTGTGACGAGTACTGCATGCTCAAACGCAAACGAAGCTTCAAAGCAAAAGGGAAAGGTTGAGCTGTTAAATGTTTCGTATGATCCTACACGTGAATTGTATCAGGAATACAATCAAGCCTTTCAGACGTATTGGAAAGACAAAACTGGTGAGGATGTCACGATCAAGCAGTCTCACGGTGGATCAGGAAAGCAGGGAAGATCGATTATTGATGGACTCGAGGCAGATGTGGCAACACTGGCTTTAGGGTATGACATTGATGCAATTGCAGATCGCGGACTGCTTTCAAAAGATTGGCAAAAAGAATTTCCAAATCAGTCCACACCGTATACATCGACCATTGTGTTTCTTGTGAAGAAAGGGAATCCCAAAAACATTAAAGATTGGGACGATTTGACTCGGCCAGGTGTGTCCATCATTACGCCAAATCCGAAAACGTCCGGCGGTGCGAGATGGAATTACTTAGCTGCATGGGCCTACGCCGATAAAACATTTCATGGGAATGAAGAAAAAACAAAGGATTTTGTCAAAAAGCTATATGAACATGTCGAAGTCCTTGATTCAGGTGCACGCGGAGCCACAACGACCTTTGTTGAACGCGGGCTTGGGGATGTGTTAATTGCATGGGAAAATGAAGCCTATTTAACGCAGCACGAACTAGGCAAAGACAAATTTGAGATTGTCACCCCATCAATTAGTATTCTAGCGGAGCCGCCTGTTGCGGTTGTTGATCAAAATGTGAAACGTAAAGGAACAGAGAAAGTGGCGAAGGCTTATTTAGATTATTTATATTCTAAAAAAGGGCAGGAAATTGCGGCGGAAAACTATTATCGCCCTAGAAATCAAGAAGTCTTAAATAAATATAAAGACCAGTTTAAAGAGATTGATATGGTGACGATTGATCAAGCGTTTGGCGGGTGGAGAAAAGCGCAGAAAAGATTTTTTGATGATGGCGGCTTATTTGATCAAATATACAGCGGACAAAAATAGGAGGCGATGTGATGAAGAAAGCACATGCAGCCGCCAATAAAAGAAAACGTATATTGCCTGGATTTGGTCTGAGCCTTGGGGTGACGCTCGTTTATGTGAGTGCGATTGTCGTCATTCCTTTATCCATGGTATTTATTTGGACGGCTTCATTAGGAGCAGAGGGGATTTGGAAGGTTTTTACCGATGCAAGAGTATTGAAGTCGCTTCAGCTGACCGTGACGACTTCCTTTGCAGCAGCTCTCATCAATGCAGGGTTTGGTGTACTGATTGCCTGGGTTCTCGCCAGGTACACATTTCCTGGAAAGAAAATCTTAGATGCTCTCATTGATTTGCCTTTTGCTCTCCCAACCGCTGTTGCGGGTATTGCCCTCACCACCCTTTATTCTCCTAATGGATGGATTGGTCAATTTCTGCATATAAAGGTGGCGTACACACCGATTGGGATTATTTTGGCACTGATTTTTATTGGCATTCCATTCGTTATCCGAACCGTTCAGCCTGTGATAGAGGGGCTGCAGCAGGAAGTGGAAGAGGCTGCGGCGATTCTTGGTGCGACAAGGAGACAGACCTTTTTTCACATACTGCTGCCGGCCTTGTTTCCTGCGGTGATGACTGGATTTTCACTTGCGTTTGCAAGAGCGCTAGGTGAATATGGCTCTGTTGTGTTTATTGCTGGAAATATTCCGTTTAAAACAGAAATTACACCGCTGATGATCATGTCCAAGCTTGAACAATATGATTATCATGGTGCAGCAGCAATTGCATGCTTGATGCTGCTTCTTTCATTTTTCATTCTGTTATTGATTCACGGCATTCAGTGGTATGTTGAGCGGAAAAAACAAGTATACGTGAGGTGAAACCATTGGAGAGAGAGTTTAGTCATCAGCACCATGTTCGGTATAAAAGTCCTGTAACCGAATCTAAAGCAGTGAAAATCCTATTGATTACGGTCGTGTATGCTTTTTTGATTTTATTTTTACTTATACCGCTGATCACCGTTTTTTCAAAGGCATTTGAGAAAGGGTGGAGTTCATACCTTCTGGCCATCTCACATCCAGATACACTAGCGGCGATCAAATTGACCGTTTTCATTGTCGTCGTCACCTTGCCGCTTCAAATGATCTTTGGGGTGAGTGCTGCATGGCTTATCACAAAATTTAACTTCCGCGGAAAACGTTTGTTAACGACTGTGATGGACCTCCCGTTTGCCGTTTCGCCTGTGATTGCTGGACTTGTATTTGTGCTTTTATTTGGTTCAAACGGGCTTTTAGGACCTTGGCTTATGGCGAATGGATGGAAAGTCATTTATTCTGTACCAGGCATGATCCTAGCAACCATATTCGTTACATTTCCATTTATCGCTAGAGAATTAATCCCGTTTATGCAGCATGAAGGCATTCAGGAGGAGGAAGCATCGCTCACACTGGGTGCAAACGGATGGAAGACTTTTTTCTTTGTGACACTGCCGAATATCAAATGGGCTCTTTTTTACGGTGTCATCTTGGCCGGGGCAAGAGCGATTGGTGAATTTGGTGCCGTGTCGGTTGTATCAGGTCATATTCGAGGCATGACCAATACGATGCCGCTTCATATCGAAATTTTATACAATGAGTACCAATTTCAAGCCGCTTTTGCTGTGGCGTCTCTCATGGCGTTTGTGGCAGTCATTACTTTAATCATTAAGCAAATCATTCAGCAGAGGGATCACCGGCTTGGCAAGCGGTCAACATAAATGGAGGGATGTGCCTTGGGGATTACAGCAAAACAAATATCAAAACAATTTGGCCAGACAAAGGTTTTGCAAAACGTGGATTTATCGATAAGAAATGGTGAATTGATCTCTTTATTAGGACCGTCTGGCTCTGGGAAGACGACGTTATTAAGAATCATTGCAGGTCTTGATTACGCCAATAACGGGCAGATTTTATTCGGAGATCAGGATTACACACACATTCCAGTACGAAAACGGCAGATCGGTTTTGTGTTTCAGCAATATGCGCTTTTTCGAAATATGACGGTTTTTGATAATGTGGCATATGGACTGAAAATGAAACCTAGAGGAGAAAGACTGCCTAAAAAAGACATCAAAGAGCGGGTACATGAGCTTTTAGAGGTTGTTCAGCTTAAGCAGTTTGAGCAGCGGTATCCAGAGCAGCTGTCAGGCGGGCAAAAGCAGCGTGTAGCACTGGCGCGCGCACTTGCCGTTCAGCCGAAGGCACTCCTCTTAGATGAACCCTTTGGCGCACTTGATACAAAGGTGAGGAAAGAATTAAGGCATTGGCTGAAAAAAGTTCATCGTGACTTTCAAATGACCACCATTTTTGTGACACATGATCAAGAAGAAGCATTTGATATTGCTGATCGTGTTGTGGTGATGAATGAAGGAAGAATCGAAAAAATTGGCACAAAGGAAGAAATGGCAGTGCAGACAGACAATCTATTTGTATCTGAATTTTTAGATATAGGAAGCCACATTTAACAAGCAGTATAGAAGATTAGAAGGAAGAGACGCGGTGATGACTGCGTCTTTTTTTATTTAAATTTCCCTAGGGACATTGACTTATAATTTTGAATATTATAATATCTTTACAAAGGTAACAGTATTGAACATTTTTTAGAAGGTATAATTGTAAGCGCTTTATAAAAGGTTCTATTCTAAAAAATGTTCTTTCTTTTGTTACATGTGTTCATATTTATACCAAATGAAAGGGGTGGTTGTTTGAACAGCTTGTTTGAGTTAGATGAACAACTGATTAAGCTGCAGTTCGAAGCATCTTCGAGAGAGGAGGTGACCACATATTTAGCAGGGCGGTTAGAAGCTGGAGGGTACATTAAATCGAGCTTTTTACCAGCAGTGCTTGAAAGAGAAAAAACATATCCTACAGGCCTTCCACTTGCAGCCTTTGGGGTAGCGATTCCGCATACAGATCCTGAGCATGTGAACAAACCAGCGATTAGTGTAGCTACTTTAAAGGAACCTGTCATTTTTCATAAGATGGGAAGCCCTGATGAAACAGTGCAAGCCAAAATTGTATTTGTCCTAGCAATCTCTGAGCCTAGCAAACAGCTTGTGATGCTGGAGAAGCTGATGACACTTTTTAGAAAAGAAGAAGTGATGACGAAGCTCTCTTATATGACATCTTATGAAGAAGCGGTTGACGTGCTTCAGCAAGAACTAAACCAATAGTCACTCACGAAATTATGTAAGCGCTTTATCTGAAAAATTCAGGAGGTGGATGTATGATCAAGCAAGCCGTCGATTTTATATTAGACCTTGGACCAACTATTATGCTCCCGATTATTATGACGCTTTTCGGTATGATTTTAAGGCAGGGCTTTAAGAAATCCTTCAGGGCCGGTATTACGATCGGAATTGGATTTGTCGGTGTCAATCTTGTCATTAATTTGCTCGTGAGCGGACTTGGGCCAGCAGCAAAAGCCATGGTTAATTCCCTTGGGCTAAAGCTCGATATTTTGGATGTTGGATGGCCGATTGGAGCTGCCATATCCTTTGGTACACCCGTTGCCCCGCTCATGATTCCTCTTGTGCTTTTATTAAATGTCATCTTATTGTCTGTAAACTTTACGAAAACGCTGAATGTGGATATTTGGAACTTCTGGCATTTGATTTTCGCAGCCTCTGTTACTTACTACGCTTATCATAATATGTTCTTGGCTCTTGCTGTTGGCTTGATCGTCTCTGCGATCACGCTAAAGTTAGCCGATTGGACGGCGCCGACAATCGAACATCATTTCGGATTAAAAGGCGTATCGATGGCTCATGCGGAAACGGTCAACTTCGCCCCGCTCATGTATGCGTCCAACCGCGTCATTGATAAGATTCCTGGTTTAAACAAAATTCATGCTGATCCAGAAACATTGAAGAAACGCTTTGGCATTTTTGGCGAACCGCTTGTGATGGGTCTCATACTTGGTATCATTATTGGTCTTCTCGGCGGCTATGATGCAAAAGGCGTGATGACGCTCGGTATTCAAATGGCGGCAGTTCTTGTCTTAATGCCAAGAATGGTTGCTTTATTAATGGAAGGGCTCATTCCAATCTCTGAGGGCGCTCGTTCTTATATTCAAAAGCGTTTCCCAGGGAAAAATGTCTATATTGGTTTAGATACAGCGATTGTGATTGGTCATCCAGCGAATATGGCGGTAGCCCTTTTAATGGTGCCGATTACGATTTTGCTCGCAGTTGTTCTGCCTTACAATGGCATGCTCCCGTTTGCTGACTTATCGGTTCTGCCATTTACAGTTGTCTGGGCAGTAGCAGCCGCTCGTGGAAATATTATTCGCGGCCTTATTAACAGTATTTTTACATTAATGATTGTCTTCTTTATCGCAACGAACCTTGCTCCGCTTGCGACAACCATGGGGAAAGCAGTCGGCTTTGATTTCCCAGAAGGGGCAAACATGATTTCAGGTATTGATCTTGGTTCTCACGTCATTCCTTGGATCATGGTGAGACTTCTTGATCCGAGCAACCCTTACTTTATTGCAGCCATCATCTGTGCTCTGGCTTATGCGCTTCTATGGTACTGGGTGCGAAATGATATTAAAAAGCAGTATGCAAAAGAAATGGGCTTAGATCAGAAAGAACAATAAATGAGCTGGAGGGATTCTAATGGCGAAGAAAATATTAGTATCATGCGGAACGGCAGTTGCAACATCAACGGTTGTCGCTAAAAAGGTAGAAGAGACGTTAAAGGAAAAAGGATATGATGTCGTGGTGGAACAGTGTAAGGCATCTGAAGTCCCGCAAAAAGCGGAAGGCGCCGATTTAATTGTGACAACAACGCCTGTAAGTGATACAAAAGGGACACCTGTGATTCAAACATTATCCTTTTTAACTGGATTTGGTATTGAAGATGATATCGAGAAAATCATTGATCATATCAAGTAGAGGGCTATTTTCTGAAGGAGCTTTTCCGGCTCCTTCTAGTGATTTGAAAGGAGGAAGTCTTATGCAGCATCATGCTTATAGCCGAACGTCTGCAGTGTTGTCTATTTTTCTTCCGGCTGTGCTCATCTGTCTGTTTTTTCTCTGGTCTCTTTATACGTTATGGTCAGCAGGACCTGACCCGTTAGCTGTGTTAGGCGTTTATACGCTGCCTATTCTCATGCTCTCTAGTATTACAGGACTGAACCAGCCGACAAGCGTCATCATTAGTGAAGATCAACTGAAGATAGGCGCTTTTGGCAGATGGCACACATATGCAGTTTCTGATATTAAAGGAAAGCTTTTTTTAAAGCCTTATCCTCATATCGGGAAAGTCTATGTCAGGGTGGGTCCATCTCGTATATTCGGAGGGCGTTACTGGATATCCAGTGAGATGAGTGAGTACAAGCAGCTTGTTCAAACGTTGCAGGATTTTGCGAAGGGTGATGAAAAGGAGGGTGCCGCTACATGAAATCAGCTGTCTTTTATTCTTCAGAGGACATTCGGTATGAGGAGCGGAACCGGCCAGTCATCGGTGATGATGAAGTTTTGTTAAAGCTGCGAGCCTGCGGCTTATGTGGAACGGATATTTACAAAGCAACACATGAGACAGTACCTCCTGGGACAGTGCTGGGGCATGAAATCGCTGGTGATATTGTCGAGACCGGCAAGCACGTGACAGATGTCCAAACGGGAGACAGGGTTTATGTGGCACATCATGTGCCTTGTTTCACCTGTGACTTTTGTCAAAAGGGTTTTTATACGATGTGTCCGCAGTTTACAGCCACAAATGTAGAGCCGGGCGGGTTTTCAGAATATATCCGTGTACCTGCTTTGCATGTCAAGCACACGATGGGCAAGCTTCCAAAAGACGTATCGTATGAGCAAGGGGCGATGGTAGAACCGGTTGCCTGCTGCCTGCACGGGTTTGAACGAGCTCCTGTTCACCCAGGAGATTCCGTTTTGATCCTTGGAGCGGGGCAAATTGGCTGTATTCAATTGCAGCTCGCCAAATATTATTTGGCTGGGAAAGTGATGATAACAGACGTGAATGAGAACAGACTGCTGCAAGCGAGGAGTTTAGGTGCAGACGTCTCCTTTCATCCAGCAGCCGAGCCGGTGGAAAACCGGGTGATGAAAGAAACAGATGGAAAGGGAGCAGACCTCGTCATTATTTCTGTTGGGAGCAGTGCGCTTTTAAAAGAGGCGTTTCAGGCTGTAGCGCGAGGTGGGACGATTTTGGTGTTTGCTCATTTTCCAAAGGGAGATGTGGCCATTCCTGCTGAACGATTTTTTAATGATGAAGTGAAGGTAGTAGGAGCCTATTCCTCGCATCCATATCATTATCGTGAAGCCCTTGAGCTTTTGAAAGCAAAAGTGGTCAACACTGAAAAGATGGTGACGCATCGTTATCCGTTAAGCCAGCTGCTTCAGGCGATAGAATGTGCGAGGCATCCTGAGGGTGAGAGCGTCAAAATCATGATGTATCCAGATGAATGAGTGTATGAGATTAAAAGAGAAAGAGAAGTTCTTTGGAAAAGGGCTTTCCCTTTCTCTTTTTTTCTGATAAAAGATGAAAACGCTTAAAAATGAGAGAGAAATGCTTGACTTCGATGACACTTAAACGTATGATGATTACAAATGTAACATATAAGAACAAATGTAAAGGGGAGAGAAGAAATGCAAAAACAAATCACTTTGCCTGAACAGATTAGCCATGAGAAATTAGCAGATTTATATAAACAAATGTGGTTAGTGAGATATTTTGATGAAAAGGTCGACCAATTTTTTGCAAAAGGACTTATCCATGGCACCACTCATTTATGTGTTGGACAGGAAGCGTCAGCTGTTGGATCGATTGCCGTATTAGAAGATAAAGATAAGATCGTCAGCACACACAGGGGACACGGTCACTGTATTGCAAAAGGGGCCGAGGTTAATAAAATGATGGCTGAATTGTTTGGGCGTGAAACCGGCTATTGTAAAGGAAAAGGCGGCTCGATGCATATTGCGGATTTAGAAAAAGGAAATCTTGGGGCAAATGGAATCGTTGGCGGCGGTATCCCGCTGGCAACAGGTGCAGCGCTCACATCTAAAATGAAGCAGGAAGGCTTTGTTGTTCTTTGTTTCTTCGGAGATGGTGCCACAAATGAAGGCAGCTTCCATGAAGCATTAAACCTTGCGTCTATTTGGGATTTACCGGTTGTGTTTATTTGTGAAAACAACCAGTACGGCATGTCTGGCCCTGTGAAAGAAATGATCAACATTGAAGACATTTCAACAAGAGCAGAAAGCTACGGAATGCCAGGAAAAACGGTTGATGGAAATGACATGGTCGAAATTATGAACACAGTAGATGAAGCAGTCAGCCGTGCGAGAGCGGGAGAAGGCCCATCACTCATTGAAATGAAAACGTACCGCTGGAAGGGTCACTCTAAGAGTGATGCGAAAAAATACCGTACACGTGAAGAAGAGACAGAGTGGAGACAAAAAGACGGAATCAAACGCTTTAAGTCTCTCTTGATTGAACTGAATGTTTTAACAGAAGAGCAGGCAGCAAGCTTACAGGAAGAAGCGAAGCAGGAAATTGAAGCGTCTGTCGAATTCGCCAAAAACAGTAAAGAACCGTCAATTGACACACTATTAGAGGATGTATACGCCTAATTAGGAGGGAAATCACGTGACAAAAACAACAGTGAGAGAGATTTCATATTTAGAAGCCGTTCGAGAGGCTATGAGTCAGGAAATGAGAGAAAACCAAGATGTCTTCATTTTAGGTGAAGATATCGGCGTATATGGAGGTGCTTTTGGAGTCACGCGCGGCATGATTGAAGAATTCGGTCCAGAGCGCGTTCGCAATACACCTATCTCAGAGGCTGCCATCGCAGGTGGGGCAGTCGGAGCGGCTTTAACTGGTATGCGGCCGATTTTAGAACTTCAATTCTCTGACTTTATAACAATCGCAATGGATCAGCTTGTGAACCAAGCAGCCAAAACACGATACATGTTTGGCGGAAAAGGAAAGGTGCCGCTTGTCGTAAGAACACCAGCAGGATCAGGAACGGGTGCAGCGGCGCAGCACTCACAAAGCTTAGAAGCGTGGATGGCGCATATTCCAGGACTTAAAGTGGTTCAGCCTTCAACAGCCTATGATGCAAAAGGACTTTTAAAAGCGGCGATGGATGATGACAACCCTGTCATTTTCTACGAGCACAAGCTTTTATATAAAACAATCGGTGAAGTGCCTGAAGAGCAATATTCCATTCCTCTAGGGAAAGCAGATGTGAAAAGAAGCGGGAAAGACGTCACGATTGTAGCAACAGCGATTATGGTACACAAAGCGTTAGAAGCGGCGAAGGAACTAGAAGCAGAGGGAATTGATGTTGAAATCATTGACCCAAGAACACTTGTCCCATTAGATGAAGAAACGATTATCGAATCTGTGAAGAAAACAGGTAAATGTATCGTGGTTCATGAAGCAGTAAAACGAGGCGGCTATGGCGGAGAGATTGCAAGTATGATAGCGGAAAGTGAAGCCTTTGACTACTTAGATGCGCCAATTAAACGACTTGGCGGTCTTGCGGTCCCAATACCATACAACCCGACGCTGGAAAAAGCGGTCATTCCACAAGTGCCAGATATTATTGAAGCAGCAAAAGAGCTTGTGCGCTCTTAAGTAAAGGGGAGAAGATCATGCCAAAAGAGATATTTATGCCGAAGCTGAGCAGTACGATGGAAGTCGGCACCTTGCTTCAATGGTTTAAAGAAGAAGGAGATTCGGTTGAAATCGGTGAGCCTCTTTTTGAAATTATGACAGACAAGATCAATATTGAGGTGGAAGCCTATGATGATGGTATTTTTCTAAAGAAATATTATGAAGCCGATGATCAAATTCCAGTCAATGCTGTCATTGGATACATCGGAGAGGCAAATGAACAGGTGCCAAGCGAACCGCCAGCACAATCAGATGAAGATTCACCAGACAGCAGCGAATCGTCTTCATCCGAAGCGGCTTCATCCAGTTCTGCTGAAGCCCCAAAAACACTTAATGAAAAAGTACGTGCCACACCTGCGGCGAGAAAAACGGCAAAGGATCATCATGTAGCGATTCATGAGGTATCTGGCACAGGACCTAAAGGCAGAGTTCAAAAGCGTGACGTCGAGGCGGCCGTCCACCCTAGTGAGAAAGATCAGCGCGTGTCACCGCTTGCAGAAAAAGTGGCTGCTCGTGAAGGAATCAATTTAGCGAATGTTGCTGGATTTGGTGCACACGGTAAAATTATGAAGAGTGATGTAACGGCAGCAGCTGCAAAAACAGTAGAGTCTTCTCCAGCGAAAACACAAAAACTAGCTGGTATGAGAAAAGTGATCGCTGACCGCATGTCACAAAGTGCCTTTACAGCACCGCACGTGACATTAACAAGTGAAATCGATATGACAAAAGCGAAAGAAATACGCAAACAGCTATTGCCAGCGATTGAAAAAGAGACAGGCTACAGACTGTCGTTCACAGAAATTATGATTCATGCGGTCAGCAACGTACTCACGCGCCACCCGCAGATCAATATGACATTTGAACAAAATGAGCTCCATTTCCATGATGATGTGCACATTGGTCTCGCTGTCGCTGTAAAAGATGGCTTAATGGTTCCAGTCATTTCTCATGCAAACCAAAAAGGATTAAAACAGCTGACAAAAGAGGCGAAAGAAATCGGCCGAAACGCACGTGACCAAAAACTGCTGCCAGACCAGCTGAAAGGGTCCACTTTTACCATTAGTAACTTAGGGATGTATGCCATTGATACCTTTACCCCGATTATTAATCAGCCGGAAGTGGCGATCTTAGGGGTTGGGCGCATTCAAGAAAAACCTGTTGTAGTAGATGGAGAAATTCAGGTGCGGCCGATGATGGGTGTTAGTTTATCGTTTGATCACCGAGTGGTAGATGGCGCACCAGCGGCTGCCTTTTTAACAGACCTTAAAAAAGTGCTTGAACAACCATTTGAATTGCTAATGTAGGAGATGAATCGGATGACGAAAACGTATGATCTGACAGTCATTGGCGGAGGGCCTGGCGGGTATACTGCCGCCCTTCAAGCAGCTGAGCGTGGACGGAAGGTCGCATTGATTGAAGAGGATTTTCTAGGCGGTACTTGTTTAAATCGGGGCTGTATTCCTTCCAAGACACTGCTCAAACATGCAGAAGTCATTGAATCAATTGAGAAGGCGAAAAGCTGGGGAATTGAAACAGGTGATTTGGTCCTTTCCTTCGATAAAATGAGAAAGCGCAAAGATGACGTCATTGAAAAGCTCAGAGGCGGAATTGCCTTTTTATTAAAGCAAGGAAAGATTGATGTATATAACGGCAGAGGTACAGCTGTTACAAAGCACCGGATTGAGATTGAAAAGCAAGATGGTTCAGAATCGATTGAAACGAAAGAGCTCATCATTGCCACTGGATCTTCACCTGCCATTCCGCCAATACCGGGCCTTAAAGACATTCAATTTGACACAAGTGATACGATCTTTGACATCCCAGATATTCCGGCTTCTGTCGTCATCATTGGCGGCGGTGTCATTGGACTTGAGCTGGCTTGTATCTTCCAGAGTCTTCAATCAAAAGTCACGCTTATTGAAGCGGCTCCGTCTATTATTCCACAAGAGGATGAGGAAGCATCTAAGCTGCTAGAAAGAGAATTAAAGAAAAAAGGCATCCATATCGCGAAAAAAACCACTGTGACAGAGGTGACGGAAAGCGAAGGAGTCAAAGCGGTTCATGCATCAGACGATAAAGGAGAGACGCATATCTTTACGGCTGAAAGACTGCTTGTTTGTGTAGGAAGAAGACCTAGCGTTTCTGCTGTCAGCCAGCTTGACCTTCAGCTGGATGGTCCTTTTATCAAGGTGAACGACAAGATGCAGACAAGCGTGGAAGGTGTCTATGCAGTTGGGGATGTCGCTGGCGGCTATCAGCTTGCTCACGCAGCGATGGCGGAGGCCGCTGTTGCGGTCAGTAATATTTGCGGTGTGTCTGAAAAAATGAATGCTGATATCATGCCTAGATGTATTTATACATTACCAGAGGTAGCGAGTGTTGGTCTGACTGAGAAAGAGGCAAAAGCCAAAGGACTTAACGTGCGGGCAGAACGATTTGATTTAGCGGCAAGCGGTAAAGCACTAGCGGCAGGTGATCAAACAGGCTTTATTAAATTGGTATACGATACAGCCTATGGTGAAGTGATTGGCGCGACGATGGTTGGCCCGCACGTCACAGAGATGATTTCAGAAGCTTCCTCCTTTATGTATTTAGAAGGAACAGCAGAAGAGATGGCGAAAATGATTCATCCGCATCCGACCATCTCAGAAGGTTTTTATGAAGCAGCACTTGATATCGTGAGTAAGCTGAGAAAATAATGGCCAAACAAGGGATAGGGAGGAGATGCATGTGCACGTCCAGCTTCATCAGAAAGCGGCACTTGTGACAGGTAGCACAGATGGATTTGGAGAAGCCATCTGCCTGGCTTTAGCCCGGGCAGGTGCACATGTTTTTTTACACACGTTTCATGATGAATCGAAGGCTAAAACCATTCGTGAAGACATTCAAAAAATGGGCGGTCAAGCGAGTATCATTCAGAACCCGCTGGAAACACCGCGTGATGCCGCGCGAATGCTGAGGCAAGTGATTGATACATGCGGTAAACTGGATATTTTGGTCAATCAAGCAGAGCAAGGAGCGGACGCGAAGCTTGATGACGTGGACCCTGATGAGTGGGTGGATGAAGTGGAATCGGCTGTGAATACCGTCTTTCTTTCCAGTCAGGCTGCTGTATGGCATATGGTTGATCAGAGACAAGGCTGCATCATTAATATATCGTCATCAGGCAGTATTACAGGTGATGGCGGGATCTCGCATGCTACTTCGAATTCTATGCTGAATGCCATGACAAAAGGGTTAGCGAGAGAATTTAAAGACAAAGGCATCCGGGTGCTTGCGCTGCTGCCGCCTCCTCTCCATTTGGTTCCTGATACAGAGCAAATCAAGGAGACTGTGGCCCATATGACGGTGTTTCTCAGTACATCCTATGGTGCATTTACAGATGGCGTGGCGATTATGCTTGATGGGGGTGAGAGTGCTGGCTAATGTTCAAAAACCAGTTCTCATCGTTGGCGGAGCCCAAGGGATCGGAAAAGAAATTGCTGAACGATTTTTAAAAGAAGGGCACCAAGTCGCCGTGTCAGATATAGATGAAAAGGGACTTTCGCTCTTAAAGACACAGTATCCTCAGCTGCTGACATTTCAAGCTGACGTTTCATCGTGGGAAAGTGTTCAGCAAATGATATCAGCAGCTGAAAGGGAGCTGGGCGGTATTGCTCACCTTGTGTATTCAGCAGGAATGACAAAATCACTGCCTTTTTTAGAAGTCGATTTTTCACTTTGGAAAAAGACACTGGCTGTGAACTTATATGGTCTTTACTATTGCATCAAAGCGTTGGCACCCTATATGTGTGAGCGGCAGGAAGGCAGTGTTGTCATTATTGGATCGGGATCTGCAATCACCGGCTCAGGCGGCGGTATTCAATATTATGCATCAAAAGCAGGTGCTTTTGGATTGATGCGTTCGCTCGTAAAGGAACTAGGCTCGCATCAAATACGCATCAATGTGATTGCCCCCCGCGTCATTGAATCTCAAATGCTTGATACGCTCTATCCTACTGTAGAGGAGAAACGGCAGCTGCAATCACTCATTCCCATCGGAAGATTAGGAAAGCCTGAGGATATCGCAGGGCTCACTTTATTTCTCACACGTCGCGAGGGGAGCTATTTGCACGGACAAATGATCCTGTTAGACGGAGGGAGAACGTATCAGCCCAAATATACTGAGGGAAAAAGAGCGGAGAGTTAATCGCTCTTTTTGTCATTTTCATAACAATTGTTCCAATTGGAAACGAATGTTTGGTATACTGGTAATCATAGTATATTAAAAGGATGATGTCACATGCTGAATTGGGAAGAAAGACGACAGCTCGTCAAAGTTGCTCATCTTTATTATACAGACGGGTGGACGCAGCAGGAAATTGCAAAAAAGCTCAATGTCTCAAGACCAGTCATCTCAAAGCTCTTACAAAAAGCAAAAGATGTGGGAATTGTTGAAGTGTACATTAAAGACGAAAGCATTCATACGGTGGAACTTGAAAAGCAGCTAGAAACAACCTTTCAATTAACAGATGCGGTCGTTGTCCCAAGTGTCGGGACAATGTCTGAGATGGTGAAGCGGGCAGTCGGTCAAGCAGGCGCCTATTATTTGTCTAAAAACATGAAAAATGCGGAGAAAATCGGCATTTCATGGGGGACGACGCTTGCGGAGCTTGTAAAAGAATATCCGTTTGAACGAAGAAACGATGTGAAGGTCATTCCTTTAGAGGGCGGAATGGGCAGGCAGGCGGTCGACATTCATGCCAATCAGCTGGCATATGAGCTGGCAAAGAAAATGAACGGCACGTGTTCCTATTTATATGCCCCTGCGATTTTAGAAACAGAAGAATTAAAAGAACGGCTTATGGCGATGCAGGACATAGAAGCAGTGCTTGAAGAAGGCAGAAATGTGGATATTGCTCTCATCGGTATTGGCAACCCGCATAAAGGGTCAACTTTAAAAACAGTCGGTTATTTAAAAGAAGAGGACTTATCTGGTTTAAGGCAATCAGGGGCTGTCGGTGATATTGGCTTTCGTTTCTTTGATGGAGAAGGAAAACCTGTCCAAGATGAACTGAATCAAAAGGTCATTGGCTTATCGCTGGAACAATTAAAGAGCGTCAAAACGGTCATCGCTGTTGTAGAAGGAACCCATAAAGCTGAGAGCATTTTAGGGGCTTTAAATGGCGGCTTCATTCAAGTACTGGTGACAGACGAACTAACGGCGGCAGCCATTTTAAAGGAAGCATCCGTCCAATAAAAGGCTGGCAGCGTTCGAATGGTATAACAAGAGCAACATCAAACGAGAAAGGAGCTGTGTATCTTGAAGCAAACCGAAATGGAAGCAAACCTACACTGTACTCGGTGCCAAGAAGAGACCCTCCACAGCATCGTTTATGTGAATGATCAGATGAAAAGCGTTGAGTGTACAGAGTGTCATCAAAAGATCAGTGTGCAAGTCGACATCATGAAGGAATTTTACAAGGAAGTATACGAGAAAATAGCGACAAAGCCAAAGCGGATCACGCAGGAATATAAGTCGAACCTGAATGGATTTATCTCAAGACTCCCAATCCGTGTGCTTAGTAAGCCATACCGGCTCATGAGATATTTAAACGAATCATACAAAGTGATCAAACAATATAAAAAATGAAGCAGAGACCGTTTAGCACTCTGCTTCAGCCTGTAGACATGTCAGTCCTCCGCTCCGATACTCGTCTTTCCTAGACTGCAAAGGTTTCTATTACGCTGAGAAGAAGGAAAAAAAGCAGAGCACTGTTTAGTGCTCTGCTTTATTTTGTGTTTTTTTCATATAATAATAAATAGGCAGTCCAGCCATCCCGATCAGCATGGAGATCAGGCAGCTTTTCCAATCGGTGATCATGGTGCTGATTAAAACGAATAATGAACCGATAATCGCAATGATCGGTGTCAGCGGGTAAAGTGGTACACTGTACGCACGCTTCATTCCGCTGTTTTGTTTTCTCAGCTTAAAGACGGCGAAAAAGGCCATCACATAAAAGATGTAGATCATGAAAATCGAGACCTCAGACAGCTTCTCCGGATTACTGACGATCATAAACACAATGGCGATCAAAATTTGCACAAATACAGCGATCCAAGGTGTTTTAAATGTTGGGTGAATCCGCGAAATCGCGTTGGCGAAAGGAATCTGCTTTCGTTCTGCCATCGCAAAAATCACACGTGGGAATGAAAGAACCTTTCCGTTCAAACAGCCAAAGATGCTGATGATGATCCCAATACTAATGATTTTCCCGCCAATTGGCCCAAAGAGCATGGTAGCAGCTGTGCTTGTCGCATTTTCACCTAACTGGACGATTTGATCAGCTGGCAGCACGTGCAAAAGTGCGACATTAATAAAGAGATAACAAGCCGTCACGATTAAAATTCCGCCTGCCATCGCGCGAGGCAGCAGTTTCTCAGGGTTTTTCATTTCACCCCCAAGCGCCGCAAGTAAAATCCAGCCATCATAAGCAAACAGCGTAGCCAAAATCGCTGCTCCGAAGTTCATTTGAACGATACTATCGTTGACGGCCATCAAGATGTTTTCGTTACCTTTCCATATGCCAAACACAATAATCGCAGCAATTGGGACAAGCTTTCCGATAGTGGTCAGCCCCTGAACAAATCCGCCGTATTTTGTTCCCATGATGTTGATGATACATAAAAATAAAACGGTGATAATGCCGATCGTTGTAGACCATAAAGTCGAAAGAGAAAATAGATTGGCTAATAATGAACCAAAATAAAGACCAAGTGCACCAATGATGGCGGGTCCGTAAATAATAATCTGCACCCAGCCGCATAAGTAGCCCCAAAATTCACCATACACTTCTTCAAGATAGGCGTACAACCCGCCGGTTCTCGGGATTTGTGTACCAATTTCAGCGACAGTCAGTCCGCCTGCAAGGGTTAAGATGCCACCTAGCAGCCAAGCGAATAAGGCGATGTCTGAGCTTCCTGAATAGGAAAGGACGTTGCCTGGCTTCATAAAGACGCCTGACCCGATAATGGTCCCGATGACAAGAGATAGGGCGAAAAATAAGCCGATGTCTTGTTTTAACGCTGGTTGTTCTTTGTTCATTACACACGACCTCCTGCATCACTTTCGTACGTTACTGTGACATGTATTTTGTTCATTGTAATACGATTTTAGGAAAACAAGAATTAAAAAAATTTTCTGATTTTCGTATTTGTATTTGAAAGTGTTCGTTTATTGGAGATATTAGGGTGAATGTTGCGTTAAAAACGAACAATGAAAGTTATTTTTGATTTAATGTTAATTTAATGGCCGGAAACCGAACATCCAGTAAACGTGCAGCCAAATGGTTGACTTTTCTTGAAAAATGAACTATTTTATTCATAAGGATATTATCTCGAATTCGAGATAATTTAAAATAGGAGTGAAAATAATGAAAATCAATGGGATTCACCACGTATCTGCGTTAACAGCCAATGCTCAGAAAAATGTTGATTTCTACCGCCAAATCCTTGGCTTGAAACTTGTAAAGAAAACAGTCAATCAGGATGACCCGTCTATGTATCACTTGTTTTATGGAGATGAGGTCGCTTCACCAGGAACGGAGCTAACATTCTTTGAAATTCCAATGCTTGCCCGCCGTTTGGAAGGGACAAATGCGATCACAAGCACTGGCCTTCTCGTTTCTTCTGAAGAGGCACTCACGTTTTGGGAAAAGCGGTTTGAAGATAAAGGCGTGCAGCAAGAAACAGCTTCCTTGAGAGGCGGAAGACCTGCTTTGCGTTTTAAAGACCCAGAAGGGCAGCAGTTGTTTTTAACAGTAGAACCGAATACGCAAGAGGCAGGCTCACCGCCAGTGCATGACGATATTCCGGCAGAGTTTGCGATTAGAGGTTTAGGTCCAGTTGAATTAACCGTTGCAGAAGCTGACAATACGATCCGTGTTTTAACAGACATCCTTGGCTTCACCGAAAGAGCACGTGAACAATCAAATGATGGTGAGATCGTGACCATTTTTGAGTCAGGAAATGGAGGTGCTGGAACAGAAATTCATGTGATCGAAAAAACAGAAGGGCCTTCTGAACGTTCCGGCAGAGGAAGTGTGCATCACGTCGCATTTCGTGTGAAAGACGCAGAGGAGCTTGAAAAATGGTATGAAAAAATCTCAAAAGCAGGCTTCACGAACTCTGGTGTTGTAGAACGTTTTTACTTTAAAGCTCTTTACTTTAGAGAGCCAAATGGTATTTTATTTGAAATTTCAACAGATGGCCCTGGATTTACAGTCGATGAAGGGGTGGATGAGCTTGGCGATCAATTAGCCCTTCCGCCGTTCCTAGAGCATAAACGAGCAGAAATTGAACAAAGATTAACGCCAATTCAGTCGTCATAAAAAAACAGCTCATCAACTGAGCTGTTTTTTTTATTAGGAACTGACCTGCTTAGATTCAAATTGTGTTAATGTGACCTGCTTTGTTTCTTGTTTTCCGTTTCGAATGAGGGTGATGCTCACGGTGTCTCCTACTTTTGCATTCGTGTATAGCTCGTGACGTAATTCACTGCCAGTTTTGATTTGTTTCCCATTGATGCCGGTAATGACATCCTCTGACTTTAAGCCAGCTTTGGCGGCAGGTGAACCTGCGGCGATATCTTTGACATACACGCCTTGATTGAGCTGACTGCTTTTAAGTCCGAGAGTTTCTTTTTGATACACATTTGGAACTTGTTCGAGATCCAGCATGCTGATGCCGATATATGGACGTTCAATTTTTCCTTTTGCGAGAAGCTGATCAGCGATTGGTTTGACATCATTGATTGGCAGTGCGAACCCAATGCCTTCAACACCTGTTTCAGAGATTTTCATACTCGTGATCCCCACAACCTTTCCGTCTGTCGTCAGAAGCGGGCCTCCGCTGTTACCTGGGTTAATGGCTGCATCTGTTTGAATAACATTAATGCTGCTTTCGCCTGCTGATGTGTTCATAGAGACTGTTCGGTCGACACCGCTGACAATTCCTTGTGTCACCGTTCTTGAAAGATCTTCACCAAGCGGGTTTCCGATCGCAATGACGGTTTCTCCAGCACGCAGTGAGGAGGAATTGCCTAATGCCGCAACCTTCGTCACATGACTGCTGCTAATTTCCACAACGGCTAAGTCAGTGAGCGGATCAGCTCCAACCAGTTTTCCTTCAATGGTTTTGCCATCGTGTAAGGATACGGTTAGTTTATTTGCCCCTTCAATGACGTGGTTGTTTGTTAAGACATAGGCTTTATTGCCTGATTTTTTGAAAATCACTCCTGAGCCTGTACCGGTTTCTTCCTCTTGACTGCTTTTGTTTTGCTGTGATTCATCGAAAGGCGTATTGAAATCGCCAAAGCTCGTGTCTGTTTGAGTTTGTGCTTGGTAGTTTGTAATGCCGACGATAGCTGGTGATACATTTTCGACCATACTGGAGATGCTGCTTGATGAATTTGATGTTTGGACGGCTGTTGTTTTTGACGAATTCGTGTGATTTGTCGATACTGCTTCAGTTTTCGCTGCTGAATCATTTGCGGTGCTGTCTGATGAATGCTGAGCATATGGCGTAAGAACGTAGACACCTAACGCTAATGTACCGCCTACAACACCGCTGACAAATGGCTTAAACCAGCCGTTTGGCTTTTTCTGCTTTTGAGGTTGTTCAATTGTTTGTTTGTCATCTTTGTGCTGTGTCAATTCAATCACTCTCTTTCAATGATTTTTTCATGTATGTGTTTGGGTGTTTTACCGTATGTGGTGGGGACTGACTTTATCGTATGAAAAAAGTGTGGGATAAAAATGAAAACATTGTGGGAAATTGTTAAAATAAGTAGTGAATCTAAGCAAGATAGAGGAGATTAAACTGTGGAGACAATTGGAATCATTGGATATGGAAGTATGGCTGATATGATGGTGCAAAAGTGGCTGGAAAATGGGGTGCTGGATGCTCATCAAATCATGATCCATACAAGAAGTGAAACGGAGCGCCTTCATCAGCTCAAAGAAAAGCACCAAGAAATCAACATTTGTTCATTAGACGAACTTTCTGCGTCATGTGATATATTGTTTGTCTGCGTGCCGCCGCTTGCTGTACTAAATGTTCTGGATCAGCTGCCTTCTAAAGGGAGAGCGGTACATATTGTGTCAGTAGCAGCAGCTGTGACATTAGAAAAGTTACAGGCGCATACAGCGCAGCCAGTATCCAGATACATTCCAACGCTCACGTCAGCTGTTGGGACAGGCGTATCTCTTGTTGCGCATGGTGCAGCCGCAGGACGTGAGGACAAGGAGCGTTTGCACCGGCTGCTTTCAGCTTTTAGCATCGTCAGGGAAGTAGAGGAAGACTGGTTTGATGCGGCGAGCAATTTGACAAGCTCATCTCCTGGTTTTATCGCTGCTCTTTTTGAAGAAATGGCAAAAGCGGCTGTGAGAAATAGTGATCTTTCCTTAGAGGAAGCGAATGAATTTTTAACGTATGCCCTTTTAGGAACTGGCCAGATCCTCGTAGAACGAGGCCTAACCTTTGCTGAAACTGTCGATAGAGTGGCGACAAAAGGGGGAATTACAGGAGAAGGTGCTGAGGTCATTCAACAGCAGGCACCTCAGATGTTTGATGATTTATTTACACAAACCATGAAGAAATATGAACAGCTGAAATCTCAGATTAACGAAGCGGATAAACACCACTAAAGACATAGTTAGTGGTGTTTTATTTGTTAAAAAAATCCTTTCTAAAAAAGCCATTTGACCTGTATTATCTGAGTCTAAACTCCTTATTTTCGGACATTGTATTGAAAAATCAATCAAGTTCTCATATAATTTTTTAGAAAATTTAGAAAAATATGCACAAATTTTATGTTTAATTAAAGGGGGATGGGAATGAAGCTCTATCTATCTGTCGATATGGAGGGAATTACTGGTCTAGCTGATCATACATTTGTTGATTCACGCCAGCATAACTATGAGCGTGGCAGACGCATTATGACTGGTGAAGTGAACGCCTGTGTAGAGGCGCTTGTCCAGCATGGTGCCACCGACATTT
This sequence comes from Bacillus sp. FSL P2-0069, assembly GCF_038593315.1. NCBI lineage: Bacteria > Bacillati > Bacillota > Bacilli > Caryophanales > Bacillaceae > Bacillus > Bacillus sp. FSL P2-0069. The sequence continues at coordinate 1,208,213 of NZ_CP151984.1, forward strand.
TGGTCAATGACAGTCATTCTAAAATGAATAATCTTTTGATCGAAGAGCTGCATGAAGAGGCAGTTCTCATATCAGGTGACGTAAAGCCTTATTCAATGGTGCAAGGATTGGATCAAACTTATGATGCAGCTGTTTTTTTAGGCTATCATGCAAGGGCATCAATGAAAGGTGTGATGTCACACAGTATGATTTTTGGGGTCAGACATTTTTACATAAATGATCATCCAATTGGTGAAATGGGCTTTAATGCGTATGTGGCAGGCTACTATGGTGTGCCGGTGATTCTTGTTTGCGGGGATGATCAAGCAGCACTTGAGGCAGAAAAGCTGATGCCTGGTGTGAAAACAGTGGCAGTGAAAGAAACCATCTCAAGATCTGCTGTGAAATGCTTACCTCCAGCCAAAGTCAATCAACAAATCTCGCAGCAAGTGGAAGCCGCGATGAAACAGATTGATCAAATGAAGCCGCTGACGCCTCCTGATCAGCCGCTGCTTAAGATTGAGTTTGCCAATTATGGACAAGCTGAATGGGCGAATTTAATGCCCGGTACTGCCATCATAGAAGGAACAACGACGGTGACGTACCAGGCAGACAATATATTAGAAGCCTATCAAGCAATGCTTGTCATGACAGAGCTTGCCGCACGTACAACATTTTGTTAAGTGAGGGGGAGACAGCAGATGGCCAGCTTTTTGCTCAAGCGTTTTATTGCGATGATTGCTACGATCTTAACGATTACGACTTTAACGTTTATTTTAATGAAGGTCATCCCAGGATCGCCTTTCAATGAAGAACGAAATACAAACGAAACCGTCCAGCGAAACCTCGAAAGCTACTATCACTTAGACGAACCACTCTATGTTCAATATGTCATCTATTTAAAATCCATTGTTACCTTTGATTTTGGTCCTTCCATTAAAAAGCCTTCTGAAAGTGTCAATGATTTATTGGCGAGAGGCTTCCCAGTCTCATTAGAACTTGGTCTTATCTCAATATTGATTGCTGTTATCTCTGGCATCCTGCTAGGGGTTATGGCTGCCCTCCGGCATAATGGTTTGATTGATTACATCGCCATGACGATTGCTGTATTCGGTATATCCATTCCAAACTTTATCTTTGCTACCTTATTAATTCAGCAGCTTGCTGTCAATTTGAAGCTCTTTCCTACAGCGATGTGGACAAGTCCAATGCATATGGTGCTGCCTACAATCGCCCTTGCTGTCAGCCCAATGGCCATTATTGCCAGGTTAACGAGATCGAGCATGATTGAAGTGCTGTCGCAAGACTATATCCGTACGGCCAAAGCAAAAGGACTTTCTCCCTTTAAAATTGTATTTAAACATGCGCTTCGGAATGCCCTTTTACCCGTTGTGACCATTCTTGGAACACTTGTCGCAAGTATTTTAACAGGAAGTTTTGTCATTGAAAAAATATTTGCCATTCCTGGAATGGGAAAATACTTTGTCGAGAGCATAAACAATCGTGATTATCCTGTCATCATGGGAACCACTGTTTTTTACAGCATTATTTTAATCACACTTCTCTTCATTGTCGATGTGGCGTATCGTCTCCTTGATCCAAGGATTCAGCTGCATCAGAAAGGAGGAAAGGCATGAGTATACACCTTCAGCATGATCCACCGAACAGGCATCCTGAAGTGCCGGACGAATGGTTTTCTCCACGAGAGCAAAAGAAAACAGAAACCCATGCCATTAAAAGACCCTCTCTTTCCTATTGGGCAGATACATGGAGGCGGCTGAAGCAAAATAAGCTTGCGATGTTTAGTCTATCGGTTCTGATTTTTCTTTTTGTCATGGCAGTCTTAGGTCCATTGCTTGCACCAAATAGTGTGACAGAGCAGCGTCTTTCGATGCAAAATCTGCCGCCCTCAGCTGCTCACTGGTTTGGAACAGATGAGCTTGGGCGAGATGTGTTTACTCGTACTTGGTACGGAGCACGCATTTCGTTATTTGTGGGTGTCATGGCAGCCTTGATTGATTTTGCCATCGGTGTGATTTATGGGGGCATAGCCGGCTATAAAGGCGGACGCTATGACCATGTCATGATGCGGATTGTCGAGGTGCTCTACGGACTTCCTTATTTACTTGTCGTCATTTTATTGATGGTGCTCATGGGGCCAGGGCTTGTCACCATTATTGTAGCGCTCACTGTCACCGGATGGATTGGAATGGCAAGAATTGTGAGAGGTCAGGTTCTTCAGCTGAAAAGCCAGGAATATGTCCTTGCCTCAAAGACCTTTGGTGCCAAAAGCCTGCGGATCATTCGCCGCAACCTGCTGCCGAATACGATGGGGCCGATTATCGTCCAAATGACCCTGACTGTGCCGACCGCGATATTTGCTGAAGCGTTCCTAAGCTTTCTCGGTTTAGGTATTCAAGCACCGTTTGCAAGCTGGGGCGTGATGGCCAATGATGCTTTGCCGACTGTGCTGTCAGACAATGGACATTGGTGGCGTTTATTTTTTCCAGCATTTTTTATTTCACTCACGATGTTTTGCTTTAACAATTTAGGTGATGGCTTGCAAGATGCGCTTGATCCAAAGATGAAGAGGTGATGGCGCTTTGAAAAAAGTTCTACAAATCATCGATCTGCACGTCAGCTTTCGGACATACGGCGGTTCAGTTCAAGCAGTACGCGGAGTGAATGTCGATGTATATGAAAAAGAAACCTTAGCCATTGTGGGAGAATCAGGCTGCGGGAAAAGTGTGACATCACAAAGCATTATGAGGCTTCTGCCTGCATACAGCGCGCATGTCGATCAGGGAGAAATCTGGTTTCAAGACCGCAACTTGCTGTCATTATCTGAAAAAGAAATGCGCGCCATACGAGGTGTCGATATTTCGATGATCTTCCAAGATCCGATGACGGCACTGAACCCTACCTTGACAATAGGGGATCAGCTGATGGAGGCGGCGAAGGAGCATCAAAAGCTGACGAAAAAAGAAGTGAAAGAAGCTGCCATACAGATGCTTGATTTGGTTGGTATTCCGCAGCCGAAGGAGAGATTAAAGCAATACCCGCACCAATTCAGCGGGGGAATGAGGCAGCGGCTCATGATTGCCATGGCACTGATTTGTGAGCCAAAGGTGCTGATCGCAGATGAACCGACGACCGCGCTGGATGTGACCATACAGGCACAAATTTTAGAACTGTTTAAAGAGATTCAGAGGAAAACAGGGGTTACCATTATCTTAATCACACACGACTTAGGGGTCGTAGCCCAAGTTGCCGACCGGGTAGCAGTCATGTACGGAGGGAAAATGGTTGAAACCGGAACAAGGCAAGATATTTTTTACAGTCCGCAGCATCCTTATACAAAAGGACTCCTGCAATCCGTTCCAAGACTTGATATGAAAGATGAACTGATTCCGATTGAAGGAAGCCCGCCTGATTTATTTGCACCGCCAAAGGGCTGTCCGTATACCGATCGCTGCCCGGCTGCCATGAAAGTGTGCGATCATATCATGCCGCACGAAACGCAGCGGTCACCTACTCATACAGTGCATTGCTGGCTCCAGGATGAGCGAGCGAACCAAGCGATGTTATCTTCAATACAAAGGGGGAGTTTTTGATGAGGAAAAAAGGGTGGATCATCAGTATTTGTTTGTTTATCATCATGTTGCTCGCTGGATGTACAGCCAATGAGCAAGCAGGTAAAGGATCATCAAGCAACAAGGATGAAAAGAAAGTATTAACCTTAAATAACGAAAACGAACCGACGTCATTTGACCCGCCGATTGGTTTTAATAATGTATCGTGGCAAGGTCTGAATAACTTAATGGAGGGATTAACAAGACTGAATGAAAAGCACGAACCATCTCCTGCAATGGCGGAAAAATGGGAAATTTCAGAGGATGGAAAAACGTACACATTTCATTTAAGAGACGGCATCAAGTGGTCGAACGGTGATCCAGTGAAAGCGAGTGACTTTGAATATGCGTGGAAGCGTCTGCTTGATCCGAAAACAGGCTCTTCTGCATCGTTCTTAGCTTACATGATTGAAGGCGGAGAGGCATTTAACAGCGGAAAAGGAAAGAAAGAGGATGTAAAAGTCAGTGCTGAAAATGACAAAACGCTAAAGGTCACACTGGCATACCCGCAGAAATCGTTCTTAAATATGACCGCAAACCCTGCCTTTTTCCCTGTCAATGAGAAGGTAGCAGAGAAGGATCCAAACTGGGCAAAGGATGCCAAAACCTTTGTTGGGAATGGACCGTTTCAGCTGACAGAATGGAAGCATGATGAGAGCTTCACTATGGAAAAAAGTGAGACGTATTGGGACAAAAAATCAGTCAAGCTGGATCAGGTAAAGTGGCTGATGATCAGCGATCGAAACACTGATTATCAAATGTATCAATCGGGAGATTTAGATACTGCCTTCGTCCCAGCAGAACAAAGTGAAAATTTGCTGAAAAATAAAGATGTACAAATTGAAGATCAGGCTGGACTGTTCTTTTATCGTCTGAATGTGAACATGGAACCTTTTCAAAATAAGAACATTCGCAAAGCCTTTCAAATGGCGATCAATCCGCAAGATATCGTGGATTATGTCACGAAAAATAAAGAGAAGCCAGCCCGCGCCTTCGTTTCACCGGGGATTTTAGATTCAAAGGGTGAGGATTTCAGAGAAGCTGGCGGTGATCTTGTCAAACAAGATACGAGTGAAGCTGCAAAACTATTAGAAAAAGGGCTGAAAGAAGAGAACTATTCAAAGCTGCCGCCCGTCACATTGACATATAGTACAAAGCCTGAGAACAAGAAAAAAGCTGAAGCCATCCAGCAGCAATTAAAAGAAGCGCTGGGTGTGGACGTGAAGCTTGCAAACATGGAAGCCAATGTATTTGCAGAAGATCAAAAGGCACTGAAATTCCAATTCTCGCAAAGTTCATTTTTAGCAGACTATGCAGATCCGATTAATTTCCTAGAGAGCTTTCAAACAGGGAATGCGATGAACCGGACTGGATGGTCAAACGACACCTATGATCAGCTGATGAAAAAGGCGAGAAAGGAAGCAGATGAACAAAAAAGAAACAGCATCCTTCATGAGGCAGAGGCACTTCTCATTGAAGAAGCACCGATCATTCCAATTCATTTTTATAACCAAGTTCATTTGCAAAAAGAGGGCGTGAAGGGAATTGTCCGCCACCCTGTTGGGTATATCGATTTGAAATGGGCACAAGTAGATGGAGAGTAATTGAAGGGAATGAGGGACACGGACGTTTTGAACAAAAGCGTCTCAGCACGCGGACAAACCCTCGCATTCTTTGTCAGTCCTGCGCTTCGGTGCTCATGAATGTCAAATTCGCTCCGCTCCGATGCTCGCCCTTCCTAGGGCTGCAAAGGTTTTCAGGTCACGCTGAATAGAAGTCAAAGGGCTAAAATAAAGATCATTTTAGCCCTTTGTCAACAATATGGGACGCTTTGAACAAAGCGTCTGTTCCTTTATTTGTTCATGTTATGGAGAAAATGCCCATAGATTGTAAGAAATAAAGAGAAAGAGGGGATTGGCATGAACCAGCTGCCAGCGGCGCTTCAAACAGGGGATACGGTGGGGATTATCGCACCAGCAAGTCCGCCTGATGAATTGAAATTAGCAAAAGGGATTGCCTTTTTAGAGAGCCTTGGGCTAAAGGTGAAAAAAGGGAAGTATCTCGATTCCCGGTACGGGTATTTAGCAGGGCGTGATCATGAAAGAGTGGAAGATCTTCATGGCATGTTTCAAGATCCAGAAGTCAAAGCAGTTATTTGTGCCTGCGGAGGGTACGGAACTGGAAGACTTGCGGAAGTCATTGATTATGACCTCATTCGCCGGAATCCAAAAATCTTTTGGGGTTATAGTGACATTACGTTTTTACATACGGCCATCCAGCAGCAGACCGGTCTTGTGACCTTTCATGGTCCAATGCTTTCCTCTGATGTGGGGCTTGAAGAGGTCCATCCGTATACGAAGGATACCTTTTTGCAGCTGTTCACGCCGAAGGCCTTTACGTATACGCATCACTTGTCACCTCTTCATACCTTCTACCCCGGCACCGTTTCAGGTGACATCATAGGAGGGAACCTTGCTCTCATCGTGACAACACTTGGTACACCTTTTGAAATTGATACGAAGGGAAAGCTGTTGTTCATTGAAGATATTGACGAAGAGCCTTATAAAATCGATCGTATGATGCAGCACCTCACCTCTGCTGGAAAATTGGATGATGCGGCTGGATTCATCATTGGAGATTTTCATCAATGTGAACCAAAAAAGAAAGACCAGTCCTTAACCTTGGAACAGCTGTGGGAAACCTATATTGTGCCGCAAAAGAAACCCGCACTCGGCGGTTTTCGGATCGGTCATTCATCACCGAACTTTGCCTTTCCGATGGGCGTGCAGGCTGCACTAGATGCCGCAGGGAAAAAACTGCACATTTCTCCAGGCGTTGCAGCGAAAGAGGCGATCAAATGAAAATTGTCGATGTTCGTACATGCAGAACAAGTGTACCGCTAAAAAAGCCTTTCAAAACCGCTTTAAGAACGGTGTATGACGCAGCATCTCTGATCGTTATCATCACATATGATCAAGGTGATGTCAGCTACGGAGAGGCAGTTCCCACATCGGTGATTACAGGAGAAACGCTGGAAAGCATCGACTATGCCATCTGTGAAGTGATCAGACCCATTTTGCTCGGGGCTTCCTTGGCAGAGTATGAACAAATCTTTTCTGCTATGAACCGCGTGCTCGCAAGCAACACAAGCGCAAAAGCTGCAATCGATATGGCCATTTATGATGGCTTAGCAAAGCAGGCAGGACTTCCGCTTTATCAATACCTTGGCGGATATCGTCATCAGCTCGAAACCGACTATACGGTCAGTGTAAACCGGCCGCTTGAGATGGCAGAAGATGCGAAGCAATACGCAGCTGAAGGTTTTCAGACGTTAAAGATCAAAGTAGGAAAAGATGATATACACACGGACATTCAGCGGATCAAACGGATTCGAGAAAAAGTCGGACCGGATATTCAGATCAGGCTCGACGCCAATCAGGGCTGGACATGGAAGGAAGCGATCACAGCCATTCGAAAAATGGAAGCGCTGAATATTGAACTAGTAGAACAGCCAGTGCCGAAAGAAGATATCGAAGGTCTGCGCCGTGTGACAGAAGCAGTTGATCCATTGATCATGGCAGACGAAAGCATTTTCAGTTTTCATGATGCAATTAAGGTGCTTGAAACGAGAAGCTGTGATCTGATCAATTTAAAATTAATGAAATCAGGCGGCATAAAAGAAGCATTAAAAATCAATGCCCTTGCCGAAGCATACGGTGTTCAGTGCATGGTTGGCAGCATGATTGAGTCAAAGCTTGGCATTACAGCAGCGGCACATTTCGCCGCAAGCCAGCCGAATATCACCCGCTGCGATTTTGATGCCCCGCTTATGCTGAAAGAGGACATGATAGACGGAGGAATCGTGTACAAAGGAAAAGATATATTTTTACCGCTGCATCATGGGTTAGGCATTCAAGGGGTGAAAGGAGTCTCATGATGATATACGAATCAAAGGTTCCAGTCGCTAACGTATGGACAGCGCCGCAGTCTCCCCGAGAAATCGATCGAAAGGTACTTCAGGACTCCATCAACATCAAAGAATGGATTGACCAGCAAACATATGAAGAAAAGCTGGCTTTATGTGAAGAAAATTTGATTCAATCTCAAGTACTGCTCGGCGGACGAGTGATTGGATTAGAAGAGACAGATGGCTTGATGAAAGTCGTCATTCCGCAGCAGGCCAGCCGGAAACATCCGCAAGGCTATCCAGGCTATATACCTGCTGAGCAATTAAAACAAGTAACAGAGGGAAGTGCGTCAGCTGCATCTCTTATCGTTTGTCAGAAAAAAGCCACACTCTATCAAAACGGGGAACCTGATATGGAGATTAGCTTTTTAACAGAGCTGGCAGCCGCCAAAGAAACAGATGATCAATTTCATGTTGTCACCCCATTAGGAATAAGAGAAATCAACAAAGCGGATGTACGCCCAGTATCGCAAGCTTTCTCTATGACCGGCAAAGATGTCGTAAACGCAGGAAAACAATTTATTGGCCTTTCTTATTTATGGGGAGGCATGAGCAGCTTTGGCTATGATTGTTCAGGCTTTGCTTACAGCATGTACAAAGCGTGCGGATATCTTTTGCCGAGAGACGCAAGTGACCAAGCAGTTCAAGGAACGCCGGTTACATCAAGCCATTTAGAACAAGGTGACTTGCTGTTTTTTGCAAATGAAAACGGAAAGGGAGCGGTCCGCCATGTAGGGATCTACGCTGGGGACGGGATGATGCTTCATTCGCCTAAAACCGGCAGACAAATTGAGCTTCTTTCCCTTTCTGGCACTTCATATGAAAAGGAATGGGCAGGTGCAAGGCGGTATTTACCAAGTGAGAGGAGGAGCGAACATGACAGTTGAACCACTTTTACAAGTAAACAACCTCAAAAAACATTTTCATCTATCGAAAGGGAGAACCTTAAAAGCGCTGGATGGTGTCTCTTTTCAGCTGAAACAAGGTGAAACCTTTGGTCTCGTTGGTGAGTCTGGCTGCGGCAAATCCACACTTGGAAAAGTGCTCATGCGTCTTTATGAACCTACAGATGGTGAAGCCTTATATGAAGGGAAAAGTCTTCACCACCTTTCTAAAAAAGAATCATTTGATTTCAACCGGCAAATGCAAATGGTCTTTCAAGATCCGTATTCGTCGTTAAATCCAAGACTGTCAGTAAAAGATATTATGCTTGAGCCAATGGAGATTCATCAGCTTTATGGCAGTCAAAAGAAAAGGATTGCCCGCGTGAAAGAACTGCTCGAAGCGGTAGGATTAAGCTATGATTTTGCTACCCGCTATCCGCACGAATTTAGCGGAGGACAGAGGCAGAGAATCGGCATTGCAAGAGCACTTGCCTTAGCGCCAAAGTTTATTGTGGCAGATGAGCCGATTTCTGCACTAGACGTCTCCGTTCAAGCGCAGGTCGTGAATCTGCTGAAAAAACTGCAAAAAGAGGAAGGATTAACATTTCTGTTTATTGCACATGACTTGTCAATGGTGAAATATATTAGTGACCGGATCGGTGTGATGTATTTAGGCCATCTCGTCGAGTTGACGACAAGCGATGCATTATATCAAACACCGCTTCACCCATATACACAAGCCTTGCTGTCTGCAATCCCCATTCCAGATCCTGACGTAGAGGACAAGCGCAAAAGGTTTATTTTAAAAGGAGAAATTCCAAGTCCAGTGAACCCGCCAAGCGGCTGTGTATTTCGAACAAGATGTCCTGCCGCGATGGATGTGTGTGCTGAAAAAAAGCCGGCATTACAAGCGGTGGAAGAAGGACATGAAGTCGCCTGTCATTTATATAATAGAAAATAGGATAAGCTAGACAAAAGCCAGCAAGTAGACAAGCTGTTCTACATGCTGGCTTTTTTAATAGATGAACGCCGAATAGGCAATGTGCAGCATCTGAAAGAGCCGCCAGATTTAATAATTTCAGAAAAATCCACTTCAATAACGGTGTATCCGTGAGCGGTTAACGCAGCATTTGTTTCTTGGTTGCTGGGCAAGCTGATCACTTTTTTCTGCCCAATGGATAAAACATTTGGTCCAAGTGTGAATTGCTCTTGTTCGCTGATTTCAATCAAATCATAATACGTTTTGAGCAGCTGGAGATCCTTTTGCTTAAACGCTTCAGGATAAATGATGATCTCGTTATGAGACAGAATATTCATCACACAATCAAGATGCAAAATGTGAGGAGGAAGGTGAATCGGAATGATGTCATGATCAGGCAGTTCCTTTTTGAGCTGATAGATAGCGGCTGGACTGGTTCTTTTGCTCGTGCCAACAAACACACGGTTCTGATCTACAAGCACATCGCCGCCTTCAATCGTTCCGTCTGTCAAAGTGACAGCTGACCACCCTTTTGCGTGTGCCCATTCTTTTAGGTATTGTTCTTCCCCTTGCCGAACCGGAGCGGCCATACTTGAAACAAACAGTGTATGTCCAATCGTAAACCCAATATCCCGAGTGAAGACTTGCTCAGGGAAGCGGTCATTCGCCGGGAGCAGGATGGGCCGTACTTGATTCTCTTTAAGGGTTTGGATCAATTGCTTATGCTGAGCGACTGCTTTCATTTGAGAAATATTTTCTTTCGCAAAATGTTTCTGGGTTTCGTTAATAATTTGTTTGATTTCCATATAAATAGGACTGCATAAAAGAACTTCTTCTAAATCGTCGTATTCACTCATGCATTGGGGCATTTTGTATAATTGCTCTGCTCTCATAGAATCCATCAAATGGCCTCCTTGTTCATTCATAGTTCTATTATTCCTTCTTCTAGCCATGGTTGAAACATTTCCGAAAGAAAATCTCTCACATAAGACTAAAGCAAAAAGTTTAGACAAACCTAAAAGAATAGTGTTTAATAAAAGTCGTTCCGCATCCACGAAAACAGCAAGAAGGAGCTATGATGATGAGTGAAGAAAATTTCAAATACTGCAAGGAATCGAAAGTTGTTAAAACCAGCAGGGTGTTTCCTCTTGATACGAATAACCACCAAACGTTATTTGGCGGGAAATTAATGAGTTATATAGATGACATTGCCTCCATCTCGGCTGCAAGACACAGCCGCAGTGAAACGGTCACAGCTTCAATGGATTCTGTTGACTTTTTAGAGCCGATTGGACAAAAGGAGTCCGTATGCTTGGAATCCTATGTCACATGGGTGGGCACGTCTTCTATGGAAGTGTTCGTCAAAGTCATTAAAGAAAACTTGATGTCTGGAGAGCGCAGACTCGCAGCAACTTCATTTCTGACATTTGTCTCATTAGATGAAAACGGAAAGCCTAAACGAGTCCCGCAGGTGATGCCGGAAACAGAGGAAGAGATCATGCTTCATCAAACAGCGAAGCAGCGGGCAGAGGAAAGAAAAAGCCGCCGAAAGCATAGTAAGGCGCTTGCTGACGCACTTGGGACAGATAAGCCTTGGGCGTAAAAATCACCCTTTAAGCGGTGATTTTTTTCTGTGTCAGTATCTTGCATGGCAAGATAGTGTGTGGTAAGATGAAGCTATCTTGTGATGCAAGGTACTGGAATCGGAGGAACAATCATGACAACATCCACACAAATGCTAAAAGGAATTTTAGAAGGCTGCCTGCTGTCGATTATTTCTGAGGGCGAAATTTATGGGTATGAAATGACGAAGAAGCTCGCGCATTATGGGTTTGATCAAATAAGTGAAGGCAGTATCTATCCGATTTTGCTGCGTATGCAAAAGGAACAGCTGGTGACCACCGTCACAAAAGCGTCAGCGACCGGCCCGAAAAGGAAATACTATACGCTCACACAAGCGGGAGAACAAGCGCTCACAGAGTTTATTGACCGCTGGAATGAGCTTTCAAAAAATGTAAACCGCTTATTACAAAAAGGGAAGTGAGATTATGGTATCAAAAGAAACAAGACACATTCTACTAGAGCTGCAACTTTATCTCATATCAAAGGGAAAAAATCAGGGTGAAATCGATGAGCTGATGGACGAACTGACAGCACATGCGGTTGAGGCTGAAAAAGATGGGAAAACAGGTGAGGATGTGTTCGGTGGAGATCCGCGGGGCTATGCTGATGAACTGGCAAAAGAGCTGTCAGGGAATCATAAAGACTGGGTGCCATTCGTCAGTGCTTTCTTAATTGGATCGCTTTTTTACATGATTTTAGCAGATGCAATCAGCCAAAACTTATCCTATTCTTGGTTTGCTTTGATTGGATATCCGCTCGTTTTAGTGGCCAATGTCATCATGATCATTGTGATGTTTAGAGCGTCCGCTTTTCAAACAAGCAGCCGGGTATTTCTCTACTTTTGGATGTTAGGAATCTTTCAGCTGACAGCGATGGTCACAATCAAACTATTGGATCAAAAAGTCGGCACACCACTACTTGTCCTTACTTCTGGTCAAAGGTGGGGCGTCATTTTGCTCATGCTGCTATGTATCGTTGTATTTAATGCAATCTTAAAGGCGAATGTCGTTTCATTGATTCCGATTATCTTTTTCGGACCGCAGCTCATCTTCGAATGGATTGGCTGGACGTCACCAAGTGTGATTTTGCTGCAAAGTCTGCTATCTATTGTGATTTTAATAGGGCTTATATTCATTGTACTGCGCCGGACAAATAAGAAAAATGAAAATACGAATGTAAACTGAGCACATCCTATCCGATGTGCTTTTCTTTTTCTAAAAAAATGTAGAAATGGAATTGTCTTTTTCATTACAATGGGGAGAGGACAAAAATGAAAAGGGGTTCTGTTTTTGGATATTGTATGGGGATATGTACTCGTTTTTGTATTGGCTGCCTTGCCTTTTTTTGAAGTGATTGGTGTCGTTCCATTCGCAATCTTAAGTGGGCTGCATCCTGTGACAACGGCTGTGATTGGATTCATCGGCAACTTTTTGACAGTCTTGCTTCTCATTGTGTTCGTGGACCGGTTTAAAGCGTGGTGGTTAAAAAGAAAAGAGGAAAAAGGTGATGAAAAAGGAGAGAAAAAGCAGCTGCGGGCGAGAAAAATTTGGGAACGATACGGTCTGCCTGGGTTAGCACTCATAGGACCTTTTATCATCGGCAGTCATTTAGCAGCCTTGATGTGCATGAGCTTTGGAACGAAAAGAAAGCAAGTCGCGGTGTGGATGACTGTCAGTTTAATGATGTGGACAGCGCTGGCTGCAAGTTTAACCGGTGCGGGCTTCCATTACTTTGCCCCAGATTCAAATGGATTGTTCGGAGATATTTTTAGCAAGTAAAAAAGGGGGGATCATCAATGACAGTTCAAACAAGAACAGTATTTGAAACAGAGCGCCTGAAACTGAGAACGATGAATGAACATGATGCGTCATTTTTATATGACGAGCTGTTCCAGGATGAAGAAGTGATGAAGTATTATCCTTCTTTGAAGGATGAACAGCAGACAAAAGAGTGGATTGCATGGAATCAAAAAAATGACCGCATGTACCACACCTCGCTATGGATCATTGAAGATAAAGAAACAAATGAACGACTTGGACAAAGCGGCATTGTCCTGCAAAACATTGAAGGACAAACCGAGCTTGAGATTGGCTATATGCTAAAGAAAGCGGCGTGGGGGAATGGCTATGCTGCTGAGGCTGCAAAAGGCTGCCTTACCTATGGATTTGAAGAAATGAAGGTCAGACGGATGGTCAGCCTAATTCGTCCTGAGAATGAAGCGTCGGTGAAGGTCGCTTTAAAAATGGGCATGAAAAAAGAAAAAACCATTTCAAAATGGGACCAAATCATTGATGTATACAGCATCACCCGTAACGGAGAAAACGGCTCGCTTACCGAATAAGCAGAGCCGTTTTTTTATGCACGCTGTTCTAACTGAAGCAAATATTTCTTCCGTTCAATCCCTCCGCCGTAGCCTCCAAGCTCACCACTTGTTTGAATTACGCGGTGGCAGGGAATGATAATCGCCAATTGATTGGCACCATTTGCATTACCGACAGCACGAACCAAATGCGGATCGCCTAGTTTCGTGGCTAGATCTCGATAGGATCTCGTTTCGCCTGCTGGAATGCGTGAGAGCTGGTCCCACACCTTCATTTGAAAAGGGGTGCCATGTAAAGAAAGCGGTACAGTAAACTTGGTCAGCTTTTTCTCAAAATATAAGGCCAATTCCTTTGCTAATTGCTGATGGACGTTTGTTTCTCCAACTAAAATGCGGGCATGATGCTTCTTTCTTAATGTTTCAATTTCTTTTTCGAGTCCCCGCCTGTCCATAAACTCCAGTAAATACACATGTGTGGCATCTGTCACACTCATCATCCGCCCGATCGGTGTGGAAATAAAATTAGCATAGAGAATGTGAATCTGCGCTTTTTTAGGGGGATTTCCCATGATTTTCGTAAATGCATCATTGAAGGCACTTGAAGATTCATAGCCGAAAGTGACCTGCTGATCGATTACTTTTTTTCCGTTCAAAATTTCTTTAAAGGCAAGTCCCATTCGGCGTGATCTTGCATATTGAACAAAGGTCATGCCGTAAATGTCTTTAAACTTTCTTCGAGCTGTGGCAGAGTGAATCCCTAATTGGCGGAAGTCCTCTTCCTTCCAGCGTTTCTCAGGATTTTTTTCTACTGCTGAAACGAGTGTTTTGACTTCTTCAGGAATGCTGTTAGGGTATGTTAATGGTGTGCAGCGCTTGCACGGGCGATACCCTGCCAGTAGTGCTTCCTCCGCTGTAAAGAAAAACTCACAGTTTTCAAATTTTGGCTTTCTGGCCGTACATGTGGCATGACAGAAGATACCGGTTGTCTTAATACAGGCAAAGAATGTGCCGTCATATTGCGGATTCTTGTCAACAAGTGCTTGATAAAATTCATGTTTTTGTTCATCGGTCATCATCATATGAAGCCACCTCTTGATTTTCTATAAAATGTTTTTCAGCATTGTTTGGGGTACGACGGATGATCTGTAAATACATCATCCTAAAGTTGGACGTTCATCGCATCAATCTGATTTCATTATATCAGCGATGTGATCATTGACGTATCCGTGCTTTAAGGAACAATCAAGCATCATAAACATGTCAATCTCCTCCTTTTCTCATTCCTGTTTTAGTTCATATACTTTAGTTGCTTCTGTTTCATTTCTTCATAAAATGCTTCAACTTCTTGTTCGTAAAGTACGGTCTCCATGTCCTTGTATTTACGCTTGATCGTCAATGTCATAAAAAATAAATGGATTGTCATATACGCTCATTTCCCTTCAGTCCGCTTCACGCGAAACAGCCCGCAAAGCTTCTTTATCAGTTGACCTGCTTCTAACACTTAGTATACGGCGGTTCCATAAAAATTCTTTCGAAAAATGAACAAGTATATTTGCATGTGGAAAGCAAAGCGGTAGACCGGTATTTCGGGGTGTGATACAATTTTGACACACAGAATCTGCTTTAAGTCAGATCTGCTTATTAAGAAATGGTTTTCTAGGGTTCCGTGCGGGTGGCGCAGTCTGGACCGAGAGAAAACACATAGGGTCTAGACAATAGACCGTATGGACACGGAGGGATAAAAGCCCGGGAGATTTGATCAAACGATCGATTTCCGGGCTTTTTTTATTGCTTGGAATCGTTCAGAAAGGAAGAGAATCGGATGAAATGGGGAAATGTATTGATTGCAGCCATCTTTGAAGTTGGCTGGGTGATGGGGTTGAAATATGCTGACTCTTTATTGGAATGGGCCGCAACCATCGTTTGTATTGTCGTGAGCTTTTATTTACTCCTGAAAGCCACCACTGTATTGCCAGTTGGCACACTTTATGCCGTTTTCACCGGACTTGGGACAGCAGGTACTGTCATAGTAGGTATGGTACTGGGAGAGCCAGTACAGCTGGTGAAATTACTTTTAATCATGGTGCTTTTAAGTGGTGTATTAGGGCTTAAACTAACCACAGGTGAAAAGAAAGGAGAGACTGAATCATGAGCTGGCTTTTACTCATTGGTGCAGGCATTTTAGAAATGCTTTGTGTCACCATGATGAATCAATTCCAGAAAGACCGGCATGTCAAATGGATTTTATTCATTGCAGCTGGATTTTCGCTGTCCTTTCTCATGCTCTCTCTTGCGATGAATACAATTCCGATGGGAACGGCATACGCCATTTGGACTGGCATTGGAGCTGCTGGAGGAGCCATTGTCGGCATGCTGTTTTACGGTGAGTCGAAGGACGCAAAACGTATATTCTTTATCGCACTGATTTTATCTGCGGCGGTCGGGTTAAAAATCATTGAATAAGAAAAGGCTGTCATCTATCTGCCAGCCTCAGCATGTAGACAAACCCACACATTCTTTGTCAGGCCTGCAATGGTTTTCTATCACGCTGAAAAAGAAGAAAAAGGGCTAAAATAAAAATCATTTTAGCCCTTTTTTGTTACATCGAATGATGATTGGAATCGTTTTCATTTTTGCGGTAAAGCTGACTCACTAGAAGAAAACAGACACCAAATGTGAGCAAAGGAATGAGTCTCTCACCGGCCATAAAAAGATAAATACCTGTGATCAGACATACGATGCCGAGCCAAAAGCTCACTTTACCAAACAAAGTCATGCTTTTCATCTCCATCACTCCTTTTGTGATAAAAGGTCTACTCACATTATATCACGCTAGGTGCAGAATTGAATGAATATTCAATAAAAAATGGACTCTTCATTGCTTTTTCTCTTTCCAGTCCAGTATAATATTTCATTAGAATGAAAACGCAAATGAGGTCATGATACATGAGAACATTGATTACAGAGAAACTTGAATTACACAGACAAAAGCACGAGCAAAAAGGCAGATTACTTGTCAGCTGCCCAGATCAGCCTGGTATTGTATCAGCTGTTTCTTCCTTTTTATTTGAGCACGGAGCGAACATCATTGAATCGAGCCAATACACAACCGATCATGAAAGCGGCAGGTTCTTTTTAAGAATTGAATTTGATTGGAAAGACATCTCGGCGAATATGGATCAATTGAAAAATAGTTTTGAGCCAATCGCAGCATCATTTCAAATGACGTGGAGCATGTCGCGTGCAAGTGAGCTTAAAAAACTGGCAATCTTTGTCTCAAAAGAGCTTCATTGTCTGCATGAGCTTCTGTGGGAATGGCAAAGCGGAAATTTAATGGCTGAAATCGCAGTTGTGATCAGCAATCATGAAACGGCAAAAGATACAGTAGAATCGCTTGGAATCCCATTCCATTTTGTAAAGGCGAACAAAGACATTCGCAAAGAAGCTGAAAAAGAGCAGCTCGCCTTATTAGAAGAGTACGATATTGATGTGGTTGTGCTTGCTAGATACATGCAAATTTTAACGCCTGGATTCATTGAAGAGCATCCGAACAAAATCATTAATATTCATCATTCCTTCCTGCCAGCGTTTATTGGTGCAAACCCATACAAGCGGGCATATGAGCGGGGAGTCAAATTAATTGGTGCGACTTCTCATTATGTCACCAATGATTTAGACGAAGGCCCGATCATTGAACAGGATATTGAGCGGGTCGATCACCGGGATGATGCGGAAGCCCTAAAAAATATTGGCCGGACAATTGAGCGCAGTGTGCTTGCACGTGCTGTCAAATGGCACCTTGAAGATCGCATTATTGTTCATGAGAATAAAACGATTGTCTTTAATTGACCGCTTGACTTTTCTTTAGCAATTGGTGATAATATAAAAAAATTAACGAGCGTTGAAAAGGAATAGTAAGCAGGAACTGATGCGTAAAGAGAGCAAATGATGTGCTGAAACATTTGCCGCAGACAGCTGCTGAACCTGCCCTTTGAGCCTTAGAGGAAAAATCTAAGCGCGTGCCTGGCGTTACAGGAGTTGAGTGGAATAAGCAGATCGCATGCTTATTCAATGAAGGTGGTACCACGGAAAATCCCTTTTCGTCCTTTACATAAGGAGAAATAGGGATTTTTTTGTGCCTAAAGGTATAGCGGAGGGAATCAAGGATGAAAAAGCAAAGGATCGTCATAAAAATTGGCAGCAGTTCATTAACAGAGCAAAAAGGAGCCATTGATGAACAAAAGATGCAGGATCATGTAAGAGCCATAGCAAAGCTCAAAGAAGCAGGTCATGAAATCATTTTAATTTCATCAGGAGCCGTTGCAGCAGGGTTTGGCAGTTTAGGCTATCCATCAAGACCTGTGACCTTAAAGGGGAAACAGGCAGCTGCCGCCGTTGGACAGGGTTTGTTAATGCAGAAATATACAGAGCTTTTTTCACAGTTTCATATGACACCTGCTCAAATGCTTTTAACACGTAATGATTTTTCAGATCGAACAAGATATCGAAATGCGTACGCAACGATGATGGAGCTGCTTGAAAGAAAAATCTTGCCGATCATAAACGAAAATGATTCAGTCTCCATCGAGGAGCTTACCTTTGGGGATAATGACATGCTGTCAGCTCTTGTCAGTGGATTAATCCATGCAGACCAATTGATCATATTAACAGACATCAATGGCATTTATGATGCAAATCCAAATGAGCATCCTGAGGCGAAGCGATTTGATGTCCTGACCCACATTTCAGAAGAATTGTTTTCATATGCAAAGAGCACCGGTTCAAAGGTTGGAACAGGCGGAATGAAATCGAAGCTCTCAGCTGCACAAACGGCACTTTCACTTGGCGTGAAAGTCTTCATTGGCACAGGCACTGGGGAAGACAAGCTGCTTCGCATACTTGCGGGTCAAGGCGACGGAACGTATATCGGTGAACAGGATTTATCAGCTGTGAACAACCGCCGTCAATGGATTCAATTCCACTCACCGGTCTCTGGGAAGATCATGATTGATGCAGGAGCGGAAGCGGCGATTTTGCATAATGGCAGAAGCCTTCTTCCGGCAGGAGTTATTGATGTCGCTGGTGACTTTTCTAAAGGAGAAGTCGTAGAAGTCGTCGGTCCAAACGGATTAGTTGGTAAGGGACAAACCTTGTACGCCTCCGACGAGCTTCTCGGCATTAAAGGAATGCGAAGTGACGAGCTTGCAAAAGAGAAGCCTGAGGTCATACACCGAGATCACTGGGTACAGCATGTACAAAACTGAGGAGGGAATACGATGAATGAAGTTCTTGAAAAAGCAAAAAAAGCAAGTGCAGCCAAAGATCAGCTGCTTCTAAAAACGACGGAACAAAAAAATGCTGCCCTGCACGCCATTGCCAGTGCACTAAAAGCATCTTCAGCTTATTTAATAGAAGAGAACCAAAAGGATGTTCAGGCTGCTGAGGAAAAGCAGTTCACGCCATCTGTCATTGACCGGATCACACTCACGGAAGAGAGAATTGAAGCCATTGCAGATGCGACCCTTCAACTCATTCAGCTAAAAGACCCAATTGGTGAAACGTTAGAAACCATTCAAAAAGAAAACGGTCTGTTCATCGAAAAGGTTCGTGTACCGCTTGGAACGGTTGGAATGATTTATGAAGCAAGACCAAACGTGACAGTCGATGCTGCGACCCTTTGCTTGAAAACTGGGAATGCTGTGATTCTGCGCGGAAGCTCATCTGCTATTCATAGTAATAAAGCGATTGTAAAGGTGATTCATGAAGCGCTTCATACGACGGATATTCCAGTAGACAGTGTGCAATTAATTGAAGATACTGGCCGTGAAACGGCGAAAACGCTATTCACTTTAAATGAATACCTGGATGTCCTCATTCCGCGCGGCGGGAAGAATTTAATTGATCTTGTCGTGAGAGAGTCAACTGTGCCGGTGCTTGAAACAGGTGCAGGAAATTGTCATATCTACATTGATGAAAAAGCGAAAAACGAGATGGCTGAGCGGATTGTGCTGAATGCCAAAACTCAAAGACCTTCTGTTTGTAATGCGATCGAGAGCATTGTCATTCATAAAAAATGGGCAAACAACTACGGTGCTTCTTTATTTGAAGCCCTTCAATCCAATGGGGTAGAAATACGCGGTGATGAAGCCGTTTGCGCGCTTGCTCCTAGTGCTGCATTAGCGACAAATGAGGACTATGCAACGGAGTTTTTAGCACCGATCGTCAGTATTAAAATTGTAGAAAACATAGAACAAGCGATTCTGCATATTCAAACATATAGCTCTAAGCACTCTGAAGCGATCATTACGGAAAACGATGAGCATGCAGCCCTTTTCTTAACAGCTGTCGATGCTGCTGCTGTTTATCATAATGCCTCTACTCGTTTCACAGATGGATTTGAATTTGGCTATGGAGCGGAAATAGGAATTAGTACGCAAAAACTTCATGCAAGAGGGCCAATGGGTCTGCCAGCCTTAACGTCTGAAAAATTTGTCATTCGTGGTCAAGGACAAATAAGAGAATAACGAATTTAAAAGAGAGTCTTGTGACAACAGACTCTCTTTTTCCTTTCATTTTTGTATTTCTCCGGTCAAGTATGATAAAATATGGTAATGTTTTATATTTTGAGAAGATTGGAGAAGGCAACGTATGGCGAAAATCATTCCCTCTTCGGATATTGGAGTGAAAATCAACAAGTGGTATGAATTAATTCGCAGATTTGATTCCGAACAAGCAGAACAGTTAAAGCAGGAAATTCGCACCTCTCTTGATTCAATGGAAGAAGATCAGAATTTGCTTCTCTATTTTTCTTTAATGGAATTTAGGCATGAGGTCATGCTCGATTATTTAAAGCCATTAAAGGAAGGAAAGCTTCGCGCCAACTTTTCCGAGCTTTCGAAAGAAATAGATGAGCATCAAACGCATGTCACAGGCATGCTTGAATACTACTATCATTTTTTTAGAGGCATGTATGAATTCGGGCGGAGGGAGTATATTGCTGCCATATCGTCTTATCAAAAGGCAGAGCATAAGCTTTCTTTTGTATCAGATGATATTGAACGTGCGGAATTTCATTTTAAAATGTCAGAAATATATTATCACATGAAACAAACTCATATCTCGATGCACCATGCTAAACTAGCGCTGGATGTTTATGTTCAGCATGAACTGTATGCGCTTCGCACGATTCAGTGTGAATTTATTGTGGCCGGTAACTACGATGATATGAGAAGGCATGAAAAAGCATTACCACATCTCGAAAGAGCACTTGCGAGATCAAGAGAGTTTCAAAATGTGCGTTTTATTGCCTCCTCTTTGTTTAATATGGGCAACAGTTATTACCGAATGGGAGACTTGGGCCGCGCACTCGAATTAATGAAAGAATCCATCTCGTTATTTGATCAAAATCAATCCGATCATCTTCGTCGATCTATAGACCCTCTTTATACAGCCGCTCAGATATTATACAAACAAGGAAAACACGAAGAAGCATTACACTACAGAGAAGAATGTATGAAGAGAGCAGAAGCTCTTCAAGATGACATTCATATTCAGAAAACCATATTTCTAGAAGCATTGTATTTAAGACAAGATGCTGAGCATATTAAACGAATTTTCCATTTTTTAGAGTCTGCCTATGCATATCCAGATATAGAGGAGCTGGCATTAGATACCGCAAAGTATTATAATGAAATGGGGGATTATGAAAAATCTTCCATGTTCTATGGGGAAGCGGAACATGCTCGAATCTATATTCAGAGAGGGGATTGTTTATATGAATTTTAAAAAATGGGCAGTCGTCTGTACAAGCATCACCATTATGGCATTGTGGCTGGCAGCAGCAAATGCCGACCCAGATAACAGAAACCATACGCTAGAACAACCGAATCCGCAGCATGACACGATCTAAAAGCCCTTTTTAAAGGGCTTTTTTTACTGCCTAACAATTTCCGGACATACTCATAAAAAGGGTTCAGGCAGGAAAACTTAAAAAAGAGTATTTATTGATTGACTCTGTAATTTAAATTGTGTACAATTCAATTGTAGAAAACATTATTGGAGAGAAAGAGGGTTATATTCATGTCAGACGTTTTATTTACAGCAACGGTATCAGCTGTCGGAGGAAGAGAAGGTAAGGTTGTTTCAACAGATGGTGTACTTGAACATGATGTAGCAATGCCTGGAACACCAAGAGCAAAAAAACTTGAAAAAGCAACAAATCCAGAGCAATTATTCGCAGCAGGCTACTCTGCATGTTTTGATTCAGCCCTTCAAATGGTAGCGAGACAAGAGCGTATTCGCTTTGAAAGTGAAGTTACAGCACATGTCAGCTTATTAAAAGACAGTTCAGATGGCGGCTTCAAACTAGGCGTTCAATTAGAGGTAAAAGGAACTGGAATTGAGCAGTCAGCATTAGAAGAACTTGTTCATAAAGCACACGGCGTTTGCCCATATTCAAAAGCAACTCAAGGAAACATCGAAGTAGAACTAGTAGCTGTCGCACAATAATAGACATTATAAAAGGCTGAGGGAATGTTCCCTCAGCCTTTTGATTGTGTTAAATTTTGCAAAAGCTCATGTAAAGAGGCACGCAGTGTTTTTAGCTCTTCTTCCGATCTGCCTGTCCCAGTCAGCATGTGAGACGGAATCGCAGTGGCCTTTTCTTTTAGCTGCTCTCCATATTCCGTTAAACGAATTTGTACAGACCGCTCATCCTCTTTCGAACGTTCTCGGATAATGAGTCCATTTTGCTCCATTCGTTTCAGCATGGGCGTGAGTGTACCGGAGTCTAAATAGAGAAGCTCTCCCATCGTTTTCACATTTAATGTTCCATGCTCCCACAATAAAAGCAGTGCCAAATATTGCGGGTACGTAATGTTTAATTCTTCTAACAACGGTTTATACTGCTTCGTCATCTCTCGTGAACTTGCATATAACAAGAAACAAAGCTGATTTTCCAGCTTCATATGTTCAAATTCATTTGTCATGTCAGTCACCAACTATTTTTTGTCATACTTATCATTGTATAAGATTTTCTTCCTTTTTAAAATAAATACAGACGAAAAATGAAAAATTCTTCAATGTGCGATAAATGTTTGAGAAATGAATAGAACGTGAAAAGGATGAATAGATGAAGGAGGAGATGAAGATGAAACCATTATTCACAGCAAAAGTAAAGGCGCAGCATGGAAGAGCTGGACATGTTCGTTCAGAGGATGGTGTGCTCGACCATAACATTGTCATGCCTAACGCAAAGAAAGATGGAGAGACTGGTACAAACCCAGAGCAATTATTTGCAGCAGGCTATGCAGCTTGTTTCGGAGGAGCACTTGAGCACGTAGCGAAGAAGCAAGGGATAGAAATAGAATCGGAAGTAGAAGGACATGTCAGTCTTTTAAAAGATGAAAGCGACGGCGGCTTTAAGCTTGGCGTAAAGCTGATTGTGTCTGCGAAAGGTCATGATCATGACAAAGTGAAAGAGCTTGTCCATGCTGCACATGAATTCTGTCCATATTCAAAAGCAACAAGAGGGAACATTGAAGTAGAGCTTGAAGTGGCGGAGTAATAGTAGAAGACACCTGCTTACCCGCAGGTGTCCAGCGTGTAGACAAACCCTCGCATTCGGTGTCAGGTCTGCGCTCCAGTGCTCACGAATCTCGAATTCGCTCCGCTCCGGTGCTCGTCCTTCCTAGGGCTGCAAAGGTTTTCTATCACGCTGAAAAGAAGACAAAGGGCTAAAATAAAGATCATTTTAGCCCTTTGTCAACAATCCGCAACACCTGCTTACGAGCAGGTGTCTTTTTTTAATATTCTTTCTTTTTATCGTATGCTTCCCATGCTTCAAATGGTGCAAGGGTTTTTTGAGGTGTCAGCTTGTAAAATGGTATATTTCTTGATTCGTATTCTTTGTTGATTTCTTCATAAATAAATGAGTCATCAAAACCAGAATCCGCTGCATCCTGATGTCCAGCAGCAAAATACACAGCTTTTGGTCTAGCCCAGTAAATAGCGCCAAGGCACATCGGACAAGGCTCGCAGCTTGTGTATAGAATGCAATCTTCTAATTGGTATGTATGTAGAGTTTGGCACGCTTTGCGAATGGCTGTGACTTCTGCATGTGCGGTTGGATCGTTACTCGTTGTCACGTTGTTGCTGCCCTCTGCAATAATCTGACCATCCTTGACAATGACTGCTCCAAAAGGGCCGCCAGTACCACTATTGACTCCTTCTACTGCAAGATCAATTGCGCGTTGTAAAAAATCTTCGTGATTCATTGTCTTCCTCCCTTTGTTCGACTGACTTCTCTAGTATAAACGAATCATGCTAGAAAAGAAATCATCATAGTAGGAGATCGAACAGGCCAATTTGCGCATAAAAAACCCCTGCCGAGTTCAGCAGGGGAGAGACATTCAATTAAGCGTGCTGCGCCAGCTTTTTACGAGCGACTTCAGCAGCTGTGACCATGTTTTTCAAAGCAGCAATGGTTTCAGGCTCTTGTCTAGTTTTTAGACCACAATCCGGATTCACCCAGAAGCGATCTGTTGGACAAACGTTCAGCGCATCATCAATAATTTCGCTCATTTCTTCAACAGATGGAACGCGCGGGCTATGGATGTCATAAACACCTAGTCCAAGTCCTTTCAAATACGGGTGTTTTTCTAAGTAATCGAGGAATCCGCCATGACTGCGTGAATGTTCAATTGTAATCACGTCAGCATCCAAGTCTTCGATTGTATCGACAATATCCTCGAAGTTACTGTAGCACATATGTGTATGAATTTGTGTTTCATTTTGAACGGATGATGTGGATAAACGGAATGACTCTGCTGCCCAGTTTAAATATTCTGCCCAATCACTTTCTTTGAGCGGAAGTCCTTCTCTTAGCGCAGGCTCATCCACTTGGATCACTTGAATACCAGCTGCTTCTAAAGCTTCTACCTCTTTACGCAAAGCGAAAGCGATTTGGAAAGCAATGTCTTTGCGAGAGATATCCGTTCTTGGGAAAGACCAGTTTAAGATGGTAACAGGTCCTGTCAGCATGCCCTTGACTTTTTTCTTTGTTAAACTTTGTGCGTAAACTGTCTCTTTCACTGTCATTGGCTCTGTAAACTCTACATCTCCATAAATGATTGGCGGCTTCACGCAGCGTGATCCATAGGATTGTACCCAAGCAAATTTTGTAAAGGCAAATCCGGCTAGCTTCTCACCGAAGTATTCAACCATGTCTGTACGTTCAAATTCCCCATGTACGAGCACATCCAGACCAATTTCTTCTTGAATATCAATCCATCGTTTTGTTTCTTTCTTAATAAACTCATCGTACTCTGCATCTGTCCACTCATTTTTGCGCCACTTTTGACGAGCACTGCGCACTTCGGCAGACTGCGGGAAACTGCCAATTGTTGTTGTTGGAAGAAGCGGGAGCTCAAGAGATTCGTTTTGGATACGAAGGCGTTCTTCAAAGGCAGCTGGTCGTTTAAAATCTTTCGATGAAAGATTGTTGCGTTCCGCTGTTAGATCCGCATTTGTTCCTTTTGCGAACTCTTTTAAGGTAAGAAGTGCTTGTGCTGCTTCGTTAATATCAGCATCAATGGCAGCTGCTCCTTTTGTTAAACCTTCTTTTAGCAGTGTCAATTCAGCCAGCTTTTCAGTGGCATAAGACAGTCCGTTTAATAGTTTTTCTTCAAGCTGTTCGCTTGGGTGTTTGGCAACTGGCACATGCAGCAAGCTGCTTGATGGCTGCAGCCATACTTCTTTCGGCTGAACGTCAGCAATGACTTCAGAAATAAAGGATAATCTTTCGCCAAGGTCTGATCTCCAAATATTTCTTCCATCAATGACGCCTGCTGCTAAAATTTTATCTTTCGGGAAGCCGTGCTTTTTCACTTGATCAAGGTTGCGCCCTTGATCATGGACAAAATCAAGACCGATTGCTTCAACAGGATATGTGACAAGCTCTTCATACGCATCTACTGAATCAAAGTATGTTTGAAGAAGAATGTTCAAGCCAGGTACGGCTTCTTTGATCGTTTGATAGATTTCTTTTACGGCTTTTACGTCTTCACTTGAAGCTGTGACAAGTGCAGGTTCATCAATTTGAACCCATTTGACGCCTGCTTCTTTAAGTTCTTTTAAAAGCTGAGTATAAAGCGGCACTAGACGCTGCTGGATTTCTTTCACTTCATTTGCTTCATAACCTTTAGAAAGTGAGACAAATGTATATAGACCAAGTACAACCGGTTTTGTTTCAACACCAAACGCCTTTTTCACCTTTTCGTAAGCTTCAAGCGGTTTGTTGTGTGTGAGTTTAAATTCTGTGCTTTTTTCGTATTCTGGAACGATGTAGTGATAGTTTGTATTAAACCATTTTGTCATTTCACTTGAGACGGCATCTTTTGTTCCTCTTGCCATCGCGAAGTATGTATCTAGCGGGTCTTTTAAGCTGCGGAAGCGCTCTGGAATCCAATTGAACATAACAGCGGTATCCAGCACGTGATCATAGAAGGTAAAGTCTCCAGAAGGAACAACATCAATTTGTTGATCGATTTGTGTTTTAATGGCAGTTAAAAATTGTTCATCCAGTGTGCTTAAGAGGGTTTCGCGGTCTGTTTGACCTTTCCAGTAAGACTCAAGTGCTTTTTTCCATTCTCTGTTTAAACCAATTCGCGGAAAGCCTAGATTACTTGTTTTAACAATTGTCAATTCCAATTCCTCCTCTAAATATAAAAAGACATTTACGCTCATGATCATGATTGATGAGGTAAATGTCTGGTTTAAAAGACAAAATGTGTGTGCGAAATAAGGCGTGAGTATCACTGACGCTTTTCCGACATCTCCTATCAACCGTAGGGGGTTTGATGTGATAGAGCGGCTGGTATCCTGGCTGGTGAATCTGCAAGCTTTTCATCCTTCCCATCCTAATGACAGTGGATTCCTGAGAAAAGCTCTCCTCACTCACAGTGGCGGGACCGCGCCGGATTTTCACCGGTCTTCCCAATTAAAATTCGACGTGTAATCGAATTACCGACTCTCAAACTATGAATTTATTGTGTTCGATTATATAACGTTCACTTCATTTCGTCAAAGTAAATTTTGAATAATTTTAATTAAAAAAATCCTGAGAAAATTCTATCTTTTCTCAGGACCTCTATTTAAGCTATAGAGATAAAAGATCTGCTTCCAATGTTTTTTCTAAAAGGACATCAGGCGCAGTTAAATATAAAAATCCATTCCCTACAAGGGCTTTCGACTGTTTTAATGGAAGGGTTCTTCTGACAAGCTGAGCATAAACCTCAGGCTCTGTCAGCTTGCGCTGGAACGCTTCTTCTTCGGCATTTTTAATAATGGCTAGTGCACCGCTTACGTGAGGGGCAGCCATTGAAGTCCCTGTGAGCCTGCCGTATTTATGGTTAGGGAGTGTGGATAAAATATCTTCTCCTGGAGCGACGAGGTCGATTTCTTTATTGGCGTTAGAAAATTCAGAGGATTCTCTAGCAAGGGAAACAGAACCGACGGCAATGACTTCATTGTATGCTGCTGGGTAGGAGAACTCTTCCGTACGCTCGTCCCCGTCCCCTTCATTTCCTGCTGCGCACACAACAAGAACACCGCTTTTTACCGCATTTTGAATGGCTTCCTGCAGGGCAGGCTCATTGCTTGGACCACCGAGAGACATGGAGATAATATCCACCTTCTGCTCTGCGGCATAGTTGATGCCATCAATGATCCACTCATATTTTCCGCTGCCATTTTCACCGCCAAGAACTTTCACGATGAGAAGCTTGGCTTCAGGGGCAACCCCTAAAATTCCGCCATTTTGATCTGTTGCGGCAATCGTTCCTGCTACATGGGTACCATGCCCATTGTAGTCTTTTACATTTTCAGCATCTCCATCGTCATCATCGGTAAAGTTCTTCCCACCGATAATCTGATCTTTTAAGTCGGGATGCTCTGTGTCACAGCCTGTATCAAGGACAGCAATGGTTATGCCTTTTCCTTTGAAGCCACTTGACCAAAGTTCGGGTGCTTTAATCTCCTGAATACTTTCCGGCGTCTCTTTCGCTTCCATCACATTGGCTTTTACTTCATACGGAATTAAGCGAATTTCACCTTTCATAAGAAAGCCCTCCTTATTTTGTTTTCAAAGTAGATTCAGGCTGCATAATGTTATTGTATAAAAGAAACTTTTGATCGGAAAGGGTCAATTGTAATAATTTTTCAAATAATCAATCTATTATCAAAAGTGCAGTTCTCCTCACATATTGACGAAAGAGCTCACCTTTTGAAGAAAACTCTTGATATCATATGAAAAAGAAGGAAATGCTGCATAGTGAGGTTGCACCTGTACAGATGAAAATGGGTGAATAGAACTAAAAGCGGCAGACTAAAAAATAATGAGATGAAGTAACAACTTGAGAAGAAGGCTCAAGTTAAATGTTTTTTCTCAAAAATAATTCCCTCCATAAAAAAATAGATGTGAAGATTGTGACTGTTCCAAATAAGAAAGGCAACATATAATAATGGAAAGACAAGCTTGCCTTTTAGATAGGAGAGATAGAGATGAACAAAGGGAAGATACTCGTAGTCGAAGATGAAAAGAAAATCGCAAGGGTGCTGTCACTTGAGCTTGAATATGAAGGATATGAGGTAACAGTCAAAGAGACAGGAATAGACGGGCTTCAGGCTCTTGAAGAAGATAGCTTCGATTTGGTTCTGCTTGATGTCATGCTTCCAGAGTTAAGCGGGCTTGAAGTGCTGAGAAGGGTTCGAAAGACAAATACAGCGACACCTATTATTTTGATTACAGCAAGGGGAAGTGTTCCTGATAAAGTAAGCGGGCTCGATCTTGGGGCGAATGATTATATAACAAAACCTTTTGATATAGAAGAATTATTAGCACGAATTCGTGCACAGCTAAGGTTGAATATACATGCACAAGAAGAAAAGGAGACAGAGCTGAGCATAGCAGACTTAACGGTCAACGAGAAAACAAGAGAAATACAAAGGGCTGGGCAAATGCTTGAACTCACACCGAGAGAATATGACCTGCTTGTTCACTTACTGAACCATCAGCAGCAAGTGCTCACAAGAGATCAGCTTTTAACAGCGGTTTGGGGTTTTGATTATTTCGGTGATACAAACGTGGTAGATGTCTATATCCGTTATTTAAGGAAAAAAATCGATTACCCATTCGAAAAACAGCTGATTCACACAGTGAGAGGTGTGGGTTATGTGATGAAAGGATAAAGAATGAGATTAAAAAATAAGATTCAGCTTTATACGTCGTTGTCTTTGTTTTTAATGGTGCTCTTGTTTCATACAGCCATTTATTTTATTTTTTCGATGACCTTGACGCAAAAAGATATGTCCCGCTTGTCTGAGGTGGCTGAAAATATTGCGATTGCTTTAAAAAAATCAGAGGAAGAGGGTCTTCCGTCCTCGGAGCTGCTGAAGGCGTACCTGCCTCAAAATGGTATGATCCGTGTCGTGACAGAAACGGGAGAGTCAAAACTGACTGTCACAAAGGAATCAACGTTTAGCTCACTGCCTTTTACATACGAATCTGGCCAGACAGCAGAAATCAAAGAATACAATAAGCATATGATTGCGTTCGCTGCTATTCCGGTCATTTGGACAAATGGTGAGATTATGTCGCTTCAAGTATATGAAGAAATCGAAAATACGGAAGAGAACTTAGCGTTATTAAAAATGATTTTAATCGCTACCGGCGTTTTGTTTATTGTGCTTTCCTATTTTGCAGGCCACGTTTTAACA
The DNA here is from genome assembly GCF_038593315.1 of Bacillus sp. FSL P2-0069. NCBI lineage: Bacteria > Bacillati > Bacillota > Bacilli > Caryophanales > Bacillaceae > Bacillus > Bacillus sp. FSL P2-0069. The sequence goes on from NZ_CP151984.1 coordinate 1,237,371, forward strand.
AAGCAAATTGTCCGGCCGATTAGCAGAATGACGAATACCATGAAGGCAAGTATGAAAGAGAAGGCGTTTAAACGAATTGAATTAACAGGCGATTCAAAGGATGAACTATATCAAATGGGACAAACCTTTAATGAAATGTCCGAGATTCTCGAGAAGCATTATGAAAAAGAACAGCAATTTTTGCATGATGCCTCCCATGAATTGAAGACACCGATTACCGTCATTATGAGCTACAGCAATTTACTCAAACGCTGGGGGCAAACACGTCCAGAGGTTGTAGAAGAATCCTCCCAAGCGATTCATGATGAAGCGAAAAAAATGAAAAGACTGACAGATCAATTACTGACATTGGCGAAAAACGGCCAGCCGTTATACTTGGATATGAAGCCGGTTGATCTTGGTCATTTGTGCAAGCAGCTATGTCATACACTTGAAGTGGCTACCAATCGAACGATTCAATCTCATGTGCAGACAGATCAGCCGCTGATCGCAGAAGGAGACGAAGAGAAAATCAAACAGCTTTTGACTATCTTAATTGATAATGCGGTCAAATATAGCAGAGAGCCAGTTGATGTGACCTGCGGATGGGCAGGAGACAAGCCATTTATTTCAGTGATTGATCAAGGAATTGGCATAAAAGAAGAGGATCTGCCGAAAATCTTTGACCGCTTTTTCCGTGTGGATGAAGCGAGAAACAGTGAGACGGGCGGAACCGGACTCGGTCTTTCAATTGCGAAGCAAATTGCAGAAGAACATGAGGCCGAGCTGAAGGTAGACAGCCGTATCGACGAAGGAACAGCCATGACCATTCTTTTTCAGAAATAAATGGGTCTTTTCTCATCAATTTCTCATTTCCTCCTTATAAAATAGGAAATAGGAAGGAGGCGCTGCATGTCTAGAAAAACGAAAATGGTGCTTGCGCTCGCAGGATGTCTTGTGATTCTTGCGGCCTTTGCAATGCTCATGATTCAAACCATTGATCAAAAAATATTAAGTGAAGCAGAAATGAAAAAAATGATCTCAAAAGACTATAATGGAAACATTACACATATTGATTTAATCAATCATAAACAGGACTACACAATGACGCTGGAAAATGCAAATGGCATCTATCAAATCATTGCATCTTCTGCAAGCGGTCAAATGAAAGAAATTAGACAGTTAAAAAGCTATCAGAAGCCAAATGAAAAAAATGCTGAGCTCCAGGCAGAAGAGGCGGCTGTTAAAAAGGTGAGCGGAACCGTCATTCAAAAAAAGGAGACGTCAGATCGTTTCATTTTTACCATCCAATCAAAAAAAGAATTGTATCAAGTTGAGGTCGACAAACAGTCATTTAAGGTACTTGAAGCAGAAAAGAAAAAACCAACCTCTAAAGAAAAGAAGCTCACGAAAATCACCGTCGAGGAAGCCATCCAAATTGCCGTCAAAGAAGTTGGCGGAACAGTGGATGATGCTGATCTTGAAACATTCAGCGGTATGCTCGTATTTGAGGTGGAGCTGGATTTGCCTGACGGCAGAGAGGCAGAGGTGCTTGTGAACGCCTATACAGGAGACATTGAGGGCATTACGTACGAAAACTAATCCTTTTCTCATGATATTCTCATGTTTCTTTCCTTCCTTTATCATCTTGTTTTCTTAAGATATAGAAGAAATCAAACAGAGGAGGAAATGAACATGATGAAAAAAGTACTAGTAGCTACAGCATTAACGGGAACTCTTGTCGCAGGTGGTTTCACACTTCAAGCGCAAAATACAAATCAAACAGCAAACGCCGAGCAAGTCGTGCAAAAGAAATCGTCATTTGTTTCAAAGAAACAAGCTGAAAAAGCAGCCTTAAAAGTGGTAAAAGGCTATGTGGATGATGTGGATCTTGAACGTAAAAAAGGAAAATGGGTGTATGAGGTCGAGATTAAAAAAGGCGGCTTTGAATATAAAGTATATGTCGATGCAAAAACTGGAAAAGCGTTGAATGATCCAGTCAAAGAAAAGAAACAGAACGTGAAGATCACGAAAAAACAGGCTGAAAAAATGGCTCTTGCAAAAGTAAAAGGCACAGTCACTGATTCTGATCTAGATAAAGAAAATGGTGTGTACATTTACGAAATTGAAATCACAACACCAAGCGGCGAGGAAGTTGATTTTGAGATTTCCGCTAAAACAGGCAAAATCCTGAAGCAAGAATGGGATGATTAAGCTATGACCAAACCTTACACTTTCATGTGTAAGGTTTTCATCGTGTAGACAAACCCTCGCATTCGGTGTCAGGTCTGCGCTCCGGTGCTCACGAATGTCGAATTCGCTCCGCTCCGGTGCTCGCCCTTCCTAGACTGCAAAGGTTTTCTATCACGCTGAATAGAAGACAAAGGGCTAAAATGATCTTTATTTTAGCCCTTTGTCAACAATCTGCAAACCTTACACTTTCATGTGTAAGGTTTTTTCATTGGGACAAACTACGGGAAAGGAGGCGAGAGAATATGAAGAAAAAAGAAGAAGAGCAAACAATGGATCACGCGGAATACGTTCCGCATCCTGATGGAGAAGGATATGCTTTGTTTTTGCATGATTCCTTTCATCTCCTCTCCCAAGAGGATATGAATCAGCCGGAAGAGGAATAAAAAAACGTGAAAGGGCGATGGCTGAGCTGTCTATCGCTCTTTTTTTGAAAAGTAAGCGAATACATAAGGATACTTGGCATCTTGCTTATTGACATCATTCCGCTTTTTCTGTAATCTCAGTGTGTTAACAATATGAGACTTCGTTAGGTGAGGCTCCTGTATGGAGATACGCTGCTGCCCAAAAATGTCCAAAGACGCCAATGGGTCAACAGAAATCATCGACATAAGGTGATTTTTAATGCAGCTGGATTTTATCCTATGCCATACAGTGCTAAAGCTCTACGATTGAAGGAGCAAGTGTTTATTTTGTCATGCTTACAAAGCGCCTTCATTCGGTTGAAGGTGCTTTTTTATGAGAAAAGGAGGTGTGGGGATGGATCATCCCGATTCGAGACACATAGAGAGTATGTCAAAAGATCAGATTGACGCATCAGACAGAGGAGATCCTGACCCCGCACATTCTAAGGGATTCGGGTATCTCCTGACTTTGGGGAGGTAACAGCGATGATACAGAACATTACGTACGATGAACTCATTTTAAGAATCATTATTTTATTAAGAGATGGCAAACGCAAAGAATTTAAAAACATTATGGAAGAACTTCAGCCATATGATATGGCCTATTTATTTAAAGAACTTCCGGAAAAACACCGCGGTCGTTTCCTCAGCTTTTTAACAATCGATGATGTGACGGAAATGATGGGTGAGCTTGAGCGCGAATACCAAGAAATTGTGCTTGAAAAAGTAGGAAAAGACAAAGCCACCTTCGTCACAAACAAAATGGATAACGATGACCTAGCCAACTTGTTTGATGAAATGGATGATGAGCTGAAAGATCAGCTTTTATCAAACATGGAGGCAGAGGAATCAAAGGCCGTCCAGCTTCTCATGAATTATCCTGCTGAGACAGCAGGCCGGATCATGACCAACCGGTACGTATGGATTCCTCAGCACTATACGGTTCAGGACGCAGTTGTAAAGCTGAAAAGCTTTGCTGAAATTGCAGAATCGATCAACTATTTATATGTCATTAATGATCAAAAGCAGCTTGTAGGGGTTCTGTCGTACCGGGATCTCATTTTAGGTGAACCAGATGAAAAAGTGCAGGATCTTATGTTTACAAGAGTCATTGCCGTTGGAGCCTTTCAGGATCAGGAGGAAATCGCAAAGCTGATTGAACGGTATGATTTTCTTGCCATTCCTGTTGTAGAAGAGAACAATGTCCTGGTCGGAATCGTCACAGTCGATGATATCATTGATGTCGTCATTCAAGAGGCAGGAGAAGACTATGAGAAGTTCGCTGCCTCTGGTAAAGATATTACGTTCGACACGCCCGCTTTTGTTGCAGCATACCGGCGTCTCCCGTGGCTCATTTTGCTCTTATTCATTGGGCTGATTTCAGGCAGTATTTTAAATTACTTTGAAGATACCCTTCAGCAAGTCGTCGCCTTAGCCTTCTTCATGCCGATGATTGCCGGAATGACAGGGAATACAGGCACACAGTCGCTTGCGGTCGTCATTAGAGGACTTTCAAAAGAAGAATTAACGAAAAAAACCATTATGCGCCTGATTTTTAGAGAGCTCCGAACAAGTATTTACATTGGGATTGTCTGTTCCATTATTATTACAGTCGTCGCAATGGTGTGGCAGGGCAATATGATTTTAGGGTTTGTTGTTGGTTCGTCACTGCTTGCCACACTGATTATTGGAACGATGGCAGGTACGATCGTGCCTATTATTTTACACAGATTAAACGTGGACCCTGCGATTGCATCTGGGCCGCTGATTACAACATTGAACGATATTTTATCACTGCTCATCTATTTTGGTATTGCGACAGCTTTCCTTCATACACTTATGTAGCAAGAAGACTGTAAAACATGACGTTTTACAGTCTCAGCGCGCCGACAAACCCTTGCATTCGTTGTCAGTCCTTGCGTGCCGGTGCTCACGAATGTTCAATTCGCTCCGCTCCGGTACTCGTCCTTCCTAGACTTCAAAGGTTTTCAGATCGCGCTGAAAGGTAGACAAAGGACTAAAATAAACATCATTTTAGCCCCTTGTCCACAAAAAAAGACTGTAAAACATGACGTTTTACAGTCTTTTTTTGTATAAAGATTGCATATAGCGCTTCCATCCTTTACATTTTAAGGAGAAGGTGGGAGAGAAACATGAAGAAATTCTTATTCGTTTTGATATGTATGTTTTTGCTGAGTGCATGTCAAAGGGAGGACGAGGGGAAAGACCGAAGGCTAGTGGCTGCAGAGCATATGCTTGAAGCCATCACCGAAGGAAACAAAAGAAAAATGGAAGACATCTACGTCGAAGGCGCAGTCCCGAGCCCAGATGACATTCTGAAACTGAAAAAAGAATGGGGCATAGACACGCTTTCTTATGAGGATTTTCAATTGGAAGAAGCCAGCATTCATGTGTTCCACGCGAATTATGAAGATGCAAAAATCGGGAAGAAAAAGGCACTTGCCCTGCGGGTGAAAGAAGATCCTGAAAGAGGCGGCGTGCTGATTGACTTTGTAGGGGTTGTAGAAGGTACTGAAGCTTCCTCTAAATAAAAAGAATCGTTCAAAAGAGCGATTCTTTTTTTGTTTAACGATTTTTATACCGAAAGTGTGCGTTAATCTGGCCTTCCAGCATTTTTTTCTTAAATTGTCCGCTTTTTAGCGCTTGTTCTTTTTTCTTCATGTCTTTTAAAATTTCAGCTGTCTGCACACCGTCTTCCCGTTTATTGGCGATGTCCATCAAACGTTCAACATCTGCAAAAGAATATTTCCGTGTGCCTCTTGTTGAGCGCTGGGGGTAAATGAGTTTACGTTCCTCATAATATCGGATTTGCCTGACGGAAAGCCCTGTTAGCTCACTGACAATCCCGATTGAAATGACTTTTTTATCTTTATAAGATACATCTTCCTGCGTCATATACTCACCCCTGCAAGTCTTTTCTTCATATTATATAGAACGAGAAGTGAAAAAACCTATCGTTTGTTAGAAAATATAACACAAAAACGAAAAAAAAGAAAAAACCATGGAAGGAAAGATAACAGGGAGTGTGCAATACATCTTACGGCGGCATATAATCATGGTGAGTTGACATAGGAGGAGGAGCATATGATGGAGCAAGCACAGATCATTCGTATGGCAAAAGAAATCATCGCATTAGATGTGAAGAGGGATGAATTGCTTGAGCAATTCATGCAGGCTGCAGGTCAGAATGCACATGCGCTTCTAAGAGCCATGCAAAATGATTTGTATAAGAAGTCTTCATAAGCAACCGATCCAAATCACTTGATAGGAGGGATAATCGGTGCGGCGTATATTAAAAGAAGCTTTAGCAAAGGAAAGACATTATTATACGAAGCAGCTATGTTCATTAGGGGTTTACAGCCCTGATGCGGCCAAGGACATGACAATTAGTGACTTAAAAAAAGAGTATCATTTCTTTTTCAACAAAACAGAGCGCTATTTGTAAAAATCCCTTGAAATGTGCGTATGTCACATAAAGGGTTCTTTTTTTGTGTTTAATATTATAGCAATATTGAATTTTGTAGAAATTTGGCGAATGAAGTGTAAGAAACCATAGATTCTTTACAGATTTTGTTAAAGTGTGTCGCATCTTGATGGTTTGCTGAAAAAGCTTTTTTTCGAGATGATTGTGAAAAATAAGAAGGATTTTAAAAGTTTATATCGAAACCTTATACATAACACGAATGGAGTCACTTATGTGGTTGAAAGGGTTTTCAAAAACGTACTTCTATTTTTTACGAAAGGCTCCAACTGCACCGCAAGACAGCCTTGAAGTTAAAAAAATATTATAAGAGGTAGATATGTGATGAGACTATCGTTTAATGAAGAAGAAGTAGAACGCTCAATGACGCTTTACAAGGTTTTTGCAAGAGCATTTAAAAGCGTTTCAGAACACAGTATTAGAGACAGCAAAGAGCATGGATTCAATCCAACTGAATTTGCCGTTCTTGAATTACTGTACACAAGAGGTGCTCAAAAGCTTCAGCAAATCGGCTCAAGACTCCTGCTTGTCAGCGGGAATGTGACGTACGTAATTGACAAATTAGAACGAAATGGTTTCATTGAAAGAGAACAGGACCCCAAGGATAAACGGTCTGTTTATGCCCATTTAACGGAAAAAGGGCGAAGCTATCTTGACAAGATTTATCCGATCCACTCTCTTCGGATTGCGCGTGCATTCTCTGGTCTGACGCGTGAAGAGCAAGAGCAATTGATTAGTCTATTGAAAAAAGCAGGTATTCACAGTCAACATTTATTATTTAGATAAAACGAAAAGGTGCCAATGATGGCACCTTTTTTATGTGTCAAGCAGCGCCGGATAGGCGATGAATTTTTCAATATCGCTTGCTGGCAGCGGCTTGGCATAATAAAACCCTTGCAGGTCGTCACAGCCCTGGGCAGATAATAGCTGAGCCTGTGCAAATGTTTCAACACCTTCTGCTATCACTTCGAGAGATAATTGATGTCCCATCGCTATAATAGCCCCTGTAATCTGTTCAGACTTTGAATCACTTAAAATATCCTCTATAAAGGATTTATCAATTTTCAGTCGATGAATCGGTAAATCCTTTAAATAGCTTAATGAGCTGTGGCCTGTACCGAAATCATCAATACTAATGCGGACGCCAAGCTGTTTCAACGACGTTAACACCTGTTTTGATTGCTTGATATTGTCCATTGTCATACTTTCTGTGACTTCAAGCTCCAAGAGTGACGGTTTCAGATCGTATTTTTTCAGTGTCAGCTTGATCAAATCAATTAAGTCTTCAGAATTGAATTGTTTCGCAGATAAATTGACAGCCACAGGGATCTTTAGCCCATCGTTATACCACCTTTTTGCCTGCTTGCCAGCCGTATCAATGACCCATCTGCCAATATCGATGATCAGTCCTGATTCCTCTGCCAGCTCAATAAAAGCTTCAGGTGACTTTAAGGAACCATCTGGTGCCTTCATTCTTAAAAGGGCTTCAACCCCAGTCATTTTTCTTGTTTTGGCACTGACTTGCGGCTGGTAGTGAAGGACAAATTGTTCTCTTTGAATGGCATCCCTCAGCTCCAGCTCCCGGTTTAACCTGTCCTCACTTAATCTTTCCATGGATTCGGTAAAGAACTCATAACGGCTCTGCTTATGTTTTTTGGATAAATACATGGCCATATCGGCTTTTCTCATCAGCTCCATCCCGTCTTTGCCATTTTGCGGAGAGATAGCGATCCCAATGCTGATTGACGTAATAAGCTGATGGTTCTGGATGAAAAAAGGACGTTCAAATTGATGGATGATATTTTTAGAAAATTGTTCGATTTTATGTGTATCATGATCCATGTGGGGAAAGATCATTAAAAATTCATCACCGCCAAGTCTTGCGATAAAGCCATTGTCCGGTAAACATTGCGTTAGTCTGTTTGCGGCAGCTTTCAGCAGTAAGTCTCCTATGTTATGACCAAGTGCATCATTAATAATTTTAAAACGATTTAGGTCCAGAAACAGAACCGCTGTTGATGTTTTTGACTTTTCTTGAGCGGAGAGAACATCATTTAAATGATTGATGCCGTGGCGGCGGTTAGGAAGCTCTGTTAGTGCATCATAATGTGCCATCACATGAATTTCTTTTTCTGCAATCCGCTGCTGCGTTAAATCTTTTAAAACAAGATAAATGCTGTCGAGTGAATTGTTCACATGAACAGGTATGTAAGTGACATGATAATAATAAAAACGATCTGCTGCTTTCAGTTCTGCTTCGCGTGTGATGGCCTTTTTTGACTGAGAAATAAATTCTTCCCACAACTCAGTCGGCATCACATATTGGCTGACATCATCACCAATCTTAGAATTGCACAACTCTAAGATTTGTTTACCAGAGTCATTTGCAGAAAGAACCTTTCGATCGACAGATAACACGATAATGCCGTCTATATTATGTTTGATGAGCGATTGAAACCGCTGTTCATTTTCTTTCAGCTGATCTGACTGCGTCATGATCCGGTGATCAATATAGGCACCAAAGATCATCAGCGTTTGAACAATAAGTGTCATCAATCCGATGAAAATCGATAGACTGAATGGTGACATTTCAAGATAGCCGCCTGCAGCAGCCTGTCCATTTGAATGATAAAACATGGTAGAGGCAGCCATACCAGTATAATGCATGCCTGCTATAGCACCGCCCATCAACATTGAACCAAGGCTCTTTAAAAGATAATTCTTCCGTTTACTTTTCATGTGGTCAACACGAAAGAAGAGCTTCAATGAAAAGTAGGAGGCAATGGCAGCGATGAAAAATGAAAGAAAAAAGAGGACTGGATCATAGCTGATTGAGACATTGGCCATTGATTCCATTCCAAGATAATGCATGCTGCAAATAGCTGTACCCATGGTGATTGAACTAATGAACAGCCGTCTTCTAGAGACCTGCTTTTGAATGCATATTGAAAAAGCAATCAAGGATCCGATAAATGAGGCCAAAATCGATAAAATCAGTAAGGACGTATCATATGTAATGCCAACACGCATTTGAAATGCCATCATGCCAATAAAATGCATCGACCATATCCCCATTCCCATGATCATTGCACCAATGAGCAGCCATACCTTTTTCTTTGCACCGCTTGACTGTGCTACCCTGCTGGCTATATGAAGAGCTGAGTAGGAGGCGACAGCGGCGACAGCGATTGACAGAAAGACAAGCCATCCATTGTAGCTTCCTGTTAAATGGGTCATGTAAGAAAACCTCCTGTATCTTAAAACAGACATATACTTAATATATCGGATCGAATGGCTTCTGTGTTCACCTTTCCTTCACTTAAATAAAACAATCAACGTTTTTTTCATCCTTCTTTTATAGTAAAATCAAATTTAATGTAAAAAAACGATGAAAAGTGAATCGTTTCTTCGGTTTTATTCGTTTAATATATGGTGTGATTCTAAAAGAGATAGAATCAGTCAAATGATTATGTGTGAAAGGGATTGATAAACATCGAAGATTTTATTATTTCATTAGCTGATGCCTTTAAGAACTTGTCATACTTTGGCATCTTCCTCGCATTATGCATTGAATTTGTACCTGCTGAAGTGGTTTTGCCTCTTGCGGGTTACTGGGTCTCAGAAGGGGACATGGCCTTTATCGGTGTTGTGGCGGCCGGCTCCATTGGCGGCGTGGCTGGCCCTTTGACCTTGTACTGGTTAGGACGTTACGGCGGCAGACCCTTTTTAAATAAATATGGAAAGTACTTTTTTATAAAACCTGAGTCACTTGATAAATCGGATGCTTTCTTTGAAAAGCATGGCGGATTGGTCGCATTCAGCGGCCGGTTTATACCAGGGGTTAGGACGCTTATCTCCATCCCGTGCGGTATTGCTAAGATGAATGTGTGGGTCTTTTGCCTGTATACGTTTTTGGCGATTACACCAATTACGTTTGTATATGTGTATCTTGGGTTTATGCTTGGGGAGAACTGGAAAGAGGTTGGCGCTATGTTAGATCCTTATCTTTTACCAATTGGGATCGGTGTTGTGTTACTGTTTGTTCTGTACCTATATATAAAACGAAGAAAAAGAAAAACAGAAACGCCAACTGCCTAATCAATGGATCGAACAGAAAGTCACCTGTTGACAATTCAGTGACTATTGATTAAGATATAAGTAATCTAAATATTCTAAATCCCGCCAAAGGGGAGTAGCGTCCGGTTTTTACCGGAAACAAAGTCGTCATTACATGGACTGATGTTCATCGGCTTTGTTGGCATGATTCTACATATCACATGTCTAGCAAGACCTTTGCCATTACAGGCAAAGGTCTTTTTTGCATTCATAAGCCTTTGTCTGTTGTGGGACAATAGATAAAAACAAGGAGGAATGATGATGGATGCAGCCATTATTTTAGAGTACGGGTGGGTTCTGCTCGTACTGATTGGATTAGAAGGGATTTTAGCAGCTGATAACGCGCTGGTCATGGCCGTGATGGTCAAACACCTTCCAGAAAAACAAAGAAAAAAGGCACTGTTTTACGGACTTGCAGGAGCATTTATTATGCGATTTGGTTCTCTGTTTCTTATTTCGTTTTTAGTGGATGTGTGGCAAGTTCAAGCCATTGGTGCCATTTATCTTCTTTATATTTCCATTCACCATATTTTAAAATCGCACGTATTTAAGAAAAAGGAAACAGATACAAACATGAAACAAAGCGGCTTCTGGGCAACAGTCGTGAAAGTAGAGCTTGCCGACATTGCTTTTGCTGTAGATTCCATTTTAGCGGCAGTCGCTTTAGCTGTGACACTGCCAAAAACAAGTCTTCCGCAAATCGGCGGACTCGATGGCGGTCAATTTATTGTTATTCTTTTAGGCGGTATCATTGGTCTTGTTATTATGCGATTTGCAGCAACGGTCTTTGTGAAACTGCTCAAAACAAGACCGAGCCTAGAAACAGCAGCATTTGTCATTGTCGGATGGGTGGGTGTGAAGCTCACGCTTTATACACTGTCACATCCAGCTATTGGGGTCGTATCGTCTCATTTTATCCATTCAGCATTATGGAAAGTCATTTTCTGGACAGTGCTTCTCGCAATTGCAGCATTTGGCTGGTTTTTATCAAGTCCATCAAGAAAAGGCGGGCAGGAAAACGAGGAGAAACAAGAGGCACGCCTGGGAGAGTAGGTTTTTTGAAAGAAATATCATTTCATTTTCATAACACGTATATTACAAATAAGGGGGAGATACCCCCTTATTTCTTTGCTTTTAGACGAAACATTGTAAAGTAGATGGTGACATACATGTCATAATTGAGTAACAGGAAATGAATTCCTCATTTCTTCCTTTGCGCTTCCCTCATAAATTAGCTATCATAAATGAGTAATATAGGGAGAACTGAGGTGAAACCATTGCTTAGCCTTTTGTTTAAAAAAGGAAAGAAAAAGCAAACATTAGAGCAGTCGGCTATCAGTATTCAACAAGGTGATATCGAACTGCAAAATGCATTAATAGAGCAATACAAACCATTTGTCGCTAAGACGGTTTCATCCGTTTGTAAACGATATATAGATGAAAAAGATGATGAATTCAGCATAGGCTTAATAGCCTTTAATGAAGCGATAGAAAAATACTCTGCCGAAAAAGGAAACTCACTGCTTGCTTTCGCAGAATTAATTATTAAAAGAAAAGTGATTGACTATATTCGAAAAGAAGCAAGAAATGCGCCAACGGTTCAAATGGACCTGCAAGAAAGTGAGAATGGCGAATACTCTCAAAGCATGATTGAAGCAGAGCTCTCTGCAAATGAATATAGGCGTTTAATTGAACAAGAACATAGAAGAGAAGAGATTGAACATTTTAAAGAACGATTGAAAGTTTACGGTCTCACGTTTCAAGAGCTGCTTGAGCATTCACCAAAGCATGCAGATGCCAGGCAAAATGCCATTAAAGTAGCCCATACACTCGTTGAACATGATGAGCTGAGAACCATTTTATTTCAGAAAAAACAATTGCCTGTCAAACAGCTGGAAAAGCTAGTGGAAGTCAGCCGCAAAACGATTGAGAGAAATAGAAAATATATCATTGCGATGGCGATCATTATGACAGGTGACTATGTGTATTTGAAAGATTACCTTAAAGGGGTGCTTAATTCATGAGAAGAGGCATTATAGTAGAGAAAAACAAAAAATATGTCACGCTGCTGACCCCTGATGGACAATTTCTGCGGACAAAATATGAAGAGCAAAACTATGAAATCGGCCAAGAAGTGACATTTCCGAATGAATCACGTCTCGAAAGAAAAAGAGCCGGTTTTTTTGACCTGCTTCGTTTACTTCCGTTAAATGCAGGAATCCTATCAATAGCAGCGATTATTGTCGTAATTTTTACTATGATGTCATCTTTCTCAAGTCAAAAAGCATATGCGTATATGACAATTGACATTAATCCAAGCTTTGAGCTGAAGCTTGATCACAATTATCAAGTGATCGGTGTCACACCGCTGAATAAAGATGCAAAGCAAGTACTGGCGAGTATGAAGGATTTAGAAAAAAACGACATGACCAAAGTCGTGCAGGAAATTATAGATGACTGTGACAAAAAAGGATATGTGAACAATTCTAAAAGTATTTATATTTCAACCGTTTATGAAAACAAGCAGGACAATACATATAAAACAAACGTAAAAAGCAAAATTAACACCATTTCTGGTGAATATCAAAAACGCAATTATAAGCTGGAAACTGTGGAAAGTGACCTGGAAACAAGAGAAAAAGCTCAAAAGGCAGGCATTTCAACAGGAACATATATTAGAAATCAAGAAATGCAAAATAAAGAACATGAAGACATCAAAAAGGATGAAGACGCAGCAGAGAACGATGCTGTGAAGGAAGAAGATCCTAAGAAACATGAAGAAGAACAAGCAGATAAAGACAATCAAGAAGACGTAAAGACAGACGATAGCGAAGAGATGCAGCCAGATCAAGAGGCTCCTGAAGCTGAGCACAAAGAGCAGAAGGAGGCAGAGAGGGAAGAGCAAGGATCTGTTCAAAAGCCTCAAAAACCTGATAATGAAAGCAAAGACAGCAACATAAAGGAAGAAAAGGATCATTCTTTCGATAAAGAGCAAAAAAAAAATCACTCAACTGATCCTGATGAAAGAAGACACTGGAACGGTACATCACGTGGTGATGCAGAAAAACACGCAAAACAAAACGGCAGGGATCAGAACCATCCATCCGCTGAACAAAAAAGAGAACATGCAAAGCAAAAAGGGAAAGGTGCACCGTTTCCTTATCGCGAGAACCGGCATGAGCACACATATCAACAATAAAAAAACGCCAGAATAGCTCCGGCGTATTTCACCATGTCATGATTTAGATTGATTACCCATTTGTGATTGAGCCTGTTGAACGAGTCTTTTTGTGATTTCACCGCCAACAGAACCGTTTGCACGTGAAACTGTATCTGAACCGAGAGTGACGCCAAATTCTTGAGCGATCTCGTATTTAAATTGATCTAAAGCTTGTTCTACTCCAGGAACAAGAAGTTGATTTCGATTTGCCATGTTCGTATTCCTCCTTTCACCTCATGTTTGTTGCGCCTTCTTATTTTGAAAAAAAAGCCGTACAATTATGCTGGCAATTGCTGTACAAAAAACCGAGATGATGAAGGTCACCTCGGTTCTTATTTATCCCTTATTCAGCTGCAGCGTATTATACATCATTTCTTGAGCTGTACTTTGCAAATGAGAAGTAAATACAGAGAAGACGGTAGAACTGATAATCCCTTTAATCAAATTCCATTGGCTCTTCGTCAATTCTGTAAACTCGTCATGAAGCTTGTCTGTCTGCTCCTCGGTTATTTCTCGTAAATTTGTTTCCTTTAATGGAAATTGTGTATGGTGATAAATAAAATCAAGGACGTACGCATATGCTTCATAAAAACGGATTGGACTAATAATATCATCTGTTCGATCTGTGATGGTGTTAAATAAGGCAGATAAGATCATACGTATGGTATCGAAGTCAAAAACTGATTTTAAATCCCTGACAATTAATAAAATAACGACCTGATCAATAGAGTACTTTTTGCCAAGCTCTGGATGGCCAATCATATCTTTAATATCACGTTTGATCCAATTTTGGATCGCCGTCGATTTAAGAGAAGTCAGCTCACACAAGTTGCCAAGCTCAACAATTTCATTTGTAGAAAGACCATGCTCTGATTTTTGCTTCCGCCGTTCAAGCTTCTCAAAAAAAGACGGGATCTTTAATTCATCATAGTCATGATCCTTGCCATTTTTTACAGATAGTTTCAAAAGCTGAAGCGGAGTCAGATCTCCCTCTCCTTTTAGAGAATACAGAAGTCTTGTCATGTCAATTCTCGTTAATTTAAAAGTAACCATGTTCCACCTCATTTGTACGTCAAAACGTGATTATTGATCTAATTCAACATCATAGTCTCTTTTTGATGAAAATGCAAAATAAACTCAAATTCAAACCTGTGCGTCACAATTTGTTCACTTTTCTGCTGGGGCAAATGTCGTAAATATTGATGTGATGGGGCTTTAGCCGTTATGATAAACAGAGAAAGTGATTCCTTTTTCCTTGCAATTTGAGACGTTTATTTTTATAATTTTATTAATAAGTTCATTTGAACTTAATATGACAGCGGAGGTTATGTATGGGTAAGAGAATATTTCTGTTTATATTAACGAACATTCTTGTTATCACTACGATTGGTATTGTACTGTCGGTTATTAGTGCAGCAACTGGTGTTGGTTCTTATATAGGAGCAGACGGAAGACTTAATATCCTTTATCTTCTTGTATTCAGTGCAGTTGTTGGTTTTGTTGGCTCGTTTATGTCACTTGCAATGTCTCGCTGGATGGCAAAAATGATGATGGGTGTACGTGTGTTAAATCCAGAAAAGGATTCATTAACATATGATGAGCAGCAGCTTGTTGACCGCGTGCACAGACTTTCAAGAGCAGCAGGCCTTTCTAAAATGCCTGAGGTTGGTATTTATCAATCATCTGAAGTCAATGCATTTGCAACAGGTCCTTCTAAGAGGAGATCACTTGTTGCAGTATCAACAGGATTGCTTCATGAAATGGATGATGCAGCAGTTGAAGGTGTCATCGCCCACGAAGTCGCTCACGTTGCGAATGGTGACATGGTGACGATGACGCTGCTTCAAGGAATCGTCAACACGTTCGTTGTGTTCCTTTCAAGAATTGCGGCATGGATCGCAAGCCGTTTTGTTTCACGTGAAGAGCTTGTGCCGATTGTTCACTTTATCGCTGTGATTGTCTTCCAAATCATTTTCTCTATCCTAGGAAGCCTTGTCGTGTTTGCATATTCTAGACACCGTGAATTCCATGCAGACCGCGGCGGAGCCGACCTTGCAGGTAAAGATAAAATGATTCATGCGCTTCGTTCACTTGAGGCGTACACGTCAAGAATCAAAGATGATGATCAAACAGCAGTCGCTACGCTGAAAATCAGCGGTAAACGAAAAGCTTCTCTTTTCTCAACACACCCTGATTTGAACGAAAGAATCAGAAGACTAGAAGCAAAATAAGAAAGACGAAAAGACATTCTTTAACAGGATGTCTTTTTCTTTTTGATGAAAAAGAAAATAAAGCATAAAATAGCTTTAAAATCATGTCTCTTTTCATTAAAATGATAAAGGTATTCGAAAAGATAGATAAAAGAAGGAATGACAATGAATCCTATAAAAAAGCTAATTGACCGGCTGTCAGCTTTTCAGTTGATTGCCCTTTATTATTTTCTTGCTGTGACCGTGTCGTTTATTCTTCTCAGCCTGCCAGTGGCTCATCAAGAGGGAGTCAAATGGACATTCATTGATGCCTTGTTTACAGCGGTGAGTGCGGTAAGTGTTACAGGACTGACTGTTGTCGACACCTCACAAACATTTAGTGTGGCAGGGATGTGGATCCTTGCGTTTGTTCTGCAAATTGGAGGCATCGGCATTATGACGCTCGGTACCTTCGTATGGCTTGTCATGCGAAAAAGAATTGGAATTAAAGAAAGAAAGCTGATCATGGCAGATCAAAACCAAAGCAATTTATCTGGAATTGTGAAACTAATGAAGCAGGTCTTATATTTAATTTTGCTGATTGAGTTTGTCGGCGGGCTGATTTTAAGCATGTATTTTCTCAAGTATTACGATGTGCAAAGCGCTTTCTTGCATGGCTTCTTCTCAAGTATTAGTGCGACAACCAATGGTGGCTTCGATATTACAGGGAGTTCTCTTATCCCTTACAAAGATGATTATTTCGTCCAGTTTATTACGATGCTGCTGATCATTTTTGGAGCGATTGGCTTTCCTGTGCTTGTGGAAGTAAAGGATTATTTGTTCAATCAGGACCGTAAGCACGCATCGTTCTCATTGTTTACAAAAATCACCACGCTCACGTTCGGCGGCCTTGTCGTTGTTGGAGCGATTGGAATATATGCACTTGAAGCCGGGTTTAGCTTTGTAGGGAAAAGCTGGCACGAAATCTTGTTCTATTCTTTGTTTCAATCAACTGCAACAAGAAGCGGGGGGCTGACAACGTTAGATATTACGCAGCTGACGGAACCGACGCTTTTATTTTTATGTATGCTCATGTTTATCGGGGCTTCCCCAAGCTCTGTGGGGGGCGGCATTCGGACAACTACGTTTGCTCTTAATTTACTTGCCTTGTTTCATTTTGCTAGGGGAAATAAATCCATCAAAATCTTCAAGAGAGAGCTTCATCAAGCGGATATTAATAAATCTCTTATGGTAACCATGATGGCCTTTATTTTGGTCTTTGGTGCTACGTTCCTGTTATCCTTAACAGAGCATAATACACTTCTTGAAAATTTATTTGAAGTCTGCTCTGCTTTCGGAACAACGGGGCTGTCGCTTGGGATCACCTCAGATCTCACTGTGTTTGGTAAATGTATCATCATGGTTGTCATGTTTATTGGCCGGATCGGTATTCCAAGCTTTTTATATTTAATAGGCCGAAGAGAAAGCGAAGCAAATTATCATTATCCGAAAGAGCGCGTCATTATTGGCTAAACAGCATTCAATTTGAATGCTGTCAGCGTGTAAACAAACCCTCGCATTCGCCCGCAGTTCTGCGCTCCGGTACTCACGAATGTCAAATTCGCTCCGTTCCGGTGCTCGTCCTTCCTAGACTTCAAAGGTTTTCTATCACGCTGAAATGAAAACAAAGGGCCAAAATGATCTTCATTTTGGCCCTTTGTCAACATCTTACAGCATTCAATTCGAATGCTGTTTTTTTATTTCCATTATCTAACTGGCTAAATCACATGGGATGTTCGCAATCTATAGGTAAGAGGTGAACGAGACGTGCTGGATGTGTTATGGAAAGCAATTGTCATGCTGCTAGTTGGTACCTTGCTGCTGAGAATAGCAGGGCCTAAATCGATTAGTCAATTAACTGTACAACAAACAGTCATCATGATTTCAATCGGATCGATTATTATCCAACCCTTTATTGAGCATAATTTACTTGAAACCATTTATGCAGCTACCATCTTTATTGTGGCACTTGTCATTATGGAGAAGCTGTCGATTCAATCGGATTTTTTTGAAAAATTGCTTTCAGGCAAATCGGTCGTGATTTTACAGGATGGCCAAATGATTGATCATAAGCTGAAGAAAACAAGGCTCACAAGGGACGAATTTAAAATGCGTTTAAAGCAGCAAGGCATCACTGACATCAGCTGTCTCAAAAAAGCCACGCTAGAAGCCAATGGGCAAATTGGCTATGAGTTAAAACCTGAGGAAAAGCCAGTGACGGTCAAGCAAATGAAGGAACTCCTTGACCAATTAAGAGAAGAACTAAACCTGTCAAAAAAGGACTGAATGCAGATGAAAAGAAAAGCAGCGAAAAATGAAGCATTAACAAATAATATGACGCCGACAGAAAGCATGGCACATGATCAAGGACAAACTCAATTTGACGAACAATCAAGAGATCGTCAGGCAAACCGAAATTCTCATAAAGGGAAACAAGGGGGAGCATCTCGTGACTAAGAAGCATATGAAGAGCAAAGAGATGAAGGACCATAAAAAGCCAATGGACCCAGATATTTTAGAAGAGGAATTTGGCAGTGAGCTTGGAGATATTAACAGCAGCAAATGGATTGATACGTTGGTAAAGCCAAAGAAAGATGATGCATGTCAGCAGAATAAGAAATAGAACGATCCATGAAGGATCGTTTTCAGCGTGTAGACAAACCCTCGCATTCGCCCGCAGTTCTGCGCTCCGGTGCTCACGAATGTCAAATTCGCTCCGCTCCGGTACTCGCCCTTCCTAGACTGCAAAGGTTTTCTATCACGCTGAAAGGAAGACGAAGGGCTAAAATAAAGATCATTTTAGCCCTTTGTCAACAATCTGAAACGATCCATGAAGGATCGTTTTTTATTTGATATAACTCCCTTGCCTGCCGGTGATCGTTCGCATGAGATTGGTCATTTTGAGCTCGATCACTGGCTGTGCAACGGTTTTGACAAAGGTGCTAGACAGGGTAAAGGTTAACAGAATGGTCAGCAGCAATAAAATGAGTACACTTGCTGCATTTAGCGCCCAGTCATCAAACCAAGTGGTTCTTAGCAGCTTGATCACAAAGCCGTGTAATAAATAAACATATAACGTTCTTGTTCCCCATTTTGTAAAGAAGAAACGGCGTGTTGGAACTAATGCAAAGAAGCTGAAAGTAGCGCCAAATGCAAGCAAATACCATGCCATTCGTTTCATCGCCGCAATCATTCCTTCATCCCCAAGAGAAGCATACGACTTTGAGCCAAATAAGAAGGAATAATCAAATTCATAGAAGTAGCAAAACAGGAACACAGCCATTAATACAAAAAGTGCTGCCAGCTTTCCTTTGCTTGTACGGATGAATTCAAAATGCTGCTTTTTTAAATAGAATCCAGCTAAAAACATAGGCAAAAAGACAAACGTACGTGATAAGCTGAGTGTATCGCTGATGCTGTCCACATAACCGACGAGTAAAGCAATCGATAAACTGACGATCATCGCCCAGTGAAACGGCAGTTTTGAAAAAGGAATGAGCAGCAAATTCCAAAAGAATAAACTAATTAAAAACCATAAGGACCATTGTGGATCAATTGGATTTAAATTGGCCATGCTTTGATCCTGCAAGAGATAATAGTAAACCGAATAGATCACCTGAAAGATTAAATATGGGATGATCAGCTTAACGGCGACTTTTTTCATAAAGCCCGGTTTTCTAAACCCTTTTGCAAAAAAGCCAGAAACTAAAATAAAGGCGGGCATGTGAAAGGTATAAATAAACTTGTATAAATAGAGCATCCAGTCATTATCATGAATGAATGATCGTAACAAATGACCAAAAACAACTAGAAAAATCAGAAGGAATTTCGCATTATCAAAATAACTATCTCGTGAAGATGCCATAACATCACCTTTCCTGCTCGATTTCAAACATAAATGTTCTAAGTGCACTGTTCCCTTATTTGCCTCATTCTAAAATACATTTTCGCTCAATTCGCTATTTGATGTGAAATTGTAGAATGGTTGTAAAAGAAGCGTAAGAAAAGTGAACCGTTGTACAATCCTGTCATCCAAATGAAATAAATGAGACAGTCTTCGTGTAAAAAGTTATCTTTTTTTATGAGTCGAATGAAGGAACAATGAAAATATTGTAGAAATATTGTAGAGGAATGAGGCTGGAAAAGGAGTGTAAGAGAATGACTGAAACGCTCGATGGCAATAGGTTAACCCCTGCGGGAGATATCAGAAAATTAGAAAAAGAGAACGAATATTTGCGAACTGAGTTAATGCAACAAAAAATGCTATTAAATAAGACGCTAGATGCCATTTTTATATTTGATCAGCACCTCAACATCATCCAAGCCAACGAAGCAACATGCAGGCTTGTCCAGACACCGAAAGAAGACCTCCTCAATAAATCCGTTCTAGATTTCCTATACGGCATCCCGAAAGATAAAATTGAATGCTCACTCGATCTATTTTTTCGAAAAGGTACGTTAAAAAGAGAGATCTCCATTCAGCTGGAAAATGGTGAGACAAAATACATTGAATTTGTCGCAGAGCACGATACCATGAGTCAGCAATATATTGTGGTCATGCGAGATATTTCTTCAAAGAAAATATTAGAACGAGAACGCTCCATGAATGAGCAGCTGTTCAAAGATTTGTTTGACCGAGCCATTGACGGGATGGTCATTTTTGATCAGGATGGCTGCATGATTGATGCGAATCATTCTTTTTGTCAGAGCTTTGAGCTGCAAAAGACTGATTTAACCGATCGCTATTTACATGAATTTGTCGAAGAAGAAAATCTTCCCGCCTTGCAGCATCTTTTAACGTCACTTAAAGAAACAGGGAAAGCAAAAGGGGAGCTTCCTGTTACCCTTCAATCTGGCCAGCAAAAATTATTTGAACTCACCATTACATCAAATGTGATGAGTGGTTTTTATATGTCCATCATGCGGGATATTACAGAAAAAAGACTGATGGAAGAGAAGCTGTTAAAAAGTGAAGAACGCTTTAGAGAAATTTTTGAAAATGCAATGGATGCCATCATCATATGGGCGGACGATGGAGAGATTGTGAAAGCCAATGAATCAGCCTGCCGAATTTTTGAATTACCGATGCACTCGCTGATTGGCAAAAAACTCACCGACTTTCTCGTCAAATCTGATAAGAGATATAGACCAACAAGAAGACGCTATATCAGGAATGATGAAATAAGGGAAGAGCTGTTGTTCAAAATGGCTAATGGACAGTATAAAGAGCTTGAGTTTACTTCAAAGCATGCGGTATTAGAAGGACAGCACTTAACCATTTTACGTAATGTAAGTGATCGAAAAAGAATGGAGCAGGAGCTGCGCGAAAGTGAGCTCAAATTCCGTAAAGTCTTTAATGGCTCAATGGACGGCATTGTTCTTTTTGATAATCAATACCGAATCATTGAAGTCAATCCATCTGCCAGCGAGCTGCTTCAATTGAAGGACGATCAAATAACAGAAATGAATCTTTTCCACATCCTTGCCCCTTATCAAATAGAAAATTTGGCTCAGCCCGCCGAGGCGATGTCATTAGATGAAATGGATAATGAGGTTCCGTTTGTACTGAACCATCCAGATCAGCGTATCCTGGAATTCTCTTTTAAACGCAACATTATCCATAATATGAATTTGGCGATCTTTAGAGATGTGACAGAGCGGAAGGAATTAGAAGAGCGGGTGAGAAAATCAGATACCCTTCATGTGGTCGGAGAGCTTGCCGCTGGAATTGCTCATGAAATTAGAAACCCGATGACAGCATTAAAAGGCTTCATTCAGCTGTTAAAAGGAAATATAGAAGGGGAATATTCGCTCTATTTTAATGTCATCACATCAGAGCTGAAAAGGATTGAATCCATCATCACCGAATTTTTGATTTTAGCGAAACCGCAAGCCATTGTATATGAAGAAAAAAATGTGGTGCAAATTGTGAAAGACACGATGGATCTTCTGCACGCACAGGCGAATCTTGGCAATGTTCAAATGCATCTCAATGTGCTGGATGAGATTCCGCTCATTTATTGTGAACAAAACCAATTAAAGCAGGTCTTTATTAACATTTTAAAAAATGCAATTGAAGTCATGCCGCGCAAAGGAAATGTCTATGTGAGCATTCAGCGGAAGGGCGAGGAGCATATTGTCATTTCACTGCGTGATGAAGGCTGCGGAATGGCAGAGGATAAGCTAAAGCGTCTAGGCGAGCCTTTTTATACAACGAAAGAAAGAGGAACTGGACTTGGCTTAATGGTTAGTTATAAAATTATTGAAGAGCATCAAGGAACCATTGAGGTAGAAAGTGAGGAAGGCGTAGGAACCGTCTTCCATCTCACGCTGCCACTTAGGCAGCAGAAACAAGAAGGAGAGCAGTAACGTGTATTATACCGTCTATCACGCACCCATCGGGGAATTATACATACTAGAAAAGGACGGTGCCATCATCGAGGTGATGTTTGATGATGAACCGTTTTTAGCAAAAAAGCAGGCAGCGAATCTAAAGCAAGCAGATACGCCTGTCTTACAAGAAGCGAAAAAGCAGCTAGATGAATATTTCAAGGGTGAGCGGCAAGTATTCGATCTCCCGCTCAAGCAAACAGGTTCTCCGTTCCAAGAGCAGGTGTGGGAAGCATTGTCGGCCATACCATATGGTGAATCAAAAAGCTATGCAGACATTGCAGAAGCGATTGGCAATCCAAAGGCTGTAAGAGCCATCGGACAAGCTAACAGACGAAATGCATTACCTATTTTTATCCCGTGTCACAGGGTGATTGGAAAAGACCGGTCTCTGACGGGCTATGCAGGATCGAAGACAGACATGAAAGCGGTCCTGCTTGAATTAGAAGGCATCCCATTTGTTCAAAAATAAATCGATTGACCTGTTCCAAATGTTTGTCAAGCGACATATCCTTTTATTAAGCTAAAAAAGTTGGTTTAGGGAAAAAGGAGGGCGCTGGCATGTTTTGGGGCAAAAAAGGCAAAATGTATGCCGTTACGTCACTATGTGTCAAAATGAACGTTTTGACAGAAGAACAAAAAAAAGAAATCTTAACAAAAACGAATCAAGAAACAAAAAAGCGCGGTGCTCTTAAATGACAAGAACACGGCGCTTTTTTGCGATCATTGAGAGATGCTTTCGGCGAAAAGAGCATCAATCTCTTCTGCATAGTTCGATGTGATAATTCCCTTTTCTGTAATGATGCCTGAAATAAGATGATGAGGAGTGACATCAAAGGCGGGATTGAATACCTGAACATCAGGCGGTGCAATGGGGACGCCGTTTAATTCCTTTACTTCCAGCGGGTCGCGCTCTTCAATTGGAATATCTGACCCGTCGCGGGTGGATACATCAAAGGTTGAAAGCGGTGCTGCTACAAAAAACGGAATGTTAAAATGCTTGGCTAGAACGGCAAGACCTAACGTTCCAATCTTATTCGCTGTATCTCCATTACGGGCGATACGGTCAGCTCCAACAATGACAGCAGAAATTTGCTTTTCCCTCATCGTATGGGCTGCCATGTTATCTGTAATGAGCGTCACATCCACGCCGCCTTGCATGAGCTCCCATGTTGTCAGACGAGCGCCTTGAAGAACAGGGCGTGTTTCACATGCATAAATGTGAAGATCAAGATTTTTCTTTTTGGCTAAATAAAAGGGAGCAAGGGCTGTTCCATACCGGCTCGTTGCGATGGAGCCTGCATTACAAATGGTCATGATACGGTCACCTGATTTAAAGAGCTGAAGTGCATTTTGACCGATTTGTCTGCATGTTTCTTCATCTTCTATTTGAATTTGAATGGCTTCATGCACAAGGTCTGTTTTGGCTGCATTCACTGATGCTGCACGCTGAATGCGCTGCAGCAGCCGGTCTAATGCCCAGGCGAGGTTCACAGCGGTTGGACGAGCACTGTTTAAATATTCTTTGATTCGAATGACTTCTTGTTTAAAAACATCCAATTCTTCTGTTTCAATTGCTTGTGCACTAAGCGCCAGCCCAAAAGCTGCTGTAATGCCAATCGCAGGCGCTCCGCGTACTTTTAATGACACAATCGCATCATACACATCTTCTTTCGTATATAAATGCTCAAATACGGTTTCGGTTGGTAATTTTTGCTGATTTAAAATGTTAATACGGTTTTCTTCCCATTCGACAGAACGGGGGACTTCAAATTCTTTTGACAAAACCCGTCACTCCTTTACAGATGGCTGGAATAATGCGACGAGGTCAGACGCTGTTTCCACTGCATGATATTGTTTGATAAATGTTTTTCCAAGTGTCAGTGCTGCTTTTTTCTGTTGAATCCGTCTAGTTGGTGATGGAATTGCATCAAGGTCAGCGGCATGAGCAAGACCAATTGTTCGGCGGACAAGCTCACAGCCGGCAAAGCCTGTCGCTTCTTGTAAGATCCGGTCAAAGGTTGTTTCTAAAAAGCTGTCCGATACACTAAACGCTTCAATGCTGTCCTCTTTCCAAGCTTTTGTGAACACTTCTTTGAAGGTTGCCCATACATTGACGACATGGTTAAAAAGGTGCTGCTGCTCGTGTTCATTCTCGCGAGATAAAGCATTCAGGAACAGATTGGCGATAAAGTGGCCGATATCGAATCCGAAGGGACCGTAAAACGCGAATTCTGGATCAATGATTTTCGTTTCAGTTTCATTTGCAAAAATACTGCCTGTATGAAGATCTCCATGAACCAATGTTTCAGCTGATGTCAGGAAGATACGCTTTAATTCTGCTGCCCTAGCTTGCACTTCAAGATCTGCCCAAAGCGCTTCTGCTGATTCTCTTAATTCTTCTTCGAAGTCATTTGTTTCACTATCGAAGAAAGGGTCTGTGAAGACGAGTTTTTCTGTAATATCACACAGGTCAGGGTTCGTAAATTGCTTCACAAATTGTTTTTTGATTTTAGGATTTGTAGCAAAGTCAGATGTGTAAAAAAGTGTTTTTCCTAAAAATTCTCCAACATGATCAGATAAATGCGGGTATTGTTTTCCGGCAATTAGCCCTTTTCTGACGATTTCTAAGTGGGAGAGATCCTCCATGGCTGTCACTGCAAGAGCTGTATCTGAATAATAGACTGCTGGTACGAGGTGAGGCGCATATTCTGACTGCTTGATCAGGGCGGCACTTTCAATTCTTGCCCGGTCTAATGTAAGCGGCCAGCTCTCCCCTACCACCTTTGCATAAGGCAGCGCCTGCTTGATGATCAATCCTTTTTCTTGTTTGTGATCATAAATATGAAAGACGTAATTTAAATTCCCGTCCCCGATTTCAGTACATGTCAAATGACTGCTTTCTTGGATCAAGCCAAGTCTAATTGCGAGTGCAACTGCCGAGCTTTCTGTTAGTTCTTCATATGATGCCGTAAGTGTAACCAATTGCTTCCCCTCCAAATCATATAAAAAAGCCTCTTTCTCCTGAGAGAAAGAGGCTTGATGGTGTGTATGCCCAAAGCCTCTCTTATCTCTCAGCACATACGTCTGATGGAATTAGCACCGTGCCCTATAAGACAATTGTCTTGGCGCTTTATTTGCTGCGCCCCACTTCACAGTGGTATTAACGGTCGGTTGCTGTTGGGGTCAAAAGGCCAAATCCCTCGCCCAACTCTCGATAAGAGAAATCAATATGTAATTGTTTCGTGTCTGATTGCATTTCTTAATTCAAGATATTATCAGAGCTGCGCTTTACATGTCAATCTTTTTTCAAAATTGCTTTACAATTCATAAAACAATCCATTACAGTGATTGTATTGTCACGTAACTTGAATAGAAGGTGAAGAAATGGAATTCCAGCAATCAGATGTGTTGAAACAATTACCGAAACAATTTTTTGCGTCCCTTGTCCAAAAGGTGCAGAAAAAAGTACGGGAAGGGGCAGATATCATTAATTTGGGGCAGGGAAATCCTGATCAGCCAACTCCTCCGCACATTGTAAAAGCCATGCAGGAAGCGGTAGCAAAACCTGAAAATCATCAATACTCCTCATTCCGTGGAACAGCGAAATTAAAAAAGGCTGCTGCCGCTTTTTATGAAAGAGAATATGGGGTCGCACTTGATCCAAAAACGGAAATTGCGATTTTATTTGGCGGGAAAGCAGGGCTTGTTGAGCTGCCGCAATGTCTGCTGAATCCGGGTGATACGCTTCTTGTCCCTGATCCTGGTTATCCTGATTATTGGTCAGGCGCTGTGCTTGCTGGAGCGCATATGGTAACCATGCCACTTCTTGAAAAAAATGATTTTTTACCTGACTACGATTTGCTGCCTGAAGATGATAAGAAAAAGGCAAAATTAATGTATTTAAATTACCCCAACAATCCGACGGGTGCTACGGCAAGCCGTGCATTTTTTGAAGAAACCGTTACGTTTGCGAAAGATCACGAGCTATGTGTAGTCCATGATTTTGCATATGGCGGCATTGGATTTGATGGAGAAAAGCCGCTCAGCTTTCTGCAAGTAGAGGGAGCGAAAGAGACGGGAATAGAAATTTACACATTATCTAAAACGTACAATATGGCAGGGTGGAGAGTAGGATTTGCAGCAGGAAATTCGTCTGTTATTGAAGCGATTGAGCTTTATCAGGATCATCTGTTTGTCTCGCTGTTTAAAGCCACTCAAGATGCAGCAGCGGAAGCGCTGTTAAGCGATCAAACGTGCGTGCAGGTGCAAAATGATCGATATGAGAAAAGGCGGAATGTGTGGATGGCTGCCTGCAAAGAAATTGGCTGGGAAGTCAGTGCACCAAAGGGTTCATTTTTTGCTTGGTTAAAGGTGCCGGAAGGATATACATCTGAAGCCTTTTCTGACTTATTATTAGAGAAGGCACATGTTGTTGTTGCGCCAGGTAATGGCTTTGGTGCTCACGGTGAAGGGTACGTGCGAGTAGGGCTTCTAACAAGTGAGGAGCGGTTACAAGAAGCCGCTCAGCGTATCGCTGCTTTGAAGCTGTTTGAAAAAAAGCCATTGACAACATAAAAAAATGGTGCGATAATTCAGGCAATATTTAAGAAAATTGAATATTCTTATCAAGAGTAGGCAGAGGGACTAGCCCAATGAAGCCCGGCAACCGACTTCCATGAAGCACGGTGCTAATTCTTGCAGCAAGCGCTGAGAGATAAGATTCGGATGAATGACACGAAACAACCTCTTTAAGGCGCTCATGAAGCACTTGAAGAGGTTTTTTTATTGAACATATGCATGACGCAATCGAAAGGGGATTCCTAGTGAGTGAATTACTGGCAACATACGTATTAACACATCGAGAGGATGAACAAATAAATCGAAAAGCAGAGCAGATCGCGCTTGGTTTAACAGTTGGATCATGGACGGATTTGCCGCAGCTCAAAAAGGAGCAGGTTCAAAAGCATAAAGGCCGAGTTGAAAAAGTATTAGAAAAGGCTGTTCCAGCCGAAAATGGCCTTTATCAATCAGAGGTGACCATTGCTTATCCTGAGGCAAACTTTTCAGCTGATTTACCAGCTGTTTTCACGACCATTTTTGGAAAGCTTTCACTAGACGGAAAAGTGAAGCTAGTCGATATCCAATTTTCTGAAGAATTTAAAAAAAGCCTGCCAGGACCTGTATTTGGAATTGATGGCATACGAAAAAAGGTAAATGTGTTTGATCGTCCATTATTGATGAGTATTTTTAAAGGCGTTATCGGCCGTGATATGCAGGATTTAAAAGAGCAGCTCCGTTTACAGGCATTGGGCGGGGTTGACTTCATCAAAGACGATGAAATTTTATTTGAAAGTCCATTAGCTCCTTTTGAAGAGCGAATCAAAGAAGGAAAAGCGATTTTAAAAGAAACCTATGAAGAAACAGGACACCGCACACTGTATGCTGTCAATTTAACGGGCAGAACCTTTGACCTGAAGGATCGAGCGAGAAAGGCCGCTGAACTTGGGGCAGATGCGCTCTTATTCAATGTCTTTGCATACGGCCTTGATGTCATGCAAAGCCTAGCTGAGGACCCAGACATTCCACTGCCGATTATGGCGCATCCCGCTGTGAGTGGTGCTTTGACATCCTCTCCTGAATATGGATTCTCGCATTCTCTTCTTTTAGGCAAATTAAATCGATATGCTGGCGCTGATTTGAGCCTCTTTCCCTCACCTTATGGATCGGTTGCACTTCCGAAAAAAGATGCCATTGGAATCTATGAAGCTTGCGTGAAAGAGGATACGGTTCAAAAAACATTCCCTGTCCCGTCAGCAGGCATTCATCCAGGAATGGTTCCAGTATTGATCAAAGATTTTGGAATTGATCATGTGATAAATGCAGGTGGAGGCATTCACGGACATCCGGGGGGAGCCATTGGCGGAGGGAAGGCATTTCGTTCGATCATTGATGCAGTGATTCACGAAGAGTCCATCCGAGATAAGGCGGCTTCCTGCCAAGACTTAAAAGCGGCACTTGATCTTTGGGGAAGGGTAGCAGAATAATGAAAAAACCAATTGTATGCTGTGATTTTGATGGAACAATTACAAAAAATGATAATATCATCCGCATCATGAAACAGTTTGCACCAAGTGAATGGACGAAGCTGAAGGATGGTGTCCTGTCAAAGGAAATCACCATTCAAGAAGGCGTCGGGCAGATGTTTCAATTACTGAAAAGTGATCAGAAGGATGCCATTCAATCATTTATTTTAGAGGATACAGAGATTCGAGAAGGATTTAAGCAATTTGTCGATGAGGTAAAAAAATCAGATATTCCTTTCTATGTACTTAGCGGGGGGATGGACTTTTTTGTCTACCCCATCCTCGAAGGCATTGTCGATCGAGACGATATTTATTGCAACCATGCATCATTTGTGGAAGACCATATTCAGATTGAATGGCCGCATGCCTGCGATAAGCAATGTCAAAATGGCTGCGGATGCTGCAAGCCCTCAATCATTCGAAAGCTGACTCATGAGGATGACTTCATCATCATGATCGGAGATTCAGTGACTGATGTGGAGGCGGCGAAGCATGCGGATCTTACGTTTGCGCGCGACTACTTGCTCAATGAATGTCAAGAGCTCGGGCTCGTACACAAGGAATATGACACATTTATTGATCTACAAGCGCAATTTGTTCAAATAAAGGAAGTGAAGGAATGGCAGACGCAAAGAGCAAACGCTGGCAGGAGCTAGCAGACGTTAAACGTGAACTGGCTCAAAGAGATTGGTTTTTCGGAACAAGCGGTAATTTATCAATCAAGGTGTCGGATGATCCAATCACGTTTTTGGTGACGGCAAGCGGCAAAGATAAACGAAAAGAAACAAACGAAGATTTTGTGCTAGTAAATGCGGCAGGCCAGCCCCATGATCCGAACGAGCCGCTTAGACCATCAGCTGAAACACTGCTTCACACGTACGTATATGAACGGACGAAAGCAGGCTGCTGCCTCCATGTCCATACAATCGATAATAATGTGATGTCAGAGCTGTATGGGGATAAGGGAGAGATTCGTTTTAAAGGCAACGAAATCATCAAAGCGCTTGGTTATTGGGAAGAGGATGCAGAAGTGTCGATTCCGATTATTGAAAATCCAGCTCATATTCCGCAGCTTGCAGAGCAATTTGCCAAACATTTGACACTAGAGGCGTCATCTGGTGCTGTACTCATTCGCAATCATGGCATTACGGTCTGGGGAAAAACAGCCTTTGAAGCAAAACGAGTATTAGAAGCATATGAATTTTTATTTAGCTATCACTTAAAATTAGCGCTTTATCAACAGCAGCTTGTAAGATAAAAAGGAGGAAAAACACATGGCGACGATTTTGATTCATAATGAAGAGAACACATTACTTGAAAGCGAGCAAGAGGTAGCATCATATTTGGAAAACCAAGGGGTCATTTATGAGCATTGGGATATTGAAAAGCTGCCAAACCGTTTATCAGAAAAGTATGATTTAACCGATGAGGAAAAGGAAGAGATTTTGACTGTTTTCCAAAAGGAAATCCAAAGTATTTCTGAAAAAAGAGGGTACAAAGCGCAGGATGTCATTTCATTATCTGATGCCACGCCAAATCTTGATGAGCTGCTCCAAAACTTTAAACGTGAGCATCACCATACAGATGACGAAGTACGCTTTATTGTGAGCGGGCACGGAATCTTTGCTATTCAAGGCAAGGATGGCGTCTTTTTTGATGTGAGATTGAATCCAGGTGATTTAATTTCTGTTCCGCCAAACATTCGTCATTACTTTACACTTCAAGAGGATCGCAAAGTGGTCGCAGTTCGCATATTTGTCACAACTGAGGGCTGGGTGCCGATTTACGAGGAAGAAACGGTTTAATGATAGAGCTGATCATTCCGCATGAGGCGGAAGATCAGCTTTTTTTTAGGAAATTAGACATAAAATGAGAAAGAAAATAGTTGATTTTGATCTTCTGCATAGGATAAAATTCTGTTTAATCAATGTGTCAGTCCTGTCCAAATTTGAAGTTTACCCCCAAATTTGATTGGGTAAAAGGTCTTTAGGCTGTAAAAAATTAAATAAAATAAGCATATTTAATTTAATTTACAAATAAAGTATAATTTTGGTGTCGGATCATTTTGAACATAGACAGTCGAAATCATTGCGGGAGCTGAGATCATGAATATTTACGTAAGGAAAGAACAATTGCTGATGTCCATTGATGAGAAGAGAAAACAAATGGTAGAAGCTGCTCAAGTGGAAGGTTACACTGGTGAGAAGACAATTAAATATAGTCAAGAACTGGACAACCTGATGAATGAGTATCAGCATCTTCTTTTTCATGAGAAACAATCTGCCCCCTCCTTTCATGATCTTGTGTCTCAAATGAGTCTTTTATCTGTGAACCGCCCCTCTTATTGACATGAAAAACCGGTCTTGCATAAGCAAAACCGGCTGACATCTTCAGTTATGCTGAGTGAGCAGAAGGAAGCATGATCATGACAGTCGTTCCTTTATTCACTTCGCTATGAATATCAATTGTTCCGCCATACATCGAAATGATTCGTTTACACACGACAAGCCCAAGACCTGTGCCTTTTTCCTTCGATGTAATAAAGGGGAGGAAGATGTGCTTTAACATCTCTTCTGGTATGCCTTCACCTGTATCCTCTACTTTAATGATGACATGTTCTTTTTCAGCTTCGATCACAATCTTCAAATGACCGCCGTTTGGCATCGCTTCTAAAGAGTTCTTTGCTACATTTAAAACAACTTGTTTAATATGATCCTTTGTGCAATACACGCCCACATCTTGAATCGTATTGATTTGCAAATCCACTTCAACATTATAAAGATTTGCCTCAGAGAAAACGATCGGCATGATCTCACTTACAATTTCTTTTACAGAGTTATTCTGCCATTTTTCTGCCGTTGGTTTTCCTAATACAAGAAATTCACTGACGATTTGGTTGATCCGTTTAATTTCTTCCTCGATGACAGAAAAATAGAGCTGATCTTCTTCTGAATGATACTTCTTTTGCAATAGCTGGATAAATCCGCTAATCCCTGTTAATGGGTTGCGAATTTCGTGTGCTGTACTTGCTGCGAGTGTTCCGATCAATTCAAGCTTTTGCGCTTCATTTTGATGACGCTCCTGCTGAGTTTGCCGCCTTAACACGATATATTGGACGAGTGTGAATAAAATATTTAATAATATAAACGCACTGGATAAAGGGATGAGCATCACAGACAGCACTTCACTTGTTGAAGCACGCTGCGGAAAGACCTCCAGCTTCCAGCTGTTTTCATCTAAATATGTAGATACGGTGCTGCCGCCCTCGGGTACTGGCTGTGGACCGCTTGTAAAGACGACATGTCCATTTTGATTCAGCATCTTAAAATGAAGATCAGGGTTCAATACATTCATAATATTTCTTAAATAATCAATTTGAATGGCGGCAATCAGTACATTGGTGACCTCTTCGTTTTCATCGAGAACAGGCACACAAATGGAGAGAATCCGCTGTTTTGTAATTCGGCTTACATAGTTGTCTGTGATCACGGTCTGCTTGGTCACTTGAATGCGTTTAAAGTAATCTCTGAATGATAGGTTAATTTTTTCCTTTAACGGGGTGGTGCTTGCTGTTACATTTCCTTTTTTGTCTAGGAGATACAGACCTGAAAAACGAGGTTCTTGTTTATAGATTTTCTCTAGGATGTTTTGTACTTTTTTCGTCTCAAGCGGCTGGTCAAATCCCATGGCGAGGGAAGTTAATCTCGCTTCTGTTTCACTTATTAAATAATTCATTTGATTTTTGTGAATATTTAACATAAGTGTAGCGGTTTGTTTGTTCTTTAAATCGATTTTTTCAGTTTCTTTTTCATAGATAAAATAACTAATGATTAGGGTTGGAAGCATGACCAAAATAAGGTAAAGCCTGATCTTCTTCCAAAACCCTTTCAGTATACTCATCATTCATCGCTCCAACGTATTACCTAATAGACTTATTATAGCATTGAACCTATCTTTATTACGATGACTTGTGTGATTTTTAAAAAATTAGGTGATTCGTTCTGGTCTCATTTTCGTGCTAAAGATGGATCAAAATGTTGACATTTTACTTATTGTTTATTAATGTCACATTAGTGGGTTGCATTTCATAAAGGATGATAAAAAATGGAAAATCATAATGTTGAAAAATCATTGAAACTATTTATTGTATTATCACGTGCCTATCGCTCAATTAATCATCACATGAACAAACATATTGTGAAGCACGGGCTGAATCCAACTGAATTTGCTGTGCTAGAATTGCTGTATCATAAAGGTGATCAGCCGCTTCAGCAAATCGGTGATAAGATTTTACTTGCAAGCGGCAGCATCACGTATGTGGTTGATAAATTGGAGAAGAAAGAACTCCTCAGCCGCAAGGCTTGTGCAGAAGACCGCAGGGTGACATTTGCGCATATTACCAAGCAGGGACGAGCTTTGCTTGATGACATCTTCCCAGATCATGCGAAAGAAATTCATGAGATGATCAGTGTCCTCAGCGAAGAAGAGAAAGATGCCTGCATCGATATGCTCAAACATGTAGGGCTGCGTGCAAAGCATTTATATGATCATCAAGAATAAATAAAAAGGAAGCCGCTGGCTTCCTTTTCAGCGCGCAAGCAATCCCTCGCATTCAGTTGTCAGTCCTGCGTGCCGGTGCTCGTTCCTAGACTGCAAAGGTATTCTATCACGCTGAAAAGAAGACAAAGGGCTAAAATAGAGATCATTTTAGCCCTTTGTCAACAATCTGTAAAGAAGCCGCTGGCTTCTTTTTTTATTTCGCTTTTTTCTCAATCGGTAAAATGAGTACTTCTACACGCCGGTTTTTACTTCTGCCTTCTGCTGTATCGTTCGAGGCAATCGGTTTGAATTCGCCGTATCCTTTTGTACTAAAGTTCTCTTGGTTTAGATTGCTGTTTTCAAGAAGAATATTTAAAAAGTTCACAGCGCGAATGGCGCTTAAATACCAGTTTGATTCAAATTCTGAATTTCTGATCGGTACATTATCTGTATGTCCGCTAATGACAATGTCACGAGCAGGATTAATGACGAGCAGTTTTGAGATTTCTTTTGCTAACGGGACATCCTGAGGGCGAATAACTGCCCGTCCAGAGTCAAAGAAGATACTGTCCTCAATCGTAATGAGAAGACCTTCATCCGTAAGCTTTGTTTCGAGCTTTGAACCAAGTTTTTTATTTGCAATGAATGAATCGACCTGCTTTTTGACCTTTGTGAGAATCGCTTGGTCCCTAGCCTTTGCTTTGGCTTCTTCATCTTTCTCTTCCTCGGCTGCTTTCTTGACTTGGTTGCTGTTTTCAGTTTCTTCCGTGCTTTGCATGCTGGATTGATCCATAACACCAGTACCGCCAGTAAAAACTACATTAAAAGACTTAGCCATCTGTTCATATTTTGCCGCATCAATTGAACTAGATGCAAAGAGCACAATGAAGAGGGCGAGAAGAAGCGTTAGTAGATCGGCATAAGGGATAAGCCAAGATTCATCTACATGGTCTTCATGATCATGGTTTTTACGTTTCCTAGCCATTTTGATTTTCTCCTTCTTCAATGACAAGATTTGCACGTTCTTTTGCTGGTAAGTACATAAGAAGTTTTTGTTCAATGACTTTTGGAGATTGACCTTCAAGAACAGAAAGAATACCTTCGATCATAATCAGACGAAGCTTTACTTCTTCCTTTGATTTACGCTTCAGCTTGTTGGCAAATGGATGCCATAACACATATCCGGTAAAAATCCCAAGCAGTGTGGCGACGAAGGCAGCACTGATCGCATGTCCAAGTGCTTCAATATCTCCCATGTTGGCAAGTGCGGCAATAAGTCCGACAACGGCGCCAAGTACCCCTAGCGTCGGAGCGTATGTACCAGCTTGTGTAAAGATTAATGCACCTGACTGATGTCGTTCAGACATGGCGTCAACTTCTTCTGTTAAGACGTCTCGAATAAATTCAGCACTTTGACCGTCAACTGCCATGCTTAACCCGTTCTTTAGAAAATCATCATCGACTTCCTCAAGACTTGCTTCTAATGCCAAAAGACCTTCACGACGCGCAATTTGTGCCCAGTTTGAAAATAGAGGGATCATTTCTTGAATCGTTGGAAGCTGGCTGTCTTTGAAAATTTTGCCGAACAATTTTGGTGTTTTCTTAATTTCACTAGAAGGGAATGCGATGACAACAGCTGCAACCGTCCCAACAATGATGATTAATATAGCCGCCGGGTTGAGAAGAGCAGTTAGACTCACACCTTTCAAAACCATACCGACACCTAGTGCAATAAATGCTAAAATAATACCAATTAACGATGTTTTGTCCATTATCTCACCAAATCCTTTAACTATCTTTTTCTATAGTTAATATCGGTGTGTTCCAGAAGGGTTTTAGTCAGAATATAAAATTAAGACACTTTCTGTGAAGAATTTTTGACGAAAGCGCTTTCTATCTGCATAAAAAGAAAACTCCCTCTCATATAAAGGGAGTCTCCATTTAATCGTTTTGAGCGGGTTCATCTAAATGAAGCAGCTCTTTTAATTTTTCTTCATACATGATTTTAACAAGATCGTAGCTCCAATTCATCATGTGATCCACCTCTTTTTCTTTTATCGTAAAGGAAAAGAGGCGGGGGAGCGTCGTCGTTCAGATGGAACTTAGACGCCGCAACATGATGGAGATGCATATCATCCTGAAGATGTAGTTATCCTTTTTTTACGACGATTTCGTCATGTTCAACATCCACAGTAAATCCAGAAAGCTGCTCCTCTTCAAGCAGGATCTCCGTCATTTGGTCTTCAACGTGCTCTTGGATGGTTCTTCGAAGTGGACGAGCACCAAATGCAGGGTGATATCCAAGCTCTGCGATTTTTTCTTTCGCTTCATTTGTGACATGGACTGTTAAATTCTGCTCTTTTAATTGCTCTGACAGCTCATTGAGCAGAAGATCAACAATCTTCACTAAATCATCTCTGTCTAATGATTCAAACTGAATGATGCTGTCAAAACGGTTCAAAAATTCTGGTTTGAAGTAGCTGCTTAGTGAATCAATGAGTGATTGTTCCTCAATCGCTTCTTCCTGATCAGACTGAAAGCCGACCTTGACCGTTTTATCTGCGCTGCCTGCGTTACTTGTCATGATGATGACTGTATCTTTAAAGCTGACCGTTCTGCCTTGGCTGTCTGTTAAGCGGCCATCTTCCATGATTTGCAGGAACATGTGCTGTACATCTGGGTGTGCTTTTTCGATTTCATCCAGCAAAATGATGCTGTATGGTTTTCTGCGCACTTTTTCAGTCAGCTGGCCAGCTTCATCATGTCCAACGTAACCAGGAGGAGAACCGATGAGTTTGGACACAGAGTGTTTTTCCATGTACTCACTCATATCTAAACGAATGATCGCATCTCTTGAACCGAATAATTCTTCAGCTAACGTTTTAGACAATTCGGTTTTCCCGACACCTGTTGGTCCAACGAAAAGGAAGGAGCCTGTTGGTCTATGTTTCGATTTTAAACCAGCTCTGCTTCTTTTCACGGCTTTCGCCACTTTATCAACCGCATGTTCCTGTCCAATCACTCGTGCTTTTAGACGGACGTCAATTTCTTTCATTTTGGTTTGTTCGTCTGCTTGGAGTTTCCCGACAGGAATGCCTGTTTTTTGTTCCACAATGGCCTGAATGTCCTCTGCTGTAACGATATGCTCTTTTTCAGTTGTTTTGTTTTGAAGTCTTGCTTCAATGGCTTCTTCTTCATCGCGAAGCTTCGCTGCTTTTTCATATTGTTCTTCTTTTAGCGCAGCTTGTTTTTCTGCGGCAATTTGCGCTAGTCGGTTTGTCAGCTGATCTTCACTTGCTGCATCAATGGAGAGGTTCGCTTTTGAACCAGCTTCATCCATTAAATCAATGGCTTTATCCGGCAAATGACGGTCTTGAATATACCGCGAAGATAATTGAACGCACGCTTTGATTGCTTCATCTGAATAGGTGACACCATGATAGGCCTCGTATTTATCTTGAATGCCTTTTAAGATGTCGATTGCTTCATCTTGTGTTGGCTCATCTACGATAACGGGCTGGAAGCGCCGTTCGAGTGCAGCATCTTTTTCAATTTGGCGATATTCTTTTAATGTCGTCGCACCTACTAGCTGCAGCTCGCCTCTTGCAAGGGCTGGTTTTAAAATGTTTCCAGCATCCATTGATCCTTCTGCAGATCCTGCGCCCACAAGAAGGTGGATTTCATCTACAAATAAGATGATATTTTTACGGCTTTGCAGTTCTTTGATTAACTGCTTCATTCTTTCCTCAAATTGACCGCGTACACCTGTGTTTGCGACAAGTGAGGAGACATCTAATAAATAGATTTGTTTGTTCTTTAATTTATTTGGCACATCGCCGCTCGCAATTTTGAGCGCGAGTCCTTCTGCGATCGCTGTTTTCCCAACACCAGGTTCACCAATAAGAACAGGGTTATTTTTATTTCTTCTATTTAAAATCTCAATGACTCTTGCGACTTCTTCATCTCGGCCAATGACTGGATCAATTAAACCAGCATTTGCTCCATCTGTTAAGTTACGGCCAAGCTCATCGAGTAAGCCTTTTTGCTTTGGCTGCTCCATGTTTGGGGCATGACTTGCTGCCTGAGAGAAGAATGAACTTCCTCCAAAAAGCTGAGGTCCCATTTTCATTTTTGACTGCTCCATCAAAGAGGTATAGCAGTCTTCACATAAAACCATTTGGCTCCGGGACGAATTTACTTGCATATTCAGGCGAATAGTTGCTTCATTTACTTGACAATGTTGACAACGCATTTGCCATGACCTCCTTAAAATAAAGTTTGACTTTATTTGACCAATGAATGTTAAAGAAAATGGTCTATTGTTTGACCATCTTTGACTATAGTATACTCTGACCTATTTTGACTTTCAACTGTTTTGCTCAAAGGGGAATAAAAATCCTTTTTTGCATTTAATCATGGTTTGTCCTTCTTTTCAAGGAACTTGTCTCATAGGATAAAAAAGAGACAATCGAAAGTGATGGGTGCGGAGGGGTCACATGAAACGTTCAAATGAATCCGCTTTTCAGCTTGCCTTTGTTTATGTAGGAACAGTGGTTGGAGCTGGGTTTGCGACAGGGAAAGAAATCGTAGAATTTTTTGTTCGTTTTGGCTGGATTGGACTATTAGGGATCCTGATTAGCGGTGTTATTTTTACTGGCCTTGGGGCAAAAATGATGCTGATTTCGAAACGAATCGAAGCAGAATCTTATCAAGATATGAACCGTTTTTTATTTGGCGCAGCTGCGAGTCGATATATTAATATTGTCATGTTTTTTATTTTACTTGGTGTCACCTCAGTCATGATTTCAGGCGCAGGGGCTATTTTTGAAGAACAGCTTGGTATATCGAAGGAATATGGGATCTTTTTGACGATCATTTTGAGCGTCATTGTACTCTTTAAAGGTTCAAAAGGGCTATTTGGAGTCAACGTCCTTGTCGTTCCAATGCTGATTTTCTTTTCAATGATCGTGTTTCTTGATTCATTTGTGTTTAGCAGCAGTGAAAGTTATGTTCTTGCGCTGCAAATGGGTGAGGGCGAGTGGATATTATCAGCAGTGTCATATGGTGCCTTTAATTTAGCACTGTCACAGGCAGTGTTAGTACCCGTCGCAAATGAAATGACCTCTGAAGCAGTCATTAAAAAGGGAGCGGTGCTTGGGGGCGTCATGCTGACACTCATTTTGCTTGCTTGCTTCTTATCTCTTTCTTCATTAGATATGCTGGAGGCGTTTGATATTCCAATGGCCCAGGTAGTGTATCAAGTCGCAAACTCCATTCATCTCATTTATTTATTTGTCATCTTCGGTGAAGTTTTTACATCCGTCATAGGCAATTTATACGGGCTGGAGAGACAAGTGAGGGCATATATCCGAATGAACAGCATCTTTACGATATCCCTTATTCTCATATGCTGCTATGTGATTAGTAAAATTGGTTACGGTACACTGATTTCAACGGTTTATCCGGTTTTTGGCTATGTCAGCATCTTTTTTATCCTCTTTCTTTGTCTAAAAAAAGTGCCTGCCCCGCTAGATAAGTAAAGAAGGGATAGCCTGCATGAAAAATATGTGGTACACTATCCTCTGTGAAAATTGAACAAAAATCCGTGAAGACGGGAGAGGTTCTAGCAAAACCCTCTATAAAAAACTAAGGACTTGCCGTATCCTTGGATGTGGCATTTTTTATTTTTTATGGCTGGGACACCTCATACACATGTAAAGGTGTCTTTTCTTTTGAGAAAAATAGGGGTTTTCAGGAGCCTTTCAGATGCAGTGTTGTACGGTTGTACTCATCTGCAAAAGGAGGAGAACAGAAAATGAAAAATGAAAAAGCAGTCGTTGTCTTTAGCGGGGGACAGGACAGTACGACATGTTTATTATGGGCACTTCAACAATTTGAAGAGGTAGAAACCGTGACCTTTCATTATAATCAGCGTCATCAAGAAGAAATTGATGTCGCCAAAAGAATCGCAGACAAATTAGGTGTGAAGAATCATCTGTTAGATATGTCTCTTTTAAATCAACTGGCACCTAATGCTTTAACAAGAGATGACATTGACATTGAGGAAAAAGAAGGAGAGCTTCCTTCCACATTTGTACCAGGAAGAAACTTAGTGTTCTTATCTTTCGCCTCTATTCTTGCGTATCAAATTGGAGCAAGACATATTATCACAGGTGTTTGTGAGACAGACTTTAGCGGCTATCCAGATTGCCGTGACGAGTTTGTGAAATCTTGCAACGTCACAGTGAATTTAGCAATGGAAAAACCATTTGTGATTCATACACCACTGATGTGGCTGAATAAAGCAGAAACATGGAAGCTGGCAGACGAGCTTAATGCGCTGGATTTTGTGAAAAATGAAACGCTCACTTGCTATAACGGCATCATCTCTGATGGCTGCGGGGAATGTCCTGCGTGTAAGCTGCGGAAAAATGGCTATGACACTTATATGGAAATGAAGGAGGCAAAATAAATGCTTTCTCAAATCTATCCACAAACCGATCATCCATTTTCATTTGAATTAAATAAAGACATGCATGTTTCTGCTGCCCATTTCATCCCGCGAGAAGATGCGGGCGCATGCAGCCGTGTTCATGGTCATACGTACACCATCAATATCACGATTGCGGGAGACGAGCTAGATGAATCGGGATTCCTTGTCAATTTCAGTACATTGAAAAAGCTCATTCATGGGCAGTACGATCACACGCTGCTCAATGATCATGAGGAATTCTCATCAAACGATCGATACGCGATGCCAACCACTGAGGTGGTAGCAAAGACCGTACATGACAAAGTCGCAGCGTATTTATCGACTTTAGCGAACAAGCCGGCATGTGTTCAGGTCTTTGTCAGAGAGACACCAACAAGCTATTGCATTTACCGTCCGAAACGAGTTGAGATCAATGGCTAAAGCGATTCCCGTATTAGAAATCTTTGGTCCAACCATTCAAGGAGAAGGAATGGTCATTGGACAAAAAACCATGTTTGTCAGAACGGCTGGCTGTGACTACTCGTGCAGCTGGTGTGATTCCTCCTTTACATGGGATGGCTCAGCGAAGCATGACATTCAGTGGCTTGAGGCAGAAGACATTGTCAAAGAATTAAAAAGAATAGGCGGACAGGCTTTTTCTCATGTCACCATTTCAGGGGGAAACCCAGCCCTTTTAAAACAAATGGAATCCCTCATTGATTTACTGCATGAAGAGGGAATTGATACAGCGCTTGAAACACAAGGGACGATGTATCAGGAATGGTTTTTGAAAATTGATGATTTAACCATTTCTCCTAAGCCGCCAAGCTCGAATATGAAAACAGATTTTACGAAACTAACACGTATTTTAGATGAGCTGAAAAACGGAAATAGGTTGCAGCATGCTAGCCTGAAGGTCGTGATCTTTGACGATCGTGACTTAGCGTATGCGAAGGATGTTCATGCAAAATACCCTGAGCTTCCTTTTTATTTGCAGGTAGGAAATGATGACACGACGACAGCTGATGATGCGTACTTATTGACGCATTTATTAAAGAAATATGAAGCGCTTGTCGATCAAGTCGCGCAAGATCCAGACTTAAACCGCGTAAGAGTGCTGCCGCAGCTGCACACGTTATTGTGGGGAAATAAACGAGGCGTATAGAAAGGAAGAGATGACATGACGACAAGAAAACCAGAAGAATTAGAAGGTGTCACGCTACTGGGAAACCAAGGAACCAATTATTTGTTTGATTATGCACCACAAGTGCTTGAAACGTTTCCAAATAAACATACAAATAGAGATTACTTTGTGAAATTCAACTGCCCAGAATTTACCTCACTATGTCCGCAAACAGGTCAGCCTGATTTTGCGACAGTTTATATCAGCTATATCCCAAATGAAATCATGGTCGAAAGTAAATCGCTAAAATTATATTTGTTCAGCTTCCGTAACCATGGTGACTTCCATGAGGACTGTATGAACATTATTATGAACGACCTGATTGAATTGATGGATCCAAGGTATATTGAAGTTTGGGGCAAATTTACGCCAAGAGGCGGTATTTCCATTGATCCGTATACGAACTACGGGAAACCTGGCACGAAATATGAGGAAATGGCAGAATACCGTATGATGAACCATGATATGTATCCGGAGACGATTGATAATCGGTAATTATTCCGCTGTGTGAGACGGAGTGTGAAACGAATTGGTGTCACATTAAAGTGGAAAAAGTCACACCTGAAAATACTCATGGGAATTGTATGAAAAAGTGTGACCTGAGGTGCAACCTGAACTGTGACTTTTATGCAGTGAAAAATTGATAGTACAGAAGCAGATGAAGGCGTACAATTTGTACGTCTTTTCTTTTTTATCCGAAAGAAAAAATGCCTATTTAGAGATCATAGGCATTAAATATTATGATCATATCTTCATTTATTGTTTAAAGTTAAGTTTCTGATCCTTCTCTTTAACATTTGAAACAGCTCATTTTTGAATTTCATCAAAGTTCTCTTGAATATAGTCCATGACACTTCTGATTAGAACTTCACTTTCAAAATTGACTATCTCATTTATTTCTGACTGTTCTTTATCTGTTAGGTGATGGTATTGATGTTGTTTATCATTTACTTTAGCAGCTACTTCAATCCTCACTTTAGTTGTTCTGGTTGTACAATTTCATATTCACCTTCTGCATACTCTTGCTCCGCATAATGGCTCCCCCATTGACAGAGCTCCTGCAAGATAGGTTTAAGAGATTCTCCAAGTTCAGTGGATGAATATTCAACCTTCGGCGGTACTTGATTATACATCTTTCTGGTCACAAGTCCACTGGCCTCAAGCTCTCTAAGTGTTTGAATCAGCATTTTCTGCGTGATATTTGGGATAATGCGCTTTAATTCACTCGTTCTCTTTGGTCCATTCATTAAAAAGTATAATACAAGGCCTTTCCATTTTCCGCCAATCACTTCCTTTGTCACTTCAAACCCGCAGCTGAATTTTTTCATGTCTAAAGCTCTCCATTCCACATTTATTACTTTTTAGTAACTATATCACAAAAAAGTGGGTACTTCCGATAATGTGCTTGCTGGAGGATACTATATCTTGTAAGTTGCTCTTCAAGTACTTAAAGGTACTAGACATAAAATAATATGAATTCTAAAGGAGTGTTAAGTATGGGTAAATTTGAAGGTAAAATAGCGCTTGTAACGGGTGGAACAAGTGGGATTGGTCTTGCTGCTGCACAAAAATTTGTAAACGAAGGTGCATATGTGTATATCACGGGACGTAGACAAAACGAACTTGATAAAGCTGTTAACCAAATTGGCAAGAACGTAACCGGTGTTCAAGGTGATATTTCTAAGCTTGAAGACTTAGACAAACTATATGACATGATAAAGCAGGAAAAAGGTAAGTTGGACATCCTTTTTGCTAATGCAGGCATCGGCAACTTCCTGCCATTAGGTGAAATTACTGAAGAGCAGGTTGATAGAACGTTCGACATTAACGTGAAAGGAACCATTTTTACTGTTCAAAAAGCGCTATCACTATTCCCGGACAAAGTAGGTTCTATTATTGTAACGGGCTCTACTGCTGGATCAATTGGCAACCCAGCATTTAGTGTATATGGAGCATCTAAAGCAGCATTAAGAGCACTAGTTCGCAACTGGATTCTTGACCTAAAAGGTACTGAAATTCGTGTAAATGTGGTAAGTCCAGGAGTGATTCTTACACCTGCATACGATGAGCTTTTTGGTGATGCACTTGAAGGAGCGATGGAAAATGCCAGAAATACTGTTCCAGCTGGAAAAGTTGGGACACCTGAAGAAGTAGCAAACGCTGTAACTTTCCTTGCTTCAGACGAAAGCAGTTACTTGACGGGTGTTGAATTGTTCGTAGATGGCGGGCTAGCACAGGTATAATGTCACTGAGAAGAGATTACAAATCGTCCCCAAAAAAAGTTAATGGGGATTTACTTGAGTCGTATAAAAAAGTCGTTTTCCTTATGTCCTGAGTAACCACAAATGCTGCATGTAAAATGAGAAAAAAGGAAAAGACATGCCGGATGCATGTCTTTTTTTGCGAATCAACCATAAAAAAAGAGAAGAGTCATGTCACTCTTCTCATACGAATGGGAATAGAACTTGCTAGGACGGCTGAGGGCTACCAGCTCGTAAACATATTATACATGACAGAACGTACGTTTGTAAAGGGGGATCATGTTTTTTTGCTTATCTCATTTGATGTAAGATAAAATAGAGGGAATGAATGATAAACGGAGGCGTTTGAGTTGGCAAACAAAGAAGAGCGGACAGAGCAGCTGCTAATGGAGCTAAAGGAAGAGCTTCAAATGCTTGAACATCAAAACAAAGAACGGTATAAATGGAGTGCCTCCACATTGCTTGGAGTGATTGCCCTCTTGATTGATAAAGGAGTGATCACACCCGAGGAAGTCGAGATGTACAAGACGAAGGCGGAAATGCAAACTTTTCATACGCAAAAAGACTGACCCTCTTTAAGTGGTATCAGTCTTTTTCATATGTGATTGTTCAAATAGAGCAAAGTTGTCAAACGAGCCAAATTTGCTTTATATATACGTATGTACCGATTGTCTGAATTGAGGATTGCAAATTAATGTACGGAGTCTTTGATGATTTTATAGTTTTTATGATTAACGACTGTTAGTGAATCCAGTTCTAGATCTCTATAGTTGTCCATAATGGTGACATCCACAATGACAGAGTTTTCATTCACTTTTTCAACTACACCTGTTAAACCATTTCTAAATTCGATCACATTTCCAATTTTTGCAATCTTCAACCGATCCCTCTCCTTTAAAAACAGATTTCATTCCCTATTAAAAAGTATTTTGCAATATTTTCATACCAATGTAAAGGATAAAGACGTTTTTGTTTTGTTTTCGTTGTATGCTCTTCTAACGAATGGTATATTTAATAATTGATCATGGCTGAAAAGGAGCGGTTTTTTTGACTGAAGAACAAATCCTCACAATCCTCGAATCTTTACGGAAAGGGACGGAAAAACAGGTGGCCATCCAAAAAGATGACTTTTTAACGTTTCGTTCTGTTTTGGTGAATCAAGATGATTTTAAACATTTTCGCGGGATCGCCAAACATGGTGGAGATGTTATTTTTGAATATCTTACAGAAGCAAGAAGCTAAAGCTTTTTCTCATTGATGAGAGAAAGCTTTTTTATTTTCGTTCTTTTGTCACACTTCAAACGACTCTGATACAT
This sequence comes from Bacillus sp. FSL P2-0069, assembly GCF_038593315.1. Classification (NCBI taxonomy): domain Bacteria; kingdom Bacillati; phylum Bacillota; class Bacilli; order Caryophanales; family Bacillaceae; genus Bacillus; species Bacillus sp. FSL P2-0069. Next base: position 1,281,338 of record NZ_CP151984.1, read on the forward strand.
ATGAAAAGAAAATGTAATAACCCATAATCAGGAGCATAAGGATGATGATAGGTGAAAAAGGGACCTTTTTAAGCGCTAACAATTCCATTTTATGTGCGCTCAACTAGGACATGCCATTTAATGACGGAATTTGGACAGGCATGTAAATCTTTGTGCGTGAAAATAGAATGAGCTCTTGTTAGAGTGGACAAGTATCTTACAGCCTACTTTGATTAAAGGAGGAAAAAGGCGAATGATTAAAATTCATACAGCTCTTTTTGTCATCCTTATGCTCGTTGCAGCAATGAAGATGGACAATATACAAGAGCAGCAAGGCACATTAAGTCACGAACTTTCACAAGCACCTGTTAAACATCAGCTTTCATATATAGATCAAGACCACGAGCAAGTCATCCCAGCATTTTCTGAAGAAAAGCGTCAGCCAAAAGTGAAATTGCTAAGTACGTCAACAGAAGAAAAGTCTTCAAAACCGAAGCAAAAGAAAAAAGTAAAATCTGAAACAACGAATAAGGCAAGCGGAAAACAGTATTCTAATGAAGAAATGGACTTGCTTTCTCGGTTGGTACACGCTGAAGCGAAAGGTGAATCTTACGAAGGGAAAAAAGCGGTGGCAAGTGTTGTCTTAAACAGGGTGGAGCATCGTTCTTTTCCTGACAGCGTGAAAGGTGTGATTTATCAGCGAAATGCCTTCCAGCCAGTATCGAATGGAAGCATTCATGATAAGGCAGATCAAGATTCCATTAAAGCGGTGAAGCAGGTAGTAAAAGAGCATGACAGAACAACAAAGGCTATCTATTTTTATAATCCAAAAACGGCAACAGATCATTGGATTCGTTCCCGCAAAATTGTAGAACGTATCGGACGTCACGTGTTTGCCGTATAGAGAAAAAGAGCGATCAATGAGATTGCTCTTTTTTTGTCTTCAATTATTAAAATATTTTTTGGACTTGTCTCATAGAATGTGAAAAGAATTTGCTTTAGACAAGGGGAGGCTACATGAATCGATTTGTAAAAGGGGTCATTCTGCTATCTGTCGCAGCTTTTATTGCGGAGTGTATAGAGTTTTTAGTCAATATGATTTTAGCGAGAGAGCTTGGAGAACATGGAATGGGCTTATATATGAGTATCCTTCCAATCATCATGCTTGTCCTTGTGATCGCCAGTTTAGAGCTGCCAGTCTCCATTTCTAAATTCATTGCAGAATCACATGAGCGTCTCCACAAAAGCATGCTCCGTCATGCCTTTAAAATGACACTTGTGGTGACAAGTACAACAACAGCTATAGCAGCTATTGTACTGCCTTTCATTCCAGTGTTTCAGTCGTATCATCCGCTTATGAAGGGCCTAGTGCTGTCACTTATCCCGATTATTGCGTTTACCTCCATTGCCCGCGGCTATTTTATGGGAAAGCAGCAAATGGGCAGAATTGCTTTAGCCAATATGCTGAAGAAAACGATCCAGCTTATCTGCTTGTTTTTGTTTTTTCATTGGTATTCGTTTGATATTGAAACAGCAGTACTCATCGCCATTGGTGTCATTGTTGCGAGTGATCTTGTTGTCTTTATTTATTTATACTCCCAATACGTCATGGCAAAAAATGCTGTGAATGTCAGGTCTGTTGAATTAAGAGGAAGTGATGTGCGAAAGCGCCTATTAGCCGTTTCCATTCCGACAACGGGCATGCGCATCTTTCATGCGATCGCCAATGCGGTTGAACCATTTTTAATCAAAGGAGCGCTCGTAGCAGCAGGCATTTCTGGAACACTTGCTGTTGATCATTACGGCATGCTGGCTGGTGTCGCAATGTCGATCGGTTTTTTCCCAGCGTTTATCGCTCATTCCATCATGATTGTGATGATTCCGAGTGTCTCTGAAGCCTATGCTTTAGGTCAGTATGATCTTGTGAAAAAACGTGTCAGACAGGCGATTCTTATAACGTTTGGATATGGGGTGCCGGCAGTGATGGTCATGTATTATTTTGCTTACCCGCTCACACAGCTCTTTTTTGATTCACCGCAAGCTGCTGTCTATTTACAGCTGCTATGGCCATACTTTTTATGCCACCTGTTTGTGATGCCGTTTCAAGCGTGTTTAATCGGAATGGGGCTCATCAAAGATGTGTTCCTACATAATATATGGGTGCATGTCGTCTCTTTTTCTATGGTGTATTTCCTCGGTTCAATTGAAAGCTTGAATATGATGGGGGTCATTTTAGGGATGAACACAGGCATGCTGCTGTTGACTGCCCTGCATTATGCGACGATTTGTAAGGAGCTCGGCGTTTCAATGTTTCTTACATTGAAAAAAGCTTGAATGTCATCGCCATCGAGAGGGCAAGCTAGAAGAAAACTGGGAAGGAAGATCATGATGAATCGTAAACATCTACCCGCCAGTCTTCTGATGATGACCCTGCTTCTATTTCTAACGAGCACAGCAGCAGAAGCAAAAGAGCCTGTGATGGCGCCAAAGATAGAGGCGCCAACATTAAATGGTGACATGCAGATGGTTCCCGAAAAAGGGAAAAAGACCATTTTGCATTTTTGGACAACATGGTGCCCGTCCTGTAAAATGGAGCTGCCCGAATTTGAACAGATTGTGAAAGAAAATCAGAGTGATGTTGACATATTGACCGTGAATTTACTAGGTGCTGAACAAAGTAAACATGCTGTTGCCCAATTTGTGAAAGACAGAAGGTTTACATTCCCGATCATACTAGATGAACACGGAGAAATGATGAAGAAATATCAAATCATCACCATTCCAACGACCTTTTTGATTAACGAAAAAGGAGAAGTGGTGAAAAATCATGTAGGTCCACTGACGAAAAAACAAATCAAAGAGTGGACAAATTCGTAGAACAAATCCTTTATGTGAAAGAACCAATTCTGTTGGTTCTTTTTTGTGTTCGTTTGCTTTTCATCTGAATACACTGTGCTCAGAAGAAGACGGAACGGTCTATATCAATAATGATAATTATTATCAAAAAGAAATTATAATAATTATTAATTGAAAATTAATCAGAACCTGTTATAATGAGTGACAGACCAATAAAAAGCTTGAAATAGCAGAAAATATAGATGAAAAAGAAACGGGCAACGATTGATAATATGAAAACGATTATCAATTAGAGAGGAGAAAACAATCATGAATGAGAATACAGCACTTTACCAAACGACAAATCAAAAGGAATCGAAATGGTCCTTACATAAATGGGCACAGCACGGAGAATTAATTGCAGCAGGTATATCGGGGATTCTTATTCTAACTGGATGGATTCTAAAGGATCAGAGTATGTGGAGCATTCCTCTTTTCATCCTAGCATTTGTTATTGGAGGTTTTGCAAAGGCGAAGGAAGGAATTGAAGAAACGATTTCGTCGAAGACCTTAAATGTGGAACTTTTAATGATTTTCGCAGCAATAGGCTCAGCTCTAATCGGCTATTGGGCAGAAGGCGCTATCTTAATTTTTATTTTCTCACTGAGTGGTGCGCTTGAAACGTATACGTCAAATAAAAGCAAGAAAGATTTAACAGCATTAATGAGCATTGCACCAGATGAAGCAACTTTAATTGAAAAAGATGGTACGACCATTCAAATCGCCGCTTCATCATTAACACCAGGTGACCGGATTATGGTCAAAGCTGGGGAACGCATTGCAGCAGATGGTGTCATTTTAAGCGGGAGAACAAGTGTGGATGAATCTGCCCTCACAGGCGAATCTATTCCACAGGAAAAAGGGCAGGGGGAAGACGTATTTGCAGGAACAGTGAATTTAAATGGTTCCTTAACAGTGGAAGTCACGAAACATAATGAAGAAACGCTATTCCATAAAATTATTAAACTTGTTGAATCCGCTCAAGAAAGTGTTTCGCCAAGCCAGGCATTTATCGAAAAATTTGAGGGCGCCTATGTAAAAGGTGTGCTGATCACGGTCGCGATTTTAATGGTTCTGCCACATTTTGTACTCGGCTGGAGCATGAGTGAAACCTTCTACCGGGCAATGGTGTTTATGGTCGTTGCTTCACCTTGTGCTCTAGTTGCATCCATCATGCCAGCAGCACTGTCACTGATCTCAAATGGCGCGAGAAATGGAATGCTTGTTAAAGGAAGTGTCTTTTTAGAAAAACTAGGCACAAGCAGCATGATTGCTTTTGATAAAACGGGGACAATTACAAGCGGGAAGCCAGCCGTAGAACAAGTCGTCATGGCTAAAGGGCAGGATGAATCTGCTTTTTATCAGGCACTCTATCAAATTGAGAGTCAATCAAACCACCCATTAGCGAAAGCAATTTCTGATATGGCAAAAGAACACCAAACAGAAAGATCAGTCCATGTCACCATTGAAGAAACCTCTGGATTTGGTGTAAAAGCACAATTAAATGGAGAAACGTGGCGGATTGGGAAGAAAGACTTTGCGGGTAAGGCGTCAATCGACCGCGAGATTGAAGAGACAGGTGATGACCTTTCAGCTCAAGGATACACAGTGGTCTACGTTCAAAAGGGTGAAGAAGTTGTTGGCTGTCTTGGCCTTAAGGATCAAATCAGACCTGAAGCCAAAAAAATGATTCAAGAACTAAATGATTTAGGCATCCAAACCGTCATGCTGACAGGAGATCAGCAAAAAACGGCTGAAGCGATTGCGCAGGAAGCCGGTATCCAAACCGTAGTGGCTGAATGTCTTCCAGATGAAAAGGTACATGAGGTCAATCAATTAAAAAAACAAGGTAATTCAATCATCATGGTAGGAGACGGAATCAATGATGCACCAGCGCTCGCCACAGCAGATGTTGGGGTTGCGATGGGCGGAGGCACAGATGTTGCCTTAGAAACAGCGGATCTCATTTTAATGAAGAACAATTTAAGTAACCTAACAAAGATGATCCGTCTTTCAAGAAAAATGAATCGAATCATTAAGCAAAACATTATTTTCTCATTAACGGTGATCTGTCTGTTAATTTGTGCGAATTTCTTACAAGTGCTTGATTTGCCTTTTGGTGTCATCGGGCATGAAGGAAGTACGATTTTGGTCATTTTAAATGGTCTGCGTCTGCTTCGTGCATCTTAAATCAATCATCAGGGCGCACTGGATTCATGCCAGTGCGCTTTTGTGCGAAATACAGCAAAAACTGATACAATAGACCAGTAGTAAAACGTGTGAGGAGGATCATGATGAACCGAATGAAGAGCTTGTCTTCTTGGCTTAAGAAAGAAGACATTCAAGGTGCATTTATACATACAAAGGAAAATGTGTTTTATCTATCTGGATACTTCACAGAGCCGCATGAAAGAGTGATGGGGCTGTTTGTGTTCCAAGAGGCAGAACCATTTTTTATTTTGCCTAAAATGGAAGTCGAGCAGGCAAAAAATGCAGGATGGTCCGGCGATATCATTGGATATGAAGATCATGAGAATCCATTTGATTTCATTCAATCAGCGATAGAAAAACGAGGTATTCAAGCGGCGCGTCTTGCGATTGAAAAAGAATCGATTCCGCTTCAAAGAGCAGAACAGCTCCAAGCTGTCACCGGGGCAGAAACGTTCGTCCGGGCTGAAGATGCGCTCGATCAGCTCAGACTGATCAAAGATGAATCTGAAATTGCTACACTGAAAAAAGCGGCTCAATTGGCAGATGAAGGTGTAAAAATTGGTGTTAACGCCTTAAAAGAAGGAATCACAGAAACAGAAGTGCTCGCTGTCATAGAATATGAACTAAAGAAAAAAGGCATTCAAGGCATGTCCTTTTCAACCATGGTTCTCTTTGGTGAAAAATCAGGCGAGCCTCATGGAAATCCGGGACAGGCAGCCTTAAAAAAAGGCGATTTTGTGTTATTTGACCTTGGCGTCATTGTCGATGGATATTGCTCAGATATCACAAGAACATTTATCTATCAGGAAGCTTCTGAAAAGCAAAAGGACATCTATCAAACCGTCTTAAATGCAGAAATGGCAGCACTTGAAATGAGTAAGCCAGGCGTGAGAATCGGCGATCTTGACTTAAAAGCCCGCGGGCTGATTTCAGAAGCGGGGTATGGTGAATATTTCCCACATCGCCTCGGACATGGGTTAGGGATTTCTGTTCATGAGTTTCCTTCTATGAGTCAGGCAAATGACGACCTTCTGCAAGAAGGTATGGTGTATACGATTGAACCAGGAATTTATGTCCCGGGAGTCGGCGGCGTAAGAATTGAAGATGATGTTCTCATTACGGCAGATGGTCCAGTCACCTTAACCAATTATCCGAAAGAGCTGACGATCATCAAGTAATAAAAAAATCACGATGAACGTCCAGGTCTTGGAAGTGTCATCGTGATTTTTTATCACTCTTCTCGATCCTTATCAACAAAAAAATCATCAATTGATTGAAACGGTTTGATTTTATGTTCTTTTCCTAAAGGATGTAATGCAAAACGAGCAGAAAACAAAACAGTCATACATAATATAATCCATATGATGAAACCCATCTTGAATTCCCCTTTCCATCCAGTGATTTGTTCAGCTCACATACATCTTAAAGTATGAAACGCTTACCATATCAAGAGAAAGTAGGAGAAAAAATGGCAAACATAAGGGAGATTGCGAAAAGAGCGGGCGTATCTGTGACAACCGTATCACGTGTGTTGAATGAGCATCCTTATGTTAAAGAAGAAAAAAGGGAACGTGTTCTACAAGCGATGAAAGAGCTCAAGTATACGAGAAACATCCAGGCGGTTCATTTAGCGAAGGGCTATTCGAATATGCTTGGCATTGTCCTTCCAAACATTGAACACTCTTATTTCAGCACACTCGTCACAGGTATTGCAGAAAAAGCACAGGCGCGCGGTATGCATTTTGCTTTATTTCAAACAGGATATGACCCATTAAAAGAAAAAGAAGCGTTAATGAGTTTAAAAGAACGCCGTGTGGACGGTTTAATATTTTGTTCAAATGCATTAAGTGAAAGGCACATTTTAAAGTGGCAGGAATCAGGACCGATTATATTTTGTCATCCTGCGCTGCACGATCAATGCTCAACCGTGTCGATTGCGCATGATCAAGCATTTAAGGAAGGCCTGTATCATTTGGCGGCATGCGGCCATCAACGAATTGCGATCGTTCTCGCCAGAACAGAAGGAGCTAATAGCGAGTCGCGCCTTCAGGCTTATCAAGACATGATGCAATCGCTCGGGCAGACCATTGATGAGGAATGGATCATCGAAGGGAAGTTATCCCTGCTTGATGGGAAGCAATTATTTGCAGAATGGCAGGAAATGAAAAATCGTCCTACAGCTTTATTCATCACAAATGACGAAGTCTCTGCAGGCTTTTTATTAGAGGCACAGCGTCATGACATAAAAGTAGGAGAATCACCAGCCATACTCAGCTTTCAAAATAACCAATTGAGTGAGGTTTTGGGGATTTCCAGCATTCATATTCCCCTCAAACAAATGGGACAGGAAGCGTTTGACTTGTTCGACCGGGCATTAAAGGGAGAGAAATCAGAAAAAAGAATGCTGCCATTTCACCTAATTGAGCGAACAACAACCGTTTTGAAAAACAATCGTTGACGCACGTTTCATCTGTTTTGTACGATAAGAGGGATTGAATAAGAAGGAGGTGGGGATGTTCATGGAATCCTTCACCGTTGATAAAGCGTTAAATAATAATGTCATCATCGCAAGACACCCTTCTTTGGGCGAAGTGGTTCTGATTGGGAAAGGGATCGGCTTCGGTAAAAAATCGGGGGATCTTCTCGATCAAGACGTGTTTGAAAAAATGTTTGTGTTAAAAAACACGAAGGAACAAACAGAATATAAACAGCTGCTTCATCATATTGATGAGAACATGATTGAGCTTGCCAATGACGTCATTTATCATATACGAGAAAAAATGGGACAGCGATTGAATGAGCATATTCATGTTGCACTGACCGACCATATTGCGTTTAGTTTTAAGCGGGTGCAGCAAGGCTATGATATCACGAACCCTTTTATGCTTGAGACGCAATCGCTTTACCCGAAAGAATACGAGGTTGCAAAGGAAGTCGTTGAACTGATTAACGAGCGGCCAGATGTCGAAACGAAGCTGCCAGAAGGAGAAATTGGCTTTATAGCGCTCCATATCCATTCAGCTTTGACGAATCGGCCTTTATCTGAGGTGAACCGTCATTCGCAGCTCATTACACAAATGGTCCAAGTCATTGAAGATTCATTTCATATGAAAGTAGACAGAGAAAGTATTCATTATTTACGCTTATTACGCCATATTACGTTTTCAATTGAGCGTATTAAACGGGGAGAATCATTAGAGGAGCCAGAAAAATTGCTTCATCTATTGAAAAATGAATATCCTTTATGCTACAATACTGCTTGGAAAATGATCAAAATTTTGCAGCATGCATTGAAAAAGCCTGTACAGGATGCTGAGGCCGTCTACCTGACACTTCATCTGTACAGATTGACAAATAAAATTTCATAGTTTCCTTGAAACGTGTAACTGATTCGATCAGGCATGAGTGACTTAAGGTAAATACAGGATAAGATCCTGTTATTTGCGCAACCTTATATCACCATGCCTTTTTTTGCGTTTGAAAGTGAAATGTAAACGGTTAATTATGAAATGTACGTCAGGGAGCATCCCAAATGTATGTTGTAAGCGAAAACAAAAGGAGGTTCAACCAGTGTTTAAATCACTTTTTGGTGTGTTGCAAAAAATTGGACGAGCACTCATGCTTCCAGTTGCGATCCTTCCTGCTGCCGGTATTTTACTAGCACTTGGGAATGCGATGCAAAATCCGCAGCTGATTGATGTAGCTCAATTTTTAAGCAACGATACAATTCAGCTTGTTGCAAGTGTCATGGAGAATGCGGGGAACATCGTCTTCTCGAATCTTCCGCTATTATTTGCTGTAGGGGTTGCCATCGGTCTTGCCAATGGAGACGGAGTGGCAGGAATTGCCGCTATCATCGGTTATCTTGTCATGAACGTAACGATGAGTGCCGTATTAATGGCCAACGGATCCATTCCATCCGATTCACTCAAACTGGCCCAGTTCTTCAAGGAAAGCCATCCAGCATATATTAATATGCTCGGTATACCGACCTTGTCTACCGGCGTTTTTGGCGGGATTATCGTCGGGGTATTAGCAGCTTATATGTATAATAAATTTTACAAAATTGAGCTCCCGCAATATCTTGGCTTCTTTGCTGGTAAGCGTTTTGTTCCAATCGTTACTTCTATTTCAGCACTTATTTTAGGGCTATTGATGCTAGTCATTTGGCCGCCAATCCAAGGTGCACTGAACTCATTTTCAACAGGACTGCTCGCAGCGAATGAGCCGCTGGCTGCCTTTGTATTCGGTGTCATTGAACGATCATTAATTCCGTTTGGTCTGCACCACATTTTCTACTCACCATTCTGGTATGAGTTCTTTAGCTACAAGAGCTTGTCAGGAGAGCTTGTCCGTGGTGACCAGCGTATTTTCATGGCGCAAATCAAAGATGGTGTTCAGCTGACAGCTGGTACATTCATGACAGGGAAATATCCGTTCATGATGTTCGGTCTTCCAGCAGCAGCACTTGCGATTTACCATGAAGCAAAACCAAAGAATAAAAAGCTAGTAGCAGGAATAATGGGATCAGCGGCCCTTACTTCTTTCCTAACAGGGATCACTGAACCGCTTGAATTCTCATTCTTGTTTGTTGCACCAGTATTATTTGCGATTCACTGTGTATTCGCTGGATTATCCTTTATGATAATGGATATTCTAAACGTGAAAATCGGGATGACCTTCTCAGGAGGGTTAATCGACTTTTTCCTATTTGGTATCCTGCCAAATAGAACCGCTTGGTGGCTCGTCATTCCAGTAGGTCTTGTCCTTGCTGTCATTTACTACTTCGGATTTAGATTCGCCATTCGCAAATTTAATCTGAAAACGCCAGGCCGCGAGGATGAAGCAGCAGACGGAGCAAGTGAGGCGAAGTCTGAAAAAGGGAATGACTTGCCTTATGAAATCCTTGAAGCAATGGGTGATCAAGAAAACATTAAGCACCTTGATGCTTGTATCACGCGTTTACGTGTTACTGTCAATGATCAGAAGAAAGTGGACAAGGACCGCTTGAAAAAGCTTGGCGCTTCAGGTGTTCTCGAAGTAGGGAACAACATCCAGGCAATCTTTGGACCGCGCTCTGATAATTTAAAAACACAAATGCAGGACATCATTGCAGGCCGCACGCCTCGTCCAGCGAAAGACCCTTCTGCAAAAGAAGAAGTCAGCCAGCAGGTCGAAGAAGTCATTGCAAAGCCGCTTCAAAATGAGCAAGGGGAAGAAATTTTTGCTTCACCAATTACAGGGGAGCTTCATCCAATTACAGATGTACCAGATCAAGTATTCTCAGGGAAAATGATGGGTGACGGTTTCGCCATCTTGCCAACAGATGGAACGGTTGTTTCACCGGTAAGAGGGAAGATCTTAAATGTGTTCCCGACGAAACACGCCATTGGCCTGCAATCTGATGGTGGACTTGAAATTTTGATCCACTTCGGAATTGATACGGTCGGCCTCAAAGGAGAAGGGTTTGAAGCATTTGTACAAGAGGGAGATCAAGTAGAAATCGGTCAAAAACTTTTAGAGGTTGATATTGATAAAATTAAGTCTGAAGTACCATCTTTGATGACTCCAATTGTATTTACCAACTTAAGTGAAGGACAATTTATTGACCTTCAAGCATCCGGTGAAATCAAAGCTGGACAAGAAAACATCATGAAAATTTCAAAATAATTTTCATAACTGCCGTTCTTGTTAGATGACAAGCTCGGCAGTATGATATAATATTGTGGATGTATTAATTGTATAAAAAGGAGATTGATAAAAATGGCTCAACAAACATTCAAAGTAACTGCAGATTCTGGAATTCACGCACGTCCTGCAACAGTTCTTGTACAAACTGCTAGTAAATATGATGCTGATATCAACTTAGAATATAATGGTAAAACAGTGAACCTGAAATCTATTATGGGTGTAATGTCTCTAGGAATTGCGAAAGGTGCTACAATCACAATCTCTGCTTCTGGTTCTGATGAAAATGATGCACTTGCTGCGCTTAAAGACACAATGAAAAGTGAAGGCCTAGGCGAGTAATGCAACAACTGAAAGGAATCGGTGCTTCAGCAGGCGTTGCGATTGCAAAAGCGTATCGTCTGGAAGAACCAGATTTAACAGTTCACCAAAAAGACATCAATGATCCAGAGACAGAAGTGAAGCGTTTTGAAGAAGCAATTCATGTTTCTAAACAAGAACTTGAAGCAATTAAAGAGCATGCGCTAAAAGAGCTTGGCCAAGACAAAGCAGATATCTTTTCTGCCCACCTTCTTGTGTTAAGTGATCCTGAACTGCTAAGCCCAGTAAAGGATAAAATCAAATCTGATAAAGTAAATGCTGAATTTGCTTTAAAAGAAACAGCGACGATGTTTGTCACAATGTTCGAAGCAATGGACAATGAATACATGAAGGAACGTGCGGCGGATATTCGCGACGTAACGAAACGTGTGACTGGACATTTGCTTGGCGTTGACATTCCAAACCCAAGCATGATTTCTGAAGAAGTCATCATCATTGCTGAAGATTTAACACCTTCTGATACTGCTCAGCTGAACAGACAATTTGTCAAAGGCTTTGCAACAGATATCGGCGGTCGTACTTCTCACTCAGCGATCATGGCAAGATCTATGGAGATTCCAGCAGTTGTTGGGACAAAAGAAGCAACAAAAACGGTGAAAAACGATGATCTGATCATTGTGGATGGTATTACTGGAGACGTCATCATTCAGCCTTCTGAAGATGAAGTGAAAGCGTATCAAAAAAAGCATGAAGACTACTTAGCTCAAAAAGCGGAATGGGCGAAACTTGTTGACCAGCCAACGGTTACAAAAGACGGCGTTCACGTAGAGCTAGCTGCAAATATCGGAACACCTGAAGATGTAAAAGGTGTACTTGAAAATGGCGGCGAAGCAGTCGGATTGTACCGTACTGAATTTTTATACATGGGCAGAGACCAGCTTCCTACAGAAGAAGAGCAGTTCGATGCGTATAAAACAGTTTTAGAGAAGATGGAAGGGAAAGCAGTGGTTGTCCGCACACTAGATATTGGTGGCGATAAAGAACTTCCTTACTTGCAGCTTCCAAAAGAAATGAACCCGTTCCTTGGCTATAGAGCCATTCGCCTTTGCCTGGAAGAGCAGGAGATTTTCAGAACACAACTACGCGCCTTACTTCGTGCAAGTACATATGGAAACTTGAAAATCATGTTCCCTATGATCGCGACGTTATCAGAATTTAGAGAAGCAAAAGCCATTTTACTTGAAGAAAAAGAAGCATTGGTTGCCGCTGGTACAGACGTTTCTGATTCGATTGAAATCGGAATGATGGTAGAAATTCCATCAACAGCTGTCATCGCAGACCAATTTGCAAAAGAAGTAGATTTCTTCAGTATTGGAACGAATGATTTGATTCAATACACAATGGCTGCTGATCGAATGAACGAACGAGTGTCTTACCTTTACCAGCCTTACAACCCAGCGATTTTACGTCTTATTACGCTTGTGATCGAAGCAGCGCATAAAGAGGGTAAATGGGTCGGCATGTGCGGTGAGATGGCAGGAGATGAAATCGCAATACCGCTACTACTTGGATTAGGATTAGATGAATTCTCAATGAGTGCAACATCCATTCTTCCAGCTAGAACGCAGCTAAGCAAGCTTTCTAAAGAAGAAGCTGCATCATTTAAAGAGCATATTTTATCACTTAGCACAACAGAAGAAGTGGTTGATTTCGTCAAGAAGACGTTTCAACAGAACTAAGTGAATGAAAACCAGACAGATGAAACTGTCTGGTTTTTTTGTCGAATTTTATCATATTGAGTCATATTGGGCAGTGAGAAGGGCACCCTATAATTAAAAAATGGAGGTGACCAGATTGCCTTTCTCAGACTACAAACCGGGTGATCAAGTATATGTGATTTATCGAAATCCACATGCTGCAAACGTAGCACAAATTAAAGAAGCAGAAATTGTTTCACATCCATACAACGAAGAAGAGCTTGCCCTCTTTTTACTTGAAACGTATCATCCACTAGCACCTGATGATGCTGTGTTTCCAACATATGAAGAAGCAGAAGCTCTTTATCAAGACTTGTTTGAATAAGGGAGATTTTAGAAAGGATAAAAGCCATCCTGTGCGGTTAAAGTAACGGTATGAAAACCTTAAAGGTAAGGATGTGCTTAATATGATCAAACCTTTCGTTCCCCAGCTTGTTTACATTGAACCCCGGGCGTTAGAGTACCCGTTAGGACGAGAGCTGAAGGAAAAGTTTGAGGGTATGGGAATCGAAATAAGAGAAACGACTTCACATAACCAGGTCAGAAATATTCCGGGAAAAAATGACTTGCAAAAGTATCGTAATGCGAAGTCAACGCTTGTCATTGGTGTGAGGAAGACATTGAAGTTTGACTCGTCTAAACCATCTGCAGAGTATGCGATCCCATTTGCAACAGGGTGTATGGGACATTGTCATTATTGCTATTTGCAAACAACAATGGGAAGTAAGCCGTACATTCGAACGTACGTCAATGTAGAAGAAATATTAGATCAGGCAGAGCAGTACATGAACGAGCGGGCGCCGGATATCACGAGATTTGAAGCATCATGTACTTCAGATATCGTAGGAATTGACCATTTGACACATACACTCAAACGAGCGATTGAATACTTTGGGCAGACCGACTTAGGAAAGCTTCGCTTCGTCACGAAGTTCCATCATGTCGATCATCTGTTAGATGCAAAGCATAATGGCCGGACAAGATTCCGTTTTAGTATCAATGCCGATTATGTCATTAAATATTTTGAGCCCGGAACATCACCGCTAGATCAGCGGATTGAAGCGGCTGTTAAGGTCGCAAAGGCAGGCTATCCTCTAGGCTTTATTGTTGCTCCAATCTATATCCATGAAGGCTGGCAGGAAGGATATAAAGTTCTTTTTGAAAAGCTTGATGCAGCTCTTCCTGAAGATGTGAGAGACGATATCACCTTTGAGATGATTCAGCATCGCTTTACAAAACCAGCAAAGCGTGTGATTCAAAAAAACTACCCAAAATCAAAATTAGAGTTGGACGAAGAAAAAAGAAGATACAAGTGGGGAAGATACGGAATAGGAAAATATATCTATCAAAAAGATGAGGAACAAGAACTAAGAAAGACTTTAGAATCATATATAGATCAGTACTTTCCTTCTGCAAAAATTGAATATTTTACTTGAAACAAGCCTATACGGCTTGTTTTTTCTATTTAAATTTTCTTACAACTATTGAATGCGGTATCATTTTGCCGATATATAAATTAAGGTGTGAAAGTAGATGTAGGGGTGATGAGATGTTTAAGAAACTTCAAGTGAGAATAGCTGTTTTCATCTCAGTTATTTTAATTTTAACCGTCGTGGCCGTTCAAGTGGGTTCTAACATAGTATTAACACCACTTATTGAACGAGATGCAAAAACCACCACAGCAGCAACGGCAGAGAGCATGAGAGACATCATTGCACAAAAGCTTGATAATTACAGTGATACAATTAATAAACTGGCAACTAGTACACTTACTGAAGATTTTGCGCAAAAACAAACAAAACAAACATTAGTCTTCGAAAACGATGAACTAAAAGGCTTGCAGGAGCAGGATGAACTTATTTCACTTGCCTATATTGGAACAAGTGACGGCAAAATGTTCGCCTTCCCAGAGTCCGATTTTGGTGAAGGGTATGACCCATCTAAACGAGATTGGTTTATCCAATCAGCTGAAAAGCCTGACGAAGTCATTTGGACTGATCCATATATCGATAAAGCAACAAATGAAATGGTCGTCTCAGCCACAAAGGCGATTGTCAGAAACGGAAAGGTCGTTGGGGTCGCTGGACTTGATTTGAAATTATCCTCCATTCAATCTTATATAAAGGAACAAAAGATTCCTTATATGGGTACCGCTTTCTTAGTTGACGGCAAAGGAACCATTTTAGCACATCCAACAGAGCAAGGAAAAAACATATCAAAAGTAGCTTCTGTGAAAAAAGCGATCGACAATTCAGGTATTGATGACAGAAAAGAACTGACGGTCATATCTAAAATCAAAGAAGCTGATTGGACGATTGGTGTCAGCTTTGAGAAAAAGAAACTGCTTTGGATCACAGAACAAATGAATCAGACAAGCATCATTATTTCCGTCATTGCCATTATTCTTGCGATGATCCTCAGCTTCTTATTGGCAAGAAGCATTACAACGCCAATCAAGCGTCTAATAGAGCATGTGCGTAAGGTGTCAGAAGGCGATTTAACAAGTACGCTTGCAGTGAAATCCCAAGATGAAATTGGTTCCCTCACGAAAAGCATTAATCAAATGACCGAGGATATCAGGGAGTTAATTGAAAAAGTGAAAGGGGCTTCAGATCAAGTTGTGAAATCAGCGGATGAAGTGACCCACATTTCAAATGAGACTTTGCTGTCTAGCGAACAGATTGCAACGGCCATTCAAGAGGTGGCAACAGGAGCGACTAAGCAGGCATCAGATGCAGAAACGATTAATGAAAAATCAGAGTATTTGTATGAGAAAGTGCGCCATATGGGTGAGCTTGCCACGCAAATGCAAACCAACTCAAAATCATCTGAAGATGCAAGCTATAAAGGGCTTGACGCACTTGGTTTGCTCGTCCAAAAATCAACACAAGCGAGTGAAGAATCGAAAAAGGTTGAGCAAATGCTGCTAGACCTTGAGCATAAAACGAAAAATATTGAAAATGTCGTGACCGCCATCTCTGAAATCTCGGATCAAACGAATTTACTTGCACTGAATGCAAGCATTGAAGCAGCGAGAGCAGGAGAAAGCGGACGAGGATTTGCTGTAGTAGCAGAAGAAGTGAGAAAGCTTGCTGAACAATCTGCGCAGTCAACAAAACACATTAGTGAAACCGTCAAACTCATTCAAGATGAATCGAAGAAGGCGGCTGAAGCGATGACAACAGCAAGTAAAATGAATGAGGAACAAGGTGCCGCCATCAATGCAACAGGTGAGGCACTCAGCAGCATCACAATGGAAATGCAGGCACTTGTCGGTTCAATCGACAGCATTCATACACAGATTAATGAAATGACAGAAGAACAGCAGAAGATGAGTGACTCCATTCAAAGTATTGCTGCCATTTCAGAAGAATCTGCTGCCTCAGCTGAGGAAGTGCATGCGTCTACAGATGAACAAGTTCAAGTGTTAGAAAGAACGAAAACCTCAACTGAAATGCTGAACGAATCAAGCCAGGCACTGCGTCAGGCGGTTGACCGATTTAAGGTGTAATGAGCGGAAAGGAACCTTGTGATGTGAGCAAGGTTCTTTTTGTATGATAAAATAAACTAGAGGGGGTGTTGACATGGATGTCAATCTAACTGGAAAAAAAGCATTGGTAGCTGCAAGCAGTCAAGGTATCGGAAAAGCGATTGCCTTTGCTCTAGCAAAAGAGGGAGCAGATGTGATGCTCTCGGGAAGACATGAACAGAAGCTGAAAGAAACAGTCAACGAGCTGTCTCCGCTTGTCAAAGGACAGCTGACTTATCAAGTATGTGATGTATCTGACGCCGGGCAAATCAAGGCGCTTGTTCAAGCGGCGGCTGGTGATGAGAAGTGTCTAGACATTCTTGTGAACAATACAGGCGGGCCTAAAACAGGAACGCTCGACACCTTAACAGATGAAGATTGGATCGAATCATTTCAACTTCATTTACTCAGCTATATTCGATTATTAAAAGAGGCATTGCCTTATTTGAAAAAACGCGGCGCACGTGTGTTAAATATTGCGTCAATGTCAGTGAAAGAACCGATACCGGGCTTGATGCTGTCGAATACATTTAGACCAGCCATTGCCGGCTGGACAAAAACAGCCGCTCAGGAGCTTGCGAAGGATGGCATTTTGATCAATACGTTAGCACCGGGAAAAATTGAAACAGACCGTGTGAAACAGCTGGAAAAGCACCGAGCACAAAGAGAGAATCAAACGGTTGAAGAAATCAAAGCACAGGCTGAACGAGCGATCCCGCTTGGCCGTTACGGACAGCCAGAGGAATTTGCAGCATATGCAGTGTTTCTTTTATCTGAAGCCAATACATATATGACAGGTCAAACACTGATCATTGATGGTGGATTGACAAAGTCTCTTTAAGGAGGAACAAGTGATGGCACAAATCAAAACAGTTGGTTTTATAGGAATCGGTGTAATGGGACGCAGTATGGCAGGGCATTTAATGGATGCAGGCTATGAAGTTATCGTTTATACAAGAACGAAAGCAAAAGCAGACGCATTGATTCAAAAAGGGGCATCATGGAAGCCGGCAGTAAAAGAGATTGCAGAAAGTGCAGATGCCGTCATCACAATGGTGGGATATCCATCGGATGTAGAAGAGATCTATTTAGGTGAAGATGGGCTTGTGGCACATGCCGCTCCAGGTACATATCTCATTGATATGACGACATCGAAGCCTCAGCTTGCAAAAGAAATTGAGCTGAAAGCGAAGGAAAGAGGTGTATATGCATTAGATGCACCTGTATCAGGCGGAGACATAGGAGCCCAAAATGGCACGCTGGCCATTATGATCGGCGGAGAAAGGTCAGCCTATGAAGCCTGTCTGCCGCTATTTAAGCAAATGGGTGAAAACATTCAATATCAAGGACCGGCAGGAAGCGGTCAGCATACAAAAATGTGTAACCAAATTGCCATTGCAGCGGGGATGGTCGGTGTCGCAGAGGCAATGGCCTATGCCGAAAAATCAGGGCTTGATCCAGAGCAGGTGCTCAAAAGCATCACAACAGGTGCAGCCGGCAGCTGGTCCTTGTCAAATCTTGCACCAAGAATGCTGAAAGGCGATTTCGAGCCAGGGTTTTATGTGAAGCATTTTATCAAGGATATGGGCATTGCACTTGAAGAAGCAGAGCTGATGGGGGAAGAAATGCCAGGGCTCTCACTTGCGAAGTCACTTTATGAAAAGCTGAGCGAACAGGGTGAAGAAAACAGCGGGACCCAGAGCATCTATAAATTATGGGTCAAATAAATAAACTGCCCCGCCTAGGTGGAATAGTTTGCAGCTTTAAACAAACTCTCAAAACAAACTAAAAACCTGTCCCACATAGGGACAGGTTTTTTTGATATTATTTTCCGATGAATTGCTGCGTCCAGTAGTTGCCAGATTTCACATAACCAACACCGATATGTGTATAGCTTTTGTTTAAAATGTTCGCTCTGTGGCCTTCACTGTTCATCCATGCTGTCACAACTTCTTGAGGGGATCTTTGACCTTGGGCAATGTTTTCACCTGCTGATTTGTAAGTGATACCGAATTGCTTCATTTGATCAAATGGAGATCCATAAGTTGGGCTTGTATGAGAGAAATAGTTTTTATCTTTCATATCTTGAGATTTTGCACGAGCAGATTTGCTTAATTTAGAATCAACAGAAAGTGCCTTTAAGCCTTGCTTTGCACGCTCTTTATTTGTCAGCTCAACCACTTCTTTTTCAAATGCATTTAAGCTGCTTTCTGCTTTTGATGCCGCTGTGTCTTTTTGGTCAGCTTTAGTGTTGCTGCTTGTGTTTTCTTTTGCTGGAGTGCTTGGCTTAGAAGCAGTTGGTTTTTTCACTGATTCTTGTTTTTGTTCTTGTTTTGCTTTGTTTACTTCTTTCACTACTTTTGTTCCAGTAACAGGTTGACCGCTTTTGATCAGTTTGTTTAATAGAGCTTCGATCTCTTTTTGATTCGACTTGCTTAGCTTGTTTACATCTGAAGAGATATGTAATTTTGCTGCTAGTGTATGAAGATCAATGGCTTGATGCTGTACATTTATTACTTGTTTCAGGTTAAGCTCCTTCGCATCAGCTGAATGTCCTCCAGTGAATGTGATGAGTGCAGCAGCTGTCAGCGCTGAAAAAAAGAATGATTTCTTCTTCATATTGTAACTCCTCCTAAAATCTTTGTTTTGTTTTCTCACAAAAAATCATAACATGGACTTTTTGTTATAAACGTACCAGCATCCTCCATTGACAATGCCAGTTTGTCATTTTTGTTAAAGTCATCGTAAGAGCCGCTTCATATCAAAGGATAGGGAATTCTTCCATTTAAAGAAAACGACATAAACATACCAATATTTTAAAGTGTTAGTATATTTTTTTGCAGATTAGGGATTGACAGCTTTTTTTCACTCGTTTCGCTGTAACAACTATTACAAAAGTGTTACAATAATGAGTGGTAATTGTAAAAGATTGAAAAGGATGAGAGGAGCTACATAAGTGGGAGAGAAACAGCATCAAGGTGCTGCCGAGCAAAAAAGAATGAAGCGCCGGAACGCCTGGAGAATTAATCTCTTTTTCTTCGCTGTATTTAGTTTATTTGCTGGACTTGTGATCAAGCTTGGTGTGCTGCAAATCGTCAATGGTGAAGATTATAAAAAGCAAGCCAACCGAACAGAGGTCAAAACAGCATCATACCCGTCTCCAAGAGGAAAAATGTATGACGCGAGAGGAAGAGTCGTCGTTGATAACGAAAGTGTGCCTGCCATCGTTTATACATCAGAAAGCGGTGTGAAAGCGGAGGATAAGATTAAGGTAGCAAGAAAACTTGCGACTTATATAAAAATGGATACTGATTTTTTGAGAGAGCGTGACATTCGGGATTTTTGGCTGGCGAGTCATCCGAAAGAAGCGGATAAACTCATTTCAAAAGCGGAGAAAAAAGATATCGATGCAAAGGATGTCTATCCGCTTCAAGTAGAGCGTGTCCCAATGAAAGAAGTCAAGGCCATCGAAAAGGATGCAGAGGAAAAAGCTGTTGCAGCGATCTACCGTAGATTTACAGGCGGATATGCCTTTGAGCCCCAAATCGTGAAGGCAATGGACCCAAACGAAGAGAAAAAAGGGGACGAAAAAGTTGCTTTACTCGATGAAACGAAAGAATCAAAACAGACTTCATCCGTGAGTTTGACATATGAAGAGATTTCACTTGTCTCAGAGCATCTTGATGAACTGCCTGGTGTGAACGTCATCAACGACTGGACAAGAAAATATCCGTATGAAAAGACCCTTTATAATGTACTTGGCGGTGTGACGACACCAGAGCAAGGAATTATTAAAGAACGTGAAGATTACTATATGGCAAGAGGCTACTCGCGAAATGACCGGGTAGGGAAGAGCTATTTAGAATATCAGTACGAGGATTTTCTAAATCCAGAGAAAGCGACCGTTCAATATACACAGGTTGGCGGGAAGCTGCTCGATGAAATCAAGCGGACAGAAGGACGAAGAGGACTTGATCTTGCGCTGACATTTGATATGGAGCTGCAAAAGGAAGTCGACAAAATTGTTGAATCAGAGCTTAGATCTGCCAGCGCAAG
Source organism: Bacillus sp. FSL P2-0069 (assembly GCF_038593315.1). Taxonomy (NCBI): domain Bacteria; kingdom Bacillati; phylum Bacillota; class Bacilli; order Caryophanales; family Bacillaceae; genus Bacillus; species Bacillus sp. FSL P2-0069. The sequence goes on from NZ_CP151984.1 coordinate 1,301,774, forward strand.
AAACTATATGATGGATCGTGCCTTTGTCGTCATGATGGACCCTCACACAGGGGATGTTCTCGCCATGTCGGGCAAGAAAATGGACGGCAGAGACATTACAGATTATGCGATCGGAACATTTACGACCCAGTACGAAATGGGCTCTGTTGTCAAAGGAGCCACAGTACTTGGCGGTTATCAGGACGGAATGTCACACAACCAAGCCTATATGGATACACCGCTCTATTTTGCAGGAAGTAATGGAAAGGCGAAACAGTCTTACAAAGTTCTTGGATGGGTTAACGACATTCAGGCACTCCAAAAAAGTTCCAACGTCTACATGTTCCAAGTAGCGATGAGAATGGCGGGCATCACCTATCAAAAGGATGGTCCGTTACCTGCAAGGCCTGAGCACTTACAAAAAATGAGAAACTACTATGCGCAATTCGGTCTTGGCGTGAAAACGGGGATCGATCTGCCGCAGGAATCAAGCGGGATGCAGACGCATCCTAAGACGGTCGGCGGACTCTTGCTTGATGAAGCAATTGGTCAGTATGACACGTATACACCGCTTCAAGTGGCGCAATACATGTCGACGATCGCCAATGGAGGCAGCCGTATTCAGCCAAGAGTAGTGAAAAGTGTTCATCTTCCAACGAAGAATGATGAAGTAGGCCCAGTCGTAAAAAAATATGAGCCGAAGGTGCTGAATACGATTAACAACTCGAAAGCAGATATTGACCGCGTAAAAACGGGACTGAAAATGGTCACATCAACAGGCGGAACTGCCGCTGGCCGGTTTGGTCAGCATGATGTCGCAGGAAAAACGGGTACAGCACAAACCTTCTACTATGGCGCCAACCGCAGCTGGTGGGGAAATTCAACATACAACTTAACCTTTGGAGGATATTATCCTTCTTCTAATCCAGAGGTAGCCTTTAGTGTCGTGACACCTTATGTTTCAGATAAAGATCCTGTCATCAAAAACATCCCAAGTAAAATTGTGGATAAGTACGTTGAATTGCAAAAGAAATATGAAAAACAATAAACCGCAGGGAGCACAGCAGCAGAAAGTGCTCCCTTTTTGCTGAATTTATGGACGTTTCCCTCGATGACAGAAGGAAAATACGGGTTTTCTAGCGAATCTTTTTTATACATCAATCTAAGGACAACCCTAAAAAATGAAAAGGAGGGTCGGACGACGATGGAACAACAAATGAAAGATTCGAATCAATTGTATTCGAACATCGATTTACATGCCGTTCTTTCTTCTAATGGCCGCTTTCTCTACATTTCTTCCAACTGTAAGCAGCTTTTGCTCTATGAACAAAAGGATTTACTAGGGTGTTTTTTGAAAGACTTTGTTCATACCGAAGATCAATTTCTCGTCGAAAGTTATTTTTACAATCAGCACATGCTAGAGGTTTGCCACTTTAGACTGCTAAGAAGTGATCTGACAGCTGTATGGATCGAAGCAAGCATTGATTTTGTTGCTTGTGATGGGTTAGGTAGCGAAGTAAGTAGAGAAATGATCCTGAAAATGAGGGTGCTGGATACTGAGCCCCAAAAAGCAGCATTTCAAACAACATCAAAAGTAGCAGAACAGTCGTTAGGCAGTCTGCCGGCTTTCCAAAATGTCGGTGAAGCTGAACAATTGATTGCCATGCTGCCAAATCCGTTATGTATTACGACTTTAGGGAAAATTGTGTATGCGAATGATGCGATGCTGCAATTAATGGGGGTAAGTGCAAGAGATGACATGATCGGCAAGTCCGCGTTTGATTTTATTGCTGAAGAGTACCATGACATTGTCAGAAGCCGAATAACAAGGCTGCAGCAAGGCCTTCCAGTCGGAATGATTGAACAGATATGGAAGCGTCAAGATGGGAGCAGTATTCATATTGAGGTAAAGTCATCACCGACGATTTATCAAAATCAGCGGGCAGAGCTTTTACTGCTCGTGGACATCTCATCCCGTAAAAAATTCCAAACCGTTCTTCAAAAAAGCCGGGAGAGGTATCAGCTGCTCATTCAAAACTCCATTGATACGATTGCGGTCATCCATGATCACAAATGGGTGTTTATGAATGAGTCTGGCATTAAATTATTTGAAGCCGAGCATTACGATAAATTAATAGGAAAGGATATCTTTCATCAAATTCATTCCTGTGATCAGCAGAAGGTCAAAAAGAGCTTATCACGTATTATTGAAAGAGCATCAGATTCTGAGATTGTCACAATGAGCTGTCATACGTTTAAACATAAGCTGATTTATACAGAAATGGTCTGTATCCCAACTACATTTTTTGGAGAAACAGCGGTTCAAATTATTTTAAGAGATATCTCCGAACGTAAACAGACAGAAGAGCTCATGCTCCGCTCAGAAAAATTATCGATCGCAGGTCAATTGGCGGCTGGCATTGCACATGAAATCAGAAATCCATTGACCGCCATCAAAGGCTTTTTACAGCTCATTAAACCGAAAACAAAAGATCGCGATCAATACTTCGAGATTGTTTTCTCTGAGCTGAGCCGAATAGAAATTATCTTGAGTGAGCTGCTAATGCTGGCGAAACCGCAGCAAACGTCCTCAATGCAGACGCTGGATTTGAAAAAAATCATCAGCGAAGTCACAGCCTTGTTAGAAACACAAGCGAACTTAAATGGCATTTTAATGAACACAAGTGAGATAGAGGAGGGTCTCCTGATGAACGGGGATCAAAATCAGCTCAAGCAAGTGTTTATCAATTTAATCAAAAATGCCGTAGAATCCATGCCGGACGGAGGAAAGGTAGACATCACAGCCAAAGCAGAAGATGATGGAATACTTGTCACGATTCGTGATGAAGGGATCGGCATTCCTGAATCGGTGATGAAGCGGATTGGAGAGCCCTTTTTAACCACAAAGGAAAAAGGAACAGGACTTGGCCTCATGGTCACATTTAATATTTTAGAAAATCATAACGGGACGATCCGTGTGGATAGTCAGCCTGAAAAGGGCACCGTATTTCACATCATGTTTCCTGCAAAATAAAAACAACGGCAAGAGAGCCGTTGTTTCAATCTAGCGAATGAATGGAACGTTTTTCGAGTACAAATTGTTCTAGCCGGTCAAGTCCTTCTTTCAGCGTTTCAAGTGAATAAGCGTAAGACAGGCGCACATACCCTTCGCCGAGTGGAGAGAAAGCAGAGCCTGGTACGACCGCAAGTCTTGTACTTTCTAACAGCTCCATGCAAAAATCAAAGGAACTCATCCCAAACGATTCAATGGATGGAAAAATATAAAAAGCGCCAGAAGGTTTAATCACCGGAAGCCCCATAGAAATGAGCCGATCATATACATAATCGAGTCTTTTCTTATATTGCTCTCTCATGATCAGTGCATCATCCACACCATTTGTCACAGCTTCAAGTGCCGCCTTTTGTGAGACAGCCGAGGCACAAGACACGTTATATTGATGTACTTTTAATACATGTTTAGCAATTGGAGCTGAAGCAAATAAAAATCCAATTCTCCATCCAGTCATGCTATGAGATTTAGACAGTCCATTGATGACAATGGTCTGTTCTTTTAAGAAAGAGGCAATTGAATGATGCGGCCGGTCAAATGTCAGCTCGCTGTAGATTTCATCGGATAAAATAAAGATGTCTTTTCCTTCAAGGAGCTGGGCAATTTCTTTCAATTCTTCTTCTGAAAGCGTGACACCAGTCGGGTTTGAAGGGTAAGGAAGAACCACACACTTTGTCTTTTCCGTTAGCGCATCCTCAATCAGCTTGGCATTCAATTTAAAGCCGGCATTCGTTGTGTCAATATGTACGGGCATGGCACCGCACATTCGAATGATCGGTTCATATCCGGGGTATACAGGTCCAGGTAAAATGACCTCATCGCCTTCTGTTAAAATGGTTCGAAACGCAGCATCGATTGCTTGACTTGCACCTGTTGTCACAATGATTTCTGACTCTGCATCATAATCAAGATTCACTTTCTTCTTGATATAATGCTGGATCGCTTGTCTTAGCTCTAGGAAACCAGCATTGTGAGTGTATGAGGTGAAATTCTCGTCAATGGCTGCTTTGGCAGCTGTTTTGACATGATGCGGCGTATAAAAATCGGGCTGGCCTATCGTCAATGAAACGACATCTTCATATGACGATACGAGATTTGAAAATGTTCGAATGCCTGAAATTTCAATATCCTTTACTCTTGGATTCAGCAAATGCTCCATTTCTCATCACCTTAAAAATTTATGTTTTTATCCTATTTTACCATTCACTGCATAAATGTCACCTGCGAAAGGCACTGGATATCGTTATATGTAGTCTATTCTCCTATCCATCACCGCATGAGTGATATATTGAAGAAAGAGCAACATTTATTATAGCGTAACCTCAAGAGAAAATACAGGCTGTGATGAAGATGATTAGAAAACGGCAAAACTGCGTAAACTGAAAGAACATGAGAATCAGGGTCATGGGAATGGCTTTCATAGACATACGATCTCCTAAAGGAGGACGATAGATGGAACAATCAGCGAAGACATCGAAAATCGCGTTCCTATCCGTGCTGAGCAACACATTTGTGGTCATCTTAAAAATCATTGTGGGTCTTTTAACCGGATCTGTTGCGGTTTTATCAGAAGCCATTCATTCGTTTCTCGATTTAATGGCGTCGTTTATTGCATTTATTTCTGTTCGTATTTCAAGAAAGCCAGCAGATTCTAAACATCCTTATGGACATGGAAAAGTCGAAAATATTTCTGGAACGATTGAGACCCTGCTGATTTTCGTTGCTGGCATTTGGATTATATACGAATGTGTTCACAAATTAATGCATCCAGAGCCAGTCAAGCTGCCTGTGCTTGGTATTGTGGTCATGCTGCTAGGCGCGCTCATCAATTTTGTTGTATCGAGGGTTGTGAACAAAGAGGCTGAGCGAGTACATTCAGTTGCCATGAAATCAAATGCACTGCATCTTTTAACGGATGTGTTTACGTCATTAGGGGTGGCATTTAGTTTATTGCTTGTGGCATTAACTGACTGGTATTTCCTAGATCCGATCATTGGAATGGTTCTGGCCCTCTTTATTATGCGTGAAGCGTTTAAACTCATGAAGGAAGCCTTCCCGCCGCTTGTTGATGCTCGGTTAACACCAGAGGAAGAACAATCAATCGAAGCGATCATTCAAGGATTTAGTCAAGAATTTATTGAATATCATGACTTTCGAACAAGGCGGTCTGGTGCCGAGGAATATATTGATTTTCATTTGATTGTAGATGGAAAGACAACGATTGAAGATGTTCACCAATTATGTGATCGAATTGAAGAGAAGATTCAGCTGGAATTTCCGCATGCACAAATCTTTATTCATGTGGAACCTGAAAGTGAAAGAAGCGCACAAACGTAAAAAAGGCGATCAACCTATTCTCAGGTTGTATCGCCTTTTTTTACGCTTCATCTATGAAATGAAATCAATATCCATAAGCAGTATCGTAGTCTTCATACCAAGAGATATAAGCTGTGTCATCATTTGACAAACCATGCTTCATATCTAAAAAATCAGCCTCGCAAATATCTTCAATTACAGTCATTTCGTTGTTCTTTAATAATACGACAGTTCCCATCATGAACACCTTTCTTTAAAAAATCCTTGACTATTGTACCATTTGAAGAATCATTGTCAACAGAAGAATGGAAACAAGACGAAAATATCACAAAATGTTAAAAAATCAGGAGGTAAAAGAACTAGAAGTTCCATGTTTTTCACAAATTTTCAGTATTTATTCACATAAATCGCTTAGATCAAACTGATCTAAAATGTATGTAAAAGTGTAAAGCTCCATTGATCTTGCTATATTCATAGGATATAATAACGAATGATTATAAGAAATTTATAGAAAACATACATAATAAAGGAGAAATAGGATGGAAACCAACATAACAGAACCACACATTCAAGAAAAGAAGCATCCTGAGCTAGCAGGTGTAGGCTATCGTTTTCTTGCACACCTTTTGGACGGTATCATTATCGGTGTACCAATTGCATTTATCATGTTTATTTTGGCGTCAGTCTTTTTTATTTCAAGCCCAGAGGCAGCAATGATGATGGATGACGACAGTTATTACTATTCTTCAACCGTCATAACGGATGAGGAATGGGAAGCTATTATGGGACTGATCTTTTTCTATATAGGGGCAATCCTGATGGGTACCGTGGTGACATGGCTTTATTACGCCATCATGGAATCATCAAAATTGCAAGGAACACTTGGAAAGATGGCTCTCGGCATCAAAGTAACAAAAGTCACAGGCGAAAAGGTCACATTCGGACGTGCAACTGGCCGCTTCTTTGCAAAAGGCTTTTTGTCTCCGATCTTATATATTGGCTATATCATTGCTTTTTTCACAGAAAAAAAACAAGCACTTCACGATTTGATTGCAAGTACCATTGTTGTGAAGAAATAATGAAAAAAGCACCTCTGCTATATGGTAAGAGGTGCTTTTTTTCATAGATCGCTTGTATGGATGAGGGAAACAGTACATAAAATAGAATGATAGTGAAAATGAGGCAGGGAAGGGAGACAATCGATTGAGAACAGGAAAAAAGACCGCACAGAAAAAAGGGGCAGGCTTTGGGCTGTTTTTGACAGCACCTGTGCTGGCCTGGGCGTTGTATGATTTTGCAAATACGATCTTTTCATCAAATATGATCACCATTTTCTTCCCGTTTTACTTGCAGGAAACGATCGGGGACAGTGCGAGAATGGACCAGATCGCCAGCACCTTTATTTCTTATGCAAACGCACTAGCCAGCTTTTTTCTCGTCATTTTTACACCTTTATACGGAGTGCTGATTGATCGTACAGGAAAAAAGAAACGCTACATTACGGTGTTTACGTTCATATGTATTGCCTGTACGCTTTTGATGGGGATTTTTGCTGGGATTGATTTCTCAAGTGAATGGTTTGGGCTGCCTGTTTCTTTATTGGTCGTGGTCACCTTGTTTGTGATCGCAAAGTTTTTTTATCATTCTAGTCTTGTTTTCTATGACACCATTTTGCCCGATCTTGGGACAAAGGAAGAAATCCCGCTTATTTCAGGATTTGGTATCGCTGTTGGCTATTTAGGAACACTTGTCGGCCTCTCTGTTTATTTACTTGTCGGCAATGACCAGTTTCATGAAGCATTTATTCCGACAGCTCTTTTATTCCTTCTCTTTTTTCTACCCTTTCTCTTTTTTGTAAAAGATCCTCATCCGCTGCCTCAGCAAGAGAAAAAGGCGTCTTTTTTCAGCGGGTACAAAGAGATTGTTCACACGTTTAAAGAGATGAAAAAGTACAAGCCAGCTTTTATCTTTATGATTGCTTTCTTTTTTATGAATGATGCTTTACAAACAGCGATTGCGATGATGGCTGTTTATGCCAAAATCATCATTGGCTTTACCGCTGGGCAATTTATTTTGCTCTATCTTGTGTCGACCATTTCAAGTATCATTGGCTCCTTTCTGTTTGGATATATCACAAAAGCGATAGGGGCAAAGCGATCGATTACAGTTGTGTATGTCATTTTGATTGTGGCGCTGATTCTGGCTGTGACAGCGGCAACCGAATGGGTCTTCTGGATAGCGGGCAGTTTATTCGGGATTTCACTTGGCGCAAGCTGGGGGGCATCACGAATCTTGATTATTGAACTTACACCGAAGGAAAAAAGGGGACAGTTTTTTGGCCTCTTTGCATTCTCAGGGAAGGTATCTTCCATTATCGGGCCGATCATTTATGGCTCAGTTACCCTGCTGTTTGCAGAGCACGGAAATCTCGCAAGCCGCCTTGCACTAGGGTCTTTGCTCATCCTTGCAGCGATAGGACTTGTGATTCATCAATTCGTTCGAGAGAAAGCGTAAAGAAACGTCAACTTTTTACCTATGCTGCCGATATAAAAAGTACAATCTTATATTGAAGAATAGAGGGATTTCCGTGGCTTTAAACAAACAAGAAATTTTACTTGACTCTGGTACCAATGAATTGGAAATTGTGAAGTTTGAAATTGGTGCAAATCAATTCGGCATTAACGTCATGAAAGTAAGAGAAATCATTCAGCCGGTTGAGGTGACGGTTGTACCGCACTCTCACCAAGATGTAGAAGGGATGATTAGTTTACGAGGCGAGATTTTACCAGTCATCAATCTATTTTCCTTTTTTAATGTCGAGTCAGATCAGTCAGAACAAGAGAAATATATTGTGACTGAATTCAACCAACGGAAATTTGTGTTCCATACAGGAACGGTATCACAAATTCACCGCGTCAGCTGGGAAGAGATTGAGAAGCCGACTGCACTCAATCAAGGGATGGACCGTCATTTAACGGGCATCATTAAGCTTGATGAAAAAATGATTTTCCTTCCAGATTACGAAAAAATCATTTATGATATTGAATCCGCTTCTGGTGTTGATACGTATCATATGTTTGACGGTGAGAAAGACGAGAGAAGAACAGGGAAGAAGCTGTATGTCGTTGAAGATTCTCCGCTTCTCATGCGTTTATTAACAAATGAATTAACCGAAGCAGGCTATAAAAACATTGTGACCTTTGAAGATGGCAAACAGGCATATGATCATGTCATGGACCTTGTCAGCAAAGGAATCAGTGTCACAGAAGAAATTGATATGATTATTACGGATATTGAAATGCCTAAAATGGATGGCCACCGGCTAACAAAACTGCTGAAGGACAATCCTTTAACAAATTCCATTCCGATTCTTATTTTCTCTTCGTTAATCACTGAAGATTTGCGTCATAAAGGGGAAACGATCGGGGCAGATGATCAAATCAGTAAACCAGAAATTCATCAGCTGATTGAAAAAGTCGATCATTTTATTATCTAAACAAAAAACCACTCGGTATGAGTGGTTTTTTTCTGTTTAAAAATAACTTTCCCCGAGTCGTTTGAAGACGGGCTTTGTGTAATGTGATTTTTGTTTTGTGGCGGCAGGTTTTTCTTTTAAACCGACATACGTTTGAAGTATTTGCTTTGCTCGGTTTAATGACATATTCGCTTTCGGATTGCGATATGATTGATTTAAATTTCCTAAGTGTGGCAAAAATTCGAAGTCTTCTTTCGTTGGTGGCAGGTGAAAATAATAATCTCCAATTTCAATCAGCACGTCGGACTGTTGTTGACTATACTTGGGATTGTTAGAGAAATGTAGGCCCACTTTTCTTCCTTTACCTTCTTGCAATAGTTTTTGCAGCGCGCGTTTTTTCAAAAGATAAAGAAACTTGGGGTTTGGTGCGGTTTTAGCATGGCGGTTAACAGTATAAATGGCTTTTGCGATGTTTTCTGCTGTAGGTTCTATGTCTTTAGTATGAGCATAATCGTCCATTTTTTCTCTCCTTTGTCTTTCGTCTTCCTGTGCTTAGTATAAATTATACGTTTTTATTAGTAAATTGCAAATAGAGTTATTGTAAAAAGAAAACCTTTGGTATAAAGGGATTAGGGAGGATTAAAAATTTTTGTGTGTTTGAATCCTTCTCAACTTCCCCAAAATTTATAAATTCATCGCCTCTTCAAAAAATTCAACTGATTCTATTTCTGTTGATTATATAGTAAGTATATAAGTTATGAATCATTTGAGGGTTATTTCTTAGAAGGTCTGCACTATTCTTTTGCTTATCAGTATAGTCGCATGAGTATGTCGTAAACTGTGAACGGTAAATTTTTAGATTAGATTGACAGCATAAAGGAGATGTTAGAGGAACAGTCTCGAAAAGCGTTAAAACAAGTAAAGCTTTTGTCCATAAATGGATAGGGGCTTTAACTGGATAAAATTGGTTATTCGGTTAGTTAAAACGTGATATGATTGTAAAAAGGAGGTAATATCATGACATTCAAAAAAGCGTTCAATATAGGTTATTTTGTTTTGCTTTTATCTTTTATTGTCGTATATTTCTTGCTTCCAGTCGATCAATTATTTACAGCAATTATGATCCTAACCGTATTATTTGGAGTTTATCAATTTGTGATTTTCAAGAAACTAAAAGAACAAAAACAGCAATAAAAAATGCCCTAGTCTGCATTCGTCGAGGGCATTGAAATTTAAGCCATTCTCATTGCTTGTATTTTCAATAGTTATTTATGATGGGTTTAAACACCCTCTTCATTTTAGCAAACACACTATCTGTCATCAGTTTTCTTCTACCCGTTTAATCTGAAGAGAATCAGTCTGTTTTAATTTTCTATATGCTAAAGGTGTCGTATTTTTTATTCTTTTAAACAAATTGATAAAATAGCTTGTGCTGTTGAAACCTACTTGGTAGGCGATTTCTGTGATATTGAGATCCGTTTCTTGGAGCAGGATGAGGCTTTGCTGAATTCTATATTCATTTACATAATGCATAGGTGATTTCTTTAAAATGTCTTTGAAGGATCTGCAGCATTCTGAGCGGCTAAGCTGACCTGCACGAGCGATATCTTGGAGAAGGATCTTTTCATGATAATGCTGATGAATCCAATTCAGCATGTGTTTCATCCGTTCATTTTTATCGTGTTTACGCGCATCATGTTTCATTTGGAAGCCATTTTGTAATAAGCTTTTCCAAATGGTGATGAGCTGAATATTGAGTTCAAGTTCATAATAGACTGGAGTTTCATCAATTAATTGTTGAATGGTTTGAATACATTGATAAATCTGCTTTGGCCAGTGATCTTTTCGGTTGAGTAAAATATAAGGTGTCTGGCTCGCATGCATATAAGGATGGACAAAAGTGGTGAATAATTCATTCGCTGTGATGAAAGAAGGAGAGACATTTAAACAAACATAAGTACATGCCGTCCCATTCGCATCTTTTACCATGTGCAGGCAGCCACTATTGATGAAAATGCCATCTCCTTGCTTTACATATAATGTCTCTTCATTAATATGAAATTCAGCCTCACCCTCTAAAATAAAGACAAATTGAAACTCGTCATGCCAGTGAAGAGGAATATAGCCGCTTCTATGAAGACGAATTTTCGTATGATAAAGAGCAATAGGCCATGTTGTCGTGGAATGCTCCGTTAATTCTTTCAGGTTGTAGTCAATCAGAAAATGATGGTTGTGCATGATTCTCCTCAATATTCTTTTATTTTTATGTTCAATTCATATATCAATATGTAACAAATTGAACTACTATCAACTATATTATCATGATTTGTTAAGAATTGAGGAGAATGAAAATGAATAGGAGAAAGGGCATTTTATTTGTACTCATAGGCGCCATCTGCTGGGGTGTAGGAGGAACGATTTCACAAAAATTGTTTCAGCAATATGGGATTGATGTCGATTGGCTTGTGACGGTCCGGCTGCTCATCTCAGGGGGATTGCTTTTATTTGTTCATGTGATGACAAAAGAAAAAACACATCTGATGGGTGTGTGGCAAAAGAAGAGGACAGCGATGCAAATCCTTCTATTTGGGCTAATGGGGATGCTGTCTGTTCAATATACTTATATGGCATCCATTCAACATGGAAATGCTGCTGTGGCAACGCTGCTGCAGTATACTGCCCCTGTTATGATTATCGTGTATTTGGTCATTCGCAGGCAATCAACCTTCACTAGAAGAGATCTGGTCACAGTGGTATTGGCTTTAGCGGGTATGTTTTTCTTATTGACGAATGGTTCTATTTCAACATTAACCGTTCCATTTGCGGCAGTGATTTGGGGAATATTATCGGCTGTGGCGCTCTCGTTTTATACGTTATATCCAATTAGCCTGTTAAAACAATTCGACTCTCTAGTGATTGTCGGCTGGGCAATGCTGATAGGAGGAGGCGCCCTTAGCTTGATCCATCCCCCATGGAAGGTTAATCTCACTCATTTACCTTTTGAAGCGTATGTCTATTTATTATTTGTGGTCATATTTGGAACGATGATCGCTTTTTGGTTTTACATAGAAAGTTTGCAATACTTATCACCAAAAGAGTCGAGCTTAATTGGAAGTGTTGAGCCCCTTGCAGCAGTCGTTACGACTGTTTTCTGGTTAAAAGAGCCATTCGGACTTTTCCAATGGATAGGGACAGCTTGTATTGTCTATATGATTTTATTCTTGGCTTTGTATCAGCCGAAAAAATGAGAGGGATGGGTGTTGAACAATAGAAGGAATGATAAGAAGAATTGACTGAATGAAATATAAATAAAGTGAACTATTAGTTCATGATAACTACCTATTTATTAAAATGGGTAGTTTCTCAAATGATATTTTTTTATATGATGTAAGCAGATGAATTATTTTGTATGAATAGAATAAGCGCAATAAAAACAACCATTAAAGTCAGTTTCATTCGTCATTTGTTTGGCTTCACCCATGGCGCTTTCCCCATTCATATGCATGCCAATCAATGTACGGCTTGCAGCATCACCTAAAAATGCACAATCTTCTGTATGTACAACAAACTGTCCCTGTTCATTCTTTGTATGAATAAAATAGTAACTTTTTAGCATTTCCTTCACCTCCAACCTGACTATCCTACTATAAAACGTTTAATGATGTAAAGGAATTTTATTGTGAAAAACAAGAAAAAATGGATCAACAAAACAAAACGAGAGGTGCTAAAAGGATGGAGGCGTTAGTAAAGCGAGGTATATGCGATTTATTTATGCATGCTTCAAACAGATTCTATGGGCAGAGGAAATGACATGAAGGATGTTTCAGCCATACAAAAAGGACTTTCCTGAAAAGAAAGTCCTTTTTGCTATTTACTTATTGAACTCCCTGACCCTTTAGTTCACGCTGCACGTCTAAGTCGGCAGCTTCTCTGCTGAACTTTGGCAGTGTAATGAAGTAAAAAAGGAAGACGAGTAAAATAATAAAGCCCATTCCGTAATAAATATAAGAAACATTTGTAATGAGTTTTGGAAATAATACAGCAATCAGACCTAATGTCATCGATTGAGCAAACATAGTGAGCGGATCAACCCATCCTGACACACGGCCCATCAGGCGAGGGTGGACGATTCTAGGCAGCCAGCCGCCAATGACAATGTTGACTGGGCCAATGCATGTACCAATGACAAATGATGTGACATAAAACAACCATAATGTATGAGTAGAGCCAAGGACAAAAATCAAAATACCTGCGACCAGAATTGGAATCGACATGAGATATTGCATCTTTACCTTTTTAGCGAGGACAGAGCCCATTAAGCTTCCAACGAGCAGACCTGCACCAATCGCAATGGTAAAGAAGGATGTATGCAGTTCAAAATGGTCCGGTGAAAGTCCATATTTCATTGTAAACATCGGAAGAACGGCAAATGCGCCATTGACAAGACCGAAAACAAAAAAGCCAAAAATTAAAGAAGCCAATAATTTGTTTTTTAAAATATACAGAATGCCTTCTTTAAAATCTTTCAGAGACGTTTTGATGGTCATGCCTCTCCAGCCAGCTTGTCCATTTGGCTGGCGCGCTTCAATTGGAATGTTACATGAACGAATCAGGATGCCTGAAATAATAAAGCTGACTAAATCAATTGTAATGGCACCGTGAAGTCCAATCGTTTTATACATAATGGCACCAATACCAACGCCAAATACCATAAATAAACTAAACAGCATTTGATTTAAGCCAGCGGCTTTTGCATATTGATCTTTATTTAAAATGGCCTGAACGAGAGAAGCTTCAGCTGGATAGAAGAATTTCGTAATGGCACTTCGAATAAACAAGATCAAGAAAATAAGTGGCAGTGAATTAAAATAAATAACGATGAATAATACAATCGTCAGCCCAGCTCGTATCCAATCACAATTCTCTGCGACTTTTTTACGATCAAAACGGTCTGCGACTACACCGACCATAAAAAAGACAAAGACGGTAGGAAGAGAATACATGAGCTCAGCCAATGTGGCGTATGCGGGCTGATGACTAAAATGGTCGAGCAAATAAAAGGCAAACGCCATATTGCCTACTGTTGTCCCCATTTGCGAAGCAAGTGCTGCAAAAAAGAGACGAACAAAATTTCTGTTTTTAAAAATATCCATAAATACGCTCCTTAACCTGAAGATCCCACTTTATATCATATAAAATTTTAACCATTCGTACAATTGATTTCATCTACTGGCTAATGGTCACAGGTGTTCCGTTTGGAACGAGTGAAGCAAGCTCGATGACATTCTGATTATACATGCGAATGCATCCTCTAGAAACAGCTTTACCAATTGAAGACGGGTTATTCGTACCGTGAATGCCGTAATGAATTTTTGAGAGGCTCAGCCAATAAGCGCCAAAGGGACCTCCTGGGTTTGGCTGTCTGTTGACAATATAATAAGAACCTGTCGGTGTCATATTTAAAATTTTCCCTGTTGCAATCGGATACGAACGAATAAGCTGTGATCCAGAAAACAAAACGAGACGTTTCGTTGAAATCGAAATAAAAATGCGGTAAGGGATCGTATTAGGATCCGGCAAACCAGGAATGATAATGACCTCATTTTGTTCGGGCTCGCGAGCTTGAAGTGACGGATTTGCAGCCTTTAAGGCATTTGTTGTAGTTCGAAAATCAAGTGCTATAGAAGCAAGGGTTTCTCCACTTTTCACCGTGTATCGAAGCACCAAAGCACACTCCTTTTACTCAAATAAAAGAAGCCATGATGCCGTCACTTGACATACTATATGGACGGAATCAGGCCCAGTAAGGTTTCTCCTAACATTTGTCATGAAAAAGAACTTTGATTATACATATGCAGGAGAGGGCGGTTTGGCTTCTATTTATACGCGAGATGTCAAGGTAAAAAAGGTTAACTCGGGTTTGGCTAAAAACCGAAGCGTCAGCCGCGTTGTTCCAAGTCCACGGTTGACATAGATGCGGTGCTGATCGATGCCGTATAAACCTTCTACATATGTACGGCCGTAAGGTGCTGTGAGAACCGGTCCATAGAAAGGCAGCTGCACTTGACCGCCATGCGTATGCCCGGAAAGCTGCAAGTTAATAGGTGTTGTTTTCAGCTCTAAAGCGGCATCAGGCTCATGGACGAGCAGTAACGTAAATAAATCAGTTGATACTTCCCGTTTGATCAAATCGTAATCAGGCAAGCTCATCATGAGATCATCCAGTGAAGCAATCTGAATATGCGCATGATCTTTTTCTAATAGAAACACATCATTTTTACATAAAGTAAATCCACAAGCCTCCATTGTTTTCTCATAGAGCTCCACGCCAAATGGTCCGTAGTCATGATTTCCGTAGATGGCAAGCTTACCGAACGGAGCATGAAGCTTATTCAAATAAGCCTTCGCTTTTTCATGCTCTTCAGAGGATGCTTGAAAATCAACGAGATCACCTGTGAACACAATGAGATCTGGAGATGCAGCATTGATTTTCTGGACGATGGTTTGTAGATCCTTCGCAGGGAATGTATCACTCAAATGAACGTCACTAAATTGGGCTATTTTAAACTGGTCAAATGAAGCTGGAAGCTGAGCATCTTGAATGGTCAGTGACACGGTATCGATCATGCGCGGCTCAATGTACCTGGCATATCCATATCCACAACTTGCAGCCAAAAAACCGAGAATACTCGCACCAGCTGCTCCTTTTAAAAATTGTCTGCGGGAAAGCTGCTTCATATAAGACTCCTTTATAAATAAAATTAAGTATAGCATCATATTTGGAAAATCTCCCATATGGTGCACCGAGGGTCAATCATGATATGATAGACAATAATGAATGAATAGTCATTCAAATGACACAGAGGGGGAGAACAAATGACGAAACAAACAGTGATTGTCACAGGGGGATCAAGCGGTATGGGGAAGGCGATGGCTGCTCATTTGGCAGCTGAAGGCTGGAATGTCGTGATTACTGGTAGAACGGAAGAGACGCTGGAAAAAGCGGCAAAAGAAATGAAGCAGAAGGGCGGATCGGTCGCTTATTTCCAAATGGATGTACGAAACCCGGAGGATGCTGACCATATGGTCAAGTTTGCAGTGGATACATTTGGTGATGTCGATGCCCTCATTAACAACGCAGCAGGAAATTTTTTAGTGCCAGCAGAAAAACTGTCTCCTAACGGCTGGAAGGCTGTCATTGATATTGTGTTAAATGGTACATTTTTTTGCAGCCATGCAGTGGGGAATTACTGGATTCGTCAAAAGAAAAGGGGAAGTATGATTAACATGGTGGCCACCTATGCATGGGGTGCTGGTGTAGGCGTGGCGCATTCGGCGGCAGCAAAGGCCGGTGTGTTGTCTCTTACTCGAACGCTTGCTGTGGAATGGGGGAAGCAATATCGCATTCGCGTCAATGCGATCGCACCAGGTCCAATTGAGAGAACAGGCGGTGCAGATAAACTATGGGAATCTGAAGAGGCAGCGCAAAGAACATTAGATAGTGTTCCTCTTGGCAGACTGGGCACACCTGAGGAAATTGCAGCGCTTGCGAGCTTTTTATTGTCTGAGCATGCGTCTTATATAAATGGAGATTGTATCACGATGGATGGGGGACAATGGCTCAACCAATCACCATTTTGATTGACGATGTAAGACCTGCTTTTGATGTGGTATAATCACACAAAGAGAGAAGCAGGTGATGAAAATGGTCGATCCATTGGATATTTTAACGAATATTGAAGATGTTTTCCCGCACTATCAAGCAATATTCAGTGCGGAAGAGCAAAAAGTGATAGGCTATGAGATTCTAGGAAGAATGAAGCTTGAGTCAGAAACGGTCAGCCTAGGCTCCTTCTTTACGGATTCATCTATTCCTGACGAATATAAATTGGAAGTAGATCACAAAGTATTGACTCAAGCACTTGATCTCTTCACAACTGCAGATGACGATTTGCTCATTTTTATTAATCATGATGCCAATATCCTTATGCTGGATCATGGTGAAAGCTTTTTAGAACTTTTAAAGGAATATGAAGCAAGGGGCATTCAGCTTAACCGGTTTGTTATTGAGTTTGCAGAGCATACGTTTAGCGGCGACATTGAACAGCTATACCATACGTTAACGTATTATCGTACATATGGGATTAAGATCGCCGTCTCAAATATAGGAAAAGAAAGCAGTAATCTGGACCGGATTGCCTTGCTTTCACCTGATTTATTAAAAATAGATTTACAGGCATTAAAGGCATCGGCTCCATCTCCTTCCTATGAATATGTCTTGTACAGCATTTCATTGCTTGCAAGAAAAATAGGAGCTGCCTTAATTTATGAGGATATTGAAGCAAATTTCCAGCTGCAGTATGCTTGGAGAAATGGCGGGAGATATTTTCAAGGGTTCTATCTTCATGAGCCTGCAGGAGAATTAATCGACCGAAGCCACCGAAAAGATCAGCTTAGAGAAGAATTCCAGCAATTTATTGCCCATGAGAAAAAGAAGCTGCAAGCTGTCTACGAACATTCTGAAACATTCTATAAACGAATTCATCTAGCTGTTACGACTTTAAAGAAATCGTGCAGCACAAATGATGAGCTCATTCAAAAACTGGCACTTGAACTAACAGATTGCAGCTTCCGGATTTATATGTGTAATGAAGAAGGCTTTCAAATCACTGGAAATGTGTTTAAAAAAGAAGAAGAATGGCTGTTTCAGCCGGAGTATATAGAAAAAAACTGGAGCTGGCGTCCTTATTTCCTAGAAAATATTCTTCAAATGAGAATTAGCGGAAAAGGATTTTTCAGCGATATTTACAGTGATTTAGAAACCGGTGAGAGGATACGTACGTTTTCTTATCCTTTAGAGGGTGATATGTATTTGTTTATAGACCTTCCGTATGCTTATTTATATGAGCAAGATGGATTAATTTGAAGACGCGGCGTGAAGACAAACCCTCGCATTCGTTGTTGTCACTCCTATGTGCCAGTGCTCACGAATGTACAATTCGCTCCGCTCTGGTACTCGTCCTTCCTAGACTTCAAAGGTTTTCTATCACGCTGAAATATAAACAAAAGGCATTTTAGCCTTTTGTCTCAATCTGAGCAGCCTCGCAGGCTGCTTTTTTTGATAGAAAAAAGAAATAAAAAATGGTTGACAATGAAACTGATAATCATTATCATTTAGTTATAGAGAGAAGCTACTCTCTGTTCCCCAACCCCTCTATCAGATCAAGATCCAAAAAACTTGGCGCTACCCCCGCCAAGTTTTTTTTGTGCTTCAATCTTTCCCTTCATGCATAGGACAGCCCAAACCTTCCATACATCTTAAGTGATGATAGTTAGACGGTAGGAGGGAAACATCATGATCAAACGTGACACGCGGCTGCTCATTGATTTGCCAAGGCCAGATCACCCAGATGCAAATGGTGCCGCTGCTGTGCAAGAATTACTCGGCGGAAAATTCGGTGAAATGTCCACATTAAATAATTACATGTTTCAATCCTTTAACTTTAGAGGAAAACGAAAACTTAAACCGTTTTATGACCTCGTATCCAGTATTACGGCTGAAGAATTCGGTCATGTTGAGCTTGTAACCACAGCCATCAATCTCATGATTACAGGAACCACCCATGGCGGGGACCCAGATACGACGCCGATGAAGGCAGCTGTCGATAAACGAAATACACAGCATTTTATTCAAACAGCCCAAACAGGCTATCCGTTTGATTCAATGGCAAAACCTTGGACCGGAGAGAATGTGTTCTCAAGCGGCAACCTCATTCTTGATCTTCTCCATAATTTCTTTCTTGAATGCGGAGCACGTACGCACAAAATGCGCGTATATGAAATGACGGACCATCCTACAGCAAGAGAGATGATCGGTTATTTACTTGTCAGGGGCGGCGTGCATATTGTGGCATATGCAAAGGCACTTGAAGTCGCTACAGGAGTAGATGTGGGGAAAATGCTGCCAATCCCAAACCTCGACAACAAATACTTTGACTCAGCGAGAAAATTTGAAGATCAGAATGTTCATACAAAGCTGTATACATTTAGTGATACGGATTACAAGGATATTAATAAAATTTGGAAAGGCAGCCATCCGATTGATGGAAAGCCGCTGACAGTCATTGAGGGCACCCCGCAAGGTGCACCTGTGCCAGATTATAGAGAATTACCGGAAGAGTTTGCTCCAGGCATTTCAAAAGAGGATTTTGATGAAATTGCGAAACGGCTGATGAGATCTGCTGGTTTATAAAATCATGGTGCATGAGATGAGAAAAAAGACTCAAACTAAAAAAACAGATTCTTTTTCTTTTTTTGAATTCAAGAGGAAAAATATCATCTGAGAACACTTTATGGTATGATGCTTTGTAGGACTTGTGTATAATCAATACGGGTTCATCTTGAGTTGTTTTTTTGAAAGGAGTCTTTTTTTAGAATGTCACAATTAATGGGTATCATTACAAGGCTGCAAAGTCTTCAAGAGACAGCAGAAGCTGCAAACGAGCCGGCACAGCGTTATTTCGAAGTGAACGGTGAGAAAATCTGTAGTGTTAAGTATTTCGAAAAGAATCAAACGTTTGAATTGACTGTTTTTCAACAAGGGGATAAGCCAAATACTTTCCCATTTGACAACATTGATATGATTTCGATTGAGATTTTTGAGCTTCTACAATCCTAAGCTGAATCGTATGAAATGTTTTTTCTGAGGATTCCTTCGTTTATTGCGGCAGCATACATGGATCATCATAGATGATATGTACAAATGGAAGATGATCAATCAGCGCATTTTTCGGATAAGAGACCATTAAAAAGGAGTTCCTTTCTGTGAGTGATTCTTTTTTCTACAATCTTTCTGAAGATCATTTAGCGTTTTCTGATGTCGTCATGAGAATGAAAGACTTTATTCGAAAAGACCCTAGATCCGCCTATGTGTTATCAATTGGTACGGACTCTCAGGTCAATCAAAATGTCACAACATTTATGACTGCAATTCATCTCCACCGGATTGGCAAAGGAGCATGGGGCTGTCTCACTCAACAAGTGATCAAGAGGCCTGTGCAAAGTCTTAGAGAAAAAATTTCATTAGAGACAGCGTTTAGCCAAAAGGTATGTGCAGACATCCTTGAGGGGCCTTTAACAGAACTGATGGATTTGCTTCTTCCGTTTGCTGAGGAAGGGGCAGACCTTCGTTTTGAAGCCCATCTGGATATTGGCAAAAAAGGAAGTACGAAAGAGCTGATTCAGGAAATGACCGGAATGATCACAGCTATGGGAATTGAAGCAAAAATAAAACCCGACTCATATGCAGCATTTTGCTATGCCAATCGATACACAAAATAAATTCCGTCATTTTTCTCCAAACCTTGTCGAAACGTGCGGTTGACGATTCGATTCTAGTTCCTTATTCTAGCTGTATAGAGAGGAAGCAGACATTCAAAAGCCTGCTAATCAATATAAAAGCATATATGAAACAGGGGGCCTGATGTTGAATGAGCGTCATCGAAAATCGTTTTAATGAAGAAGAGAAAAAGCTATTATTAAACGTATTGCTGAATCAGGAATATGCTGTCGAATTACTAAGCAGTGAGATCAATGATATAGAATGTGGAACAAAAAATGTCGACGACAATACGTATAAGCAATTGATCACATTGTATGACAGAGTAAGGTTTGAGAATTAATATTGGTTTAACATTCTATTAGATACTCGGGGGCTGAGTATCTTTTTTATGCAGAAAAAATCTTTCGACAAAATTCGTTTTAGTTTATGCTTAATCGTAATGGGGAATGTATGATTGATGATTGAGAGAAAAGGGGTCGAAGAAACATGATAGAGATAGAACCGACTCAATTGCTTGAGTCCACAGTAGCCGAGCATATGATTGATGCAGATAAAGTCGCACATGTTCAAATTGGAAATAACCTTGAGCATGCCCTATTGGTTCTAACAAAAACAGGATATACAGCTATACCGGTATTAGACGCTTCTTATCATTTACACGGGTTAATTGGAACGAATATGATTATGGATAAAATCTTCGGTTTAGAACGAATCGAATTCGAGAAGCTTGATCAGTTGAAGGTTGAAGAAGTCATGCTGAAGGATATTCCGAGACTTAAAACAACAGATCCTGTACTAAAAGGCGTTCACGCTGTGACGAATAATGGATTTGTTTGTGTAGAAAATGAGGAGCAGGTCTTTGAAGGCATTTTTACTCGACGAGTTGTATTAAAGCGCTTAAATGAGGTCATTCATTCCGCAAAAAAATGAGCTGCAGCCCAGCTTATTTTTTTTGCCTTCATAAGTTAAAATTTATATAATGAGCATATAAAATAAGAAAAACTTATAGAGAGAAAGGGGACGCCCATGCAGCTTCAGGAGTTACATATGCTTGTTGTGCTAAGTGAAGAATTGAATATGAGAAAGGCTTCAGAGCGGCTCTTTGTCTCTCAGCCTGCATTATCTCAAAGATTGCAGACGATCGAAAAGGAATGGGGAACCAAAATCTTTTTTCGTTCACAAAAGGGGCTGACTGTGACTTCGGCAGGTGAACAGATTATTCAATTTGCAAAAGAGGTGACGGTTGAACAGGATCGAGTGAGAGAGCGAATTGATGAACTTGAGGGTGATATTCACGGTACACTCAAGCTTGCGGTGGCGTCGATTATTGGACAGCACTGGCTGCCAAAGGTGTTAAAACGGTATGTTGAAAAATATCCAAATGCCAAAGTATCACTCGTTACTGGCTGGAGCAGTGAAATGCTCAAAAGCTTGTATGAAGATCACGTGCACATAGGAATCATTCGCGGTAACCCTGATTGGAAGGGGACAAAGGAATACTTGATGACAGATCATTTATATTTAGTCGATTCCGTGATCAAGGACGTAGATGAATTAATCAAGACAGAGCGGCCATTTATCCAATTTAAAAGCGACAGCACGTATTATCAGGAAATCCAGCACTGGTGGCACCAAAAGTTTAAAGTGTCTCCAAAGCAGACGATTTTAGTAGACCAAATTGAAACATGTAAACAAATGGCCTACCACGGCATCGGTTACGCCATTTTGCCTTCTGTTACCTTATATGACCACGAAAAAAGTGTTTATAAAACACCGCTTGTTGATGTGAACGGAGAGCAAATTGGCCGTGACACATGGTTGCTAGGCTATGAAGCGTCTTTTCAGTTAAAACAGGTGCAAGCTTTTGTCGGTGTGGTTAAAGAAATGCTTGAGAATGATGCCGTGTAAGTACCTTCTTGGAATAGGGAGGTACTTTTTTTTATGAAATCATTTGACAATGAAAATCATTATCATTTAAAGTGTACATATAATAATTGAAAATGATTATCATTTAGATGAGGTGACCGATAGATGAAAGCACTAATTGCATTTGCGAGTATGTCTGGAAATACGGAAGATATGGCAGCGATCTTAAAGCAAACACTTGAAGGAAAAGGGATCGATACAGAAATGATGGAATTTGATGATACGAATGCAGAAGACCTTTCCTCATACGATTACGTATTCATTGGTTCTTATACATGGGGTGATGGAGATTTGCCTTATGAAGCAGAGGATTTTTATGAAGAGGTCTCTACTCTTGAACTTAGCCACATCAAAGCAGCTGTCTTTGGATCTGGTGATTACAGCTATCCGAAGTTTTGCGAGTCTGTCCATACATTCCATGACATGCTGAAATCAACGGGTGCATCTGTTTTTCCTGAAACATTAAAAATGGAGCTTGCACCGGATACAGATGAAGATGTGGCGTGCTGTCAGGAATTTGCTGCGAGCTTTTTAACGTGGGCTGCTTTATCTGAGAAACGAGTTGAAAATCATGTTTCATAAAGGAGCAACAGCCGTTGCAGCATCTAAAAGCGGTGGATACTTTGTTGCTGTAAAACGTGAAGGTATTTTTCACTATAGTGTGGAGAGCGGATGGCAGCAGCTGTTTAAGCTCAAGCATAAAATCCATGCGATCAGCTATATTGGCCCTTATTTATTTGGTGTTGGTGAAAATGGCACAGTAATTAGATCAGGAGATGAAGGCAACACATGGGCGTTATCTTCATTCCCAACAAATGCAGTCGTTTGGTCTATTACAGGACGCAAAGATGGGTTTGTGTGTGCGCATGGAAAACATAGTATCTATGTGTCAAATGATTTCGGAATTTCCTGGGAAATTATGAAGCCATTTGCTCATGTGAATCATCCGCCGGTCATTCGTTCTTTATGTGCTGCAGGTGACCATCTTTATATTGGAACACAGATTCATGAGGTTCACGGAGGAATATGGGTGTATGACTTGCAAAGTGAACAGATTTTTCTTCTAAACAGAGAGGAGCACCGAATGACGGCTTCTATGCTGCTCTGTCATGAACATCTTCTTGTTTGTGCGTTAGGTTCAAAAAAAGGCAAAAAAGGATCTGTTCAAATTTTAGATTTACATACAAATATTCTGCATGATATTCAATCACAGGCCTTTGCTAGAGAAGAGTCATTTTTGGATGTGTCAGAGGATAATGGCATTGTGTATGTGACCACCTCACAAGACGAACACGGATTTTCTAAAGTGTATCAGCTTGATATTGAGCAAAAAGAGCTCAAATGGTTTGATACGATCAAAGGACATGGTTTTCGTGTAGCCAATCAAAACGAAAACTTTTTCTGTGCGGGTTTATATGAAAGTAAGTTTGTCAGGCCATATGAGGAGCCTGCATTGATTCATTGATAAGGAGGAAGAAAAAGTGACAGAAAAGGTTTTATTGGTATATGCCACGATGTCTGGAAATACAGAAGCGATGGCAGATTTAATTGAAAAAGGTATAACGGAAGCAGGAGCCAGCGTAGACCGGCATGAAGCGATGGATATTGATGCCGAGCTGCTCAATGATTACTCGCACATTATGTTAGGTGCGTATACATGGGGAGATGGCGATCTTCCGGATGATTTTATTGATTTATATGAAGAAATGGAAGAGCTTGATTTAACGGGAAAAGCATTTGCAGTATTTGGTTCTGGCGATACATCTTACGAACATTTTTGCGGAGCTGTTGACCTAATTGAAGAAAAAGTGAAGGAGCTTGGCGGTGACATTGTCCTGCCCTCAGTTAAGATTGAGCTGAATCCAGAAGGGGAGGAAGAAGACGAATTAATATCTTTTGGCAGACAATTTGTTCAGCTTCACCAGCAAGAAGCGGGATAATCGGTCCCGCTTGTTTTATTTTCCATTGCGGAGATGACTCTTTCACTTGTCATTAAAACACTCCTTTGGTACAGTAATGAAGTATAAATTAAGAGGAGGACATACATACATGAAACAAATGGACGCTAATGAAATTATTTCATTTATTCAAAATAGTACAAAATCAACACCTGTCAAAGTCTATATCAAAGGTGACTTAGAAGGTATTGAGTTTGGTGAACATGCAAAAACATTCATCACAGGAAACACTGGAGTTGTTTTCGGTGAGTGGAGCGAAATTCAAGAAGCGCTAGCATCTAACAAAGATAAAATTGAAGATGTTGTCGTGGAAAATGACCGCCGCAACTCTGCAATTCCGATGTTAGATTTGAAAAACATTAAAGCCCGTATTGAGCCAGGGGCAATCATTCGTGACCAAGTTGAAATCGGTGATAATGCAGTCATTATGATGGGTGCTTCTATTAATATCGGTTCTGTGATCGGCGAAGGTACGATGATTGACATGAACGTGGTGCTTGGAGGCCGTGCGACAGTAGGTAAGAACTGTCATATCGGTGCTGGATCTGTTCTTGCAGGTGTCATTGAGCCGCCGTCTGCTAAACCAGTTGTTGTAGAAGATGACGTTGTCATCGGTGCGAACGCTGTTGTTCTAGAAGGCGTGACAATTGGTAAAGGTGCAGTAGTAGCTGCTGGTGCAATCGTTGTAAACGATGTAGAGCCTTACACAGTTGTAGCAGGTACACCTGCTAAGAAAATCAAAGACATTGATGAGAAAACAAAAGGTAAGACTGAAATCAAACAAGAACTGCGTCAGCTTTAATTCATATAATTCGCAGCTGAAGACAAAGACGTGGATGAGATATCCACGTCTTATTCGTATAGAAGAAAGGAAGTGAGTTCACTTGTTAAATCGTGAGCAATTAATATCCATTCGAAGAGATTTACACCAAATCCCTGAGCTTGGTTTCCAAGAATTTAAAACACAAGCGTATCTCATACAGCACCTTAATACCTATTCAAAAGATCGAGTTGAGATTGAAACGTGGCGAACTGGGCTTTTTGTGAAAGTGAAGGGAACAAATCCAACGCGCGTATTTGCTTATCGTGCAGATATGGACGGTCTGTCTATTCCTGAGGAAACAGGGTATCCATTTGAATCTGTGCATGAAGGAAAGATGCATGCATGTGGACATGACCTTCATATGACCATTGCACTTGGTATCATTGATCATTTCGTCCATGAACCGATCAAAGAAGACGTATTATTTATCTTCCAGCCGGCAGAAGAAGGTCCAGGCGGAGCTGAACCGATGCTTACAAGTGATGTATTGAAAAAATGGACGCCAGACTTTATTACAGCGCTGCATATCGCACCTGAATATCCTGTTGGAACAATTGCTACGAAGCCTGGTTTGTTATTTGCCAATACGAGTGAGCTTGTGATTGAGCTTGAAGGAAAAGGCGGACACGCTGCATATCCTCATTTAGCCAATGATATGGTTGTTGCTGCAAGTGCACTTGTAGGTCAGCTGCAATCGGTTATTTCGCGTAATGTCGATCCACTTGATAGTGCGGTCATTACAGTCGGCACGATTACCGGCGGAACGGCTCAAAATATTATTGCGCAGCATGCAAAGCTTGACGGTACCATTCGCACACTTTCCCCAGAGTCTATGGACAAGGTGAGAAAGAGAATTGAAGCATTGGCAAAAGGCATTGAAATTGGCTACGAATGCAAGGCAACCGTTCGATACCCTTCATCTTATTACGAAGTGGACAATTCAAAGGATTTGACTGAGGAATTTATGTCATATGTAGCCGAAGAAGGGCTAGCAAATGTGATTGAATGCAGAGAAGCCATGACAGGAGAAGATTTTGGGTACATGCTGAAAAAGTATCCCGGCTTCATGTTTTGGTTAGGGGTCGATTCAGAATACGGCCTGCACCATGCAAAGCTCCAGCCTGATGAAAACGCGATTGAAACAGCTGTGAATGTCATGACGGCTTATTTTAAAAAGCAAGCTGGCGAATGAATAATCGAGCTGCCTCCTGTACACCTTATGAACAGGAGGTGTTCTTGATTATGACAAGAATTGGTGTAGAACAATCTTTATCCGATGTAGAAGAACTATTGAAGCAAAAAGGGTATGATGTCGTACGTATTCAAAATGAACAGCAAATGGATCAGTGTGACTGTTATGTCGTCACAGGACTAGATTCAAATGTTCTTGGCATTTCAGACACAACAACAAAGGCATCTGTTATTACAGCATCAGGTATGACGGCTGATGAAATTTGTCAAGAAGTAGAACAGCGTGTTCAATAAAACAAGAAAAAGAACCGGTATATTATGATCCCGGTTCTTTTTGCTCTTTTTCTATATCGAGTACTTCTTTCATTTTTTTGCGCAAGATTCGTTCCACTCGCCATTGCTCCATTGTTTCAGTTTTCGCTATGATGCGCAGCACAAGGGAAGAGGAACCGAACGCCTCTACGCCGACAACTTGAGGACCTTCGATAATTTGCGGAGTTTCCTCCCGCACTTCATCACAGGCAGCTTGGAGGGCTGTGATCATCTGATCCACATTTTCATCCGGTGACAGCTCAATATCAACGAGTGCCTGCATCGTCCCTCTTGAATGATTGCTCACATTCAGTATGCTGCGATTTGGAATGAAATGAAGGGTGCCGTCAAAGCTTCGAAGCTGCGTGGTTCTTAGGCCAATTTGTTCGACAATCCCATCAAAGCCCGCGACCGTTATATATTCTCCTACATCAAATTGTTTTTCCAATAATATAAAGAATCCGGTCACAATATCACTCACTAACCCTTGAGCGCCAAAACCAATCGCAAGTCCCACAACGCCCGCACCTGCCAGCAAAGCGGTCGGGTTATAATGAAATAAGTCGAGGATCATCACAACTAGAATAAAAATCAATAAGTAGGCGAAAATATTTAACGTCAAACTTTGCAGTGTCTGAGCTCTTGATAAAGAGACTTCATGCTTTTCAGCGAATGTTGAATAGGCGCGCTTAATCATCTTGTTTCCTATGGCTCTGATGATAAAGTAAATGGCAAAAATGGCGACTAGTTTTAGCAAAATCATACTGATATTGAGGATAATGGAAACCCAATCTACTTGTTGAAATGCTCTCATAATCTTCAAAACCTTTCTATGTATGCTCTAAAAGAGAAGCTAATCATTTGTTCCCTTATGCAAGTCATGTTAAACTTTTGATAAGTAGAGCAGGAATTGTGACAAATCGTTAATTAAATTTATTATTAATTAATATTGACTAAAAATCGCATAAGTATTATAATTATAATTGTGAAGTTATTAACTAAATGAGAATTTTAAGTTTTGATTCTCATTTTATATACAGCTAAGAAGACTGTATAAAGATATTATTTTTTGGAGGGATTTACATATGGCAGAGCGTTTTGTAGGAAAACAAGCTCCACGTTTTGAAATGGAAGCAGTACTTGCTAACAAGGAATTTGGTAAAGTAAGTTTAGAGGAAAACATGAAGAATGACAAATGGACAGTTCTTTTCTTCTATCCAATGGATTTCACATTTGTTTGCCCAACTGAAATTACAGCAATGAGCGATCGTTATGACGAGTTCGAAGATTTAGATGCAGAAATCATTGGTGTATCTACTGATACAATCCACACGCATCTTGCTTGGATCAATACAGACCGTAAAGATAATGGTCTAGGTGAATTAAAATACCCGTTAGCTGCTGATACTAACCACACAGTATCTAGAGAATACGGCGTTTTAATTGAAGAAGAAGGAATTGCTCTTCGCGGTTTATTCATCATTAACCCAGAAGGCGAACTTCAATACCAAACAGTATTCCACAACAATATCGGTCGTGATGTAGATGAGACATTACGTGTTCTTCAAGCATTACAAACTGGTGGACTTTGCCCAGCGAACTGGAAACCTGGTCAAAAAACACTTTAATTGATAACTGAAGAAACAGGAGGGTCTAACTGATGTTAGACCTTTTTGTTTCGACACATACAATGGATGGAGGCGCTTCATAATGAAATTACGTCAACCAATGCCAGAACTAACTGGTGCAAAAGAATGGTTAAATGGAGAAGTAACAAAAGAAGATTTGATTGGTGACAAACCAACATTGATTCATTTCTGGTCAGTCAGCTGTCATCTTTGTAAAGAGGCAATGCCTCAAGTCAATCAATTCCGTGATGAATACAAGGATCAACTAAACGTTGTGGCAGTTCATATGCCTCGTTCAGAGGATGACCTAGATCTAGAAAAAATCAAAGAAGTTGCGAAAGAGCATGAAATCACGCAGCCAATCTTTGTGGACAGTGATCATCACTTAACAGAAGCCTTTGAAAACGAATATGTACCGGCATATTATGTATTTGATAAAACAGGTGCTTTGCGCCACTTCCAAGCCGGCGGAAGCGGAATGAAAATGCTTGAAAAACGTGTCAATCGAGTGCTTTCTGAGTCTGAAAAGGCTGCAGAATAAGCTTTCCCCCCATAAATGGGGGTTTTTTCATGGACAAAAATAGGAAGCATATGGCTTCGGATGAGTTTTTATGTAGGTGTTATTCTTAAGAAAAGAGAAAATGAGGGAGTTTATTAAAAAATATCCCTGAAACAAAAAGGTATAACGACCTATTTACATTTTTGTTTTGAAATGAAAATGTAAAGATTTTAACTTTTTACTATTCAGAACGTTTTTGCACAAAAGAAATTTCAGTTAGGTAAATAACTATATAAATCAAGTAGTATAAGCGTTTATTCAATTTTTTTACAATATTTTAAGATTTGTCAAAAGCCTATAGTGGCAATGAAATGGGTGCCGATTTTTCCTCTTTGGCAAAATTTTAGTTGAAAATACCTATCTGTTAGCAAACTGTAAAATGATAAAAAAATAGTTGATAAAATTAGTTTTCTAATCTAATATTTACTATAGAATATTTTTTATATGATGAGGGGGAAATCCATTGTTTAATGAGAGGGAAGCGTTACGTTTACGATTGGAACAATTAAACGAGGCAGAAGTAAAGGTCATCCGTGAATATCAAATTGAGCGAGATGCGATTTATGCAAAATTAAGAGAATTAGACCGTCAAGGAACAGGTCTAGTGTCAGATACAAAAAAAGAAGTACGTACAGAGAGAAAGACGGATTCACTGCCTGTATTAGCTGAGCTTGCTGCGCAAGAAATGAGAAGCTACCAGCAGCCGGCACAAACACAATCATCATCTTTAGGAACAGGACAGCTAAACGGTGCACCTGTAGGTATTCCTGAAGGATCGACAAGACGCAGAAGAGGCACAGCTCGTCCTGGCTCTAAGGCAGCGAAGCTTCGTGAAGCTGCGATTAAAACGTTAAAACGTCATAATGCAGCGATTAAAAGCTCAGAGCTTCAAAAAGAGATCGAAAAAGAGAGCGGTCTTGAAATTCCAAATATGACAACGTTTATGCAAAGCTTAATTAAAATGTACCCTGAAGTGAAGAAGCCTTATCGCGGACAGTATATTTTAGAAGGCGACATTCAAACAGAAGACGAATAAATAAAAAACTGCTGAGCGTAAAAGCCAGCAGTTTTTTATTTCGAGAATTACTTCTTTTGATCAACTGTATAGACAATTTTGCGTTCCTTGGGCAGGTGATCACGCTGTTTTTTGAAGCTGTCGATTTTGACTGTCATGACCTCTCCATTACGCTGCACTGCATCAACGTGTTCCTGAAGTGTTTGAACTTGTTCGTTGAGTTTCATCAAGATCGGTTCGATTTCTTCTGTCGTTTGCAGGATGCGGTCTCGTGAGAATGGCTGTGCATTTGTTTTTTCTAACTGGTCAATATCAGCAAAATGAGAGGCGATCCATTCTTCGCTTTCTGCTAACTGTTTTTGATAGCTTGTGAGCGTTTCGTAAAAAATCGCTTCTTTTGCTTTTTCTATTTGCAGCAATTTCTCTTGTGTTTCATAAAAACGCTCTTGAAGGTGTCTGACGCCTTCCTGTAATACATGAAACTCTGCATTTTTATCGCTCAATGTTTGCTGCAGCTTCTCAATCACTGCGGATAAAGTATTTCCTTTTTTCTCCTCTTTTGCAAGCTGTTTATCTTGATCCTCTATCCGCTCATTTAATTGTTGAGAGATTTCCTTATATTTGACAACTTTCAAATGCAGCCTGTGTTTTTCTTCGGTTTCTTTTCTTCTATGATAGGTTTCCTTTTGCAGCATCTCATGGAGAAGGACAATTTTATGTAATAATTCTGATTTGCTGTAGGAGAGTTCCTGTATTTTTGAGGCAGCATCGTGTTGATCATTGGTCATTTCATCCAATTGTTGTTTTAATTGCGTGAAATCCTTTTTCATCTCATGATATTCTTGAGTTAACTTCTTATTTTTAGAATACGTATATGAGGACTGTAAATCAGAGATCATTTGTTGATATTTGGCAGTTTCAGCTTTTAAGTATAAATTCTCTTGAGATAAATCATGGAATAGGGGAGAAGCATGGCGTCTGTTCATCGATAGACCCTCCTTATTCATGTTACCAATAAAGTATGCGAAAGGAGTGCGATTAGAACAACCATATCAAAGGAGGACTTAGAGGATGCACGTAGTGAATGTAATTTTAGCTGGAGGCGCTTCCAGACGCTTTGGAGAGCCAAAGGCAAGTCATATGTATCAAGGGAAACCATTATATGAGCATGTGAAAGATCAGCTTTTAGAAGGGCAGACGGTTATCATCAGCCATCCGTCGCTTCTTCCTTTTTTCAAAGCAAGAGGTGAACAAAGTGTGTGGTTAGATGATGAAGAGGTGCGCGGATGCGGACCGCTTGCCGGCATATATACGGCGATGCAAAAGCAAGAGGCAGAATGGTATTTAGTAACGGCATGTGACATGCCTTTCATACGGAAGGAAACGGCGGAAGTATTATCGTCCTATTGCAGCGAGCACGCAGATGCCATTATCCCGCTTGTTCAGGGCAGATTACAGCCTTTGTCTGCGCTTTATCACCGCCGCTCTCTGCCGTTTATTCGCGCGTGTTTAAAAGAGAATCAATTTGCCGTCAAGGACTTGCTTCAAAAGCTTCAAGTGCGTATCGTTTCAGAGGAAGAACTGAACGTGACATCAAATGAATTTCGTAATATCAATAAAAGAAGCGATTTACCTGAAAACGGTATGATATGATACATAAAAAACAGTGAGGAGAGAACAGCATTGAATGACCGATATTCAAGACAAATCTTGTTCCCTCCGGTTGGGGAAAAAGGACAGCATGCGCTGGTTGAAAGTCATGTTCTGATCGTTGGAGCCGGTGCTCTTGGTACCGCCTCTGCGGAAGGGCTTGTTCGGTCTGGCATCGGTACGCTGACGATTGTCGATCGTGATTATGTGGAATTTTCAAATTTACAGCGGCAGCAGCTGTACACGGAACATGATGCATACGCACATGTGCCAAAAGCAGCAGCGGCAAAAAAACGTCTCGAGCAGATCAATCATGAAGTGACGATACACGCCCTGATTGAAGATGCAGGGGCGGAGCTGTTAAGGCCGTTATTTCAGAGAGCAGATATCGTCATTGATGCAACAGATAATTTTGAGACAAGAATGGTGATGAATGATTTATCACTAGAAACGAAGACGCCTTGGATATATGGCGCTTGTGTGAGCAGTCAGGGGATGTATATGACCATATTGCCGGATAAAACGCCATGTTTATCATGTGTGTTCACGGCAATGCCTGTTGGCGGCTTGACGTGCGATACAGCGGGGATTATTTCACCTGCCGTTCAAATGGTTTCTGCTTATCAGCAAACAGAGGCACTCAAATATTTAACTGGTCATGAAGAGCAAATCGAGCGGAAATTTGTCACGTTTGATCTTTGGCAGTCTACATCATTTAAAATGGATTTATCTCGCACTAAAGAGAAGACCTGTCCAACTTGCGGCACGGCAAGAACCTATCCTTATTTACATGATCAGCGTAAAAAATCGACGGTCCTTTGCGGACGTGACACCGTTCAAATTGTATCGAAGGATTTAGCAAAACTATCATTTCAGCATATAAAAGAGCGGCTCTCATCTTTATGTGAGGTGGAAGTAAACGACTTCTTAATCCATGTACGCTACGAAAA
Source organism: Bacillus sp. FSL P2-0069 (assembly GCF_038593315.1). Taxonomy (NCBI): domain Bacteria; kingdom Bacillati; phylum Bacillota; class Bacilli; order Caryophanales; family Bacillaceae; genus Bacillus; species Bacillus sp. FSL P2-0069. Next base: position 1,333,967 of record NZ_CP151984.1, read on the forward strand.
CTACCGAATGGTCTGTTTCAAAGGGGGACGTGCATTAATCCATGGAACAAATGATGAAAAAGAAGCCAATTCATTACTAGCAAGACTGCTAGGGATATAGGAGTGATGTGTGATGGAAAGACGGCAGCCAATACCAGTAGAAGAGGCCATAAAGAAAGTCCACCAATACGAAAAACATGGAGAAATAGAATGGGTCCCTTTAAAAGACAGCCTTGGACGGTTTATTGCAGAAGATATTTTGGCAGACCATGATGTTCCGGCATTTGATCGTTCTCCGTATGATGGCTTTGCACTTCGGGCAGAAGATACAAAAGAAGCGTCAAGTGCGCATCCAGTTGAATTCGAGGTCATTGATCATATTGGTGCAGGAATGGTCTCAGCAAAAACCATCGGTCCCTTTCAGGCCATTCGTATTATGACAGGAGCAAAAATTCCAAATGGCGCAAATGTCGTCATCATGATTGAACTGACGAAGACTTTTGAAAAAGGCGGCAAATCATTCATGTCACTGAAAAGACCGCTGAAAAAGGGAGACAATATTTCTCGTCAAGGAGAAGAAGTACTTAAAGGAAACGTGATGGTCAAAAAAGGAACAGATGTCACTCCTGGCGTCACGGCTCTATTGGCGACATTCGGATATGCGGTAGTGCCAGTTGTCAAGAAACCGGTGATTGGCATTATCTCAACAGGCACAGAGCTTCTTCAAGTAAGTGATGCCATGGTGGACGGCAAGATTAGAAATAGTAATCTTAGTATGGTCTATGCGCAAGTACTTGAGGCCGGAGCTGAGCCGCTTGATTTAGGCGGAGTCTCCGATGATTTTGACAAAAGTTATCATGCAGTAAAAGCAGCCATGAGCAAGGTAGACATTCTGATCACAACAGGCGGTGTGTCAGTGGGCGATTTTGACTTTCTGCCTGCCATTTATGAAAAGCTGGGAGCCAAGGTCCTGTTTAATAAAGTAGCCATGAGACCTGGAAGTGTGACGACTGTGGCTGCAATGCCGAATGGCCAATTGCTGTTTGGGCTGTCCGGAAACCCTGCTGCCTGTTTTGTGGGCTTTGAATTATTTGTGAAACCGATCATTTATAAATGGTATAGGAAAGAAAATCCGTTTCCCGGCTTCGCTGAGGCGAAACTCACACATGATTTTTCAAAAGCCAATCCATTCACTCGTTTTGTCAGGGCGGCCCTTCAATTCACTGGCAGTCAGATTAGTGTGACTCCAACAGGTCTTGATAAATCAAGTGCAGTGACCTCTATTGCAGAGGCTAACTGTTTCATCGTGCTGCCTGGGGGAACAAGAGGTTTTCAAGCAGGTGATCAAGTTGATGTTCTGCTGTTTCAGCACAAAGGCGGTGGGTCTCCATGCTGGATGACAAATTAAGCATATTACAGGTGGTCGGTTATCAAAATAGCGGCAAGACCACGTTGATCGAAAAGCTCTGTCAGCTGGCTGAATGTGAAGGGCTGAAGCTAGGCTGCTTTAAACATCATGGACATGGCGGGACACCAGATCGTCTTTTCAAAGAAAAAGATACTGATCGATATATTCAGGCAGGTGCATATGCCGCAGGTGTGGAAGGAGAAGGTGAATTTCACTTTTCGATGCAGGACTTCACGTTAGAGCAGCTGCTCAACATGTGTCAGCATCTTCCGTTAGACGCTGTTCTCATAGAGGGGTACAAACAGGCGCCTTATCGCAAAATCGTTTGTGTCAAGAATGAAGAGGAGCTTATTGACCTTTCAACTCTTTCTAATATACAAGCAGCTATTTATTTTTCTCAAGAGGATCCATTAACCGAAAATTACCCGTTTCCTGTGTTTTCAGCTTTTGATAAGCGCGGGATGACATTTGCTTTTCACTTATTGAAGGGAGGCGGCACGTTTTGAGCGAACTTTTTAAAATAACAAAAACGCCGATTGAGGTTAACGAATTGATTCAGCATGTGACAAGACGAAAGGCAGGAGCGATTACAACGTTTATCGGGACGGTCAGAGAATGGACAAACGGCAAGAAAACATTGCGTTTAACGTACGAAGCATACATACCAATGGCGGAAAGTATGCTAAGGCAGATTGGACAAGAAATGAAGAATCGGTGGCCTGACACTGAAGCTGCGATTGTGCACCGGATTGGAACACTTGAGATAACCGATATTGCTGTTGTGATCGCCGTTTCGTCTCCTCATAGGAAGGCTGCCTACGAAGCCAATGAATATGCTATTGAACGAATCAAGGAAATCGTTCCTATTTGGAAAAAAGAATATTGGGAAGATGGAGAGGCCTGGATAGGTGATCAGCTTGAAACGGTTTCATATCCAGAAGGTAAACCTAGCCATCTTCAACTTGCAGAAAAAGAAGGTGATCAGCATGATTAATGTGTTATTGTTCGCCGGCCTTGCTGAGAAGGCCGGTAAACAACAAATCATCATTCAAAAAGATCAAACAACGGTTGATGAGATTAAAATAGAATTACAGGAGGTATATGGTGTTGATGCTGCACAAAATGTAATGGTTGCAGTCAACGAAATATATACGAGGGGAAATGCTGAAGTGCGTAGCGGGGACACTGTTGCACTCATTCCTCCTGTAAGTGGTGGATAATAGATATTAGAGGATTTGGTTATGGCCACCCGGCTGTAACCAATTTTTTATGTGTGAAAAGTTTGTAGAGGTGCTTGGGTGTGATCTTCGTAAATAAAACATCCCCTTCTTGCTTTAGAAATGTGAGGATCGAGCTGCTGAATGAGATCATACAATTCGCTGATTCGTCTCACATTGAAATCTGTTTGAGCTTGAAGCTGTTCCTTTAATTCTTTTGTGCTCACAATGCTTCCCTTTTTCTCTTTAATAATATCTACACATCTTGCAGCGTAGTATATTTTGTCGTTAGAAGGTCTGCTTTCTTTCATATCAAGTAATTTGAGCTCATGATAAATCGATTCTCTTTCCTTTCGAAAGTATTGCCATGCTTCTTGTTCCTTTTCATACAGTAAAATCAATTGCATTTTCAATTTTTCTCTTAACATTCACTTGACTCCATTTCCACTATCATTTAACCTACCTCTATTTTACATTATATGAAAAAATAACTTTTGATCAAGTAAAATCCCTTTATTTTTAATTTTTTAATATGAAAGTATTGATACTAAAGACTTATTTGTTCTGTAAAAGAAACCATTCATAGTCCTATAAAGCCGGGATTTGCCGAAATTACTAGGATTATTTTAACAAAAAATTGTTGTGTCTATGTAAGACCATGCGAATCCAAAAGAAAAGGATATTTATTCCGAAAGACATATTGTTTACTTAATAAAATGTTTTTAAGTCAGTAAAAGCACGATTCTTGATATGAATATGGTCGGATCATGAGGTCATTTGAAGGATTTCATTCGTGAAAATAGAATAATAGATAAAATTTTTTCTCAACGAAAATAAGAAAATCAAATGATCGATCACTTATTGGCAATCTTTTGATAAAATAGAAAGAAAAAGAGCGTCATTGTGCGTTTGCATACTTGCTTGACATAGAGAGGATGACATTTGATGAAAGAAAACATGCAAAAACCTACGATCATTGGAGTGAGCACAAGACCATCAGAGCACCTGAAAAGAGTATGGGAACATCCAGTTGTTTGGTGGCCTTTATCTTGTGTGCTTATTTTAACAGTCGTTGTGACTTATTTGTCTGAGCTCGTAAATAAGGGAATGTGGGCAGATTTAAGTTTGCCGGTACCTGTTGTTTATGTGGTGACGCTCATTGGCCTGGTATTTGGCATTGTCATCAATGCAGCTATATATAAGTTCATCGTATTTTTAGCGAAAGGTGATGCATCATTTCGGCAGCTGTTTTCAGCGGTCCTGTTCATTACGCCCGTTACGATCATTGGAACGATTATTTCTCATTTGGCAGTAATCCTTTTTCATGTTCCAAAAGATGTCACGGTTACTTCGTTAAACGCACTCATTCGAATTTCTGGTCCATGGCAGGCGGTGTTAGCCAATATCGATTTATTTGTGATCTGGAATCTTGTTTTAACAGGCTTTTTATTCATCCAAGTTGGGCGTATATCACCGAGAATTTCTTGGGTGATTATAGGCGTCTTTTATATCTTATCGTTAATTTTTCAATATGTAGGAACAGCAATTAACATATCAGTAAGCTGGGGGTAGAATGTTTTTATGAGAAAGAAAATCATCATCGGATCTATTTTAATTATTGTGATTGGACTATTTATTGGATTTAATATTGCGAAAAACCAAGCAAAGCCTGTTTCTACAGCAGCGATTAAAACAGTCAAACTCACGCCGAAAGAAATCACATCTACGGTGATGACACCCGGGACACTTTCATTCTCTGAAGAGCAGTTCATCTATGAAGAAGAGGAAAAGGGGAAATTGAAGGGAATTGCTGTGAAAGAAGGGGAAAAGGTAAAGGCTGGAACGCCGCTTCTTACATATGAAAACAAGGAACTGGAGCTTGAGGAGCAGCAGCAAGCATTAGCCGCTGAGTCAAGTACATTAAAATTGGAACAATTGCAAAATAGGCTGAGTGAATTAGATGAGAAAAAAGCAGGCGGTTCTGACGCTAATGCCAAAAGCGAGCGAGATCAGCTTCAATTAGAACTGAAAGCGGCTGAATTAGAACAAAAGCAAGCAGAGATCAGCCAAGAAAAAGTAAAGGCGCAAATAGAAGATTTAACCGTACATAGTAAAATTGATGGAACAGTGATTTCCATTGAGCAAGAGGCCGGAGCAGGGGGGCCGGAAGATAGGCAGCCGATCATCCATATTGGTAATGAGAAAAAAATGATCGTGCGGGGTTTGATCTCAGAGTATGATGCCATCAAAATCAAAAAGAAACAAAAAGTGAAGGTAACGTCTGATGTCATTCGCGGGAAGAGCTGGCAAGGAGTCGTGAAAAAAGTAGGTGCTGTTCCTGTCCAGACTGCGGCCGAAACAACTTCGAGCGATCAAACGGTTCAATATCCTGTTGAAGTTGAAATAAAGGGGAAGAAACCTGAGGCGAAGCCTGGTTTTAAAATGATCATGGAAATTGAAACAGATAAGCGCCAAGCGCAAACAATTCCTGAAACAGCAGTAAAAAAAGAGACTGATGGACAATACGTTTATGTTGTTCGAGAAAATGTACTGAAAAAAGTAAAAGTGGTCATAGGGGAAACGTCAGGTCATGATCTTGAAGTGACAAAAGGTGTCAAGGCAGAGGATCAAATCATTGCTCATATAGCAGATGACATGTATGACGGAATGGAAGTGAATGCTGAATGATTCAGCTTTCCAACGTAACAAAAAGCTATGAGGTCGCACACGAAACATTTGATGTATTAAGTGACATGAATCTTGTCATTGAAAAAGGTGAGTATATGTCCATTATGGGCCCGTCAGGCTCTGGAAAGTCAACGTTAATGAATATTATTGGCTGTTTAGACCGCCCGACGACGGGACAATATCATTTTCAAGGTACAGAGCTGTCAGCAGCAAAGGATCAAGAGCTCGCGGTCATTCGAAATCAATCCATTGGATTTGTTTTTCAGCAATTTCACCTCCTGCCAAGGTTAAATGCGAGACGCAATGTTGAACTTCCGATGATTTACGCTGGGATCAGCCAAAAGGAAAGAAAAGAACGTGCGGAATTGGCACTTGAAAAGGTTGGTTTGGCAGATCGAATGAAACATATGCCAAGTGAGTTGTCAGGAGGACAAAAGCAAAGGGTGGCAATTGCACGAGCGATTGTCAATAAGCCTCAGCTTATTTTGGCAGACGAACCGACTGGTGCGCTCGACTCAAAAACAAGCATGTCAATTATGGAACAGTTTACACAGCTGAATGAGGAAGGGACAACGATTGTGCTTGTCACCCATGAAGAAGAAATAGCTGCGTATACAAACCGTACGGTCGTTGTGAGAGATGGACGGCTTGTTGAAGATAGATGGATGCAAGGGGACGCTATGAATGAAACTCTTTGAAAATATCAAAATAGCGCTGAATTCGGTTTTAGCTCATAAATTACGTTCTATTTTAACGATGCTTGGGATTATTATTGGTGTTGGATCAGTCATTGCAGTCGTGGCGATCGGTCAAGGCGGTGAGCAAATGTTAAAAGGATCGATTTCAGGTCCAAACAATACCATTGATATGACATATACGCCTTCTGACGAAGAGTTAAATGCAAATCCAAATGCTTTATTCGAAGCCTCATTTACTGAGGAAGACATAAAAAGCATTAGGACAATCAATGGGGTGAAGCAGGTCGCCTCCTCGACTGCACAAGGAATGCAGCTGAGATTTCAAGATACGACAGTTGATGCGACAGTTAACGGCATAAATGAGGGGTATACGGATGTACATTCATTACAAATCGCAGAAGGACAGAATTTAAGAGATATTGACTTTAGAAGCGGCAGAAGAGCTGCCCTCATCTCGGATGGCTTACAAAAAGAACTATTCAATGGACAAAAGGCATTAGGTGAACTGATTTGGATGAACGGACAGCCAGTTGAAGTCATCGGTGTGTTAGCAAAACAGAAAGGGATGTTTTCATTTGATATGAATGAAATATATGTCCCATTTGCGATGCTCACCTCCACATTTGGTATGAATGAATATGATAAGTTGTCTATTCAAGTCGCACATGCGGATCAAATGAAGGAAGTAGGAAAGAGCGCGGCTGTCATACTAAATGAAAATCATCATACAGAAGATGCTTACGAAATGATCAATATGGAAGAAATCGCAGAGGGGATCGGTCAAATAACGTCCGTTATGACAACGATCATTGGCTCAATAGCCGGAATCTCTTTACTTGTCGGCGGCATCGGTGTAATGAATATTATGCTCGTTTCTGTGACAGAGAGGACAAGAGAAATCGGTATTCGAAAGGCGATGGGAGCAACAAGGGCGCAAATTCTCGTTCAATTTTTAATCGAGTCTGTCGTTTTAACACTCATCGGCGGGCTGATGGGAATTGCACTTGGTTTAGGCGGCGCTTCGCTAGTATCACTATTTGCCGGCTGGCCGTCTCTCGTATCTTGGCAAGTGGTTTGTGGAGGCGTACTGTTTAGTATGCTCATTGGTATTGTTTTTGGGTTAATTCCTGCGAATAAAGCAGCGAGACTAGACCCCATTGAATCGCTCAGGTATGAATGATTCGGAGAAGAATTTAAAGCATACAAATGGTTTACATTTGTCTTCATTACACATCAAAAGCTTTTATGCAAACCGCATAAAAGCTTTTTTTAGTTCCATTGAATGAAATAAAAAATGATAGAAATGCTAATATCATGACTTTCATCTTAATGTCACATATTTTTCAGTTTACAAATGGTACATATAAAGGTAAGATGACCATGGTGAAAGATTTTGATAGTTATTGAATGTATTTGATTGTTTTGTATTGATAATGTTGAAAAAAGCGATTACAATAAAGGTGCGCGCAAAATGAATACGTTTTCAAAAGGGGTGTTCTCATGTTAACACCGGAAAGACATCAACTCATTATTGACAGCTTAGAAGAAAATGATGTCATTAAAATACAGGACTTAACGATGATGACGGATGCGTCTGAATCTACAATTAGAAGAGATTTATCAGCCCTTGAAGAAAAAGGATTTCTTAAAAGGGTTCATGGAGGAGCAGCCAAGATTTCGAGTATTCGCCTTGAACCAGATGTATTTGAGAAGTCTGCCAAAAACCTTCAAGAAAAGTCATTGGTAGCAGAGGCAGCGGCATCTCTTTTAAAACAGGGCGACTGTATTTATTTAGATGCAGGTACAACCACACAGCAAATGATTGAATATATCGATCCAGATCAAGATATTGTTGTGGTGACAAACGGTGTGATGCACATTGAAGCACTTATGAGAAAAGGCATTACCTTTTACTTGATAGGCGGATCAGTGAAACATCGAACAGGAGCCATGGTGGGAGCCGCAGCTTTGACAGCGATGGAAAATTATCGTTTTGACAAAAGCTTTGTTGGGACAAACGGCATTCATCCCGAGGCGGGTTTTACAACGCCTGATCCAGAGGAAGCACTCATGAAAAAAAGAGCCATGAAACAGGCGAAAAAAACCTATATCTTATCAGATGCCTCGAAGTTTGGCGAAATATCGTTTTCAACCTTTGCTAGTTTACAGGAAGCCACCATTATCACAAACGACGCAAAAGAGGATTCATTCGATAATTACCATGAAAAAACGGTTATAAAGGTAGTGAAAACATGATTTATACAGTTACTTTAAACCCATCAGTTGATTACATTGTACACGTGGAGGATTTTGCAGTCGGCGGTTTAAATCGTTCAACCTATGATCAAAAATATCCAGGTGGTAAAGGAATTAATGTCTCAAGGCTATTAAAACGTCACGGTGTTGAATCAAAAGCACTTGGATTCATTGGTGGATTTACAGGCAAATATATTCAGGATTTTTTACAGAACGAACAATTACAAACAGCCTTTCACGAGGTGTCAGAAGATACAAGAATTAATGTGAAACTAAAAACAGGTGAAGAGACAGAAATCAACGGACTCGGCCCATCAATTACTGAAGCGCAATTTGAGTCATTTCTATCTCAATTTTCTTCATTAACTGAAGGAGATGTCGTGGTTTTAGCTGGCAGCATTCCTTCTTCATTACCTCATAACACATATGAGCGTATTGCTGAAGTTTGCAAAGAGCAAGGTGTAAGAGTTGTTCTTGATATTTCTGGCGAAGCGTTAAAAAAAGCAGCTGACATGAAACCATTCTTAATGAAGCCAAATCATCATGAACTGGGTGAAATGTTTGAGACGAGTATTTCATCAGCAGAAGAAGCAATTCCTTATGGGAAAAAGCTGTTAGAACAAGGTGCTGAACATGTCATCGTCTCCATGGCTGGAGATGGCGCCCTTTTATTCAGTAAAGAAGGAATCTATCAGTCCAATGTTCCAAAGGGAACGCTCGTTAATTCAGTTGGAGCAGGAGATTCAGTCGTTGCAGGGTTTTTAGCCGGCGTTTCAAAAGGCCTTTCAATTGAAGATTCATTTAAGCTTGGTGTTACTTCAGGAAGCGCTACAGCCTTTTCTGAGGAGCTTGGCACAAAAGAGCTTGTTGACACACTATTACCACAAGTAAAAGTCACACGCATTTAAAGGAGGAGTCATCATGAAAATTACAGAACTACTCACGAAGCATACCATTAAGCTTCAATTAGACAGCCAGCAGAAAGAAGCAGTCATTGAAGAGCTGGTCACTGTTTTAGATACAGCAGGCAAGTTAAATGATAAAGAGGGCTACAAAGAAGCTGTGATCAATCGTGAAAAACAGAGCTCTACTGGTATTGGCGAAGGAATTGCCATCCCGCATGCTAAAACAGCGAGTGTAAAAGAGCCTGCTATTGCATTTGGCCGCTCAACTGCTGGTGTAGATTATGAATCACTAGACGCACAGCCGAGTCATCTTGTCTTTATGATTGCCGCAACTGAAGGCGCAAACAACACGCACTTAGAGGCACTTTCTCGTTTATCCACACTTCTTATGCGTGAAGAAATTCGAAAGCAGCTCCTTGAAGCGGCGACTGAAGATGAAATCATTGAGATCATCAATACACATGATCAAGATGATGAAGAAGAAGAGGAAGTTCAAGAGGAGCCGGCTGCAGAAGGAAAACCCGCTAAAATTTTAGCGGTAACCGCTTGCCCGACAGGCATTGCCCATACATTTATGGCAGCAGATGCTTTGAAAGAAAAAGCAAAAGAAATGGGCGTTGACATTAAAGTTGAAACAAACGGCTCTGGCGGTATTAAACATGCCCTTACAGCAAAAGAAATTGAAGAAGCACCAGCCATCATTGTGGCAGCGGACAAGCAAGTAGAAATGGAACGCTTTAAAGGCAAGCATGTCATTGAAGTCCCTGTAACAGCTGGTATTCGCCGTCCACAGGAATTAATTGAAAAAGCAATCAATCAAGATGCGCCGATTTATAAAGGTTCAGGCGGCAGTTCTTCTAAAGAGGAAAATGAATCATCTGGCAAAGGAAGAAGCGGATTTTACAAGCACTTAATGAGTGGTGTAAGTAACATGCTTCCATTTGTTGTCGGAGGCGGTATCCTTGTTGCGATTTCATTCTTCTGGGGCATTAACTCAGCAGATCCTAAGGACCCTTCATTTAATTCATTTGCAGCTGTCTTAAAAGGAATTGGCGGCGATAATGCGCTTGCCTTAATCGTTGCGGTATTGGCTGGATTTATTGCCATGAGTATTGCAGATCGTCCAGGTTTTGCGCCAGGTATGGTCGGTGGTTTTATGGCGTCAGCAGCAGGTGCAGGGTTCTTAGGCGGATTGATTGCTGGTTTCCTAGCAGGTTACATTGTTGTGCTGCTCAAAAAAGTATTCACATTCGTACCGCAGACACTCGACGGGATTAAACCGGTTCTGCTGTATCCATTGTTCGGTATTTTCTTCACAGGCATTATCATGCATTATATTGTCAACACACCAGTGAAAATGGTGATGGACGGATTAACACATTGGCTTGAATCATTAGGTACGGGAAACCTTGTCTTAATGGGTATTATTTTAGCTGGTATGATGGCAATTGATATGGGAGGCCCAATTAACAAAGCGGCTTACACATTTGGTCTTGCAATGATTGCTGCTGGCAACTATGCACCGCATGCTGCAATTATGGCAGGCGGAATGGTACCACCACTAGGTATTGCACTTGCAACAACGATCTTTAGAAATAAGTTCTCAAAACGTGACCGTGAAGCAGGGATTACATGTTACTTCATGGGAGCTGCCTTCATCACGGAAGGAGCGATCCCATTTGCGGCGGCAGATCCTCTTCGTGTGATTCCTTCAGCTGTTATTGGTGCAGCAGTTGCTGGCGGATTAACGGAATTCTTCAGAGTGACGCTTCCTGCACCGCATGGCGGACTATTTGTTTTCTGGGTAACAAATCATCCAGTTCTTTATATCATCAGCATCTTAATCGGTGCCGTTGTGACAGCGATTTTACTGGGTATTTTGAAAAAACCAGTCAGACAAGAAGCGTAATGCAGGAGAGAAGCATCGTGTAAAACGGTGCTTCTTTTTGTTTAATTATCAGTGAATTAGGAAAAAATATCTAATTAGATGGTTGTTTTGTGAATTTTTAAATGACATATGATAAAGTAAAGTTATTCAATTCACGTTTCAAGTCTTTTAGCAGAAAGTCTTAGGAGGAAGCAGTATTTTGAACGAAGAAAACAAACAAAACGAAAATGAAATTCAATCTGATGCGAAGCAAGCCAAAACAGAGAAGAAAAGTTCACTATTTGAATGGATCAAAGCCATTTTAATCGCACTTGCGCTCGTCTTGCTCATCCGTACGTTTATATTTGAACCGTATGTGGTGGAAGGGGAGTCAATGGAACCGACACTTCATGACGGGGAAAAGCTGTTTGTCAACAAAACCATTAACTATCTCGGTGGTGTGAAACGCGGTGACATCGTGATTATTAATGGAAAAGATGGTCAGAAGATTCATTATGTCAAACGATTAATCGGCCTTCCAGGTGATACGATTGAAATGAAGGATGATACGCTTTACATTAATGGAAAAAAAGTAGATGAGCCTTATTTAAAAGAGAACAAGGCGCATGCGAAAGAGTATGAAGTGCATTTAACTGGAGATTTTGGTCCAGTAAAAGTACCGAAAAACGATTACTTTGTGATGGGGGACAACAGACTCAATTCCATGGACAGCCGAAATGGACTTGGCCTCATTGAAAAGGATCGGGTTGTCGGGACATCAGAATTTGTTTTCTTCCCATTTGGCGATATTCGACAGACAAAATAAAAGCACCTTCTCATGGGCAAGAGAAAGGTACTTGAACGAGCGACCCTTACAGAAGGGTCGTTTTTAATTTGGTGTGAGCACCGTCACAATGATCACAATCGCAAGAACAGAAGCGAACACAGATCCGGTAATGGCTAAAACGGATCGAAACAATCCGATCTTTTGGTTTTCTTTTCCCCGCTTTTGTAAAAAGCGTTTGGAAAAGATGTGAACCAGTGTGTAAATCAGGACAAGCCCAATATAAAGGCCAAAGTCCCTCGCATTAAAGCCTGTTGCAGATAAATAAATGCCCATAAAGAAAATCAATAAACAGTATTCCATCAGTGTGAGTAATCTCAAATCGCCCGAACTCCTTCAATCAATCATTCCCGTTTATTATATCATAATAGACAAAAAGCCTTCGTTCTTAGCGAGAGACGTTTCTATCAAACGTTATTCATGTTATACTTCATAATGATGAATGAGTGATGGAGGATTAATAAATGATTGCAGTAAATAATGTTAGTTTGCGCTTTGCTGATCGTAAACTATTTGAAGAAGTAAATATTAAATTCACTCCTGGCAACTGTTACGGATTAATTGGTGCCAATGGAGCTGGTAAATCAACGTTCCTAAAAATTCTTTCTGGCGAAATTGAGCCTCAAACGGGCGATGTTCATATGAGTCCTGGCGAGCGTTTAGCGATTTTAAAACAGAACCACTTTGAATACGAAGAGTTTGAAGTGCTGAAAGTCGTCATCATGGGTCACAAACGTCTATATGACGTGATGCAGGAGAAAGATGCGATCTATATGAAACCTGATTTCTCAGATGAAGACGGGATTCGTGCAGCAGAACTTGAAGGTGAATTTGCCGAATTAAACGGCTGGGAAGCTGAAAGTGAAGCAGCGATCCTATTAAAGGGTCTTGGCATTCCAGAAAGCCTTCAATCGAAGAAAATGTCTGAGCTTGGCGGTTCTGAAAAGGTAAAAGTACTTTTAGCTCAAGCTTTATTTGGCAAGCCTGACGTTCTTCTTCTCGATGAGCCGACGAACCACTTGGACTTACAAGCAATCCAGTGGCTCGAAGAGTTCCTCATTAACTTTGAAAATACCGTCATCGTCGTTTCGCATGATCGTCATTTCTTAAATAAAGTATGTACTCATATTGCGGATCTTGATTTCGGAAAAATCCAAGTATATGTCGGTAACTATGATTTTTGGTATGAGTCCAGCCAGTTAGCGCTGAAACTAAGCCAAGAAGCAAATAAGAAAAAAGAAGAACAAATTAAGCAGCTTCAAGAATTCGTTGCCCGGTTTAGTGCGAACGCTTCTAAATCGAAGCAAGCGACATCAAGAAAGAAATTGCTTGATAAAATCTCTTTAGATGACATTAAGCCGTCCTCACGTAAATATCCGTATGTTCATTTTGCACCAGAGCGCGAAATCGGAAATGATGTCCTTCAAGTAGAAGGTCTATCAAAAACAATTGACGGTGTAAAAGTACTGGATAATGTCAGCTTTATTATGAACCGCGAAGATAAAATTGCGTTCTTAAGCCGTAATGAGCTTGCTGTGTCCACATTATTTAAAATCCTTGCTGGTGAAATGGAGCCAGACAGCGGATCATTTAAATGGGGCGTCACAACGTCACAAGCCTTTTTCCCGAAAGATAATAGTGAATACTTTGAAGGAAACGATGTTGATCTCGTTGATTGGCTCCGTCAATATTCTCCGAATGATCAAAGCGAAAGCTTCCTGCGTGGTTTCTTAGGACGTATGCTTTTTTCTGGGGAAGAAGTGAAGAAAAAAGCAAGTGTCTTATCAGGAGGAGAAAAGGTTCGTTGTATGTTATCAAAAATGATGCTGTCTGGAGCGAATATTTTGCTGCTGGATGAGCCAACGAACCACTTAGACCTAGAATCCATTACAGCGCTGAATAACGGTCTCATGAGCTTTAAAGGAGCCATGCTCTTCTCATCTCATGACCATCAGTTTGTTGAAACAGTCGCAAACCGGATTATCGAAGTGACGCCAAATGGCATCGTCGATAAACAAACAACATATGATGAGTTTTTATCAGATCAAGACATCCAAAAAAGACTTGAAGAGCTTTACGCATAACACAAAAAAGACATCCAAATGTGGATGTCTTTTTTTGATTAAATCGCCCAGTTTCCATTTCGGAAGATCGGTTCGCGTTTCCCGTCTTTTGTGATTCCGTCAATATTCATTTCCTTTGAACCAATCATAAAATCAACGTGTGTAATACTGCTGTTCACACCCGCAGCATCCAATTCCTCTCGTTTCATTTCTTTTCCGCCTTCGATATTAAACGCATATCCGCTGCCGATGGCAAGGTGATTTGATGCATTTTCATCGTAAAGTGTATTGTAATAAAGAATATTTGAGTTAGAAATTGGTGAATCATCTGGTACGAGGGCAACCTCACCTAGATAATGAGAGCCTTCATCTGTTTCAACGAGAGATTTTAACATATCTTCGCCTTCTTTTGCTTTCACATCCACAATCCGGCCATTTTCAAAGGTTAATGAAAACTCATCAATGATGTTTCCAGCATAGCTGAGCGGCTTTGTGCTTGAGACTGTCCCGTTTACACCGTCTTTTTTCGGTACGGTAAAGACTTCTTCTGTCGGCATGTTGGCCATGAACGAAACGCCGCGTTCACTTACGCTGCCAGCACCTACCCAAATATGCTGCTCTGGAAGCTCGATCGTTAAGTCTGTGCCAGGTGCTTCATAATGAAGCTTGTGGTAGTGGCGTTCATTGAGTATTTTGACCTTTTCGTTTAATGACGCATCATGCTTTTTCCAAGCCTCAACTGGATCTGCTTGATCAGCGCGTGCGACTTTAAAGATTTGATCCCACAATAACGTGACAGCTTCTTCATCTGTATGGTCAGGGAAAATCTTTTTCGCCCATTCTTTTGATGCAGCACCTACGACTGTCCAAGCGACTTTGTCAGATTGAACGTATTGACGATATGTATGTAGTGCTGAACCAGCAGCTTTTTGCTGTGCAGCGATTTTTTTCGAATCAATGCCTCGCAAAAGGTCAGGGCTTTCTGACAGGATGGTAATAAAAGCGCCTCCGCGTTTTGCGATGGTTTCCATCATCTGTGCTTCCCATTCAGGGAATTGCTCAAATACATCTTGCGGTGCATGTTCATACTTTAAACGGGTGAGAACACCATCACTCCAGCGGATATGTACGTTTTTCGCCCCGCGCTCATACGCGTGTTTCGCTACAAGACGAACAAGATGTGCAGATTCAGTAAATGCGGATACAACGACTTCCTGCCCCTTTTGTACATTCACACCGACTTCAACGATGGTCTTCGCATATTGATCTAGTTGTTTTTCAAATGAACTCATAAAAAACCCCTCCTTTAGTCATGTTCATCATATCAGATTTATGACCGAAAAGGAAAATGGGGAGCCCGTTTAAAGCCAAAATAAAAAAGCCGCTTTCGTGCGGCTTTTTTAGCGGTTCAGTTGTTTCACAGGCTGTGCATTAGAAGGCGGCATATGTGAAAACGACAGGCTCATTCCTCCTAAAATAATACCCGTTAAAATGACTGTGACAACGACCCGTTTACCTAAATCAAGCAACATGTTCTTCCTCCTTCACGTTTATCCATTTCTCACGATATGATCAAAATGACAAAAAAAGAAGTAGAACAAGAAGATTATTTTAAAGTTTTTTGCAATTTGTCGATCACTTCTAATGAACGACCTGTTCCAATGGCAACAGATTCAAGGGGATTGGCTGCAATATGGACTGGAACAACAATCTCTTGAGAAAGCCATTCTTGAATTCCATTTAAAAGAGCGCCTCCGCCAGTTAAAATGACGCCGCGGTCTACAATATCTCCGCTTAGCTCTGGAGGGCTGTCCTCTAATGTGGCACGGATCGCTTCTAAAATATGAAGAAGTGATTCTCGCATGGCGCCTTGAATTTCATGAGAGACAAGTGTGATCGTTTTTGGCAGACCTGTCACAAGGTCGCGACCGCGCACTTCTAATGATTCAGGCTCATGTTCAATAAGACCATATCCAATTTCCATTTTCACCTGCTCGGCAGTCCGTTCGCCGATTAATAGGTTATATTTCTTTCTGACAAACGTAATGATATCTTCATCCAGCTGATCGCCGCCAATTCGGATCGAATGACAAGAGACAACGCCGCCAAATGAAATGATCGCAACTTCTGTTGTTCCGCCGCCAATATCGACTACGACGTTCGCAACAGGCTCGTCTACCGGAAGATCAGCACCGATTGCAGCTGCAACAGGTTCTTCAATTAAATGCACATGTTTTGCTCCGCAGTTTTTCACAGCATCGCTGATGGCGCGGCGCTCAACAGCTGTTGAACCAGAAGGTGTACATACAACGACAGTTGGCTTTCTGAAGGTAAACCCGATATTTTTTCCTGCTTTTTTCATGATTTGTTTAAGTAAATCTGTTGTCATATCATAATCAGCGATGACACCGTCTTTCATCGGACGGATCGCAACAATTTTCCCAGGTGTTTTCCCGATCATTTCTTTTGCTTCTGATCCGACGGCAAGTACAGTCTTTGTTTCTGTATCGACTGCTACGACGGACGGTTCATTTAAAATAATTCCCTTATTTTTACTATAAACCAATATGTTAGCTGTTCCTAAATCAATTCCAATTTCGGCATTTTGAAACATGTTTTCACCCAATCTCTATTTTTGCTGTTTTAAACAATTTTACATTTAAAAGTTCAGAGGGTTGATGTCATTTGTGGGGGTTTGTGATCACCTTGAAATGAATCTGTAAAATTCAAGTATCATTTTGACAATCACAATAAATTTTCCCTTTGTTTTTTCTTTTATGAAAAAAATTTTTATAGAGGAGAAACCTTTTAAGAATCTCTTACGTCTACGATATATCAATTGGTGAAAAACAGATTGATCTTGAGCTAATGAAAGAAAGAGGGAACGAAATTGAAATCTATCGGAGTCGTAAGAAAAGTAGACGAACTAGGGCGTATTGTGATGCCAATCGAATTGAGAAGAGCACTTGATATCGCTATTAAAGACAGTATGGAATTTTTTATAGATGGAGATAAAATCGTCTTGAAAAAATATCAGCCAGAGGGCGTTTGTCTCATGACTGGTGAGATTACATCAGAGAACCATGAATATGGAAATGGTCAAATTACATTAAGCGCTGAAGGCGCAGAACTGCTGTTAAAAGAACTGCAAGAAGCTCTTCAGAAGTAATCAAAATAGCCTGCTCTCTTCCTTTGTGCTGAGAACAGGCTATTTTTTCTTTAAAAAAGTTCCTTAAAAATGCCCCATCTCCCTCAAAAAATAAGTGGAAAATGGTACAATTGACAAAGAATCTCAGGGCGGCAGGTGGAATCATTTGAACAAAACATATCAAGTGCGGATCGTGTTATCTGTTCTTGCATTTATCTTAATCATAAGCTGGGATTTCTTTTATTATGTAGGCGGCTATCAAATTAATTGGCCGCTCGATCTAGCCTTTACAGTCGTTGTGTTAGCAGGGATCTGGGTTGTCTCAGGATATGTAGACCGCTTGAATTTACTTGTGTCAGATCTAAATAAGAGAGAAAAAGAAGCACACGAACTGACAGAGCGGCTGAACCGAATTACAGATAACTTGCAAGAAATTGTCTTTGAAACAGATGAAAAAGGGCACATCATTTTCTTAAATCAAGCATGGAAACAAATGACCGGCTATGACATAGATGAATGTCTAGGTACGATGTACAATCAGTACTTTGATCAAGAAGAAAGAGTTATTCAGCATTTGTCATCTGTCATCAAAGAGCATAAAGATTCAGGGCGGATCGAGCTGCAGCTTCTTCATAAAGAGGGAAAGAAAGTATGGGGAGACGTTCATTATAAGCTCTACTTTGATGAGGAGCACCAGTTTACTGGAGGTATTGGAACAGTTGCAGATATTACAAAACAAAAGCTGGCAAAGCTTGAGCTTGAAAAATCAAATCAACAAGTGCAAATGCAGGCGCAAAAGCTGGCCGTTGCAGGACAAATAGCCGCTGGAATCGCCCATGAAGTCAGAAATCCGCTGACCTCAGTAAATGGCTTTTTGCAGCTGATGAAAACACAATATCCTGAAAGAACCGATTATTTTGACATTATCTTTTCTGAAATTAAACGGATTGATTTTGTTTTAAGTGAGCTGCTGGTGCTGGCAAAGCCGCAGTCGGTCCATTTTCAAGAAGTTCAGCTTCATGGACTGTTAGAACAGGTGATTACATTGCTAAAAACCAATGCAGTCCTTTCGAATATTGATCTCAAACAGCCATTTAAAAAGCAGGATGCCGGCGCTATATTAGCAGACGCTAACCAAATGAAGCAGCTGTTCATTAATTTAATCAAAAATGCCATTGAGGCAATGCCTGAAGGCGGCAGTATATACATATCAACAGAAAAAGTGATGAACGAATGGAAAATTACCATTCAAGATGAAGGAAAAGGGATGTCTGAAGAGGATATTCAGAAAATATATGATCCTTTCTTCTCCACAAAAACAGAAGGGACGGGACTTGGCCTCACCATCTGTGCAGCGATTTTAAAAGATCATCACGGTAGGATGGATGTGGTCAGTGAGCTGGGAAAAGGTACAGCTTTTCATATCTATTTACCTGTGTGGCAAAAAAGCAGACACCAGCAAGGCGAGAGGACGTGATTTCATGAAGGAGAAAGCTTTATTTGTATATGGGACGCTTCTGCAGCATGAAGAGCACCACGAGACGTATATGAAAGAAAGCAGGCCATTAGCTAAATCAGCTTGGATCAGCGGCAGAATCTATGATACAGGTCAAGGATACCCTGCGTGCGTTCTAAAAGAGAAAAGCACAGTATATGGAGAATTGTACGAGGTAACCGCAAGCACGCTGAATAAGATAGATTTGCTTGAGGAAGGGTATGACAAGCAGGTGGTCGATGTCATGACAGACAAAGGGCCGGTGGCGGCTGTTACATACACTTTACCAAAGCAGAAGGCATCATCGCTGAAGGAGATCGAGAGCGGCTGCTGGAAGGAATATAGAATGTGGCAGCAGCAGCCGGCATCCTTCTATTATTTTGCCTATGGCTCCTGTATGGATGATGCAAGATTTAAACTGGCAGAAGTTGATCATTATTTTAAACAAATCATCGGCGGCGGTGCTCTGAACGGCTTTACAACTAGATTTACATTGGTAAGGCCTGATGGATCAAGAGCCGATATGGTAGAAGACGGCGGAGAAACAGAGGGTGTTTTATATGAGGTTCCTTTTGATGCCATTCGATATTTGTACAAACGAGAAGGCGTCTATGAGGGCACATATCGTCCAGCTTTTGTCGATGTCAAAATAGGTGATCAAATATATGAAGACTGTTTAACCTTTCTTGTTCTTCAAAAGAGCGAAGAAATTGCTCCGCCAGGTCATTACCGCAGTGAAATTGAAAAAGGAGCAGATCTTTACTTAAGTGAAGCATTCCGCAAAAAAATTCGCTCGCATATGGATTCATTAATCAAACCGTAGTAAAATGCATGGTAAGTGAGATAAAAGGAGTCTGAACATGAAAAAGGAATATGCAGTCATTGGTCTTGGACGCTTTGGCGGAAGTATTTGTAAGGCGCTCAGCGAAGAAGGACTTGAAGTCATGGCCATGGATATGAATGAAGATCGAGTGAACGAATACGCGAAAATTGCGTCACATGCGGTCATTGGTGATTCGACGGACGAATCTGTTTTAAAAAATCTCGGCATTCGCAATTTTGATCATGTCATCGTTGCGATTGGTGAAAACATTCAGGCCAGTATTTTAACGACGATTATGCTGAAAGAGCTTGGCGTTAAAATGGTCACAGTAAAAGCGCAAAACGATTACCACGAAAAGGTGTTAAATAAAATTGGAGCTGATCGCATCGTTCATCCAGAGCGGGACATGGGCAGACGAATTGCACATAAAATCATCTCCAATAACGTATTAGATTATCTTGAGCTGTCAGATGAGTACAGCCTCATTGAAATCGTTGCCAACAGCAGGCTTGCAGGGCATTCTCTTTTAGATCTCGATATTAGAGCGAGATATGGCATTAATATTGTGGCGATTAAGCGTGGAAAAGAAGTGATTGTTTCACCGCTCGCAGATGAAATGATTCAAAAAGAAGATATTCTGATTGTCATTGGGGCAGTTGCCGATATCGGACGTTTTGAAAAACGAGAAATGCAGAACGATTATTAAACACTCCTAGGCGGGGTGTTTTTTAATATGATTGTGTACACATGAGGTGGACAGTGAAGAGGGAAGAAGACATTTAAAAGGGCTGTTTTGTTCTGCATAAACAGCTAAAGTCATTCATCATATTTTTCATGCAATTATCACTATTCAGAAATAAAAATCAGTCTTTTTATCTGGGTGATTTTCTCTAAATGTCATTGACTGGGCAAACAGATTCGTTTACGATAAGAAACATTATATTGTTTACTTGGAGGAGGCAGTGTCGTTGGATAAGGAGCTTTTCAGACATCAAATTGAGGTAGCTGCAAAGAGAAAAAAAGCAGCCCTAGTGATTAAACATGCGAAAGTTATGGACGTGTTTAACCAGGAATGGATAGACGCTGATGTCGCTGTTGAAAATGGACAAATAGTAGGGATTGGAGAGTACGAGGGAGAACAGGAGCTGGATGCAGCAGGTCAAATGCTTGTACCCGGTTTTATTGATGGCCACGTTCATATCGAGTCCTCTATGGTTACCCCTGCTGAATTCTCCAAAGCTGTCGTCCCGCGCGGTGTGACAACTGTCGTAACAGACCCGCATGAAATTGCCAATGTGTCAGGGGTCACAGGCATCCGTTTTATGCTGGAAGAAGCGAGAAAAGCTGCCTTAAATATTTATTTCATGCTGCCATCCTGCGTACCGGCAGTCAGTTTTGAACGATCAGGTGCTGTTTTAAAAGCGAAAGATTTAAAGCCTTTGTATCAAGAGAAAGAGGTTCTTGGTCTTGCTGAGGTGATGGATTACGTCGGTGTGGAGCAGGCAGAAGAAGATATGCTTCAAAAGCTGCTTGATGCTCAAAACGAGAATAAATTGATTGATGGCCATCTAGCAGGCTTAACAGACCGATTAATAAACGTTTACCGCACAGCGAATGTCCAAACAGATCACGAGGTGACAACAGCCGAAGAAGCCCTTGCACGTGTAAAGAGAGGCATGTATGTCATGCTGAGAGAAGGCTCTGTTGCCAAAAACGTGAAAAGCGTTTTACCAGCTGTGAATGAAAAGAATGCAAGACGCTTTTTCTTTTGTACCGATGATAAACATTTAGATGATTTAATGGCTGAAGGAAGTATTGATGAACAAGTACGCATGTCTATAAAAGAAGGGTTAGACCCATTTTTAGCGTATCAAATGGGAAGTTTAAACGCAGCAGAGTGTTTTGGCCTCAAAACAAAGGGAGCCATTGCGCCAGGCTTTGATGCTGATTTTATGCTCGTCTCTGATCTTCATCAAGTAGACATTACCAGCGTATTTATTGCTGGAGAATTAGTGGCGCAGCATGGAGAGTACAAGCCAGGTGTCGAAAAAATTGCACCGAGTCCAGCCTTATTACAATCTGTTCATGCTATAGACGTTCAAGAGCAAGATCTGGCTCTGCCTATCACAGCTCATCAAAAAATGAATGTCATCCGCATTATTCCAAATCAGCTAGAAACAAAATTAGAACAAATCTCTCCTTCAGAAACGAACGGACAATTCACTAGTGATACAGAAAGAGATGTATTAAAAATGGTGCTTGTCGAACGCCATCAAGGCTTATCTGAAATGGGGATAGGGATTGTCAGCGGCTTTGGATTAGAAAAGGGCGCAATTGCAACAACGGTTGCACATGATTCTCACAATTTAATTGCGGTTGGCACAAATGATGCTGATATCGTGAAAGCCATTGACGCGTTAAAAGAAGCAGGCGGCGGTTTGACTGTTGTCAAAGAGGGCCAGACTCTTCATACACTGCCATTACCGATCTCTGGTTTACTTTCAGATCAGCCGGCACATCTTGTAAATGAAAGCCTTCATGCACTCCATGAAGCGTTAAAAGAAACAGGTTTTATTTTAGACTTTAACCCGTTTTTGACGCTGTCCTTTTTGGCACTCCCAGTCATTCCTGATGTGAAAATGACGACAAAGGGTTTGTTTGATGTCAGAAGCTTTCAGCATCTCCCAATTCAATCATAAAAAGAGAGAAACCGCATATGTATATATGCGGTTTTTTCAATGAACAGTGAAAAAAAGAGACACAGCCAAGCGGCTTGTGTCTCTTTTTGTGATTACACTTCCATAATAATCGGTAAGATCATTGGACGGCGTCTTGTTTTTTCATAAAGGAAAGGTGCAAGGGTGTCAGTAATTTCGTTCTTAATTTCAGACCACTGAGTTGTCTTACGTTCCATTACTTTTTCAAGATGCTTCGAAATTAAATCCTGTGCATCGTTGATCAGGTCTCCAGATTCTCTCATGTAGACAAAACCTCTTGAGATCAAATCAGGACCAGCAGAGATTTTGAATTCTTTCATGTCCATGCTGACGACCACAATAACAAGGCCTTCTTCAGAAAGAATGCGGCGGTCTCTTAAAACGATGTTTCCGATATCGCCAATACCGCTTCCGTCGATATACACGTTGCCTGATGGGATTTTGCCAGCGACACTTGCTTCGTCACCTTTCAGTGCAAGAACTTCACCGTTATCCATGATAAAGCAGTTTTCCTCAGGGATGCCGCAATCATTCGCAAGTTTGATATGCGTTTTTTGCATGCGGTATTCACCGTGAATCGGCATAAAGAATTTTGGTTTAATTAAACGGAGCATGAGTTTTTGTTCTTCTTGTCCGCCGTGACCAGATGTATGAATATTATTAAGCGAGCCATGAATGACCTCAGCGCCGGCACGATAAAGCTGGTTAATGGTGCGGCTTACACTAATATTGTTACCTGGGATCGGTGAAGATGAGAAGACAACAGTGTCACCAGGGTTAATGGAAATCTGGCGGTGAGTACCGTTCGCAATACGAGAAAGAGCTGCCATCGGTTCACCCTGGCTCCCAGTACAAAGAATGGTCACTTTGTTTGCCGGAAGGCGGTTGATTTCATTATGTTCAATAAACGTGTTTTTTGGACATTTAATATAGCCAAGATCTTGTCCAATATCAATAGCAGACTCCATACTGCGTCCAAATACAGCGACTTTTCTGCCGTTGGCAACAGCAGACTCAATCACTTGCTGAAGTCTGTGAATGTTTGAAGCAAACGTGGCAAAGATGATGCGTCCATCGACTTTTCTAAAGATGTCATCAATGCTTTCACCTACGCGTCTTTCAGACATCGTAAATTCTGGGATTTCACTGTTTGTACTATCAGATAAAAGACAAAGAACGCCTTCTTTTCCGATCTCAGCCATTTTGGTTAAATTGGCAGGCTCGCCAACAGGAGTAAAGTCAAACTTGAAATCACCTGTATGTACGATGTTACCAGGAGGTGTCTTCACGACAATTCCATAAGAATCTGGAATACTGTGTGTCGTTCTAAAGAAAGACACAGCTGTTTTTCTAAATTTAATGGTATCTTCTTCTTCAAAAATGTGAAGTTTTGTTTGTCTCAAGAGACCATGCTCTTCCAATTTATTACGAAGTAGGCCGATTGCGAGTTTGCCGCCGTAAACTGGAATATTCACTTGCTTAAGAAGGTAAGGGATACCGCCGATGTGGTCTTCATGTCCATGAGTGATGAAAAGACCTTTGATTTTATCTTCGTTTTTAACTAAGTACGTATAGTCAGGGATGACGTAGTCAATTCCAAGAAGCTCGTCTTCAGGAAACTTAATGCCTGCATCAATTAAAATGATTTCATCTTGAAATTGAACGCCATACGTGTTTTTACCGATCTCGCCTAAACCGCCGAGCGCAAAAACTGCCGCCTGATCGTTTTTAACAAATTTCATTCCTCTCATAGCTCCAATACTTTAAAATTTTCACTTTCTCGTTCATAGTCTAAAAAAGCACCGTCTACAGGCTGAATGAATTCAATGTTGTAGTTATGTTTTTTCAACTTATCGCGTACGTCTCTTTCAGAAACCGCTTCAACGTATAGTGAATCTGTGTGTTCTCTTACAGGTACCTCAGTAGTACTTGCCTGAAAAAATACCTTATATATCATCCAAATCTCTCCTTAAATACCGTATGTTACACTCGCTTATTCTATTATATTAAAAAAACGCGCATAAGAAAAGTCTCTGAGAAAAAAGGACCTTCGGCAAATGTGCGGAAGATCCTTTTAAGCAATTGATTTTTTGCGAAGCATGTCCTTCCATTGTCTTCGAATTTTCTTACGCAGACGACGAAGCATCACATGCCGCCTCCTTTCGGGTTGAAGTAAGCTTAACCAGTGTGTTCCGGTCTCTCTATATACTTGTATTATATGATGTTTCTATTGAATGTTACATGGTTATATGTGGGAAATAGGCGCTTTCAAAAGGAATTGGTTTCGAAAGCTGAAATCTTTCTGTATGATGAAAGGGAGTGTGTATACATAACGAAGAGCAGGAGGGCGAGATATGAATAAAAAAGTCATCTTCTTTGATATCGACGGTACTTTATATGACCATGATAAAAATATACCTGAGTCAACGAAGCGAGCGGTTCATTTATTAAAAGAAAAAGGTCATCATCTCTTTATTGCATCTGGGCGTTCTCCTTTTCTGATCCGGCCCATTTTAGAAGAATTAGGGCTTGACTCATTCATTGCTTATAACGGTCAGTATGTCATGTATGAGGGAGACGTTATTTACGGCAATCCGCTGAAGCAGGAGCTGATGGAGCGGATTTATGAGACAGCGGATCGTCATGATCATCCGCTCGTTTTTATGGGAGAAGAAACGATGAAGGCGTCTGTGCCGAATCATCCGTTTATCCATGAAGGAATCGGTACTTTGAAAACAGAGCATCCTGAGCACGATGTATCTTTCTTTAAAGAAAACGACATTTTTCAAATGCTGTTATTTTGTAAGGCAGAAGAGGAAGTGGAGTATAAGGCATTCCGCGAAGAAATTGACCTTGTCAGATGGCATGAGCTGTCAACGGACGTTCTGCCAAAAGGCGGATCAAAAGCTGAAGGAATCAAACGAGTCATCGAAAGACTTCCTTACGATCAAAAGGATACCATTGCCTTTGGAGACGGATTGAATGATAGAGAAATGATTTCGTTTGCTGGAACAGGCGTGGCGATGGGAAATGCTGTGAGTGAACTGAAAGCATTGGCTGATTTTGTGACAAAGCCGGTAGATGAGGACGGCATATTCCATGCAGTGACCCAGCTTGGCCTCATTAAAGAATAAAAAAAGAAGACCCTTAGATCGCGGGTCTTCTTTTTTATGTTATGATCTGCCGATCGCAACAGAGTTTTCTGGCTCAGCGAACGGCTGATCCTTTTGAATATGATCATAAAACATAATGCCATTTAAATGGTCAATTTCATGCTGAAAAACAATAGCGGGGAACCCTTTTAGACGGATATCAATGTCCTCTCCTTCAAGCGTAGTGGCCTTGACCCTGATTTTTTGATATCGAGGAACAAATCCAGGGATGGCTTCATCAACTGATAAGCAGCCTTCACCAGTCGCTAAATAAGCTCTTTTGACTGAATGGCTGACAATACGCGGGTTGAACAGAGCATAGCTGTATTCTTCTCCGTCTTCATCCTCACAGTGAACAGCGATCATGCGTTTACTAATATTGATTTGCGGAGCTGCCAATCCAACGCCGGGTCTTAGTCCGTATTTTTCAGCAATGTCAGCATCCTGACTGTTTTTGACGAATTCGATCATGTCAGCTAATTGCTGTTTTTCCTCTTCTGTCGGCGGGAGCTCGACCGCTTCAGCTGTTTGTCTTAAGACGGGATGTCCGTCCCTTACGATATCATCCATGGTAATCACAAAACTTCACTCCTATTTCCTTTGTATGTAAAGTATATAAAATGATACACAACATATGCAATGAAATAAAGAAGACCGGTCCTGTGAGACCGGTCAGAGGCTTAAACAGCCTTAGCAGCAGCCACCGCCGCCGCCTAAGAATGCTGCGCCAACGATAATTAATAGGATGAAAAGCACAACGATTAAAGCGAATGTACGTCCGCCGCCGTATCCGCATCCGTATCCACCGCCATAACTTGGGTAACAACAGCCGCCGCCATATCCGCCACCGAATCCATACCCGTAACCGCCGTATCCACCATACATACTTCCATGACTATAATTAGACATACTTTTGACCTCCTTTGGAAATACACTTGGCCTCTCATAAGTGAAGGCGAAGCGTGTAATATAAACTATGTATGAATGCACTATTTGTATAGTCATGCGCCTATTGCTTGAAAAAAATCTTCTCCGCCTCATCTGACTGACCTCTTTCCTTGTCACCAACGTCTATAAAAATTATAGTGGTATGTGGAGATGTAAAGGGGGCCTTGTGATGAGACAGATGAAAAAAAGCATGAAAGCAGGTGCTGCTTTAGCGGGGATATGTACCCTTTTGCTGACAGGGTGCGGAGGTCAAAATCCGTTCAATGATATGCAGGACGCGATGACGAAAATGAGTGAAAAAGAAGCATCCTTCGAAAAAGAGCAAGGTACACTGCAAAGCTATGAGGAAAAAGAGCAGAAGCTGTATAAAAAAATGATTCAAACAACAAAGGACCATACAAAAACAGTGGCAAGCCTTTCTGATCAGGCGTTAGCATCGGCAGCACAAAGAGAAGAACATTTAAAAACAGAAAAAGTCAGTATGGATGAATCGAAAAAAGAATTGAAAACAGTAAAGGAATCTGCTGCTCGATTGCAAGATGCGGAGTTAAAAGAGAAAGCAGATCAAACGGTCAAATCAATCGAGAAACGATATGCGTCATATGATCAGCTTTACAAGGAGTATCAAAAGGCGCTGAAACAAGATCAGCTTTTGTATCAATCTTTAAAGAAAAAGGATCTAGGATATGAAGAGCTGAAGTCAAAGCTGAAGACCGTGAATCGTTCATATAGCAAAGTCAGAAAAGAAAGTAAGAAGTTCAATCGATATACAGATCAATTGAATGATCATAAAACGGCTTTGTATAAAGCAGCAGATCAAGAGTCGAAAAAGAGCTGAAAAACAGCTCTTTTTTTATTTTTCGACAAAAACAAACATTTTCTATTGTAGTACAGTAGTACACTCTATACTAGTACAGATTAGGTTGTTTGTTAAACAGATTGATACAGTTCACCATAAAAAGTAAAGCGAATACATTTATTTAAATAAAGCCGTTAAATCAATTGACGGACTATTTTTCTTGTTGTAAACTATTCCTTGTTAACAGAAGTTGTATTAGTTTTTTGTGAACTATCGTTAATACAGTTATAAGGACTCAAAAACGAGTGATCAACCAATGTTTCGACAACGATCTTAGTGGCTATTATATACAGGAGTCATATGAGTATTTTGGGTTATCCTATATCTGTATGTATAAATGGATTCACGACAAATGGACTGTTAAAAGAAAGGAAGAGGTGACTTTAGAATGGCTGCAAAAACAAAAAAAGCAATTGTTGATAGCAAAAAGCAATTTGATGCCATCAAAAAGCAGTTTGAAACGTTTCAAATTTTAAACGAAAAAGGCGAAGTCGTAAACGAAGCGGCAATGCCGGATCTTTCAGATGACCAATTAAAAGAATTAATGCGCCGTATGGTGTTTACACGAGTATTAGATCAACGTTCAATTTCATTGAACCGTCAAGGACGTCTTGGCTTCTATGCGCCAACAGCTGGACAAGAGGCTTCTCAGCTTGCAACTCACTTTGCACTTGAGAAAGAAGATTTCATTCTTCCAGGATATCGTGATGTACCACAATTAATCTGGCATGGTCTTCCGCTAACAAAAGCATTCTTGTTCTCTCGCGGACACTTTGTTGGTAACCAAATGCCTGAAGATGTGAATGCACTTTCACCGCAAATCATTATCGGTGCTCAAATCATTCAAGCTGCTGGTGTAGCTCTTGGTTTGAAAAAGCGCGGTAAAAAAGCTGTTGCAATCACTTACACTGGTGACGGTGGAGCTTCACAAGGTGATTTCTACGAAGGTATTAACTTTGCAGGGGCTTACAAAGCGCCAGCGATTTTTGTTGTCCAAAACAACAGATATGCGATCTCTACACCTGTTGAAAAGCAGTCTGCTGCACAAACAATTGCACAAAAAGCAGCTGCAGCTGGTATCGTAGGCGTACAAGTTGACGGGATGGATGCATTAGCTGTTTATGCAGCAACTGCTGAAGCTCGTGAGCGCGCTGTAAATGGTGAAGGTCCAACATTAATCGAAACTCTTACATTCCGTTACGGCCCACATACAATGGCTGGTGACGATCCAACAAGATATCGTACAAAAGAAGATGAAAACGAGTGGGAGCAAAAAGATCCATTGGTACGCTACCGCAAATTCTTGGAAAACAAAGGCCTATGGTCTGAAGAAGAAGAGAATAAAGTGATCGAAGATGCAAAAGAACAAATCAAACAAGCGATCAAAGAAGCTGACGAACAGCCTAAGCAAAAAGTCACTGACTTGATTGAAAACATGTACGATGTAAAACCATTCAACTTAGTTGAACAGCTTGAAATTTACAAACAGAAGGAGTCGAAGTAAGCCATGGCGCAAATGACAATGATTCAAGCGATCACTGATGCGTTACGCACAGAACTGAAAAATGACGAAAACGTTCTCGTTTTCGGAGAAGACGTTGGTAAAAACGGCGGCGTATTCCGTGCGACTGAAGGATTGCAAAAAGAGTTTGGTGAGGATCGTGTATTCGATACTCCACTTGCTGAATCTGGTATTGGCGGTCTTGCTATTGGCCTTGGACTACAAGAATTCCGCCCGGTAATGGAAATTCAATTCTTCGGATTCGTTTACGAAGTATTAGATTCTGTTTCTGGACAAATGGCTCGTATGCGTTACCGTTCTGGCGGACGCTGGCATTCTCCAGTGACAATCCGTTCTCCATTCGGCGGGGGAGTTCACACACCTGAGCTTCACGCTGACAGCTTAGAAGGACTTATCGCACAACAGCCTGGTATCAAGGTTGTTATTCCTTCAACACCTTACGATGCAAAAGGACTTTTAATTTCTGCAATTCGTGACAACGATCCTGTAGTGTTCCTTGAGCATATGAAACTTTATCGTTCTTTCCGTCAGGAAGTTCCTGAAGAAGAGTACACAATTGAAATCGGTAAAGCTGACGTGAAACGTGAAGGTTCTGACCTTTCAATCATCACTTACGGTGCAATGGTTCACGAATCACTAAAAGCTGCTGAAGAGCTAGAAAAAGAAGGCGTTTCTGCTGAGGTTATCGACCTTCGTACAGTAAGCCCGCTTGATATTGAAACAATCATCGCTTCTGTTGAAAAAACAGGCCGTGCGATCGTTGTTCAAGAAGCACAAAAACAAGCTGGTATTGCTGCAAACGTAGTAGCTGAAATCAATGACAGAGCGATCCTTAGCTTGGAAGCACCAGTACTTCGTGTCGCTGCACCTGATACTGTATTTGCTTTCTCTCAAGCTGAGAGCGTATGGCTTCCAAACCATAAAGATGTACTTGAAACAGCGAAGAAAGTTCTTGAATTTTAATTAAATGACAGAGGGGAAAAGAATTTATTTCTCTTCCCCTTTATCAATTACATGACCGTGTAAATATACACAACAAGGGTTCAACAAAATCTAGGAGGCGAAAAACAGTGGCATTTGAATTTAAACTTCCGGACATCGGAGAAGGTATCCACGAAGGTGAGATCGTTAAGTGGTTTGTTAAACCAAACGACGAAATCAATGAAGATGACGTTTTAGCAGAGGTACAAAATGATAAAGCAGTTGTAGAAATTCCTTCACCTGTTAAAGGAAAAGTATTAGAATTAAAAGTTGAAGAGGGAACAGTTGCAACTGTAGGACAAACAATCATTACGTTTGATGCACCTGGTTACGAAAATCTTCAATTTAAAGGCAGCGAAGAAGAAGGCGAAGCAAAAACTGAAGCTCAAGTACAAGGTACTGCTGAAGCTGGTAACGAGCCAGAGAAGAAAGAAGTAGCACAAGAAGAAGCGGCAGCAGCAACTGGTGCAGGCGCACAAGAGCAAGTAGACGCTGATCCAAACAAACGCGTGATCGCTATGCCATCTGTACGTAAATATGCTCGTGAAAAAGGCGTTGAAATTTACAAAGTTGCAGGTTCTGGTAAAAACGGCCGTGTGTTAAAAGAAGATATCGACAGCTTCGTTAATGGTGGTTCTGCAGCTCAAGAAGCAGCACCTCAAGCAGCTGAAAGTGCGAAAGAAGAAGCAGCTCCTAAAGCGGCAGCAGCTCCAGTTCTTGAAGGAGAATTCCCAGAAACTCGCGAGAAAATGAGCGGAATCCGCAAAGCAATCGCAAAAGCAATGGTGAACTCTAAGCATACAGCTCCTCACGTAACATTAATGGATGAAGTTGATGTAACAAACCTTGTTGCACATCGTAAACAATTCAAACAAGTTGCAGCTGATCAAGGAATCAAGTTAACTTACTTGCCTTACGTTGTAAAAGCTCTAACTTCTGCTTTGAAAAAGTACCCAGTACTTAACACTTCTATCGATGATAAAACGGATGAAGTTGTTCAAAAGCATTACTACAACATCGGAATTGCAGCTGACACTGAAAAAGGCTTGCTAGTTCCAGTTGTGAAAAATGCAGATCGCAAAGCGATTTTCGAAGTTTCTAACGAAATCAATGAGCTTGCAACAAAAGCACGTGATGGTAAATTGGCTCCAGCTGAAATGAAAGGTGCATCTTGCACAATCACAAACATCGGTTCTGCTGGTGGACAATGGTTTACTCCAGTCATCAACCACCCAGAAGTAGCGATCCTTGGTATTGGACGTATCGCTGAAAAAGCGGTTGTTCGTGATGGCGAAATCGTTGCAGCTCCTGTCTTAGCTCTTTCCCTAAGCTTTGACCACCGTATGATTGACGGAGCTACTGCGCAAAATGCCCTTAACCACATCAAGCGTTTATTGAATGATCCACAATTAATTTTAATGGAGGCGTAATGTCATGGTAGTAGGAGATTTCCCAATCGAAACAGATACTCTTGTCATCGGTGCAGGTCCTGGTGGATATGTAGCTGCTATTCGTGCTGCACAGCTTGGACAAAAAGTAACAATCGTTGAAAAAGGAACACTTGGCGGTGTATGTCTAAACGTTGGCTGTATCCCTTCAAAAGCATTAATCAATGCTGGCCATCGTTTTGAAAATGCTAAGCATTCTGAAGACATGGGTATCAAAGCTGAAAACGTAACAGTTGATTTCACAAAAGTTCAAGAGTGGAAAGCTTCTGTTGTTAATAAGTTAACAGGTGGAGTTCAAGGTCTTCTTAAAGGAAATAAAGTAGACATCGTCAAAGGTGAAGCTTATTTCGTAGACAGCAACTCTGTACGTGTAATGGATGATAATTCAGCACAGACTTACACGTTCAAAAATGCAATTCTTGCAACTGGATCTCGTCCTATTGAATTGCCTACTTTTAAATACACAGACCGCGTGATCAACTCAACTGGTGCTTTAGCGCTTAAAGAAGTACCTAAAAAGTTAGTTGTTATCGGTGGTGGATACATCGGTACTGAGCTTGGTACTGCTTATGCAAACTTTGGAACAGAAGTTGTGATCCTTGAAGGTGGAGACGAAATCCTTCCAGGTTTCGAAAAGCAAATGAGCTCATTGGTTAAACGTAACCTGAAGAAAAAAGGAAACGTTGAAATCCATACAAACGCTCTTGCAAAAGGCGTTGAAGAAAAATCTGATGGTGTCACTGTTACGTTCGAAGTAAAAGGTGAAGAAAAAACAGTTGATGCTGATTACGTACTTGTGACTGTTGGTCGTCGTCCAAACACGGATGAGCTTGGTCTTGAGCAAGTTGGTGTTGAATTGACTGACCGCGGAGTTGTCAAAACAGACAAACAATGCCGTACAAGCGTATCTAACATCTATGCAATTGGTGACATCGTTGATGGACCACCACTTGCTCACAAAGCTTCTTACGAAGGTAAAATTGCAGCTGAAGCAATCGCTGGAGAGCCAGCTGAAATTGATTACCTTGGTATTCCTGCTGTTGTATTCTCTGAGCCAGAACTTGCAACTGTTGGATACACTGAAGCAGAAGCAAAAGCAGAAGGAATCGAAATCGTTGCAGCGAAATTCCCATTCGCAGCGAACGGACGTGCACTTTCTCTTGATGCAACTGATGGCTTCATGAAAATGATCACTCGTAAAGAGGATGGTCTAGTTATCGGTGCTCAAATCGCAGGTGTTGGCGCTTCTGATATGATTTCAGAGCTTAGCCTTGCAATCGAAGCTGGAGTGACTGCTGAAGATATCGCTATGACAATTCACGCTCACCCAACATTAGGTGAAATTACAATGGAAACGGCTGAAGTAGCAATCGGAAGCCCAATCCACATCGTAAAATAATGAAACCTATGAAACCCTCTCCTTGATGGAGAGGGTTTTTTTGGCGCCCTGAACACCCTATGAAAAACCCCTCATGAGGTGAGGGGTTTCAGCGTGTAGACAAACCCTCGCGTTCTTTGTCAGTCCTGCGCGCTGGTGCTCACGAATGTCAAATTCGCTCCGCAAAAGTAGCCGTCCTTCCTAGATTTCAAAGGTTTTCTATCACGCTGAAAAAAAGACAAAGAGCTAAAATAAAGATCATTTTAGCCCTTTGTCAACAATTTGAAACCCCTCATGAGGTGAGGGGTTTTTTCATATGGATATATATAAATGCAAGGTAAATATCATTAGTTTGTATTGACGCGGTCTAAAGCATGACATAAAGGCGATAAGATCTCTTGTTTACTGCGGACATTTCCTTCCACCTTCACGATCACTTTTTCATCATTGACAAGTAAAATAGCCGGCAGTTCATCAACTTCATTTTTCCACCCTTTACGATCTTCTTTCACAATCATTTTTGACATTTCCTTAGGGTATTCATTTTTTAAATCGAGGACTGCATCATAATAAGGGCTTTCTTTATCAAGGTTTTCTGCATCAGTAAAAAAGAGAATTCTCGGTTTTTGAATATGACGGACTTGGTCGGTCTGATTCGGTATGATATACGCAAATGAGCATGAACTAAGTACAAAGAGCATGGGGAATATAATGAGAAGTGTCCTGATAAAATTCAATCTATTCACCTCAAAATCATTTGGGGTTGTCCCAACATTTTTAGGAGCTTGTTCCCTGTTAGTCACTCTAGTGTATCATGTCCCTTTTGACAATTTTCGATTGTTACTCAATTGTTACAGAATTGATATGAAGCAAAATACAATTGAAACGTTCCCTCAATATGATAAGAAAAAAGCACATATTTATAAAAAATGATTAAATGTGTCATACAATTAACCGTTGACAACTTAAATGTGACATCATATTATAGAAATAAGAAATAGATCAAACGCTTTCAAACTATGAATGAAGAAAAGGGGAATGTACGTGGGTACAATTATTTGTCAAGATTGCAATGAAACCATTGATCAATTTGAAAATGAAAAAGTGACAACGCTATACGGAACGTGTGGTCACTGTCATTGCTGTGATGAAGCCTCTGAATAAATAAAAAAGCATGCAGCTCCATTTGGGGCTGCATGTTTCTTTTTTATAAAATTGGTTTTTGTTCCTTAATCACACGGATCATTTCAAGCGTTGAATCTTCAGGTCCTTGGACAGGGAGACCAATTTCAATATTTTTAAAGATATACGATATATTTTCTTCTGTGATAATTTCACCTGGTATAAAAATCGGAATACCTGGCGGATACACCATCACAAACTCTGCGATAATGCGGCCGACTGCTTCCTTAAATGGAACGACTTCCGTTGTAGCGTAAAAGGCGTCACGCGGCGTCATAGCAAGCGATGGGATCTCAGGCAGCAGCACTTCCGTTACTGCTTGTTTGCCGCTCTCACGAGTAGAGGCTGCGGCAATTTCCTGCATCGCCGTCACGAGCGTATCAATTGTCTCATCTGAATCGCCAGGGGTAACGATACATAAAATGTTGTAAAGGTCAGAGAGCTCTACTTCAATTCGATAGCTTTCTCTCAGCCATTTTTCGACATCATGTCCGTTTAACCCAAGGTCTTTAATGGAGATAATTAATTTCGTTGGGTCATAATCGTAAGTGGAAGCTGAACCGAGTACTTCCTTGCCAATGCAGGTAATGCCTTCAATTTGATTCAAACGGTCTCTCGCTGATTCAGCCAAACGAATGGCTTCTTGAGCTAGTGCCTTTCCTTCAGTGGCTAATCGTTTTCGAGCGACATCAAGTGACGCTAAGAGCAAATAAGAAGTGGACGTTGTCGTCAGCATACTCAAAATCGATTGCACTCGGTCTTTTGAAACAAGCCCTTCCTTCATATTTAAAATAGAGCTCTGCGTAAGAGAGCCGCCGAGTTTATGGACACTTGTTGCTGCCATGTCGGCACCTGCCTGCATCGCAGAGAGGGGAAGCTCATCGTGAAAATGTATATGCACACCGTGTGCTTCATCGACAAGGACAGGCACATCAAATGAATGGGCAATGTCTACGATTGATTTTAAGTCTGCTGAAATACCAAAATACGTTGGATTAATGACAAGCAAACCTTTCGCATCTGGATGCTCAATGAGCGCCTTTTTGGCTGATTCAGGTGTAATACCGTGAGAGATGCCAAGTTCTTTGTCTATTTCTGGGTGAATAAAAACAGGAACTGCGCCAGAAAATACAATCGCGGACATAATTGATTTATGGACATTACGCGGAACGATAATTTTATCTCCAGGCCCGCATACCGTCATCACCATTGTCATGATAGCGCCGCTTGTGCCTTGAATGGAGAAAAACGTATGATCAGCACCGAAGGCTTCAGCAGCAAGCTCCTGTGCTTCTTTTATCATCCCTCGAGGTGAATGTAAATCATCGAGAGGTTCTATATTAATGAGGTCAATGCTTAATGCATTGTCGCCAATGAATGCTCTAAATTCAGGATCCATTCCGGCTCCTTTTTTATGGCCTGGAATGTGAAATTGGACTGGATTGGTTGCTGCGTGTTTTTTTAGTCCAGTATATAAGGGTGTATCATGTTGTGACAATTGCTTTCCCACCTTCATCGAAATACCTGCTATTATTGTGCCAATTACAGCAGATTTCATTGCATAAAACAAAAGAATTATATTATGAACTGATCGGAATGTAAAGCATAAAATCAATCGGTTTCTGATCAAACAGATGCTATAATAAAAGTTCAAATGAGAAATGAGTGTTAAAGTGAGGGACAAGTAAATGGAATATCAATATCCAATGGATGTCGACTGGACGACAGAGGAAAAAATTGCGGTCATTTCATTTTTTCAGGCTGTTGAAAAAGCCTATGAAAAAGGAATTGCGAAGCAGGAGTTATTAGATGCTTATAAACGATTTAAAGAGGTTGTGCCATCAAAAGCAGAGGAAAAAACGCATTGTGCGGCTTTTGAAAAGGGAAGCGGGTATTCCCCTTATCGTGCAGTGAAAACCGCAAGAGAGGCAGAAGAGACAGCCGTTATACGCATGTAAAAAACGAGCCTATAAGGGCTCGTTTTTTTATACAGATTCTTTTTGTGTGAAGCGGTATAGATACGTCAGCGTGCGGAAGGCATTTTCGATTTTCGATAGGAATTCTTCATTATTCATTTGAACGACTTCCTCTCTAGGCAGCTGGATGCCGCATAGAAGCTCGGCTTTCTTGACTGTTTGAACACGTTCAAAAAGCGTTTTCAGCTGTTCGGAATCTAGTTCGCTGTGCCGCATGACATCTGGTTTCATATGATCTTTAGACCAAACAAAATCTTGCGGTATTTTCTGCTGGATGGTGTCTAGCTCTTTTTCAAATAGCTGGCCGTACTCACCTTTCACTGGAGATTCATAAATGAGCGCAAACCAGACAAAGACATGTGTTTTCCAAAGCCCAACTTGAAAATGAGGGAGCTTTTTATATCCGCGCTTACTGTTTGCAAAAGCAACCCAAGTATCATTTGGCGGGTTGACAGATCTTCTAGCATGCTTTGCGACGTGTACAAACATTTCGTCTCCTGTAATAGAAGAAAGAAGTGGTGCAAAATGTTCGCCAAGTGCCTCAAGCTTTGGACGGACTCTTTCTTTTAATACAGTCATTCGTTCATCTAAACCATCAACTGTGAATGTTTCAAAATCTTCATCTCTAAAACGCATTTCACTCATGTTATGCCTCCTGTATCTTTTCGCTGATCATATTTTATCATAGCTTGGGTCAAGCTCAAAAAAAGATGCACCGTCAGATAAAAGATTGTAAAGGGCGTGGTGCAGCGTTTAAAACCTTTCATTATGTGGTACATCATTAATAGGTAAAGACACAATTTTCAGAATGTCGTTGCGGTTATGCGATCGCTTCATACGATATAAGCAAGAACCATTTCTCTTATCGATTGAATTTTTTATCAATGAAAACTGACAAGGAATGAATCATTCTCTGGAAGGGGCGTTGACCAATGAAGCAAATCGTGAAGCAGGGCTATAGACAGGAGAAGAAAAATCGCATCGCTGTGTGGAGATTAGAGGTTGATTATGAGCTTTCTACGCTTCATGAAGCCATCGAACAAAAAGATGACATCCAAATCGAACGCAGCAAACGAAAGCTTGAGCGCCTAAGAAAAGAATGGGAGCAGCTTCAAGGGTAAAACAGGGTGAGGTAAAAACGAACCAATTCATCGGTTCGTTTTTGTATGAAGCTGCTTTTTTCTTGCTTTTACGTACATAATATCAGTATGCTATTACAAATAGGTCCTACATAGAAAAGAGGTTTACAATCTGATGACAAACTGGGTGGAAATTGACCGTCTTGCAAAGCTCTGGGTAAAAGAAGCAGGGAGCCGTATTAAAGCGTCCATGCAGGAAGGTCTATCAATTGAAACAAAATCAAATCCAAATGATCTAGTCACGAATATCGATAAAGAAACAGAACGTTTTTTTATTGAAAAAATACAGTCGACATTTTCAGATCATCACATTTTAGGAGAAGAGGGACAAGGGGAAGATGTCACCTCACTCGACGGAATTGTGTGGATCATTGATCCGATTGATGGCACAATGAACTTTGTCCATCAAAAGCGCAACTTTGCCATTTCAATCGGGATATTTGAAAATGGTGTGGGGAAAATCGGTCTTATTTATGACGTCATTCATGACGAGCTCTACCATGCCATTAAAGGAGAAGGAGCCTATATGAACGATATCCTGCTCCCTCCATTAAAAGATGTGGAGATTGAAAAAGCCATTGTGGGTATTAATCCGACATGGGCGATTGAAAGTCCTTATTTTGACGCCAAACCATTTGCCCGTCTAGTGCGTGACGTGAGAGGGACACGAACGATTGGATCAGCTGCCCTTGAGCTTGCTTATATTGCAAGCGGCAGAAGTGACGCATATGTCACCTTAAGGCTTGCACCGTGGGATTATGCAGCGGGCTGCGTGCTGCTTGATGAAGTAGGGGCCGTTTACTCAAATATTCACGGAGAACGTCTTACGTTCCTAGACAAAAACAGCATAGTGGCTGGAAATCGATCCATTTGTGAAAAAATCTTGCATGATTACATAAAAGGAAGCGGAAATAAAAAATAAACGACATCACTTCATGAGAATGAAGTGATTTTTTGTTTTTCCTGAAACTTTTTGGTAAGGCGAATGTCTATACGAATGAGGCCTTAATTTCATGTAAAGGATTGTGTATCAATGTTTGATTTGTTTAGTGATTTATCGCTCCATTTTGAAAGGTATTTTATTTTAAATGAGTACAGTATCCACATCATTCAATGGTGTGTACTTGGACTATTTGTCCTTTTCGTGACACTCCCCATATGGAAAGAAAAGAGGAGTAGTTATGTATTCTATGCTGGTATCGTATTAAGAGTAGTGCTATTAGGCGGGATGACAGTTGAAATGATCCACCAAGTCCTGTCTAGACAGTATACGATCGAAACATTTGAAGTGCTGACAGATTTCATGCAATTTCTCATTTATGGGTACGTCTTGCTTGCATCACTGTACTATGTCATTACTCTTCCTTATTTAAAAAATAAAGGTATGTTCTTTGCTTTTGATTTATCTGTATTACTTCTGCCTTTATGTCAAACAGTGTTTATTGTGTTTGCTGAAAGCAAAAAGTTCTTTCTTAGCAGTGATACGGGGTTAGTATGGAGAGATATGATCACCATTTTGGCTATGGCTTGCTTTGCCGCTTTGCTGCTCCACCTTTTCTTTCGCTTGTTTTGGCATTGGAAGTGGAAGGAATTGCTTTTGTTTTATATCTTGATTTTCGCAGCCTTGCTTTATATATTTTATCCTTCTATTTCGAAGTATGAGCTTCAATCTACATTTAAATCGATTGTCATTTTAGTAGCAGCGGCAGGAAGCTTTATGACGATTGATTTGTTATCTGCTTTACTACGGGACAAGGTGAGATTAAGGCAGTGGGGCGCTGGTTGTATAGCTGTCTTTTTTCTGCTATTACTCAACCCGATTGTCAATATTCCTCATACCATGCTCCAATTCACCAAAACGGAACTGGTAGATACTTTTTCAGAAGAATATCGCCCTTTATCAGCAGTAAGTGCAAAAGCATTCGCTTCAAAATTTGTACCAGAGGATCAATCGCTTTATTTAAATGCTAGTCATCAGCCTATCCCTTATCATTACGTGTTTGCAGATGATCAGTATGAAGTGAATATTTCTGCGTTTACAGGCGATTTAAGCGGATATTCTTATCGAGGTCGTGTAGAGGGGAAGGAACTGACCGATAAAGAATATAAGAAAAAAACCATTGAATTTTTCGAAAGAAGCGGGCGGTCAATCGATCTACAGCGCATTCAATTAGCTGTAAAAAAAGAGGACGGAGAGACGAATGTTCTTCTTCTGCCAAAAATGTCTCAGAATGAACGTGACAGCTTTGCGTTTGCCACTTGGAAAAAAGGGACCCTTCGACAAGCGCAATACGAAAACGCCATCTTTCAATTAAAGGATATAGACGGCTTCCGTTTAACAGAAACTGAGATAAAAAACAGGGTCAACAGTATTTATCAAAATTTAAATCTAAAGCCGCCAGTATATCAAATCACAGGCATTGATGATTTTTATTATGATTGGCAGCATGAAGTGAGGGTCACAACAAAAGATCAATCGGAGTTTCTGTTTAATGGCTCATCAAAAGAACTCATCAGCTTCAAGTTGTCAAAAGCGTTTCTTCAACAGAAAAAAGAGAACGTCAGCGATGAAGATTTGTTAAAAATCATAGGGAAAAAGCCAAAAGACGTAAGAAAAGTAACAGGCACTAGTGAAAGTAAACAATATATATTTAAACGCTCCTCTCATGTCGTCAATCTGTTTAAAGGGGATGATGGAATTGAGTTGAGAGTACAAGCAGATTCTTCAATCCCGCACGCAGTATCTAATCAAGATCGGGAGGGGGTCTATCAGCAAGTACTTAAAAGGTATAAACCATATACGATCTATAAAAAACAAATAAAACCTGTGAGGATGATCGACAAAGAAGGGAACATCGACATTTCATGGCTTGTCATTATACAAACCTTCGGATCAAATGAGCATAAAATCTATGAAATGAATGGGCGAACAAAAGAGGTGCATCGTTTTGACAGATAAAGAAAAACAAGCCATCTTTCAAGACTTATATGAACTGTATCAAGAAGGGGATCTAGGAGCCGAGGCAGCCAGCTGGATGAAGGCACACGAACAGCAATTTCAGCATACGGCCGCGGGAAGAAAGCAGTCTTCAGCGCCGATGGAAAGCCATAATGACTATGACGAGTTAAAACGCATGAAAGGGTTTATTTACTCGTTATACTTCTTTTTTATCGTTTTATCGATTTGGATGACTGTGTGGTTTTATTTTTGATGTCCAGACCAGCCGACCAAATTGAAAAAATCTATGAAGAATATTTTCAGGAAATCACCAAATATTTATATCGCCGGACGGGAAATATGGAAACGGCCAAGGACCTTGCGCAAGACGTATTTATGAAGGCACTGCATGGGTTGTCCTCCTTTAAGGGACATTCTAGTATGAAAACATGGCTTTATACCATTGCGTATCACACATTTGTGAATGACTATCGCCGAAAAATAAAATGGACTTTTACGAACGTAGAAGAAATGGATTTCTTAGAGCAGCAGTCGTTCACAACACCAGAAGATTACATCGAAACACAAGCCGACATAGAAAGGCTGTGGCATCATATTCATCAGCTGAAGGATTCATATCGGGATGTCCTCATTTTAAGAGATATTCAAGAATTATCATATGAAGAAGTAGCTGAAATTTTGAATTGGACTTTATCTAAAGTCAAAACAACCCTTCATCGAGCGAGATTAGAGCTGAAGCGAATGCTACATTGTGAGGAGTTCAATAAATGAGCTGTTATTTGATTGAAGAATTGTTACCACTTTATATAGAGGGAGACACAAGTGCAGAAACAAATAAAATTGTTGCAGAGCACATACAATCCTGCGAAAGCTGCCGTCACCTTTATCACGAAATGAAAGAGCCAATAACCCTTATACAGGCTCCTGATCTCGTGCCATATATAGATGAAAAGGAAGAAAAAAGAAAATTTGAAAAGCGCTACTATGGTAAGCTGCTTTATCGAGCAAGTATCGCGTTTGGTATAGGGTACGTCATGATGATCATTCTTTATTGGCTGAAATAAAAAACCCCCATCTGGATGAACCAGGTGGGGGTTTTTCTGAGATTAGCTTAATTTTTCTTTCGCAATTTGAACTGCATCATAGAACGTTTTCAATTGCTCTTGAGGAATTTTCTTAAGCATTTGGTTGAAAACAAGTAATTCAGTAGAGCTGAATCCAAGACCTTTTGCGATTTTTGAATCAATCACAACGTTTCCTTTTTTGTCTAGAACAAGGGCATCACCAGCAAGATCAGCAATTCTGATCACTGATTTGAAAAGCTTTTCAAATTTAGCCGCTTCTTCTTTTGTAAGACCAAGTTCAACAGCTTTTGCTGCATCAAAAACCAATTTCCCTTTTTCGTTTTTAGTGATGCTTTCACTGAAAACGATTGTAAGAACAGCTGCGCGATCTAAGAATTTCTCAGCAGTCGCCGCTTCTTCTTCAGTTAGTCCGAGCTCAACAGCTTTTTTCACATCAAATGTGTAGCTGTTGTCTTCCTCAACAAATGAATTGATGAGAATGTTGATGACACGCTCGTTTTTCTCCAATAATTCTTTAATGATTTGCTGCTGTTCAAAAGGAATTCCTTTGAAAGTTGCAGCGCTTGCTTGCCCAGGAGCTACTGTTGTGAAAGTAAGAATGATAGCTAAAGCGAAAAATACAACAGAGCTGAGCGATTTGCTCAAAAACTTCTTCATGCTTCTTTTCTCTCCCTTTTCTGTTAAATTTTGTTGCAAGAAAAGCATACCATGAGAAACTTTGTGGAAGAATAGGAAAAATGTAACTTTCTGTTTGATTTTGGAGAACTATAAAAGTTCTTGTCGAAAAATATAGGGGTGCAGATTGCTTACTTTTGTCAATTCTTCAAGATACGTTCCGTCTGATGAATGGAGCTTTCATAGGTGATTTGTCTTGTTTTTACTCAAAATAAAAAGCCTTCTACATATAGAATGTAAAAGGCTTTTAACTAATTTTATGATTGCACGTTTAATTTTCTTTTTAATGTAAATCCTGTACCCATGAAAATCATGGCGAACACGATACTAAAACATATACCCAGTATGTTTTTTTCTGCAAGAGATACCCCAATAAACGCCATACTGACAACTGCAAGTAATGCACATAATAATAGAAGCCATTTGATTTGTTTCATTTGTCTCCATCCCTTTTTTTAGAGTTAATATAAGTTTACAGAAAAACGATCGGCATTTAAAGGGGATTGTGATATAATATGAAAGTTATCTAATTATTTTAGGAGATGAAAATGTGAAACTTCGAAAAGACCTTCGCAACATCGCAATTATTGCCCACGTTGACCATGGTAAAACGACGCTTGTTGACCAATTGCTCCATCAAGCTGGTACTTTCCGTGCGAATGAAAATATCGCTGAGAGAGCCATGGATTCAAATGATTTAGAGCGAGAGCGCGGTATTACGATTTTAGCTAAAAATACTGCGATCCATTATAAAGATACACGCATTAATATTTTAGATACACCAGGACACGCCGATTTCGGTGGTGAAGTTGAGCGTATCATGAAAATGGTAGATGGTGTACTCCTCGTTGTGGATGCTTATGAAGGCTGTATGCCTCAAACACGCTTTGTGCTGAAAAAAGCACTTGAGCAAAACTTAACACCAATCGTTGTCGTCAATAAAATTGACCGCGACTTTGCTCGTCCGGCTGAAGTAGTTGATGAAGTGATCGACTTGTTCATTGAATTGGATGCAACAGAAGAACAGCTTGAATTCCCAGTTGTCTATGCATCAGCAATCAATGGTACAGCAAGTAACGATGCGAGCAAGCAAGATGAAAACATGGAATCTTTGTTTGAAGCAATTGTGAACCATATTCCTTGCCCAGTTGATAACCATGAAGAGCCGCTTCAATTCCAAGTGGCACTACTTGATTACAATGATTATGTTGGCAGAATTGGAATTGGCCGTGTATTCAGAGGAACAATGCAAGTAGGACAGCAGGTAGCCTTGATGAAAGTCGACGGCACTGTGAAACAATTCCGAGTAACAAAGATCTTTGGTTTCCAAGGGTTAAAACGAGTGGAAATCAACGAAGCGAAAGCGGGAGATCTTGTCGCTGTATCTGGAATGGAAGACATCAACGTAGGTGAAACGGTTTGTCCGGTAGAACACCAAGAAGCACTTCCAATCCTTCGTATTGATGAGCCGACACTTCAAATGACGTTTGTTGTAAACAACAGCCCATTTGCAGGCCGTGAAGGAAAATACGTGACATCACGTAAAATTGAAGAGCGTTTAGAGCAGCAGCTTCAAACAGACGTCAGTCTTCGTGTGGATCCAACTGATTCACCTGATGCTTGGGTTGTTTCTGGACGCGGAGAGCTTCACTTATCCATTCTCATTGAGAATATGAGACGTGAAGGATTTGAATTACAAGTATCGAAGCCAGAAGTTATTGTAAAAGAAGTTGATGGTGTTCGATGTGAGCCTGTAGAGCGCGTTCAAATTGATGTACCAGAAGAGCATACTGGCTCTGTTATGGAATCAATGGGTGCAAGAAAAGGTGAAATGATTGACATGATCAATAATGGTAACGGTCAAGTTC
Organism: Bacillus sp. FSL P2-0069; assembly: GCF_038593315.1. Taxonomy (NCBI): domain Bacteria; kingdom Bacillati; phylum Bacillota; class Bacilli; order Caryophanales; family Bacillaceae; genus Bacillus; species Bacillus sp. FSL P2-0069. Next base: position 1,377,247 of record NZ_CP151984.1, read on the forward strand.
GCCTGATCTTTACAGTGCCATCACGTGGTTTAATTGGTTATACAACTGAATTTCTTTCATTAACTCGTGGTTTTGGTATTTTGAACCATACGTTTGACAGCTACCAGCCAATGCAGTCTGGTCAAGTTGGCGGACGCCGTCAAGGTGTACTTGTTTCAATGGAAACAGGTAAAGCGACTGCTTACGGAATCCAAGGTGTTGAAGAGCGGGGTGTGATCTTCGTTGAGCCGGGTACTGAAGTATACCAAGGGATGATTGTTGGGGAGCATAATCGTGAGAATGACCTTGTTGTAAACGTAAGCCGTATGAAACAACAAACAAACGTACGTTCAGCGACGAAAGATCAAACGGTTAGCATGAAAAAACCTCGTATTATGTCACTTGAGGAATCTCTTGAGTACTTGAATGAAGACGAATACTGTGAGGTTACACCTGAATCAATTCGTCTTAGAAAGAAAATTTTAGACAAAAACGAACGTGAGAAAGCAGCGAAGAAGAAAAAGCTAGCAGGATTATCTTAATTCCATGAAGAATTAAAAAGATAGAACCCTGAAAGATAAGGGGAGGGAATCTTTTTGAATGATCAGGAAGTAAGTGAAAATCTATCCTTTTTCGCGATGCTGTTTCGTGTCGATGAAAATCCGCAAACAGGGATGTGGCTCCTATATGGCACCATCCTTGTTTTAGCGATTATTGTTTTTAAGCTCGGCTTTGCAAGACGCTTACCGATTTTAAAAGCGCTCGTGATTTATTTGTTTTTGATTTTTGGCTGCACGTTTCTCACATTTCTAGGTATCTTCCTTCCAGTAGCGGAAGGACTGGTTGTGGCAGCTGCCATTTTGATTATTTATAAAATACGGCTGCATCGTGCGAAAAAAGAAGGAACAGTTAATACGTAAAAAAAGACCTGAACATGTGTCAGGTCTTTTTTTATGTCTTTTGTTCTTTCTTTCCTTTTTTCTTCTTTTTCTCTTTCGTCGCAGGATCCTGATAAAGAGAGAATCTGCCAGTTTTGATGCGGGCTTCAGTCTTTATTTTAATGCGTTCTTGGCAGTCATCGCACATATATGTATGAATTGGCCGGTTTCTTAACCGTTTAGCAACAAGTGTATCATCATCAATGGTTTCAAGCTTTTCACATAATGAGCACTTCACTCTCATCATTTTCACCTCACTTTATTGCATTTATTATAGCATGTTTTCCAGCTACTTAAAATCAGCGTAGAAAAAGGCTTATATCACAGGAGATATAAGCCGTTCTCATTATTTCTTCTGATTCATATGATGGTTTGATTGGTCGTTTTGATTTTTTTCTAACTGCTTTTGATCCTGTTCTTTGAGCTGATTATTCGGATCATTTGTCGGGTCTTTTTCGTTACGCTCGATCTCATTTCTCGGCATCTCTGGCATCACGCGGCCGACAATGGCAGCCAGTTCGTCCATAATACCGCTTACCGGACGGCCTGCTTGGATTTCTTTGCCCATTTCTTTTAAACGGCTGACTGTATCTGGATCAGCAACCACAACAGCATTTGCACCTTCAGGGTCATTTCTCAGCGCTTTTGCAACTGAATATTTAATGGTTTCTACTTTGCTTCTATCTAAATCATCTTTTACATCAATACCAACAACAGCATAGCGGCCGATGACAATTGCCGTTGCATCATTGACATCTGCTACATGCTCTGTCACATTGACAAGATGCTGCGCAACATCTGTAGATGGGCGGGCTTGATTTGTCTTTTTCTTGGATGAGTCTGACACCCGTACTAAGTGCTGGCGTCCATCTTGCTTGTCCAGCGCTTCTGGCTTTTCCTGCTGCTGGCAAGCGCCTAACAGAATGATCGTTTGAATCATGAATAATGTTAAAAATAGTCGCATCTAAATTCCCTCCTTCACAAACTGCATGATTTATTTTATTGTTGAATTAACCTTCTAACTTTATTCATGAAAACATATATTTTAACAATCGTTTTGGGAAAGACAAGGATGAATGAAACCCCGATCAGGAGGCGAAGGACCTGAGTAAAATTTATGTATTAGACACAAATGTGTTATTACAGGATCCGAATTCAATCTTTTCATTTGAAGACAACGAAGTCGTCATTCCGGCCGTTGTGTTAGAAGAAGTAGACTCGAAAAAGAGATACATGGACGAGGTTGGGCAAAACGCCCGGCGCGTCTCACGTTTAATCGACGGTTTGAGATCGAAAGGGAAACTGCATGAAAAAATTACGCTAGAGTCAAAAGGGACGCTGCGCATCGAGCTGAATCATCGCTCTTTCCATGAGCTTCAAGAAATTTTTATTGAAAAAACGAACGATAATCGGATTTTAGCGGTCGCGAAAAATTTGAGCTTAGAGGAAGAAACAAAGCCTCACGGCCGGCCTGTCATTTTGGTCAGTAAGGATGTCTTAGTCAGGGTAAAGGCAGATGCGATAGGTCTTCAGGCAGAGGACTTCTTAAGTGACCGTGTGCTGCAAAACGAAGACATTGATAACGGCTATCATGAGCTCTATATTCCGACCGAGCAATTGAATACATTTTATAAGCAAAGTCTATTGCCGATAAAAGAAGTCACAAGTGCACCATTAAACCCTCATCAATTTGTCATTATGAAGGGGAATGAAGGCGGTTCTGCTTTAGGAATGCTTGATCAAAAGGCAGAGCACGTGAAACGCCTCATTTATGATCAAGAGCATGTTTGGGGAATCCGTCCGAAAAATGTTCAGCAGACGATGGCCCTAGAGCTGCTATTGCGCCGTGATATTCCGCTTGTGACATTGATCGGAAAAGCGGGTACTGGTAAAACACTGCTTGCACTTGCTGCCGGATTAATGCAGACAGAGGATCTCGGCATGTTTAAAAAACTGATCGTAGCCCGTTCCATTGTTCCTGTCGGCAAGGATTTAGGCTACTTGCCAGGTGAAAAGGAAGAGAAACTCAGACCATGGATGCAGCCGATTTATGACAACCTGGAATTTTTATTTAATACAAAAAAACCTGGTGAACTTGATGCGATTTTGGCGGGTATTGGTTCTATTCAAGTCGAAGCTTTAACGTATATCCGCGGAAGAAGTATCCCTGATCAATTTATTATCATTGATGAGGCGCAGAATTTAACGAAACACGAGGTGAAAACATTATTAACGCGCGTCGGAGAGGGAAGTAAAATTGTGCTGATGGGGGACCCGGAGCAGATTGATCATCCTTATTTAGACAGCTTAAATAATGGGCTTACGTATGTCATTGAGCGGTTCAAAGGTCAGCAAATATCTGGACATGTCAAGCTTGTCAAAGGAGAAAGGTCTGGACTTGCACAGCTTGCAGCTGATTTGCTGTAGTCCAGACCCTCTGTCTTATGTAATGATGAGCTCTTTGACACCTTTTATCGGCTGAGTGAGGTTGGACTGATCTGCGAAATAAACGTGGATTGGTCCTTCTTCAGTCATCGGCTTCCCATTTTGGCTGAAGTGTGCAATGCTTTCCATTGCCTGAGAAAGCGGAACAGCAATTGTCTCTGTTTCTGTGACAAATTCGCATGTAGCTGCATGTTCAAGCGGTTCTGCATTTTTCAGCATATCACCCAGCTTCATTCCGAAGCTGCCTGTGACGAGTCTTTCCTTTTCGTACTTCTTCTCTGTTTTTAAAGTGGGTGGAAGTGTTTGACCTTCTCTGATCACCCGCTCTTGGTCAAGCTCCTGATCCAGCTGATTTTCTTCATTTGCTGCGCTGTTTTCAAAAAATGAATCCATTAAAAATTTGCGGTCATCAAAAATCCATACACTTGGATCAATGGTGATCTTGTACTTTACGTTTCCCTTAATTTGAATGATGCTCATGTTCAAGACAACCCCTTTCCATCATAAATTATAGAAGTTTTCTCCTGCTTTGTCACTTTCATAAACATGCTTCTCCTTGTACACACTAATCGTACATGAAACATAGGGAGGATATTGGGCATGGCATGTCGCGACAATGAAGAGCTTCAGCGATTTGTAGAAGAAGCAAAAAAAGTGGCCAAAGATGGCAAAGTAGCATCCTATATTCCCGCTCTCGCCAAAGCGGATCAGACGGATTTATCTGTGGCTATGTACCATGTGAGTAATACTTGCCACTCGGCAGGAGATGTAGATAAACGCTTTACCCTGCAAAGTATTTCTAAAGTATTAGCCCTTGCGCTCGTACTCTCAGAAGAAGGGCCAAAAAAAGTCTTCCAATTTGTTGGACAAGAGCCTACAGGTGATCCGTTTAATTCAATGATTAAGCTGGAAACAGCAAGTCCGAATAAGCCGCTGAATCCAATGATTAATGCAGGAGCGCTTGCAGTCACAAGCTTAATAAGAGGAGCGACTCCGCAAGATCAGCTGAACCGCCTGCTTGGCTTTATTAGAGAGCTCGCAAATGATAAAAGCATTACATACTGCAAAGAGACAGCGGCATCCGAATTTGAGACATCGATGATTAACCGGGCTATGTGCTATTATATGAAGCAATATCATATTATTAGAGGGAACGTAGAAGAGGTCATGGACGTGTATACGAAACAATGCGCCATCATGATGAACAGCTTAGATTTGGCGAAAATTGCTTGTGTTTTTTCATTAGATGGCAGACATCCAGAGACGGGCCAGCAAATTCTTTCAAAAGATGTCGCTAGAATTTGTAAAACCTTTATGGTGACGTGCGGCATGTATAATGCAAGCGGGGAATTTGCCATTAATATCGGCATACCTGCTAAAAGCGGTGTTTCAGGCGGGATTATGGGAGCGGCACCATATGATTTTGGGATCGGAATTTTCGGTCCTGCACTGGATGAAAAAGGGAATAGTATTGCTGGGATTAAGCTGCTTGAGCTCATGAGTGAAAAATATGAGATGAGTATCTTTTAATGAGGAATGTCTTCTTTTTATTTTTACAAAGCGAACTGTACAAATCTGCTTGCAATTTTGGGCGTTTCGCTTTATGATAAATAGAAGAATTAGGTACTCGCCTGGGGAACGGAGGGATACTTTTGGCGTCAGAAATTTTAGTCGATCATCGGCAAAAAGCACTGGCTTTATTAAAATTGGATGCAGATAAAATTTTAAAATTGATCCAAGTGCAAATGGACAACTTAACGATGCCGCAATGTCCTCTTTATGAAGAGGTTTTAGATACTCAAATGTTCGGATTATCGAGGGAGATTGATTTTGCTGTCCGGCTTGGATTAGTTGATCAACATGAAGGCAAGAAACTACTCGATAAACTTGAGAGAGAGCTTTCCGCACTTCATGATGCGTTCACAAAAAAATAACGATTGAAAACTCAAACTTCCACAACATAGGTTTGAGTTTTTTTGTCCTCTCATTTCTTTTGATGGATTGACGGCAAACGGACTTGATTCTTTCATGAATGACGAACAATATAAAAGAGGTAAAACGGGATCAAACGGAGAAAATGTAGTAGAATAAGAACAGCTAAGAAGATATCAAGCAGTAGAAACAGACGTTAGGAAGAGGATTATATGTTAAAGAGAATGCTAAAATCGTATGACTACTCATTATTGTTCGCCATCATCTTAATCAGCGCATTCGGTTTGGTTATGGTATATAGCTCAAGTATGATTACATCTGTTATCAGATACGATGCCGCGCCAGATAACTTTTTTAAGAAACAGCTCTTATTTATGATTGTTGGAGCAGCCATCTTAATCTTTACAGCATTAGTTCCATATCAGCTGTTTTCAAATAAGAAATTCCAGATTGGTATGCTGCTGATTTCAGTTTTTTCCCTCATCTATGTGTACTTTCTCGGTCATGTTGCAGGGAACGCAAGAAGCTGGATCAAATTAGGCCCTTTTAGTCTTCAGCCAGCTGAATTTGTGAAGATTGTCGTCATCATCTATCTTGCTGCGGTGTATGCCAAAAAGCAGCATTATATTGATCATATTTTAAGAGGTGTCACGCCTCCAATCGTGATTGTCTCTATCCTGTGCGGATTTATCATTTTGCAGCCAGACTATGGGACAGCCTTTATTATCGGCATGATTGCCCTTGCGATGATTTTATGCTCAGGCTTTAGCGGCAAAACGCTTGCGAAGCTGCTGGCGCTATTTAGTGCAGTGATGGTCGTCGTGACCCCGTTTATTATTCTTTTTTGGGATAAAATTTTCACGCAAAATCGTCTCGGACGTTTTGAGAGTTTCCAAGATCCATTTAAAGATGCAGGGGCTACTGGGCATCAATTGATTAATTCATATTATGCGATTGGATCAGGCGGCTTTTTTGGACTCGGTCTAGGGGAAAGTGTTCAAAAGTACGGGTATCTTCCAGAACCGCACACAGATTTTATCATGGCAATTATCTCAGAAGAGCTTGGTTTTTTCGGCGTGTTTTTTGTTCTCGCTCTTCTTGGTTTCATCGTCGTGAAAGGTTTTTATATTGCGAGAAAGTGTGAAGATCCGTTTGGAAGTTTGCTTGCAATAGGAATTTCCTCCATGATTGCGATCCAAACTTGTATCAATTTAGGCGGTGTTTCAGGTCTTATTCCAATTACTGGGGTGACACTTCCGTTTATCAGCTACGGGGGATCGTCTATCATTTTACTTAGCATCTGTATGGGAATGCTGCTGAATATCAGCATGTTTACTGAATATAAAGAGCGTTATAAAAAGAAAAAATCAATGAGCAAACCATCGGTTGAAAAAAATGGATTGCAGAAAACTTTGAATCTTTAGAAAACAAAAGTGTACAGTTTTCATTTCTTCCTTTATTATAGAGTACATATAAAATTTTAAGGGATATGGAGGAGTGAGAATGTCACAGAGAACAATTCAAAAGGTTCTAGTTGCAAACAGAGGGGAAATCGCTATCAGAGTCTTCAGGGCCTGTACGGAGCTCAACTTACGTACAGTAGCCATTTATTCCAAAGAAGACTCGGGCTCTTATCATCGCTATAAAGCTGATGAAGCATATCTAGTTGGAGAAGGGAAGAAACCGATTGATGCCTACCTCGATATCGAGGGGATCATCGAAATTGCAAAACGAAATGACGTGGATGCGATTCATCCAGGCTACGGATTTTTATCCGAAAACATTCATTTTGCAAGACGATGCGAAGAGGAAGGCATTCAATTTATCGGTCCAACTTCTCAGCATTTAGATATGTTTGGAGATAAAGTAAAGGCGAGAGATGAAGCGAAAAAAGCTGGTATTCCAGTCATTCCAGGAAGTGACGGACCAGTTGATTCGGCCGAAGAAGTCGAAAAATTCGGTGAAGAATACGGTTACCCGTTTATTATTAAAGCTTCACTAGGCGGCGGCGGCCGGGGTATGCGCATTGTCAGATCAAAAGAAGAGCTGAAGGAAGCCTATGACCGTGCGAAGTCAGAGGCAAAAGCTGCTTTTGGAAATGACGAAGTATACGTTGAAAAGCTGATTGAAAATCCAAAACATATTGAAGTGCAGGTGATTGGAGACAATCACGGCAATATCATTCATTTATATGAGCGTGACTGCTCTGTTCAAAGGCGGCATCAAAAGGTCATTGAAGTGGCGCCAAGTGTGTCTCTAACAGATCAATTGCGTGAAGATATTTGCGAAGCAGCTGTCCAGCTGGCCAAGAATGTATCGTACATTAATGCAGGGACTGTAGAATTCCTTGTTGCAAATGGAGAGTTTTACTTTATTGAAGTCAATCCAAGGGTGCAGGTAGAACACACGATTACAGAAATGATCACAGGTGTCGATATCGTTCAAACCCAAATTCTTGTTGCAAAGGGGCATAACCTTCACAGCAAAGAAGTTGGTATTCCAAAGCAAGAAGATATCTTTACACACGGCTTTGCCATTCAATCAAGGGTCACAACAGAAGATCCTTTAAATGACTTTATGCCAGACACAGGAAAAATTATGGCCTACCGCTCAGGTGGGGGATTTGGTGTACGTCTTGATACAGGGAACAGCTTCCAAGGTGCGGTCATTACACCTTATTACGACTCACTATTGGTCAAGCTGTCTACATGGGCGCTCACGTTTGATCAAGCGGCTGCTAAAATGGTCCGAAATTTACAAGAATTCAGGATTCGCGGGATTAAAACTAACATCCCATTTCTTGAAAATGTGGCTAAGCATGAGAAGTTCCTAAAAGGGGAATACGATACATCGTTTATCGACTCAACGCCAGAGCTATTTAATTTCCCTAAGCAAAAAGACCGCGGAACGAAGATGCTGACTTATATTGGTAACGTTACCATTAATGGGTTCCCGGGTATTGCGGAGAAAAAGAAGCCTCATTTTGACAAGCCAGACGTACCGAAGCTTCCTTTTAATCAAGAGATTCCGCCTGGGACAAAACAATTGTTAGATACGCATGGACCTGAGGGACTTGCCAACTGGGTAAAAGAACAAAATAACGTCCTTTTAACTGACACAACCTTTAGAGATGCGCATCAGTCTCTTCTTGCGACACGCTTCAGAACACATGATTTAAAGAAAGTTGCCCAGCCGACAGCAGGTTTATGGCCAGAGCTGTTTAGTATGGAAATGTGGGGCGGCGCTACATTTGATGTTGCGTACCGTTTCTTAAAAGAAGATCCTTGGGAACGATTGAAAGAGCTTCGTCATGAAGTGCCAAACACGCTGTTCCAAATGCTGTTAAGATCATCAAATGCTGTCGGATATACAAACTATCCGGATAATGTGATCAAAGCATTTGTAAAAGAATCAGCCGAGGCAGGCATTGATGTGTTCCGTATTTTCGACAGCTTAAACTGGGTCAAAGGCATGACGCTTGCCATTGATTCTGTTCGGGAATCAGGCAAAGTGGCAGAGGCGGCCATTTGTTATACGGGAGATATTCTTGATCCATCTCGTCCAAAATATGATCTTGATTACTATGTATCTCTTGCAAAAGAGCTTGAATCTGCCGGCGCGCATATTTTAGGTATTAAAGATATGGCGGGGCTATTAAAACCGCAGGCAGCCTACGAGCTAGTCTCTGCTTTAAAAGATGAGCTTACGATCCCTATCCACCTTCATACGCATGACACGAGTGGAAATGGACTGTTCACCTATGCAAGAGCGATTGATGCAGGTGTTGATATTGTGGATGTTGCCGTCAGCTCTATGGCAGGACTCACATCGCAGCCAAGTGCAAGCTCACTTTATTATGCTTTAGATGGTCATGAAAGAAAGCCAGACATGAACGTCCAATCTGTCGAACGCCTTTCTCAATACTGGGATTCCGTCAGAAAATACTATCATGAATTTGAAAGCGGCATGAATTCGCCTCATACAGAAATTTATGAGCATGAAATGCCTGGCGGTCAATATAGTAACTTGCAGCAGCAGGCGAAAGGTGTCGGTCTTGGCGAGCGCTGGAATGAAGTAAAGGAAATGTACAGACGTGTGAATGACATGTTTGGTGATATTGTAAAGGTAACACCATCCTCTAAAGTAGTTGGAGATATGGCACTTTACATGGTGCAAAATGATCTAACAGAAGAAGATGTTTATGAAAAAGGCGCAACACTAGACTTCCCGGATTCTGTTGTGGAATTATTTAAAGGCTATTTAGGCCAGCCGCATGGCGGATTCCCAGAAAAGCTGCAAAAGCTGATTTTAAAAGGGGAAGAGCCTCTTACTGTCAGACCTGGTGAGAAGCTGAAGCCAGTGGACTTTGAAGACATTAAGAAGCAGTTCAAAGAATCTCATGACCTGACGTTAACAGAGCAAGACGCAATTGCGTATGCCTTATATCCGAAAGTCTTTTCTGAATTTGTCCAAACAGCAGAAAGCTATGGTGACATCTCTGTTCTTGATACACCAACGTTCTTCTACGGGATGAGGCTTGGAGAAGAGATTGAGGTAGAAATCGAAAAAGGAAAAACCCTGATTGTCAAACTCGTATCAATTGGTGAACCGAATCCAGATGCCACAAGAGTTCTTTACTTTGAGTTAAATGGCCAGCCGCGTGAAGTGGTGATTAAGGATGAAAGCATCAAATCCTCCGTTCAAGAAAAAATGAAGGCGGACCGTTCAAATCCAAATCACATCGCCGCATCGATGCCAGGCACTGTGATCAAAGTACTCGTGGAAAAAGGGCAGAAAATTTCACAAGGTGAGCATTTGATGATCAATGAAGCCATGAAAATGGAAACGACTGTACAAGCACCATTTTCTGCGGTCGTAGATGAAATACATGTGACAAATGGAGAACCGATTCAAACCGGTGATCTGTTAATCGTATTAAAGCCTGAATAAGAAGTGAGACACATCCACCGTGATGTGTCTCAGCGTGTAGACAAACCCTCGCATTCTTTGTTAGTCCTGTGCGCTGGTGCTCACGAATGTCAAATTCGCTCTGCAAAAGTAGCTGTACTTCCTAGACTGCAAAGGTTTTCTATCACGCTGAAAAGAAGACAAATGTCTAAAAAAAATCATTTTAGACATTTGTCAACAATCGGAGACACATCCACCGTGATGTGTCTTTTTTGAGCGCATTAAAATGTGCAGCAGCCAGTGAGAGTGATTACACTATAGAGTGAGGTGAAGAAAGTTGGACAACATTGTTGTGATTTGGTTTCGCCGGGATATGCGATTAGATGATCATATCGCCTTGTCAAAAGCGATCACATATGCAAAAAAACACGAGTACAAATTATTTGCTCTTTATCATCTAGATCCATTTTTTACTGAAATGGACCTCGATTTAAACAACGAACATTTTTTTCAAAGCTTGGCGCATTTTATCAAGAAAGCAAGAGAATCTCAAATGTATATTCACCTTCTCTATGGCGATGTCTTGCGTGCCTTTCAGCAAGTTATCGATGTGTATGACATCAAAGCTGTCTTTTTTAATGAAGATCAAGTGGGAATCGGTCAAAAGCGTGACCATCAAGTAACCGATTTTTTAGAAAAGAAGGGCATTCATGTTTCAAAATGGCAAGATACACACCTTCACGGGGCGCAAGATATTTTAAAAAGGGATGGCACTCATTATCAAGTGTTTACTCCATACTATCAATCATGGCGAAAGCAAGAGAAGCAGCCTGTGATAAAAGTTGACAAATCATTTCTCAATAGCGCTCATACGATTTGTGATGAGTCACTTTCACACAAAGGGAATGACAAACTACGCAGCATAATCATGAGATGCTCAAGAAAATTTGATCAAATCGGCTCACACAAAGCGATGAACACGCTGCATGACTTTATCCAAAAAAGACTAACACGTTACCATGAAAAACGAGATATGCCATCTGTTTTTGGAACGAGCAAGCTGTCACGTTTCTTGAAAACAGGGACTATCTCAATTCGAACGATCTTTTATGCGGTACATGAGGAAGCACTGTTTGAAGACGAGGGCAGAGAAACCTTTATCAAAGAGCTGGCGTGGCGAGATTTTTACCATATGATTTATGCTCATTATCCAGAAATGAAAGAAAAAGAAATCAATTCAGCGTTTCAAGGGATGAAATGGAATGAAGATGAGACGCTGTTTGAAGCATGGTGTAAAGGTGAAACAGGCTTTCCTCTCGTTGATGCAGGGATGAGACAATTAAATGAGGAAGGCTGGATGCATAATCGTTTAAGAATGGTCACTGCCTCATTTTTAACAAAGGACTATTTGATTGATTGGAGAAAGGGAGAAGCGTATTTTGCAAAAAAGCTTGTGGATTATGATGAGGCTTCGAATATCGGAGGATTTCAGTGGGCAGCTTCTGTTGGGACAGATGCCGTGCCGTACTTCCGTATTTTTAACCCAACGACCCAGTCAAAGCGGTTTGATCCAAGCGGGGAATATATTAGAAGATATGTACGAGAGCTAGAGCATGTTGAGGAAAAATGGATTCATGAACCAAGTAAAATGCCGATAGATGAACAACGGAAATCGAGCTGTGTGCTGGGTGATACATACCCGCTGCCGACAGTTGATCACAAGGAAAGACGCAAAAAAGCCATCTCGCTATTCGAAGAAGCAAAACGACAATAAAGAATCCCCCTCTCTACATGAAAGGGGGATACAATTTTTATCTAAATGGCTCTTTGCTTTCATATTTAAACCGGGCAATAAGTAAGCAGAAGTAGCATAGCACCCCAAACAAACAAGAAATAAAGAATGAATGAGCCAGCGCGTAACCAAGTGCAAGCTGAGAATAAACAGACATCACACCTGAAATGGCTTGAAGTGTAATGAGAATGGCTGAAATGATCCATCCATAATACAGCTGCTTCTGTTCTTTATAATGTTTCAGGGCATGGAACATAGCGACAAATATCCAGACGAATAAAAGAAGTGCTGCTGCTCGGTGAGACATTTGAACCCACTGATTAAAATACGCTGGAAGCGCACCGTCTTTTGAACAAAACGGGAAGACAGAACAAGCAAGGCTTGACTTTGTATGTCTCACATAAGCGCCCGTATATACCACGATATACGTATACGTGATCAACCCATAAATATGGAACTGCATTTTTTTGCCGATATGAAGCGGCTTCACAAGCTTTGTTTCAGATCTGGTTGCTTCAAAGACAAGAAGTGCAAGCAGTAATACTGAAGCAAATGAAATGAGTGAAATACCGAAGTGCAGTGCCATCACAAGTGCGTTAGAACCAAATACGACGGCAAGAGCTCCTAACAGCGCTTGAAGCATTAAAAATATAATGGACATGATGACCAAAAATTTGGTTTCACGGAATACTGGACTAATTTTTTTCCAGCATAAGACCGCCAGTGCCAGAACAAGAATGGTGGAAACCCCTGTTGACATGCGGTGACTCCATTCGATGATGGAAGCGGGGTTCATTTCAGGAAAGAAACGACCGTGGCAAAGGGGCCACTGTCTACCGCAGCCAAGACCCGAACCGGTTTTCGTCACAAGCGCACCGCCAATCAGCACGATCAGCATCACAAACGTTGTGATCACGCTCAATAGCCTTAAAGCAAATTTCATCAAATTATTTCACCTTCTCTAAAAAACTTCTGATGTAAATGAAAACCTCACATGCTCTCAAGTTTAAGCCAAATGCGTGTTCTGTTGCAATTCATAATGACCAAAGTTCACAAAAAAATGATATGTCAGTTCACAAAGTTTACAGATTTAGAGTGCTTGATCTTTCTTTGACAGTCTGATAGAAATAGAGGAGAGAATATTTCATTTTGCACCGCCTTCTGAAACACACATATATCCTAATAAATTCACGAAAAGTTCACAAATAACTTCAAGTTTGTCGTTTATTATTTAATAGGATGTTTTTTTACAGCTGTTTATCTTGTATGATAGAGTTGTAATGATTTTACGTGTCATTCGTTCGTTTGAAGGTTTGGGCAAGGGAGGTTATACACATTGGCAAATTCCAAAACAGCCGCGGAAGCAGCTATTCATGGACAAATAGAAGAAACAACAGCGTGGAAAGATTTTCTTGCTCTGATTAAAATGGGCATCGTCAATTCCAATTTCATTACGACATTTACTGGAATGTGGCTTGCTTTTTATTTTACAGGTATGAGTTTTCTTGGAAATCTTGATATTGTGCTGTTAACAATGATTGGTTCTTCTCTTATTATTGCCGGTTCATGCGCAATTAATAATGCGTTTGACCGTGATATTGATATATTAATGGAAAGAACAAAAACAAGACCGACGGTTACAGGTAAAATTCAGCCGGGGCAAGCGTATGCATTTGGCATTCTGCTTGTTGTATTAGGACTCATTATGCTTCTGATGACAACCATTACATCAGCAGTGATTGGATTTATTGGAGTCTTTACTTATGCGGTTCTTTACACCATGTGGTCTAAACGCCATTACACCATCAATACAGTTATCGGAAGTGTATCTGGCGCGGTTCCGCCATTAATCGGCTGGACAGCTGTCACAGGTACAATCGACACAACGGCTTGGGTTTTGTTTATGATTATGTTCATTTGGCAAATCCCGCACTTCCTGTCACTTGCGATTAAGAAAACGGAAGATTACCGTAAGGCGGGCATTCCAATGCTGCCAGTTGTTTACGGCTTTGAAGTCACAAAACGTCAGATCATCATTTGGACAGCATGTCTTCTACCGCTTCCATTTTTCTTAGGTGGATTAGGATGGCCGATTGTCGCACTTGGTACATTGCTTAATATTGGATGGCTTGTTATTGGCCTTATGGGCTTTAAAATGAAAGACATCATGAAGTGGTCGACGCTCATGTTCGTTTATTCATTAAACTACTTAACCATCTTTTTCGTAGCGATGATTATTATTACACTATTCTAGAGTGAAATACACTTTGATCACAACAAAACAATGGCTATATCTTATAACACAACATTTTCTAACAACTATGAAAGCCGCCTGATATTCAGTTCTATTTAGGCGGCTTTCTGTTTATACATAGATGGTATTTTGAGTAAAAACATCATTTTTTTATGAAAAGAGGAAATGTAAGTGCTTTTATAAGAGGCGGGGGTTATAGATGGGTGAGAAGTGATTTTATAAATAAGAGGTAAAAAGCGAAAGGCAAAGGAGATCAAGCAAAAGGGGTTGGGACAAATTATGATAAGAAAATGGCGTGTTTATTCACTGTTTCTCTTACTGACGCTCGTTTTGGCGGGCTGTGGTGAACCATACTTATCAACACTCAAGCCAGTTGGGGAAGTAGCAGATAAACAGTTTTTCCTAACGGTACTGAGTACACTTATTATGGTTCTTGTCGTCATTGTTGTATCGATCATTTTCTTTTACGTCATCATTAAATTCAAACGTTCTAAAGTGGGAGAAGATACGATTCCAAAGCAGGTGGAAGGGAACCGCAACTTGGAAATCACATGGACAGCGATTCCGATTCTTCTACTCATTATTCTCGTTGTACCTGTTGTTGCATACACGCTTGAACTAGGGGACACAAGCGCTATGGATAAGAAAAAACGAGATCCTGAAAAGACACTTGTTGTTAATGTAAGAGCCAGCCTATATTGGTGGGAATTTGAATACCCTGATTATGGGATTGTCACAAGTCAGGAATTGATCGTACCAACAGATCAAAAGGTGTATTTTAAGCTGAAAGCATCCGATGTCAAACACTCATTCTGGATTCCATCGGCTGGCGGTAAAATTGATACAAACACAGATAATGAGAACAAATTTTATTTAACCTTTGACTCGAAACGAACGAAAGATGCAGGGGAATATTTCTACGGGAAATGTGCGGAGCTTTGCGGGCCGTCACATGCTTTAATGGACTTTAAAGTTAAAACGCTTTCTCAAGATGAGTTCTTAGGATGGACGAAAAAAATGGCTGATTACAAGAAGCCTGAATCCACAAAGGATCTCGCTTTAGAGGGTGAAAAGCTATTTAAAGAGAAAAACTGCTTAAGCTGTCACGCAGTAGAGCCTGGTGACAAGCGGCCGGAAGCAGCAAGGACAGCACCAAACCTTGCGACCTTCGGAGAGCGAACGAAAGTAGCTGGAATCAAAGACATGAACAAAGAAAATGTGAAAGCATGGCTGAAAGATCCGGAAAGCTTTAAACCAGGTAATAAAATGACAGGAACGTACCCTAAATTAAATGACTCAGAAGCAGATGCACTTTACGAGTATTTAAAAGGTCTTAGAATCGAGTAACGCCTAGAGCAAATATTCAAGAGGGTATGTGATCAATGTGAAGTTTTTGTTAAGAGCTCCCGAATATGTCTCTACAACCGAGAAGCCGTCATCTGTCAGACATAGTCTGCTTAAAGGATCGTGAAGAAAGACATCTATATGAAAAGGGGCAAATGGGAGATAAGAGGGGGATTTCATGGTGAGTACAATAGCTAAAAAGCGGGGGTTTGGCGCTGTCTTATGGGATTACTTGACAACGGTTGACCACAAAAAAATTGCCATATTATATTTAGTGGCAGGGGGATTTTTCTTTTTGGTTGGCGGGATAGAAGCGATGTTTATCCGTATTCAGCTAGCCATCCCTGAAAGTGATTTTGTCAGTGCAGGGGTTTACAATGAAATCATGACGATGCATGGAACGACAATGATTTTCCTTGCAGCTATGCCGCTTTTATTTGCATTAATGAATGCGGTTGTACCAATTCAAATTGGTGCACGTGACGTAGCATTTCCGTTTGTGAATTCACTTGGTTTTTGGTTATTCTTTTTCGGAGGAATTTTCTTAAACCTTGGATGGTTTATGGGCGGAGCACCTGATGCTGGCTGGACTGCATACGCTTCGCTCACGCTGAATTCAGAAGGGCATGGAATGGATTTCTATATTTTAGGTTTGCAGATTGCGGGTATTGGTACGCTGATTGCCGGGATTAACTTTCTTGCAACGATTATTAATATGAGAGCGCCTGGCATGACGTATATGAGAATGCCGCTCTTTACTTGGACGACATTTGTCGCCTCTGCACTTATTTTATTCGCATTCCCGCCGCTGACAGCAGGGCTTGCGATGCTGATGCTTGATAGAATGTTTGACACGAGCTTTTTCAATCCAGAGCTTGGAGGAAATACAATCATCTGGGAGCATTTGTTCTGGATTTTCGGACACCCGGAAGTATATATCTTGATCCTGCCGGCATTCGGAATCTTCTCTGAGATCATTCCGGTGTTTGCAAGAAAAAGATTGTTTGGTTACTCGTCCATGGTGTTCGCTACTGTATTGATTGGTTTCCTTGGATTCATGGTATGGGCGCATCACATGTTCACTACGGGGCTTGGACCTATCGCCAATGCGATCTTTGCTGTAGCGACCATGGCAATTGCGGTGCCAACAGGAATTAAAGTATTCAACTGGCTGCTCACGATATGGGGCGGTAATGTGAAGTTTACAACGCCGATGCTTTATTCTGTTGCCTTTATTCCGTCGTTCTTACTTGGCGGGGTAACTGGGGTCATGCTTGCGGCAGCTGCAGCGGATTATCAGTTCCATGATACGTATTTTGTTGTGGCGCATTTCCATTACGTCATTATCGGCGGGGTTGTATTCGGTATTCTAGCAGGTGTGCATTACTGGTGGCCGAAGATGTTTGGAAAAATACTGAATGAGAAGCTTGGAAAAATTGGCTTTGTGCTGTTTTTCATCGGTTTCCATTTAACTTTCTTTATCCAGCATTTTCTCGGTCTATGGGGCATGCCGCGCCGGGTCTTTACATTCCTGCCAGGTCAGGGTCTCGAGCTTGGGAACTTGATCAGTACGATTGGGGCACTGTTTATGTTTGTAGCTGTTGTGATCATGCTGATTAATATCATCTGGACAACAGCCAAAGGGGAGCGTGTATCGAGCGATCCTTGGGGAGATGGAAGAACACTTGAATGGGCAGTGTCTTCGCCTCCGCCAGAATACAACTTTAAACAGCTTCCGCTTGTCAGAGGACTAGATCCATTATGGATTGAAAAAATGGATGGTAAAAAAGGAATGACAGCATCTGAACCGCTCGATGATATTCACATGCCGAATAACTCCATCTTGCCTGTCATTATCTCATTCGGTCTATTTGTGTCAGCGTTTGGTTTTATGTATCGTCAAGAGCACAGCTGGGGGCTTCCGGTGATCTTCATTGGTCTTGGCATTACGTTTGCGACCATGCTGGTTAGGTCTCTGAAAGATGATCATGGATACCATATTCACAAAGAAGATTTGACTGACGACGATGATAAAGAGGTGAAAGCATAATGGAACCACAAAAAATGACGGCGGAAACCTTTCCGGCTTCTCCTGAGAAGGCCACGTTAGAAGGGAAGAATAAGTTTGTCGGGTTCTGGCTGTTTCTTGGAGGAGAAACCGTTCTGTTTGCATCGCTTTTCGCCACTTATTTGGCGCTGAAAAACTCAAATGCAGGCGGAGCAAAAACAACTGATATGTTTGACCTCACACTTGTCTTTATTGCCACAATGCTTCTATTAACGAGCAGTTTAACGAGTGTGTATGCCATGTATCATATGAAAAACTTTGCCTTTAAAAAGATGCAGCTTTGGCTTGGTATCACGGTCCTTTTAGGTGCTGGATTTTTAGGGGTTGAGATTTATGAGTTTTATCACTATGTGCATGCGTATGAGTTTACGATTACCAGCTCAGCTCTTGGTTCTTCCTTCTATACACTTGTAGGAACTCACGGAGCTCACGTTGCCTTCGGACTTTGCTGGATTACCGCTCTTATGATTCGAAATATGAGACGCGGACTTGATTTATACAATGCGCCGAAATATTATGTGGCAAGTCTCTATTGGCACTTCATTGATGTTGTGTGGGTCTTCATCTTTACCGTTGTATATTTAATGGGAATGGTGGGATAAGAATGGGAAATAAAAACACAAATCAGTCCAAAGTCGATCTTGTATATCGTAAAAAGAAAAATGCCGAGGAAATGAAGCATCAGCTCATTTCCTTCGGCTTGATGATTGGATTAACATTTGTTGCGTTTTTAACGATCGCCTCAGAAGACGTTGGAAATTGGTTCGCAGTACCATTTATTTTACTGCTTGCAGGCATTCAGGTAGCTTTTCAGCTTTATTATTTTATGCACATGAACCAAAAAGGGCATGAAACACCCGCCTTGTTTCTATACTCAGGTGTGTTTGTTGCGTTTATTACCGTATTAGCCTTTTTGACCATTATATGGTGGTAAACCCGCTTTGCCCTTGAAGGAGGCGCAGCAATGGAGAACTTAGAAATATTCGGATTTCGGGCATTATGGAGCCCTTATTATTTGACTTGTATTGTGATAGCAGCTGCTCTTTATCTGCTTCTTGTGACAAAGGGAAAGCACCGTGCGACGGTGAAAGAGAAAACGTTATTTCTGACGGGGCTTGTTCTGTTATATGCTATGAAAGGGAGCCCAATTGATTTAATGGGGCATATTATGTTTAGTGCACATATGGCGCAAATGGCGGTGCTATACCTAGTCATCCCGCCTCTCCTTATTACAGGATTGCCTCCAGCCATATGGGAGCGGATCATTCAAACACCAGGTATTCAAGCTGTTTTCCGTTTGTTTTCCAAACCTTTAATTGCACTGCTTGGATTTAACGGATTGTTTTCGCTGTATCACATTCCGCTTGTGTTTGATTTTGTGAAAACAGATCCGTTTTACCACGCATTGATGACGGTGGTTATTTTTATCGCTGCCTTTTTCATGTGGTGGCCGCTTGTCCATAAAGTCCAAAGTCAGCCGCAGATCACAGGCATTTTGAAGCTTGGATATATCATGGCAGACGGGATATTGATGACTCCAGCCTGTGCACTCATCATGTTTAGTGAGGCACCGATCTATGCAACCTATTCAGATGCAGGCGCCTGGATACAAGCACTGCATTTATGTGTGCCAAGTGATATGCTTGCTGGCCTTGCTCTCACTGGCCCTGATATGTTCCACACCTTGCCGCTGCTAGAGGATCAGCAGCTAGGTGCGATTTTGATGAAAATTATTCAGGAGATTGTGTACGGCTCTATTCTTGCTGTTGTCTTCTTTGACTGGGCAAGAAAAGAAAGAGCGAAAGATGCCGTACCAGATGCGCTTATTCCGAAATATGAGTAAAAAAAGCACAGCCAGATGGCTGTGCTTTCATCTAGGGCTAAAATAAAGAATATTTTAGCCCTTTGTTTTATGCTTCAGCCGTCATGGCTTCTAGTTTTTCCTTCAGCTGTGCAAGTGTTTTTTTGCTCGATTGGATGAGAGACTTAGGGAATTCTTCGCCTTCGCCGTATTCAACGCCATGTGGATAATAGTGTTTTCCAAGTAATGGTGTTAGAAGCTGAATGTGTGCCTTTTTGGCACCGACATCTCCTTCAGTAGCGTAGCCGGAAATCCGTAAATAAAAGGTTCCCTCTACCATGCTGTACTTTCTGTCGTATGTCACACGCTCATAATCCCATTGATCGGCTCGTACAAATCCTTCGCTTTCCATAATGAAATCTAATTTATTTAAGTCAGCTGATACCTCTTCAATCCCCGTACCTTCAAACTTCACCCAAAACCCCTCCTTATAAAATTTCCCTTTACTGACAATCATAGTATGAAAGCGTTAAACTTTCAACTGTGAAAGGTATGTTCTTTTATAAGCTGGTTACAGTAATAAAGAAAATAACGGATGGAGGAATCAACGTGAAAACGAAAAAAATCAAAGATATTATGACAAAAAAAGTAGTGACATGTCAGCAAGATGACAATACGTATGAAGCAGCAGTCAAAATGAGAGATGCTGATATCGGTGCCATTCCAGTGGTTGACGGAGATCAGCTCGTTGGGATAGTGACAGACCGTGACCTTGTGCTTAGAGGCATTGCAGAAAAAAAGCCAAACTCACAGGAAGTGGGCTCGCTGATGACAAAGGAAGTACTAACAGCTGAAGAAGATGCAACACTTGAAGAAATTGTCCGGCTCATGTCAGAGCATCAGCTCCGCCGCATTCCTGTTGTAAAAAACGGCGCATTAACAGGGATTGTCGCTCTAGGTGATTTATCAGTCGAAGATTTATCAAATGATCGCGCGGGAGAGGCACTGACAGAAATCTCTCAACAGGATCAAGATCATGGACAAGGATTTCTTCATTAAGAGGGGCATATTTTAAATTCGTGTTAAATAGGCTGTATTGTCGTTGATAAATGGAGCAAGTTTTGTTTAAATGACAGTAGAAGGTACTTTTTGTACCTTGCCAATTTAACGGAGGTGTTTATTTGAAAACTGTGCTCAAAACACTCCTCATCCTCCTGATTATATCTGGAACATACGTTCTATTTATTCAATATGGATCTTCACCAGAAAAAGAAAACAGCAATGAACCGAAGGTGTCTAATGAAGAAACATCTAGCGATAAGCCGATCAACATCCCAAAAAAGGGACTCATGTCCTTTATGGGAAAATCTTCAAACGAAGTGCTTAAACAGCTGGGAGAACCAGATCGCATTGATCCTTCCGCATATGATTATGACTGGTGGATTTACAACCAATCGAAGAAGCACTATATTCAAGTAGGGGTAAAGGATAGTAAAGTGGTGACCTTGTTTGCAACAGGAGACGGACTGAATGTAGAACCGTTTAAAATCGGTCAAGCCACAAGTGAAGTATTTAAGAAAACACAAATTGCACCTTACATTCATGTAGAGGATGAACAAAATTCATACCGCTTTGAATTCTCAGAAGATGATATGAATACAAGACCCACTGTGAAAGTGGGAGATGATGTGTATGTTCAGCTTTACATGGATAAGTTTGAAAGCACCCTTTCAAGTATCAGGGCCTTCAACGCAGATACATTTGTGAAACAAAAGCCGTATGAGGTGGTCTATCGAGGTCAATTGATAGAACCTGAGGCGATATCAGGTGAAAAGTGGAAAGATATCGAAGCTTCCAGTCAAAAACAAATTTTTGATATGACCAATATTATCCGCCATAAGTACAACCTGCCGATCTTAAAGTGGGATGATGAAACCTCTGAAGTGGCCTTCATGCATAGTGAGGACATGAAAGAGAATCATTATTTCTCCCATGAATCTAAAAAATACGGTACGCTGAAAGACCGGTTAGAAAGAGGCGAGGTGGGCTTTCAGCTCGCAGGTGAAAACATTGCTTATAACTATGTCGATGGACCCGCAGCGGTAGAGGGCTGGCTCAATAGTGAAGGTCACAGGAAGGCGTTATTAAATAAAGATTACACGCATCTTGGCGTAGGGGTAAAAGAAAAATATTACACCCAAAATTTCATCAAGAAAACATCTTAAACGAAAGCAGCTGCATGGTCGCAGCTGCTTTTTTGATGGTTAAAAAGAGGCTCACCAAAACAGATGCTGATGTATATAATATAGTAGGCATTTGTATGGGGGGTGAGGATATGACAAACAAGCAAAAACAAACATCCATTGATGAATTTAAACAATTCGTCAGACGCCATCCGAAGTTAATTCAAGAAGTGCAATCGCAAGAAAAAAGCTGGCAAAGTGTATACGAGAATTGGGTCATGTTTGGTGAGGAAGATGAGATGTGGTCACCTTACCGGCAATCGAAATCTGAAGATGCGAAAGAAGAAAAAGCCTCTAAGCCAAGTGAAACAGGAAAAGCAGATTTTATGTCTAAAATGGTTTCTGCTGTGAAAAAAATGGACGCTGATCAAATGAATGAACAGATTAACAAAATGAGCCAGTCTATTTCCTCTTTACAAAGCTTACTCGGCCAATTTTCATCCAATGGTTCAAAGAAAGGTTCATCTGGAGGCAGTCAGCACCCATTCTCCTTCAGGAAAGATTAAGTGAAAGGGGATGCTTCTGGTGCGAAAAGAAGTACAGGAATTTGTCATGGCCGAAGAGGAGCGAATCAAATTCATAAGGCAGCGTCCTATCTGGTACAGACAGCTGACGCGGCATCCTGAAAATCTAACGTCCTTTGAATTAGATAAAATGAACTTTTACGAAAAAACCATTCCTCATCGTGTGAGTCAGTTGAGCAATAGCGTCCAAATGGCTGAAATGATGATTCAAATGTTCCAAGCAATGCGCAATCAAAATGGAGCCGGCTGAGGCTTTTTTTGAGTTGATTAAGATGTCTATTTCCTGAGCATCCTATAAAAGTAGATGAAAGGAGAATCAGATGATGAAATGGATGCTGTCAATAGGCGCATTGCTTTTTCTTGTTACCGGGTGTCAAAGTCAACATGGAAAAGAGCAAGTGATTAAGCAAGACCCAGCAGTACCAGTCATGCAGCAAGCCCAAAGCGAAATGAAGCAGCAAGGCTTTTTGAAATACAAAGTGCAAGGGTCGTCTGTCTATATAGAAAGTACACTTCAAGATTTTCATCTTCAGCCAGAGCGTCTGAAAAAGAACGAGAAGGCGGGATATTTTACAGTGTATGTAGACGGGAAACGTGCAGGGAATGAGTATACCGCGGCATTTGTGGTCAAGCATCTTTCAAAAGGAAAGCATAAAATGACCGTTGTGCTGAATTCCCGTCATCCAGAATATAAACAGAAAAGAGAGACATGGGATGTATTTGTCACGTAAAAGCATTTTCTGATCCATAGGTTTCGTGGTAAACTATGAATTGGAGGTGCAACATTTATGTATGCGACAATCGAATCTGTGGAGCTCCAAGAGGAAGCAAATCAATTGGCTGCCATGATTCTTCAGTCGGAGGAGGCTGAACATTACCGCAACTGCTTTAAGCGTCTCCAGCAAGACGAAGAAGCCCAACAAATTATTGCCCATTTTACAAAAGTAAAAGAGCAGTATGAGGATGTGCAGCGGTTCGGCAAGTATCATCCGGACTATAGAACGATCTCAAAGGAAATGCGTGAGGTCAAAAGAAAGCTAGATCTTCACGATACAGTGGTTGATTTCAAAAAAGCAGAAACAGCGATTCAATCCATCTTAGATGAGATTAGTATTGAAATCGGTCAAGCTGTATCAGCATATATTAAAGTTCCAACAGGGAACCCATATTTTGATGGTCTATCATCATGCGGCGGCGGCTGTGGATCAGGTGGCAGCTGCGGCTGTAAAGTATCTTGACGAGACTTGAATGTCTCGTCTTTTACATAATGAATGAAAAGAATTGAAAAGCGGCAGGTGAAAAGATGGAAACCAAACGTCAAGGGATGGTTGTCTGGCTGCATTCGTTAAAGCAGTCAAAAGCGCTAAGAAAATTCGGGAATGTTCACTATATTTCAAGGAAAATGAAATATGCCGTGATCTATTGTGATATGGATGATCTTGAGCGCCATATGGCTAAACTCAGCTCGTTACCATTTGTGAAACGTGTTGAGCCTTCATATAAACCTTTTATTAAATTAGAGTACGAATCCAAATTGGACAAAGCAAAAGAGTATGATTATAAGGTGGGCTTTTAAAGACACAAAAAAATCCCCGCGGCATCACCCGCGGGGTCCTTCTATTCTTAATGATTCATTAAGGAGAAGGCAAAGGGAGAGGAGAAACCGGAGGAAGAACTTATGGGGAAACGTAAGTCTTCTCCGCGGTTGGCAACAGCACCACATCAGATGCTGTTATAAGTAGTATGACCCCGGATTTCTTGATCTATACATAGAAAATGAATGAATATCCGCGCATTGTTCCTTGAGGAGTGATGTGGTAAGATAATGTTGAATTTTTTGTCATAAACAATGACGAATAGAAGCAAGCAGAAAAAGTGGTGGAAAAATGAGAGTCATCTCTGGAACGAGAAAAGGCCGCACACTTAAAGCGGTACCAGGTCAATCAACAAGACCGACGACAGATAAAGTAAAAGAATCAATATTTAATATGATCGGCCCGTATTTTGATGGCGGATGGGCTCTTGATTTATTTGCAGGAAGCGGTGGTTTAGGGATTGAAGCGCTTTCTAGAGGATTCGATCATTGCATATTTGTTGATCGGGATATAAAGGCGATTCAGACGATTAAAGGAAACCTGAATCAATTGTCGCTAATGGATCAAAGTGAAGTGTTTCGAAATGAAGCAAAGCGTGCACTTGCAGCCGTTGTGAAACGAGAGGAATCCTTTCAAGCCATTTTCCTTGATCCGCCCTATAAAGATCAACAGCTAAAAGCACTTCTTGAAATGATTGACGAGCACGCCTTGTTAACAGATGACGGCGTGATCGTGTGTGAGCATGATAAAGACGTGAAGCTGCCAGAAGAAGCAGGACAGCTTCACATCACAAGACAGGAACTGTACGGATTGACTGGTATTACGATTTATAGAAAGCGGGGAAATTAGCATGGGGAACATAGCCGTTTGTCCGGGCAGCTTCGATCCAGTTACATTGGGGCATTTGGATATCATCAAAAGAGGTGCAAAGATTTTTGATGAAGTGTATGTATGTGTATTAAATAACTCATCTAAAAAACCGTTATTTACTGTTGAAGAACGGTGTGAGCTTATTCGCCAAGCGACGAAGGAGCTGCCAAATATCAAAGTTGAATCGTTTCACGGCCTGCTTGTTGATTATGCAAAGCAAAAAGAAGCCAAAGTCATTTTACGAGGATTAAGGGCTGTGACGGACTTTGAGTATGAGATGCAAGGCACCTCAATGAACAAAGTGTTAGACGATGAAATTGAAACGTTTTTTATGATGACCAACAATCAATATTCCTTCTTAAGCTCCAGTATTGTCAAAGAAGTAGCGAAATATCATGGGGCAGTCAAAGATCTTGTACCAAAAGAGGTAGAAGCAGCGCTGAAGGAAAAATTTAATGGATGAGTGCACCCAGCACTCATCCATTTTTTAATTTCCGATAGTACAGTGCGATATACACAATCAAGCTGCAAAGTGTGATCAAAGGACCAGCTGTCACAAGCTGATTCCAAACCACGCTGCTGAACATGACGACCTGCTGGCCTGCATCAAAGGCACCCGCTGGGAGAGCCATGTCTGATCGAGAGACATAAAGAGGCTTGAATAATAAAAAGGCAAAAACAGCTGCATAAATTCCGTGAAGCAAACGGGCGAAGAAAAACGGTTTAAAGCGGATATCGGTTGCCGCCAAAATGCCGGCGACTTGGGCTTGAACAGAAAACCCGCTGAATCCTAAAATAAAGCTGACGACAATGGTTTTAGCGAGAAGGGTGACTTCCTGTGACCCCGTCATCTGGCTTCCTAATGTGATTTCAAATAAACCGGCAATGATGGCAAGGTCTAATTCTGGCGGAAGATGCATCGTTTGCAGCATATATCCGAGCCCGATGGATAAAAGGTCTGTCACATGGACAACTGACAGCATTTTGCTAAACACAGAAAATAAGATAATAAAGCCGCCAATCATAAAGAGTGTTTGGACTGATGACATGACTGCATCACTTAAAATTTGGCCGAGCGGTCTTTTCTCTGCGAGTCTTGCTGTATGAAGAGCATTGAATGCCTCTTTAAACGGCGGGAATAAAAACTTCTTGCGGCTTCTTAGGTGTGCATCATGCCGCGCTTTATACGCGCGCATCGTCACACCAACAGCGAGATTCCCTAAATAATGAGCGCTGGCGAGTACAATGCCTAAAGCTGGGTGATGAAAAAAACCAACAGCCACCGCACCGAAAATAAACAATGGATTCGATGAATTTGTAAAAGAAACGAGACGCTCTGCTTCGATCCGCGTCAGCTGCCTTTCCTGCCTCAGTCTTGTCGTTAATTTCGCACCAGAAGGAAACCCTGAAGCCATTCCCATAGCCAGTACAAATCCGCCTACACCCGGCACCCGGAAGATGGGGCGCATAAATGGCTCTAATAATACCCCGACAAATCTGACAATCCCGAAACTAATTAATAGCTCGGACAAAATAAAAAAAGGAAGCAATGATGGAAATACAACCTCCCACCACATTGCAAGTCCATTTTTCGACGCTTGCAAAGAGGCTTGTGGATGTGTAATCACAGTGGCTGTTAAAAAAATAAAAAAAGCAGCGATGAACAGAGTGTTCCATTTTTTCATGGAGATTTCGCCCCTTGCCGTTATGATCTATTGGCGAGCTCGTGATATTAGAAAAAGAAACTAGCCGAGCCTGTCTTCTATTACTATACGAGCAGTAGGGGCATGTTTAGACCTATAGATTCGTATATATGCATAGAAAGAGGAGGGTGGATTTTCATGAAGCGACCGATCATCGGGCTTGCACTAGGCTCCGGGGGTGCGAGGGGAATGGCGCATATCGGGGTATTGTCTAGTCTTGAGAAGCAAGGAATACAGGTAGATATGATTGCTGGAAGCAGTATTGGCGCACTTGTTGGGAGCTTTTATGCGGCAGGACAAGACGTAGAAAAAATGAAAAAACTTGCACTTGTCTTCAGAAGAAAGTATTATGCTGACTATACACTGCCAAAAATCGGTCTTTTAAAAGGAAATCGAATTTTGCAGCTGATTCACACGTTTACATATGGGAAAACATTCGAAGAATTAAGAATGCCCCTTGCGGTGGTTGCCTGTGACCTCGAAACAGGGGAGAAGGTTGTGTTTAAAGAAGGGTCTGTCTCACAAGCAGTCAGAGCAAGCATCAGCATTCCAGGCGTGTTTGTTCCTCACGATATGGGCGGCAGACAGCTAGTGGATGGAGCGGTTGTTGACCGCATTCCTGTGTCTGTTTTAAAAGAAATGGGCGCAGACCTTATTATCGCCTCTGATGTATCAAGGGTGAAAAAAACAGAAAAGGCGACGAGATTATCGGATGTGATTATGCAAAGTTTGGACATCCTTCAAAATGAATTGGTCCGTCATCAAACCATTCATGCAGATCTCATGATCCGGCCGAGGCTTGAAACATTTAGCTCTAGTTCGTTCACCCAGGTTCAGGAGATGATTGAAGCTGGTGAGCTCGCCGCAGATCAACTAGCAGGTAAACTGAAAGATGTCATTGATAAATGGGAGTGTTAATCGAATGAAAAAATTGAATATTCGCTGGCTCAGCTTTTTTGTCGTTGTTCTTGTCTTATTTGGCTTAACTTTTGTTAAACTGCCGTATTACGTGACAAAGCCGGGTGATGCAACAGAGATTGCCCCTCACATTCAAGTGGACGGTGGATACGGCGAGAAGGGCAGCTTCTCTCTTATGACGATAAAAGTAGGTCCAGCCAATCCGTATACGTATTTACTTGCGAAAATGAATAAATATGACGAGATCGTCCCAGAAGAAAATATTAAAGCGGACGGAGAGTCGGATGAAGATTATATGAAAAGACAGCTTCAGCTGATGAAAAGCTCTCAAGAAAATGCCATGATTGCAGCGTATACAAAAGCAGGCAAAAAAGTAGATTATACGTTTAATGGGGTATATGCGAGCTACGTCATGAAAGGCATGCCTGCTTATGGCAAAATTGAAGTGGGCGACCGGATTAAAAGCGTTGATGGCAAGACGTATGATTCTGCTGATAAAATGGTGTCGTATATCAGCCGTCAAAAAGCTGGTACATCTGTCCGTTTTGTCCTTGAACGAAACGGCAAGGATATCACGCAGAAAGTGAAGTTAAAACCTTTTAAAGAAGAGCCGAACCGAGTTGGAATTGGCGTATCATTATTTACAGACCGAAATGTGAAAGTCTCGCCTTCCATTAAGGTCGATATTGAAAATATCGGCGGCCCGTCGGCAGGTTTAATGATGTCACTTGAAATTTATAACCAGCTGACAAAAGAAGACGAAACACATGGCTATGCGATTGCAGGGACTGGAACGATTGACGCTGATGGTACGGTCGGGCCAATTGGCGGAATAGATCAAAAGGTTGTTGCAGCAGATAAAGCAGGAAAAGATATCTTCTTTGCACCAAACGATAAAGGTGATCCAAATTCAGACTACAAAAATGCAGTGAAAACAGCAAAAGATATTAAAAGTAATATGAAAATCGTTCCTGTGGACACAATGCAGGACGCACTGAACTATTTAAACAAGTTAAAAGAGAAAGCATCTTAAGTGAAAAAAGAGCAGCCTTTATCACAGGCTGCTCTCAGCGTGTAGACAAACCCTCGCATTCGGTGTCAGGTCTCTGCGCCGGTACTCACGAATGTCAAATTCGCTCCGTTCCGGTGCTCGCCCTTCCTAGACTTCAAAGGTTTTCTATCACGCTGAAAAGAGGACAAAGGACTAAAATAAAGATCCTTTTAGCCCTTTGTCAACAATCAGAGAGCAGCCTTAGGCTGCTTTTTTTATCGAGGTTGGAAGAGACCAGTCTCTTCATCATAGCGGATCGGTGAGGTTTTAAATTCTGCTTCTGTTAACTTTGTTTGCATTGGTTCGCTGATGGGAAGGCTGAAGACGCGGGAAGCGCGAATGTCAAGATCAAGGGCAGGATGTGAAAAGGAAGACAGCTTGCTGACAAGCGGTACGTCCAATTCCTTTTTTACAAGAGATAAGTATTGCTGGCCTTTCTTTGACATACCAAGTAAACGAATGTATGGTGCTTGTTTCTCCTTTAGCAGCTCATGCATGACCGTTTTCTTCACCCTCATTAAAAGGTGCGTATTCATCCGCTGCAGCCTTGTCCACGTATATCGTTTTGTTTTCACAAGTGATAGATATTCCTCGTAGGAGGACGCATGTGTGATCGCCTTTTGCATGCGGTGTTCGATGCCTTCTTCAATTTCATAGATGCCTTCTAGTTCAGCTGTATCCATTGTGTGAAACACATGTTTTAAGAAGCTGAAATAGTCTTCTTGCGTATGTAAAAGATCATAAGAAGAATAATAGTCATGTAATTGCTTAAGCGAGGCTTCCGGGAGATAAGAGGCGACAGTTTCAAATGACCCATTCTCTTTTATGGCTTTTCGGATGCTTGTAGCGCTTGCGATTTTCTGATGTTTAGGAAGCTCTTGATCATGATAACCGGATGCAATTCTTTGAGAGGTAAAGGGCTCTATGTGAGGAGATCTCTCTAAGATGGCTTTGACATAATGGAAGCCTAAAATGTTATTAGGCCTAGACAGATCCAGTAAGTGTTTCGGATCAATGACCTCTTGAAACGCAGCGGCAGCGGCAGCCGGATAACTAAGACCTTCTTTTACCTTTGCTTTTGTGAAAAGGTCGATTTCTTCTTTTTTCTCATGCCAAGCGTGAGCTGTTCGCTCAAATGCTTTGATGTTTCCGTCCTCACTTCCGAAAAAAAGGGAGCGGCATTTTAAAGCATCTAGAATAGACACGGCGCCGTTTGCGAAGGTTTCTGCCTTTTGCACTGCATATATGTATGGAAGCTCACACACGATGTCTACACCGTTTTGCAATGCCATTTTTGTTCGTGCCCATTTGGAGACGATAGCGGGCTCTCCGCGCTGGAGAAAGGATCCGCTCATGACGGCAATGGCTACATCTGAGGAGGTATGTGTTTTCGCCTGGCGAACATGATAGGCATGTCCATAATGAAATGGATTGTACTCGACAACAACTCCTGTTGCTTTCAATAGATGTTCCGCCTTTCTTGCTATGGTTAAATGGTCTATGCTACAGTAGCATAAGGGAAAAATGAAGCCCATTTTTTTCAGTGTAGGCATTCCGTGAACTGATGTCAAACAACGCTCTGACATCACAAAGGACTGTAAAGAAAAAATATTGACAAATAGCATGATGAAAGCTATAATCATGTTTGTTGCTCTTAGAGGTGATACAATTGAAATGGACAGTTTATCAGTTACATCAAAAAGCTAAAAACAGCTTCGATTTTCATGAGACGGTTGACTTAAATGAACTTACTAGCCTTCATTCAGATATACGTCGTATTTCACCGGTAGAGGTGAAAGGGACTGGAGTGATCGAATCAAAGCAAGTCGCATTTGATTTAACCATCACAGGTGAAATGACATTGCCTTGTTCAAGAACGCTTGTTGATGTAAATTATCCATTTGCGATTTCAACGAAAGAACTATTTGTACTTCATAAGACAGACGATATAGAAGATGAAGACGTATCTGTTGTAGAAGACGATATCATCGACTTAACGCCTATAGTCAAGGAAGAAATTCTTCTTGAAGTGCCGATGCAAATCTTTTGCGACCAAACAGACGTAAAAGGTGCTGCACCACAGGAAGGGAATGACTGGGCGGTCATTTCGGAAGATGCACATCAAAACCGAATTGATCCGCGTCTGGAAGGCTTGAAGAAGCTCTTAGAAGAAAATAATGAATCTTAACTCTTTAAGGAGGTGGGAATAATGGCTGTACCTTTTAGAAGAACTTCTAAAATGAAAAAAAGATTGCGTCGTACGCATTTCAAACTACAAGTACCTGGTATGGTAGCTTGCCCAGAATGCGGTGAAATGAAAATTTCTCATCGTGTCTGCAAATCTTGCGGAACATACAAAGGCAAAGACGTAAAAAGCAACTAATGCTTGATAAAAAAGCGTAAGGGAATCTTCCCTTGCGTTTTTTTATTTGTCTATTTTTTAGGTTTCTCTCCTGCAAATAGTCTATCTACTCTAGTAAGCGCATATGATGTGGTATTCAGATTCAGGGGGGATGATCAATTGACGATTACAAGGCAGGACGCATGGACACAAGATGAAGATTTACTTTTAGCAGAAGTCGTCTTAAGGCATATTCGAGATGGAGGAACGCAGCTTTCCGCATTTGAGGAAGTCGGGAAAGCATTGTCAAGAACAGCGGCAGCATGTGGCTTCAGGTGGAATTCATACGTCAGAAAACAATATCAGGCAGGCATTGAGCTGGCGAAAAAACAGCGAAAAGAACTGCGTAAAAAGATTGGGATTCATTCCTCGGGTTTACCACAGAATACGTTAACGATAGAAGAAAAGGCAGCTTCAGATCAGGCTGAATTGACCTTGCGAGAAGTGATTCAGTTTTTAGAGAAGCTTGAAAAAGAACCTGCTGGCTCTGCTTATTTACGCGAAGAACTGGCGGACACGCAGCATCAACTGAAGTCGCTCACAGAAGAAAATGAACATTTGAAGCGGCAATTAAAAATGACGGAAGAAGACTACCGGGCACTTATTGGGATTGTTGAAAGAGTCAAACAGAATATCAACTTAAAAGAATATGCTAAATAAGAAAACGCCCCTCACAGAGAAAGGAGGGGCGTTTTGCCATCAGTGATTAAGCGGATTCACCTGTATTCTTTTGAATATGGGCAGGTTCCCAGATGAGTGGATTTTCACCTTTGTCGCGTTCCATATCATATTTTACCGCTTCAAAGCCCATTTTATCCCAAAAACCAGCAGATTTGACGCGTGGATTGGTCCGGATTGGCAGTCCGAAAGATTTGGCGAAATCAACAAGTGCTTCGCCGTACCCTTTACGTTGATACCCAGGAAGCACTTCCAGCTTCCACAGCTCTAAATAATCATGATTGTGGTCAAAATACGTTGTCGTCGAGCCGTCCACTTGATAAAGGCTCATACGTGCAACCAGCTTATCTCCAAAATAAATCCCGTAAAATGGAGAGTTGCTGTCATTTTCAATCATATTACTTTCAAGGTCTTCAAGCATGGATAGTTCTTGTATGCCATATTCCTTAAATTGTTTAAATTCCTCTAAAGTTTTGTAATTGATTAGAAGTCGTTTTACTTGTGTCATATGATCTTCCCCCTTACACACATAATGTTGACAGTGATGTCGTTGAAGGCGTTTTCATCCCATCCGCCTCAAAAAGTTTTTACACTTATTATTATAGTTTTTAAATTAAAAAAATTCAATCGCGGCGCGCCATCTGCTTTTTGCATTGCGGCTTGAAACTGTTAAAATGGTTGATATGATGAAGTAAACAGAAAAAGGGAAGTGCGGCAGTTGAACATTGGAATCATTGGCGGCGGTGCGATTGGTCTGCTTTGTGCCAGTTATTTATCACAGCATCATGACATCACTGTTTTGACAAGAAGAAAAGAACAAGCAGAGGAGATTCGAACATCAGGTATTAAGCGAACGGTAAAAGGAGACACATTCCTGGCGTCTGCGGAGGCAAGGGCAGGGATTACAGGAGTATTTGATCTGCTGATTGTGACGGTGAAATATTACCAGCTGCAAGAGGTGCTTGATGAACTATCCACATTACCTCGTCAACGAATCTTATTTTTACAAAATGGCATGGCCCACTTATTAGATTTAGAAAACTGGGACACGTCGCATTCGATATATATCGGTGTTGTAGAGCACGGGGCGATGAAGGTATCAGATCATGCAGTAAACCATACAGGGATTGGTGTCATCAAGTGGGGGGCTTTTCATCCTGAGGATGCAGCTGCTGTGAGAAATGCTTTGAATGAAACGCCGGCCCAATTTCAGATGATTTATACGGATGAATGGAAAAAAGTGCTGGAGGAAAAACTGCTGGTCAATGTCTGTATTAACCCGCTCACGGCTTTATTGCATGTGAAAAATGGAGAATTGATCGCAACTCCTGCATATGAATACATGATGAAATGTGCATTTGAAGAAGCATTGTCCATTCTAGGTCTGGCTGAAAAAGAGCGGCTCTGGTCACACGTCGTTTCCATTTGTAAGAAAACGGCCGCCAATCAATCGTCAATGCTTCAAGATATCGTCAAAGGCCGTGAAACCGAAAGAAAAGCCATCGTTGGCTATCTTTTAAAAAAGGCTCAAGCTCAAGAAATTCTGGCGCCACATCTTACTTTCTTCAATCGAAGCTTGGAAGTATTGGAAAAAAAGCAAACAAAATCTTTTGAGTGAGCTCATTTACATGCTATACTTTTTTCGGGAAACTAACTATTTATTGAAGAAAGGAAGTTCTAAACATGCAATTGACTGAACTTTCCATCCGAAGTCAGAATTTATTCATACGTGATTATATAGAAGAAAAAAAAGAGATGACTGCTTTTTTTGATTATGATATACATTCTGAGCACACATGGAAAAAAAGATACGACGATCTCATGGAAATGAGCTTCCCGCGCGAGGCTTTAGCGGATTATATGAGCGCATACCACGCAAAGTTTGAATCGGCAGCGATGCGTCAGAACATTGAAAAGATCCGTGATGAACGGAGTGTCATGGTGGTTGGAGGACAGCAGGCAGGCCTACTGGCAGGACCGCTTTATACCATACATAAAATCATATCCATTATTCAGTTCGCAAAAGAAAAAGAATCAGTGCTTGGCGT
Organism: Bacillus sp. FSL P2-0069; assembly: GCF_038593315.1. Lineage (NCBI taxonomy): Bacteria > Bacillati > Bacillota > Bacilli > Caryophanales > Bacillaceae > Bacillus > Bacillus sp. FSL P2-0069. The sequence goes on from NZ_CP151984.1 coordinate 1,410,739, forward strand.
TCCTGTGATTCCAGTCTTTTGGGTAGCAGGTGAGGATCATGACGTAGATGAAATTAATTTTGTCTACACATCTGGCGAAAAAGGTCCAGTCAAGCAAAAGCTGCCATTACATAACGTCAAAAAAACTGCTGCCAAAAGAACACCTCTGCATCAAGAAAAAACAGAGAAATGGCTCCGCGATGTGTTTTCAACATATGAAGAATCTGCGTATACAAATGACTTGCTTGATCAGCTTCTTCGATGTTTACGCAAATCACAAACATTTACGGATTTCTTTGAATGGATTGTATGCGACCTTTTTGAAGAAGATGGACTGCTTCTATTTAATTCAGGAGACTTAGGCGTCAAACCACTTGAGCGTACGTTATTCAAGCATATTGTTGAGACAAATGATGCGGTCACAGCTCGTTTTAATGAAACGCAGGCTGCCATGAAACGAGCGGGATATCAGCCGATCATAGAAGCTGGTGACAATCAGGCGAACCTGTTTTACGAATATGATGAAGAGCGTTTCCTTATTGAAAAAGAAAACGGCCAGTTTTCTATATCAGAAGTGGGGCTTACGTGGACAAAAGAAGAGCTTTTGCAGGAAATTGAGGAGCACCCAGAACGGTTCAGCAACAATGTGGTGACGCGTCCCTTAATGCAGGAAACCCTTCTCCCAACACTTGCTTTTATGGCAGGACACGGTGAAGTCAACTATTGGGGAGAACTGAAAGGAATTTTTGAGCATTTTGAATTAAAGATGGCACCCGTTCTTCCAAGACTGCACGTGACCATTCTTGAAAGGCACATCGATAAGAAGCTGCCGGTCAGAGAACTTTCTCTAGAAGAAGTGCTCACAAACGGAGTAAAAGAAAAGAAAGAGGCTCACTTTGAGCAAAGCCTTCCAGACAGCTTTGTTCAAGCCGTTGATCAGGCGAAACGTGAATTAGCGAATGTTCATGGCGTATTGAGGCAAGAAGCACTGGAGGTTGAACCAAACTTCGAACAGCTGCTGGATAAAAATGCCAAATTTATCGAAGACCAGCTTCAATTTGTTTATCAAAAGGTGGCGCAGCGTGTGGAAGAGAAGGAAGGATATATCCTTCGAGATTTTGAACGGATTGAAAACAGCTTAAAACCATTAGATGCCCCGCAAGAAAGAATTTGGAATATCATGTACTTTTTAAACAAATATGGTCCAGAATTCTTCAAAACGTTCAAAAATCTGCCATTTTCATTTCAAAACAAGCAGCAAATTGTCAAACTTTGAAATAAAGTTTTAATGAACCCTGACTAGTTCAGGGTTTTTTTTTATGTAGAAACAGTGTAAAATAAGTTTTGTGGAGAGAAGTGGTGGATAGTGGAGAGTAAGGGTGAGAAAGTGGGGCTCTGATTATCATGTTCATGGGTGAATACCAACATACGATTGATACAAAAGGGCGCATGATCATCCCTGCTAAATTTAGAGACGGTCTCGGAGAACAGTTTGTGCTGACGAGAGGGCTTGATCAATGTTTATTTGGCTACCCTATGAGTGAGTGGAAACTAATCGAAGAGAAACTCAAAGCACTGCCGCTAACGAAAAAAGATGCACGTGCGTTTACCCGGTTCTTCTTCTCTGGCGCAGTTGAATGCGATCTGGACAAGCAGGGGCGTATTAACATCGCATCAAACCTACTCCAATATGCAAAACTCGAAAAAGAATGTGTGGTCATCGGCGTTTCAAATCGAATTGAGTTGTGGAGTAAGTCGATCTGGGAACAATATACAGAAGAGCAAGAAGATTCTTTTGCTGAAATTGCTGAAAACATGATTGGATTTGATATATAATAATCCCTTGTGCAGCAAGCTTTCTACACATTCATTTCTATTTGAAAAAGGTGGGACCATAACATCATGTTCCAACATGAGACAGTATTATTAAAAGAAACAGTTGACGGTTTAAACGTCAAAGAAGACGGTACATATGTAGACTGCACGCTGGGCGGAGCAGGTCACAGCTCATATCTACTATCTCAACTATCAGAAAAAGGTACATTGATTGGATTTGACCAAGACGATGCTGCACTGGATCATGCACGAGAGAAGCTCGCGGATTCTAAAGCGAACATTCTTTTCATAAAGAGCAACTTCCGATATTTAAAAGAACGTCTGAATGAACAAGGCATTACAAGCGTAGACGGTGTGATTTTTGACCTTGGGGTTTCATCTCCTCAGCTCGACACACCAGAGAGAGGCTTTAGTTATCACCATGATGCACCTCTTGACATGCGAATGGATCAAACAGCCGCATTGTCAGCAAAACAAGTGGTGAATGAATGGCCATTTGAAGATCTAGTTCGGATTTTCTACAAATATGGGGAAGAAAAATTCAGCAAGCAAATCGCACGCAAAATTGAAGAAGCTAGAAAAAAAGCACCAATTGAAACTACAGGTGAGCTTGTCGACATTATCAAAGAAGGAATTCCCGCACCTGCAAGACGAACTGGCGGACATCCAGCAAAAAGAGTGTTTCAAGCGATCCGAATTGCCGTAAATGATGAATTGAAAGTTTTTGAAGAAGCACTAGAACAAGCAATAGAGTTACTCAATCCGAAGGGGAGAATTTCTGTCATTACATTCCATTCACTTGAAGACCGGATTTGTAAAAGTACATTTAAAGAAATGTCTTCTCTTCCAGAACTTCCGCACGGACTACCAGTGATTCCAGAAGGACTTGAACCAAAGCTGAAGCTGATCACGAGAAAACCAATCGTTGCATCAGAACAAGAGCTGGAACATAACAACCGTGCCCGTTCAGCGAAGCTCCGAATTGCAGAAAAAAAGTAAAACGACACCATAGATGATGATAAAAAGGAGGTTTCTTATGAGTAATTTGGCTTACCAAAGAGAAGTAAAACAATATCAAACAGAGCAGCAAGGCCAATCGGTTGTTATTAAAAGAAGAGGTTCTATCACACTTGGTGAAAAAATCTTACTTGTCATGTTTGTCATGGCTCTTATGTGCAGCTCCATTCTCATCATTTCTAAAGCCTTTGCTGTCTATCACGCTAATATTGAAGTCCAGAAATTAGAACAGCAAGTATCTTTAGAATCAAAGAAGATCACTGAGCTTCAAAAAGAAAAAGACTTGCTGAGTGAACCGGAGAGAGTCATTGATACTGCGAAAAAAGCAGGCTTAAGCATTTCGAAAGATGTTAAGAAGGTCGATTAAGATGGCGATGCCTAAAAAGAATAAAATGATGAACAGAGGCGCGGCAATTGCGAGTATTTGCTTCGCCCTGTTTTTCTTTATCATCCTTGCACGTTTTATCTATATTCAGATTACAGGAACGGTCGATGGCCAAGTGTTAGCCGCAAAGGCAAATGAACAATATCAATCGAAGAAAACACTTGAAGCCAAAAGAGGGTCTATTTTAGACCGAAATGGAAATGTGATTGCAGAGGATACGTCTGTTTATAAGCTCATTGCGGTCATGAGCAAGAAAATGACAGTCGACCCAAAGCACCCGATGCATGTCGTCGACAAAGAAAAGACAGCAAAAGAGCTGTCAAAAGTCATTGATATGAGTGAAAGCGAAATTTTGAAGCGTCTGAATACTAAAGGTGCGTTCCAAGTGGAGTTTGGTAAAGCTGGGAAAGACATCAGTTTTTCAACAAAGGAAAAAATTGAAAAGCTAAAGCTTCCAGGGATCGCATTTGAAAAAGACACGAAGCGATATTATCCAAACGGCATGTTTGCGTCGAATCTGATCGGTTATGCAAGATTAGATGAGGCAACGAAGGACATGTCAGGCGCGATGGGACTTGAGAAGGCGCTGAACAAATTTTTAAAAGAAAAAGACGGCTATGTGACATATAACAGTGACAGAAGCGGATGGGCTCTTCCAAATAGTAAAGAAGACATTGTCGCTCCGAAGGATGGGAAAAATGTCACGCTGACCATCGATCAAAAAATCCAGGCGTTCCTTGAAGAAAGTATGACGCAGGTTGCCAAAAAATATAAACCGAAGAAAATCATTGCCACAGTCGTTGACCCAAAAACGGGAAAGGTGCTCGCGATGGGACAGCGGCCAAGCTTTAATTTAAATGAATTAGACATTACGAATTATAACAATGATGTCATTTCATATGCGTTTGAACCAGGTTCAACGATGAAAATCTTCACACTTGCTGCAGCAATCCAAGAAGGGGTCTACCAAGGCAATGATAAATATCAATCTGGTACTTATAAAGTAGGAGGAGGCCTTGTAAGAGACCACAACAATGGAAATGGCTGGGGAAAAATTGACTTTCATGAAGGGGTTCTCCGTTCGTCTAACGTAGCTTTTGCAAAGCTGGCAAAAGAAAAACTAGGCTTCACGCGCTACGAACAATATTTGCAGAAGTTCCATTTCTATGACAAAACAGGTATTGACTTGCCGAACGAAGCGTCTAGTAAAATCAATTACAGATACGAATATGACAAAGCATCGACGGCTTACGGTCAAGCGTCTGCCATTACACCGATTCAACAAATAGAAGCAGCGACAGCGATAGCAAACGGCGGAACGATGATGAAGCCATATGTCATTGATCATATTACAGACCCGAACACAAACAAAACAATTTTACAGCACGAACCAACAGTAGCTGGAAAGCCAATTTCCTCTGATACAGCAAAGCAAGTCCGTGACATTTTAGGTGAGGTGGTTTCCTCGAAGATTGGAACAGGCCAGCCTTACCAAATCAAAGGATTTGACGTTGCTGGGAAAACAGGAACAGGACAAATTGGCGGTGCCGGCGGTTATCTCAAAGGAAGAAACGATTACGTCTTTTCATTTATGGGAATGGCGCCAAAAGATGATCCGAAGCTGCTCGTTTATGTAGCTGTACAGCAGCCGCAGCTGTCTGACACAGAAACTGGCTCTGCCCCAGTTGCACAAATCTTTAACCCAGTGATGAAAAATAGTCTGCTATATTTAAATATTGCACCAACAAAAACAGACGATAAAAAATCAGGCGAACAAAAAGTGAAGCAAGAAACAATGCCTTCATTCTTAGATTTAGAAGTGAAGCAGGCGGAAACAGAAGCCAAAAACAAAAACTTAACGCCTGTTGTCATCGGCGACGGCCTCTCCATTAAACGACAGTGGCCAAGTGCAGGCTCTGAATTCTCTGAAAGCCAGAAAGTTTTCTTGAAAACAGCAGGAAAAACGATAAAAATGCCTGATATGACAGGCTGGTCGAGACGGGAAGTCCTTCAATATGCATCCATTTCCGGTGTGCATATCGAAACAAAGGGACAAGGATATGCTGTCAAACAAAGTGTGAAAAGAGGATCGGAGATTTCAGATAAAGTCGTCACTGTGACATTTAAAAGTCCGAATTAACTGCAAAACCTAGCAAACCACTTGCTAGGTTTTTTCTTTTGCCGAGCGGGATAGACGAGACGTTCTACATAAGGACGGGCCTGCATATGATGGAAACAAGCCATATGTATGTAAGGAGTGAACCAGGCGTGCGAGTATCAAGTGTAACAGTGAGAAAACGATTGCTTTTCGTGCTGCTGTTTGGGGTGATCATTTTTTTCATCATAGATACTAGATTAGGATATGTACAGTTTATTATGGGCGAGAAGCTCACAAGCTTAGCAAAAGATTCATGGAGCCGGAACCTCCCGTTCGAACCAGAAAGGGGAGATATTTTGGACCGAAATGGGGTAGAACTTGCGACGAACAAAAGTGCCCCATCTATATTGGTCGTCCCGCGGCAAATTAAAGATCCGGCAGAAACAAGCAAAAAACTGGCGGCTGTACTGAATATGTCTGAAGAGAAAGCGTACAAGCACGTCACAAAGAAAACATCCATCGAACGAATTTCTCCAGAAGGGAGAAAAGTATCTCATGAAAAAGCAAAAGAAGTCAGAGAGCTTGATTTAGATGGCGTTTATGTTGCAGAAGACAGCATCAGACACTATCCGTTTGGCAGTTTTCTTTCTCATGTGCTGGGCTTCGCTGGAATTGATAATCAAGGGTTACTTGGACTGGAAGCCTATTATGATGATGACCTAAAAGGTGAAAAAGGCTCTGTCAAGTTCTATTCCGATGCAAAAGGGCAGAAAATGCCAGATGAAGCAGATGATTATACACCGCCTAAAGATGGTCTTGATATGAAGTTAACTGTCGATGCGAAGGTGCAAACCATTATAGAACGGGAATTAGACAATGCGCAGGCAAAATATAACCCAGATGGGATGATTGCAATTGCGATGAACCCGAAGAACGGTGAAGTGCTTGGGATGTCGAGCAGACCGGATTTTGATCCAGCGGATTATCAATCAGTTGACTCGAAAGTGTTTAACCGAAATCTACCGGTGTGGAGCACATATGAGCCAGGTTCGACGTTTAAAATTATTACGCTTGCAGCAGCACTAGAAGAGAAAAAAGTCAATTTAAAACGCGATCATTTTTTTGACAGCGGTTCTGTGACAGTTGATGGTGCAAGACTTAGGTGCTGGAAAAAAGGCGGCCACGGATCACAGTCATTTTTAGAAGTGGTTCAAAACTCCTGTAACCCCGGTTTTGTTGAACTAGGCGACCGTCTAGGAAAGGATAAATTATTTTCCTATATTAAAAATTTCGGATTTGGCCAAAAAACAGGAATCGATCTTCAAGGGGAAGGGCGAGGCATTTTGTTCCCGCTGGACCGGGTTGGCCCTGTAGAGCAGGCGACAACTGCCTTTGGTCAAGGTGTATCTGTTACGCCGATACAGCAAGTAGCTGCCGTAGCAGCTGCGGTAAATGGCGGAACACTTTACACGCCGTACATTGCAAAAGAATGGATAGATCCAATCACAAAAGAGGTAGTGAAAAAGCAATCACCGATTGCCAAAAAGAAAGTGATTTCAGCAGAAACATCCAAAGAAATCAGATATGCGCTTGAAAGTGTAGTCGCTCAAGGAACTGGCCGAAATGCATTTGTTGAAGGATATCGAGTTGGCGGAAAAACAGGGACAGCACAGAAAGTAAAAGACGGCAAGTACATGGAAAATAACCACATTGTGTCGTTTATCGGGTTTGCGCCTGCTGATGATCCAAGTATCGTTGTATATGTGGCTGTAGATAACCCGAAAGGCACTATTCAATTTGGCGGGACAGTTGCTGCACCAATTGTGGGTCATATTATGCGGGACAGCCTGCCTGAGATGGGTGTGAAAAAAAGAAAAGGACAAATTGAAAAGAAGTACCAGTGGCTGGACACAAAAACCATTGAAGTACCGAATCTTGTAGGGGGATCTGTTTCAGACCTTGAATCCTTACTGATTAACCTTAAGATCGATGCTTCTGGAACGGGCAGTAAAGTGGTGAAGCAATCACCTGCTGCCGGGACAAAGGTCAAGGAAGGCTCCACCATCAGATTATACTTAAACAATGAATAATAAAGAATGAACAGAGGGTAGCCGCACTCATTCGGCTGCCTCTTTTTGTTGAAAGAGAAGGTCTGTTTGAAAAAAAGAGCCTAAAGTGTGTTTTTTCCAAGAGAAACTTAAGGAATACGCTGGATGTATCCTTTTTTTTACGATAAAATATAGACTGTGTGTTTTTTTCACAAGACATGCACGTGAACGAATTTGAGAGGTTTGATATGAAATGAAATTACAAGAACTCCTTACATACTTTAAAAGTGAAAATAACGAATTAATAAACGAAAATCCTGATATCACTTCCATTGAAATGGATTCAAGAGAGGTGAAAAAAGGAAGCCTTTTTGTCTGTATAAAAGGCTATACAGTAGATGGACACGATTATGCTGAAAAAGCGGTGGAAAGCGGGGCTGCAGCGATTGTAGCAGAACACCCTCTTAACATATCAGATGTACCAGTCATTATTGTAAAACACTCTCAAAGAGCTCTTGCAAGAATAGCTGATGCGTTTTACGAGCAGCCAACTCATAAGCTGAATCTCATCGGGATCACAGGAACAAACGGAAAAACTTCGACAACACACATGATTGAACAAATGATGAGAAAAGCTGAAAAGAAAACAGGCTTAATCGGTACAATGTATATGAAGGTGAATGATGACATTCTCGATGTGAAAAACACTACACCTGAAAGTGTCACACTTCAGAAAACCTTTAAACAGATGCTTGACCAAGATGTAGACACAGCCATTATGGAAGTATCATCACATGCACTGCATCTTGGCAGGGTACATGGATGTGATTATGATATTGCCGTTTTCACAAACCTTTCGCAGGACCATCTTGATTACCACAACACAATGGAAGAATATAAACATGCGAAAAGCTTGCTATTTTCACAGCTTGGCAGTGCCTTTCATCACGATAAGCCAAAGCATGCGATTTTAAATGCAGATGATGACGCTTCGAGTTATTATGAAAAAGTTACAGCTGCTGAAGTCATGACATATGGCTTAGAGCAAAAAGCAGATGTGATGGCAAAGAATATTCAAATCAAACCGAAGGGAACTCAATTTGATTTGATCACTCCAATTGGCACAAAAAATGTGACAGTTGCCCTCATCGGTAAGTTTAATGTGTACAACATCCTAGCAGCTGTATCAGTAGGGATCGTATCTGGCTTAACATTTGAAACGATTGTAAGTGCTATTGAAGAGCTGGAGGGAGTCAAAGGCCGATTTGAACTTGTGAACTGTGATCAAGATTTTCCTGTTATTGTCGATTACGCCCATACACCTGACAGCTTAGAAAATGTCCTGACAACGTGTAGAGAATTAACAGAGGGCAAAATTTTCTGTGTGATAGGCTGCGGCGGTGACCGTGATAAAACAAAGCGTCCTCAAATGGCCCAAATCGCTGTGAAGTATGCAGATGAACCTGTATTTACATCAGACAACCCAAGAAGCGAAGATCCTTCAGCTATTTTAAAGGATATGGAAAATGGGGTGCCAGACGCATATTATCATAGTTTTGTGAATCGCAAACAAGCCATCTTTTTTGCAATTGCCAATGCGAAAAAAGGCGATACAGTCTTAATAGCGGGTAAAGGTCATGAGACATATCAAATCGTCGGCGATCAAGTTTACGATTTTGATGATGCAAAGGTTGCTATGGACGCTATTTTAGATCTAAACAAATCTTAAAATGATGAAAAGAGTGTAATGAAATGAAGCATTTTGTACAAAAACAACATACGAAGAACGTGAATGAATACCTTAATAATGAATGTAATTTTCTGATGGAAAACGGCTTTGGAAATTCGGAAGGAGTAAAGAACGATGCTTGAACAGGTGATATTGTTTACAATCATAATGGGATTTTTAATCAGTGTTCTTTTATCCCCGATTTTTATTCCGTTTTTAAGAAGGCTTAAATTTGGTCAAAGTATTAGAGAAGAAGGACCACAGTCTCACCAAAAGAAATCAGGTACTCCGACAATGGGCGGAATTATGATTATCTTTTCTATTACAATTACAACGATTGTGATGATCAACAAATTTTCTGAGATTAGTCCAGAAATGTTTTTATTGTTATTTGTCACGCTTGGCTACGGTCTATTAGGATTTTTAGATGATTATATTAAAGTAGCGATGAAACGAAACCTAGGTTTAACATCGAAACAGAAATTAATCGGTCAAATCGTGATCGCAGTGATTTTTTATGCAGTCTTCCATTATTATCAGTTTGCAACGACGATTCGCATTCCAGGAACAGATGTCAGCTTTGATTTAGGATGGGCTTATTTTATCCTTGTCGTTTTCATGCTTGTCGGAGGTTCTAATGCCGTGAACTTAACGGATGGACTGGATGGTCTATTATCTGGAACTGCTGCAATTGCCTTCGGAGCCTTTGCTATACTGGCTTGGAATCAATCACAGTACGATGTAGCGATCTTTTCAGTAGCTGTTGCTGGAGCCGTTCTTGGGTTTCTTGTGTTTAACGCGCATCCTGCAAAAGTATTTATGGGTGATACAGGGTCGCTTGCTTTAGGCGGAGCGATTGTAGCGATTGCCATTTTAACAAAGCTTGAAATTTTGCTTGTCATTATTGGAGGAGTATTTGTTGTCGAAACGTTATCTGTTATTCTTCAAGTGATCTCCTTTAAAACAACTGGAAAAAGAATCTTTAAGATGAGTCCGCTTCACCACCACTATGAGTTAGTTGGCTGGTCTGAGTGGAGAGTAGTTGTCACCTTCTGGACAGCTGGTTTATTACTTGCTGTTTTAGGAATTTACATCGAGGTGTGGTTATAATTGAATAAGATGCAAATGTTAAAAAACGAAAATGTACTAGTATTAGGTCTTGCAAAAAGCGGATATGCGGCAGCTTCAATTCTTCATGAGCATGGAGTAAATGTCATAGTAAATGACCAAAAGCCGTTTGAAGAAAATGAACCTGCTCAGCTTCTTTCTGAAAAGGGGATAGATGTCATTTGCGGCAGCCATCCTCTTCGTATGTTCGATGATAAAGAAATTACGATTTTAATTAAAAATCCTGGAATTCCATATGAAAATGTGATGGTTCAAGAGGCGCTTCGCCGCCAAATTCCAGTTTGGACGGAAATAGAATTAGCTTATCATTTAACCTCAGCTCCTTTTATTGGGATTACTGGATCAAATGGAAAAACCACTACCACGACTTTGATTTATGAAATGTTGAAAGAAGACCGTCAAAAAACTTTAGTGGCAGGTAATATTGGCACAGTTGCCAGCGAAGTCGCTGCAAAGGCAGCTGGCGATGAGTGGATCGTAACTGAACTCTCTTCTTTTCAGTTAATGGGCACAGTTGAATTCAGACCTAAAATCAGCTTAATATTAAATATTTTTGATGCACATTTAGACTATCACCACACTCGTGATGAATATGAAAAAGCAAAGCAGAAAGTTTACGCACATCAACTGGATGATGACATAGCAGTCATTAACCTCGATGATCCATCAGTCGTAAAACTGGCTGAAGCTTCAAAAGCAAAAAAAGTGTTTTTCTCCGTGAAAGAGCGAGTAGAACATGGTGCGTATATTAAAAATGGTGCGATCTACTACATGAATGAACATATCATCGATTTAAAGGATGTTGTTCTTCCTGGTGAGCATAACCAAGAAAATATTTTGGCAGCTATTTGTGTCGTGAAAAATGCAGGCTGTTCAAATGAAGCAATCGCACACGTTCTCACGACATTTAGTGGAGTGAAGCACCGTCTGCAGTTTGTAGATACAATTCAAAGCAGAAAATTCTATAACGATAGTAAAGCCACCAATATACTGGCAACAAGTAAAGCATTGTCAGCTTTTGAGCAGCCGACTATTTTATTAGCCGGCGGACTTGACCGGGGCAATGAATTTGATGAATTGAAACCTTTTATGAAAAATGTAAAAGGAATTATTACATTTGGTGAGACGGCACCTAAGTTTGTGAAGCTTGGTGAAGAACTGGGAATACATCACGTAAAACATGTCGATAATGTTGAACAAGCAGTACCTGCGGCGTTTAACATTTCTGAAGAAGAAGACGTGATTTTATTATCTCCGGCTTGTGCAAGCTGGGATCAGCATAAAACATTTGAAGAACGTGGAGACATGTTTGTAAACGCCGTGCATATGCTTAAATAAGGGCTTGTCTCTCGTATGACTGACAGCCCAAATGAAATTATGCTTGGGGTGTCGGTCTCTTGACGAATAAGAAAACTTCTCCGGACTTTTTGCTTGTTGTCATTACGTTACTTTTATTGACGATTGGTTTAATTATGGTGTACAGCGCTAGTGCTGTGTGGGCATCGTATAAATTTGATGATTCGTTTTATTTTGCAAAAAGACAGCTTTTGTTTGCCGGAATCGGAGTTATCGCGATGTTTTTCATTATGCGAGTCGATTATTGGACGTGGCGGACTTGGTCAAAGATATTGATTGCTGTTTGTTTTCTCCTTTTGCTGCTTGTACTTATTCCTGGTATCGGTATGGAGAGAAATGGATCAAGAAGCTGGATCGGTGTCGGTGCGTTTAGTATTCAGCCCTCTGAATTTATGAAGCTTGCGATGATTGCGTTTCTTGCAAAATTCTTATCTGAAAAACAAAAAAATATCACATCCTTTCGTAAAGGTTTTGCACCAGCATTAGGCATTGTGTTTTCTGCATTTGCCATCATCATGCTGCAGCCAGATTTGGGAACAGGGACGGTAATGGTTGGAACCTGTATTATTATGATATTTGTTTCAGGTGCGAGAATTGCTCACTTTATATTTCTCGGTCTTTTAGGGCTCAGCGGATTTGCTGCACTAGTCTTATCAGCGCCCTACCGCATAAAACGAATTACATCGTACTTAAATCCTTGGGAAGATCCACTAGGCAGTGGGTTTCAAATTATTCAATCCTTATACGCTGTTGGTCCAGGCGGTTTGTTCGGGATGGGTCTCGGTCAAAGTAGACAAAAATTCTTTTATTTACCTGAGCCTCAAACAGACTTCATCTTTGCAATATTGTCTGAAGAACTTGGCTTTATAGGAGGATCACTCATTTTGCTTCTCTTTAGTGTTCTATTATGGAGAGGCATACGAATAGCACTTGGAGCTCCAGACTTATATGGAAGTTTCCTAGCAGTTGGCATTATTTCAATGGTTGCCATTCAAGTGATGATTAATATCGCAGTTGTTACTGGACTTATCCCTGTGACAGGTATCACGCTCCCATTCCTAAGTTATGGCGGCTCATCACTGACATTAATGCTGATGGCCATTGGCGTACTCTTGAATGTAAGCAGGTACGCTAGATACTAATGCTGCTAGTTCATGAAACCATGATGACATTTATTTTGCAAAAGTACAAAAAAATGATTTGAAGAGTGAAAAAGACAGCTTTAGTATCCGAAAACATGTTTTTTACCTCTTCTTTACAGGTTTTAACGGAGCCCTGTTGTTTAAAACAGGGTTTATACTTTGTTCAGAGCAGAAAAAAATTGAGGGGAAATGGTATAATGCGTATAGTAATCAGTGGAGGCGGAACAGGCGGACATATTTATCCGGCCTTAGCTTTTATTAAAGAAGTGAAAAGACTGCATCCTGATGTAGAATTTTTATATATTGGTACTGAAAATGGACTTGAAAAGAAAATTGTAGAAAGAGAAAATATCCCTTTCAAGTCCATAGAAATTTCAGGTTTTAAAAGAAAGCTTTCCTTTGATAATGTAAAAACGGTGATGAGATTTCTAAAAGGCGTTCAAAAAAGTAAATCTTACTTAAAGGAATTTAAGCCAGATGCGGTCATTGGAACAGGTGGTTATGTGTGCGGCCCTGTTGTTTATGCAGCTTCTAAGCTGAAGATTCCGACCATTATTCACGAACAGAACAGCCTGCCTGGTATCACAAATAAGTTTTTAGCAAGGTATGTTGATAAGGTAGCCATCTGTTTTGAAGAAGCAAAGGCACATTTTCCATCTGAAAAGGTTGTATTTACGGGAAACCCTAGAGCCTCTGAAGTCGTCTCTATAAAAGAGGGGAAATCTCTGAAGGAGTTTGGGCTGGATGAAAAGAAAAAAACGGTTCTTATTTTTGGCGGGAGCCGGGGGGCTGCGCCGATTAATAGAGCAGTTATTGACATGCAAGATGAATTAAAGGCTAAGAACTATCAGCTTTTATATATCACAGGTGAGGTTCATTATGAAAAAGTGCTGAACGAACTAAAGGAAAAAGGTGCAGCACCTAATATGATGACAAAGCCTTTCTTGCATCAAATGCCGGAGTACTTGAAATCGATTGATGTGATTGTTGCAAGAGCGGGAGCCACAACGATTGCTGAAGTGACAGCCCTTGGAATTCCAACTATTTTTATTCCAAGTCCATACGTGACGGCAAATCACCAGGAAATCAATGCAAGATCACTAGAAAAGCATGACGCTGCAATCGTTTTAAGAGAATCAGAGCTTTCTGGAGAGAGCCTCCTTCATGCCATTGATGAAATTGCTGGTCATGAAGAAAAATTAAACGAAATGAGCCGTTTAACAAAAGAACTCGGAGTACCAGATGCGGCTGGACGTTTATATAATGTATTAAAAGAAATTACGACTACATGATGGAATGATATTAGGTAAGGCGGAGGGTAATATGGAGAACTTGAAGAATGAATTATTAGAAGCGCAAGTCGGTAAAGTGCTTGAAAATGAGCCGCTTGCAAATCATACGACAATGAAAATAGGCGGGCCGGCAGATCTATTGATCGTTCCTAAAGATATTGATGCAGTTAAAACGATCATGGATCAGATAAAAAAACACCACGCGGACTGGACGGTTATTGGAAGAGGATCAAATTTACTCGTACTTGATAAAGGAATACGCGGTGTCGTCCTGAAGTTAGGCGCTGGACTTGATCACTTAACTGTAAATGGTGAAGAAATTACAGTTGGCGGCGGCTATTCTGTTGTAAGGCTTGCAACGTCTCTTAGTAAGCAGGGTCTTTCAGGGCTGGAATTTGCAGCTGGTATTCCAGGGTCTATTGGCGGCGCTGTTTATATGAACGCAGGTGCGCACGGATCTGATATCAGTAAAATTCTTGTGAAAGCGAGAATCTTATTTGAAGATGGAAGCATCGAGTGGCTAACAAATGAGCAGATGAACTTTAGCTACAGAACGTCTGTCCTTCAAAAGGAACGACCAGGCATTGTTCTCGAGGCCGTGTTTAAGTTAAAACAGGATGATCGCGAGAAAATCACAAAGAAAATGCAGCAAAATAAAGACTATCGCAAGGAAACACAGCCTTATAATCGACCATGTGCGGGAAGTATTTTTCGAAATCCGCTGCCTGAATATGCAGGACAGCTTGTAGAAGAAGCGAATTTAAAAGGGTACCAAATTGGCGGAGCAAGAATCTCTGACATGCATGGAAACTTTATTGTGAACGCTGGCGGGGCTACTGCTCAAGACGTGCTGGACTTAATTCAGTACATCCAAAAGAAAATTAAAGATGACTACAATGTAGATATGCATACAGAAGTAGAAATTATCGGTGAAGCAAATTAAAAGCAAGATTTATGAATGATGGCATCACAGGAAAACAAACGGCATGAAGAATGCCGTTTGTTTTCTCATCAAAATGATGACCCAAAGGTGTGGACAAGCAGCTTTGAATGGGGTGAAGAATATATATGCGGCCTGATCATGAAAATGAAAAGATCGTCAATATAGAAGAACGGATTCCTAAAATTAAAGAACAAAGGAAGCAGAAAGCGAATCGGAGACTAATCTCTTTTATTCTACTATTTTTTATCATGGTTTTAATCATTATTTATTTGCAGACACCAATCAGTAAAATTTCTTCTTTAACTATTACGGGTAACGAGCATGTCCCTACAAAACAGCTTGTGAAACTTTCCCAGATTAAAGAAGGCGAAACAGAGTTTTGGAATTTAAATAAAGATTTAACAGCAGATCATATTAAACAAAACAAACTGATTAAAAGTGTCAGTATCAAAAAACATTTTCCAAATAAGGTTAGTATTGCTGTCAAAGAATATGCCAATATTGCTTATCTTCAAAAGGGAAATCTATACTATGAGCTTCTTGAAAATGGGACAGTATTGCCAGAAGAAGTCACACCAAGTCATGCAGGACCTATTTTTGTTGATTGGGACAATAAAGAGAAGCTGAAGCAAACGGTTAGAACTTTAAATCAGCTGCCAGCCTCTATTCAGGAACTCATCTCAGAAATATATTATGTGCCGACAAGCTCAAACCAGTGGCTCGTTAAATTTTATATGAATGACGGGAACACCGTGATTGCATCAATTAAAACATTCGCTGATAAAATGAAAACCTATCCTGCCATTGTAAAAGAACTTTCGCCATCTGAAAAAGGCACAATCCATATGGAAGTCGCGACGTATTTTGAAGCGTTTAAATCTAAGAAAAAGGAAGATGAACGTTGAGAGGCAAAACAGTTATATTCTCAATTGTAATGCTTGTTCTTGGTTTTCTGATTTCTTTTTCATACCAATATACAAAGCAGCATCAGGCAGATGTCATCCGAACAGAGCAATGGAAAAAAGAATATTCCTTGAAAAGTCAGCTGACAAAGCAAGAAAAGGCGAATCAGAAACTTGAAAAAGAATTATATAGCCTACAATCACAGGTTCAAGCCACTGAGGCCAATTTGAAAAATGAAAAAGAGCAGTATTTTAATGTATTGGAAGATGTTGAGAAATACAGGATGTTTACAGGAGAGATCGGTGTAAAAGGAAAAGGGGTAAAAGTATCCCTTGAAGATGCATCTTATATCCCGAGTGGACAAAATGTCAATAATTACATTGTTCATGAGAGCCACATTTTTCATGTGATAAACGAACTGTTTATATCAGGGGCCTCTGCTGTATCTATTAATGGACAGAGAATTACACACCAATCGTACATACATTGTAACGGCCCAGTTGTCACAGTTGACGGGGTTCAGCATCCAGCGCCATTTGTTATTTCTGCTATTGGTGATCCGGCTGTGTTAATACCTGCATTAAATATTGCAGGAGGAGTAGTCGATCAGCTGACAAGTGATCACATTTCGATGACGATTGAAAAAAAGGATATTCGTATGAATCCTCTTTTAAAACACAAAGATTAAAAGTGAAAAGGTGAGTGGTGTTGAGGAAAAAGAAGCCTTTACTTAGTTTGACAGCCTTAATGGTGATATTCGGCATCATGGTCTCCATCCAATTTAATTCATTGCAAAAGCCCAAAGTTCGTGATACTCGCGATGTGTGGGAGCTAAGAGAGGATTTATCTGCATCTAAAAGTAAAGAATTGGATTTACTGAAAGAAATTGATAAATACGATGAAATGCTGAAAAAGTATGGTCATCAAGGAGATCAATCAAAAGAAGCTCAACTGACAAAAACATTAAAAGATTTAAAAGAAAAGGCTGGTTTTACAGAAGTGACAGGGGAAGGAATTGAAGTTGACATCTCTCAGCTTTTCTCCAAGGAACTGACCGGGGAAGAAGTGAAAAATATCCCGCCTGATCTTCTGAAAAAGTTAATCAACGAAGCCAATATGTATGGGGCAAAACATATTTCCATTAATGACCACCGTGTGATTAATACAAGTGTGATTCGAGATATTAATGGCACGACGAAAATGGATGGCTACAGCTTAGATGGTGATGAAGTGACCATCAAGATGATCAGCGACCAGGCCGACAAATTATACAGCCGTTTAAATGTATCAGATATTGGTGATTTGTTTGCTCAGGAAAATTTCGGCTTAAGTATTAGCCAGCCGAAGCAGCAAATTCAATTAAAAGCATATGACGGTGCGATTCAGTTAAACGAGTTGAAGCCTCTTGACGATGTAAAGGAGGGAAAATCTTAATGTGGCTTCCTGTACTTGGCTTAATCATAGGAGTTGCGATCGGTTTCTTAACAAATTTTACGATACCGAATGAGTATTCTAATTATCTTTCCCTCGCTGTACTTGCTGCGCTTGATACATTGATTGGTGGAATCAGGGCACATCTGCAAGGGGCATACGATGAACTAGTGTTTGTATCAGGCTTTTTCTTTAATATTATACTTGCAATAAGTTTAGCTTTTCTGGGCGTCCATCTTGGTGTAGACTTGTATTTAGTCGGAATGTTTGCTTTCGGCGTTAGATTGTTTCAAAATATAGCAGTTATTCGAAGAATTCTACTAACAAAATGGACAATTTCTAGAGAAAAAAAGAAAAAAAGTGAGTCATAAAAAAGGATATACATATGATGTAACGAATATTTTCAGTAATCCTAATAAAAAATGTTGATTTTTTAAGTTTTGTTACACACTTGTAAAAACACATTCATTGTATTGTTGTTCAGCAAATAATAGAATAGAAAGTATTGATATGTGAGGAGGTGCCATAGAATGAACAACAATGAAATTTACGTCAGCCTTGACATCGGTACATCCAATATAAAAGTCATCGTCGGAGAAATGGCGGATGATTCGCTTAACATTATAGGTGTTGGAAATGTCCCTTCAGAAGGGTTAAAAAAAGGATCGATTGTTGATATAGATGAGACAGTTCATTCTATTAGACAAGCATTTGAACAGGCTGAAAGAATGGTAGGTTTTCCTTTACAAAAGGCGATTGTCGGAATTAACGGAAACCACATTCATATTCAGAACACGAGCGGCGTGGTCGCAGTATCTAGTGAAAACAAAGAAATACATGCTGAAGATGTGAGACGTGTCTTAGATGCTGCACAGGTAGTATCTATTCCTCAAGAACATCTCGTCGTAGACGTCATCCCGAGACAATTTATCGTCGACGGAAGAGATGAGATCACTGATCCGAAAAAAATGCTTGGTGTTCGGCTAGAGGTGGATGGAACGTTAATTACAGGTTCTAAGACGATTCTACATAACTGGCTCCGATGTGTAGAAAGAGCTGGAATTGAAATTATGGATATTTGCTTGCAGCCGCTCGCATCGGGCTCAGCAGCATTATCGAAAGATGAAAAAAATCTAGGGGTAGCTCTCGTCGATATTGGCGGCGGATCTACAACGATTTCCGTATTTGAAAACGGGCATCTCTATTCTACTCACAGTATCCCTTTGGGCGGAGAGAACATTACAAAAGATTTGTCTATAGGACTTAGAACTTCTACTGAAGAAGCTGAACGAATCAAAAAACAATTTGGACATGCGTTTTATGATGAGGCATCGTCTGAGGAAACATTTGAAGTTTCTGTCATCGGTACCGATCAGAAACAGACGTATACACAGCTTGAAGCGGCTAATATCATCGAGGCGCGGCTGGAAGAAATCTTGCTCTTTGTGGCAGAGGAATTAAGAAATATGGGTGTCCATGATTTGCCTGGAGGATTCGTTTTAACAGGTGGACAGGCAGCTATACCAGGTATCCTTTCTCTTGCACAAACGGTCTTGCAAAACAATGTTAGAATTGCAAGTCCGAATTATATTGGGGTGAGAGAACCTCAGTATATGACAGGAGTGGGTCTGATCCACTTTGCTTATCGCAATGCAAAGATTCAGGGCAGACAGGTTGGATTCCAAATGCCGGATGAGGCGTTTCATGAAGTAGGCGCGTCCATGGAGCCGGTTTCTTCTGCACCACAAGTAAAAGAAGCGCAGCCAAGACCGAAAGTAAAACAAAAAGCACAAGAAGAGACAAATAAAAAACCGGGCAAAATGAAAAAACTATTTAATATGTTCTGGGAATAGAATTAGATTTTCGACGGATTAGGAGGATTCAGCATGTTGGAGTTTGAAACAAATATAGACGGCCTAGCATCAATTAAAGTAATCGGAGTAGGTGGAGGCGGAAATAACGCTGTCAACCGAATGATCGAAAATGACGTACAAGGTGTCGATTTCATTGCAGTCAACACAGATGCACAGGCGTTAAATCTATCAAAAGCAGAAACGAAAATGCAAATCGGTGCTAAGCTGACAAGAGGGCTTGGAGCAGGTGCGAATCCTGAAGTCGGTAAAAAAGCTGCTGAGGAAAGCAAAGAACAGATTGAAGAAGTATTAAAAGGCGCAGACATGGTCTTTGTTACTGCTGGTATGGGCGGTGGAACTGGTACGGGTGCTGCACCTGTCATTGCAAAAATCGCAAAAGATTCTGGTGCATTGACAGTTGGAGTCGTGACTCGTCCTTTCACATTTGAAGGAAGAAAGCGTCAGCTTCAAGCAGTAGAAGGAATTGCTTCTATGAAGGAAGCAGTTGACACATTAATTGTGATTCCAAATGATCGCTTGCTTGAAATTGTTGATAAAAACACGCCAATGCTTGAAGCATTCCGTGCAGCAGATAACGTGCTACGACAAGGTGTTCAAGGGATCTCAGATCTTATTGCTACACCAGGTTTAATCAACCTTGACTTTGCTGACGTGAAAACGATCATGTCCAATAAAGGTTCTGCTCTTATGGGTATCGGTGTTGCGACTGGTGAAAATCGTGCCGCTGAAGCTGCGAAGAAAGCTATTTCTTCACCACTTCTGGAAACGGCAATCGACGGTGCACAAGGTGTCATCATGAATATTACTGGTGGTACGAACCTAAGTCTTTATGAGGTACAAGAAGCAGCGGACATTGTGGCTTCTGCATCTGATGAAGATGTAAACATGATTTTCGGTTCTGTCATTAATGATAACTTGAAGGATGAAATTGTGGTAACCGTGATCGCAACGGGATTTATTGAGCAAGAGCCAGAGGTGTCAAAACCACAAAGAAATCCATTAGGGCAAGGATTAAAGCAAAATCAATCCATTCCTCAAAAACGTGAAGTCAAGCGTGAGGAACATCAGCAGTCATCATCTCAGCCGAGACAAAATACACAATCAAGCGATGATACGCTGGATATCCCAACGTTCTTGCGCAATCGTAATAAACGCTAATCGAGTATCACTCATCCCCTTCCACCGGAAGGGGATTTTTTCATGCCCAATATATAAAGAAACCTGTATCACTCCTAATCAAAAAGTCTTAAATCTGTCTGGGCTACTTTATTCAACATATGTATTTCGACTTAGAGTGATTAAGTAAAAAGAATCATTTTTAAATCCTATTACAAAAAGCGACAAAATGATGAACTTTATTTGACTACATTAAATAGAACACCATGAATCTTGTCATGAACAAAGGAAAGGGAGGAGTTAAACCCATACACTGTTTGACCATTTGAGGAGGAGGGATTTGATTGAAAGTGAAGTTTCGCAAGACCGCCGGCTATCGTTTGATGAGTCTTTTGGTGATTGGTACTTTAACGATGACAAGCTTTGGGATGGTTCAAGCAAAATCGACTTCTACCTCATATCAAGAGGAAGCTGTTTCCTCCAAGAAAACAAAAGCAAAGATCTCATCTAGATTAATGAAACAGTTTCAACAAGAAGACAAGGTGACCTTTTTAGTCAAAATGAAGGAACAAACCAATGTCAAAAAAGTGGCGAAGGATGCTGTGTCAAAGGCCAAAAAACAGAAGTTAACAGCAGCTAAAACGCAGTACACAAAAAGATCAGCTGTCGTATCAGAACTAAGAGCGACGTCTGAAGAGACTCAGGAAGCGCTGCTTGCTTATTTACAAAAGGCACAAAAGAAAAAGCAAGTGAAGGATATTCATTCGTACTATATTGTAAATGGTCTCGCTGTGACGGGAACGAAAGAAGTCATGGAAAAGGTGGCTTCCTTCCCAGAAGTAGATCAAGTGCTGCCAAATGAAATCCGTCAAATCCATCGTCCTGTTGATTTGAAAACTTCAAAGAAAAACAAACAAATCAAAGCAGCAGATGGAATCGAGTGGAACATTTCTCAAGTTCATGCCCCAGAAGCGTGGGCTTTAGGCTATGACGGAACTGGTACCGTTGTGGCAAGTATTGATACAGGTGTGGAATGGGATCATCCTGCATTAAAAGAAAAATACCGTGGATTTGATCCTGCACGTCCGAATGAACCTTCTCATGAATTCAATTGGTACGATGCAACGACAGGTTCTGAAGCGCCATACGATGATTTAGAGCATGGTACACATGTAACGGGAACGATGGTTGGCTCTGAGCCAAATGGAGAGAATCAAATTGGAGTCGCACCAGGTGCAAAATGGATCGCGGTGAAAGCTTTCTCAGAAGATGGTGGATCAGATGCTGATCTGCTTGACGCAGGTGAATGGATTTTAGCTCCAAAAGATAAAAACGGAACCCCTCATCCAGAAAAGGCGCCAGATGTGGTCAATAATTCTTGGGGCGGTGGGCCTGGTCTTGATGATTGGTATAAAGATGTGGTCAATGCTTGGAGAGCTGCGGACATCTTCCCAGAATTTTCAGCTGGTAATACGGATTTATTTAACCCTGGCGGTGAGGGATCTATTGCAAATCCTGCGAACTATCCCGAAGCCTTTGCGACGGGTGCAACAGATCAAAACAACAAACTGGGTTCTTTCTCTTTGCAAGGTCCCTCTCCATATGGGGTCATGAAACCAGATATTGCGGCCCCAGGGGTAAACATTCGTTCTTCTATTCCAGGGAAAGGGTATGAGGATGGCTGGAATGGAACCTCGATGGCAGGTCCGCATGTTTCAGCTGTTGTGGCTCTTCTGCGCCAAGTACAGTCAGATCTGTCTGTTGAAGAGATTGAAGAAATTCTCATTGATACTGCAAAACCACTGACAGATCAACAATTCCCGGAATCCCCTAACAATGGCTATGGGGCAGGATTAGTTGATGCAAAAGAAGCCATTACAGCATTAACAGATGGAATTGGCAAGATTGAAGGGCAGGTAACAACAGAAGGAGAAGATACAGAACCACCTGTTTTTTCTCATAAAGGACCGAATGAAATTTTTGCCTCTACGCCAACACCTCTTAGTATTACAGCAGAAGATGAAGTAGCTGTGACAAATGTCTCCTTGAGCTATCAAGTGGATCAAGGGAAAAGGGAGACGCTGCAAGCAAAACGAACGGATGGAAATCATTTAAAAGGGACATATGTTGTCCAGCTCCCAGAACTTGAGGGAGAAAACGTCACGTACCGATGGATTGTGAAAGATTTTGGAGAAAATGAAGCCGCATCAGAACCGTATACGCTTCCGATTAAAACATCCATCACGACTGGCTACTCGCAAGATTTTGAAGCTTGGCCAAGTGGATGGTTCAGTGGTGGAACAAAAGATCCTTGGCAGTGGGGGAAGCCGACCACAGGCCCGAAACAAGCCTTTACTGGAGATCATGTCTACGCTACAAACCTAGACAGTCCTTATGAAAATCAAACAGATGCTCATTTATCTATGCCGATGATTGCTGTACCTGAGTCAGGCTCCTCCTTTTTACAATTTCAATACTGGCATGACCTTGAAGCAAATTATGACTATGTGCATATTCATGTGCAGCCTGAGGGGGAAGATGCTGTCCAAGTGGCAGCCTACACAGGCAAAACAAGTGGATGGACAAAAGGAGAAGTTGATTTATCTGCCTACAAAGGTCAGAACGTGAGAGTTATTTTTCAGCTAAGAACGGATGGCAGTGTGACAAAAGACGGTTTTTATTTAGATGATGTGAAAATAACAGATCAAGCCTTACCTCAAAAGGCAAAGAAACAACTTGGCGTCATC
This sequence comes from Bacillus sp. FSL P2-0069, assembly GCF_038593315.1. Lineage (NCBI taxonomy): Bacteria > Bacillati > Bacillota > Bacilli > Caryophanales > Bacillaceae > Bacillus > Bacillus sp. FSL P2-0069. Next base: position 1,433,763 of record NZ_CP151984.1, read on the forward strand.
AAAAAAGAAAAGCCAGCACAGGAGCAGAAGAAACCCGTCGATCCGAAAAGTGCAAAGCCTGCTAAAATAAAAGAAAAGCATGTCCAGATGAAAAAGGAAAAAAGCTTAGATGCCCCATCTATCAAAGCTCTTCCGATGAAGGCAGAAATCAGTGTTCTTGAAAGCGGCAAGTCCACGTACACAGATGAAGCGACAGGGAGATATCAGCTTTCTCATGGTGCAGGGGAATTTACAGTGAAAGCTGAAGCATATGGCTTTGAATCACGCACACAAAAAGTCAATATTCCTGCAAATGATCAAGCAGAGGCAAATTTCTCCCTGCAGCCACTAGAAAAACGAACGATATCTGGCACAATTGTCAATGAAACAACGGGTGAAAAAGTAAAGGATGCTACGGTTTATCTTGTAGAGGATGCGAAAGTTGAGCCGGTGAAAACTGATGAATCTGGTGAGTTTTCTCTAGAGGCATTGAGCGGTGTGTATACAGTCAAAGTATTTGCGAAAGGGTTTAAAGGATATTCGTTTACAGCCGATGTGACAGAAAAGCCGCTTGAAAAATCAATCAAGCTGGAACCTTTCATCGGTTTTGCTGGCGAAATTGGCTACGATGACGGAACAGCTGAAAATGCGCGGGCGTTCTATGATCCTGGTAATGGCTGGGCGGTGAAATTTTCATTAGAAAAAGGGAAGAAACAAGCGCAGGTCACAGGGGGACTTTTCCGTTTCTGGACAACAGAGTGGCCAGCCCCTGGCGGGAATGAATTTGCGGTTGAAGTGTATGATGCTTCCGGAAAGGACGGTGCTCCAGGTAAGAAAATCGCGGGACCTTTCAAAGCGAATGCGCTGCGTAATGGTGAATGGACAAAAGTAGATTTAGAAGATCAAGCCATTACGGTGGATGGAGATTTCTATCTTGTCTATATTCAAACGAAAAAGAATACGGAATCTCCAGGCCTTGCAACAGATGAAGATGGACCAAATGCTGAAAGAAGCTGGCAGCTGACAAGCGGTGCCTTTTCTCCTTCTCCAAAAGAAGAGGGAAATTATATGATTCGTGCGCTTGTCCAATATGAAGCAGATGTGCCAGAAATAACATCTCCAAAGGCTGGAACGATCACGAACAAAGATGAATTGGAGATTGAAGGCAAAGCCTCTCCAGGACTTGATGTAGCGATCTATCAAAACGATGAAGAGATTGCCAAAGTGAAAGCAGATCAATCGGGTGTTTTCAAAGAGAAGGTCACAGTGTCAAGCGGAGAGCATGTATTTACGGCTGCCACTGTTACGGATAAAGGCGCAACGAAAAAATCCAAATCAGTCAAGGTGATTATTGATCAAACAGCCCCAGTGGTAACGATAGATACACCGAAAAAAGGGGAAAAATCTAACAAAGAATCACTCACTGTAGAAGGAAAGGTAACCGATGATCATCTTGATCAAGTCACTGTGAATGGAAAAAAGGCAGCAATAAAAGATGGGAAATATTCTGCAAGAATCTTGCTTGAGAACGGGAAAAATACGATCAAAGTAACAGCAAAAGATGCAGCAGGAAACAAAACGACTAAAAAAGTCGATATCGATGTTCAATACGAAGCGCCTGAGATTTCTAAGCTGACCCCAGCAGAGAATGTCAATCTATCATCAGGTGAGTCTGTTAAAATTTCATTTAACAGCAGAGAAAAGCTAGACGCAACGTTTGTCATTCATATGCCGCTGACAAACGCGAGATCAAAGCTGCAAAATACAACAGAACTGCCGCTTCGCGAGGTAGCCGGCGGAACATATGAAGGCTACTGGACAGCTACTTCTACCGCCAAAGCAAAAGGTGCAGTCATTGAAGTGATTGTGCGGGATGATTATGGAAATGTTACTCGACAAAAGGCTTCAGGCACATTAAATATCAATGAAAAATAATCCTTAAAAAAAGGCACGACTCCTTGGAGCGTGTCTTTTTCGTTTCGAATAATTGTTTGAAAGCTTGTCCGGAAGCACACTCTCTTGCTTTGTGCTCTCATTCCTCGACAAAAACAATAACAATCCACCAAAAGTTCTCTATCATCCCCAACAAGAATTGACAGACTTCCATCTCTTGGCTGTTTTATACTGGTACAAACAAGTGCAAGTACTGCTTTTGATTCTTTGTTTCAGATGAAAGGAGCAGAAGGTGGTCATTTATTTAGATGTGATTTGGCTGTTAAACTTTTGTTTTGATCTATTGCTTCTCTTACTCACTGCATTTATTCTCAAACGACAAGTAAAAAAACGGCGATATATGTTAGGAGCTCTGATTGGATCGAGCATTGTTCTCTTGCTCTTTACACCATTTGCAATGTTTGTGTCACACCCTTTGGGCAAACTGCTTTTTTCTGTCTTGATCGTGCTTGCTACTTTTGGATTTCAAAGATTTCGATCCTTTTTTCAAAACCTGTTTGCTTTTTACTTTATCACATTTTTGATGGGAGGAGGCATGATCGGGGTTCATTCGTTTTTACAAACCAATACTGTTATTCAAGACGGGCTGTTGATTTCACAAAATGATGGCTTTGGTGATCCCATTAGCTGGCTTTTCGTTTTAACCGGCTTTCCTGCGATTTGGCTGTTTTCAAAGAAAAGATTAGGAGAGGTCGGTGCGAAAAAAAGACAGTTTGATGAACAAGTCCTTGTGGAGATACACATTCACGGGGAGATCATCCGTTTAAAGGGACTCGTCGATTCCGGTAATCAGCTGTATGATCCTATGACGAAAACACCTGTGATGATCGTTCAAGCAGATCAGCTCATGTCCATTTGCGGAGAGCCATTTATAGAGCTTATGAAGCAGTCTCATCCTGTTGAAGTGATGCAAAAGCTCGATGATCAATTTCCGCTTCTTGACCGTTTAAGACTTGTTCCATATCGAGCGGTCGGTCATGATCACGGGTTTCTTCTATGCTTAAAACCAGATACGGTCATCATTTATTCAAAGACGCATATGATCCAGCCAGCCAAGTGTTTTGTAGGCATGAGTCTGAGCGGTTTATCAGCAGATCAGGAATTTCAATCCATCATTCATCCAGATATGTTAGACGGAAAAATCATCCAAGGGGTGTCTTAAGTTTTGGTGATGTCTTTTATCTTACGAGGTCAACTTGACATTTAGAAGGGAGAAGAAGATGAAAAAATTAAAATTTAAACTCACTTACTACTGGTATAAACTCCTCATGAAGCTAGGTCTTAAGAGTGATGAGATTTATTATATTGGTGGTAGTGAGGCGCTGCCGCCGCCATTATCAAAGGATGAAGAGCAGGAACTGCTTGTCAAATTACCAAAAGGTGATCAAACAGCAAGGGCTATCCTGATTGAAAGAAATTTGCGGTTGGTGGTCTACATCGCAAGAAAATTTGAAAACACAGGGATTAATATTGAGGATTTAATTAGTATTGGAACTATTGGTCTAATTAAGGCAGTCAATACATTTAACCCAGAAAAAAAGATCAAGCTTGCGACATATGCTTCGAGGTGTATTGAAAACGAGATTTTGATGTATTTGCGCCGAAATAATAAAATTCGTTCAGAAGTGTCGTTTGATGAGCCGCTCAACATTGATTGGGACGGAAATGAACTGCTTTTATCAGACGTACTTGGAACAGATGATGATATTATCACACGGGATATTGAAGCAAATGTAGATAAAAAACTGTTGAAAAAAGCGCTGGAGCAATTAAATGACCGCGAAAAGCAGATCATGGAGCTCAGATTCGGTTTAGTTGGCGGTGAAGAAAAAACCCAAAAAGATGTCGCTGATATGTTAGGAATTTCCCAGTCGTATATTTCAAGACTTGAAAAAAGAATTATTAAACGATTACAAAAAGAATTTAACAAAATGGTCTAAAAAAATTTTTTTGAAAGCTCTGTCCCTTTGCTGTCAAAGGTATCAACTTCTTTTCTCATGATTCTCATCATCACTCGTGCATATTTTTCCATCCCAAGGAGATACTGAACTTTGTACAACAGCTCCTGTAGGGAGGGAAAAAAGTGTCCAGAAATAAAGTGGAAATCTGCGGAGTCGACACCTCCAAACTGCCTGTTCTGAAAAACGAAGAGATGAGAAAATTGTTCAGACAGCTGCAAGATGAGGGTGACGATACAGCAAGAGAAAAGCTAGTCAATGGCAATTTGCGGTTGGTTTTAAGTGTGATTCAGCGTTTTAACAACAGAGGCGAGTATGTGGATGATCTCTTCCAAGTAGGCTGTATCGGATTAATGAAATCAATTGATAATTTTGATTTAAGCCACAATGTCAGATTTTCAACTTATGCGGTCCCTATGATCATAGGAGAAATCCGTCGATACTTGCGTGATAACAACCCAATTCGGGTGTCTCGTTCACTAAGAGATATTGCCTACAAAGCGCTTCAGGTTCGTGAGAGGCTGATTAGTGAGACAAGCAAGGAGCCAACGGCAGAAGACATTGCCAAAGTGCTGGAAGTGCCTCATGAGGAAATTGTCTTTGCCCTAGATGCGATTCAAGATCCTGTTTCTTTGTTTGAACCGATCTATAATGACGGAGGAGATCCGATTTATGTGATGGATCAAATTAGTGATGATCGGAACAAAGACACACAATGGGTAGAGGAATTGGCCTTAAAAGAGGGAATGCGCCGATTGAATGATCGAGAAAAAATGATTCTCCGCAAACGCTTCTTCCAAGGAAAAACGCAAATGGAAGTCGCTGAAGAGATCGGGATTTCTCAAGCACAAGTCTCAAGACTTGAAAAAGCAGCCATCAAACAAATGAATAAAAACATCTTTTAAAGCCGCCGCTTCATGTGCGGCTTTTTTCATTCTTGGAAAGAGCACGTCTCTAGTATTGACTCTGTTATTTTTTTCATTTAATCTGTTTTTAACAAATGTTATTTTAGATATCATTTGTTAGGGAACACTTAAGCGGAAAGAAGGGTTATTATGACATTCCATGATGAAAGAAGGCTGCTCATTAAGGTTGCGCATATGTATTATGAAGAAGGCGCCACTCAATCTAAAATAGCAGATGCTGTTGGGGTTAGCCGTTCGCTCATATCGAAATATTTGGCAAAAGCACGTGAAGCAGGAATCGTGGAAATCATTATTCATGATGAAATGAATCAACAATATGGATCTTTAGAAAGAAAAATAGAGCGGAAATACGGGCTGCGAGAAGTCGTCTGTGTGGAAACGCTCAGCCAAGAAACAACAAAAAGCCGAATCGGCGCTGCGGCGGCAGGCTTTTTATTAAAAGTCATGAAGGATGGACAAGTCATCGGTTTTTCCTCAGGAACCACTTTGCATGAAATGGCGAAATCGCTTACGTCAGTTCAGCACTACCCATCCGTGACATTTGTTCCGCTTGTCGGGGGTGTGGGAAACGAAGATGTTGATATCCATGCCAATTATATTATTGCGAGATGCACAGAGGCACTCAAATCTAAATGTGAGTTTTTACATGTGCCTGTCATGCTTGATACGAAAGAAGCGAAGGATGTACTGATACGGCAGCCGTCAATCAAAAAAGTGATTGAATTAGGAGAATCATCAAATATTGCGGTTGTCGGGATTGGCGGGGTTCCGCAGCATTCAACGATGGTGAAATCTTATATGACAAGCGGTGAGGAGGATATTCTTCAAGCGAAGGATGTAGCGGGTGACATTTGCTATAACTTTATTGATCACCAAGGAGAAGTGTATCCCCACCCATGGAACGACAGGGTAATGGGCATAAGCCCGCAAAAGTTGAAAGAAATCCCGCTAGTCATTGGTGTCGCTGGAGGAGAAGAAAAAATTGAAGCGATCCGGGCAGCATTAAAAGGTGGATTAATTCATGTATTAATTACGGATGAACGAACAGGAGATGCCTTATTAAAGTAACTACCTAATATGATTAGGTAGTTTTTTTGAGTCTTTAGACTCAAAAAGATTGAAAATTTTATCGATTTTATCTTGACACAAAGTTGACACATCATATAAACTAAGTTCATAACAAATGATAAATAAAATAACAAATGTTACAAGAAACAGATTTTTGTTAATTTTTATAACATTTGTTAAAAGTTTCAGATTATTTTTCTAGCAATCTACCCGAGAAGCAAGAAAACCTGAAAGGATGATTTAGATGTCAATCTATCAACAGTTGTTAGCTCGAGAACGCAGTGGAGATCCAATCAAAGTAGGAATTATTGGGGCAGGCCAAATGGGCTTTGGACTTATTTCACAAATTTCTAAAATTCCAGGCATGATTGTAGCAGGTGTTTGTGATATTCACCTTAGTGCAGCAGAGAAGGCAGCGAATTTTTACAAGCAGCATGCGAAGCCGCATCAAATGGTCGTCACAAATGATTATAGAGAAGTGATTCAATCAGATTTTGTGGAAGTTGTCGTAGATGCAACAGGAGTGCCAGAGGTCGGAGCAAACATTTCTTTGGAAGCGCTTAATTCAAAGAAACATCTCGTTCTTTTAAATGTAGAAGTTGATATTACCATCGGTTTGGTGATGCATAAATTATTCACAAATGCAGGACTTGTTTATTCTGGATCAGCTGGAGACGAACCGGCAGCAACACTAGAATTATATGAATTTGCAAAAACAATGGGACTTGAAGTGCTCGTTGCTGGGAAAGGCAAGAACAACCCATTCTTCCCAGAAGCAAATCCAGATACGTGTAAAGCAGAAGCAGATAGTAAACATATGAGTGCACATATGCTCGCTGCCTTCCAAGACGGAACAAAAACAATGGCAGAAATGAACTTATTAAGTAACGCAACAGGGCTTTTGCCAGATAAAGTCGGTATGCACGGAGTCGAAGCAAATTTAGAGAATGTAGCAGATAAATTGAATCAAAAACAACAAGGCGGCGTGCTCGATAACTTCGGAGTCGTTGAATATGTAAATGGACTTGCACCAGGCGTATTTGTTATCGTCAAGAGTGATCTAGAGCCAGTAGATGAAGAGCTTCGTTACTTAAAAGTTGGAAAAGGTCCTCACTACACGCTTTACCGTCCTTTCCATTTAGCGAGTCTTGAAACACCTGTTACTATCGCAAAAGCGGTCTTACAGCATGATTCATCGATCCACCCGATTGGTGTACCAGTGTCAGAAACAGTCGCTGTTGCGAAAAGAGCTATTAAAGCAGGGGAATCACTTGACGGGATTGGCGGATACTCCGTAAGAGGTGTACTTGAAACGCATCAAGACATGAAAACGAACGGTCACATTCCAATTGGTTTAATCAGCGGAAAAGTCGTAGCGAAAAAAGACATCAAATTAGGACAGTTCCTGACTCATGATGATGTAGAGCTTGATTCAAACACAACCGTCTGGAAGCTGCGTTCATTACAAGATCACTTATTTCAATCATAAGGACGTGAAGCTATGGAAAAATTAGCAATCGTACTTTGTATCATTCTCATCGTGCAGTATGGGTTATCTTTTATTCAAATCAAGTATTACCGCAAAAGCATGGACTCACTAATTGATGACTACAGAGGGAAACAAGGCTATCACTTATTTTCAGGAATGGAACGGCGCAAAGTTGGCCCTGGGGCCATTGCGCTCATCATTGTGGATGAATCGTATATCATTCAAAAATGCCATGTGCTTGGCGGCGTGTCGATCTTATCTAAATTTAAAGAAGTCCCTGCATATGAAGGCAAGCATGTAGGGGCTGTGCTGGATGAGCACCACATGATGAAGAAAACGTTGAAAAAGCGTAAAAAGGCGCCAGCTGTCATGCAAGCACTTTCCATGGCGGCTGAGCAGGCACTTGTCTCGATTTCGAAAAAAAATATAACAAATGTGAACTAAAGAAAGGGGAGATGAAACATGGAATGGATTCAATGGTTTGGAGAGCACTTTATCGGAATGTTTGAAGCCGGCGGAAAGCAGTTCATGGGTCTAATTACAGGTATCGTTCCAACGCTTGTTGTGTTACTTACTTTCACTTATGCTGTCATGAAATTTATTGGAGAAGAGCGAGTGAATAGAGCCATTCAGTTTGCAGCGAAATATACCATTTTGCGCTACACGTTAATGCCGATCTTATCTGTTCTTATTTTGACAAACCCAATGGCTTATACGTTTGGCCGCTTCTTACCTGAAAAACAAAAACCAGCATTCTATGATTCAGCTGTTTCATTTGTTCATCCGGTGACATCACTGTTCCCGTATGCCAACGCAGGAGAACTATTTGTCTACTTAGGAATTGCGAACGGGATTAAAGAAGCTGGATATTCAATGTCAGAGCTTGCTGTTCGTTACTTCTTAGTCGGGATCGTCGTCATTTTACTACGCGGAATCATTACTGAATGGATTACAAAATATTTAGCAGGAAAAATGAAAGCGAATTCACAATAGAGGAGGGTTAGACATGACAAACCACAAAGTATTTGTTGCAAAAGGTGCTGGCGGATGGGGAGAAGGCTTAGAGCTTGAACCAACTGGTAAAAGAAGAAAGGTTGTTTCCATTACAGGGGGAGGCATTCACCCGGTTGCACGTAAAATTGCAGAAATGACAGGGACAGAAGCATGTGACGGCTTTAAAAACTCTATACCAGAAGATGAAATGATGTGTGTTGTCATTGACTGCGGTGGAACAGCGCGAATCGGACTTTATCCAATGAAACGCATTCCTACTGTAGACGTTTTGGCATCCTCTCCTTCTGGGCCGCTTGCTAAACATATTACAGAAGATATCTTCGTATCAGGCGTAACAGAAAAAGATATTTCCTATGCAGAAGCATCTGATGGTGAGGCGAAAGCAGAAGGTCAGGAAAACAGTGAGTCGATTGACAAAGAGAATTTCAAAGAAACGTATGCAAAGCTGAAAGAGGAAAATATTGAGCGGCAGGAAAAAGGCAATTTCCTGATGAGATTCTCACGCGGAATCGGGAAAGTCACCGGTACGTTCTACCAGGCCGGCCGTGATTCTGTTGATATGCTTTTGAAAAACATTATTCCTTTCATGGCATTTGTCAGTATGTTAATTGGAATTATCAATTATACAAAAATCGGTGACCTGATTGCCCATTTTCTATCACCTTTGGCAGGATCTCTTTGGGGGCTCTTACTGCTCGTTGTGGTCTGTACACTGCCGTTCCTATCACCTGTCTTAGGACCTGGAGCAGTCATTGCCCAAGTCATCGGTGTTCTGATTGGTAGTCAAATTGCACTAGGAAACATTCCGCCTCAATTTGCACTTCCTGCACTATTTGCCATCAACGGCCAAGTAGGGTGTGATTTTATTCCAGTGGGGCTGTCACTTGGTGAAGCGAAGCCGGAAACGGTACAATATGGGGTACCAGCTGTTTTGTATAGCCGTCTTATTACAGGGGTTCTATCTGTTGTGATCGCATACGTTGCCAGCTTCGGTATGTATTAAACGTATTAAAGGAGGAATCGAGATACATGGTAACACAATCTGTCGTAAAAGAAATTGGGATCTTAGTCCCTCAATTTAAAGAAGATAAGCTGATTGTTTTATTTGGACCCGCAGCGCCGCAGGAATTAAGAGATATGTCTGTCATTCATGAGTTCGAGCATCTAGAAGAAGAGCCGCTGAAGCTGGGCGGAACCATTCAAGTGGGCGATCAAACGTACACGATCACAGCCCTCGGCAATAAAGCAAATGACAACTTTAAAGAGCTCGGCCATATTTCGATCTACTTCCAAGAGCCGTTTGATGATGTATTACCAGGTGCTGTTTTTGCATCCCCGCACACGTTTCCTGATATAAAAGAAGGCGTACGAATTGAAATTTCGTAACCATGTAAAAAAAGCTGTTCCTAATTAGGAGCGGCTTTTTTATATGAGGTTTACCAGAAAGAGTATTTACGATATGCTGTAAACATTCATTATTTGTATATTCAGAATTTTTACTCAGGAGGAAGTTATGGTGTCACTTGAATTGAAGAATGTTTCATTAAAAAGAAATGGGAAATGGCTGCTGCAGTCTATTGACTGGCAGGTGAACAAGCAGGAACACTGGGTGCTTTACGGTTTAAATGGTGCGGGAAAAACCGCTTTATTAAATATGCTTTGCTCCTATTATTTCCCCACGTCAGGCGAGATGACAGTGCTGGGACATGTCTTTGGCAAGGAAGCTCTTGGTGAAAAGCTCAGGAGGAAAATTGGTCTCATCTCAGCGGGACTTGAAAAGAAATTGCATAGAGACGACAATGCTTTTGAAATTGTACTTAGCGGCGCATTTGCTTCTATCGGGCTTTATGAAACCCCGACAGATGAAATGAAAGAGAAAGCCATTGATCTATTAAAAGCATTTGGTTCATTCAAATATGCCAACAGAACATATGAAAACCTCTCACAGGGAGAGAAGCAAAAAGTCTTGATTGCGAGGGCTTTAATGAATGATCCGCAGCTTTTGATTTTAGATGAACCTGTGACGGGTCTTGATTTTTTAGCAAGAGAGCAAGTGCTGGAGACCATCTCATTTATTGCAGCAAAGCCTGATGCGCCTACTTTGCTCTATACGACCCATCATGCAGAGGAGATTCTGCCTGTTTTTCAGCACACCTTATTATTAAAAGATGGATCTGTTTTTGATCAAGGAGAAACGAAAGAAATGATGACAAGCGGCTTGCTTTCTTCTTTTTTTGAATGTCCGGTAGATGTCATGTGGAGAAATGGCCGTCCGCATTTAAGTAAATTGTAGATAAAAGAAACTATTGGTCTGCGTCCCTGCTTTTCCATCATACATATTATAGTAGAAAACGAAAGGCGGGGAAGGACAGATGATCAGTATTTCTGAATTCCAAATCAAGGATGTCGTCGATGTATCCAGCGGAAAAAAACTAGGCACCATTGGGGACATTGATATTAATGTGACAAGCGGCAAAATCCAAGCGATTATTATTGGCGGCACAGGGAAAATGATGGGATTTTTCGGAAAAGAAGAGGAAATGATCGTCCCTTGGCGAAATATAGTAAAAATTGGCGAAGATGTGATACTTGTCCGATTGTCTTCTTAATTCATATAACTCCTCAATGAATCATTCAATTTTTCCTTAAAACAAACTCTCCATTCTCAGCAAACAATGTCTTTTTCGGGTAAAAAGATTACGTTTTCATATCAATTTGAAAAAAAACCTGCAGAAAGGGCACATTTGAGTGTAATATTTAATGAATCCCACTAACTGTCTATGCATGTCTTGTGGTAAAATAGGAGCGATATAAAGAGAGATGAATGAAAGGTGGGAGGCAGCTTTGACACACAAATATGACCCCTTTCAGCAGAAATCACCATATGCAATGACCATTCATGATTGGACGAACATGACATGTTCTGGAAAAGAGGTATTGGCCGGATTTACGACAAAAAATGGCGGCTTCAGCCTACCTCCATATCAATCATTGAACACTGGACTCCATGTAGGAGATGATGCTTCTAGTGTTCAAATGAATCGTCAAGTCATAGCAGATGCTGCTGCTGTGCCGCTCTCTGATTGGGTGTTTGCAGACCAAACACACGAGGATCGCATCCTGAAAGTCACCAAGGAGCAAAGAGGAAGAGGAAGTCTTCATTATCATGAGGCACTGCCTGGTACAGACGGTTTATATACCTCTGAGACGAACATGATGCTCGCTCTTTGTTTCGCTGATTGTGTTCCGCTTTATTTTCTAGCTCCGCAAAACGGATTAATTGGAACGGCTCATGCCGGCTGGAAAGGAACCGTCAAGCAAATTGGTGCAAAGATGGTTGATGAATGGGTCCGCCAAGAAGGTGCCAAGGCCGATCATATTCAAGTCGTCATTGGACCATCCATTGGCAGCTGCTGCTACATAGTCGATGACGCAGTCATGGATCAAGTGAAACAGCTTCCTTTTTCAACAGAGGATGTGTATTCCGAGATTTCACAAGGACAATATAAAATTGATTTGAAAACATTAAACAAAAACGTATTGCTTCATGCAGGAATAAAAGAAGAAAACATACATGTCAGTTCGATGTGCACAAGCTGCAATGATCAGCTATTCTTCTCACACCGGCGTGATCAAGGCAAAACAGGACGTATGATGTCTTTTGTCGGGTTTAAGGAGGCATAAGTGCAATTGAATGTACGAGAGAATCTCAGACAAATAAATGAACAAATAAACGAAGCATGTAAAAGAGCCGGTAGACATCCAGCAGATGTATCGGTCGTTGCTGTGACAAAGTATGTCTCAATTGAACGAGCACAAGAAGCCAAAGAAGCAGGAATTATGCATTTTGGTGAAAATCGTGACCAAGGGTTACTTGAAAAGCAGGCGGCCATAACCGATGAAAACATTAGCTGGCACTTCATCGGCAGTTTACAGACGCGAAAAGTGAAATCTGTCATTCAGACAATTGACTACTTACATTCGCTTGACAGAATGTCTCTTGCGAATGAAATTGAAAAAAGAGCGGATCACACAGTTCGCTGTTTTGTACAAGTGAACACGTCACTTGAGGAGTCAAAACACGGCTTGAAAAGTGAAGACGTCATTCCGTTTGTGAAGCAGCTCGCTGATTTCAAACAGATTGAAATTGCTGGACTGATGACGATGGCTCCATTTACAGATGATCACACTGTGATTCGAAACTGTTTTAAAACATTAAAAAACCTTCGAGAAGAAGTAAAACATCTTAACCAAGTAAATGCACCTTGTCAGCATTTATCGATGGGCATGTCAAATGATTTTGAAATCGCAATTGAAGAAGGTGCGACATTCGTTCGGATTGGCTCTTCACTTGTTGGAAATGAAACAGGAGGTGCGTGACATGAGCATAAAAAATAAGTTTAAAAGCTTTTTCACTCTCGACGATGAAGAGTATGAGTACGAATATATTGATGAAGAAAGAGAACCCGTTCAAGAAGAAAAAGGAACGAAGGACAAAGCAGCATTTCAAGATCGTCCGCAGACAGGAAAACAAAATGTTGTCAGCTTGCAAAGCGTGCAAAAATCCTCTAAAGTGGTGTTAAGTGAGCCGCGTGTTTATGCAGAAGCGCAGGAGATTGCAGACCATATTAAAAACAGACGTGCAGTCGTCGTGAATTTGCAGCGCATTCAGCATGATCAAGCAAAGCGAATCATTGACTTCTTAAGCGGAACTGTTTATGCAATCGGTGGAGACATCCAGCGTATTGGCTCGAATATATTCCTCTGCACACCTGATAATGTAGATGTATCTGGCACAATATCAGAGCTATTGACAGAGGAAGAACCTCAGAGGTGGTAAATCATAGTGATTCTAAATTTCATTTTTAATATTTTAGGAACGGTATTAACGATTTACTCATTCGCGATTATTATTTACATCTTTATGTCATGGGTGCCATCTGCAAGAGAAACTGTGTTTGGCCGTTTTCTGACAAATATTTGCGAACCGTATTTAGAACCATTTCGTAAAATTATTCCGCCAATCGGCATGATTGACATCTCGCCGATTGTGGCATTGCTTGTGATTCGTTTTGCATCATCATATGGACTAACTGGTCTTTACAATATGATTGTGCGCTTCATGTAAACAGGCTGCCGGGCTTGGCACTGCCAGGCTCTTTTACATAAGAGGGGAACAAAATGAGCGATATCTATCAGCATTTTAGAAAAGACGAACAGCCATTTGTCGACCAAGTGTTAGGCTGGAAAAAAATCGCACTCGACCAATATCGAATGAAATTAACAGATTTCCTTGATCCGCGTGAGCAATTTATTACTGAGTCCGTCATCCAGCATGGCGAAGAACTTGGGATCATGTTTTTTGGCGGGTATGAGGGAGCGGAGCGCAAAAGAGCCCTCATTTATCCTGATTATTTAGAACCTTCTATTCAAGATGTTGAGCTGTCATATTTTCAGGTGAACTATGCGAAAAAGTTTATTTCTATAGAACACCCGAAGCTTCTCGGCTCATTGATTGGGACAGGCTTGAAGCGTCAAAAATTCGGAGATCTATTATTTTCAGAGGAAGATGTGCAGTTTATTTGTACAAGTGATGTCGCCGATTTTGTGCGGGCGCAGCTGACTCATGTCGGCAGAGCAGCCGTTTCATTAGAGGAAATCACACAGGCAGAAATAAAGCCAGTGATCACGAAGACTGATATCAAAGAAGATACCATTTCTTCACTTCGGCTTGATGCTGTATGTGCTGCTGTCAGCCGTCAGTCTCGGCAAAAAGCACAGCTTTTAGTCAAAAATGGGCTTGTCAAAGTCAATTGGAAAGTCACAGAGGACCCTTCCTTTACAATCGGTGAAGGCGATCAGCTCTCTGTTCGGGGATTTGGCCGCTTTAGCCTCAAAACGATTGATGGGAAGACCAAAAAAGATAAATTCAAAGTAACATTTGAGCTTCTGACATAACGAACTTGAATCTGGAGGTGGCGAGGTTGCCATTAACACCTAATGATATTCATAATAAAACGTTCACAAAAAGCTTTCGCGGCTATGATGAAGATGAAGTAAACGAGTTTTTAAGCCAAGTACGTAAAGACTACGAGATCGTACTTCGTAAAAAGAACGAGCTTGAAGACAAAGTAAATGAGCTTGATGAAAGACTAGGTCATTTTGCAACAATTGAAGAGACATTAAACAAATCGATTCTTGTGGCGCAGGAAGCAGCAGAAGACGTAAAACGTCATTCTGATAAAGAAGCAAAATTGATTATTCGTGAAGCAGAGAAAAATGCAGACCGTATTATCAACGAAGCGCTGTCAAAATCAAGAAAAATTGCAATGGAAATCGAAGAGCTGAAGAAACAGTCGAAGGTCTTTAGAACTCGTTTCCAAATGCTCATCGAAGCGCAGCTTGATCTTCTGAAAAATGACGATTGGGATCATTTACTGGAATATGAAGTAGACGCTGTCTTTGATGAAAAAGAATAAGCGCATCATCTTGACATGACGTGCTCATGTTGCATATAATACCATCATAAATTAACAAGAGATAAACGTTTGAAAGGGACACTCGCAGCTGTCACATGCGTAATAAAGCGAATCAGGGATGGTGGAAGCCTGACATTACGAGACGCTGCAATGAGATCACCCCTTTAGTTCCTTTTCTGAAAAAAACCAGTAAGAAAAGGCGTCTGATCACGTTACGATTTTAGAGTGGATAAGCGGCTCTTTCATATCGCTTGTCTAAAAGGGTGGTACCGCGAGACAAGCCTTCTCGTCCCTTATGGGATGAGAGGGCTTTTTTTATTGTTTTTTAATCAGAATTTGCATGTGGAGGAATGGGTATGAACTACAAAGACACCTTATTAATGCCGAAAACAGAATTCCCGATGAGAGGGAACTTGCCGAACAAAGAGCCTGAAATCCAAGAGGAATGGGCAGAGAAAGACATCTATCAAATGGTTTTAGAGCGGACTAAAGGACGCCCGACGTTTATTTTGCATGATGGACCTCCATATGCGAATGGTGACATTCATATGGGGCATGCACTCAATAAAATCCTAAAAGATTTTATCGTCCGTTTTAAATCAATGAACGGGTATCATGCACCGTATGTTCCGGGCTGGGATACACACGGGCTGCCAATTGAAACAGCTCTTACTAAAAATAAAAAAGTCAAACGCAAAGAAATGTCTACAGCAGAATTCCGCAAACTATGCGAGGAGTATGCTTGGAAGCAAATTGAAGGTCAGCGCAGCCAGTTTAAGCGATTAGGCGTTAGAGCAGACTGGGACAATCCATATGTCACATTAAAGCCTGAATACGAAGCACAGCAAATCCTTGTCTTTGGTGAAATGGCGAAGAGAGGCTATATCTATAAAGGATTAAAGCCTGTTAACTGGTCTCCTTCAAGTGAATCAGCCCTCGCTGAAGCGGAAATTGAATATAAAGACAAACGTTCACCATCGATTTACGTTTCGTTTAAAGTAAAAGATGGCAAAGGCGTTCTTGAAAACGGCGAACAATTCATTATCTGGACAACAACACCTTGGACGCTTCCTGCAAACCTTGGCATTTGTGTTCATCCAAACTTAGAGTACAGTGTTCTTCAAGTCGGTGCTGAGCGTTATGTCGTTGCATCTGAACTGGTTGAACAAGTAGTAAAAACACTCGGCTTTGAAGAATACGAAGTTGTGAAAACATTAAAAGGTAAAGAATTAGATAAAATCGTTGCAGCACATCCAATTTACGATAGAGATTCTCTTGTGATGCTTGGCGATCACGTGACAACTGATGCGGGAACTGGCTGTGTTCACACAGCACCAGGCCACGGGGAAGATGACTTTATTGTCGGTATGAAATACGGTCTTGATGTGCTCTGTCCAGTAGATGAAAAAGGTGTGATGACAGATGAAGCGCCTGGTTTTGAAGGACTATTCTACGAGGATGCCAATAAAGCCATCACAGAACAGCTTGAAGCAAAAGGTGCGCTGAAAAAGCTCGACTTTATCACGCACTCCTACCCGCATGACTGGAGAACGAAAAAACCAACGATTTATCGTGCGACAGCTCAGTGGTTTGCATCCATTAAAGATTTTAGAGAAGCGTTATTAGACAATATTAAAGAAACAAAATGGGTTCCAGCATGGGGAGAAACACGCCTGTTCAATATGGTGCGTGACAGAGGTGACTGGTGCATTTCAAGACAGCGTGTATGGGGCGTTCCAATTCCAGTCTTTTATGCGGAAAATGGTGAGCCGATCATCACGGACGAAACCATTCAGCATGTATCTCAATTATTTAGAGAGCATGGCTCGAATATTTGGTTTGAAAAAGAAGCAAAAGAGCTATTGCCAGAAGGCTTTACACATCCAGGCAGCCCGAATGGTGAATTCACAAAAGAGCAGGACATCATGGATGTATGGTTTGATTCCGGTTCTTCTCACCAAGCTGTTTTAGAAGAAAGAGATGACCTAGTCCGTCCGGCAGATCTTTATCTTGAAGGCTCTGACCAATATCGCGGCTGGTTTAACTCCTCGTTATCAACAGCAGTTGCTGTTACTGGAAAAGCACCTTATAAAGGTGTCCTAAGCCACGGCTTTACGCTTGATAAAGAAGGACGTAAGATGAGTAAATCATTAGGCAATACGATTGATCCAACGAAGGTTGCGAAGCAGCTTGGTGCAGAGATTCTAAGACTTTGGGTATCTTCAGTCAACTATCAAGCCGATCATCCAGTATCTGATGATATTTTGAAACAAGTAGCAGAAGTCTATCGTAAGATCCGTAACACCTTCCGCTTCCTGCATGGAAACTTATTTGACTTTGACCCAGCAGTTAATGCCGTGCCAGTAGAAGAGCTTCGCGAAGTGGATCAATACATCATGATCAAATTAAACAAATTGATTGATAAAGTGAAAAAAGCTTATGATGATTACGAATTTGCGGTCGTCTATCATGCGATTCACAATTTCTGTACGATTGAGCTCAGCTCTTTCTATCTCGATTTTGCAAAGGACGTCGTCTACATTGAGCATGCCGATCATCCAGACCGCCGCAGCATGCAGACGGTCTTCTACGAAACATTAATGGCTTTAGTGAAGCTGACTGCACCAATTCTTCCGCATACCGCAGATGAATTATGGAGCCACTTAAGCTTTGTTGAAGAGCCAAGTGTTCAGTTAACAGATATGCCAGAAGGTGTGCTAGTTCCTCAAGCTAAAGCGACAGAAACGAAGTTTGACCGCTTTATGGAGGTACGTGACGATGTGCTAAAAGCGCTGGAGATTGCGCGTAATGAGAAAGTCATCGGACGTTCACTTGAAGCAAGTGTGACGCTTTATGCGACAGATGAAGTGAAAAACCTTCTTGCATCCATTAAAGAAGATGTGAAGCAGCTCTTTATCATCTCTGAATTAACGGTAGAAGATGAGCAGCATGCAGATACATCAGCGCCTGAATATACATCAGGACGAATTGTGGTTCAAAAAGCAGAAGGAGAACTGTGCGAGCGTTCCCGCATTATTTCAAAAGACGTTGGGGCAAATCCGAAATACCCAACATTGTCGCTGAAAAATGCTGAAATCGTGGAGAAATATTACCAGAATTAACAGTGCGATATCACAAGCTGGCGCCCCGTCATATGCGGGGCGTTTTCTTTTATGAGAAAATGACAGCGTTTAGAACGAAAGGAAAAATCTTATGGCTTTAAAGTGACCAGTCGGGGCAACAATATGATTATCACGACAGGGCAGGAGTTGAAATAGCGACATGAATGGCGATCTAGAGACGATTTACACGGAACTCCTTCAAATGAAAGAAGAGCTGCAATCTAAACTGTTTGAATACGCATCATTTCGTTCACCCGCTGAGCATGTCACATTGAATGAGGTCAAAACGACCACGCTTCTTTATCACATCAAAGAAGAGCTGCAAGATGTGTCTCTCGCTATTGCAAAAATTGAACAAGGAACCTATGGCATATGTGAGGCAACAGGAGATGTGATTCCGCTTGAACAAATGAGTATTCTTCCTACCGCCCGCACGGCTGACGACTTTTTATATCATAAGCAATACGAGAAAAAAGCATTCACTCCTTATCCTTACGAATCGAATGATTCTCATTTTGAAGCCTTCCACATGTAGGGAGGTTTTTGTCTGTCAACTAAAGTTTCTTTACTCCTTCCTGTTTTCTTGATAAAATGCTTAAAGATCAAAGTATGAAGATGGAGGAACGTGTGTGTTCTATTACATAATCGCATTCGTTATCATTTGTTTAGACCAATTAACAAAATGGCTCATTGTCAAAAATATGATGCTCGGTGATTCTGTTCCAGTCATTGATGGATTCTTTTATATCACGTCTCACCGAAATTCAGGAGCCGCATGGGGAATTCTCCAAGGACAAATGTGGTTTTTCTATGTGATCACACTCGTTGTTATTGCGGGAATTGTTTATTACTTACAAAAACATGGACAAAAGGACAAGCTGCTGGGAGTAGCGCTGGCCTTAATGCTTGGCGGAGCGATCGGCAACTTTATTGACCGTATTTTCCGTCAGGAAGTGGTTGATTTTGCTCATTTCGTATTTGGGGATTATCACTACCCAATCTTTAATATTGCAGATTCTTCTCTCTGTGTAGGGGTTATTCTGCTCTTCATTCAAATGCTGTTAGATGGAAAGAAAAATAAGGAGTCAACTACATGAATCAAGTAAATATTGCCGTTTCAGAAGAACAAACGAGTGAACGGCTAGATAAATTTCTAAGCACGACAGAACCAGAATGGTCAAGAACCCAAGTCCAGCAATGGGTAAAAGATGGGCTGATCGAAGTAAACGGGAAACAAGTAAAGGCTAATTACAAAGTACAAGTTGGAGATCAAATCAAAGTGGAGATTCCAGATCCGGAAGCGCTAGATGTAGAAGCAGAACCAATGGATCTTGATATTTATTATGAGGATGCAGATGTGTTAGTCGTAAATAAACCACGAGGAATGGTCGTTCATCCAGCGCCGGGTCATGTGTCAGGAACACTTGTAAATGGACTGATGGCACATTGCAAAGACTTATCAGGGATTAACGGTGTGATGCGTCCTGGAATTGTCCACCGAATTGATAAAGAT
Organism: Bacillus sp. FSL P2-0069; assembly: GCF_038593315.1. NCBI lineage: Bacteria > Bacillati > Bacillota > Bacilli > Caryophanales > Bacillaceae > Bacillus > Bacillus sp. FSL P2-0069. Next base: position 1,453,264 of record NZ_CP151984.1, read on the forward strand.
ACGTCTGGGCTGTTAATGGTCGCGAAAAACGATATGGCACATGAGTCACTCGTCAATCAGCTGGTGGCTAAAACTGTTACAAGAAAGTATACGGCTGTTGTCCACGGTATTATCCAGCATGATACAGGCACAATTGATGCACCAATTGGCAGAGACAAAAAAGACCGCCAAAGCATGACGGTCACAAAAGAAAATGCAAAACAAGCCGTTACTCACTTTGATGTGATTGAACGCTTTAAAGACTTCACGGTTGTCGAATGCCGTCTTGAAACAGGAAGAACACACCAAATTCGTGTTCATATGAAATATATCGGCTACCCTCTTGCAGGAGATCCGAAATATGGGCCGAGAAAAACAGTCGATTTTAATGGACAGCTGCTGCATGCAGGTGTTTTAGGATTTGATCATCCTAGAACAGGAGAATATATCGAGTTCACAGCACCAATTCCAGCTGATATGCAGGCTTTTATCGATTCATTAAGAAATAACGATTGACAGGCCGTGCTTTTTCTGAAATAATAAACAAAGAAATTGAGATTCTTTAAAACAGTCCAGAGAGGCTGAGAAGGATAACGGATCAATTTGTGCACGCGTATGCACAAATGAACGCCCCTCTCTGCCCTTTGCAGAAGGGGCTTTTTATTTGTCAAAAAGAGGTGTAATAGATGGAACAAAAAGCAGTCATTCTTGATGAACAAGCGATTAGACGAGCGCTTACCCGAATTGCACATGAAATGATTGAGCGCAACAAAGGGATGAAGGATGTCATCCTTGCCGGGATCAAGACAAGAGGCATACATCTTGCAAAGCGCCTTGCAGAGCGCATCGAGCAAATTGAAGGGAATCCAGTCACTGTAGGTGAACTTGATATTACGCTATACCGTGATGACCTGACAAAAAAGACAGACAACCAAGACCCGCTTGTAAAGGGTGCAGACATACCAGCTGACATTAATGACAAAACACTTATTGTTGTTGACGATGTCCTGTTTACAGGCAGAACCGTCAGAGCAGCTATGGATGCCCTTGTGGATGTAGGAAGACCATCTTCCATTCAGCTGGCTGTGCTCGTTGACCGGGGACACCGGGAGCTGCCGATTCGAGCGGATTATATCGGGAAAAACATTCCGACTTCAAAAGCAGAGACAGTCATGGTTCAGCTCAATGAAGTAGATCAGAACGACCTTGTCGCTATATATGAAAAATAACCTTTTTAAATGCATTCCAGTGAGTTTGCAAAGAGGGCAATAACAGAGACACCGAGCACACGGCTAACATGACGTGTCCGGTTTATCTAGGCCTCTTTGCGCATACTCGCAAAGAGGCTTTTTTAATGAAAAAGGACACATCTAGGAGGAAAATCATGAGTCAGCAAAAAGCCAATTTAGGCATTCGAGATATCCCAAAACCATTCACATGGCTGTCACTTAGCCTTCAGCATTTGTTTGCGATGTTTGGTGCGACCATTCTTGTACCAAAAATCATTGATATGAGTCCAGCCGTCGCGCTCATCTCAAGCGGTGTGGGAACGATTGTATACTTAATTATCACAAGAGGACAAATTCCGGCGTATCTTGGATCGTCCTTTGCCTTCATCGCCCCCATACTGAATGTGAAAGCAACGGGCGGCCCTGGAGCCGCAATGGTTGGCGCCTTCATGGCGGGTGTCGCTTATGCACTCATCGCCCTGTTCATTAAATGGCTCGGCACAGGCTGGCTGATGAAGCTTCTGCCGCCGGTGGTCGTAGGACCAGTCATTATGGTCATCGGACTCGGACTCGCTGGAACAGCAGTCAACATGGCGATGTATGTTGATCCGAATGCCACCGAGCTAGTTTACAGCCTCAAGCACTTAATGGTTGCTGGCTTCACACTGGCTGTGACCATTATCAGTATGATTTTCCTAAGAGGATTCCTTAGCTTAATCCCAGTATTAATCGGCATCATCAGCGGCTATCTCTTTGCCTTAACTCAAGGCATTGTGAACTTCCAGCCGGTCATTGACGCAAAATGGTTTGCTGTACCAGACTTCGTCGTGCCATTTGTCGACTATACACCTGCTGTGACATTAAGCATTCTCACAGTGATGGTGCCGGTTGCATTTGTCACAATGTCTGAGCATATCGGCCACCAAGTGGTGTTAAGTAAGGTCGTAGGACAAGATTTTATTAAAAAACCAGGTCTTCACCGCTCCATTTTAGGAGACAGTGCGGCAACGATCTTCGCTTCACTTATTGGCGGACCGCCAACAACAACTTATGGAGAGAACATTGGCGTACTAGCCATCACAAGAGTGTTCAGTATCTTCGTCATCGGCGGAGCAGCGGTGTTTGCGATCTGCTTCGGTTTTGTAGGAAAAATATCAGCATTAATCAGTACAGTGCCGTCCGCGGTGATGGGAGGCGTTTCGTTTCTGCTCTTTGGAATCATTGCTTCAAGCGGTCTGAGAATTCTGATTGATCATAAGGTGAATTTTGAAGAAAAGCGTAATCTCATTATCGCATCAGTCATCCTAGTCATTGGAATTGGCGGGGCATTCATTGAGGTGAAACAAATCAATCTTACCCTATCTGGAATGGCACTTGCTGCGATTACGGGTGTCCTGTTAAATCTGATCCTGCCGCATCAAAAAGCAGAAGATGACAACTCAAATGAATCAAATACAGAAAACCTTTTAAAAGAAGTCCAGTGAGGCTGACAAGGGTTCTAAATGGAGCAGAATGCACGAAAGTGCCGCTGCTTCTTTTGGAGAACCCTAAGCTGCCGAGGCTTAGGGTTTTTTTGAACCTGAAAGTGATGAAAAACTAGAGGGGGAAGAAAAAATGAATGATTTATCGACAATGAGCAGCTTATCAAAAGAAGAGATATTACAGCTGATTGAAGAAGCAGCTGCACTCAAAAAGGGGAAACAAGAACATGGATTAGCCGGAGAATTTGTGGCAAACCTCTTCTTTGAACCAAGCACAAGAACACGTTTTAGCTTCGAAGTAGCCGAGAAGAAACTTGGGATGAATGTCCTGAGCTTAGATGCGGCTAGCACCTCCGTTCAAAAGGGCGAAACACTTTACGATACGGTAAAAACACTCGAATCGATCGGAGTAAAGGCATGTGTGATCAGAGACAGCACCGATGAATATTATAACGAGCTGATTGGGAAGGTTGGAATTCCCATCATCAATGCAGGAGATGGCTGCGGGCAGCATCCAACCCAATCACTGCTTGACCTCATGACCATCTTTGAAGAGTTTGGCGGCTTTGAAGGCTTAACGATTTCGATTCATGGAGACATCAAACATAGCAGGGTGGCAAGATCAAATGCTGAGGTTTTAACGAGGCTGGGAGCGACAGTCCTCTTTTCAGGACCTGCTTCCTTCCAGGATGAACAAAACCCTCACGGAACGTATGTCCAAGTAGATGAAGCCATCGCACAATCTGATGTGGTGATGCTGCTTAGAATCCAGCATGAACGGCACGCTGAAAAAATGGGCAGTGAAGATTACTTATCAACTTATGGATTAACAGTAGACAGAGCAAACAAAATGAAAGAACGCGCGATTATTATGCATCCAGCACCAGTAAACAGAGGTGTTGAAATAGATGATTCATTAGTAGAGTCCAAGCAGTCAAGGATTTTCAAACAAATGGAAAATGGTGTTTATATCCGAATGGCCGTATTAAAAAGAGCTTTTCAAAATAGCACACTACATCAAAAAGGGAGAGATTCTGTCTATGTCATATCTCATTAAAAACGGTTTTATCTTAACAAGCACAGGTGAAAGAGTGCAGCAGGATATTAGGGTAAAAGGAAAAGTGATTCAAGCGATTGGTCACCTAGAAAGAGAAGACGGAGAAGAGGTTATTGATGCAGCAGGGCTATTTGTGTCACCAGGCTTGATCGATCTGCATGTGCATTTAAGAGAGCCGGGCGGAGAGAAAAAGGAAACGATTAAAACAGGCTCTAAAGCAGCCGCAAGAGGCGGATATACGACGATTGCAGCGATGCCGAATACAAGGCCGGTTCCAGATACAAAAGAGCAAATGGAATGGCTGTTGAATCGAATCGAAGAGACCTCATCTGTGAGAGTGCTGCCATACGCCTCCATCACAACGAGACAAATTGGGGAAGAGATGACGGATTTTGCAGCACTAAAAGAAGCAGGCGCCTTTGCTTTTACAGATGACGGTGTCGGCATCCAAACAGCAGGCATGATGTACGAAGCGATGAAACAGGCAGCAAGTCTTGATCAAGCGATTGTGGCGCACTGTGAAGATAACTCGCTCATTTACGGCGGGTGCGTTCATGAAGGAGAATTTTCAAAAGCAAATGGGTTAAACGGAATCCCGTCCATTTGTGAATCAGTGCATATTGCAAGAGATGTTCTTTTAGCAGAAGCAGCGAACTGTCATTATCATATATGTCATATCAGTACGAAAGAATCTGTGCGGGTCGTACGCGATGCAAAAAAAGCAGGCATCCGTGTGACGGCTGAGGTGTCACCGCATCACCTGCTGTTGTGTGATACGGACATTCCAGGTCTTGATACAAATTATAAAATGAACCCGCCGCTCAGAGGAAAAGAGGATCGCGAGGCATTGATCGAGGGACTGTTAGATGGAACGATTGATTTCATCGCAACAGACCATGCGCCGCATACAGAAGAAGAAAAGAACGAAACCATGCAGCGTGCCCCGTTTGGAATTGTGGGACTTGAAACAGCGTTCCCGCTTCTGTATACACGATTTGTCAAAACAGGCGAATGGACATTAAAAGAACTCGTTGATTATATGACAATCAAACCAGCAGAAGCATTTTCCCTTCCATACGGAAAGCTTGAAGAAGGGCACATAGCTGATATCACACTTATTGATTTAAACAAAGAAATGGCAATCGATAAAACAAGCTTCTTATCTAAAGGGCAAAATACACCGTTTGACAAATTGACTGTATCAGGATGGCCGGTCATGACACTTGCATCTGGGAAAGTCGTTTATGAAGAGGGGAGACTAGTAAAATGAAGAGACGCTTAGTGCTAGAAAACGGAACAGTATTCGAAGGAACAGGCTTTGGCAGCTTAGAACCATCAGTCGGAGAAGTTGTCTTTAATACAGGGATGACGGGCTATCAAGAAATTTTATCTGATCCATCTTACTGCGGACAAATTGTCACACTAACTTACCCGCTTATCGGCAACTATGGCATTAACCGTGATGATTTTGAATCGATCACACCGTTTGTAAAAGGGCTGATTGTGAAAGAGCTTTGTGAAAAGCCCTCAAACTGGCGCTCTTCATACTCACTCGATGAATATTTAAAAATGAAAAACATTCCGGGGCTAAGCGGAATCGATACACGGAAGCTGACTAGAATGATTCGAAGTGCAGGCACTTTAAGAGGGGCGTTTGCAGGACCTGATGAACAAGTAGAAGACGTTGTCCGCCGCCTTCAAACATTGCAGCTGCCAACAGATCAAGTGAGTCAAGTATCTGTGAAAAATGCGTACCCAAGCCCAGGCAGAGGAAAAAGAATTGTCCTTGTCGATTTCGGCATGAAGCACGGCATTTTGCGCGAGCTCAATAAACGTGACTGCGACGTCATTGTGGTGCCATACAACATCACTGCAGATGAAGTGCTGCAGCTAAAGCCTGATGGCATCATGCTTTCAAACGGACCTGGAGATCCCGTGGATGTACCAGAAGCCGTTGAGATGATTCAGCAATTGATTGGAAAGGTGCCGCTCTTTGGTATATGCCTCGGGCATCAATTATTTGCTCTAGCGTGCGGTGCAAGTACAGAAAAAATGAAATTTGGCCACAGAGGATCAAACCATCCGGTGAAAGAACTAGCAACTGGCAAGGTGACACTGACGTCTCAAAACCACGGCTACACGGTTAGCAGTATTAACGAAGACGTGCTCGAAGTCACACATATTGCCCTAAACGACAATACGATTGAAGGATTAAAACATAAAGAAGCACCAGCATTCACTGTTCAGTACCACCCAGAAGCATCACCGGGTCCAGAAGATGCAAACTACTTATTTGACCAGTTCATGGAAATGATTCATACGACTGAGAAAGAAGGGGAAGAAGTATGCCAAAACGCGTAGACATCAAAAAGATTTTAGTAATCGGTTCAGGTCCTATCATCATCGGTCAGGCAGCGGAGTTTGACTATGCAGGTACACAGGCTTGCTTAGCGCTAAAAGAAGAGGGCTATGAAGTCGTTCTTGTGAACTCTAACCCTGCGACCATCATGACAGATACAGAAATGGCTGATAAGGTATACATCGAACCACTGACACCAGAATTTTTAACACGAATCATTCGAAAAGAACGCCCTGATGCGATCTTGCCAACACTTGGCGGGCAAACTGGATTAAACCTTGCTGTTGAATTGTCAGAGCTTGGCGTATTGGCTGAATGCGGCGTTGAAGTACTCGGTACAAAGCTGTCAGCCATCCAAAAAGCAGAGGATAGAGATTTATTCCGTAATTTAATGAATGAACTAAATGAGCCAGTACCAGAAAGTGAAATCATTCATAACCTGGAAGAAGCGATGGCGTTCACGGATCAAATCGGTTACCCTGTCATCGTCAGACCAGCCTATACATTAGGCGGAACGGGCGGCGGTATTTGTACAAACGAGCAAGAACTGAAGGAAATCGTTGAAAACGGTCTGAAGCTTAGCCCAGTCACACAATGCTTACTTGAAAAAAGCATTGCCGGCTTTAAAGAAATTGAATATGAAGTCATGCGAGACAGCGGTGACCATGCAATCGTTGTTTGTAACATGGAAAACTTTGACCCTGTCGGCATCCATACAGGTGACAGTATTGTTGTAGCACCAAGCCAAACGTTAAGTGACCGAGAATATCAGCTGCTTCGAAATGTGTCGCTTAAGCTGATCCGTGCACTTGGCATTGAAGGCGGCTGTAATGTTCAGCTGGCACTTGATCCAAACAGCTTTCAATACTATATCATCGAAGTAAACCCGCGTGTGAGCCGTTCCTCTGCGCTTGCGTCAAAAGCGACAGGCTATCCAATTGCCAAATTGGCAGCGAAAATTGCTGTCGGCTTAACGCTTGATGAAATGATGAACCCAGTCACAGGTAAAACCTATGCAGCCTTCGAGCCGGCACTTGACTATATCGTTTCTAAAATACCGCGCTGGCCGTTCGATAAATTTGAATCTGCGAACAGACGTCTTGGTACGCAAATGAAGGCAACTGGTGAAGTCATGGCGATCGGCCGCACATTAGAAGAGTCTCTTCTAAAGGCAGTACGTTCACTTGAAGCCGATGTGCATCACATTGAATTAAAAGATGAAGCAGACATCACAAATGAAGTGCTTGAAAAGCGGATTATCAAAGCGGGAGACGAACGATTATTTTATATCGCTGAGGCACTTAGAAGAGGCTATACAGTCGAACAAATACATGAATTCTCAAAAATTGATTACTTCTTCCTTCATAAGCTGGAAGGCATTATCGTCTTTGAGAAGACATTAAAAGAAAACAAAGGCAATACAGACGTATTAAAAGAAGCAAAAGAAAAAGGCTTCTCAGATATCTACATTAGCCGCGAGTGGAATATGAACGAAGCGGATGTCTACAAGCTAAGACAAGAAGCAGGCATTGTACCTGTATACAAAATGGTGGATACATGTGCAGCAGAATTTGAATCAGAGACACCATATTTCTACAGCACGTATGAAGATGAAAATGAATCAGAACGGACTGACAAGAAAAGCGTCATCGTATTAGGTTCAGGTCCTATCCGAATTGGACAAGGGGTTGAATTTGATTATGCGACTGTTCACTCTGTGTGGGCAATTAAACAAGCAGGCTATGAAGCGATCATTATAAACAACAACCCTGAAACGGTCTCAACAGACTTTAGTATTTCAGATAAGCTCTACTTTGAACCACTCACTGTAGAAGATGTCATGCATATCATCGACCTTGAACAGCCTGAAGGAGTCGTTGTTCAGTTCGGCGGACAAACGGCGATCAACCTAGCAGATGAATTATCAAATAGAGGGGTGAAAATTCTTGGAACTTCTCTAGAAGACCTAGACCGCGCAGAAAACCGGGACAAGTTTGAACAAACGTTGGAAACACTCGGTGTGCCGCAGCCTAAAGGGAAAACAGCAACGTCTGTGCTTGAAGCTGTAGCGATTGCCAATCAAATCGGCTACCCAGTCCTTGTCCGTCCTTCCTATGTATTAGGCGGCCGCGCGATGGAAATTGTGTATCAAGAAACAGAGCTTCTTCACTACATGGAGAATGCGGTGAAAGTCAATCCGCAGCATCCGGTGTTAATTGACAAGTATTTGACAGGAAAAGAAATTGAAGTAGATGCCGTGTCTGATGGAGAAACTGTCGTGATCCCAGGCATTATGGAACACATTGAAAGAGCCGGAGTTCACTCTGGTGACTCGATTGCGGTCTATCCGCCGCAAACATTGTCTGAGGACATCAAAGCGAAGATCGCAGAATACACGATCAAGCTTGCCAAAGGACTCAACATTATTGGGCTTTTGAACATACAATTTGTCCTATCAAAAGGTGAAGTGTATGTACTTGAAGTGAACCCGAGATCAAGCCGGACGGTTCCTTTCTTAAGTAAAATTACAGGCATTCCGATGGCAAACCTTGCGACAAAAGTCATCTTGGGGGACAAGCTCAAAAATTATGGCTACGAAGAAGGGCTTCATACAGAGCAAGAAGGAGTGTACGTCAAAGTTCCAGTCTTCTCTTTTGCAAAATTAAGAAGAGTGGATATTACACTCGGGCCTGAAATGAAATCAACAGGTGAGGTCATGGGGAAAGATGTCACGATCGAAAAAGCCCTATATAAAGGATTGATTGCATCAGGCATTCAAATCCCTAATGACGGAACCGTTCTTCTGACAGTGGCTGATAAGGATAAAGAAGAAGGACTTGAGATCGCAAGAAGATTCCATTCGATCGGCTATCATATTTTAGCAACAGAAGGAACGGCGAATTATTTAAAACAAGCCTCCATTCCTTCAAGTGTAGTCGGCAAAATTGGAGAAGAAGGCAAAAATCTTCTTGATGTCATTCGAAACGGGGAAGCCCAATTCGTGATCAACACATTAACAAAAGGAAAACAGCCGGCAAGAGACGGCTTTAGAATTAGACGTGAATCTGTTGAAAACGGAGTGGCTTGCTTAACGTCACTAGATACAGCAGAAGCCATTTTAAGAGTGCTTGAGAGCATGACATTTAGAGCGGATGAAATGCCAGAAGTGAAAACGAATGCTGAGGTGACAGTAACGATATGAAAAAAGCATACTTGACGGTCGTCTCGAACCGAGAGATCGCTGATCATATTTACGAAATGACATTAAAAGGTGACCTTGTGGACTCCTTTCAAACGGCTGGACAATTTCTTCATCTAAAGGTCAGTGAATCGATGACACCGCTGCTGAGAAGACCGATCAGTATTGCCAACATTCATGCCGAGCAAAAAGAAGCAACCATCATTTACCGCGCAGAGGGAGAGGGCACAAAGCTCCTCTCCCAAAAGCGGGAGGGAGAATCAGTCGATGTATTAGGGCCGCTTGGAAACGGGTATGATCCTTCAGTCGTCAAGCCCGGAGAGACGGCATTACTAGTCGGCGGCGGAATTGGCGTACCACCTCTATATGAGCTGTCTAAGCGGTTAACGAAAAAAGGCGTCATCGTAAAGCATGTCCTCGGCTTTCAATCGAAAAAGGATGTATTTTACGAGGAAAAATTTAGAGCACTCGGCGATACGTTTATTGCAACGGTTGATGGCACATACGGTGCTAAAGGCTTTGTAACAGATGTGATAAAAGAGCAAAACCTGAGCTTTGATGTGCTGCTTTCCTGTGGTCCAACACCTATGCTAAAAGCGCTGAAAGACACGTATCCTGATAAGCCTGTCTACATTTCGATGGAAGAACGAATGGGCTGCGGAATTGGTGCCTGCTTTGCATGTGTCTGTCATACCGATCAGCTCGACAAACCTTATGTCAAAGTGTGTCTTGATGGACCTGTTTTTAAAGCAGAGGAGGTGGCATTGTCATGCTAAGCGTTGAGTTACCGGGATTATCTTTAAAGAATCCAATTATCCCTGCATCAGGCTGCTTTGGATTCGGGAGAGAATTTGCATCCTTATATGACCTATCATTGCTGGGCGGTATCATGATCAAAGCCACAACCCTTGAACCGAGATTTGGCAATCCGACTCCAAGGGTTGCTGAGACAGGAGCTGGTATGCTCAATGCAATCGGCCTTCAAAATCCAGGTCTAAAAGGCGTGCTTGAAAATGAATTGCCTTGGCTCGAGCAGTTTGATACGCCTATTATTGCGAATGTTGCTGGCTCACAGGTGGATGATTATGTTGAAGTAGCCAAGCAAATCAGCCAAGCAAAAAATGTTCATGCCCTTGAGCTGAATATTTCTTGCCCAAATGTGAAAACCGGCGGAATCGCCTTTGGTACAGATCCAAATATGGCAGCATCATTGACAAAAGCAGTCAAGAAAGTCTCTTCCGTACCTGTCTATGTCAAGCTGTCACCTAACGTAGCCAATATTGTAGAAATTGCTCAAGCAATTGAAGCTGCTGGAGCGGATGGACTCACCATGATTAACACATTAATTGGGATGCGTTTAGATTTAAAAACGGGGAAACCCATCCTTGCCAATAAAACAGGCGGATTATCAGGACCAGCTGTCAAACCTGTCGCTGTACGTATGGTGCATGAGGTGAGTCAAGCGGTTTCTATTCCGATTATCGGGATGGGCGGAGTGCAAAGTGCTGAAGATGTACTTGAATTTTTACTAGCAGGTGCAAGTGCAGTCGCTGTCGGTACAGCCAATTTTGTGAATCCATTTATTTGCCCGGAAATCATTGAAGAACTGCCAAATGTGTTAGCAGCATACGGTTATTCATCTGTAGAGGAATGTATCGGAAGGAGCTGGAAACATGAAGCACTTGCCCATCATCGCGCTTGATTTTCCATCAGGGCAGGACGCGCTTGCCTTTTTAGATCCCTTTGAAGGGACACCATTATTTGTGAAGGTCGGCATGGAGCTGTTTTACCAAGAAGGACCTGCCATCCTTGATGCGCTGAAAGAAAAAAATTGCCGCATTTTTCTCGATCTAAAATTACATGACATTCCAACAACGGTGCAAAAAGCGATGAACCGGCTTGCCGCACTTGGCGTTGATTTGGTCAATGTGCATGCTGCTGGCGGGAAACGAATGATGCAGGCTGCATTAGAGGGACTTGAAAGCGGGACTCCTGCTGGACAAAGCCGTCCGGGCATTATTGCAGTGACCCAGCTGACTAGTACGTCAGAAGACATGATGAGAAACGAATTACTCATTGACCGTCCGCTGCAAGAGACTGTGATCCGGTACGGACAATTAGCATATGAAAGTGGACTGGACGGTGTTGTTTGCTCTGTTCATGAATCTAAAGCACTTCATGAACATATCTCACCCTCTTTTCTCACTGTAACGCCAGGGATTCGCTTACCGAATGATCAAACCGATGACCAAAAGCGTGTGGCGACACCTGCCTATGCAAAAGAGCAAGGTGTTTCACAAATTGTTGTCGGAAGATCAATCACAAAAGCTGATAAACCATTAGAAGCCTATCATCAAATTTTGAAAGAGTGGGAGTGACTGCCAGATGAAATCAAAAATCGCGAAACATCTATTACAAATCAAAGCGGTCTCATTAAAACCAGACGAACCGTTTACATGGGCGAGCGGTATAAAATCACCGATCTATTGTGATAACCGCCTCACATTATCATATCCAGAAGTCAGACACGACATTGCGGAAGGTCTAAAAGATTTGATTCTCACTCATTTCAAGGGAGCAGAGGTTGTCGCGGGTACTGCAACAGCAGGCATTCCGCATGCGGCATTAGCAGCAGACCGCTTGAACATCCCGATGTGTTATGTCAGAAGTAAGCCGAAAGCACACGGCAAAGGAAATCAAATTGAAGGGGCCGTATCGAAAGGCCAAAAGGTTGTCGTCGTCGAAGACCTTATTTCCACAGGAGGCAGTGTGCTGGAAGTGGTTGCTGCTCTTCAAGCTGAGGGCTGCGAGGTACTAGGAGTTGCCGCAATCTTCACATACGGACTGCCAAAAGCAGCGGCCGCTTTTCAAGAAAAAAATATTCCATATGTCACCCTGACAGACTATGACACATTGACAGACGTGGCACTTGAACTGAAAGCGATTGAGCCGTCTGCGATGAACAAACTAAAACGCTGGAGACAAGACCCTTCCTCTGAATCTTGGATGGAAGAAACGGTCTGAAAAGTCAAAGTCCATCGTTAACAATTTTAAAGCTGTGCCTGCCCGCACGGCTTTTTTATTTGGGTAAAAATAGTAAAATAGACTCAAATTTTAATAAAAACTAATCCTATCAATAAAGTCGGGTTGACTTTTGTTTGAATTGTGTTAATATTTAAGACAAATTGAAACTCTTATCCAGAGAGGTGGAGGGACTGGCCCGATGAAACCCGGCAACCTGCGATTCGCAAGGTGCTACTTCCTGCAAAATGATTCTATTTTGAAAGATAAGGAAATCGTGAGCTTCCTCATCTTTCTTTCGGACTGAAAGAAAGTTTTTTTATTTTAACGGTGAGGAGGAAGAGGAGATGGAAGTGAAACAAAATCAGGATGAGGACTTAGTAAAGCATATGCAAGAACTGATTGGGGATATGAAATTCGGTTCAATTACGTTAATTGTTCAGGACGGTCAAGTGATTCAAGTGGAAAAAAACGAAAAAATTAGATTGAAGTAGTGCGGAAATTAGCAATATGAGCGGTACTCCGGAAGGGGAGAAATCATGTTAACTTATGAAAATTGGCAAGAGCCGTCCATTACATTTCAAGAGGATGATTTGTATAAAGGAGCCCTGTCTGTACTGAAATGGGCGTACGGTCATTATGGTGACCAGCTCGTGTATGCGTGCAGCTTTGGCATCGAGGGCATCGTTCTGATTGATCTGATTGCAAAAGTAAAAAAAGATGCGAGAATTGTCTTTTTAGATACAGGTCTGCATTTTAAGGAAACATACGACACAATTGATGCGGTAAAGGAAAGATACCCGGGTTTAGACATTGTATTGAAAACGCCTGAGCTGACGGTTGAACAGCAAAATGAGCAGCACGGTGATGAATTATGGAAAACAAATCCTCAAAGCTGCTGCCATATGCGTAAGGTCATTCCTTTGCAAGAAGCCCTCTCTGGTTATCCAGCATGGCTTTCCGGTTTAAGAAGAGAGCAGTCACCAAAACGAGCAGGGACGAATTTCTTAAATAAGGATGAAAAATTCAAATCAGTGAAAGTATGTCCGCTCATCCATTGGACGTGGAAGGACATATGGAGATATGCATCTAGAGAGGAACTTACTTATAATCCGCTGCATGACCAAGGATATCCAAGTATCGGCTGTGCACCGTGTACACAGCCAGCATTTACTGCAGATGATCTGCGTTCTGGCAGATGGTCAGGAACAGCAAAGACAGAGTGCGGATTACATGAGTAAGGGAGCATAACGTATGGAAATCGCCGCAATTTTATTTAGTCTATTCTTTGCTTTAAACATAGGCGCAAGCGGGGCAGCTGCTTCTATGGGCATTGCGTATGGATCAGGTGCCATTCAAAAGCCCATTTATGCACTCAGTTTTTGTGCAGTGGGGATTTTAGCAGGTTCAGTGATTGGCGGCGGCGAGGTCGTCAAAACGATCAGCTCTGGTATTATGCCAGAATCAGTCATTACACTTGAAATCGTTTGTATTATCATTGGTTCTGCTGCACTATCACTTTTCATAGCGAATCTCATGGCGATTCCTTTATCAACAAGTGAGGTCACAGTAGGGGCTGTGGTTGGTGTGGCAGTCGCGTATAAAGTATTGTTTGTGAAATCCATTTTAGTAATTGTGGCATTTTGGATCATCATCCCGCTTTTTGCCTTTCTTTTTACCTTTGCTGTCGTCAAAATCATCAGAATGTTCCCTAAACGGAAGCTGTCTAAAAAAGGCACAGCTATTTTATCTGTCGTATTAATCCTCAGCGGATTTTTAGAGGCATTTTCAGCCGGTATGAACAATGTGGCAAATGCCGTCGGCCCGCTCGTCGCTTCAGGCGTTTTGTCAGTTGGGCAGGGAACACTTTACGGCGGAATCTTCGTCGCAGCAGGGGCCCTCTTGCTAGGCAGAAGAGTGCTGGAAACAAACGGAAAGAAAATTACCCGCTATCAAACAGGCGAAGGGATTTTACTTTCGAGTACCGGTGCCGGGCTTGTCATCGTCAGCTCTATTTTTGGGCTGCCCGTTCCACTTACGCAAATCACCTCCTCGTCTATCATCGGACTTGGAATGGCAAAAGGCGGGCCTAACATTTTTCACAAACATGTTGTGAAAAAAATGCTGAAAGTATGGGTGGTCTCACCTTTTTTATCACTCAGCCTCTCGTATTTGCTTGTGAGCCTTTTCTTAAAAGGAGACTATTACTCTATCTTTATCATGATGAGTGTACTGCTTGCCTCACTTGGTGCGCTGAGTCTGATGAAGGCAGTCAAAAATGAAAGCAGCTCTATTCATGAACAGGGCGGCGGGATTTAACCATAAATCCGACTATTAACATCTAATAAATATGAACATTGAGAGGAAGATGAACAAATGAGTTTAACACCACATGGTGGCGTATTAATTAATCGAGTAAATGAAGAATATGATCTCAGCACGGCTGCGAAGGAAATTGAACTAGATGCGATTTCCTTTGCAGACCTTGAACTCATTGCAATTGGCGGATATAGTCCAATTGAAGGGTTTTTAACAAAAGCTGATTATGAAGCAGTTGTAAGCAGTATGCGGCTAGCAAGTGGTGTCGTTTGGTCTCTTCCTATTACACTGCCAGTAACAAAAGAAAAGGCGGCGGAAATCCATCAAGGCGATATCGTGCGCTTATCCTACAATGGAACTGTATATGGGGTCATTGAAGTAGAGGATCAATACACACCAGATAAAGAAAAAGAAGCGGTGAATGTCTATAAAACAGATGACCGCAATCATCCAGGCGTGAAAAAATTATTTGAACGCGGCGATACTTACATTGGCGGAAAAATTACACTGACGAAACGCAGTGAAAAACCATTCCCTCAATTTACGTATGAGCCAGAAGAAACAAGACGTCATTTTAAAGATAACGGCTGGAAAACCATTGTTGGTTTCCAAACGAGAAACCCTGTTCATCGTGCTCATGAATATATTCAAAAAACAGCACTGGAAACAGTCGATGGTTTATTTTTAAATCCGCTTGTCGGTGAAACAAAATCTGACGACATCCCGGCAGATGTAAGAATGAAAAGCTATCAAGTATTATTGGACGGTTATTATCCAAAAGACCGCGTCTTTTTAGGTGTTTTTCCTGCTGCAATGCGTTATGCTGGACCAAAGGAAGCCATTTTTCATGCGCTAGTGCGGAAAAATTATGGCTGCACCCATTTTATTGTCGGAAGAGATCATGCAGGTGTTGGTGACTATTACGGCACATACGAGGCGCAGGAACTATTTGATCAATTTACAAGCGAAGAAATCGGCATTACTCCATTAAAATTTGAACACAGTTTCTACTGTAATACATGTGAAGCGATGGCCACTCCAAAAACGTGTCCTCACGACAAAAGCGAGCATGTCATTCTTTCAGGTACAAAGGTTCGAACAATGCTGAGAAACGGTGAATTACCACCAAGCACGTTCAGCCGAAAAGAAGTCATTGAAACATTAATCGAAGGATTAAAAACGACGGTATCTTAACGGGAGGGTATGACATGAGCAACGAACATATCGTGTGGCATGATTCATCAATTACAAAAAAAGAATATCAGCAGAAAAACAATCATACGAGCGGCATTATCTGGCTTACAGGTCTAAGCGGGTCAGGTAAATCAACGATCGCGAATGCAGCTGCAAGAGAGCTGTTTGAACAAGGCTACCAAGTCACAGTTCTTGACGGCGATAACGTGCGGCACGGACTCAATAAAGATCTAGGGTTTTCAGATGATGACAGAAAAGAAAACATCCGCCGGATCGGAGAAGTAGCAAAACTATTTGTGGAGCAAGGGACGATTGTCATCACTGCTTTTATTTCTCCATTTCAAGAAGACCGCCACACTGTCAGACAGTTGGTCGAAGATGGGGAATTTCACGAAGTATTTGTCAAATGTGATCTGAACGTGTGTGAAGAGCGTGATCCAAAAGGGTTATATAAAAAGGCGAGAAACGGTGAAATTCCGTTTTTCACTGGAATCGATTCACCGTATGAAGAGCCTGCTGCGCCTGAGCTCGTATTAGATACAGGGGAATTATCCCGTGAGGAATCTAAACAGCGTCTTGTTGATTATGTAAAAGGAACAACGAAATAATCGCCTGATGGCAGGGGGAGAAAAGCAAGATGGGGAAAGTATACATTGTGGGTGCTGGACCCGGTGACCCAGATTTAATAACATTAAAGGCCCATAAGGCGATACAGCGGGCAGATGTCATCTTATATGATCGTCTTGTCAATCAAGAAATTCTCGCCCATGCCAAACCGGAGGCGGAATTGATTTATTGCGGCAAGCTGCCAAATCATCATACAATGAGACAGGAAGCCATCAATGAAGCGCTTGTGGCTCATGCAAAGGAAGGGAACGTTGTCGTACGGCTGAAAGGCGGCGACCCCTTTGTCTTTGGCCGCGGCGGTGAAGAAATCGAATGCTTAGCTGAGCACGGAATTCCGTATGAGGTCGTCCCAGGAATTACTTCTGGGATTGCAGCGGCTGCTTATGCGGGCATCCCTGTGACACATCGTGAATTCAGCTCAAATGTTGCTTTTGTCACGGGTCACTATCAAAAGGATGAACATTTTGAAGAAAAGTGGGAGGCGCTGGCTACAGGGATTGATACTCTTGTGATTTACATGGGTGTCAAAAACGTGGAAAGAGTGCAGCGCCTGCTTTTGAAAAATGGACGGGACCCTGAAACACCCGCTGCATTTATACACTGGGGAACCACAACAAGGCAAAAGACAACGTGCTGCACGGTGGCGACACTGTCTGAAACCGTTGAAAAAGAAGGGATCGAGCATCCAAGTTTAATTGTTGTTGGAGATGTCGTTCATTTTCATCAAAAGCTGAACTGGTTTGAACCTGCATTCATCGAGAAATGAGAATGATAGAGAAAAGACACGTGCATACATCGTGTCTTTTCGTCTGATGAAAACAAGTGAGAGGGAGGAGCCGCATGAAACAAGCTGTCCTTTATGTTGGGCATGGAAGCAGGGTAAAAGAAGCACAAGATAAGGCCATTTCTTTTATGAAAAGCTGTATGCCGTTAGTGAAAGCAGATATACAAGAAATTTGTTTTTTAGAGCTGACGGACCCTTCTATAGAAGAAGGATTTGAGGCCTGTGTGAAAAAAGGAGCGACACACATTGCAATCGTCCCGCTCCTCCTTTTAACTGCCATGCATGCCAAATCGGATATCCCGGTCGAAATTGAGAAAGTGCATGCGCGTTTCCCGCAAGTGAAGGTCACATATGGAAAGCCAATCGGCGTGAATCAAGAAGTAACAAAAGCGGTTGCCGCAAGAATTGAAGAAGCAGGATATCAAGGCGAGCGCGCGCGGATTCTTTTAATTGGCCGCGGGAGCTCTGATCCGGATGTGAAGCGAGATGTGTTTGGCATTGCAGACGATGTCCGAAATCTGCTTCCGCATGCAGAGGTTCTTCCGTGTTTTATTACAGCATGTGAGCCAAATTATCGAGATGTTCTCGCGCAGTTATCAGCAGATGACGATGGGCCTGTCTATCTCGTTCCTTACTTGCTGTTTACGGGGATTTTAATGAAAGAAATTGAAAGTGAAGCCGCTCAGGCGAGAAAGCGGCTGAAAGATGTCCAGGTATGCCGGTATATTGGCTTTCATCCGCATGTCAAATCGGCTTATATTGAACGCGTGCAAGAAACCATTTTAAACAAAGACGATGCGTTTCGTTTCCGAGGAGAAATCCATGCTTCCAGTCCATCTTGATTTAACCGATAAACAAGTGGTCATCGCCGGCGGCGGATCTGTCGCGTTAAGAAGAGCAAAGGCATTGTGTACGGAGTCTTGCCAGATAACAGTTGTGAGTCCTGATCTTTCTGAAGAGATGGCGTGCCTCATTGATACATACGCATTGAATTGGAAGGAAAAGAAGGTGGGCGCTGAAGATTTAAAGGATGCGTTTTTCATTGTTGCTGCTACAAACGACCCTTCGGTAAATGAATGGATTGCACAAACAGCACAGCCTCACCAGCTCGTGAATTGTGTGAGCCAATCTGAGCTCGGCAATGTGATGGTGCCGAAGGTTGTCAAAGCAGGAAAAGTGACGATTTCAGTTTCTACAAGCGGTGCAAGCCCCGCCCGGACAAAACAATTGGCTGCGGCAATTGAATCCTTGCTTGAAGAAGAGGATATTGACGCACTTGATGCCCTTTACATCGAAAGAAAAAAACGAAAAAGAAAAAGCCGATAAAATCGGGGACTGACCCTCGATTTTATCGGCTTTTTATTTATTTTCTCAGCTTGAGCACAAGATCTTCGTCAGGCGTGACAAATAATGTTTGCTGCTGATCATACGTAACAAAGCCAGGCTTTGCTCCGTTTGGTTTTTTCACATGCCGGATTTTTGTATAGTCGACAGGTACGGAGCTGGACTCTTTTGCCTTTGAAAAATAGGCGGCAATTTGAGCCGCTTCAAGCAGCGTTTGTTCATCAGGTGCTTGGTGACGGATGACGACATGTGATCCAGGAATATCCTTTGTATGCAGCCAAATATCATCACGAGCAGCTGCCTTTGTAGTCAAATACTCGTTTTGTTTGTTGTTTTTTCCGACTAAAATTGATATGCCTTGGGACGATTCATACGTTTCGAGCTGAATGGCCGCCGGTTTTTTCTTTTTGGCGAGACGCTTTTGTTTGGCGCGCAAATATTTTCCTTCCACAAGCTCTTCTCTCATTTCCTCTAAATCCTTCGGTGAAGCAGAGGACAGCTGCTGAATCAGCTCTTCAAAATAAGCAATTTCTTCATGTGTCCGCTTAATTTGTTCATTTACAGCTTCTACAGCATTTTTTGCCTTTTGATATTTTGTAAAATATGCCTGGGCATTTTCAGAAGGGGTTTTGTTTGTTTTGAGCGGAATCGTGATTTCTCCGCCGTCTTCATCGTAATAATTGATAACAGTCGCTTCTTTATCCCCTTTTTTAATTGCATATAAATTGGCTGTTAACAATTCGCCATAGAGCTGATATTTGTGTGCATCTTGAGATTCTTCAAGGGTTCTTTTTAGCTTTTTCAGCTTGTTTTCATTTTTCTTTTTTTCATTGACGACAAACCGTTCAAGGTCCGCTGCCTGCTGTTTGACTCTATCTCTCTCAGCTTTTCCAAAATAAAAGCGGTCAAGCAGCTGGCTGAGTGAGTCGAATGTCTTCATCTCGCCATGGACATGCTGAAGCTCTAATAAATAGAAATACTCTTTTCCGTCTTTTCTTGTGAGCTGCGGTGTAAAAGAATGCATGCGAATGAGCTGAAACATGTCGAGCAGTGTATTTGGAATCGTTTCTTGATTGGCAAGACCGGCCCGGTGTACAACTTCCTTTGCAAACAGCGGGGAAACCCCAGAGAAGGTATCGACAATTTGATTTGCGATCTTTCCTTCTTGAAAGCGTAAATGCTTCAAAATATCATCCTTTGTCACGTCAAAAGGATTCAATTTTTGCTGCGCAGGCGGCAGAAGGTATTCGTGACCAGGAAGCACCGTTCGATAGCTGTTCACAGATGGAGAAAGGTGTTTCAAACCATCAATGATCTGCTGCGTTCCATCCTCTACCAGAATGAAATTACTATGACGTCCCATGATTTCAATGTAAAGCTTACGCGTCTGCTCATCGCCAATTTCATTTCTGCTTCTTACATGAAGCACGATCACCCGGTCAAATCCAATCTGTTCAAAACGTTCAATGAAGCCGCCCTCAAGATGCTTTCTGAGGAGCATACAAAACATTGGCGGCTCGCTTGGATTGTCGTATTGATGCTCAGTGAGCTGCACTCTCGCATAGCTCGGATGAGCCGATAAAAGGAGCTTATGATTTTTCCCGTTTGCCCGAATATGAAATATCAGCTCGTGCTTATATGGCTGATGGATTTTAGAAATCCTCCCGCCAGTTAATGTCTCTTGCAATTCATTTGTCATACCATATGTAAAAATGCCGTCAAATGACATGTTGGATACACCCTCTTCTTTCACACAAATCTACTGAAAGAACTTCCGTTTTCTCGTTCTTTAGGCAGTCTTATTATTATAGCATGATTTAGGACGAGTCTGAATAAACTGGCTTATAGAACACTGCATATGAGAGAGAACAAAAGAGGAGTGGACGAGGTCAAATGAATTGGCATGAACTGAACCAAACCGATTTATTAAAAACAATGAATACATCGATAGGTGACGGACTGTCAGAAAAAGATGTACAAAAGCGGCTTGAAAAACACGGGCCAAATGAATTGCAGGAAGGAAAAAAGGCGTCGGCTCTGATCATTTTTTTAGCACAGTTTAAAGATTTCATGGTGTTAATCTTGCTTGCAGCAACAATCATTTCTGCCTTTTTAGGAGAATACATTGATGCTGTTGCGATTGTAGCCATTGTTTTGATTAATGGTGTACTCGGCTTTTATCAAGAGCGCCGGGCGGAAAAATCCCTTCAAGCGTTAAAAGAATTATCAACTCCGCATGTATATGCAAGGAGAAATAATGAATGGGTCAAGATCCCGTCTAAACATCTCGTGCCAGGGGATATTGTGAAATTTTCAAGCGGAGACCGGATTGGGGCAGATATTAGATTACTAGAAACAAAGAGCTTAGAAATTGAGGAGTCCGCTCTCACTGGCGAGTCTATCCCAGCGGTCAAACACGCAAGTCCTCTTTCAAGCAGCCATGTCTCACTTGGAGATTTGACGAACATGGCCTTTATGGGGACGCTTGTTACTAGAGGAAGCGGCGTAGGGGTTGTCATTGGTACAGGAATGAATACGGCAATGGGACAAATTGCCGGTATGCTGGATGCAGCAGGTAATATGGAAACGCCGCTGCAAAGGCGTCTCGAGCAGCTCGGGAAAATTCTGATTGTGGCTGCTTTATTTTTAACGGTGCTCGTAGTGGTTCTCGGTGTTGTGCAAGGACATGAATTGTATCATATGTTCCTAGCGGGAGTATCTCTTGCTGTTGCGGCAATTCCAGAAGGACTGCCGGCGATTGTCACTGTCGCACTTTCCCTAGGGGTGCAGCGGATGATCAAACAGAAATCGATCGTCAGAAAGCTCCCGGCTGTGGAAACACTCGGCTGCGCGTCAATCATTTGCTCAGATAAAACAGGAACGATGACGCAAAATAAAATGACCGTGACCCATGTATGGGCAGAGGGGAAAACGTGGAATATTTCTGGCACAGGCTACGAGCCATCCGGTGACTTTACCTTAAACGGAGAAATCGTCCATGCCGACAAGCACCCAAGCCTGCAAAAGGTGTTATTATACGGGGCGCTTTGTAATACATCGACCATCGTTGAAAAAGACGGGGAGATGAGGCTTGATGGCGATCCGACAGAGGGGGCGCTTCTTACCGCAGCACGTAAAGCGGGTTTTACAGAGCAATTCATTGAAGCTGGATTTCATGTCATTGAGGAGTTTCCTTTTGACTCAGAAAGAAAGATGATGTCAGTCGTCGTTGAAACGAATCAAAAAGAGCGGTATGTCATTGCAAAAGGTGCGCCGGATGTACTAATGAACCGTTCAAGTCATATCATGCACGGCGGACGCACAGCTTCTTTTTCAGCAACTCATAGGCAAGAAGCAGAAGCTGCGATTCAAGGGTTAGCAAGACAGGCGCTTAGAACCATTGCCATTGCGTATAAAAAAGTCGGTCTGACAGAAAAAATCACCTCTGTAAAGCAGGCTGAAACCGATTTAACATTTATCGGGTTAGAGGGCATGATCGATCCACCGCGTCCTGAAGTCAGACGAGCGATTAAAGAGTGCCGGGATGCCGGGATTAAAACGGTCATGATTACAGGCGACCACGTAGAAACGGCCAAAGCGATCGCCAAAGACTTGAGCCTTTTACCGAAACAAGGACAGGTGCTCGACGGGAAAGCGCTTGATCAGATGAACGACAAAGAGCTTGAGCAAACAGCTGAAAATGTATACGTCTTTGCCCGGGTTTCCCCTGAGCATAAACTGAGAATTGTCAAAGCCTATCAAAAAAATGGGCATGTTGTGGCGATGACAGGTGATGGGGTCAATGATGCGCCTGCCATTAAACAAGCAGATATCGGTATCTCCATGGGCATCACTGGAACAGACGTAGCCAAAGAAGCGTCTTCTCTTATTTTACTTGACGACAACTTTGCGACCATAAAATCCGCCATTAAAGAGGGCCGGAATATTTATGAAAACATTCGTAAGTTTGTCCGTTATTTGCTGGCATCAAATGTCGGAGAAATTTTGGTCATGCTGTTTGCGATGCTGCTCGCGCTGCCGCTGCCGCTCGTTCCTATACAAATCTTATGGGTAAACCTTGTCACAGATGGTCTGCCGGCTATGGCACTTGGCATGGATAAGCCAGAAGGCGATGTCATGAAGAGAGAGCCGCGGAATGTGAAAGAGGGCATTTTTGCTAGAGGGCTTGGCTGGAAGGTCATTTCAAGAGGCTTCCTCATCGGACTTGCGACCCTTTTGGCATTTATATTTGTGTATCACCGCGATCCAAACAACCTGCAATATGCACAGACTGTCGCATTTAGTACGCTTGTTTTGGCGCAGCTCATTCATGTATTTGACTGCCGCAGTGAACGGTCCATTTTTGAACGTAACCCATTTGGGAACCTTTATTTGATCGGTGCGGTTTTGTCATCACTTTTGCTCATGCTTGTGGTCATTTATTACCCGCCGCTTCAGCCGATTTTCAAAACGGTCGCGGTTGCACCAATTGATTGGCTGCTGATCATCGGGATGTCTGCACTGCCAACTTTTTTACTGGCAGGATCACTTTTGACAAGAAAAAAATAATTGATTATGGTATAATTTTGAGGTAATAGTGTCTGCTATTACCTTTTTCATTTTATTAATATGAAAGAATTGGGTGTTTTAACATGATACGCAGTATGACGGGATTCGGCCAAGCGAGTAAAACGGATGGAGAACTGACAGTGTCAGTTGAGCTAAAATCGGTCAATCACCGTTTTAAAGAGGTTCATGCCCGTTTGCCGAGGCCGCTTTTATATTTCGAAGATACATTAAAAAAGATCATTCTTCGTCACGTGCAGCGCGGTAGAATTGAGCTGTTTGTCACGATTGAAGGCGGTAAACTAGCAAGCCGGTCCTTACAGATCGACTGGCCGCTGCTTGATGAATACATGAAAGCCGCAAAAGACCTCGAGAAACGCTATCACATTTCAGGCATTCAGCATGCACATGACTTACTGGGGCTGGAGCTTGCCGTTCAGGTGGAAGAGTCAGCCAGCCGAAATGAACAGTTAGAGCAGCTGCTGATGGAAGCTTGCGAGGCTGCTGTCAAGGAGCTTTGCTTCATGAGAGAGCAAGAGGGAGCATCCCTTCAAAAAGACTGTGAACTGAGGCTTTCTGAACTAGAGGCCTATACAGAAGAAATCAAAGTCTTTGCACCAGAGGTTGTGAGTCAGTACAAAGAACGATTGAATCAGCGATTGCAAGAATGGATCGGAGAGGCGCTTGACGAGAGCAGACTGACTACAGAGGCAGCCATCTTTGCTGACCGGTGTGACATTACAGAAGAGATCACGAGATTAAAAAGTCATTTTCAGCAGTTTCAGCAAATCTTGCTGCAAGGCGGTGCTGCCGGCCGGAAACTTGACTTCCTTGTACAGGAGCTCAACCGTGAAGTGAACACCATTGGATCAAAAGCGAACCATCACCATTTAACAAAGCTGGTGGTTGAAATGAAAAGTGCTATTGAAAAAATAAAAGAACAAGTGCAAAATATAGAATAGTCATTGTGTATGCTGTTTACAGTGCGTCTCTTTCGGCGAGACTAGAGACGTTTATATTACAGGGGGACGAAAGAAGATGACCATAAAGTTGATCAATATCGGATTTGGAAACATCATTTCAGCGAATCGGATGATTTCGATCGTCAGTCCGGAATCAGCACCGATTAAACGAATGATACAAGACGCAAGAGATCGAGGCATGCTCATAGATGCTACATACGGAAGAAGAACCCGTGCTGTTGTCATTATGGACAGTGACCATGTCATCTTATCTGCCGTTCAGCCTGAGACTGTCGCGCAAAGACTTTCTGTAAAAGAAGAAATCATAGATGAAGGGCAGGGGTAATACGCCATTATGAAAGAAAGAGGACTTTTAATCGTTCTCTCTGGACCTTCGGGAGTTGGAAAAGGAACGGTCAGACAAGCCATTTTCTCCCAGGAAGATACGAAATTTGAATACTCTATTTCTGTGACGACACGCAAACCGCGTGAAGGTGAAAGAAATGGTGTCGATTATTTCTTTAAAACCAGGGAAGAATTTGAACATATGATTGAAAACAAAAAGCTGTTAGAATGGGCAGAGTACGTCGGGAATTACTACGGCACGCCTGTTGACTATGTAGAACAGACATTAAGCGAAGGAAAAGATGTTTTCCTTGAAATTGAAGTGCAAGGTGCACTTCAAGTAAGAGAAGCATTCCCGGAAGGTCTTTTTATTTTCCTTGCACCGCCTAGTCTTTCAGAACTTCAAAACCGTATCATTACTCGCGGTACAGAATCTGAGGAGCTCATTCGAAACCGAATGGCTGCTGCGAAAGAAGAAATTGAAATGATGGATGCTTACGACTATGTCGTTGAAAACGATGATGTCGAGCTTGCTTGTGAAAGAATCAAAGCGATCGTCCTTGCAGAACACCTGCGCAGAGACAGAGTCGCACCAAGATATAAAAAAATGCTGGGGGTAGAATAAACCATGTTAGATCCTTCAATTGACTCATTGATGAACAAACTTGATTCAAAATATACACTTGTAACAGTGTCGGCACGTCGTGCACGTGAAATGCAGATCCATCAAGATCAGCAGATTGAAAACACAAAGTCTTACAAATTCGTAGGCAAAGCACTAGAAGAAATTGACGCTGGTCTTTTGACATTTGAAAAAGAGGATCAAGAATAACACATCGCTTCTGCAATGCAGATACGATACGTTCAAAAAAGTCAAAACTATGATTGGTTTTGACTTTTTTGAATTGTAGACGAATTTGTGAAAAAGGCCGTTAAGGGGGACAAACAAATGTTACAGTCAAAAAATATATTGCTCGGTGTCAGCGGAGGAATCGCCGTATATAAAGCAGCAGCACTTACTAGTAAACTCGTACAAGCAGGCGCAAATGTAAGAGTGATTATGACGGAATCTGCTCGTGAGTTTGTGTCTCCGCTTACCTTCCAAGCACTGTCTCGGCATGAGGTATATGTAGATACATTCAAAGAAAACAATCCAAGAGTCATTGCGCATATTGACGTAGCTGACTGGGCCGATCTCATTCTTGTTGCCCCTGCAACAGCACATACGATTGGTAAAATGGCCGCTGGACTTGCAGATGATATGCTGACGACGACTTTGCTTGCTTCAACAGCGCCTGTATGGATCGCACCAGCGATGAATGTGCATATGTACGATCACCCCGCTGTGAAACGGAACATTCGCACATTATATGAAGACGGCTACCGGTTTATTGAGCCAAGTGAAGGTTATTTAGCCTGCGGATACATTGGAAAAGGGCGATTAGAAGAGCCTGAAAAAATTGTTGAACACATCCGTGCTTTTTTTGATGAGCCAAAAAGCTTACCGCTCTCAGGAAAAAAAGTCGTGGTGACAGCAGGTCCTACACGTGAAGTCATCGATCCTGTCCGATTCTTTACAAATCGTTCTAGTGGAAAAATGGGCTATGCGATCGCAGAGGCTGCTCAGCAAATGGGGGCAGATGTTACGCTGATTTCTGGACCTGTTTCTTTAACTGAACCTGACCATGTACATGTAGTGCACGTTGAATCAGCTGAGGAGATGTATCAAGCTGCGCTAGATGTATACGGAGAAGCAGATCTTGTCATTAAATCAGCAGCTGTTGCCGATTACACCCCTGTCACGACATATGCTCATAAAATGAAAAAACAGGACGGCACACTGGACATTGAATTCACCCGGACAAAAGATATTTTAAAAGAGCTAGGGAAAAGAAAAGAGCATCAAGTGCTGATCGGATTTGCAGCTGAAACGCAGGATGTAGAATATTATGCGAAAAAGAAAATTGAATCCAAGCACCTAGATATGATTGTGGCCAATAACGTCACTAAAGAAGGTGCAGGATTTGGCACAGATACAAATGTGGCAGCGATCATCAAAGCAGATGGAACGAAAAAAGAGCTGCCGATGATGAGCAAAAAAGACCTCGCTTTTGAAATTTTAAAGGAGGCAATACAGCTGCTTCCAGAAGAGCGTGATCGCGCATGATTGCTGAAGTCATCGTAGATGTCACAACGAAAGCCATTGACCGGCCATTTGATTACCGTGTACCAGATCGATTCAAAGATCTCGTCAAAGCGGGAATGAGGGTGGTCGTTCCCTTTGGCCCGCGGAAGATTCAAGGGTTTGTGACAAAAGTCAAAGAGGAAACAGACATCAAGACAGGAAGCATCAAAGAGATAGTCGATTTATTTGATTTATCACCTGTTCTGACAGATGAGCTGCTGGAGCTTTCCCACTGGCTGACGGAAAAAACATTGTCCTATCATATTACGGCACTTCAATCGATGCTGCCCGCAGCCATGAAGGCAAAGTATGAAAAAGAAATACAGGTGCTATCAGAGGAAGAACTTCCGCAGTCATTGAAAGAGCTTTTCGGTCAGCGTGAGAGCATTCTTTATGCTGACATCCCGGCTGAACAATTAAAACAGATTCAAAAGCATGTCCAAAAAGGTCATCTAGAGGTGAGATACCATGTCTCGCAAAAATCTGGAAAGAAAAAGGTCCGCATGCTCCAGTTGGCTGTATCGAAAGAAAAACTTGAAGAAAAGCAGCAGCAGCTAAAGAAAAATGCGGTGAAACAAAAGGCACTGATCTCCTATTTGCTTCAAGCGGGAGAGACCACCTTTTTAGCGAAAGACTTGCAGCAGCAAACAGGCGCGAGTTCTCAAACGCTTAAAACCTTTATTCAAGAAGGGCTGTTAACAGAAAGCTATGAAGAGGTCTACCGGGATCCTTACCGTGACCGGGAGTTTACACCATCTGCATCACTTGATCTCACGCCTGAGCAAAGAGAGGCGGCAAAACATATTCATCAAGCGGTCAGGGAGGATCAGCACGAAACCTTTTTGCTGCACGGAGTGACAGGAAGCGGCAAAACGGAGATTTACTTGCAGACAATTGATCATGTTCTTCAAAAAGGAAAAGAAGCGATCGTTTTAGTTCCTGAAATTTCATTAACCCCTCAAATGGTGCAGCGATTTAAAGAACGATTTGGCTCAAATGTGGCTGTTCTTCACAGCGGCTTATCGACAGGAGAAAAATATGATGAATGGCGGAAGATTCATCGCAAGGAAGTCAAGCTTGTCGTTGGCGCAAGATCTGCTGTTTTCGCTCCATTTGAAAATTTAGGCATGATTATTATAGATGAAGAGCACGAATCCTCTTATAAACAAGAAGAAATGCCTCGTTACCATGCCAAGGATGTCGCCATTGAACGAGCAGTGCGGCATCAATGTCCAGTCGTATTAGGCAGTGCAACACCTTCACTTGAAACCTATGCACGTGCGAAAAAAGGCGTTTATACATTGCTGCCGCTCAAGCACCGCGTCAACCAGCAGCAGCTGCCGCACGTTTCGTTAATTGATATGAGAGAAGAACTAAGAAATGGCAACCGCTCCATGTTCTCAGAAGAATTAATGATCAGGTTAAAGGAAGTGCTTGAAAGAAAAGAACAAGCCGTTTTATTTCTGAACAAAAGAGGCTATTCATCCTTTGTGATGTGCCGTGATTGCGGATATGTGGAGCAATGTCCTCATTGTGAAATTTCTCTCACCTATCACCGCTATCAAAAACGGCTAAAGTGCCATTATTGTGGTCACGAAGCTCCAGTACCTTCTGAATGTCCAGAATGTCACAGTGAGCATATTCGCTACTTTGGGACTGGCACGCAGCGAGTAGAAGAAGAACTGACAAAGGTGTTGCCTGAGGCGCGTGTGATCCGAATGGATGTGGATACAACGTCTCGTAAAGGTGCTCACGAAAAGCTCCTTACGTCTTTTGGCAATAAAGAAGCGGACATTTTGCTCGGGACGCAGATGATTGCAAAGGGGCTGGATTTCCCAGATGTCACACTTGTTGGTGTTCTCAGTGCGGATACATCCCTTCACATCCCTGATTTTCGTTCAAGTGAAAAAACATTTCAGCTTCTCACACAGGTCAGCGGCAGGGCAGGGCGCCATGAAAAAGCGGGCTCGGTTATTATTCAATCGTATACACCTTCTCACTATAGTATTGAATTAACGAAGCAGCATGACTACGAAGCCTTTTATGAACAGGAGATGCTGCATCGCCGCCACCAGTCCTATCCGCCTTATTACTTTTTGGCGATGGTGACAGTGTCACACGAAGAAGTGACGAAGGCAGCGCATGTTACTGACCAAATTGTCCAGTTCCTAAAAATGAACTGTGCACCGAATACTCGAATCCTTGGTCCGGCCGCATCGCCAATCGCTAAGATCAAAGATAGATATCGGTATCAATGCGTGATAAAATACAAAAGGGAAAATGAACTGGCAAGTTTACTACGGAAAATACAAGACCATTATCAAAAGGAAATGGAACAAAAACAATTGATGATTTCAATAGATATGAATCCATATATGATGATGTAAAACGGAGGGCTGTAAGTGGCAGTAAAACCAATAGTCATACATCCGGCAGAAGTGCTTGAACAAAAGACAGAGCGCGTCGAGACGTTCGATAAAAAGCTTAAAAAACTGCTGGATGATATGTATGATACAATGCTTGAGCTGGATGGAGTTGGACTAGCAGCACCACAAATCGGTATTTCAAAAAGAATCGCTGTTGTAGATATCGGAGAAGAATCTGGCAGAATTGACTTAGTGAACCCCGAGGTGCTTGAAGTAGAAGGAAGCCAGACAGATATTGAAGGCTGCCTGAGCTTTCCATCTTTATACGGCACTGTAGAGAGACCGAACTATGTGAAGGTAAAAGCCTTTGATAAGAAAGGTAAACCATTTACAATAGAAGCAGACGGATTTTTAGCAAGAGCTTTATTGCACGAAATTGATCATTTAGACGGCATTTTATTTACGTCAAAAATCATTGAAACCTATACAGAAAAAGAACTTGCGGAAATGGAAGGGTGAAGAAAATGGCACGTATCGTATTTATGGGAACCCCTGATTTCTCAGTACCTGTGCTGCAAACACTGATAACAGAAGGATACGAAGTGGTAGGGGTTGTCACGCAGCCAGACCGCCCAAAAGGAAGAAAAAGAGTGCTCACACCGCCTCCTGTAAAAGTGGAAGCCTTAAAGCACGGCATTCCTGTGTTGCAGCCTGAAAAGGTGCGCCTTGATGAAGAAATTGATAAGGTGCTTGCATTACAGCCGGATTTAATCGTCACAGCGGCATTTGGACAAATCTTACCAAAGCGATTACTCGATGAACCTAAGTTTGGCTGTATCAATGTTCATGCCTCGCTCCTGCCAGAACTAAGAGGCGGCGCGCCGATCCATTATGCGATCCTTCAAGGCAAAAAGAAAACAGGCGTTACCATCATGTACATGGTGGAAAGGCTTGATGCAGGTGACATGATCAGTAAAGTAGAAGTAGAAATCGATGAATTAGACAATGTCGGAACATTGCATGATAAATTAAGTGCAGCTGGTGCCACGCTGCTAAAAGATACGGTGCCAAATGTTCTAAGCGGGTCTATTTCTCCAATTCCGCAAAATGAAGAAGCGGCCACATACGCACCAAATATTAAGCGGGAGCAAGAAAGATTAGACTGGACAAAAACCGGTGAAGAGCTTTACAACCAAGTTCGCGGGCTAAATCCTTGGCCAGTTGCCTATACTGAATGGAACGGCGCTCATCTAAAAGTATGGGAAGCGAAAAAGGTTCCGCTTCAAGCGCAAGAAGAACCCGGGAAAGTGATTGAGCTTCAAAAAGAAGGTCCGGTCATTGCAACTGGGAATGAGCAAGGCCTTTTATTAACAGGTGTGCAGCCAGCTGGTAAGAAAAAAATGAGCGGCGAAGACTTCTTAAGAGGCGCAAATATCGAAATTGGACAGAAATTAGGGTTAATGAATGAAGAAAAGTAATGTGAGAGAAGTAGCGCTGGACGCTTTAATCAAACTCGAACAAAATCAAGCTTACAGTAATTTGCTGTTGCAGTCAGTCATGAAAGATAAAGACTTAGCTGATCAGGACAAACCGCTGTTAACAGAGCTTGTATATGGTACACTGCAAAATAAGCTGGCATTAGATTATATGCTGACGCCCTTTGTGAAAAAACCGCAAAAGGTCGCTCCATGGGTGATGCAGCTTTTGCGGATGTCTCTTTATCAAATGGTGTACCTTGAAAAAATACCAGATCGTGCAGCCATTCATGAAGCTGTCGAGCTAACGAAAAAGCGCGGGCACAAAGGCATTTCTTCACTTGTGAACGGTGTTCTTCGTTCCGTACAAAGAGAAGGCGTTCCGTCATTTGATGCGATCAAAGATCCCGTAAAGCGGCTGTCCATTGAGACAAGCCACCCATTATGGCTTGTGCAGGAGTGGGTTCAGGCGTACGGGTTTGAAGCGGCAGAAAGCATGTGCCGCATTCATTTAGTTCCGCCAAAGCAAACCCTTCGTGTCAATCGAATGAAAACTGACCGCACGGCACTGCAGCAAAAACTAATGGATGCAGGCATTGAAACGGAGCTTGGCGACTTATCTGAAGATGCACTTAAGCTCATGAAAGGGTCCATCGTCTCAACCCCTTCTTTTCAAGAAGGCTATGTGACGATACAAGATGAAAGCTCGATGCTTGTCGCAAGAGCGCTCGACCCTCAGCCGGGAGAAACGGTGCTTGACGCCTGTGCGGCTCCTGGCGGAAAATCAACACATATTGCAGAACGTATGAACGATGAGGGCAAAATTGTTTCTCTTGATTTACATGAACACAAAGTGAAACTCATCAAACAAGCAGCAAAACGTCTGAACCTTACTCACATTGAGGCAAAAGCACTTGATGCAAGGAAAGCGGCAGACTATTACAGCGAAGCTTCGTTTGACCGTATTCTCATTGATGCACCGTGTTCCGGTTTTGGCGTCATTAGACGCAAACCAGATATGAAATATACAAAGTCACAAGAAGACTCAGCAAGGCTTGCAGCTATCCAGCAGGCCATTTTAAAGGAAGCGGCCCCGCTTTTAAAACCGGGCGGAACCCTTGTATACAGTACGTGTACAATGGACCCAACAGAAAATCAACAAGTGATTCATGCGTTTTTACAAGAACACCAAGACTTCGAACCCGATCTATCTCTTAATGAACGGCTGCCTGAGCAGGTTGCTCCGTTTGTTCAAAACGGAAGTGTACAAATCCTTCCTCATTATTTCGGAACAGATGGTTTCTTTATTTGCAGCATGAGAAAGAAGGGATAAAAAATGACAGAACAAAAAGTAAGAAAAGAACTGAAGACAGAAATGCCGTCGATCTACTCATTTGAGCTTCACGAAATGAAAGAATGGTTAAAAGAACAAGGCGAAAAGCCTTTCCGCGCAGCCCAAATTTTCGAGTGGCTTTATGAGAAACGTGTGACATCCTTTGACGATATGTCTAACCTTTCAAAGGATTTAAGAGAAAAATTAAAAAATCAATTTGCGATCACCACATTAAAAACTGTGATCAAACAAACGTCTCAAGACGGAACGATCAAGTTTTTATTTGAATTACATGATGGCTATACGATTGAAACAGTACTGATGCGCCACGAATACGGCAACTCTGTCTGTGTCACAACTCAGGTTGGCTGCCGAATCGGCTGTACATTCTGTGCATCTACACTTGGCGGGTTAAAACGAAACCTTGAAGCAGGAGAAATCGTTGCTCAAGTATTGAAAGTGCAGCAGGCACTTGACGAAACAGATGAGAGAGTCAGCTCGGTTGTCATCATGGGAATTGGCGAACCGTTTGATAACTTTGACGAAATGCTTGCCTTCCTTAAAATCATCAACCATGACAACGGCTTAAATATTGGCGCGCGTCATATTACAGTGTCGACAAGCGGAATCATTCCAAAGATCTATCAATTCGCTGATGAGCAAATGCAAATCAATTTTGCTGTCTCTCTGCATGCACCGAACACAGAGATCAGAAGCCGTCTGATGCCGATCAATAAGGCATATAAGCTGCCAAAATTAATGGAAGCCATTGAATACTACATTCAAAAAACGGGTAGACGTGTCAGCTTTGAATACGGCCTGTTTGGCGGAGTAAATGATCAAGTGCATCATGCAGAAGAGCTTGCAGACTTATTAAAAGGAATCAAGTGCCACGTGAACCTCATTCCGGTGAACTATGTACCGGAAAGGGATTATGTAAGAACACCAAGAGAACAAATCTTCCTATTTGAAAAAACGCTGAAAGAACGCGGCGTAAACGTAACAATTAGACGAGAGCAAGGCCATGATATTGATGCTGCTTGCGGTCAGCTAAGAGCGAAGGAGCGTCAGGAAGAGACGAGGTGACGAATGTTGATAAGGGCAGCCTTTCAAACCGATACAGGAAAAGTCCGTCAGCATAATGAAGATGATGCAGGTATTTTTGAAGCAAAAGAAGACACCCTTCTAGCTGTTGTAGCAGATGGAATGGGAGGTCATCTTGCTGGTGATGTCGCCAGCAGGATGGCCGTCTCTTCTTTAAAAGAATACTGGGAAGAAACATCTTCAATTCCAGCAAAACCAGCAGAGCAAGAAAGCTGGTTAATCTCAAAAATAAGTGACATTAATGATCAAGTATATGAACATGCGAAAAACAATGAGGAGTGCCAAGGAATGGGGACAACCATTGTTTGTGCGCTCGTTCATTTGCAAACGGTCACAATTGCCCATATTGGCGACAGTCGCTGCTACTTGCTAAGAGAAGGAGCACTGACCCAGCTAACAGATGACCATTCACTTGTAAATGAGCTTGTGAAAACAGGTGAAATTTCAAAAGAGGATGCAGAATATCATCCAAGAAAAAATGTGCTTACGAAAGCATTAGGAACAGATAAACACGTTCAAATCGATGCCCATACCTTTGAAGTGGACCCTGGAGATCAAATCCTGCTTTGCTCAGATGGTTTATCAAATAAAGTAGAAGAAGAGAATTTGATTCATATTTTAACGCAAACGACCGCACCAGATGAAAAAGTAACAGCATTAATCCAAACAGCGAATGACAACGGCGGTGAAGATAACATTACAGCAGTATTGTTAGAAATCTCCTCCCAGCCAGAGGAGGGTGACAGCAAGTGTTGATCGGAAAACGGATCAGCGGCCGTTATCAGATTCTTCGCGTCATAGGCGGAGGCGGAATGGCAAACGTTTATTTGGCGGAGGATATGATTTTAGATCGCGAAGTTGCGATTAAAATTTTGCGCTTTGACTTTGCAAGCGATGATGATTTTATTAGACGTTTCCGGCGCGAGGCGCAGTCAGCCGCAAGTTTAGATCATTCAAATATTGTCAGCATCTACGATGTAGGGGAAGAAGATGACATTTATTATATTGTCATGGAATATGTCGAGGGGATGACGCTGAAAGAATACATACATGCCAATGGCCCGCTTCATCCGAAAGAAGCCGTTCGCATTATGGAGCAAGTGGTTGCGGCAATGGAAGAAGCCCATGCAAAGCAGCTCGTCCACCGGGACATTAAGCCTCACAATATATTAATAGACAACATGGGGAATATTAAAGTCACTGATTTTGGGATTGCCATTGCACTCAGCTCAGCGACCATCACCCACACAAATTCGGTTCTAGGATCCGTGCACTATTTGTCTCCAGAGCAAGCCCGCGGAGGTCTTGCGACGAAAAAGTCAGACATCTATTCACTTGGAATTGTGCTCTATGAACTCATTTCTGGACGCATGCCATTTGAAGGGGAATCAGCTGTCAGTGTTGCGCTGAAGCATTTGCAATCAGAGCCGCCATCTGTAAGAAGATGGAATCCTTCTGTTCCACAAAGCGTGGAAAACATCATTTTAAAGGCAATGGCCAAAGATCCATTTTATCGATATGAAGATGCATCTGAAATGCAAAAAGATCTGCAAACTGCTTTCGACCCTTCAAGACTAAAAGAAAAACGCTTTGTCATTGAAGAGGATCATGAAGCAACGAAAGCGATCCCAATCATTCAAGATCATCAAGTCGATCAAGACAATGAAAAAACAGCTGTCCATCCGGTGCAAAAACCGAAGAAAAAAGAGAAACAAAAGCCGAAAAAGAAACGAAAAAAATGGCCTTGGGTTGTGGCATCCATCCTGTTTATTCTAACTGCTGCGACCATTTTAGCCATCACTGTGTTTCCCGGACTGCTCTTTCCAAAAGATGTTGAGGTCTCTGATGTATCTGGCATGACGATTGAAAAAGCAGAGGACACCTTGAAGAAAGCCGGCTTTACCGTGGCCTCTGAACCAATTGAGATCGCTGATGAAAAAATTGAAAAAGGGCTTGTCGTCAAAACAGACCCGAAAATCGGCACAAAGGTAAAAGAAGGAACCGAGATTCAGCTTTACCAAAGTACTGGCAAAGAAAAGACCGAATTACCTGATGTAACAGGTGAAAAGGTCGATAAAGCAAAAGAATTATTAGAGAAAAAAGGGTTTAAGCAAGTTGTTGTGGAGGAAGTAAATGATAATGACACCGAATCTGGAATTGTCATGGAACAGAAACCTTCAGCGAGTACTGAGCTTGTGGCAGCAGATGAAGAAGTGACGTTGACGGTCAGCATAGGTCCTGCCGATATTACTTTGCGGGATTTAACGACATATAGTAAACAGGCTGCATCGAATTATTTAGAGGATAACGGATTAAAGCTTGATGAAAAAGAAGCGTATTCTGATGATGTACCAAAAGGTGAGGTCATGAAGCAGGAGCCAGGAGCAGGTACTGCTGTGAAACCAGGGGATACGGTTAAGATCACCTTCTCACTCGGACCGAAGAAAAAACCGGCTAAAACGGTAACTGAGAAGATTGCCATCCCGTATGAGCCAGTCACTGAAGGGCAAGAGATGACCGTTCAGATTTCCATTGACGATGCTGAGCATAGCATTTCTGATTCATATGAAACCTTTAACATCACTGCACCAACTGAACGGACCATTAAATTTAAGATTGAACCGGGTCAAAAAGGATACTATCAAGTGACGGTTGATGATAAAGTCGTAAGCTCTAAAACAATCGAATACCCTGACGATGAATAAAGGAGGGACTTTATGCCTGAGGGCAAAATTATTAAAGCATTAAGCGGATTTTATTATGTGCTCGATGAGTCTCTAGAAAGTGGAAAAGTGATTCAGTGCAGAGCGAGAGGCATTTTTCGAAAAAACAAAATCACACCTCTAGTTGGAGATTATGTTGTATATCAAGCGGATAACGATAAAGAAGGCTATTTATTAGAAGTAAAAGAGCGGACAAACGAACTTGTTCGTCCGCCTATTAGTAACGTCGATCAAGCGGTGCTCGTTTTCTCTGCGACAGAACCGACCTTTAGCACATCGCTTTTAGACAGATTTCTAGTGCTGGTGGAAGCAAATGATATTAAGCCGATTATCTGTATCACAAAAATGGACTTATTGAAAACAGATGAAGAGCGTGAAAGTATTCAAGGCTATGCAGAGGACTATCGGCAAATTGGATATGATGTTCATGTAACATCCACGATCGAGGGAGACGGAATTGAAAAGCTGACCCCGCATTTTCACAATAAAATCACTGTATTTGCCGGTCAGTCTGGTGTAGGTAAGTCCTCCCTTTTAAATGCGATGAGTCCTGAGTTGGCGCTGAAAACCAATGATATTTCCTCTCATCTTGGAAGGGGAAAGCATACGACAAGACATGTCGAACTCATTCGTACAGCAGAAGGGCTCATTGCAGATACACCTGGCTTTAGCTCGCTCGAATTTACCGGCATCGAAGCGGAAGATTTAGGTCTTTACTTTTTAGAAATCAAAGAGCGGAGTGCTGATTGTAAGTTTAGAGGCTGTCTGCATGTGAAAGAGCCTGGCTGTGCAGTAAAAGGCGCGGTCGAACAAGAGCAAATCAGAGCGTATCGCTATCAGCATTATTTAGAGTTTTTAACTGAAATCAAAGACAGAAAGCCGAGGTACTAACTCATGGTTTATATTGCCCCTTCCATTTTATCAGCAGATTTCGCCAATTTGGAGAAAGATATCCGTGATGTGGAACAAGGCGGAGCGGATTACATTCATATCGATGTGATGGACGGCCATTTTGTACCGAATATCACATTTGGACCGAATGTTGTGGAAGCGATCAGACCGCATACAAAGCTGCCGCTCGATGTTCACTTAATGATTGAGCAGCCAGACCGGTATATTCCTGCATTCGCAAAAGCAGGTGCTGACATTATTTCTGTCCATGTAGAAGCTTGTCCGCACTTGCACCGCACGATACAGCACATAAAAGAACAAGGTGTAAAAGCAGGTGTCGTCTTGAACCCGCACACACCTGTTTCTCAGATTGAGCATGTATTAGAGGACGTAGACCTTGTCTTATTCATGACGGTGAATCCTGGTTTTGGCGGACAGGCGTTCATTCCATCTGTCCTCGAGAAGGTAAAAGAAGTGAAGACCCTTAGCGAACAAAAGGGCTTATCAGACTTACTCATAGAAATAGACGGCGGTGTCAATGTAGAGACTGCAAAGAGCTGTAAAGAGGCGGGCGCTAACTTACTTGTGGCCGGCTCAGCGGTATACGGTAAAAACAACCGTGCAGCCGCCATTCAGGCCATTCGAGAAGCGTAAAAAAAGGAACCAAAGTCACTCTGATCTTTGGTTCTTTTTACATGGAGAGGAGCGTATATCATGCACATACATATCGTAGCCGGCGGTCCTTTTGAATACATCCCGCCCCTTGAACAGGAAGCATCACAGGACGATATTCTCTGGGTCGGTGTAGACCGGGGGACGCTTTTTTTACTAGAGAACGGCATCATGCCTGCCAAGGCTTTTGGTGATTTTGACAGTGTGACAGAAGAAGAGCTTTGTGAGCTGAAAAAGAAATTGCCTGCCTTGAATGTATTTCAGGCTGAAAAGGATGAAACCGATTTAGAGCTTGCGCTGAACTGGGCCATGCGCCAGCACCCAGCGCATATTCACATCTACGGCATTACAGGAGGAAGGGCTGATCACTTTCTAGGAAATATTCACCTTCTATATCAAGGCATTCAGCACAAGCAGAACATCACTCTTGTAGATAAGCAAAATATCATTCAAATGTTTGGACCTGGTACATACGAAATAAAAGAAGACCCTGATAAAAAATATGTGTCGTTTCTGCCCTTTGGTACATCGGTTGAAAAGCTGACATTAAAAGGTTTCAAATATCCTCTGAAAAATTGTCATATTGAGCCTGGTTCCACACTATGTATTAGTAACGAACTCATCCACTCAAGTGGTACTTTTTCTTTTCATGAAGGCATATTAATAATGGTAAGAAGCAAAGATTGACCAACCTATCAATGTGGATGGCTGATTAAGCTCAATTGTGCTGCAAGCGGTACTTTTAGGAGGGGGACAAAATGAAATTTTATACAATCAAACTGCCTAGATTTCTTGGCGGCATTGTCCGTGCGATGCTTGGTTCATTTAAAAAAGATTAATGAGTAATCTCCTTTATTTCCACATAAAAACGCCTGCTACAGTTTATTGTAGCAGGCGTTTACTCTTGCTTATACACGCTCAACTTTACCAGATTTCAAAGCTCGAGCTGATACATATACTCTTTTAGGCTTACCGTCCACTAGAATACGAACTTTTTGAAGGTTCGCGCCCCATGTACGTTTTGTAGAGTTCATTGCGTGAGAACGGTTGTTCCCAGCTTTTGTTTTTCTGCCTGTAATAACGCATTTACGTGCCATTTGTTTCCCTCCTAACTGCGAAAACATCATCATATTCTTCATATACGTACTTAGAGATGCCTCAAGATACTTTAATAATTTACCACAGCTTCAAGGGGTTTGCAAGGATTGTTTACTCCTCTTTCAAGAAAAATACCTTGACATCTTGATAAAAAATCAAGGCTATAGTATAAGTAGGATTGGGTCGGATTGAATGATTTCTTTTAAAAAGAAGGGTCTTATAGTAAAATAGTGATAACTCAGGGCAATTTCTCAAAAAGGGGGAACCAATGTGTCCATTGAACTTAGAACGAAATACGGACAAATTGATATATCAAATGAAGTCATTGCAATGGTGGCAGGAGGCGCTGCGATCGATTGCTATGGTATTGTTGGCATGGCGTCCAAAAATCAAATCAAGGACGGCTTGACGGATATTCTCCGCAAAGAGAACTTCAGCCGGGGTGTTCTTGTGCGTCAAAAAGAAGACCGCATTCATATTGATATGTACATCATCGTAAGCTACGGTACAAAAATATCAGAAGTCGCACATAATGTTCAAACGAAAGTCAAATACACGATTCATCACACAATTGGACTTTCTGTTGACTCGGTCAACATTTATGTACAAGGAGTAAAAGTTACGAACCCGTAGTAAGGAGGAAATATATTGTCTATTAGAAATCTTGATGGCCGCTCATTTGCAAAAATGATTCTTGCAGGTGCTCACCATCTTTCTCAAAACGCACAAATTGTTGATGCGTTAAATGTTTTTCCAGTGCCAGATGGAGACACGGGGACAAATATGAATTTGTCGATGACTTCAGGGGCAAAAGCAGTTGAAGAAACAAATACCGATCATATTGGGAAGGTCGGCGTGGCCCTCTCGAAAGGCTTATTGATGGGCGCAAGAGGAAACTCTGGCGTGATCCTGTCACAGCTCTTTAGAGGTTTCAGTAAACATATTGAACAAAAAGAAACGATTGATGCAAAAGAATTTGCTCTTGCCTTACAGGCGGGTGTTGATACAGCATATAAAGCCGTGATGAAACCGATTGAAGGAACGATCTTAACAGTTGCAAAGGATGCAGCAAAGAAAGCGGTTGCTGTTTCGGCAGCAGAGGATCAAATTGACCGCGTTCTAGAGTTAACGATTGAGGAAGCAAGAGCATCACTTGATCGAACGCCAGATCTGCTTCCTGTCTTAAAAGAAGTGGGTGTTGTCGATAGTGGAGGTAAAGGACTTCTATGCGTATATGAAGGTTTCCTTGCTTCATTAAGAGGAGAAGAGCTTCCTCCTAAAGCGGCTTCTTTACCTACGCTAAAAGAACTCGTTAGTGCAGAGCATCATAAAAGTGCGCAAAGCCATATGAACACAGAAGATATCGAATTTGGCTACTGTACTGAATTTATGGTGAAATTTGAAGAAGACAAACAGTCCTTTGATGAGAATGCCTTCAGACAAGACTTAAGTGAATTCGGAGATTCACTTCTTGTGGTGTCTGACGATACACTGGCGAAAGTTCATATTCATGCAGAGCAGCCAGGAGATGTCTTATCCTATGCACAGCGCTACGGCAGCTTAATTAATATGAAAATAGAAAACATGAGAGAGCAACATAGCTCAATCGTGAACGAAGAAAGAGAACACGCACCTGCTGCACCAAAAGCACCTGCTGCTGAAAAACAGCGCTTTGGCGTCGTCAGTGTCGCAATGGGAGAAGGAATTGCTGACTTGTTCAAAAGTATCGGAGCTTCCGTCGTCATTGAAGGCGGACAGACGATGAATCCGAGCACAGAAGACATTGTCACAGCAATAGAAAGCGTACATGCCGAAACCGTCTTTATCTTACCTAATAATTCTAATATTGTCATGGCAGCTAAACAGGCGGCAACTGTCTCAAACCGTGAGGTCGTTGTCATTCCGACGAAGACCGTTCCTCAAGGAATGTCGGCACTTCTTTCTCTCAATGAAGCAGCTTCAAATGAAGACAACGAAAGAGCGATGCTAGAAGCGATTGACCATGTGAAAAGCGGGCAAATTACCTTTGCAGTAAGAGATACTCAAATTGATGGAATCGACATTGCGAAAGGTGATTATATGGGTCTGTTCAACGGGAAAATCACGTTAACAGCGAAAAATCAATTAGATGCAGCAAAAGAACTTCTAACCAAAATGGTGACAGAAGATGATGAGATTGTCACCATCATTAAAGGGGAAGATGCATCATCTGATGAGCTGGATGCACTGCAAGCCTTTATTGAAGAAACATTTGAAGATGTAGAAGTTGAAGTCCACGATGGAAAACAGCCGCTTTATTCATATATTTTGGCGGTTGAATAACGAAAGAAGGGCAAATAAAGCCCTTCTTCTTCTTTTGCAATTTTTTACTAGCCATTCCACGGTGAAATGAGTTGCGGGAAACGAATGAATCCATTAGTCTAAAGAAAGAACCAAACCATACGCGAGTGGTGATGAGAGGGGAAGACCTATGAAATTTAGAAGTGTGTTTGATATTATTGGACCTGTCATGATTGGGCCATCAAGTTCGCACACAGCGGGTGCGGCTCGTATAGGGAGAGTAGCTCGCAGCTTATTTGGAAGAGAACCGAAACGAATTGTCGTTTCATTTTATGGTTCTTTTAAAGATACGTATAAAGGACACGGTACAGATGTCGCCATTATTGGCGGTGTTCTTGACTTTGATACATTTGATGAACGAATCAAAACAGCGATCGATATTGCAAAAAGCAAAGAGATCGACATTGAATTTAAAGAAGAAGAGGCGGTGCCGGCGCATCCGAATACAGCAAAAGTAGAGATTTCAGATGCGAACGGAAGCCTTGAACTAATCGGGATTTCCATCGGCGGAGGTAAAATTGAAATCACAGAATTAAATGGCTTTGAGCTCAGGCTTTCAGGGAATCATCCTGCCATTCTTGTGGTTCATAACGATCGCTACGGGACGATTGCGGCAGTTGCCAATGTCTTAGCGAAATTCGCCATCAACATCGGTCATATGGAAGTGGCGCGTAAAGATGTCGGGCAAGAGGCACTGATGACGATTGAAGTGGATCAAAATATTGACCCAGCGGTCCTATCAGAGCTTGAAACGCTGCCAAACATTATTCAAGTCACACAAATTGCAGAGTAACAACAAGGAGGTTATGAATGATGTTTAAAAACGTCAAAGAACTCGTGCAGCTAACAGAAGAACGGAATACCTCCATTTCAGAAATTATGATTGTGCAAGAAATGGAAGTGACAGGGAAGTCACGTGAAGAAATTTTCTCGCAGATGTACCGCAACCTAGAAGTGATGGAGCAGGCCGTTGAAAACGGGCTGAAGGGTGTGAAATCATTATCAGGGTTAACAGGCGGAGATGCGGTCAAACTTCAAGCCTATATCGCATCAGGCAAAACACTGTCTGGTCATACGATATTAGATGCGGTCAGTAAAGCAGTTGCAACAAATGAAGTCAATGCCGCAATGGGAACCATTTGTGCAACGCCTACAGCAGGCTCAGCAGGTGTTGTACCAGGTACGTTATTTGCAGTAAAAGAAACATTAAAGCCAACAAAGGAACAAATGGTCAGATTTCTATTTACTTCTGGCGCATTTGGTTTTGTTGTGGCGAATAACGCGAGCATTTCCGGTGCAGCAGGCGGCTGTCAGGCAGAGGTAGGTTCTGCATCAGGTATGGCGGCAGCAGCGATTGTCGAGATGGCAGGCGGTACACCGCAGCAATCTGCAGAAGCAATGGCGATTACACTGAAAAATATGCTTGGACTTGTTTGCGATCCAGTAGCGGGACTTGTCGAGGTACCTTGCGTAAAACGAAACGCAATGGGTGCATCTAACGCCATGATCGCAGCAGACATGGCTCTTGCTGGCATCACAAGCCGCATTCCTTGTGATGAAGTCATTGATGCGATGTACAAAATCGGTCAAACGATGCCAACAGCTCTTCGCGAAACTGCACAAGGCGGTCTCGCTGCGACACCGACAGCAAGAGAGCTTGAAAAGAAGATTTTCGGAGGTGTGACCTCATCTCGTGATACAGAAACTGCAAGATAATGTCTCTGTCCTGAAGGGGATTGGAGAGGAAACCGAAAAAACACTCAATGAACTTGGAATCTACACAGTAGCCGATTTACTCGGCTACTTTCCTTATCGATATGACGACTATGAGCTTCGTAACTTAGAAGAAGTCAAGCATGACGAACGTGTCACAGTTGAAGGAAAAGTACATAGTGAGCCCGTTCTCACCTATTATGGAAAAAAACGAAGCAGGCTGACATTCAGGCTGCTTGTCGGGCGTTTTCTCATTACAGCGATTTGTTTCAATCGCCCATATTTAAAACGAAGCCTTGTGTTAGGTGATACAGTTTCCGTTACAGGAAAATGGGATAAAAACCGTCAATCTATCATGGTGCAGGAATTTAAAAAAGGGACGCACGAGCAAGATGGCAGTATAGAGCCCGTTTATTCAGTAAAAGAAAATGTGACCGTGAAAATGATGAGGCGCTTTGTAAAGCAGGCCTTGTCACTTTATGCAGACAAAGCGGAAGATCCATTGCCAAAGCAGCTTGTCTCTGCCTATAAACTCATGTCCTATCAGGAAGCATTAAAAGCCATTCATCTTCCAGAAACAAGGGACTCGCTCAAGCAAGCAAGACGCCGTTTTGTGTACGAGGAATTTCTCATTTTTCAGCTGAAGATGCAGGCGATTAGAAAGAAAGAACGAGAGAGAACATCAGGCATCCAGCATCCGTTTTCCAAAGAGGCTGTTTTTGAGTTTGTTAACAGCCTGCCATTTCCGCTGACGAAGGCACAATCAAGAGTACTTGATGAAATCATGTCGGACATGGCGTCTCCATATCGAATGAACCGGCTGCTTCAAGGAGATGTAGGTTCAGGGAAAACAGCTGTTGCAGCCATTGCGCTTTATGCCGCTCATTTATCAGGTTTTCAAGGTGCATTAATGGTCCCAACAGAAATTTTGGCAGAGCAGCATGCCGATTCACTTTACCAGCTGTTTGAAAAATGGGGGCTGAATATCGCCCTTTTGACAAGCTCTGTGAAAGGAAAGAGACGCAGAGAATTGCTTGAACGTTTAAAAGAAGGCGAGATTGACATATTAGTCGGCACGCACGCACTCATTCAAGACGAAGTCGAATTTCAGCAGCTCGGTCTTGTCATTACAGATGAACAGCACCGGTTTGGCGTAGAGCAGCGGAAAAAACTGCGAAGTAAAGGACAGGACCCAGATGTCTTGTTTATGACGGCCACACCTATTCCGCGAACACTTGCGATCACTGTCTTTGGAGAAATGGACGTATCCGTCATTGATGAATTGCCAGCTGGCAGAAAACAAATCGAAACGTATTGGGTGAAGCATGACATGCTTGAGAGAATTCTTGCTTTTGTGGATAAAGAGCTGAGAAAAGGAAGACAGGCATATATCATTTGTCCGCTCATTGAAGAATCAGACAAGCTGGATGTGCAAAATGCGCTTGATGTCCATAGCATGCTCACTGAGGCATACCGCGGCAAGTGGTCAATCGGCTTAATGCATGGGAAGCTGGCGAGTGATGAAAAAGATCAGGTCATGAGAGCCTTTACCGCAAATGAAGTACAAATTCTCGTTTCAACCACAGTTGTTGAAGTCGGGGTCAACGTGCCGAATGCAACCATCATGGTCATTTATGATGCAGACCGTTTCGGACTGTCTCAGCTTCATCAGTTAAGAGGCCGGGTCGGACGAGGAGAGCATCAATCATTTTGTATTTTAATGGCTGATCCAAAATCCGAAACAGGGAAAGAGCGGATGCGGATCATGTCCGAAACAACCGATGGCTTTGAGCTGTCTGAAAAGGACTTAGAACTAAGAGGACCCGGCGATTTCTTCGGTAAAAAACAAAGCGGGATGCCAGAATTTAAGGTAGCAGATATGGTTCACGACTATAGAGCGCTGGAAACAGCTAGAAAAGATGCAGCAGATCTTGTCCAATCGGACGCCTTTTGGACTGATCCCGAATACAAAGAACTTCGGCAAACGCTGATAGACAGCGGTGTGCTGGGTGGAGATAAATTAAGCTGATCAAACGCTGGAGGAATTTTCTTGTCTTTTTGAAACAAGGATTGATTTATCATCTATGAGATTATATACTACTATTAGTACCTAGTC
Organism: Bacillus sp. FSL P2-0069; assembly: GCF_038593315.1. Classification (NCBI taxonomy): domain Bacteria; kingdom Bacillati; phylum Bacillota; class Bacilli; order Caryophanales; family Bacillaceae; genus Bacillus; species Bacillus sp. FSL P2-0069. The sequence goes on from NZ_CP151984.1 coordinate 1,497,746, forward strand.
ATAAATGTACGGATGGTGTCTGCATATGAAACTAAATAAAAAAGAACGTCAAAAGCTTCTCCAGCAAACGATCAGCTCGACTCCATTCATTACTGATGAAGAATTGGCAAGTAAATTCGGTGTCAGCATACAAACGGTTCGTCTTGATCGTTTAGAGCTGTCAATCCCTGAATTACGCGAAAGAATTAAGCATGTGGCCGAAAAGACATTAGAGGATGAAGTAAAGTCACTTCCACTGGATGAAGTGATTGGAGAAATGATTGATGTAGAGCTTGATGATCAAGCCATTTCCATTTTAGAAGTGAGAAAAGAGCATGTATTCAGCCGAAACCAAATTGCCAGGGGACATCATCTCTTCGCCCAGGCAAATTCGCTGGCAGTTGCCGTCATTGACGATGAACTGGCTTTGACAGCAAAAGCGAATATCAGGTTTACAAGGCAGGTGAAACAAGGCGAAAGAGTCGTCTCTAAAGCCAAAGTAGCCTCACATGATAAAGAAAAAGGAAGAACCGTAGTTGAAGTAAACAGCTATGTTGGTGAGGAAGTTGTCTTCTCAGGTGACTTCGTCATGTATCGCTCAAAACAAAAGTAAAAGGTGGCACGTAATATGAGAATTGCAGTCGATGCAATGGGGGGAGATCATGCCCCTAAAGCCATTATTGACGGTGTGCAAAAAAGCTTAACAGCATTTTCAGATATCGAGATTACACTTGTCGGCGATGAAAACAAAATTAAACCATACATAACAAACAACGACCGCATCACGATTTTAGATGCAAAAGAAGTCATTGAACCGACGGATGAACCAGTGCGTGCAGTCAGACGTAAAAAGGATTCATCTATGGTGAAAATGGCGCAGGAAGTGTCCGAAGGACGAGCAGATGCCTGCATCTCAGCAGGAAATACTGGCGCCCTCATGACAGCGGGACTGTTTATCGTAGGCAGAATTGACGGTATTGACAGACCAGCCCTTGCCCCAACTTTGCCAACACTGGATGGCAGCGGCTTCTTATTACTAGATGTTGGTGCCAACGTTGATGCAAAACCAGAGCATCTCGTGCAATATGCCATGATGGGATCCATCTACGCAGAGCGTGTTTTCCCAAAGAGCAATCCGCGTGTTGGACTGTTAAATGTAGGAACAGAAGATAAAAAAGGCAACGATTTAACGAAAAAAACCTTTGAATTATTAAAAGCATCAGACTTGAATTTCGTAGGGAATGTAGAGTCCCGTGACTTATTAGAAGGTGTTGCTGACGTTGTTGTCACAGATGGTTTCACAGGAAATATTGCGCTTAAAACAATTGAAGGCACAGCCCTTTCTGTTTTTAAAATGCTGAAAGAAACTTTAACATCCAGCTTCACAGCAAAAATAGCAGCAGGCATGATGAAGCCGAAATTGATGCAGATGAAATCTAAAATGGATTACTCCGAATATGGCGGTGCCGCTTTATTTGGTTTAAAGGCACCTGTTATTAAAGCGCACGGCTCTTCTGATGAAAATGCCATTTTCCATGCAATTCGTCAGGCGCGTGATATCGTAGAAAAAGACGTTTCAGCCATCATTCATCAAGAAGTCCAAAAAGAAACGACGAAAGAGTCTTAATTGGAGGTAAAGCAGCATGACTAAAATTGCATTTTTATTCCCTGGCCAAGGCTCTCAAAAAATTGGCATGGGAAAAGATTTATTTGACCAAGAAGCAGTATCTAAAGCTGTTTTTGAAGAAGCAGACAATACCCTCGGGTTTGACTTATCTTCTATGATTTTTGAAGGGGATGCAGAAGAACTGACGCTCACCTTTAACGCGCAGCCAGCTCTTTTAACGACAAGTATCGCCATCTTAAAGAAATTTGAAGAGAGCGGAATCAAAGCAGATTATGCAGCAGGACACAGTCTTGGTGAATACACTGCCCTCGTTGCAGCAGGCGCACTTTCGTTTAAAGATGCTGTTTATGCAGTCAGAAAGCGCGGAGAATTAATGAATGAAGCTGTTCCAGCAGGAGAAGGCGCCATGGCAGCAATTCTTGGCTTAGACAAAGCGGCACTTGAAGAAGTGACAAAAGAAGTGACAGAGAGCGGTCACCTTGTAGAGCTCGCTAACTTAAACTGTCCTGGTCAAATCGTGATCTCTGGTACAGCCAAAGGAGTAGAACTTGCTTCAGAGAAAGCGAAAGAAAAAGGCGCAAAACGTGCAATTGCCCTTGAAGTAAGCGGACCTTTCCATTCTGCATTAATGAAACCAGCCGCTGAAAAATTTACAGATGTTTTGTCAAAGCTGGATATTGCGGATGCCAAAACTCCGGTCATCTCAAACGTAACAGCAGACATCGTGACTTCTCGTGATGAAATTGAGACAAAGCTCATTGAACAACTGTATTCTCCAGTTCGTTTTGAAGAAAGTGTGGAACGCCTTATTGATTTAGGCGTCACAACATTTATTGAAATTGGTCCTGGCAAAGTGCTTTCAGGTCTTGTGAAAAAAGTGAATCGCCGCCTGACGACGATTTCCGTTTCAGATCAAGAAACAATTGAAGCAGCCATTCAAACACTCAAGGGGGATTCTTGATGCTTACAAATAAAACAGCCGTTGTAACAGGAGCATCACGCGGGATTGGCCGTTCCATCGCGATCGATCTAGCGAAAAGTGGTGCAAATGTTGTCGTGAACTATTCTGGAAACGAAGCAAAAGCAAATGAAGTCGTAGATGAAATCAAAGCACTCGGCCAGCAGGCATTTGCTGTGAAAGCTGATGTCTCAAATGCTGAAGAAGTACAATCCATGATGAAACAAGCAATTGATACCTTTGGTTCAATTGACATTCTTGTGAATAATGCAGGGATCACAAAGGACAATCTGCTCATGAGAATGAAAGAGAATGAATGGGATGATGTCATTAACATAAACTTAAAAGGTGTCTTTAACTGTACAAAAGCCGTGACACGTCAAATGATGAAGCAAAGAAGCGGAAGAATCATCAATTTGGCTTCAGTCGTTGGTGTGTGTGGAAACCCTGGACAAGCAAACTATGTTGCAGCAAAAGCTGGTGTCATCGGATTAACGAAAACAACAGCAAAAGAGCTGGCAACCCGTCATATTACTGTTAATGCAGTAGCACCAGGCTTTATTTCAACAGATATGACAGACAAACTTGATGAAAATGTACAGACGGAAATGCTCAAGCAAATTCCGCTCGCACGCTTTGGTGCACCTGAAGATATTAGCAACGTCGTTGTCTTTTTAGCTTCAGAAGGAGCAGGTTATATTACAGGCCAAACCATCCAAGTAGATGGCGGAATGGTCATGTCCTAAGAAATATCAAAATTTCATTAGGTTTTCTCTAGTTTTTTAAAAACAATTCAACTATAATACTTTGAGGGGAGGTGAAAGGCAATGGCAGACGTATTAGAGCGTGTATCAAAAATTATTGTAGACCGCCTTGGCGTTGATGAGGCTGACGTGAAAATGGAAGCTTCATTTAAAGAAGATTTAGGCGCTGATTCCCTTGATGTAGTTGAGCTAGTTATGGAACTTGAAGATGAGTTCGATATGGAAATTTCTGACGAAGATGCTGAAAAAATTGCAACAGTCGGTGACGCTGTGAACTACATAAATAGCCAGCAATAAGCGTAACAAAGTCCCGTCTACTTTCGACGGGACTTTGAAAATTTATGTTAGTTTCAACACATTCAGCTGATCAATTGTCAGCCTTTTTCAGATGCTGGGAGCACTGTTTCCCTGCATGTAGAAAGAGAGACTCCATATAATCAGTATCCTTAAAGGCGATTACGCCTACCTGGAGGTTGCTATGCCAAAACAATATAAAGACAAACAGAAACAGAGCAAAAAACTAGAGCAATTTAGAGAATTCCAGCAGCGCATTTCTGTACACTTTAAAAATGAAAAGCTTCTATATCAAGCCTTTACCCATTCCTCTTATGTGAATGAACACCGGAAAAAACCATACGAGGACAATGAAAGACTTGAATTTTTAGGAGATGCTGTTTTAGAATTGACCATCTCTCAATTCTTATTTGCAAAATATCCAGCGATGAGCGAGGGAGATTTAACGAAACTAAGAGCGGCGATCGTATGTGAACCGTCACTTGTATCACTGGCACACGAGCTGTCCTTCGGAGACCTTGTTCTTTTAGGAAAAGGCGAAGAAATGACAGGCGGCAGAAAACGCCCAGCACTCTTAGCGGACGTATTCGAGGCGTTTATCGGTGCACTTTATTTAGATCAAGGGCTTGAGCCGGTTGAAAGGTTCCTAGAAGCGTACGTTTATCCGAAAATTAATGATGGAGCGTTCTCGCACGTCATGGACTTTAAAAGCCAGCTGCAAGAATTTGTACAGCGCGATGGAAAAGGTGTGCTTGAATATCGCATCCTGCATGAAAAAGGGCCTGCACATAACCGGGAATTTGAAGCAAATGTATCCCTTCGAGGTGAAGTGCTCGGAATTGGAAATGGACGCTCTAAAAAAGAAGCAGAACAGCACGCTGCACAGGAAGCACTTGCTAAATTGCAGAAACATCATATGAACCAATAAAATCCCCCTCGTTATTCAGGGGGATTTCACTCTGTTTTCCATCATCTTTTTTCACTTCATATGGTAAGATGATAGTACTTTAAATACATAAGGAGGATCACTCTCATGTTCCTCAAACGTCTAGACGTGATAGGATTCAAATCATTTGCACAGCGAGTGACCGTGGACTTTGTTAAAGGGGTCACAGCTGTTGTTGGACCAAACGGAAGCGGCAAAAGTAATATTACCGATGCCATCCGCTGGGTACTTGGAGAACAATCAGCGAAAAGCCTCCGCGGAGGAAAAATGGAAGATATTATTTTTGCAGGAAGTGACTCAAGAAAAAGAGTCAATCTAGCAGAGGTGACTTTAACGTTAGATAACGAAGATCACTTTTTACCGATCGATTTTCACGAAGTCAGTGTGACAAGAAGGGTCTATCGCTCAGGAGAAAGTGAATTTCTCATAAACAATCAATCTGTCCGCTTAAAGGATATTATTGATCTTTTCATGGATTCAGGTCTTGGAAAGGAAGCTTTTTCAATCATCAGCCAAGGAAAGGTAGAGGAAATTCTATCAAGCAAGGCAGAAGAGAGAAGAAGCATCTTTGAAGAAGCGGCTGGCGTTTTGAAATATAAAACAAGAAAGAAAAAAGCCGAGAATAAACTGTTTGAAACGCAGGACAACTTAAACCGAGTAGAAGATATTCTGCATGAACTAGAAGATCAAGTAGAGCCATTAAGAATGCAAGCCTCTATTGCAAAGGACTATTTGCAAAAAAAAGAAGAGCTTGAAAATGTCGAAATCGCCCTAACTGTCTATGACATCGAAGCTCTTCATGAAAAATGGACAACACTTGGTGAAGCAGTCGAGCGCTTCAAACAAGATGAAATGAAGCAGTCTACAGATATCCAAGCAAAAGAAGCCAAAATTGAAGAGTCGAGAGACCGCATTCAAGCGCTTGACGAATCAATTAATGACCTGCAAGAAGTTCTTCTTTTCACAAGTGAGGAATTAGAAAAGCTTGAAGGAAAAAAAGAAGTGCTAAAAGAACGGAAAAAAAATGCGGCCGCAAACCAAGGACAGCTTGAAGAAACGCTCGTTCGCTTAACTGAAAAGCAGGCGCTGTTAACCGAAAAGATTGAGCAGCAGAAAATCACGCGTGACAGCCTGCAAAAAGAAGTGCACCAGCTAAAAGATGAAGTGAAAACAAAACAGCATCAACTGTCGCTTCATAGCGAAGATGTGGAAGGTCAAATTGAACAGCTGAAAAGTGATTATTTTGATCTGCTCAATGAACAGGCTTCCATCCGAAATGAACGTAAATTACTAGAAGAACAGCAGCGCCAAGCGGCGATGCAGCTAGAGCGGCTGACGCAAAATAACCAAAAACATATCGAAGAACGAGTGTCTGTTAAAGAAAAGAAAACAGAAGCTGAGCAGCAGCTATCAGCACTGGAAGAAGACATTCTGGCTCAAGTAAAACGTTTTAGAGAAGCAGAACAAAAACTTGAGCAAATGAGACGTCAATACGAGAAAAAAGAAACGGCTCTTTACCAAGCCTATCAATACGTACAGCAGGCAAAATCTAAAAAAGAGATGCTTGAATCCATGCAGGAAGACTTCTCAGGCTTTTTCCAAGGAGTCAAAGAAGTCTTAAAGGCAAAAGAACGGTTAGGCGGTATTCACGGTGCCATTGCAGAGCTGATTCAAACGGATCAGCAGCATGAGACTGCGATTGAAATTGCGCTAGGTGCAGCTACGCAGCATGTCGTCACAGAAAATGAAGCAGCTGCGAGACAAGCCATTGGATACTTAAAGCAGCACTCCTTTGGACGCGCAACCTTCCTGCCAATGAACGTGATCAAAGAAAGAACCATTCAGCTCAGAGACGTTCAAACAGCAGAGCAGCACGCTGCATTTATCGGTGTAGCGAGTCACCTCGTTTCCTTTGACGAAAAGTATCAAAAGGTGATTCAGAATTTACTTGGCACTGTGCTGATCGTTAGAGACTTAAAAGGCGCCAATGAACTGGCGAAAATGCTTGGACATCGTTACCGCATCGTGACCCTTGATGGAGATGTCGTAAACCCCGGCGGTTCAATGACCGGTGGCGGCGTTAAGAAAAAGAACAACTCTCTTCTTTCAAGAAACCGGGAGATCGAAACGTTAACAAAGCAGCTCGTTGAAATGGAAGAGAAAACAACGATCCTTGAAAAGGAAACAAAAGAAACGAAGCAATTGATCGGGGTTAACGAAAGCCAATTAAACGAACTGCGTCAGCGCGGCGAAACGCTTCGTGAAAAGCAGCAAGATCTCAAAGGGAAGCTATACGAACTGCAAGTTGCAGAAAAAAATATCAATGCTCATCTTGAACTCTATGATCAAGAAAAAGAAGAATTGCAACAGCGTTCTACTGAACTCGCGGATAAGGACAAAAAGCAGGTCGCTCTTGAAACCTCTATAGGTGAGAAACTGACGGCTCTTGATCAAGAGATCAATACATTAACAAAGCGTAAGCAGACGCAAAGCTCAACGAAGGAAACCATTTCAGCTGAATTAACAGAGCTGAAAATCTCGCTTGCCAAAAAAGAGCAGTCCTTAGCGAATGAACAAGAAAAGCTTTCGAGCTTAATGGCTGAATTAGAAGAAGCTGAACAGACGCTGATGGAAACAAAAGAAGATCTGTCACTCTTAACAAGTGAAATGTCATCTAGTTCAAGCGGAGCCGAACAGCTGGAAGAAGCGGCGAAAGAGAAGCTGGAAAACAAAAACAAAACAACCGCCCTCATTTCAGAGCGCCGTAAGCAGCGTCTCGCTCTTTCTGAAACATTAGAATTTGCTGAACGTGAGCTTAAAGAACAAAAACGTTTGTATAAGCAGCTCACCACAAGCTTAAAAGATGAAGAAATTAAGCTTGGCCGTATGGAAGTCGAGCTCGATAACCTGATCGCTTATTTGAACGATGAATATGCTCTTTCATTTGAAGGAGCAAAAGAGATGTATCAGTTGACGTTATCGCCAGATGAAGCAAGAAAACGAGTGAAGCTGATCAAACTAGCCATTGAAGAGCTTGGAACAGTAAACTTAGGCAGCATTGACGAGTATGAACGTGTGAATGAACGCTATCTCTTCTTAACAGAACAGCGAAATGATCTGACAGAAGCGAAAAATACATTATTCCAAGTCATCGAAGAAATGGATCAAGAGATGACAAAGCGTTTCTCTGAGACATTCTCTCAAATCCGCGGTCACTTTGAATCTGTTTTCCAAGCATTATTTGGCGGCGGAAGAGCAGATCTTAAGCTGACAGATCCAAATGATTTACTCAACTCTGGCGTTGATATTGTCGCGCAGCCGCCAGGGAAAAAACTGCAAAACTTAAGCCTTCTTTCAGGCGGAGAGAGAGCCTTAACAGCGATCGCTTTACTATTCTCTATTTTAAAAGTGAGACCTGTTCCATTCTGCGTGTTAGATGAGGTAGAAGCGGCGCTTGATGAGGCAAATGTTTTCCGTTTTGCGCAATATTTAAAGAAATACAGCCAGGAAACACAGTTCATTGTCATTACGCACCGCAAGGGAACAATGGAAGAAGCCGATGTGCTCTACGGCGTGACCATGCAGGAATCAGGTGTTTCTAAGCTTGTATCTGTCAAACTAGAAGAAACGAAAGAGCTTGTCCAGTAATTAAAGGAGGTTTTTGAACCAATGAGCTTTTTTAAGAAATTAAAAGAAAAATTTACACAGCAAACCGATTCAGTATCAGAAAAGTTTAAAGATGGACTCGAAAAAACGAGAAACTCCTTCCAAGGAAAAGTAAATGAACTGATTTCCCGCTACCGCAAAGTCGACGAAGACTTTTTTGAAGAGCTGGAAGAGGTTCTGATCGGCGCTGATGTCGGTTTCACAACTGTGATGGAACTGATTGATGAGCTGAAAAAAGAAGTGAAATTAAGAAACATTCAAGACCCAAGCGAAGTACAAGCGGTCATTTCTGAAAAACTGGTTGATATCTACAATAGCGGAGAGGAACAAATCTCTGCGCTGAACATTGAAGACGGGCGTTTGAATATCATTTTATTTGTAGGCGTCAACGGTGTTGGGAAAACAACGACTATCGGCAAGCTTGCAAATAAGCTGAAAAATGAAGGGAAATCCGTCATTTTAGCAGCAGGTGATACGTTCCGTGCCGGTGCCATCGAGCAGCTTGAAGTGTGGGGAGAACGTTCAGGTGTTCCTGTCGTCAAACAAACGGCAGGCTCTGATCCAGCAGCGGTGATCTATGATGCCGTTCAATCAGCAAAAGCGAAAAATGCGGATGTCCTCATCTGCGATACAGCAGGAAGACTTCAAAACAAAGTCAACTTGATGAAAGAGCTGGAGAAGGTCAAGAGAGTCATTGAACGCGAGGTTCCAGATGCACCTCATGAAGTATTGCTCGCTCTTGATGCGACAACGGGTCAAAACGCAATGGCACAAGCTAAGGAATTTTCTAAAGCGACAAATGTGACAGGGATTGCTTTAACAAAGCTTGACGGTACTGCAAAAGGCGGAATTGTTCTTGCGATTCGAAATGAGCTGAACATTCCCGTGAAGCTTGTCGGTTTAGGTGAAAAGGTGGACGATCTGCAAGAGTTTGATGCAGAATCGTATGTGTATGGATTATTCTCAGACGTAATTGATCAACAAGACTAACAAAAAAATGCCGGCAAATCTGCTGGCATTTTTATTTATGCGTAGCTTCATGAAGTGACAAGATAAAAACTTGACACACAGAAGAGAACCGTGTAAACTTAGTTGATGTAAAGGGAATGAACTTAACAAAGGGGAGAGAGCCCATGACGCTTGAAAAAACAACGAGAATGAATTACTTGTTTGACTTCTATCAATCGTTGTTGACCGCAAAGCAAAAGAGCTACATGTCGCTTTACTACCTAGACGATTTTTCCCTCGGTGAAATTGCGGATGAATATGAAGTATCAAGGCAGGCTGTTTATGATAATATTAAACGGACTGAAGCGATGCTTGAACAATATGAAGAAAAGCTGCTCTTGTTTAAGAAATTTAAAGAGCGTAAAGAACTTCTCAAAAAAATGAGAGAGCTTGTAGCTGATTCTGCGCAAACAGAAGAAGCAGAAGCTTTAATTGAATCGCTTGAGAAATTAGATTAGGAGGCGGCACAGTATGGCATTTGAAGGATTAGCCGACCGACTGCAGCAGACGATTTCAAAAATCCGCGGCAAAGGAAAAGTGTCAGAACAAGATGTAAAAGAAATGATGCGCGAGGTACGCCTTGCCCTTCTTGAAGCTGACGTCAATTTTAAAGTAGTCAAAGACTTTGTGAAAAAAGTAAGTGAGCGGGCAGTTGGACAAGAGGTCATGAAAAGCCTTACCCCTGGACAGCAGGTCATTAAAGTTGTAAAAGAAGAACTCACTGAATTAATGGGCGGAGAAGAGAGTAAGATCGCTGTAGCGAAAAAATCTCCAACAGTTATTATGATGGTTGGTCTTCAAGGGGCAGGTAAAACAACCACAACAGGGAAGCTTGCCAATTTACTTCGCAAAAAACATAATCGCAAGCCGATGATGGTAGCTGCTGATATTTACCGACCAGCAGCGATCCAGCAGCTTCAAACGCTTGGGAAACAGCTTGATATGCCGGTGTTTTCATTAGGTGATCAAGTCAGCCCTGTCGAAATTGCCAAACAGGCAATTGAAAAAGCGAAAGAAGAACACCATGATTATGTCATTTTAGATACAGCAGGACGTCTTCATATCGATGAAGAATTAATGGATGAACTTCAGAAAGTAAAAGAAGTAGCAAATCCAGAAGAAATTTTCCTAGTTGTTGACTCTATGACAGGTCAAGATGCGGTCAATGTCGCGAAAAGCTTTAATGAACAGCTTGGTTTAACAGGTGTCGTTCTAACAAAACTAGACGGTGATACAAGAGGCGGTGCAGCACTTTCTATTCGAGCTGTCACCAACACGCCGATTAAATTCGCTGCGCTAGGAGAAAAGCTTGATGCGATTGAGCCATTCCATCCGGAGCGGATGGCATCAAGAATTCTTGGCATGGGAGATGTGCTCACGCTGATTGAAAAAGCACAGGCAAACGTCGACCAAGATAAAGCGAAAGAGCTTGAGCAAAAAATGCGGACAATGAGCTTCACGCTCGATGATTTCCTCGAGCAGCTTGGCCAAGTTCGGAATATGGGTCCACTTGATGAACTGATCCAAATGATGCCGGGAGCCGGTAAAATGAAAGGGCTCAAAAACGTCCAAGTAGACGAAAAGCAGCTCAATCATATCGAAGCGATCATTAAATCAATGACGACCGAGGAAAAAGAACAGCCAGAGGTCATCAATGCAAGCCGAAGAAAACGGATTGCAAAAGGAAGCGGAACATCTGTACAGGAAGTCAATCGCCTTTTAAAGCAATTTGATGAAATGAAAAAGATGATGAAGCAAATGACCAACATGTCCAAAGGAAAGAAAAAGGGCTTTAAATTACCATTTATGTAATTGGTTATACATGATAAAACCGTTGTTAAGAAAAAACACTTTACAAACCCTTTTATCATTGTTAATATACTATCTTGTTGAAATATTTTCGGAGGTGCTAGTAAAATGGCAGTAAAAATTCGTTTAAAACGTATGGGAGCAAAAAAATCTCCTTTCTATCGTATTGTTGTAGCAGATTCTCGTTCACCACGTGACGGTCGTTTCATTGAAACAGTTGGAACTTACAACCCAGTGGTATCACCAGCTGAGGTGAAAATCAACGAAGAATTAGCGCTTAAATGGCTTCAAAATGGTGCGAAACCATCTGATACAGTTCGCAATCTTTTCTCAAGCCAAGGAATTCTTGAAAAATTTCATAATGCGAAAAACAGCAAATAATGAATGAGCTGTCCTTGGAAGAATTGATTGTGTCCATCGTCGAGCCACTTGTTGATTTCCCTGAAGATATTCACGTATCTTCATTAGAAAAAGATGAGCAGGTGATTTACACACTGTCTGTCAATGCTGAAGATACCGGAAAAGTGATCGGAAAGCAGGGACGTACAGCAAAAGCGATACGAACAGTCATTTTTGCAGCAAGTGCAGAGTCTTCTAAGAAAGTTCAACTTGAGATTGCTGACTAAAAAGGGAGAGGGCTTAGGACCTCCCCTTTTTTTACACGTTTAAATCTATTTTTCGTTATACTGTAGAGGACAAATGCCTTCGGATAGGGGGACAAAAAGGAAGATGCAGATCATTCAACATGTCACCGTGATGCAAGTATTAACTGAAAGCAGTAAGGACAAACTGTTAACGACTTTTTTGGAGAAAAAAGAAAGACTAGAACGTGAATGCAATCAACTATATTTTCAATTAAAAAAACATGAAAAAGAACCACATCAGCAAGAAGCCATCCCTCAATTTCAAAAAGCGATCGATAAAAGGCAAGAGAAGATCCGGCAAATTGATTTTCAAGTAGAGCAGCTGCATATTTTGCCGCTTGGAAGTGAAATGAAAGAAACAGAAGTGGATGCACTGGTTGAAGTAAAAATAGGTGATAAATGGGATGACAAGATGCAAGATAATGTCATCGTCGTGAAAGACGGCACCATTGTGGAAATACGTCAGGGGTGATTGAAAACATGGAGCTAGAATGGTTGAATGTTGGAAAGATCGTCAATACACACGGAGTGCGCGGAGAAGTACGTGTCGTGTCAAAGACAGATTTCCCAGAAGAGCGCTACAAAAAGGGAAGCGTCCTCTATATTTTTAAGCAAGGTCAAAGCGAGCCGCTGAAAGTGACTGTCGCATCACATCGCCAGCACAAACAGTTTGATTTGCTCACATTTGAAGAAATCAACTCATTAAATGAAGCAGAGCATTTGAAAGAATCAATCTTAAAGGTAGAAAAAGAACATCTTGGGTCATTAGACGAAGGAGAATTTTATTTCCACCAAATCATTGGCTGTGAAGTATACGATGAAGAGGACAAGCTGATCGGCCAAATCAAAGAAATCCTTACGCCAGGGGCAAATGATGTGTGGGTGGTTGGAAGAAAAGGCAAAAAAGATGCCCTCATTCCATATATACCATCTGTCGTCAAAAAGATCGATATCTCATCCAAAACCGTACACATTGAAGTGATGGAAGGACTTATTGACGAATGAAAATCGATTTCTTAACCCTTTTTCCTGAAATGTTCGAAGGTGTGCTTCACTCATCGATCTTAAAAAAAGCACAGGAGAAAGAAGCTGTCTCATTTCAAGTCGTCAATTTTAGAGAGTATTCGGATCATAAGCATAAAACAGTGGATGACTATCCGTATGGCGGCGGTGCTGGTATGGTACTGAAAGCGCAGCCCGTATTTGATGCGGTAGAAGATTTAACGAAAAAAGCAAGCACGAAACCCCGAATCATTCTTGTCTGTCCTCAAGGGGAAAGATATACACAAAAGAAAGCAGAAGAACTTGCAAAAGAAGAGCATCTTATGTTCATTTGCGGCCACTATGAAGGCTACGATGAGCGCATCAGGGAGCATCTTGTCACAGATGAGATCTCAATCGGAGATTTCGTCCTCACAGGCGGAGAGCTGCCAGCGATGATGATTGCAGACAGTGTGGTCAGGCTTTTGCCTCATGTGCTTGGAAAAGAAGCGTCTCACATCGAAGATTCATTCAGTACAGGTCTGCTTGAGCACCCGCACTATACAAGGCCAGCTGATTATAAAGGACTAAAAGTGCCGGACGTGCTTCTCTCTGGAAATCATGCCAAAATTGAAGAGTGGCGGCGCAAAGAATCCTTGAAGCGAACCTATACAAGAAGACCAGATTTGATCGATTCTTGCAAAACATTAACGGATGAAGAAAAAAGATGGCTTTGGCAGCTTCATAATGACTAGATTGTATTGCACACGGCATAGAGGTATGGTATGATACTACTTGTGACTTGGACGGCTTGCTGATCCAAGTTTGAAAACGATGTTCCGCTGCAATGAAGAAAGAGGACATGAGCATCTGTTGGAAGGAGTTGAAAACGATGCAACATTTGATTGAAGAAATCACAAAAGAACAATTACGCACTGATCTTCCTGCGTTCCGTCCTGGTGACACTTTACGTGTACACGTTAAAGTTGTCGAGGGTACTCGTGAGCGTATCCAGATCTTTGAAGGTGTTGTAATTAAGCGTCGTGGTGGTGGAATCAGCGAAACTTTCACAGTTCGTAAGATCTCTTACGGTGTAGGCGTTGAGCGTACATTCCCTGTACACACACCAAAAATCGCTAAGATCGAAGTTGTACGTCACGGTAAGGTACGTCGTGCGAAACTTTACTACCTACGTGAACTTCGCGGTAAAGCGGCTCGTATCAAAGAAATCAGACGATAATGATATCAAAGGAAAGAGCTTGTTACCTGTAACAGGCTCTTTTTTTGTACAATGTATAAAGATAATGGTAGAAGAAAGAAGGTGCACATATGACGATTCAATGGTTTCCAGGCCATATGGCAAAAGCAAGACGTGAAGTCACAGAAAAATTAAAGCTCATCGACATCGTATTTGAATTAACCGATGCAAGAATTCCGATGTCCTCTAGAAACCCAATGATCGAAGAAATCCTTCAAAACAAACCCAAAATCATGCTCTTAAACAAAGCAGATAAAGCAGATCCTCGTATGACAAAGGAGTGGCAGGCGCATTTTGAGCAGCAAGGCGTTCGGTCACTTGCCATTAACTCTGTCGATGGACAAGGGTTAAATCAGATCATCACGACTTCAAAAGAAATTTTAAAAGAAAAATTCGACCGCATGAAAGCAAAAGGCGTCAAACCACGTGCCATTCGAGCACTGATTATCGGGATTCCCAACGTCGGCAAATCGACCTTAATCAATCGTTTAGCAAAAAAGAACATTGCCAAAACAGGAGACCGGCCTGGGATTACGACATCACAGCAATGGGTGAAGGTAGGGAAAGAACTAGAACTGCTCGATACCCCTGGAATCCTCTGGCCAAAGTTTGAAGATGAGCAGGTAGGACTCAGGCTTGCGGTGACTGGAGCGATCAAAGATTCGATCATTAACTTACAGGATGTCGCTGTGTATGCACTTCGTTTTCTAGAAGAGAATTACCCAGAGCGATTAAAAAAACGCTATGACCTAGCGGAGATACCTGAAGATACGGTTGAGCTGTTTGATGCAATTGGCACTAAGCGCGGCTGTCTAATGAGCGGGGGATTCATTAACTATGACAAAACCACCGAAATCATTATTCGGGATATTCGAACAGAAAAATTTGGTCCCCTCACTTTTGAGAAGCCTGAAAGCTAAAAGACACGCAGCTCATGCGGGTCTTTATTTTTTGCGAAAAACTGCCGATATAAAGAAGGAGGCTGCGAAAAAGCCTATGTACACGGTGAAACAAATAAAAGAACTAATAGAAAAGCATGCAGGCGACGAGTCATACATTCGCGAGCTTGTGAAAGATGATACGAGAAAAAGTGTCCAAAAACTAATAGAAAATTGGCACAAAAAGAGAGAAAAGCAGCAAGCACTTCACGCAGCATGGCATGACATGCTGCAATTTGAAAACAAAGCAAAGGCGCAGGGATACACATGTATTGCTGGAATAGATGAAGCAGGAAGAGGACCGCTTGCCGGCCCAGTTGTGGCAGCAGCCGTTATATTAAAGGAAGAGACAGTCCTGCTCGGTTTAAACGACTCAAAGCAATTATCTGAGAAAAAAAGATTGGCTTATTATGATTTAATTCAAAAAGAAGCACTTGATATCGGAATCGGCATTGTTGATGCGGCTACGATCGATGAAATCAATATTTATGAAGCATCAAGACTGGCGATGGTAAGAGCTGTAGAGCAGTTAACTCATACACCTGATTATCTACTCATAGATGCCATGACACTCCCGCTTTCTACCCACCAAGAGAATATCATCAAAGGAGATGCAAAAAGTGCATCCATTGCAGCAGGTGCATGTATTGCGAAGGTGACAAGGGATCAGATGATGGAAGAGTACGGGCGTAAATATCCTGAGTATCAATTTGAAAAACATAAAGGGTACGGAACGAAAGAGCACCTGGCTGCGATTCAAACACATGGTGCTACCCCAATCCACCGTTTATCGTTTGCGCCGGTGAAATCTGTTATATCATAAATTTTAATCTAAGGAGGCTGCCTGTGATGGCAAGAGTTGAGGACATACATACAGCACTGAATAGCCGGCTGAATACGGCCGAATCGGTTCCATTAAACACCGAAGGGAAGGATAATGTTCATCGGCTGATTCTCGGCAAGGTACTAAAAATGCTTGGAGATGATACAGCCCTTGTTCAAATAGGCTCAACGAAAATAAAAGCACAGCTGGCGGCTCAGCTTAAAGCAGACGCGTTTTATTGGTTCCAATTTGAACAAGAGGGTGGAGGCAGCCTCAATAAACTAAGACCCGTTCAGCAATTTGATCAAGATCCTAAGACATTAAAGGATGCAGCAGCCAAACTATTAGAAGGTCTCTCACTGAAAAATGGGATTGAAAACATGCTGACGGCTACAGCTTTTTTAAAGGAAAAGCCGGTCATCAACGAAGGAGAGTTAAAAACGGCAGTGAAGTGGATCGAACAGCTTCAAGGAGCTGATGTGAAGAAAGGGCTCCAGTCACTTCTCTTTGCTTTAAAGAAAGATTTACCGATCCAGCAAGGGGTGCTTCAATCTATTTTAGCCGTAAAATCATCCTCTGCCCTTCACCAGGATATAACAGCGCTATTAAATCAATTAACACAGCTTCCGAAGCACACAGATGCCACACAAACCCTTATACAAGCCGTTCGGTCAGTTGTAGATGCAGAGACAGCCGTCCATGCAGAAAAGCTCTTATCGGTCCTTCTAGCAGCGAGAGAAGGCGTGGCGAAGCAAGACGGCAATTCACCAATAACGACTCCGCTCAATCCGTCTCAGCAAAAAGAAAATAGTCTTGCCCCAATTGTTCAAGAGCGTCAGCCGTCCCAAGTTCTTCAGACAAACGTGCAGCAGCAGTCAACAAGTCCAACAGCGCTGCAAATTCCGCTTCAGCAAATTGAGCGGATACTGACAAGCTTGATGAAACAAGGTGCAGACGGGCAGAAAGAGCCCAACTTAAAACAGCTCACAGCATTGCTGCAAGGGCTCCAGCAGGCAGGATCTCAGCCTGACGCAAAAGGAGCTGTGCTTCAAAAAGAGTTTCCCTTCCTGTCAAAAAGAGAGGCAAAAGCTTTGGCCCAGGTGGTGCAGCAGACTGAACCAACATTAAGCAATAAAACTGATGTGCTCGATTTACTTATGACGATGAAAAAGGCAATTGGTGTACGTGATGAAATCGGTATGCTGAAACTGCTCGAAAAAGGCAGCCAGGATGTCAAAAGTCAGGAGCTGCACCAATTAAAGCTTGTGCTGAATGATGTGAAGCAGGCGGATTTACCAGAGCACGTTAAAAAAGAAGTGGATCAATTATTTCATAGATTGAATGGGCAGTTATTTGTGCAGCAGGAGAACCAAACCGTCAGTCAAATGATGGTTTCCTATCCTCTTTTCTCAAAACATAGTGTTCAAGATTTAACCTTTATACTAAAGGGACATAAGAAAAAAGATGGCTCTATTGATATTTCTCAGTGCCGCCTGATGTTTTATCTAAACATGGAAAACCTTGAAGAAACCTTAATAGACTGTACGATTCAGCAAAAGGTCATGTCTATTACTGTCGAGACAGCCCATGAACTGCAAGGAACCATTAATCCGATGATTCCGGCTGTTCGGGAGAATTTAAATGCTCTAGGATACAGTTTAACGGGAATTACAGCAAAAAAGAGACAAGAGCCAGTAGATCCGTCTCAATTTCTAGATGAACACTTTCATAAAATCAGCGAGAAAGGGCTGGACTTACGAGTATGAAGGATTCAAAACCGCTTAGAAGAGCGGTCGCTCTGCATTACGATGAAGAAAAACAAAAAGCGCCAAAAGTCGTTGCAACAGGCAGCGGCTATGTGGCAGATCATATTATTGAAGAAGCAAAAAAGTCGGGAGTCCCAATCCAGGAAGACCGTAATTTAGTCGAACTCATGCGACATTTAACATTAGATGAGGAGATCCCCGAAGCGTTATACGATACTGTAGCAGAAATTTTTTCGTTTATCTACAGATTAGATCAAAAAATGAAAAAATAAGGTAAAAAAAGTGATTTGGCTGAAAAATTTATATTTTTAATAAAATAAAAGTTTGAATGTTTAGAAGGATTTTACGATTTTACATAGAACCCTAGACATTCTCTTTTTTATTCTTTAAAATGAAAGCGCAGTCTATTTTATAATTTTTGTTTCTACATATGTTGGGAGGATGGGAAATGAATATCCATGAGTACCAAGGAAAAGAAATCCTAAGAAAATATGGGGTTTCAGTTCCAAATGGTAAAGTAGCATTTACACCTGATGAAGCAGTGAAAGCATCAGAAGAGCTAGGGAGCTCTGTATATGTCGTAAAAGCACAGATTCATGCAGGCGGCCGTGGTAAAGCAGGCGGGGTAAAAATTGCAAAAACGAAAGATGAAGTGAAAGGGTTTGCAGAGGAATTGCTCGGCAAGACACTTGTCACACATCAAACAGGGCCTGAAGGGCGCGAAATAAAACGCTTACTTATTGAAGAAGGCTGCGATATTCAAAAGGAATACTATGTTGGACTAGTTTTGGACAGAGCGACATCAAGAATTGTATTGATGGCATCTGAAGAAGGCGGTACTGAAATTGAAGAAGTAGCAGAAAAAACGCCAGAAAAAATCGTCAAAGTGGTCATCGACCCAGCGATTGGCCTGCAAGGCTATCAGGCGAGAGAAGTAGCATTTAAAATTAATATTCCAACAAAATTAGTTGGCCAAGCTGTTAAGTTTATGACAAGCCTTTACAATGCGTTTATTGAAAAAGATTGTTCAATTGCTGAGATTAATCCACTTGTTGTAACAGGCGATGGAAAAGTCATGGCACTTGATGCAAAATTAAACTTTGATAGCAATGCCTTATATAGACAAAAAGATATATTAGAATACCGTGACCTTGATGAAGAGGATCCAAAAGAAATTGAAGCATCTAAATATGACTTAAGCTACATTTCTTTAGATGGAAATATTGGCTGTATGGTCAATGGAGCAGGACTTGCGATGTCTACAATGGATATCATCAAGCATTACGGCGGGGACCCTGCAAACTTCCTAGATGTTGGCGGCGGTGCAACAGCTGAAAAAGTAACGGAAGCATTTAAAATCATCTTATCTGATCAAAATGTCAAAGGGATTTTCGTGAACATTTTTGGCGGCATCATGAAATGTGATGTGATTGCAGAAGGTGTTGTTGAAGCGACGAAACAGGTCGGCTTAACATTACCACTTGTTGTACGTCTTGAAGGAACAAACGTTGAATTAGGGAAGAAAATCCTGAGTGATTCAGGCTTAAATATCACTTCTGCTGAGTCTATGGCTGACGGGGCAGAAAAGATTGTATCTTTAGTCAAGTAGAGCAGAAAGGCAGGGAACCTAAATGAGTGTATTTATTAATAAAAATACGAGAGTAATTGTTCAGGGGATTACCGGTTCAACCGCATTGTTCCATACAAAACAAATGATTGAGTACGGAACAAATATCGTTGGCGGTGTCACACCTGGAAAAGGTGGAACTGAAGTAGAAGGAGTTCCTGTATTTAATACTGTATCTGAAGCAGTGCAGACTACTGGAGCGAACGCTTCTGTTATCTATGTACCAGCACCATTTGCGGCAGATGCCATTTTAGAGGCTGTTGACGCAGAAGTCGATCTCGTCATTTGTATCACTGAACATATTCCAGTGCTTGACATGGTCAAAGTGAAACGGTATATGGAAGGGAAAAAGACAAGACTAGTTGGGCCAAACTGCCCAGGTGTCATCACACCTGAAGAATGTAAAATTGGTATCATGCCTGGCTACATTCATAAAAAAGGTCATGTGGGTGTTGTTTCTCGTTCTGGAACGCTTACATATGAAGCGGTACATCAGCTTTCAGAAGCTGGTGTTGGACAATCGACAGCTGTAGGAATCGGGGGAGACCCGGTAAATGGGACAAACTTTATTGATGTTTTAAAAGCATTCAATGAAGATCCTGAAACGCATGCTGTGATTATGATCGGTGAAATCGGCGGTACGGCTGAAGAAGAAGCAGCTGAATGGGTAAAAGCAAATATGACTAAGCCAGTCGTTGGCTTTATTGGCGGTAAAACGGCGCCTCCAGGAAAACGTATGGGACATGCTGGTGCCATTATTTCTGGTGGTAAAGGAACAGCTGATGAAAAGGTAAAAACAATGCGTGAATGTGGAATTGAAGTGGCAGAAACACCATCTGTCATGGGAGAAACGTTGATTAAAGTATTAAAAGAGAAGAATCTCTTCGAAGCTTGTAAAACGCATTAATGACACAAGAAGACTTGTTCTTTGGCAAGTCTTCTTCTTTCTATCTTAAACTGGAGGAATGGTATGTACAACGTGTCCGAAAGAATGATTTTTCACCGCTTAAAAGGCCTCATCTCACCCTCATTATTAACAAAATGGTGGAAAGTCGATCCTGAGCTATATATAAATGAAGAAACACATCATTTTAAACAGGATCGAGCGTTACAAACGATCGACTTTACCCGCTTAAAACAAGCTGAAGAAAATGAATTCCCCATTTTTCAACACATCGTTCAAGCCTATTTAAAGCAAAACATTCACATGATTCCCATCACATCACCCTTATATCCCAGCACACTAAAAAATATTTATGATCCTCCCCCTGTGTTATTCCTAAAAGGAAACGTATCATATTTAAATGAAGAAAAAAGTTTAGGTGTAGTCGGCACGCGAGTTCCATCGTCTTATGGAGAAGCATGTGTGAAGAAAATTGTTGGTGAGCTTGTAAAGGAAGATTGGATGATTGTCAGTGGTTTAGCTAAAGGAATCGATGGACTGGCACATAAAGAGTGCATCAGAAAAAAAGGAAAAACGATCGGCATTATAGCAGGCGGTTTTCAGCATTTATACCCAAAAGAGCATGAGCAAATGGCTCAATACATGGGCGAGCATCATTTGCTTTTGTCAGAGCATCCTCCTTATGTCAAACCAGAAAAGTGGCATTTTCCAATGAGAAATCGTTTAATTAGTGCACTGACGAAAGGAACCATCGTGATACAGTGCAAAGAAAAGAGCGGTTCTCTTATTACAGCCTATCAAGCACTTGAGCAAGGAAAAGAGGTATTTGCAGTTGCTGGATCCATCTTTGATCCTAATTCCACAGGTCCGGCAAGACTCATTCAGCAGGGAGCAAAGCTTGTTCATTCAACAAAAGATATTTTAGAGGAATTCTCCTTCCGCAGCGTTCAATATACTGAACCAACATAAAAATATCGTTTGACAAAAGACATCGGAATATTTAATAATAGTGAGGATTTAAGTTTACACTTTGTTTTTCGTGTTTATAATGATGTTCATCATAAAGAATTTTTAATGATTGCCTGTTAGATAGGTGCAATTAACATAAATATGAATTGTGAAATGTATAAAGAGAGAACACCTCTTAAGGGGGATTTTGAGTATGGCTGATTATTTAGTCATCGTTGAGTCGCCAGCAAAGGCGAAAACGATTGAGCGTTATTTAGGAAAAAAGTATAAAGTAAAAGCTTCAATGGGGCACGTAAGGGATTTACCGAAAAGTCAGCTCGGTGTTGATACTGAGCATGACTTCGAACCGAGATATATTACGATTCGCGGGAAAGGCCCGGTTTTAAAAGAATTAAAAACAGCGGCGAAAAAAGCAAAAAAAGTCTATCTCGCAGCTGACCCCGATAGAGAGGGAGAAGCGATTGCTTGGCATTTAGCACACAGCCTTGACCTTGACCTCTCTTCTGAATGCCGCGTTGTTTTTAACGAGATTACAAAAGATGCGATTAAGGATTCCTTTAAGCATCCACGTATGATCAATATGGACTTAGTTGATGCGCAGCAGGCAAGACGGATTTTAGATCGTCTCGTTGGGTATAAAATCAGTCCGATTTTATGGAAGAAAGTGAAAAAGGGCTTAAGTGCCGGACGTGTTCAATCAGTTGCACTCCGCCTGATTATTGATCGCGAGAATGAAATTAATGAATTTAAACCAGAAGAATACTGGACTATTGACGGTACATTCCTTAAAGGAAAAGAAAGCTTCGAAGCGAGTTTCTTTGGCCTCAATGGTAAAAAACATCCATTGAAAACAAAAGAAGATGTAAAAGAAATCCTTTCGAAATTAAAAGGAAGCAAATTCTCTGTAGAGAAAGTAACGAAAAAAGAGCGGAAACGTAATCCAGCCGTTCCGTTTACGACTTCTACTTTACAGCAGGAAGCTGCAAGAAAATTAAACTTCCGTGCGAAAAAAACAATGATGATTGCACAGCAATTATATGAAGGAATTGATCTTGGTAAAGAAGGTACAGTCGGTCTCATTACATATATGAGAACGGACTCAACACGTATTTCCAATACGGCGATTGAAGAAGTATCTGCTTTCATTGATCAGACGTACGGCAAGAATTTCTTAAACACAACAAAACGACCGGCCAAAAAGAATGAAAATGCACAAGATGCTCACGAAGCCATCCGCCCGACTTCTACGTTAAGAAAACCGGCAGATGTCAAGCATGTGCTAAGCCGCGATCAGCTTCGTCTGTATAAATTGATTTGGGAACGATTCGTGGCAAGCCAAATGGCGCCGGCTGTTCTTGATACAATGAGTGTGGATCTTGATCATAACGGTCTTACTTTCCGTGCGAATGGCAGTAAAGTGAAATTTCCTGGGTTTATGAAGGTTTATGTGGAAGGAAAGGACGACCAGCTAGAGGAAAAGGACAAAATGCTTCCTGATCTCAAAGAAGGAGATACAGTTCTTTCAAAAGATATCGAACCTGAACAGCACTTCACACAGCCGCCTCCGCGTTACACTGAGGCAAGATTGGTCAAAACACTTGAAGAGCTCGGTATAGGCCGTCCATCTACGTATGCACCAACATTAGATACGATTCAAAAGCGCGGCTATGTCGCACTTGATAATAAACGATTTACTCCGACAGAGCTTGGAGAGATTGTACTCAACTTAATCATTGAATTCTTCCCTGAAATCATTAACGTTGAATTTACAGCGAAAATGGAAAAGGAACTTGATAGCGTTGAAGAAGGTACGATCGAATGGGTTCGTATTATCGACAGCTTCTATCAAGACTTTGCAAAACGGGTAGAAAAAGCTGAAGCAGAGATGCAAGAAGTTGAGATTGAGCCGGAATACGCCGGAGTTGATTGTGAAGAGTGCGGACATCCGATGGTGTACAAAATGGGTCGATACGGTAAGTTCATGGCTTGCTCTAACTTTCCTGACTGCCGTAACACAAAACCAATTGTCAAAGATATCGGTGTCAAATGCCCGTCTTGTCATGAAGGAAACATTGTTGAACGAAAATCGAAGAAACGCCGCATTTTTTACGGCTGTGATCGTTTTCCAGAGTGTGAATTCGTCTCTTGGGACAAACCAATTGAAAGAAAGTGTCCAAAATGCGAAAATATGCTTGTAGAGAAAAAGCTGAAAAAAGGCGTTCAAGTTCAATGTGTGAACTGTGATTATAAAGAGGAACAACAAAAATAGCGGTGAGCAGCCTTGTTCACCTGCTTTTTTATGTCATCAAACAGACCTTACGAAATAGGAGAGTTGTACAATGAGTCAATTTGTAAATGTGATCGGAGCCGGTTTAGCTGGAAGTGAAGCAGCATGGCAAATCGCTAAACGAGGCATTAAAGTCAATTTATATGAAATGAGACCTGTGAAACAAACGCCGGCTCACCACACAGATAAATTTGCGGAGCTTGTATGCAGCAACTCACTGCGTGCGAATGCTTTGACAAATGCAGTAGGTGTATTAAAGGAAGAAATGCGTCATTTAGATTCAGCCATCATCGCAGCAGCAGATGAAAGCTCAGTTCCTGCTGGCGGCGCGCTTGCAGTAGACCGTCATGAATTTGCAGCAAACGTGACAGACCGCGTGAAAAATCATCCGAATGTTACTGTCTTTCAAGAAGAGGTGCAGAGCATTCCAGAAGGTCCGACAATTATCGCGACTGGCCCGCTGACATCTGAAGCACTTTCCAAAGAATTAAAATCGTTAACAGGAGAAGAATATCTCTATTTCTACGATGCAGCAGCACCTATTCTAGAGAAAGACAGCATTGATATGGATAAGGTGTACTTGAAATCTCGCTATGACAAAGGAGAAGCTGCTTATTTAAACTGTCCAATGACAGAAGAAGAATTCGATCGTTTTTATGAGGCGCTCATTTCTGCTGAAACTGTACCATTAAAGGAATTTGAAAAAGAAATCTTCTTTGAAGGCTGTATGCCAATTGAAGTCATGGCGAAAAGAGGAAAGAAAACGATGCTGTTTGGTCCGATGAAGCCAGTAGGACTTGAAGATCCGAAAACAGGCAAAAGACCTTACGCTGTTGTTCAATTAAGACAGGATGATGCAGCAGGTACTTTATATAACATCGTTGGCTTCCAGACGCATCTGAAGTGGGGCGATCAAAAGGAAGTATTCCGTTTGATTCCAGGTCTTGAAGAAGCAGAGATTGTCCGTTACGGCGTGATGCACCGTAATACATTTATTAACTCGCCAAGCCTTTTAAGACCGACTTATCAGTTTAAAAATAGAGATGATCTATTCTTTGCCGGACAAATGACAGGCGTTGAAGGGTATGTCGAGTCCGCAGCGTCGGGACTAGTGGCAGGTATTAACGCCGCTCGTTTTGTCAAAGGAGAAGAGCTTGTGACACTTCCGGAGGAAACGGCGATTGGCAGTATGGCTCACTACATCACATCGACAAACAAGAAAAGCTTCCAGCCGATGAATGCGAATTTTGGTTTGCTGAAAGATCTAGGAGTTCGAATTAAAAACAAACAAGAACGTTATGCAGAGTACGCTAAGCGTGCAATCGAAACTATTCAAACTATTTCGAAATCTCTGTAGTAAAACATTGCACGGAAAGCAAGATATGTGATACCATTTAAAAGCCTTAAAGAGGTGTAAAAATGACGAATAAACAGCGTCTTGTCCACTTATTCATTGAATATCTGCAAATTGAAAAAAACTATTCAGCTTTAACGATCTCAGGATATACAGAAGCCATTGAAGAGTTTGTCAGATTTATGAACATTCAAGGAATAGACGGTTTTGAAGAGGTATCCTATCAAGATACGAGAATTTATTTAACAGAAGCTTATGAAAAAGGCCTGACAAGAAGAACGATTAGTAAGAAAGTCTCTGCGCTTCGCAGCTTTTATAAATTTTTATTAAGAGAACAGCTTGTGAAAGAAAATCCTTTTTTACTCGTTAGCTTACCAAAGCAGGATAAGCGGATTCCTTCATTTTTGTATGAAGAGGAACTAAAAGAGCTTTTTACAGTTTCTGATGTCAGCACACCACTTGGGCAAAGAAATCAAGCCATTTTAGAACTTCTTTATGCAACAGGTATGAGGGTCAGTGAGTTATGTTCATTAAAAGAATCTGATCTTGATTTATCGATGGATACAGTGCTTGTTCATGGGAAAGGCAGCAAGCAGCGGTATGTTCCTTTCGGGTCATATGCTCATGAAGCGCTCATTACTTATTTAGAGGATGGAAGGCAGAAGCTGAAAGCTAAGGGGAAAGACCGCGCTGATACTCATGTGTTTTTGAATCAGCGCGGGACGCCTCTTACAGACAGAGGTGTTCGATTCATTCTCACTGAATTAATGAAAAAGGCGTCAGGTACATTACATATCCATCCTCACATGTTGAGGCACACCTTTGCCACGCATCTCTTAAACGAGGGAGCAGATTTGAGAAGTGTTCAAGAACTTCTCGGTCATTCAAATTTATCATCTACACAGGTGTACACGCATGTATCAAAAGATTCTTTAAGAAACACGTACATGTCTCATCACCCAAGGGCTTTTAAACGATCCTAAAAGGAGGTTTTTTCATGTCATCATTTCATGCAACAACCATCTTTGCCGTTCAACATAAAGGAAAAAGTGCAATGGCTGGCGACGGTCAAGTTACTTTCGGGCAGGCTGTCGTGATGAAACACACAGCAAAAAAAGTGCGCCGTCTTTTCGGAGGCAAGGTGCTTGCAGGTTTTGCAGGTTCAGTAGCAGATGCTTTTACACTCTTTGAAAAGTTTGAAACAAAGCTTGAAGAATATGGTGGTAACTTAAAGCGGGCAGCCGTAGAACTAGCGAAGGAATGGCGAAGTGACAAGATGCTAAGGCAGCTTGAGGCTATGCTCATCGTCATGAATAAAGAAAGTATTTTGCTCGTCTCTGGAACTGGAGAGGTCATTGAACCAGATGATGGGATTTTGGCCATTGGCTCAGGCGGCAACTATGCGCTTAGCGCCGGGAGAGCTCTCAAAACCCATGCAGGTGATCATCTCACAGCGAGAGAAATTGCAAAGGCCGCTCTTGAAACGGCCGGAGAAATCTGTGTCTACACGAACGATCAAATCACTTTAGAAGAGCTTGAATAGAAAGGACATGAGACGTATGGAGAAAAAGCCGTTTACCCCAAGAGAGATAGTTGAAAAGCTTGATCAATACATCATTGGTCAGCTTGATGCGAAAAAAGCAGTGGCGGTGGCTTTAAGAAACCGTTACAGAAGAAGTCTTTTACATGATAAGCTAAAGGATGAAGTCGTTCCTAAAAACATTTTAATGATCGGCCCAACAGGTGTGGGGAAAACAGAAATTGCCCGCAGAATTGCTCGAATTTCTGGTGCGCCTTTTATTAAAGTGGAAGCGACGAAGTTTACTGAAGTGGGTTATGTCGGCCGTGACGTAGAGTCCATGGTGAGAGATTTAGTTGAAACAGCGATTAGACTTGTCAAAGAAGAAAAGATGAAAGATGTTCAAGAAGAAGCAGAAAAACAAGCAAATAAACGTCTTGTTCATTTACTTGTTCCTGGTAAGAAAAAGAGCCAGTCTGTGAAAAATCCTTTTGAGATGCTGTTTGGCGGTTCTGATGAAGATGACCGTGATCGAGATCATTCAAATGAAGAAGTGGAACTCGAATCGACAAGAAAGCGAATCGCTCATCAGCTGGCTATGGGAGAACTTGAAGATCATTACGTCACGATTGAAGTAGAAGAACAGCAGCCTTCCATGTTTGATATGCTTCAAGGCTCGGGTATGGAGCAAATGGGTATGAACATGCAGGATGCGCTCGGCAATCTCATGCCTAAAAAGAAAAAACGCAGAAAGCTGACTGTCAGAGAAGCAAGAAAGGCGTTAACGGCTGAGGAAGCTTCAAAACTGATTGATATGGATGAAGTCAGTCAGGAAGCGGTCTACAAAGCAGAGCAGCAAGGAATTATTTTTATCGATGAAATCGACAAAATTGCCAAAAGCGGTGGTGCATCATCTGCAGATGTTTCTCGTGAAGGGGTTCAGCGTGATATTTTACCGATTGTAGAAGGTTCAACTGTGATGACGAAATATGGTGCCGTTAAAACTGATCATGTGCTGTTTGTTGCAGCAGGTGCATTTCATATGGCAAAGCCATCAGATTTGATTCCGGAGCTTCAGGGACGTTTCCCAATCCGTGTAGAATTAGATAAATTAAGTATAGAAGACTTTGTGAAAATCTTAACGGAACCAGATAATGCATTATTAAAGCAATATAAAGCTTTACTTGAAACAGAAGGTATATCTCTTGAATTTTCTGACGATGCTATTCATAAGATTGCCGAAGTGGCTTATCATGTCAATCAGGAGACAGATAACATCGGTGCAAGAAGGCTTCATACCATACTTGAGAAGCTGCTTGAAGAGCTTTCATTTGAGGCGCCTGATATTACGATGGAGACAGTGACCATTACCCCTCAGTATGTCGAAGAGAAGCTGGGAAAGATTGCAAATAACAAAGATTTAAGTCAATTTATACTTTAACAAATGAATAAAGTAATCTAGGAGGATCATTATTATGGCGTTACTACAAAAAACAAGGATTATTAACTCAATGCTGCAAGATGCAGCGGGGAAACCAGTTAATTTTAAAGAAATGGCAGAAACACTGAGAGATGTCATTGATTCAAACATTTTCGTATTAAGCAGAAGAGGAAAGCTTCTTGGCTACTCCATTAATCAGCAGATCGAAAATGCACGTATGAAAAAAATGCTTGAAGATCGTCAGTTCCCTGAGGAATATACAAAGAGTCTATTCAATGTCCCTGAAACGTCTTCAAACCTTGATATTAACAGTGAATATACAGCTTTCCCTATTGAGAACCGTGACTTATTCCAATCAGGCTTAACAACAATTGTCCCAATTATCGGCGGAGGAGATCGTTTAGGTACGTTAATCCTGTCCCGCTTACAAGATACATTCACAGATGATGATTTAATTCTTGCTGAATACGGGGCAACAGTTGTTGGAATGGAGATTCTTCGCGAGAAAGCAGAGGAAATCGAAGAAGAAGCAAGAAGCAAAGCGGTTGTCCAAATGGCGATTAGCTCTCTTTCATATAGTGAGCTTGAAGCGATTGAGCACATTTTTGAAGAGCTGGATGGAAACGAAGGTCTTCTTGTCGCAAGTAAAATTGCAGATCGTGTAGGGATTACGCGTTCAGTGATCGTAAACGCCTTACGTAAGTTAGAAAGTGCAGGCGTAATCGAATCTCGTTCTCTTGGAATGAAGGGAACGTACATCAAAGTGTTAAACAACAAATTTTTAATTGAACTCGAAAATTTAAAATCTCATTAATCAAAAACCCTTTTTGGCCGAAATAAATGCTGAAAAGGGTTTTTTTATGTGAAAAAATGAGGATTTGTCCGAAAAATGTCACTCTTTTTTCCAAGAAACCCCTTACAAATCTGTAGTGCTTTGAATCTAGGCCTTTATACCTATTCGTAAAATAGATATATATTACGAGTTTTTTTTACATATACATCATAGACTTTAATCCTATTATTTCTTACAATGAACATATGGTTTTACAAATCTCGACATGATTAAATGGAATGAAATACATATGATTGGAGGTATATGGTTTTGGATATATTTTCTGGAACGATAAGCAACCTTGAGAATGCCTTGGGCAGAGCGAATGTTAAGCAAAAAGTCATAAGCAATAATATCGCGAATATAGATACACCGAACTACAAGTCGAAAAACGTCGCATTCCATGACATGCTAAATGATGCGTCAATCAAATTAGATGCTAAAAAAACATACCAAGGTCACATTGATTTTTCAAAAACAGGGTCTAATTATTCAGTTGTTTCGAGCAACCGTACTTCTTATCAAGAAAACGGAAATAATGTCGATATTGATCAAGAGATGAGTGAACTCGCTAAAAACCAAATTCAGTATAATGCGCTGGTGGAAAGAATGAGCGGGAAATTCAATTCTCTTAAAACAGTTTTGACAGGAGGTAAGTGATGTCGATCTTTTCAGGAGTGAACGCTTCGGCCTCAGCATTAACGGCACAGAGGCTCAGAATGGACGTTGTATCCTCAAACCTTGCAAATATGGATACGACAAGAGCTAAACAGGTTGATGGCAACTGGGAGCCTTATAGACGTAAGCTTGTCACATTACAGCCGTCAGGTGAATCGTTTTCATCTATATTGAACTCAAGTATGAATTCGAGCGGCAAATTAGGAAACGGCGTCAAAGTAACAAAGATTACTGAAGACGAAACTCCATTCAACCTTCAATATGATCCTACAAATCCCGATGCCAATGAAAATGGATATGTTCAAACACCAAATGTCGATCCATTAAAAGAAATGGTCGACCTCATCAGCAGCTCAAGATCATATGAAGCAAACGTGACTGCTCTAAATGCGAATAAAAGCATGCTGATGAAAGCTTTAGAAATAGGAAAGTAAGGTGAAAACAATTGGTTAATGCAATATCTCCTTTCCAGCTTCAAACTGCTCAGCAAGCAAGTGAATTGACGAATGCAACGCCCATTCAGGCGGCTGCACCTAAAAGTCAAACGAATTTCTCTGATGTGCTGAAGAATTCCATTGAGGCATTAAATCAATCACAGCTGAAATCAGACCAGTATACAAATGCGCTTGCACAAGGAAAAGATGTCAATCTCGATGAAGTCATGATTGCTTCACAAAAAGCGAGTGTCACACTCACAGCTGCAACAGAGTTTCGAAATAAAGCAGTCGAAGCGTACCAAGAGATTATGAGAATGCAGATGTAGGAGGTGCTGGTGGACAAAAAAAGACTGAATGGAATGACCGGGGGTTAAGATGAATCGTACTTTAATGCAATTAAGAACAAAAACAGTTGAGTTTTGGCGAAATCGATCAAAATTACAAAAAATACTCATGATTGGCGGCGTTGCTGCCCTAGCAATCATTATTACGGTTGTTAGCATCTTTGCTTCTTCTGAAAAAATGGTTCCGCTCTTTAGAGACTTGTCTGAGGCAGAAGCTGGACAAATCAAACAGGAACTAGATGGCAAAAACGTTAAATCGGAACTTGCAAACAATGGAACAACGATTCTCGTTCCAGAAAAGCAAGCAGATTCTTTAAAAGTAACACTCGCATCCGAAGGGCTCCCTAAGACAGGCAACATTGATTATTCCTTCTTTGCAAACAATTCAGGCTTCGGTTTAACAGATAATGAATTTGATGTTCTGAAAGTAGACGCAACTCAGACAGAACTATCCAATCTGATCAACACAATTGATGGGATTAAAGATTCAAAAGTGATGATTAACCTGCCAAAAGATTCCGTTTTTGTTGGAGAAGAGCAAAGTAATGCATCAGCATCCATAGTGCTGCAAGTTGAGCCGGGCTACACGCTCACACCGCAGCAAGTAAAAGGCCTTTATCATCTTATTTCAAAAAGTGTGCCGAATTTAAAAACAGAAAACATTGTCATTATGGACCAAGATTCCAACTACTACGACTTAAACACCAGCTCCGATTCCTATGCAAGTGGAATGGATGCACAGCAGCAGAAAAAAGAGGAAATCGAAAAGAATCTTCAAAGAAAAATTCAGCAGCTGCTCGGAACAATGATGGGTCAAGATAAAGTGGCTGTATCGGTCACAACAGACATTGATTTTACTGAAGAAAAAAGAAAAGAAGACCTAGTAGAACCTGTTGATAAAGAAAACATGCAGGGGATTGCTGTCAGCGCTGAAAAGATTGCTGAAACTTATTCAGGTAACGGCGCAGCAGCTGGAGGCACCGCTGGAACAGGTGACGATGATGTCACAAATTATCAAGGTGCCGATGGAGCGAATGGAAGCGGAGATTACGAAAAGAGCGAAGATCGCATCAATTATGAAGTCAACCGCATTCATAAAGATATCAAAGAAAGCCCTTATAAAATTAGAGATGTTGGCATTCAAGCATTGGTCGAACCACCAACTGCAAACGATGTAAACTCTTTAACGGCTGAAAGACAAGATGATATCAAAAAGATTCTTTCAACGATCATTAGCACATCGATTGATAAAGAATACACAAATGGTCAAGCGCTCACTCAAGCCGACTTAGATAACAAAATCGTTTTATCTGTATCAAAATTAGACGGTAAACAGCAAACTGCGGCAGATAACCCTTCAAACAATATTCCAATTTGGGTTTATATTGTAGGCGGTGTGCTTCTACTTGCAATTATCGCTCTTATCATTCTTCTTGTACGCAAGCGTAGAAGAGATGAGGAAGAAGAGTTTGAGTTTGATGAACGTACACCAATCGATGTTCCTGATATCGACACTGAACCAGAAACAGAAGAAATGGTGAGAAAAAATCAGCTTGAAAAAATGGCAAAAGAAAAACCAGAAGACTTTGCTAAATTGCTACGCAGCTGGCTGTCCGAGGATTAGGAGGAATACACATGTCGAGAAAAGATCCAAATCGACTAACAGGCAGACAAAAAGCAGCAATCCTAATGATTTCCTTAGGGCTAGACGTGTCAGCATCTGTATACAAACATCTGTCTGAAGACGAAATAGAAAAATTAACATTAGAAATTTCCAATGTACGAAGTGTAGATACTGCTAAAAAAGATGAAGTCATCGAAGAGTTTCACAGCATTGCCATCGCGCAGGACTACATATCGCAGGGCGGTCTTATGTACGCAAGACAAGTGCTTGAAAAAGCGCTTGGTGAGGATAAAGCGGACAGCATCTTAAACAGGCTAACATCCTCTCTTCAAGTGAAACCATTTGATTTTGCTCGAAAGGCTGACCCAGAACAAATTTTAAACTTTATCCAGCATGAGCATCCACAAACGATAGCACTTATCCTTTCCTACCTGGATCCAGTGCAGGCTGGGCAAATTTTATCTGAGTTAGGCGAGGAAGTACAAACTGAGGTTGCGAGACGTATTGCCTTAATGGACCGTACATCTCCAGAGATCATCAATGAGGTGGAGCGTATTCTTGAACAAAAGCTTTCTTCAACCTTTACGCAGGACTATACGCAAACGGGCGGAGTCGAAGCGGTTGTAGAAGTGCTAAATGGTGTAGACCGTGCTACTGAGAAAACCATTTTAGACACACTTGAAATTCAAGATCCAGAGCTTGCTGATGAAATTAAGAAACGTATGTTTGTCTTTGAAGATATTGTCACTCTTGACAGCAGAGCGATTCAGCGTGTCATCAGAGATGTTGAAAATGATGACTTATTGCTCGCACTCAAAGTGGCAAGCGAAGAAGTCAAAGAAATTGTCTTCCGCAACATGTCACAGCGGATGGTCGAAACATTCAAAGAAGAAATGGAGTTTATGGGGCCTGTCCGGCTTAGAGATGTCGAGGAAGCACAAACCCGTATTGTCAGCATCGTAAGACGACTTGAGGAAGCTGGAGAAATCGTCATAGCTCGAGGCGGAGGAGACGATATCATTGTCTAGGATTATCAAACATGAAACATCTGTTATTCCTGAACAAGGGCGGCAAACGATTCCTTTACAGCAAGTAAACTTTAAAAGAGAACATCACGAAGAAGAGCTTGTCAATGAAACTGAAGCATCGCAGCTAGTACTCAGTGATGCAGAAGATCAAGCGAGCCGCATATTAGAACAAGCAAACAGTGAGCTGGAAAAAACAATGGCTGAAATCAATCAGCGCCGGACTGATTTTGAAGAGGAAAGAATGCAGCTCATTGAAGAAGCGAAACAAGCAGGTTATCAAGAAGGCTTCCAAAAGGGCGAAGCAGATGCGAATATGCAGTACCAAGCTATTCTTGATCAAGCAAATGACATCGTCAGTCTTGCAAGGCAGGATTACGAAGAAAAAATTGAAAGCTCTGCTGAGCAAATTGTAGAACTCGCTTTTGAACTCGCCAAACGCGTTTGGAATGCAGCTGAGGACACGAAAGATCCATTTTTGGCTCTTGTGAAGCAGGTCATTTCAGAAGTGAAAGAATATGATGATATTTCCATCTATGTTGACCCTGAACATTACGAGCATGTGATGGAATATAAAGACGAATTGATTAGAATCCTTCAAAAGGATACACACCTTGCCATTTACTCGGATGAAAAAGCGCCAAAAGGAACTTGTTACGTAGAAACAAGTTTTGGAAAAGTGGAAGCGAGTGTTGATACCCAAATGAATCAGTTGAAAGAAAAATTATTAGAAGTCATTGATTCAGGTGATCACAAATGAAAATGGATGTACTAAAAGAAACGATTGAAACTGCCGATCCTTATAAACGATTTGGTAAAGTCAATCGAGTGGTTGGGCTCATGATTGAATCTAAGGGGCCGGAGAGTTCGATCGGTGATGTTTGTCTCATTCATAAAAAAGGGAGCAAGCACCATCCGATAAAAGCAGAGGTCGTAGGGTTTAGAGATGAAAACATTTTGCTCATGCCTTATGTAGAAGCATCCAATATTTCACCAGGAAGTCTTGTTGAAGCGACGGGTGAGTCGCTGAAGGTCAAAGTAGGGACTGGATTAATTGGTGAAGTCGTTGATGCCTTCGGTGATCCGCTTGATGGCAGTATGCTTCCAAAAGGACTTGCACCTGTTTCGACAGATCAGTCACCCCCAAATCCAATGGACAGGCCGCCTATTCGAGAAAAGATGGGTGTCGGTGTTAGAGTCATTGATAGTTTGCTCACAGTTGGCACTGGTCAAAGGATCGGGATTTTTGCCGGAAGTGGTGTTGGAAAAAGTACCTTAATGGGGATGATTGCAAAGCAGACAGAAGCAGACCTGAATGTCATTGCCCTTGTTGGAGAGCGTGGCCGTGAAGTTCGTGAGTTTATTGAAAAGGATTTAGGTTCTGAAGGACTGAAGCGATCAATTGTTGTCGTTGCTACTTCTGACCAGCCTGCACTGACGAGACTGAAAGCTGCGTATACAGCAACAGCTATTGCGGAGTATTTCAGGGACAGAGGCAAAAATGTCATGTTCATGATGGATTCTGTTACGAGGGTCGCCATGGCGCAAAGGGAAATAGGACTCGCAACTGGCGAGCCGCCAACAACAAAAGGATATACACCTTCAGTGTTCGCTATACTGCCAAAATTGCTCGAACGAACTGGGACAAATCAGCTTGGTTCCATCACAGCGTTTTACACAGTGCTTGTTGATGGAGACGATATGAACGAGCCGATCGCTGATACAGTGAGGGGGATCCTTGACGGGCACATTGTACTTGATCGTGCTTTAGCCAACAAAGGACAATTTCCCGCTGTTAACATTTTGAAAAGTATCAGCCGTGTCATGAGTAATATCGCAAGTCATGATCACAAGGAAGCGGCTAACCGGTTCCGCCAGCTTTTGTCCACTTATCAAAACGCTGAAGACCTCATTAATATTGGAGCATATAAAAAAGGCTCCTCCAAAGATATTGATGAGGCCATGCAGGCTTATCCTCATCTGATTTCATTTTTGAAGCAGGATGTAGAAGAGGCTGTATCTATTGAAGACAGTGTGAGTTTATTGCTCAGTTTGATGAATAGAGAGGATTGACAAAAACAGTGAGATATCAATACAAATTTCAAAAGCTCTTAGAACTGAAAGAAAGTGAAAAAGACAAGTCACTCGCAGCGTACCAACAATCCGTTTCGGCATTTGAGCAAGTCGCTGAAAAACTCTATGAAAATATGAGTAAAAAAGAGCTAATGGAAAAAAGCAAAGAAGAAAAGCTGAGAAGTGGAATGAGTGTTCAAGAAATGCGTCATTACCAGCAATTTGTGACCAACTTAGATAACACCATTCAGCATTATCAGCAGCTTGTGATCATGAAACGTCACCAAATGAATGAAAAACAATCTGATTTAACTGAAAAAAACATTGAGTTTAAAAAGTTTGAAAAAATGAAAGAAAAGCAATTTGAAAAGTTCTCCCTTGAACATAAGGCAATTGAAATGAAAGAAATGGATGATATCTCTATCAGCCAATTCATGTTTCAAGGACATTAGGAGTCGAGATGAATGCCTAAGAAGGAAAAAACGAAGGAATCAGGCGGCGGAAAATTTCAATGGATCTTGTTTATTGTCATCATCCCATTGATTGTGCTTGTGATTGTCACTGGCACGATCCTTTATATGGCAGGTTTTGATCTAAAAAAACCGCTTCAAAACATTCCTGGGATCAGCAGTTTGGTTGGTTCAGATGACACCTCAAAAACGTCATCTTCACCTAATGATCAAAGCGATGCAGAGTTGAAAGAACTGAAAAAGACCATTAAAGAGCAAAAAAATGAGCTCGAAATTGCACAAAAAGATTTGAAAACAAGTGATGAAGAGATTAAAAGATTGAATCAAAAAATCAACTCACTTGAAAAAACATCTGAAAATGATGCAAAGAATACGTCAGCCAATGACAGTTCATCGAATAACGGCTCATCAAATAACACGTCAGGTAATAACTCAGCAGGGGCGTCCTCTGATGCAGCGGCTTCCTCTAATCAGCAGACAAAAGGAAAGGTCGCCAGCATTTATGAAAGCATGGACCCAGGGAAATCCGCCAAAATTTTATCAGAATTAAGTGATAAAGAGGCGTTAAAAATCCTTGAAGAGCTGAGCAAAAATAAACTGACAGACATATTAGCAAAATTGACACCTCAGAAGGCAGCAACGTTTACAAAAGAGCTTGCCAAAAAAGAAGAAAGTGAAAATGGGGGTGGACAATAAGTGAAGCTATTGGATATTGGAGCCTTACAGCAATCTTCTCAAGGTCTCTCAGGGCTAAAAGGAGACGGCGCTGCATCTGCACGCGGTTTGTTTAAACAATTGCTTAGCGGAGCAGGCGCTCAAAGCGGCCCTGTTCATGCTGAAACAGCCGCTCTTGCCTCTCTTTCTATCAATGATGCGATGCAAATTGTTGAAAAATGGATGCAATCACCTGAAGAAGGAATGAGCGCAGACTTACTCAGTGCGCTTCAAACACTACAAGGTCAAACGCTTGAATTATCTGATCTCAAGTCACTTGAAGAACTATTTCAAAAAATGGAATCTTCCATTTACGGTGATCAAGCTGAAAAGCCAGGTTCTGAGCATAGTGAACAGCTCATACAAGTCCACTTTTTCATCTATCAGTTGCTCAATCAACAGCCGCTCAGCTTTGATGCGAAACTTGTGCAGGATATTGAAGGGAAAGGTCAAGACTTTATCCACTTTCTTTCTAAAAACGGGGTAGATGAAAAACTCATTCAGCAAGTAAAAGAGCAGTTCTTCTCGCAGGGTTCAGCGCCAAAGCTGAATTCGATGACTCAAAGTGAGCTAAAGCACTTTAATCAGCTAATCGACCATATGATGGCGAATGCGAAAGGGTCTGACAAAGAGTGGAAAATTTCACTAGGAGAGTTGAAGGAACTAATCTCTCCAAAACAAGAATCTACACTCGCTTCTCCGGCAAAAGGGAATGCATCTCTTGAGTGGCTCATCAAAAAAGAAGTCGTTAAAGGACAAAGCGCTGCTGCACCAGCTTCTGAAAAAATAATGACCCACTCGCTTCTGCCAGGTCATAAGCAGTTTTTCCAACTGCAGTCAGCGGCTCCTGTTCAGCAGACACAAACGACTGATGAAAAGCCAGGAACGGTTGATCAGCAAATTCTAAACACGTGGAAGCAAATGAAATTCACGCCGTTTGGCAATTCAAGCGGACGCTTTACCGTTCGGTTAAATCCGGAAAATCTTGGATTCATTACCATTCAGCTAACAAAGCAAAACGGGATGTATGCGAGTAAAATTACAGCTTCAACGCAAGCAGCGAAAGAGCTGTTAGAGCATCATCTGCCGCAGCTCAAGCAGGCGCTTCCGAATATGTCGGTTCAAGTGGACCGTTTCCATATACCGCTTCAATCAAATGAGCAGCCGTTATTTGGACAGTTTAGTGAAGAAAACAAGCAGCAGCAGCCAAAAGGACAGAATTTCCAGCAGACTGATGAACAGGAAACAGAATTCCAAGATGTACTGGATGCTCTTGTTGGGTCAGATGAAGAAGAGGAGGAGATCTAATGGCAACAGTTGATGCTACGAATAGAACAGCCGCACAAGCAGACACTTCTTCAAAAGCAGAAAAGAAAACAGAAACGCTTGGCAAAGATCAATTCTTGAAAATTTTGCTCACGCAGCTTCAAAACCAAGATCCGACAAACCCGCTTGATGACCGTGAGTTTGTCACGCAGCTGGCGACATTTTCATCTTTAGAACAGCAAACCAATATGAACGATTCGATCACTAAACTAAATCAGCTCATGTCTACATTTGTTGCACACCAAGATCCGTTTACGACGTATGTAGGCTGGATTGGTAAAGAAGTATCGGGCAAATTGGATGATAAAGAGATATCGGGCACTGTGAAGTCTGTTAAAAACATAGACAATGAATACTTACTTGTTTTAGAAGATGGAACGAAAATCAGCCCTTGGGATGTTACAGCAGTTGGAGAAAAAACGAAGTAATTCGAGGAGGAAAATAAATGTTACGCTCACTTTACTCAGGAATTAGCGGAATGAAAAACTTCCAATCAAAATTAGATGTGGTAGCCAACAACGTAGCCAACGTCAATACACACGGATACAAAAAGAGCCGTATCACGTTTAAAGATATGGTCAGCCAAACCATTGGAAGTTCAGGTGGACCAACGAACAACTCTGGTTCAATCAACTCAAAACAAATTGGTTTAGGGTCATCTTTATCTTCTATTGATAAAATCATGTCAGCGGGATCTTCTCAAAATACAAATGAACCTTACGACTTCTATATCAATGGCGATGGGTTTTTCCGTATTGAAAGTCAAGGAGAAATTCTTTATACAAGAACAGGG
Source organism: Bacillus sp. FSL P2-0069 (assembly GCF_038593315.1). Taxonomy (NCBI): domain Bacteria; kingdom Bacillati; phylum Bacillota; class Bacilli; order Caryophanales; family Bacillaceae; genus Bacillus; species Bacillus sp. FSL P2-0069. The sequence goes on from NZ_CP151984.1 coordinate 1,535,624, forward strand.
AATTTCGACACTGATTCAGAGGGAAGCTTAGTCACCCCTGATGGAAATTATCTACTTGGAATGAATGGACAAAAGATAACGATTCCAGATGGCGTTTCAAGTGTAAGTGTTGGTCCAGATGGAACGGTTTCGGTTGTTGAAAACAACGTATCTAGAAATGTTGGACAGATTTCACTCGTATCTTTCCGTAACGCTGGAGGATTAGACAAAGTTGGTGACAACCTTTACCGCCAAACGTTAAGCTCAGGTGCACCAAGTAATCCTATCGTACCTGGTGAAGAAGGAACTGGCGTGATCCAAACAGGGAAACTTGAAATGTCAAACGTTGATTTAACAGACGAGTTTACCGAAATGATTATCGCGCAGCGTGGATTCCAATCGAATGCAAAGACGATTACAACATCTGATGAAATTCTGCAAGAGCTTGTGAATCTGAAACGATAGGAGGTAGGGGGAGCGGATGCTCGCTTCTCTGCTTAATATGATTGAAGTGACAAGATTAAATGGCAAAGGATTTATGCTGAACGCTCTCCATATCGAGCAAATCGAAAGTTTTCCAGACACGACCATTACTTTGGCCAATGGAAAGAAATTCGTTGTGAAAGAAGATGAAGAGCAGCTTCAAGAGAAAATCATTTCTTTCTACAGAAAAATCCAAGTCATTTCATTGAATCAAGGAATAGAGGAGTTTGAATGAAGAAGAAATTAGTCGTAGTAATGCTAATCATGATTATTGCCATCGTCGGAATTGGAGCAGGCATCTTTTTTCTGCTGAATGGGTCAGACGAAGCAAAAGCTGAAAAAGAGCCAACAGCAGATGAAGTCGTAAAAGCTTCTGTTGAAATTCCTGAGATTATCACCAATTTAAAGTCTGAAGGAAATGCTGTCAAACTTGTCCTGAATATTGAAACGGACTCTGAAAAAGCAAAATCAGAGCTTGAGAAAAGAAGTTTCCAGGTAAAAGATGCTGTAATCGACATTTTATCAGACACGAATGCAGATGAACTTGATGGCAAAAAAGGCAGAGAACATTTTAAAACACAAGTCAAAAACAAAGTGAATAACTATTTGCAAGATGGCAAGGTGAAAGAAGTATATATAACCTCCTTTAATCTGCAATAGAGGCGATTAATTAACGCGATGGAGGTGAAGAAATGTCAGGAGAAGTGCTTTCCCAGAATGAGATCGACGCATTATTATCCGCCATCTCAACAGGCGAAATGGATGCAGAAGAGCTGAAAAAAGAGGAAACGACGAAAAAAGTGAAGGTGTATGACTTTAAACGTGCACTGCGCTTTTCAAAAGACCAGATTCGAAGTTTAACAAGGATTCATGATAACTTCGCTAGACTGCTCACCACGCATTTTTCAGCGCAGCTAAGATCATATATTCAAATTACTGTCAGCTCGGTTGACCAAGTACCATACGAAGAATTTATTCGTTCGATTCCTAATATGACATTATTAAACTTATTTTATGTCAGCCCGCTTGAAGGAAGAATCATGCTTGAAGTAAACCCAACAATCGGCTATGCGATGATGGACAGGCTGATGGGCGGGATTGGCATTAGTCATAATAAGACAGAATCACTTACAGAAATTGAAACAAAGATTATCTCAAACATGTTTGAGGGAGCTTTGGAAAATTACAGAGAAGCGTGGCAGTCCATAACCGACATCGAGCCTGAAATGGCAGATTTCGAGGTAAATCCCCAGTTTGTTCAAATGGTGTCACCAAACGAAACAGTTGTCGTCATTTCTCTTAATACACAGATTGGCGAGGTAAGCGGGGTTATTAACCTATGTATTCCTCACGTTGTATTAGAGCCTATTATTCCGAAGCTGTCTGTACACTACTGGATGCAGTCTGAACGAAATGAACCAAAACAGCAAGAAACAAAGGCCATTGAAAAACGGATTATGAAGGCAAAAATACCGGTAGTCGCAGAGCTGGGACAATCGGAAATGACGGTGGAAGAGTTTTTGAATTTGGAAATTGGTGATTGTATTGCCTTGGACAAACCAGTAAATGCGCCTCTTACTGTTATGGTCGGAAATAAACCGAAATTCTTGGGACAGGCCGGCCGCGTGAATCGGAAACAGGCGATTCAAATTCTAGATCACGACATAAGAGGTGAAGAAGATGGAGAATAACGGAAGTAAATTATCACAAGACGAAATCGATGCGCTCCTTAAAGGAGGCAGCAATGACGATATAGAGCCTGATACAGTCCTTTCTGCAATGGAGCAAGATGCTATTGGAGAAATCGGAAATATTTCATTCGGCAGCTCTGCAACAGCACTTTCAACCCTATTAAATCAAAAAGTGGAGATTACAACTCCAACTGTTACAGTGATTCAAAAAAGTATGCTGAATGAGGAATTTCCTCATCCGTATGTTGCTATTGAAGTGAATTATACGGAAGGCTTCAGCGCAAGTAACCTGCTTGTCGTCCAGCAAACAGATGCAGCAGTTATTGCGGACTTAATGATGGGCGGAGACGGGACAAATGCTGACCCTTCTTTAAGCGAAATTCACTTAAGTGCAGTACAAGAAGCAATGAACCAAATGATGGGTTCTGCTGCGACATCCATGTCGACTGTCTTTAATAAAAAAATTGATATTTCTCCGCCGCGCGTCGAATTACTTGATGTGAAAGAAGGAGAAGGGACAGACCGCATTCCAGCTGAAGAAATGCTTGTCAAAGTATCCTTCAGATTAAAAATAGGTGAACTCATCGATTCAAATATTATGCAGCTTTATCCTATTACATTTGCGAAGGATTTAATCGCAGAATTAACAGATCCTGCGCAAGGAGAAGAGCCGGTTCAAGAAGAAGTGAGTGCACCTGAACCTCAGCCGGCAGCTCCGCAAACGCAGTCTGCCCCAGCGCAGCAAGCAGCACCGCCGAAAAGACAGGCGAAGCCAAAGCCGGCAGCACCTGTAAATGTGGCGCCAGTTGAATTTGAATCGTTCAGTGAGCCTCAGCATACAACAAACCAGCTTGGAAACCTTGACATGCTGATGGACATTCCGCTTTCCATTACGGTGGAACTTGGAAGAACTCAGCGCAGTGTAAAAGAAGTTCTTGAGCTTTCAGCAGGAAGTATCATTGAACTGGACAAACTTGCTGGTGAGCCAGTAGACATCCTAGTTAACAAACGAATCGTCGCCAAAGGGGAAGTCGTTGTCATTGATGAGAACTTTGGTGTTCGTGTGACTGACATTTTAAGCCAGTCAGAAAGACTTTCTAATTTAAAATAAACAAACATACAGGGAGAGAATAAGTAAATGGCTACTAAGGTATTAATCGTAGATGATGCAGCATTCATGAGAATGATGATCAAGGATATTCTTGTAAAAAACGGATTTGATGTAGTAGGAGAAGCAGAAAACGGCGCACAAGCAGTTGAAAAATATAAGGAAACATCTCCTGATCTTGTCACAATGGATATCACAATGCCAGAAATGGACGGAATCACTGCACTAAAAGAAATTAAACAAATCGATGCTTCTGCAAAAATCATCATGTGTTCTGCAATGGGGCAGCAGTCAATGGTTATTGACGCGATCCAAGCAGGTGCAAAAGACTTTATCGTGAAGCCATTCCAGGCAGACCGCGTACTTGAAGCAATTAATAAAACGTTAGGCTAAAAAAGGGTGTAAGATTTGTTGAAAAAACGTTTGATATGTATAGCAATGATCAGTTTTATGCTTTTCTTGACGATGCAGCCTGCCTCACTGTTTGCCGAAACGAAAGATCCTGAGAATGGCACAGTGAATGACTGGCTCAAAGGTGAGAAAGAAAGCAAAAAGGATACAGAGAAGAAAACCACTGACAATCAAACGAATCCGGCAGAAGAAGTTCCCTCTTCTTCTGTCTCCATTATGGATTTTGTCAAAATGATTGGTGCCTTACTTTTTGTCATCCTGCTTATTTATGGTTTAGTGAGATTTGTTGGTAAGCAAAACCGCTTACTCAAACCATTTCGCTATGTTGAAAATATCGGCGGAACGACAGTCGGACAAAACCGTTCAGTCCAGCTGATCAAAGTGGGAAAACGAGTATTAGTTGTCGGCGTAGCAGACTCAATCCAGCTGCTAAAAGAAATTGATGATGAACAAGAATGTGAAGCGATCGTGAAACAATATGAAGAAGCGATGGAAAGCAAAACCGATTTACCAAAAATGGTTCAAAAATTCACATCGCAGATAAAGAAACATGATCAGCCGACCACTTCTTCTTTTTCAGCCAATTTAAAGGCGCAGCTAGCCGAATTGAAAAAGACCCAATCAGAAGTCAGAAAGAAAGGCCCGAAACAAAATGAATGAGTTTATTGATTTATTTAATTCCAGCGGTGCAGGAAACATCAGCACATCTGTCCGTCTTCTTTTACTTTTAACAGTATTTTCGGTTGCACCGGGCATTCTCATTTTAATGACGTGTTTTACACGGATTGTGATTGTTCTTTCATTCGTCAGAACATCACTTGCAACCAACTCAATGCCGCCAAACCAAGTGCTTGTTGGACTTGCGTTGTTTCTCACATTTTTTATCATGGCACCCACGTTCTCACAGATTAATAAAGAGGCGCTGACGCCGCTTTTAAATGATGACATCACGTTAAATCAGGCGTATGAAAAAGCCGAAGTGCCTATTAAAGAGTTTATGAGTAAACATACAAGACAAAAAGATTTGGCTTTATTTCTTAGCTACGCAAAAATGGATACACCTGAATCGATTAAAGATATTCCTTTAACGGCGATGGTTCCCGCTTTTGCCATTTCAGAATTAAAGACGGCATTTCAAATTGGTTTTATGATCTTTATTCCATTTTTAATTATTGACATGGTGGTCGCAAGTGTTCTGATGTCAATGGGGATGATGATGCTTCCGCCGGTTATGATATCGCTCCCTTTCAAAATATTGTTATTTGTTTTAGTCGATGGATGGTATTTGATCGTTAAATCTTTGCTGCAAAGCTTTTAGAGTAGGTGCTTAAAACATGAGTTCAGAATTTGTCATTACGATGGCTGAAAGATCAGTGTATGTGGTATTGCTTGTGAGTGGGCCGCTTCTAGCGCTTGCACTCATTGTGGGACTGATTGTCAGTGTGTTTCAGGCGACAACCCAAATTCAAGAACAGACGCTTGCGTTTATTCCTAAGATTGTTGCAGTACTCATTGGACTTGTTGTGTTTGGTCCATGGATGCTTTCAACAATCGTGTCCTTTACGACAGAGCTGTTCTCGAATTTAGATCGATTTGCAGGTTAATAAGCGATGTCAATTATAGAATTATTCCCTGCTTTTCTTTTAGTTTTTATTCGGATCACCGCTTTTTTTGTGACAGTACCGCTTTTAGCGCATAGAACGATCCCGGCTGTACACAGAGTTGGATTCTCACTGTTTTTAGCTGTCATTAGTTTTAGCACCATAAAAGAACCGCCAGCACTCGACATAGACGGTCTTTATATGATGCTTGCGGTGAAAGAAGCAATGGTCGGACTTCTGCTTGGGCTGATTGCATACATCATGGTGTCCGCTGTTCAAATTGCCGGCTCATTCATTGATTTTCAAATGGGTTTTGCGATTGCCAATATTATTGATCCGCAAACAGGGGCGCAGACGCCGCTGATGGGACAGTTTTTTTATACGGTCACATTGCTGTTGATGCTGGCAACAAACGCACATCACCTGCTGCTTGATGGAATCTATTACAGCTTTCAATACATTGCAGTTGATCAATACGCATTGAATTTCGGCAGTGAATCCTTTGCTTACTTTATCGCAAAGAGCTTCAACCAAATGTTTATCATCGCCTTTCAAATCTCGGCACCTGTCGTGGCAAGTCTGTTTTTAGTCGATTTGGCGCTGGGGATTGTGGCACGTACAGTTCCGCAAATGAACGTATTTGTGGTTGGACTTCCTATTAAAATGGGTGTGAGTTTTATTATGATCATCATCTGTATGGGCGTCATCTTCGGTGTTGTCCAAAATACATTTGAAACGATTGTACTCACCATGAGGAATTTCTTAGCATTGGTCGGTGGTTCGTCATGATGACAAGGCTTAGACTAGACTTGCAATTTTTCGCAGGTGAAAAAACAGAAAAAGCAACGCCGAAAAAAAGGCGGGATTCACGTAAAAAAGGACAGGTTGCCAAAAGCACCGACGTCAATACAGCCATCTCATTTCTATTAATCTTTTTATCATTCTTTTTTATTGGGCCTTTTATGAAAGAGCGGATTATCGCGCTCATAGAACGTTTTTATTCAACAACCATGCTAATGAAGGTTAGCACATCTAATATTCATCAATTATTCTTGGAATTGCTTCAGGAAACAGGGCTCCTCCTCATGCCAATCCTTGGTGTTGGTATGCTGGCGGGCATTATCAGTAACTATTTACAAGTCGGCTTTCTCTTTTCACCAGAAGTGATCAAACCGAAATTAGAAAAGCTTGACCCAATCAAAGGGTTTAAACGGATATACAGTATTCGAGCCCTCGTAGAGCTATTAAAATCCATTTTGAAAATTGGCTTTGTAGGCTTTGCGACATTTATTGCTCTTTGGATGCACTTTGACGAAATTCTGCGGCTTCCTTTATTAACAGCAGAGGAAACCCTTCATTTCGTTGCAAATATGACCTTAATTATGGGGCTGTATGCTGCTGGTGCTCTTCTGATTTTAGCAGGGCTTGATTATATGTATCAGAAATTTGATTATGAAAAAAACTTGCGGATGTCCAAACAAGACATCAAAGATGAGTATAAAAAATCAGAGGGTGACCCGCTCATCAAATCAAAGATTAAACAGCGTCAGCGGGAAATGGCCATGAGACGGATGATGCAGGAAGTCCCTAAAGCGGACGTCATCATTACAAACCCAACCCACTATGCCATTGCTTTAAAGTATGATGAAGAAAAAATGGACGCGCCCTTTGTTGTGGCAAAAGGAACGGATATTTTGGCTTTAAAAATTAGAACGATTGCGAAAGAGCACGATATCATGACCGTAGAAAACCGGCCGCTCGCCCGCGCGCTCTATGATCAGGTCGACATCGACCAAGCGGTACCGGAAGAATACTTTAAGGCCATCGCAGAAATTTTAGCTTACGTCTATAAAACGAAACAAAAGATTTTATGAATTTTTGGTTTTAAAAGGAGAGAACAGGCATGTCAGCAAGAGATTTATCTGTTTTATTCAGTGTTATTTTAATTGTGGCGATGCTGGTCATACCGTTTCCGCCAATGCTATTAAGTATTTTAATCATTATTAATATTTCTCTTGCGCTTATCGTGCTTCTCACCACAATGAACATGCAAGAACCACTGCAATTTTCAATTTTTCCATCATTGCTTTTGCTCTTAACGCTGTTTCGTTTAGGGCTTAACATCTCTACAACACGTTCTATTCTTTCAACAGGAGATGCTGGAAAGGTTGTAGAAACGTTCGGTTCATTTGTTGTTGGAGGAAATATCCTCGTTGGTCTCGTTGTTTTCCTTATCCTGATTATCATTCAGTTTATCGTTATCACAAAAGGGGCAGAGCGTGTATCAGAGGTTGCGGCAAGATTTACTCTCGATGCGATGCCAGGTAAACAAATGAGTATTGACGCAGATTTAAATGCAGGTATGCTGACAGAAAGTGAAGCAAGAAACCGCCGTGAAAAAGTAGCGAGAGAAGCAGACTTTTATGGAGCGATGGATGGTGCAAGTAAGTTCGTTAAAGGGGACGCCATCGCAGGTATTATCATCGTCATTATTAATATTATTTTTGGAATCATTATTGGGATGCTTCAGCAAGGAATGTCGATTCAAGAATCAGCTTCCCACTTTACGCTATTAACGGTAGGAGACGGGATTGTTTCACAAATTCCTGCACTTCTCATTTCAACAGCAACAGGGATTGTCGTCACAAGGGCTGCTTCTAATGGGAACCTTGGTTCAGATATCACTGAACAACTGTTTGCATTCCCTGCTATGCTTTACGTCACAGCAGGCACGATCTTCCTTCTTGGGCTGTTTACGCCAATCGGCGTACTTTTGACAGGACCGATCGCAGGTTTACTTGCCCTCGGCGCATACTTGATGTCGAAAAACAAACAAGACCAAGAAGAAATTGAAGAGGTACTGGAGGAACAGGCAGAGGTAGAAGAGATGAAAAGTCCAGAAAGTGTCATTCATCTCCTGCAAATGGATGCCATTGAATTTGAATTTGGCTACGGCCTCATCCCGCTCGCTGATGCAAACCAGGGCGGTGACCTGTTAGACCGGATTGTGATGATCCGAAGGCAGCTTGCCCTTGAACTTGGTCTCGTCATTCCAATCGTCCGAATCCGGGACAATATTGCACTGAACCCAAATGAATACCGGTTGAAAATTAAAGGGAACGAAGTAGCAAAAGGAGAGCTGCTGCTTGATCATTACTTAGCGATGTCCCCAACGCCTGATGATGATCCGATTGAAGGAATTGAAACAATCGAACCATCCTTTGGCCTGCCGGCTAAATGGATATCAGAAGCAGAAAAAGATCAGGCTGAGATGCTAGGCTATACGGTTGTGGATCCAGCGTCTGTTGTGTCTACTCACATCACAGAGAAGATTAGACAAAACACACACGAGCTGCTCGGACGCCAAGAAACGAAGCAATTAATCGATCATCTGAAAGAAAGTTATCCTGTCTTAGTGGATGAGGTAACGCCAAATCCGCTGGCAGTCGGTGATATTCAAAAAGTACTGGCGAAGCTGCTGAAAGAAAAGGTCTCTATCCGAAACCTTGTCACCATTTTTGAGACGCTTGCAGACTACGGAAAATTAACGACTGATACAGATTTATTAACAGAGTATGTGAGACAGGCGCTGGCAAGACAGATTACCGCACAGTATGCAAGAGAAAATGAATCACTCAAAGTCGTGACATGCTCAGGCCGAGTAGAAAAGGTGATTGCAGACAGCGTTCAGCAGACAGAGCATGGCAACTACTTATCGTTAGATCCAGAATCCTCTGAAAGTGTGATTCAATCAGTGGCGAGAGAAATTGAACAGCTTTCGCTTCGTCAGGAAACGCCGGTTCTATTATGCTCACCTCCTATAAGAATGTACGTTAAGCAGTTGTTAGAAAGATATTTCCCAGATTTACCGGTACTATCTTATAACGAACTAGAAGCGAATGTGGAAGTACAGAGCATCGGAGTGGTGGATATCTAATGAAAATGAAAAAAATCACAGCAAATTCTATGCAGGAGGCAACGATTCAAATCAGGCAGCAGCTTGGGAAAGATGCCGTTATTTTAAATTCTAAAACCGTTGTCAAACGCAAACTGTTCGGTTTGAAGAAACAGCAAATGGTCGAAGTGATTGCAGTCCTGGATCAAGATTTCGAGGAAAGAGCTGGTAAAGGGTTAAACCCTGCACCGCCTCTTCCAGTGTTGCCAAAAAAGGAAAAGCTCCCCGAAGAGCCTTCATTTGTTCCCAAGGCGTCGAAACCAGCGCCTTCTCATACCCAGCCTTTAGAATATGTGAGGAATGAACGGCATGCGGGTATTCTGCCTGATCCTCTTATGGCAATCGATCAAAAGCTGAAGGATCAAGGGCTTGATGATGCCATTCGAGACGAATGCCTGAAGGGTCTTTTAACAAAGGGCGCAGTTAAAGATGATCACATAAATAAAGAGCTTGAACAACTGCTGACAAATATGCTGCCAGCGCAAACCTCTGATGAGCCGATGATTTCGTCAAAATACATTGTACTGTTCGGTTCAACCGGAGCTGGTAAAACGACAACGATTGCAAAGCTGGCTGCTAAAACGGCTATTCAGCAGCAAAAGAAAATCGCTTTTATTACAACCGATACGTACCGGATTGCAGCGATCGAACAGCTGAAAACATATGCTGAACTGCTGAATGCACCGCTTGAGGTTTGTTATTCGAGAGAGGATTTTGTAAAAGCCCAAGAGACCTTTAAAGAATATGATCATATTTTCATCGATACAGCAGGCCGTAACTTTAAAGAAGAAGCGTATATCAAAGAGCTGACCGACATTATTCCATTTGATGAGAGCATTCAAAGTTTTCTCGTGATGAGTGCCACATCGAAGTATCAAGACATGAAAGCCATGGTCAAACGCTTTGAGCACGTTCCAATCAATCAATTCATTTTTACAAAAGTAGATGAAACGGACACGATGGGAACCATTTTTCAAATCATTGCTGACTCTCAAATCAAACTTGGTTTTTTAACAAATGGTCAAAATGTGCCTGAGGATATTCTTGAAGGTTCTCCTCTTGAACTTACAAGGATGGTTTTACAATCATGAAGCCTGACCAAGCAGAAGGGTTAAGAAAACTAGTTCAGCAGAGTCAAATGATCACACCTGCTCCTCTTAACGCCAGCGGACAGGCAAAAACCATTGCCGTCATGAGCGGTAAAGGCGGAGTAGGTAAATCGAATTTGACCCTGAATATGGCACTGTCTATCGCAAGTACAGAGAGAAGAGTGTTAGTGATTGATCTTGATTTTGGGATGGGGAATATTGATATTTTACTAGGGAAAACATCGACTAGTTCTATATTAGATGTTCTCGTTAGAAAAAAATCCTTCCAAGCAGCCATGACAAAAGGAACGGATAACCTATATTACATTTCTGGCGGAAGCGGGCTTGAACAGCTGTTTTCTTTAGATAAAGATCAATGGTCGTTCTTTTTGGAAGAGATGGAAAGAATGATGCAGGACTTCGATTGTATTTTCTTCGATATGGGAGCCGGCTTGTCAAAAGATCAGCTGCCTTTTGTCTTATCGGCAGGAGAAGTCGTCGTTGTGACTACGCCAGAGCCAACATCCATCATGGATGCCTACAGCGCGATTAAACACTTAGCCATTCATCAGTTTGAACGGTCTGTGCAAATCATTGTTAACCGGTGCAAAACGCCGTCAGAAGGGTCTGAAACCTACCGGAAATTAGCAGGAGTGGTCACATCTTTTCTTCACAGAAAACTTGTATTTGCTGGCGCTGTGCCTGATGATCCTGCGGTTCCTAAAGCAGTATCAGAACAAATTCCATTTTATATGAAGCAGCCTCATTCAAGGCTGAGTAAAACCATTAAGATGCTGGCAGAAACACTATATCATCAGCAGATAAGAGAGGCACGGAGAGAACAGCATACGTTTATAGATAAGTTGTCCTCTTTTTTTAAAAGGAGGAAGGTGGACTCATGATTAGAGTGCTAGTAGTAGATGACTCGGCCTTTATGAGAAAGCTCATTAGTGATTTTCTAAGTGCCGAGCAAGAAATAGAAGTCGTCGGAACGGCGCGAAATGGGGAAGATGCCTTAAAACGGATCAAGGAACTGAATCCAGATGTTGTCACATTAGATGTGGAAATGCCTGTTTTAAACGGAACAGAAGCATTAAAACAAATTCTGGCTGAACACGACCTTGCCGTGATTATGGTGTCAAGCCAGACAAAGCAAGGAAAAGATTTAACCATCCATTGCTTAGAACTCGGTGCTTTTGACTTTGTGACAAAGCCTTCGGGAAGTATTTCGCTCGATTTGCACAAAGTGAGGGGGCAAATTGTAGAGCGGGTACTTGCGGCAGGACTGTCAAGGAAACGCACTGAAGAGAAGGTGTCTCCTAAGCCGGTGATAAAGCCGCCAAGTCCAGTGGCTGCACCCCGTCTGCAACCAGTAAAAGGCAGCTCACTCCGAAAGATTATTACTATCGGAACATCTACAGGAGGACCAAGGGCACTTCAACGAGTCGTAACGAAGCTGCCTAAGGACATCGAGGCACCTATATTGATTGTGCAGCATATGCCAGCAGGATTCACGGCATCACTTGCTACTAGGTTAGATCATTTATCACAAATTACGATTAAAGAAGCGCAAGATGGAGACATCGCGAAAAATGGAGTGGCTTACATAGCTCCTGGTGGAATGAATATGTCACTTCATGACCAAGGGGGCTCACTTGTTATCAGGCTGTCCCCTGAAGACACGGAAAGCCGGCACAAACCATCTGTTAACTATTTATTTGAATCCATCAGCAGCATAAAGGGTTACGAGAAAATCGCTGTCATTATGACAGGTATGGGCAGTGATGGTACTGAAGGTGTCAAAAAAATGGTCGCAAGCGGTCATACGAAAGTCATTGCAGAAAAAGAAGAATCATGTGTTGTTTTCGGAATGCCTAAATCAGTCATTAAAGCAGGCCTTGCACATGAAACAAGGCATGTGGATGACATCGCACATGCAATTATTAGCTCCATGAAAAAAGAGAGGGCGTGAACACGTTGGATGTAAACCAATACTTAGATATCTTTTTAGATGAAAGCAGAGAACACTTACAAACTTGTAATGAAAAACTTCTTGATTTAGAAAAGAACCCAACCGACTTGCAGCTAGTGAATGATATATTCAGAGCGGCTCATACATTGAAAGGAATGAGTGCAACGATGGGCTTTGATGATATGGCTCATTTAACGCATCATTTAGAAAACATGTTTGATGCTATCCGTAATGAACAAATGATTGTCACTCCTGAGTCAATGGATACGATGTTCGAAGCACTCGATCATCTTGAAGCAATGGTTCAATCGATTGCAGAAGGAGGAGACGGGAAACGTGATGTCACAGAGATTAGTAAAAAGCTAGATGTGACAGGAAGCCATGCTGAGGCAGCTTCTAGCGTTGAAACAGCAGATGCATCAGCTGCTGCTAATGACTTAGATTATAACGAATTTGAACGTACGGTTCTTGATGAAGCGAGAGAGCAAGGCTTCAAATGCTATGAACTTAACGTGACATTAAGCGAAGCGTGCTTACTAAAAGCTGTTCGTGTCTATATGATTTTTGAAAGACTAAATGAAGCAGGCGAGGTTGTCAAAACCGTTCCAAATGCAGAACTGTTAGAATCAGAAGATTTTGAATCTGAATTCAGCATTTCTTATCTTTCTAAACAGCCGATGGACGAAGTGCAGAAAATCGTCACGGCGATCTCAGAGGTTGAGAAGGTTGAGATCTCTGAAGTCTCCGCATTTGAAGAAGCAGCTCCGGCTGAAAAGCAAGAGGTGCAGCCTGAACAGAAAAAAGAAGAAACATCCGTTCCTGCTGTAAAAGCGCCAGCAAATGATGCGCCAAAAGCAAATGGCAATAACGGTGCAGCTGCCGGCGGAACGAAAACAATTCGTGTCAACATCGACCGTCTTGATTCTCTTATGAATCTATTTGAAGAACTTGTGATTGATAGAGGCCGATTGGAACAGATTGCTAAAGAACTAGAAAATAACGAACTCACAGACACAGTCGAAAGAATGACTCGTATTTCTGGAGACCTGCAATCAATCATCCTGAACATGAGAATGGTACCTGTGGAAACTGTCTTTAACAGATTCCCGCGTATGATTCGTCAATTGACGAAAGAGCTTAATAAGAAAATTGAACTGATTATTGAGGGTGCTGAGACGGAGCTTGATCGAACAGTGATCGACGAGATTGGAGATCCGCTGTTGCACTTACTTAGAAACAGTCTAGATCACGGGATTGAATCACCAGAAGAACGTGTGAAAAAAGGCAAGCCGGAAAAAGGTACGGTTCTATTAAAAGCGTATCATAGCGGAAACCATGTCTTCATTGAAGTAGAAGATGATGGAGGCGGGATTAACCGTAAAAAGGTGCTTGAAAAAGCGTTAGAGCGCGGGGTTATTACAGAAAGAGAAGCAGAAACGCTTGAAGATCATCAAATTGATTCATTGATCTTTGCAGCAGGATTCTCTACAGCTGATACGATTTCTGACATCTCAGGCCGCGGTGTAGGTCTTGACGTTGTGAAAAACAAGCTGGAATCACTTGGCGGATCTGTGAGCATTAACTCAACAGAAGGACAGGGTTCACTATTTTCGATCCAGCTTCCGCTTACATTATCGATTATTTCCGTTCTTCTTGTAAAACTAGAAGAGGAAACATTTGCGATTCCGATTTCTTCTATTATTGAAACGGCGGTCATTAAGAAAAGTGACATCCTGCAAACGCATGATCGTGAAGTGATTGATTTCCGCGGATTTATCGTACCGGTCGTGTACTTGAAGAAACAATTCCACGTACCAAATGCGAATGAATTAGAGGAAGAACTGCACATCATTGTTGTTCGTAAAGGAGACAAGCTGACAGCATTTGTGGTCGATTCATTTATTGGTCAGCAAGAGGTTGTATTGAAATCACTAGGAGATTATCTGCCAAACGTATTTGCGATATCCGGCGCAACGATCCTAGGTGACGGTCAAGTTGCACTCATCGTTGACTGTAATGCACTGATCAAGTAAAAAACAATAGAGGAGCGGTCTGAAATGAGTACAGATATCAAAACTGGCGAAAAGATGATTGTGTTTATCGTAAACAAAAAAGAATACGCCATTTCAGTATCAGAAGTAAAGTCCATTGAAAAATGGCAGCAGCCGACAAGAGTTCCTGGCGTTGCCCCTTATATATGCGGTGTTATTAATTTACGCGGTGTCGTGACGCCTGTCATTGACCTGAGAGTCAGACTTGGTTCTACTGACAACGAGATTACAGATGAAACAAGAATGATCATTGTACAAGTTGGTGACATTGAAGTCGGCTGGATTGTTGATGAAGCAAATGATGTCATAACCGTCCATCAGGAAGAAGTAGAATCTTCTCCTGAATCAGCTGAAAAAGAAGGACAGTCATGGGTGACAGGTATCATTAAGCATGATCAGCGTCTTTTCAATATCATTCATGCCGGTGCTGTCCTCGACAAGAGCGTTCAAGGTGCACCTGTTCATTAAGGGGGATGTGAAATGAGCATTTTCAACGAAATTAAAGATGAACAGCTAGATATTTTAGGAGAGGTTGGGAATATCGGGGCAGGCCACGCAGCGTCTGCTCTTGCCAACCTATTGGATCGCAAAATAGATATGGCTGTTCCTTTTGTCAAGGTTCTCTCGTTTGAAGATTTAATGGATTTCTTTGGCGGTGCAGACCTTCCTGTTGCAAGTATTTTCCTGCGAATGGAAGGGGATTTAACCGGCTCAATCTTTTTCATTATGCCGTTTGAGCAAGCAGAGCAATTTGTAAGAGAGCTTGTCCAGGATCCGGCATTTGATATTGATACGATTCATGAACATGAGATGGGGACGTCAGCACTTCATGAACTTGGAAATATTTTAGCGGGCTCTTATTTATCAGCCCTTGCCGATTTAACCAAATTGCAGCTTTACCCAAGTGTTCCAGATGTCACGCTCGATATGTTCGGGGCTGTCATTAGTGAAGGGTTGATGCAATTCAGTCCTCTTGGCGATCAGGCGATTGTGATTGATACATCTATTTTTGATGATCAAAATAAGCAAGAGCTGAAAGGAAATATGTTTCTATTACCAGACTTTGAATCGTTTGAAAAACTATTCAAAGCATTAGGTAACCTATAATGAACGTGCAAATTCCGGCAGTTGTAAAGGTTGGTATTGCGGATGTTCAGCTTGTTAAATCACCGGACCGCATTCGGACATCCGGTCTTGGTTCCTGCGTAGGGCTTGTCTTGTTTGATCAAGACAAAAGGCTGGCAGGCCTTGTCCATGTTATGCTTCCAGATTCCTCTCTTTCAAAAGGGGCGGTGGAGAACTTGGCTAAATATGCAGATACAGGTGTCAAGCATACAATTGATCTGCTCTTAAAAGCAGGCGCGCGCAAACATGCGCTAAAGGCAAAACTTGCTGGCGGGGCGGAAATGTTTAAGTTTAAGTCAACCAATGATCTAATGAGAATTGGACCTAGAAACGTTTCAGCTGTAAAAGAACATCTGTCTCTTCATCATATCCCGATTATTAGTGAGGATACAGGCGGAAACAGTGGCCGTACAATTGAATTCGATCCGCTTACGGCAGAGCTTGAGATCCGTACTGTGAAGCAAGGCATTATGAAGATATAACTAAGGAAGTATAGGGGGATAAAGATGCAATCCTTAAATTACGAAGATCAGGCGCTATGGGCTAGATGGAAAGAGTGGAAAGACCCAGCTGCTGGAGATGATCTTATGCGCCGCTATATGCCGCTCGTCACATATCATGTTGGAAGAATTTCCATCGGTCTCCCGAAGTCAGTGCATAAAGAAGACTTGATCAGTCTAGGGATGCTCGGTTTATATGATGCCCTTGAAAAATTTGATCCCGGAAGAGATCTGAAGTTTGATACATATGCATCCTTCAGAATCCGCGGGGCCATTATCGACGGTCTTCGTAAAGAGGACTGGCTGCCTCGTACATCAAGAGAAAAAACAAAAAAAGTAGAAGCGGCTATTGAAAAGCTTGAACAGCGGTATTTGCGTAATGTGACGCCGACAGAGGTGGCTGAGGAACTCGGCATGAGTGAACAGGATGTCGTTACAACGATGAATGAAGGATTCTTTGCAAATCTGCTCTCAATTGATGAGAAGCTGCATGATCAAGAAGACGGAGAGAACGTCCAAGTCATGATTCGCGACGAGAAGTCTGTGACTCCAGAAGAGAAAATGCTGAAAGATGAATTAATTGAACAGCTTTCTGAAAAAATCACAGAGCTTTCAGAAAAAGAAAAGCTTGTGATCAGTCTTTTCTATAAAGAAGAACTGACATTAACAGAAATCGGTCAAGTGCTCAATTTATCTACCTCGCGCATTTCGCAAATTCATTCAAAGGCCTTGTTCAAGCTTAAGCATCTGCTTGATAAAGCCATTCAATCTTAAAGAGTTAGTGAGTGAAAAAATATGTTATGGCTGATTAGCTTCATGCTTCATGCTGCACTTATTTATTTTGTGATTATTTTATATACGAGAATGAATTCGCTGAAGGCAACAGAACAAAAGCAGCGAGAACTTCTAGAAGAAACGGAAAATACCCTGGCTGCATTTTTGATGGAGGTCAAAGAAGAGAATGACAAACTATCAAAAGTGGCAGCCGCTTCCCCTGATTTTTCTGCTGAAGAGCTGAAATCGGATCTTCAGACACCAAAGCAGCCACAACCACCAATTGAATCCCAGCAATCGGTCGAAAGTGAAGATCCCGTACCAGAGCACCTGTCGGCTCTCCTTAGCGAAGTTGAGGTGCAGGAAGAGAAGGTAAACGAACCCGTTCCACAACTCGAAACAGAGGCTTCTATGCCTTCTAAAAGTGAAATAGAAGAAACATTCGAGGACCAAGTGAAGACCCTATATGATGAAGGGCGGTCACTAGAAGAAATAGCGAAAGAAATGAAAACTGGCAAGACAGAAATCGAGCTTTTATTAAAATTTAGCGGAAAGCTGTAAAGGATTCTTGATTGTCAGTCCATCATGTGTTATATTATTTCTTGGTGTTAAATACACACGCTTAATGATTCGTATGAAGGTGCTGCCGTGGCGCAGTTTTATGTGAACATGACTTAAGCGGAGGAAAAAAAACCATTATATTAGGAGGCAACAAAATGTCAGTTATTTCTATGAAACAATTGCTAGAAGCTGGTGTTCACTTCGGTCACCAAACTCGCCGTTGGAACCCAAAAATGAAGCGTTACATCTTTACAGAGCGTAACGGTATCTACATCATCGACCTTCAAAAAACGGTGAAAAAAGTAGAAGAAGCTTACAACTTCACGAAAAACCTTGCTGCTGACGGAGGAAAAATCCTTTTCGTTGGTACGAAAAAGCAAGCACAAGATTCAGTGAAAGAAGAAGCAATCCGTTCTGGTATGTTCTATGTGAACCAACGCTGGCTTGGTGGAACTTTAACAAACTTTGAAACAATCCAAAAACGTATTAAACGTTTAAAAGATATTGAAAAAATGCAAGAAAACGGTACGTTCGAAGTTCTTCCTAAGAAAGAAGTCGTTCAACTGAAAAAAGAATTAGAGCGTCTTGAAAAATTCCTAGGCGGAATCAAAGACATGAAGAGTCTTCCGGATGCACTTTTCATTATCGACCCTCGTAAAGAGCGTATTGCAGTTGCAGAAGCTCGTAAATTGAATATCCCAATCATCGGTATCGTTGACACAAACTGTGATCCAGACGAAATTGATGTTGTGATCCCTGCAAACGATGATGCAATCCGTGCTGTAAAACTTCTAACTGCTAAAATGGCAGATGCGATTCTTGAGTCTAAACAAGGCGAAGAAGAAGCTGTTGTAGAAGAAACGACAGAAACTGAAACAACAACTGCGTAACCTATTCAAAAGGTGATAAGAGGGAAATGCCTTTTATCACCTTTTTTTCACCTAGTAATCCGTGTTTTAACATAGAAGGAGGAAATGTAAAATGGCAATTACTGCTCAATTAGTTAAAGAACTGCGTCAAAAAACTGGTGCAGGTATGATGGACTGTAAAAAAGCGTTAACAGAAACTGATGGTGACATCGAGAAAGCAATCGACCTTCTAAGAGAAAAAGGAATCGCAAAAGCTGCGAAAAAAGCAGACCGTATTGCGGCAGAAGGATTAACTCTTATCAAAACTGACGGCAACACAGGCGTGATCCTAGAAGTGAACTCTGAGACTGATTTCGTTGCGAAAAACGAAGGATTCCAAGCACTTCTTAACGAACTTGCTGATCATTTGCTTGCTGCTAAACCTGCAACACTTGAAGAAGCTCATGCTTCTAAAATGGAAAACGGTTCAACAGTTGAAGAGCATATCACATCTGCAATTGCGAAAATCGGAGAGAAAATCACTCTACGCCGTTTCTCTGT
Source organism: Bacillus sp. FSL P2-0069 (assembly GCF_038593315.1). Classification (NCBI taxonomy): domain Bacteria; kingdom Bacillati; phylum Bacillota; class Bacilli; order Caryophanales; family Bacillaceae; genus Bacillus; species Bacillus sp. FSL P2-0069. The sequence goes on from NZ_CP151984.1 coordinate 1,554,332, forward strand.
CATCACAAAAGAAGATAATGCTGCATTCGGTTCTTACCTGCACATGGGCGGACGTATCGGTGTGTTAGCTGTTCTTAACGGAACAACTGACGAAGAGCTTGCAAGAGACATCGCTATGCACGTTGCAGCTGTAAACCCTAAATACATTTCTCGTGACCAAGTGTCAGAAGAAGAAGCAAACCGTGAGCGTGAAGTATTAACACAGCAAGCTCTTCAAGAAGGAAAGCCTGAAAACATCGTAGCTAAAATGGTAGAAGGCCGTCTAAACAAATTCTTCGAAGAAATTTGCTTACTTGACCAAGCGTTCGTTAAAAACCCAGATGAAAAAGTGAAACAAGTTGTAGCAGCGAAAAACGCAACTGTTCAAACTTATGTTCGCTATGAAGTGGGCGAAGGTATCGAAAAACGTCAAGACAACTTTGCTGAAGAAGTTATGAGCCAAGTGAAAAAATAATGTTTGAAAAGCTCTCTGGGGCTTTTTTAGGGAGCACAAGCACTGTGTTCCCTATTTTTTAGAGGATATTGATTTACAAAAGACAGTTTCTTACGCATAATAAGAGACGGTATAGTTTACACTTGGAGGTTATCATGAGCAAACCGAAATATAATCGCATTGTACTGAAGCTAAGTGGCGAAGCACTAGCGGGTGATGCTGGAAATGGAATTAACCCAACTGTCATTCAATCAATTGCAAAGCAAGTAAAAGAAATTGCAGAGCTCGATGTTGAAGTTGCAGTCGTTGTAGGCGGAGGAAACCTTTGGCGCGGAAAGACAGGCAGTGATCTAGGAATGGACCGTGCAACAGCAGACTACATGGGGATGCTGGCAACAGTGATGAACTCACTGGCGTTACAGGACAGCCTAGAAACGCTTGGCATTCAGTCTAGAGTGCAAACCTCTATCGAAATGAGACAGGTTGCAGAACCATACATAAGAAGAAAAGCGATCCGTCATCTTGAAAAGAAACGTGTCGTCATTTTTGCTGCAGGAACAGGAAACCCTTATTTCTCTACAGATACTACGGCAGCACTTCGTGCAGCAGAAATTGAAGCAGATGTCATTTTAATGGCGAAAAATAATGTAGATGGTGTCTACAGTGCTGATCCTCGTACAGATGCGGATGCAGTAAAATATGATAAGCTTTCATATCTTGATGTACTTAAAGAAGGGCTTGCTGTAATGGATTCTACTGCGTCCTCATTATGTATGGACAATGACATTCCATTAATCGTATTCTCCATTATGGAAGAAGGAAATATTAAACGTGCCGTAAACGGCGAATCAATCGGAACGATCGTGAGGGGGAAATAACGTGTCAAAAGAAGTGTTGAACCAAACGAAAGAAAAAATGGAAAAAGCCGTACAAGCCTACGGACGTGAGCTTGCAACTGTTCGTGCTGGCCGTGCAAATGCTTCACTGCTTGATAAAGTGACAGTGGATTATTACGGTGCACAAACACCGCTTAACCAAATTGCGTCGATCACAGTGCCAGAAGCACGTATGCTGATTATCACACCTTACGATAAAACAGCAATCGGTGATATCGAAAAAGCGATCCAAAAGTCTGACCTTGGCATCACGCCAACAAGTGACGGAAATGTGATCCGCATTGCGATTCCTGCGCTGACAGAAGAAAGACGTAAAGAGCTTGTGAAAGTCGTGAAAAAATACTCAGAAGAAGCAAAAGTAGCTGTTCGTAACGTGCGTCGTGATGCAAACGATGATTTGAAAAAGCTTGAGAAAAATGGGGAGATCACTGAAGATGAATTAAGATCATCGACAGAGGATGTTCAAAAATTGACAGATGAATATGTCGCTAAAATTGATGACGTGACGAAAGATAAAGAAAAAGAAATCATGGAAGTTTAAGAAAAAACTATGTACAATAGATAATAGTGAAAAGACCCTCTTCATGTTTACAGGGGGTTTTTTTGTTAATACTGTTGATGACTATATTATTTAGCGGGAACGCAACCTTTTTGGGTGATGGAGGAATCTCATGCTCAATATACTCAAAAATTGGAAGAATCAGCAAACAGCAGCTTCCAACTTAGAAAGCCTGACAAAAGAAGACATATTAAATGGAGAAATTCCTGAACATATCGCCATTATCATGGATGGGAACGGAAGATGGGCGAAAAAACGTGCTCTTCCACGGGTAGCAGGTCATCATGAAGGAATGAAAGTCGTCAAGCGCATGACAAAGCTTGCAAATGAGCTGAATGTCAAAGTGCTGACTTTGTATGCTTTCTCTACGGAAAATTGGAAACGTCCAAAACTAGAAGTAGACTTTTTAATGAAACTTCCTGAAGAATTTTTAAACATCTACCTGCCTGAACTCATCGAAGAAAATGTCCGTGTGCGTTTAACAGGTGATCCAGACGGCCTCCCGCAGCATACGAAAAAAGCGGTAGAGAACGCAGTAAAGAGTACGGCGAACAACGACGGACTCATTTTGAACTTTGCGCTCAACTATGGTGGGCGCACAGAAATCGTCTCCGCATGCAGACAAATTTCTGAAAAGGTCAAAGAAGGTAAGCTTCGAGCAGAAGACATCACAGAAGAGATGTTTTCAGCTTATTTAATGACAGAATCTCTTCAAGATCCGGATTTGCTCATTCGCACGAGTGGAGAAATTAGATTAAGCAACTTTATGCTTTGGCAAATTGCGTACAGCGAGTTTGTCTTTACGGATGTGCTTTGGCCTGACTTTTCTGATGAGCACCTTATAGGCGCTATCGGGGAGTACCAGCGCCGCGGCCGGAGGTTCGGTGGAATTTAGAGGGTGGTGCAGATGAAACAAAGAATTTTGACGGGTGTTTTGGCAGCTGCAGTCTTTTTGCTTGCAGTTATATATGGACAGATGCCATTTACCCTGCTGATTTATTTAATGGGAAGTGTCGCTCTCTTTGAGCTTTTAAGAATGAAAAAGATCTCGATTTTCAGCTTTCCTGGTATTGTCAGCTTAATATTGCTTTGGCTTTTAATGGGCGGAGACAACAGCTTCTTCCCAAACGTGGACGCATCAAAAATGCAGATTGCTTTATTTGCAGTCTTAATACTTTTAACTTATACAGTTTTGAGCAAAAACTCTTTCACATTCGATGAGGTTGCTTTTGTTGTATTAGCCACATTATATATTGGCGTTAGTTTCTATTATTTTATCCAAATTAGAGGCTTATATGGCATGAGTGCGATCTTCTTCGCAGCAGTGATTATTTGGTCTACTGACTCAGGAGCCTATTTTATTGGGAAATCTATGGGGAAACGAAAGCTTTGGCCAGAAATCAGCCCAAACAAAACAGTAGAAGGATTTATCGGCGGAATCGTCACAGCAGTCGTGTTGTCACTTGTGTTTCAGGCGGTTACAGGATTTTTGCCATCATATCTGCTTGTGATGTTTATTACTCTTTTACTCAGTATCTTTGGACAGCTAGGCGACCTTGTGGAATCTGCTTTAAAGCGTCATTATCACGTGAAGGATTCAGGGACAATTCTCCCTGGCCATGGCGGGATTTTGGACAGGTTTGACAGCTTTTTATTCGTTCTGCCGTTTTTATACTTACTGCTCGCAACGTTTGCCAGCTAACCTCATAGAAACTTATTGAACGAGAGAAGGAGTGGCAATTTGAAATATATTTCGCTATTAGGCGCAACAGGATCAATTGGAGAACAAACGTTAGATGTGATCAGTCAGCACCCGGACAAGTTTAAGCTGAAAGCCATGACATTTGGCAGAAATATAGCAAAGGCGATTCCGATCATTGAGCGCTTTCAGCCTGAATTCGTCGGCTGTGTAGACGAAGAAACCTATCACATGCTAAAAAATTATTCATTTGCATACGATGTGAAGCTGGCTGCTGGTGATGAAGCGAACATCGAGGCAGCGACCTATGATGCAGTGGACGTAGTGGTCAATGCACTTGTAGGGAGTGTTGGACTTGTTCCAACATTAAAGGCCATTGAACAAAAAAAGACGATTGCTCTCGCAAATAAGGAAACACTTGTGACAGCTGGTCATATAGTAAAAGAGTACGCTAAAACATATGATGTACCTTTACTTCCTGTCGATAGTGAGCATTCCGCTATTTTTCAATGCCTGCAAGGTGAACAAGCTAAAAATATTGAACGCTTAATCGTGACAGCTTCAGGTGGTAGTTTCCGAGATAAAAAACGAACTGAACTTGAAGGTGTTACGGTTGAAGAAGCGCTGAACCACCCGAACTGGTCGATGGGAGCGAAAATCACCATTGATTCAGCGACGATGATGAATAAAGGGCTCGAGGTGATCGAGGCACATTGGTTGTTTGATATCCCTTATGAACAAATTGATGTGCTGCTACATAAAGAGAGCATTATCCATTCGATGGTGGAATTTCACGACAAAAGCGTCATGGCTCAATTAGGGACACCTGACATGAGAGTGCCTATTCAATATGCACTCACATACCCTGACAGGGCGCCGTTACAAGAAGCGAAATCATTGAACCTTTGGGAGATTGGACAATTGAATTTCCAAAAAGCGGATTTTGACAGGTATCGCTGCTTACATTTTGCTTATGAATCAGGTAAAATAGGAGGGACAATGCCTGCTGTACTTAATGCAGCAAATGAAATGGCAGTCGATGCATTTCTGAAAGGCAAAGTAACGTTCCTGCAAATTGAAGAATTGATTGAAAAGGCACTAATCAGACATCATGTGATTTCAACGCCTAGTTTGCAAGATATCCATGAAGTGGACAAAGATACACGAGACTTTGTTCAATCAATCCTCACATAAGGTGGTATGTTCGTGAATACAGTGATTGCGTTTATTATTATTTTTGGAACGCTCGTTTTTTTCCACGAGCTTGGCCATTTAATTATGGCGCAGCGCGCGGGGATTTTATGCCGCGAGTTCGCAATTGGTTTTGGGCCGAAGATTTTCTCCTTTAAACGAAAAGAAACCGTTTATACCATTAGACTTCTCCCTATTGGCGGATTTGTTAAAATGGCTGGAGAGGACCCTGAAGTTATCGAAATTAAACCAGGTCATACAGTGGGGCTCTTATTCAATGAGCAAAATGAAGTAGAAAAGATCATTTTAAATGATAAAGAAAAATATCCTGATGCACTTGTCATCGAAGTTGAGCAGATTGATTTAGATCATGCTATGAGAATCTCGGGATATGAAGCTGGAAATGAAGATATTCTGACTGGCTACAATGTCAGTCAAACAAGCTTCTATATTGCAGATGGTGAAGAAATTCAAATCGCACCATACAATCGTCAATTTGGTTCAAAAACAGTTTGGCAGCGAATTAAAGCCATCGCAGCTGGACCGATTATGAACTTTATCCTGGCGTATGTGATTTTGGTTGCTTTAGGTTTTATTCAAGGGGTTACCGTTGATGATCCTGTACTCGGTAAGCTGACGAAAGACGGCCGAGCGGCTGAGGCTGGACTCATGCAGGGAGATCACATCGTGTCCATTAACGGCGAGAAAATGAATTCTTGGACAGACGTCGTTCAAACAGTTCAAAAGAACCCTGAAAAAAAAATGAATGTCGTCATTGACCGAGACGGCAAAGAAAGCACTGTGCAGGTTGTACCAGAAGCTGTAAAAGCAGATGGGAAAAGCATTGGCCGTTTCGGATCATATCCGCCAACGGAAAATGGATTTTTGAAAGTTATTTCATCTTCTGGAACAACTGTCATTTCAACGGCAGGTCTGATCTTAACGAATTTGCAAAAAATTGTCACAGGACAATTTTCACTAGACATGTTAGCAGGTCCTGTTGGAATTTATGACATGACAGGAGAAGTAGCCAAACAAGGTGTTTTAACATTAATGCAGTTTGCGGCGTTCCTCAGTATCAACCTAGGCATCGTGAATTTGTTACCGATTCCTGCATTAGACGGAGGACGTTTACTATTCTTATTTGTTGAAGCCATTCGCGGTAAACCAATTAATCGTGAGAAGGAAGCACTTGTTGTCTTTATCGGTGTTGCTTTCCTCATGCTGTTAATGTTAGTGGTAACGTGGAATGACATTCAGCGGTTATTTTTATAAAAACCATTCTCTCTTGTTTCTCATTCCGGGAAACAAGAGTTTTTGTGAGAAGTCCTATTTCATAAATGAGGTGTAACGACATGAGACAATCCCTGACTTTCATTCCAACTCTTCGAGAGGTGCCGGCAGATGCTGAGGCAAAAAGTCATCAACTCTTAGTAAGAGCTGGGTTTATTAGACAAAATACAAGTGGAATCTATCATTATCTGCCGCTTGCGCATAAAGTCATTCAGCATATTCAATCGATCGTCCGCAAGGAAATGGAAAAGGCAGGCGCAGCTGAGCTGTTAATGCCAGTGCTGCAGCAGGCAGAAATGTGGCAAGAGTCAGGAAGATGGTATACATACGGTCCAGAACTGATGCGTATGAAGGATCGCCATGGCCGCGAATTTGCGCTTGGCCCAACCCACGAAGAAGTGATCACATCACTAGTACGCAGCGAAGTGAAATCGTATAAGAAGCTTCCTTTAACTTTATATCAAATTCAATCAAAATTCCGTGATGAACAGAGACCACGCTTTGGACTGCTGCGCGGACGTGAATTTATCATGAAGGATGCATACTCATTCCATTCTTCACCAGAAAGCCTTGATGAGACATACAACAAAATGTTTACGGCTTACTCTAATGTGTTCTCAAAAGTGGGTCTCAATTTTAGACCAGTCATTGCAGATTCTGGGGCAATGGGAGGAAAAGATACGCATGAGTTCATGGCGCTTTCAGAAGTCGGAGAGGATACCATCGCTTATTCTGATACTTCCTCATATGCTGCAAACATTGAAATGGCTGAGGCTGTATATCACGGAGAAGAAGCAAATCCTGCGGACTTCAAAGAACTTGAAAAAGTCCACACACCGCAAGTGAAAACCATTCAAGATGTGGCTGAATTTTTAGAAGTTGACCCTGCTGCTTGCATTAAATCTGTTTTGTTTAAAGCAGATGATGCGTATGTTCTGATCCTTACTAGAGGCGATCATGAAGTAAATGATGTGAAAGTGAAAAACTTGGTAGGAGCACAGCTTGTCGAGCTTGCTTCACGCGAAGAAGTGCTGGAAGTCATTGGAACTGAGCCTGGATTTGTTGGACCTGTTAAACTGGAAGCAGAAGTCGATATTTATGCGGACCTTGCTGTGAAGGGAATGACAAATGCAGTCGCTGGTGCAAACGAAGCGGATTATCATTATGTCAATGTCAATCCTGCACGTGACGTGTCAGTAAAAGAATTCACAGATCTTCGCTTGATTCAAGAAGGAGATGTTTCTCCAGATGGGGAAGGCACAATCCAGTTTGCAAAAGGGATTGAAGTAGGACAAGTCTTTAAACTAGGCACTCGTTATTCTGAGTCGATGGATGCAACGTACCTCGATGAGAATGGTCGTGCGCAGCCAATGATTATGGGCTGCTATGGCATCGGCATCTCTAGAACACTGTCAGCGATTGTTGAACAGCATCACGATGAGAAAGGAATCATTTGGCCGGAAACAGTGGCACCATATGACCTTCACCTCCTTGCATTAAATATGAAAAACGATGCGCAGAAAGAACTGGCTGAAAAGTTGTACGAGCGATTAGAAGATGAAGATTTCGACGTACTTTTCGATGACCGCCAGGAGCGTGCAGGAGTAAAATTTGCAGACAGTGATTTAATTGGACTGCCAATTCGTATTAGCTGCGGAAAACGTTCAGAAGAAGGTATAGTAGAAGTGAAGTTTAGAAAATCAGGTGAATCACATGAAGTATCTGTTGATGATCTGATTTCATTTATACGCCAAGCATAAAACGAACAAAAAAATGAAGGTACCTCCTGTAGAAAAGAGGTACCTTTCTGATTGACAAAAGGAGGGTCCTGTCTTGGATGAACAATTACCGATCACACGGCGGCAATTTCATATATTACTCAATCAGATTCAAATGACAGATGATGACCTCAGTCGTTACTTTGAAGAAGGAGAAATCGTCAAATTGACGGTGCATAAGGCGACGAAAACTTGGCATTTCCTTTTTAAATTTAAGGCGCTTTTGCCTTACAAAGTATACGCCATGTTTCTCAGCAGGCTGACAAATGCATTTTCACATATTGCACAAATCACTTGTACGATTGAAGTGAGTGATCCGCACATATCTGAAGAACTCGTGCAATCGTACTGGTCACATTGTGTGGAAGAACTTCAAGGAATTTCTCCCCCAATCATCAGCTTGCTTCAGCAGCAAAAACCATCGCTGTCTGGACATAAAATCATCATTAAAACGAAAAGCGAAACAGAGGCACTCGCTATTAAGAAGAAGTACAGCACGATGCTCCAGGCCGCATTTAAACAAGTGGGCTTTCCAGAGCTGCAATTCGATACAGAAATTTTTGTATCAGATCAAGAGATTCAGAAGTTCAGAGAACAAAAGCTTGCTGAAGATCAAGAAAGAGCCATGCAAGCCCTCACTGAGATGGAGAAGAAAGAAAGTGAGGAGCAGAATGAAGCTCCGTCAGGCCCTCTGATGATTGGCTATCAAATCAAAGACAATGAAGAAATTCGTACGCTTGATAGTATCATGGACGAGGAAAGAAGAATTACCGTTCAAGGCTACGTATTCGATGCAGAAACGCGTGAGCTGAAAAGCGGGAGAACGCTTTGTATCTTTAAGATCACAGATTATACAAACAGTATTTTGATCAAAATGTTTGCAAGAGAAAAAGAAGATGCTCAGCTGATGAAATCATTGAAAAAAGGCATGTGGGTGAAAGCAAGAGGAAGCATTCAAAATGATACGTTTGTCAGAGATCTTGTCATGATCGCTAATGATGTCAATGAAATGAAACCGCAGCTGAAAGAAGATACAGCACCTGAGGGTGAAAAGCGTGTGGAGCTTCATTTACATTCCCCTATGAGCCAAATGGATGCTGTCACTGGCATTGGCAGACTTGTTGAACAAGCAAAAAAATGGGGACATGAAGCAATTGCCCTGACAGATCATGCCGTTGTACAATCCTTCCCAGATGCGTATGCAGCAAGTAAAAAACATGGCATCAAAATGATGTACGGTGTGGAAATCAACTTAGTAGACGACGGGGTACCGATTGCATATAACCCAGAGCACCGCTTGTTAGAGGATGCGACGTATGTCGTATTCGACGTAGAGACAACTGGACTTTCAGCTGTTTATGACACGATCATTGAGCTTGCAGCAGTGAAAATAAAAGGCGGGGAAATTATTGACCGCTTTGAGGCATTTGCAAATCCCCATCACCCGTTATCAGCGACCACCATCGAATTAACAGGTATCACCGATGATATGGTGAGAGATGCACCAGATGTCGTCGACGTCGTACGGGATTTCAAAGAATGGATTGGACAAGATATCCTTGTTGCGCACAATGCGAGCTTTGATATGGGCTTTTTAAATGCAGCGTATAAACGCCTGTTAAAAACAGATAAAGCGTCAAACCCTGTCATTGATACACTTGAACTTGGCCGGTTCCTTTACCCTGAATTTAAAAATCACCGGCTGAACACCCTTTGTAAAAAGTTCGATATTGAACTGACGCAGCATCACCGGGCGATTTATGATGCAGAGGCGACAGGCTATCTCATGCTGAAGATGCTAAAAGATGCGGCTGAAAAAGAGATTGCCTATCACGATCAATTGAATGAAAACATGGGGCAGTCGAATGCTTACCAGCGCTCACGTCCTTACCATGCGACTTTGATTGCTCAAAATGAGACAGGTCTTAAGAATTTATTTAAGCTTGTTTCACTTTCTCATATTCATTATTTCTACCGGGTCCCGCGTATTCCGCGCTCTCAGCTTGAGAAATATCGAGAAGGTTTAATTGTTGGGTCTGCTTGTGATAAGGGTGAGGTATTTGAAGGAATGATGCAAAAGTCCCCTGATGAGGTGGAAGACATTGCAGCATTTTATGACTATTTAGAAGTACATCCGCCAGAAGTGTATCAGCACCTGCTGCAACTTGAGCTTGTTCGAGATGAACGTGCGTTAAAAGAAATCATCACAAACATTGTCAAGCTTGGCGAAAAGCTGAATAAACCAGTTGTGGCGACTGGAAATGTACATTACCTGCATCCAGAGGACAAAATTTATCGTAAAATCTTAATTTCATCACAGGGTGGAGCGAATCCGCTGAACCGCCATGAACTGCCAAAAGTTCATTTTAGAACGACAGATGAAATGCTCGAAGCCTTCTCCTTCCTAGGAGACGAAAAAGCGAAAGAGATCGTCGTAACAAATACGCAAAAAGTATCTGAGATGGTCGAAAGCATTAAACCTATTAAAGATGATCTTTACACACCAAAAATTGAAGGTGCAGATGAAGAAATACGGGAAATGAGCTATCAAATGGCGCGCAGCATCTACGGAGATGATTTGCCGAAAATCGTAGAAGACCGCATTGAGAAAGAATTAAAAAGTATTATCGGTCATGGCTTCGCTGTTATTTACTTAATCTCTCATAAGCTCGTAAAAAAATCACTTGATGATGGATATCTCGTTGGTTCAAGGGGATCTGTCGGCTCATCTCTTGTTGCGACATTAACAGAGATTACTGAAGTGAATCCACTTGCACCTCATTATGTATGCCCAAGCTGTAAGCACTCTGAGTTCTTTAATGACGGATCTGTTGGTTCAGGCTTTGACCTTCCTGATAAGGACTGTCCAGAATGTGGAACGCCGTATAAAAAAGATGGACATGATATTCCGTTTGAAACGTTCTTAGGTTTTAAAGGAGACAAAGTACCTGATATTGACTTAAACTTCTCAGGCGAATATCAGCCGATCGCACATAACTATACGAAAGAGCTGTTCGGTGAAGATTATGTATACAGAGCAGGTACGATTGGTACCGTTGCAGAAAAAACAGCATATGGTTACGTAAAAGGCTATGCAGGAGATCATAACCTTCATATGAGAGGCGCTGAAATCGACCGGCTTGTCCAAGGCTGTACAGGGGTAAAACGAACAACAGGCCAGCATCCAGGCGGGATTATCGTTGTGCCTGATTATATGGACATTTACGATTTCTCACCTATTCAATACCCAGCAGATGCGACAGGTTCCGATTGGAAGACGACACATTTTGATTTCCATTCGATCCACGATAACTTGCTCAAGCTGGATATTCTTGGGCACGATGATCCAACGGTCATTCGTATGCTTCAAGATTTAAGCGGAATCGATCCAAAAACGATTCCAACAGATGACCCTGAAGTCATGAAGATTTTCCAAGGGACAGAGCCACTAGGTGTAACAGAAGAGCAAATTGGCTGTAAAACAGGTACACTCGGTATCCCAGAATTTGGGACAAGATTTGTTCGGCAAATGCTAGAGGATACAAAACCAACGACCTTCTCAGAGCTTGTTCAGATTTCTGGACTATCACACGGTACGGATGTTTGGCTCGGAAATGCGCAAGAGCTCATTCACAATAAAACGTGTGAACTAAGTGAAGTAATTGGGTGCCGTGATGATATTATGGTCTATCTCATCTATCAAGGCTTAGAGCCGTCACTTGCCTTTAAAATCATGGAATCTGTTCGTAAAGGAAAAGGACTTCCTCCTGAATGGGAAGAAGAAATGAAGAATAATAATGTACCAAACTGGTATATTGATTCTTGTAAAAAAATCAAATACATGTTCCCTAAAGCCCACGCGGCTGCTTATGTGTTAATGGCTGTTCGGATTGCTTATTTCAAGGTGCATCATGCACTCCTGTACTATGCAGCTTACTTTACCGTTCGTGCGGATGACTTTGATATTGAAACGATGACAAAAGGATCGAATGCGATACGAGCTGTTATGGATGACATTAATTCTAAAGGTCTAGATGCATCACCGAAAGAAAAGAACCTATTAACTGTACTAGAGCTTGCACTTGAAATGTGTGAAAGAGGCTACCACTTCAAAAAAGTTGACCTCTACCGCTCAAGTGCAACGGAGTTTATCATTGATGGAGACGGTTTAATACCGCCATTCAACTCAATCCCTGGACTTGGTACAAACGTTGCGTTAAATATTGTCCGCGCGCGGCAAGATGGGGAATTCCTCTCAAAAGAAGATTTACAAAAACGCGGAAAAGTGTCGAAGACCATCCTTGAATATTTAGATCGTCAAGGCTGTTTAGAAGCACTTCCTGATCAAAACCAGCTTTCTTTATTTTAATGTATAAATAAGAGCGCCCTAAAAGGGCGTTCTTTTCTCTATATACAATAATTTTATTATGTTAACTAATAAAGATTTCTCATCAATTGGAATTATTTTCTTATTCATTCATATATCTTGATTTAGCGTGATGTTTTAAGAGAAGAGATTGTATGTCATTCTTTCTACCCAAATAGAGCTCAAAAGAGAATTTCGCCGTCTGAAATGTTCTCAAGCGACATATGATCATTCTGGGTACAGTCAGAAGGAGAATCAAGAGAAAACCTTCGATGAGCGTAAAGCTGATTGCTGTTTACTATGCTTATTTTTGAAACATATTTGATTCTTTTCAAAACTGTACAGATCACGAAATGAAGGATAGAAAGGAGGCGGTCGCATCTATTGATCAATGTTTCACTAAAAAGAAGGGGTGAGCAATAGAGAAATGGCATCTTACAACTATGTAGAGGTTCTCCAAAAATCCATGCTGTTTTATGAAGCGCAGCGGTCAGGCCGGCTTCCGGAAAGTAATCGTCTTAACTGGCGGGGAGATTCTGGACTAGAGGACGGGAAGGATGTTGGGCATGACTTAACTGGCGGCTGGTATGATGCAGGAGATCATGTGAAATTTGGACTTCCGATGGCTTATTCAGCAGCCGTGCTTGCATGGACAGTATATGAATACCGGGAAGCTTATGAAGAAGCAGAATTGCTTGATGAGATCTTAGATCAAATCAAGTGGGCAACGGATTATTTTTTGAAAGCACATACAGGACCGAATGAATTTTGGGCGCAAGTAGGTGATGGAAACGCCGATCATGCTTGGTGGGGTCCAGCAGAAGTGATGCCGATGAACCGGCCAGCTTTTAAAATTGATGAACATTGCCCTGGCACAGAAGTAGCTGCACAAACTGCGGCGGCTTTAGCAGCAGGTTCTATCATTTTTAAAGAAACAGATGCGTCCTATGCAGCAAAGCTTTTGACGCACGCCAAACAGCTATATGCATTTGCTGACAGGTATCGCGGCAAATATACAGATTGTGTCACCAATGCGCAGCCATTTTACAACTCCTGGAGCGGCTATGTTGACGAACTTATTTGGGGCGGAATCTGGCTGTACTTGGCGACAAATGAAGAAACCTATTTAAACAAAGCATTAAAAGCGGTAGAGGAATGGCCGAAGGATTGGGATTATACGTTTACCATGTCATGGGACAATACTTTTTTTGCTTCACAAATCTTACTAGCAAGAATCACGAAAGAAAACAGATTTATAGAATCGACAGAGCGCAATCTTGATTACTGGACTACAGGTCTTGTTCAAAATGGAAAAGTAGAAAGAATCACTTATACGCCTGGCGGTTTGGCATGGCTTGATCAATGGGGTTCACTTCGTTATGCCGCCAATGCAGCATTTTTAGCCTTTGTCTATGCTGATTGGGTATCTGATCAAGAAAAGAAAAATCGATACCAATCGTTTGCGATTAAGCAAACTCACTATATGTTAGGTGATAATCCGCTGAATAGAAGTTATGTCGTTGGTTTTGGCCAGAATCCGCCGAAGCACCCGCACCACCGTACTGCACATGGCTCATGGTCGAACCAGCTGACAAATCCTCCAGTTCATCGGCACACACTTTATGGAGCACTTGTTGGGGGCCCTAATGCACAGGATCAATATGACGATGATATCTCGGATTATGTATCAAACGAAGTGGCGACTGATTATAATGCCGCCTTTACTGGAAATATCGCCAAAATGGTGCAGCTGTTTGGTCAAGGGCAATCAAAGCTGCCCAATTTCCCGCCTAAAGAACTAGTGGAGGATGAGTTTTTTGTAGAAGCAGCTGTGATGCATAACGATACAACATCTACTCAAGTGAAAGCAGTGCTATACAACAGGTCAGGCTGGCCGGCAAGAAGCAGTCAAACACTGTCCTTTAAATATTACGTTAATCTGAGTGAGGTCTTTGCAAAGGGGTTCACTGAAAAGGATATTCAAGTGACAGCAGCCTACAATGAAGGCGCTTCCTTATCACCTTTAAAGGTATATGACGCATCAAGCCGCGTCTATTTTGCAGAAATCGATTTTACGGGCGTAGCTATTTCTCCTAGAGGAGAATCTGAGCATAAGAAGGAAATACAATTTCGATTATCTGCTTCAAATGGGTCGAATATATGGGATGCCTCAAATGATTATTCCTATCAAGGATTAACATCCAATATGCAAAAAACAACAAAGATTCCCGTCTTTGACGATGGTGTTTTAGTATTTGGCACACTTCCAGACAAATAAAAATCAACGATTTTATTGAAAGGGTGAAGGACTTGTCAAACAAAGAACGGTTTTTAACGCTTTATCATCAAATTAAAAGCGATGCGAATGGATATTTTTCAACAGAAGGAATTCCGTATCATTCAATCGAGACACTCATTTGCGAAGCACCTGATTACGGGCATATGACAACTTCAGAAGCATATAGCTATTGGCTGTGGCTTGAGGTGCTGTACGGACATTACACAGGGGACTGGAGCAAATTAGAGGCAGCTTGGGACAATATGGAGAAGTACATCATCCCAGTCAATGAAGATGGAAATGATGAGCAGCCGCATATGAACGCTTATAATCCGTCCAGCCCAGCCACATACGCAGCAGAGAAACCATTTCCGGATCAATACCCAAGCCAGCTGACCGGTGCTCGTCCTGCTGGTCAAGATCCAATTGATAGTGAATTAAAATCAACCTATGGGACGAATGAAACGTATTTAATGCACTGGCTCCTTGACGTAGATAACTGGTATGGCTATGGCAACTTGCTCAACCCATCACATACAGCCGCCTATGTGAACACATTCCAGCGTGGTCCGCAAGAATCTGTGTGGGAGTCCATCCCTCATCCATCACAGGACGATAAATCTTTTGGTAAGCCGAATGAAGGCTTTATGAGCTTGTTCACAAAAGAAAATCAAGCTCCAGCTGCCCAGTGGCGCTATACGAATGCGACGGATGCTGATGCGCGCGCGATACAAGCGATGTATTGGGCAAAGGAGCTCGGCTATAATCGGTCAGCTTATCTTGATAAAGCGAAAAAAATGGGGGATTTCCTCCGTTACGGCATGTACGATAAATATTTTCAAACGATTGGAAGCGGGAAGCAGGGGAATCCGTATCCTGGAAACGGAAAGGGTGCCTGTCATTACTTAATGGCATGGTATACCTCTTGGGGCGGAGGACTTGGGGAGTATGCAAACTGGTCATGGCGTATCGGAGCGAGCCATTGTCATCAAGGATATCAAAATCCTGTCGCTGCTTATGCTTTATCCTCAGATAAAGGAGGCTTAAAGCCATCTTCAGCAACAGGGGCAAGCGATTGGGAAAAAACTTTAAAGAGACAGCTTGAATTTTACGTATGGCTTCAATCGAAAGAAGGAGCCATAGCAGGAGGCGCAACCAATAGCTGGAATGGAGACTATAGCGCTTATCCAGCAGGAAGAAGTACTTTTTATGATATGGCATATGAAGATGCACCTGTTTACCTTGACCCGCCTTCAAATAACTGGTTTGGAATGCAGGCGTGGCCAATGGAGCGCGTAGCAGAGCTTTATTATATTTTTGTAAAAGATGGCGACAAGACATCTGAAAATGTCCAAATGGCCAAATCTGTCATAACAAAATGGGTCAGCTATGCCTTAGATTACATTTTTATCGGCAGCCGTCCTGTGTCAGATGAAGAGGGTTATTTCTTAGATGAGCAAGGACAAAGAATTCTAGGAGGAACGAATGTTTCGGTTGCTACAACAAGTGCGGCTGGAGAGTTTTGGCTTCCTGGAAATATTGCTTGGAGCGGACAGCCTGATACTTGGAATGGGTTCCAGTCTGCAACAGGAAATCCAAATTTAACAGCTGTAACTAAAGATCCGACTCAGGATACGGGCGTATTAGGAAGTCTAGCCAAAGCTTTGATATTTTTTGCTGCAGCCACAAAGCAGGAAACAGGTGATTATACAGCGCTTGGTGCAAGAGCGAAAGATGCAGCCGCGCAGCTCCTAGAGGTTGCATGGAATTACAATGATGGCGTCGGCATAGTGACAGAGGAAGATAGAGAAGACTATGACCGTTTCTTTAGAAAAGAAGTGTATTTCCCAAATGGATGGAACGGGACATTTGGTCAAGGAAATCAGATTCCTGGAGCCAGCACCATTCCTTCTGACCCGCAGCGAGGAGGGAATGGGGTCTATACGAGTTTTGCTGATCTTCGTCCGAAGATTAAACAAGATCCAGCATGGTCTTCACTCGAAAGTAAATATCAGTCTTCATTTAATGAAGCTACAGGCAAATGGGAGAATGGCGCACCAGTTTTCACTTATCACCGCTTCTGGTCTCAAGTGGATATGGCCACTGCCTATGCTGAATACCATCGTCTGATCAACTAAGAGGTTAAAATCAAGCTGCCGGCTTCTGGCCGGCAGTTTGAATAGGTAATATCAATCCAATGAACATAAGGGTGATTTCACATGGTCAAAGAAAGAAGCTTTCTTCATCATTCATTCAATAGAGGCGAAAATGGGCAGGAAAATCTGATGTGGAAAAAAGAGGCGGATGATCGAATCTTAGAGCATAGACAAAGAGATCTTGTGATCAACGTGACAAACGGCGAAAAAAAGCCAATAGCAGGAATAGAGGTTGAAATAAAGCAAATCAGACATGAATTCGCCTTTGGTTCAGCGATGAATGATCAAGTGTTATTTAATCAACAATATGCTGATTTTTTCGTGAAGCATTTTAATTGGGCTGTTTTTGAAAATGAAGCAAAATGGTATGCGAATGAGCCAGAAAGAGGGAAAATCACCTACGAAAAAGCAGATGCGATGTTGAATTTTGCAGATCGACATCAGCTTCCAGTGAGGGGGCACGCTTTATTTTGGGAGGTAGAGGATGCGAATCCAAGCTGGCTAAGGTCACTGCCGAATCACGAAGTATATGAAGCCATGAAAAACCGGCTTGAGCATGCGGGAAATCACTTTAAGGGAAGGTTCCGGCATTGGGATGTAAACAATGAAATGATGCATGGTTCATTTTTTAAAGATCGCTTTGGGAAAAATATTTGGAAGTGGATGTATGAAGAAACGAAAAAAATTGACCCTCAAGCACTATTGTTTGTGAATGATTATAATGTGATCTCTTATGGTGAACACCATGCCTATAAAGCGCATATCAATGAACTGCGTCAGTTAGGCGCACCTATTGAGGCGATTGGGGTTCAAGGCCATTTTGAAGAACGGGTCGATCCAGTCATTGTCAAAGAGAGGCTCGATGTGCTGGCTGAGCTTGGTCTTCCAATATGGGTCACAGAGTACGACTCTGTTCACCCTGACCCTAATAGAAGAGCGGATAACCTGGAAGCTTTATATCGCGTCGCATTTAGTCATCCAGCCGTAAAAGGAGTGCTGATGTGGGGATTTTGGGCAGGTGCCCATTGGAGAGGTGAACATGCAGCCATCGTGAATTATGATTGGTCTTTAAATGAAGCAGGACGACGTTATGAAAAGCTTCTAAATGAGTGGACGACCCAAAGAGTTGAAAAAACCGATGCTAATGGCCATGTGAAATGTCCAGCATTTCACGGAACATATGAGATTCGAATCGGTAAAGAAAATAAAATGCTCAAACAGCAGACGATTGAACTTGATTCAAATGAACAAACACCGTTTCAACTAGACGTAATCCTGCCTCAAGAAGGATAGAGATAGATTGTGAGGAGAATGTAAATGAAAAAGTGGGCTCAAAGAGTGTCTTGCTTCATACTTATAGCCGCTATATGGTCTGGCTGGTTTTCGCTTACGATGAAGGCCGCTGCTTATGTGCAGACGTCTGGTACACAATTTACGCTGAACAATCAACCATTTTACTTCGCCGGCACAAATAATTACTATTTCCATTACAAATCTAAAAAAATGGTAGATGCTGTGTTCGATGATATGAAAGCAATGAATTTAAAGGTCATACGGATTTGGGGCTTTCACGACGGGGCTCCTCAAGAAAACTCAGTCTTACAATCTAGTCCAGGCGTCTATGAAGAATCTGGTTTTCAAAAACTAGATTATGCGATTTATAAAGCAGGACAGGAAGGAATAAAGCTTGTGATCCCACTAGTGAACAATTGGGATGACTTTGGCGGTATGAATCAATATGTGAAGTGGTTCGGGGCAGGATCGCATGATGCCTTCTATACAGATCCTCGTATTCAAAAAGCTTACAAAAATTATGTGCGCTATGTATTAGAAAGAACCAATACGTATACAGGTGTTCAATATAAAGACGATCCAGCTATTATGACTTGGGAATTAGCCAACGAGCCGCGGATGCAGTCAGATCCAACGGGAAATGTACTAGTCAAATGGGCAGATGAAATGAGTACATGGATCAAATCGCTGGATCGTCACCATCTTGTTGCAGTAGGAGATGAAGGATTCTTTCGCATACCAGGACATGAAGATTGGTTTTACGGAGGAGGAGAAGGCGTCGATTGGGACCGTTTAACATCTCTTCCTAATATCGATTATGGAACCTATCATCTGTACCCAGATCACTGGAGCAAGTCTGCTGCCTGGGGAGTGAAATGGATCGAAGACCATATCACCCGCGGGAAGTCAATCGGAAAGCCAGTTGTGCTAGAAGAGTTTGGCTATCAAAATCAATCAGCTCGTCCTGACGTATATCAGAGCTGGCTGTCAGCGGTAGAGCGGCTCGGAGGGGCTGGCAGTCAATTTTGGATTTTAACAAGCATTCAGGACGATGACTCGCTCTATCCGGATTATGACGGTTTCCGCATTATAAAAGGAAGCAGGGAGGCAGCACTTATCAGTGAACATGCGAAAAGAATGAATGAAAAGAACCGATGACGAATGCCTGCTGAATAAGGAACTGTTTATATAGCTCACTCCAATTAGTAATTCTTACTTTTCAGACAGAATATTTATCACTTTTTCTATATTTAAATTTCTTGAAATATGAAGCGGTTATGAGACCAAGTTCCAGAAACGATCAAGAAGCAGAAGGTATTTATGAGATTTCGTTGAAAGGAAGGGGGTGGTTATATTTATTTTAATTCATAAAAAGGTATTTCCAATAACTTGACTAAATGGAAATTTAATTCTATACTCTGTAGTACAGAGTTCTTTGTGGAAGAGGAGTTTATTTATGTCTAATGAAAAATTTAATAATTCAGAAATATTAGAGAATTTATCTCATATCAAGACGATTACAAACTATAAAACAGAGTATTGTAAACAAACCAGTATTTATTTTATCATTTGGGGCCTTATTTGGATAATGGGATATTCAATACCTTTACTTTTTGCTCATTCTATAACTGCAGCTGTCTTTTGGCTTATTTTAGGCATTGCTGGCTGGGTTATCACTTTAACTACTTATTTTAAACAAAAGAAAATGATACCGATGCCCTTGTTTTTAAGAACTCAATTGCAATACACATGGCTTGGTATTGGAATCATTTTAGGTATCTTTATTTTTTTAATATGTGTTGGTTTATTACCATATACATTAAATAATTTACCCTTCTATGTTGTTTTATTGGTTTCCATCATGTATTTACTCTTAGGTATTGTTCTGGCTAAAGAGATCTTTATTATGGGGTTCTGGCTAAGTGTTTTAGGTGTAACTACATTTTTATTATTTCCTAGTTTAATGAACATTATCTTCGCTTTTATAGGTGGAGGAAGTTTGTTATTAACTGGTGTGATTTTAAAAAGAAAAGGACAAGGAAATGAGTAATGTCAATAGTTTAAATGATTTAATCCATCCAAAAGTTCGGTTAGGGATTATGAGTTTATTAATGATTTATGAAAAATGTGATTTTAGCTTCTTAAAAAGTTCTTTATCTGTAACAGATGGTAATTTGGGCTCGCATTTAAAAAAATTAGAGGAAGCAGGCTATGTGCTAATTACAAAGACCTTTGTGGATAAAAAACCAAAAACAATCGTTAGTATAACAGATTTGGGAGAGCAAGCCTACAAAGAATATTTGAGTGTTATTGAAGCCATTTTAAAAAATAAATGAGATGAAAGGAAAGGGTGCCGAATGTTGCAAATAGAAAACGTCAGTAAAAAATATGGAACTTCCCAAGCGTTAAGAAGTGTTACATTAACGATTCCAGAAGGAGTTTGTTATGGATTAATAGGTCCAAATGGGTCTGGTAAATCAACCTTGATGAAAATTATCTCTCACATCATTAAATCATATGAAGGCAAAGTTGAGCATGTTGGTGAATCTAAAAGTGCGCTCGGCTACATACCGCAAGACATCAGCTTAGAGGAAAAATTAACAGCTAAAGTAAATATGGAGTTTTTTGGACAAATTTATGGTTTAAAAGGGAAAACATTAGATGAAAGAGTAGAAAAGACACTAAAAGATGTAGGATTGTGGGAAAGAGCAAATGATATCGTTGAAAGCTTTTCAGGAGGAATGAAACGCCGTTTGAATATTGGCTGCGCTTTAATGCATGCTCCTAAGTTAATTCTTTTAGATGAACCGACAGTGGGGGTAGATCCTCAATCAAGACGTTATATTTTCGACATCATTAACAAATTGAAGGAAGAGGGAAGAACTATTATCTATGTTAGTCATTATATGGAGGAAATAGAGAGTTTATGTGATTATGTGGCTTTCATTGATAAAGGGAACATTGTTGAAGAAGGCAAAATAGATGAGCTTTTGAATCGTTACGCAGAAACATCAGTCTTTTTTGAATCTAAGATTCCTAATAAAACATTAACTAATCTCGGGTATGATTTTGTAACTTATCAAGGTGGAGTGTTAGTTAAAACTACAAAACCATTAGATACTTTAGAAGATTTGGCTAAACTGAGTAAGAAGGAATCATTGGTTCCCCAACAATTATCTTTGTACAGACCGAGACTTGAAGATGTCTTTTTTCAATTAACAGGAACAGATTTACGTGATCAATTACAATAAAAATGCCCTTTATGAATGAAAACCACTCTCGTATTTCAATGAAAATAACTTAAAAGAGTGACTGATGTAGAAAGAGCATAAATCTAACGAACAGAATTAATTTGTGTGTACCGTAGATTTAAAATCATAAGTAATTAGTCAACATTATTTGACTAATTCTAATTCGCCACATCCGCAAATGGTAAAATAAATAAAAAATGTGATTATTTAAGAGTTGTATAGAAGGGAATCAAATGAATATAACGGGAGTGATTTTTATGTGGCCACTAGTCCGCATCGAATCTATAAAACAGGTGAAAGATCGATCATTGTTGTTCTGGACCATTTTATTACCAGTTGCTTCAATTATTCTTTTAATAGAATTATTTACATCAGGTAGTTCTCAAGCACAAAAAACATTGGTTGCTTCTCAATCAGTGACAGGGATGAGCGTGTTTTTCTCCACATTTGTCATTATTTCAATTGTCATTAGTTTTGTAAAAGATCGTGAAAAAGGAATTGTGTCAAGGCTGGCAAGTACTCCTTTACAGCCGCATCATTTTTTTCTTGGAAAGTGCGTTCCGTTTTTTATCATTATCTTATTTCAAGTTTTGTTGTTAACCATTTTAGGGGTTTATTTATATGGTATTGAAATAACACAATACAGCTCGTATTTCTTAGTAGTTGTCCTATTATCAATGCAAGTGACTTCATGGGGAGTTGCCATCGCTGCATTTGCTAAAACTGAGAATACAGGCTTAGTGATGACAAACATGATTGCTTTAGGGACAGCAGTTGCTTGTGGTTTATGGACTCCATTTGATCAATTACCTAGTTATCTCAAAATAATTGGTATGCTCTTCCCGCAGTATTGGGCACATCAAGGCTTAGTGCAATCAGTATCAACACTACCAGGAGGAGAGAATTTGATCTTAGTAACAGCAGTCCTTATAGGCTATACACTGTTAGGGTTTATTCTTTCGTTGGTTGGCTATAAAAAATATATAAAGAGAGCCAGAGGCTAGTCACTAAAAATTTCAGCTAAATGTTATGCGCCGCCAAATCAATGCATGTATGCTGTCTGTAAAAAAAGGAGTGAGGCAATGTTAAGTGAAGAGTTAGAACTGTATGTTGAAAGTTGTTTTCGCCCATATAAAAAAGACAAAACATATGAAGAAAAGAAAAAAGAATTATTAGAGCTGCTTGGAAATGTTAAATTAAAACTCGAAAATGATGGATTAAAAGATGCAGAGGTTCAGGATATGCTTATTGAAAAGCTGAAATCAGGCGAAATAAGCATTGATAACCATACATTAGTAATTGATGATCATAACCGCGTAGAGCACGTGAAAAAAATATTTGTTAATGCTGATTTAGAATGGTTAACATTTATAAATGTTAAATATAAGTTGTGCGATTTTAAAGGACTATCGATTGTACAAAAAGTAATGAGCCATTCAGATTTTAATGGGTGTTATCTGAGAAAAGTTAATATTAGCCATTCTAAAATTTCCTCAACTACCTTTGAAAAGAGTGATTTGACTCAATCTCATTTTGAACATTGTGAGATAACGAATTCATCCTTATATGGCTGTCATTTACCCAACATTAGTATGGATGAATCATCTTTAATCAATGTTTTATTTGAAAATTGTTATTTTAAAAACATTTCTTTTGAGAATTCTAAATTAATCAATGTTAATTTTAAATCATGTACGATTAAAAAATTAAACTTTATTGGAGTGACAATGGATAAAATGACTTATCATATTTTAGAAGGAGAAGGGGCAGATTTAAGGGGTGTGGAAGTAATCGATATTTAATACAGCAGGGGCTATTGAGAAAAATCTCAATAGCCTTTTATTTTTGTTTTATTCACTATCTCTTGCTGCCCCAATAACATGATATGAAAGTTTAATGCAAGGTTTTCGTTAAGCAAAATAAATGTGGAGAACTTCTATTTTAAAATAAAAGATGCCCACCCACCCAGCTAAGTCTTCTTTGCTAGGTGGGCGAGCGATCTTTTCAATGATATGTCGAAAAACTAAAGTTGATTAGAAAGTTGAAGAACTTGAGATGATTGTTGTGCAAGTGCAGCGCGCAGCCATTGGTTCGAATAAATGTTGACCTTCCCCATGTACCTTAGCGGCCAAAGCAGTTGGGATTGTAATTTTAGTCATCTTTAGACCTCCTTATTTAAAATTTATCAACATAGATATGTAGTTGATATATTACATATGATGGTTCATAAGTCTTTATTTGTCAATGATTAAGTGTGAAAGTTTTATATTTTCTGAAAAGTCCGTTGATAACCCTGAAAAAGTGTGGTTTAATATGACTATGGAAAATAATACTATATTTAAAATTTTTATGTATTTAAAGGGTTTATATGGTCTTAATGTTGTTTTTTTGATTGAAGGGCGGCGTTATTTTGGATCAAATATTTTGGGTATTTAGATATTAAGTTAATTAAATGTATGAAAAAAGTTGAGGTTACTATGTTATGAAGAACTCGAATAGAAGATTACTTTTTCTATTATAAGTTGATTCACTTAGATTTTAACCATTTTATCCCAATGTGATCGGGGAAGAGGGGGCTCTTTATGAGTATTCATTATGTCGGTATTAGAGAACCAATCAAAGCCTATTTAGAGAAGATGAAAGTTGAGTATGAAGACTATCCTGCTCAAATAATCGATTTGGGCGGGGCTGTTAGTTATGACAAAGAATACTTTATAAATAATACTGATTTTCAAACGGAAACGATTATTTTATCTAATAGAAGGCATACTGTTGAGGATGAACTAGGTTCTCTTGAAAGTGAATTATTGAAAATCTATCAGAATAGCATACTTTATAGGACTTCACCGCTTGATATCAATATAGAACTTTATAGAGGATGGGCAGGTGCTACTGGTAAATTAATAACTGCATTTTCTCCCGAGGGAGTTAATTGGATCAATACAAAAGATGTTGTAAAGGCATGTTTAATCCCTAAAAAAGATGTTAGGAATCGTGCTGGAAAGGCATATGATTTAACAGGACCAGAGTTAGTAAGTATGAGTAGGCTGAAGGATATTTTTGAAGAGGATTTAAATATGAAAATTGAATTATATTGTAAAAGTAAAGAAGAGGTCATATCAATATTGTCCCAGAACAATATGCCTTTAGACGTATTAGAATGGTTAGTCGGTTTTCAAGAAGCTTCTTCTTCAAAACATTTACAGCCATTTACGAACACGCTTGAACAAATAATTGGTCACCCCCCAACTCGGGCCCAATTATCTAAAATACAAATTAATTATTCTTAAAGGAGGAATAATATATGTTTGTCAAAGACCAAGAAATGACGAGGTATAAATTAGCACCACACATTACGCTAGGTAAACTAGAAGACAGTTTGATTGGTTTAAAAGCGCAAACTGTCACCAAAATTGAAGGTGACGGAATTATTGAATTTATTCAAGAAATTTCTAATTATCTCACGGAAGATAATGGGGTTTCGATTAAAGAACTAGAGGAGAATTTCGAAGTAGAGAGTGATCAATTAAAACATGTCCTCGAATTTTTAGTTACAAACGGAATGTGTGTTAAGACGGATATGAACTTTGATTTGACGGCGCTTTTGTCTTATGAAAGAGCCGGTGGACAAGTATTGGTTGAAGATATACTAGATCGTTTAAAAACAGGAATTGTTGAAGTTATTACGCGAGATCATAATCCAGTTGCTGCTGAATTTATTCGTCATTTGCAAGAGGCAGGGCTACATGTAGTGCTTAAAGGAGAATTAAATAAGCAGCCGGATATCAGGGTTGCTATTGGCAACTCTCATTTAGACCCGATTTTTGAAGAAATAAATGATCTAGCATTAGAAGACCACATACCTTGGTTGAGCATTGTGCCATATGATGGACAGACATCTTGGGTAGGTCCATTTTTCATACCACATCAATCAGCTTGTTTACATTGCTATAACCTTCGAAAGTCAGCAAACTTTTCTGACGAAGTATTGCGTTCAGACTTAATGAAAATAAAGCCTATAAATCCTGAAAAGAAACCGGTTTATCATATGCCGATTCATTTAGTTCAAATCGGAATTGCAAGTAATTTAATTTTAGAATGGCTCACACTAAAAGATTACGCACCAAGTGCAATACCAGGTGGATTTACAACAATTAATTTAGATGATAAAGGTGTCTCATTTAATCATCATCGTGTCTATAGAGTACCTAGATGCCCGAAGTGTTCCCCAGCTGCAGATACAGGTTTTCCTCAAGTTTGGTTTCATGGTGAGGTGAATAATTAATTATGGCTAATAAATGGACAACGTTAGAAGAGTCATGGGAAATACTCGACCAATTGGCAGATCCTTATGTTGGGATAGTCCGTAGAGAGTATAGAAAACTCAGAGACGTTGATGATATATGGGGTCATTCATATGGAGCGCATGGTACAGACAGCAATATTTTATTTGGGGTACCGTCTAATTCATATAATGGGGGAGGATCTGCTAATCCAGCTGCAGCCAGATTAGCAGCTATAGGTGAAACGGTGGAAAGATATAGTGCCGCTTATTTACCTTTAAACTCTGATATTGTATGTTTTGGTACTCAAAAGGACTTAATCAATGAAGGCAAATCAGTAATTGGCTTTGATAAGTGGGAGATGTATGCTGTCACTCAATATGAAGACCCGAATTTTCCTCATGATAGATGGAATGAAGATACAAAATTATGGTGGAGAAAAGGTCATATTGCTGAAAATAATGAAGAAGTTTGGACGCCTGCTCAATTAATTCATATTGCAAACTATACTGAGTGGCCAGGAGACCCCAATATTGGTCATGCAACTAGTAATGGACTAGCTTGTGGTATTACATATCAAGAAGCGGCAATCTCAGGTTTATTTGAAACAATTGAAAGAGATGCATTTATGCTTACTTGGTACAATAAGTTAAGTTTACCGCAGATCGATATTAATACCTCACCTAGATTAAAACACTTCTATGAAAGATATATTAAACCTACTTCTCTTGATTTGCATTTAGTAGACATGAGCATTTTTTCTGGTGTTCCTACTATTTTGGCAGTGATAAGAAATCCTCATACAGATTTAGCTCCATTTGCTATTGGCGCGGCCTCTGCTCATTCAATTGAAAGAGCATGTGAGAAAGCTGCGATAGAGGGAATGTATACAAGAACTTGGGTAAAAACAGAACAACGATTAGGGAACGCCTTAGTGGATGTAGATTATCATCGAGATATTAACAGTTTTGAAGATCATATTAAACTCTATGCGGGAACAGCTATTGTGAAAGAAGCTGATTTTTTAACAGCAAGTGAGAAATTAGTGGACGTTAAAGACTATGCACCGTTTGATGATCGTTCTCCAGACATTCTATGGACTAACCTTGTCAGTCATTTATCAAAACAAGGATATCATGTGGCAACTTTTGATTTAACCAGCCCTGATATAAAAGATGCTGGTGCCTATGTCGTAAAATCAATTATTCCTGGATATAAACCGATTGACGTTCTTTATAGAGGTAGAATGTTGGGCGGAGAACGAATTTTAAAACATTCTTATCATTTAGGTTTAGTAGATAAACCTTTTAAGTTAGAAGAACTGAATCCAATTCCGCATCCATTTCCTTAATATCGTAGAAAGGTGATTAAATATATGAATAGTATTGAAAGACATGCTACTAATTTGGCTGATGTTGTGTATGGAAACGAAGCATTACGGTTTGATGATCCTTCTGAAAATTGGTTTGAGGCAACAAAAATCTATAGGGGTTCAATGGCATGGGACGCACCCGGTGTTGCAGGGCTGCTGCGATCTCAAACTTTGCAAAAGATTGCTACACATGCAAGTAAAAGATTTGATGACCTGCCTTTAATTTTACTACCTAAACCATTAAATACAAATATATCTTTAGACGATGTCATTCAGGAACGAAGAAGTGCAGATTATTTTAGCGGGGGGAGTGTTTCATTAGAACAACTCTCAACAGTTTTACAGAAGAGTTATGGATTGGTAGAGCGTAAAGAAGGACCTAGACGCCCTATACCATCTGGCGGGGCACTTTATCCTCTAGATCTATTTATTGTAGCCAACAAAGTGGATTCTTTAGACAAAGGTATTTATCATTTCGATCCGTATAGAAAAGGATTGACTAAAATGGGTGATTACTCTGAAAAAGAATTTGAGAAAATAATGTTACAAGAAGAATCCGTTCAAGATTTTGCATTTGCCGTAGTCATTTCAGCGAATTTTTGGCGTTCTCGATTTAAGTATGGACATCGTTCTTATCGCTTCGTTTTTATGGAGGCAGGACATGTCATGCAAAATATGATTTTGCTATCTACTGCACAGAAGATTAATAGCCGACCATTCGGAGGGTTTATCGATGATGAGTTAATGGAACTGATCGGTGGATTTAATGGAGTAGATGACGCTCCAATTTATACATTGATTGCGGGTACTTAAATAGATGATTTCAATGGTAGCAGCTTTAGGGATCCTCCTTCACTTTTTGGGTCCCTTAAGCTCTAAAATGGTTATCAAAATCAAGAGAGATAAACCAATATCCGATCGAAAGTTAATAACATATATCACTCCTCAGAGGAGCTATGATGGATTCACGATAATCGGAGCTTCTATATGCTGTGGAGCATTTTCTCAAGAGCTCTTAGTTGAAATTTCTAATAATAAAAATGTGTATGGTATTTTATTCTTCTTTTTATTAGGTGTCCTATTACCGTCAGTTCTATGGAAATTAAAAAACAAAGTTGTTGCATTTAGAGGCAGATATGCTGTCAATGTTGATTCAATCTTTTTTCTTCCATTAACTGCTCTATCAGAAGAATTGATTTGGCGGTTCTTTCTTCCGTTATTATTACTAACAAATTCTGTGGAATCTGTGGCGGTATCGATTTGTATCAGTTCAATAGGATTTATCTTGCTGCATATACCAATAGGCGGTGTTAAGTCTATTGCTTATATGTCGCTTTTTACATTCATCACAGTTATTTCATACTTAACATTTGGTATTCTAGCAGCGATAGCATTTCATATTTCACATAATCTGTTCATTCATTTTTTTCAACCTCTCAAAATAAACAACTTCAAAACGAAACCTCCCGTATTATCTGAAACTGATTGGTGAGGCTTTTATAAAGGTGGTAAACCCTGTGATAATACTAGAAAAGATGAAAGAGCTTAAAGGAAAAAGAGCGCTGGCTCAGTCATGGTTTTTGGATCCAGAAAAAAGAAAAATAAGTTCAAATTATGATAATCGAGAAACGCCATTTACTCGATGTCTATCAGCTGAAACTTTCATTTCTTATTATCAACTAACATTCAAAAAAAAGCCTGCCTCTATTTTAGATATAGGATGTGGACAAGGGCAGATGCTTGAGTATTTATCTAAGCAATTACCTCTAGCTGATTTGACAGGAATTGATTCATCAGAGGAAGCCATACATTGTGCAAATCAATTGAATATAAAAGCTAATTTTATTTGTACAGATATCGAAAATTTTTCATCACATGCGAAAAGTTATGATGCGATTTTAATACATCTGTGTTTTGGGCTATTTGAAGATCCTGTAGCATTATTAGAACAGTTCCTTCCTTATTTATCAAATGAATCTATTATTTATATAGTTGATTTAAATCGAGATAGTATAGAAAGTGGAATGAGTTCAGTTCAGAACAAAGAAGAAGAACTGTATTTATATGATCAATATCACGCCTCATTGACATTATCTGAGTTCGAGCAGTTACTCACCTATATAACCCAACCTAGAAAAGATGTAAAGTATAAGATTGGTACTTCTATAATTGGAGGATTCAGCCCATTTAGTATGGAATTTTTATCGTTAATAGGAAATGAAAATTTACAGCACACCTTAAGGCAGGTTCCAGATGAACATAGCAGTTCAGCACAGAAGACACCTTTACTTTTACATGCATGGCTGATTAAACAGTCTGGATACATTCATTCCATATAAACATGATTCTTTCTCTATGTATAATATGAAGGTTATCCGTTTAGTCTCTGCCTGCTTTTCGGGGAGTTCAATATGAATGATTTTTAAATTGCGATTCCCTAAAAATGAGAACGCGTTTCTCTGAAGTGAAGGAGAATGGCAGTGTGATTAAAATTGAACTGCTTATTTCTTTAACGTTGAAGTACTTATCCATTAGGGGGTTTTGAGAAAGTGGAAAGTGAAGGCTGTTTACTGATACACTCTTTGCTTCTATATGAATAACCATACTGTGTCATACAAAGTTTTTTGGAATTAGAGATGACTTAGTGTAGATGTTACTTTCTTTCATAGGGAGCTCTGTTGTTCGCTCATTGTATTCAGGTGCATTATTATCAGTCCGCTCTGTTCATAGTGGCTTTCCGTTTATATATAAAGGAAGAGAGAGGTATTAATGGTACTGAACATGCTGCATTAATCGATAAGCGAGTACCTATTATAAGGAGGAACTTCATTTGCATAAAAAAATTGGATATGGTATAGTCTTTATGGAAATGCTAACGATTACCGAGACAAGAGTGGGGAAACCCGCTCTTTTGTATTGAACAGGCAATTTTTGTCTCGACATTATTCATCCGTTTTCTGCTCCCCCTGCTCACATAAAGCAGGGTTTTTATGCAGAATGATTGATAAGAGCGTTTATCGAAAGCACAAGGAGGAAGAGAATGAGCAAAAAAGTAGTGGATGTCGTAAGCGAAATGGTGCAGCCAATTTTAGATGGCTTACAGCTTGAACTCGTTGATGTTGAATTTGTCAAAGAGGGTCAAAACTGGTTCCTTCGCGTGTTTATTGACTCTGATAAAGGTGTCGATATCGAAGAGTGTGCCAAAGTGAGCGAAGCCTTGAGCGAAAAGCTTGATGAGGCAGATCCGATTAGCCAAAACTACTTTCTTGAAGTGTCCTCTCCTGGAGCGGAGCGCCCATTAAAGAAAAAAGCTGATTTTGAAAAAGCACTTGGAAAAAATGTTTTCATGAAAACATATGAACCAATTGATGGTGAAAAAGCATTTGAAGGTGAGCTTACAAGCTTTGATGGTGAGATTGCAACAGTGACAGTGAAGATCAAGACAAGAAAGAAAGAGATCAATATTCCATACGAGAAAATAGCTAACGCAAGATTAGCAGTTTCGTTCAATTAACCTTTTCATTGATATAAGGGGGAACCATAAAAATGAGTAGTGAGTTGTTAGATGCCCTGACTGTTCTTGAGAAAGAGAAGGGTATTAGTAAAGAAATTATCATTGAAGCGATAGAAGCTGCACTCATTTCTGCATATAAGCGTAATTTTAATCAAGCACAAAATGTTCGTGTTGATTTAAACCGCGAAACGGGAACGATTCGTGTGTTCGCAAGAAAAGATGTTGTAGATGAAGTGTATGATTCTCGCCTTGAAATCTCTGTAGATGATGCAGCCAATATTAACCCGAATTACATGGTTGGTGACGTCGTTGAGATTGAAGTCACACCAAAAGACTTTGGACGTATTGCAGCTCAGACAGCGAAACAAGTTGTGACGCAGCGTGTGAGAGAAGCAGAGCGTGGTGTTATCTACACTGAGTTCATCGACCGCGAGGAAGACATTATGACGGGAATCGTTCAGCGGATTGACAGTAAATTTATTTACGTGTCACTTGGCAAAATTGAAGCCCTTCTTCCTGTCAATGAACAAATGCCAAATGAAGAATACAAACCGCATGACCGCATTAAAGTGTTCATTACAAAAGTAGAAAAAACAACAAAAGGACCACAAATTTATGTGTCTAGAACACATCCAGGTCTTTTAAAGCGTTTATTTGAAATTGAAGTGCCAGAAATTTATGATGGTACTGTAGAGCTTAAATCGGTTGCTAGAGAAGCTGGGGACCGTTCTAAAATATCTGTTCGTACAGATGATCCTGATGTTGATCCAGTTGGCTCCTGTGTTGGTCCAAAGGGCCAGCGTGTACAAGCAATTGTCAACGAGCTAAAAGGCGAAAAGATTGACATTGTTCATTGGTCTAATGACCCGGTTGAATTTGTTGCCAATGCGCTGAGTCCATCAAAAGTACTTGATGTCATTGTGAATGAAGAAGACAAGGCGACAACAGTTATTGTCCCTGATTATCAGCTGTCATTAGCGATTGGTAAAAGAGGTCAAAATGCCCGCCTTGCAGCGAAGCTGACCAGCTGGAAAATCGATATTAAAAGCGAAACAGATGCAAGGGAACTCGGTATTTTCCCAAGAACTGAAGACTCTGAATCTCTTTTCTTAGAGGCTGAACCAGTAGCTGAGGAATCTGACGAATAAGAGGTGATATTAAAGGTGAAAAGCCGAAAAAAAATCCCGCTTAGAAAATGCGTCGTGACGGGAGAAATGAAACCAAAGAAAGAACTGATCCGTGTTGTTCGTTCTAAAGAAGGAGAAGTGTCTGTTGACGCTACCGGAAAAATGAACGGACGCGGAGCTTACCTTTCTCTCGATAAAGAAACCATTCTTGCGGCAAAGAACAAACGCAGTTTACAGCAGCAATTTCAGACACAGATTGACGAACACATATTTGAAGAATTACTAGAACTAGCTGAAAAGGTGAAAAAACCTAATGAATGAATCTGAATGGTATCCTTTGCTTGGTCTAGCAAATCGAGCTCGTAAAGTCGTGTCAGGAGAAGATCTGGTGATCAAAGAAATTAGACATGCGCGTGCTAAGCTGGTTCTTCTTGCAGCAGATGCCTCATCTAACACAGAGAAAAAGGTATCTGACAAATGCAAATTTTATAATGTTCCGGTTAGAAAAGTTGAAGACCGTTCCGTTCTCGGACGTTCTATTGGGAAAGAAGCTCGCGTAGTTGTCGCTGTCACTGACCAAGGCTTCGCTAAGAAGCTCATAAGCTTGCTCGATTAATTTATTTGGGGGTGAACGAATGGCTAAAGTGAGAGTATATGAATACGCAAAAGCCATAGATGTTTCAAGTAAAGATATTATAGCAGCGCTTAAGGATATGAACGTGGAAGTGAACAACCACATGGCGACGCTTGAAGACGACACTGTGAAAAAGCTAGACGCTATCTATAAAAAAGCCAAAGCAAAAGAGACAGCTAACGAGAAACCCGCAGAACAAAAAAAACAATCATCTAACAAAAACAATGATAGAAAGAAGAATGACGTGCAGAATAATCAATTTAATAAAAACAAAAAAAACAACAACCAAAATAAAAACAAAAACAAACGCGGTGGAAATAACAAACCGCAGCATCAGCAAGCTAGACCTGTAAAGCCTAAAAAAGAGCTTCCTGAAAAAATTGAATTTACAAATTCAATGACTGTCGGCCAGCTGGCTGATGAGCTAGGAAAAGAAACAGCTGAAATCATCAAAAAGCTGATGATGCTAGGTGTCATGGCAACGATCAACCAAGAGCTTGATAAAGATACAGTTGAGTTAATCGCTTCTGAATATGGTGTTCCAGTTGAGGAAGTCATCATTTTAGAAGAAACTGAACTTGAAAAGTATGAAGTTGAAGATAAAGAAGAAGATATGCAAGTACGCCCTCCAGTTGTAACGATCATGGGACACGTTGACCACGGGAAAACAACTCTTCTTGACAGCATCCGTAAGACAAAAGTCGTCGAAGGCGAAGCAGGTGGAATCACGCAGCATATCGGTGCATACCAAATCGAAGAAAATGGCAAAAAAATTACGTTCCTTGATACACCTGGACACGCAGCATTTACAACGATGCGTGCACGTGGTGCCGAAGTAACGGATACAACAATTCTAGTCGTTGCAGCAGATGATGGCGTCATGCCGCAAACAATTGAAGCGATTAACCATGCGAAAGCGGCAGAAGTGCCAATCATTGTCGCTGTGAACAAAATTGACAAACCAACAGCGAACCCTGACCGCGTGATGCAGGAATTAACTGAGCATGGTCTTGTACCAGAAGCTTGGGGCGGCGAAACCATTTTCGTTCCACTATCTGCGAAAACAGGTGAAGGCATCGACGAATTGATCGAAATGATCCTTCTTGTCAGCGAAGTTGCAGAACTGAAAGCCAACCCAAATCGTGCGGCAAAAGGGACTGTCATCGAGGCTGAGCTTGATAAAGGAAGAGGTTCTGTTGCAACCCTTCTTGTTCAAACAGGTACACTTCAAGTAGGTGACCCAATCGTTGTCGGAAATACATTTGGCCGTGTACGTGCAATGGTCAATGACATCGGCCGCCGCGTGAAAACAGCAGGACCATCTACACCTGTTGAAATCACTGGTTTAAACGATGTACCGAATGCAGGGGATCAGTTCCTCGTATTCAAAGATGAAAAAACAGCTCGTCAAGTCGGTGAGGCGCGTGCTTCTAAACAGCTGGACGAACAGCGTTCAGATAAAGCAAAATTATCTCTAGACGACCTATTTGAGCAAATCAAACAAGGTGACGTAAAAGATATCAACTTGATCGTGAAAGCAGACGTACAAGGCTCTGCTGAAGCATTAACGGCAGCTCTTCAAAAAATTGAGGTCGAAGGCGTAAAAGTGAAAATCATCCATACGGGTGTTGGAGCGATTACGGAATCAGATATCATTTTAGCAAGTGCTTCTAATGCCATCGTGATTGGCTTTAACGTACGTCCTGATGGAAATGCGAAGAGCACAGCTGAGACTGAGAACGTTGATATCCGCTTGCACCGCATTATCTATAAAGTCATCGATGAAATTGAAGCTGCGATGAAAGGAATGCTTGACCCTGAATATGAAGAAAAAGTTATCGGTCAAGTTGAAGTTCGTCAAACGTTCAAAGTATCTAAAATCGGTACAATTGCTGGCGGCTATGTAACTGAAGGAACGATTACAAGAGATAGCGGAATCCGCTTAATCCGTGACGGCGTCGTTATTTTTGAAGGCGAAGTTGACGTGTTAAAACGATTTAAAGATGATGTGAAAGAAGTTTCACAAGGCTATGAATGTGGTATTACCATAAAGAAATACAATGATATCCGTGAAGGTGATGTCATGGAATCATTCGTTATGCAAGAAATCGAAAGAAAATGATCGGTTATACCGAATGTGAGTGCATGATCTATGATGCATCCTCACTGAAGGAAAAACGTGCGGTTCTTCAGCGAATATTGACAAGAACGCGTCATAAATTCAATGTAACCATTGCTGAAATGGATTACCAGGATACATGGCAGCGTACATCAATTGGAATCGCCGTGATTTCCTCATCTCGGGTTCAAGTGGAAAAGGAGCTTCAGCGTGTATTAGGCTTTATCGATTCTTTTCCTGAAATTGAACGAACGATCACGAAAACTGAGTGGTTTTAATTAGAGGTGATAAGATCATGAGTATGAGAGCAACCCGTGTGGGTGAGCAAATGAAAAAAGAATTGGGCGACATCTTAGGCAGAAAGCTAAAAGATCCAAGAATCGGCTTTTTGACTGTAACCGATGTCGAAGTATCCGGTGATTTGCAAATTGCCAAAGTCTACATTTCTGTTCTTGGCGACGAGAAGAAAAGAGAGGAAACCTTAAAAGGTCTTGCAAAGGCTAAAGGGTATATCCGCTCTGAAATTGGCAATCGAATCAGACTTCGCAAAACACCAGAACTGCATTTTGAATTCGACGAATCCGTAGACTACGGAAACCGAATTGAAAGCCTGATTGCTGAGTTAAACACAAAAGATCACGAATAAGACGTTGAAATAAGGATAGGCGATGATCGTCTGTCCTTTTTCATCGTTTATGAAAGGAGAGAACGCAGATGATAAATGGTGTTCTTTTATTACATAAAGAAAGAGGCATGACCTCACACGACTGTGTGTTTAAAGTAAGAAAAATTTTACACACAAAAAAAGTCGGCCATACAGGCACCCTCGACCCAGAGGTTTCAGGTGTTCTGCCTATTTGTATCGGAAGAGCAACGAAGATTGTAGAATACTTAACAGATAAATCGAAAACATACGATGCAGAAATCACGATTGGCTTTTCTACAACAACAGAAGACCAAACAGGTGAGATCGTAGAAGAAAAAAAGGTGGAAAAACCGATCTCAGAAAAAGAAATTGATGCGGCGCTGAAGCAGTTTGAAGGAACCATTGAACAAATTCCTCCCATGTTTTCTGCTGTGAAAATTGGCGGGAAAAAGCTCTATGAGTATGCAAGAGAGGGCATTGAAATTGAGCGGCCAAGCCGAGAAATTACTATTCACCGTATCGAGCGGACTACACCTGTCACATATGAGGATGGCAGCGTGTCATTTAGGTTTACTGTTCTATGCTCAAAGGGAACGTATGTGAGGACCTTAGCGGTTGATATCGGGAAGAAACTAGGGTTTCCAGCCCACATGTCACATCTTATTCGTACGGGGTCTGGTGATTTTACACTTGATGAATGTATTACGCTGGATGAGCTGCAAGATATAAGCGAGGAAGGAACTGTAGATGAGCACCTTGTCCCGATCGAGCGTGCGCTCAATCATTTGCCGAAATGGGAGATAAATGATACATTAGCAAGTAAAGTGGAAAACGGTGCAGTCCTGCCAATGCCTGATGAATTTGCTCATTTCGCAGAGGAGGATCGTGTCGCTGTTTTTGCTCCTTCAGGTCGTTGTCTGGCAATATATATGAAGCACCCGACCAAACAGAACCTGATGAAGCCGGCGAAGATCTTATCTCAGGACAAGCAATCTTAAAGAAAAGGTGACATCTCGTGAAGACTATACATATTTCACACCCACATACATTGAATCAAAAGGATCAAGTCCCGTCTGTCATGGCTTTAGGGTACTTTGACGGTGTTCACCTCGGGCATCAAAAAGTCATTGACGAAGCGAAAAGCATTGCGAAAAAAGAAGGATTGGCCTTAGCAGTCATGACCTTTCATCCGCATCCATCACATGTTTTGCAAAAGGCACGGGAACCAAAAGACTTAATTACACCGCTTGAGGATAAAATTGATTTTATCGAACAGCTGGGCGCTGACTATTTATACATCGTACAATTCAGCGAGAGCTTTGCAGCTCTATCTCCTCAAGAGTTTGTGGATCAATATTTGGATGAATTGAATGTGAAGCACGCAGTAGCGGGGTTTGATTTTACGTTTGGCCGTTTTGGTGCAGGCACAATGGAAACGTTCGATGAATACGGAAAAGGCCGTATCACGGCAACCATCGTACCTAAGCTGTCCAATCAAGACCGAAAAGTCAGTTCCACTCTCATCCGTTCCGCATTAAAAAATGGGGATGTTGAATATGTGAGCGAGCTTTTAGGAAAACCTTATCAGCTTCGCGGCATTGTCATCCATGGAGACAAACGCGGACGGACGATCGGATTTCCGACAGCTAATGTCGGCTTATCTGCTGAATACATTATTCCGCCAACAGGGGTATATGCAGTAAGAGCAGAAGTAAAAGGTAAAGTATATGACGGCGTTTGTAATGTCGGCTATAAACCAACATTTTATGAAAAACGTCCTGATCAGCCTGCCATTGAAGTAAACCTTTTTGATTTTAACGAAGAAATATATGGCCAGCCGATTAAATTACAATGGTTCAAGCGCATTCGCAGTGAACGAAAATTTAACGGAATCCAGGAGCTGACGGCTCAAATCAGTCAAGATAAAGAAGAAGCGATTCAGTTTTTTCAAGATCAGCTCAAGCAAACAAAAAAATCATAGAAAAACTGCTCTACCATTTGCAAATTCAGCATATTTTTAGTATGATTATTCCTGTAGCTTTAAAACCACTTACTTGGCAGGCCGACTTCACCGACGGTTGCGAGGTAGATGGGGCTAACATGATTTGGAGGTGAAACAGGATGGCTATTACTCAAGAGCGTAAAACGCAATTAATTAATGAGTTCAAAACACACGAATCTGATACTGGATCTCCAGAAGTTCAGATCGCTGTCCTAACAGAATCAATTAACAACTTGAACGAGCATTTACGTACTCATAAGAAAGATCACCACTCACGTCGCGGTCTTTTGAAAATGGTAGGTAGACGTCGTAATCTTCTTACGTATCTACGTAATAAAGACGTAACTCGTTACCGTGAGTTAATTAACAAACTAGGCTTACGTCGATAATCGTAAAAAGCGGGAGGATTCCCGCTTTTTTATCGTATAATCACTAATATTTTATGGTTAAAATGTTGAAAGAATGGCAAAAACCCTTCTACATACAGCTTTCACATTGATATGTGAAAATCATTTTGTTCATAATAAGAACTAACTAAAACTTTACGATAAGAGAGGAGTTTATCTCAGAATGGGACAAGAGAAACATGTCTTCACCATAGACTGGGCTGGACGTCAACTGACAGTTGAAACTGGCCAGCTTGCAAAGCAAGCAAACGGAGCGGTCCTCGTACGCTACGGAGATACGGCTGTGCTTAGCTCAGCAACAGCTTCTAAAGAACCAAAACCACTTGATTTCTTCCCGCTCACTGTGAACTACGAAGAAAGACTATACGCAGTAGGTAAAATTCCTGGCGGCTTCATTAAAAGAGAAGGCCGTCCAAGTGAAAAGGCGATCCTTGCCAGCCGCTTAATTGACAGACCAATTCGTCCGCTGTTTGCAGATGGATTTAGAAACGAAGTACAAGTCATTAGTATCGTCATGAGTGTGGATCAAGATTGCTCATCTGAAATGGCTGCAATGTTTGGCTCATCTTTAGCTTTATGTGTGTCTGACATTCCATTTGAGGGACCAATCGCCGGCGTTACAGTAGGACGAGTGGATGGAAAGCTGATTATTAACCCGAATGTGGAGCAGCTTGAACAAAGTGACATCAATCTTGTGGTTGCCGGAACAAAAGATGCGATCAACATGGTAGAAGCTGGTGCTGATGAAGTACCGGAAGAAACAATGCTTGAAGCGATCATGTACGGTCACCAAGAGATCAAACGCTTAATCGAATTCCAAGAAGAAATTGTGAAGGCAGTCGGTAAGGAAAAAATCGATATTCCTTTATATGAAGTAGATCAAACGTTAGCAGACGAAGTAAAAGCACTTGCTGAAGCTGACCTGCTGAAAGCGATTCAAGTACATGAGAAGCATGCGCGTGAGGATGCAATCAGTGCTGTGAAAAAAGCTGTAGTTGAGAAGTTTGAAGCAGAAGAACGTGACGAAGCAACGATTAAACAAGCGAAAGATGTATTAAACAAGCTTGTCAAAAACGAAGTTCGCCGTCTGATCACTGAAGAGAAAGTACGTCCAGATGGACGCGGCGTAGATCAAATCCGTCCACTTTCTTCAGAAGTAGGACTTCTGCCAAGAACGCACGGTTCAGGCCTATTTACAAGAGGACAAACACAGGCGCTCAGTATTTGTACATTAGGTGCACTTGGTGATGTGCAAATTCTTGATGGTTTAGGTGTTGAAGAATCAAAACGCTTCATGCACCATTACAACTTCCCGCAATTCAGTGTTGGCGAGACAGGTCCAATGCGTGGTCCAGGCCGTCGTGAGATCGGACATGGTGCACTAGGTGAACGTGCACTAGAACCAGTCATTCCATCCGAAAAAGATTTCCCTTATACGGTTCGCCTCGTTTCAGAGGTATTAGAATCTAACGGATCTACTTCACAAGCAAGTATTTGCGCAAGCACACTTGCGATGATGGATGCCGGTGTTCCAATTAAAGCACCAGTTGCAGGGATTGCAATGGGACTTGTGAAATCTGGTGAATACTACACAGTGCTGACAGACATTCAAGGAATGGAAGATGCACTTGGAGATATGGACTTTAAAGTGGCAGGTACATCAAAAGGTGTAACAGCCCTTCAAATGGACATCAAAATCGATGGTCTATCAAAAGACATCTTAGAAGAGGCTCTTCAACAAGCGAAAAAAGGAAGAATGGAAATTTTAGACAGTATGCTGTCAACAATTCCTGCTTCTAGAGGAGAATTGTCTCGTTATGCACCTAAAATCTTAACGATGACAATCAATCCGGATAAAATTCGCGATGTCATTGGACCAAGCGGTAAACAAATCAATAAAATCATTGAAGATACCGGTGTGAAAATCGATATTGAACAAGATGGTACAATCTTTATTTCTTCTACAGAAGAAGATATGAACCAAAAAGCGAAGAAAATTATTGAAGATCTTGTGAGAGAAGTTGAAGTAGGACAGCTTTACTTAGGTAAAGTCAAACGCATTGAAAAATTCGGTGCCTTCCTTGAAATCTTCAGTGGAAAAGATGGACTTGTTCATATTTCTGAGCTTGCGCTTGAGCGTGTGGGCAAAGTAGAAGATGTCGTGAAACTTGGCGATGAATTACTTGTCAAAGTCACTGAAATCGATAAACAAGGCCGTGTGAACCTTTCTCGGAAAGCTGTTTTACGTGAAGAGAAGGAAAAAGAAGAAAAGCAGTCTTAATGAGATCAAATAAAATGTGTTAGAAGCCAGGTATCCGTGCCAGGCTTCTTTCTTTTCTTGCGCTAACAATAGTTCTAGCTTGTTTCTCCCCATCATAATTTGTGATATAGGGGAGGGACAACCATTGAAAAAAACGTTACCATTCATTGTGTTTGTATTTTTACTGCTCGTGTCATATCAAACGATGAAGCAGCCGGCTGCTGTTACATATATTGAATCAATGAAAGAGCATGCCGAAGTTGCATCTGTTTCAAAAGATATTTTATTTCAGGAAATTGAATCGAAGTCTTCTGACTATGAAGTAAAGGCGCAAAATGCTAAGATTGATAAAGTGTGGAAAAAGATGCCTGGCTTAAATGGACAGACAGTTGATATCGATGCCTCTTATGAAAAAATGAAGAAACAGGGGTCATTCGATGAAAAGCTGCTTGTTTTTAATGAAACAAAACCATCTATTCATTTACATGAGCTTGGTGCAGAGCCCATTTATAAAGGGCATCCAGATAAAAAAATGAATGCATTCCTCATCAACGTAGCTTGGGGTGACGAGCATTTAATCAACATGTTAAAAACGCTGGAAAAGCATCAAGTCAAGGCGACCTTTTTCTTAGAAGGCAAATGGGTGAAAAAAAGCACAGAGCTTGCTAAAAAAATCGTGGCAGATGGTCATGAAATTGGAAATCATTCATACAATCACCCAGATATGCGCACACTGACAAGAGAACGAGCATTAGAGCAGATAACGAAAACAAATCGCCAAATTGAAGAATCCCTTGGGAAGAAACCAAAATGGTTTGCGCCTCCAAGCGGAAGCTTTAAAGAAGAAACAGTCAAGCTTGCCAAACAAGAAGGCATGGAAACCATTATGTGGACAGTAGACACCATCGACTGGCAAAAACCATCCCCGGCTATTTTACAAAAGCGGGTGCTTGGGAAAACTCACAATGGGGCGATGATATTAATGCATCCAACAGATGCAACAGCGAAAAGTCTTGACGCACTTATCACTCAAATCAAGGAAAGAGGATATGAATTAGGGACGGTTTCTGACCTCCTAAGTGAAAAAAGACATCCGTGATGCGATCTGTTTGTTGAATAGGAGGAGCAAAACTTGGTCAAAACGTATACATGCCAAAACGGAGTAAGAATTGTACTCGAAAACAATCCCACTGTAAGGTCTGTCGCAATTGGCGTCTGGATTGGAACAGGCTCTAGACATGAGACACCTGAAATTAATGGGATCTCACACTTTTTAGAGCATATGTTTTTTAAAGGGACAAAGACAAGATCTGCACGTGATATCGCAGAATCCTTTGACCGCATTGGTGGTCAAGTGAATGCCTTTACATCAAAAGAATACACTTGCTACTATGCGAAGGTGCTTGATTCACATGCTGGCTACGCCCTCGATGTATTAAGCGACATGTTCTTTCACTCAGCTTTTGATGAAGAAGAGCTGAAAAAAGAAAAAAATGTGGTGTACGAAGAAATTAAAATGTATGAGGATACTCCTGATGACATCGTTCATGATTTATTAAGCAAAGCCATTTATGGTGATCATTCATTAGGATATCCGATTTTAGGAACAGAGGAAACACTCTCTACCTTTAACGGAGATTCACTTAGAAAATATATGGATGAATTCTACACACCGGACCGCGTCGTGATCTCTGTTGCAGGGAACGTAGATGAGACCTTTATTCGTGAAGTTGAAAAGCTGTTCGGTTCTTATGAAGGAAAAGGGAAGAAGCAGCCTGTAGAAGCTCCAGCATTTCATTATGACAAGCTCACACGCAAAAAGGAAACGGAACAAGCGCACCTATGCCTGGGCTTTAATGGCCTTCCAGCTGGAGATAAGGGCATCTATGACTTAATCGTCTTAAATAATGTTCTTGGCGGAAGCATGAGCAGCCGATTATTCCAAGATGTAAGAGAGGACAAAGGACTTGCTTATTCCGTCTTCAGCTATCACAGTTCATTTGCAGATAATGGAATGCTGACGATTTACGGCGGGACTGGAGCGAAGCAGCTAAACCTGCTCTCTGAGACCATCTTACAAACATTAGACGTCTTAAAGCGTGAGGGAATCACGCAGAAAGAACTAGAGAACTCTAAGGAGCAAATGAAAGGCAACCTTATGCTCAGCCTTGAAAGCACAAACAGCAAAATGAGCCGAAACGGTAAAAATGAACTGCTCCTTGGCAAACATCGGACACTCGATGAAATTATTGATGAAATCAACAGCGTCACATTAGACGGCGTGAATAACTTATCTAAACGCATCTTTACAGAAGATTATGCGCTCTCGCTTATTAGTCCGACGGGTGATCAGCCATCATAATGTAAACAACACGGCAGACTCAAAAAAGTCTGCCGTTTTATTGTAGGTAAAGAAGAAAGGGGTTCTGCTTTCATGGAACATGAAAAGCTGAAACAGCTCTCTCCACTTCTGACACAAGCTTCTTTCCAAGCCATGACATCTGGTTTTTCGGGAGATCGCACCTTTTTGGTTACAATATCATCTAGTGAAAAGCTGGTGCTTAAGTTATCAGACATTCAAACGTATTCGCGCTATAAAAGAAAAGCATCATTTCAGCGGAAGTTAAAAGATCGAGGGATTCTTTGTTCTGAAGTGATTGAGATTGGAATGAGTGCTGAACTAAACTGTACCTATCGTATTTTCTCCTTTATCGAAGGCGAGAATGCTAGAGACTCCATCCATCTACTTACAAATGAAGAGCAGTATGAAATCGGGAGGCGGGCAGCGAGAGAGCTAAGTTTGATGCATACATGCCGTGCACCTTCTCATGTTCGTCCGTGGGATGAGAAAGTCATGGCAAAACATGAACGGTATGTACATGCCTATCAATCAAGTGGCGTGACGTTTTCCAATGATCAGTTTGTATTAGATTTTATCAAGTCGAATGTTGATGCGGTAAAAGAGAGGCCTAACCAGTTCCAGCATGATGATTTT
Organism: Bacillus sp. FSL P2-0069; assembly: GCF_038593315.1. NCBI lineage: Bacteria > Bacillati > Bacillota > Bacilli > Caryophanales > Bacillaceae > Bacillus > Bacillus sp. FSL P2-0069. Next base: position 1,596,884 of record NZ_CP151984.1, read on the forward strand.
CATTTAGGGAATATCATCATACAAGGTAATCAATATGCCGGTGTGATTGATTTCGATCAATCCGACTGGGGCGACCCGGTTCATGACTTTTATAAATTGTCCTTATTTAGTCGAGAAAGCAGCATTCCGTTCTCAGCTGGACAACTGGATCAATACGTGAGTACGCAGTCTACAAACGATTTTTGGCTTCTTTTTTCCATCTATACAGCAATGAGCTGCTTTTCATCTATCATCTGGACGCTTTCCTATGATCCGGGACATGTAAAAGACATGGTGAAACGAGTGGAGAGAATGCTAAAAGATCATAATTGCTTTCATCAACTTAAGCCTGTTTGGTATACCAACTCACATCATACATAACTTGAAAAGAGCAGGATGGTCTATTTCTTCCTTTTGCTGCATATATGATACGGAAGGGAAGTGATGCGATTTTGAGGCTGAGTGAACTGTCAGGAAAAGAGATCGTCGATATTAAAAGAGCGGAGCGGCTTGGCGTGCTTGGACAAACCGACCTTGAAATCAATGAACAGGACGGTCAAATTACAGCACTCATTATACCTTCCGTGAAGTGGTTTGGCTTTCGAAAACAAGGAAATGACATCCGCGTCCCGTGGAATCACATTCAAAAAATAGGATCAGATATGATCATTCTCGATGTGCCTGAAGAACTTCAGCCGCACGGAGAAAAAGAGCACCCATAATAATGGGTGCTCTTTTTCTTTTCTCTCTCTGATTCGTTCACAGGCTGAATCCTCTCCTCATATGCTGAAAGGGAGATTCAGAAAATATTACAGACTTTTTTAAATAAAGAAGGTGAACGGTCAGTATGTTGAGCGGTTTAACGGTTGCGGTGATCGGGGGAGATGCAAGGCAGCTTGAAATTATTCGCAAGTTGTCACAGCAGCATGCCAAAGTATTTTTGGTTGGATTTGACCAGCTGGATCATGGATTTATCGGTGCTGAAAAGCTGAAAATGTCTGAACTTCCATTCGAACAAGTAGACAGTATGATCCTGCCAGTATCTGGGACAACGGATGAAGGCGCTGTTGCTACCGTTTTTTCAAACGAGCAGGTCTTGCTGGAAGCTAAATATTTAGAAAGAACCCCTGCCCATTGTATCTTGTACTCAGGTATTTCAAATACGTACTTAGACAATCTGGCAAAGCAGGTGAACCGGAAGCTTGTGAAGCTGTTTGAGCGAGATGATATTGCCATATATAACTCTATTCCAACAGTTGAAGGAATTATCATGATGGCCATTCAGCAAACGGACTATACGATTCACGGGTCTCATGTCGCTGTTCTCGGACTTGGAAGAACAGGACTCACCATTGCCCGCACATTTCGGGCACTAGGGGCAGACGTAAAAGTAGGGGCGGCAGACACAGCACATTTAGCGCGGGCATTTGAGATGGGGCTTAATCCATTTTCAATGGACCAGTTAAAAGAGGAAGTAACGGATGTTGATATTATCATCAATACCATTCCAAGTCTTGTATTAGATTCATCTGTCATCGTCAGCATGACACCAAAGACACTCATTTTGGATATCGCCTCACGCCCAGGCGGAACAGACTTTGACTTTGCACAAAAGCACGGAGTGAAGGCACTTCTTGCACCAGGACTCCCGGGGATTGTTGCACCAAAAACAGCAGGACAAATCATTGCAAAAGTGCTTTCCGGGCTTTTATGTGAACTTGCGGAGGAAAAAAGGGGGATGGAATCATGACAACATTAAAAGGGAAAAGAATCGGCTTTGGTTTAACAGGTTCCCACTGTACGTATGAAGCTGTTTTTCCGCAAATCGAAGCGCTTGTAAAAGAAGGGGCAGAGGTGCGTCCAGTGGTGTCGTACACGGTGCAGAGCACGAATACGAGATTTGGAGATGGAGCCGAGTGGATCGACCGGATTGAGAAGCTGACTGGTTTTCAAGCGATTGACTCAATCGTGAAAGCAGAGCCGCTCGGGCCTAAGCTGCCGCTTGATTGTATGGTTATTGCTCCTCTAACTGGTAACTCGATGGCGAAATTTGCAAATGCCATGACAGACAGTCCTGTTTTAATGGCTGCTAAAGCAACCATACGGAATCATCGACCTGTCGTTTTAGGTATCTCAACAAATGATGCGTTAGGTTTAAATGGTACAAATCTGATGAGGCTGATGTCGACAAAGAATATTTTCTTTATTCCGTTTGGTCAGGATGATCCATTCAAAAAACCGACCTCTATGGTCGCGAACATGGATCTGCTATCTCAAACAGTAGAAGAGGCACTCCAGCATAGACAAATTCAACCAATTTTAATTGGACCAAACGAATAATAGATTCACTAGAAAATCAAGAAAGATTCAAAAAAGATGCTTCAAGCCTTGCTTTTCTATGGTAAAATAAAATGTAAAAAGTCATAGGATGGCCATCCGAAAGAAAAGAATCATGGATGGGTCGGAAGGAGTTTTACTGATGGGAAGAGGATTGCATGTAGCTGTAGTTGGAGCGACTGGAGCTGTCGGTCAACAAATGTTAAAAACACTAGCTGACAGAGATTTTGAAATGGATACACTTACTCTACTATCCTCAAAACGTTCTGCTGGAACAAAAGTGACATTCAGAGGTCAAGAGTACACTGTTCAGGAAGCAACACCTGAAAGCTTTGAAGGAGTGAACATCGCATTATTCAGTGCTGGAGGAAATGTTTCTAAAGCGCTGGCTCCTGAAGCAGTCAAACGAGGTGCGATTGTTGTTGACAACACAAGTGCTTTTCGTATGGACGAAAACATCCCTCTTGTCGTACCAGAGGTAAACGAAAAAGATTTGCATGATCATCAAGGGATCATTGCAAACCCTAACTGTTCAACGATTCAAATGGTAGCGGCATTAGAACCGCTTCGTCAGGCATATGGAATGAAAAAAGTCATTGTCTCTACGTATCAAGCAGTATCAGGTGCGGGACATGAAGCCATTGACGAACTATACAGCCAATCACAAGCCATTTTAAATAAAGAGGATGTAACACCAGAAGTCATGCCTTATCAAATTGCATTTAATGCGATCCCGCAAATTGATAAATTCCAAGACAACGGTTATACATTCGAAGAAATGAAAATGATCAATGAAACGAAAAAAATCATGCATATGCCTGAGCTGGAAGTAGCGGCAACATGCGTAAGGCTTCCAATTGAAACAGGTCATTCAGAATCTGTCTACGTCGAACTAGAATCAAATGATGCAACAGTGGAAGACCTCAAATCAATTCTAAAAGATGCACCAGGAATTACGCTGCAAGATGATCCGTCTCAGCAAATTTATCCAATGCCTGCAGATGCTGTTGGGAAAAACGACGTATTTGTCGGCCGCATTCGGAAAGATTTGGACCGTCCAAACGGGTTCCATATGTGGATTGTATCTGATAACCTGCTTAAAGGCGCTGCATGGAACTCAGTTCAAATTGCAGAAAGCTTAAAAGCATTAAAATTAGTTTAACATTCAATGGATGATGAGGACGAACAGAAGAGAGTTAGGCATCTTTCGCCTGCTCTCTTCTGTTACGTCAGAATGAACTTGGAGTGAAAACAGTGAAAATAATTGTCCAAAAATTTGGCGGTACATCTGTCAAAGATGATCAAGGTAGAAAAAGGGCACTTGCACATATCTTATCTGCAAAAGAGAAAGGCTATAAGTCGGTTGTTGTCGTTTCTGCAATGGGACGAAAAGGCGATCCCTATGCGACAGATACGCTGCTCGGTCTGCTTTACGGCAGCGCGCAGCATATGACAAACAGAGAAAAAGACTTACTTGTTTCCTGCGGGGAGAATATCTCAGCTGTTGTGTTTTCAAGTATGCTGAATGAAAACGGTCTAAAGGCTGTAGCGATGACTGGAGCTCAGGCGGGCTTTGTGACAGATAAGGAGCATACAAGTGCGAAAATTATTGACATGAAGTGCGAACGTCTGGAAGCAGCACTGTCTGAACATGATGTTGTCGTTGTCGCTGGGTTCCAGGGAGCCGCGAAAAATGGAGACGTGACAACAATCGGACGAGGTGGCAGTGATACGTCCGCAGCAGCTTTAGGCGCTGCATTGCAGGCAGACTTTATTGATATTTTTACAGATGTAGAAGGCGTTATGACAGCAGATCCCCGCATTGTTGAAAATGCAAAACCGCTGAGAGTCGTGACATATACGGAAATTTGCAACCTCGCATATCAAGGGGCAAAAGTCATTCACCCGCGAGCTGTTGAAATTGCGATGCAGGCAAAAGTACCAATGAGGGTGCGTTCAACATACTCTGATGATGAGGGCACACTCGTTACATCACATTACTCCGATAAAATGAGCCATGATGTGTATGACCGCCTCATTACGGGTATTGCACATGTCAATGATGTGACACAAATCAAAGTCCCTGCAAAAGAAGGTCAGTACAGCGTACAAACAGAGGTCTTCAAAGCAATGGCAAACGCACAAATCAGTGTCGACTTCTTCAACATCACACCGAGTGAAATTGTGTATACAGTGACAGGTGCAATGACTGAAAAGGCAACGTCGATCCTAAAAGAACTTGGCTATACACCAATTGTGACAACAAATTGTGCGAAAGTATCAGCTGTTGGCGCAGGCATTATGGGTGTACCAGGTGTCACATCGAAAATTGTAACGGCTCTATCCGAGCAAAACATTCCGATTTTACAATCGGCTGACAGTCATACGACCATTTGGGTGTTAGTGAACGAAGAAAACATGAGAGCGGCTGTCAATGCCCTGCATGAAGTGTTTGAACTTTCAAGATAAATGTGATTGAATCATGATGAGGTGAAAAAAATGAATTTCGGAAATATCGCAACAGCTATGATTACACCTTTTGATAAAAAGGGCAACATCGATTTCCAAAAGCTATCAATTCTCATTGATTACTTGTTAAAAAACGGCAGTGACTCCTTAGTCGTTGCAGGGACAACAGGCGAATCGCCAACTTTATCGAATGAAGAAAAAGTCGCTCTTTTTCAGCAATCGGTCAAATTAGCAAATGGTCGTTGTAAAATCATTGCAGGAACAGGCAGTAATAATACAAATGCGTCTATCAAACTAACGAAAAAAGCAGAAGAAGCGGGCGTTGATGCAGTGATGCTTGTCGTACCTTATTACAACAAGCCATCACAGGAAGGCATGTATGCACACTTTAAAGCCATTGCCGAGTCTACATCTCTTCCTGTCATGCTTTACAATGTACCAGGAAGAACGGCAGCTTCATTAGCACCAGAAACAACGATTAAGCTTGCGCAAATACCTAACATTGTTGCCATTAAAGAAGCAAGCGGCGATCTTGATGCTATGACAAAAATCATTGCAGAGACGCCAGAAGATTTCGACGTATATTCAGGGGACGACAGCTTAACACTTCCAGCTGTATCTGTTGGTGCAAAAGGAGTTGTCTCGGTTGCGTCTCATATCGTAGGACTGGATATGCAGCAAATGCTGAAAAGCTATGCTTCAGGCCAAACAGCGAATGCAGCATTGATCCATCAAAAGCTGCTTCCAATCATGAAACAGCTTTTCTCAGCACCAAATCCAACGCCTGTCAAAACAGCCCTTCAGCTGAAAGGACTAGACGTCGGATCTGTTCGTCTTCCGCTTTTGCCTTTGTCAGAAGAAGAGAGACTGGATTTAAGCAGCGTTTTAAACAGCTGATCAAAACAAAAGATTTCGTAAGCGGTCATTCTCAGATGTCCCTGAGTATGACCGTTTTTTATACATAAACACTTTCTTAAAATGTGACTTCATCTTGTTTTCTAAAATTAGATTCAGTTATAATAGCATTAAGCGATGATGGACGGGCTTGAGACTAGGAGGATAAGAATTTTGAAAAAGAAAAATACAGAGAACGTAAGAATTATTGCACTCGGAGGCGTTGGAGAAATCGGAAAAAACCTATATGTCATTGAGATTGATTCGGACATATATGTAGTAGATGCAGGTTTAATGCATCCAGAAAATGAAATGCTGGGCATTGACGTCGTCATTCCTGATATCTCTTATTTAACAGAGCGTGCTGATCGGGTGAAAGCAATTTTTCTTACCCACGGACATGATGAAGCAATCGGAGGCGTATTCCATTGCTTGAGCAAATTGTCTGTACCAGTCTACGGAACGAAGCTGACCCTTGCGTTACTTCGAGAAAAATTAAAGCAGTATGGCTTCAATCAAAAAGCTGATTTGCGTGAGGTACATGCAAAATCAGTCATTACTTTTGAAACAACAAAAGTATCGTTCTTTAGAACGAATCACAGCATTCCTGATTCAGTTGGGATCAGCTTCAAAACCTCTCTTGGTTCAATCGTATGCACAGGTGATTTTAAATTTGATCAAACCCCAGCGCTTAACCAAGCCTGTGACATCGGAGAGATTGCGAAAATTGGGAACAACGGCGTTTTAGCACTACTTTCAGACAGTGCAAATGCTGAAAAACCAGGCTATACACCTTCTGAGGCGCTCGTCCAAGACGAAATCTCAAATGCGATGTACAATGCTGAAAATCGTGTGATTGTTGCTGTGTCTTCATCTAATATTAACCGCGTGCAGCAAATCATTAATGCAACAAATCAAAATGGCCGTAAGCTTGCAGTTGCAGGGAAAAATATGATGACAACCCTACAGCTGGCGATCAAGCTTGGTTATGTTACAGCAGACGAAGAATTATTTGTACCCGTTCAAGAAGTGAAGAAAATGGCGAAAAACGACGTAGTTATTCTGACCGCTGGAAGCCACGGAGAGCCGCTTGCTGCTTTAACAAAAATGGCGAAGCAAAATCACAAACAGCTTCATATTGAAAAAGATGATACAGTTGTGATTGCATCTACACCTCTTCCTGGACAAGAACTCACATATTCTAAAACAGTGGATTTCCTTACAAGAAGCGGAGCACAAGTCATTTTTGCGCAAAAACGTGTACATGTATCTGGACATGGCTGCCAAGAAGAGTTAAAGCTAATGCTGAACTTACTAAAACCGAAGTATTTAATTCCGGTGAATGGCGAATATCGTATGCAAAAAGCACATTCTCGTATTGCTGAAGAAGTAGGCATGAAACGCAGTGACATTTTCTTGATTGATAAAGGCGATGTTGTTGAGTTTAGAGGACAGAATGTCAAAATCGGTGAAAAAGTTCACCAAGGAAACATTTTGATCGATGGTCTTGGCGTTGGTGATATCGGAAACATCGTGTTACGCGATAGACGTCTATTGTCTCAAGACGGCATCTTGATTGTTGTCATTACGCTCGATAAGCAAAAGAAACAATTAATTTCTGGACCTGAAATCATCACAAGAGGATTTGTCTATGTAAGAGAATCCGAAGAGCTGATTGTGAAAGCAACAGAAATGGTCAAAGGGATTGTCAAAGAGCAAACGGAAAACTCAATTGTTGAATGGTCAACATTGAAACAATCCATGCGCGATGTGCTAAATCAATTCCTATATGAAAAAACAAAACGTAAGCCGATGATCATTCCAATTATTATGGAAGTGTGATGAGAAAAGCCCAAAGAGTATAAGCTCTTTGGGCTTTAGATTGTTGACAAAGTGCTAAAATGAACTTCATTTTAGCACTTTGTCTTCTTTTTAGCGTGATAGAAAACCTTTGCAGTCTAGAAAGGACGAGCACCGGAGCGGAGCGAATTTGACATTCGTGAGCACCGAAGCGTAGGACTGCGGGCGAATGCGAGGGTTTGTCTACACGCTAAGCCCAAGGAGTATAAGCTCTTTGGGCTTTTTTGATGTGGCATGAGGAATGCGGATGGAATATGCCCTATTTGTTCATAATAGGAGAAGAGTTTGAGGAAAGGATGGAGACAAATGGACGAAAAGAATGAACAGCAGCCTGAGCGAAAGCCAGAAGAAAAAGACAGTATTATGAGCAAAATACAGCAGCTTGGTGAAACAGCCGTTCCGCAGCTGCCGCAAGATACAAATATCCATTGCCTCACCATTATTGGACAAATTGAAGGCCATATGCAGCTTCCACCGCAAAATAAAACAACCAAATACGAACATGTCATTCCACAAATCGTAGCCGTTGAACAAAACCCTAAAATAGAAGGTCTTCTGATCATCTTAAATACAGTAGGAGGAGATGTTGAAGCGGGACTTGCGATTGCAGAAATGCTTGCTTCTTTATCAAAGCCAACTGTCTCGATTGTGCTTGGCGGCGGCCACTCCATAGGTGTCCCGATTGCTGTATCGTGTGACTATTCGTATATTGCAGAAACAGCTACGATGACCATTCATCCTGTGCGTTTAACAGGTCTTGTGATTGGCGTTCCGCAAACCTTTGAATACTTAGATAAAATGCAGGAAAGAGTCATTAACTTTGTCACAAGCCACTCCAACATTACAGAAGAGAAGTTTAAAGAGCTTATGTTCTCAAAAGGCAATTTGACGAGAGACATCGGAACAAATGTCGTTGGTCATGAGGCAGCAGAATACGGACTCATGAATGAAGTGGGCGGTGTAGGACAAGCGATTAAAAAGTTGAACGAACTTATCGGAGACAGGGCATCTCAAAACGAGGGGCTGATCCAATGATTTTATATACGCCTATGCCATATGAAGCCATTTACGCTGAGGAACAGGGAGAACGCAAACTCCAGCAGGTAAACATTCAAGGTGTGCCAGTGATGGTTGAAATGAAAGAAGATGAAGCAGAAATCGTTCAAGTCATGAGCACCAATCCAATGGATTTTCTCAATCAAGAGCTTGCACCAGGCAAGCGATTGAAGTTACATTTAGGCACCAATCAAACCGACTCATATGAATGATTCTATGCTATAATAAAGGGAAAACTTACAACAAGATGCAGCCAAAACCAGGCTGCTTTCTTTCTGATCTTTCGGTAGGTTATATTTTCTTTCGTAGTAAGGTGATGAGTATGGCTAAAAAGAGAAAACGGAAAACGAGAAAAAAACAAAATAAACAGCTAAAACTGAAATATGAATTAAATGGGTTAGTCTGTATTGCCATAGCGATCATTGCCATTTTACAGCTGGGCGTTGTTGGACAAACCTTTGTACATCTATTCCGATTCTTTGCAGGTGAATGGTTCATTCTCTGCCTTATCGGATTATTTCTTTTTGGTGTGACGATTTTCTGGAAAAAACAAATCCCAGATATTTTAACAAGAAGAAAAGCAGGTCTCTACTGCATCATTGCGAGCATCTTGCTTTTGTCACATGTGAAGCTCTTTCAGCATCTTTCATCTGCTGGTGTCATTGGCTCTCAAAGTGTGATTAGAAATACATTTGAGCTTTTCTTGATGGATATGAAAGGTGAAACAGGATCGCCTGATTTAGGGGGCGGCATGATCGGCGCCGTCTTGTTTGCTGCTTCTTATTTCTTATTTGCACAAGCAGGCTCGCAAATCATGGCGATTGTTCTGATGCTGATTGGAATTGTCCTGATTACAAACCGATCCCTTCAGGAAATGGTGAAAAAAGTGACGATTCCTCTATCACAATTTATGGTGAAGCAGTGGAAAGCGTTTGTTGAAGATATGAAAGGAATCAGGCAGGCGAAAAAGAGCGCGTCCTCTCAGAAAACAGGTGAAAAGAAAAAACGTTCACGCATTCAAGAAGAAGACGAGGATGATCTGATCTTGATCGAAGAGGAAACACCGTCTTCTGATAATAGCCAGCCGATTATTTCAAGCTTTGCAGATAGAGATGACATTCTCACCCCGACGGTTCAAAAAAAGCAGGCGGCAAAAGAGACAGCGCCTCTTCAGGACTCTGTGCAAAGTGCACCAGTTCAATCAGATACAGCCGATGAACCAAAAGAGGCACCGCCGATGACATTTACAGAACTTGAAAACAAAGATTACGAATTGCCGTCACTTGATATTTTGGCAGAGCCCCAGCATTCAGGTCAGCAAACAGATAAGAAAAATATTTATGAAAATGCCAGAAAGCTTGAAAAAACATTTCAAAGCTTTGGTGTGAAAGCAAAAGTCACACAGGTTCATTTAGGTCCAGCTGTGACCAAATATGAAGTATATCCAGATGTTGGCGTGAAGGTCAGCAAAATCGTCAATCTAAGTGATGATTTAGCCCTTGCCCTTGCAGCAAAGGATATTCGAATTGAGGCTCCGATTCCTGGCAAATCAGCCATCGGCATCGAAGTTCCGAATGCAGAAATTGCTATGGTTTCATTAAAAGAGGTATTAGAATCGAAGCAAAATGACCGTCCAAATGCCAAGCTCCTCATTGGACTCGGCCGTAATATCTCGGGTGAAGCCGTGCTTGCTGAAATGAACAAAATGCCGCATTTGCTTGTAGCAGGTTCGACTGGAAGCGGAAAAAGTGTGTGTATCAATGGTATTATCACAAGCATTCTCATGAGAGCGAAGCCTCATGAAGTGAAAATGATGATGATTGATCCGAAAATGGTTGAATTAAATGTGTATAACGGTATTCCGCACCTTTTGGCTCCTGTCGTAACAGACCCTAAGAAAGCATCGCAGGCACTGAAAAAAGTAGTCAGCGAAATGGAACGCCGCTATGAATTGTTTTCGCATACGGGGACAAGAAATATTGAAGGATACAATGATTACATTAAACGGATGAATCAAACAGAAGATGCTAAACAGCCAGAGCTTCCTTATATTGTTGTCATAGTAGACGAGCTTGCAGATTTAATGATGGTCGCTTCCTCTGATGTGGAGGATTCCATTACAAGACTTTCTCAAATGGCTCGTGCTGCGGGAATTCATTTGATTATCGCCACACAAAGACCTTCTGTCGATGTCATTACAGGTGTCATTAAGGCCAACATCCCGTCCCGCATTGCCTTTAGCGTATCCTCTCAAACCGATTCAAGGACGATCCTTGATATGGGAGGCGCAGAAAAGCTTCTGGGCAGAGGGGACATGCTGTTTTTACCTGTTGGTGCAAACAAGCCGGTTCGTGTGCAAGGCGCCTTTTTATCAGATGAAGAAGTGGAGCATGTTGTGGATCACGTGATCACACAGCAAAAAGCTCAATACCAAGAGGAAATGATTCCGAGCGAAGAAACGCAGGATCAGCTTGCGGCTGTGGAAGATGATCTGTATGATGAAGCAGTTGAATTGATTATCGGCATGCAGACGGCTTCTGTTTCTATGCTGCAAAGAAGATTCCGCATCGGTTATACCCGGGCGGCACGTCTCATTGACGCAATGGAAGAGCGGGGCGTGGTAGGCCCATATGAAGGAAGTAAACCGAGAGAAGTTCTTCTCTCAAAAGAACAATATGACGAGCTCTCTTCATAATTGAAGAGAGCTTTCCTGAAAAAATAGTAAACGATAGTATGATTATGTTAACTGGATGTCAGACTATTTATTTATTTGCAAAAACATGATATAGTTATGTTCAACTTATCTCGGAATAGAGATTTCTCATCTTATCATTTGCATTGATTAGACGGAGGGAAAACATGTCGACCAAAACAGACAATCGCCATTTATATTTGAAAGTGATTGACCGTATTAAAGAAGATATTCAAACAGGTGTATATGCCGAAAAAGAAAAGCTGCCTTCTGAGTTTGAGCTCTCAAAACTTTTAGGTGTGAGCAGAGCGACACTGCGTGAGGCCCTTCGTATATTAGAAGAAGAAAAGTATTTAATTAGAAGGCATGGGGTAGGGACTTTCGTCAATTCAAGACCGCTTTTTTCGACAGGCATAGAACAGCTGACAAGTGTCACGAAAATGATTGAGCAGGTCAATATGACGCCTGGCACCATCTTTTTATCCTCGCAAGAAGGGGAGCCAACAGAGAATGATGTCATTCGTTTTCAGTGTGATAAATCTGATGGGATTTTTTCAATGGAACGCGTTCGAACGGCAGATGGGCAGCCAGTTGTTTATTGTTTAGATAAAATTCCGGTCAAACATCTTCCCGCTTCTTTTACACATGAAGAAGAGTCTCTTTTTGAGCTGTTTGGAAGAGAACCGCACAGCGGGATTAAATATGCAGTTGCTGACATTGAACCAATTGGCTACCACGATCAGGTCTCACCGATTCTAGATTGTGACCCTGAAACGGCGTTATTATTACTGAAACAAATGCACTATGATCAGGATGATCAGCCGGTCTTATACTCCCTCAATTATTTTCGAGCGGATAAATTCAGCTTTCATGTCATACGCAAACGATTTTAACAAGCAGTCGCTTCCATAGGCGTCTGCTTTTTGTTTGCCCATACATAATACTCGTCAAACTTGCCACACTAATACGTAACAGTATATAGAATTGGGTGAATGATGTTGGGCGAGAAAACAGTCAGTAAAAAGAATATCATTGCATTATCATCAGTCCCTCTAATCATGACACTAGGGAACTCGATGTTAATACCAGTATTGCCAGAGATAGAAAAGAAACTCTCGATTACTTCCTTTCAAGTCTCTCTCATTATTACGGTATATTCGGTTGTAGCCATCTTATGTATTCCAATCGCCGGTTACTTATCAGACCGGATTGGGCGGAAAAAGGTACTGCTGCCGTGTCTTTTAATCGCCGGACTTGGAGGAGCTGTGGCAGCAGTCGCCTCAACGATCATGAAAGAACCTTATATGTGGATTCTGTTTGGAAGGGTCCTTCAAGGTATTGGTTCAGCTGGAGCCGCACCTGTCGTTATGCCGTTTATTGGAGATTTGTTTCATGATGATGAAGAGGTCAGTGCAGGACTTGGCGCCATTGAAACCTCTAATACAGCAGGTAAGGTACTAAGCCCTATTATTGGGGCACTTCTTGCTTCATGGTTTTGGTTTGTGCCTTTTTGGTTCATCCCGTTCTTTTCGATCATCAGCTTTCTCATGGTACTGTTCATGGTAGAGTCGGCGAAAAAAGAGGAGGACCCGCCTACATTTAAAGAATTTTTAAAATCAACAAAGACCATTTTTAAGCATGAGGGACGCTGGCTTTATGCCATTTTTGCTATTGGCGGTTTTATTATGTTTCTTCTTTTTGGTGTGCTTTTTTACCTATCCGATAACCTAGAGGCGGCTTATCAAATAAAGGGCGTCAAAAAAGGGCTCTTGCTGAGTATTCCGCTCCTTTTTCTATCAATCAGTTCCTACATTGCTGGAAAAACGATTGGAAAAGAAAAAGGAAAAATGAGAATCTTTTTAATTGTAGGGATGGCTTTGTTATCACTTTCTTATATTTTTTTATGGTGGAATCACAGCTTTTACGTATTGTTTATCTGTTTAAGCATTGGCGGAGTGGGCATCGGTATTGTGCTGCCTGCACTTGATGCGCTGATTACAGAAGGAATTGAAAAAGAGCAGTGCGGTACCATTACGTCATTTTATAGCAGTATGCGTTTTATCGGTGTTGCTTTAGGACCTCCGATTTTTGCCTATCTAATGGATAAAGGGGACTCCATAGTCTTTATTCTCTCGACCATTTGCAGTCTCATTTCACTATTTTTGGTCCTCTTTTTCATCCAGCCAGATGAAGAGGATGAGAGTGAACAATTAAAAACGGTTTAAATATAGAAAAAAGATGGTATTTTGCCATCTTTTTTCTTTTTTATAAATTGACATGTAAAATTTTGATAGTTAAACTAATGTATAGTAATATCTTTTAAATTATCCCAAATTGGAGGTGTTCAAAAACATTCATTTTCTGTCTTTCTTTAGGCAGAAATTGAGCTCGCGTGCTGATGATGGAGATATGCTTCTTCAACACGAAAGGACAATTGAATAAGTCATCCTGCCATTTGAAGGAGACGCAGTCAGCACTTCAGACACGCTCAAATACAGCAAATTGATTGAAGAACTAGAAGGAGCTTGAAGCAGCTATGTTGCAAATAATTAAAGCAAGATGGATTGTATTAGTGGTGTGGATGATAACAGCTGTGATTCTGTTTATTACTGCGCCCGATTTAGAGGAATTAACAAGAGAAAAAGGGCAATTAAAGGTTCCGGAGGGGACACCAACAGCTGAGGCACTTCACCTATTGGATAAGCTGTCAGATAAGAACGGGAAAAAAGATACAGGTGTGCTTGTATTCTCCGAACAACATCTGTTCCCTGCGAAAGAGCAGGAATTAAAAAAGGCTTTAGCTGCACTCATGTCAAATGCCCCAGAACTCCACATTGACGGAATTACTTCGTATTTTCATGTAGATCCGGACATTCAAAAACAACTTTTATCAAAGGATAAAAGTACACTTCTTGTTCCATTCAAATTCGACCACTACGAAACAAAAGCTGTGAAGATTAAAGAACAAATTGAGGAAGTTTTAAAGCCCTATCATGTCTCATATGAAATAACGGGCCAAAAATTTGTGGATTCAGATGTCATTCAAAGCTCTCAACAAGGTCTGAAGAAAACTGAACTTATCACGATGATTTTTATTTTCTTTATTTTAATTATTGTTTTCAGATCGATATTGGCACCTGTTGTTCCGCTCATTACGATAGGCATTTCTTACGCTGTCAGCCGGTGTATTGTAGCTTTTCTCGTAGAATATACACAATTTCCTCTATCTAATTTTACTCAGATTTTTATGGTAGCCATTATGTTCGGTATCGGAACGGATTATTGCATCCTGCTGTTAAGCCGTTTTAAAGAGGAGATCGGTCAAGGCCGTGATGTCAAAGAGTCGATTATCGTCACATATCAATGTGCAGGGAAAACGGTATTTTTCAGCGGCTTAGCCGTGTTAGTCGGCTTCTCAAGTATTGGATTTGCTAAATTCCAATTGTATCAATCAGCCGTTAGTGTTGCCGTTGGAGTGGGCATTCTTCTGATTGCCCTTGTCACCATCGTTCCCTTTTTTATGTCTGTTTTCGGAAAATCTCTTTTCTGGCCATCTAAAAGAGAAAACATTCGGCACCCGCAAAGTAAAATGTGGGAATGGGCTGGGCGTTTTTCATTTAAAAGGCCGCTCATCAGCTTAGGGTTAGTCGCTCTTATTACGGTACCTCCTATTCTGATGTACGACGGCACCCTGTCTTATAACAGTTTAAATGAAATTGGGAATAAGTATGAGTCGGTGTCTGCATTTAATACGATATCAGAGCAATTTGGCTTTGGTGAAGCGCTGCCGCTGAATGTGCTTGTCGAAAATGATGATAAGCTAGATAATCAAGAAAAGATTGTCATGATTGAAAAACTGACTCGTAAATTAAATGACATTGACGAAGTCAAAACAGTCCGCAGTGTCACGCGTCCTGTTGGGGACGGGCTGAGCCAGCTTTATGTCACCTCTCAAGCGAAAGAGCTGGGAGGAGAACTTGGCAAAGGCCATGAAGGAATCGGGAAAATTTCAGATGGCTTGACCGAAACAAATCTCGCTCTTCTCAAACAAAAACCAAAAATTGAAGAATCCGCTCAAGGCATTGACCAGCTGATTGATGGAACAAAAGCAATCAAAAGCGGTGTCGGAGAAGTCAGGGAATCCCTAATCTCTTTAGAAGATGGGGTGAGACGCAGTAAGGAAGGCGTCGGCACCATTCGAAGTAAAATCAAAAAAGCGAAAAAAGAATTAGAGCAAGAATATCGCAGCAGCGAAACGATGATTCAAGAGTTAGAGCGTGTGGTGAATACACTTGAACGCCATGCGAAATCAAATCAGCAGCTGATGACAACCATTAAGAAAGTAAAAGCATCCTATGAAAATCTATCATTTGAAGCACTAGAAAACCGTCTTCCAGAAGTAAAAGACATGGATGAATATAAAGAAATCAAGAAGGTATTCAAAGAAACAAAAGGAATGCTTGATCAAGCAGGGGATCAAATGAGTGTATATGAAGAGGAAGCCGCTCACTTTAAGCAAAAGATCAAGCAGGCAGATCAAGTGATTCAAACCTTATCAAGCAAGCAAAAAGAAGTAAAACGCCAAGTGCAAGCGCTCATGGATGGGCTTGATCAAATTTATGACGGCCTTGGCCAAACAAATGAGGGCCAAAAACAATTGATTAAAGAAATGCCTAAAATCGAAGATGGTGCAGATCAGCTGACAGACGGCCAAAAAGCCATCAAAAAAGGATTTAGCCAGCTTTCATCAAAACTTACGTTATTAACAGATGGATTAGATGAAAGTATTGAAGGGCTTGAGCAGGTCAAAAGCGGCTTCACCGAGGCTGACGGCTACTTAAAGCAGCTTCAGCAAGCGCCAGATGAAGAAGTAACGGGCTGGTTTATTCCGGAAGAAGTGCTGAAACGCCAAGAATTTAAGCAAATCTTTCATACGTATATGTCTCCAGATCGTAAATTAACGACTTTTGAAGTCATCTTAAATGTGAATCCATACAGTAATGAAGCGATGAAAGGTGTCGCGAAAATTGAGGAAACCCTTGATCAATATTTACCTGTAAGTGGACTCAAAAATGCCAAATACGGTGTATCTGGTATCTCAAGCTTAAATGTGGACTTAAAAGAAACGTCTGACGGTGACTTTATTCGAACTGTTATCTTCATGTTAATTGGTATTTTTATTATTTTAATTATTTTATTACGGTCAATCGTCATGCCAATATACTTAACACTTTCACTGATTTTAACGTATTTTACATCAATCGGTTTAACAGAATGGATCTTTAAAACATTTTTTGGCTACGATGGTGTCAGCTGGGCTGTCCCATTTTTCAGCTTTGTCATTCTTGTGACGCTCGGGATCGATTATTCCATCTTCCTCATGGATCGTTTTAATGAATGGAAGGGAGAGCATGTACAAGCATCGATGATATCAGCGATGAGAAATATGGGTTCTGTCATTATTTCTGCAGTGGCCATTTTAGCAGGTACGTTCGCTGCTATGCTGCCATCAGGAGTATTATCGCTTGTTGAAATTGCAACGGTCGTACTCATTGGACTTTTATTATATGCTTTTGTTGTATTGCCCCTCTTTATTCCGGTCATGGTTCGTATTTTTGGTAAATGGAATTGGTGGCCGTTTAGAATGAAATAACGACTGGCGTCTCTGCTATGAGCAGAGGCGTTTTTATTTCCTATCCTTTCCTCTGATTGATATAATGTCTATTAAATGGCTGTTTCACGTATATATCAGCCATGTTCTAATACATAATAAATAGGATGAACAAAGGAGGTTTCTCATGACGTACTTACAAGAGAAGACACTGGACACATCCGGTCTTCATACTCATATTGTCAAAACAGAAAAATTTAAAACTGTGACAATTCTTTTTAAAATGCTTGCACCGCTATCCAAAGATGACGTCACCATGCGTTCTCTTTTCCCGCATGTGCTGTTAAGAGGAACAGAAAAGATGCCCAAAACAGGCGCACTGCGTGCCTATTTTGATGAGCTCTATGGAGCAACCGTTTCGGCAGACATGGCAAAAAAAGGTGAGAATCACATCATTACCTTCCGCCTAGAAATGGCGAATGAAAAATATTTAAAGGATCAAACTCCTTTACTAGAAAAAGGGATTTCCTTACTATCCGACCTATTATTCCACCCGTATGTTGAAGATGGGGTGTTTAGTCAATTATATGTGGATCAAGAAAAACGCACTTTAAAACAGCGAATTCAGGCAGTTTATGATGACAAAATGCGTTATTCGAACTTAAGACTCGTGCAGGAAATGTGTAAAGGAGAACCATATGCACTGCACGTCAATGGTGAAATGGAAGACATTGACGCCATCACAGCTCACTCGCTCTTTGAAGCTTATGAGCATGCGCTTCAATCAAACCAGCTTGATTTTTATGTTGTCGGAGATGTTGACGAAGAAGACATCAGCCGAATGGTCTCCCAGTACTTTAAAACAAGTGAAAGAGAACCAGTCAAAAAGCAGACTGAATCAGCAAGAGCTCAAAATGGACCAAAAGAAGTCATTGATGAAGAGGACGTAAAACAAGGCAAGCTGAATATCGGCTTTCGCACACATACAACGATTGCAGATAAAGATTATCCGGCACTGCATTTGTTTAATGGCATATTCGGCGGTTTCTCGCATTCTAAGCTTTTCATTAATGTTCGGGAAAAAGCAAGTCTTGCTTACTACGCTGTGTCTAGACTTGAGAGCTTTAAAGGCTTGATGATGGTGATGTCAGGAATTGAAGTCGGCAACTACCAGCAGGCAGTGGACATCATCAAAGAACAATTTGAAGCGATGCAAAAAGGTGATTTTTCAGATGAAGCAATTGATCAAACAAAAGCAGTCGTCAAAAACCAGCTGCTTGAAACGATCGATACGTCTTATGGAACAGCAGAATATTTGTATCAGCATGCCGTTGTGCCAACTGGGGAAACTCTTGATTCCTTTTTAGAAGCATTAGACCGAGTGACCAAAGAGGACATCATCAAAGTGGGTCAGAAAATCGAATGGGATACGACCTATTTTCTTAAAGGAACGGAGGGTGCTTCATGACAGTGAAAACAATTCAATTCGATCAGCTGCAAGAAACGGTCTATCACGAAAAAATGGAAAGCGGACTTGACGTCTATGTGCTGCCAAAGCAAGGGTTTAACAAAACCTATGCGACCTTTACAACAAAATATGGCTCTGTCGATAACGAATTTGTGCCGCTTGGAAAAGAAGACATGATTCGAGTGCCTGACGGAATTGCCCATTTCTTAGAGCATAAGCTGTTTGAAAAAGAAGATGGAGACGTGTTTCATACTTTTAGTAAACAAGGAGCATCCGCAAACGCTTTTACAACGTTTACAAGAACGGCTTATTTATTCTCAAGCACCTCAAATGTCGAACAAAACCTTGAGACACTCATTGATTTTGTTCAAGAGCCTTATTTTACTGAAAAAACAGTCGAAAAAGAAAAGGGCATCATTGGTCAAGAGATTAACATGTATGATGACAATCCGGACTGGCGTTTATTCTTTGGTCTGATTGAAAATTTATATCAAGAGCATCCTGTGAGAATAGATATTGCTGGAACAGTAGAGAGCATTGCCCCTATTACAAAAGATCATTTATATGAATGCTATGAAACGTTCTATCACCCGAGCAATATGCTTCTATTCGTTGTCGGGCCTGTTGATCCGAAGCAAATTTTAGATCAAGTCAGAGCGAATCAGGCGAAAAAGCCATTTACAGACCAGCCGGAGATCAAACGAAAAGACATCAATGAGCCTGAAGGTGTATACCGGAAAGAATACGAACTTCCAATGAACGTACAAGGCTCTAAATGTATGTTCGGTTTGAAAACAAAGAATCCGCATAAAAAAGGAAATCAGCTGCTAAAGCATGAGCTTGGGATGAATCTCATTTTAGAGACGCTGTTTGGCAAAAGCTCCTTACAATATGAACAGATGTATGAAAAGGGCTTAATTGATGAAACATTCAGCTACGATTATACCGAAGAAGGCGGTTTTGGCTTCACTTCAGTTGGCGGGGATACAAATGATCCTGATCAACTCGCAAAGGTATTAAAAGAAACCCTTCTTCAAGCAAAAAGCCTCATGACAGAAGAGAAAATTGAGCTTGCACGCAAGAAAAAAATCGGCAGCTTTTTAAAAGCCATGAATTCTCCAGAATATATCGCGAACCAATTTACTCGATATGCATTCTTAGACATGAGCTTATTTGATGTCGTCACAATGCTGGAACAAATTCAATTAGCTGATATTCAGCAAATTTTAGATGAAGAAATTGATGAAGAACGGATGTCTGTTTTCAAAGTCGTCCCAAAAACAAAATAAATTTAAAAAGACAAACTCATATCGGCAGAGTTTGTCTTTTTTATGTTCATTGAAAAAGCCGCTTTATTTACGAGGATATTCATTGACATTTGTTTTGGATATTAGTTAAACTCTTTAATAGTTAAACACTTAAACTAAAAAGGAGCAGCGTATGGAACAAAATAAAATTGCCCAGCTCATCCAAAGGTATGCAGATGTCTATCTCTGGATGGAGAAAAAAGTCTCGAGTATGATCACTGAAAAGCTTGATAAAGAGCTGACACTTGATCAATATTACTCGCTTCGATACATCAATTTACATCCAGGGTGTACATCTACGGACCTTGCTTATGTATGTAATGTAAACAAAAGTGCTGTAACATCCATGACTAATCGTCTTTTTACGAAAAACTATATTTTTCGTGAACATGATCAAGCTGACAGAAGGAATGTTCACCTGTACGTCACGCCAGAGGGCAAAGAAGTGGTCAGCCGAATGGAAAAGCAGCTTCAAGACTTAGTTCGGTCTTATTTTGAAAAGCTTGAAGAAAAAGAAATGGAATCATTTATTCAAACATATGAAAAGATCTATCAAGTGATCATCGAAGAGGAGGCACAAAGTTCTAATGAGAGCAATCATAAAGGGTAGATGGCTGATCACGATCCTGTGGGTCGTATTAGCGGCAGTGTTACTCATCACCGCTCCTAATATGGCGCAATTAACAAAAGAAAAGGGGCAAATTTCTGTACCAGACGGCTATCCGTCCTCATATGCCAATCAGTTATTAAAGAAAATGTCTGAAAACGGCGATACAGAAAAATCAATCGTCATTGTCTTTCAAGAAAAGAACATTGTGAAAGAAAGAGAAACATCTTTAAAAAAGGCAATGGATATTTTAGAAAAGGATCAAGATCTCCACATAGAGGACATTACTTCTTACTTTGAAGCCAATAAAGATATCAAAAAACAAATGCTCTCTAAAGATCAAACGACACTCCTTGTTCCAGTTACATACGACTCAAACAAAATCAAAGCGTCCGATTTTAAAGAAAGAGTCAATGAAAAGCTGAAAAGCTTAAATCTGAAATTTGAAATGACAGGGCAGCCGTTAATTGATGATGATGTTATTACAAGTTCGCAGGAAGGCCTGAAGAAAACAGAATTCATTACGATTGGGTTTATTCTCGTTGTCCTTATTCTTGTCTTTCGGTCAGCTGTGGCGCCTTTCGTTCCGTTAGTCGCAGTGGCACTGTCTTACTTGGTGAGTCAATCAATCGTAGCTTATTTAGTGAAATATGTAGACTTTCCGCTCTCGACCTTTACTCAGATCTTTATGGTCGCGATCATGTTTGGAATTGGAACGGATTACTGCATACTGCTTCTCAGCCGCTTTAAGGAAGAGATCGCACACGGTAAAGATAAAATTGAGGCGATTCTGATTACGTATAAAACAGCAGGAAAGACCGTCTTATTCAGCGGAATTGCAGTGCTGATCGGCTTTACATGTATTGGTCTGGCACAATTCCAGCTTTATAAATCAGCTGTTGCAGTAGCAGTTGGGGTTGCTGTGCTCATTGTGGCTCTTCTCACGATTGTGCCGTTCTTTATGGCAGTTTTAGGAAAGGTGTTATTTTGGCCGATTAAAGGCGATATTGCCCATCCG
Organism: Bacillus sp. FSL P2-0069; assembly: GCF_038593315.1. NCBI lineage: Bacteria > Bacillati > Bacillota > Bacilli > Caryophanales > Bacillaceae > Bacillus > Bacillus sp. FSL P2-0069. Next base: position 1,618,182 of record NZ_CP151984.1, read on the forward strand.
CAGTCAAAAATGTGGGAAACAGCAGGTCGTTTTTCATTTAAGAAACCGCTTTTCAGCTTATTAATTGTAGGAATCATTACGCTTCCGCCAATTCTCATGTATAAAGGAACTCTTTCTTATAACAGCTTAGATGAAATTGGTAATAAATACGAATCGGTTAACGCATTCAATACCATTTCTGATAAGTTTGGACCGGGTGAAGCACTTCCGGCAACAGTGGTCGTGAAATCATCTGACCTTTTAGACAACAATGAAGGGCTGATTGCCATCGAAAAACTCAGCCGTGCAATTGAACAAACAGATGGGGTCAGTAAAGTGAGAAGTGCCACCCGTCCTGTCGGTAAAGGGCTGAGTGATCTGTACGTGAAATCACAAGCCAAAGAACTGAACACAGGACTTGATAAAAGCAATGAAGGCTTGAAAAACATCCAAGATGCACTGACGACAATGAGTCAATCCATTGAGGATCAAACACCGCAAATCAAATCATCAGGAAAAGGCATTAACAAATTGATTTCTGGTACAGAATCTGTGCAAACAGGGATTCAAAATGTTGAAAAATCCTTAAGAAAATTGCAAAACGGCATCGACCAAAATAAAAAAGGTGTAGCAGCCATTAAAGATGAAATCAAAGGTGCAAAAAAGGAATTAATGGCTCAAGTCGCACAAGTGAATCAGCAAGTTTCACTGTATAAAAGCATTTCCAAAGAATTAAAGGCAGCATTAGCGCAAGTGGATACGTCATCCTCTGCCGCAGCAGATGTAAAAGCGTTAATCAAACAAGCAAATACACAATTTAGTACCCTTGAAAAGCAAATCCCGCAGGTAAAAGAAAATCAATCGTATCAAGCGATTAAAGCTTCGTACAATGAACTTTCTGCGACTTTGCAAGAAGGGGCGAAACAGGCAGACAGCTATGCCAAACAAGCGAAAGAAGCTAGAAAGCAGCTTGAAGCAGTTGATGCCTTTATCGCAAAAGCTTCTGAGCAGCAAAAAGTCTTGACAAATCAAATCGATGAACTCATTGCTGGCTTAGATGCAGTTGAAAATGGACTGGATCAAACGTCTAAAGGTCAAGGACAATTAGCTGATAATATGCCAAAGCTTGCAAATGGAGCGGGCGACATCATGAATGGCCAAAAGCAAATGAAAGAAAAGATTGGCGGCTTTGGGGATAACCTGACCAAGCTGACAGACGGTCTGAACAAAAGTGTGAAAGGACTGGAGAAAATTTCAAGCGGCTTAATGGGTGCAGGTGACTACTTAGACGAACTGAAAAATGCACCAGATCAAGATATGGCCGGCTGGTTTATTCCAAAAGACGTCTTAAAAAATAAAGCATTCAAGCAAGTATTTGATTCATACATGTCAGATGATCGCAAGATGACAAAGCTTGATGTCATTTTAGAGAAAAATCCATATGGAAATGACGCTTTGTCGACGATTAAACAAGTGGAAGCTTCTGTTGAGCGGGCACTTCCTGAAACAAACCTAAAAGATGCGTCATTTGGCGTCTCAGGTGTATCAAGTATGAACGCTGATCTAAAACAGCTGTCAGACCAAGATTTCAATAAGACAGTTCTTTACATGATGATTGGTATTTTCCTTATTTTGGTGATTTTGTTCCGTTCGCTTGTCATGCCGCTTTACTTGGTAGGTTCACTCATATTGACTTACTTTACCGCAATCGGTGTAACTGAATTTATTTTCACCCATTTCTTCGGGTATCCAGGCATTAACTGGGCTGTGCCATTCTTTGGATTTGTCATACTAATGGCGCTCGGAGTCGATTATTCGATTTTCTTAATGGAGCGGTTCAATGAATATAAAACAAAAGACATTCAGTTTGCCATGACTGAATCAATGAAAAATATGGGATCTGTCATTATGTCTGCTGCTGTTATTTTGGCAGGAACATTTGCCGCCATGCTTCCATCCGGTGTGCTGTCTCTCTTGCAGATTGCAACACTTGTCCTCACAGGACTTTTACTGTACGCACTCGTTGTGCTACCATTATTCGTACCTGTGATGGTGAAATTGTTCGGATCAGCCAACTGGTTCCCATTTAAACGAAAAGAATAGGTATTCTATATAGAAAGAAGGAATCAATGTGACGAGTCGTTGGGCGCTGATAACAGGTGCCAGTGGCGGGATTGGGCAGGCAGCAGCGAAAAAGCTTGCCCAAGAAGGCTGCCATGTGATGCTCCATTATTATAAAAATGAACAGGCAGCTGTGCGCCTCGCCGCTCATTTGGATGAGGTATATTCCATTCAAACGCATGTCGTTCAAGCAGATTTATCTAAAACGGGCGGAGCAGATGAGCTTGTCAGCCGTCTGCCGCTCTGTCCAGATATTCTTGTTTTAAATAGCGGCAGGAGCCATGTCGGATTGGTGACAGACACAGAAAAAGACGTATTAGCCAGTATGGTGCAGCTTCATGTCACAAGTCCATATGAGCTTACCCAATCCCTTTTACCCGCTATGATTCAAAAGAAAGCAGGCCATATCATTGCGGTCAGCTCGATATGGGGAGAAACGGGAGCATCGTGTGAAGTGCTGTACAGCATGGTCAAAGGTGCGCAAAATGCATTTATAAAAGGATTAGCAAAAGAGCTTGCTCCAAGTGGAATTAGAGCAAATGCTGTCTCGCCAGGTGCTGTCAAAACTGACATGATGAATCGTTTTACGCAGGAAGACATCACAATGCTGGAAGAAGAAATTCCGCTTGGCCGGCTTGCATCCCCTGAGGAGGTTGCAGATGTCATTTGGTTTCTCGCCTCAAAACAGTCAAGTTATATCACAGGTCAAATTTTATCTGTCAATGGCGGCTGGTACTGTTAAAAAACGTGTATAATTCGTCTCTCCATGACAAAAGCTATGGCTGTAATTCATCTTTTCGAATGGAGGAATCGACATGTCTGTACTTGAGAACTGGGACCATTGGAAAAACTTTTTAGGTGATCGCTTAAATCATGCGCAGGATAAAGGTTTAGAAGGTGAGACCATCAATAACCTTGCGTATGAAATTGGCGGATATCTAGCTAACGAAGTTGAGGCAAAGAACGAGCAGGAAAGAGTACTTGCTGACCTTTGGAGCGTTGCATCAGAAGATGAGCAGCGTGCCATTGCAAATATGATGGTCAAGCTGGTTGAAAATAATAGCTCGCACTAAACAAAAAGAGAGGTCGTTTGTGCCTCTCTTTTTATTTTAACCGTTTCACAACATTGTGCTTTCTAAAAATGTGAAAATGCTTTATGATAAAGGAAGGTAAAAATTTGCCACAATGAAGGGGGTAATATCATTTGGCAAAGCTCGAATGGTATTTTGAATATGAGATACAGGTAAACCGTCCCGGACTTTTAGGAGACATTTCTTCTCTAATGGGGATGCTTTCAATTAATATTGTGACAATCAATGGTGTTGATGTATCAAGACGCGGAATGCTTTTACGCTGTGACCACACAGATCAAATTAAGCGGCTTGAATCAATTTTAAATACAATGGAAACGATAAAAGTAACGAAATTAAGACAGCCGAAGCTTCGTGACCGCTTAGCTGTTCGTCATGGGAGATACATACAGCGTGATGCGGATGACAAAAAGACGTTCCGTTTTGAAAGAGACGAGCTCGGTCTTCTTGTTGATTTTATGGCTGAACTCTTTAAAAAAGAAGGACATAAATTGATTGGGATTCGCGGAATGCCGCGTGTCGGAAAAACAGAATCAATTGTGGCTTCAAGTGTTTGTGCAAGCAAGAGATGGCTGTTTGTATCATCAACTCTTTTGAAACAGACGATCCGAAGTCAGCTGATCGCAGATGAATACAGCCCAGATAACGTCTTTATTATTGATGGGATTGTGTCGACAAGAAGAGGTTCTGAGAAGCATTTGCAGCTTTTAAGGGAAATTATGAGACTGCCGGCAACGAAGGTGGTCGAGCATCCAGACATCTTTATTCAAAATTCAGAATATACAATGGATGATTTCGACTATATCATTGAATTGCGGAATAGCGCAGACGAAGAGATTACATATGAACACGCTGAAGAACCACAAGTGTTTGATCATTCTGGTTTTTCCGGCTTCGATTTTTAATATGGTAATGGTAGGTGTTTGTTTTGACTGAATTGGGAAAACGGCTCGTTGAGGCCAGAGAGGAAAAAGGGATGTCGCTGGAGGATCTGATGGCGGCTACCAAGATCCAAAAGCGCTATTTGCTAGCAATCGAACAAGGAAACTATGATATTATTCCAGGTAAATTTTACGTCAGAGCGTTTATTAAACAATATGCCGAAGCCGTTGGACTGAATCCTGAACAATTGTTCGAAGAATTTCGTAAAGATGTTCCAAGCACGTATAACGATGAAGTATCTGATAAATTATCGAATATTAAGCCGCAAAGAGAGCTGCCAAAGCCTGCCTCGAAAGTGCTTGAACTATTGCCGACAATTTTAATTATTGGAGGCATCATTGTGGTCATCGCCATCATTTATGTGATCGTGCAGGCGGTCAATCATGATAGCGGACAGAAGAATAATCAGGCGGCCCCTCAGCAATCAGAATCTAAATATGAAGTATCTGAGGATTCATCTCTTGCAAAAGATCAAAAGAAAAAAGAAAAAGCTTCGTCAGATGATAAAGAAAAATCATCTAAAAAAGATGATTCATCAAAAGACGATGAAACTGTATCTTTAAAGGCGACGAATACAGAAGGCTCGACAACAACGTATGAAGTATCAGGTGCAGACGAAATGGAGTTAAAAATTTCTGCCTCGCAAGCTTCATGGCTGCGCGTAAGAGACGAATCTGGAAAAGTGCTGAAGATGGGTGAACTAAAAGATGGCGAATCGTTTAAAACAGACCTGTCTGATCTTTCTCAGGTCGATATCCGTCTAGGCAATGCGTCTGGAATTAATATCAAGGTAAATGACGAGACACTTAAGTACGAATTAGACCCTAAGAACACCATGACACAAAACATTGTGATTGTGAATAAAGGAAAGGAAAAGTCATCTTAAGCAAGTAGATGACTTTTCTTTTGTTCCTACTATTATATACATAAAAAATTGCATTATTGGAGGATTGGATTTCATGTTTAACTTACCGAATAAAATAACCCTTTCTAGGATCGCCTTGATCCCTGTTTTTATGATCATTATGCTTGCACCGCTAGATTGGGGTGTTGCACGCTTTGGCGACGTCAGCATCGAAGTGACGCACCTTGTTGGAGCGATCTTGTTTATCGTCGCTTCAACAACTGACTGGATTGATGGATACTACGCACGTAAGCTTAATTTGGTGACGAACTTTGGTAAATTTTTAGATCCGCTTGCAGATAAATTGCTTGTTTCAGCTGCTTTAATTATACTTGTTCAATACAACCTCACACCGGCATGGATGGCGATTGTGATCATCAGCCGTGAATTTGCTGTAACTGGTCTAAGGCTTGTATTAGCCGGAGGCGGTGAAGTAGTGGCAGCGAATATGCTTGGAAAGGTGAAGACATGGGCGCAGATCATTGCGATTTCAGCACTTTTACTGCATAACCTGCCGTTTGAACTTGTGTCATTCCCGTTTGGTGATCTAGCGATGTGGGTAGCGGTGTTCTTCACTGTTGTCTCAGGCTGGGATTACTTTGCAAAAAACTGGGAAGCTTTAAAGAATTCTAACTAAAAAGGACGTGTACGCTTTGAAGTCAGAGAGAAAAGCAGAAATTATTGCAGTCGGTTCCGAACTATTGCTTGGGCAAATTACGAATACGAATGCACAATTCATCAGCAAACAACTAGCCGAAATTGGTGTGAATGTTTATTACCATACAGCAGTTGGTGACAATCCAGAGCGTTTAAAACAGGCCATTCAGGTGGCGCAGGAAAGATCTAATTTTATTATCTTCTCAGGTGGTCTTGGACCAACCAAAGATGACTTAACAAAAGAAACCATTGCGAGCTCGCTTGGGAAAGAGCTTGTACTAAATGAAGAAGCATTTGAATCGATTCAAGACTACTTTCTAAAGACCGGACGCGTTATGTCACCGAACAACCGTAAGCAGGCACTCGTTCTAGAAGGGTCTGATGTGCTCGTGAACCGTTTCGGGATGGCCCCGGGTATGTTTGTTCAAGAAGACGATACGTTTTATATGCTTCTTCCTGGACCGCCAAGTGAATTGCACCCGATGTTTGAAAACGAGGCAAAGCCGCTGATTTCTGAGAAGCTTGGCTTAAAGGAAAAGATCGTGTCTGTTGTTCTGCGCTTCTTCGGAATCGGTGAATCGCAGCTTGAAACAGACCTAGAAGATTTAATTGACGCTCAAACGAATCCGACAATTGCACCACTCGCATCTGACGGTGAAGTGACGCTAAGGCTGACTGCTAAGCATGAGGATGAAAAAGAAACAGAGCGTCTGTTAAAAGAAACAGAAGCGCAAATTTTGGCGCGGGTAGGTGAGTACTTCTACGGATATGGGGATACATCACTTGTCCGCGAAGCATCCAAAGCCTTGCACGAGCACGGAAAAACAGTAGCAGCAGCAGAAAGCCTGACTGGCGGAATGTTCTCCGAATGGCTGACAGATCTCGAAGGAGCATCATCCATTTTGAACGGAAGTGTGGTTTGTTATACAAACCAAGTCAAGCAGCAGGTACTTGGCTGCCGGGAGGAAACATTGTCTTCTCATGGTGCTGTCAGCAAAGAGTGTGCTTTAGAGCTTGCTGAAGGAGTTAGAAAGCTGACCGGAAGTGATATTGGCATTAGCTTTACGGGTGTAGCAGGACCTGATACCCAAGAGGGTCAGCCTGTTGGAAAAGTGTTCATTGGACTATCTACGAAAGACCAGACGGACGTGTTTGAATGGATGTTTACAGGCAGCCGGTCGGGCATTCGAAAGCGTGCTGTGAAATATGGTCTGCATCACTTACTCAACTTATTAAAAGAGAGTTAATTTTGTTTTTTGTTAGGTTTACTCCTTTATAAAAGAGCGTTTTTTCTAATAGAAAATACTCTTTTCTTAAAAAATCTGCCAAGAAAAAATCGAATATGTGTTCGTTTTTTTCTTGGCAAATGACGTAAAACAAGGTATAGTATAGATAGTGGAATTGATAAAGGAGGAAACAATAGAATGAGTGATCGTCAAGCAGCCTTAGATATGGCTCTTAAACAAATAGAAAAACAGTTTGGTAAAGGCTCTATTATGAAACTAGGAGAGCAAACAGATACACGTATTTCAACAGTACCTAGTGGTTCGTTAGCACTTGATACTGCGCTTGGAATAGGCGGATATCCCCGCGGCCGTATTATCGAAGTATATGGTCCAGAGAGTTCTGGTAAAACGACAGTAGCCCTTCATGCCATTGCTGAAGTTCAGCAGCAGGGAGGACAAGCTGCATTTATTGATGCAGAGCATGCACTCGATCCAGTTTACGCTCAAAAACTAGGTGTCAACATTGATGAACTGTTACTTTCTCAGCCGGATACAGGAGAGCAAGCACTTGAAATTGCAGAAGCTCTTGTCCGAAGCGGGGCAGTTGATATTGTTGTTATTGACTCTGTAGCTGCTCTTGTACCAAAAGCAGAGATTGAAGGAGACATGGGTGATTCACACGTTGGTCTTCAAGCACGTTTGATGTCCCAAGCGCTCCGTAAACTATCAGGTGCCATCAACAAATCAAAAACAATTGCCATCTTTATCAACCAAATTCGTGAAAAAGTTGGTGTCATGTTTGGTAACCCTGAAACAACGCCTGGTGGACGTGCGCTGAAGTTCTATTCGTCTGTTCGTTTAGAAGTGCGCCGTGCTGAACAGCTGAAACAAGGCAATGACATTATGGGGAATAAAACGAGAATTAAAGTGGTCAAAAACAAAGTAGCACCTCCATTCCGTATTGCCGAAGTAGACATTATGTACGGTGAAGGGATCTCAAAAGAGGGAGAAATCATCGACCTTGGAAGCGAGCTGGATATCGTACAAAAGAGCGGTGCTTGGTATTCTTACCAAGAGGAACGTCTTGGACAAGGGCGTGAAAATGCGAAACAGTTCCTAAAAGAAAATAAAGATATCATGCTGATGATCCAGGAGCAAATTCGCGAACACTACGGTTTGGATACAAACGGAGTGAAAGCAGCTGAAGAAGAAGGACAAGAAGAATTGGAGTTTAATGACTAAAAAGACTAAAAGACGCTGAAAAGCGTCTTTTTTTTACATTTACATGACAGCTGGCAGGTCAAAAGTTCTGTCTTTGCTTGAAATAACGACTTACGCCTCAGTCTGACTAGCTTGACAAGTATTTCCGACACAATTACAATGGGAATGTATCACTTGTTTTTCTTAACATGATTGATAACTAATTTAAACTTGACAAGGGCAGTGAGGATCTCATTCCCTGTGAAGGCCCTGTATGTTGAGACACAAAACAATGTACATGCCGACACTTTATTTGTAAAACCAAGTTCATAGCAAGAGGAGGTGAAAATATGTCGCCTACGATGTTTACGATCATCTCCATTTTGCTGAGCCTAATCTGTTTAGTTGTTGGCTACTTTGTTCGTAAAACCATTGCAGAAGCAAAAATATCCGGCGCAAGAAACATGGCCGAACAAATTGTTGAGGATGCAAAGCGTGATGCGGAAGCATTGAAGAAAGAAGCGCTCTTGGAAGCGAAAGATGAAATTCATTCGTTTCGTGTAGAGGCGGAGCAAGAAGTTCGTGAAAGACGAAATGAGCTTCAAAGACAAGAAAACCGTTTACTTCAAAAAGAGGAAAATCTTGATCGCAAAGACGAATCTTTAGATAAACGGGAGTCCCTGTTGGAGAAGAGAGATCATTCTCTGAATGAACGACAACAACATATTGAAGAGATGGAAAGCAAAGTGGATGATATGATTCGTTTGCAGAAAGCCGAGTTGGAACGTATTTCAAGTCTAACTCGAGATGAAGCGAAACAAATCATTCTGGATCAAGTTGAAAATGAGCTTTCCCACGACATTGCAGTCATGACGAAAGAATCTGAAAACCGAGCGAAAGAAGAGGCTGACAAAAAGGCGAAAAACATTCTTTCACTTGCGTTACAGCGTTGTGCAGCTGATCATGTGGCTGAAACAACGGTATCTGTAGTCAATCTTCCAAATGATGAGATGAAAGGTCGTATTATCGGACGTGAAGGACGAAATATCCGTACGTTAGAAACGTTAACAGGTATTGACTTGATCATAGATGATACACCTGAAGCTGTTATACTATCGGGCTTTGATCCGATTAGACGTGAAACAGCGAGGATAGCTCTGGACAAGCTAGTCCAGGATGGCCGCATTCATCCTGCACGAATTGAAGAAATGGTGGAAAAATCACGCCGTGAAGTCGATGATTATATCCGCGAGATGGGTGAGCAAACGACATTCGAAGTCGGAGTTCACGGTCTGCATCCGGATCTGATCAAAATTCTCGGCCGCTTAAAATTCCGTACAAGTTATGGACAAAATGTCCTGAAGCATTCAATTGAGGTTGCACATCTTGCAGGTCTCATGGCTTCGGAGCTTGGAGAAGATGCAAAGCTTGCAAAACGAGCAGGTCTTCTGCATGACATTGGAAAAGCCATTGATCATGAGGTAGAAGGAAGCCACGTAGAAATTGGCGTTGAGCTTGCGACGAAATATAAAGAGCATCCTGTTGTCATCAACAGTATTGCCTCTCACCACGGTGACCAAGAACCGACATCTATTATCGCTGTTCTTGTTGCGGCAGCTGATGCATTATCTGCAGCACGCCCTGGTGCAAGAAGTGAGACACTTGAAAATTACATTCGGAGACTTGAGAAATTAGAAGATATCTCTGAATCTTATGAAGGTGTTGAAAAATCGTTTGCGATACAGGCTGGACGTGAAGTACGTATTATGGTGAAGCCAGATTCAATTAATGATCTTGAAGCTCACCGTCTAGCAAGGGATATTCGTAAGCGAATTGAGGACGAGCTCGATTACCCTGGTCACATTAAAGTGACAGTCATTCGAGAAACTCGCGCAGTAGAGTATGCAAAATAGAGCGGTGCGCTTAGCGCCGCTTTATTTTTTTGTGTAAATATGCAACACTGATAAGAAGATCAATTTAAAAGAGAAAGGGTTCAAAAGCGCATGAAAATATTATTTGTTGGAGATATCGTCGGTTCACCTGGCAGAGACACACTGAAAGAATACTTGCCAAAGCTGAAGAAAAAATATCAGCCGCACTTTACTATTGTCAACGGAGAAAATGCTGCTCACGGGAAAGGTCTAACTGAAAAAATCTATCATGAGCTGCTGCAAGCAGGAGCTGATGTGCTCACAATGGGTAACCATACATGGGATAAAAGAGACATTTTCGATTTCATCGATGATGCAGCAAATATGGTCCGACCTGCTAACTTCCCAGAAGGCACACCTGGAAAAGGTCTCACCTTTATTAAAAAACAAGGAAAAGAACTGGCTGTCATCAACCTGCAAGGACGTACGTTTTTACCGCCAATTGACTGCCCATTTCAAAAAGTAGATGAATTAATTGCGGAAGCATCCAAACGGACACCGTTTATTTTTATTGATTTTCATGGTGAAGCCACAAGTGAAAAGCAGGCGATGGGCTGGTATACAGACGGCCGTGCATCATGTGTCGTTGGAACGCATACACATGTTCAAACAGCAGATAACCGCGTATTGCCTAAAGGAACTGCGTATATTTCAGATGTCGGGATGACAGGACCTTATGATGGCATTTTAGGTGTTGACCGAGAAACGATCATTAAACGATTCAAAACAAGTCTCCCAGTCCGGTTTGAAATTGCAGAAGGCCGCACGACGTTAAGTGCAGTAATCGTAGAAATTGACGAACAGTCGAAAAAAGCTGTCAAAATTGATCGAATTTTGATAAATGATGACCATATTTTCTTTGAATAAATGTTCACATATTTATTTCAGAAAAATATTAATCAGAAAGAAGGAATATGCGCCCTCTATCGTGAATATAGTAAAAATGGTAGGTAGCCTGCTATTTTTGAAAAACATTTTGGGGATGGATTTTCAAAAAAATAGCATCATCTAACAAAGATTGTTCTAATGAACACTCACTTATCCATTGTAAATTTAAGGGGGAGCAGAAATGGAAATTTTAAAAGTTTCAGCAAAGTCAAATCCGAATTCAGTAGCAGGAGCATTAGCCGGCGTTTTACGTGAACGCGGTGCAGCGGAAATACAAGCAATCGGCGCTGGAGCACTGAATCAGGCGGTTAAGGCTGTCGCCATTGCAAGGGGATTTGTCGCGCCAAGCGGAGTGGATTTGATATGCATTCCAGCCTTTACTGACATTCTGATCGATGGAGAAGAAAGAACAGCCATCAAATTGATTGTTGAGCCACGATAATTCTAATTTTATTATTTTCAACCTGCTTACATCATGTAAGCAGGTTGTTTTTGTTTACCGCTATACATTTCTTATATAACATATTCAGTTCGTGAAATAGATAAAAATGACATATTAGAGCTTGCATTTTTTCACCATGATGATAAATTAAGATTAAGTTGAATTTACTTCATCAAAAATAAATATTTAAGTAGGTGAAATAATGTTCGAAGCTTTTTTGAAAAGAGGAAAGCTAGTTTTTATTTTATTTTTTATCGTTCTCATTGCTGGCGGCTATTTATTCGCGCAGCTTCCTAAACGAGAACTGCCAGAATTCGAGGCGAATCTCGTCACGATTTCTACCGTTTTTCCTGGTGCAGATGCAAAACAGGTGGAAAGAGATGTCACCAATAAACTGGAATCAGCCCTATCTGATATCAACGGTGTAGAGAAAACGAGCTCGGTTTCAGCCGTTGGTTTCTCAAATATTGTGATTGAAATTGAGGACCAAGCCGACTTTCAAAAGACGGCAAGTCAAATTAAGAATGAAACCACAAGTGCTGCGTCGTCTTTTCCTGATGGGGTGATGGAGCCGGAAGTAAAGGATGAATTTGGCAGCGTGCCGGTTGGTTCTTATATGATTGTGTCGAGTGAATCATCGGACTTAGCAAAGAGTCAGAAATCGCTGCGTGCATTGAAGGAAAAAGTGGAGGACATCAAAGGGGTAGACAGTGTCGTTATCAAAGGCTTCAATGACAAACAAGCGATATTAAACTTAGATTCAAACAAGCTGGAGGGTGAAGGGCTCAATGTAACTGATGTCACAAATGCCATCAATCAGGAATTTGACACATCTCCGCTAGGCGATATTCGGGCAGGCAAAGAGAAGGTGAAGCTGTCCATCGATACATATGACCGCTTAGATCAGGTTAAAAAGATTGAGCTTTTTTCTAAAACGAAAAGAGAGCCGGTCACAATTAGTCAGCTTGGCAGTTTAAAAGAAGTAGAAAAACAGAAAAGTGATATTGTGTCGTATAACGGAAAGCCCGCTTATTCATTTACTGTGAATATTAAACCAGGGCTTGATATTCCTAAAATGTATGACAAAGTCAGTGATGTCATTGAGAAAGAAAAGCAGCTGCCAAACGGGGTGGAGTGGGTAGACTACTATTCACAAAAAAGTGAAGTGGATACCATTTTCAATGATTTAATAAAAGAAGCCATTGTTGCGGTCATTGCTGTCATAATTGTTACCACACTTGGACTAACGATTGGCGGGGCGTTTATCGTTTCACTAGCCATTCCGCTATCGATTACAATTGGAACGATTCCGCTGCCATTTTTACAAGTGGACCTCAATCAAATTTCGATCATCGGCTTTATTATTGCCTTAGGGATACTTGTCGATGATGCCATTGTCGTCAATGATAATATTTTAAGACAAATGAAAAAATACGAAAGTCCGCTTAAAGGAACAATTGCAGGAGTGAAAGAAGTCGCAGGATCCATTTTGACATCAACACTAGCTGTTGTATTTGCCTTCCTGCCGCTTGTTTTCCTATCAGGTGCAAACGGTTCATTTATTCGGGCATTACCGTCTGTTCTAGTTACGACTGTGCTTGCATCCATGGTGATTTCTCTGACACTTGTACCGGTCTATCAATATACTGTGAACAACCGGAAAAGAAAGAACAAAAACAGTCAAAAAGAGCCGGGATTCCTAGGGAAACCATTAAAAAGGCTGGCTGATTTCTATGCAGACCGTGTGCTGACAAACATTGTGAAGCGGCCGCTCGTTATTGGACTAAGTGGTTTGCTCGTTGCAACGCTTGCTTTTTTACTTATTTTCGTCACACCATTTGAATTTTTCCCTGCGGCGAATAAGAAAGAAGTGGTCGTCACTGTCACACTTCCAAGTGAAACAACACTAGACAAAACAAATGAAACACTAAAGAAAATAGAACAAGAGATCAAACGGCAAAAAGGCATTGAAGAAACGGCGATTTTTGCAGGCGGCGGTGTGCCGAACCTGTTTAATGAAAGTATTTCAAATGCAAGTGACCACACCGGTCAAGTTGTTGTGAGAGTAGACAATGATCAGATAACTAGTAAGGCATTGATAGATCGTATGACTGAGCCTTTGCGAGAGAAATTCAATGAGGCAGAAATCTTTATGAAAACCATTGTTCAAGGGCCGCCAGCTGGAGCACCAGTGACAGTAACGGTTGCGGGTGAATCTTTTTCAAAGCTCATTGATGTCAAAGAAACGCTGACAAATGAAATGAAAGACAAAGGGGCAAGCTTGATTACGGACGATGTCAATCAGCCGGTGAAAACGATCTCCTTTGAATTAAACCGCGAGCGAATGGCAGAGGATGGGCTCAGTGCTCAATTTGTCAGCAGACAGCTTGGTCTTGTGACAGAAGGGATTCCATTAGGTACCTTTCAACAAGGAACAAATGATATCGATTTAGTGGTGAAACAGGATACAGGCACACATCAAAATGGTTTAAAGCTAAAAGAAATGAATGTGCCTGTGAAGACAAATGAAGGCGGTATGCCTCAACTTGAGCCGCTTAGCCGATATGTAAAAGAAAAAGAAACAGAGCAGTACGAAAGCATTCCACATGAAAATGGAGTGCCGACCATTACGCTGAAGGCGTATCCCGGTGCATCAGATTCGTTTAAAGACGATATGAAAGAAGTCGTCAATCAAGTAGGAAAAAGTTCTGCAGCGAAGGATTTGACCATTTCACAAGGTGGAGAAAATGAAAATCAGACCCAGTTCTTTATTGAAATTAGCCTCTTATTTGCAGTTGTCTTGCTGCTCATTTATGTGACCATCGCATTCCAGTTCAATTCATTGATGCTTCCGCTGTTAGTTCTAGGAACGGTTTACTTAGCCGTATCAGGAGCCATTATCGGACTATTTGTTACACAAACACCATTCAGCTTTATGGCAACAATGGGAATTGTCTCATTGGCTGGTATTGTCGTCCGAAATGCGGTCGTCCTCTTCGAATTTATTGAGCAGCGGCGCAAGCAAGGGTTTGATCAACAGACAGCTGTCATTGAAGCAGGAAGAGCAAGGATTAAGCCGATTCTCTTAACAGCATTTACGGCACTTGTTGCACTAATGCCTGTTGCATTAAGTCATGATCCACTCTTTAAGCCGCTGGCAATCTGCATTGTATCAGGTGTGTTTTTCTCAACAATTCTGACATTATTCATTGTGCCAGCCCTATATGTTGCCGTTTCAAAGAAACGCTGACGATGAAAGCAAATCTCCGATCGAAAGGAGATTTGCTTTTTTTTTTAGAAAAATATCCAAAAAAATATGTGGGGTGTTCATTTGTGTTTATCTGGTGGACAGTGGTATTTACGACTAAAATAAGACGTGTTAAAATCTGATTGGGAGAAGTTTTTTAACAAAGGGGTTGTACGTCATGTGTGGAACGATGAAAGCAATTGTTAAAAAAGAAAGCGCTTACGGAGCGGCGTTGATGGAGATGCCGATTCCAGAAATCAAAAATCATGAAGTTTTGATCCAAGTGAAAGCCACTTCGATATGCGGAACAGACGTGCATATTTATAATTGGGACGACTGGGCTAAGGGAAGAGTCAAAGCGCCCTGCATTTTTGGACATGAATTTACAGGGGAAGTTGTTAAAGTGGGGAAGCAGGTCTCACGAGCAAAGGCAGGGGACTTTGTATCGGCTGAGACGCATGTTGTATGTAATCAATGTTATATGTGCTTAACAGGGCAGCAGCATTTGTGCAGTGAAACGAAAATTTTAGGGGTAGACATTGATGGCTGTTTTGCTGAATATGTCAAAGTACCTGAACAAAATGTGTGGCACAATCCAGCCCAAATGCCGGTTGAGCTTGCCTCTATACAAGAGCCGCTAGGAAATGCTGTTCATACTGTACTGCACACACCTGTTTCAGGTAAGTCAGTGGCGATTTTTGGCTGCGGACCAATCGGTTTAATGGCAATTGCTGTCGCAAAAGCCTCCGGGGCTGTTCAAGTGTTCGCTGTTGATAAAAATGAATACAGGCTCGATCTTGCCCGAAAAATGGGTGCAGATCATATTGTAGATATTGGAAAAGATGATCCAGTCGCGATGATTAAGCAGCTCACGCGGATGGAAGGGGCAGACGTGATGTGTGAGATGTCAGGTCATCCAGCTGCCATTAATCAAGCACTCGAAGCTTGTGCAAATGGAGGAAAAGTCAATATACTAAGCTTGCCAGAACGACCAGTGACAATTGATATTACGAATCAAATTGTATTTAGGGGATTAACCGTGCAAGGGATCACGGGGAGAAAAATGTTTGAGACGTGGCGTCAAGTATCTGAGCTGTTAAGAACGAATACCATTGATGTAAAGCCAGTTGTCACTCATACACTGCCATTTGAAGAGTTCGAAAAGGGATTTGAACTTATGCAAAGCGGTACGTGCGGAAAAGTCGTACTGATGATGCCATCATATCAAAGGGGGAAGAAATGATGAAAGAATTCACGTATTTACAAGATGAATTGGACACAATGAAGCAGCAAGGCACCCACCAAACTTTGAAAGAGATCGACTCAAAACAATCATCCACTGTTACATTAAATGAACAATCTGTCATACAACTCTCCTCAAATAACTACTTAGGCCTCACCTCGCACCCAAGGCTGATGAAAGCAGCAAAAGAGGCGATTGATGAATTCGGTGCGGGTACAGGATCCGTACGAACCATCGCCGGCACAATGACAATGCATGAACGCCTTGAAAAAAAGCTTGCTTCATTTAAAAAGACAGAAGCTGCTCTTGTGTTCCAATCAGGCTTTACGACCAACCAAGGGGTCTTATCCAGTATCCTGACAAAAGATGATATTGTCATTTCAGATGAACTGAATCATGCCTCCATTATTGATGGAATCCGATTAACCAAAGCAGATAAGAAAGTATACAGTCATTCTAATATGGAAGAGCTGGAGAAGATTTTGAAGAAATCAATGAATTACCGCGTCCGCCTCATCGTTACAGATGGTGTGTTCTCGATGGATGGAGATATCGCGCCACTTCCTGAGATCGTCAGGCTCGCAGAAGCATATGATGCATTTGTGATGGTAGACGATGCGCATGCCTCGGGCGTGCTTGGCGAGAATGGCCGCGGGACGGTCAACCATTTTAAACTCGACGGCAGAGTGCACATTCAGGTCGGGACACTTAGCAAGGCTGTCGGAGTGCTCGGCGGCTACGTGGCTGGTTCAGCGGTTTTAATTGATTATCTAAAACATAAAGCAAGACCGTTTTTATTCAGCACCTCACATCCGCCAGCTGTGACTAGAGCGTGTGAAGAAGCGATTGAAGTGCTGTTAGATGAACCGAAGCGAATCGATACACTTTGGGAGAACGCCGATTATTTTAAAGAAAAAGTCATCAGCCTTGGATTTCAAGTCGCTCCAACAGAGACACCGATTATCCCAATCATGATTGGAGACGAAGCACTTACTTTTCGTTTCTCAAAGACTTTAATAGAACGAGGCGTGTTTGCCCAAGGCATCGCCTTCCCAACTGTAGCAAAAGGCAAGGCAAGAATTAGAGCCATCATCACAGCCGAGCACACAAAAGAAGAACTAGACCGGGCACTGACAATCATTGAAGAAGAAGCAAAAAAACTAAACATACTTGATTGAGAGAGCGCAGGCTCTCTTTTTCTTTTGTGAAAAATGGCTATGACTAATTGGCAATTTTCATAGAAGAACCGTATATGATTTATTTTCAATTCATCACAAAATAGTCTATACTGTAGGGTGGAACTTGGTTTGAAAGGAGTACAAATTCATGAATGAAGAGCAGAGAAAAGCGAGCGGACAAGTGAGTTCATCGGACAAAAAATCCGAGAAGGACTACAGCAAATATTTTGAAGCTGTGTACATTCCGCCTTCCTTAAAAGATGCAAAAAAACGGGGTAAAGAAGAAGTTGAATACAATCAATTTCAAATTGACGAGCAGTTTCAAGGGTTAGGAAACGGCCGCAAGTTTTATATTCGCACATATGGCTGTCAAATGAATGAGCATGACACAGAAGTGATGGCTGGTATTTTTATGGCGCTTGGCTATGAACCAACAAACTCAACGGAAGATGCAAATGTCATCTTATTAAACACTTGTGCTATTCGTGAGAATGCAGAAAATAAAGTGTTTGGAGAGCTTGGACATTTAAAAGCATTAAAACGTGAAAAGCCAGATTTAATTTTAGGTGTCTGCGGATGTATGTCACAAGAAGAATCTGTCGTGAACCGTATTTTGAAGAAACACCCATTTGTTGACTTGATTTTTGGCACGCACAACATTCACCGCCTGCCAGAGCTGTTATCTGAATGCTACCTTTCAAAAGAAATGGTCATTGAGGTTTGGTCAAAAGAAGGCGACGTGATTGAGAACCTTCCAAGAGCCCGTCAAGGTAAAATCAAGGGCTGGGTGAACATTATGTACGGCTGTGATAAATTCTGTACATACTGTATCGTGCCTTACACGCGCGGCAAGGAAAGAAGCCGCCGCCCAGATGAAATTATTCAAGAGGTCAGACGTTTAGCGGCAGAAGGATATAAGGAAATTACCCTTCTTGGTCAAAACGTGAATGCATATGGAAAAGATTTTGAAGATATGGAATATGGTCTTGGCCACCTGATGGATGAGCTGCGAAAAATTGATATTCCGCGTATCCGTTTTACAACAAGCCACCCGCGTGATTTTGATGATCACTTAATTGAAGTGCTTGCCAAGGGCGGAAACCTTCTCGATCATATTCACCTGCCAGTTCAATCCGGAAGTTCTTCTGTGCTGAAACTTATGGCGAGAAAATATGACCGTGAGCGTTACCTTGATCTTGTGCGCAAAATCAAAGAAGCTATGCCGAATGCTTCATTAACAACGGACATTATTGTTGGGTTCCCAAATGAAACAGATGAGCAGTTTGAAGAAACACTTTCCCTCTATCGCGAGGTTGAGTTTGATGCTGCTTATACATTCATTTATTCTCCAAGAGAAGGAACGCCTGCAGCGAAAATGAAAGACAACGTGCCAATGCGTGTGAAAAAAGAACGTCTGCAGCGCCTAAATGCACTTGTGAATGAAATTTCTGCGAAAAAAATGAAGGAATATGAAGGGCAGATTGTCGAAGTATTAGTAGAGGGTGAAAGTAAAAACAACCCTGAGATCCTAGCCGGATATACAAGTAAAAGCAAGCTTGTGAATTTTAAAGCACCAAAAGAAGCGATTGGCAACATCGTCAAAGTGAAAATCACACAAGCCAAAACTTGGTCTCTTGACGGAGAAATGGTTGGAGAAGCTATCGAGGTGAATTAAAATGACACTTTATTCAAAGAAAGAGATTGTCGAGCGCGCAAGAGAGCTCGCTAAAATGATTTCTGAAACTGAAGAAGTTGATTTCTTCAAAAAAGCAGAAGCGCAAATCAATGAAAATACAAAAATTTCAACGATCATTAATCAAATTAAGGCGCTTCAAAAACAAGCTGTGAACTTAAAGCATTATGGCAAACATGAAGCCTTAAAGCAAGTCGAAGAAAAAATCGATGCCCTGCAAGAAGAACTGGATGACATCCCAGTGATTCAAGAATTCAAAGAATCACAAATGGAAGTCAATTCCCTGCTTCAGCTTGTAGCGCACACGATTTCGAATCAAGTAACAGATGAAATCATTCTTTCAACCGGCGGTGACCTCTTATTAGGAGAAACCGGTTCAAAAGTGAAAAACTCATCACCAAGTTGCTCCATTAAATGAGAAAACCCCGCAGATGCGGGGTTTTTTGCTTTCATATTAACATTTTTTGAAAAGCACTATCCATTCTTTTTCATGCTTCATCGTCTCCAAACCTCTCACTCTCCAACTTTTCCAATTTTCAAGGCAAGTTTATGGGCGACCATGCATACACTGAAACAGAAATGAATTTAATTGAACATGAAGTTCAAAATCGTGACACACTAGACGAATGCCCAGCATAAGATAAAACGATCAAGAACAAGGAGGCATGCCGGAATGTCTGAATACAGAGAAATTATTACAAAAGCGGTGGTTGCAAAAGGGAGGAAATTCACCCAAAGCACACACACCATTTCTCCATCGCAAAAACCAACCAGCATCCTAGGTGGTTGGATCATTAATCATAAGTATGATGCTGAAAAGGTCGGTAAAACCGTTGAGATCGAAGGAACATTTGATATTAACGTATGGTACTCTTACGCCGACAACACGAAAACAGAAGTCGTCACAGAGCGTGTGAAGTATGTAGACATCATTAAACTGAGATATAAAGATAAGAATTTCCTTGATGATGAGCACGAAGTAATTGCGAAAGTATTGCAGCAGCCCAATTGCTTAGAAGTGACCATTTCTCCAAATGGCAATAAAATTATCGTTCAGGCAGAGCGTGAATTCATTGCTGAGGTAGTCGGTGAAACAAAAATTGTCGTAGAGGTCGATTCAAGCTGGAAAGAAAAAGATGATCACGAGTGGGAAGAAGAAGTGGATGAGGAGTTAGAGGATATTCATCCAGAATTCCTAGCAGGTGAGACAGAAGAGTAATGAATGACTAGGGCGCATATCCCCCTAGTTTTTTTGTGCCTGATCTAGGAGAAAAAAGGTGATTTTTTATGCTATAATTAGAGATGGTATGAATTCGAAAGTAATATAGTGAGGGATTAGAAATATGGCAAGTTATACGCCCATGATACAACAATATTTAAAGATCAAGGCAGATTATCAAGATGCCTTTTTATTTTTTCGCCTAGGCGATTTTTATGAGATGTTTTTTGATGATGCAAAGGAAGCCGCGCAAGAACTAGAAATTACGTTAACAAGCAGAGACGGCGGCACAATTCCAATGTGCGGCGTTCCTTATCATTCTGCGTCTGCATACATAGAACAGTTGATTTCAAAAGGCTACAAGGTCGCCATTTGTGAGCAGGTGGAAGACCCAAAAACGGCAAAAGGTGTAGTCAAAAGGGAAGTCGTTCAACTGATTACACCAGGAACCGTCATGGATGGTAAAGGTTTAAGTGAAAACGAGAACAACTTTATTGCGTCTGTTACCAGCTTTCAAAATGGGTACGGTCTTGCGCTGTCTGATTTATCAACAGGTGAAAACATGGCGGCTTTCATCGATCGATTAGATGAAGTCGTATCAGAAATTTATTCTGTCGGTGCAAAAGAAATTGTGGTGTCAAAGCAGCTGGATGAGGAAACAATCAAAACCCTTAAAGAACGCTGCCAAGCGACCATTTCATACGAAGATAGTGATGAATTATTAGATGAAGCTGAACAGCTCATTTCCCATCTTGATGAAAAGTTAAAAACAGCATTTTTAACACTATATGCCTATTTAAGAAGAACGCAAAAAAGAAGCTTGGACCATCTTCAGAAAGTTCAAGTATTTGAGCTTGAACAAACGATGAAAATCGATCTTTACTCAAAACGAAACCTTGAATTAACAGAAACGATTCGTTCAAAAAGCAAAAAGGGCTCTTTATTATGGCTGTTAGATGAAACAAAAACAGCGATGGGCGGCAGACTGCTCAAGCAATGGATCGACCGGCCGCTCATTCGCCTTTCGCAAATTAACGAGCGTCAGGAAATGGTGCAAATTCTGATGGATCATTTCTTTGAGCGAGAGGATCTGCGCGAACGATTAAAGCAAGTATATGATCTTGAGCGTTTAGCGGGCCGCGTGGCATTTGGCAACGTGAATGCACGTGATCTCATCCAGCTCAAAGAATCCTTAAAACAAGTACCGGATATTAAACAACTCGTTCATTCATTACCAGAGGAAATGGCAAAATCAAGAGCGAATGAGATTGATCCTTGTGGTGACCTCCTTGATTTATTAGAAGATGCACTTCATGAAAATCCGCCGATGACGATAAAAGAAGGCAATCTGATTAAAGATGGCTACAATGCAAAATTAGATGAATACCGTGATGCCAGCCGAAACGGAAAGGACTGGATTGCACGGCTTGAACAGCAGGAAAGAGAATATACCGGCATTCGCTCCTTAAAAGTCGGGTTTAATAAAGTGTTTGGTTATTATATCGAAGTGACACGCGCAAATACACATCTGCTGGAGGAAGGGCGTTACGAAAGAAAACAAACGCTTGCCAATGCAGAGCGGTATATCACACCTGAATTAAAAGAAAAAGAAGCACTGATTCTTGAAGCAGAATCAAATATTAACGAATTGGAATATGAACTATTTACAGCTCTCAGGGAGCAAGTAAAAGGCTATATTCCTAGATTACAGCTGCTTGCAAAACAAATGAGCGAGCTTGATGCGCTTCAATGCTTTGCGACTGTCAGTGAAAAGCGCCGTTATATCCGGCCGGAATTCTCAGAGGATGATGTGGATGTCAAAGATGGCCGTCACCCTGTCGTTGAAAAAGTGCTGGATCACCAGGAATATGTACCGAATGACTGCCATATGGGAAAAGGCAGACAAACCTTACTCATCACTGGACCGAATATGTCAGGGAAAAGTACGTATATGAGACAAATGGCGCTCATCTCGATTCTTGCGCAGATTGGCTGCTTCGTGCCTGCGTCAAAGGCGACGCTTCCAATCTTCGATCAAATCTTTACACGTATTGGTGCAGCAGATGATTTGATTTCTGGTCAAAGTACTTTTATGGTAGAGATGCTCGAAGCAAAAAATGCGATGGTGCATGCTACGAAAAACAGCTTGATTTTATTTGATGAAATTGGACGCGGGACAAGCACTTATGATGGAATGGCTCTTGCGCAGGCGATCATTGAATTTGTTCATGATCATATTGGGGCTAAAACCCTATTCTCTACACATTACCATGAGCTCACTGTCCTTGAATCTCAATTAAGCGAGCTGAAAAATGTTCATGTGCGAGCTGAAGAGCATGAAGGCACGGTCGTTTTCTTACATCAAATCAAAGAAGGTGCAGCTGATAAAAGCTATGGTATTCATGTAGCGCAGCTTGCTGAATTGCCTGATGCCATCATTAATAGAGCCCAGACTATTTTAACGGAGCTTGAGAGCGGATCACATGACGTGACCCCAACCGTATCTGCAGCACCAAAAGCAGAAAAGGCTGAAGAAAAACAGCAGCTATCTTTCTTTGAAGTAGAAGAAAAACCGCAGCCGAAAGCTGCGCTAAAACAGAAGGATCAAGCGGTCATCGACGAATTAAAGTCATTCAACCTAATGGATATGACGCCGCTTGAAGCAATGACAAAGCTGTATGAATTGCAAAAGAAATTATAATGTAAGGTGAGGTGAGCAGAAATGGCAAAGATTATTCAGTTATCCGATGACCTATCCAATAAAATTGCTGCAGGTGAAGTGGTTGAGCGTCCGGCTTCTGTTGTAAAGGAGCTTGTGGAAAATGCGATCGATGCAAAAAGTACAGTGATTGAAATCGATGTAGAAGAAGCAGGTCTTTCTTCTATCAGGATTATTGATAATGGTGTTGGAATCGATGCTGAAGATTGTAAGCTCGCCTTCCAGCGTCATGCAACGAGTAAAATCAAAGACGAAAATGATCTGTTTCGTGTCAGAACGCTCGGATTCAGAGGAGAGGCGCTGCCAAGTATTGCGTCCGTCTCTCATCTAGAAATGAAAACAAGTACTGGCGAAGGAGCTGGGACACACTTAGCTTTGCAAGGCGGGAAGATTATTTCAGAGAAAAAAACCTCTGGCCGCCGCGGCACCGAGATTGTGGTCACCAATTTATTTTACAATACGCCAGCCCGCCTAAAATACATGAAAACCGTTCATACGGAACTTGGCAACATATCGGATGTGGTCAATCGAATTGCGTTAGCTCATCCCGAAGTTTCGATCCGTTTGCGTCATCAAGGGAAAATCCTGCTACAGACGAATGGAAACGGAGATGTACGTCATGTACTTGCAGCCATTTACGGGACAGCTGTGGCTAAAAAAATGCTGCCGCTTCACGTACAATCACTTGATTTTGAAGTGAAAGGATATATTTCCTTACCAGAAGTGACGAGGGCATCACGGAATTATATGTCTTCTGTTGTAAACGGCCGATATGTCAAACATTTTCCGCTCGTGAAAGCCATCCATGAAGGGTATCACACGCTGCTTCCGATTGGCCGCCATCCAATTACATTTATTGAGATGAAGATGGATCCCATTCTAGTGGACGTGAACGTTCATCCTTCGAAGCTTGAAGTGAGACTAAGTAAAGAGCAGGAACTTCATGAGCTGATTAAACAAGGAATTAAGGAAGTATTTCAAAAGCAGCAGCTCATTCCAAGTGCTTCAGTACCAAAAAAAGCACCAATGCCAGCTGTGAAAAATGAGCAGCAATCCTTAACCTTCGATGCGAAACAAGGAAATCAAAGCCCAGCGGAAACACCGCTAACTTATCAGCCGGAGCCGCTCGAATCGATCGTATACGAGACAAGTCATACCGATGCATACGGAATGCCTAAACAAGAGAAGACAGAAGCATCATCACCAGTATGTTATGAAGAAGCCTCATCTGAGCGTGTTCATTTAGAGGAATCCGCCGCTTCACTTGAATATGAAGAGACGGTACTGCACGAAGAAATGACAGAAACAATTCCTGAAAATGAGCGCGTCCCTGTGATGTATCCAATTGGACAAATGCACGGCACATATATTTTGGCTCAAAATGAACGAGGTCTTTATATCATCGACCAGCATGCGGCTCAAGAGCGAATCAAGTATGAGTATTATCGTGAGAAGGTGGGAGAGATCAAGCAGGAAGTGCAAGAAATGCTCGTCCCCTTAACATTTCACTACTCAAAAAACGATATGCTGATCATTGAAGAGCATAAGGATATTCTAGCGAAAGTGGGGGTCTTCTTAGAGCCCTTTGGTTCAGGTAGCTACATCGTTCGGTCGCATCCGCAGTGGTTTCCAAAAGGTGAAGAGGCTGAACTGATCGAAGAGATTATAGAGCAAGTGCTTGATGAAAAACGTGTTGATATCAAGAAACTGAGAGAAGAAGCGGCGATTATGATGAGCTGTAAAGGCTCAATCAAAGCAAATCGTCATTTGCGTCATGATGAAATCAAAGCCTTATTAGATGAACTTCGGCAAACGAAGGACCCATTCACCTGTCCGCACGGCCGGCCGATCATCATTCATCACTCCACTTATGAAATGGAGAAGATGTTTAAACGGGTGATGTGATATAAAAAAAGCGCTCTAATCAGAGCGCTTTTTTATTTAGCATCCGCAAGGATCTGGCGGTGTGACCACAACTGGTCGTGTATTAATATCAATCGTATCTTCTGCATAAAATGTGGAACCGATGCTGATGGCTCGATTTTCTGCACGGAACGTGTATGTACCTGCAGCAGGGAGTACTTTATGTGAAAGCTTTAATGTATATTTGGAAATTCCAAGTAAATCCAGTCTGAGCGGGATACGAACGGTTTGTCCGTTGTTCAAAATGTAGCTGTCTTTTAATGCTTTACCGTTCATAATGTCTTTAGTTGTTGCTTGGAAACCCTTTGGCAGAGTGAACTCAACCGCACCAAGACTTAGAACAGAATTTGGGCTGTACGTCAGCTCAATGTCAGAAAAAGACCATTCCTGCTTACTTGCTCCTGTAATTTTTGCGTAAAGTGCAGCTGGTTTTGCATTGGTTGTTGCTTTGCCGGCTTCCTCAGCAGATGCAGAAAGCGGTACTGACAGTGCCATAACCAATGTGAGCATCCCCATCATAAGAATCGTCCACGTTTTTTTCATTTTTTCCTTCCCCCTTGTTGAATATAGGTAAATAATAGATGATTACACCCATTATTTACCTATAATGTTACCATATTACCATATGGTATTAAATGGGATATTATACCCTTATTTTGTCATTCTTTAGTAATAGCGGGAAAATAGCGCATTTGGTTGATTCATTCCATAATAATGGCCTGGCATTTGCTGGTTTGTTGGCATCATCATATGCATATCTTGATAACCATATGGATGGTGTGGCATCATCCCGTATCCACCATAATGGCCTAGATGATGATGGTCCTTCATTTGACCATGCTTTGAAAAGGTATCATGCTGATTTGGAAACGGTGAATAAACTGAGTGATGATGTGGATGGTGCGCGTTATACACATCTTTTTTGCCGCTATGATAATGGTTTGGCATATTCATATGATCATGCATGTTTGGCGCGACCATATGCTCATGATTGGCTGTATACACATTTTCAAATGTGTGATAGGGATTTTCTTGGTGATAGGGATTTTCTTGGTGATAATGATTCATTTGGCTGTTCATATCGTTCATGTATATCTCATCCTTTATGTCAGGTTGCCATATCCTATGAGACAGATCTGCTTCATGAGCCTATCCATATAAAAGAAAAAAACCGGCCTTTCAGCCGGGAAAAGGAAAAGCAGGTAAAGCGTCAAGCCTTAAATTGTGTAGCTGTGTCTTCTTCTGCGACGCTTTTTACATCTGCTGCAGACACTTTTAGGAAAATAACAGGGATCGTAGCTTCGAGAGGTATCCCAAAAATCGCTCTCAAACCATTTATCTTTTTTATGACAAAACTTTTTTTCTTTACATGGATCCTCATGGCAATGATCGTCATGCTTTTTATGGCAGTGTGAGTGGGAATGTTTGCACTTGCATTTGCACATTGTCATCCCTCCTAAATGTGACTCAATGCTAGTATATGCAAGAAAGAGTCATGAGGACTGGATGCTCTTGCTTCTTTTATAAAAAAAGGCCTTTTTCTGAAAAAACTCAAATAAAAAGAATTGACTAGTGCTAAATTAACATGATAAAATATAAATTTTTATCCTCTGATGAAATGTGTTATAATGATATTGTGAATACTTTCGGAGGTGGCGGATTTGTTTCAAATAGGTGATAAAATTGTTTATCCAATGCATGGAGCCGGTGTGATTGAAGGAATGGAAGAAAAAGAGATTTTAGGTAAGACGCAGGAATATTTCCTGATTCAAATGCCGAATATGCAGATGATGGTCCCAAAAGGCAGAATCAATCAATTAGGTATACGTCCGGTAGCAGATCAAGCAACGCTGAAAGTTGTGATGAACAATTTTGCAGAAGAAACAAACGACGACACGCTTACTTGGAAGCAAAGATATGATGAAAATCTGAAAAAGCTAAAAACAGGTGCGATCGAAGATGGTGCAGACGTTGTCAAAGATCTAATGAGACGAAATCAGAAGAAAGCATTAAATTCAAGTGAAAAGAAGATGCTTGAAGATGCAAGAGGCATGTTAGTAAGTGAGATTTCACTTGCACAGGGACTGACGCAAGATGAAGTGATGACAGCTTTAGAGAATGAATTAAGAATGTAATGATGATATACAGAGACTAGCTGTAAACTGAAGGGGGCACTCCTTTTGTTTACAGCTTTTTTGTTTGAAGAAAAGAGTAATATTGCCATTTTTGTAGGTGGTTTTAACTAAAATTGAAATGAGGTCATACGATTTAGTTTGTACGTTCACAACAAAAATTTAAAGACCTCTGAAATACCTAGATAACATTAAAAACAGGTAACTTCTCCTGATTCATTCAAATGAGCCGGACAACCTTTGAATTTTCTAAGCCATTGATAGTAAAATATTGCGGTAAGATGACACCTAAGAGAAAAAAGGAGCGGTGAAATGAAAAGGTTACTAATATGTGGATTCATCTTTCTTATTCTGTGTACTCTTTTAATGGTGAAATGCAGCCATTCTGTTCAAGAAAAAAAAGAGCAAAAGCAGCATCATCAAGAGGTAGAAAAGTATCAAAAAGAGCGAAAACAAGGCGATCAATATGAAAACTTTAAACAGCTCATGCGATATGAAAGAGACGGTTATGAGATAGAATTTCACGAAAAGGGCGGAAGTGATTTACTCGTATTTTCTCCTCATGGAGGTGACATTGAACCAGGAACAAGTGAAATTGTAGAAGCCTTTCAAGAAAGCTACTCTACGTATTTGTTTGAAGGTACAAAGCAAGACAATAACCGGGACCTGCATATCACGAGTACCAATTTTGATGAACCCATTTTGGTTCAAATGATTAAAACGTATCCTTTTTCAATTTCCATCCACGGCTATAAAAGTGATAAAAGACACACGCTCGTTGGCGGCACAAATGAAAAAATGCAAAGAGCAGTTGTACGAGAACTAAAAGATCGGGGATTTTCCGCAGAAATGGTACAAAAAGGCGAACGGCTTTCTGGTACAGATCCCAAAAATATAAATAATCGAAATGCGAGTGGTGAAAGCGTTCAGCTCGAAATTAGTACAGCGCAAAGAGAAGCTTTTTTTGACAATTTTGATACGAGAAAGGGAAAGAAAAAAGCATTCAGACGCTATATTAATGCGTTAAAAGAAGTGCTCAGAGAATTCGACCCTTCTTCGTAATAAAATTTTGATGGGCAAAAGTACTCTATTTAAACTTGGTAAAAAAGATAGGAATATGCGATTTGAACATAAAATATGTAATAACTTACAATTTGCCTTAAAAACATAAATTATGTAAAATAATAGTTATCAGTTTGATATGATAGAATGGGGCTGAAGTGGATGGCACACAAAATACCATCTTCCGAAGTAGGTGTAAAGATCAATCAATGGTACACGCATATTTGCAAATTTGAAGTTGAACAGGCAAACGGCATGAAGCGCCTTGTTGAAGAAGAAATTCATGATATGGAAGAGGATCAAGATTTACTCCTATACTATTCTCTAATGGATTTTCGCCATCAAATGATGCTTCAGCACTTAGCGCCAGTCCATGCAGGGAGTGAAACGCTTCAAGCAGTGTCCTTTCCTAAAGAAATTGACGATGCAGAAGATGAGATGACAGGCTTACTCGGCTATTATTTTCATTTTTTTCATGGAATGTATGCGTTTATCCAGCGCCGCTATATCGAGGCCATTTCATATTACAAGCATGCTGAACATCAACTGATTTTAGTGACAGATGAGATTGAAAAAGCAGAATTTTACTATAAAATCGCAGAAGTATACTATCATATGAAACAAACCTATTTCTCCATGCACTACGCTAAAAAGGCAAGAGACATCTACAAGAAACATCAGCTTTATGGAAAAAGAAGCATTCAATGTGATTTTGTCATGGCAGGTAATTGGATTGATGTTAATCAGTATCAAAAAGCGCTTCCTTATTTAGAAAAAGCGTTAAAGGTCTGTGAAGCGATGGAACAAAAAGAATGCACATCTTACTTTAAAGCAATGGCTCTTAATAACTTAGGCACTTGCCATTATAGTATGGGAACGTACCATACAGCGACTGCCTTTTTTGAACAAGCCATCTCACTTTATCAGAAAGATCAAGCATCCACGATGATCAAATCATTGTTTTCACTTGCCCTTACTTGTTTTAAACTCGGAGATATTCAGCGGGCGGGCGAGGCCATATCTACAGGAATGAAAGAGGCTTGTGTATTGGAAGATGAAATTTATCAGTTGAAATTCCAATTTTTGCAGGCGCTCTATATAGAGAAAGACGGCTGTGAGCAATTGAGGTCGGCCCTTTTTGGTCTGAGAAATAAAAAAATGTTTGCTGATTTAGAGGAATTAGCACTTGATGCGGCTAATTATTATAAGGAACGCGACATGTACAAGGAATCCTCCACTTTTTTTGAGATTGTGATCGAAGCGCGTACGCACATTCAAAAAGGAGATGAGATGTATGAGAACGAAGCATAACATGTCAGCTGCTCAAGTAGATGAAAGACTTCACACTTAAAAATGAGACAAACAACACCCTTTACGCATAAACGTAAAGGGCTTTTTTCTTTATTCTTTGATTGCTTTTTCTGCGTCAATTGCACCTGCTCCATAAATCATCGGGTCATCCCCAGACCACTTGCCAGTATTTTCTTTTAACAGGGTTTTGACTTCATCTGGCGTTAAATCCGGTGAATGCTCTAACAGTAGAGCGCAAATACCAGCACAAATCGGTGTTGCCATCGATGTGCCAGATAACGTTGTATAATCCTCATCGACTCTGCTTGATTTATCGAGTTTATCCAGAAAGGATCTTGGTGATCTGAGAGAAACGATGTTTACGCCTGGTGCGAGGATATCAGGCTTTGCTTCCCCATAAACAGTTGGCCCTCTGCTTGAAAACGGTGCCACGACATCGTCACTTGATTCTGGTGTATTCCTGTCATCGTAGGCTCCGACCGTAATGACTTTTTGGCTGACAGCAGGGCTTGCAATTGTCTGGCTGTTAGGACCAGAGTTTCCTGCAGCGACGCATACAACAATGCCTTGATCCCAAGCCGCATTGACAGCACGCACCATTGGATCGTCCTGTTCGTCATCATAACGCTGGGCAGCGCCGCCTAGCGACATACTGATAATATGAATCGGATCATCAGGGTGGTCTTCGTTGAACTGTATGCACCATTCAACACCTTCTATAATAGTAGAAAGTGATCCAGCCCCTTGTTTATTTAACACTTTCACGCCAATCAGATTTGCTTTTGGGGCAGGTCCTTTGTATAAGCCGTCTGAAGCGGCTCCATCTCCCGCGACGTCTCCCGCGCAGTGAGTACCGTGGCCATTATCATCATAAGGCTTTGTTTTTTGTTTGACGAAATCCACAAAATCTCGAATTCTTCCATCTAAATCTTCATGCGGATAAATTCCTGTGTCAATGACAGCGACCGTAATTCCTTCTCCGGTTAAAGTTGTCCTGTTTCGGATGACTTCTTCAGCATGGCTTGCTTGTGTGGCTACATCCAGCAGCGCATGAACTTTCCGGTCTAAATAAATTTTACGAATATGCTCCCCATTTGCTAATAGCTCCTCTAAAGCAGCAGGCGTTAGATCAGCAGCGCAGCAGTCGATATGTGAAAAATGCCGTTTTATATTTGTTTTTCTGCTTTTTTTCATGAGCTGTTTTGTGCTTTGAATCTCTGCTTCGGCTGCACCTTCCTTAAATTCAATGATCACACGAAGCTTCTTTTTCTTCTTCAGCCTGCCTTCGAAAAAACGATGAAGAAAGCATGGCGTCCATTTAAAAGGTTTATAAAGGTGAAGAACGGTCTCTCTTAAAGGCTGATCTAGTTTACTAGCATGTGTTCTGACCATTTGCACCATAGAAAATCCAAACATGTGATGCCCTCCATTCAGCTATCCATTCTCGTACACTCTTACGTTATGAGAATGAGAACTGCTTGGTTCGGATTCTTGTCCCTCCTTTTCTTTATATTGGCGGCTTGCTTATGTTTTTTAAAAAAAGAAAAGCGCTTACATTTTGTAAAATAATAGAAAAAGGTGGAAATCATATAGAATCTGCCGATGATAGGTGGGAGAGTTCTTCTGAGAGAACCAGTGAAACAAAGGATTTTGCAGAAAAAGGAGGGCTGTGGACAGGGTCAATGCTCATATAAATGTGATGCGTGACAGATGGAAAACATCAAATCCTTATCAAAAAAAGCCGAATTAAAGAAAACAGACTGGATAGGACTAGGTCATATTAAACATAACGTCATTTGTTTGTCATACTATTCTAACTCTGTTTTCAAAGAGGAGAGGCGTTTCTGTGTATATAAATGCAATTATCTTATTTTTGAGGAATCTCATGATCTAGAGTGTTATGATCAAACGTGAAGAGAAAATGTGGAAAAAATGATAAGAAATGATGATTCAATATAAATCATAGAAACGGCTTAGAAATCTGTTAAAGGAGAACGGGAATGAAGAAGTTTTTTGCTTTGCTTCTCCTGCTTGCGATCGGATGGGGCGTTTATTATACCATGCAAGCACAGGAACATGATGAGCCAGTGTCATCAGGTGGGGAAGACGAAAGCGGTTCAAATGATATTTATCGAAATTTTAAAGAACTTGAAGAAAACGAATCAACGAGCAGCTATAACATTACAGCCAACCCAGTGCCCGGCAGCCGCCTTCTTGTGATGTCACCTCATGGCGGGAGGATCGAAGGCGGTGTGAGCGAGATCGTCCATTTTTTTGACAACGATTTTTCGACGTATTTATTTGAAGGTCTAAGAGAGAATGCATCAGAACTTCATATTACAAGTACAAACTTTGATGAGCCAATCGGCGTCGCGCAGGCAAAAGCACATGATTACATTTTAGCAGTGCATGGATACAAAGGCGAGGAAGGAATTGACCATACTCTCGTCGGCGGAACAGATTACGACCGTGCAGAGAAAATTGTCAACTCATTAGAGCGGAACGGGTTTTCTGCTGAACTAGCTGTCGCACACGCAACCCTGAGCGGGACAAGCAATCATAATATTAATAATCTTACAAAAACAGGGCAGAGTGTGCAGCTTGAGATTAGTAGAAGTCAGCGTGAAGCTTTATTTGACAGTTTCGATTTTCGGAGGCGGTCAAGTACAAAAAACGAAACATTCTATCGTTATGTCAGGGCGATTCGGACAGTGCTGGATGAAGAATATACATAAGGGCCGTGCACATGCTAAGACAAGCAGGGGAATTCTTGTTACACTATGAACAGTGATAACAAAAGGAGAGACGGATATGGCGCGTCATCATTTTCATCTTCAGGCAAGCTGGCCTGGTCTGCGTAACGATGTGGGTACAATCGCATGTGAACAATTAAAAACAAAGATTTCGATTCCAAAGGAAATGGACGGTCCTGGTGTTGGAACCAATCCAGATGAGATGCTCTTAGGTGCAGCGGCTACGTGTTATATCATTACACTTGCAGCCATGATGGAGCGGAGTCAATTAGAGAAAGAGGATCTATCGATGAGCTCTGAAGCCGTCGTAGATGTGACAAATGGTGTGTTTACTTATGAGGAAATCATTCATCGACCTGTCATCACCCTTAAAGAGTCCGCTTCTGCACATGAAATTGAGCTTGCTCGTAAGCTTGCGCATAAAGCCGAAAGCTCATGTATGATCTCAAGAGCTGTTCAGGGGAATGTGAACATTTCTTTAGAAGAAACCATTCAAGTCGGCCGTTAAAAACAAAAAAGTCATTTTCTCTTGAAATATGGAGAAAATGACTTTTTTTATGACGTCCATTCGGTTTGATCGAGTTGTGCTTTGGTTTCGTTCTGTTGCTTCTTGGACTGATTTAAGACAATCACGCCGCAGATGACAAGTGCAAGGCCGATGAAGCCTTTCGTGCTGATGGTTTCGTTAAACAGCACAAGTCCTACAAGAGCGGTAAGGGCTGTTCCAACGCCAGACCAGGTTGCATAGGCAGACGAAAGCTCAATGGTTTTTAGTGCCAAACTGAGGAAAGTAAAGGCGCAGCCAAATCCGATCAGTACCCCAATACTCGGCAGCAGCTGCGTAAAGCCTTGAGAAAGCTTCAGCATTGTACTGCCAAAAA
This sequence comes from Bacillus sp. FSL P2-0069, assembly GCF_038593315.1. Taxonomy (NCBI): domain Bacteria; kingdom Bacillati; phylum Bacillota; class Bacilli; order Caryophanales; family Bacillaceae; genus Bacillus; species Bacillus sp. FSL P2-0069. The sequence continues at coordinate 1,650,924 of NZ_CP151984.1, forward strand.
CCTCCGTTAAAATGGCTCCTGTTAAGTAGAGCATTCCTTTCATGATCTCTCACATCCTTTATGACATATTCAATAGTACGACCCCTGAGACAAGCATCGCCATGCCAATGACTGCTTTTTTGTTCAAGGTTTCTTTGAAAAAGAGCACGCCAAAAATAGCCGTGAGGACCGTACCAACCCCAGACCATGTTGCGTAAGACATGCTTAGCGGAATGATATTGAGCGTCAATGACAGCATATAAAAAGCAAGTGTATAGCCAGCCACAACAACCGCGCTAGGCTTCCAGCGCGTAAAGCCATGAGATAATTTTAACATCGCGGCGCCAATGGCTTCTGAAAAAATGGCCACAGCCAAAAAAAGATATCCGAGGATCATGATCATCCCTCCTCTAATAGGTGTAAAATCCGATGAAGTAAAAGGTTTTTTTCCTCTCTTTTCAGCGGTTCTAGCTGAAACATTTCTGAAAACCATATCCCATCACATGCAAGGCGGATCAGCTGACTCAGTGCAGGATCGCTTATTTCCTCAGATGCTTTTTCTTTGAACTCCGCATAAAAATCACGCCAAGGTTGCAGCAGCGCATCATCAAATGACATCGTAGCCAGCATACTTGTACATAGCTGGGTCGTATGCTGCATATCTAAATCATGTAATGTGGCCAATATATATGCGCGTACATAAGGCGCTTTTTCGTGTTTGTATGTTTCTTGATACGTCTCGAGCTGCTGACGAAAACAAAGAATCGCATGCTCATTCATTTGTTGGATGAGCTCTTCCTTGCTTGAAAAATGATAAAGCAGACCGGCTTTGGTCATATTTGCATGCTCTGCCACCTGCTGAAGGGTGAGCTGGCTTAACCTTTCTTTTAAAATCGTACTGGCAGCTGCATCAAAAATTTGCTTTTTTTGGTTTTAGACATAAAAAAAACACCTACTTTACTGAACAGTCGGTAAAGTAAATGTTAACCCATGAAAAAAGAGTGTGTCAATCGATTCATTTTATGAACGGATGTTTTCACTTAAACGTCATATTTAATACCAAGGGTATGGTCCATATGGCGGGAATGGCGGATAAGGATATCCAAATCCTGGAGCAAGCAAAGATCCAGCAAGCAGGCCGCCAGCAAAACCACCTAAAAATGGAGGTCCAAAGAATCCAGGTCTTCCAAAGCCAAAGCCTGGGCGGCCAAATCCGAAACCAGGTCTCCCAAAGCCAAAACCAGGTCGGCCAAACCCAAATCCAAAAGGTCTTCTCATGTCTTCTTGAATAAACGGAGGGGCGTCAAAATAATTCATAATAAAAGGCTCCTTTCTCATAAAATCACTGTAACTGACATCAGTGTATTCCAGCAGCCTACAGATGTTTGGGTGAACGCCTAATATAAGGAGGAATGTTAGAAATGGGCCTGTATCCATCTGATTGGGCAAAATGTCCGCCGCATGCTCATGCATATAAAGCACGTACAGATGTAACGGAGGGGCATTATCATTTAATAGAAGGTATTTCTCAGCCTGTGAATGGAAGCAATACCGACCGGCATACTCATTTTTATCGGGGGATCACCTCCTTTGAAAGAGGGCACTTCCACAGGTACTACGGCATCACAGGGCCTGCAATTCCGAGAGTGGATGGAACGCATTATCACGAGATTGAGGAAGTCACCTATTCTGCCTATCTCGATTCTGTTCCCATCCCATATGGAGGTGTCGTCTATAGTCCAGATGAGAATCGGCCAACCCATAAGCATCGTTTAAAAGGAAAAACATATGAAGTGGTTGGAAACGAACCGCTTGGCTGGTGATGGGCAGCATATAGGAGAGTAAGAAAAGTTATGCTATACTGTAGGCAGTTTTGTAAAAGTGAGTGATGTTATGAATAAAGCGAAGCAGCCAGTAATCGTGTTAGTAGGGCCGACGGCTGTCGGCAAAACCAAATTGAGCATTGATATAGCCAAAGCATTTAATGGAGAGATTATCAGCGGGGATTCTATGCAGATTTATAAAGGGATGGATATCGGAACAGCTAAAATCACTCCTGAAGAAATGAATGGCATCCCGCACCATTTAATTGATATTAAACAGCCGGACGAATCTTTTTCGACAGCTGAATTTCAGCAGCTGGTTCGTTCGAAAATCAAAGAGATTGCCGCTAGAGGGAAAACGCCAATGATTGTCGGCGGAACAGGCCTCTATATCCAATCTGTTTTATATGATTACACATTTACGGATGAGAAAAGTGATCCTGCTTTTAGAGAAGAAATGACGCTCTTTGAACAGCAGCACGGCGCGCTTTTGCTGCACGAAAAGCTAAAGGCAGTAGATCCTGATGCGGCAAACGCTATTCATCCAAATAACGTCCGCCGCGTGATCCGGGCGCTGGAAGTGATTCATACAACAGGTCAGAAAATGTCGGAGATGCAAAACGGGCATCAAGAAGTTCCTCTTTATGATACAGCCTTCATTGGGCTGAAAATGGATCGAGAGGTTTTGTACGAGCGCATTCATCAAAGAATTGATATGATGATAGATGAGGGCTTAATTGAAGAAGTGAGAGCACTTTATCAATCTGGCTTGAAGGATTGTCAGTCTGTTCAAGCCATTGGTTATAAAGAGCTGTATGCCTATTTTCAAGGTGACTGCTCACTTGATGAAGCCATCCAGCAATTAAAGCAAAATTCCCGTAGATATGCGAAGCGTCAGTTCACGTGGTTCCGTAATAAAATGGCGGTCACTTGGTTTGATATGACACCGCCTTGCCACTTTTCAGACAAAAAAGAGGAAATTTTCGCATATATAGCAGGAAAGCTTGGACTTAAAGCGAAACTGTAGTTATCAGAATCAAGGAGGACGAAACATGAAACCGATTAATATTCAGGAGCAGTTTTTGAATCAGATCCGCAAAGACAATACATTTGTCACAGTATTCTTGCTGAATGGCTTTCAGCTTCGCGGTCAAGTGAAAGGGTTTGACAATTTCACGGTGCTGCTTGAAACAGAAGGGAAGCAGCAGCTTATTTATAAACACGCCATTTCTACATTTGCACCTCAAAAGAATGTAAATCTAGAATTAGAATAGGATATGTTGTATTTAAAATAGCCCCATGCCTCTGCGAATAAACCGGCCGGAACCCGCTACGTTTTTTGTCAGTGCAGAGGGGCTATTTTGTATGCAATGAAACTTTTCTGCCAATTTTCCGTATAATTCCTTATTGGATATTAGAAGGGTGAGGGGATTCATATGGAAAATGCAGAGCTTGAATTAAGAAGGATTAGAGTGATCCTCCTTTTGATTGGAATTGTTGTCTTGTTTGGATCGTGCGCTGTCTCAAACATTGAAACGAGACAAGAAAGTTGGAATAACCATTCTCATGAAAATGCAGATGGAGTTTTACCATCATCTGCTGCACTAAAAAATAATCATTTTGCTGTTGTGAAAGATGATCAAGTACATGTGTACCGGTTTGATGAAAAAGAAGGAGAGCTGACTCTCGTTACAACGAAATACATAGATGAATGGGACGACGAAGAATATGATGATGACCTTGATGAAGAAGAGTAAGCACGTAAATTTACAAATGAATGTGAAGCCGCTACACTATAATCATGCATCAGACATCTAGACAGAAAAGGATGAGTTCATGACACATAAAATTAAAATTAATCATTGGGAACAAACTTGTGAAGACGATTCCTGTTTCGAATATGGAACGAGTGTTTCTGTAAATGGGAAAGAATTAGTGAGAGAAGCTTCAATCGTCTCTGCGCTTGAAGCGGTGCTAAAAGAATTAGGTGTTGAAGTGGAAATTACAGAAGTGTCAGAAGATTTACAGTGCGATGCCTACAAAAAATAAAACAAAAAGTCTAGTCTACTAAGCGATTTTTTTTCGTGTTATGATAGATTTCGGTTTCAGTTGAATAGGGAGTAGAGCAGTCTATTTTTAGATCCTGTTCTGCTCTATTTATTTGAACGTACGAGTTCGGCTGTGAAGGTTCGGCCGGGTTGGTTGATTTTTTTCGTTTTGAACATCTATATGTTGTGTTTTGAAAAAACATAGTATACTATATATAGTGAATAACGAAATGATCAACAATACTAAAAACTAGGTCGTGATGGAATTGATTCAAATCGTATTTGATTCAAAAACAGGAAATGTTCAACGCTTTTTGGACAAGACCCCTTTTACAGACAAACGAAAATTGACTGGAGAAGAGTTTTTGGATACGCCGTTTATTCTCGTCACCTTTACGACAGGATTTGGACAAGTCCCTAGTACCACTCAGTCCTTTTTAGAGAAAAATGCTCACCTTTTACTAGGTGTTGCGGTGAGTGGCAACAAAGTGTGGGGAGATAATTTTGCAAAAAGCGCCGATACGATTTCTAAACAATATCAAGTTCCTATTTTGCACACCTTTGAACTAAGCGGAACAAAAAGGGATGTTGAATTGTTTACACAGGAGGTAGAAAGAATTGTCACAAAATCAGGTTCCAAAGTGGATACAATTAAATAACGAGATTATGATTCAAAAAGAAGGAAAGTTTCAGTTCGATAAGGACAAAGAAGCTGTACATAGTTATTTCGTAGATTACATTAATCAAAACACGGTCTTTTTTCACAATCTAGAAGAGAAGATTGATTACTTAATAGAAAACGACTACTATGAGGAAGAATTTTTAAGACAATACAGCATGGCAGATATTAAAGAAGTCTTTGAAGCTGCATATGCCAAAAAATTTAGATTCCCATCATTTATGAGTGCGTTTAAGTTTTACAATGACTATGCACTGAAAACAAATGATAAAAAGAAAATTCTTGAACGCTATGAAGACCGCATTTCAGTTGTAGCACTTTTCTTTGCAGGTGGGGATAAAGAAAAAGCACTTGAGTTTGTAGAACTGATGATCAATCAAGAGTACCAGCCAAGTACACCAACCTTCTTGAACGCTGGACGTAAAAGACGCGGTGAGCTTGTGAGCTGCTTCTTGCTTGAAGTAAATGACTCACTAAACGATATTTCAAGAGCGATTGATATTTCCATGCAGCTGTCAAAACTAGGCGGCGGCGTCAGTTTGAACCTGTCAAAACTTCGTGCAAAAGGCGAAGCAATCAAAGATGTCGAAAACGCGACAAAAGGTGTCGTCGGCGTGATGAAGCTTCTTGATAATGCATTCAGATATGCAGATCAAATGGGGCAAAGACAAGGATCAGGCAGTGCTTACCTGAATATTTTCCACAGAGATATCAATGATTTCTTAGATACGAAAAAAATCTCTGCCGATGAAGATGTTCGCGTGAAAACTCTGTCCATCGGAGTCGTCATCCCGGATAAATTTATCGAGCTTGCTAGAGAAGATAAAACAGCTTATACCTTCTATCCGCATACAGTCTATAAAGAATATGGACAGCATCTTGATGAGATGGACATGGAAGAAATGTATGACGAGCTTGTAGAAAACCCGAAAGTCAAAAAAGAAAAAGTCAATCCGAGGAAGCTTCTTGAAAAATTGGCTGTTCTACGCTCAGAATCAGGCTATCCATATATCATGTTCCAAGATAATGTAAACAGAGAGCATGCCTTGAACCATATTTCACGAGTGAAATTCTCAAACCTTTGCTCAGAAGTGCTTCAGGCTTCAGAGGTTTCTTCTTACACGGACTATGATCAAGAAGATGAAATCGGTCTTGATATTTCTTGTAACCTTGGTTCGTTAAATATCATGAATGTCATGAAAAACAAATCGATTGAAAAAACGGTTAAGCTTGCAACAGACTCACTAACGCTTGTGTCTGAAACAACAGACATTCGCAATGCACCAGCTGTTCGAAAAGCGAACAAAGCGATGAAGTCAATCGGACTTGGTGCGATGAACCTTCACGGGTATTTAGCTCAAAACCAAATTGCCTATGAAAGTGAAGAAGCAAGAGATTTCGCAAATACATTCTTTATGATGGTGAACTATTATTCAATTAAACGCTCAAGTGAGCTTGCGAAAGAAAAAGGAGAAACATTCCATCGTTATGAAGGCTCTGGCTATGCAACTGGTGAGTACTTCAATAAATACGTGGAGAATGATTTCACACCAAAAACAGAAAAAGCAGCAGCGCTATTTGAAGGCATGCACATTCCAACAAAAGAAGACTGGGCAGCACTTAAAGAATTTGTAGCGGAACATGGCATGTATCACAGCTATCGTTTATGTATTGCACCAACAGGTTCCATTTCTTATGTTCAATCGGCAACAGCCTCTGTGATGCCAATTATGGAACGTATCGAAGAAAGAACATACGGCAACAGCAAAACCTATTACCCAATGCCAGGTCTTTCAGCACAAAACTGGTTCTTCTATAAAGAAGCGTACGATATGGACATGTTTAAAGTGGTCGATATGATCGCAACGATTCAGCAGCACGTCGATCAAGGAATCAGCTTTACACTATTCTTAAAAGATACGATGACAACGCGTGATTTAAACCGCATCGATCTTTATGCACACCATAAAGGCATTAAGACACTTTATTATGCAAGAACGAAGGATACAGGGCAGGAAGGCTGTCTTTCTTGTGTTGTTTGATTAAAGGAGAGTTTAACGTGACAAAAATTTATGATGCAGCCAACTGGTCAAAACACGAAGACGATTTTACACAAATGTTTTACAACCAAAATGTGAAGCAGTTCTGGCTTCCAGAAGAGATTTCCCTAAACGGAGATCTCTTAACATGGAAATATTTAGGTGAAAAAGAGCGAGATACGTACATGAAGGTACTTGCTGGACTGACTTTACTTGATACAGAACAAGGAAATACAGGGATGCCGATTGTTGCTGAACATGTGGACGGCCATCAGCGTAAAGCTGTACTAAACTTTATGGCAATGATGGAAAATGCGGTGCATGCGAAATCATACTCAAATATCTTCATGACACTCGCACCAACTGAAACGATCAGTGAAGTGTTTGAATGGGTCAAGAAGAATAAATTCCTGCAGAAGAAAGCAGATATGATTGTCAGTTTATACCGTTCGATTCAAAAGGACGATCCTATTTCTCTCTTTAAAGCAATGGTTGCTTCTGTTTATTTAGAAAGTTTCCTATTTTATAGTGGTTTTTACTACCCGCTTTATTTCTATGGACAAGGAAAGCTCATGCAAAGTGGTGAAATCATCAACTTAATTTTGCGTGATGAAGCGATTCATGGTGTGTACGTTGGATTATTAGCACAAGAAATTTACAACAAACAAACACCTGACGTGCAAAAAGAGCTGTATGATTTCTCTATTGACCTTTTAAACGAGCTTTATGAAAATGAACTTCATTACACTGAAGATATTTATGACCAAGTCAATTTATCGCATGATGTGAAAAAGTTCATTCGTTACAATGCCAATAAAGCGTTAATGAACCTTGGATTTGCCCCTTATTTTGAAGAAGAAGAGATCAACCCTATTGTATTGAACGGACTCAATACAAAAACAAAATCGCATGACTTCTTCTCAATGAAAGGGAACGGCTACAAAAAAGCAACAGTTGAGCCGTTAAAAGATGACGACTTCTTCTTTGGAGATGAATCATAAGGAAAGCGTAAAAGTCAAAACGCATCACTCGTTTTGGCTTTTTGCCATTTCTAACAATGTGATAGTTACATATTGGAGGTTACCAACATGGGAAAAATGGACGAAATCATTTTAGTAGCACCACGCGCACGCGTGTTTCAAAACGAAACACTTGCGTTTAATGGTGTGAACAGTGAAGAGAAAACAATCAGCACCATTATGAAAGAAATCGAAGAGCACTTCGAGCAAATGCGAAGAGGCGATGCAGAAGAAAATCCTGACTTCAAGCAGCCGATTCCTTATGTCGTGATTAAGCGTGAGGACGAAGTGTATGTATACGAAAGGCTTCAAGGCGGAGGAGAGACTCGCTTACATCATAAGTTATCTCTTGGCTTTGGGGGGCATATGAATTTCATCGAAGGAAAAAACTTTGCTGAGATTTTAAAAGAAAATACAGATCGTGAGCTGGACGAAGAACTTTCAATTCAAGAAGAAGACAAACTTGAAATGAAAACCCTTGGATTAATCAATGACGATGACAACAGTGTCGGTCGTGTGCACATCGGACTGTTATCAGCACTTGAACTATCTCCGGGTGCTCATGTGGAAGTAAAAGAAACAGATCAAATCTCAGGAAAATGGATGAAAGCAGCCGATTTGAAAAAGCCTGAATACTTCGATCGTCTTGAAACATGGTCTCAATTTGTCGTTAACATCTTAGCGTAAATGAATACACAACAAACCGGCTCAGCAGAAGACTTGAGCCGGTTTGTTTCGTTACAACAGCTTCAGCTTATTGGAAAACGAATGCGTCGTGACCGGCCTGTTTCAATCTTGCGACGAGATCATCTGCATTTTGCTTTGTACGGAAAGCCCCGGCTTGCACTCGGAACATGCCGCCGTCTAATACAACAAACGCGTCAAAGCCTTTGGATTTAAGTGTTGCTGCTAATTCATCTGCATTGGCTTTCACTTTGAAAGCTCCTGCCTGCACTTTATAAAGATTACTTGCTTTTTTTTTCAATTGAAAGGCTTCTTCTAGACCAGTCGCATGAGCGCGAGCGATGCCTTGAAGGAAGGTTGCGTTGCGGAGCTTATTAGCATCAGCTGCCGTATCGATGAAACCATTCTCTGTTAAAATAGCGGGCATAGAAGTTTCTCGAAGAACGTGGAAGTTCGCAGTTTTCTTGCCGCGGTTCGCAAAATCAACCGAGCGGACAATTTCATCATGAAGGGCATTGCGATACGTGGTGGTCGGTGCTGAAACGCCAGGATACACATAGCTTTCAAACCCTGTGCCCCCGCCAGCATTAATATGAATAGACACGAAATAGTCTGCCCCCCAGCTGTTTGCCGCATTCGTACGCTGGGACAAAGTGACGGATTGGTCAGTTGAACGACTTAAGCGGACGGAAACCCCATCATATTCACTAATCAACATGTCTCTCAATAAAAGCGCGATTTGAAGTGTTATATTTTTCTCCAAAAGTCCATTAGCACTAGCTCCAGAATCTGTTCCTCCGTGGCCAGGATCAATAAAAATTTTCACCATCTATTCATCACCTCGTCTTTATTTTATGAGAAAATAGAAGAATTGCCTGTACAAAATGCGGAAATCATTGAGACTCTTTTCTGCATCATTTGTGATTAAAAAGCTACATTTTTCTAAGAAAAAGCAAATTGTTGGTTTGTCCGCCCAAACGGGATGAATACAATGGAAATAGCACATCATTTCCTGGGAAACCGCAGAAATCCCTACAATATTCGGTATCTCGGGTCATTTTGACAGCAAACTTGGGCTTAAGCGGGCGATTGTCACGATTACAGCTCCACCCGAATAGAATAAAGAGAGAAGAGCGAGAGGTGAATACGTTGGAGCGAGCTGTCACATATAAAAACAACGGCCAAATCAATATTATACTTAACGGACAAAAGCAAGTATTGGTTGATGCAGACTCAGAGGCAGAATACCTAGAAGCCTTGCAGAAAAATGAGGCAAAACACAGCATCTTACGGGAAATAGAGCGTGAAATGAACAGCCTTGTCGGTATGGATGAAATGAAACGAAACATAAAAGAGATTTATGCCTGGATTTTTGTTAATCAAAAACGGCAGGAACAAGGGTTAAAGGTAGGAAAACAAGCGCTTCATATGATGTTCAAAGGAAATCCTGGCACAGGAAAAACCACAGTTGCAAGACTTGTCGGGAAGCTTTTCTTTGAAATGAATGTGCTCTCAAAGGGTCACTTAATTGAAGCAGAACGCGGTGATCTAGTTGGAGAGTACATTGGTCATACAGCGCAAAAAACAAGGGATTTAATTAAAAAATCATTAGGTGGTATTTTGTTCATTGACGAAGCCTATTCTCTTGCACGCGGAGGAGAAAAGGATTTTGGAAAAGAAGCGATTGATACCCTTGTAAAACATATGGAGGACAAACAGCACGAATTCATTCTCATTCTTGCAGGCTACTCCAAGGAAATGGATCATTTTCTTTCTTTAAACCCCGGTCTGCAATCAAGATTTCCAATCAACATCAGCTTTCCTGATTATACAGTCGATCAGCTCATGGATATTGCAAAACGAATGATGGCAGACAGAGAATATGTATTTACACAAGAAGCTGAATGGAAGCTGCGGGATTATTTAATGCACATTAAAAGTACCACAAGCCCGGCAAAATTCAGCAACGGCCGGTTTGTGCGAAACACCATTGAAAAGGCCATACGAACCCAGGCGATGAGACTGCTTCTTGTGGATCATTATGATAAAAAAGATCTGCTGACCATTAAAAGTCACGATCTTCAAATGAAAGAGGATACGCCTTCTTGAAATGGCGTATCCTTTTTATAAAGAGTCACTAAAATAAACCATCCGAATAGTGGTATACGTGTGATGTGTTTGGTATGATGGTACTACTGAAAACTTAAGTACAGAAAGGAAACAACTAACGTTGAATGAACATGAAATGACTGAAAAAGCGATCCTTGTCGGCTGCCAATTGCCGCATGTAACGGATGAACGCTTTCAATACTCAATGGAAGAATTAGCTTCGTTAACCAAAACGGCTGGCGGTGAAGCTGTCAGCGTGATGACGCAGAAGAGAAATAGACAAGACAGTGCAACGTATATCGGGAAAGGGAAAGTAGAAGAACTTGAAGTGCTTTGCGAGGAACTCGAATGTGATGTCATTATTTTTAATGACGAGCTTTCTCCAAGCCAGCTAAAAGCTTTGGCGACTGCTTTAGATGTGAAAATTATTGATCGTACGCAACTGATTTTAGATATCTTTGCAAAAAGAGCCCGTACAAGAGAGGGGAAGCTGCAAATAGAGCTTGCCCAGCTTCAGTATGCCTTGCCGAGACTAAGTGGACAAGGGATCAGCCTTTCAAGACAAGGGGGCGGAATTGGCGCAAGAGGTCCAGGTGAAACAAAACTTGAAACTGACAGACGTCATATTCGAAACCGCATTCATGAAATTAACGGGCAGTTATCTGCAGTCAAAGAACACCGAACAAGATACCGGGAGCGCCGAAAGAAAAATGGTGTGTTCCAAATTGCCATTGTCGGGTATACGAATGCCGGAAAATCAACTTTGTTTAACCAATTAACAGAAGCGGATAGTCATGAAGAGGACCTGCTGTTTGCGACACTTGATCCAATGACACGTAAGATGACATTAGAATCTGGCTACAGTGTGCTGATTTCAGATACAGTTGGCTTTATCCAAGACCTTCCGACCACACTGATTGCCGCATTTCGTTCCACCCTTGAAGAAGTGAAGGAAGCCGATTATTTGCTTCATGTCATCGACTCTTCTAATGAGGATTATGAAGGGCACGAACGAACGGTTCATGAGCTTTTAGAAGAATTAGAAGCGGACCGTATTCCGATGCTGACTGTTTATAACAAGGAAGATCAAATTAGACCAGATTTCATCCCATCTTCAAAGCATCGCCACATCTTAATCAGTGCTAAGCGCAAAGAAGATGTAAAAAGGTTAAAAGCGGATATTATGGCTGAGCTGAAAAAAGCCTTTTTAAAACCATATCATGTAAAGATTCCAGCGCATGAAGGCAAGCTCATCTCCGCATTAAAATCAGATACGCTTGTGGAATCACTAGAATTTCAAAAAGAAGCAGAGATATATGACATCACCGGATATAGTGGTGAGGATCAGACCATTTTAGGTCAAATCAAGAAGTATATGTTGGAAAGGAATTAAATCAAGATGTTTCACACATTAAAACACGGCAGTATTTTAGAAAAAGCAGCAGCAGAAACAGAACAAGAGATTTTACACGTGCATCAGCAAATTGATCAAACGAGTGAACAAAATGAGTGGCGGGTGCTTGAAAGCTATCGAAAGCACAAAGTCAGTGACTCTCACTTTAATCCGACGACTGGATATGGCTACGATGATATGGGGAGAGACACATTAGAAAAGATTTATGCGGATGTCTTCGGCGGAGAAAGCGGGCTTGTGCGTCCACAAATTATTTCCGGTACACACGCAATTTCCATTGCCTTATTTGGTGTGCTGAGACCTGGCGATGAATTGATCTATATGACGGGAAAACCATACGATACGCTAGAAGAAATTGTCGGGATTCGCGGGAAAGAAGGGACAGGCTCATTAAAAGACTTCCAGATTGACTACAAAGCCATTGATTTACGACAAGATGGATCCGTCGATTATGAGAAAGTTAAAGAGTCAATTTCCTCTAAAACAAAAGTCATCGGCATTCAGCGTTCGAAAGGCTATGCGTCAAGACCCTCCTTTACTATAGAAGAAATTGAGCAAATGATTTCATTTGTGAAAGAGATAAATGAAGAAATCATTGTGTTTGTAGATAACTGTTATGGTGAATTTACTGAATTAAAAGAGCCGTGTCATGTCGGAGCTGATCTCATGGCCGGTTCACTCATTAAAAACCCAGGCGGAGGTCTTGCCAAAACAGGCGGCTACATCGTTGGAAAAGAAAAATGGGTAGAAGCTTGCTCTTATCGAATGACATCTCCAGGCATCGGCAGTGAAGCGGGTGCATCGCTGTATGCGCTCCAAGAAATGTATCAAGGCTTTTTCTTGGCGCCGCATGTTGTAGCTCAAAGTTTAAAAGGCGCGGTGTTTACGGCTCGTTTTCTTGAGAAGCTCGGATTCCAAACAAACCCGGCGTGGAATGCGAAAAGAACGGATTTGATTCAATCAGTCGAATTTGGGGATCCTAAAAAAATGATTGCGTTCTGTCAGGCAATCCAGTATGCATCTCCGATTAATAGTCACGTCACACCACATGCAAGCTATATGCCAGGCTACGAGGATGATGTCATTATGGCAGCGGGCACCTTTGTACAAGGAGCTAGTATCGAATTATCAGCCGATGGTCCGATCAGACCGCCTTATACTGCCTATGTTCAAGGCGGACTCACGTATGCCCATGTGAAAAATGCGATTTGCAGTGCTGTCGATGCCTTATTGGAACAAGGTTTTATTGAAGTACCTGCTCAATAAAAAAATCCATGTTAATATTCCTAACATCTTGTTGACACATAATATAACATGACATATAATAAATTTAAGCAAAGAGGAGGAGACAGTTGAGATGAGTGATAACATTCGCCGCTCAATGCCTTTATTCCCAATTGGGATTGTCATGCAGCTAACAGAATTATCTGCAAGACAAATTCGCTATTATGAGGAAAATGGTTTAGTATTTCCAGCAAGAAGTGATGGAAACCGCCGATTATTTTCTTTTCATGATGTTGATAAATTACTAGAAATTAAAAACCTCATCGAACAAGGTGTAAACATGGCAGGAATCAAAAAACTTTTTGCCAAAGCTGAGGCAGAAAATCCATCGTCTGATACAAAGACGGAGGAAAAAGCTGCAGCTAAGCACAACTTGACAGATGATGAACTCAGGAAGCTACTGAAGAAGGAACTCATTCAGGCTGGACGTTTCCAACAAGGAACGACCTTTAGGCAGGGGGATATGTCAAGGTTCTTCCGTTAACCAATTAGCAAAAGCATTGCTATACACATTTTACCTTTTGTAGGGGAGGAGTTTTACGAAATGGCAAAGTACACAAGAGAAGATATCGTAAAATTAGTAAATGAGGAAAACGTAAAGTACATCCGTCTGCAATTTACAGACATTCTCGGAACGATTAAAAATGTTGAGATTCCTGTGAGCCAGTTAGAAAAAGCTCTCGATAACAAATGTATGTTTGACGGTTCATCTATTGAAGGATTCGTACGTATCGAAGAATCAGATATGTATCTATACCCAGATCTAAACACATTTGTTATTTTCCCTTGGACAGCAGAAAAAGGTAAAGTTGCACGCTTTATTTGTGACATTTATAAGCCAGACGGGACACCATTTGATGGAGACCCGCGTAACAACTTAAAGCGTATCTTAAAGGAAATGGAAGAACTAGGATTTAGTGATTTCAACCTTGGACCTGAGCCAGAATTCTTCTTATTTAAATTAGATGAAAAAGGCGAGCCAACGCTTGAATTAAACGATAAAGGCGGATACTTTGACCTTGCGCCAACAGATCTAGGCGAAAACTGCCGTCGTGATATCGTACTTGAGCTTGAAGAAATGGGCTTTGAAATTGAAGCATCTCACCACGAAGTAGCACCAGGGCAGCACGAAATTGATTTCAAATATGCAGGCGCGATCCGTTCTTGTGACGACATTCAAACATTCAAACTCGTTGTCAAAACCATTGCGAGAAAGCATGGTCTTCATGCGACATTCATGCCAAAACCATTGTTCGGTGTAAACGGTTCTGGTATGCACTGTAACCTATCATTATTCAAAAATGGTAAAAACGCATTCTTTGATGAAAAAGCAGATTTACAATTAAGCGAGACAGCTAGACACTTTATCGCAGGTATCGTCAAGCACGCAACAAGCTTTACAGCGGTCACAAACCCAACGGTAAACTCTTACAAGCGTCTTGTACCTGGCTATGAAGCACCTTGCTATGTGGCTTGGAGTGCACAAAACCGCAGCCCATTGATCCGTATCCCAGCATCACGCGGCATCAGTACACGCGTAGAAGTGCGCAGCGTAGACCCATCTGCAAACCCATACCTTGCACTAAGCGTATTACTTGCAGCAGGTCTTGACGGAATCAAAAACAAACTAGAAGCACCAGCACCAATCGACAGAAACATCTATGTCATGGACAAAGAAGAGCGTCTTGAAAACGGCATCTCTGACCTTCCTGCAACACTTGCAGAAGCACTCGAGCTGCTGAAATCAAACGAAGTCATGATCAACGCACTAGGCGATCACCTATTCGAGCACTTCATCGAATCAAAAGAAATTGAATGGGATATGTTCCGCACCCAAGTACACCCATGGGAACGCGATCAGTATATGTCTCAGTATTAATAAAAAACCCCTTGGAGCCATTGGCTTCAGGGGGTTTTTGTTTTTTGGGGTATAACGAAGGGCATAGATGAGCATTTTCGGTGTGGCTGCTTGTTTAAGCATACGTTCATATGCATTGAATAAAAATGATTTCGGTAGGGGATATCCATCTTTCAATTAGAGTTACTAAATTCAACTCATACAGGTAAACGTCATTAAGAACGAGTCTAGCGTCATGTTATGAGCCGTATTGATGTAAAGGTTTTGGGTCTCAATAGATCATTTGATTTTTTGCTCTAAAATCAAGAGTTTTAATTATCAGTAAAAGACTCTGGTTGCTGTATACTTCTATCCGGGATATTAAAACAAATGTACCCCATCTTGAACCGGATGGGGTAGCTGTATCAATAAATTCAATTTTTGTCTTGTGTAATAAAGTTTGTTTTATTTTAATATTTAATAATTGTTCTTCCTAAATGTTGGCCATTTTTAATGGCTTCAATTTTTTCAGGTAACGTATCGAGAGTAATCTCATTGACTAGAGTCGTTTGGGAGATATTCCATTCGTTTGCTATCTCGTTCCAAATTACTTTGCGTTTATTGATTGGCACATTTACAGAATCGATCCCCAGAAGGTTGATCCCTCTTAAAATAAAAGGTAACACAGTTGTTGTTAATTTAATTCCACCTGCATTTCCGCACATGCTCATGCTTCCACCGTAAGAAATTTGAGGGATTAATACAGAAGCTACATCTCCTCCAACAGTATCTAATACGAAGTCAAATTTTTGCTTGTTTAATGGTTTTTTTAACTCTCCTAACTGGTTTGCAAAAATGACATCATTTGCTCCTAAAGATTTTGCTATGTCAACTTGATTATCTTTACGCACTAAAGCAAAGATATTTTTGTACCCAATTTTAGATAATAATTGTATAGAGATGCTACCAACTCCACCAGTTGAGCCCGTAACGAGTATATTAGGTTGATTTTTTGTATTCATACCATTTTCCTGTAAAGCCATGATCGAAAGAGCAGCAGTAAAGCCTGCTGTTCCAAAAATCATTGCTTCTTTTAAAGTCAAGTTATTTGGCAAAGGAACAATCCAATCCGCAGGTACTCTAGCATATTCTGAAAAACCTCCAGTGTGGCTCATGCCCAATGCGAAACCTGTGACAATAACTTGTTGACCCTCTACGAAACGATTATCTGTTGTATGAACGATAGTTCCACTTAGATCAATTCCGGGAATCATTGGATAGTTACGAATAACACCTCCATTTTTTTGAACGGCCAGCATATCTTTATAATTGATTGAAGAATATGCAACTTTAATTAATACTTCTCCCTCAGATAAATCATTAACACTTACATTTTGAAGATCGTAACTAACTTGATCATTTTTTTCTGTAACTAGAATCGCTTTAAATGAATCCATTATTTATCTTCCTCTCTAAAAATATATTATGACAAAACATTTCCGGTGCAAAAGTATTTCAATTAAAAAACTACCATGATATTATAGGTAAAGTCAATGTGGGGGAGATACGATGGAATTATCAGAGTGCATAAATTTTTTACTAAGTGTTAGTCAAAATAAAGTGTTTAAGTACTTTAGTAAGCTTTTAGAGGAATGTGATTTGACACCCGCTCAATATGGTGTGTTGAACTGTTTGTGGAGAGAGGGCCAGCTATCTCCCAAACAAATTGGAGAACTTGTGTATTTAGAAGCCTCAACAGTTTCTGGAATTTTAGATAAAATGCAAAAAGCTGACTTAATTGAACGCACAATAGATCCAAAAAATCGAAGAAATATTTTAGTAGATGCTACTCAAAAATCTTTAGTCATTAGAGATAAAGTTGAAGCAGCAACAATTGAGCTGAACAAAACAGCGCTTCAAAACTTGTCAAAACATGATAAGGTTGTGCTAAAGAAAGCATTGAATACAATTATAAATAATTTTCAATGATGTATTTTTATAAACAAGCTTCATATTAAATCCATAACCGCAAAAAAGCTCTTTTACTGGAGCCTTTTTGCGGTTTCTGTTCGATGATTTGTAAATTTCTGCAAGTCATAATAAATGTCACATAAGGAGATTTGGTGGAAGGAGAGTGAGGCATGGAGACAGTTCTTTCACATGTTGGTGTGAAAATAAATGAATGGTATAAAATGATCCGGCAATTCAGTGTTCCAGACGCAGAGATTTTGAAAGCTGAGGTAGAACAAAAGATTGAATAAATAGAAGAAGACCAGGATTTACTGATCTACTATCAATTAATTTGCTTCCGCCATCAGCTTATGCTTGTTAATATAAAATCCTCACAGCAGCGGTCTTTATCTATTGCAGACTTCGTTGATAAAATCGAAAAGTCGAATCATCAACTTTCTGGTATGCTGCAATACTAAAAATTATCCAGAGACAGTTAACCATCTTCGGTAGCAAAAAGCCTAAGAGCTGTTTGAATAAAGGCATCTGTTGCTTTGGATATATCTTTCATATCAAGCACTGCAATATTGATATCTCTGAACGTATCTGGTGTTAATTCACGAAAAACGACTTGGTCTGGCAGTGACCAAATATTTTTTTTAGTTGTAATGGTTATTCCTAAACCTTCTTGTATCATACTTAATCCTGTCTCTATATACTCCATTTCAAACCGAACGTGAGGAGTTACGTTATACTTTTTAAATAAATCATGAACTTGTACCTCATAACCCCCTTTCCCCAATAGTATATCTTCACCTTGTAAGTCGGGAATACTTATTATTTCTTTCTGATATAAAGGATGGCTTGAATGCATCAGTACAATCAGTTGATCTTTCATTAAATGTACGGTATCAAAATCTTTATCAGGAGGAATAATAATGCCCACATCAATGTATTTAGAACGTAACCACTCTTTAACTTGATCTACACTCCCTTCTGAAAGTTTGATTTCTAGGCCTGGATATTGATTCTCCATTGCACGTATGATTTTAGGAATAAATCTAGTACAAGCAGTTCGGTAAGCTCCTATATGTATCTTCCCAATCTCTAACCCTTGTTCAGCTGCAACTAATTCATCTACTTTTTGTAATTCACTTAGAACCTTCCTGAAAATAACTAATATACGTTCTCCTATATCTGTGAAAAATAAGCCATTTTTCTTATCTCTTTCAATTAACTTTGTTCCTAGTTGCGATTCAATTGTAGCTACGGCTCGACTTACAGCCGGCTGTGTCATATGTAATTCCTCACCGGCTTTTGTAAAACTTCCTGTTTCAGAAATTTGGACAATTAGTTGAATTTGCGATCTATTCATAGCGTTTTTGTTATCTCCTGTATGATTAATATGCATTTCATTTATATTGGAACTTAATGTACCATAAAAGAAAATAGAACTTCAAGATATAATCCGAGACAATAAGTGAGGCTAATCATACTCATTAAGGTGATGATCATCATAACCTTATCATTTTGGGTTTGAATTTTATAGGAGGATTAACGTGAAAAATATTTTAATCATTAACGCACATGAGTACCATGAGATGGCCAAAGGCCAATTAAACCAGACATTAGTAGAAAGAATGGTAGACAAGCTAAGCCCACTTTATCATGTTAAAACCACAATTGTTGCAAATCACTATGATGTAAAAGAAGAACAGGAAAAATTCAAATGGGCTGATTTTGTGATTATTCAAACACCAGTTTATTGGTATCACTATCCTGCTGCATTTAAGAAGTACATGGATACTGTATATGAGCACGGAATTTTTTATAGAGGGACAGATATTTATGGTGAAGGAGGTTTATTAGAAGGACGTCATTACATGCTTTCTGTTACTTGGGGTGCAGGTGAATGGGTGTTCGATAATCCGATAGAGCAGCCTT
Source organism: Bacillus sp. FSL P2-0069 (assembly GCF_038593315.1). Taxonomy (NCBI): domain Bacteria; kingdom Bacillati; phylum Bacillota; class Bacilli; order Caryophanales; family Bacillaceae; genus Bacillus; species Bacillus sp. FSL P2-0069. Next base: position 1,669,733 of record NZ_CP151984.1, read on the forward strand.
TCTTTGAGGGGAAGGAAGTAGACGAGGTCCTAGTTGCAATGCACAAAGCACAGCAATTCATAGGGATGAAACCATTAAAAACACTCTCAAATCATTCGGCGCTCAAGCCTGACATGGAGAAAGTATTTGAAAAGACGGATCAGCATTTAGAAGAGATATTTTCTTTATCTTAAAATGACAGAAATCCGTATTTGAGATGTATGCTTCACCATTCACCCGAAAAAATTCCTAGTTTTTGACCAATGACTTCAATCTTAAAAAGGAGAGAAGGATGATGAGTACTAGTGAAAAAAGAAGAGCGGGATTTTGTTCGCAATGCGTTTCAAAATGTGGAGTGATATCCGTTACACAAAATAATCAGTTAGTAAAGGTGCTCCCGGATAAAAATCATCCGAATGGGGGAATCTGTCCAAAAGGAGCAGCAGCACCTCAAATCGTCAATCATCCTGATCGCATCGTTTTTCCTTTAAAGAGAACTAACCCAAAGGGGCAAGATCCACTATGGGAGAAAATCACATGGGAAGAAGCCATCCAAACCATTGCAAGTAAACTAAAACAGATTCGTTCTGAAACAGGGGCAGAAACAGTTTCTTACACTTTTCCAACAGTTGGTGCAAGCGGAAGTTTTAGCTGGGGGCCATATTTACAGCGCTTGATGAATCTATACGGCACCCCCAACTATATTTCTCATACCAATGTCTGCCAGTGGACAAGGGACGAGGGATCAAAATACACATATGGTGTTGGATTGCCTCAACCCGACTTTGAACGTGCTAGCTTGATATTGATATGGGGGCACAATCCAGCAGATACGAATCTTCAGACTTGGAAAAGGCTCATGGCAGCTAGAAAAAGAGGCAGTAAACTAGTAGTCATCGATCCACGCCGAACAACGACAGCTGCCGCAGCAGATTTATGGATTTCTCCGAATCATGGAACTGATATCGCTTTAATATTAGGGTGTCTTCAATTTTTGATTGAGAACCATTCGTATGATGAGCAATTTCTTCTCCAATGGACCAATGCCCCTTTCTTAGTGGATAAGCGAACAGGAAAATTCCTTCGACCAGCACATCATCAGCCATATGAATTTTTAGTTCTTGATCAAAAACAGAAGCCATTTAAAATCGATACTCGGGCAGATCCTGAGACATGGTCAGAACATATTTTACTTTCAGGCGAATACGAAAATGAGGACGTTTCTTCAGAAACCGTTTTTTCTCAATTATTGAAACAAGTATCTTCATTTAGAATGGAACATGTGGAAAAAATAACGGGTATTCCAGCTGAGAAATTAACGGAACTTGGGGAATTATTAAGCCAAGAAAATCCGATAACCTATTATTCATGGAATGGATTAGAACAGCATGTAAATAGTTCATCTACCAATCGAGCATTATGTATCCTTTATAGTCTGACCGGTTGTTTTGATAAGCAAGGGGGGAATATTATCCTCCCGTCTTTACCAGTAAACTTAATAAAAGGTCAAGATTTACTGCCAACTTCACAAGAGCAGAAGCGTTTAGGATTAGATCAGAGACCTTTAGGTGCTCCCAAAATATCTGCTTCAGGGTATGATTTTGTTCATGCTGTATTAAACGAATCTCCGTATTATATGAGAGGCTTGTTAAGTTTTGGGGGTAATATGGTCACTCAAAACCCTGGAACCAAGAATATGATAGAAGCCTTGAAAAAATTAGAATTTCATGTACACGTTGACATGTTTCATAGTCCAATGACGAAGTTTGCAGACATTGTATTACCAGCTGCACATGCATGGGAGTCCCCAAGTTTGTTGGCAGGCTTTGAAGGGAATTTACAAACGGATCAACATATTCAATACAAACCTGCAATGTCAAAGGCTCCTGGGGAAGCTCGTCCTGATCTACAAATAATCATGGAAATAGCGGTTGAAATGGGTTATCAAGAAGAGTTTTGGAATGGAAATATTGAGAAAGCGTTTAATGACTATCTTAAACCAGTGAATGTCACATTAGACCAACTTCGATCTCACCCTGAAGGTCTGTCTGTGCCCTTAAAAATAAAATATTGTAAATATAGAGAAAAAATGAATGAAAGAGTCAAAGGTTTTTCTACTCCGACAAGAAAGCTGGAGATTTATTCCGAGTTTTTGTTAGAGCATGGATATGCTCCACTGCCTCAATTTGAAAAACCATTAACTGTTCCGCAATATCAGAATCAATCGAATGATTTTCCGTTAGTTCTTTCTTCTTTTAAATTAAAAAGTTTTTGTCATAGCCAGCATCGTAATATTGCTAGACTAAGAAAACTGCATCCCGATCCTTTTGCTGAAATCCATCCCCAAACAGCTCAAATGTATAGGCTAAATGAAGGTGAATGGATTTATTTAGCCTCTCCTTTCGGCAGGATGAAGGCAGTCGCTCGACTGACAGAAAGTATACCCGTGGGGACAATATATACTCAAGCGGGCTGGTGGGATGAGTGTGATGAACTTGAATTAGCTGGATTTGATCCATTTTCAGTAGAAGGTGCAAATGTCAATCAATTAATAGGTACCGATGAGATTGACCCCATATCAGGTTCCGAACCATTAAAATCTTATCGATGCCAGATTTATAAGATAGGATAGATCCTTTGCCCTAATTAAAGCAAAAAAGCTGATGACTCCCAGCGGTGGAGGCTTCAGCTTTTTGCTTTTATACTAAAAATGTCATATCAATTTGTTTATGTGTTGCATGATTAATATGCATTTTATTTATGTTGTGGCTTCATGTACCATTAAATAGGATTACACATCAAGAAAAGTATCGGAGGTAACAAATTTGATCAGTCGTCATATATTATTTCTATTTGCACTTATATTAGCTGCATTTAATCTTAGGCCTGGTATAACTTCAGTTAGTCCAGTTTTGCACGGAATATCAAATGAATTAGGCATGAGTTCTGCTTCAGCTAGTCTACTTACATCTATTCCTTTATTATGTTTTGGCTTTTGCTCGTTATTCGCTGGTCGTTTAGCAAATCGCTATCAATCAGAGAAAACCATCACATTTTTTATCGCTTTTATAGGTATTGTAACGCTTTCGCGTGTCTTTACAAATTCGTCTATCTATCTATTGATAACGGCTTTATTCATTGGTGCGGGAATTGGGATTGTAAGTCCTTTGCTCTCTGGTTTCATCAAAAGTTACTTTCCGGAGAAGGCAGCCTCCATGATAGGCGTATATTCTACTTCAATGGTAGTTGGAGCATCCATTTCTATTGGGCTGACGACACCACTTCAACACTGGCTCAATAATTCATGGAAAAACGGATTAGCGTTCTGGAGTATTCTTGCTCTAATGGCTGTTCCACTTTGGCTTATGGTCATTAAACATTCTCATACACATACAGCATCACAAAAGAGAAGTGCCTCCTTGCCATTAAAAAATAAAAAGGCGTGGTTATTAACCTCTTTTGTAGGGCTTGTCACTCTTATGTTTTATTGTTTTGCAGCTTGGCTACCAGCCATCGTAGAGGAAAAAGGATGGACGTCAGCATTTGGTGGTCTTGTAGGTACAATAGCTATGATTGCACAATTGCCAGCTACTCTTTTATTGCCTAGTCTCTTGAAGAAGCTGCCAAGTAGAAGACTTTGGATTTTAGTCTTTACCCTTAGTGTAATGACTGGATTATCTCTTTTATGTTTTACAAACGTGACACCTATTGTTTCAAGTATATGTCTAGGGATTGGCAGTGGCGGTCTTGTCTCACTCACTTTATTATTACCGATAGATAAGGCATCGTCCCCTATGGAAGCAAGTACTTGGTCAGCAATGACTCAAGCAATTGGATACATGATTGGTGCAACGGGCCCGTTTATCATCGGTTTTCTCCATGATTTTCTAGGCAGTTTCGTTCCAACATTATATCTTCTTATACTTTTAGGTTTCATTGTTATGTTATTGGGATGGAAAATCACTAAGTCAGCTCATGCTAATGAAGAGGGGTTATCTGTGAAATAAATCTATTCTTATAACTGTAAGGTTAGCTAGTACTCATTTGAAGTATTTATTCAGGAAAGGGGGTGATAATGATGGAGAATAACTCGAAGTTACAGCAGGCGACAAAAATATATAAAGCACTCGGTGAACCAACCCGATTAAAAATTGCTCGTTTGCTTGCTAATGAAGCAAATTTATGTTGTTCAGATATAGGAATAAAACTTGAATCAATTGCTGGATCAACTTTATCCCATCACTTAAAACAATTAACTGATTGCGGGCTAATGAGTACTTATAAAGAAGGCACATATATATACTACAGCCTAGACCGTGAGTTGATTGGAAAGTATGCTCCATATGTGATGGAGTAATTTTTCTTATTTCTATACTTAAGGAAATATAGAAATAAGAGGTATGATTTTTCTTGTCCGGATTATGGCTAAATTACTCGATAGGTATCCTCATCTAAATTTTGAGTAGATCCATTACTAGTACTTTATATAAAAAAGCTAAAGCGAACCATCTATCTTTATCATAAGTGCGTTAAATTCAAGGGTGTCACCTTTATAAAACATTTTTAAAGAAACTGTAAAGATCACTTTTTCTACATGCAAAAATCAGCTCTTTACAGCTAATTTTTCAAACGTTCGGTTAATTTATGAAATTAAATCTAAATTTCTAGAAATACCGAAATAAAACCAAAAGGAGAAAGATAATGAGAAAAAATATTGGAGCAAAATCTTACGTGTTACCACAACCAGTTTTTATTATTGCAGCGTATGACGAAAATGGAATTCCGAATGCCATGGCTTCTACATGGGGCGGTATTAGTAATGAAAATGAAATTTCAATCTGCATTAGTTCAGAACGAAAGACGTTAAAGAATATTATGCTGCATGGTGCATTTACCGTAAGCATGTCAGATGCGTCTTTTCTTGAGGCATGTGATTATCTTGGAAATGAAACTGGAAATGAGGTTCCAGATAAATTTGCAAGAGCTGGATTTCATGCAGTTAAGGCGGACTTTGTTGATGCACCACTGATTGAGGAACTTCCATTTGCGTTAGAGTGTAAAGTGAAAAGTTATAATGAAAAAGAATGGCGCATGATTGCTGAAATCGTGAACATCAGTGTTGAGGAGGATATACTAGATGAGAAAGGTAAAATCAATCTGGATAAATTCAGCCCACTTGTATTTGATAGGGGAAGTAGGAATTACCATAAAATAGGAGAAAAAGCAGGGGATGCTTTTGAGGATGGACTGTATCTTAAGAACAAGTAAAAATCTGCAAAAAAGTGGCTTTTCTCTACCGAGGAAGGCGCCCATAGCTTTTACTTATCTTGTTTGAGAGTTACATTTTCAACTACCACTGCTTTTTCAGAACCTGTAACTGAATTGGAACTTGTTCCTGTCTACATTGTAAAAGCCAGTATAACAACGGCTGTCAAAGCAAGTTCTCCAAAAGTATAAGAAGCGTAACACTTTAAGCTCTTTACAGTTAATTTTTCAAGCGCTCGGTTAATTTATGAAAATAAATCTGTATTTCTAGAAATATCGAAATATAAAACAAATAGGTGTGAATTATTTTGTCAAATATGTGGAAAATTTATTTATTAGCTGCCATTAGTTTTCTTAATGGTACATCAGAATATGTTATTGCGGGAATCTTAGACAAAATTGCTGAGGCTAATCACATTTCAGTTTCATCTGCAGGACAGTTAATCACTGTGTTTTCAGTAGCTTTTGGTGCAGGGACACCCTTTCTAATTGCTATGTTTGCTCGAATGGACCGAAAAAAACTTCTTGTCTATGCTTTAACCGTTTTCTCTGTCATTAATATTCTTATTGCGATAATAACAGGGTATGAAATGCTAATGTCAGCTAGAATAATCTCTGCCCTTAGTGCTGGTGTTATGCAAGTCACAGTTCTAACCCTTGCTGCAGTTTTAGCAGCTCCAGGAAAGCAAGGAGGTGCGATTGCTACAGTTATTATGGGACAAAGTTCTGCTTTGGTTGCAGGTGTACCTATAGGAAGAGTTGTGGCTTCACATTATGATTGGAATGTCATATTCATTGGAATTGGGGCAGTAGGATTACTTTTCTCTGTCTTAACTTTGTTTGCTATACCAAAAACAGTTGCTGAAAAACCCGTACCTTTACGTGAGCAGTTTAAATTTTTTATGAGACCACGTATCGCAGCATACTTGCTTATAACTTTTCTATGGTTAGGTGCATATTCCGTTGTATTTACGTATATTTCACCATATTTCCTAGATATATTCGGCATGAGCAATCATGGGGTAACGACAGCACTCTTTATTTTTGGGATTGCTAGTGCTATTGGAGCTCAATTAGGAGGCTTTAGTACAGATAAGTGGGGGGCATTTCGTACATTAACTGGAGGAATGTTACTCCATGCTATTGCACTATTGCTCTTCCCGTTTATCGGTCAGTTTGCTTTTCTTTTCTATGTATTACTTATTTTCTGGGCGCTTGCAGCTTGGTCTTCCGGCTCGCCAATACAATTTCAGTTAATAAGCCTTGCCCCTGCTGCGGCAAGCATTGTGCTTAGTTTGCACAGTGCTTTGGGACAACTTGGAATGGCAGGTGGAGCTGGTATCGGCGGTATTGCTGTCAAAAATGGTTTGTTGAATTATCTTCCTTGGATTGGGGCTTTTACTCTTGCTATTGCTGTCGGAGTCACAGTTCTTGACAAGGTTCTATCTAAACGAAAAACAGTTTAAAGAAACTCAGAGCACTCTTTTTATAAAATAAAAAGTGGTTTCATTCAACCTCAACATGATGATGTCCAAACCGTCGCATCAAGAAGGAGCTCTGGAGGATAATTGGTTAAAAAACGATAAAGTGGATTAAAGTGTAAGACTCCTTATGGTATTCTAGTAAAAGAATACGCCATAAAAGGAGTCTTTTTTATATGAAAATATTAGATGCTCCATCTTTACTGTCAGCTGTCGAACAAAGGTCAAAAGTCTATCAGGAGCTTCGAGACGAAATGCAGCATGTGAAAAAAGCATTAAAAAGTGTGTCGGGATTAGGTAATGAATTTACTGGAAAAGGTGCAGACAATATCAAAGCCTTTTATGAGGATCTTGCGCTTTACACAGACACTTATCTTGACTTTATCGATATGCAAAAAGCGTTTTTAGATGGGGTAAAAGGAAAGCTTGATGATGAATCGTTAGGCGGGAGTACATTTATTGATGAGCATTTCTTAGACGCTCAACTGAAACAAGGGATTCAGAATAATAAAGATATGGTCAAGGAACAAAAAGAAGCCCTATCCACTATTTTTGATGACATCAGTGATCTCATAGAACTGAATGTATTTTCAAGTAAAGAGGTCAATGAACATTTAGATGATGCGAACAAAAAAAGAAAAGAGGCAATTGATGCTTTACATAAAATAGACCATGAGCTAAAAACAGAATACGCAAAATCAGAAGCGATTGAAAAACACCTCTCAACTTTTTATGCAAAAATGATGGCTGCTACAGGAAAAGGGAAAAATGCGCAGCCCATGTATTACGATGCAAAAGCATTTCATGAGACAGATGTGTACAAGAATCATGATAAAATCGATGCACAGGTGAAAGCATATTTAAAGGTGAAAAAAGAAGAAAAAGAGAAACGAAGAATCAAAGAATTGAAAGAAAAACTCAACGATCCTTCGTGTATATCAGAAGAGAAATACTTTGAGATTGTAGACGAAATTGGATATGAAAATCTTTCTTACGATCAAAAAATGTATTACAGCCAGCTTCTCCAGATCAAAGCGCAGGAAGAAGCATCAGAGGGGTTCGTTGATGTTGTAAAAGGAGCAGCAGTTGGTCTGTATGATGTGGCCAAAGATACAGTAGTTGGCATCTACGATCTTGTGACAGATCCTGGAGGTGCCGTTGAATCGGTCGTAACGGCTGTTTCTCATCCAATTGAAACGTCGAAAGCGATTGGAAAGTCGATTTCAGACTCATTCCAAAAAGAAGTTATCGATGGTGATGCATATTCTCGATCACACTGGTTTGCCTATGCGACCGGTTCTCTAGCAGAAATCGTCTTTGGTTCTAAAGGGGCAGGTGCCATAACAAAAACGGGAACAACAGCAGCCAAAACGACGGTGAAGAAAGGCCTTGAGCAAGGAGCAAAATCATTAGACAGAGTTTCTATTCCGAATCTATTGCCATACTCACCAAAATTTCAAATGGCTGGCGGCCCGAAGCTGCCGTATAACGTGTTTGACGGAGAAAATCTCAAAAATAAACTCCTCTCTATGGCGAAGCGTCTAGACAACAATTCAGGATACGGCATCTCTAAGACAGGCAGACGCTTACCAGCACCAAAATCACCACCAACCGTTGTCAGTTACGGAGATCACTATGTGAGATGGAAACGTAAAAAAGTGTTAAAACCAAATGTTGTTTATTCAACAAAGCAAGGCTACACCTACACAACCGACCACTACGGACGTATTGTCAAAGTCGAAGCAAGTGATTTAAAATACGGAGAGGTTAAAAGAAACCAATATGCCCAATCCAATTCAGGGAAGCCGGATCGATTAATGGATGATGATGGAGGTCATTTGATAGCGTCTATTTTTAAAGGTTCCGGGGATATTGATAACCTTGTTCCGATGAGTTCACAGATTAATCGTAGTGGTGGGAAATGGTATCAGTTGGAGCAGGAATGGTTGGCAGCCTTGAGGAAAGATCCACCTCAGACAGTATCAGTTTCCATAGAAAGCATTAGATATGAAGGAGATTCTATGCGACCAACTTTATTTAAAATTAAGTATAAAATTGGAGCTAGGAGAGTTAAAAAGGTATCGATTGAAAATAAGCCAGGAGGTTAATTCAATGGAAATGGAACCATCGAATGAAGTTTATCAAGAAATTTTGAATACAATAAATGAAATAATACCTGTTGATTGGGAGAATGTTTTGCTATATGCGGAAATTCTGGATGACTCTCGTGAAGTTTATTTTTTCTTTAATACAAACAAACAACAAGAATATATTTATTCTCATGATATTCCTGATATATTTGAGGTCAGTGAAAATATATATGATGACTTATTAATTAATTTACAGGATTCTTTTAAGAAACTCAGAGATGAATTTAAAATTAATGAGCAAAAAACTTGGACAAATTTAACGCTGAAAATCAAGAATAGGAATCGATTTACCATTGATTTTAATTATGATGATGTATTGAACTCTCATTACAATACCTATCAACGAATGGCTATTTGGGAATATGAAAATTTGGGATATCTCCCTGAAGATGAGGAAGATAAAGAAGCCGTATTAAATTATATAAAAAATAAAGACGATAACTAACGCACAATACCCTCCAATTTAAGGAGGGTATTTCTCATATATGTTTCATAAAATCTCATTTCCATTATCTAAACTGATAAACCGTCACTTCACAATCACCCAGCACCTCTTCAATCATCTCTTCCACAATCGTCCAATCGCCGCCTGCTAATCCGCAGCCGATCCCGTATGGAATGGCGATGGACGTTGGGTTTTTCTCTTCAGGTGATTGTGTCACTGTATCCTTTAGGTGTTGAAAGCAGTTGCGTAAGGCATCGTAGTCTGTTTGCTGTCTTGTTCTTCCGTATCCAGCTTGGGCAAATAAGTTGGCCATTGTTTTTCCGTCTTTTGTTGTGATGAGTTGAACGGAGCTTAACAAGTCATCTCCTTGTTCTGTACATAACTGTTTATAATCTTTGTACACATTCGGATATTTGCTTTTGATCTGTTTCGCTAATCCAGCTCCCATGACTCCTTTACAGTTCACCTGGTGACAAATGATGTCTTCGCTTGCCTCTAATATATTGCCGTCTACCGTTTTGATCATATGCAGTAACCCCTTTTTGATAAAATGCAAACTTATGTTCTATTATAACAGTTTTGTTCCTGTGATTTAATAGCTTTTGATGAGTTTTTAGTTAGTACATGAGTTCAGGTGACAGCAAAGTGACAAACATGTCATATGATTCCATGGTTTGTTCGTTCGATCGATGGAGGCAGACATCTCATTACAATTATCCTTATCGTAAATCAAGTAAAAAGGGATGAAATGAGATGCGGGGACTTAATGAAGATTTATTTAGGTGGGTGAATGAACTCAGTATCGATCATGGTTACTTGAATCCAATATTTATTGGACTAGCTGAATATACAGTGCTGCTGGCAGCGCTCGTGTGTCTGTTCGTATGGTTTCAAAATCGCAGCAGGTACAATAGGGCGATGGTTGTTTCTGCCGGACTGACCTTCGTACTCGCCGAGTTACTTGGGAAAATCGCTGGGGGGTTTTATTTTAATCAGCAGCCCTTTGCAGAAATGAGCCGCGTCAATCTTTTGATTCAAAAGGAAGTGAATAACTCGTTTCCGAGTGATCATACCATCTTTATTTTTTCGATTTGCGTGATCTTTTGGCTGTTTCACAAACGCCATATGTATTGGCTAATCATTGCCTGTGCTGTTGGTTTTTCAAGGATTTGGGTAGGTGTTCATTATCCATTTGATGTCTTAGCAGGAGCTGTTATAGCGTGTTTAACAGCCGTCGCCGTTGTATATTTGCCGATATGCCAAAAGAGCGTTGATGCCCTCTTGTCATGTTATGAATGGCTTGAACAAAAATTGGTGGGGAAGAGAACAAAATAATATTGTTGCAGCAAAATACCCCGATCTGTAAAGCTGAGATCGGGGTACTGTTTATTTTCGCCAAAACGTTGAACAATCCGCTTTGTCTTCGATATTAAATTCGATGATTTTTTTTAGGAGAGGATAATCAACTGGCAAGCTTTCTTTCATGCGAAACAGATTTTTCCCATGATCGTACCCAGCTTGTACAATGTCAGCTGAAAATTGATCAATTCCTTTTGCTTCTGGTGCGACAGAAATGTGATGTTTTGCCACGCTAAACCCAATAATAAATGTGCCGTGATCTGTGAACATGGGCTGATTCCAAGCAATTCTTGGCTCTAATTGAGGGAATGTGTCTTCTACCCATTGTAAGATGGCTTGAGTGCGCTGCTTCAGCTCGGGGTTACCGATTTTGCTGATATATTCTTCAAACACATGCATAATATTTTATCCTCCCAATCCATCTACCTCATAAGCCTCAGACGGGATTCGAACCCGCACTCCTTTCGTAAGCATAGGCTAGGGGCAACACGCTTCCCTACGGAATTTCACCGACAGGAATTTCACCTGTCTCAGCTCATGTGCTTTTCGGTGCTTCTGAAACCCTTGCCTTGCGACCCGCCAGCTACAATTTGTTTTACGGCGCTCTTCCCTTCTAGAGCTACTGAGGCGTGTAAGTGATTGATCATATTATATAAAGAAACTGGATAAATGAAAAGCTGCTATGGACCATCATCAGATTAGAAAGCCTTGACATTGGGCTTTTTTCATTTCATCTCAAGATGTTTATTTTAAAAAAAGGCGGAATTTTTTCGCAAATATCATTGACTAGGAGAAAGAAACGCACTTTCAATGGAAACGGTTATTGAAGATTCAAGTGATTCATATTAAAATGATGTCAAATGGACTAATTAGCAATTGCTAATAGAAGTTCCATATTTAGTGAAATCATGTGTTGCAGCTGAAGGTGATTGGGGGTGTAGAATGAGCAAAGTTCCTGTTGCGGAATTGGCATCACTATTAAATGACTGGAACATGGAAATCAAAAAAGATCATGCAGATGAGGCAGAACGGTTATTTGCCAAAGCGAAACAAGCGGTAGAGGAAATTGACGATGCGGATATTCTCATTTACTATTCTCTTCTTGAGAAGAGGCATCACATTCTTATGTACAATTTAAGAGGGCAAAAGGGCAATGTTTCAACGAAAAGCATAGAGGGTCATTATGGAAAAAAAGAAGATGACCTGTCTAACCGTCTTGCCTATTATTTTGATTTTTATGAGGGTGTGTATGAGCAGCATCAAGGTAATTATGAGGTTGCATTGCAAATGTATCAAAGTGCTGAAAAGCTCTTAGATAAAATTCCAAGTGAGATCGAACGTGCTGATTTCGATTTTAAAGTGGCATGGCTTTATTACCGGCTCAGTCATATCATGCTCTCATTAACCTATATCCGCAGAGCGCTGCACGTCTATAAGCGGCACAAGCAGTATGAAAGAAGAACGGCCCTTTCATACTCCCTCATAGCAGCGAATCTAACAGAGATCGGCCGGTATGAAGAGGCGCTTGAGAATTATCGTTTGGCAGAAGAGGTTTTGACAAGCGAGCAGGATGATTTTATGCTGGCTCAGCATCATCACAATGTGGCCATTTTATATTCATTTTGGAACAAACCGAAGGAATCGATACGTCATCTTGAAAAAGCACTGTCCCATCAAGAGTATTATGATTCAGATTTCTTTTTCCATTCTACGTATCTGATCAGCCGGGAACTCTGTGTGATTGGTGAAAAGCAGCGTGCAAGCCAATATATAGAGGCTGCATATGCCAGAATGAAAGATGCTTCTCATGAAGTGTTTCAGCTAAAAATAGGCATCGTACATGATCTTTACTTAACGCATGCACCGCAAAGATTTAAGCAAATTGATGAGAAATTAAGAAAGTTAGAAGAGAAGAATGAATATCATGAAGTAAAAGAGCTATCACAATTTGCAGCAAAATATTGTGAAAAGCAAGCACTTTATGAGCAGTCTGTTTTTTACTTGAACAAAAGTTTAGAAGCGGATTTACATATGAAAAGAATGGGGTTGATTTAAGATGAAAACAGGATTAAAAGTATTATTCGTTGTTGGTTTAGCGGTCGCTGCGACTGTTCTGACGCAAAACGTTGCAGGTTCATTCGAAGTTGCAGAAAAAATCATTGGTGGTTAATACCATTTATCTCTCGCCCTTGTTGATATCGTCAGCAAGGGTTTTTTGTGTTTTAATAGGCTCTTCTTATTAAACGCTGCAAGAACGTTTAATAAGAAGAATTCGCAACAAAGGGGGTGTGCAAATTTATTACCTGCTCCATTATTCTAAATAAACATAGGGCAGAGCAACAAGTTAAAAAGGTCACTTTTCTTTGCTTAATTTAATTTTTTGCAGGACTTTTCATTCAAATTTTATCAAATTAGTCTAATGTACATAGAAAAAGAAAAAGCAGGGGCACCGCCCCATTTGTCATGCATATGATGAGATAAGGTCTGATTCGAAGGCAGGTGATTGTATGTATCCACGGGTTTATGGTGGTTTTCATGGAGGCGGATTTACAGGAGGAGGAGCACATATTGGGCCGGTTGGCTCCCATATCGGCTTCGGCGGGTATTATTTGAGCCCTGGTGTGTTCTCTGGCTTAGGCGGTTTCCCTGGGTATGGGGGATTCGGGACATTTTCTGGATATCCGTATGGTTCCACGTTCATCATGGGACGTCCTCCTGGTTTTTATGTCAGGAGTTATTAGTTAGTGTAAGATTACAATAATTGAAATAGCCATCTAAAGATAGGCTATTTCAATTGGTGAAAGTGCTTCAATCCAGCAGTGATCACAATGACGCCTAGGATGAAGATAGGCAGCCAAATGATGATAAACGGATCGTAACGATCTGTATATGCAGCTAAAGCCGCTCCTAGGCAGTAGAAGACAATCGAGCCTATTCGCATCAAGCTTACAAGCTGGATAGGGGCCTTTCTTTTTTCCCGGTATGATATGCGCTGGGCTGCATCTTCAAATAGGTTAGCAAGTGTACTCGTGAGAACGGTTGTGGAAATGCCAGCAACATTCAATTTACGAGCGGCCGCCGTTTGCATGCCCATAGCCATACTTAAAAGGATGATCAGCATAAAGTAAGCACCTTGTGTATAAGGGAAAATGGTCATGAGAGCAAATAGAAGCAAAATCATCAATTCGATGATAAAAATGCGTGTTACGGCTTTTGGCCAAAACGTTTTCTCGTGCTTCCCGCCTATTACAACTGCCAGTAAAACCCCTAAAACGAATCCACTTAGAGCAGTGATGGAATGAAGAGCTGTTAGCTGCAAGGAGCTTCCTGCTGCAATGCCAAGCAGCACAATATTACCTGTCATATTGGCTGTAAACACATGCCCTAGGCTTAAATAGCCAATCACATCCACAATTCCTGCGGAAAGACATAAGAAAACCAAAGCTGTATTTCGAAATGAATGTGCGGTCAAAATAGTCATTCCTTTCTTCCTCTCTAATGAATAAGTGTAACGCTTTATGACCGCGAATGTCCATCTGATGAGATGGTCACATGTGTGCAAGCTGATGTAAGACTTGTCTAAAAGTATCATCATTCACAAGGTGCCTCATGCGGCGGAACGGATCGCCCTTTTCCTTTAAACGCTCTATAACAGCCGGCATCGTAAAAAGAGAAGGATGAAGCTCATCATGATAGAGTTCGTCCCATTCAAGCGGTGTCGCAACAAGTCCAAGCTCATTTCCTCTTGGGGAATATGGAGCGATGATTGTTTTCCCAGCATCATGCTGAATGTAGTCTAAATACAAGCGATTGCCGCGGTTTTTCTTAAGACGTTCCAGAGTAAAAAGATCCGGTGCTTGCTCACATAAAAATTGGCATATAAACGCGGTGAATTGTCTTGTTTCTTCGTATGTGAAGGCGTTTTTCTTTAAAGGAATATAGACTTGAAGCCCTTTACCTCCGCTTGTTTTAATAAAGGCTGTGAGGAAAAGCCCGTCTAAAAGCGCTTTTATGCGTTTAGCCGCTTCTATGGCTAGATGAAACTCATTTACAGATGGCGGGTCCAGATCAAAGACGATTTCTGTCGGCCGATTCGTATCTCTTGTTTCAAAAGGGATATGAAATTCCATTGCCAGCTGGTTGCCAAGCCAAAGAAGCGTACGAGGATCATTACAGACCGTATAAGAAATATCATCAACTTCATCTGTCAAAACAAAATCCGGCGCATAATCAGGTGTCGACTTTTGATAAAAGAATTCATCTCCAGTGCCGTGTGGATACCGAATTAAAGTAAGACGCCTTTCACGTAAAAAGGGCAAAAGGTAGGGAGCCGCTTGTCTTAAATAAAGTAAGTAATCTGCCTTGTTTAGTTGAAGAGCCGGGACAATCGGTTTCTCAGGGTGAGTGACTTCTATAGCAGCAGGGAGTGGATACAGCTGTTTGAGCATTTGCTGAAATGTACATGCTGCTGGATCAGCATCTAGTAAAAAGGAAGAAAAACGCGGCTCTCTTAACGCCGATCCATCAAAGGATATACAAGCAATGCTGGCAACGATAGAAGGAGGGATTTCGTATAATGATCCTCCTGTTAACTGGCCTTTTGTCTGAAATAGCGTACGCAGCGTTTGTTCTTCTTCTTTAGAAAATCCATGCTTGAATTGTACAACCTCGATGAGAGCCGCATCTTGATAAATGGAACCTTGGAAATAGCCATTTTCTTTGTCAAAACGGGTGACAATGACAGAGACATACCGCCAGTTTTTCATTTTCAGCCATTCTTTTGAACGAGTATTGTCATGCCATTTACTCATCTTTTTTTTCGCTACTAGTCCTTCTGCTAAATACATCGTCATCACGTTTTTCATGTATTCAGAGTCTGGATCTGTATGAATGACCTGCAAAAGGGAAGGGTGCTCAAGTCGAACTGATGAGGGGAGCTTTGCTTCTTGGAATAATTGCTGCAGCTGATTTTTTCTTTCCATCAACGGTGAATCAACGATAGGTTTCCCTTTGCAGCTTAATAGATCGAATGCAATAAAATGACATGGAAATCGTTCAGCCTGTCTTTGGATGGCTTCTTTGTTTTTCAGCCTGCCTCTTTGCTGAACCTTCGCAAACTCACTTTGCTGTTCACTTAGTAAAAAGACCAATTCTCCGTCAAGTGTCAGCGGTAAAAAAGGAGCAAATTGGTCTCTTAATTGTTCGCACTGATCCATCACTTCAGGAAATTGCTTATTCAGCTGTTTTCCGGTCCTGCTTTCTAAACGAATCTCGTCTTCTTCCCATACAAGAATAGCCCGAAATCCATCATATTTTAATTCATACACCCAGTCTGCACCGGCAGGTATATCATGTGCAGGTGTTAATCGCATAGGTTTCATTGTGCATGTCACTTCCTTATATCATGTGTTCTTAGAGTGGGATGAAATTTTCAATCACATACATAAGTCTGATGAAAACATTACATAGTAAGGAGAAAAGAACGGAGGAAGCGCGATGCATACAGTATGGAAAGGCGGCATTAGTTTCGGATTGGTCAATATTCCAGTCAAGCTGTTTACCGCTACAGAGAACAAAGACATTAAATTAAGACAGCTGCATAAAGAGTGTCACACGCCCATTAACTACAAGAAAGTATGTGCCAATTGCGGTGAAGAGGTAGCGCCGGAACAAATCGTCAAGGCGTATGAATATGCGAAAAATAAATTTATTGAATTGGACGATGAAGAGCTGGAAAAACTGCGAAAAGAAAATGAAGAAAAAGCCGTTGAAATCATTGATTTTGTGAAGATTGAAGAGATTGATCCCATCTATTATGAAAGAAGTTACTTCTTATCACCGGATACTGGCGGAGCAAAGGCTTATTCATTATTAAGAAAAGCTTTAGAGGAATCGGGAAAAATTGGTGTCGCAAAAATTATGATCCGCTCAAAGGAGCAATTAGCGATCGTTAGGTGCTATGAACATATTTTGCTGATGGAAACCATTCATTTCCCTGACGAAATTAGACAAGTATCAGATGTACCGAATATCCCCCAAGAGGAGAACATTGTAAAGAAAGAGTTAGATACAGCGCTCCTTTTAATCGAGCAGCTGACCACGACATTCGATCCAGCGGCATATCAAGATGAATACAGAGAACAGCTGATGAATTTAATTGGCGATAAAATATCTGGAGAACATACCGTTCAACCAGAAACGACAGGCAAAAAAGATCCTGCATCCAATGTGACTGATTTAATGGCCGCACTACAGGCTTCGATCGACCGATCAAAACCAGCCAAAGCGAAAAAAGCAGCACCTAAGAAAAGAAAAACACCAGCGAAAAAAGAAAGGAATGCATAAAAAAGACCGCTGACTAGCGGTCTTATTGCGGCTTTAACACATCCTGGATCGTCCCATCTTTTCGGTGAATGACAACGGAAGTTCCTTTATTAGCTGAAATCTCCTTTGCCCGGTCAATTGCTTCTTGTTTTGTTTCTTTGACCTCACTTGCTCGTTTCGCTTTCTCTGTTTGAACCGCCCAGCCTTCCTCGTGTTTCACAACATGCTGCGCCTGATCCATGAGCTCTGGTCTTGCGGAGCTGCTGTTCTCAGAAGGTTTGACAGAACCATGAGAGGAGAAATTTTCTACCTCTTTCTCCGTTGCGTTCTTTTTCCACTCTTTCGCTTGACTGATTGCAATTGGAATGGCTCTATTTTCCTCATAGCCTTCCTGAATCATTTTATTAGCAATCTCAAGCGCTTTTTTTCGAATGACGTTGTCTAATGATTGAAATGAAGCTGGATAATCGTTCATTGTCCAAGGCATAAGAAACGCTCCTTTCTTTTATTTGAACACCTTCCCCCATCTGTAATGGATCAAACATTCAAGTTCTCTCAATCCAATGTTGGGGATAAAATACATCGTTTTGCTGAGGCAGAATCTCATCAATTCCCGCAGAATAGAAGGTAGAAAAGGAGTGATTTTGATGATGATGAAAGGTTTGTATGAAGCACATTTACCTGTGAGTGATTTGAAGGCATCGATTGCGTTTTATGAAAAATTGGAATTGACACTTGCTCATGAAAATGAACGAGTTGCTTTTTTATGGATTGAGAAAGGAAAAAGCTGGCTTGGCCTGTGGAAAGTAGATATAAACAATTTTCCATACCATCCCTCGACTCGGCACGTTGCCTTTCAAATTACAACGTCCAGTATCGAACAGATTAAGACTTGGCTGATTGAAAGAGACATCAGCATTCACCCAATGTTTGGTTTTTCAGAAGAAAAGCAGCCTTTAGTTCTCGATAATCCGCCGCAATTTCATGCAGCGATCTATTTTCTTGACCCAGATGAGAATCTGCTTGAATGCATTGCGCCGCTTGAACTTGATACAGCAGACAACTACGATATCATGACATATGAGAACTGGGATCGAAAGAAACATCCGTTTATTGATTGACAAAATCACTCATTGTAACTATATTGATTACAACGGTGGTGAAAGATTGTGAAACAAATTAGCAGCAGGTATCCGATTGCTGTTCATATTGTGTCATTTATTGCAGGTGTTCCAAAAGAGTGTACAGGTGATTTTATTGCAGAGAGCGTGAATTCAAATCCAGCCATTGTTCGAAAAATGATGGCAATGCTCAAACGGGCGGGTCTTATTGAAATTCGCCGCGGAGTAGGCGGTGCTTATTTAAAAAGACCGGCTGAGGACATCACGCTCTTAGATGTGTACCGTGCTGTGGATGTAAGCGAGGATGAAGAATTATTTAACTTTCATCAGCCCGTCATCGCATGCCCGATTGGTCAAGCGATGGATACGAGACTGCGGCATGAACTAAAAGAAGCACAAGCTGCACTTGAGAATCACCTAAAGCAAGTGACAATTCAGCAATTATTAACAGAGGCGGAATAAAAAAGCTCGTACTTTGGAGCTTTTTTTACACCTTTGTTGTAACCATTTTGATTATAACGTATGCACATCACCGTTGAACGAAAAATGAGGAGGTCAAACAAATGAAATTATTAGTAACAGGTGCAACAGGACAACTTGGGACGCTCGTCGTCAAGCATTTGCTCACAAAAGTACCGGCTGAACAAATTGCAGTCAGTGTTCGAAATCCGCAAAAAGCAGCACATTTGAAGGATGCTGGGGTGGATGTACGCCGTGGAGATTTTACTCAGCCAGACACTCTGACATCAGCATTTAAGGGCATTGATCGTCTGTTGATCATTTCAACAGCGGATGGTGACCGCGTCGAGCAGCATAAAGCGGCAATCGAAGCGGCAAAAGCAGCAAATGTGGCATTTATTGCTTATACAAGTGTTGTCAATGCAAGAGAGAGTCAGCTTATCCTTGCAAATGACCATGCTAAAACAGAAGAAGCCATTGTGGCCTCTGGCATTCCTCATGTATTTTTAAGAAACAACTGGTATGTTGAAAACGAAAAAGATACGATTCTGGCGTCAGTCAGCGGCGCACCATTTTTAAGCCCTATTGGCGAAGGAAAGGTTGGCTGGGCAACAAGAAATGACTACGCAGAAGCGGCAGCAAATGCGTTAACACTTGCCGTACATGATCAGGAGATATATGAACTGTCAGGACCGCTTCGGACGCATAGTGAACTTGCACAAATTGTTAGTAAGGTGAGTGGAAAAGAAATCAAAGTAGAAAAAATAGATGTAGACACATTTGGAGACTTTTTAGCTTCAAATGGTGTACCAAAAGAAGCAGTGCCATTTGTCAAAGCCATTCAAAGCGGCATACGCGATGGTGCTTTAGCCATCGAAAGCCAAGATTTCGAAACATTACTAGGCCGGCCGTTAACACCTATTGAAGAAAGAATTCGTGAATTGATTTTAAAATAAACATTGAAAACGCTCTTAAAAGGGCGTTTTCTCATGTGGATTATGCTTCAAGCATCATTAAGTTCCTCTCCAACTGTAGCCCTGTCAATATAACGTTTTTTTATATAAACAGATCAACTCAATGGTTAATCTCCCTCTTATTTTTTCTACTCTTACATCAGCTTTATACCCGTAGGAGTTAACAATCTTTTAACCAACAAAAAATAGTAAAAAAGTATCTTTTTTTCATATGATAATGTTGAACTCTAATTTTATTTATAGTAATATTATATAATAATAGAAGGAGGTGGTAATTGTGGGAAAAATTAATAGTAAACATTCTAAAATCCTAGCCGCTTTTGGGATGGTCTTTTTATCTATTTTAGTGATGTTTGGAACTATTGGGTCACCAGTGAAGTATAATCAAAACGAATTTAGTAATTCTAATATTCAGACTTTAGAAAAATCATCATTAGAAGTGAACCTTGCCAAAATCATTAATAAATATAGTAAAAAGACTACTTGGAACCAGGCTCAAAAAAAGGCATCCAAAATTGTCAACATGGTGATGACGGGGTCTGACGTTGCTTCGGCAATATCTATAGTGTTAGGTGCCTTTTCATTTGGAACCGTAACGGCTATCGCTTGGGCAGCAAGGATGTCATTAAAGTGGTATATCAAACGAAAAGGTAAAAAAGCAGCTGTTACATGGTAAGTAATGAAGAGTAGTTATGATTCTCATAACTACTTCTTCTTTACTAATTACGTATAAGGGGAGCCGTGTGGTGAAAGGAATTGTAGAGGGCGTCAAATCATTCGTATCTGTATTATTTGAACCAATATCTTTATTTAATAAATTAATTGAAAAACCTAAGAATTTTTATCCGTTCATTTTAATTATGCTAATAGGAATATTTTTAGTGCTATCCACCTCACAATTTTTAATACAGGAAATTTCTCACCTGTTTGAATTAGAAGAAAAGTTGTCTAATTCAGCTATTATAATTGGTATTTTCACTTTTATTATAAGTGGGGGATTACTTATAGAGTGGTTGATTCAAGCAATTGTCATCTATTTTATGGTATCACTGTTTTCTACTGAAAACCGGGAATTCAGAGCGGTATCCAGTATTATCGGTTATAGTTGGGTTCCTATAGCCATTAAGGTGTTTTCTTTCTCGTTATTAGTTATGTTTTCTGGAGAATTGTACGAGATTAAAGGATTTTCTGGTATATTAAAAGATACCGATAATTCTCTTTTAAGCAGCTTTTTAAAAAATATAGATTTTTTTGTTATTTGGCAGTACATAATCATGTATTTAGGTGTGAAAATTTTGTTAAGGGGTTCTAGTAAGTGGATGTCCATAATGATTATCGCTTTCACCTTCTTACTAAACACAATTTTAAAAATAATTCCAGAGATTTTCACTTCATTTATGTAATTGTTTTAACCCTATAATCAGTTAGTAGGATGTGATAAAATGTTACGAAAAGCCTCACTTTCTTATTTTATTGCAAGCATTATTACAATAATAGTCATTTTGATTGAAGTTGGTATCCGTTCAGCAGTTGTTTCTCCATTTGTTCTACTTGATTCGAACAAAGATAACAATCCAAAAGTATTAATCTCCCATTCCCTTTATCAAGGTGATTTTTTATTAACTTATCAAGAAGGTCACTCCAAAGATCGATCAGAAGCAGCCTTTCAATTGGGGGGAAAGCACATACATTTCACGGAGATTCCATCTAGGGATGGAATTAGCACAATTGAAACTGACAAATTAATGAAAGATAAGGCAACAGTTTTTCTAAGAAGAGGTTTTGTACCTATTCATGATGATAAAATCAAGATGGAACAGGTATCGCAAAATCCTTTTTTCTCTAAATACAATCTAACGAATTTAACAGAAACTACTAAGGTCAAAACAGGTTTTAAGCATAATACCACATATATTATATTAATTACGTTAATGGGAATTCTTTTTCCAGCTATGTTATTTTTATTTTTTAATCTTCATGAATCTATGAAAAACCTATTCACATTATTTATTCCCTTTGTTTTAGCCATTTTTCTTCCCTTGGGATTAAATTATTATTTCTTAATGGGATATGTGCTATCAATAACAGGATCTTATGTATTAAGCATTATTTTCTCTATACTTGTACCTAGTTTCCTGTCAATTTTATTGACAGCTTATTCATTTGAGTATACTACAAAAGATACGCCTGAAGATTTAGAAGAAAATGAAGGCGCGTCAGGAAATTCGTTTTTAATGAATGTTAGGGAGCAAGTTGTTTTGTTTGGTGCTGCCACCTTATCTTTGTTATATTTCGGATCATATTTATTACTTCCTTTGTCGTTTCAAGCGAAGATGATGGATAACCTTTTTCTATTTTGTGGCTGGTACTTCGCCCTAATCCTATTATTTATTTTTGGTTACTCAATCATTCAAAAAATAATAAACAAATATGAACTTTTAAATACGGAAGCATTCATGAATATTCGCAAGGATATTGAGAATAAGACAAACCAAAAGGTAAATATTTGGGTGAAAAAAGACTCTCAACAGGATGTGAATGCATGGATATATTCTTTTAAACTTCCATTTAAAAGAAGAGTCGATGTGTATGTGACAGAAGGGTTGTTAGATAAGTTTGATAAAGATGAAATTCGTGCTATCTTATACCATGAAATGGGGCATGCGAAGTTAAAACATGCGCATTATACCATGTTTCTAACTTTGATCGTAACATTATTTATGGGCATCAGTATGTATTATGCCAGACAGGTTATGCTTGCTAACGGATGGTGGCAATATGTTCTTATTTTCCCAGTAGGAGTAATTCTCATGATTTTCATTACGGAATGGTTGCCAAAGAAAATCAGCCGGTTATTTGAGATTCAGGCTGATAACTTTGCTGTTTCCCATCTTGAGAATAAAACACTGTATCTCAATACTTTGATTAAATTAAGTAGTCTTATTGAAGAAGAAGAAGGAGATTATGGAAGAAAGTCTGAATGGCGTGAAAGTCACCCCTCTTTTGAAAAACGAATTGAGAACATAAAGAAAACCAATTGATTCAACAAGGTGATTATATGAAGGCTAAACTGAACCATTCCAAATATAATTGGCTAAAACTATTTATAAAGAGAAATTTCCGGGTGTTGAAGTTGGCTTTATTAGTTGTTTTTATTAGCTTTTTCGGTACTATATTATTCTTATCGATTAACAATGATATCAACGTGACTACCATTCCCCTTAGTTATTTGGAGGAAGGGGTTAGTGATAGTGAGAATGATGGATTTGCTGTTTTCTCAATTTTTTCGCATAATTTCATTATCTTGCTGCCAGCGTTAATTGGAGTTTTTTCGCTCGGTTTTTTATCAATAATATATGTTTCCTTACAAGGATATTTACTTGGAGTATCCATCTATAGCATCTCTCAAACAATGTCAATTTCAACTGTAATTACATTCACAATATTTCATGGGATTTTTGAGATGATTGCTATAGCTCTAGTCACTGCATTTGCTATAAAACCTGGTGAAATAACGATTGAATCCATTCGTGGAAATCGGAAATTTATACAGAAGCAGGACTTAATAGATATGGTTGTCCTACTTATTATGTATATTATTTTTTTATTCACAGCGTCATTGATTGAGGGAATAATACTCCTAAGTATATGATGTTAGTTTTAAATATCATTTTGATGTTTAGAGGTAGATGGATATGAGAGAAATTTATTTGATTAACAAATATAAATTTAGAAGCATCTTAAACAGATTTTTGTATATCCATAAAAATGGGGGAATGCATAGTGTTTATCTCCCATTTCTTGTAGGAAGTATCATCATCACTGTTACTTTGACTATTATTAATTTTTTTACTTCTTATACAGTTGAATTTATGCTTGAAAATTTAGAACCATTAACTAGAAAAGAGCAAAGTGAATGGGCCTATAGACTATTTTTATTAATAATATTGTTCATTCTGACTAGCAATGTTTATTCTAATGTGTACCGTATGCTAGAACTTAAAGACTTTAAGTTACTATCTTCTATTGTTCCATCTGTTAATAAAATAATACTCAGTAAGTTAATTGGGCGTGAATTATTTAAAAGTTTACTACTATTCGTAATATTCGTGCTCTTTTTCATTCATATAGCCACAAAGCTGAACTTTAGTTTAGCAACTGGGATGTTTTTATTTCTTTTTATAACTCCTATAATATTAATTGTAGCGACGTTAAAAATCTATATAGTGATGAAAATAATTTCGGCTAAAGTAAGTAAAAGAATTGGATTGAATTATAGCCTGTTTCTTTTATTCACAAAAATAATAATAACTATACTCTTTTTTTCTATTCTTTTTCCTTTTATTGAATATATACCTAGTAGCTTGGTGAGGGAAAATTACTTATTAATTTACAACCATTATATTATCCAGTCTTTACTAGTGTTCTTTAACCCATTTCATTTTATAAGTGATGAATGGACAATTCTCTCTATCTCCTTTTTTATAGGGATTTGTATTTGTTGGTTAATGGGTAAATCTTTAAAACATTTAGAAGTCTATACATATATTGTTTTTTTTCAGCGGAATAATTCCAATGTCACTGGAACAGAGATAAGAAACAGTTTATTTAATTTGTATTTGTCCAGATTGTCCATGGTTCTAAAATACCTTAAATTTATTCCAATTTTAACAAGGAAAATTGTTGAAAAAGATTATAAACATTTTCAAAGAATCCAGATGTATAGATTTAATCAAACATTTTTATTAATTATCTTTCAATACATATTGATATTTATACCTTATTATCTTTTAGCCTCCAAAAATATTTCTTTTATAGAGGGAAATCATTTATCGATCTTTGCTATTCTCCATCTTTCAGGAGCCGTCATGGTAATCCATAGACTCTTTAATAGATTTTCGCCTGACTTTGAAGGAAAAAGTTTCGTTTACCTTTTACTTACTCCTGTGAGAGTAGAAGAAATTTGCTTAGCGAAGGTGCTTAGTTTGTTAGGAGTTGCACTGCCTTTTTCAATTATTGTTAGTTCAGCAACCTGTTTAGTATTTGACGTCAATTTCTTATTAATTCTTCCTTTAAATCTATTTACTACGGTTGTTACAATACTAATTGCTCTAGTCTCCAGTATTACCTTCCCGAATTATGAAAGAGAAACCTATCTGGATTTGCCTAGTACAAGGTCCAGTATCATGAGTAAATTTTTGTCGAGTTTGTTTATTATCATTGGGAGTTTAATCATCATGCTCTCCAAAAATTCTTTGTTAACCGTAATATTATTTTCGTCCATGGCATTTATGATTAGCTCAATACTCTTCCATTTGTGCTGTAAAAAATTAACTAATTCAGAATTTAAAAACTTCTCATCTTTAAGTGAATTTAGTGAGTAAGGATGATTATATGTTAAATGTAGTGAATATTTCCAAGTCATATGGCAGTATACCTGCGATAAAAGAAATAAGCTTCCACATACGTTCCGGTGAAATTTTAGGCTTATTGGGTTCAAACGGTGCGGGTAAAACAACAACTTTATCTATATTATCGGGATTAATGAAACCTGACAGCGGATTTGTAAGTTTATATGAGGTTGAGGATCCCAATGAATATAAGTCACAGATTGGCTGTGTATTCGATGACTTAAGTCCATATGATTATTTAACAGGTAGAGAATACGTAACCTTCATGGGTGAATTAAGAGGAGTTCCTTCCAATCAAATTGATCTTTTTATATCCGATCTATCCCAACTACTCTTTCTTGAAAGAAAAATTGATGTCTTAATCAAAACCTATTCAAAAGGTATGTGTCAAAAAATTATATTAATGGGTGCCTTAGTTCATAATCCGGTTCTCTTGATTATGGATGAACCATTTACAGGATTAGATCCAGAAAGCATAAAGGCAATTAAAGATTATTTAAAAGCCTTTACTCATAAAGGAAACTCCATCATCTTCAGTACTCATATACTTGAAGTAGCAGAAAAATTATGTGACAGACTAGTAATAATTGAAAAAGGAAATTGTATTGCCACCGGTAGCTTAGAGGAAATAAGATTGCAAGACAGTCAAATGAATGGAAATACTCTTAGTTTAGAAGAAGTTTTTCATATGTTGACACATTCTTATAGTAATTTTAAAAAGTGATTGGTTTGAAAAATCACATAATAACATTGATTACAACACTAGTAAACAAAGATACATTCTTCATAAAAGGGAACATAAGGATTTAAAAGCGCTTTTTCATTAACACCTATAATTAATTCCAAAAAATAAACATCAAAAACGCCCTATGAAAAGGGCGTTTTTTCATTTAGTCACACGAATCATAAGGACAAATTTTAGACAAATCACTTCGTTGAAATTTCAGAAATTTGGGATTAAAATGAAATTAGGGTCTGTTATTTAGTCATCAGATGACCAGAATGATGAATCAAAATGCAGCAATAGAAGGGAAGTTCGCCGATGAAAGCCCATTTATTCGTTACTTGTTTAATTGACACGATGCAGCCAAATGTAGGAAAGGCGACAGTGGAAGTATTGGAAAGACTCGGTGTTGAAGTGGAATTTCCAGAAACACAAGTGTGCTGCGGGCAGCCAGCCTTTAACAGCGGCTATACAAAAGAGGCAATCAAAGCAGCGAAAAACATGATCAAAGCCTTTGAATCAGCTGAATATGTTGTGACACCATCAGGTTCGTGCAAGGCGATGTTTTTAGAATACCCTCATCTTTTAAGAGAAGACCGAGTGTGGTCGGCCAAGGCTGAGGCACTTGCCGCAAAAACATATGAATTAACAGAGTTTATTGTTGATATATTACACATGACAGATGTAGGCGCGAGCCTGAAAGGAAACGCAACCTATCACACCTCTTGTCATATGACGAGACTGCTGCGCATTAAGGAGGCACCTTTTACCCTATTGTCAAATGTCAAAGATTTGACGATGAAACCATTGCCCCGCGCAGAAAATTGCTGCGGATTTGGAGGAACCTTTTCAGTGAAAATGACCCCTATTTCTGAGCAGATGGTTGATGAAAAAGTACAAAGCATAGAGGAGACAGGCGCCGAATATATCATTGGTGCTGACTGCGGGTGTCTGCTGAACATTGGCGGGAGGCTGAACCGTCTTGATAAACCCATTCAGGTCATGCACATCGCAGAAGTATTAAACAGCCGCGGACTTTAAGAGGAGGAACGGCACATGAGTATGAAAATTGGAGAAAAGGCCTTTAAAGAACGGATCGGGGATGGCTTAGAAGACGCTGTCATGAGAGGTGCTGTCTCCTCAGCACAGGAACGCCTGTATAAAAGAAGGCTGACTGCAAGCGAGGAGCTTGGCAATTGGGAAAAGTGGCGTGAGCTTGGCGAGGAAATCAGGCAGCATACGCTGACGCATCTTGATGATTACTTATATCAATTAAGTGAAAGTGTAAGTGCACGCGGAGGTCATGTCTTTTTTGCGAAAACAAAGGAAGAGGCATCAGCATATATTCAAAACGTGGCACAGAAGAAAGCAGGCAAAAAGGTCGTCAAATCAAAATCAATGGTCACAGAAGAAATCGAGATGAATCAAGCGCTTGAAGAGATCGGCTGTGAGGTGGTCGAAAGCGATCTTGGCGAATATATTCTGCAAGTGGATGACCATGAACCGCCTTCACATATTGTGGCACCCGCCCTTCATATGACGAAAGAACAAATACGGGAAGTATTTCATGAAAGGCTTGGGTATGAGATGTCAGACACACCTGAAGAAATGACGAGTTTTGTGAGAGCCCTCTTGCGTGAAAAATTCCTCGAAGCTGATATTGGTGTGACCGGCTGTAATTTTGCAGTGGCCAACACAGGGTCCATCTGCCTTGTGACAAATGAAGGGAATGCGGATCTTGTCACGGCTATACCGAAGACGCATATTGCCGTTATGGGAATGGAGCGGCTTGTTCCAACAATGGAGGAACTGGATGTCCTTGTGGGTCTTTTGTGCAGGAGCGCAGTCGGTCAAAAATTAACTAGTTATATTTCTGTCGTGGGACCAAAAGGAGAAGGAGAACTAGATGGACCAGAAGAATTTCACTTGGTCATTGTGGACAATGGGCGGTCAAATATATTAGGAACGGCCTTTCAGCCTGTTCTCCAATGTATCCGGTGCGCAGCCTGCATCAATGTATGCCCGGTTTACCGGCATGTTGGCGGACATTCGTACGGTTCGATTTATCCGGGGCCAATCGGAGCTGTTCTTTCGCCGCTTCTTGGCGGCTATGATGACTATAAAGAGCTCCCCTTTGCATCAAGTCTGTGCGCAGCCTGCACGGATGCTTGTCCAGTGAAGATTCCGCTTCACGAGTTATTGATTAAACATAGACAGGTGATCGTAGAAAAAGAGGGCAGAGCGCCTAAAGCTGAAATGATGGCGATGAAAATGTTTGGTATGGGGGCATCGTCTCCCGGAATGTATCAATTTGGAACAAAAGCAGCCCCTGCGCTCTTGAATCGTATGGCTTCAAACGGACAAATTTCAAAAGGGATAGGCCCTTTAAAGAATTGGACAGATATTCGTGACCTGCCAGTTCCAAGTAAAGAAAGATTCAGGGATTGGTTTAAAAAGAGACAAAGGGAGGAGAAGTGATGAAGGGGACCATATCTCACCGAGAGTCGTTTCTATCTCATATCCAGCAGCAATTAGGCAAAAACTCCTCCCCAACTGCAGCAATTCAGCGTCCGGAATGGAGGCATCAAGTCCAGTGGGAAACAAACGGAAGTTTGTCTAAAGAAGAGCTAGTCGAGCAATTGAAAAAGCAATGTCAGCAAATTCACACAAGAGTGGTCGAAACAACACCGGAGGAAGCGCCCTCTGTATTACGATTATTGATAACAGAATATGGTGAGGGTGCTGTGATGACATCGCGTGATCGGCGTTTTGAACAATATGGTTTCCTCCCTATGTTTGACAGCTTGCAACAGGAAGGAATCTCCATCACCAGCTGGAATACAGATGCATCAAGAGAAGAAAAATTAAGGCAGGCAGAACAAGCGAAATATGCAGTTGTGTTCAGTGATTATACCCTTGCAGAATCAGGTACAGTTGTCCTTTCATCCCACCAAGGTCAAGGAAGAGCGCTGCATTTTTTACCGATGATGTATATCGTGTGTATAGAGAAAAGCTCAATTGTTCCGCGGATGATTCAGGCTGTTTCGGCTCTCAATCGCTCAGTAGAAGAGGGGGAGCAGGCGAAAGGCGCCATCCATTTTATATCAGGTCCAAGTAATTCTGCCGATATTGAAATGAATTTAGTGGTGGGGGTTCATGGCCCAGTTCAGGCCGTTTATCTGTTAATAGATGATGAATGAAGGCTTTCGTCATGAAAGCTTTTTTTCATCCAGAAAGCTCGCGCCAGTTTTAAAAAATCATCTTGCCACTAGGTGAATGGACATAGTAAGATGACGACATACAAGATGAACTGCTCATCTACTGCTGATGTAAAGGAAGCTGCTAATGGAAATGAAGACAACTGCTCAAACGAAATCAATTGCACTACCGCTTGTGATTTCAATTATTGCCATTTCGTTTTCTGCAATTATTGTGAAATGGTCAAATGCACCTGCTGCTATTTTAAGTATGTATCGAATGATCTTTGCGGCGGCTCTCATGCTGCCGTTTATCCTACCTAGAAAAAAAGAATTTCTCTCGATAAAGCGAAGAGACTGGTTTTTCTTATGTATGTCAGGCTTCTTTTTAGGGCTCCATTTTGTGTTGTGGTTTGGCTCACTGAAACTGACGACAGTGGCAAGCTCTACCATTATTATCGCCCTTCAGCCGATGGTCTCCTTATTAGGCGGATTCCTCATTTTCCGTGAACGAACAACAATGTCTGCTCTATTGACGATGTGTGCAGCGATTGTTGGTGCCCTCATGATAGGCTGGGGAGATATTGGTCATAGCAAGGAAGCCATCTTAGGAGATATTTTATCCTTTTTGAGTGTGATTGCTGTTGTTTGTTATTTGTTAATAGGCCAACAGGCTGTAAGAAAAATATCTCATTGGATTTATAGTTTTTGTGTATTTGGTTTTGCCGGTCTTTTTTTAATTTTATTCAACCTGCTTCAGCAAACCCCTTTCACAGGCTATCCGGGTAAAGAGTGGGGAATCTTTTTATTGCTCGCCATCATTCCCACCATGTCTCATGTCATTAATAATTGGCTTTTAACCTATGTGAATGCGACAACCATTTCAATGAGTATTCTTGGTGAACCTGTTGGGGCAACGATCCTTGCTGTATGGCTGCTTGGAGAGAAAGTCACTCTGCTTCAAATGCTTGGCGGCCTGCTTGTTCTTTTAGGCGTCTTTTTCTTTTTGATGCAGCAGCGTCAAGGAATCGTGATGAAAACAAAAAAATCCGGTTAACTTCCGGATTTTTTACTCTTTTAAATCGTTTTTTTCAATCACTTTGTTTAATCTTGCCTCGATTTTTTTCAATTCCATTCGTTTTCTTCTGATCATGCGAAACGCGATGACAATGATTGTCACAATAAAGGCAATGAATAGAAGAGAGAACATTTGAAATAGAAGATCTCCCATGTTGAATGCCATATCCTCTCTATTAGACATACGTAAAACCTCCTTTTCTATCTATATATTACCATAATCATTAAAAGATTGAGATTTATCCATAATTTATCTATAATAGGTAAAATATCACTCATTAAAGGAGAACCAATATGAGAACTTTAGTCCTTTTACGAGGTCTCCCAGGCGTAGGTAAATCAACATGGATCAAAGAACAAGGCTTAGAGCCTTACACTTTATCAGCGGATCAAATCCGGCTGTTAACGCAGCCGCCGCAGCTATCAGTCAATGGGAAACTAGACATTTCAAGCAAGCATGACCACAAAGTTTGGTCTTTATTATTCGATCTACTCACGGCCCGTATGGAACGCGGAGACTTTACTGTGATTGATGCGACACATATTTCAAGTAAATCGATTTCTCAATATAAGTCTTTAGCGACTTCGTATCGTTACAGGGTATATGTCGTCGATTTCACGCAGGTGCCCCTTGAAACAGCTCTTTTGCAAAATCGCTCACGTGAATCTCACAAAGTGGTGCGGGAATCTGTTTTGTATCAAATGAACGAGCGGTTAAAAACAGAAAAGGTCCCGTCATGGGTGACTGTTTTGCAGCCGGAGGAATATCCGCAAGTGATGACCTATCAGCCTCGATCCTTTGATCAATATGAGGCCATTCATGTTTTCGGAGATATTCACGGTTGTTACACCGCACTTACCACCTATTTGCAAGGAGACATCAAAGAAAACGAACTTTATATCTTTACAGGGGATTTGCTTGATAGGGGAATAGAAAACAAAGAAGTATTAGAATGGATGCTCGCCCATAGAGAATGCCGGAATGTCATCGTCATTGAAGGCAATCATGATCAGCATTTATACCGGTTTGCACATGGTGAAAAAGTCAGAAGCAATATGTTTAACCGGCATACTGCGCCTGAAATCGAAGCAGCAGACTTTGATTTGAAGGAAGTACGAAAGTTTGTCAGAACCTTTCATCAGCTGACTTATTTTACGTACCATGATCAGACATTTCTTGTTACCCATGGCGGACTTGCTCATTTGCCGGAAGAGCTTCTTCATGTCTCAACACAGCAGCTCATTCACGGCGTAGGAGAATATTCAGATGACATTGATCACTTATTTGTTCAAAACACAGCTGGGCTGGATATCATCCAAATTCACGGGCATCGCAATTTATACAGACTGCCTATTCACGCAGCGGAAAGATCTTATAACCTAGAAGGCCAGGTTGAATTTGGGGGGCAGCTGCGGGTGTTAAAAATCACAGCTGAGGGGATTGAGACTCATGAAATTGACAATCCAGTCTACAGAGCCTCTGAGAAAAAACAATTGGCTGCTGTTCAATCAGATATTTCACTGGATGATTTTTTAGCTCATTTAGATCAGCATGAATACGTTCAGGAATTAAAGCTTCCACACCATATTTCATCTTTTAATTTTACGAAAAAGGCTTTTAGTGAACGTCAGTGGGATGATGTGAATGTGAAGGCAAGAGGTTTGTTTGTCAATATGGTTTCAAAGCAGATTGTGTCTAGAAGCTATAATAAATTTTTTAACATTGATGAGCGTCCGGAGACAAGAATGCAGCATTTAGTGAACCATCTTCAATTCCCTGTCGCCGTATATGATAAAGCAAATGGATACTTAGGAACTGTTGGGTATAACGAAATGGAAGATGAATTGGTGTTTACGTCCAAATCGTATACATCACATGTGAAACAAAATCAGCATGCTTCCTGGGTCGAAGAGCTATTTTATAAAACCTTCAGTGATGTCCAGGCTGACTACATCAAATCATACGTCCGTGACCACCATGTATCTCTTGTGTTTGAAGTCATTTTGCCAGAAAAAGATCCGCATATTATCACATATGAACAAGATCAACTCATTTTACTCGATATAGTGAAGCGGCAGTTAAGCTATGAAAAAGCACCATTCGCTGAAGTGAAAAGATTAAGTGAACAGCTGGGAATATCCTGTAAGCAGGAAGTGGCTGTTTTCCATGATTGGACGTCTTTTTATAAATGGTATCAGGCGGTCTCTCATGATGACACAATAAAAGAAGAGGGATATGTCATTGAGGATGCTCGCGGCTTTATGACCAAACTCAAGCTTCCTTATTATCAATTCTGGAAGCAGATGCGCGGGATGAAGCAGCGCGTTGCAGAGAAGCGTTCCTCGCAAAAATTTATGCAGGCGTTGCAGACAGCGGAGCAAGCTAGGTTCTATACGTGGCTTCTTGAGCAAGAAGCAGATCATGTGAGGAATAGCACAATTATTGAACTGCGGTCACAATTTGAACAAAGCGGTACTGCCCAATTGAATAATGGTGGGATAAATGCATAGTCTAACAAAGAGTCTTTTCTAAGGAAAAGGCTTTTTTTGATGCAATTGAAAGGTGGACACTTGCATGCCTGACCATATTGAAGTCATTCTTCGGACGATGTTTGCTTTTGCAATTTTATTTGGAGGAGCACGTCTTTTAGGAAAACAAACCATTGCGCAAATGAATATTTTTGATTTTATAGCAGCCATCAGCTTAGGTTCAATTGCAGCGAACCTGGCGTTTAATACAACGCTCCCGCTTCAGCACACAACGATTTCCTTTGTGTCACTTGTCATGATTATTTATGTGATTTCCCTGCTTGCATTAAGAAGCCGGAAGATGAGAGGGTTTATGGCTGGTAAACCAACCCTTGTCATACAAAATGGAAAAATTCTTGAAGGAAATATGAAAGGGATGAGATATACCCTTGATTATTTAAATCAACAGCTGAGAGAAAAAGACATCTTTGATATTAGCGAAGTTGAATTTGCGATGATTGAAACAGATGGGCATATGTCAGTGAAAAAATACCCTTCGTTTGAAAAAGTCACGCGGAAAGACCTACATTTATTCATGGAGGCAGAGCGTTACATGCCGATTGAAGTCATCATGGACGGGAAACTCATCCAAAAGAACATACAAGAAAATCAATTAACAGAGCAATGGATAGAAGAAGAGCTTAAAAAAAGGCAGCTGTCCTTAAAGGACATTGTTTATGCTGTTCGTTCAAGTAATGGAAACTTATATATTGATACATATGACGACCATATTCATTCTCCAATAGATCAGGAATGAATGTGTAGTGCTGATGACACCTGTGTGACACACATTTGACAAACTTTATAAGTCCTTTGGGTGTCATACGACTAGGTAGCATTTCTCAATTATTATTATTTTCAGAAAATGTGATGACGGATTAAAATAAGTATGTTTAAGTATAAATAGATGGAATTAAAATATTAATATAATATACCGAAAGCGGAATGAACGTTCATTCCTATATTTTTATAAGGAGGGGATGAAATGCCAGCAGTGACTGATAAACAAGAACAGATCATGAAGGCTTCGCTGGAACTATTTATTGAACGAGGCTTTGACGGCACCACAATGCCGATGATTTCAAAAAGAGCAAACGTCGGAGCGGGCACCATTTACCGTTATTTCGACAGCAAGGAGGCACTCGTCAATATTTTGTACCAGCGCAGCCTCTCAGCATTTATCGAAAAAATGAACACAAACAGTCCAGATCCAAAGTTAAGTATTCGGGCGTACTTTAAGCATGTATTTTATTGCTTGGTTTTATTTACAAAGGAGAATCCAAGCGGGCTGTATTTCTTAGAGATTGATAAACGATCCCATTACTTAGACGAGACGAGCAAAGAGAAAATGCAGCATTTGTTACATGAGCTATTCCTTATCTTTGAAGAAGGAAAAAAGGATGGGATTCACCCAAACCTCTCAGGCAGAACCATTTTATCTATTGTATTTGGTGCTTTTGTGCAGCTGCATAAGCAAATTCTTGCAGAAGAAATAGAGCCAACGATTGAATTTTTAGAGGATATTGAGCAATGTTTATGGCGCGCCATTAGCATTGCATCTTAAAGAAATAAAGGGAGTGGGCATATGAAGCAAACATCAATCATTCCAAAACCAAAAACATACGGACCTTTAAAAAATATTCCCCATATAAAAAAGGGAGAGCTTGCTCAAACCTTTTGGCGGCTGGCAGATGAATTAGGACCGATCTTTCAGTTTGAATTTTCAAATGCAACAAGTATTTTTGTTTCCAGCCATGAACTTGTCAAAGAAGTTTGCGACGAAAGTCGTTTTGATAAATTTATTGGAACTAGTCTGAGTAAAGTAAGAGCATTTGCAGGGGACGGACTATTTACAAGCTGGACAGAAGAACCGAACTGGAGAAAGGCTCATCAAATTTTGATGCCTGCATTCAGCCAGCAGGCCATGAAGGGCTATCATGAGATGATGCTCGATATTGCCACACAGCTTGTTCAAAAATGGCAAAGAACAGGCCGCGATGAAGAAATTGAAGTAGCTGAGGATATGACAAAGCTGACTTTAGATACGATCGGCCTTTGCGGTTTTGATTTTCGCTTTAACAGCTTTTATAAAGAAAATCAACATCCGTTCATCGACAGCATGCTGAAAGGCTTAAATGAAGCAATGGAGCAGTCGAGTCGATTGCCAATTGCAGATAAACTCATGATCAAAAGAAGAAAAGAATTTGACCAGCATGTCGATTTTATGAAGCAATTAGTAGATGACATTATTCAGGAACGAAGAAAACAAGATAAAGCGGGCGATGATTTACTGTCTCTTATGCTGCATGCAGAGGACCCTGAAACAGGTGAACGTTTATCCGATGAAAATATCCGTTATCAAATCATCACCTTCTTAATTGCAGGCCACGAAACAACAAGCGGGCTGCTATCATTTGCGATTTATTTCTTACTGAAGAATCCAGAGAAATTAAAGAAAGCCGTTCAGGAAGCAGATGAGGTGCTGCAGGGCGGGCTTCCGGCATTTAAACAGGTGCAAAAGCTAAGCTACACTCGTATGGTGTTAAATGAAGCTCTCCGCCTCTGGCCAACAGCGCCTACGTTCTCTCTTTATGCGAAAGAGGACACAGTAATCGGGGGAAAATATCCGATTCAAAAAAATCAAAGTGTCTCTGTTCTGCTCCCTAAATTACACCGTGATCCAGCGGTATGGGGCGAGGATGCTGAAGAATTTAAACCAGAGCGGTTTACACATCCTGAGAAAATCCCGCAACATGCCTACAAGCCTTTTGGGAATGGACAGCGTGCATGTATCGGTATGCAGTTCGCCCTGCATGAAGCTACGATGGTTCTCGCGATGGTTCTGCACAATTTAGAGTTAATTGATCACACATCTTATGAGCTTGATTTAAAAGAATCTCTCACAATTAAACCTAACGATTTTAAAATCAAAGTGCGGCCAAGGAAGCAGCAATTCTTTATGGCACCGCCGAAAGAAGAATCGAAGAAAAGCACCAAATCTAGTGAGTCAAAAGTGGCGAGTCACGGTACACCGCTGCTAGTTTTATACGGATCAAATCTTGGTACGGCAAAGCAAATAGCGAACGAACTGGCTGAAGACGGGAAAGCAAAAGGATTTGATGTAACCACTGCGCCGCTTGATGACTTTACACGCCAATTGCCAGACACAGGTGCTGTCTTCATCGTGACCGCTTCATACAACGGACATCCGCCTGACAATGCGAAGCAATTTGTGGATTGGCTGGCGCAGGATGAAGAGCAGGATTTATCAAACGTGACATTTGCTGTCTTTGGATGCGGAGATCGAAATTGGGCGAGTACGTACCAGCGGATCCCCCGTCTAATTGATGAAGCTCTAGAAAGAAAAGGAGCCAAACGTGTAGCTGATTTAGGAGAAGGGGATGCAGGCGGTGATATGGATGAGGATAAAGAAATCTTCCAGAAAACAGTCTTCGAACAACTTGCAAAAGAATTTAAGCTCACCTTCCAAGAAAAGGGGAAGGAAAAACCAAACCTATCAGTTTCTTATACGAATGAGCTAGTGGAGCGTCCTGTAGCTAAAATATATGATGCCTTTTCAGCTGTTGTATTGAAAAATGAAGAATTACAATCAGAAACAAGCACGCGGCAGACAAGGCATATTGAACTGAAATTGCCTGCTGGCAAAGCATACAAAGAAGGGGATCATATCGGGATTGTGCCGAAAAATAGTGATGCACTCGTTGAGCGTGTGACCCGCCGCTTTAAACTAGATCCAGAGCAGCACATTAAGCTTTCATCTGATAAAGAGGCAAGTCATTTACCATTAGATCAGCCGATTCCAATCAAAGAATTACTCGCCTCGCATGTTGAGCTTCAAGAACCTGCGACACGTACACAGCTAAGAGAGCTTGCAGCACATACGGTATGTCCGCCTCACCGCGTGGAACTTGAACAAATGGCTGGTGAAGCATATCAAGAAGCCATCTTAAAGAAACGAGTAACCATGCTGGATTTATTAGATCAATATGAAGCATGCGAGCTGCCATTTGTACACTTTTTGGCGCTTTTACCAGCTTTAAAGCCGCGTTATTATTCGATCTCAAGCTCGCCAAAGGTAGATGAAGAAAAAGTCAGTATCACAGTGGCAGTTGTCAAAGGTAAAGCATGGAGCGGCAGCGGAGAATATGCCGGAGTCGCATCAACCTATTTATGTGGTCTGAAAGAAGGGGAAGAAGTAGCCTGCTTCCTGCATGAAGCCCAAGACGGATTCCAGCTGCCCCCTTCATCAGACATACCGATGATTATGATTGGACCAGGTACAGGAATCGCTCCATTTAGAGGATTTGTTCAGGCAAGAGAAGTGTGGCAGAAGGAAGGGAAGCAGCTAGGCGAAGCCCACCTATATTTTGGCTGCCGTCACCCTCAGGAAGATGATCTATATTTTGATGAAATGAAGCTTGCAGCGCAAAACGGCATTGTCCATATCCATCGTGCTTATTCTCGTTACGATGAGCAAAAAGTATATGTTCAGCATTTGTTGAAAGAAGACGGCGGCATGCTGATCGAATTGCTTGATCAAGGTGCTTATCTGTACGTGTGCGGAGACGGAAAAGTTATGGCCCCAGATGTAGAGGCTACACTGATCGATCTTTATCAAAACGAGAAACAATGCTCGAGAGAAACAGCTGAAAATTGGCTGACAACCCTCGCAAATGACAATAGATATGTAAAAGATGTGTGGAGCTGACAAAGAGGAAAGACCGCCTATTAGGCGGTTTTTTCTATTCTCATAGAAAGAGATCGATAGAATGAAGGTTGGGAAGTTACAAAACACCTAATTTGGAAATGAAATATTTTGTAAAAAATAAGAATATTCTCTCATTTACTCCAATATGAAACAATCGTATGATTTTTGATATAGGACATAAAGGAGGAATATGATGAAAAAGGTGAAAATGTTACTCCCTTCTCTTCTCGTTTTTGGTGCTTTAAGTGTGCCTAGTTTTGCCCATGCCGCATCGGATTCAGTACTAACGTCTGATTATGACATGGTGACTTCTGATGGTAAAGTGATTTCTTCAAGTGATTTCCACAATGATACGAAAGCCCCCTCATCCTTTGACAAAGTGGATGATCTTTCTTCTACTGTTGGCGAAAAAGTAAAACCACTATCAAAATATTTAAAAGATTTTCAAACGAAAGTCGTCATTGGAGACGATGGTAGAACCAAAGTAGCAAATACAAGAGTGGCACCATACAATTCGATTGCTTATATTACATTTGGCGGCTCAAGCTGTACGGGAACACTCATTGCTCCTAACAAAATTTTGACAAACGGACACTGTGTGTACAATACGGCATCGAGAAGCTATAGTGAGAAAGGGACTGTATATCCTGGTATGAATGATAGTACTGCGGTGAACGGTTCAGCAAAAATGACTGAGTTCTATGTGCCAAGCGGGTATATTAATACTGGTGCAAGCCAATATGACTTTGCCGTGATTAAAACCGATACGAACATTGGCAATACGGTCGGCTACCGATCCATCCGTCAGGTGACAAACTTGACTGGGACAACCATTAAA
This sequence comes from Bacillus sp. FSL P2-0069, assembly GCF_038593315.1. Classification (NCBI taxonomy): domain Bacteria; kingdom Bacillati; phylum Bacillota; class Bacilli; order Caryophanales; family Bacillaceae; genus Bacillus; species Bacillus sp. FSL P2-0069. The sequence goes on from NZ_CP151984.1 coordinate 1,707,795, forward strand.
ATCTCAGGATATCCTGGTGATAAAATGAGATCGACTGGCAAGGTGTCACAATGGGAGATGTCGGGTCCTGTGACGAGAGAAGATACGAATCTAGCATACTATACGATTGATACATTCAGCGGAAATTCAGGTTCTGCCATGCTGGATCAGAACCAGCAAATCGTTGGAGTTCATAACGCTGGGTATTCAAACGGAACGATAAATGGCGGGCCGAAAGCGACAGCTGCCTTTGTTGAGTTTATAAACTATGCGAAAGCGCAATAAAAAATAGAGCTTGTTTCCTTCATAGGGGACAAGCTTTTTTGTATGAATCGATTTGATAGGATTCATATTTCTAACCTGAGAGATTTGAGATTGAGAGCCTCATCATTTTTTTCTCATGTCATCTGCGCACCACTCATACATTAAAATGACACATTTCCTTTCAGTCAAGATGATGCTGAAGATGGATGAGGAGGTCACACGCTTTTGAAGATGAAAAGAGGCTGGATCGCTGCTGTCGCCTTATGTTTTGTGATATGGATGGGCACGTTGTTTGGCGGATTTGGAGAGAAGCAGGCAGCAAAAGGGGCTGATCGATATGATCATGTCGTTCAATTTCCAAAGGAAAGGTACCCTGAAACAGGCAGTCATATTCAAGAAGCCATTCGAAAAGGGCATTCAGATGTGTGTACCATTGACCGAAATGGAGCAGATGCCCGCAGGCAAGAATCATTAAAAGGAATTCCGACAAAACCTGGCTTTGACCGGGATGAATGGCCAATGGCGGTTTGTCTTGAGGGAGGAAAAGGCGCAAGCGTTCAATATGTCAGTCCATCTGATAATAGGGGGGCAGGCTCATGGGTCGGGCATCAAATCAGCGGGTTTCCTGATGGGAAAAGAATATTATTCATTGTGAAATAAATCGGAAAGAGTCTCCCTTGAGTGGGGAGCTCTTTTGTTTATCATCAGAGCCTATTCGAGCTAGCAGGGTCAAAAGATTCAGTGGTACAATCAATCTATAAGGTACAAAGACTGACAAGAAGAAAATGTGAAGGGACATTTGCTTATGGATAAGAACCGTGCATTATACGATTTTTTTATGCAGCATGCAGAGAAGCTGACTGAAACATGGTATGAATCAATTGAGGACGATGATCCAGAATCCATATATCGTTCAACAGATTCCAGCATCATAGCTGAGCTAAAACGGCAGAATCAAGATTATTACCAGCATTTTATACGAGCTATTATTGAAGATAAGACGTATTTACATACTGAATTTAAAAAATGGTCTGAGGCATTAGCCAGTGACCCAAAGCATTTAAATACACCATTAGATTATGTCGTGAGAGAATACATGTCCAATCAAAGAGTGGTTCTGCATTACTTAAAAGAATTTATCAAACAGCGTCAAGATGAAATTGATATTGACCGCATCTTTTATTGGTATGATTTAATTTCCGAAGCGTTTAATATTTCAATCCATGTGTTTATCCAGCAATATGTGAAAAATACAACCGAAAAACTCGTGGCTCAAAGAGATATGATTTATGAATTGAGCTCGCCGGTAATTGTCCTAAAAAGCCAGATTGCGTTATTGCCATTAGTAGGTGACATTGACACAGCGAGAGCCAAGATTATTTTAGAAAATACGCTAAATCAGTGCTCGCAAAAAGGTGTTCAGCATTTATGTATTGATCTATCGGGTGTCGTCATGATTGATACAATGGTGGCTCATCAAATCTTTGATCTTGTCACGTCACTTCGGTTAATTGGAGTAGAGACGACCATTTCAGGGATTAGACCAGAAATTGCCCAAACAGCAGTGCAGCTTGGGCTTCCTTTTAATGAATTTCGCACGGCATCATCACTTGCTCACGCGCTGGACCGAATGACTGAATTTTCTTCAATATAAAAACCAGGCCGATGAAAGGCCTGGTTTTTTATTTAGATGACAGCGTCAATTTGTGTGACTTTCCAATTTTTTTGTACTTTTTCGTACGTAACAGTTCGTTTTACTTTGCGTCCATCAAGTGTTGGGACAGTAAATTCATATGTGCGGACCGTTTGTTTTTTAGAAACAAGTTTAGGTGTGGCTTTTTCCCAATTGAGCATGTTGTCTCCATCACCGACTGGAACAGCCATTTTGCCTTTATGAACAATGAACTGATAATCTTTTAAACCATGTTTGATGGCATCTTGAGTGAAAACTTGAGATAGGTAGCTGTTTAATTTTTTCTTTGTATCAAATGTTTTAGAAAGATAGTTGTACGTCATATCTTTATAGGTAAATGATTTTAATTTGACATTAGAATGGTCTTTAATTTTGTAGCCTGACATTGCACTCCAAAAATGTTCTCTTGCATCAAGGGCAATATGTAACGCTTCTTTATTTGTCAAAGCGGCTGATTTCTTGGAAGCGGCCAATGTTGTTGTTTGTAATGAGATCATAAGCATAATAGCAGTTAATAAAACAAATAATTTTTTCAAGGCGATTGCCTCCTTTTCTCAATGAAAACTTCTTATGTTACAAATGTTACAATAATTACAGTGATATTACAAGTATTAAATCTAAATGTTTTTTATTTCTTTTGTTTCTAATTATATAACGTTTGAGGGAGACAAAAAGTTTTCATTTTTTTTATTTTTCTTCTTAATCATTATTTAACCGTTCTAAAGAAGAACGAAACGTCTTTTGGAAAAATTTCTATTTAGACGTTTAACACTCTTTTTTATTTATGACATATACTGTCGTGATGAAAGTCTAAAGAAAGTGGTGTTTCGTATGTATCAACCGTATGAAGATATGTGGAATGGTTACTCATATGATAGGCAGATGCAGGGATTGCCATCGATTTCTATTCCTCAAATTGGAGGTTTTCCTGGGTTTCCGATTGGAGGAGGTACTTGGCCAGGTCAAGGGTCAGGCGGGCAATCGGCACCGCCAGCTCCGCCGCAGCATATCATTTCGCAGTATCAGCAAGCACTCTCTCAGCCTCAAAGTATGCAGTCGCTTATATCTGCGCAAAGTGCAGGAGGCCATCAAGCTGTTCATTTTGCAGCGGGCTGTAATAGAAGATGGACGATTGTGCTTTTGAGAAACGGCCAAGTATTTTTAATGTTCGTTCTTTCCTCACAGCCTTTTGGCCGAACAACTGGCTTTATATGGCCGAACTTTACATTTGGTTCCTTCCCAAGCTCAAGTATTCTTGCCTATTCTTGTGCATAAGAAAAAGCCGGTTCTCATCAGCAGCTGATGAATACCGGCTTTTTTTAATGAATATTTCGAAAAACGCCAATCACTTTACCTAGTATACTCACATTCTGTAAAATAATCGGTTCCATTGATGGATTTTCTGGCTGTAATCTAAAGTGTGTATCTTCTTTATAAAAACGTTTCACTGTCGCTTCATCTTCCTCTGTCATGGCGACCACAATATCTCCATTGTTAGCAGTGCTTTGCTGACGCACAATGACATAGTCCTTGTCCAAAATACCTGCATCAATCATACTTTCTCCCATAATTTCAAGCATAAACACTTGTTCGTCTGGTGCAGCAAATGTCTCTGGAAGAGGGAAGTATTCTTCTACATTCTCAACAGCTGTGATAGGAAGGCCTGCCGTTACTTTTCCGATGACTGGAACGTTCATTACAGCACTCTTTGGAATATTCATTTCCTCTTCATCTAGTACTTCGATCGCTCTAGGTTTTGTCGGGTCTCTTCTAATTAAGCCCTTTGTTTCTAGTCTAGCTAAATGTCCATGGACCGTTGAACTGGATGCTAGACCGACAGCTTCTCCAATTTCACGGACGGATGGGGGATAACCCTTGCTTTTTACTTCATCTTTGATGAATTTCAGGATATCGAGTTGTCTTTTTGATAGCTTCGTCATCTTTTGCACCTCAAAACGTCAATTTTAAAGAAATTATAGCATGTTTTTCCTAACAGTACAAACATAGGTTCGAAAAAACGTTTGACAGAAACGTTTGTTCGTATTTATAATGAGAGACAGAAAGAGCGAACACATATTCTATTAGGAGAGATGACATTATGAGGTTAAAAGAATCTATTATTTTTATTGGGGTATTCTCATTCATCGTTGGCATATTTCTCTCACTTATTGCAGTCACAAGCCATAATGATTCAAATCAATATGTTAAAATAGAGGTTCAATCAGGAGATACTCTGTGGGGGTTAGCTGATCAAGTAAATGACAGCAAATCAATCGACAAAAATGCATTTATTGACTGGGTAACAGAACACAATGATCTTGCTTCAACAGAAATCAAGCCTGGAGACATTCTTGTCATACCCGTGAAAAAAGAGCATCCAGTCGTATATCAGCTTGCAACAGTACAGTAGAAAGGTCGATTGAAGACATGAACGCAATCATTTATGCGAGAGTAAGCACTGTGAAAGAAGAGCAGGAAACCTCGCTGAAAAGACAAGAAGAAGAACTGCTGGCTTTAGCTGCCATGCACAAGATGAATGTGGTCAAAGTCATCAAAGAAAAAGCAAGTGGATATGAGCTAGATCGTGATGGCGTGTTTGAAATGCTTGCTGCACTGAAGGAAGAGTCGATCGATGCCGTTCTTATCCAAGATGAAACACGTCTTGGAAGAGGACAAGCAAAAATTGCGCTTCTTCATTGTCTATTTAAAGAGAACGTAAAGGTATACAGCGTGTTTCATAGAGGAGAGCTTGAGCTTTCAGAAGCAGATGAAATGGTCATCGAGATTGTAGGAGTCGTCGAAGAGTACCAACGGAAAATTCATAACCTGAAAATCAAGCGGGGGATGAAAAGGGCTGTTGAGCGCGGATATCAGCCTGAACTGAATTTAAGGCAGCAGAACCATGCACCTGGCCGTGAGCGTATTGAAGTGCCGATTTCAGAAATTGTTCGATTAAGAAAAAATAACATGACGTTCGCCGAAATTGCCGCAACTCTTCAGGCATTAGGTTTTGACATTTCAAAAGCAACGGTGCATAGAAGGTATCAAGAATATGAAAAAGGCTTTACCACCTAAAGCGTAATTTGTTGTCAAAATGATTGATATTTAGTAGTATGTAGAGAAAATGCTTTAAAGGAGTTTGTCATGATTTCTAAAGAACAGCTTGCAAGAATAAATGAGCTTTCAAAAAAATCGAAAGAGACCGGTTTATCAGACGCTGAAAAAACAGAACAAAAGCAGTTGAGAGAAGAGTATTTGAAAGCTTTTCGTTCTTCTATGAAAAATACACTTAAAACTGTTAAAATCGTTGACCCTGAAGGAAACGATGTTACACCAGAAAAATTAAAAAGAGAAAAAGATCAGAACCTTCATTAAGGCTGTGATTTCTTGAATTTTGAAAAGATGGGAAGAATATTCTCGTCTTTTTTCATATTTGCATAACTTTTTAGGTGATCGATAAACTAAATGTGACAAAATCCTTCTTTTTCAGCGTGAAATAGTTGTGAAAAAAGGACAGTAGATTTATGATAATGGTGTACACAAGATACGGAAGGGGATTTATATGGAAACGATTGAATTGAAATCTATTGCAACAATACGTACTCTCTCCATAGACGCAATTGAAAAAGCGAATTCCGGTCACCCAGGAATGCCGATGGGTGCTGCACCAATGGCGTACGCTTTATGGACGAATCACTTAAACGTAAGTCCGCAAAATCCAAATTGGTTTAACAGAGACCGCTTTGTTTTATCTGCGGGCCATGGTTCTATGCTTCTATACAGCATGCTTCATTTAAGCGGATACAATCTGAGCATTGATGATTTAAAACAATTCCGCCAATGGGGAAGCAAAACACCTGGACATCCTGAATTTGGACACACAGAAGGCGTAGACGCGACAACGGGTCCACTAGGCCAGGGAATTGCTATGGCAGTAGGAATGGCACTTGCAGAAAGACATCTTGCGGAAACGTATAACAAAGACAACTTTCATGTTGTAGACCACTATACATACAGCATTTGCGGAGATGGAGACTTAATGGAGGGAATTTCCTCTGAAGCAGCTTCACTTGCTGGTCATTTAGGCTTAGGCCGTTTAATCGTTCTTTACGATTCAAATGACATTTCTTTAGATGGCGACTTAGATCGTTCATTCTCTGAAAATGTGAAGAATCGTTTTGAAGCGATGAACTGGGAAGTTCTTTACGTGAAAGACGGCAACAACATCGAAGAAGTAACAGCTGCTATTGAAAAGGCGAAGCAAAGCACAGACAGACCTACATTAATCGAAGTGAAAACAACGATCGGTTTCGGATCGCCAAACCGTGCGGGAACGTCTGGTGTGCATGGTGCACCGCTTGGCAGCGAGGAAGCAAAGCTGACGAAGGAAGCTTACTCTTGGACGTTTGAAGAAGATTTCCATGTACCTTCTGAAGTGTACGATCATTTCAAAGAAGCTGTCAAAGACGCTGGACAGAAAAAAGAAGCAGCGTGGAATGAGCTGTTTGCGCAATACGAAAAAGAATATCCAGAGCTGGCAGCACAGCTGAAGCTTGCGATTGAAGGAAAGCTTCCTGAAAATTGGGATCAAGAGGTTCCTGTTTATGAAGCAGGTTCAAGCCTTGCCTCCCGCGCATCTTCTGGCGAAGTGTTAAATGGCATTGCAAAGCAAGTACCTTTCTTTATTGGCGGGTCTGCTGACCTTGCTGGATCAAATAAAACAACGATTAAAAACACGGATGATTTCGGTAAAAATAATTATGCCGGCAAAAACATTTGGTTCGGTGTCAGAGAGTTTGCAATGGGTGCAGCGCTCAATGGTATGGCACTTCACGGCGGTCTTCGTGTATTCGGCGGAACGTTCTTTGTTTTCTCAGATTACTTAAGACCAGCAATTCGTCTTGCTGCCTTAATGGGACTTCCAGTCACTTACGTCTTTACTCATGATAGTATCGCTGTTGGTGAAGATGGTCCGACGCATGAACCGGTTGAACAGCTTGCTTCACTGCGTGCGATGCCTAACCTTTCCGTTATCCGCCCAGCAGATGGAAATGAAACAGCTGCAGCGTGGAAACTAGCTGTATCTTCAACGGATAAACCGACAGCACTAGTTCTTACTCGTCAAAACCTTCCAACGATTGACCAGGCACCAGAGAAGGCATATGAGGGAGTAGAAAAAGGTGGATACGTTGTGGTTGAAGCAGCTGATGCACAGCCAGAAGCACTTCTACTCGCTTCAGGATCTGAGGTTGGTTTAGCCATTGAAGCGCAAAAGGCACTTGAAAAAGAAGGTATCCGCGCATCTGTTGTCAGCCTTCCTGCATGGGATCGCTTCGATCAGCAGTCAGACGAATACAAAGAATCCGTTCTTCCTAAAGCAGTACGTGCACGTATTGCAATTGAAATGGGTGCTTCACTTGGCTGGGAGCGTTACACTGGTCTTGATGGTGACGTGATTGCAATTGATAAATTTGGCGCTTCTGCACCAGGAGAAACCATTATCGAGAAATACGGCTTTACTGTCAGCAATGTAGTCAGCCGTGTGAAAGCGAAGCTGAATAAATAAACGGACTCCAAGCATCATGCTTTTTTGCTATCTGTTTGCAGAGCATTTTCATCCGCTCTGCAAACTTTTTTCTTTTTTCTTGTTTTTTTGACAAAACTAGTTTCTTCTTGCTTCATATATAGACAATTCTTTCTTTCACATTTTTGTATAATACAAGCAATAAACGAGATTGACGAAATGTGAAAGGAAGGGATAGACATGGAACGTCATTATTATATTTATTGGATTGAGGATGAATTTGCGCATCACTATTTTGGCAGAGAATCGATTTTGTTTCATTTGTTTGAGTCGTTACATTGGACGAACCGCACTGACGATGAGTTGGTTATGCTTGTGAAGCAAGTGGATTATGTGACGAAACGAATCCCTGCTTTTCATATGCACCAGCGTCTAATGAATAACTTAACGAACATTCACTATACACAAATAGGCTCGATTTACAGCGCTTCCTTACCAGATGGAAAAGGAACTGCAGCATTTATTATTAAAGACCGGTATATTCAAATGTCTGCCACTGGCAGTTATGAGGCAGAAGCGGTGTTTTTTGAAGTGCTGAGAAAAATCAGCCCTTGTTTTCTTGCGATGGACTTTAGTTCAAAGAAACACGGATGGCTCAATCCAGTAAAAGTGAGGAATTTTGTTTAAAAAAATAAAATTGAACGTGAAATGTTGTATAATAGCCTTTTGTTTAGTACACTTTATACGAGACAACATGAAGGAGGAAGAATTATGGATTTATGGGTTGTCATCCTTGTAGGCGTTGTTGCACTGCTTGCAGGAGTTGCACTCGGATTCTTTATTGCTCGTAAGTATATGATGAGCTATTTGAAAAAGAATCCACCGATTAATGAACAAATGCTTCGAATGATGATGATGCAAATGGGCATGAAACCGTCCCAGAAGAAAATCAATCAAATGATGAAAGCCATGAACAACCAAGCGAAATAATACGTACGATATTATGATCATAGATGGAACATGGTTTTAAAGAATGGACAAGCGTTGTCCTTTCTTTATTCAATTCACCTTCATCAGACGCTTAAAACCACTGTACTTGCATGAATGAAGCAGGGAAGGTGGTTTTTATTATGGCGTCAAGAGTATGTGAAAAACAAAAAACCCCTATGTCAGAGGTTTTTGTTTCGTTTATGGTCACACATATCAACTGTTCTAAAAATGGTGCGGCATGTTTGATATCATGAAGTATGATTAGTTGGCTGAGTTTGAGTGTAAGTGTCGTTGATATTGTAAGAGGAGATGATCTAGCTGCTGGCTATGTTCGATGGTCACTGTTGATGTCATCCCATTATGCAAGACAACTTTCATCAGCTCTTCTCTTTTTTCTTCGATTTGAGTTAATAATGATGTTTTTACCAAAGTCATGTTCCTTTCATGCAAATCTTGATAAAAAGAATCGATTCTATTATATCCATTTTAAGGTTTATTTTCAAATTTAAAGGATTCATTATCTTGATGTCAAATTAAATTATATAAGGTTTTAAGAGAATAGACCATCTTTATTGAGATGATGTAAAAAAAATGAAATGATTTTGTCATCTCTTATTGTATATTGTAAGAAGGGGGTGTTCTTTTGACAGATTTGAATTACTTTTTAGCATTTGGAGCAGGATTTCTTTCTTTTATTTCACCGTGCTGTCTGCCGCTTTATCCAGCGTTTTTATCTTATATTACGGGCGTTAGTATAGATGAAGTGAAATCAGAGAAGGTGATGCTGAGAAGAAGAAGTCTGCTTCATACTTTATTCTTTTTAGTTGGGTTCTCTATTATATTTATTGCGATTGGCTTTGGGACATCGTTTGTCGGGAAGTTTTTTAATGATTATCATCAAGCGATTCGTCAAATTGGAGCCATCCTCATTATTTTCTTTGGTTTTATGACTCTTGGCGTATTCAAGCCCTCTTTCCTCATGGGCGAAAAGAGAATCCAGTTCAAAAACCGTCCTGCTGGTTTTTTTGGATCTATTCTCATCGGAATGGGCTTTGCCGCTGGATGGACACCTTGTACAGGACCTATTTTATCTGCTGTCATCACACTGGCGAGTAACCATCCTGAGTCGGCGGTTATGTATATGATTGCGTATGTTTTTGGATTTGCCGTCCCGTTTTTTATTCTCTCCTTTTTCATTACGAAAATGGCTTGGATCAGAAAACGTCAGCAGCTCATCATGCGAATTGGCGGAATCATTATGATTGTGGTAGGGATTTTGCTGTTCTTTGATCTTCTGACATGGATTATCATCATGTTCTCATCATTGTTTGGCGGCTTTACAGGCTTTTGAAATCGTTTTCTACAGTCGCGGCGAGGCGAATGGTTTTTTTTCGTCAATTGGAGTATATTATACATAGGCTGACCTTAAAGAATAAAGGAATGATTTGATATGATGATCTTGATCTCTTCTATAATTGCGGTATGTATGGCGGTGGCCGTCATGTTTATTCGCATTAAGTCATCTGCAAAACCTGCAACTGCGAAAAAAATTATTTTACCTCCTATTTTCATGAGCACTGGCGCATTGATGTTTTTTGTTCCTATGTTTCGGGTAACTGGAGCTGAATTTCTAGAAGCGATCACAGTGGGGATGTTTTTCTCTATATTTTTAATCAAAACATCTAAGTTTGAAATTAGAGGTAATGACATCTACTTAAAACGGTCAAAAGCATTTGTGTTCATTCTCATTGGACTTCTTGTCCTTCGTATCGGGATGAAGACCATCTTGAGTTCTTCTATTGATTATGGTTCATTAAGCGGGATGTTTTGGATTCTTGCCTTTGGCATGATCGTGCCTTGGCGGGTTGCCATGTATTTATCGTTTAGAAAGCTGTCTAAACAATTAGATCCGCAGCAGATTCAAATGAATTAAACCTCCTTTTTTAAAGGAGGTTATTTTAATAACGATTCATATGGCGAGTGATCAATGTTTTTTTCTTGAAGGCGCTTCAGTAAAAACTTATGATCCCGCTTTGGTGTGGCCATAATGTAGCCGCGAATGATTAAGTCTAAATTAATGCTGGCAGCCTGTTCTTTTAATGCCAGCTCACCGATTTTACCTGCAATTTTTTCTTTGGCAACATCTCTAAACAGCTCTGGAACAGGTAATACGAGTTCATTTAACAGCTGTTTGTCCTCATCCCGCCATAGGTGAAGGCTCTTTTGAATATATTCATCCTGCCAATCAAGCTCTGATTTCCCATCTTCCTTTGGCAATCGTTTTAAAAACTTGCGAAACATAAAAAAGCCACCGATTGCGAGTAATCCGATCATCACTGTACCCCAAAATAAAATGAACCACATAAACCAGCCGCTTAACATGTTCTCACTCCTTATACCCCTTATCTCTCTATTTTATATTACATGAAGAGAGGATAGAAGAAAATAACAAAAATGTATGTCTATGATCTCTATAAATGCCCTTTTTCATTGATAGCCGCCCATTTACTAGAATGACCCAAACCAATTAATAGAAAAAGAATACATTATCATATAGCGACTCTACTATTTGGCCATGGTGGTTCGCAAAAGGTATTGACTTGAAACGAACGGGAAGAGAGCCCACCTATATAAAGGTGGGCTCTTAATGTTTGAAGTGCGGGATTTGAAAGGAAAATGCACCGTTTGGATGGTCGGAACATTTTTTAATTTTGATCGATATGACTCGGTTTTCATAATCTGTTTCAATGTCTTTGTCGTTTAAATAAAAAGGGAGCATCACGCTTTTTTCAATTGGCTGTTCGCCTTCACCATTTGCATGTTGTACTGTGTAAGTCAACGTCAGCTCATGTCCAGCGAAGGTCAGCTTTACATCAGTGATCGATAAGGTGGAGACATCGATTTCGATAATATAATCACGGCTTGTTTCATAAAGATCAATTGGGAGGTGTTCATCATACCAGGCAAATGGATCATCCATTAAAACATTGAGCCAATCATCTATTTCAATAAAATCAGAGGAATTCGATTGCTTTTCATTCTCCATAAACACTCCTCCATCACATCTCATAATAAATCATATGATGAAAATAGAAATGTGTGAAAGACCTAAAACATCCCGTGTGGTCACGGGATGAGAGGGGGATCATTACATATCATGATGAGAATTGTGCTTTTGTCTTGTATGGTTGCGGTTTTTCACTTTTTTACTGCCTGATAACGGCTCAGGCTGACCGCCTTGATGCTCCTTAGGAGAGTTTTGACGGATGTCTTTCCCTGTGTTTTTATTCGTCATGATGTTTGGCTCCTTCTTATTGATTCTTTTTACGTTTTTTATTGTTTTGCCTTTGTTCTTCTGTTAAAACGAGCTGATCATCTTCCGTATAGCCTGCGCCATTACCCTGGCTTTTGGCTACGTTCATGCCATTCATGACATGATTCGCTTTGCGTTTTGTCATGTTTTATCACCTCATTTGTAGTATGAGCCCGCCCCGCTTCGTTTATGAAGAGTAATCATTTCCTAATGATAAGTTAAACTTATTGAATTTAATAAAAGCATTGTTATTTACTTATGTATGAATTTGTTTTAAGATGAAATTGTGAGAAAATTGTGGTGAAATACGACGATTTTTCTGAGAATTGAAATTGATCTTGATCATCAAAAGGGGGATTTTGGACATGTCGAAACAGCAGCAAGTCGCTAAACAAGACGCTTTTCAATCTAGAAAAACGTTTTCGACAAATGGGAAAACGTATCACTATTATTCGTTAGAAGCACTAGAGAAACAAGGAATTGGAAATGTTTCTAAGCTGCCTTATTCCATTAAGGTACTTTTAGAATCAGTGCTTCGGCAAGTAGACGGTAGAGTGATCAAGAAGGAACACGTTGAAAACTTGGCAAAATGGGGAACTGCCGAGGTAAAAGAAATTGATGTTCCATTTAAACCTTCTCGAGTTATTTTACAAGACTTCACGGGTGTACCAGCAGTCGTTGACCTTGCTTCTTTAAGAAAAGCAATGGCAGATGTAGGCGGGGATCCGGATAAAATCAACCCTGAAATTCCAGTTGACCTTGTTATTGACCACTCAGTACAAGTTGATAAAGCTGGAACTGAAGATGCATTAAACATTAACATGGACTTAGAATTCGAACGTAACGCAGAGCGTTATAACTTCCTTAGCTGGGCAAAGAAAGCGTTTAATAACTACCAAGCTGTTCCGCCTGCAACAGGAATTGTTCACCAAGTGAACTTAGAGTATCTTGCAAGTGTTGTTCATGCGATTGAAGAAGATGGCGAGATCATCACTTACCCAGATACATTAGTTGGAACTGACTCTCATACAACGATGATTAACGGTATCGGTGTACTTGGATGGGGCGTTGGCGGTATCGAAGCGGAAGCTGGTATGCTTGGTCAGCCTTCATACTTCCCAGTCCCAGAAGTGATTGGTGCTAAATTAGTTGGAGAGCTTCCAAACGGAACAACTGCAACCGACCTTGCATTAAAAGTCACACAAGTCCTTCGTGAAAAAGGCGTAGTGAACAAGTTCGTTGAGTTCTTCGGACCTGGTGTTGCACAATTGCCGTTAGCAGATCGTGCAACAATTGCGAACATGGCGCCAGAATACGGTGCTACTTGCGGATTCTTCCCAGTAGATGAAGAAGCGCTTGCTTACCTGCGCCTCACTGGACGTGATGAAGAGCAAATTAATATCGTTGAGGAATATTCTCGTGCAAATGGCTTATTCTATACGCCAGATGCAGAAGAACCAATTTTTACTGATGTTGTGGAAATTGATCTTTCTAAAATTGAGTCAAACTTATCTGGTCCTAAACGTCCACAAGATTTGATTCCACTTTCTCAAATGAAAGAAACGTTCCATCAACACATCGAAAGCCCAGCTGGTAACCAAGGGTTTGGCTTAGATAAATCAGAGCTTGATAAACAAATCGAATTTAATCTTGCAAACGGTGAAAAAGCTGTGATGAAGACAGGTGCGATTGCGATTGCAGCGATTACAAGCTGTACGAATACATCGAACCCATACGTGTTAATCGGAGCAGGTCTTGTTGCGAAGAAAGCAAGTGAGCTCGGTATGAAAGTGCCAAACTACGTCAAAACGTCACTAGCACCGGGTTCTAAAGTTGTAACAGGCTACCTTGTGAATTCGGGACTTCTTCCATATTTAAGAGACCTCGGATTTAACATTGTTGGATATGGCTGTACAACATGTATCGGAAACTCTGGACCGCTTGAGAAAGAAATTGAAGATGCAGTCTCTGAAAATGACCTGCTGATCACTTCTGTTTTATCAGGTAACCGTAACTTTGAAGGTCGTATTCATCCGCTTGTGAAAGGGAACTATCTTGCATCTCCACCATTAGTTGTGGCTTATGCACTTGCTGGTACGGTGAATATTGATTTAACAAAAGATCCTATCGGTGTCGATAAAAATGGCGAGAACGTTTATTTCAATGACATTTGGCCATCAATGGATGAAATCAACAGCGTCGTTAAAAGCACTGTCACACCTGAGCTATTCCGTTCAGAGTATGAAACAGTTTTTGACAACAATGAACGATGGAATGAAATTAAAACGACGGATGATGCATTGTACAAATGGGATGAAAATTCCACATACATTGATAACCCGCCATTCTTTGAAAACTTATCAGTTGAACCTGGTAAAGTTGAACCGCTTAAAGGCTTGCGCGTCGTTGCGAAGTTCGGTGACTCTGTCACAACTGACCATATTTCTCCTGCTGGAGCGATTGGTAAGGACACACCGGCGGGCAAATACTTGCAAGAAAGAGGCGTATCGCCTAGAGACTTTAACTCATATGGATCCCGCCGTGGTAACCACCATGTCATGATGAGAGGGACTTTTGCAAACATCCGTATTAAGAACCAAATTGCACCAGGAACAGAAGGCGGTTATACAACTTACTGGCCAACTGGTGAAGTGACATCGATTTATGATGCATGCATGCGTTATAAAGAGGATGGAACAGGTCTTGCGATCTTAGCAGGTAAAGACTACGGAATGGGTTCTTCACGTGACTGGGCTGCTAAAGGAACAAACCTTCTTGGAATTAAATTTGTTCTAGCTGAAAGCTTTGAGCGTATCCACAGAAGTAACCTTGTCTTCATGGGCGTACTTCCTCTGCAGTTTAAAGATGGAGAAAGTGCAGAAACTCATGGTCTAACAGGAACAGAAACATTTGAAGTTCATGTTGACGAAACAGTTCGTCCACGTGATCTCGTCACTGTGAAAGCAATTGACACAGATGGAAACGAGAAAACGTTTGAAGTGGTGGTTCGCTTTGACAGTGAAGTCGAAATTGACTACTATCGTCATGGCGGTATCCTTCAAATGGTACTTCGCGAAAAATTGGCAAGCAACTAATACAGCAAAGAAGAGAAGGCGATCCAACAGCTTTCTCTTCTTTTTTAAAATAGTGGAGGATCAATCATGTGGAAAAAAGGAATGGCAAGCGCTGTTTTACTTGTGTTGATTGGTTTACTTGCGTGGAATTTATTTGGGCCAAAAGAGCCCGCAATCGGTCTTGAAAAAGGTGATCAAGCCCCTGATTTTGAACTGAAAACCCTTGATGGCAAAACCGCCTCGTTATCTGATTACCGAGGGAAAAAGGTGCTCGTCAATTTCTGGGCGACATGGTGTAAGCCGTGCAGGACGGAAATGCCGGATCTAGACGCGATTAGGAGCGAAAATGACCAAGTTGAAGTACTAGCAGTGAATTTAACGACCACTGAAAAGAGTGTGGATCATGTGGCAGCATTCACAAAAGAATTAAAGGTGAGCTTTCCTGTTTTATTGGACCAAAAAGGCATTCAAGCAAGATATCAGGTGCTTTCATACCCAACGACATACATATTAGATGAAAAAGGACGCATCATGTCTGTGAAGCATCAAATGCTGACAAAAAAAGAAATTGAAAAAGAGCTGGATCTATAATGATTCAGCTCTTTTGCTTATTTTCTAACTGTTTTGGCGAAAATGTAATCATACATATATGGAGGTGAGTGGAATGAGAAGAAGAAAACGACGCACATTTGAAGAGCTTGTGCTTGAAAATAAAAAAGAATTATTAAGCAATGAGGAATTTTTAAACCAGCTTGAAGAAAAGTTGGAAGAGCGATTTAGACAGAAATAAGTTATGAATTATCCGTTTTCGTTCATCCTAAAGAAGAGGGAGGGATGAATAATGGGTAGAGAGCATGATAAACAAGCGCAGTTTACACCAGACCATTTAGGGACAAAACCTGTAGCATACAAACGGAATAAAGGTAAAAAGATGCATAATAAATCAAATGAACAGCCTGATGTGATACAGACGAAGGGCGAATAAGGAGGGGAATCATCATGAATAACGAGTCATATCAATCCAATCCAGATGATCGTTCTGATAATGTTGAAAAGCTGCAAGATATGATCGAGAACACACTTGACAATATCGATGAATCTGAAGCAGCGATGTCCGTTTCGACAGAGACAGAAAAGCAAATGATCAAACAAAAAAACGAAAACCGCAAAATGAGTATTGACGCGATGCGTTCTGAGATCAAGGACGAAGAAGCGGCAAGAAAGAATGGCTATACCGAATAAACCAGGGATTCCTGGTTTATTTTATTGCCTCTTTTTAGAAGAACCATTTGGAATGTGGTAAAATGGCAGAGACAGACCTTAGGTTTTGATAGGAGAGCGATGAAAACGTGTATGTATCCAAAAAAGAAATAGAAGTCCGTTATGCAGAAACAGATCAAATGGGCATCGTGTATCATGCCAATTATTTAATTTGGATGGAAGTCGGCAGAACAGCATTGATTAAAGAATTAGGGTTTTCCTATGCGCAGCTAGAAGCAGATGGTGCTCTTGCACCTGTGATAGACTTGCAGGTTCAATATAAAAAACCATTGCTGTACGGTGAAACAGCAACCGTTCATACATGGATTGAAGAATATAATGGTGTCAAAACGGTGTATGGCTATGAAATTCAAAAACCTGATGGACAAACAGCGATTACAGGGACAACCTCACATATATGTGTGGATAAAGACACCTTTAGACCTATTCAATTTAGAAAAGCCTTTCCTGCCTGGCATAAAGTATATGAACAGTCGAAGAAGCAGGTTTAATTTATGGCTTTTGGTATTAAACGAAGCGATTTAAACGCTTGGAAATCAGCTGTCCAGCAAGGAAAAGTTGCTTTTTTAACACACTACTGGCTCGATGACCGTTTTCCAAATGCCAATACTGTCACAAAAGCAGCCTGTCAGGATATGAAGCGGTTAGTTGAGTGGGGAGAAAGACATGGACTAAAAAAAGAATGGATTCATGACCGCGAAGGGTTTCCTCATTTTGACTTGATCGGTGAGCCGCAAAAAAGAATTCTGCAAAAGGAACGATCTTTAGGGAAGATTCAGGAGTATGGGCTGTATATTGAAGTGTAAAACAAAAAAGATACCCGAGGGATGAGGTATCTTTTTTGTTTATTCATAATGAAATTCTGGTTCTTTCACGGACTCGTTATAATCAATATGCAGATCATGGTTGTCAAAGTACCAAATATCACTTTCCTCAATAAAGAAAGTAATACCTTCTATTTCAGCGGTTGCGCCGGCATTTTGAGGTTCATCTTTTGCGACGCCGAGAGAAAAGCCTTTTTGTACATTACTGCACCCGCCATATCTCACAAAAAAGCGAACTTGATCACCTTTTTCTAAATCTAATTCATCCTTGTACCAATTGAGTGCATCTTCTTTTATCGTTAATTTCAATGTGATCGCCCCTTTTTGAAGTCATGCTGTTTTTAAAATGCAGGATGCAAAAACAGCTTTTCTTTACTTTTACCACATATTTAAATGGATGAAACGGCTAGAGCCATTTGATTTTCGGTTCAGTTTTGTTGAGAATTCGTTTGAGGTTGGCGATGTGTCTGTAGATCACAAAGCCAGCAAGAACGGCAACAACAATGATTAAGAATAGGTCTTTGGTGAATATGCTGTAAATGAATGTATAGATCCCTGTCAGCATAGATGATAGTGAAACATATTTACTAATGTATAAAAATAAGAAAAAAGCAGCGATCATCGTGATAAATAGGAATGGGGCATAAAATAGCAGCACACCGCCTGATGTAGCGACTGCCTTTCCCCCTTTAAATTTTGCAAAGACAGGAAAGCTGTGACCGATAACAGCAGCAACTCCTGCTAATAAGGGATGGATGTCCAGCTGCATGAAAAACGGTAAAGCTGAAGCAAGCGTCCCTTTTAGGATATCAGCAGTAATCACAATAGACCCTGCTTTTACGCCAAGTGTACGAAATGCATTCGTCGCACCTAGGTTTCCGCTGCCATGTTCACGGATATCGATACCCTTTGCAGCTTTCCCGACAATGAGACCGGATGGAATACTGCCGAGAAGATAAGCCAAAATAAACATCAAAGCAATTAACATCTGCATAACTCCTTTATATTCTCCCTCTTGTCTTACATTTTAACATGATCTTGTGAAAAACATGGGGAACTTTTTTTGAAAAAATCGAAAGCAGATGGATTCGGCTTTGTTTTTAAGCAGAAATTCGCTAAAATGGAGGAAAAGGAGTGTCTTGATGAACAATCCTACGAAAGAAGAAATCGGCCGTATATTAAAAAGCAGTAAACGAATTGCTGTTGTTGGATTATCAGATCAGCCGCACCGGACGTCTTATATGGTGTCTAAGGCGATGCAGGATGCCGGGTATGAGGTGATCCCAGTGAATCCAACGATCGATGAAGCACTCGGTGTGAAAGCAGTCGCTTCTTTAAAAGATATAAAAGAGCCTGTTGATATCGTCAATGTCTTTAGACGTTCAGAGTTTTTACCAGAGGTGGCAGAAGAGTTTCTCGAAATAGACGCACCTGTTTTTTGGGCGCAGCAAGGCATATATCACGAAGAAGCGAAAAGGCTGATTGAGGAAAATGGCAAGGTCGCCATCATGGATTTATGTATCAAGGTGGCTCATGCGATGACAAAAACTCATTAAATCGTCAAAAATCCTTGGTTTTTCAAGGATTTTTGCTTTTTTGTTGCAGAAATATATTTGCGATTCTGAAAGAAAGCGATAAAATAAGGCGACAGGGACATATCGGCGGCCTTGCATATCGAGAAAAAGAGCGATAAGATAAATATAGAACATTTGTTCTGTTTTGCTAAAACCATCATATGATTGCATTTGGCTTATGAAACAGTCTTGTTTATAATGGACTTCTAGTTCTGATTGCAGAATGTAGAATGATTCTCATAGCTGTGCAAAAGAGCATGTATTGGTGAATGACACATGCATGATGATGATGCAGCTTATTAAAGTGGACAGTAATGAGCAGCATGATCATCATTAAAATCTAGAGAGATCATTTGATGATTAGCCGGTTATGTTTGTTAGTGAAAGGGGATTAAGCATTTGGTTAAAAAGCAGCAAGTAGATTATAACGATGATTCTATTCAGGTGCTAGAGGGGCTTGAAGCGGTCCGTAAACGTCCAGGGATGTATATTGGATCTACAGATTCGCGCGGTCTTCATCACCTTGTCTATGAGATTGTAGACAACTCTGTCGATGAAGTGCTCGCTGGCCATGGAGATCATATCATTGTCAAAATACATAAAGATAACAGCATTTCCGTCCAAGATAAAGGGCGTGGAATGCCTACTGGTATGCATAAGCTTGGAAAACCGACACCTGAGATCATTTTAACGGTCCTGCACGCAGGCGGAAAATTTGGTCAAGGCGGATATAAAACAAGTGGTGGACTTCACGGAGTTGGGGCATCTGTTGTGAACGCGCTGTCAGAATGGCTCACTGTCACAATTGAACGTGACGGATTTATTTATCATCAGCGGTTTGAAAACGGCGGTAAACCTGTCACATCACTCGAAAAAATCGGAAAATCGAAAAAAACGGGGACACTGATTCATTTTAAGCCGGACCCTACCATGTTCAGTGTTACGACCTATAATTTCGATACATTATCAGAGCGTTTAAGAGAATCTGCCTTTTTATTAAAAGGGTTAAAAATAGAGCTGATCGATGAACGGCATGATGTACAAGAAACGTTTTATTATGAGACAGGCATTGAAGCCTTTGTTGCTTATTTAAATGAAGAAAAAGATGTTCTGAGTGAAGTCGTCTCATTTGAAGGAGAGCATCAGTCCATTGAAGTAGATTTTGCTTTTCAATTTAATGATGGCTATTCGGAAAATATCCTTTCTTTCGTTAATAACGTCAGAACAAAAGATGGCGGAACACATGAGTCTGGTGCCAAAACGGCCATGACGAGAGCCTTTAACGAATATGCTCGCAAAGTCGCTCTTTTAAAAGAAAAAGACAAAAATTTAGAAGGCACTGATATTCGCGAAGGACTGTCAGCTATTATTTCTGTCAGAATTCCTGAAGAGCTGCTTCAATTTGAAGGGCAGACAAAAGGAAAGCTTGGGACAAGTGAGGCACGTTCAGCTGTTGATGCTGTCATTTCTGAAAAACTTGCGTATTTCCTTGAAGAAAACCGGGAAACAGCCACTCTTCTCGTGAAAAAAGCGATTAAAGCGCAGCAGGCAAGAGAGGCTGCTAGAAAAGCCCGTGAAGAGGCAAGGAGCGGCAAGAAAAGGAAAAAGTCTGAAGCCACGCTGAGCGGAAAATTAACACCTGCTCAATCTAGAAACCCAGCAAGAAACGAACTATATCTAGTAGAGGGTGACTCTGCGGGCGGGTCAGCAAAACAGGGGCGCGACCGTAAATTCCAGGCGGTGCTGCCGCTGCGCGGAAAGGTCATCAATACAGAAAAAGCAAAGCTTGCTGATATTTTCAAAAACGAAGAAATCAACACCATTATTCATGCAATTGGTGGAGGCGTCGGAGTCGACTTTAATGTAGAAGACATCAATTATGACAAAATCGTGATCATGACAGATGCGGATACGGATGGAGCGCATATTCAAGTGCTTCTCTTAACATTCTTCTACCGCTATATGAAGCCGCTGATTGAGCATGGCAAAGTGTTTATTGCACTCCCGCCTTTATATAAAGTCAGCAAAGGCTCAGGGAAAAAAGAGATTATTGAGTACGCATGGTCTGATGAAGAAATGGATGACGTACTGAAGAAAGTTGGAAAAGGGTACACGATTCAGCGCTACAAAGGTTTAGGTGAAATGAATGCCGACCAGCTATGGGAAACGACAATGAATCCAGAATCGAGAACACTTGTCAGGGTCAAAATTGATGATGCTGCACGTGTGGAACGCCGCGTCACAACTCTAATGGGTGACAAAGTAGAACCACGCCGTAAATGGATTGAAAAGAATGTCGCCTTTGGACTTGATGAGGAAAGCAACATTCTTGAAAATGAAAACTTGTCGCTAGCTGAGGAGGTTTAAACATGGCACAACAAGAACGATTTCATGATTTACCATTAGAAGAAGTAATCGGCGACCGCTTTGGCCGCTATAGTAAATATATTATCCAAGACCGTGCGCTTCCAGATGCACGTGATGGACTAAAACCTGTACAAAGAAGAATTTTATATGCGATGTATGCAGAAGGAAATACGCAGGATAAAAACTTCCGTAAAGCCGCTAAAACAGTTGGTAACGTGATTGGTAACTATCACCCGCACGGGGACTCATCTGTTTATGAAGCGATGGTAAGAATGAGTCAGGAGTGGAAAGTACGGAATGTACTGATTGAGATGCATGGGAATAACGGGAGTATCGATGGAGATCCGCCTGCTGCCATGCGTTATACGGAAGCAAGGCTGTCTGCTATTGCTTCAGAGCTTTTAAAGGACTTAGACAAGGAAACGGTCGAATTTGTCGCAAACTTTGATGATACAAGTAAAGAGCCCGTTGTATTACCAGCGATGTTCCCAAACCTTCTTGTAAACGGATCAACAGGGATTTCAGCCGGGTATGCCACAGATATCCCTCCGCATCACTTGGGAGAAGTCATTGATGGCGTTATTAAACGAATCGAACAGCCGCATTGTACGGTTGAGGATTTAATGACGGTCATCAAAGGGCCAGATTTCCCAACAGGCGGTATCATTCAAGGTGTAGACGGTATTAAGAAGGCGTATGAAACAGGAAAAGGAAAGATTATGATTCGAGGCAAAGCGGAGATTGAAACCATCCGCGGCGGACGCCAGCAAATCGTGATTACAGAAATTCCTTACGAAGTGAATAAGGCGAACCTTGTCAAAAAGATGGACGAGTTCCGAATTGAAAGAAAAGTAGAAGGCATTTCAGAGGTCCGAGATGAGACAGACCGTACTGGGCTTCGAATCGTAGTAGAGCTGAAAAAAGAAGCAGATGCAAATGGTGTGCTGAATTTCTTATATAAAAACTCAGATCTGCAAATCCCATATAACTTTAATATGGTAGCGATACATAATCGAAGACCGACCTTAATGACGCTGACAACTATACTAGATGCATATATTGCCCATCAAAAAGAAGTGGTGACGAACCGCTCAGCGTACGAGCTTCGAAAAGCGAAGGAACGCCACCATATTGTCGACGGTTTAATTAAGGCACTTTCCATCTTAGATGAAGTCATTGCCACAATCCGCTCCTCTAATGATAAGCGTGATGCAAAGAACAACTTGATGGCGAAATATGACTTTACAGAAGCACAATCAGAAGCGATTGTTTCACTCCAGTTATATCGTTTAACGAATACAGATATTACGCAATTAAGAGACGAAGCAAGAGAGCTAGATGTGCGGATAGCAGAGCTTGAAGACATTTTAGCGAACGAGAAAAAGCTGCTGAAGGTCATTACAAACAGCCTGAAAAAGCTCAAAAAGACATATGCTGATGAGAGAAGATCCGTTATTGAGGAAAAAATCGAAGAAATTAAGATTAACCTTGAAGTGATGATCGCATCAGAGGATGTTTATGTGACAGTCACGAAGGATGGTTACATCAAGCGAACAAGCCAGCGCTCCTATGCTGCCTCTAACGGTAAGGACTTTGGCATGAAGGATACTGACCGTTTGATTCATCAGTTTGAAATGAATACAACGGATGTTCTTCTGCTGTTTACGAATAAAGGAAGCTACATTTATTGTCCTGTTCATCAGCTGCCAGATATTCGCTGGAAAGACATGGGGCAGCATATTACGAATATCATTTCGATTGATCGCGAGGAATCAATCCAAAAAGCCATTCCAATAAAAGAATTTGATGAAACATCATATCTTTTATTCTTTACGAAAGGCGGAATGGTGAAGAAAACAGAGCTTCTTCAATATAAAGCGCAGCGTTATTCGAAACCGCTTGTCGCCTTGAACCTAAAAGGTGACGATGAACTCGTCGATGTTCATGTCACAACAGGACAGCAGGAATTGTTTATTGCAACGAAAAATGGTTACGGTTTGTGGTTTGATGAAGAAGAAGTAAGTGTTGTTGGACCGAGAGCGGCCGGTGTCAAAGGAATCAACTTGAAGGAAGGGGACGAGGTAGTCTCTGGCCAGATCATTGATCCGAAAAACGATGTCCTTGTGCTCACGACACAAAGAGGGGCTGTAAAGCGAATGAACCTCTCTGAATTTGATAAAACATCAAGAGCGAAACGCGGAGTTCTTATGCTGAGAGAATTAAAGAAAAACCCGCACCGTATTGTGGCTGTGATCGCTGCAGCGCTGCACGATACACTTGAGATAGATACCGAAAAAGGTACAACGATTCCACTTGATATTTCTACTTTAAGAGCAAATGACCGCTATAGCAATGGATCATTTATTGTAGATGAGGAAGAGCAGGGAGAAGTGACTCATGTCCTTCTGACACCTGAACCTGCACCAGATGATAATAAATAAGCAAACGAAAACCCCCTGCGACTGGCAGGGGGTTTCTTTTATATACGGGTCATTTAGCTCTCGTGGTTGCCAAACATGCTTGTAATGGCGTGCACTACTTCAATTCCTTGGTAGACGAAAAGAGAAAGTGAAGTGACAGAGAAAAGACCTAGAATGAAAATTCTTAAGAAAAATAACATCGTGTAAAACCTCCCAATTTTTGTTTTGATTTAGATGGTTGGGTTAAACACGAGCTTGTCGGAAATAAGAAGATTGATAGAACACTGCAAGTAAATGCTTCTTTTTCCGGTCAAATCGATCAGTATGAGTGAGGCGTGCAAATCCAGCTGTCATACTGCCAATAATCAGCAGTGCTGTAAATGCGGCAAATACTGCGTTCACATGTTTTTGTTTCTTTTCATCGCCCATTGTCTGGACGATTTTCATTTCATGTGATTCTTGATCGGCAACCACCTTAGCATGATGGTATACCTGAACGGAATGAGGCATTGAGAACAAATGAAAACTTGCAAGTGCTATGCATAAAACACCTAATTTTAATAGCATATTTTTTTTCATTTTTCTCACCCCTTCCTGGTTATTTTCATGATCTTACCACGTTTTCAGTTATTTGAAAAGTCTTATTTTTTTACTTTCCCTCTTTAAAAAAGCGATAAACATCACGACATCTATAGGACTGTTTCACTTCATGAAAGGTTTCAATTTTATTTTTTAAATTTAAAAAAAGTGCCATGATCATGGATCAGACACTTTTAGTGAGTTTGTAATGAATGCGGTTTTGCTACAGCTTTAGTAAAGATTCCTGCAATACATATGGCAAATAGAACAAAGATAAAGGCATGAAGCAGTCCTACTTGATTGGCAAGCAGCCCTAATATAGGAGGACCGGAAAGGGAGGCTGTGTAACCAGATAAGGTCACAATACTGACGCGTTTGACAGCGTACCGGCTATCATCGCCAGCTGCAGAAATGGTCAGCGGAAAGCCTAAAGATGCGCCAAGTCCCCATAAAAAGATCGATATCATATATACAACAAGTGAAATTTTTAAAATGACTAAAAATAGGCCGGCAGCTGCTGATAAAATCGCAACTCTTAGCAATAACACTCTGCCAAAGCGATCGATCAAACGTCCGCTGATCAGTCTGCCGCTAATCATGCCGCACAAAAACAAAGCATAGATGACTGTACTCATGGAATGTGAAACTTGGTAGCCATCTACCATTGCAAGTGGAATCCAATCATTGGCCGAGCCTTCGACAAATGCAAGACATAAGGCGATCATCGCAAGAGATATCGTTCGTTTGTTCAGCCATGCCGTTTGACTAGACTCAACTGTATCGGGCTGCTTCTCATGCTGATCCTTTCCTGTCCCATGCGGGATAAACCGTGTACAAATCAATATGCTGAGGAACAGCAGAAGGGCAATAGCGAGAAGGTGTATCAATACAGAGATGCCTAGATGGATAAAAAGAATACCAGCACCTGCTCCAATTAAAGTCCCAATACTAAAGGAAGCGTGCAATATAGGCAGAATGGTTTTCTTGATGCTGTATTCAATCTCTGTTCCTTCTAAGTTCATCGCTACATTACACATGCCAGAGCCTGCGCCAAAAAGAAAAAGACCGGCAGTGACGACAAAGATAGAAGAGAGCGTTGAACCAATGGCAAGAGTAGTGAATCCAAGGAACATCAAAAAAGCACTGATCACAATCGCCACTCGGCCGCCTTTTTTGCGGACGAATACATTTGAAAGAACAAGCCCAACAATTGAACCAACAGATAAACCGAGTAAAATAAGTCCCATTGTTCCTGTGTTTGCTTGTAATAAATCTCTCACTTCCGGTGTCCGTGAAAACCATGTAGAAATGGAGATTCCAGACATCGTAAAGATCACAATAATTGCTTTATACCACTTTAATTCCATCTAATCCCTCACATTTAAAGATATATATGTTATTGAACAAATCTACTCGATTATAAATGAGACTTGCTGATTCGTAAATAACTTGCTGGAGGAACAAGGTCAATTCTAGTCAAAAGAAATCATTCCTTCCCAATTCTTATGATGAGAAGGTAAAATAAACATAAAGGGGGCGGTAGGATGTAATCATATCGCATCGGTATAAATAGAAGGGAGGAGGAGATCAACATGAAAAGTGAAAAGGAAAAAATGATCCAAGGAGAACATTATGTATCTAGTGACCAAACACTGATCGCAGATCGTGAAAGAGCCAGACAATTGACATACGCATATCAGCAAACCAATCAGCAAGAAAAAAGAACATCCATTTTAAAGGAATTATTAGGCGCTTGCGGAAATGATGTCGTTTTTGAAGGAAGACTGCAGTGCGATTACGGATACAATATCGAGATTGGTGAGCATTTTTTTGCAAATTTTGATGCAGTATTTTTAGACGTTTGCAAAATTACCATTGGACATCACTGTTTATTAGGTCCGAATGTACATATTTATACGGCTGGACACCCGCTTGATCCGATAGAACGTGCAAAGGGCATTGAATTCGGCAAACCAGTCACCATTGGAAACCATGTATGGATTGGCGGCGGTGCTATTATTAATCCAGGTGTCACAATTGGTGACAATGCTGTCATTGCATCTGGTGCCGTTGTGACAAAAAGTGTTCCAGCAAACGTGGTGGTTGGCGGAAATCCTGCGAAAATCATTAAATATCTTGATGAATCAAAATCTGGCGAATAAACGGCAGATTTTGATTTTTTCTATTTTGTCTCAATAAGATAAGTATACTTAATTATGAGACAAGAGAAATTCGTTTAATGGATAACTTCCTAGAATATATATTATGTAAACTAGGAAATGAGAATACATATTAGCGTCATTCCATTATTTGAATCTCCATCCCCCATGATGTTGTGATATAGAAAAATCCAAGAGGGCTCAGCTCTCTAACTTTAACATCAGGCTGTTCTGCAAAATATTTCAAAGCCTCTTCTATATTGGTCACTGTAATAGCTAAATGAGCTACACCGATATCACTCGGTTTTAGGTGAACATTCTGTTGATCTGGCGTCGACCATTGGACCAGTTCGATCTTTCTACCGCCGTATTGCAAAAATGCCGCCCCTTCTACAACTGAATGATCGTGAACCCCAAAGTATCTTTTAAAACTATCGTCTTCAAAGTGCATCCGTCCTGGCCGGAACAAGACTTCAAAACCCAAAATATTAGTGAAGAATTCAACTGCTGCTTCGATATCGGGTACTACAAATCCTGAATGCTCTATTGTGCCTTGAAAAATTGTATTTTTCATATCGCTAAACCCCTTTGATTTTTTTGGAAGTAAACGATTAATTATAAAGTAGTATTTAATGCAGCTATATAACACAAGCACCGATGATGTTGGCACTACTACAAGATTTAGAACAACAATACCTAAGCCTTGAGATACTATATGATTTTTTTGTAATTTCTATCTTTTTTGATTATCCATTAAAATTTACATGTTCCATCTGAACAATAATCATCGAGCGACGACTCTAATTTATGCTCTTCAACCTTAGCATTCGCGTACTCTTCTTTCCAAACCTGTTGTAATGTTTCTAAAAATACTTCGCTAGGTTGTGCTCCTGAGATGACATATCTATCATTCACTACGTAAAAGGGAACGCCCTGAATCCCAATTTTTGATCCCTCGGCTCTATCAGCTGCAATATTCTCGCTATATTTATCATTTGCTAAAACATCCAAAGCTTCGTTGCCATCAAGACCTATTTCACTTGTAAGTTGAACAAGTGTTGCGTGATCACCGATATCTAGTGAATCCGTGAAATGAGCTTTCAAAATACGCTCCATAAACTCCCGTATCTTCCCTTTCTCTTTTGCATAATAAGAAAGACGAAGTGCATCATATGAATTCGTGGGAATCATTGTATCAAATTGATAATCTAATCCAACATCTTTTGCTTTCTGTTTCAATTGATTGTTCAGTACTTTTGCTTTTTCATATGGGACACCATGCTTGGAGGATAATACTTGATGGATATCCATTCCTGTATTTTTTTTCGCATATGGATCTAATTGAAAATGACGAAATAAGACTTCTACCTCTTCTTTATATTCAAACTGTTCTAACCCTATTTCAAATTGACGTTTGCCAATATAACAAAACGGACAAACAAAATCAGACCAAATTTCTACTTTCATCATATGTTCCCCCTTTATGATTTTGATGAATGTGCGAGGGGGATTATGTTAATAAACATCTTTTTAACTAATCCCACCAAAGCTCTTTTTTAAAAAGTTCGTGCTGCCGCTTTTGCCTTTTCAATTGCTGCAGCAACAACTTCTTCTTTCTTAGTTGGATCATAGTCAATACCTTCAACAAAAATCGTTGGTTCCACTTCAATTCCAACAAACTTTAGCGCACCTCTCACGTAAGAATCGGAATGTTCCATTCCAATTGCCTGCGAATAAAATCCTCCCATTCCATGAATATGGATTGCTTTTTTTCCTTTCATCAATCCTTCTGGACCTTCTGCTGTATATTTAAACGTTTTTCCAGCACTCATGATTGTATCAAAATAGGCTTTTAATAATGGTTGGATTCCTAAATTCCACATTGAAGACTGAATGATGTATTTATCTACTTCCATAAATTGCTTTGTGAAAGCATTCACTGCTTCTATTTTTTGTGCTTCAACATCTGTTAGCGCTTCGCTACTTCTTAACTTCTTTTGTCCAGTTAAAAAATCAGCATCAATTAATGGAACATTTGCATAATAGACATCTACTTCTATTATTTCATCCGTTGGATTTACTTCCTTATATTCATTGATAAATGCTCTAGCAACTTGCGTACTTCTTGATTGTTCCTCACTTTGGGGTGTTCCTTTAACAAATAATACTTTTGACATGATCATTTCCCCTTTATGATTTTGATGAATGTTTTTTGTTCCTAAACACTTTTTGAATACTTATTAAAAGAATTTACACGTTTCATCTAAACAATATTTTCGGTATGATTCCTATAATTTTTGCTGAATCAACACCCTCACACAAAAAGCTGAATTAATGATTATAGACAATGGGCATTTTTCCGATTAATTGGCTTTGCCTAGCGGCGTCATACATGAGTTTAGCGACATTCTCCCTTGATACGGACATTTTAGCTGGCTGATCGCCGAATGAATAACCGTAAGATTGCCCTTTGTATTTGATATTAGGATTAATGATTCGAACGACTGTCCAATCCAGGTTTGATTGTTTAATCAGTTCTCCTATCTTCTTCATTTCGGCATAACCATTTGGCATGAAAAGTTTAGGCAGTATTCTCGGCAGTATCGTCGATAAGCTTTTCTTATCGTCTTCAGATTGCAAGGCTGGCGTCGCGAGTGTAATCAACCTTTTTTTGGTGAACTTCTTCATCGCTTTGACAATCCGGTTATGTCCGTCGGCAATCGGTGTGCCTTTTCGTTTTCGCGACAAATCAATCCCAGGGCCTAAGGTGCTTATCACGACATCAGCTTCTGAAACTGCCGTTTCAATAGCTGAATTGTTCGTTAGTTCCCCCGTTACAATGCGTAAATTCGAATGCTTTTGCTTGATTTTCTCAGGGTTTCTAACATATACCGTAACGAAATCTCCGTTTTCTAATGCAAACTGTGTTAAAAGTTGACCGATTGCACCAGTTGCCCCAAAAATAGTGATGTTCATGGTCTTCTATCTCCTTTTGTTATTCTGAATGATCACAATTATTTCCTTGATCAAAACTTTTTCGTAATAACATGTGTTATTTAAGCAACGCGCGTTGTATAATTTGATAATAAGATGAAAAAGAATAATAAACAATAACCAAAATAGCCAATATGTTGTTTACGCAACACTTCTATTGTATTGTCGTTTTTAAACACCATATGAACCCTTAAAAGGAGAAGAAAAAATGATTATGCCAAAAAAAGATCCAAGAACACTTCGTACAAGACAATTGATTGTAGACTCTTTTCTTTCGTTAGCTAGTGAAAAAGATTTCAACAATATAACGGTACGTGATATCACAGAAAAGGCTACTATTAACCGCGCTACATTTTATGCGCACTTTGACGATAAATTTGATTTATTACATTCTACAATCACCAATACATTTACAGACAAATTGAAAAAAAGATTAAATGATCACGATGGATTCAATGAAAAAGTCATTGCAAATATTTTTCTAGCCATGTGTGATCACCATAAAGAGCTAAGCGAATTATGTCCTAAAGGTTATCATTCTTTAGGAACGATTATAGAAAGTAAAATTAAAGAGGAGTTACAGAAGCTCATAGCTGATCTTGTGCTAAAAGGAACTGAAAATACGATTGAATTAGAGGATAAACAATTGATAACAATCCTATCTACTATGCTAAGTTGGGGGATATACGGAGCTGCATACACATGGAATAAGGATGGTAGACCTATTTTATCAGAAGAGCTAGTGACTAAGACCCTGCCTATCTTTAAAAATGGTATGAGTAAGTATTTTCTTTAATGAATATCAATTATTTTCAGCTATTTTAAAGTAGCCTTTATTAATAAATTACGCAACAAATCGTTATTAGAATAAAACAGTTGCTGTAATTGGCAGTGGGCATTCTGCTGTTAGCACTCTGTTTGAGCTGGCAGAGCTAAAAATACCTCTTTTAAATTTCAAAAACCTCTACGACCTTCTCAATAAATTAAATCGGTCGTAGAGGTTGGGCCTTTTTGGGCTTCCTTGATTTGTTACCGAATTTGTTGGTACTGTAAATCAAATATTCTGTGATATTTCTTTTAAAAATTGCTTTCTCTTTTCATCAGTTGTTAAGTTAACTCCCGAAAAATGAATCCATTTGGTGTCTTCATTTTTAATTCCCAAGTCAGCAAGAGTTCTGTTAATAAAAACGCTTTGAATCGCATTCCCGCCTTCAGATTCTATATAATCCTTATCTGTTGTAGATGTTGAGATGACGGTTGTTTTTTTAATATTTGTCAATAAACCTTTTAAAGCCCCAGTGTTTTTATCTTCCAAGAATGCGAAACCTCTTAACATGACTTTATCAATAAATCCTTTTAAAATTGCAGGTAAATCCCACCACCAGACAGGAAATATAAATATTAATTCAGTTGACTGACTTAATTTCTTTTGATAATCCTTAACTAATTGATAAGGCGTTTCTCCTTTATGAAAATATTTCAATTCCTCAGCTGAAAAAACGGGATTGAACCCATCTTTATATAAATCGATCACTTGAAATGGTTCTCTCTTTGTTTCTAGATTTTCTGTAATGGAAGTCAAAATGGCATGATTATAGCTTCCGTCCCAAGGATGTGCATAGACAATTGTTTTCATGATTCATTCACCCTTTTTTATTATTTTTTTCATCATATTTTGATGTACATTCATTTTATTGTATGCTATAACGTACTACAAGTACGGTAATTAAAGTGCGATACTAACCTAAAGGAGAGTGTAAAATGACCGAAGAATCCTTTACAGCTCATGTTGATCTAAAAGAAACTGGATTTGGGTACACTTTATCATTAATTGGTGGGAAATATAAGATGACGGTACTGTATGCTTTATATGCAAACAATGCTCCTATTCGCTATAATCAGTTGAAGCGATTGCTTGGGGCAATCTCTTTTAAAACATTAACCAATACACTAAAAGAACTTGAAGCAGATCAGTTAATTAATCGTAAAGAATATCCTCAAGTGCCTCCAAAAGTAGAATATAGTTTATCGGAAAAGGGATTATCATTGATACCTGTATTAGATGCGATTTGTTATTGGGGGGAAGAACAAATAAAAATGAAATAGTTAGGCTGGCAAATCTTTCTCCTCAAACACATCCTTTTTAATTTTAAGTTCATTTCTCTCAAAACGTGCTATATCTTTCCTCGTTCCGATGACAATTTGAGCTATCCGTTTGACCAAATCTCTTTCTGGTTGCATAACAGAGGCTGAAGTTTTTGTGTTGCAATTGATGAGCACAAAAAAAGAGCCTTTGCTGGCTCCTTATTGTTAATCATATAAAGTTGATCTTAAGACTTTGAAAAGCCTGTTCTCCATGTGGGATATTTAAGAATCCACCCAATTTCGTTCTTGGCTTTGTGGTTCGAGGCCCCTCTCTCCCAAGAGTTTGTTCCTGATTGAGTGTGAGGATACGATAAACCAGTTTTTGTCTTGAAGGGTGCCTTTTAAGAAGCTGCTGCACAACGGTACCACTTGGAATTTGTATCAATGCGAACAAAGAAGGACATTTTGTCCTTCCTTTCTTGTACCTGCTTGAGGTTATGTTTTGCAGATCAATATATAGCTCATTCGGGTAAATCCTTATTGCACTTTCACAATCTTATACTTATTCGACTTCCCCTATGCCCCTATGAAGAGAATGAAATCTAAAAATGAATGATTCCTAATTCTATTGATGTTTTAATTGCTTCAGCTCTTGATGTCACATTTAGTTTTTGATAAATGTTTGTTAAATGTGCTTTTACAGTTCTCTCGGAAATTCCCATATCAAATGCAATTTCCTTACTCCGGAACCCTCTAGCTACTGCTTGCAAAACGAGCATCTCTTTTTCGGTAAGCGAGTGGTTGTCTGTTTTCAATTTTTCTTGAGGTTCTTTGTGTGCGGTTGATTCAAACACCTTTGAGGCCACATTTGATTGAAGTAAAATGTCTCCTCTGATGGCTGCTTCAATTGTATTAAATAAGTTTTCTCTGCTGGTATCCTTTAAGAGGTAGCCTTTTGCACCAAGCTGTAACCCTTGAATCATTAAGTTCTCTTCATTATAAGTAGTCAGAATGAGTACGGGAACTTTTATTTGAAGAGACTGCATTTCTCTAAGCATATCAAGCCCGCTCATCATAGGCATGTTGAGGTCAAGTAATACAAGGTCTGGGGATTTTTCTTTTATGACATCTAACCCCTTTCCTCCATCTTCTGCTTCTCCAACAACTTCAAATCTTTCGTCTGTTTCAAGAATTAATTTTAATCCTTCTCTCACAACATAATGATCATCCACAATCACAATTCGATAAGACACTGTATTTACTCCTTTTTCAAAGGTATGTTTACTATTACTTGTGTACCTTCATTTTTTTTACTTTTCAAATGGATCTCTCCACCAAGCAGCCGGACACGTTCTGACATACCAATGATGCCGTAATGTCCAAAAGTGGATTCTCGTTTTTTCTCATCAAACCCCACTCCATTGTCTGCTATTTCCAAATGGATGTGATCACCTTGTTGTACGATCACTAACTCGACATGGCTTGCTTTGGCATGTTTTGAAACATTCGTTAAGCATTCTTTTATTATGTAAACAGTATGTTCAATAAAAAAAGGCGACATATTCTGAAGTACAGAGATCTTTGTGCGAATTGGGATATTCGTTGCTGTCGTAAATCGATTTACTTCATTTTTTACTGTTTCGGTTAAATCGTATTGATCATGACGATCCTTCCGAAGATCATCAATCACCATCCGTGCCTCACCTAGTGTTTTTCGCGCTTGGCTCATTGAGCCCTTGATAATGCTTTGAGCACGCTGGGTATTTTGATTCTCTAAATGTGCTTGAACAGCTTCCAATTGCATAATAATGCCTGCAAGCCCTTGTGCAAGGGTATCATGTAAATCTCTAGCCATTCTTTGACGCTCATTAGCAAGGGTTAACTCTTCCACCTGCTGATGTGCGAGTTCGAGTTCCTTTAGAAACGTTTGAGTTCGAATTCTAGCTTTTACTTGTCTAAAAAATAAGATAGAGTATGCAACGACCACAATAAGGATAAGAAATAAAATCGGAATGTAGACAGTCAGATCATCTGTATCATTAGCCAAAATAAGAGCTAGAAAAAAAAGCACATAAAAACAAAGTCCTGTCAAAATAATCTTTAATGTATGATAGTATACACCGATGCTCTGAGCAATTAATACCGGTAAAAGACCAATTAAAATAACAGGAGAGGCAGCTGGCATAGCTAAAACACAAAGTAGAATAACGATTCCTTGTATGAAGAAATAAATCCAAGGCTTCTTCTGGAACCAATAAAAAGACCACCAATGAAAAATGAGATGAATTGCAAAAAGGCCAGAAAAAAACAAACTTGAAAGCGATAGAGATACTGTTAAAAACTGAAAAATCATCGCTGCAACATACACAAGAATACCCCATAATAACGTGGGAATTCGGGAATAGATCATTTCATTAAATGGGTCTATCCGTTTCTTATCCATAAACGTTCACCTTCCAAACCCCATCATAACACGAAAAATACCGCCCGCCTTTGAAAGAGGCAATGGCGGTATTAGAATTTTAACATTTAAAGAAGAATAAATTATATAATCTTCTTTTCTTTTTGGGCAATTGACTCTCCTTCAATATCAATATGCGGAAGCAATCGTGCCAGCCATTTAGGTAAGTACCAATTTGCACGCCCTAATAGCATCATACAAGCGGGGATAAAGGTCATTCTAATAACAAATGCATCGAATAAAACCCCAAATGCCAATGTTAATCCCATTGTTTTAATAATCAAGTCTTGAGCAAAAATAAAGCTTGCGAAAACGAAAATCATAATTAAGCCTGCTGCAGTTACAACCCTGCCACTATGCTGTAATCCAGAAATAACAGATTTCTTTGCATCCTGAGATAGAAGAAATTCTTCCCTCATTCTACTAACTAAAAATACTTCATAATCCATTGCAAGACCAAATAATATTCCTGTTACTAGTACAGGCATAAAGTTCAACAGAGGACCTGCTGCAGGTATTCCAAACAATGGGGCAAGATGTCCATCCTGTAAAACAAAGACAGCAAAACCTAATGTAGCAGTTAATGTCATTAAAAACCCTAGTACAGCCTTTAATGGAACAAGGAATGATCTAAATACAAGAATCATTAACACAAAAGCAAATCCAATAATGACTCCTGCAAATTTTGGCAATGCTTGACTGAGTCTATCTGAAATATCTATATTCACGGCAGTAGAACCAGTCACAAGAAACTTTGTGTCAGTCACACTCGATTCATTTCGAATGTCTTTTACTAATTGCTTCGTTTCTTTATCCTCCGGACCACTTCTAGGTAAGATTGTTAACATTGCGTACTCACCCGATTGATCAGGGATCGCCGGCGTGATTTGTTTGATACCATCCATTTTTTCTAACAATTTTGATGATTCCTCGATGGACTTGGACTTCCTCGTTTCATCTGCTTGAGAGGCATCTATGATGACAACAAGTGGTCCATTAAACCCCTTGCCAAATCCTTCTGCTAAAAGATCGTATCCTTTACGTTCAGTTGTTTCTTTGCCTTTCATACCGTTATCCGGAAGGCCAAGCTCCATATGAAGTGCTGGCCAGCTTACCAATCCTGTCAATAAAATGACACCTAGCATTATTTTACCCGGATGCTTTTGAATAAATCTTCCCCAGCCCATTGTTTTTTTCTCTTTTTTTGGCTGTAATTTAGAAAATAACTTATTTTGTCTGGAAGGACTCACCTTATCTCCAAGAAGCCCTAGTATAGCTGGAACAATCGTCAGAGAAACAAGCATAACAGATAGTACCATAAAGGCTCCCACAAGGCCCATGATACCTAGAAACGGTATGTCAACTAATACAAGTCCACATAATGCAACAATAACAGTGACGCCCGCAAATAATACAGCACTTCCTGCGGTACCCACTGCTCTAGCAGCAGCCTCATTCAAATTGTAGCCTTCTGCTAACAGCTGTCGATATCTTGAAATGATAAACAGTGCATAATCAATTCCTACTGCAAGACCAATCATCACCGCTAATGTGAGACTAAATGCAGACATTTCTACAAAGTTTGAGGTGATTAAAATGACCATAACACCTATGACTAACCCGATCACAGCCGTCAATATTGGTAATCCTGCGACCAAAAGTGAAGCAAATGTAAAGACTAAAATCAAGAAGGCGAAGACAATCCCTATGATTTCAGAAATCCCACCTACTTCAATTTCAGAGAATGTGACGGAGTCGCCTAATTCCGTTTGGATGCCGGCATCTCTTGAAATCTTTATGCTATTTAATACTTTCTCTTTTGAGGATTCCTTTACCTTATCCGCTTTCACTCGATACGTAATATCCGCATATCCTATCTTCTTATCTTTACTTATCGTGAAGTTTTGATATAAATCGGTCACCTGCTTAACTGCTTTATCCTTTTTAATTTCTTTCATCGTCTCATTTATTTTATGTTTTACTTTCTTTGCTTCTAATGTTTCATCCTTAGGTGCTTTAAATATCAGACGAATTGTTCCCCCATCATCACCTGCTGGGAACTTCTTTTCCAAGAGATCCATCGCCTTTTCAGATTTTGTTCCTGGAATCGACATATCTCCATTAAATGAAACGCCTGTCCCTATTGTTGCTGCAACTACAGCTACTAAAATAAGTAACCAACCGATTAACATTCGTTTAGGCTTCATAAAAGCAAAGTTTCCTAAGTTATATAAAAATTTAGCCATTCACTTACTCCTTTTTCATCGAATTCATGATATTCACCTCTTTATTCTACGCAATGAAATAGTGAAGTAAAATTGTACTTTTGGGCAAAAGGGATTGTACATTCAGGCAAGAAAAAGAGCATCTCTCTTGAGATACCCTTCATATATATATTGAAGATCTGGCATATGACAACATATCCTCTTCCTATATAAATCCCAATATCTCATTTTGTTGATGTGCTAGTTCCATTCCCTCTGCTAGATAGAGAGCGTTCATTTTATCTATATCATCATCTGGCCAATGGCGGATCAGTTGACGCAATCTAGCTGCAACGGTCTGACAAACATCTGGTGATAAGTAACGATCAGAATCGGGCTGTTCCAGCAATGGGATGATGTCATCCTGGTAGTTTTCAAAGGGTATTTCCCCACCAAACCCCTCCATATCATCTAAATTCATACCAATACAAGCAGCTAATCTTTTTCTAAAACCATGGAAGTCACTGTATGACCAATGTGCTTCGCAATGAGTAAAATCCAAACCCATGAAACATTCCTCCGATTTCAAGTTTGGGTTATTTTGATTTAATTCCTGCACCACAAAGAGGTATGACGATTGTTTCTTTTGATTTCTTTTTATATTTCATGTAGCCAGCAAAATTGACTGCAGATGTCACTTCCACATAAAATCCTTTCTCA
The DNA here is from genome assembly GCF_038593315.1 of Bacillus sp. FSL P2-0069. NCBI lineage: Bacteria > Bacillati > Bacillota > Bacilli > Caryophanales > Bacillaceae > Bacillus > Bacillus sp. FSL P2-0069. The sequence continues at coordinate 1,744,300 of NZ_CP151984.1, forward strand.
CTTAGCTTAGAGCGTGCATTCAATATCTCTTCTTCTTCAATATCTATAAATGTGCCATTGGTATTTTGTACAGCTTCTAGAATTTGTTTGGAGCGCGCCGGGGCAGCAATGGCTATCCCTTCTGCCAAGGTTCCTGTATTCGTAACAGGCGATGCTGATTCTTTCGCATTTTGATAAGCTTTCACAAGAGGTGCACAGTTTTTCGCTTGTATGGCAATGATTTTCGGTATTTGATGAATCAAACCATTTTCAAATAACTCTTTAAAACCATAATACGCACCTAGGAGGAGAGTACCATTTCCAACCGGAATGATTATAGCATCAGGTGCTCCTTTTATTTGTTCATAAATTTCATAGGCGTATGTTTTTGTTCCTTCAAAAAAATAAGGATGATACACATGGCTTGCATAAAAGACGTTTTCGTCGTCTACTGCTTTTTGGGCCGCGGCTGCAATATCCTCTCGTGTACCGCGAATTTCTTTAATCGTTGCTCCATGGGCTTTTATTTGAGCGATCTTTTTAGGTGAAGTTTCATCGCTTAGATAGATGTCACATGCAATCTCGCAACGAGCTGCATAAGCGGCAATCGCCGTTCCTGCATTCCCGCTGCTATCCGCAATGACTTTTGATACCCCTAATTCCTTTGCCTTTGTCATTAAAACAGCAGCTCCTCGATCTTTAAAGGATAGCGTAGGCATCATATAATCAACTTTTACATAAGTGTTTGGCTCATTAGGATCTAAAACGATTAACGGAGTTTGACCTTCACCCATGGTCACAGATTCCCAAGTCTTAGAACCTTTTGAAAATGGCATGGTTTCAACATAACGCCATAAGGAGTTTGGATAGTGATCCCAAGCCGCAATATTTATTTTAGGGGTATCTTTCACCAGGTTTAATACGCCGTTACAATCACATTTCCATAAAGTTGGTGTCATCTCATACCTTTTCCCGCAATGGTTGCAAATCAATTGATTCATCAATCATCAGCCCCTTTAAATAATTTTTTATATGAAATATATTTTTTTATATAACATGGGCAAAAAAATATTCTAAATATAAGAAATCGCATCAATTTCAATTTTGAAACCAAAATGTAATTCATTCGTTGGTACAACAGTACGTGCTGGTTGATGTTCCCCGAAAAATTCAGTATAAACCGCATCTACTTTGTCCCATAGTTCAATATCCGAAATGTATAATGTCATACGCAAAATCTTTTCTTTTTTACTTCCGGCTGTTTCTACAATCATCTCCACATTCTTAAGCGCTTGCAATGTCTCTTCTTCAATGGCCGAATTCTTTTTCTCTCGTTTCGGGATTGATGGCAAATTGTCCTGAAACGTAGACCGTGTTTTGATGAATGGTTGCGAATGCATAGTGTCCGTTGGATTTTAGATTCCCTACCTCAAGGATACTTTTCATTTCGTTTCCCCTTCATTCGATTTATGTTTGATTTCATCCAAATAGCTATAGACGGTGACTTTAGAAATACCTAACATAGATGCGACCTTCTCAACCGAACCTTTCATTAAAAAGATTCCCTTTTCATCCATGAACCTTATTAATTCAATTTTTTCATGACGTTTCATAACTGGGTGGACACTGTTTTGAATGATCTGTTGAATCAATTGATCTACTATTCCTTCCACATTTTCAAGTTCATCATTTGATGTTGATTCATTTTCTTGAACTTCAACTTTTGTAGAAAGAAGAGTATCCATAAATTGCTGCATTTGATTCAATGCTTCAACATCAAAATTGATACAGAATGCTCCAACCACCTTTTTCTTAGAATCACGAATTAATGAAGTCGAAGAACGAATGGTACGGTTGTCTTCTGTTTTAAATGTATACCCAGCAAGATAATCTTCTTTAAAATCTCCGGATTGTAAAACAGTCTTTACCAAATGATCAAATGATTGACCGATTTTTCTTCCCGTCACATGATGATTGACTGTAAACATGACAGATGCTTGAGGGTTCGTTAAATCATGAATCACTACTTCACAATTTGGTCCAAACATTTTTGCCGTAGATTTTGCTAAAGGAATATAGCTCTCTAATAAATTCTTCGTATTTTCCATGCCTAAGCACCTCATTTATTTATTCCACTAGATTATATAATTTTTTATATATAAAAACAATATATAGATTTTTTTATATATGTTGAAAAGGTTGAGAAAATGTAAAAAAAGCAGCCATTGACTGCTTTTTGCTCGTGCTCCTTTCTAATTGATTTCTTGCTGGATTCCATACAAAATGACTTCAATTCCCCACCTGAACCGTTCCATTGATACGGTATCACCTGCAAACATTTCTTCTTTTACGCTATGGATGAAAGAAATGCCGTCATCGTATGCATCTCCTCTTCTTTATGGTGCAAATTGATACAAGTAATTTATAGTAATTCATTTAATCATCTCCTTTTTCAATTATAAACAAGCAAAGCAATCGGGAAGCCCGGCTGCTTAACCTCTCACTTTTTATGATAAAAGACTTTTGTGTTATTCGATTTGACAAATCCATTGGAACTTTTCTCAAGGTCGAATGGCGCCATCGCGACCGTGGTGTTAAAGACACATTTGCATCGAGCACAAGCACTGAAAATATGCAATCGACACATATGAAAAACCAGCGTTCCCTTATTTGAGAATAAACGCTGGTTTTTTTTATTATTTGATGTTTAATCCTTCTTTAATGGACTTTAACGTGATTTCATTCGACCATTCTGGGCGATCAGAATATGCAAAGACTGCATTTGTAACGATTCCATCGAATTTCATTTCGCGTAATTTCCGGTAAAGTGCTTCAAAATTAATTTCTCCTTCACCAGGATTCAAGTGCTGGTGAACGGTTACATTGGCATCTGGTGGATTCACGATATAACGTAGCCCGTAAGCTGCTTTATGATTTAGTGTATCTGCGATTAATACATGTGCAAGCAGATCTCCTGCCTCATCAAGGTGCTTCTCTACATCACCAATCCCATCGTCATAGAAGAACGCATGGGGAACAGAATACACAAGTTTGATCCATTCTTTATCTAGTGCACGAATCATGCGGATCGCTTCAATGTTCAACTCTATAAAGTCATGTGGATGTGACTGAAGGTTTAGCTTAATCCCTTCTTTTTCAAAGATTGGCATCAGTTCGTCCATTGATCTGACAAATGCTGCTTCACTTTCTAAAGGGCGTGTTTTGTCTCCACTAAATTCACTGTTCATGAGATCAACACCAAGTTCTGATGTGATCTCAATACATCTTTTCCAGTTTCTCACTGCCGCTTGCCGCTCTTGCTCATTTGGTGAAGACCATTGTTGAACAGGAAGTACAGAAGAAATTTTTACACCTGCATCACGACAATATCTCTTTAAGTCTCTGATCAAATGTTTATCAACTTTTGGATATTCATAAAACCAAATGAAATCTTTACGCGGGGACAGCTCTACATATTCATAGCCGAGTCTTGCAACGTTATCAATTGTATCTTTTAAATTTGTATGATCACGGTAATGAGACGGGTCGTATGCTAAAATCATGTTCAATCTCCCTTTCTTTTTCAGCTAAGTATTTATTTTTGGACGGTTGTTAATGCTTGATCATAAAATGCTGGGCGGTCATCAAGGTGAATCGGAGTGACTTCACCAGATACTTTCGCTTCTAAACATGCATCAGATGTGACTGCTGCGACATAACCATCCCATGCTGTTGGACCATTGACTTCACCTTTTAATGTAGAATCAATCCAATCTTGTAGTTCAGCATCATACGCGCTTTTAAAACGAGCTTGCCAGTCTACTAAAATATCTTTTGAATGTTTTGCATCAGTACGCAAAACAACCGTAGCAGGCTCAGGAAGACTGGCAATTCCTTTTTCTCCAACGACTTGGCACTGAATATCATATCCATACTCACAATTGACAAAAATTTCTCCACTAATGAGTGCCCCACGTTTTGTTTTCATCAAGACTATGATTGGATCTTGAAGGTGATCGGCTGCTTGACTTGTTTTCTTTGGTGCAATTGTTTGTACTGACACATAGTCGTCGTTTAGTAACCAGCGGTGAATATCAATTTCGTGGATAAATGTATCGACAATTGACATATCACCAGTATAAGTTTCAGGTACTGTTGGGTTTCTATGTGCAGAATGAATGATTAATGGTTCACCAACAGTTCCTTGATCAAGAGTTGCTTTCAATGCTAGATAGCTTGGGTCATAACGGCGCATGTATCCAACCTGCACGAATAACTTCCCTGCTTCGATTTCAGCATTCACAATGCGCTTACACCCTTCTGCTGTTGTCGCAAGTGGTTTTTCGCAGAAAACAGGTTTTCCTGCTTGTATCGCAGCTAATACAAACTCTTCATGTGTTGGTCCCCAAGAAGTGACGATAATCGCATCAACATCATCAGCTTGAATGAGTTGATGGCCATCGTTGTAGACTGTTGCATCTAAATGTAATGCGTTTACAATCGCTTGGGCTTGCGCTTGATTCACATCTGTTACTGCCACAATTTTTCCTTTTGACAATGTATTTGTGATTCTTTTCATATGTTCTTGACCAATTGCTCCAGTACCAATAACACCAATTCTTAATTTCATTTGAGAGTCCCCCTGAATGAAAGCGCTTTATGTATGGCGCTTAATCGTGTGTGTATCATGATTTTGTATCTTTTCAAAAGTCTTTGTCATAATAAGTCCGACTGCACATACCCCTAAGATGGCTTCAAAATAAAATCCAAATGCGATGCCAAATACATGATTGACCATTCCTGCAATAAACGGACCACCGAAAATACCAAGTGCATATAATGCTTGATATGCACCCATGGCAGTCGCTCTAAAACTTTGTGACACAGATTCAATGGCCATTCCTAGAAGTATTGGAAAAATAAAACCTAATGCAAGTCCACCTACTCCTTGGTTGATATAAAAGATGACCTTTTGTTGAATAAAAGGAATCATAAAGATCGAAAATGAGGCAACCGTAAATGAACCGATTAAGATGTTTCTTTTATTCGCCTCCTTAAGCAGTCTCGCAAGTAATAAAGGTGCTAAGGTGTGCGGCATCATAAAAGAACAGACAACGTAAAAAAGTTCACTTTGTTTCATGCCGATGGTGAGTGCATACGTTGATGTAAATCCAAACATCGTCGTAAAAATCATACTGTGCGCTAAAATAGACAACAGTGAAATCTTTAGTAACGCTGGTTCTTTCGCGACTTTAATGAGTTGCTTCATTTTCAATTGGGTCTTGTTTTCTGTTTTTTGTTCGAGAATAAAAAGTGATAAAACAAGACCAATCAAGCCGATGAAGGATCCAATCCAAAACGGTGCTTTCCATCCAAAGATATCGACGATATAACCACTAAAGCTCATACCTAACAACTGCGCGAGGACAACGATAAATGAAATGTAATTCATTGCCTTCTGTGATTCATTTTCTTTGAAATAATTCGCATACATTATTGTGAAGGCAACCCATGTTGCTGCTGCTAAGCCAGCAAGACACCTCGCAATAAGCCCCCATATGAAGGCGTCCGTTAAGGCAAATAAAAGACAGCTACAAGTGGCCGTCATCATGCCGAAGACAATAAACGGTTTTCTCATGTTTAAGAAGTCGGAAAAGATCCCCACAGGTAGCCTGCAAAAAAGCTGCATGAGCCCGTAACTACTTAACACGATACCAATAAAGGTATAGTGTCCACCAAGTGTTTTTAAATAAGGTGATAAAATCGGGACATAGAGAAACTGTGTAAACCAAAAGAAAAATGAAATGATAGAAAATAGGACTTTGTCTTTCGCGATGACCACATCCATTTATTTGGCAGGCTGTGATCAGAAGGGACACAGCCGCCTGTTCGCTCGTTTACATATAACGAGCTGTAACCATTTTCTTTCTAGTATAGAATTCTACGCCGTCTGTCCCGTTGGCGTGAAGATCACCGTAGAATGAATCTTTCCAACCGGAGAATGGGAAGAATGCCATTGGAGCTGGGACACCCACGTTAACGCCTAGCATACCTGCTTCAATGTTTTCACGAAATTCTCGGACACTTGATGCACTGTCAGTGTAAAGGCAAGCACCGTTTGCAAATCTTGAATGGTTGGCAATGTCAATCGCTTCACCAAGTGATTTCACACGTACAACAGAAAGAACAGGTGCGAAAATTTCGTCTTGCCAAATTTTCATTTCTTCTGTAACGTGATCAAAAATCGTTGGTCCAACGAAGTAGCCTTCGCCTTCTGTCTCACTGTCTTTTCTTCCATCACGAATGAGGCATGCGCCTTCGTCTACTCCTGATTGAATGTATTGTAACGTGCGCTCTTTATGACCTTCACGGATGACAGGTCCAAGGAACACATCTTCCTCAATGCCATTACCAATGACAATTTGATTTGATTCAATTACTAATTTTTCAATGAATTCATCCGCAATCTCTTCTTCTACTGCCACAACAGCAGCTGCCATACATCTCTCACCAGCTGATCCGAACGCAGCACCGATGATTTGTTTTGTTGCCCCATCTAAATCAGCATCCTTTAAGACGATAGAATGGTTTTTCGCTCCAGCTAACGCTTGAACGCGTTTGCCGTGCTCTGTTCCTTTTTTGTATACATACTCTGCCACTGGCTGAGAGCCAACAAATGAAATCGCTTTGACGTTTTTGTGCTCAAGCAACCCATTTACCACATCATGTGCACCGTTCACAATGTTAAGTACGCCTTTTGGGAGACCAGCTTCTTCAAATAGCTCTGCTAATCTTGCGGCAAGGATTGGTGTTCTTTCAGATGGCTTTAAGACAAATGTGTTTCCACAAGCAATGGCGAGTGGGAACATCCAGCAAGGAACCATCATAGGGAAGTTAAACGGTGTAATCCCGCCAATGACACCGATGGGGTAGCGATACATACCAGACTCAAGTCCTGTTGCAATGTCAGGTAGTTGTTTCCCCATCATGAGGGTTGGTGCACCAGCAGCGAATTCCACACACTCTATGCCGCGTTGTACTTCTCCTTTAGCTTCTGTTAAGCTCTTTCCGTTTTCAAGCGTCACAAGCTCAGCTAATTCTTCCCATTTCTCCACAAGCAATTGCTGGTATTTGAAAAGGATACGCGCACGTTTTGGTACAGCTGTTTTGGACCAAGTTTTGAATGCTTCGTTTGCTGACTGGACAGCACGATCTACGTCTTCTATTGTTGATAAAGGTACTTCTGCAATTACTTCACCGGTTGCAGGATTGAAAACCTTTTCTGTTTGCGTTGTTGCAGCTTCGGTCCATTTGCCACCAATATAATTTTTCACTGTTTTTAAGGTTGTTTTTGCCATGTTTTTTCTCTCTCCTCTACTACTGTTATGGTTGATTTAGAATGAATTCTTCTGCTGTTGCCATAAACGCTTTGATTTCTTCTACAGATGGCATCGCATCAGATGAACTATGTTTTGAAATAACAATTGATGCTGAAGCACTGCCAAAGCGCATTGCTTCTTGAATTGTCAACCCATTCATTAGTGCATAAATGAGAGCAGATGCATATGAATCGCCAGCGCCAAATGTTTTCAGTACTTTCGTTTTAAAAATGCCCCCGCGATGGGAAAGACCATCTTTTGTATAGGCGATTGATCCTTCTCCTCCATGTTTAATGATGACAATTTTTGCATGATGTGAAAACCATTTATTTGCAGTGGATTCATCGTTTGATGGGCCGTCAACTGTCAATTTTTCCATCATGTCAAACTCTTCCCTTGTCCCGATGATCAAATCTGATTTTTCAGCAGCAAGGTTATAATAAATTGATGTTTCCTCTTCGGACTGCCAAGTATATGGACGATAATCGACATCAAAAATGATGGTCACTTGATGTTTTCTTGCATAATCTAGCGCAACGAAAACGGCTTCTCTAGAAGGACTTTTTGCTAGCGCTGTTCCTGAGATAAGAATGGCTTTCGCTTGTTTGATGTAATCTTCAGACACTTCGCTGATTTCAAGTTTAAGATCAGCGACATTGTCTCTATACATTAAAATGCTGCATTCTTCAGGGCTTTTAATTTCAGTGAATGCAAGGCCTGTCACCGCGCCTGTTCGATCAATGACAATTCCTTCAGTATCAATGTTGTTTTCTTGCAAATAGTGTGTCGCAAAACGCCCCATTTGGTCATCGGCAACCTTTCCGATAAAGCCTGACTTCATGCCAAGTCTCGCAAGACCGATGGAAATATTCGCAGGAGACCCGCCGACATATTTAGTAAATGTCACTGTTTCTTCCATTGGACAGTTGATTTCATTTGCATTTAAATCAATACATAATCTACCGATCGCAATGACGTCTAGTTTTCTATCTTGTTCAAAAGTTAAATAGGACATTGTCACTTCTCCTTGCTCGCAGCTAATTTGTGTTCCATAATCCACTCATGTTCCTTGCTGTTATGAAACTTCCATGTCCGAACAGGCCCTGCCATCACATTCAAATAGTAAATGTCATAACCAGGGGGCGCTGATACTGGATGATACCCTTTTGGTACTAAAACAGCACTGCCATCTTTGACAGCCATTGTTTCATCTAAAGAAAGGTCATCTGTATACACCCTTTGGAGCGCAAATCCGTGATCTGGTTTTACCTTATGATAATACGTTTCTTCTAAGTAAGATTCATATGGTAAATGATCTTGATCATGCTTATGTGGCGGGTAACTCGACCAGTTTCCTTCTGGTGTAAATACTTCGACTACAAGCAAATGATCTGCAGGCTCTTGCTCTGGTAAAATATTATGAACCTGCCTTGCAATATTGCCTGCTCCTCTATGTTCAACCCCTATATGTTCTGGGGTAATGAGGCGCGCTTTGTATGTGCCTTTTCCTGGAGCAGAGCAAATGGCTATTTCTACATCTGTTGTTGCCTTGATATCAAACTTGTCACCATTTGGTACATATACAGAATATGGAGGAATCTTTTCAAAAATATCCATGCGCTCTCCGATGTTCTCCCATTTTTCTGTTGTTGTTGAAAGGTGGAGTTTACCAGAAAGAATGACAACACAAACCTCTTTGTCTCCCGTTTCGTGATGAAGCGTTTCACCTTTTGAGAGGGTATACACATCAAATCCAATATACGTCCAACCTGCAGATTCAGGCGTGATGCTCAGCACCTTTCCCTCTTTATCACGTTTTTGTCCTGGTACGATTAGATCAGTCATGATGATCACACCTTTCGTTTTTTTAGCTTTTTAATATCTTCTTGCTTTGTTTAGTTGATTTTCCTTTGCTTCGAATGCTTTTTGCACAGACTCCTGCTCTGATACAGCTGCGATGCCAACATGCCACCATGAACCACCGTAACCGTCTGTCATCGTTTTTGGCAGCACTTTGATATCAATCAATGTGCTGACCGTTTGATGTTTTGCATCTTCAATCGCTGCTTTTAGCTCATCAAGTGTATACACTTCATACGTTTTTGCACCGTAAGCTGCTGCTGATTGAGCAAAATTGATTTTCATGATCTCGCCATCAAGCTGACCTGTCTTTTTATTTCTCATACGGAATTCTGTTGCAAAGCTGGAGATTCCGTTATCCATTTGAAGGTTGTTGATACAGCCAAAACCTGAGTTGTCAAAAAGCATAATGTTGATTTTATAACCTTCTTGAATACTCGTGACAAGCTCACTGTGTAGCATTAAGTAGCTCCCGTCTCCAGTCATCGCATATACTTCTTGGTCAGGTGCAGCCATTTTTGCACCGAATGCAGATGCGACTTCGTATCCCATACAAGAATAGCCATACTCTAAGTGGTACGTATTTCTCTCTTTTGCGACCCACATACGTTGCAAGTCACCTGGTAAACTCCCTGCTGCGCAAGTGATGATGCTATCTTTTGGAATCCATTCGTTAATGCAACCAAGAACGGTTGTTTGCGGGAGTGTTGTGTTTAATTCTTTTTTGTATTCTTCCATTTCTTCTTTGAAATGCCCTTTGATCTCTGGCTCAAAGTCATCGCCTGAGTATTCGATGTTGCGGAGTCTTTCAAGTTCTTGCTCCCACTTCGCTTTTGCTTCTTTAATCTCGTTCGTATAACCAGATTGATAGCCGTCTAGCGCTTTTCTTAATGCACGAAGTCCTAGTTTCGCATCAGCGATGATTTTTGTCGCTTCTAGTTTAGAAGCATGGAAGTCTGATAGATTAATTGTCAGGACATCTCTTTCTGCGTAAAAACGTTTGGATGATGTCGTAAAGTCAGTGAAACGAGTGCCTACACCGATGATCAGATCAGCATCATGTGAGATTTCGTTTGCCGAACTATTTCCTGTCACACCAAGTCCGCCAACGTTTAATGGGTGCGTGCTTTCAATTCCGCTCTTGCCAGCTTGTGTTTCACTAAATGGAATATTGAACGTTTCTGCAAATTGTTTGAATTCGTCAGCAGCCTCTGAATAGCGAACGCCTCCGCCAAGAATTAAGAGTGGTTTTTTCTTCGTTTTGATCAGCTCAGCCGCTTCTTCGATGCTTCTGGTAGAAGGCGCCTGCCGATCTAAGTAATGCGTACGTTCTTTAAAGAATGACATAGGATAATCCCATGCCTCGCCTTGTACATCTTGAGGTAAAGAGATGGTAACAGCACCTGTATCCATTTGATTTGTTAACACGCGCATGGCGCTGACCATTGCACTCATCAGCTGTTCTGGACGTGTAATGCGATCCCAATATTTGCTGACGGCTCGAAACGTATCATTTGTAGATAAGCTCAGATCATGCGTTTGTTCCATTTGTTGTAACACTGGATCTGGCTGACGAGTAGCAAAGACGTCACTTGGCAAAAGAAGAAGTGGAATTTGGTTCGCTGTTGCTGTTGCTGCCGCTGTCACCATATTGGCTGAGCCCGGGCCAACGGATGAAGAGCAAGCGATAATTTGTTTCCGGTGTTTTTGCTTTGCAAAAGCCATTGCCGCATGAGCCATTCCCTGTTCATTTCTTCCTTGATAGACTTCGAGTCTTCCTGGGTTTTCTTGAAGTGCTTGACCAATTCCTACAACGTTTCCATGACCAAAAATGGTGAAGATTCCTTTAATAAATGGTTCTCTCTTTCCATCGAACTCAACATATTGGGCATTTAAGAACTTGACCAATGCCTGACTCATTGTCAATCTAATTGTTTCCATCGTACTCCCTACCTTATCGTATAAATTTATTTCTGCTCTTGAGAGGGTCTCTCTTACTCAAACAGCCTCGCTTGTTTCAAACGTGTCAATCATCATGTCAATACTTATTCTTTGTCTGTCGCTACAATCAATTTAATATCGTTTTGTTCAATAAAGTTGACATACTGTGTATTTAATGGATCATCAGTGATTAAATAGTCTATCTCATCCAAACCGCAGTAGGTAACCATTGCATATTTGTCGAACTTCGTATGATCGACAAGTAAAAAAACATCTCTTCCTTTTTTTACAACTAGCTCCTTCATAGTTGTTTCGACAGGTGATGAGTTGGTGACACCATTAGAGATGGAGACACCTGTAGATGCCATGAATACTTTATCAAAGTTATATAGATTTAACTCCTCAGCTATAGAATAGTTGGAAAAGGATTTCGTCTTTCGTTCTAATTGTCCCCCTGTCGAAATCACTTGTAGCTGTTTATAAGGCATTGCTTGAACGATGAAATCCACGTTATTTGTCACAACTGTTACCTGTTTGTTGTGAATGAAATGTATGAGCTCCAGTGTTGTCGTACCAGAATCAATAAAGATCACATCTCCATCCTTCACCCAGCTTGCTGCCTCTCTTGCAATCAGACGTTTTTGCGCTTGATTTCTAATTTGTCTGTCTTGAAAGGCTTCAAGCTTCGCATGATTTGCAGCAACTCCTCCGTAGACCTTTTGAATATGTCCTTCGTTTACTAATTTTTGGACATCACGCCGAATGGTATTTTTGGAAACGTCAAATGTCTCGACAAGGTCGTCTAAAGATACAGACTGATTTTTCAAGATATATTCTTTGATTTGTTGAATTCTTTTCATTTTTAACATCGTGATCTTCCTTTTCATCATGGCTTATGGAAGGCGGCTTCATGTGATGTGATGGGTTTTTTATCTGATGCGCTGGCTAGATCCGAATTCCCTCATTTTCATTTTGACCACACTTTTAATAGCCTCTGTACCTGGCGTTAGGATGGTTTGTGGATCGTATATGTCAGCATCCTCTTTTAATTTAGAGCGTATAGCTTGATTCCAAGCTAGTAGACATTCTGTATTGACATTAATTTTCGCATGCCCTAATGAAATCGCTCGCTGAATTTGTTCGACCGGAATCCCAGAACCACCGTGGAGTACTAATGGGATATCTGTGCGTTCAGAAATATCTTTCATTTCTTCAAATCCAAGCTTTGGTTCACCTTGGTATGGCCCATGTACTGAACCAAGTGCTGCCGCAAGTGCGTCTACATTGGTTTCTTGTACAAGTCGATGACAGTCTAATGGATTAGCATATACAATGTTGCCAATCATCCCATCTTCCATACCACCGACTGAGCCAACTTCTGCCTCTACTGATACACCTCTTTTCATCGCATAGCTGACAACATCGTTTGTCATACGGATGTTTTCTTTTAAAGAAAAGGATGAACCATCAATCATGACAGAGCTGAAACCTGCTTCAATGGCTGATTGGCACCTAGCAACGCTCGCCCCGTGATCAAGGTGCAAAGCAACTGGAACTGTAATCGATAAATCTCTCATCAATCCCTCTACCATTCCAACAATCGTTTGAAAGCCACCTAGGTAATCAACAAGTCGATCAGAAGCTGCAACAATGACAGGAGAGTTCTCTTCTTCTGCGGCAAGTAGAATGGCTTTCGTCCATTGCAATCCATTGATATTAAACTGCCCAATAGCATATTTTGCTTGCTTCGCTTCTTTTAACATCTCTTTCATTGAAACTAATTTCACATCAGTTACAGTCATTATGAACACTCCTTCATGGCAATTAGACCCCCATTTTTGTAAGTACGTTGTTTGTCGTTTGTTTGGCTTTTTTAATGACTACTTCTGCATCAAGGTTGTAATAATCGGGTCTAAATAGCTCAACAGATACCACACCGTCATATCCTTTTTCTTTTAAGATGCTGAAAATCCCTTGAAGATCGATGGCGCCTTCACCTGGCCATACGCGATCTTCATCTGTTAAAAAGCCGATTGGGAAATCCTCTGTATCATCGATATGGACGATAAAAATTTTTGAAATATCAACCTTTTGTAAATCCTCTAAACGTGAGCCCATTGCATGGAAATGAAAACAGTCTAGAACAAGCCCTACGTTGTCACAATTAACCTCTTCAATGATTTTGTATGCTTGAGACAATGTGTTGACAGTACATTCAGGGTGACCTACGAATTCTAAAGCGATTTTTACTTCATAAGGAGAAGCGAGCGTAGAAAGTTCCTTTAACACGCTTACACAACTTTTATGAATCTCTGATTTGAGAAATTTTTCTTTTGTTACAAGTGGAACGGCAACTATGTAAGGTGCACCAATTGTTTTGGCCGTTTCAAGCATGTCTTTAAATGTTTGAATTGTCGCTTCGTATTGTTCTTTTGATTGATTATTGAAGAAGACGAGAGCATTTAAGGCAAGTGGTTTAATTGTGGTTGATTGAAAATAGTTGTTTAGATCCTCAAGTGAAGCAGTCTCAAGGTATTCTGGTAATTTATCCATTGTTCGAATTTCAATAAAATCATAACCGTGTTTTTCGCAAAGGTTTAAATCTTTTGATAAATTAGAATTTTTGAGAGTTGTCGCTTGGTTAAATGCAAGTTTCATTTATATACCTCTTTCATTAAGAAATCGTTTTATTATTTGATGTAACATCAACGCCTGAATGACCATGATTTCGGAAATTCGCTTCAAGTTCTTCTAATGTAAGCCCTTTCGTTTCTGGCAAGAATTTAGTAACAAACAATATTGACAAGATACCGAATCCAACGAAGATAAAGAATGTCACAGACAACCCAAGTTGAGATAGTAGAATAGGGAACGTTAGACCGACTAAGAAATTAACAATCCAAAGGCAGAAAACTGTGACACCCATGCCGAGCCCTCTAAGGCGGAGTGGGAATATCTCAGACAACATGAGCCAAGTCACTGGAGAAATTGCACCTTGTTGGAACGCAAGGAAGGTAATGGTTAATAATAACACGATATATGGAAGTAATTCTGACCCAGCAAAAAGATTTGAAAAAATTCCGATAAAAAGTAATGTTGTCGTTGTACCGATTAATCCTGTAATGAGCATAGGGCGGCGTCCGATTTTGCCTAGCAAGACAATTCCTACAATTGTCGCGATAACCGAAATAATACCATTTCCAATGTTACCAATCAACGCTGCTTTTGTATCAAAGCCGGCACCTCTTAATATCTCGGTTCCATAATACATAATAGAGTTGACACCAGTTATTTGTTGGACAATCGCAATCCCTACTCCGATGAGTACAAGTCTTCTAACCCAAGAAATAGAGAAATCTTTAAAGGTTGCTTTGTCAAGGTTCTTTTCTTTTTCATAGGCATTTTCAATCTCACTAAGCTCTCTTTCTGCATCTACCTTTGAGCGAATCTTTTGTAGCACTTGCAGGGCTTCATCTCTTTTCCCACTAGTGACAAGCCACCTTGGGCTTTCAGGGACTCTCAACATGCCAAAGAATAAAATGATCGCTGGAAGAGCAGCAATCGGTAGCATAATTCGCCATACAAATGGGTTCTCTCCTAATAAGTTACCAATGATAGCATTGAAAACGAACGCAAGTAATTGACCTGTTACGATCATCAATTCATTTTGTGTAACGATTCTTCCGCGCTGATTCGCAGGTGACATTTCTGCTAAGAAAGTTGGCACTGCAACAGATGCTCCCCCAACTGCTAGGCCAAGGAGGAATCGGAAAATAATCATAATTTCTGCATTCGGTGAAACTGTACAACCGATCGTGGAAAAAAAGAACATCGCTGCGAGAGAAAAAATCGTTCTACGCCTGCCATAACGGTCTGATAACCGACCGCATATCACTGCCCCAAATGCTGCCCCAAAAAGTAATGCACTTGTCACTAAACCTTGTGTAAGCGCTGTTAAATTGAGCTGCCCTGGTTGTGACATATATGGTAATGCCCCATTTAAGACGCCAGTATCATATCCGAAAAGAAGTCCGCCAAAAGTCGAAATTAAAATAATCGCCCTAAGATTTTGGTGTTGGTTGACTTGTTTATTCATGCTCGTTTTCTCCTGTTCTATTTTAAGTATGGATCACTAATTTCTCATCAATATACTTACGAGCCAACAGCGCATATTCAAGTGGATGTGCAATTGAAGGATCTTGCTCAGCTTCAACCACAATCCATCCGTTATAACCATTTTCTAATAGAACGCGGTATACTTCTTCAAAATTAATACATCCGTCACCTGGAACAGTGAAAATACCTTTAAGAAAGGATTGTAGAAAAGGCAAATCTTCTTGCTTACAAAGGTCCATTATTTCTTTTCTAACATCCTTAAAGTGAACATGATGTATGCGGTCAATATGTGTATGCAATAGGGGCATATAATCGCCATCTGATACGAAAATATGACCAGTATCATATAGAAGATGAACATATTTTTCGTCCGTTCCTTCTAATAAACGAGTAATATCTGATAAGGTTTGAACCCCTGTGCCAAGGTGATGATGGTACACAAGTTTCAGATTGAAAGCGTTAGCAATTTTGCCTAACTCATTTATTCCTGTGCAGAGTAAGTCCCATTCTTTATCCGAAAAAGTGGGTTGATTTTTGTAAACACTCACTTCTTTTTTTTGAATAGAGTACGTTTGTTCAGATACAACCGCTACACTTGCATTTACTTCTTGTAAATATCGACAATGATCAGTAAATTTTTTTTTCGTCATCTCTAGTCCGTCTTGTATGATGTAACTACTAAACCACTTGCCTGCAATTTTTAGATTACGTAATTGAAGCTCTTTATTTAAAATGTTGGGTTCGGGGAAAAAACCACCTACTTCAGTTCCTTGAAAACCAGCGACACATATATCGCTTAATAAGTGAGATAATGTATTATCAGCTCCTATCGTTGGAATATCATCATTCCTCCAGCCAATCGGAGCAATGCCCCACGAAATACAGTTCGGGTTGGTCACGCGTTTGTCAGCCTCCTTTATGACTAAATACTTGAAAAATAGAGTTAACCATAAGTTTTTCAAAAAATAATCATATTTTTGGTTAACTTATGGTTAACTTTGAAATAATCATAATATCAAAAGCGCTTTCAGTCAATTGTTTTTCGAAATTTTTTCATTATTTTAACTATTCATCACGAAAAAAAGCCTGATGCAATTGCACCAGACTAGACACCTATTAAAATTAAAGGCTATACATTGGATTTAATTTTAATGATAGCTTCTCCATATTGTTTCATGGCACGATTGAGTTCTTTCAGCATAGCTTGAACATTTTTTTTCAAAGTTCATGACCCCTTTATGCTTCATTCTCTTTTCATTATGAAGATGATGATTTCGTTTGGCAAAGTCAATGTATGCGCCAACAATCTTCATGAAAACGCAAACAACACTTGAAAACTTATGCATGTCTCATTTTCCTGCAATTTTTACAGGTTTTCTTTACTTGTGAATATTCATTGAAAAAGATCACTAATCTGTTCTTAGCCTTGTCAACTTGGCGAATATAAAAAACTTAAAATTGCCAGTGTGTGACGGTATTCTATCGGAGTACACTGATTTAATTTTTTCAGGATTCGGGAAAGGTGTTTCCATCAAATATTAAATTGAGTGTGTTTCATTTATTTCGTGACATAAAAGGACGATACCTAGCTATTAATGATCTGAATGATTTTTTGTTTAGCATCTTTTGCTTCTGGGATTAGCATGACAACAAACACATGAAGCATTTCCAGATAAACGTAGGTGTTGATCTCAATTCCTTGCTCTGTTAGTTTTTCATCAAGTTTTATCGCATCTGGATATAAAGCTTCGTGTGTGCCAATAAATGAGTGATTTTCCCCAATCCTTTAAAATCTCCGTAGATTGGGCTGATCAATGAGTCTGTTGGGTGTTTATCAGCAGCCCATATGTTTGTAATGACTTCCATTCCTTCACGAGCCAGCATCTGATTTTTTTCAGCATATTCAGGGAGTAACTAACGATTTAGCCCCTTTTATGAATTCAATTTTTAATAGGTCATCTTCTGTATATAATCGATAACCATTAGAATAGCGTATTGGGACAGGTAAAATGCCGTTTTCTTCATAGTACCGAATGGCAGCAGCGCTTATTCCTGTTCTTTTTGCAAGTTCACCTTTTGTCATCAGCTCTATTCCTATGTTCGTATTTTTCATGTATAGGTTAGTCACCTGTTGATATTTCCATTATAAAGGTTGAAGTATACTACAAGGTCAAGAATAAGGTCAAAAATATGGATATGTGATTTTCAATTTAGCCTTTTGAAACGGAAATGCCACTATTTATTCATTTTTAAGGTTGCTGTAAGGTTCGGATTAATACAGGTTAAGGTTGAGGTTGTACAATGGGTTTGTAAGGAAGTGAGGGATGAGTCGAATGATTCTCCTCCCTTCTAAATTAATCATAGAGGTGAAAAGTTTTGAGAGAAAATAAAATTTTGTCTTCATTATGTTACTTCAGTATCTTTTTTGCACCGTTTCTGTTTCCGATTATCGTCTACTTCTTAGGAAAGGATGAAGTGAAATATCATGCGAAAAAGTCACTATGGACGCATGTTATTCCTTATTTGATTTTCGGTATTGGTATTGTCGGTTCAGGTTTACTTGGCATGAACGATATCAGTCATGCTGGTCCGTTCTTAATTGCTACGTATGCTCTGACATTCCTTGTGGCGATTTACTTCTTCATTTGGAACATTGTGAAAGGCATTAAAGTGTTTTCAGAATAATAATAGATGAAAAAACGGTTCTGTCATTGAGCAGAACCGTTTTTTGTATGTCTATTCAAGTGGGTAATTGGATATCAATCGTTGTTCCTTCTCCAATTATACTTTGTATCGTAATATCTCCGCCGTGTTTTTGGATAATATCTTTTGCAATCGCCATTCCAAGACCAGAGCCAGCATGTGTCCCTGCTGTATTCGTCCCTCTATAGTAGCGGTCAAACACTTTTTCTAGCTCTGCCTCTTCAATTCCTTTGCCGTTGTCTTTAATTGTGATATGGGTATGTTCTTTTTGCTCAAGCTGTACAATGATTTTCACATCAGCATCATTGTGGACAAGGGCATTTAAAATGAGATTGGTGACTGCTCTTCGTATGAGGACCGTATCAATATTCAGCATGAGCTTGTCTACATTCGTTTGCAGCTCAATGCTTTGATCTGCATATCTCGAATCGTTTAGGATATCAATTAACGTTTTACGCAGCAACGGCACAATGTTCACAAGCTCTTTATGTAGCATCACGTCGTTATTTTTCAGCCTTGTTGTTAAATTTAGATCCTCCATGACATCTTTAATGTACAGTGATTTATTCTCTATGATGCTGGCATAATGCATCATCTCTTGATCTGAAAGAGGATAATTTCGATCCTTCATGATTTCAGCATAGCCTTGAATAGAGGATAATGGCGTTTTAATATCATGAGAAATATGGCTGATCCATTCTTCACGCATTTGTTCTAGTTTGTCTTTTTCTTTTTTGCTTGAAGCGAGCTGCTCTGATAAGTGATTGACATTATAGAAGACATCTTTATAAATTCCTTTAGCAGGCAGATTTGTCGTGTAATCTCCGTTTGCCAGCCGCTGGATGCTATGAATGGCACGGCCGAGCGGTTTTGTGAGCTGCCGGCTGAATAAGTAACCAATGAGTAACGCTATGATGGCATCAATTGATAATAAAATCATCGTCCCGATATTGAATCTTGTTACTAAATCCTTCGTGTCAAACGAGAATAGGTATTTTCCGATGGAAGGGTCTTTAAAACCGATAAAGTAGCTGTATTCTTTGCCCTTTACTTTTTTTCCGCCAGCATAAATGGTCGATAATAATTGCTTATCTTTATATTTATGTAAGTTCACGATTTCTATCGGTGTATATTTGTTCTTTAATCCTTTAGGTGCTTGCGCATGATACACGTTTTGGCCATTTTCGTCTAAAATTTGAATCCATGCATTCTGTTGTTTTAAGGCTTTCTGCCCTTCTTTGTTTACGGTCATTCCTTGATCAGAAAAAGAGATGTATTGTTCAAATGATCTTGTGAAGGTTTCGGGCGTATTTTCCTCGTTATGCTGGCTGTTTGCCTGAAGTACGAGCCAAATCATAAATACGAATAAGTTGATAAAGACCGTGATAATGGTCACGATAATGACAGAGACCATATACCTGCCTGTTAATCGCCATTTCATCCTTACGCATCCTTTACAACAAATTTATAGCCAAGCCCTTTGACTGTGACGAGAAACTCTGGTGTGGACGGGGAATTTTCTATTTTTTCCCGAAGTCTTCGGATATGAACCATTACCGTATTGTCAGAACCGAAGAAGTCTTCCCCCCAAACAGTTTGATAAAGCGTTTCTTTACTGATGATGCGGTTCGGATGCTGCAAGAAGTAGGTCATCAGCAGAAGCTCTTTCGGTGTGAGCTCAATGACCGCGCCGTTTTTCTTCAGTTCTGCTTGCTGCTCGTTTAACTCAAACGGCCCTTTTTTGATGACGGGATCCGCTTGAGATGACTGCAAGTATGAGAGCCGTCTCAGCTGCGCTTTCACCCGGTAGGCGACTTCCTTTGGACTGAACGGTTTTGTAATGTAGTCATCCCCGCCGATGGCAAGACCTACAATTTTGTCTGATTCCTCTCCCTTTGCTGATAAAAAGATAATCGGAACATGGGAGGTCTCTCTGATTTGTCTGCAAATATCATAGCCTTCACCGTCTGGCAGCATAATATCAAGTATGACAAGATCAGGCTGTTCTTGATGGAATTTCGTGAGCCCATCACGGGCAGTTGAAGCTGTTATAACGCGATCAATGCCTTCTCTTGTTAATACTGTGTTGATTAATTCCAAAATTTCTTTTTCGTCATCGATCATTAATACTTTGCTTTGATGCTTTGGCATACATTGATCACTCTCCTGAAGTCATTGCCATTATTATACCCAATGTAAGAACATAGTGAAAAAATCAACTTCCTATTTGCATAAAAAAAGCCAATTTTCTTTTGAAATAAGAAAATTGGCTTTTGGTGATTCAATTGATTCTAGCGTTTGACTACAAATGTTGTCACACTTTGAGCCGGGAGATGAGCCCAAAATTGATTACCTGATATATTTAAGTCTGTACCGGGCTGAAGGTTGCTGTTGCTGCTTGTAATCCATCTTGATGCTTGCGAAGCAGTTCCATTTTGCATCACAAAGTGCTGATTGACTCCTGTATTGTTTTTGTTAATCGCGACAATGACAACCTGATTGTTTCCTTTGTAGGCAGATACGAAAACATTTGGTTCAGGACTTTTCGTTGCATCAATTCTGACGTATCCTGGGCGTACAAACTTGGAGAAATGCGCCATGTTGTAACCGCGTTTACTGATCAGGCCATCTTCCTTCATAGGGCCGTAGGATCTGCGGATGTACCACCAAACATATGCCTGAAAGTCCCCTTCTACCATCGAATGGTGAATATGCTCTGAAACCCCTAATGCCTCAGGCCAGCGGTCCGCTGAATTGTTATCGCTATTCGGGTAGTAGACCTCTGTCATCCAAAGCTCCTTCCCCCCTCCTTTTTGTTTGAACAGAGGATATGGAAGCTGGCTGATTTGGGTTCCGTACAAATGGGCTCCGAGAATGTCCATATTTCTAAGCGCTTGCGGATCATTTAAGATAGGATCTGATATATTTTTAAGGTATTGAAAGGATTCTGGCGCAATCACGCGGGCATTAATAGAGCCGGCATTTTCTCTCATGAAACGCAGGATTTCCTGAGGAGTCCACCATGTCCATTCATGTGCATAATCGGGCTCGTTTTGTACTGATATCGCATAGAGATTGACGCCATTATTTTTCATATACGTCACAAAATCGTTCAGATGCTGAGCATATGCAGCGTATTGATTGTATCTCAGCCGCTTTGCAGTTGTACCATTACGGTTGAAAGTCTCGACCATATGGCTTGGAGGATTCCAAGGTGAAGCGATCACTAAAGCTCCATGCTCTATTGCTCTTTTGGCTGTGGCGACCTCTCTGTGCCAATTATTTCTGTTCTCATCTACAAAAATTCTTAGAATGGAAAACCCTAACTGATTCTGCCCATTGCCAAAGGCGGTTTCCCTTTGAGGTCCGGTCAAATCACCAATCCAAGCCGGATGGTTCATTCCGCCAAAGCCGCGAATCACTTGTCTTTCTGCATTGATATTAATATTGGCATCTGCTGCTGAAACTTCAGTTGCGCCAGGTCCGATGAACATGACAGACAGCATGGTGAAGCAGATCAATAAAGTACAGATTGTTTTTTTGATCATTGACATCAAATTTTTCCACTCTCCTATCATTTTCTCATCCTTTGTTATTGAGTAAACCGCCAGGAATCAAACTGAAATAGGTTTGCACCTGTTCCAGTAAAGACAAAAAATACGTTGTGCACGCCAGCTGCTCCGTTTACTGTCGTTTCTACTTCTCGCCAATTGTTTGTTCCGCCTGTGGAAGGGACATTTAGTGTTCCGACGAGTCTGCCGTCAGGGCTTCCGAGGCGTACTTCTATTTTTCCGCCTGTATTTGATGCTACATTCGCTTTAAATGTTCTTGCGCCGTTTGATCCGAAATCGACGTTACTGGCAGCCACCCAATCTCCGTTTTGAATGTTTGTGACATGCTGGTTATTGACCGGTCCGCCTGGAGCTGAAGAGGGCTCTGTCAAAATGCGTCCATTCCATGCAAATGTTTCAGCTTCTACCCGCTGATAAGGATTCAGGTTGGAAAGCTGTTTGACCCCTTCAAAATTGGCTGCAACCTCTCGAAGGGAGCCGTCAGCATTATGCACAAGCTTATTAATATGCGGAGATCTGTAGCCTTTTCCTGCCCCGTATAAAGCAGAGCTGACCGTTTGGGTATGATACACGACATACCACTCGTTTTTAAAATTGAACACCGCATGATGGTTGTTACCGCCGCCGCCAAAAAATGCACCCGGATTTTTCAGGAAATGCCCTCTATACGTAAATGGACCCATCGGACTTGAGCTCGTCATATAACCGATCTCACCAGGTGGTTTATCTGCTGGGTGGGAGCCGCCAAAGTTGATGCAATAGGAATAGTAATAGGTTCCGTTATACTTATGCATCCCTGAGTCTTCAAACATAAAAGGAGCATCAATGGTCGAGGCGCTACTGGCAACACTTGTCATATCAGGCCCTAGTTTTAGGACTCTTGCTGTTTTAGGATTGGCCCATTGTCCCTGCGTTGGATTAGAACCGCCTGGTACGCCTCCACCGGCATATAAATAACCAGCGCCGTCATCATCTACAAAAACGGCTGGATCAAACAGCCATACAACCCCGGACATTCCTGGTGTATTTGGCGTGACAAGCGCTTTTCCGATAGGATCTGTCCATGGACCGATTGGGGAATCTGCTGTCAGAACCCCAATCCCTCCGCCGCTGTTTGCGAAATAAAGGAAAAATTTATCCTTCCCATTGATTTTTTTCACCGCCGCTGATGGAGCCCAGGAAGCACCTGCCCATTTAGCAATCCCTTTGCCGCCATTTGCCCCATTTGCACCGGCTACTGGAATCGCGCCATGATCTGTCCAGTTCACCATATCTGCTGAAGAGATGACGAAGACCCTATTCAAATTGGCAAAAGAATTATCTTTAATCGTACCGTTGCTGTGATATTCATAGTCATCACTCGACATATAAATGTACACTCTTCCGTTATAGGTGAGCGCAAACGGATCAGCGCCCAAGTGGTGGTCTATGAGCGGGTTTGCATTTCCTACACGTTTTGCAATTGTTGTGCTTGCCGCACTCGCATCATATACCGATAAACAACTCAGTACCAAAACAAAAATCAATAAACCAACGCCGCACTTCATCCTCGTCCTCATCGTTTCATTTCCTCCTGTTTTCATCTTCCTAATATTGGGGTTTAGGCCCAATTTCAAAATATGTTGATAGATACTGATGAAGAATGAATAGAAAGAATGATTTCTAGTGCAAATCCTTGCTGGAATCACGATGAAAACCCTTACTTTTTGACTAGAAGACAACAAAAAATGCAGTCTCCCATGCTGGGGCTGCATTTTTTCTTCATGATTCGTTGCATGTAGCTTACATATAACGAGCGGTGACCATTTTCTTTCTTGTGTAAAACTCTACTCCGTCTGTTCCATTGGCATGCAAGTCTCCGTAGAAGGAATCCTTCCAGCCGGAAAACGGGAAGAATGCCATTGGTGCGGGAACACCGATATTGACGCCGAGCATTCCTGCTTCAATATTTTCGCGAAATTCTCTGATGCTTGATGCACTGTCTGTGTACAGGCAGGCACCGTTTGCAAATTTTGATTGATTAGACAGGTCGATCGCTTCTGTCAGTGAAGAGACACGAACTATTGATAAGACTGGGGCGAAAATCTCGTCCTGCCAAATTTTCATTTGATTTGTCACATGGTCAAAGATCGTTGGTCCAACGAAATACCCTTTTCCATTTGTTTCGTGATCTTTCCTGCCATCTCGAATGAGACTTGCGCCTTCTTCAATCCCTGACTGAATGTATTGAAGCGTTCGCTCCTTATGTTCCTCTCGAATGACTGGACCAAGAAAGACCTCTTCATTTATTCCGTTTCCAATGACAAGCTCATTCGATTCATCAACTAATTTTTGAATGAGATCATCTGCCACTTCTTCTTCCACTGCGACAACGGCCGCGGCCATGCAGCGCTCTCCTGCTGATCCAAAGGCAGCACCAATGATTTGTTTCGTTGCCGCGTCTAAATCTGCATCTTTGAGGACAATGGAGTGATTTTTTGCTCCTGCAAGTGCTTGGACACGTTTGCCATGCTCTGTGCCTTTTTTATAGACGTATTCTGCAACTGGCTGAGAGCCGACAAATGAAATGGCTTTGACCTTTTGGTGTTCAAGCAGACCATTGACGACATCATGAGCTCCATTGACAATGTTGAGAACCCCTTTTGGAATACCAGCTTCTTCAAATAATTCGGCTAATCGTGCGGCAAGAATCGGCGTGCGCTCTGAAGGTTTTAAAACAAACGTATTTCCGCAGGCAATGGCAAGCGGGAACATCCAGCAAGGAACCATCATCGGAAAGTTAAATGGTGTAATTCCGCCGATGACGCCAATTGGATAGCGGTACATGCCAGATTCGAGTCCAGATGCGATATCTGGTAATTGTTTTCCCATCATTAAGGTTGGTGCACCAGCGGCAAATTCGACACATTCAATTCCGCGCTGCACTTCTCCTTTTGCTTCTGTGATGCTTTTTCCGTTTTCAATCGTTACGAGTTCAGCCAGCTCATCCCATTTGTCAACGAGTAACTGTTGGTATTTAAATAAAATGCGTGCACGGCGGGGAACGGGAGTTTTCGACCAAGTGGCAAATGCTTCTTGTGCTGCCTGTACCGCATGTTCGACATCTGTTTTTGTTGAAAGCGGCACTTCTGCGATGATCTCGCCAGTAGCTGGGTTATATACTTCCTCTGTTTGACTAGTTTCTGCCTCAATCCATTGTCCGCCAATATAATTTTTCAACATTTGTACATCTGTTTTGGTCATGTTCCCTCTCTCCTTTTTATGAAAAAATGTAGGATTTGTTTAGTTGTCATTGTCTCATCTAACGGGCGCCCATCTGTATACACTCTTTGTCAAATATTATTGTTGTTTTGGTTTACGTTGTGATAAAAGCTTGCTCTAACATGTGATAGGTTGCCGCCCAGCCATTTGTTTGTGAGAAATGATTCCGGAATGTGATTCACTCATGATTTGTTTTTGATTAACTTTTGGTTAACTTTAGAAAAATCATAATATTAAAAACGCTTTCAGTCAATCCTCTATTTGCAGCATAAAAAAACCTGATGCGCATTGCATCAGGTAGAGGCTGGTTTATTTCTGTAAATTGGTTGATGCGGCATATTGATTCGGATCTGCAAAATGCGAGAGCATCTCACCATGTTCTTCAATGAGTTCATCGCATAATTTGATGATGTCATCAATCGACAGTTCAGCACTTGTGTGTGGATCTAGTAATGCCGCTTGATAAATGTGTTCTTTTTTTCCGCTGATTGCTGCTTCGATGGTCATGAGCTGTGAACTGATATTGGTCCGGTTCAGTCCCGCCAGTTGTTCAGGTATTTCTCCGACATAGCATGGCATGATACCGCTCCGGTCTGCAACACACGGCACTTCGACACACGCTTTTTCAGGCAGGTTGTGAATGAGGCCACCTGTGTTCAGCACATTCCCGGCAAATTTAAAGGGAACGTTCGTTTCAATCGCTTCAATGATACGTGAACCATATTCTTTTGAGCGGGTATGTGTGATCTGTGTGTTTCCCACCAGGTCATGCTTCATTGTATTCCAATTGTTGATTTGTTCCTCGCAGCGTCTCGGGTATTCATCGAGCGGAATGTTAAACTGACCGATTAGTTCAGGGTACCGTGATTTGATGAAATATGGATGGTATTCGGCATTGTGCTCTGAGGATTCTGTGACATAGTAGCCGAATTTATCCATCAGTTCAAAACGAACCATATCATGATGCCGCGATTGCTGCTTTTCTTTTGCTCGTCTTTTGATTTCTGGATACAAGTCTTTTCCGTCCCGTTTTACTTCTAATAACCATGCCATATGGTTAATGCCGGCGATTTTTTCTTCAATGCCTCCATGTTCCATTTCAAGAGATTCAAATAGGTCCTTTGTACACACCTGCACACTATGACAGAGACCAACCGTTTGAATCTGAGTATAGCGAAGCATCGCACCAGTCAGTGTGGCCATTGGATTCGTGTAATTTAATAATAAAGCATTTGGACAAACCTCTTCCATATCCTTTGCAAAGTCTAGCATGACAGGAATCGTTCGAAGGGAGCGGAAGATGCCGCCAATCCCTACCGTATCCGCAATCGTTTGTCTTAATCCGTATTTTTTAGGTATTTCAAAATCAATGACAGTACTTGGCCGATAGCCTCCAACTTGGATGGCATTGATGACATATTTTGCATCCTTTAAGGCTTCTTTGCGGTTGTGATAGGACTGGATGGTCACGTTTGCACCGTAATTTGCTTTTAAATGCGACAGCATTGTTTCTGATTCTTTCAGCCGGTTGTGGTCGATATCATATAATGCAAATTCATACCCTGCAAGGGCGGGAACAAACAGACAATCTCCTAATATATTTTTAGCAAACACGGTACTCCCTGCACCGATAAATGTAATTTTAGACATAGACGACTCTCCTTTTTACATCCATATTGGGCTAGCCTTTGACAGAGCCTTGTGAAAGCCCTGCGATAAAATATTTTTGCAAAAGTAAAAACATCGTGACCATTGGCAGCATCGCAATGAGTGCAGCTGCCCCAACGAGCTGAAGCTGATGCTGATTTTGACCAAAAAAATGGGATAAGGCGACTGTGAGTGTATGCATCTCTTTATCTTGCAAAAAGAAGATAGCAAATTGATAGTCGTTCCAAATATACACGCAGGCAATGATTAATACAGAAGCGGTAATGGGCTTCAAAAGCGGAAAAACGACTGTGAAAAAAACTCTGAGTGTCCCTGCTCCATCAATACGAGCAGCTTCTTCAAGCTCCTTTGGAATTGTCGACCGGATAAAGCCTGCGTATAAGAAAATTGTCAGCGGCAAAAAAGCAGCCACATTATTTAAAATAGCAATTTGATAGGTATTCATCATCCCGATTTGAACGACCATTTTATAGAGCGGGACAAGGGCTGTAAGCGGTGGAATGACCATAATGGCAATAAATAAAACATAGACTGCTTTATTCAGCTTTGTGTTCCTTCTTGCAAGCGGATAGGCTGCAAGAGATCCAAAGATAATGAGCAATACAGCGGAACTGAACGTAATGATCACTGTATTCAAAAAGGACTGGCCAAGCTGAGCCTCTGTCCATGCTGTGCGGAAGTTTTCAAGATGCAGTGCTTTCGGAAACAGCCATTTTGAACTGAAATCTCCTATCCCCTTTAATGATGTTGTCACCAAAATATAAAATGGAATGAGGTGCAGCAATGTGATCAATAGTGCGAGGACAGAGTACCATCTTTTCTTGCGTTTATAGGCGTTATCCATCACCCCTCGGTCTCCTTTCGTTTGAAATAAATCAGCGCTGCGACACTAATGACAAGGATGATGACCGCCATGAACACCCCTTGCGTCGCTGCATAGCCTGCATCCTGACGTTTGAAATACAGATCATACATAAAGGTCGACATGGATTGCGAGGAATCTCCAGGTCCGCCGCCCGTGAGTGCTACAATGACATCAAAGAGCTTGAGCCCTCCAATGACATTCAGCACAACATTAATGGTGATCGACGGCATAAGCAGCGGCAATGTAATCCGCCTGAATTGCTGGAAGCTCGATGCGCCGTCTAATTGAGCCGCTTCATAATAATCCTTAGGAATACTTTGAAGTCCTGCTAAATAAATGATCATCGCAATCCCCACAAATTGATATGTGTTGACAAGCACAATGATCCATGTGTTTAATTCCGGATTGCCGAGCGCATTTATTTGATCGAATCCAAAAAGCGTCACCACATCATTTAAGGCACCGCCTTGGTAAGCAAACACAAAATACCAAATATAGCCCATCGCAATCGGGCTGATCATGACAGGTAAATAGATGACCGTTCTTGTGATGGCTTTCACCTTTAAGCTTTGATTTAATAAAAGAGCATATCCAAGTCCGATGATATTTTGCAAGATGGTGCTCCCAATTCCATAGAGAAGCGTGTTTTTGACAACAAGCCATGTCGCTTGATCCTGAAGCAGTCTTTGATATTGCTCAAGACCAATCCATTGATAAGTTTGTGAGAAACCGTTCCAATTCGTAAAAGAAAGCTGAATGCCGTTCAAAAAAGGATAAATGATAAAGGTACTGACGACGAGAACAGCTGGCATGTACATCCACCAAAGTGAGGAATTCTGTTGTTTTTGCATCTTTTCTTTTGGTAAAGAGGTGAATGCGGCTGGCTGCTTTGCTTTTGTGATGTCATTCATTGGCTTCACTCCTGTTTCAGCATCCATCGGCTATTGTTTTTTCAAACGCTTATATTCCTCTTCCATTTTCTTTGATAACTGTTCTGGTGTGATGGAGCCTGCTAATAATTCTTGACCGGTTGTTGCCATGACCGCCCACATTCCGCTTGGTAAGTATTTTCGATCGAAATACGGTTCAATCTTCACCTGTTTGTATTGATCGTAAAATGTAGAGTAATAGTTTTTCGCTTTCACTTGTTTTAGAGCTGTTTCAGAGGATGTGCCCTCTGCGATTTTTTTTGCGTTTTCAGGTTTTGCTAAAAAATCGATGAATTGTTTTGCTTCTTTTAGATGCTTAGAGTCTTTCCAAGCAGCAACAGTAAAACGTTCTCCGCCAATCCAGCTTTGTTCATCTCCTTTATGAATGGCTGGAACAGGCATCGTGCCTACTTTGATCGATGAATTCAGCTCTGTTGCTTCAGGTCCTAAGGATCCTCCGACAAAGGTGAAGGCGATTTTGTTTTGTGCCATGAGTTCAGGCGCTTGAGATAGTTTCGCTGTCAGGACATCCTTGTTTAAAAGGTCTTGATCCTTCAGATCTTTCATGAATTGTGCAAGCGGGGTATAGAGAGACCAATCAAATGATCCGTTTTCAAGTTCTTTTCCGTATTGATGCTTTTGATCGGTGATTAATAAAGGCGTCGCCAGCTCATCAAAGACTTGGGCAATATTTGAGTTATCTCCTCCTGGTATCCAGAGCGGCACAACATCTCCTTTACTCTTTTCTTTCACTGTCAGCAAAGCAGATTTTAATTCATCAAGTGTTCTAGGCACTTCTATGCCATATTCCTTTAATAGATTGGCATTAAAGCTAAGCCCGTCTTTTGCTTGATTCAGCGGATAAGCGTACACTTTGCCATCTTGGTCTTTTAAAATCTGGTCGAGTGAAGGATCAAGCTGTTTGACCCAATCCATCTCTTTTAAATCAGCCACATACTCGCTATAACGCAGTTTGGCCCAGCCATGTGTATCAAACAGGTCTGGCATATCGTTTGCTCCCATTTTGACGCGGATCATATCTTCATAGCTGTTGCCTGGGAAATTAGCATCGATTCGAATCTGCTCATGCTCCTTCTCAAACTCGCGAATGACTTCTTCAAACGCTTTTCTTTCCCCGCTGTTACTCATCGTTGAAAATAGCGTCAAGGTGACCTTTCCATTTGCTTCAGATGAGCTGTTATTACCGCAAGCAGACAAAATCATGGTCAAGAACATGGCAGCAGTCAGCAGCATGATTTTTTTATTCATGGTTTCCTCCTTTTAATCACTGAAAATTCAGACGATAATCGGTAGAATTCATGCAGTTGCGGAAACAAAGGAAGTCCATTATACTGGAATTCTATTCTTTTCTAAGAGATAAGAGAGCATACCGGCAGGCTGCCTTGTTCTTAGCATGATCTGGCCATCATGCTAAGCAGCTTGCTTTCTGCTTTTTTGTCTCTTTTTTGTGTGCTGAAATCTATGGTTCACCCCCTTTCATGGATGAGACATGTACTGCCTCGCTCGATGAGTGTTGTTGGCACGACGACTTTTAGAGGAAGTTTTCTTCCGTTTATTCTCTCAAGCAAAAGCTTCAGACCGACTTCCCCCATTTCTTCTGTATATACTTTGACGGTCGTAAGCGGCGGACTTGAAAATGACGCGGCTTCAATGTCATTAAACCCAACAATGGATACATCTGAAGGTACGTGTAGACCGGCTTCATGCAGAGCGCGCATTGCGCCGATTGCCATAGAGTCACTTCCAATGAAAAAGGCTTGCGGCAGTTTTCCCTTTTTGATCGCTTGCTGCATAAGCGTATAGCCTTCTTGCATGGAGTATTCACCAATGTGGATGTCTTCCATATGAAGAGCGCCCGCCTCCTGCATTCTTTTCATAAACGTCGTTTGTCTTTCGTCCTCAATCACAGCATTACCTTCAAAATAATGCTCCCGCTCTTTCCCGCCAATATAGCCTAGATGTGTATAGCCGAGAGATTGCAGATGACGAATGGCACGATCTGCCGCTCTGACAAAATCCACATGTACACAATCATACAAATCTTCATCTGCATAATGATTGATAAAAACAATGTGTTCCATTCGATTTGTCATTTTTTCAACCGTATCGGGGCTGATTCGTCCAATGACGATCAAGCCGTCAATATCCTTTAGCATCGCCCCTTTATCCATGCTTCTTAGACGAAAGGTATGGAGAGTGGACAGGCCTTGTTTGGCATATTCTTTTTCAATTCCTTTTCGAATCGATGAAAAAAAGGGATCATTTAATTCTTCGTCAATGGATTGAGCGACAACAACACCGATGACTGGGGATTCAGATGGGCTTTTTTCTTCTGCTTGATCGGCTTTTCTTGCTCTCACTGGGGTATAGTTTAATTTCTTAGCAATGTCGAGGATGTTTTGTCTCGTTGTGTGTGAAACGGCAAGCGTTTGATCGCCATTTAACACACGGGAAACAGTGGAAACGGACACTTTTGCATCATGAGCAATATCTTTGAGTGTGGTCATAGGCAAACTCCTCATCGTTATTTGACTAAATATTTACTAAAGATATTTGAAGGATAACACATAAATAAAGCGCTTTCAATTATGAATTTTTGATTTTTATTTTGTTTTTGGGTAAGTTTTGGTGAATGAATTGTGTTTTAGTAAAATTTGCGTAAAAAAAGAGGATGGTTTTCATCCTCTCTTTTTCTAACGTGATTCGATTGAGGCTGTTTCTTTTGCAAATATTTGCTTCATTCTTTCCCAAGCAGTGTCGAGTTCTTTATGAAGTCCAAATAAACCTGAGGTGCCGATGATGTAGATCTCATTTCCAGCCTCAGCAAGCAGCCGGAACGTGCTCTCATTACAAGAGCCGTCTACTTCAATTGAAAACGAGTATCCTTCGTGTTTTTTGATATCTTTCACCTGTTTAATTTTCTGAAGCATTTCTTTAATAAAAGGCTGTCCGGCAAAGCCTGGATCGATCGTCATGATCGTCACTCTGTCTATTAAATGAATAAAGGAATCTAATGCTGCAACAGGTGTGGCGGGATTTAGAACAAAGCCAACCTCACATTTTCTTTGGTGAATATGGCGTATGATTCGAAAGGCATCTTTTTGCACGACTTCTGGGTGTAAACAAATCATCGTTGCGCCTGCATCAATACATGCATCGATTAAAAATTCCTGCGGATGTTCGGCCATTAGATGAACATCAATCGGTAAATTTGTCAGTTTCCGAAGCTGTTCAATGAAAAAGGGTGATAACGTCATATTCTTCACATAATGCCCATCCATCACGTCGACATGGTACCGGTCTGCTCTCGTGTTGAGAAGATGAATTTGTTCACGGAAATGCGTTAGATCCATGCACATCAGTGAAGGTGAAAAAACGGCTGTCATTCTCAGGCTCCTCCTTTTTACAGTTGAAATAAAAACTTGATCAATCCAATCAAGATTCCGATGATACCAAAGTCTGTATCTCCAAACGTTGTCCCTTCAAAGCCAAGGGTTCCTAACACAGGTAATAAACAAGCAGGTAAAAAGGAAAGAAGCAATCCATTTACAAAGGCCCCAGCGACAGCCCCTCTAACCCCTCCTGTTGCATTGCCATACACGCCTGCTGTAGCACCGCAAAAAAAGTGCGGGACAAGACCAGGGACAATGACAGTTAAACCAAACAAAGGTAAAAGAAAAATGGATACGATGCCTCCTGCAAAGCTGCATAAAAAACCGATAATGACCGCATTTGGCGCAAATGGAAAAACGGTTGGCGCATCAAGTGCCGGCTTTGCCCCCTTCACGAATCGATCGGCAATCCCTTTAAATGCAGGCACGATCTCGCCAATGGCCATCCGTACCCCTGCTAAAATAATGTACACACCAGCAGCAAACGTAATCGCCTGAATGAGAATGAAGACAGCGAAGTTCGTGCCCCCGCTAATTTGTTCTATATAAGGAATTCCTGCAAACGGTGCAATTGCAAAGAACAGTAAAGCCATCGTAATCGAAATGGCAACAGATGTATCTCTTAGAAAACCGAGTGATTTAGGCACTTGAATGGTTTCCGTTGATTTTTCAGGAGAACCAACCCATTTGCCGATCATTCCCGCAGTAAAATACCCGAAAGTACTGAAGTGTCCGAGCGCGAGATCATTGCTTCCGGTGACTTTCCTCGTAAACGGCTGAAGGATTGCGGGTGCAATGACCATAGCTGCACCTAATATCATTGAGCCAGTAGAGATGAGCAGCCATCCGTGCAGGCCGGCTGTCGAGAGAACGACGGCGAGCATAGCCGCCATATACAACGTGTGGTGACCAGTCAAAAAGATGTATTTAAAGGGTGTGAATCTTGCAAGTAACAAATTGACCAGCATACCAAAAATCATGATAAGTGCTGTCTGTGTACCGAATTCCTTTTGAGCAATGGCGGCCATAGCATCTGTATTTGGGACAACCCCTTGAATGTGAAAGGCTGCTTCAAACATCTTTCGAAAAACCCCGAGTGAATCAGAGACGACTGTAGCGCCCGCCCCTAATATTAAGAAACCCATGGTTGTTTTCAAGGTGCCTGACACAGTGTCTGCAGCTGATTTTTTCTGTAAAAGTAAACCGGCTAGTGCAAACAAACCGATGAGAATGGCAGGTGTGCCCAATATATCGTTCATGATCAGTTCTATCATGATGTGAATCCCCCTTTTTCATGACTTAAATATGTTGACGAAGGACGTCTTTAATGGCTTCCTGGTCTAACAAATTGTTTAAGCCAGCCACATTTCTTGTGCCGTCATTCAGCTGGTCAATAATATCAGCTGCTCCGATATAAAGGTCTGCTTGTTCATTTTTACTTGTACTGAGATCGGTATGATCCACTTCAGCTTTAAGACCTAATTCTTCTAATGCTTTTTTGACATTCATTTCTACAATAAAGCTGCTTCCTAACCCGTTTCCACATACAACAAGAATTTTTTTCATTTTCTTTTTCCTCCTTTATACTTGTGAAAATTGATCAATTAGTTTTTGAACCGATGCTAAATCTTCTGCTTCAATCAATTGTTTCGTCTGTTTCTCTTCACTTAACAGCATGGTCAGCTGTTTGAGTGCTTTCAGGTGGCTCATGCTGTCAATAGCCGCTAGCACTATGACGAGCCGCACCTGTTTTTTTCCATCCTTTGAAAACGAAATGGGCTGTTTGAATGACATGAGTGTCATGCTCAATTTGTTCACGCCGTCCTCGGGCCTTGCATGTGGAATGGCCACTTGTGGTGCAATGACAATATAAGGACCATTTTGATGAACAGACTGTATCATGGCTTCTACATAACTTGGTTTAATAGCATGTTGATCAAGTAAAGGCTGCGCCGCTTTTGTAATCGCCTCTTGCCATGTGTCTGCTGTTTGGTGGAGCTTGATGGTTTGTTCTGTTAATAAATCATTTAACACTGGATTCCACCCTTTCTGATAGGATACATATGTGGGATAAAGCAGCTCCTGAATATCATGAAGCAGTGCTTGTTTATTTTGTACGATGGTATGCTGCTGAATGATGTTAAATAAAGCGTTTACATGCCCCTCTTCAATCTTCGTTTCTGAGCCTTTCCCGTATTGAAGTAATGTTTTTTTCTCATAGGCAGTTAAAATAGGATGAACGAGATGAACTGGTTTTCCTTTAAACGAAATAGGTGTTGTGGACACAACGAAATCTGCATCAACGGCTGTTAATTCTTCATATGCACGCTTTGATAACAGTCCGCGTACTTCAATGTAGCCGATTAATTCGAGAAGCTGAGTTTTCAGCATGTTACTTGTGCCGATTCCTTCTCCGCAGACAATGTATACAGAACGCCTGACAATGGATGAAATTCCTTCTCTTCTCATCCAGCTGCCAAAATGCATGGCGAGATATGCAATTTCATGGTCACTCAACTTTGAACAGACCGCCTTTTCTAAATGACAAGCAACTTTTTGAGTGATTTCAAACACTTCTGGCTGTGCCTTTTTTATAGAATCCGTCAATTCATTGATGATACCAATGTGATAGATGAGCCTGTAATAAGCTGGAATTAAATGCATTGTTAAGTTTTGCTCCAATGCTTTTGGTTCTTGAAAGGTAATACAAGCATATCTCTGAAAGTCAAATATCATTTGTCTGGCGATCGTGCGAATGAGATGTTCTTCTGGTTTTTTAATTGATGGAAGTTTTTGTTTTTTGGCACTGAGCCATAAGGTGCTAAGAAAATAGATCTCATCATCATGAACAATGAGACTGGCCTCTTTTTGAATCTGCGCCATGAAACGAATAGCAGCCAAGCATTCCTCTGTTTCCTGCAATGTTCGCTTTTCTTCGTTTGAAATGTGTACAGCATGCCCCAGCTTCATCCGCTTGAAGTAGAAAAAGAGATCCAAAGAGAGCTGTTCCAGCATCTCATCTGCAAATTCAAGCTTAAGTTCTTGTTCTGACTGCTGGAGGAGATGGTGTACCCGTTTGGATGAAATAGGTCCCTTTAACCAAAACGACGGAAACGTTTTTTCGTTTTTTATCATGGTGCGAATGAAATGTATATAAGGTTTGAGTGCCAATCGAATGGCCCTTTCGTCTCCTGAAATGACATAGCCGCTTGCTGCCTGATAGCGGAGTGTGATCTCCTGCTTTAAAAGCGCTTCTTTTAGCTGTTTCATATCCTCGAGCAATGTATTTCGGCTCACCTTTGTCATCTTCATAAAATCATCAATTCTTAGGCAATGCTGGCTGCATGCAATGGATAAAAGCAAAATGGCCCTTCGTTCCTTTACACATGGTTCATAATCGTGACCAATAAGAATGGTATCAGCTTTTTGAATAATGACTTCTTTTTCATGAGGGTTTAAATAATAGCCAAGTTGGCCTTTTCGCTGCACACCACTAAGCTGATGAGTTTCCAGCCAGCTGTTCATTCGTTTGATTTCAGCGTAAACGGTTCGAGTCGAGACATTCATTCGATTCTGTAAATCTTCTATTGATAGATAAGATGTCGTATGAAGCAGCATAGATAGTAACGTCGTGCCCCTTTTGGTTAAGTACAGTTGGAATTCCTCCCTTCTTCCCTTTGGTTATAAGTCTAATCAACTCACATGCATCAAAGAAGCCCAAATGTCTTCAGCACGTGCTGTGCAGCGATTGTGTGCTCTTTTCATTAAGAAAAACACACTATAAGGCTTGTATACAAAGAGTCCTTTGTCTTTTTTACGTGTTTAAGGAGCAATAAAAGCAAAAAACCTTGATTGGTATAAAGCCATTCAAGGTTTTTTCACTTCTTATCATCTTTTATTTTTCCTATACGTGACGATCAAAATTATTTGTTGTTTAAACTAAATCCGAAATCCAAATAGTTTTCAAATGAAAGACAGATACACCAATCCCCTTCTAATGATATAAAGTAGTGATGCTGTGGGATATCTAAAAAATAGACTAGTAACTCTTTTAAATGTTTTAATTCAAACTGGTACCCAAACTCTGTAAGGTTATCCCCTATGTAAATTACTTGTAAGTCATTAGCTAAATATTTTTCTTTTAATTCAGTTATAAATAGAAGAGCATCAGAAAGTAACGATTCATTATTTGAGCTCTTACTATGGTGTTTATTGGTTTGTAACCAATTTATTTTTGAACCAGCAAAAACAAATTTTTGTTCTATTAAATCTAAATAAATTTCTGGATTTTCATGTACTTTGACATATTTAAGTAGGTCTTTTAATTCCAAATCCTTTATTAGATCTTCATCATAAGAATTCAATAAAATGAACCCCTTTATCTAAATGTATTTATTTAACTACCTTCTTGTCAAAATTCATAGGAATCGCTGTGAGGTCTAACCAGCATTGATTATGGACAATATAGGAGGAGTCTCTCTTGTAAACCTTCCAAGATTTCTACAGGCATTTCCCTGACCTTGATATCATCGCCTAGGAAAAATAGCCAATTTGTTATTTCGGTTATTTCTTCTGAATGATTAACATCGATAAAAGTCTTTAAAATGGCTGTAGTTTGGTAAGGATTCGTATAAGAAATTGACATTTTGAAAGGATGGTATTTTTTGAACTGTGCAATTGCCTTTGGACCAAGTTCAAGGACAAGGTTAATTACTTATTCCTGTTTACTTAGTTTTTCTAAAATCTTTTTCCTGCTTAATCGAATATTTGTAGAGCATGGTTCTACATCTGTGAGATGGTCGACAGGCAAAATCCGTTTCTTCTCCTCCTTTAAATCAAAGCCTTCGATCAGCCACAGGCTTTTTTCACGATAAAGATTCAAGAGGTAAATAGGATAGGACTTTATCACGTTCTCCTCTCTTATGGTAATCAGTAAATATCGATCCAAAATAAGCAGTTGGATTAATTTTTCTAACATGGGATGAGGGAGATCTGCCAAATCAAGCAGATCAGGATTATTCGGATTAGTCCCTTCAAATAGCAAGAGGCGATTTAACAGAACAAGGTCATCTTGCTGGGTTTCTGAGATGAGTCCTAGTAATTTTTCAGCTAAAGACTGACGACTCTTTAAATAAGGGAGTTGTTGGTTTCTTGTGGCCATAAAGGCAATAAAAAGAGCTTTAATCTCATTATCGGTAAAACGAACAGTTGGCAGAACGGAATTGTTCATCACAAAATACCCCCCGTCCCTTCCGACTTCTGCGACAAGCGGCATCCCCATAGCTTCAATTTCTCTGATGTCTCTAATTGCTGTCGAACGAGAGATATTAAATTCTCTCATGATTTCAGAAATTGTAAAGTTGGCGCGGTTGTTTATATACCGCATGATGGTATTAATCCGTTCAACTTTTTTCATCTGATCCCCCTAAACAGTATCATTTTTTGACATGATTTAAGCCTATTATATATTTATCAAGTGAAAAGAAAAAACATTTGATCAATTTTTCAAAAGGAAGTGTTGAATATGGCAGATTATATACTAGAACAAAAAGACAGCTTTCACGTGTTAGGTATTGGAACTGAACTTAAGAGTCATTACACAGACTATGCGGGCATAACGAAGGAAAAAGCAGACTTTTGGCAAGCAGTCACACAAGAAGGTAAGCTTGACACCTTAAAAGCCATTGCCTCAAATGACTATATTTTTATCGTAAACGAAGCGGTAAATAACAAGCTGATGCATTATGTCGGGGTCATGACAGAGAAATCGTTACCAGAAGCGGACAGAGTGATTCAATTTCCTAAAGGGGAATATCTAATCGTTAAAGGGGAAGCTAAAACCGCTGATGAATTGCATCAAACGCTTACTGGCACTGCATTTGGTCAAGTCTTGCCTGAAGCAAAGAATTTCGCCTATGTTGGTGGACCAAATGCAGTGGTAGAGATGGGGCAGCGAAACGGCTTATTACTTGGTGAGATGTGGATTCCTGTTGTACGAAAATAAGAAGGATATGGAGGGATAGAAATGGCCTATATCGTTGATTTTAAAAATGTGTCTACGATTGGTTTAGAGTCTTCACCTGTAGCAGACGCACTTGCTGGCTTACGAGCGAATGAGGCTCGTTACTTTATGAACAAATATAAGCATGAATTTACAGTATTACCTGCCAGCGAAAGTCAGGAGACCCTTGATTATGTGAACCGAGTGTTAAAAGAAGAACGTGAACTAGAGTTTGCAGCCAAACCTTTAGAAACGGCAAGTTTTCAAGTAGAAAATATCAAATGGACCTACGTCTTTTATGAAGATGGTCTTGCAATTAACGTCCTGTATACAGTCGATGACCCAAAAAAACGTGCTGTTGGTTTTAAGCTTTCTGAAGGGATGGAAGTACCAAAGGAATTAGAAGGGAAATTTAAATTTGCTAGGCAGAAGTCTAAACTAGCTGGAACGATTCGTGGGTCATTTTTTAAAATTAAAGGGGAATATTGAACTCGAATTTGTGAATCTGATGAAACAAATAAATTAAAATTATTTCCCCCTTCTAAACAGAGCAGCATTCTCTATGCATTATTAGAGGATGTTTTTCTGTTTATTGTACCAACTTCATTTTCTTATGAAGAAGTTCGCCGTTAAAATGGCTTGGCTATTGCACTGTTTAACATCTATACTTTTTTCAGACCTATATTCAAAGAAAATGATGTGAAGTATCCCTCATTCAAAAAAACACTCACCATAAAAGCTGTGAGTGCCTAGTTTTGCTTGTCTCTATCATACGATGACCCACACAGGAAAAAAGATCCCCATTCTCCTTTTGGTCGGTTTTTTCTCGGATAGGAGTCCAGAGTCCAATAAACACCAAAAACCTTGAAGCATTAGCCCATCAAGGTTTTATATAATCTATAAATTCTGTAAATCATCTCCACCGCCAGCTAATTTCCCTATCAGGATAAACTGCAGGTATATATATCCCCCTTCTTTTATTTTCATCATCAATAATGTACCAATTGTTATCCTCTAACCATTCTTCATTAAAATTTGTTTCTACAAAATCATTTTCTTCATCAACAAGTGCTGCGAAAAAATCATTAAATTTGTCTATATTATTTGAAGGGATAATCTCACCATTAACCCACATACCATCAACATTAATATCGCGTATATCTCCTAAAAACTCGTTTAGAAAGTATAATTTCACAATTCTCACTCCTTAGGTGAAACCTTAATATATTGGCTTGGAACTTCCCTTTTAATCAAATACTCATTATCCCTTTTAGTCCAATTAATCGCTCTTTTCTTCCAAAAATCAGAACAAGTAACATCTCTTTCAATCAACTTTTGAATTTGTTTTGGAGAAAGTATAACAACACCTTTTAGCTTTCCAGACTGTATATCTTTCCTTAAAGCTGATATGTTTAGTTCAATTGCATTTTCTCCATAATTTCCAATAACATTTTTGTTATTTGTAAAACTAGTATAAGGGCTATTAGATTTAGCTCCTTTTCTATAACCTCCAAGTATATGCTCTGTAACAGTCACTTCTCGTCCTTTATATAAACCTTCTTTACTAGCTGGTACTAAATCACCTGAACTTGATATATGAGGTTTACCAATTCCATTTGGTCTAGTTGGAGAGTGTAGTAAACTATCCCCTCTATATAAATTACTTTTGTTGGTTAAAGAAGCATCATCTATACCCCTAATCCCCATCTTCCCATGAAACCCTTTCACCCCAAACGGCAAAA
This sequence comes from Bacillus sp. FSL P2-0069, assembly GCF_038593315.1. Classification (NCBI taxonomy): domain Bacteria; kingdom Bacillati; phylum Bacillota; class Bacilli; order Caryophanales; family Bacillaceae; genus Bacillus; species Bacillus sp. FSL P2-0069. The sequence continues at coordinate 1,783,729 of NZ_CP151984.1, forward strand.
GCATTCCAAGCGCCGCGTTCATACTCGCTTCCTGCTGTTCTTTCGAGATCTTATTTCCAAACATGTCTCGGCCTGTGATCGCTTCGCTGAAACCGTTGGTGGCGGTGAGACCATATAAGCCTTTTTGCGATGTTTTCAGGGCGTCAAAGGATTTTTGTGATGTCTTGTAAATGTCGACTGCCCTGACCGCGGCTGATGTGGCTTGGGTGGTTTTATAGACAGCTTTTCCGCCTTTGAAAATGCGGCCTGCCCAGCCGACGATTGGGATGTAGCCGGCCGCTGCCATGCCGCCTGCCGCGACTCGCTGTCCTGCGGTGAGTTCCTCGCCTGTGATTGGATCAACGCCCGTTGCGGCACGTTTTGCATCGTTCACGCCGGTCAGTTCATTCACGATGTTTCCACCATAATCGAGGGCTTTTTCATACCAAGGGCGGTTGGCGAGGGCTTCTTGTTCCTTCGCAATCTTTCGGGCTTCTTCTTGTTCTTTTTTGATTTTCAGATATTCAGAAGTTTGCTTCTCAATATCGCTTTTTGCCTTGTAGATGTCGCTATTTTGATACGCTTTCTTATCAAAATTCATAGGTGAAATCGCTTTTCCGTCATTTGTCGCATTCATCATTTCAGCATACAATGCCATTGTAGCTTGTTGCTCCGTCTCTGACAAAGCATATTCATCTTTTAAATTTTGATCAAGTTCTCTTAGTTCTTTGACCGTCTTTTTTCGTTCATCTTCCGCATCTTCTATTTTTTCATCAAAGGTTTGGCTATCAAATACCTCTAGGGAAATGAGGTCATCAATGTCTTGAAAAATGGTTTTGAGTGCCTTTTTTTGATCCTTCACAATGCTTTTGGCATTCTTGATACCCATATGTACCGCATTGTCTAAAAAGTGTTCTTCTACAAAGGTATCGCCGCCAAAGTTTGTATCATCCAGTGTTCCAGAAACACCTTCATGAAAGGCTTTTTGCTTATCAATGAAGCTGATAAACATGTCTACATTTCCAGCGAGCTCTTTATAAAAGCTTTTAATGTTATCGGCACCTTTCCCAGTAAAATCATCACCGAGATTGGCCACACCTTGTAATGCCTTTTTTAAATCCACCATTTGTTCGCGGAGTTCCTGGTAGTGTTTTGCCCTTGTGTCCATGGCACTGGTTAGTGCTTTTGCATCAAGTATCTTCCCCAGCAGAATTCACTCCTTCCTATTCATTGACAAGGTCAATTTTACCAATAAAAATTTTGTCATTAAATAGGAATATTGATACAAAAAACAGTACTTATTATGTAAATGAACAATGTTTCAATAGAATACTTTAGCTCCACTTTTGTCAGTAATAATTATGATGCGATATTTAGAACATCTTTTAAATAAATATTTTTTTAAGCTACTTCATTATAAAATTGTTATAGAGCACTTCCATGGTAAGGAAGATGTCACTAGTCGAGGCAATCCCTACATGAATTAGGAATGCACTTAGAAAAAGCACACCCGCATCAGTGTACTTTTTACGATTTAGACTTCAGCAATTGCAGCTCTTGCTCCATGATATCTGCTGCTTCAGTTATAAATTGAATAATTAAATCTAATTCTTCTGCTTTGTATTCGTTTGTAAGCTGTTTAGTTGATGCTGATAAGGATTGGAAAAGTTCTTTCACTTGTGATTTTCCTGCTGTTAGTGGGACAATGATGACTCTTCGTTTGTCCTTTGGGTCTTTTTCTCTTTTGGCGTAGCCCGCTTTGACAAGGCGGTCAATAAGAGCTGTGACCGCACCTGAGCTAAGACCTGTTTTTTCACTTAATTCTCCTGCTGTGAGAGGACCGAGTTCGTTTAATAAATCGGCGGATTTGAGATCTGTTGGAAAAAGGCCGAGCGATTGAGCGGCCGCTTGGTGGAACAAGACGGTTCGTGTGGCGAGGCGCCTCATTGTATGGATGATCTGGGCTGCTCTGTCTTCAGCCTCGTTCTTTATTGACAACTTGTTCTCCTCCCTTTAAAATCAATTTATCTTGATCATCAAGATAAATGTTCTCTTACTTTATGGTTAAGTTGATCATAGCAAAAATAATGAGAGAACGTAAGCAGGAGGTAAATGAAATGAATCATGTGGATAAAGGCAAGGCATCCACTCGCTTTGTTGTCATCGGTTTGCTGTTAGGGATTTTTATGGCAGCGATGGACAATACCATTGTTGCAACAGCAATGGGAAGCATCGTAGCAGATTTAGGCAGTTTTGATAAATTTGCTTGGGTGACGGCTTCTTATATGGTGGCAGTGATGGCGGGAATGCCGATTTACGGAAAGCTTTCTGATATGTATGGTCGAAAGCGTTTTTTTCTGTTTGGACTTATTTTCTTTTTAATTGGATCAGCGCTGTGCGGTATCGCGCAAACGATGGATCAGCTCATTATTTACCGAGCCATTCAAGGGCTTGGGGGCGGTGCACTTCTTCCGATCGCATTTACGATTATCTTTGACATCTTCCCGCCTGAAAAGCGCGGAAAAATGTCTGGTATGTTTGGAGCAGTCTTTGGTTTATCAAGTGTACTCGGACCGCTTTTAGGTGCTATTATTACGGATTCGATCGGCTGGCATTGGGTTTTCTATATTAATGTGCCAATTGGTATTGTCAGTGTCTTCTTGATCGCCAGATACTATCAGGAATCGCTTGAACATCGTAAGCAGAAAATCGACTGGTCAGGTGCTATTACACTTGTCGTTGCGGTTGTCAGCTTAATGTTCGCGCTTGAGCTTGGCGGTAAATCTTATGCTTGGGATTCGGTGCAAATCCTCACACTTTTTGCTGTGTTTCTTGTGTTCGGTACGATCTTCTTTATTGTCGAGCGTAAAGCTGAGGAACCGATTATCTCATTTTGGATGTTTAAAAATCGATTATTTGCAACATCTCAAATTTTGGCGTTTTTATATGGCGGGACATTTATTATTCTTGCTGTCTTTATTCCTATTTTCGTGCAGGCTGTGTACGGTGAATCTGCGACAAGTGCAGGGTTCATTTTAACACCGATGATGATTGGATCAGTCATTGGCAGTATGATTGGCGGAACGATGCAGACGAAAGTGCCTTTCAGACGTCTTATGACTATTTCTGTCATTTCATTTTTCGCTGGGATGCTGCTGCTTGCCAATATGTCACCAGATACAGCAAGACTGTGGCTCACACTCTTTATGATGATATCAGGCTTTGGCGTCGGGTTCAGCTTCTCCCTTCTGCCGTCAGCTTCAATGAATGATCTTGAGCCGCGCTACCGAGGCAGTGCAAACTCGACCAATTCATTTATGAGATCACTTGGAATGACGCTCGGTGTAACGATTTTCGGGACGATTCAAACCAATGTGCTGACAAATCGTTTAGCTGATGCCTTTAGCGGAATGAAAGGAGCTCCTTCTCAAGTAGGCGATCCACAGGCTATTTTCCAAGAAGGTGCCCGCTCACAAATTCCGCCTGATATTTTAAATAAAGTCATCGATGCGATGTCACAAAGTATTACGTACGTATTTTTGCTTGCATTATTCCCGATTGCACTTGCGGCGATTACGGTCGTATTTATGGGAAATGCACGGGTACGCACATCTAATGAAATGAAGGAAAACGAATAAAGGGAAAAAGCAGAGCGATAGCGGCTCTGCTTTTTTTCTTATTGATATAACGGATGGGCTTTGCCCTCACTGCCAACGATTCGTATTTTCGATTGGACCATGTCTTTTGCTGCTTGTTTTGCTTTTTGTAAATACATACGCGGATCTAAACTTTCAGGTTCGTTTGAGAAATGATCACGTATCGCCTCGGAATATGCATTTTTCAGTTCAGTTGAGACATTCACCTTTGCCATACCAAGTGCAACGCATCGCTTGACATCCTCATCTGGTACAGCGGAACCACCGTGCAGGACAAGTGGTACATCGACCAGCGCTGCAATTTGTTCAATGCGGGCAAAGTCAATATCCGGCACCCCTTTATAAATGCCATGGGCAGTACCAATCGCAGGCGCTAAAGTAGGCACCCCAGTTTCTTCTACAAATTGGCGGCATTCTGATGGAACGGCTTTTTCAGCATCCTTTTCGTCGACGACGATATCATCTTCTACGCCGCCTACCTTGCCTAGCTCTGCTTCGACATTTACACCGACTTTTAAGGCAAGATCTACGACTTCTTTTGTGCGGCGTACATTTTCTTCATATGAGTGCATAGATGCATCGATCATAACGGATGTATATCCAGCCCTGATACAGGTGAGAATCACATCAAAGTCTGTGCAGTGATCCAGGTGAAGACCGATTGGGATTTGATATTGATCAGCCGCCGCCTTCACTGTATCTGCAATCGCTTTTGCTCCAAGAGATTGAACCGTTCCAACCGTTGTTTGCAAAATCACAGGTGACTTTAATTCTGCAGCAGTTTCGAGCACCCAATAGATACTGTCAAAGGAGTGTACATTGAATGCCACAATTCCGTATTTTTCTTTTTTCGCAGCCTCAAGCATTGGTGTTGTTGAAAGTAAAGGCATGATCAAACATCCTCTCTAGTTAAAATATCCGTTTCTAATACAGCAAGCATGTCTTCATTTGTTCTTGTTTCCAGCAGTTTTTGACGTTTCGTTTCATCCATTAAGCCTCGTGAAAGGGCTGAAAGAGCTTTTAAATGAGTCGTCCCTGCCTCACTTTTAGGGATCAGTAAGGATAAGAAGAAAAAGCAAGGCTTCCCATCAAAAGCGTCCCATTCAATTCCTGTTTCCGTGCGGACGATCACAAGTGCTGGTTTCGTGATGGCTTCTGTTTGTGTATGCGGAATGGCAAATCCATCTTGAAATCCGGTTGTACTAAGTGCTTCCCTTTCCGCTAAGCCTTTTTTGACATCCTCTGGTGAGGTGCAAATACCTGCTTTATAGGCAATGTCTGCAATGGCTGCGAACACGCCAGCCTGTGAAGAAGCTGTTTCGTGAAGATTCATATAGATATGTTCCATCATTTCTCTTCCTCCCTTTTAAACTGCTGGTTTGTCTATTTTTTTACGGTAAAGTCCGTAGAGAATCGCACCTACGAGTGATCCGATTAGTATGGAAAGCACCCATTGGAATGCACCTGTGACAACTGGGAGGACAAGGAACCCGCCATGCGGAGCTGGAACCTGTACGCCAAAGAGATACGTCAATATAGCAGAGATAGCCGAGCCAAACATGATAATTGGCAGGACAACAACCGGGTTTTTGGCCGCAAATGGGATGGCTCCTTCTGTAATATGTGTCGCTCCTAGAATATAGTTGATTGCCCCTGCATTTCGTTCTTGTGGCGTGAAATGTTTTCGGAAAATCGTTGTAGCAATCGCAATGATAAGCGGTGGTGTGATACATGCTGCTGACACACCTGCCATGAAGTAAAGGTTACCTTCTGCAAGTAAAGCCGTTCCTGTGACATAGGCTGCTTTGTTAAAAGGTCCTCCCATATCAAATCCACACATCGCTCCAACAATTAAGCCTAAAAGCAGAGGGTTTGTGGATTGTACAGATGAGAGAAAATCCATTAAGGAATTATTTAGCCCTGTGATTGGAACTAACAGCGGGGTCATGACAGCCCCGATTAAGAAAATACCGATGACAGGATAGATGAAGATCGATTTTAATCCATCAAGTGATGCTGGTAATTTTTGAAGCAAGAATTGAAGCAATAAAATGATATATCCTGCTGCAAAACCTGCGATAATACCGCCTAAGAAACCAGCACCTCCATCATTTGCAAGGAGACCCCCTATAAATCCAACGACCATCCCTGGGCGTCTTGCGATCGAATCAGCAATAAATGCTGCTAAAATTGGCACCATTAAGCTGAAGCCAAGTCCGCCAATGCTTTTCAAATAGGCAGCAAACGGATGATACGTTTCGTGCTTAGGATCAGCAGAGTAGATACCAAATAAGAAAGAAAGGGCAATTAAGACCCCGCCTCCAACGACAAATGGCAGCATGTGTGATACACCATTCATTAAGTGCTTATAGATGGTGTGTATCCATTTATTTGCCGACTTTTGTTGAGAGGATGAAGGAGCAGATGGTTTTTCTGTTCCAGAAGCTCTTCCTTTCACTTGATGAACGGGAGCATCTCCATTTATAATGCTCTGGATCAGCTCAGCCGGCGTGCGAATGCCTTTGGCTACAGGCACTTCAATGAGTGGTTTGCCGTGAAAACGATCTGTATTTACATCTTTGTCAGCTGCCACAATGACCCCATCTGCTTCCATAATGTCTTGATCAGTTAAAGCGTTTTCAATTCCTACTTGACCATGCGTTTCGACTTTAATGTCGACCCCTAGCTGCTCAGCAGCGATTTTTAATGCTTCAGCTGCCATGAATGTGTGTGCAATGCCTGTTGGACAGCCGGTTGCAGCGACAATTTTTTTACGGCTCATGTGTTATTCCCCCTTAGATCTTCTGAATGTGTACTTGCTCAATCAATGAATCAATATCATGTAAATCACTTAAGCCTTTTGAAAACGCAGTGGATGCTCCCGTTGCAATCCCGTAGCGTAAGCACTCTTCAGGTAAGTGTCCTTCAAGATGTTTACTAAGAAAAGCTGCGAGCATCGCATCTCCAGAACAAGCTGTGTTTACGACAGTGCCTGTTGGTGCATTTCCTTTAAACACTGCGTCCTTCGTAATGAATAAAGCCCCTTCCTCGCCTCGGGAAATAAGCACTTGCTCTGCACCCATCTCAATGAGCTTTTCTCCTGATTGAATGAGTTCTTTTTCTGACAAAGGATGTGTTTTGCCGAAAAAAGCAGCAATTTCTTCTTCATTCGGTTTTAGTAAATACGGCTTGTATTGAAGCGTCTCAAGAACTGCTGCTGAGCTTGTGTCTAAAATGAACTTGACCTTCTGTTGATGGCAGATAGCTGCTACTTCTGAAAAAATGCTGGCAGGAACGCCTTTTGGCAGACTGCCTGACATGATGAGGATGCCTCCCTGCGGGATAGCCGCAATTTTCTCACGAAAGGCGTGAAGCGCTTTTTCTTCAATTGCAGGGCCCTGATTCACGAGCTTGTATTCTTCTGTCGTATTGATAAAAACATTAATTCGTGTGATTCCTTCAACCGAGATAAAATCGGTCTGAATGGAGAGATCCTTTAAAGATTGTTCAATATAAGAGCCTGAAAACCCAGCGATAAATCCTAATGCAGTGCTGGTGAAGCCATATTTCTTTAGCATAATTGACACGTTCACGCCTTTTCCATTCGGCTGATAATCTTCATCTTCCGTCCGGTTGACTGCATTTGCCCGCATTTCTTTTAATGCAATATATAGGTCAATAGCAGGATTTAAGGTGCAGGTATAAATCAATTGGTTTCACCTTCTTTCTTTTCTCTAAAGAAAGTATCTCATACGATTCAGTGAAAATGTTTTCAGAATGTGTAAAGGTTTTCATGAGAAAAAGCCTTCCAGATCAAAGTCTCGAAGGTTTTCTTATTGGTTATTTCATCCGGATCACATAAGCATCAAGTAAAATGCGGGCAATGACATGAAGAGACAGGCGGGACCTGACTTCATAATCTGGGAAGAAAGATTGTTCCCCTTTATATCCGACTAGTGTCATATCTGATATTTTGCTTAATGTAGAATCTATTCTTGTCGTAAGCGTAATAGTTGTGACTTGCTTCATGCTGAGGTTTTGACACGCTTCAACAAGCTCAGCTGTTTCGCCATTTAATGAAACAAAGATGGCAAGCTCACTTTTATCAATGTCTCGCGATTTCAGCCGAATGATATTCGGATCGTCGTGTACTTCACATGTTTTCCCGATGAGCTGTAATTTGATGGTCATCTCTTTGGCGATCATCTCTGAGAAGCCCCTGCCGAAAATATAAATTTTGTCTGCATTATGTATTTTTTGAACGGCATCTTCAATTTGTCCAATACTTTGCAGCTGTATCGTTTTTAAAACCTCTTCTTCATTTTTCCGAATTGCTAGTTTGATGTCTTCATCAATATTTTTGAGCTGGTCGCTTGCATCTGTCATTTTCTTTTCTTGTTTCAATCGATATTTAAAGGATGTATAGCCGTTATAGCCAATTTTTTTCATCAGTCTGACAATCGTGGCCGTTGATACATTGGCTCTTTCGCTTAAAGTGACAATGGATAAGGTGGAGATATCCTCTAAATGCTGGTGAATATAATTGAGTAAATATCGTTCTGTTTCACTTAACGTTTGATAAACATCACTTGGGATGTTAAATAATGATTCATTCAATTCGATTCCCCCTTATTCATTTCATACTATAATTAAATGCCCAATAAAAACAAGATGATTCTTTTGTCATGTATTTAGATAAAAGGCGAAAATGAGTGGAATTTTATTTTTGACATAAACTAAGGAAAAGTTGTGTCTATGTGAAAGGAGCTGATCCGTATGCTTCATCTTTTGTTTTTTCTGATCCTTCTCTATGTCGTTTATGTCTTTTTGACCGCATTTGTTTTGTTTTATTTACCGATCCAAAAAACATGCAAAGAACATTGTATCTATAAAGCCTCTTCGATCTCAGGAGACGATCAGGGCACAAATCAAGTGATGCTTCTTGACGATGGATTTGAGTCTGGTCAGGCCAGAATCCAAATGATTCGTGAGGCAAAGAGGATGATCCGCCTAAGTTATTATTCCATTCAAAAGGGAAAAACAGCCGAATGGGTACTAGGTGCTTTAATTGAAGCTGCTGATCGAGGGGTGAAAGTTCAGCTACTTTTAGACGGCATCTGCCACAGTTTGCGTGGACCGCTGAAGCATTTACGATATGCCGTGGCAAATCACCCGAACATGGCCATTCGTTTTTATGAGCCCTTTCGGTTATTTAAGCCATGGACGTGGCATAACCGCCTTCATGATAAGCTGCTGCTGGCAGATGGCCGAGTGGCTGTGATGGGCGGAAGAAATATCGGTGATAAATACTTTGCAGATCAGCCCCCGAAAGATTTTGCATTTGACCGCGATGTGCTGCTTTATAACGACAAAAAAGGAAAAGTATTAGATGAAATGGAGCAATACTTCGTTTATTTATGGAATCATGACTTTACGAAAAGAACAAAAGCTGTGTTCTCCAAACAAAAAGCAAAGAAAGGCTTAAAACTAAGAAAGAAACTGCTTAGATCCTATCAGGAGGCCGTGCATGCGAAAGAACCTTTTGTGATGTCGTCCTTTAATTGGGCAGCAGATGGCACCTCAGTAAAGCAGATTGCATTTTTTACAAATCCTGTGGAGCGCTTCAATAAGCGTCCTCTTGTGCTCAAAAAACTAAACGATCTAGCCCACCGGGCAAAGCGTTCTGTGCTCATACAGACGCCTTATGTCATCCCGACACGACCCATGAAAGACGGCCTCACTCCCTTAGCCAGCGGGATTCAAACGACAGTTGTTACGAATTCTCTTACAGCGACGCCAAATCCGTTAGCTTTTGCAGGTTACTTAAGCACGAAAAAGGAACTGATGAAAACAGGCATTCATTTGTACGAATATGAAGGCCCGTATTCCATTCATGCGAAATCAATGGTCATTGATGATTATTTAAGTATTATTGGCACATATAATTTAGATGCGAGGTCTAGTTTTTTAAATACAGAGTCAATTTTGGTCATTGATAGTGCCCCTTTTGCGCTATCACTTACTCAGGCAATAGAACGTAAAATTGCCTATAGTATACTTGTCGCGAAGGACAAAACAGCCTATAAAGCGCAGTCCTATGGGCAGAAAAAAAAGCCTTTGATGAAAAGGCTCCTTTTAAATGGTTTATCCGCGATCACCGTTCTATGGCGGCGGTTGATTTAAAGGGCAGCTACTCTTGTGGCAGCCCTTTTTCTTCTGATTGATCCTCTTCTGCTGACTCCAATTTGGTCAATTTAAACACTAGGATCCCCGCAACAATCACAATGACACCTAGTAGTTTTGCGGGAGAAAATTCCACTTTCTCTAACCCAAGCCAGCCAAGCGAATCGAACAAAAGCGCAGAACCGAGCTGTGAAATCAGGACAATCGAGATTCCATAAGTCGGACCAAGACGTTTGATACTTTGAACGAGGCAGATGACCACCCCTACTCCAATGGCTCCGCTCATCCAGTACCACGCTTCCATATGTCTTAATTGAAATATGCCGGTTCCTTCTAGCAAAAGACCCATCAAAAGTGAAGCAATAAAGCCCATACCTAGAACGAGAGTGGTCGTTGACCAAGAGCCTGTCTGCTCATTGACCTTACTGTTAAAAATGGTTTGTAAGCTGACGAGTGCGCCAGCCGTGATGGCTAATCCTATTCCTATGATCATGTCTGAATCCCTTCATTTCTTCTATTCATAAATGTTTCGCTCCGCTATTTCTAAGAGTCCTTCCCGGTCAAGAATCGTAATCTTCCCTCTTCGCCTCTCTATCAGCCCTTTTTCACAAAATTGCTGAATCACCCGGTTAATATGACGGTAGCTTGTACCAATTAAGCTCGCCGCATCAGTAAGACGCAGTGCGCTCGCGCTGTTATCCCCTGTTAACACAGACAATAAGTAGCTTGCGAGTCTGACCTCTACAGGGTATAAAAGGTGGAAGCTCAAATCGTTTGATTTCGTATAAAATTTGTTTGTGATGCCCTTTAGTAAAAAGGTTAACACGCGGGGGTCATCCTTCGCATGGCGCATGAGCGCTTGATGAGAAATCCTTAGCATATGTACTTCTGTGACAGCCTCCACTGTATTGACCATATCAGTCTGCTGAACGTATTCAATATCTCCAATCGCTTCAAGAGGATGTTTAAAACAAAGAATGAAGGTCTTTCCTTCTTTTGTGGTGGTGAAAATCTTTAATTTTCCTTTTACTAACAAGTACAAGTGCTCCCTCTGATCTCCCTTTGAACAAATCAGCTCACCTTGCTCATAGCGCCATAAGCTGACGTGTGATATGAGTTTCTGATGAAAGACGTTTTCTAATTCATGTGCCTTGAGATAAGTGGAAAATAGAGATTCATCATGAAGCTCCTCCATCTGACGCCCTCCTTTATAGCTTTAAAATGATGACGCCTGCGATCATCAATAGAATTCCTGCATAATGCTGCCATTTCATTTTCTTCTTCTGTACACCAAACCATCCTTTTGCATCGATTGCAAAGGTGAAAGCAAGCTGAGCAATGAGTAAAGCAGCGATGGTCAGTGTGACACCGATCATTTGAATCGCAGTCACTTCATTGAAAATAATAATGGCTGCAAATGCGCCTCCAATTAAATACAGTGGCTTCACCTTTCGATATTCCCTGAAGTGTCCGTCACGTACGATCAGTAAAATGATCAGTGCGATCATAAAGCCGGTCAGCTGCGTGATGGTTGCCGCCTGCCATGTGCCGATATCCTGGCTGATCCTTGCGTTTGCTACGCCTTGCAGTGTAATACAAGCGCCTCCTAATAAAGCGAAAATAACACCTTTCATTCGTTCAAATGCTCCTTCTTTTTCAGTCTAGTTCCATTAAAAGATAGATGCCCTGATGTTGAAAAGGACATATGTCCCACTTTGCGTATTATATCAGAAACTTTTTCTTTTACAGTTGCATCGTTTTAGATTTTTCACAGTGGGTACAGTTTTATATCACCTGAAAACAGAATATTGAATGGAATCACATATAAAAAGGAGACATGTCAGAATGAGAAATCAAGAGAAACATTTTATTAACGGAGAATGGATCGCATCAACAGGAAACGAAACGACGGAAGTCATCAATCCTGCTACAGAGGAAGTCATTGGCACCATTAGTTTAGGAACAAAAGAAGATTTAGATAAGGCAGTCAAAGCTGCTCGTGCCGCCTTCCCTTCTTTCTCAAAAACATCTCGAAATGAACGCGTAAAGATGCTGGAAAACATTGTGCGTGGCTACGAAAAGCGTAAGGATGAACTAATTGAAGTCATGACACAAGAGCTCGGTGCACCGCTGAAAGTATCGGAAGAGGTTCATTACAAAATGGGACATGAACATTTTTCTAAAGCAGCGGAAGCACTTAAATCGTATACATTTACTGAGGACCGCGGCGGGCACACCATTATAAAAGAAGCGATTGGTGTCAGCGGATTGATTACACCTTGGAATTTCCCAACAAATCAAACATCACTTAAAATCGCGGGTGCCATTGCAGCTGGCTCACCAGTTGTCTTAAAGCCTGCGGAAATTACACCTTTTGCCGCAATGATTCTTGCAGACATCATTGATGAAGCTGGCGTACCGAAAGGCGTCTTCAACCTAGTTAACGGAACTGGTGATGTCATTGGTGACGGCATTAGCTCACACCCTGATATTGACTTTGTTTCATTTACGGGATCAGGTGCTGTCGGCTCTAAAATAATGGAAAATGCTGCAGACAATATTAAGAAAGTGGCTCTTGAGCTCGGCGGGAAATCCCCTCTTATCGTCTTAGATGATGCAGATGTGGATGAGGCAGCCGAAACAGCCGTTCATCATATTGCGATGAATACAGGTCAAGTGTGTTCCGCAGCTACACGTGTGCTGATTCCAGAATCAATGAAAGACGCATTTGAAAAAGCGCTGCTGAATGCCCTGCCGAAGTTTACAGTTGGTGATCCGAGAGAAGATCACGCCACTGGCCCGCTTGTCTCCAAAAAGCAATGGGATACCGTGCAGTCTTATATTGAAAAAGGAATTGAAGAAGGTGCTCACCTGCTTGCTGGGGGAACTGGTAAGCCGGACGGACTAGACAAAGGATATTTCGCCAAGCATACTATTTTCACAAATGTGAAAAATGATATGACCATTGCGCAAGAGGAAATATTCGGACCCGTCATGAGTGTGATCACATATCAAGACTTGGATCATGCCCTTGAGATTGCCAATGATACAGTGTACGGTCTTGCTGGCTATGTGGTTGGAAAAGATGAAAAAACACTAAAATATGTAGCTGAACATATTCGTGCCGGTCAAATTACCATTAACAACGCCGAAACAGATTACTTTGCCCCGTTTGGCGGCTTTAAGCAATCTGGTATCGGAAGAGAATGGGGAGACTTTGGGATCGAGGAATATTTAGAAGTGAAAGCTGTGATGGGACTTCCAACAGCATAATTTGAAAAAGGAGAAAAACTCTAAGGTTTTTCTCCTTTTTTCATGATAGAAAGAATCTGCCCCCTGCTCCCCTACTTATCCATCATGATTTTATATTTTTCGACCTTTGCTTTAGGAGGAAACGATTCTTGTAACTCATCAAACCAAACCTCAATCGTTTGACCCTGTGACAGCTCTTTAGAATCTACTTTTGTTAAATCCATAACGATGAGATCATTTTTATACTTTTCAATAAGAAGATGGGTTTTCAATGAATCATCGCTTTTTAATGGCGTTTTATTGTTTATAAGAAGTAAATTCGTCTCCCCTTTTCTTAGCAGGATGCCTTTTTTTGAAAAAGATGCTGTTGTTTTATTCTGATTGTATGAATCTTTTATATTGTCCTTTGGAGAATTGCACGCTACTAATAAAATGAGAAAAATCAAGATGACAAGCCGAAAACATTTTATATTTTTAAACTTTATCTGCATCAACTTTCATACACCCCTTTTCAATCCCTTACGATCGTCTCTTCATTCAAAACGGCCCATTTTTCTTAAGGTTCTTTATACAGTTAAGCGATTGACCTTCAAGTTCTGTCACTTTGCAAAGGTATTAGAAATCTTAATCATGACAATCAATATTATATATTTTACTTAATGGCAAACTTTCGGTAAAGTTCAAATTGAACCTATATATATAATTCCTATCGAATTAATCTATGTTTATATTCCTTGTGAGGTGGATATCGTTGCAACTTCATGTATTGAACAGTCCGTTTAGTCAGGAGCAGGCAGAACTGCTTAATCAGCTGCTTCCGACTTTAACAGATCAGCAAAAAATTTGGCTTACCGGTTATTTATCAGCACAGGCAGCTTTAGCCGGATCAGAAAATACTGCCCTAGCCCCTTCTCTTTCTGCCGCAGCACCAGCGCAGCCTATCAGCAAAGATGTGACCGTCCTTTATGGCTCACAAACAGGCAATTCTGAAGGGTTAGCAAAAAAGACAGCGCAGCATCTTGAAGAGAAAGGTTTTCAAGTGACGCTCTCTTCTATGTCAGATTTTAAACCAAATAGTCTGAAAAAAATAAACAATTTACTGATTATCGTCAGCACACATGGCGAGGGAGATCCGCCTGATAATGCCCTTTCTTTCCATGAATATGTTCACGGCAGACGGGCACCAAAGCTCGATCATTTAAGCTTTTCTGTCCTATCACTTGGTGACAGCTCTTACGAATTCTTCTGTCAAACAGGTAAAGAATTTGATGAGCGCTTAAAAGAGCTTGGCGGAACGCGTCTTTTAGATCGAGTGGACTGTGATCTTGATTATGATGAGCCGTTTTCTGAATGGCTTCAAGGGGTGGCATCTTCACTTAACGAAGGCGGAGCCGCAGCCCCGCAGGAATCAGCGGGAGCAAACACTCAAACAGCTGCATCTGAATACTCAAGAACAAATCCTTTTTATGCTGAAGTGCTTGAAAATATCAATCTAAATGGCCGCGGTTCTAACAAAGAAACCCGTCATTTGGAGCTTTCTCTTGAAGGATCAGGACTTGTTTATGAGCCGGGTGACAGCCTTGGTATTTATCCAACAAATGATCCTGCGCTTGTTGATGAATTGATCACAACATGCGGATGGAATGCAGAGGAAGCCGTAACCGTTCATAAAAACGGCGACACGCTTCCTTTAAAAGAAGCACTTACCTCTCATTTTGAGATTACCGTATTGACAAAACCTCTTCTTCAAAAGATGGCGTCCTTTACAAAAAGCGAAGCCTTGCAGGCCCTTTTAAAAGAAGGAAACGAAGAAAAGTTAAAAGCATATATAGCAGGAAGAGATTTAGTAGATGCTGCTCGTGATTTCGGTCCTTTTGAAGGAACAGCGGCAGACTTCACTGCCATTTTAAGAAAAATTCCGGCTCGCCTTTATTCCATTGCAAGCAGCCTGAAAGCAAATGAAGAAGAAGTTCATTTGACGATCGGTGCTGTGAGATATGATGCTCACGGAAGAGAACGTCAAGGTGTCTGCTCAATCTTATGTGCGGAGCGCTTAGAGCCAGGTGATAAGCTGCCTGTTTATATCCAGCACAATCAAAACTTTAAGCTTCCTGAAAACCCTGAAGCACCGATCATTATGGTAGGACCAGGCACAGGCATCGCCCCTTTCCGTTCCTTTATGCAGGAGCGCGAGGAAGTCGGTGCAGACGGAAAGTCATGGCTGTTCTTCGGTGATCAGCACTTTGTGACGGATTTCTTATATCAAACCGAATGGCAAAAGTGGTTAAAAGATGGTGTGTTAACGAAAATGGATGTGGCTTTTTCAAGAGATTCAGAGGAAAAAGTATATGTCCAGCACCAAATGAAGAAACAAAGTAAAGAATTATTCGAATGGCTGGAGCAAGGTGCCTATGTATATGTCTGCGGAGATGAAAAACATATGGCGCATGATGTTCATAATACCCTTCTATCAATCATCCAAGAAGAAGGTGCGATGAGCAAAGAGAAAGCAGAAAGCTATCTAGCCAACTTGCAGCAGCAAAAACGCTATCAGCGTGACGTATATTGATTGAATGCTTGAAAGAAAGGAGCTTTTACTTACATGGTGAAGACAGCATTAACAGCGCCGGATGGACCTCCGAGCGACGTAGAGGAAATCAAAGAAAAAAGTGATTATTTACGGGGTACTTTAAAAGAAGTGATGCTTGATCCGATTTCAGCGGGTATTCCTGATGATGATAACCGTCTGATGAAGCATCACGGCAGTTATTTACAGGATGATCGTGACCTGAGAAATGAACGGCAAAAACAAAAGCTTGAGCCTGCCTATCAATTTATGCTGCGCGTCCGCCTGCCTGGCGGAATCGCTACATCCAAACAGTGGCTTGTGATGGATAAGCTTGCTCATAAATATGGAAACGGTACGTTAAAGCTGACAACTCGTGAAACCTTTCAGCTTCACGGTATTTTAAAATGGAACATGAAAAAGACCATTCAAGACATTCATTCCACTATGCTTGATACGATCGCTGCTTGCGGCGATGTGAACCGTAATGTCATGTGTACATCAAACCCCTATCAATCAGAAGTGCACCATGATGTATACGAGCTCGCCAAAAAATTAAGTGATGACCTGCTTCCGCAAACAAGAGCGTATCATGAAATTTGGCTTGATGAGGAAAAGGTAGCAGCAACGCCTGATACAGAGGTTGAGCCGATGTATGGTCCACTTTATTTGCCAAGAAAATTCAAGATTGGTGTGGCGGTCCCTCCTGCTAACGATATTGATGTTTTTTCGCAGGATTTAGGCTTCATTGCGATTATTGAAAATGATCAATTAGTCGGTTTTAATGTCGCGATTGGCGGTGGAATGGGCATGACTCATGGTGATACAGCGACCTATCCTCAGCTTGCAAAAGTAATTGGCTTTTGTACACCGGAACAAGTTGTAGAGATTGCCAAACAAGTGATCACCATCCAGCGGGACTACGGAAACCGTTCGGTGAGAAAAAATGCCCGCTTTAAATATACAGTGGACCGCCTTGGTCTTGAGAATGTAAAAGAAGAGCTTGAGCGCCGCCTTGGATTTACCCTATTAGACGCAAGAGATTATCACTTCGATCATAACGGTGACCGCTATGGCTGGGTAAAAGGATTCAATGGCAGATGGCATTATACGATGTTTGTAGAAGGCGGACGTATCACGGATTACGATGATTATCCGCTGATGACAGGCATTCGTGAAATCGCAAAGATTCACACAGGTGACTTCCGCTTAACAGCGAATCAAAATTTGATCATTGGAAACGTCACATCTCATAAAAAGAAACAAATCGAGCAGCTCATTCAGGAGTTTGGTTTGTCAGATGGACAGCAGCACTCTGCACTGCGCCGCAGTTCAATGGCCTGTGTTGCTCTTCCGACATGCGGCTTAGCGATGGCAGAGGCAGAACGCTACCTCCCGCGCTTAATTGACAAAATTGAAGAGATTGTCGAAGAAAATGGCTTAAGTGATAAAGAAATCACGATTCGTATGACTGGATGTCCAAATGGATGCGCCCGTCATGCGCTTGGTGAAATTGGCTTTATCGGGAAATCACCTGGCAAATACAACATGTATCTTGGCGCTGCGTTTGATGGCAGCAGATTAAGTAAACTGTACCGAGAAAATGTAGGAGAAGAAGACATTTTAAACGAGCTTGGCTCGCTTCTCCCCCGCTATGCAAAAGAACGCAAGGAGCATGAACATTTCGGTGATTTTGTGATTCGGGCAGGTATTGTAAAAGAAACAACAGATGGCACGAATTTTCATGTGCAATAAAAAAGACAGGATGCTCTCCTGTCTTTTTTTATGGACTTTGTTTTCTTTTCAAGTATTCGCAAATGCTGTTATACACATCAGGATTATCTAGAGACGAAAGATCTGGTGAAGGCTGCTGTTCATAAGCTCCTTTTAATAAACGCCGGACGATTTTTCCGTTTCTTGTTTTCGGTAAAGCTGAAATGAGATGAATTTCCTTTGGTGTGAGCGCTTTTCCCGCATATGAACCAACATGTATTTTGAGCTCTTGAATGAGTGCTGCTTCTTCAAAAGTCTGTGAACTGGCCACAATGAAACAAACTAGTGCTTCTCCCTTCACCTCATCCTTTACTCCAATCACAGCAGCCTCATGTACGGCTGGATGCCCGACAAGAATGGATTCAATTTCAGCTGGACCAATGCGTTTACCTGCTGTATTAATGACATCATCCGATCTGCCCGTGATATGGAATGAGCCATCCTCTGATTGCATCACCCAATCACCGTGCGTCCACACCCCATCAAATCGTTTAAAATAGGTGTCTTCATATCGCTCCGGATCTTTCCAAAATCCACATGTCATGCCGACCCACGGCTTTTTCACAACAAGCTCCCCTACCTCATTCAGAACGCTCTCTCCTGCCTCATTATACACATCTGCCGCCATTCCTAAGATTGCCGCATTAAAAAGGATCGGTTTGATTGGACGAAGCAGCGTACTTCCTACAATACCGCCAGAAACCTCTGTTCCCCCTGAGTAATTTAAGATTGGAATGTGCTTTTGACCAATGGTGTCAAAAAGCCATTGCCATGGTGCTTCATTCCACGGTTCACCTGTAGATATGATGGCTTTCACATGCGGCAGCTCAATGTCTGAAAGGTTTTGCTGCATCGCAGATCGAACAAAAGTAGGTGAAAGTCCAAAATGGGTGACTTTTTGCTCGTGGATGAATGACCAAAGGTGCTGTTCATCTGGATAATCGGGGGCGCCGTCATATAAAACAATTGCAGCTCCATTGATCAAGCCGCCAAAGACGAGAAAGGGCCCCATCATCCATCCCATGTCTGTGAGCCAAAACAAACGATCTCCTTTTGCAACGTCCATACAAAGACCGGCATCAAAAGCCGCTTTTACAGGAAAGCCTGCGTGTGTATGAACAGCCCCTTTTGGTGTACCGGTTGTTCCAGACGTGTATAAGATCATAAGTGGATCTTCATTTGAAAGATAAGTCGTTTTACTCAGTGGTTCCTCTTTTAACAAATCGTTTAGCTGAATATCCTCTTTATATCCAGTAGAAGAGGAAGCATGTACAATGACTGTTTGGACAGTCTTGGTTTTGTCGATCGCTTCTGCCGCACATTTACGCATGTTGATCGTCTTTCCCCGGCGCGTCACGCTTGAGCCTGTGACGACAATGGTTGCACCTGATGCACGAATACGTACGGCAAGAGGCTCGCTTCCATAGCCAGAAAAAACCGGGCTAAAGATGACACCAATCTTTGCAAAGGCAAGCATGACAGCAGCCGTTTCCGGAAGCATCGGCATATAAATGACCGCTACATCCCCTTTTTGTATTCCCTTCTTCAAAAAACCAGCAGCGAGACGATTGACCTTTTCTTGAAGTTCGAGGAACGTCCATCTTCTCTCTTCCCCCGCTTCATTTCTCCACATCACAGCTGGTTGATGCTGGGTTTCTTCATTCTCTGCCCATTTGTCAACAGCCGTTTCGACCACGTTGAGCCGGCCGCCTTTATACCAATTGGGCCACATGAATGAATCTTGGCCTAATGCGGCTTCATAGGGCTCCTTCCACACGATGCCGACCGCCTTTTCGGCTTCTCTCCAAAACCAATCGGTCCGCTCGATACTAGCTTGATAGAACGCATCATAAGTAGAAAAACCAAGTGAATGCATCCATTTGTAAAGGCGTGTTTGTTTCATCATCTGTTCTTCGGGTATCCACGCTGGTTTTAGGTTCATCATGAGGCCGCCCCCTTTAGACCGGATAAACCGGGTGTTTTCGTCTTGTAAATGTCATCTCTTTAGAGGTATAGGCTTGTAATCTATGACAAAGCTCATCTCGCAAATGGTCAAATGGGATGACACCATCGACAATCATTTCAGAGGCAAGCTCATATATATTCATGTCTTCCTGGTATTCCTTGCGTTTCTCTTGAATAAATGCTGCTCTTTCCTCAGCAGGCAGTTCGGCAATTTTATTCGCATAGACAGCATTTACAGCGGCTTCTGGCCCCATGACAGCAATTTGTGCTGATGGAAGTGCGAGACAGCAGTCCGGTTCAAAGGCTGGCCCTGCCATTGCATATAAACCTGCACCGTATGCTTTACGAACAATGACGGATATTTTCGGAACGGTTGCCTCTGACATGGCGGAAATCATTTTCGCCCCGTGCCTGATAATGCCTGCTTGTTCCACTTTTGTTCCGATCATAAACCCCGGTATATCGGCAAGGAAAAGGAGTGGAATATGAAAGGCGTCACATAGCTGAATAAACTTAGCGGCTTTGTCGGCTGAGTCATGGAATAAAACGCCGCCTTTTACCCTCGGCTGGTTGGCAATAAGACCGACAGGCTGACCATTCATACGGCCAAAGCCTGTGATCAATTCTGCGGCAAACAGCTTTTTGATTTCAAAAAATGATCCTTCATCAATAAGTAAATCAATGAGCTGATACATATCAAAAGGGGTATTCTGCCCCTTAGGGATAAGGTCCTGGAGGGTGATCTCTGATGGTTTAGGTGCGATTGCGGCTGCCCGTTTTGGTTTTTCTGTATAGTTGGCAGGCATGTAAGTTAAATAAGTGCGGGCGGTTTGAATGGCTTCTTCCTCTGTTTTTGCTAAAATATCGCCGCATCCAGAAATGCTGCAATGCATTTTTGCCCCGCCCATTTCTTCAAGTGATACTTTCTCTCCAATCACCATTTCGGCCATTCGCGGTGAGCCTAAGTACATTGAGGCATTCCCTTCGACCATGACGACGATGTCACAAAAAGCAGGAATGTAAGCACCTCCGGCTGCCGAAGGACCAAATAGTAAACAAATTTGCGGAATACGTCCAGACAGCTTCACCTGGTTATAAAAAATGCGGCCTGCGCCTCTTCTGCCTGGAAACATGGCGATTTGATCGGTGATTCTAGCACCCGCAGAGTCAACTAAATACAGCATTGGGCAGTTGAGCTTTTCGGCTGTTTCCTGGATTCTAATGATTTTTTCTACCGTTTTGACGCCCCATGATCCTGCCTTGACGGTAGAATCATTTGCCATGACGCAAACAGTCTGCCCATTCATCCGCCCCGTCCCTGTGACAACACCATCTGCTGGTAAATGTTCATCTTGACACTCGGCAAACATGGCATCCTCAATGAAAGAATCTTCATCTAATAACAACTGGAGGCGGTCACGGACGAACAATTTTCCTTTTTCTTTGTTTTTTTGATGGTATCGCTCAGCCCCGCCTTTTACAATCCGTTGTTTTTTCAGTTCATATTCTTCGATCATACCCATTCCCCTTTCTTGCTACCTGCCTCTGTATTGAGGCGTGCGTTTTTCTTGGAAGGCTTGAAGACCTTCCGTTCGATCTTCTGTCTCAATGAGCCGTAGATAGGCTTCGTATTCCTTTGTCAAACCTGTATGCAAATCGTGATCAAGGCTTGATTGAATCGCTTGTTTCGCTTCTTTTAAGGCAAGCGGGCCATTTTTGATGATTTGTATTGCAAGAGAGATGGCATCGTTCATGAGGGAATCTGCTACAGAGATATGCTCAATCAGCCCAATTTGAATGGCTTCTTCTGCTTGTAATGATGCGCCTGTGAAAATAAGTTCTTTTGCTTTACCGAGTCCAATGAGGCGCGGAAGCCGCTGCGTCCCTCCGGCTCCTGGTATGATAGCTAGTCCTGTTTCTGGCAGGCCGAGTCTTGCTCCGGCTCGTGCAATGCGGAGATCACAAGCGAGCGCGAGCTCAAGTCCTCCGCCTAGTGCGTGTCCGTTCATCACTGCAATGACAGGTACAGGAATAGATTCAATCTCGATAAACGTTTGCTGAATCGAAAGAACAGCGCCTTTTGCTTCTGCTTCTGTCATCAATCGTCGTTCTTTTAAATCTGCTCCAGCGCAAAAGACTTTAGAACCGGCTCCTGTAATGAGCAGACAGCGAATGCTTTCATCGTGTTTGATTTCTTGAATGATTTGATTGATCTCCTCCAGCATTAGAGCAGATAGGGAATTCGCTTGTTCTGGCCTGTTTAAGGTCATGATGCCGATCTGTTCATCTTGTATCGAAAAATGGACCAATGATGTCATGTTATTCATCCTTTATGAAGTAGTCTGAGAGTGAAAAGCGCGTAAACAGTGACTAGGCAGGGTTCGATCTACTTTTGCTTCAATCCATTCTGCCGCTTTAATTAATGCAGGAAGGTGAATATTTGTCTCAATTCCTAGTTTTTGAAGCATATGCACCACATCTTCTGTCGCCACATTTCCGCTGGAACCAGGTGCATAAGGACATCCGCCAAGCCCGCCGCTGGAGGAGTCAAATATGGTAATCCCTGCTTTTAATGCCGTATAAATATTGGCAAGAGCCATCCCCTTCGTATCATGAAAATGAAGAGCGATTTTATCAGCAGGAAAACGTTCAAGTAAAATGTCTAAGCGCCTTTCTACTTGAAGCGGATGGGCTTCACCGATGGTGTCACCGAGAGATATTTCATCAATGCCATAAGAAAGCAAAATCTCCGTTAACCGGAGGACTTGATCCATTGGCACTTGTTTTTCATACGGGCAGCCAAACACAGTGGAAATATACGCGCGCGTGTTTTTTCCTGCTGCTTTTAAATCAGCTGTCATTTGTTTGATAACAGGAAGTGTTTCATGGATGGATTGATTCATATTTTTCTTGTTATGTGTTTCACTCGAAGAGATAAACATAGCGCCTGTGTCAAGATTGGCTTCAAAAAAATGAGCTAAGCCTTTTTCATTGGGAATGAGTGCTGCATAGGTGATGTCGTCTTTTTTGTTAAAGGATTGGGTGAGTTCTTTGGCATCTTTTAAGGCTGGAACCCATTTAGGATGAACAAATGATGTGACTTCAATATAAGGGAGCTGGGCTGCTGCGAGCAGGTCAATCCACGTTCGCTTCTCGCCTGTGTCCAGCCAGACTGATTCATTTTGCAGTCCGTCCCGCGGGCCGACCTCCCTGATAATCACACTCTTTGGTAATGCCATCTGGCTCCCTCCTATTCTGTCAGTTCTAGAAGAACCTCTCCTTCATCGACAAACTCTCCCTCTGCCTTATGCACTTTGCTGATGGTTCCGGTCTCTTCAGCAACGATCGGAATCTCCATTTTCATTGATTCTAAGATGGCAACCTCCTGTCCTTTTTGCACTTCATCGCCTTGTTTCACAAGAAGCTTCCATAAGTTTCCGGCCATTTGAATCGTGACAGTTTTCATGAACGGTTTCCCTCCCTTTTTTTCATGAGAAAATCGGTTGTGATGCTGCCTTGTAAGAAAGCAGAAGATCCGGCCATTTCCCTTAAAAGCGGTAAGTTGGTTTTGATCCCTTCTATTTCATATGCTTGTAATGCCCCTTTTAATCGTTCTATTGCAAGTTTTCGCGTATCACCGTAAACGATCATTTTCGCAATCATTGGATCGTAAAAAGGGGTAATGAGGCTTCCATTTGTCACACTTGACTCATGACGGATATACGGAGCTTCAGGTGTGGAGAGCCGAGTGATTGTTCCTGGTGATGGATAAAAGGTGACGGGATCTTCCGCATAAATTCTAACCTCGATGGCATGACCGATTTGATGAATATCCTCCTGATTAAAGGAAAGCGGCTCACGTGCAGCGATTTTCAGCTGCTCCTCAACAAGGTCAATGCCTGTAATTTCTTCTGTGACAGGATGCTCTACTTGTAATCTCGTGTTCATTTCTAGGAAATAAAATTGTTGATGCTGATCGACTAAACATTCAATCGTTCCTGCATTTTCATACCCAATCGCTTTGGCTGCTTTGACGGCCATCTCCCCCATTTGATGTCTCACCGATTCTTCGAGACAGGCGGCTGGTGCTTCTTCAATGATTTTTTGATGTCTTCGCTGGAGTGAACAGTCGCGCTCAAATAAGTGGACCCCATGGCCGAAGGAATCAAAAAGGACCTGAATTTCAATGTGACGCGCGTTTTCAATGACCTTTTCCATATACAGCGTCCCATCGTTGAAAAAGCTTTGCGCTCTTTTTTGATTCCCTTCAAAAGCCCTGTACAGCTCATCGTCATTTTGCACGAGCTGCATGCCAATTCCTCCGCCCCCGCTTGATGCCTTGAGCATGATCGGATAACCGAGTGACTGCGCTTGACTGACCCCTTCTTCTGCATCATGCAGCGGAGCTGAAACGCCTGGTACAATGGGGATACCTGCTTGAGCCATCGTTTTTCTTGCTTCAATTTTATTCCCCATTCGCTGAATGACTTGTGCGGATGGGCCAATAAAGGCGATTCCTTCGCTGCGGCAGCGTTCTGCAAAGGCTGCATTTTCTGATAAGAGGCCATATCCTGGGTGGATGGCATCTGTATTTGTCTGTTTGGCTGCCCTAATGATTGCTTCCATGTTTAAATAGCTTTCAGATACTTTCGCGCCTCCAATCGGATAGGCGCTGTCTGCTTCTTGCACATGAAGTGCATGTTGATCTGCTTCTGAATAAACGGCGACGGTGTAGATCCCGAGCCTTTTACACGTTCGAATAATTCGCCGGGCAATTTCGCCTCGATTTGCAATCAGTACTTTTTGAAACATTGCTGCCTTCACTCCTTTATTAGATCAAGCGCCTGCTTTTTCAGACGAAATTTTTGAATCTTCCCTGATGCAGTCATTGGATACTCGTCAGTGATGAAAAAATATTTAGGAATTTTGTAGCGTGCCATTTGCGACTGACAATAGCTGGTGAGTGTCTCAATCGTCACCGCCCTGCCTTGCTTGAGCCGAATGAATGCGGCGGCTTCTTCTCCATACGTCTCGTCAGGTATACCAACGACCTGTGCATCAAGAATGTCCGGATGAGTATAAAGAACGTCCTCAATCTCTTTTGGGTATACATTTTCCCCGCCTCTAATGATCATATCTTTCAGCCGTCCTGTGATTTTCACATAGCCGTCCTCATCCATCTCTGCTAAATCACCCGTATGAAGCCAGCCGTCCTGATCAATCACTTCATCTGTGGCTTCTTCATTTTTATAGTAGCCTTTCATCACATGATAACCTCTTGTACACAGCTCGCCTTGTTCTCCTCTTGGTACTTCCTCCGGTGTGCCTGGAACGGTGATTTTCACTTCAATGTGAGGAAGCGCCCGGCCGACCGTTTGAACCCGCCTTTCAAATGAATCATCCGTTCTTGTTTGGGTAATGACAGGAGAGCTTTCGGTCTGTCCGTAGGCAATCGTAAGCTCCTTCAGTCCCATTTGTTCAATGACGGCCTTCATCACATGGGATGGGCAAAGAGATCCTGCCATAATGCCCGTTCGTAATGTGGACAGATCGTATTGGTGAAAATTCGGATGGTCGAGCTCTGCAATGAACATTGTCGGGACGCCGTGAAGGACGGTGCACTTCTCTTTTTCTACGGTTTGAAGAACTCGCTCTGGGTGGAAGGATTCAATTGGAATGATCGTTCCTCCTTTTGTGAGACATGCAAGCACGCCAAGGACGGATCCAAAGCAATGAAAGAAAGGAACAGGGATACACATTCGGTCCTTTTGGGTGAGCTTCATACAATCTGCGATTTGGCTGGCATTGCAGACAATGTTTGTATGGCTGAGCATGACTCCTTTTGGATAGCCGGTTGTGCCTGAGGTATATTGCATATTAATGACGTCATCCGGTGCAAGCTCATCCATTCGTTTCTCCCACTCATGATCCTCTGTTCTTTTAGCAGCTGCGTGAATACTGTTCCAGCTGCGCATGCCCTTTGGCGTGTGCTCACCTATATAGACGACACTTTTTAAATAAGGAAAAGATGAGGATGTGATCTCTCCTTGATGAGCGTTTTGAAGCTCCGGTATGAGTTCTTCAAGCATTTTGACATAGGATGTCTCTTTAAACCCGTCTACGATAAACAGCATGCTGCTATCAGAGTGCTTGAGTAAATAAGCGAGTTCTTGTGATTGAAAGTTTGTATTCACGGTGACGAGAACGGCTCCAATCGACGCGCAGGCGAATTGCAGCATGAGCCATTCGGGTACATTGGGCACCATGATGGCGATATGATCGCCTTTTTGAACACCTAATGCCATAAGACCTTTTCCGGTTTCCTTGACTTCTCGATAAAACGCTTCATATGAATAACGTAAAGAACGTTCTGGATACACAATGGCTTCATGTGCTGGATGCTGATCCCTTTTCTCTTTTAATAACGAGCCGATTGTCTGTGGATGAATCGACATCATGGCTTTCCTCCTCCATTGATGGTAAGCGTTTTCATTATCGGATTACGCTAACAGTTGTCTTGCGATGACTAGACGCTGAATTTCAGAGGTCCCTTCTCCAATTTCCATTAGCTTGGCATCTCTCACAAGCCGTTCTACACCACATTCTTTCATGTAGCCTGTTCCCCCGTGAATTTGAACAGCATCAAGACTTGCTTTTGTCGCCATTTCAGAAGCGAAGAGTTTGGCATAGGCAGCTTCTTTTGTAAACGGCTTGCCGTGATCTTTCAGCCAAGCGGCTTTCCACACCATTTGTCTGGCAAGCTCTATTTGCATCGCCATATCTGCCAGCTTAAACTGAATCGCTTGGAAGGAAGAAAGGGTCTGCCCAAATTGCTTTCTTTCTTTTGCATGCGAGAGCGAAGCATCTAGTGCAGCTTGTGCGATACCAACTGATAACGCAGCAATTGAAATGCGTCCCCCGTCTAATGTATATAAAAATTGTTTAAAGCCTTTCGTTGGGTCTCCTAAAATATTCTGGGCTGGTACACGTACACCGTCTAAAATGATTTCTGCTGTATCTGAACCGCGCACGCCCATTTTGTCATATGGATTTGTAATGGTCAGCCCTTTTTGCCCTTTCTCCACAATGAAGGCGGAGATGATTGGGCGGCCGTTTTCATCATGATCCGAGACTGCAGTGACGATAATGGTTCTGGCAAAATTGGCGTTTGTGATCCAGCACTTCTCCCCGCTGATGACATATTCTTGTCCGTCTTTGACTGCTTTTGTTTTTGTCCCTTTTGCATCTGATCCTGCGTTTGGTTCTGTTAATCCAAAGGAGCCGAGTGCTGTTCCAGAAGCCAGCGGGACAAGGTGGTCCATCTTTTGCTCCTCTGTACCGAAATAATAAAGCGGGCTTGCGCCTAAGGAGACGGCTGCAGCATAGCTAAGACCTGTACTACCGCACTGTTTTCCGATTTCTTCTACAGCCAGTGCATACGATATCGTATCTCCTCCTGAGCCGCCGTATTTCTCTGGAAAGGGGATGCCCATAAAGCCGAGCTCCCCCATTTTTTGAAACGTTTTGGCTGGGAATACGGCCTGTTCATCAATGGTTTGAGCGAGTGGTGCAATTTCTGCTTTGGCGAAATCTTTGACCATCTGGCGGATCATTTGTTGTTCTTTCGTTAATTCAAAATCCATCTTGTTTCCCCCTTTGGCTCTTTTCTATCATATTTATTAATCAAGCAGCTGCTTCATGCCAAGCTTGATTGAATTCAGAAAATTAAAACAAGAAATAATAGAAAAAAAGCATGATTGAAGAAAAATCCTCATTCATGCTTTTTCTGTTATTTCACTATTTTTGTAGAAGGCTTGCTTTCGTGATGAAGACGATTAAGAGCCGTAATCTTGTAAGTATCCATTTTCTTTTGATTGACTGGGAGGTCTTTAATCGTTGTTATGGCGCCTTTTTCTTTTCTAAATGTTTGCAGTAATTCATATGTTCCTTTATTTGTTAATCGATAGACTGCATAATAGGATACGGTAGAATGATCATTTTTGATTTGTAAAGCCGCACCATCCGATGTCTTTTTCACAGATTGAATGATTGGTTTTTTAGGTGCTTTCTGATGAAGCCAAGGCATTTCTGGAATGAGAGCTGGTTTGCGGTATGACTCTTCTATCAATCGATCCTTTACATTCAAAGGGTTGCGATTGAGATCCTTCAGGCTGAAATGCATGCTTCCCTGCACGAGCTGTGACTGCCTGTTCAGCTCAATCTGCCTAAAATATTCTTCCGGGTCAGACCAAGCAGGATCACTGTTTTGATTAATTTTATATGCCGCCTGACCGATGTACAGGTGAACCGGCTCCCCTTTCACCTCATTTGACCACCATTTCGTCAGCACATCATAAGCGGCAGCTTGAAAGCCGATGCTCCAGTAAATTTGCGGAGTAACATAATCAATATCGTGCTGCTGAATCCACTCTCTTGTATCAGCATACAAATCATCGTAGTTGGTCATTCCTGCTGTGGTGTTTGAACCAGTCGGGTCATCTTTTATGTTGCGCCATACCCCGAATGGACTAATACCAAATTTCACATACGGTTTCTCTTTTTTAATGGTGTCATTGATTTGCTTCACGAGCTGGTTCACATTATCTCTTCGCCAATCTTCTATATGAGTAAATGCTTTTTTTCCATATGTTTCATACGTTTCTTGATCTGGAAACGGGACACCGGCTATTTTATATGGATAAAAATAATCATCCATATGTACTGCATCAATATCGTAGTTTTTCACAACTTCTTCTATACCGCCGATAATGAAGTCCTGAGTTTCAGGAATACCAGGATTGTAATAAAGCTGATTACCATACGCAATCGTCCAATCAGGATGTTGTCTTGCAGGGTGATCGGCAGACAAACGGCTGAGATCAGTATGATTCATTGTGATTCGGTAAGGGTTAAACCAAGCGTGAAATTCAAGGCCGCGTTTATGAGCTTCTTCGATCATAAACTCAAGCGGATCGTACCCCGGATCTTTCCCTTGTGTTCCAGTCAAATATTCTGACCACGGCCCGTATGCTGAAGGATAAAAGGCATCTGCTGTTGGTTTAATTTGCATAATGACGGCATTCATATTCATCGCTTTGATCTCATCTAACAAACGAATAAACTCTTGTTTCTGCTCTGCTACGGGCAGCCCTTTCTTTGAGGGCCAATCTAAGTTATAAACCGATGCAATCCATACCGCGCGCATCTCTCTTGTGCTCTCAAGCTTTCCTTTTGGCACTAGGCGAGCAGCTAGACTGCTAGAAGGAATCAATAAAAATACAAACATCAACATCAGTGTTAAAACTGTCATACTGATCTTTTTCAGCATGTTTTGCATCACCTCACCTTAAGTTTATTCCGCTTTTTGTGATGGAATGCCAGCAGATGGTGTAAGCAGAATGTTTTTCATTTCATTGAGCTGAGCTTCAGGGACTTTGCAGGCTTCAATTAAATACTGCTCTGCACTCCCGTATGTCTCCAGCATTTCGTGCAGCACATCTTCAAGATAATCTTGCTGCACACCGACAAGCGGCTGAATTTGTTCTTTTGACACCCGGTATAAACTCATCAATCGGACAAATCGTTCCTGCCTTCTGACGAGCATTTGCACGCCTTCATTGGAACGCATATATTCACTTAAAACGACAGCCAGCGGTACACCTGCTGTTAACTGAATCAGGGCAGATAAAAAACCTGTACGGTCCTTGCCACTTGTGCAGTGAAGCATCAGCGGGTAATGGCTTTGATCTGAAAGCAGTGTGAACAGCTGCCGAATCTCTTCTTTACGCTCTGTCAGCATGCTTTGATATAAATCTTTCATGATCGGTGTAAATGAGAGAGACTTCCCTTCTGCTACCAGCATACGAAACATGGTCCATTTACTCGGCATCTTACTGTCAGGCTGCATCGGAATATGAACGATTTTGTCGTGTTCCTTGATCTTTGCTGGATGTGATTTACGTTCTGAGGCTGTACGGAGGTCGCAAACGGTTTGAATCCCAAGTGCTGAAAATATCTCGATGTCTTGTTTCGTCAAACGGGATAAGTCTGCGGATCGATAAATCATTCCTTGCTTGATTACCATCTCATCTGTTGTTTGAAGTCCCCCTACTTCTCTAAAATTCGCAAGCTTTGAAAATGGGTTGTTTGATTGATTCATAGAAGTGAAAGTCCTTTCTAGTTTCGTTCTTTTTTCTATCATACGCTTTTATATCAAAGGAGAAAAGAGAATCAATTGACCTAATCCCAGTAAGAGAATTTATTGGTATAATGGAAAAAGGACATTCGGATTGATTGGGGATATGAAGTATGATAAAAACAAAACGGATTCAACAAATCAAAGAGTATGTATTTGACCGGGAATCTGCCTCACTTGATGAGCTTGTGGCGCATTTTGGTGTCTCAAAAAACACGATACGCCGAGATGTACAGGCATTGGTCGAGTCTGGCGTGCTCAAAAAAGTGTATGGCGGAGTGGCTGTGAACCACTCAACGTTAGTGGTGTATCAGGAGCGAAAGATCCGTCAGCTCAGTAAAAAGCAATTGATCGGTCAGACGGCTGCCGCTTTTGTGGAAAACGGGGATATGATTTTTATTGATTCTGGTACGACAACGCTTGAGATGCTCCCCTATTTGACTGAGAAACAAGTGACCATTGTGACCAATAATGTGGATTTCATTACACAGGCGATGCCTTATGAAAATCTCACCATCTTTTCCACTGGCGGGATGCTTGAAAGAAAAACGAATTCTTTCGTTGGCTATCAAAGTGTTGAGCGCTTAAAAGCTTACAATGTCAATAAAGCCTTTATCGCATCAACTGGTTTATCCATTGATCACGGCGTCACGAATTCGTCTCCGCTTGAAACCGATATTAAAAAGACGCTTGTTCAAAAAAGTGCCAAAACCTTTTTATTAGTGGATGATAGCAAATTCGATCATTACGCCTTGACCACGTTTTGTGATTTGCACGAGATTGATATCGTCGTGACCAATCAGGAGCCAAATGAAGATTATCTTCAATATGGAAAAGAGCATGATGTACGGTTTGTCACACCTTCATCGAATGAATAGATGGACAAAAAAACGGCTCAGGAATTTGAGCCGTTTTTTGATTCATTGATTTCAAGCTGCATGATCATACGGAATAAAAATCGATACACGGCCGAGATGACGTCAATGAAAGCCGTATCTTCGTGGATATCCTCAAGCTCAAGAAGCTGCAAATTCACATCAAATAAGCCATCTTGTCCATTAAATTGAAGCTGAGCACCATTTAATGGCGATAGCATGTCCTTTAGAATATTCGTGTCTTTTTTAGGACGTTTTAAACCGAATAGGACGGTATACGTTTGAAACACTTCATCCCATTCAATGGCCAAGCCATCCACTTTCACGACATCAAACCACTTGGATTCGATATAAATGAATTCTTTTTGATGTTTTTTCACATATGTAAGCGGTGTGTTTAGAAATGAGACGTTTTCTGTTTGAATCATGTTCTCTGATTCCTTGTCTACACGCTCTATATATACATCGCCAAAACGGGCTTCTTCTTTTATTCTCGCCCCTTCTAATGTCCAATTGCGGCGCGCCGCTTCATCATATTCAAAGTCGGTCAGCGCCTGTCCTTCTTTTAGTAAGTCTTGTAAGCGATTTTGCAGTGACATGGCTATGTCTCCTTTCTTCTCCTTCATGTGTGTTTATTATTTTAGCATAACTCATGAAAAGAAAGATATGTCCTAGCATATGATGGTATGATAGTGTCAAAAGAAACATCTCGGAGGGGTACGTTTTGCTCACAATGACACTGGCAGAAAAAATCGTAGACGAGGTTAAAAAGGTGCTGACTGAGGAAATCATCATCGCACAAACAAACGGCACCATCATTGCAGCAACAGATCCAGAACGCGTTGGACAATTTCATGAAGGAGCGTATCTGACATCTTTTGAAGGACAGAAACGAATTCTCACAAAGGATGACCAGCAGCACATGAAAGGTGTCAAAGCTGGCATCAATCTGCCTATTTATTTTAAGCAAGAGGTCATCGGGGTCATTGGAATGACAGGAGATCCTGTACATGTGTCTCCTTTTGGCGAAATATTAAGAAAAATGACCGAGCTGCTTATTCATGAACATGAATTTTTTCAAGAAACTGAAACGGATGAACGTCAGCTCGAAGCGTTTGTATTCGACTGGCTTCATCTGCCAGAGACAGCGATTGATCTCACTGAAAAAGCGTCGCGGCTCCAGCTTGATATCAATAAGGAGCGCGCAGTTGTTCTGATCGATTGTCAGGATGAATCATTTATGAAGCAGAATCAATACAAAGAATGGAAGGAAACGCTGCATCTCACTAGTCAGGAGATCATCGTCCGCTGGGGGCATGCCCGTTTTTTGCTCATGCTGCAGACAACAGCAGATGATCGTAAAGCCTTGCAGCAGCGCCTGTTTCACATCCATGCCTCCCTTACGGCGCGGGGCACACAGGGGGTTTTGATTGGAGCAGGCAAACCAGCAGCTGCTCATTTGATGAAGCAATCCTTTCAACAAGCCTTTCGAGCATTAAAAATGGCACATGCTGATACACCGATTGTATTTGATGAAGATTTAACGCTTGAACTTTTTATGGAGGAAGTGAGTCAGGAAACAAAAGAAGTGTTTCTTGATCGAACAATCGCCCCTCTTCTCCCCTATCCTGAATTAGTGAAAACATTGCGGGTGCTTATGACATCAGATTGCTCATTGAAATATACAGCAGAAGCGATGCATGTCCATATCAATACACTGCATTACAGGCTAAAACGCATCCAAGATTTAACGACACTTGATCCAAAGCGTATGCAAGATGCAATGCTCTTTTATTTAGCTTTCATGTTATTAGATCATGATCCAAAAAAACGAAGCGAACAGCCCGATATTTTGTAGAATCGTCCATAGGCATGAGGCGATTCTTTTTTTATACTGAAAGAAACGATACGTCTTATCAATAGGAGTTGAATGCGTATGTTACATTCTGAATTTTTAAATCAATTAAAAAAGATTGTCGGTGCGTCTTTCATGCAGGACAGTAAAGCCGATCGGCTTGCCTACTCTTATGATGCAACACCAAATTTTCAGCATATGCCAGATGTCATCGTAAGCCCGCACGCGGCTGAGGAAATCCAGCAAATTGTCCGGCTCTGCTCCTCATATAACATTCCGATCGTGCCAAGAGGATCAGGAACGAACCTTTGTGCAGGCACATGTCCCACTCAAGGCGGACTTGTGATGCTGTTTACAAGAATGAACCAATTAATAGAAATAGATGAAGAAAACCTGACAGCAACGGTGCAGCCTGGTTTGATCACACAGGAACTCATTCGCCAAGTAGAGGCGAAAGGCCTCTTCTATCCACCTGATCCAAGCTCTATGAAAATCTCTACATTAGGCGGAAATATTAATGAAAATTCAGGTGGTCTCCGGGGATTAAAGTATGGAGTGACAAGAGATTATGTACTTGGACTTGAAGTCGTTCTGCCAAACGGTGATATCATCAAAACAGGCGGCAAGCTTGCAAAAGACGTGGCTGGGTATGATATGACCCGTTTGTTCGTAGGTTCAGAAGGAACGCTCGGGATTGTCACTGAAGCCACGCTGAAGCTTTTGCCGCTTCCAGAAACAAAACAAACGATGCTTTGCTTATATGAAAGTTTAGAGGAAGCCGCCGCTTCAGTGTCGGCGATTATTGCAGAGCGTATCATCCCCGCCACATTAGAATTTATGGATCAGCCGACTTTGGAAGTCGTTGAAGACTTTGCAAAAATCGGTTTGCCGACTGACGTTCAAGCGGTGCTGTTAATCGAACAAGACGGCCATCCTGAGGCG
The DNA here is from genome assembly GCF_038593315.1 of Bacillus sp. FSL P2-0069. NCBI lineage: Bacteria > Bacillati > Bacillota > Bacilli > Caryophanales > Bacillaceae > Bacillus > Bacillus sp. FSL P2-0069. The sequence goes on from NZ_CP151984.1 coordinate 1,816,970, forward strand.
GTTGCCCGTGATATGCAGCGCATCGCAAAAGTGTGCCAGCAGCACGGTGCAAAAGAAGTGAATATCGCACATTCTGAAGAAGAGGCCAATGCCCTTTTAACAGCGAGACGATCTGCTTTATCAGCTCTCGCCCGGTTAAGCCCGACGACCATTTTAGAAGATGCCACAGTCCCCCGGTCTGAAATTGCCAGCATGGTGCGGGCGATCGAAGACATTGCGAGAGAGTACGATGTGAAAATCTGTACATTTGGTCATGCAGGTGATGGCAATTTGCATCCTACTTGTGCAGCAGATGCAAGAAATGAAGAAGAAATGAAACGGGTGGAAGAAGCCTTTCAGGCCATTTTTGAAAAAGCAGTCTCACTTGGCGGCACCATTACGGGTGAACATGGCGTGGGTCTTATGAAAGCCCCTTACTTAGAACTAAAGGTTAAAAAAGAAGGCATTGCGGCAATGAAAGCGATCAAACAAGCGCTTGACCCGGAAAATATCATGAACCCTGATAAAGTGTTTGGAAAAGCCGCAAGAAAGCGGGTGGTGGTCTCATGAGTTCTAAACAAACAGAGATTCAGCAAGCATTTCAGCAGCAAATGGACGAAAAAGAGCTGCTCAATTGCATGCGCTGCGGATTCTGCCTTCCTTCCTGCCCGACTTATATTGAATCTGGTCAGCAAGAAACACACTCTCCCCGCGGCCGAATTGCTTTAATGAAGGCGGTGAGAGACGGCGTCATTGAGCCAGATGAAGATGTCGAGCATTCGCTGAATCTTTGTCTTGGCTGCCGTGCATGTGAACCGGTCTGCCCTTCCGGCGTTAAATATGGACGGTTACTTGAAGATGCAAGAGACATCATTCAGCAGCACAAAAAACAATCCATCCCTGTCAAACTTGTAAGACGTGTAGTGTTTAAAGGTCTCTTTCCTTCACAGAGCCGAATGCGGAAAGCGGCAGGACTTCTTCGATTTTATCAAACATCTGGTCTGCAAACGGCAGCCCGCAAAACTGGCATGCTGAAGGTGCTTCCACCGCACTTACGCCTGATGGAACAGGCGCTTCCAAAGGTGCCGCGTCAACAGAAAAGCCGTTTGACGGAATACAAAGCCGCCGGCCCAGCGAGAAAACGGGTCGCCTTTTTTACTGGCTGTTTAATGGACACGGTTTTTTCCAGTACAAACGAAGCAACCATCCAGCTTTTGCAGCTGGCAGGCTGTGACGTCTTCGTTCCTCCTATTCAGACGTGCTGCGGAGCGCTCCATGGCCATAGCGGTGAAAAAGAACAAGCGAAACAGTTAGCAAAGCGGAATATTGAAGCTTTTGAAGAGATAGATGCGGATGCCATTGTCATGAATGCGGGCGGTTGTGGCGCTTTTTTAAGTGATTACGATCATTTGCTTTGCGATGATCCGGATTTTCAAAAGCGAAGTGAAGACTTCTCAAAGAAAATCACGGATATATCAGACATTTTAGTGGAGCTGGAATTTCACCGCCGCATGCCGCTTGCTTTGCCAGAGCAAGTCATCACTTACCAAGATTCTTGTCATTTGCGGAACGGAATGGGTGTACAGCATGCGCCACGGGTGCTGATGAAGGCCATTCAGGGTGTATCATCTAAAGAAATGAAGGATGCGGGCCGGTGCTGCGGTTCAGCTGGCATTTACAACATCTTGCAGCCAAAGATGTCAATGCAAATTTTAGATCATAAAATGACAGAAGCCAGCCAAACAAAGGCGGCTGCCATCGTTACATCTAATCCAGGCTGTCAGCTACAAATGGCAGCAGGCATCAAACGCTCAGGGCACTCGCCGAGCATGCGCGCGGTCCATTTAGCTGATTTATTATTAGAAGCCGTTCTATATGGAAAAAAAGCGTCCAGCCCATCAAGCTGAACGCTTTTTTTCATGCATATCTTTAGACAATTGGTTAGATAATAGAGGCAAATCGCCGAAGGAGCTGGTTCAAATGCTGAAGAAAAACAAACAACACAAGGACTCAAATTCAGTATTTGAAGCATTATCACGTTCTGCTGATTTTACAAATGAGCTGTCTCGAAATGGAGATTTCCTGTATAGGATTTCCTTTTTTCGTTCGTTAATTAATGGACATCTTCTACATGAACAAATCCTCCCCTCCCTCAAACAACTGCATCTGACACCCACTCTTGAAGAGCTGAAAGAACGAATTCCCATTGAGCAGGCTGTCATCACGAGCGATCTTCAAAAAGTGGAAGAAGCCCTTCACCGGGGCAGCATTGCCATTAGACTTGAGACAGACTGGGGCAAAACGCTTCTTTTGCCGATTGAAGAAAAGAAAGGCAGACAAGTAGGTCCGCCTGAGATTGAATTTGGCATTATCAGTGCTCAGGAAGCATTTGTGGAGGTTTTAGATACCAATTTAAATTTGGTCAGGCGGCGGCTGCCGACGCCTAACCTGAAAGTTGAGGAAAAGACGGTTGGTACGCTGTCTCAAACAAAAGTAGCCGTGTTATATATTGAAGAAATCGCCAACCCGGAAAACATCGAAACGGTTCTTCAGCGAATTGAGGACGTTAATTATGATCAGATTTCAGATGCGAATTACCTTGCTCAAATGCTTTATGATGTGTCCAATACGATCTTTCCGTTGTTTTTGAATACAGAAAGACCCGACCGCGTGTCTTCAGGCTTATCAGAAGGGAAAATTGCCATATTAGTGGATGGTTCGCCTCATGTCTTGCTTGCCCCGACTATTTTACTTGAGTATTTTTCCACTATGGAAGACTATAATATGTCATGGATTGCGGCTTCTTGCTTTAGGCTGTTACGCATATTTGCTGTGATATTTTCCATTTTTGCGACACCTTTATATGTAGCCGTTTTAACCTTTCATTATGAGCTGATCCCAAAGGATTTATTAGAAACCATTGTGTCCTCGCGCTATCTTGTGCCATTTCCTCCGATCATTGAGGCACTATTTTTAGAGATTTCGATTGAATTACTAAGAGAGGCTGGATCCAGGCTTCCGACAAAGGTAGGACAAACACTCGGGATTGTTGGCGGGATCGTCATTGGACAGGCGGCGGTGGCAGCGGGCTTAACAAGTAATATCCTGCTGATTATTGTGGCATTGTCTGCTCTAGCTTCCTTTGTCACCCCGATCTATAAAATGGGAAATGCCATCCGGCTTTTGAGGTTCCCTTTTCTATTTGCAGCACAGGTTTGGGGAGCCTTAGGAATTTCACTGATGGGCGCTTTTCTGATCACCCATTTGATGAAATTAACCACTATTGGGCAGCCATACCTTGAACCCATTTATCCACCTCGTCTAGCTGATTTAAAGAGCAGTTTGATTCGCCCTCAGCTTCGCTTTTTGAATAAAAGGCCGGATAATTTACGCGGACAAAATAGAACCATTCACCAGCCAAAGCCTAAGCAAGGCCGGAAGGGGAAAAATGATTTTTATGAATAAGGAAGTGAAGGCATGAGCTCTTCTTCTGTCAAAGAGAAATTTCAAATATCCCCTTTTTTTGTGTTTTTTCTCATTAATGCCAATCAAGTAGGTGTCGGCATTTTAAACTTTCAAACGAACCTTGTCCGTTCCATGAATAATGACGGATGGATCGCCATTCTAATTTCTGGCATCAGTGTCAATGTGATGATCTTTCTGATTTACTTGATGTTTAAAAAGGCTCCTTCGGATGAATTTGTTCATATTACAAAATTCGTATTTGGTAAATGGATTGGGCAATTATTCAATATTCTCTACATCTTATACTTTTCATGTTTGTCGCTTACTGTCCTCGTCCATTATATGGATGTAATCCATGTGTGGCTGTTTAAAGAAATTCCGGGTTTTTTGTTTGCTGCTGTACTGCTTGTGCTAGTGTATTACATTCATACCGGCGGCTTTAGAACCATTGCAGGATGGGCGTTTTTTAGCATTATACTCACATATTGGATGACGTTTATTTGCTTTTACGTCATGAAATATAGTCACATTCGCTTTATGTTTCCAATGTTTGATCATACATTCTCGCAGCTGGTAATGGGTCTCAAAGATGCCTCCTTACCCATGTTTGGTTTTGGAACGCTGCTTGTCTATTATCCCTTTATTAAAAAAGCACAAACGTCACAAAAATTTGCCCACATGGGAGCATTATTCACGACATGCTTAAATTTACTTGTCTTTCTCGTATCCATTGCGTATTATTCGAGTGCTCAGCTTAAATTAACAAAATGGCCAACATTGACGTTAACAAGCATTGTGAAACTTCCCTTCATTCAGCGCTTTGAATTTATTGAAGTGTCTCTTTGGCTGCTTCTTATTATTCCAAATATCGCGATTCCATTATGGGCTGCGAGCCGAATGGCGAAACAAGTATTTCATACAAGCCAGCGCGTCAATTTAATCGGTCTCAGCATTCTCATTCTGATCATGTTTTCGTTTTTTGCCGGTGCAACTTCTTTTGAAACCTTTAATCAATGGGTGGAATATAGCGGATTCATTCTGATCTATGGATTGATTGTCTGTATGGTCATTGGACTGATGCTGAAAAAAAGGTGGGTGAAAAAACGAACATGAAACAGTATGTACTCATAGGTCTTATGTTGTTTAGTCTTTTGTTAACTAGCTGTGCACAGCCCCGGCTATTAGATGAATTAAATATCTCTCAGGCGGCAGGATTTGATTTAATGGAAGATGGCGAAATGAAGGGCTTTTTTGTCTTTCCCGTCTTTAAAAGTGAAGAGCAAGGCAGCTATCAAATATTAAGTGCAAAGTCAAACACGATTAGTAATATCCAATTTCTCGTGTCAGAAAAATCGCCTTTTCCGGTGGTTATGGGCCAGGTGCTCGTTATTTTAGTCAGTGAAAAGTTAGCAAAAGAAGTCGGCATGATCGATTTAATGAATTACATTTATCGTGATCCTATTATTGGTTCACGCCAAGTGTTTGCGATTGTTGGCGGAGAAGTCGAAGAATTATTATACACAAAAATGAATCAAACGAACTTAAATATAGGTGTATATCTCTCTGATCTGTTAGCGCAAAATATGCGAAATGGCAATGAGCCAGTCACAAATCAGCATATTTTTATGAATCAGATGATGGCAAAAGGGGTCGATGCTTATCTCCCTTACATTGAAAGAACAAGCAATGCCATCAAGGTCTCGGGCGTTGCTCTATTTGATCAAGAAAAAATGGTGGGTCATATTCCAGGAGAAGACACGTTCACATTTAAAGCGATGATTGAAAATCATAAAAATGGCATCTATGAGTTTCAATTGCAAGATCGAGCGAAGACTCATGTTGTCATTGAAAATATCAAATCACATGTGTCTTACCAGATCAAACCGACGAAAAACCTAACAAAAAAGCCTCATATCACGATAGATATCAAACTAAAAGGCGAATTAAAAGAATTCATGAAGTCCAAAAAAATCGATAAACCGAATATATTGGACCAAGTCGAAAAAGAAGTTGAAAAACGTATCACTCAGCAAGGAGAAGATCTTGTACAGTCCTTTAAAAAGCAAAACATAGACCCGCTTGGACTGGGCCTTAGATATAGATCAAAAGACAAGGCAATGACACCAGAAAAATGGCAAGACATTTATCCTGATGCGGATGTAAAAGTGAAATGCCGCATGAAAATTGTTCAAACGGGAGTCAGCCAATAAAAGGGCTTATTCAAATATGTCTTGTTTGTTCTCCAAGATTTTGGACACTTTCATTTTCACTCGTGGAACCTGATCTTTTTGATTAACATCATGTAAAATCTTCTCTACTTCATTTTTATCAGTTTTAAGGATTTTAGGTGAAAATTGTTCCACAAGAGCCGGTCCATTCCCTTTTGCACAGTTTGCCATTGTATCTAGTGCAATGAAGCAGAAAGGTCTTCCTTTGTTTAGCCAAGATTTCATTCTTTCCCAGGTTGGACAGCTGACGGCTGCCAGCCTTCCCCACTGATCGTGAAAATGGGTGCAATTTGACTCCATCCAATCCAATATTTTGTGAGAACGGAAACGGTGCAGGCAAATAAAAGCCTCTAACGGCAATTCTTTTTCACTGATCGATTTCATTTTTTTCAATATATGGTGTAATCCCTCATCTTCTGGCAAACAGCTGGCTGCTGCCCACAAAAGCGGATAAAGGAATTCTTCGTCCGCCTGATCCAAAAGTTCTCTTACCCATTCAGCGGCAACTGTACCTAGAACATCAGCTGCGATTTCTAACATTCGTGATTTCACTTCGGCATGCTCCGTTTCATAAAACCTACTATGAACAGAATCCAAGATTTTTTGCCGGTCGTGCTGTTTCAGCGCATCGATGACATCATCCTCAAGAAACCATCTAGTAATTGAAAAGTCTATTAAAGACGCCAAATCATGCCTAACGACGTGTAATGTTGGTGCTTTCTCACTTTTGGTGACGATGACGTCCTTCTCTGATTGGAAAGCCTGTCCGTCCTCTCCATAAAAATCATCGTGCAGTAAAAATTGGTTAGGAGAATGGAGAACGGAGAACGGCTAAGTGATAAGGCTGTTTCGGTTCATCAGACGCTTCTACAACATTCATTTCGTTTTTTTGACAGGCTTCACATAAAGTAGTTGTCCCCACCATTTTCACTTCCTTTTACTGCTAATGATTGTCATTCGAGAAAGAGCGGAAACCATTTGAGCATAAGTTAATATAAAGATTATTCTTTCTACATTGATCCATGTTGAATCAATTGAAAAAATGACAATATTCTAATCTTCATCCTTTACATCGGGGTCTTCCGGAATCGGTTCATTTAAGATCTCTTGGACGAGCTCTTTATATTGTTCGAGCTGCTTTAAATGCGTTTGAAACTGCCCTTGATAAATAAGATAAGATTCCCCGTCAAATACGTAACGGATCTTTTTTTGCTGGATTAATTTTTTAATATACGCTTCTGATACTTCCAAGTATTCAGCTGTTTCTGCAATTGTTAAATACATGTTTGTGCACCACCCGTTCGTTTCATCTAGCAAATTATATCATGTTCTGCTGAAAAAACGGATGCAGCCTATTCTTTTATGGTGACTATTTTTCACATAGCAAGTAGATCGTCTAAATGCCGGCAAATATGGTATGATAAAATCTGCTAGACGAGAGCTTTTTAACATAGACTTGATGAAAAAGCCAGGTTCAGTGGTGTCTGTATGAGCCGCAAGCCATGCTGGCATATATAGAAAGCATACTCATGAGAAAAGCAAAACAAGCATAGGCTCTTATAAGGATGCTTGAAGAAAAATCGTATTTAAAGGCAGAGTGAAATGAATGGGAACCTTTTTTAATGAAATTTTAACCTGGCTGACAAGCCTTGGTTATGTAGGTGTAGCACTAGGGCTGATGATTGAAATCATTCCGAGTGAAATTGTACTTGCCTATGGCGGATATATGGTGTCAACAGGCACAATTGGTTTTGTAGGAGCTGTGATTGCCGGCGTCATCGGTGGTACGCTCGCCCAGTGTTTTATTTACTGGATCGGTCTGTACGGCGGAAGACCTTTTTTAACAAAGTATGGAAAGTATTTGTTCATCCATGAACATCATATCGCGACTGCAGAGCGCTGGTTTGACCGGTATGGAACCGGTGTAGTCTTTACCGCCCGCTTTATCCCTGTTGTCCGTCATGCCATCTCGATTCCAGCGGGTATTGCCAAGATGCCTTTTTTGAAATTCGTTTTCTTAACAGGATTAGCTGCCATCCCTTGGTCTATCTTATTTATCTATCTTGGCATGCAGCTTGGGACAAAATGGGATCATATTCAAAGTGTTGCTCATGCTTATACAACCCCTATTATGGTCATTGCCATTGTCCTGATTGTTCTCTACTTTGTACTCAAAAAAATTCGGACGAATCGAAAACGGACAATCTAACCAAAACGCCTTTCACTGATCTGGTGAAAGGCGTTTTTTTATGAGTGTGCTGATTGTTTTTCCATATATCGGGATAGCTCTATTATCATTGCACCCATTCTCTCAAGTGACGGGGCAAGAATTCGGTCTATTCCCTCTTCTTTTAAAGCTTCAGCAGTGACTTTCCCGACGGCTACTGCAAGCACGTGCTGCTCGAATAATGCTTGCAATTCTTCTTTTCTTCCCCATTCTGCAGCTAGTTTGAAAAAGGCGTGAACTTGGACAGCGGTTGTAAAACAAACGGCATGAACTTGTCCATCTTTCATTTCTTTCAGCAGCGTTTCAGCTGCCTCTGGTTCAGGAGGTGTGTGCTGATATGGTAAAAGCGGCAAAACATCTGCCTCTTTTTCATGTAAAAACTGAATGAGAGCTGGTGCATTTTCACCATGAAGCTGCACCATCACACGTTTGCCTTGAAATTCCTTGTCTTCAAGCTTTGAAATCAAGTCACGAACTGTACCGTCTTCATCAGAGACCTCAGGCTGAATTCCGCGTTTTTTCAAAGCAGCAAAGGTTTTGTACCCTCTTGAAGCAATATGGGCATTTGATAGAATGTTCATAAATTCTTTACCAAGCTGCAGCTCTTGTGCACTCTCAATCAATGTATCTGTACCGATGCCTGTTGTCAAGATCACCCAGTCGGCCCCTTGTTTCACAAAGGTTTCTATGCCTGGCTTTAATTCCTCTTTGGCTAAAAATACGGTTCCTTGAAGAGAACGAATAACGGCTTGTCCCCCTTGCTTTTCGACAAGTGTACGCATTTCTTCTGTTTTTCTCGTTCCACAAATGGCAATCGTTTTTCCAGATAAGCCCTTCCTCATTTTATCCCTCTTTTTCTATCACATTTGATATGTATTAAATATAGATTTATTTGGAAGACGATGCAAGTGTCTACTAAAAAAGAGCTTGACGTTTCTATCGAATTCGAGTATCTTTTGTAAGTGCAAATTGTAGGAGGTCATTATGGAAAAACAGAATGTTCAAGCAATTCGATTATCAATTGCAGACCCAACACCACTTGGTTTGTTTGGTTTAGCAATGGTGACGCTCGTTGCGTCCTCACAAAAACTAGGAATCACAGATGGCACTTCCCTTATTTTACCTTGGGCTATCTTCCTTGGAGGAATCGCGCAGCTGATCGCGTCCATACAAGATTCAAAGCATCATAATATTTTTGGAGCCACTGCTTTTGGCGCATTCGGTCTTTTCTGGATGGGCGTTGGAACAACTTGGCTCATTCAAGCCGGCGTTTTTGGGAAAACGCTTGCGGGAGCAGCAGATCCAAAACAGTTAGGTTTTGCGTTTATTGGTTATTTGATTTTCAGCTTGTTTATGACGATTGGTGCAATGGAAACACATAAAGTATTATTTTTGATTTTCGTCTTTATTGATTTCTTATTCATTGGTCTTTCCCTTAGCACTTTTGGTGTGATGTACGATGTGACTCATACCATGGCTGGTATTGCAGAATTGATTATTTCCCTGCTTTCATTTTATGGTTCTGCAGCTGTTGTCCTTAATACACATTTTGGCCGTATTGTTCTGCCAATCGGACAACCATTTCGCATTTTTACAAAAGCTTAAATAAAAAAGAACTGCTCTGTGCAGTTCTTTTTTTATGTTTATTTTTCTTGTGCCTCTTGAAAGATCTCTCCGATGATTTCATACGAACGCATTCTTTCTTGATGATCGAACATATCAGAATTAATCATCACTTCATCTGCTTGTGTAGCTTCAATAAAGGCTTCTAATTCTATTTTTACTTTTTCTTTATCCCCAATGATAGTCGAGCTTAATTGTTCATCCACCATCGCCTTTTCATATGGACTCCAAAGACCGTCCATGCTGTCGACAGGCGCCTTCAGTTTTCCTGGTGTGTTGCGAATGAGACTTAAAAACCGCTGATAATGAGAGGTTGCCAAGTATTCAGCCCGTTCTGTTTCATCTGCAGCAAAAACCGTCACACCGACCATGGCATAAGGCTCTTTTAATACATCAGAAGGTCTAAATGACTGTCTGTACAACTCTAACGCAGGAATTGTATTTTTAGGTGAGAAATGTGCTGCAAAGGCAAATGGTAATCCAAGTTCTCCTGCAAGTCTGGCGCTAAAACCACTTGAACCAAGGAGCCAAATCGGAATGTCCAGACCTTCTCCTGGAACAGCTCTTACATGTTTTTTAACCTGACCGGTCGGCTTGAAATATTGACGAAGTTCTTCAAGCTGCTCTGGGAAATCTTCTCCGTTATGAAGATTACGTCTAAGCGCTCTTGCTGTTAACTGATCCGTCCCTGGTGCTCTGCCAAGACCTAAATCAATTCTCCCTGGATACAATGTCTCAAGTGTGCCAAATTGTTCGGCAATGACAAGTGAAGAGTGGTTTGGCAGCATAATCCCGCCAGATCCTACTCGGATTTTTTCGGTTCCTCCCGCAATATATCCAATTAAAACAGACGTTGCAGAGCTCGCTACCCCTTCCATGTTATGGTGTTCTGCCAGCCAGTATCTATGATAGCCCCACTTCTCCGCCTTCTTTGCTAAATCCATACTACGATCAAAAGATTCTTTAATGGTACCTCCTTCTGTCACTGAGGATAAATTTAAAACGGAATAGGCTTTGCCTTGTAAAACTGATTGACTCATAAATGATGTCCCCATTTCTGTCAAAAATCATACTATTTTATACTTTCAACACCATAACACAAATCCATGAAAGATTTAAATGATTTGATTCGATGATTTTCGAAATGATGATTTCCTAGGTTTTACTTCCAATTTGAAAATTTGCACATAGAATGAAATATCAATTCTAGGAGATGGGCAATTTGTACAATCAATTCGAACACAAATGTCCCTTTTGCGGTAAATACCATGAACAGCCTCATTACAAAAGATCACGTCATGACCGTCCTCGAAAAAGAGACTGTCCATTCATTAAACAAGAATATCCAACACAAAAGATATCTCAAGGGAATCAACCTTGCCAGATTGCAAAAGGAATAAAACAATCAAAACCAAATCAAAGAGCTGGACCAAGAGGCCCGGCAGGCCCAGCAGGTCCCCCTGGACCAACCGGACCTACTGGACCTGCTGGCGGGTTAACCGGCGCTCTTCCTTTTGATCCCTCACAATCACAAGATTACGATGCAGGGCAAGTGGTCACGTTTAATGGCAGTACTTACATTGCCAATGTTGACGCTCCATCAGGAATACCTGGACTCTCCCCCGACTATACCCTTTTGGCTGCTTCTGGAGAAACTGGGCCTACGGGGCCTACTGGGATCGGATTAATTGGTGTTGAAGCCTATGACCCTGTTATGGCAACAACATATTCAGTAGGGCAAGTGGTCACTTATGGTGGTGGTACGTATATAGTGGATTCTGCACCACCTTCAGGTACGCCAGATACGTCGTCAGATTACACACTTTTAGCAGCACCAGGTGAAACTGGGCCTGCAGGCGCTACGGGGATCACCGGTTCAACTGGACCTACTGGTGCCACCGGGATCACCGGTTCAACTGGACCTACTGGCGCTACGGGGATCACTGGAGATACTGGGCCTACGGGTGCGACAGGTATTACTGGATCAACTGGCTCTACCGGCGCTACGGGGATCACTGGATCAACTGGACCTACCGGGGCCACTGGTATCACTGGTTCAACTGGACCTACTGGTGTGACGGGGATCACTGGAGCTACCGGTCCTACGGGTGTCACGGGGATTACTGGACCAACAGGTCCTACTGGTGTGACGGGGATCACTGGAGCTACCGGTCCTACTGGCGCTACGGGTATTACTGGAGCTACTGGGCCTACGGGGGCAACGGGTATCACTGGAGCTACCGGTCCTACCGGGGCCACGGGTATTACTGGAGCTACTGGGCCTACGGGGGCAACGGGTATCACTGGAGCTACCGGTCCTACTGGTGCCACCGGTATTACCGGATCTACCGGTCCTACTGGTGTCACTGGTATTACTGGACCAACAGGTCCTACTGGTGTGACGGGGATCACTGGACCTACCGGACCTACCGGTGCCACGGGCATCACTGGATCTACCGGTCCTACTGGTGCCACGGGGATTACTGGATCTACCGGTCCTATTGGTGCCACCGGTATTACCGGATCTACCGGTCCTACTGGTGTGACGGGGATCACTGGACCAACAGGTCCTACTGGTGTGACGGGGATCACTGGATCAACTGGACCTACTGGTGCCACCGGTATTACCGGATCTACCGGTCCTACTGGTGCCACGGGGATTACTGGATCTACCGGTCCTATTGGTGCCACCGGTATTACCGGATCTACCGGTCCTACTGGTGTGACGGGGATCACTGGACCAACAGGTCCTACTGGTGTGACGGGGATCACTGGATCAACTGGACCTACTGGTGCCACCGGTATTACCGGATCTACCGGTCCTACTGGTGCCACGGGGATTACTGGATCTACCGGTCCTATTGGTGCCACCGGTATTACCGGATCTACCGGTCCTACTGGTGTGACGGGGATCACTGGACCAACAGGTCCTACTGGTGTGACGGGGATCACTGGAGCTACCGGACCTACTGGTGCGACAGGTATTACTGGATCAACTGGCTCTACCGGCGCGACGGGGATCACTGGATCAACTGGACCTACTGGTGCGACAGGTATTACTGGATCAACTGGCTCTACCGGTGCCACGGGCATCACTGGCTCAACTGGACCTACTGGTGCCACGGGGATTACTGGAGCTACTGGTCCTACTGGCGCCACGGGCATCACTGGTTCAACTGGACCTACTGGCGCCACGGGCATCACTGGTTCAACTGGTCCTACCGGTGCCACGGGGATCACCGGTTCAACCGGACCTACTGGTGCGACGGGTATTACTGGAGCTACGGGTCCTACGGGTGCGACGGGTATTACTGGAGCTACGGGTCCTACGGGTGCGACAGGGATTACCGGAACTACTGGTGATACAGGGGCCACGGGCATCACTGGTTCAACTGGACCTACTGGTGCCACCGGTTCAACCGGAGCTACCGGTCCTACTGGTGTCACTGGTATTACTGGACCAACAGGTCCTACTGGTGCCACGGGGATTACTGGAGTTACTGGTGATACAGGGGCCACGGGCATCACTGGATCAACTGGACCTACTGGTGCCACCGGTTCAACCGGAGCTACCGGTCCTACTGGGGCCACGGGGATTACCGGATCTACCGGTCCTACTGGTGCCACCGGTTCAACCGGAGCTACCGGTCCTACTGGTGTCACTGGTATTACTGGACCAACAGGTCCTACGGGTGCGACGGGTATTACTGGAGCTACTGGTCCTACTGGCGCCACGGGGATCACCGGTTCAACCGGACCTACTGGTGCGACGGGTATTACTGGAGCTACGGGTCCTACGGGTGCGACAGGGATTACCGGAACTACTGGTGATACAGGGGCCACGGGCATCACTGGTTCAACTGGACCTACTGGTGCCACCGGTTCAACCGGAGCTACCGGTCCTACTGGTGTCACTGGTATTACTGGACCAACAGGTCCTACTGGTGCCACGGGGATTACTGGAGTTACTGGTGATACAGGGGCCACGGGCATCACTGGATCAACTGGACCTACTGGTGCCACCGGTTCAACCGGATCTACCGGTCCTACTGGTGTCACTGGTATTACTGGACCAACAGGTCCTACGGGTGCGACGGGTATTACTGGAGCTACTGGTCCTACTGGCGCCACGGGCATCACTGGTTCAACTGGACCTACTGGTGCCACGGGGATCACCGGTTCAACTGGACCTACCGGTCCTACTGGTGTCACTGGTATTACTGGACCAACAGGTCCTACGGGTGCGACGGGTATTACTGGAGCTACTGGTCCTACTGGCGCCACGGGCATCACTGGTTCAACTGGACCTACTGGTGCCACGGGGATCACCGGTTCAACTGGACCTACCGGTGCCACGGGGATCACCGGTTCAACCGGACCTACTGGTGCGACGGGTATTACTGGAGCTACGGGTCCTACGGGTGCGACGGGTATTACTGGAGCTACTGGTCCTACGGGTGCGACAGGGATTACCGGAACTACTGGTGATACAGGGGCCACGGGCATCACTGGTTCAACTGGACCTACTGGTGCCACCGGTTCAACCGGAGCTACCGGTCCTACTGGTGTCACTGGTATTACTGGACCAACAGGTCCTACTGGTGCCACGGGGATTACTGGAGTTACTGGTGATACAGGGGCCACGGGCATCACTGGATCAACTGGACCTACTGGTGCCACCGGTATTACCGGATCTACCGGTCCTACTGGCGCCACGGGGATTACTGGAGCTACCGGTCCTACTGGCGCCACGGGGATTACCGGATCTACCGGTCCTACTGGTGCCACCGGTATTACCGGATCTACCGGTCCTACTGGTGTCACTGGTATTACTGGACCAACAGGTCCTACTGGTGTGACGGGGATCACTGGAGCTACGGGTCCTACTGGTGCGACAGGGGTTACCGGAGCTACGGGTGATACAGGGGCGACGGGTATCACTGGATCAACTGGACCTACTGGTGCCACCGGTTCAACCGGATCTACCGGTCCTACTGGTGTCACTGGTATTACTGGACCAACAGGTCCTACGGGTGCGACGGGTATTACTGGAGCTACTGGTCCTACTGGCGCCACGGGCATCACTGGTTCAACTGGACCTACTGGTGCCACGGGGATCACCGGTTCAACTGGACCTACCGGTCCTACTGGTGTCACTGGTATTACTGGACCAACAGGTCCTACGGGTGCGACGGGTATTACTGGAGCTACTGGTCCTACTGGCGCCACGGGCATCACTGGTTCAACTGGACCTACTGGTGCCACGGGGATCACCGGTTCAACTGGACCTACCGGTGCCACGGGGATCACCGGTTCAACCGGAACTACTGGTGCGACGGGTATTACTGGAGCTACGGGTCCTACGGGTGCGACGGGTATTACTGGAGCTACGGGTCCTACGGGTGCGACAGGGATTACCGGAACTACTGGTGATACAGGGGCCACGGGCATCACTGGTTCAACTGGACCTACTGGTGCCACCGGTTCAACCGGATCTACCGGTCCTACTGGTGTCACTGGTATTACTGGACCAACAGGTCCTACTGGTGCCACGGGGATTACTGGAGTTACTGGTGATACAGGGGCCACGGGCATCACTGGATCAACTGGACCTACTGGTGCCACCGGTATTACCGGATCTACCGGTCCTACTGGCGCCACGGGGATTACTGGAGCTACCGGTCCTACTGGCGCCACGGGGATTACCGGATCTACCGGTCCTACTGGTGCCACCGGTTCAACCGGATCTACCGGTCCTACTGGTGTCACTGGTATTACTGGACCAACAGGTCCTACTGGTGTGACGGGGATCACTGGAGCTACGGGTCCTACTGGTGCGACAGGGGTTACCGGAGCTACGGGTGATACAGGGGCGACGGGTATCACTGGATCAACTGGACCTACTGGTGCCACCGGTTCAACCGGATCTACCGGTCCTACTGGTGTCACTGGTATTACTGGACCAACAGGTCCTACGGGTGCGACGGGTATTACTGGAGCTACTGGTCCTACTGGCGCCACGGGCATCACTGGTTCAACTGGACCTACTGGTGCCACGGGGATCACCGGTTCAACTGGACCTACCGGTGCCACGGGGATCACCGGTTCAACCGGACCTACTGGTGCGACGGGTATTACTGGAGCTACGGGTCCTACGGGTGCGACAGGGATTACCGGAACTACTGGTGATACAGGGGCCACGGGCATCACTGGTTCAACTGGACCTACTGGTGCCACCGGTTCAACCGGATCTACCGGTCCTACTGGTGTCACTGGTATTACTGGACCAACAGGTCCTACTGGTGCCACGGGGATTACTGGAGTTACTGGTGATACAGGGGCCACGGGCATCACTGGATCAACTGGACCTACTGGTGCCACCGGTATTACCGGATCTACCGGTCCTACTGGCGCCACGGGGATTACTGGAGCTACCGGTCCTACTGGCGCCACGGGGATTACCGGATCTACCGGTCCTACTGGTGTCACTGGTATTACTGGACCAACAGGTCCTACTGGTGTGACGGGGATCACTGGAGCTACGGGTCCTACTGGTGCGACAGGGGTTACCGGAGCTACGGGTCCTACTGGTGTAACGGGTATCACTGGAGCTACCGGACCTACTGGTGCCACGGGGATTACTGGAGCTACCGGTCCTACTGGTGTGACGGGGATCACTGGACCTACCGGTGCCACGGGGATTACTGGAGCTACTGGACCTACTGGCGCCACGGGCATCACTGGTTCAACTGGACCTACTGGTGCTACGGGGATCACCGGTTCAACTGGACCTACCGGGACCACGGGGATCACTGGAGCTACCGGACCTACTGGTGCGACAGGTATTACTGGATCAACTGGCTCTACCGGCGCGACAGGGATCACTGGTTCAACTGGCTCTACCGGTGCCACGGGCATCACTGGTTCAACTGGACCTACTGGTGCCACGGGGATTACTGGAGCTACTGGTCCTACTGGCGCCACGGGCATCACTGGATCAACTGGACCTACTGGTGCCACCGGTATTACCGGATCTACCGGTCCTACTGGCGCCACGGGGATTACTGGAGCTACCGGTCCTACTGGCGCCACGGGGATTACCGGATCTACCGGTCCTACTGGTGCCACCGGTATTACCGGATCTACCGGTCCTACTGGTGTCACTGGTATTACTGGACCAACAGGTCCTACTGGTGTGACGGGGATCACTGGAGCTACCGGTCCTACTGGTGCGACAGGGGTTACCGGAGCTACGGGTCCTACTGGTGTAACGGGTATCACTGGAGCTACGGGTCCTACTGGTGCCACGGGGATTACTGGAGCTACCGGTCCTACTGGTGTGACGGGGATCACTGGAGCTACCGGTCCTACTGGTGCCACGGGCATCACTGGATCAACTGGACCTACGGGTGCGACAGGGATTACCGGAGCTACTGGTGATACAGGGGCCACGGGCATCACTGGACCAACAGGTCCTACTGGTGTGACGGGGATCACTGGAGCTACCGGTCCTACTGGTGCCACGGGGATTACTGGAGCTACTGGCTCTACCGGCGCAACGGGGATCACTGGTTCAACTGGACCTACTGGTGCGACAGGTATTACTGGATCAACTGGCTCTACCGGTGCCACGGGGATTACTGGAGCTACTGGACCTACTGGCGCCACGGGCATCACTGGTTCAACTGGACCTACTGGTGCTACGGGGATCACCGGTTTAACTGGACCTACCGGGACCACGGGGATCACTGGAGCTACCGGACCTACCGGGGCCACGGGTATTACTGGACCAACAGGTCCTACTGGCGTGACAGGTGTCACTGGGGCTACTGGAACAGGTGGTTTTACAGATACAGCACTTTATGCTGCTAATAGTTCTGGCCCTACCATCGTTACTGTAGCAGGAGGAACGAATATTCCTTTGCCAAACTTTCAAAACATTACTGGTTTTACAGCAAACGGCACAAGTACTGTTTTTACCGTTCTGCAAACTGGTAAATATTATATTACGTATCAAATCAACACCACTACAGCTCTTTTGATTAATACACGTTTGCTTTTAAATGGAACAACTACTATTTCTGGTTCTGTTCAATCACCTGTTATCTCAACTTCATTAATCAACAACACTGTTATTGTTAATTTAACAGCTGGTAATACCATCTCACTGCAGTTTTTTGGGGCGGTTGTCACAGCTATTTTAGTTGGCGGAGGTGGTGCTGCTGGAGCAGCCTTGACCATCATACGTCTTAGCTAAACTAAAAAAAGAAAGGCTTTTTCAGTCTTTCTTTTTTATGTCTTCTATTACATTTATACACTGTTCAATATCATACGATTGCAAAAGATGAAAAATAGATTGGATGATTGAAAACTCTAAATTCCACCATTCTAATAACTGCAGTTTTTCGATTATTTCAGATGAAAATCGATATTTCATGAGCTGCTGGGGATTTCCTGCGGCAATTGCATATGGCGGCACATCTTTTGTGATCACACTATTTGCCCCGATCACGGCCCCGTTTCCTATACATACTCCTGACATAATCGTTGCACCATATCCAATCCATACGTCATGTCCAATATGAACATCCCCCTTCGATTTGGGATGTCCTTTAATATGGGCAGCTTCTTTAAAAATTTGATTAAACGGATACGTTGTGACCCAATCAGTACGGTGTTCCCCGCCTAGAAAAATTTTCACCTCGTTTGCAATGGAACAAAACTTCCCAATATGTAATGTCGTTCCTTCCCCCCAAGTCAACACTTGGAAATCTGGCCCGGCATAAGAAAAGTCACCGATATTGTACGAGCTCAGTTCACTTCTTTGATTCAAATACATAGAAGATTCGGCCTCCTTAAAAGTGAGAGATCTTCGTATGTATATGCTGCCTCACACCTTTACATTATGATTGAACAAGCGAGATAATTTGTTTTTTCTTCCATACGAGCTGATAGTAGCTGTATTGGAGGAGTAAGTTCACAAAGAAAGCAGCTGGGTAGCCAATCCATATTCCTTTAATGCCAAGAGATGTATAGTGCGATAGCACATAAGCGACTGGTACTTCTACAAGCCAAATGGAACAAATACTAAAGATCGTCGGCCAAAGAACCGTCCCGCTTGCTCTCATTGTGGCTGCAACAATTTGGGCCGTTCCAAAAATGAGATAGCTCCATAATGTAATGACGACCAAACTATAGGCAATATCTATCGTGCCAGGGTCTGTTAAAAAAATAGATAAAATCTGCGGTGCAAAAATATAAACGAAAATAATGATACATCCGCCTATGGCAAAGTTAAGACCTAACCCAATTTTAATGACATCTTTCAGTCGATTCATATTTCCCGCGCCAATGAATTGAGCTGCAAAGATCGAGACCGCAATGCCAAGGCTCACTGCCGGCATCTGCACATAACTCACGACTTGATTGACAACACCATAGGCAGCTGTTGCCTGTGATCCATAATCGTTGACGAAAGAAATAACGGCAATTTCTGATAAAGAAATGAGGATCATATTAATGCTTGATGGGATACTGAGCTTTAATAACGTTTTTAATAGATCTCCTTTCATCAATAAATGCTTTCTCACCGATGCATCAATGCGAAGCGGGTGCTTTGTCTTATATAAGTAGATGTGTAGAATGATAAATGTCACAATTGTTGAAATCACAGAAGCATACGCAGCGCCGTATAAGCCGAACGCTGGCAGTCCCAGCCATCCAAATAATAAAATGGGCAGCATCAAAATATTCGTTGCCGTACTAATCATTAAGAAATAAAATGGCGTTTTCGAATCCCCTGTCCCTCGCAAGAAGGTCGTATAAACAAAATAAAGAAATAAGATCGGCATTGAGATGAATAGAATTCTAGCATAGCCCGCACTTTCCTCCACGATATTAGCGGGTGTTCCCATAAGGTTTAAGATGTCTGTTGCGAAAAAACCTCCAATGATCGCTAAAGATACTCCGATCAAAAAAGTGAATGAAAGCGTTGTGCCAATAATTTCTTTTAATTTCTGTTCATTTTTTGCTCCATACGCTTGTCCAATAAGGATCGAGCTTCCCGATCCAATTCCAATGGAAAAAGAAACGAGTAAAAAGAAAAGCGGAAAGAATGCAGAAATGGCAGCTACTGCATCCTCTCCAATCCATCTTCCGACAAGAACAATAGACACTAATTGTCCGATCGATTGCAAAATATTACTTAGCAAAAGCGGGATGAGAAAAATGGACATGGTTTTTACTAAAGATTGATTATTATCTAACGTCATGATGGTTCTCCTTCTCTCTCTAAATCTAAAGATTCTCAGCTAGTATGCTGACAATACGGTCTTCTATCTCTTTCCCTTTTTCGTCATCAACAAGGTGATTGAATAAGATGGAAAAAGCGAGCGTTTTCCCGCCCTGCGTGTCAATATATCCAGAAAGTGTGCTGACCGTTGTTAACGACCCTGTTTTTGCACGTACTTTTTCTAGTGTAGCTGGTTCCTTCAATCTGTTTCTTAACGTTCCCCCCACCATTCGTTCACTTGCCCCTGCTAAAGGGAGCGCATGTTCATAGGTTTTAAACCATTTTTCCTTTTGAATGTTTGTCAAAAATAAAGTGAACTGGTTAGCAGAGACAAGGTTAATAGGTGATATGCCCGATCCGTCACGCAGCACTGCAAGCGAAGGATCGATGCCAAACGCAGGAAGCCGTTCATTCATGACATCCAGACCCGCTTCAAAGCTCCCTTTGTTCTTCACTTTTTTCCCTAGTTCCTTTAGCAAAATTTCTGCATGGGTATTGTTGCTTAATTTCATCATAGGAACAAGCAGCTCTGATAATGGCATCGATGTATGGGAGGCAATTTTTTTGGCTTTTTTAGGAACTTGTTTTGATTTCAGCGGTCCTTTTACTTGAATCCCTTCCGCCTTTAACGCTCGTTTCATTAAGTCTAAAGCATAGGCGGACGGATCCCATAAAGCTACCCATTGTTTAGATGAGCTCGCTTTAACAGGAATAGTCCCAGTCAACGTAATCTTGTTGGTTCCGTGAGAGCGCTTAAAAGAGATTTTCTTTTTTTCACCTTCTGGAACTGTTTTCACTTGATTGATGACTTGAGCGACATCCGTCTTTGGGATCATATCATATGCGGCTTTCTGTCCTGCTTTTTTTCCTGGTTTTACTTCGAGAATCACGGTCCCTGCATCATAATCTTGATTCGGTGAAGCCGTGAGAGCAGAAATTTGTGCCCCGTAATATTGATCCTCATCACTCCAAGGCAGGTCAATGGAGTATCTCGTGTCATCAAACCAAGTGTCATCTGCCGCAAGCTGCCCGCGAATGGTATGTATTCCGGCCTTTTTGACTTGTTTGGCAAGTGCTGCAAAATCCTCCTCTAATAAAGTCGGATCGCCGGTGCCACGAAGATAAAGGCTGCCATGTAGCGTTTTCTTTTGAATGGAACCATCCATCCAGATGTCTGTAAGGAATGTGTGTGTTTCTCCAAGTATATCAAGTGCGATGGCTGATGTGAGCAGTTTCATATTAGAAGCAGGAGTAAGACGAATATCGGCTTGATGTTCATAAAGAAGAGAGGTGTCAGAAGTATCGCGGACGCTGATGCCAGAGATCGCGCCCTCTAAATCAGGTGCTGTTCGTATGAATTCGTCTAAAGCTGTCATCCATTGAAGTGAATCGTCACGAGCTTTGAGTTGTTCATCTTTCGCTGAAAAAGGGAGAAATAAAATCGACAGGATACATATTTGTAAAAACATGAGCTGTGAAAAACGCTTCACGCAATCCCTCCTTTTTGTTGCAGCCAATTTTAGAAGAATATGTTCATTATACACAAAAGAACGTTTGTTCTCAAAGGTTTTTTAAACAGAAAAGTCAGCTTTCTTTGACGAAAACTGACAAGCCCCTTACCTCTTTTCTGGATTCCAGCCATCGGTTCCGCGAAGAACAGCCTGAACCGTGATTTGACTTGCTTCATTTTGGGTTAAAATGGTTGACCATTTTACGCGGTTTGCTGGACTGCTTCCCGCTCCTGTCGATCCAAATTCTTTATATCTGGCCGTTCTTTCATTGTCACGGTTATCCCAGTTATGCCATCCCTCTGCTTTCACATGATCATCCATTTTTGTATGAAGGAATGTTACAGCCGAATGAGGTCTCCACGGACGTCCTAAATAAACCGATTGCGCAGCTGCCGTCCCCTTTTTCAGCGTAGAGTCCATGAATACATAGCCGTACCTTTGCGCTTCTGTTGTGGATGCTGCAGTAATATACCCATTTCCAAGGCTTTTTATTTCAGCTCTTTTAAACACAGCTGTGGCTGATCCAAAAATAAAATCAACCGTGCCCTCAATATAGCAGTTTTCATAATATTGCCGCCCTGTGCCTGTTGCATAAAGTGTATCTTGATAGCCTAACACGCGTATTTGTTTGAACACAGCCCGGTCGCCAGACACATACAGCGCAACTGCCTGACCAGCATGTCTGCCAGCTGTATTTTGAAAGGTGATATTTTCTGCATAAAAATCGTTTGCACGAATCATTGTGCTTGAGCTGTTTGTTGTACTCCCAGTGCTTGCATTTGTATCATCATACGTAAGGATCGTCTTGTGCTGGTTTTCGCCAATAAAGGATACGTGTGGTTTATTTTGCGGAAGCAATATTTTTTCTTTATATACGCCATTTTTAATATAGATCGTTGCCGGTTGTTGATTGTTTGTTGGAATCGCATCAATGGCAGACTGAACGGTGCGGTATGTCCCGCTTCCCTTTTGATCAACAACAAGGACACGGTTATGCCCGGCTTCTGCTGCTTGAAGTGAAGCTGGGTCAAAAAGAAAGAAAGACAAGACCATGACCATCCATATGTTTCTAAATTTCATCACATATCTCCCCCTCATTTTGTGAACGTTTTCATCAAACATTCTTTTTGATCCTATTCCGTACACGCACAAAAAAACACCCACGTTTTTATGTTGTGGATGTTTTTTTAGACTTTTCATATTGCATCGCATAAATCCCTTCATTTTCAATCCATTCACAAAATAGAACGTCTCGATAAGAGGAAATATGCTGCTTTTTTAATTGCTCATTCAGCCAAGATTCATCAAAGCCGGCTTCTTGAAGATCTTTTTTTAAAATTTCGCCGTCAATAATAAACGTTCTAGGCAATTTCACTTCTTTTCCCTTCACGTTCACATCTTCGGCTGTGGCTGGGGCGTATTTCATTTTCGGAAGAACGCTGACAGAGCCGTCCGTTTCCAAAATAGCATATTCAATTTCATTCAGGGCAAAATGGCCTTTTGCGCGAACCAGTGTCTGCAGCTGATTGATATCAAGCATATTTTTCTTCAACCGGTTGTAGTGAATCTTCCCCTTATCAATCACAAGAGTAGGTCTTCCTTCTAAAAAAGCGCGAATGGATTTAAAGCGCTGTGAAAGCCATTCAACTGTATAAATGAGAACGCCCCATACTGCAACAGCAAATAAAATGTGCTGAATCCTGACTTCCGGATCAAAAATAGCGTTTCCGACCATTTCGCCTAAAATGAGTGCAGAAATGAAATCAAACGGTGTGATTTGTGCAAATTGTGTTTTCCCTAATAATTTTGTAATAAAAAATAAAGCGAAAAATCCGATTAAGAGTTCAATCAAAATATTAACGAACGGCACAAAAATTCCTTCCTTTCTTGCTGCATTTATATACAGCATATACATGAAAGGAAGGATCTAAACCATTTATGAAGGCAATAAAATAAAGACATTATCCCCTTCAACGAATGTTTCATATGTTTTAACGCATCCGTGGTCTGGTGCTTGTACGTTTCCTGATGAAAGATCAATTTTCCAATCATGCATTGGACAGAAAACGTGATTCCCGCTGACCATGCCTTCAGCCAGAACGCCGCCTTTATGAGGACAGCGATTTTCAATGGCTTTGAACTGCTTATTAGAGGTTTGAAAAACAGCTAATTCAAGTGTACCGGCTTCAACTGTTTTCCCTAGCTGGAGCGGAAAATCTGATAGGGTGCCAATGTGAACTTTAACAACTGAAACTGTCATATGATCTCATCCCTTCAATTGATTTATACGGAAGCCGTCGCTTTTTGAAATAATTGTCTCGTGTCTTTTTGGCTCTCGCGAAGCTCCTGCCAAGGCTCTTCATATGTTGAAAGCGCAATGTCCATTCTTTCGATTAAGGCTGCTCGTTTTTCATCATCCAGGAGTACTGATTGAATATGATCTAACCCAAGTCGCTCAACCCAAGCAGAGGTTCTTTCTAAATAATTTGCCGTTTCTCTGTAATATTGAAGGTATGCTGCGGCCATTTGCTCTACTTCTTCTGCTGTACTGACCTTCATTAATAAATCTCCAGCCCGCAGGTGTGTGCCGCCATTTCCGCCGGCGTACAATTCAAACCCTCCATCTATCCCCACGATTCCGAGGTCTTTAATTCCGGACTCTGCACAGTTTCTCGGACAAGCAGAGACGGCCATTTTTACTTTATGCGGTGTCGCAAGACCTTCAAATTTCTTTTCAAGTGCAATTCCAAGAGCCATGGAGTCCTGCGTGCCGAACCTGCAAAATTGTTCTCCAACACATGTTTTAACTGTTCTTAAAGATTTCCCATATGCATAACCCGATGGCATATCTAGATCCGCCCACACTTTTGGTAAATCTTCTTTTTTGACACCTAGAAGATCGATACGCTGACCGCCAGTCATTTTCACAAGCGGTATTTCATATTTGTCGACGACATCGGCTATTTTCCTCAAGTCATTTGCATTGGTGACGCCGCCGTACATTCGCGGAACAACTGAATAGGTACCATCGTTTTGAATATTGGCATGCATGCGTTCATTTACAAAGCGTGAGCTCTTTTCATCTTTGTATTCAAGTGGATAAAGCATGCCTAAATAATAATTCAGTGCAGGTCGGCATTTTGAACAGCCTTCTTCTGTATTCCAGTCAAGTACATTCATCACTTCTTTGACATGCTGCAAGCCTTTTTCTTTGATTTCATGAATGACTTCATCTCGTGAAAGAGTGGTGCAGGCGCAGATGGTTTCTTTTTGGGCTGTCCGGCTTGCATCCTCACCTAGCGTATGCCAAAGAATCTCTTCGACAACAGGCTGACAGCCTCCGCAAGATCGTGAGGCACTTGTACATTGCTTGACTTCCTGAAACGTTGTTAAGCCTTCTTTCTGAATGGCTTCTACAATCTGCCCTTTTGACACGCCATTACAGCCGCAAACGATATGGTCGTTTGCCATGCTGTCAATCGTGCTTTCTTGCGCCGGATCATTGGAGGTTAAGACAGATACCTTCTCCATATCCGACATATCTATTCCTTCTTTAATGTACGAGAATAAACGAGGTCCGTCGCTTGTTTCTCCAAACATGACGGCGCCTACTAATCGGTTTTGCTGGAAGACGAGTTTTTGATAGATGCCTTTTTGTTCGTCAAAAATTTTAATCGCCTTTTTCTCATCGTTTTCAATAAAATCACCAGCTGAAAACACATCAACTCCTGATACTTTCAGCTGCGTTGACAGAACAGAGCCTTCATATGGAGCAGGGTTCAAGCCGCATACATGCTTGGCAAGTACAGTCGCTTGATCGTATAAAGGAGCAACTAATCCGTACGTTTGTCCTCTGTGTTCCACACATTCTCCGACGGCATAAATGCCTGGGACACTGGTTTCCATAAAATCATTGACGATAATCCCACGGTTCACTTCAAGCCCGCTTATTTCTGCAAGCATTTTACTCGGTTTAATTCCCGCAGCCATGACAACTAGGTCTGCCTCAAGTGTAGTACCGTCTGAAAATAATAAACCTTCTACTCTTGTATCTCCTAAAATCTCATTTGTCTGTTTTCCAAGCAGGAATTTCATCCCCTGTTCTTCTAATGCTTTTTGAAGAAGCTGTCCTGCAATAGGGTCTAGCTGGCGTTCCATTAAATGAGAGCCGAGGTGAATGACATTCACTTCCATGCCTAAGTTTAATAGACCGCGTGCTGCTTCAAGCCCAAGGAGTCCGCCTCCGATGACTGCTGCTTTTTTGTACATAGTAGAGGCATTGACCATTTCCTCAGTGTCTTGCAATGTACGAAAAGCCGTCACGCCTTTTTTATCACTCCCTGGAATTGGCAGGATAAATGGAAGTGACCCTGTTGCTAAAATCAATCGGTCATAATATACGGTCCGTCCTTGATCACTGGTGACTGTTTGGTTCTCTGTATCGATCTTCACAATGGTCTCGTTTGTAAACAGCTGAATATCATGCTTTTGATACCAGTTCCAATCGTTTAACGTAATATCTTCGACCTTCGTATCCCCTTGAAGCACTTTCGATAAAAGAATTCGGTTATAGTTAGGATGCGGTTCAGTCCCAAATACCGTCATGTCGAAACGTTCGCTGTCTGTTTTTAAAATGTTTTCAAGGCTTCGAATGCCGGCCATACCGTTCCCCACTAATACGAGTTTTTCTTTCATGATAAAACACCCCTCATGTGATCATTTTTTAGAAAGTACCATAATCTAAACATAGATGGAAAATACATGTTAAAATTTCTCACATAGTTTTTCATTCACGCAGGCTGACAGCTGTACAGGACAATATTTAAAGCCTGGCATTTTACTGTGCGGATCTAGTTGGTCATCAATTAATTGATTAATTGATTGATGTTTGCTCCAGTGAAATGGAACAAATACGGTATCTTTTCGAATGGTGTCTGATATGCGGCATCTGATGATGACACTTCCTCTTTTTGACTTGATGGTCACGAGCTCCCCGTGCTGAAGTCCATACGTTTTCGCTGTGTCAGGGTGAAGCTCTGCATATGCTTCAAACTGTCTGGCAACAAGAGAGGTGCTCCTTCTTGTTTGAACGCCTGTTTGGTAATGAGCCATCACCCTGCCGGTCGTTAAATAAAGAGGGTATTCTTGACTGACGGGTTCCTTTGCAGCCTTTTTTCCATGTGTGACAACGGCAAACTTCGCTAAACTGTCAGAATGTGAGAATGCATGTTCAAATAATCTTTCAGTTCCTGGGTCTTCTAAATGAGTACAAGGCCACCTTATGCCTTGTTCCTTCCTCAGCCTTTCATAGGTTATGCCTGAATAATCAGCCTTTGCACCTTTCGTAACGGCTCTTATTTCCTCAAAGATCTCTTCTGCGGATGAAAAGGAAAAATGGCTGCCTTTGCCTAATACAGCTGCTATTTCACAAATGATTTGCCAATCGTGCTTTCTTTGGTGTTTAAGTGGATATGTTGCTTCTCTAAGCGTAACGCGCCCCTCTATGTTTGTCACGGTACCTTCATCCTCTAAATATGACGAAGTCGGTAAAATTACATCTGCCAGCGCAGCTGTCTCAGACATAAATAAATCAACGGCAACAAAAAAGGACAAGTTCTTGATGGCTTGCTGAATCAGGTGCGCGTTCGGCCCTGACTGGACAGGGTTTGAGCACATTAAAAAGAGCGCTTTGATCTCACCTGCCTCCATTTTTTCAAACATCTCAAAAGCAGACACACCCTTTCCTGGGAGTTCTTTTTCATCAATGTTCCATCGTTCAGCCATTTCTTTTCTGTGACCAGGGTTTGAGATATCTCGATATCCTGGAAGCTGATCTGCTTTTTGCCCATGCTCTCTTGCTCCCTGGCCATTTCCCTGGCCGGTTATTGCGCCATAGCCGCATCCAAAGCGGCCGATCTTCCCAGTAACAAGCAGAATATTCAGGAAATTACGCACAGAGGCTGTACCGTCTATTTGCTGCTCAATGCCTCTTGCTGTAAAAATCATGCCTGTCTTTTCTTGTGCGAATTTCCTTGCTATTTTCTGCATCACATCAATCGTCACGCCGGTTTGCTCAGCTATGTCTGGCAGGGAGATGCGTGAGATATGCTCCTTTAGTTCTTGGAAACCTGACGTTCGTTGATGAATAAATGATTCATCGATTAAATGCTCATGCATCATGATGTGCAATATGCCGTTTGCCAGTGCGGCATCTGACCCTGGTTTTAGGCTGACATGTAAATCGGCTAATTGGGCTGTCGGAGTTCTGCGCGGATCAATGACGATGAGAAATGCGCCATTGTTTTTCGCCTCTTCGATGTAGGGCAGGAAGGTTGGCTGACATTCCGCTATATTCGTTCCAACCAATATCAACACTCGTGCATGCTTGATGTCGCTGAGAGGAAAGGTCAGGCCACGGTCAAGTCCGAATGTTTGATTTGCGGCAGTTGCTGCCGAAGACATACATAGTCTCCCGTTATAATCGATGTATTTTGTTTTCAGCGCCACTCTTGCAAATTTCCCGAGTAAGTACGCTTCCTCATTTGTAATTGATGCGCTTCCGTACACACTGATCACATCATGGCCATGTGACAGCTGAAGAGATTCTATGTTTGTTTTGATTTCCTCAAGAGCCTCCTGCCATGTTGCTTTTACAAATTGTCCGTTTCTTTTGATCAGTGGGTGATTCAGGCGATCTTTATGAAGCGCGTGCTGGTGGGCATGCTGTCCTTTCATACAAAGTCTTCCGTGCGTAGTTGGATTGTGTACACCAATCGTTTGGTAGCGTGTTCGCCCTTCCACATGCTGCTCGATTAATTGCATTTTGCACTGCATACTGCAAAAAGGACATTGGGCTGGGAACACTCGCTTTTGTTCTTCCTGCTTTGATTTTTGCTGGGCATATTGTAAAAAAGATTGACTCATACCTTCACATCCTTATGACTTACATTTTCTTGTCTGCTTTGGTCAAATTGCGCACAGAGCTCTTCTCTTATTTCCTCATCAAGTAACTTTTCTCGAATAGAAATGTTCCCTTGCCGGGAAAGCCAATCACCAATGGATTCTTGAAAGTAAGCATTTTTTCTATACTCTTCAAGCAGCGCTTTTAAAAAAGGAATAAGCTCACTTGAATGAGCCAAGGTGTAAAAAAGCTGGCCTCCTATATAAATGTTCCATTCACCCAGCTGCTTTTTCAGACAGATGTCATCAATTGGAGCAAGTTTACACGTGCAGGAAGCACCGGTGATATGAATGGAGGTGACAGCTGGAAAAAGTGTATCTTCCACTTGTCTTTCCAGCTCTATCACAAGTGACGTGACTGCTGGATCACTGCAGTCGCATGAAAGGATATGAGATAGTCTTCTTTTCTCATTGGGCATAATTGGCCAATGATTTTTGACGATTTGTGCCGCCTGTTTTGACACACCGATAAGCCGTATTCGTTTATGCTTTGTCAGCTCTGCCTGCTCAATCAGCCTGTTCTCTAACAAAGACGTAATGATTTTCAAAAAATCCAAATCAAGCCGGCCTCCATATAATTGAGGAATCAACATGTCTTCCTGCTCAGCAGCGCCGATTTTTTCCACCGATCCTTGAAATTGCTCGAGATAGTATTGAATGGCCGGCCGGCAGATGCCGCAGCCGTGATTCGTTTTCCATTGAAAATGTCTTCTTATTTCTTCAGCATTCACCGGCTGCTGCTTTTTAATAAACGAAAAAATGGTCTGCTCATCTGCTTCTGTACATGGACAATAAAAGGCCTGCGATTCCGTTTGTTCATGTGATGATAACTGGCAGCAAGCACGGACGAGCTCTTGACACCCGCCGCACCCGGTTGCTGCCCCTGTCTGTTTTTTCACCTCTTCTAAGTTTGTCAGCTGATGAACCGAAATGCTTTTTAAAATCGTCCCTTTTGTAACGGTTTGACATTGGCAGACGAGATCTTCCATTTTTAATGAATCTAGTGGGGATGCTTGCTTTTCATAAAGGGATTTCATGACCACACTTTTATCACGTCCCACTTTCACATCTTGCAAAAGCTGATCGGCATGCTCCAGCTCTCCGACGAATAAAATGCCTGCCAGCGCCTCACGTTCAAAAACGAATTTTTTATATACCTCTTGCTCTTCATCTAAATAAGTCACAGCTGACATAAACGGAGAATGATGTTCAATACATCCAGCAGAATAAATCGGCAAATCAGGTACTTTTAATTTTGTTGAGTAAATGGGCTTGGGTGTATGTGTGATTTTTTCCCCTAAAAGATGCTTAGCGAGCACGCTTGCTTGTTCATAAATGGGCTGAACAAGACCGTGCACCATCCCTTTGTGCTCTGCACATTCTCCAATCGCATAAATATTTGGGATATTTGTCTCCATCACGTCATTGACAACAATGGCTTTTCTCGTGTGTATGCCATAATTCTCTGCAAGCTGTATATTCGGACGGATACCTGTTGTAAAAACAACAAGATCAGCCTCCACGATGTCGCCATTTTTCAATAGAACGCCTTCTACCCTCTCACCGCCTAAGCATGCAATGGTATGGGCATTTGTTTTCACCTGAATCCCTTTTCGTATAAATTGTCGCTGTAATAATCCGGCGGCTGTTTCATCTAATTGTCGCTGCATGAGCCGCTCCGTATGATGAATGATGGTGGTTTCCAGCCCCGCCATCTGTAGACCAGCTGCCACCTCCACACCAAGCACGCCGCCTCCGATCACTGCTGCTTGTTGATAATGCACCGCATCCGCACAAATGGCCTCATAATCATCAATTGTCCGAAAAGCGTATATCCCTTTTTTGGACACACCCTGAATAGGAAGAAAATTCGGCGATGAACCCGTTGCAATGACGAGCTTGTCATAGGGAATTTCCCGGCGCGCATCTGTCATGACACATTTTCGATTTGTATCGATATGTATAACTGATTCTCCTTTGTACAATGTGATGTCATGCGCTGTGTACCATTCTTTATCCTTTAGTTCAATTTGAGCTAATGATTCGCTTTTTTGTAAAATGGGCGAAAGTTTTATTCGATTGTAGGCAGAGTGCTTCTCTTTTCCAATGACTGTTATGGCGTAATGTTCTGGCTGCTTTTGAATGATCTCTTCGATACATTTCATACTCGCCATGCCGTTTCCGATAAACACAAGTTTGCGTTTTGTCATCTGAAATCAACCTTTCTAAGCCTCTGGCTCGAGCACTTTGTATGGATTGATTATGGCACACACTTGTAAAAAAGTGTTTATTCATGTCAATTTTTCTCACATAATACTTTCATTATATAAGTGAACTCGCTATCTTTAAGTCAGAAAATTCAATAGAGGAGGCGTTTTATGAAACTCTCAGAATTAAAATCAAGTGGTCATCCTAAGACATTGTTTGGTTCCTTTTTATATTTTGATGTGAGCTTTATGATCTGGGTTTTGTTAGGGGCGCTGGGTGCTTTTATTGCGCAAGATTTTGCTTTATCAACCGTAGAGAAAGGCATGATTGTCGCCATTCCAATTCTATCTGGTTCTTTTTTTCGGATTGTGCTCGGTTTATTCACCGATCGAATAGGACCTAAAAAGACTGCAGTGATGGGAATGCTCTTAACGACCATTCCGCTCATTTGGGGGTTTATCGCTGGTACAACCCTTTCAGAGCTCGTACTGATTGGGATTTTGCTTGGAGTAGCAGGAGCAAGTTTTGCTGTTGCTTTGCCAATGGCAAGCCGCTGGTATCCTCCTCACTTACAAGGAGTAGCTATGGGGATTGCAGGCGCGGGGAATAGTGGAACACTGATCTCCACATTATTTGGTCCAAGGCTTGCGGAGATTTACGGGTGGCATGCCGTAATGGGGCTCGCTCTGATTCCGTTAAGTCTTGTCTTTTTGTTCTTTATTTTCACTGCAAAAGATGCACCAAATCAGCCCGCTCCTCAGCCGATTCGGTCGTACTTTTCAGTATTTCAAGTGAAATCGACATGGTTTTTCTGTCTGCTTTATGCGATCACATTCGGAGGGTTTGTCGGGCTTTCTAGTTTCCTCAGTATTTTCTTTGTGGATCAATATGGGGTTTCGAAGATTCATGCTGGTGATTTTGTGACCCTTTGTGTGGCGGCAGGCAGCTTCTTTCGTCCTGTAGGCGGTCTCATTGCCGATAAAATAGGTGGAATGAAAGTACTGCTTGGATTATTCGGAATCATCGGCATCTGCTTAGGGGGAGTGAGCAGTCTTCCAGCTTTACCTGTGGTCATTGCGCTTTTATTTGCCGGGATGATGTGTCTTGGGATGGGGAATGGCGCTGTTTTTCAGCTGGTGCCTCAAGTATTTCATAAAGAAATTGGGATTGTGACCGGAATTGTTGGGGCTGCTGGAGGCATTGGCGGATTCTTTTTACCTAATATTCTTGGCAGTTTAAAAGAATTGACTGGCTCATATACGTTTGGCTTTTTGACCATTTCTCTTTTTGTTCTGATTGTCTTCCTCTGTTTAGTCGTATCGCAGCTTAAACGTAAAAAAGTGTTGATCAATCATACCATTTCTGAATCATAAAAAGCCATGACCACACGTTGGTCATGGCTTTTCTTTATATTGTAACACCCTTTGTTTGACCTATTTTGGCAGAACCGAACTCCCCATTAAATAACGGTCTACCTCGTGCGCCACTTGTCTGCCTTCATTAATTGCCCAGACAATCAAGCTTTGCCCGCGTCTTGCATCTCCCGCTGCAAATACGCCTTCTACATTTGTTGTATATTCCCCATATTTTGCGTCAATGCGATTGTTTTTGCTGTCCACGCCAAAGTGTTTCACAAGCGGCTGTTCAGTTCCCTCAAAACCAATTGCAATAAAGACGAGCTGAGCAGGCCATACCTTCTCTGTTCCTGGAATCTCATGAAATTCAAACTTCCCTTGTTCGTTTTTCACCTTTTCCATTTGAATGGTATGAAGCTCTTTTAATTTCCCATTTTTATCTGCCACAATTTTTGTGGTTTGAATTGAATATTGACGCGGATCTTCTCCGAATTTGGCTTGTGCTTCTTCATAAGCATAATCCAGCGAGAAGACATAAGGCTGTTCTGGCCACATGTTATCCCCTACACGTGTATCCGGAAGCTTTGGATGCTTCCCGAATTGAACAACACTTTTTGCTTTTTGGCGAAGTGCAGTTGCAACGCAGTCTGCACCTGTGTCTCCTCCGCCAATCACAATTACGTCTTTTCCTTTTGCATCAATGAAGTTTTTGTCTTTAAATCCTGAATCAAGCATGCTTTTCGTTGCCAGGGTTAAATAATCCATCGCAAGGTGAATCCCTTTTGCTTCCCGGCCTTCAATCAATAGATCACGCTGCTTTTGTGCACCTGTACAAAGGATAACGGCATCAAACTGCTCTTTCAGTTCATCAGCAGTAATATCCACACCGATTTCTGTGTTCGTCACAAAGTCAATGCCTTCTTGTCTTAGAAGTTTGACTCTTCGCTCGACCACTTCTTTATCGAGCTTCATATTCGGAATCCCGTATGTCAGCAGTCCGCCAAGGCGGTCAGAACGCTCGAACACTGTTACAGCGTGCCCTGCTTGGTTTAATTGATCAGCACTTGCAAGTCCTGCTGGTCCTGAGCCGACAATGGCAATTTTCTTCCCTGTACGGCTTGAAGGGATTCTTGGTGTGATCCATCCATTTTCAAAGCCTTTATCAATGATCGTACGTTCGATATTTTTAATCGAAACAGCTGGATCATTGATAGCGACTGTACATGACCCTTCACAAGGTGCCGGACATACTCTCCCAGTAAACTCTGGGAAATTATTTGTTTTTTGAAGTCTTTCGAGAGCTTCTTTCCATCTTCCGCGATAGACAAGATCATTCCACTCTGGAATTAAATTGTAGATCGGGCAGCCAGACACGCCGCCCCTGATCTCCATCCCAATTTGACAAAAAGGTGTTCCGCAATCCATACATCTAGCGCCCTGCTTCTTCAATACGTCATCTGTATAAGGAGCTGAATATTCTTTCCAGTCATTTTGACGAGTGAGAGGGTCACGTTCATT
This sequence comes from Bacillus sp. FSL P2-0069, assembly GCF_038593315.1. NCBI lineage: Bacteria > Bacillati > Bacillota > Bacilli > Caryophanales > Bacillaceae > Bacillus > Bacillus sp. FSL P2-0069. Next base: position 1,850,335 of record NZ_CP151984.1, read on the forward strand.
TGGCTTTTCTCTTTTATAATCCATAAAACCTGTTGCTTTGCCCATTGTCCTCTCCCCTTTCTTAATGAGCGAGGGCTGCTTTTTGCCCGTTTGCCGTTTCTTGATTTTTCGGTTTTGTGTTTGCTTCAAAGGCATACATCACCGCTTCTTCATGACTGAGGCCCGCTTGTTTTTGTTCTTCAATGCTTTGAAGCATCATTTTGTAATTTCTCGGAATGACTTTGATGAATTGATCCTTTTCTTGCTCCCAGTTTTCAAGAAGTGCTGCTGCTTTTGAGCTGTTTGTATAATCAAGGTGTTCCTTGATCATTTGTTTCACTTCTTGTTCTTCTTCATGATCTGTGAGCTTTTCAAACATGATCATTTCCATATTGCACATTCTTTTGAACTGTTTTGCATCCGATGTATGGATGTAAGCCACACCGCCAGACATACCTGCACCAAAGTTTTTCCCAACGTCTCCTAAAATAACGACACGTCCGCCAGTCATGTATTCACAGCCGTGATCTCCGATTCCTTCAACAACCACATGTACACCTGAATTACGAACAGCAAATCGTTCACCAGCACGCCCGTTAATATAAGCTTTTCCGCTAGTTGCGCCGTAAAATGCAACGTTCCCTACAATGACGTTTTCATGTCCATTTTGTACAAAATGATCAGACGTTTTAACAGCAATTTTGCCTCCTGAGAGTCCTTTGCCGATATAGTCATTTGAATCACCTGTTAAATAGAGAGACATGCCCTTTGGCACAAATGCGCCGAAGCTTTGTCCAGCTGAACCAGTGAATCTTAGTGTGATGGTATCCTCTGGCAAGCCCTCTTCCCCGTAGCGCTTAGACACTTCACTGCCAGTAATGGTTCCGGCCACACGGTTGATATTGCGAATGTTCAATGATAGATCAACCGGTGTTTGATGATTCAGCGCTTCTTGCACATAAGGAAGGATTTCATTCATATCCAGCGATTCATCAATTTTATGATTTTGCGGTGTTCTGAATGTCCGCGCTCCTTCTGGCTGATAAAGCAGTGTTTCAAGGTTTAGCTGGCCTGCTTTCCAGTGAGCTTTTGCTCGTTCACTGACCGCTAGGACGTCCGTGCGTCCGATTAATTCATCCATTGATGTAAAGCCGAGTTCCGCTAAGATTTCTCTTACTTCCTCTGCAATAAACATCATGAAGTTCACAATGTGATCGGGGTTACCCATGAATTTTTTGCGGAGCTCTGGATTTTGTGTGGCTACACCGACTGGGCAAGTATCTAAATGACATGCTCTCATCATCACACAGCCCAGCACGACAAGTGGAGCTGTCGCAAAGCCATACTCTTCTGCTCCTAAAATCGCAGCCATCACAACGTCGCGGCCAGTCATTAACTTTCCGTCTGTTTCAAGAACGACTCTCTCGCGAAGCCCGTTTAACACAAGGGTTTGATGCGCTTCTGCCAATCCAAGCTCCCAAGGAAGCCCTGTGTGTTTAATACTCGTTTTCGGTGAAGCTCCAGTACCGCCGTCATAACCACTGATGACAATGACATCCGCAGTTCCTTTTGCTACACCTGCTGCAATCGTGCCAACGCCGGCTTTAGATACAAGCTTGACACTGATGCGTGCATCACGGTTCGCGTTTTTCAAATCATGAATCAGCTGTGCCAAATCCTCAATGGAATAAATATCATGATGCGGCGGTGGTGAAATCAATCCGACACCTGGCGTAGAACCACGTACATCGGCAACCCAAGGATACACTTTATTTCCTGGCAGCTGTCCGCCTTCTCCAGGTTTTGCTCCTTGCGCCATTTTAATTTGCAGTTCATCTGCATTGACCAAGTAATGACTTTTCACACCAAATCGGCCAGAAGCGATTTGTTTAATTGCACTTCTGCGGTCATCACCATGTTCATCTACTGTAAAGCGGGCAGGATCTTCTCCGCCTTCTCCGCTGTTACTTTTACCGCCAATTCGGTTCATCGCAATCGCAAGTGCCTCATGCGCTTCTTTACTTAAAGATCCAAATGACATGGCACCTGTCTTAAAGCGGCGCACGATGGATTCAGCAGATTCAACCTCTTCCAGACGAACCGGCTTTTGTTTTGGCTGAAATGCAAACAAGTTTCTGAGGAAGCCGATTCTTTCTTCATCCGCTGCTTTTGTATATTGTTTAAATAGATCGTAATCTTCATTACGGCATGCCCACTGGAGCGTATGGATCGTTTTTGGATTAAAGGCATGATGCTCTCCATTTTTTCTCCACTGGAATTCACTGCCTGATTCAAGTGTCTGGTCAGTTGCTGCTTGATACCCTGCATCATGGCGAAGTTTTGCCTCATGAGCAATGGTGTCAAGATCAATTCCGCCAAGCTGAGAAGCTGTTCCTGTGAAATACGCTTGAATGACGTCTTCACTAATCCCGACTGCTTCAAAGATTTGCGCGCCTCTATAGCTTTGCACAGTGGAAATCCCCACTTTGGACATGACTTTGACGACACCTTCTGTCACGCTTTTACCAAACTTTGTAACAGCTTCATCAAAGCTGATCGAAATCGCTTCGTCTGCAATCAGCTGTTTATACGTTTCATAGACAAGGTAAGGGTGGATCGCATCTGCCCCGTAGCCAATTAGTGCGGCAAAATGATGGACCTCTCTCACCTCTCCAGATTCAACGATCAGACTGACCTTTGTCCGCAGGCCTTGACGCACAAGATGCTGATGAAGTGCACTTAGCGCAAGAAGTGGTGGAATCGGTACTTTTTGTTCTGTCATTTCACGATCTGAAAGGATTAATAAAGAGACACCTTCTCTGATCGCTTTTTCCGCCTCTTCAAACATCGCATCCAGTCCGCGCTTTAAATCATCGGTGAAAAGTGTATGGATTGTTTTGCTTTTAAAGGCATTATGAACAATCGTTTTCAAGCCGTTAAATTGTCCGCTCGTTAAGACCGGTGTATAAAGTTTAATTCTTCGGCATGAATATTCATTCGGATGTAAAATATCGCCTTCGGCTCCTAACCAAGTCATGGTTGATGTCACGAGCTGCTCACGAATGGCATCAATCGGCGGGTTTGTGACTTGTGCAAACAGCTGCTTAAAATAATGAAAAAGAGACTGCGCACGATCTGATAACACAGCAAGCGGTGTGTCACTTCCCATTGAACCGATTGGGTCCTTGCCTTCCTCTAGTAAAGGAATTAAATACTTTTGAATGTCTTCATACGTATAATGGAACGCACGCTGACGCGTCAATAAATCATCCATTATACTAGAATTTTCTGAATTTTCTTCCGAGCGATTGACGTGAACCATTTCTTCATCGAGCCATTTTTGATAAGGCAGTTCATTCGCAATGGTCGATTTCACTTCTTCGTCAGAAATAATTCGTCCTTCTTCTAGATCAATGAGCAGCATTTTACCAGGCTCAAGTCGATCTTTATACTTCACATCTTCTTCATTTGTGTCAATTACGCCAACCTCAGAAGAGAAAATAATATGATCATCATTTGTGACATAATATCTTGCCGGTCTTAATCCATTTCGGTCTAAGATGGCCCCGATTTGTTTCCCGTCAGTAAAGGAAATCGCTGTTGGTCCATCCCACGGCTCCATGAGAGAACTATGGTATTCATAAAATGCCCGTTTCTCTTTCGACATGTGCGTGTTTTCCGTCCAAGGCTCAGGAATCAGCATCATTGCTGTATGAGCAGGTGTACGGCCTGCAAGCACAAAGAATTCAAAGGCATTGTCTAAAATGGATGAATCACTTCCGTCTGCATTCAGCACTGGCAAAATCTTGTCTAAATCGTCTCCGAAGGCTTCAGATACGAATTGTTGTTCTCTTGCTCTCATCCAATTGATGTTTCCTCTTAATGTGTTGATTTCTCCGTTGTGAATTAAGTAACGGTTTGGATGGGCTCTTTCCCATGTAGGAAATGTATTTGTACTAAATCTTGAATGAACGAGTGAAAATGCAGAAACAAATGTTTCATCCTGTAGATCAAGATAAAAAGCATCGACTTGATCTGATGTTAAAAGCCCCTTGTATACGATGGTTTGACTCGACAGGCTGACAAAGTAAAATTGTTTTTCTTCTCTTGTTCCCCAGTTCTCAGCCTGTTTACGGATGACATATAATTTTCGTTCAAATGACAAACGATCTGTGATCTTGTCGTTTGCTCCGATAAAGACCTGTCTCACAACCGGACAGCTCTTCGCTGCGACAGTACCAATTTTTCCGGCATCGACAGGAACCGTTCTCCAGCCAATTAATGTTTGGCCTTCTTGTTTAATGAACCCGTTGATTTTCTGTTCGATGGCTTGACGCGTTTTTTCGTCATCATCTTTTGAAAAGAAGACCATTCCTACCCCGTAACGGCCTTTTTCAGGAAGTGCAAATTCTTTGCAGTTCTTTCTAAAGAAAGCGTCTGGCAGCTGTACCATTAAACCGGCACCATCACCTGTATACGGATCACTGCCTTGCCCGCCGCGATGATCAAGCTGGCACAGCATTTGTAATCCCTTTTTGACGATGCTATGTGTCGCCTCCCCTTTTAAATGGGCGTACAGTCCGATTCCACATGCATCATGTTCAAATTCAGGACGGTAGAGACCTTGTGGTTGTGGTAGTTGATTATAAGTCATCGTTTCTCTCCCCCGTTTAAAAGATCCGTTTTTTCACAGTAATAAAATCTCACAAACTCTGTAACTTATTTTAAGTTTTCAAATTGATATAAACAATATATAATTTAGATCAAAACAATCTCTTTTTGAGATAGATGGGTGTGAAGTGCAAAAATGGAGCTTCGTCAGTTACGTTATTTTGTAGAAGTCGCAGACCGTGAACACGTGTCAGAAGCGGCTGAAAACTTACATGTTGCCCAATCTGCCATCAGCCGGCAGATTGCGAATTTAGAAGAAGAACTTGGAGTGGCCTTATTCGAACGAGAAGGACGAAATATCAAATTAACGAAGATCGGCAGACAATTTTTAGATCATGTCAGAACTGCACTCAAAGCCATTGATTATGCGAAAGAGCAAATTGATGAATACTTAGATCCGCACAAAGGAACGGTGAATATTGGCTTTCCTACAAGTCTAGCAAGCCAAGTACTCCCTTCTGTCATCTCCGCCTTTAAGCAGGAATATCCAGAGGTCGATTTTTTACTTCGTCAAGGATCCTATAAATTTCTCATTGAAGCGGTCAAAAATCGAGATATCGATCTCGCCTTTTTAGGACCCGTACCGACAAACGATTCTCAAATAGAAGGAAATATTTTATTTTCCGAAAGCATATATGCCCTTTTACCGGTTAGCCACCCCTTTAGCGGACAAAGGAGTATTCATTTAAGTGATTTAAGAAAGGATCATTTCGTGTTATTTCCTGAAGGATATGTGCTGAGACAAATTGCGGTTGATGCTTGCAAGCAGGCAGGCTATGAGCCTACCATTTCATCTGAAGGAGAAGATTTGGATGCCATTAAAGGTCTCGTATCTGCAGGTATGGGCGTTACCTTATTACCCGAAAGCGCCTTTTATGAAACAACACCGCGATTTACAGTGAAAATTCCGATCGATTTCCCTCAAGTGAGAAGAACGGTTGGAATTATTGCATCTAAAACGCGCGAAATGTCTCCTTCTGCCCATGATTTTTATGTGTTTGTGAAGGATTTCTTTTCTAAAATTGAACAATATAAATAATTCACTAAAACAAGACATTTCATTTGTAGAAATAATCCCACTTTGTATATGATGGGTTACAGAACAAAAGACTATATGGAAGAAAGGTATTCGTATGAAATCAATTTTATCGTTTTTAAAGCCGTATCGGCTGTCCGTTGTGTCCATTGTCATTCTCACCTTTTTAAGCAGTATGCTCCAACTGTATTTACCGACGTTAACAGCAGATATCGTTGATGTCGGTATCGTCCAGGGAGATATTGCTTACATATGGAAGGTTGGCGGCTGGATGGTGGCTTGTTCTTTACTCGCCATTTTGCTCACCATTTGGAAGTCTTACTTGTCATCAAAGACAGCACTTGGCTTCGGCCGTGATATGAGAAGACAGCTGTTTGTGCATGTCGAACAATTTTCATTAGAAGAATTTCAAAAGATCGGCACATCTTCCTTTATTACGAGATCAACAAATGATGTGAAACAAGTCCAAGATGTGACGATCATGATTTTACAAATGATGACGCGGGCCCCGCTCATGCTTGTGGGCGGAATTATTTTGGCTGTTTCCAGGGATGCTGTCCTGTCTCTTATCTTTTTAGCAGCCCTCCCCCTTCTTGGCGGATTTATCTATTTGGTGTCAAGAAAAGCCATCCCTCTATTTGGCCAGCTTCAGAAAAAAACAGACCGGCTGAATTTAATTATGCGGGAATCTCTTTCAGGCATCCGGGTCATTCGTGCCTTTAACCGTGTGGATGATGAAAAGGAGCGATTCCAAGAAGCCAACACGTCCTATAAGGACACTGGTCTTAAAGTCAACCGATTAATGGCTTACTTGTTTCCATTTATGCTGATCATCATGAACTTCACGAATATTGGTATTGTCTGGCTTGGTGCAAACCGAATTGATGCCGGAGAAATGGAAGTTGGGAATCTTATTGCCTTCATTCAATATGCGATGATGATTTTAATGGCACTTATTATGCTGTCGATGAGCTTTATTATGGTCCCAAGAGCACAAGCGTCAGCTAAACGCATGAATGAAGTGTTAAACATGGAACCAAAGATTAAAGACAAAGAAGAGTCTATGACTGAGCTTCACGAGCCCGCTCAATCCATTCGCTTTGAGGATGTGTCATTTTATTACTCAAATGCTGAGAAACCGGCCGTTCAAGGCATCACGTTTGAAACCAAAACTGGTGAAACGACAGCCATCATCGGAAGTACGGGTTCTGGGAAAACAACGCTTCTCCAGCTGATGACGCGCTTTTATGAAGTGACAGAAGGCCGGATTACACTAGATGGTGTAGACATTAGAGAGCTGCCTCAGGAGAAACTGAGAAACCAGATGGGCTATGTCTCTCAAAAAGCTGTTTTATTCAGCGGAACCATTGCCGAGAATGTACGCTTTGGCAAGCAGGATGCAAGCGATGAAGACGTCTGGCAGGCGCTGCGAACTGCGCAGGCCGAAGAATTTGTTTTGCAAAAAGATGGCGGAATTGATGCAGAAATTGATCAAGGTGGTTCCAATCTATCCGGCGGCCAAAAGCAGCGGCTTTCCATTGCAAGGGCGCTAGTGAGAAAACCATCATTCTATCTGTTTGACGATAGCTTTTCAGCACTTGATTACAAAACAGATGCGAAGCTGCGGGCATCATTAGAAGCAGAAAAAGCTCATGCAGCCCTCATCATTGTGGCTCAACGAATCAGCACAGTGAAGCATAGTGATAAAATCATTGTACTTGATGAAGGAAAAATTGCAGGTATCGGAACACATGAACAATTAATAAAGGACAATCTTGTATACCAAGAGATTGTCGCATCTCAGGAAGGTCAGGAGGTGAGCGAGGATGAGTAAGAAAATGTCTTCCGGCATGGGCCATAAAGGCGGCCACCCTAAAGGGCCAGTCGCAAAACCGAAGGAATTTAAGAAAACACTGCTTCGTTTGACAGGCTATTTAAAACCAAGGAAATTTCAGCTGATCATCGTCCTTATTGCAGCGATTGGTTCAACTGTCTTTAACGTCATTAGTCCAAAGCTGCTTGGGGATGCCACCTCTTCCTTATTTGACAGCTTTACGAATGGAACAGGCGTTCAATTTGATGTCATTTCACGGATTCTTTTGCTGCTTGTCGTGCTGTACGTCGTTGCTTCCCTCTTTTCATTCGTTCAGCAATATGTCATGGCTGGTGTCTCTCAACAGACCATCGCTGAATTACGGCAGGAAGCAAATGACAAGCTCACACGTCTCCCCCTTCGTTATTTTGATAAAACAACCCACGGGGACACACTAAGCCGTGTGATGAATGATATCGATAATATTAATACATCGCTTCAGCAGGCGCTCACCCAAGTGATCACTTCTGTGATTACAGTCATTGGGATTGTCGTCATGATGCTCTTCATCAGTCCGCTGCTTACGTTGCTTGTTTGTTTGACGCTGCCACTCAGCCTGTTTGCGATTCGCGGCATTACGTCATTTTCTCAAAAGCATTTTAAAGCGCAGCAAAAAGAGCTTGGCACGATCAATGGACATATTAATGAGATGTTCACAGGACATCAGACAGTTCGTGCGTATGGCTACGAAAAGAAAGCAATCGATACATTTGATGAATTAAACGAAAAGCTGTATGAATCCTCAAGGAAAGCGCAGTTCATTTCTGGTTTAATGATGCCAATGATGACCTTTATCGGGAACCTTGGCTATGTGGCAGTCAGTGTAGCCGGCGGGATTCTAGTCATTAACGGGAATATTCGTGTCGGGGATGTGCAGGCGTTTATCCAATACACACAGCAAATGTCTCAGCCTCTTGTGCAAGCATCAAGTGTCGCAAACTTAGTTCAATCGGCGATCGCTTCTGCTGAAAGGGTCTTTGAAATCCTCGATGAAGAAGAAGAAAGTACCGAAGAAGATGCGGCAATTGATCTTGCATCACTCTCAGGCGATGTGAGCTTTGAACAAGTTCAATTCGGATATGAAAAAGATCATCCGATTATTAAAGATTTGAATTTAGATGTGCAAGAAGGACAGACTGTTGCCATTGTCGGACCAACAGGCGCGGGAAAAACAACCATCATCAATCTTTTAATGCGTTTTTACGAATTAGATCAAGGCTCCATACGCATTGGCGGTGTCAAAACTACTGACCTCAGCCGTCAGCAAGTACGAGACTTATTTGCGATGGTTCTTCAGGATACGTGGCTCTTTGAAGGAACGATTTACGACAACATTGCCTATGGCAGGCAGAATGTTTCCAAAGAGGATGTCATCAAAGCCGCCAAACATGCCTATGCAGATGATTTCATCCGCACGCTTCCAGATGGATATGACACACTCTTAACAGAAGATGCCGGCAACCTGTCACAAGGTCAGCGCCAGCTGTTAACCATCGCCCGTGCCATTTTATCTGATCCAAAGATCTTGATATTAGATGAAGCAACAAGCAGCGTGGATACACGGACAGAGATGCATATTCAAAAAGCAATGAATGAATTGATGAAAGGCAGAACGAGCTTCGTGATTGCACACAGACTTTCAACGATTAAGGATGCAGACCTTATTTTAGTCATGAAGGATGGAAGCATCATTGAAAAAGGATCGCACAGCGAACTCTTAAAACAAAAAGGCTTCTATGCAGACTTATATATGAGTCAATTTGCCGAAAATCAAGTGGGATAACATCAAAAAAGAGGATAGACACGCATGTCACATGCTGTCTATCCTCTTTTCAATTGTCATCTGCTCGCTTCTTCACTTTTACACTGAGCTTCGTTATATACTCTGCTTCATCTTTAGACATGAGCGAATGAAGTAAATACTCCTCAAATACATCTCCATCCAGCATCATGCCCTCTTTCTCGATTTCATCTAACAAATGCGAATAAGCAGATTCGATCTGATCAAATGTTCCTTGATCATACATCACCGCATAGAGCCCGCCAGGTTTTTTGACTGCCCCCGGGCCATCCATTCGGCAGAACAGCTGATCTGACTGATGATAGTGCCGCTTACGGAACTGCTCCTTTTTTAAGACAGAACCATTTGCCGCAGCCCCTTTTATGCCAACTCCCTTTAAAAATTCCCCTACAATACGTGATATTTCTTCTACAGGTGTATTGAAGTCGATCGGGTTTGATGCACTTAGTACAACGGGTTCTTCTGGCAGCTCTTGAAACAGGACCTCCCCTATTTTCACATTTGCTAATTCAAGTGTCGTCTCCATCACCCGCATAAGAAAAGCCTGGATGTCTTGAAGCTTTTCAATCTCTTGTTTGACCTTTTTTATTTGGTCGGCCGCTAGGCTTTGCAGTCTCTCGCGGGAAGGTTCTGTGAAATATTGTTTTAACTCTTTGATCGGAAATTGAACAGCTCGCAAGGATTGAATCGCAATAAAATGGTCAAATTGCTCAAGTGTATAGTAACGGTACCCATTTTTATGCACACCAGCCGGCTTAAATAAATCGATTTTATCATAATACAGAAGCGTATCTTTTTTGACATCAAATAGCTTGGCAAATTCTCCAGTGAAAAACGTTTTTTGCACATCATTGATCATGATGAAGGCTCCTTTCTTGACTATGGAGTAACTCCATCCTTTATCATAACATGCAGAAACACCACTACGCAGGGAAAGGATAAGAAAATGAACAAAATAACTCAACATGAAGTGACATTAGCACATGCAAATAAAGAGGACTTCCCTTCTATGAAAAAAGAGCTTCAGAAAGCTTTTACAGCTGGCGTGATCGACGCATTTGGCGATGCGCAGGATGGACCGATTCCTCCAGATGAAGTGATTGATGAATCTTTTCATTCCAATGACCACATTGTTTATCATATTATGCTAAATGGTGAAAAGGCAGGCGGCGTTGTGATCAAAATCAACCAAGAGACACATCACAACTCGGTTGATTTGCTATACATTTCATCATCCTTTCACGGCCGGGGCATTGGTCAGGCAGCATGGAAAGCCATCGAGGCGCAATATCCAGAAACGATTGTATGGGAGGTTGTGACTCCATACTTTGAAAAACGCAACATTCATTTTTATGTCAATAAATGCGGTTTTCAAATAGTTGAATTTTATCACTTACACCATCCAGATCCAAACGCACATCATGAAGCACATCACGGCAATGAACCTTTAGCACCTGAGGAATTTGAATTTTTTAAATTTGAGAAGGTCATGAAGAAAAATTGTGCAAACGTAGGATAACGTGTATTTCTTTTAAATAAAGTTAAAAACACTACCTCATAAAAAGGTAGTGTTTCTTGAATCTTTCTAGCTTCTAATCTGACCGTCACCACACAGAAGCAGCTTAGTTGTCGTAAGTGCAGGAAGTCCCATTGGTCCTCTGGCGTGCAGCTTTTGCGTGGAGATGCCGATTTCAGCTCCATAGCCAAGTGCGCCGCCGTCTGTAAAGCGAGTCGATGCGTTATGATAAACAGCCGCCGCATCGACTTCGTTTAGAAACGTGAGTGCATTTTTTTCATCTTCTGTCACGATGGCTTCTGAATGCTTTGTGCCGTACTGATCGATATGGCTGATCGCTTCCTCAATTGAATCGACTACCTTTACCGCAAGATCCAGACTTAAATACTCATCTGTCCAATCCACTTCCAAAGCAGGAACCGCGTTTGAGAAGTAAGACTCTGCTGCCTGGTCGCCATGTACAGTGACACGATGCTCCTGCAAAGCTTCATTTAATGAGGCTGCATTCTCTTTCAGCCAATCGCGATGAATAATCAGCGTCTCAAGTGCATTACATACGGCCGGACGATTCGTTTTCGCATTGATCACAATCTCAATGGCTTTTTTCACATTCGCGGTTTGATCAATATAGACATGACAGTTTCCTGTCCCTGTTTCAAGCACTGGGATAGTGGATTCTTCTACCACTGTTTTGATTAAGGAAGCTCCGCCTCGCGGAATTAAAACATCGATCCATTCTTTTAGTTGAAACATCGCCTGAACCGATGAACGGTCTGTTTGTTCAATCAATTGCACCGCATCACGAGGAATCTTTGTTTGATCCAATGCTTCATGGATCACACTGACAATGGCTTTGTTGGAAGAAATAGCGGAGGAACCGCCTTTTAAAATCACTGAGTTGCCTGCCTTAAGGGCAAGGCCTGCTGCATCGACAGTGACGTTCGGTCTCGCTTCATAGATCATCCCGATCACACCGAGCGGTACTCTTCGGCTTTTCACGTGTAAGCCGTTATCAAGAGTCCATTCATCCAATATTTCTCCAACAGGATCTGTTAATCTCGTCACAAGCCGCAAACTTTCAGCAAACTCGTGAATTCTTTCTTCATTTAACATTAATCGATCCATGAGTGCCTCTGAGAAGCCCTTTTCTTTCCCAGTATCTAAATCCTTTTGATTCTCCTGTAAAATGAAACGGCTGTTTTGCTCTAATGCTTCTGCCATTTTAAGAAGCGCGTTATTCTTTTCCTCTGTTTGAAGTAAACTTAGTTTTTTTGAAACATGCTTTGCTTTTTTCGCTTTTTCTTTGACCGATGTGACAACTTCAGCTGTCAGTGTCATGGAATTCCTCCCTTTTGGTTAACAAACTGGAATCGATAAATCTAAATGACAAACAAATGCTTCAAGATCGACGACATGCACGATTTCATCTTGTAACAAGTCACTCTTACGGGCGAGTTCATCTGACGCATAATTCACAATACCAAGCCCTATTTCTCTTCCATCTTGATCTAAAATACGGACCACATCGCCTTTTTTAAACGAACCTTTCACATTGACAATCCCATCAGAATCAAGGCTTCCCTCTCGGTGCATGAGGAATTCCTGTGTTTTCTCTTGAACCACGATCTCACCCTTTGGTCCAGAATGAAAGGCAATCCACTGCTTCTTATAGTTGAGCGGCGCTACATTTTCGTCAGCGGTAAAATAAGTGCCGTCCTCTGTCCCATTGATCGCTTTGTCTAAAATGCCAGGCGTATCTGCTTTTCCTAAAAAGCCGTTGATCCCTGCGGCCATTGATATTTTAAAGGCATCGAGCTTTGATTTCATTCCGCCTGTACCTACGCTGCTGCCTGCGTCTCCAGCAGCTGCTTCGATGTCTTCTGTGATGTCTGTCACTTCGAGAATTCTCTTCGCATTTGGATTAGTATGAGGATTATCTTCATACAAGCCATCAATATCAGATAAAATGGCAAGGAAATCCGCATCAATGAGTCCAGCTACTTTTGCAGACAATGTATCGTTGTCTCCAAACTTCAACCGATTGATCGTCACTGTATCATTCTCATTAATAATTGGGATGATGCCTCGATCCAATAACACGTTCATTGTGTTACGCACATTTTGATAGCGCGTTTCATCAGAAAAATCACTTCTTGTGATTAAGAGCTGTGAGGCAATATAACCGTGTGATAAAAATAAAGTAGAATATGATTCCATTAAAAGCCCTTGCCCAATTGAGGCAGATGCCTGCTTTTCCGGCAGTGTTTTGGGTCTATCAATAAATCCTAGTTTTCGGTAACCAGCTGCAACCGCACCAGATGAAACCAAAATGACTTCGTGTCCTTCATCTTTGAGTTTCACAATTTGATTGACGAGGTTTTCTAGTTTTTTCAAACTAATCTCACCTTGAAAGCTAGTAAGAGAGCTGCTTCCGATTTTCACAACAATTCGTTTTCTCTCTTTATCTGCGTACACCTAATCACTCCTGTACCTGGGCTCTATTTATATAGATACTTTTTGTTTTTGCTGATTGCTTATCTCTTTTGATCGATTGGCGGCATGTTTGACAGCCTGCTTGATCGCTTCTCCTCCGCCAAAATCATCTAATGCATTCAGTCCTGCAGCAGTTGTTCCATTTGGTGACGTAATTTTCTCTCTTAAGACAGAAGGATTTTCCTCTGTTTCTTGCAGCATTTTTGCCGCACCGAGGAGTGTCTGCGCGCCAATTTGGCGAGACAATTCCTTTGATAAACCTGCCTCTTCTCCTGCTTCTTCGATTCTTTCCATTAAGAAATAAAAGTAGGCGGGCCCGCTTCCAGCAATTCCAGTGAAAATATCCATTTGCTCTTCCTGAATGGTATAGACTTCGCCCATTTCAGATAAAAGAGCCTGGCTTATACTCATATGGTCGTTTTTCACGTAACGTCCAGCAGATAAAGCAGTCGCTGACGCCCCGATCGTACTTGAGGTATTTGGCATAACCCTCATAACAGGCTGGCCTTCATGCAGCATGTCTTCAATATACGATAGCTTAACACCTGCAAGGACAGACATGATGAGCTGATCTGGCTGAATACGAGGTTTTAATGATTCAAGTGCTGCTTCAGCATCCTTTGGCTTCATGGCCAGGATCAACATATCCATTTCTTCAAAAGGAAATGAATCCATTGCGGCTGTTTGGATTCCGTATCGTTTCGTTAGTTCATTCAATCGAAGTTGATTTTGTCTGTTTGTTGCGTAAATTTGGCCTAGCGGCATCTGTCCTGATCGCACAATCCCTGCAATCATTCCTTCCGCCATAGAACCTGCTCCAATGAAAGCAACTTTCTTTTGATCAATGATATTGATCCTCTCCCTTGTTCGCTTTTTGTTCGTGTTTTTCGCACGTTAGTAATCGTAACATGATGAGAAATCGTGTCAAGAAAGAGCCAGCGCTTTTCAAAAGTCCCGAATGCATGGCCGACAGCTTGCTGCAAGTATGTTAGCCGTGTTTTTCAAATACAGTAATTTAGATCAAAAGAACTATGATCATTTGAATCATAGGACCCTTTCATTCGACTTGATTCACCATTTTATTTTTGGTTTCGGTGACTTCAATTCTATTTTTTAGAAAGCGCTCTCATTTTAATGACTTTCTATTTTCCTATATGGTGAATGTGCTTGAATCTTTCGATTAGACTATTGACATATTTTAGAAAATATGTCCGTTGAAATGATATTTTACTGGTGATACCGTGAAAGAGAAATCATGTGAAAAAGGAGCGTTCATAATGAAAGTGAAAGAAAACTATGTCAATGTGATTCCAATGAAAGAAATCCGTTCTACCGATGACCTTCTTTTCCCATTCCCTATTTACAATGAGCTGCGTGCAGAGAGTGATATTAGATATGATGAGACAAGAAAGTGCTGGGATCTCTTTCGATATGCGGATATCCAGTCTGTTCTAAAGCAGCCTAAAGTGTTCTCTTCACAGCGAGGAAGAAGCACGTCTAAAACAAGTATTTTAACGATGGATCCTCCAAAACATACAAAGATGAGAGCGCTTGTGAATAAAGCATTCACCCCAAAAGCGATCAAGCAATTAGAAGATAAGATCAAAGACCTGACACATGATCTATTAAATCAAGTCAAGGATCAACGTACGTTTGATATTGTGCAAGATTTAGCAGCTCCCCTGCCAGTGATGATCATTGCTGAGCTTCTCGGTGCAGAGGTGCAGGACAGAGAGCTGATTAAAAAACATTCTGATGCCCTTGTGGCAGGTGCTAAGGATGAATCAAAAGAAGCTATTCAGGCTGTAGTAGATATGCAGAAACGTGCTGAAGAGGAGCTGTCCGTTTATTTTGCTCATTTGATCAAAAAAAGAAAAGAAACACCTGCCAATGACTTGATCTCGCTTCTCATTCAAGCAGAAATTGATGGAGAGCGTTTAACCGAGAATGAACTGCTTGGCTTTTGTATTCTATTACTCGTTGCAGGCAATGAGACAACGACCAATTTAATAACCAATACCGTACGACTACTGACAGAGCAGCCGCATATTGCTGAATCAGTTCGGCAGGACCCCTCTCTTATTCCTCAATTGACTGAGGAAACGCTGCGGTATTATCCGCCTGTTCAAGCCATTGGCCGAATCGCCGCAGAGGATGTTGAAATTGCAGGCGCGCACATTGAAAAAGGAGACTACCTCATCAGCTGGGTTGCTTCAGCAAATCGAGATGAACAGAAGTTTGAAGATCCAGATACGTTCCGGCTTGACCGAAAATCAAATCCGCATATGAGCTTTGGGTTTGGCATTCATTTTTGTCTCGGTGCACCGCTTGCCCGGCTTGAAAGCAACATTGCGCTTGACGTTTTACTCCATACGTTTCAAGACATCACCTGCGCTACAGATCAGCTAAAACCTATACAAAGCACGTTTGTTTTTGGGGTAAAAGAATTTCCTGTACAAGTCACCCGTTATTAAAAGTCCCTTTTCAGGGGCTTTTTTTCATTTTCTTCAATTCATCATCTCTTTCTTACCTTCCTTCTCCGAACATGCTAAAATAAAATCCATACAAAGTGATAACGGAATGAAGAAAGGAAGCCAAAAACTCATGACCGATTATACAGCGATGAAAGACGGAATATTCAAATCAGTTTGTTCGTTAGATTGCCCGGATCAGTGCGGTCTTTTAATACATAAAGAAAATGGAAAGATCGTGAAAGTGCAGGGAGATCCGGACCACCCTGTCACACAAGGAAACATATGCAACAAAGTGCGTAATGTCACAGCCCGTTTATATGATGAAAAAAGACTGACCACTCCTTTAAAACGTGTTGGCCAAAAAGGCGAAGGTCAGTTTGCACCGATTACGTGGGAAGAAGCCATTGAAACCATTCGGCAAAAATGGACAAAGCTGATCGAAGAAAAAGGACCAGAAAGCATTCTGCCTTACAGCTTCTATGGAAACATGGGCAATCTCAACGCAGAAGGAATGGACCGCCGCTTTTTTTATCGTCTTGGTTCAAGTCAGTTAGACCGAACGATCTGTCAGTCTGCGGGAACAACTGGCTATAAATATACAATGGGTGCAAGCATTGGGACAGATCCTGAAGACACCATTCATACGAAACTATTTATCTTTTGGGGCATCAATGCCGTATCGACCAATATGCACCAAATTACCTTGGCACAAAAAGCACGAAAGCAAGGAGCGAAGATTGTTGTAATTGATGTTCACAAGAACCAAACCGGCCGGATGGCAGATTGGTTCATTCCGCTTCGGCCTGGTACTGACAGTGCGCTTGCCCTTGGCATCATGCACGTCCTTTTTAAAGAGGAACGTACAGATGAAGCCTTTTTAGAGGCTTACACGGTCGGCCATAAGGAGCTGCGCGAGCATGTAAAGCAGTATGATCCAGACACAGTTGAGCGCATCACAGGTGTCCCGAGGGATGACATCATTACACTTGCGAGAATGTACGCTGAGACATCACCCTCTCTCATTCGCATCGGGAATGGTTTACAGCACCATGATAATGGCGGGATGAGTATTAGAACCATCTCCTGCCTCCCTGCCCTGACTGGTCAATGGCTGCACAAGGGCGGCGGAGCGATGAAATCAAACTCTTCTTTTCTCAGCTATAATGAAACAGCCCTTCAGCGGCCGGATTTATTAAAAGAACGCACGCCTAGATCCTTTAATATGAATCAGCTGGGCAGCGTGCTGACAAGCGCAGAGCCTTCCGTTGATTCTCTCTTTATCTACTCGTGCAACCCAGCGGTTGTAACACCTGAAGCGAATAAAGTCAGAGAAGGTTTGCTGAGAGAGGACTTATTTACAGTGGTTCATGATTTATTCCTGACAGAAACAGCGGCGTATGCAGACATTGTCCTGCCGGCGACATCAGCCTTTGAAAACGAGGATTTCTATACATCATACTGGCATCATTATATTCAAATTCAGGAGCCCGTAATTGAACGCTACGGAGAAAGCAAATCCAATACTGAAGTATTCCGCCTGCTTGCCCATGCGATGGGCTTTGAAGATGAAGCCTTCCGCGAGACAGATGCTGAACTGATGGAACAAGCTCTTCATCATCCAGAAAATCCGCATTATGAGAACATTTCATACGAAGCATTAAAAGAAAAGAAATGGATCAAAGCGAAACGTGGACCTTTCCAGGAATTAAAGCTTCAAACCCCAAGCGGGAAAATTGAGCTTTATTCTGAACAAATGAAAAAAGACGGGTATCCAGCACTTCCAACCTATGTGCCCCTTTATCAGGAAAGCGATTATCCGCTTACCTTTATACCGGGACCGAACCATAATTTTCTGAACTCCACCTTCTCACTTCATGAAAAGCATCAAAAGCTTGAGAAATTTCCGAAGCTTCACATGAATGAACAGGATGCAAAGGAAAGAAAAATTGAAGATGGTGACATGGTGCGTGTGCTAAACGACCGAGGAGAGTGTGAGCTTGTCGTGTCAGTCGGTCAAAATGTATTATCTGGTGTTGTGGTCAGTCAAGGATTATGGGCAGATCAAAAAGGCAAAAAGCATTTAGTGAATGGATTAACACCTGATCGATTGGCAGATATGGGCGGCGGCGCGACGTTCTTTTCTGGCAGAGTGGAAGTTGAAAAATTATCATAGAAAAAAGCCAGCCGTTTTTTGCTGGCTTTTTTCATATGCTTTTATCGAATCATCAGCTGATTCGTCATGACATTCGCACTTCCGTTGCTTCGGTAGCCTTCTACAGTTAATGCTGTTTCATACATTTTTCCCATTGGCATGCCTAAGCTTTCCCATTTTTTAAAATGCTCACTGACGGAGACAGTTCCGCTTGTGCGTTTTGTTTGACGTACACTCCAATATTGTTTGAAGGTAGCGTCTCCAATGATAGAAGGCTGATTGACACGGAGCGTTTCATATATGTCATATGTGCCTCCATCGGCATAAAATGATCCTTTATACGTTCCTGTTGGACGATATGTGCCCCATGACTCAACAATGTAGTATTCAGCTAATGGAGATTGTGTCCAGCCATAGACACATAAATAGGAATTCCCGCCCGGGTTAAAGGCTGCGTTGTAGTTGATGGAGATGTTGCCAAGTTGATGATGAGTTTTAGTGGAATCAAACTTCTTTCCTTTTCGAAATAAGGCATTTCCAATATTGTTCCAGCTTGCACTAAATGCCCCGCCGTTATTGAGTGTCATCGAGGTATTTCCGTAATCCTTCCATAATTCAAAATCGTATCCGCTGTGTGTCCCTATCCTATTATCATAAATCGTTTCCGCATGAGCTGGCACAGCCGTCAGTGTCAGCACAAATCCAATACACATCACAAACAACAGCCTCAATCTTTTCAATTTCATTTTCCATCCCTCTCCTTTTTTCATCCGTATTGTTCTGTCATCCCTAAGATGAAAAACCCATCACCTCCTTTCATGCAGCCCTTTCTGCTAGATGGAACGATACTGATTTAACCCTGCATGGATGTCTTTTGTTTGTGTATAAATCCTTTGATACAAATGAAATAGATCGGCATATACTTCTGCGTGCGGCTGATTTGGCTCATAAACAGCAGCTTGATGGATCAACTGATGTGCACATACTTCAAGTGATGGATACCATTCGCAGCCAACTGCGGCAAGCATCGCTGCACCTAAAGCGGGCCCTTGTTCATTGTCTAACTGGATGACTTCAGCCTGAAAAATGTCTGCTTGCATTTGAAGCCATGTCCGGCTTCTCGCACCGCCGCCAATAGATACAATAGAATCTATGTTTTTTCCTGCCTGCCGGAATAATGCGATAGATTCATTTAGCGAAAAGGTAATTCCCTCTAACACTGCTCTGACAACATGTGCCCTTTCATGCCTGCTGTCTAATCCAATCAAGCTGCCGCGAATGATCGAATCCGCATGAGGTGTTCTTTCCCCAACTAAATAGGGTGTAAAGAGCAATCCTTTCGCTCCTGGTGCAACATGAGCCGCACCTTCTAAAAGTGACTGAAACGATTCCTCAGGAGCCAGTAAGTGTTTTGCCCAGTTCAGGCTATATCCTGCTGAAAGGGTGACACCCATTGTGTAAAAAGCGTCTTTTTTTGCATGATGAAACAAATGCAAATTCCCTTGAAGCTCCCTTTCATGATCCTCTTCATAGGAAAGAATGACCCCAGATGTGCCGATACTGCATAACGTGCGGTCAGAGGACAAGATGCCAGCACCAATTGCTCCGCAGGCATTATCTGCCCCGCCGGCAAAAACCTTTGCGCCTTCTTTCATCCCAACTTCACGTGCAATGTGCGGCAAAAGTGTACCAACCTCCGCCTCTGATGTGACAAGCGGCGGGCAAATGTGAGGAGAAATATCAAACGCCTGACAAATCTCCTCACTCCACGTCTGTTCACCGATATTTAACAGCAAGGTGCCAGCCGCATCAGAATAATCCATATGGACTGCGCCTGTTAAACGAAATCTGACATAATCTTTTGGGAGTAAAAACATGTCGATTTGCTGATCAATATGTGGTTCATGTTCCTTTACCCATAATAATTTTGGCAGTGTGAATCCTTCTAACGCCTGGTTTTTTGTGATCTTTTGCAGCCGGTCTCCCAGCTTTTTTGTCATGTGCGTACATTGTGCTGTCGTCCGTGTATCATTCCATAAAATTGCAGGGCGGAGCACTTCGCGAGATTCATTTAATAGAACTAATCCATGCATCTGGCCGGAAAAGCTGATGCCTTCAACTCGTCTTGAATGAACAGGCTGCTTTGCCATCAGTTCTTTCATCGCAGCCATTGTCTGCTTTACCCAATCCTCGGGGTGCTGCTCACAATATCCAGGCTTCTCTTGAATGAGCCGGTACGGCTTAGAGGCTTCGCAGCACACCTTCCCGCTCTCATCCACTAATATCGCCTTAACCCCGCTTGTTCCAAGATCAATTCCCATCACATATTTCATGTTTTCACTCCTTCAAAACAGGTCAGCCCCTTCAATTAATCTTCTAACAAGTATTGATTTAAACGGGCTTTCAGCTGTTCCTCTCTTCCCGATTCGTTTCTGATCAAAGGATGTTTCAGCGCATATTCTTCTAATGTATGAAAGTTTGCCTTTCCTTCTGAAATATCACGTCCAATTCCTTCAGAAAAGCTGCGATACCGGTGCTTTATAACATCTTCAAACACACGGTCTTCTATGAGTCTATGAGCGACCCGCAGTCCTTTTGCGAATGCATCCATCCCGGCAATATGGGCATATAAAATATCTTCAAGTTCAAAGGAAGCTCTTCTCACTTTTGCATCAAAATTAAGACCGCCAGACCCTAGACCGCCATTTTGCAGAATTTCATACATGGCAAGAGTTGTGGCATACAGATCGGTTGGAAATTCATCTGTATCCCACCCAAGAAGCGAATTTCCTTGGTTTGCATCAACAGAACCGAGCAGCCCATGAATTCTTGCGACACGTAATTCATGCTCAAACGTATGGCCGGCCAGTGTCGCATGATTGGCCTCGATATTTAATTTGAAATGGGAATCTAATCCGTATTGTTTTAAAAAGGCGATGGATGTCGCTGCATCTGTGTCGTATTGATGAGTGGTTGGTTCCTTTGGTTTTGGTTCGATTAAAAATTGGCCAGTGTACCCAATTTCTTTTGCATAATCAACAGCCATATGCAAGAAAGCCGCCATGTGATCAAGCTCTCTTTTCATATCTGTATTGAGCAGCGTATCGTACCCTTCTCGTCCACCCCAGAAAACATAATTTTCTGCACCGAGTTCTTTGGCGGTTTCAATGCCTTTTTTGACCTGTGCGGCCGCATAGGCAAAGACATCTGCATGACAAGATGTCGCAGCACCGTGTACAAATCTAGGATGCTTGAACATATTGGCCGTGTTCCACAGCAGCTTTACTCCGCTTTGCTTCATGTATTCTTTCATTCTTTCTAAAATGATGTCTAATTGTTGATTGGTCTCTTGAAGCGTCTCCCCCTCTGGCGCGATGTCACGATCATGGAATGAAAAATACGGAACATCCAATAGGTCAAAAAGCTGAAAGGCGACTTCCAATCTAGCTTTTGCTAAATCCATTCCGCTATAAGAGTCCCACGCTCTTTGCATCGTGCCAGTTCCAAACATGTCTGTTCCATCAGCAGTTAATGTATGCCAATAAGCGACTGAAAAACGCAGGTGGTCTTTCATTGTTTTTCCGCCAATCACTTCGCTTGGATTATAGTATTGAAAGGCGAGTGGATTTTTTGATTGTTTTCCTTCATATTGAATTTTGCCGATTCCTTCTAAGCTGTATAACGTTTTCATATTTGATTTGGTCATTCTTCATTCCTCCTGAGTACACTTTGTAAGTTGATTCAACAAACTAATGATCAATCTATGAAAAAATCACTTTGAATTTTCTATATTTTTTAGTTTTTTAAAAATATTTTCGTTATAATAAAGTTAAAATCATTTATCTTACTAAATACATGCTGAAAAAAGCAGCTCTTCTCAACTTAATCTAAAGACGAAACAAATGGAGTGGATAACGTGGATATCGCTGATCAGAACTTTGTAAAAAAAATAAATCAAAAACTATTATTAAAAGAAATTCTCCAGCATGCGCCCATTTCGAGAGCAAAATTATCTGAACGCACTGGATTAAATAAATCGACTGTTTCTTCTCAAGTAAGTACATTAATGAAAGAACATCTTGTCTATGAAATCGGTCAAGGTGAGTCTAGCGGCGGGAGAAGACCGGTTTTACTAATGTTTAATAAACGTGCTGGCTGCTCCATCGGAATCGATGTCGGCGTTGATTATGTCAATGGCATATTAACTGACCTTGAAGGGTCCATTCTTTACGAAGAGCAGATCAAGCTCCCACCCAGCTCTCCTGAGGTCACAATACGTAAATTAATTGAATTAATACAGCAGCTCATCTCACGAATGCCCTCTTCCCCATACGGGCTCATTGGCATTGGCCTATGCATACATGGTTTAGTGGATGCAGGTGAACAAATCGTGTTTACGCCTCATTCCAAATGGAAAAATGTTGATCTGAAAACCACGCTGCAAGAGACATTCCAAGTACCGATCTTCATTGAAAATGAAGCAAATGCCGGTGCATATGGTGAAAAAATCTTTGGTGCCGCTAAACATTATGACCATTTGATCTATGCAAGCATCGGCACTGGCATCGGGATCGGAATCATCATCGATCATCATTTATACAGAGGGGCGTACGGCTTTTCTGGTGAAATGGGACATATGACAATCGATTTTAACGGACCGACATGCAGCTGCGGGAACCGTGGATGCTGGGAATTGTATGCTTCTGAGAAAGCCTTGTTTCAGTCTCTTCAAACAGATGATCAGCACATCTCCCATCAAGACCTGGAACAGCTGGCCAAGTTAAATGATATGAAAACGCTCAATGCCCTGCGCAACTTTGGCTTTTACCTTGGTGTCGGTCTCACAAACGTCCTGCATACCTTTAACCCGCAAGCCATTATTTTAAGAAACAAAGTGATCGAATCACATCAGGCGGTTCTACATGTGATTGAGGAGGAGGTATCCTCGCGAATGGATACGCAATTCAGCTCACATGTAGAGCTGCTCCCTTCATCATTAGGACACAATGCGCCAGTATTGGGGATGACATCTCTTGTCATAGAAGCTTTTCTGCAAGATGCCACCCTCACAACATGACCTATTTGTTTTTCAAAAAGAGACAGCTCGTAGCGAGTTGTCTTTCTTATTCGTCTGTTTCCTCATAGCGAAAATAGTGAAAATCAGCAGGAAGACGCTCGCCGCTCGTATCTTGGCACTGCATACCGACAAATGCCCCTGTAAAAAACCCCCCGCCTCGAATAAAATCATCGGATAAATGGATGGATTCAAGCGGTACATCAATTTCCTTCCACTCTTTCTGATCAAATGAATAAGAATATTTATATGTCTCTTTCCGAACGGTCACTTTTAAATAGACATAAGTGACCTCGTCAGGAATGATGATTTTATGTGCCAATGGCTGAGAAAAGGCAAGGTTTTCACAGACAGATAGTTCAAGCGTGCGGCCAAGTTCCTCATCATATGTCACCTGGAGTGCTGTCCAGTTTTCCGTATTATAATAATTCACAAGACCAGCTGATTGCTGAAAGTTTTCTGGGAAGAACGAAACAGCTGTCTCTGCTTCAAAATAAAAGCTTTGCCAGCGTCTTGCAACAAATGCTTGGGTAAACTTAGACGTTAAAGATTCGCGGCCGAATAACCTTAAATGCTGAGGTTTCTCCGTTAACGAACCAATCTGATCGGTAAACGGAATTCTTAATGTTTGGAAGTGTCTATTTAGTGTTGATTCTTTAAATTCATCGACTGTATGATAGGTTGGTGCAAAAACCTTTTCTTCGATCTTTGGCGCTTCAACCTCAAGCGTCCCCTCCTTTCCGCCTACAACATAAGGCCAGCCATCCTTCCATTCAAGCTTTTGTATCGCTGTTTCTCTTCCTAAAGGACACCAACCTCTCTGTTGAAAAATAGATTCCTTGTTTGATTGAATCGGACGGCCAGTGAGATGAGCGAGATACCATTCATTTGTATGCGTTTGAACGATTGAAGCATGCCCGCATTTTTGAAGCGGATGTTCAGGCGCGTGGAAGGCACTTAAGATCGGGTTATCAGGATGAACCTCATAAGGCCCTTCAATATGCGAGGAGCGGGCGATCGTTGCTGCATGCTCATACCTGGTACCTCCTTCTGCCGTTAATAAATAGTAGTAGTCACCGATATGATACAGATGCGGCGCTTCTGTCAGTTTAATCGGTGTGCCTTTAAAAATGACCTTCCTTTGACCGATGAGCTTCTTTTCAGCCACACTATATTCCTGCAAGGCAATACCTGCAAAGGAATGATGCTTTTCCCTATGATCCCACAGCATATTTAAGACGTATTTCTTCCCGCTGTGATCATGGAATAAAGATGGATCAAAGCCGGAGCTGTTGAGCCGGATCGGTTCACTCCAATCGCCGTCCACTTCGCTTGCCGTGACCAAATAATTATGACCGTCTTTAAATGGACCATCCACTACTTTGATATCTGAATAAATAAGCCAAAACTGTCCATCGGCATAGCTTAAGCACGGCGCCCATACCCCGCCAGAATCAGGATTTCCCTTCATATCCAGCTGCGACGTTTTTTGCAAAGGACGCGCAGCAAGGCGCCAATGGACTAGATCCTTCGAATGATAAATTTGTACCCCTGGGAACCATTCAAATGTAGAGACGGCCATATAATAATCTTCTCCAACACGGCAAATACTTGGATCGGGGTTAAACCCTTTGAGCACTGGATTGATAATCTTCATTGAATTTCCTCCTCTTTCAGAGACCTACATTTTAAAATCGTCCATATGATCGAGATACACTTTGTCTCTATTCTCAAGTTCCCGTACGACTTTTTTATGTTTTTCTTCATCTAGGTTATAAAAATTAATATCCACCATCGCTAAAATCAGTAAGCATACAGGAATCACCGTTGTCGTGATTAAAATGCCCAGTAAAGCTTCTGGTGATTGCATTTGGTTCGCAACATAGCCAAAGCGATCGAGTACAAGCCCTGGCACAATCCCGCCTAATGCCATCCCAAATTTAAAGAAGAATCCGATGATGGCATAGATGAGCCCGCCCATCCTTTTCCCTGTTTTATATTCGCCATATTCAACAGTTTCAGGAATGAGCGCCCACATATAAGCACCGGCTGTAATGCTTCCTGCAGCTGCAACGAGTCTAAAAATCAGTATTAAAGTGATTTGACTCGGCGGTATCACAAGTAATGCAAGAAGACCTACGATATTCAGCAATAATGAATAATTCAGCAGCTTTTTCTTTCCTAACAGCTTGTGCAGTTTTGGAATAAACGGCAGCACCATTAATGCTGGCAGACTGCCAATGAGTCCGTACCATTTCACTAAATCTTCTCTGCCGAGGTTATACGTCACATAATAAATCCCAACAGAGTTACTGATCGAGTTCACGCCAAAAATAATAATAAAGAAAATGCTTAATACAACAAGCGGACGATTGACACGTAACTGGACAAAGATATCACTGAACTTAATTTTTTCCTCCGGCTTTTGAAGCGTGACACGTTCATTCGTGCTTTTAAAACAGAAAATAAGTAATGCACCGCCAAGAACGCCGAGAAAAGCCATCGTCATCTGCCAGCCGAGAGCTGTATTTCCTGTTTTATCGCTCAAAAAAGTCGCAAGAAAAGGAACAAAAAAAGCAACAACTAGACCTCCGAGATTAGCAAAAAGCATACGAACAGACGTAATACTGACAACCTCTTGGTTATTTCTTGTCATTGCGGATGTTAAAGCACCATAAGGAACATTGATGAATGTGTATGTAAGCGATAAACCAACATACGTGATGTAGGCATAAACGAGTTTACCCATTTCAGAAAGATCAGGTGTTGTAAAGCAAAGGATAGCAAGTACCACAAAAGGAAACGCACCGAATAACAAGTAAGGTCTAAACCTGCCAAAACGGCTGTTCGTTCGATCCACCAATGCACCAATAAACGGATCTGCAAGCGCATCAATGGCGCGGACAACTAAAAACATCGTTCCTGCTGCCGCCGCTGATAAACCATACACATCTGTATAAAAAAATAATAGATACGTAGAGACAGTTGCATAAATTAAGTTACATGCGAAATCTCCTGAAGCATATCCCACTTTTTCAGACATACGAATCTTTTTTAAATTCTCACTTACCATGAGCTTTCTCCCTTCTTCTCTTAGCCTCTTCTAATGAACAGATGATGGAGGGCAGCAGCAGTCAATACAAAGAATATAAAGCGCTTTCAATTTGTTGTAAAAATGAAGCTGAACATCTGATCCTTTCAGCTTAGCCCACATACACAGCAAATGATTTGAATGACGGAATCATCCCCTTTAATGGCCGGCTCATCACTTGGAATTCATCTTAGTTTATCGACTAAACAAACTAAGATGAATTCATTTTATAAAATCTGATCTGACTTTTCAATATTTTTTGAAAAAATAATCCAAATAATTGATTTCTTGTCATTTTTCTGCTGAAATGACGTGAAAAACTGAAGTGAAGCATTTAATGGTTGCAATTCCGATCACCTCATGCTATATTAATCAAGCGATGAGCTGAATTGTGTAAGTCGGGTAACATGTCTCCTTGAGACACACACGAATGTGGCGTGTGGTTATTCCGCCTCAATACGCAAAAGACATCTTCTCAGGAAGATGTCTTTTTTATTACCCTATTTTTGTTCCATTTTCGACAGACTCATCTGTGGCTAGTAAAACCACGTCTTCTTTTGACGGCATGCCCCCTAAGACAAGCACTTCTGATTTGAATCCTGCAATTCTTCTTGGCGGAAAATTGACGACTGCTACGATTTGTCTGCCAATAAGACTCTCAGCCGTATAACGTTTTGTCAGCTGAGCACTGGATTGCTTTAGACCAACCTCTTCACCAAAATCAATCTTGAGTTTTAATGCAGGTACTCTTGCCTCTGCAAAGAATTCTGCTTCAATGATCGTCCCAACACGAATATCTAACGCCAAAAACTGTTCAATATCTGCCATCTGATTCTCTCCTCTTCATTCAAGGGTAGGTTCATTTACTAGAGTTATCTATTGTTTTTTTCATTGTAGCACATTCATTTCGTAAAAAAAGTGAGTCAAAAAGCCGATTCATCGCAAAAACTACCCTTTAGTTTACATAATGTTTTTATCGTCATGTATTAAATATTTGCATCCTGAAAATGAATTCAGTAAAATGGCAAATAATCCTACTGCTTCCTCCCAAATATATCGGGGAGGGGTTAACACTTGTTTACATTATCAGATATGTGGACATTTTGCTGGTCGTTTTTCGTCATTCTTCCTATCGTTGCCATCTTGCATCAGCTTGGCCATATTATGGTCGCATGGATGTTTGGCGCAAAGGTTTCTTTTGCTCTTGGCAGAGGCAAAAAAGTATTGAAAATAGGTGTTGTTGAAATTAGACGAATCTATTTTCTAGATGCATTTTGCCATTATGAAGAAATGAGGAAAAATAACCGATTCTCGCATATTCTTGTCTACCTAGGCGGATCATTATGCAACCTGCTCAGTGTTCTCATACTGAATACAATGATCGCCAATGATATCCTGCCAGAACATCAATTTTTCTATCAATTTGCTTACTTCTCTGTCTACTATGTATTTTTTGCACTGCTGCCAGTCCAGTATGCAGATCATCATCCGAGTGATGGGCAAGCGATTGTGAACATCATTCGGCACGGTGAACCATGTGACATCATTGACTAACAGGATGGCTTCCCGCTGTCAATTTGATAATGAATCGTTAAAAAGGGAATATCGAATAGCTTCATTTGATGAACTGCTGTGAGACTTTTATCTGTCTCCGGCTTCATATGAAAGCTTTCTTCCATTGGCAGTTTCATGGTGATAAAAGGTGTATGCAAATACAATCCTTCGTCACCGGTACTGCCTTTTGGACATGCACTTTTTAAGAGAAAGTCTTCATTTTCATTAAAAGGTTTTAAAATGGCGGTCATCTGAGAATATGGAAGCGGCAGCGCAATATTCATATAGCCTGCAGCTGCATCGTGATGATGAGCATAAAGTGCAAAAAAGACCTGCTCCCCTTTTTCGTTATAACGGATCCACGCCCTGACATTCTTTCGCCCTTCTTTAGGATGTTGAAATGTAGTCAGACGCCCCTTCATTTCATACGGGATACGAGATGTCCCCAAATAGAGCTGGCCTATTTTCTTAAAAACTGGCTGAAGTAAAAAAACAAACGGCCTCACCCACCAATGAAAACAGACTGCTGCTTTTAACGTAAACGCCATCGGGTTCTCATAAAACCTTCGAATCACAGGTGACACCCTATCAGCTGAAAATGTCGTTCCATTTAAATCATCAAGTGAATCGACTAAACCAAGGTTCTCTCGATCATGCATTCCTTCCTTTTGAAAAGAGATCAAATGAAAACGGCCATGCACTTTTGATATCGGAAAGTCCTTCTGCTTCAATTGATCCTTTGGCCCTTCGATCAGCCATCCAATCAAACCTGGTAAAATAACAAAAAAGGCATTAATACTGCCATGAAACCAAATCATCTGATCAATGCTGATGTAGGTCACGCGCATGAGCATGCCAGCGGAATAAAGAAGAGATAGCACGATCGTTCCCATTAAGACGCAGCTAGAAAACACAATCAGCACTTTTGCCACAGTCGATCGAAACCTTGTTTTCATACAAAGAATACCGTACAAGTAGAGTGCAATGACATATAGCGTGACGCTGAACGTATCAAATAGACGGGAGAAGCTAATCCCAACAGCAATCATCACAGGTGACAGCAAAATCACCCAGCCTGCCGCTTTGTATAAAGCTGTCTCTTTTTCTCGCTGTCTCCCTAATAATCCATAGAAAAGCGGGATAAAAAAAGCCGAGTAATGAAAATGAATAGCGGTCAAAAGCACGATGATTGGTGAAAAGGTCATCACCTGTATATCTGCCGTGTACAGCCAAAACCAAAGCCCTCCTAAAGCGAGATACATCCATGCACCATCGATGATCAATTCATGAAGCGGAAAGATTCCCCTTTTCAGCAAACGAGTAAAGCCATATAACGCCAAAAGAATCGTATACAAAAACCATCCCGATGCAAACAAAGCAGAATGATAGATGAATGCAGCCGTTGCACAAAGAGCAGCTAATGGAAAGGCTTTCATTAAAAAGCCGAGCAGTATCCCCGGCTTACTCTCCCTCTCTTCCTTCACAAAAAAGGCTAAAATTGCAGGAAGGAAAAACAGAATGGCTATCAGTACAAATAACTCTGCTACCGGACCTGTCATCAAGCGGGTGGCGATAAAACAGCACATGAAGACGAGGCTTGATATCAAATGCCATTTATTCATCATGAGACATCACCCTTTCAGTAAACCGGCCTTTATATGTAAAAAGGGTCCCAAACAATCGGTTTTTCACATGCACATCAATGGTATACACACCCGCGTGCTCGTCGTAGCCTTCTGTGACATCTGACACACCGTAAAGCCATGAAGGCAGCGGCCACTCACGTCCTAACATCAACAGCTTCTGCCGGCCGGATTGAATGCGAAGGAACCCATGCTTTGTTACTGTAAAATGAAGCTCTGACATAAGAAGTCTAGGCTTTCCAAAATAGTCTAGTACTTTATGACTCTTCTGATCAATGATCATATCTGCATCAAAGTGCCGTTCCTTCTTTGGGAAATAAAACGTACGAAACCAGTGCATGCCTTCCTCTCCCTTATTTGTCATAAAGGGTTTATTCACAATCCGGAAAGGAATGTTTTTTCCTCTCTCAGGGAAAAAACAGCGAAACAGTGGACCAATTTTGAAGAAAAATCGAATGAGCCTCGTTCCGCCGCCTATTTCCTCCATGGTGCCTTCAGCGGTAAATGCACGATTGTATCTTTCTTTTAATTTTGGGTGCAGCTTATCGTAATCCTTTACTTGATGACGATGAACGACCATGTCTACCTCCCCTTTTTCGTTTGATCGAAAATACGTCTATACAATCTTTTAAATTAATCATTCCTGCAATGGATAGGATCAAAAATGCACTCATCACAAGCGGCTCATGGAGTGTCGTTTGGGGGGATAGGATCCCGATACAAAGCATCAGCAGCAGAAACACACTTTGAAGAATGAACAAATATTTCTTTGATAGCTTAGGTATCAGCCATGATACGCCTATAAGGGCATAAAACAACCGAAATCCGGTGCTATGATCCAAAGCAGAATGTGAAAAAGGGATAACCGCTTGGCACAGCCAGACGATGGCAAACAGCAAACAAATTCCATAATGGGCAAGTGTTCTCTCCAGTAACAACCGAGGGTGCGTACCCTTTTCAAGCCACGTCTTTAGTGCGCCAAAACTAAAGGCCGTCATAAAACCCATCATCGGGCGAAAAAGAAATCGATCTGCCCACGCCCATCCTTTTCCTTCTTTCGGTTCATAATCAAATTGCGTTTGAAACACAATATGATCGTTCGTTTTCACATATTTCCAATAACCGCCGCCTTCTTTGATAAAAGACAATGGGTGTGACGATTTGAATTTAAGCGAGGATGCCCGTTCATTCCGTTCATCCATCATTCTAGTTCGATATGCTCCTGTCCCTGTGACACTTACCCCAAAACCAAGATGCTTTTCATACAAAAAGGTTTGGGGCTGTTCATCTTGAGGTCCATTTAATGAAATGGTTGAAAAGCGCAAATCCCACTGTTCATGAAGCTTTGGATTTTGCGTATATTCCCATACTTTCTCTAAAGGTGCATGAATGGTTGTTTCCACATAAACAGGCTTTCTTTTCATCTGCCTCTACTCCTCTATGTGAATTATTTCACATAATAAGCATACCATGTTTCACAAAACTGTCAAATCTTTATTCGATTTTCTCGCTAAAAAATTGTGCCAGACGGTCACTCCTTTATGATATCGTTTTGCTATAAAAAAAGACCTGTCAAATAGACAGATCTTCTTTTTGCAATACACCTGTGATATAGAGCCGAACCGCATAGCTCACACTTTCTTCAAGCTGTTCTTTTCGTTGAAATCCCTTTTTATTAGAAATATCACCGAAGCCGTGCAGTAAGCTTCTCAGTCCTCTGACGACATGTGTCATTTCTTCTTCTTTTACACCAAAGCGTGACATAATGGATTGAACAAACTGAACAAGGCGCTCTGCTGCAAGTCGTACTTCTTTTTCGTTCATATGTGAAAAGGCAGCTTCATAAAGACCGGGATGTGTTCGGACAAATTGCACATATTGTCTGGCAAAGGCTAAAACAGCTTCTTCTTTTTCTAGCCCCTCTGTGACTTGCATCCCTTCCTCACAAAGCATGGAGAGCCCCTTTACTGCGAGTGCTGCCTGAATCTCATGAAGGCCGGATACGTGATTGTAAAGAGAAGGCGGCCTAATATTCAGCCTTTTAGACAATGTAGCAATAGTCAAAGCGGAGAAGCCCTCTTCATCAACAATTGCAGCCGCTGTATCCATAATTTTTTCTTGTGTAATTCCCATTCTTGGAGACACGGTTTACTGCCCTCCTTTTTTTAGCTGGTGCTGTCTTTTTTTAACGGCAGCTTGAAGCTTTTCATGAGGCTCTATGATAAGGTCACCATGTCCTGCAGCAAGACAGGATATGCTCAGCGCTAGTAATTTTTCAGCGCTTTTTAATGCGGTTTCTGCATCCCATGTGGCAAATGCCGGGAACGGGAAGCTCCACCGAAACTCACCCGTAACCGATAAGCCGCCTTTTGTCACAAGTGCATCCCCTGCAATGACAACTCCTGACCTTTCATCGTATAAAGAAATGCTGCCGGGTGTATGCCCTGGTGTTGCAATCACTTTGAGCGGCCCAATCTCATCTCCTTCTTCGACAAGTACATCTGGTTTTGTATGAATATTTTTCATAAAACTGCCTTTAATTTTTTGCTGAGGTTCATCAGGAAGCAAGGAAAAGTCACCTTCAAAAAGGCGTGCATCACGTTTTGATAAATAGACAACTGCCTCTGGAAAAGCCTTCTTCACCTCATCTAATGCGCCGATATGATCCATATGGCTATGAGTGAGAATAATCTTATGAATTGGTTTGTTCTTTTTACGGGCAAATTCGATGATCGAGTTCGCCGCCATTTTTAAAGCAGCATCAATTAAGATGAGTCCTTCCTCTTCCTCAAAGACATAGCAATTTACCGGAAATAATCGCGGCATCAATGTAAGCTGGTGCAGACGGTCAAAAGTTGTTAATCTCATGATTGTCCTCCTAAAACTAATATCGTTAGTTTTATATTAACTAATGGTATTAGTTTTAGCAATCATTTTTTCATCAACCGCAATATAAATATCAATTTGCGCTTCTTTTGGATCAATAGATCTTTCATCATACCATTCAAAATCACCTGTATAAGTGCGGTATTGACGCTGATCCCACGTCCAAATCTTGTGCCATGTTTCAAGCACGACCTCTTCAATCGGTCCTTTTCTCGTTTGAAATCTTGCATAGGTGGACGCAGGAATCTCTTTTACATGTTCGATCTGCTGATCCGCGAATTGCCCAGCTGTAAATAAATAAGAACCATGTTCATCTTTTTCATAATCTGAATAGAGCCCTATGACTGGAGCTTGCCCCCCATGTAGCTGCTGCGCAAAAAAATCCTGCCAAAGCGGTGCAATCTTCCGCTCTTTTGTTTTCTCTATTTCATTTGTTGTTCGAACAGACAACCCTTTGACCCATTGTTTCTCTAATGCGACGATATCGTACATACATTCTCATCTCCTTTTCTCCCATCATATAAAAAGAAACCTGACAACAGTGTGTCAAGTTTCTAATCGCTTCATAAATTGTTTTAATTGGAGATCAAATGCTTCCTTGATGTGCTGAGGTGAAACAATGTCGACGTCCGGTCCTAAATGGAATAGGAAACTGTGCAGCCAATCATCTTGCGGCACAGTCAATGCTGCCAGATAGGTCCCGTCTGAACATATGATCAATTCGTTCTCATCCACCCATTCCTTCACTTTGCCAACTGATGCTTCCGTTAACCTGAGCGTGAGGGTTGTGACTGAAGGTTCTTCATGCCAAGAGTCATTCCAAGGCTTCTCTTCATTTTTGATTCTTTTCGGCCTGAAATATGCTGAAATGGTGATGAGGTCTGTCATTCTGGTCAGCTTGAATAGACGAAAATCATGTTTCACACAACAAAACGCATACAAGTACCAATGCCTTCCTTTTAAGACAAGCGTATAAGGCTCCACTTTACGTGGAAGTGTTTCACCTTTTGCGTTGCGATAAGTGAATTGAATGAATTGATGCGCGGAAGCAGCTGAATGGATCAGTTGAAGCTTCTTTTCTGCCTGGCTGTCTTTCCCCCATGAGCTTAAATCAATAAAGACATGGTGCTGTTTCTCGCTTTCATCACTTTGTGGAGGAATGAGAGATTTGATTTTTTTCAGTACATGTTCACTTTCTTTAAAGGAGTATGCACTCGTCATGCTTTCAAGGGCAGTTAAAATAAGCTCAATGTCATCATCGGTAAATAATTTTTTCTCTAAACGATAGTCGTCAACAAGCGAAATGCCTCCGCCTGCTCCTTGTGTTGTCACAATAGGAATCCCGGCTTGATTGATGGTCTCAATATCGCGATAAATCGTCCTTACGCTCACTTCGTGAAGTTCAGCTAGGTCTTTCGCTTGTATTTGCTTTTTGCTAATGAGCAGCATCACAATAGACAAAATACGATCGATTTTCATGCCTTTTCCTCTTTTTCATAAATGTAGGTTTTGATTTGATAAAAAATGAAAGAATGGTAAAGATAAGGAACAGCCAGCATTCGTTTACATCCCTGCACATGCAGGAGGAGGTTGCATCATGACACATCACGTGTGGCAGTTATTCATAATTGGGAGCATTATGCTAATCTGCATCATCTTTCGAATGAATCGAATGAGACGCTATCAGCTTGTGCGCCCGATCAGTCTTTTGATGAGAATGTATGTATTTGGACTCACTGCCCTTATTCTCTTATTAGAAGGCTGGCAAAATCACAGCATTTTCATCTATGCCGCTATTGGTATGCTCTTTGGAAGCAGTCTGGCCGTTCATGCCTATGAGACGATCCGCATGAAAGAAGAAAATGGCCGTCTTTACGTGAAAACGAGTAAATGGATTGAAAGCTTCATTTTATGTTTATTTTTATCTCGACTTAGTTTTAAGCTGGGTGAGCTGACGAACCATTCGCTCACAAAGATTGGTGTCGTTGAACTGTATCAGCATATTGTGAGTGATGATGCCATGACCATGCTCAGCTTTTTTCTGTTAGCTGCTTACTATGTCGTTTTTTCTTATCAAATGATGAAAGCAGGTAAACGATCAACACGTATGCATCATGCGTAAAAACCTTCCTACTCATATAGGAAGGTTTTTATTAGTCATGCTGTGCATGATGAATCATTTGTTCAAGTACTTCCATCACATGCTGATCTTCAGGACTGTAAAAGATCGATGTCCCTGCTCGTCTAGATTTCACGAGACGAAGGTTTTTTAAAAAGCGCAGCTGATGAGAAACTGTTGATTGCATGAGATTCAGCGTTTCTGCGATATCATTTACCGAGTATTCACCTTGAGACAAGAGGTGCAGAATACGAATACGTGTCGGATCAGATAAGGCTTTAAACGTTTG
Organism: Bacillus sp. FSL P2-0069; assembly: GCF_038593315.1. Lineage (NCBI taxonomy): Bacteria > Bacillati > Bacillota > Bacilli > Caryophanales > Bacillaceae > Bacillus > Bacillus sp. FSL P2-0069. The sequence goes on from NZ_CP151984.1 coordinate 1,884,986, forward strand.
GGAGACAAGAAATAAACTTTCTTCATCCAGCTCCATCCGTTCCTGTTCTTGATTTGTATTCAGTTCTTCCTTCATTTCGCTTCACCTTTCTTGTTAGTCAAATCACGACTTATTCTATGTATCATCATATACTAAAACGTCCGGCGTGCAAAGCGGGCACACTTTAAACAAAAGATTTATTCAAATAGCATTGACACTTGGTAGCATTCTTTTTAAAATGAGCATTATTTATTCATTTTTAGAGGAGCTGATAGGCAAATTGACTGAAGAGCCAAGACTAAAACGCAGCCTGACTGTCTTTCCACTTGTTGTGATCGGGCTTGCTTATATGGATCCACTTGTCGTATTTGATTCATACGGCATTGTTGCTCAGCTGACGAAAGGACACGTCGCTGCAGCTTATATATTTACGTTGCTGGCATTACTATTGACAGCGCTTAGCTATGGGAATATGGTGAAGGCTTTTCCAAAAGCAGGATCTGCTTATACATATGCGCAAAAAAGTATTCATCCTCATGTCGGCTTCCTTGTGGGCTGGACACTCTTACTGGATTATTTATTTCTGCCTATGGTGAATTTTGCGATCGGAAGTGCTTATTTAACCGCAGCCTTTCCTGATGTACCTCATTACATTTGGATCATCATACTTGCTATCGCCATAACGACTGTCAATGTCATCGGTATACGGCTTACAGCCAACATTACGGCGCTGTTTGTGACATTTCAGGTCATTGTCGCCGTCACCTTTGTTGGGTTTGTTATTTATGGGCTCACGCAAAACGCTGGCAGTGGACAGTTATTGTCAGCCCGGCCTTTTTATTCAGCGAGCTTAGATCCAGCGCTTATTTTTTCAGGAGCGACCATTTTATGTTTCTCCTTTCTAGGATTTGATGCCATTTCCACTATGTCTGAGGAAACCATTAAACCAAAAAAGACGATTCCGCTTGCCATTTTCTTAACAGTTGCGATTGGAGGCGTACTGTTTACTTTGACGTCTTATTTTTTGCAGCAGGTGTTTCCAAATTTTCAGCAGTTCAAGCATCCTGATGCAGCCTCACTTGAAATTGCAGAATTTGTGGGCGGCGCATTTCTCCACTCGTTCTTTTTAGCCGGCACAATGGTGGCTGTCATTTCTTCCTCCTTATCGTCACATGCGAGTGCAGCAAGGCTTTTATATGCAATGGGAAGAGATCAATCGTTACCGAAGCGTTTCTTCGGGTATATTCATCCGAGATTAAAAACCCCTGTTTTTAATATTTTATTAATCGGAGCTTTCTCCTTAACCGCAGTCGTTGGCGAACTTGAAGTCATTTATTCCTTTATCAGCTTCGGCGCGTTAATTGGATTTACCTTTGTGAATTTGTCTGTTTTTGCGTACTTTTTCGTCAGACAAAAACAAAGAGGTGTGCTGAATACATTGAGATATGCAGTGATCCCTCTATGCGGGACGGCGTTTTGTCTTTGGCTGTTAACGAGCATCAGCACAAATGCATTAATCATTGGCATGATGTGGCTGATTATCGGTTTTGTTTATTTCTGCTTCAGGCTGAAAACACGACCTGAATTTACGTTTGGATATGATTGATTATAAGGTTTTCACTTGGTATCCTGCACAGGATATGGCATAATAAAAAGGCTGTACTTCCCTTTTAAAAGCGGGGCAAAACAGGGGTGAACTGACCTTGAAAAAGAAAAAAACAGGATGTTTTGCCATTTCAGGCTGTTTCACGATTTTTCTCTTTGTTTTCGTATTAGCAGCCATTGCCATCTCGTTTAATCAAAAGGAGTTAAAAAAGCTGCCGATTGATACGGAATCAATTGTTTTGTCGAGATTGGATGATTACAAACCGCTTGTAGAAACAGAGTTAAGAGATCAAGATTTAGATCAGTATACCGGGTTAATCCTCGGTATGATGTATCAAGAATCAAAAGGCAGAGGCGGAGATCCAATGCAGGCCTCTGAATCTCTTGGTTTGAAACGAAATGAAATCAATGACCCTCAGAAAAGCATTAAACAAGGAGTCCATCATTTTTCGACTATGTACAAGCATGGGAAGAAAAAAGGCGTTGATTTGGAAACCATTATTCAAAGCTATAACATGGGAATCGGCTATATTGATTTTGTTGCAAAAAACGGGGGAAAACATTCCGAGAAACTGGCAAAGCAATACTCCAAAAAGCAAGTGAAACGAAACCCCAAGGTCTATACGTGCGGCGGCAACAAAGATAACTTCCGCTATCCGTATTGCTACGGCGACTTCACTTACGCTGAAAAAGTAAAAGAAAAAACGAAAACAGTTGAAGAAAAGATGAAATTGGCTTCTTCATCCACACCATCATCGTAAAAAAGCACTTCCGTCAAGGAAGTGTTTCAGATTGTTGTCAAAGTGCTAAAATAATCTTTATTTTAGCACTTTGTCTTTTTTCAGCGTGATAGAAAACCTTTGCAGTCTAGGAAGGACGAGCACTGGCGCGGAGCGAATTTGACATTCGTGAGCACCAGCGCGCAGGACTGACAAAGAATGCGAGGGTTTGTCTACACGCTGAAGCACTTCCGTAAAGGAAGTGCTTTTCATTTTATCGCTGTTCTTTCCCAATTTCCGGGAGGATCGTTTTTGCTAAATGCTGGTCCATTTCCTCATATTCATCATAATGAATCGTTTCATACAGCTCTTTTCTCGTTTGCATATCCCCAAGTATCCCCTGCTGCGTTCCCTTTTCCATGATTTCTGTAAATAAACGCTCATACGCTTTTGCAGCAACTCTAAGTGATGACACAGGGTAAATGACCATTTGAAAGCCAAATATAGAAAATTCGTCTGCATGATAATAAGGCGTCTTGCCAAACTCCGTCATGTTTGCAAGGAGCGGACCTTTAATATGGTTTGACGCATGCGTGAAGTCCTCTGCTGTGATGAGTGCCTCAGGAAAAATAGCATCAGCTCCTGCTTCTACGTAAAGATTGGCCCGGCGGATGACATCCTCCATTCCATTTACGGACTTTGCATCGGTTCTTGCAATCACCAAAAGCGTTGGTGCCGCTTGTTTGATGGCTTTGATTTTTGCGACCATTTCTTCTACTGGAACGAGTGATTTCCCGTTTAAATGCCCGCATTTTTTCGGCATTTGCTGATCTTCAATTTGAACAGCTGCCACTTTGCTCTCAACCATTTCTTTTGCCGCTCTTGCTGCATTTAAAACACCGCCATAACCTGTGTCCATATCGACCAAAAGCGGCAGCTGGGAAGCTCGAATAATCTCCTTCGCTTTTTCAGCCATTTCTGTTGAATGGATCATGCCGAGGTCTGGCAGTCCTTTGCTGGCACAAAAAGCGGCACCTGATAAATAGAGTCCTTGAAAGCCCATTTTTTTCGCATAGAGCGCAGACATTCCATCGTGAACGCCTGGAATTTGAAATAAAGCTGATTTGTTCATTTGTTCTTTAAAGGCTGCGGCTAAATCAGCCTGACTTCTTTCTTCATTCACGATCCACACGCTAGCTCCCCCTTATATGACGAATAAGTCCATAAATGCTGGTACTGTTGTTGTTTTTAATTGATTTGGATTTTGGCAGAGTGACACAATTTGATCCACTTGCTTTTGTGGAAATCTTGTCTTTAAATGATAGACCCATTTCTTTTCAAGCAGCGGAATGCCTTCCTGTCTTCTTCTGCGGTGACCGAGCGGGTATTCAATTTCAATTCGGTCTGTCATCGTCCCGTCTTTAAAGAAAATTTGTACACAGTTGGCAATCGATCTCTTTTTCGGATCTAAATAATCCTCTGTGTAACGTTTATCCTCTTTCACAATCATTCGGTCACGAAGACGATCAATGGCTGGATTTTGCGCTGTTTCTTCTTCATAATGGTCAGCTGTTAGTTCACCATAGATCAGTCCAATAGCTGTAATATACTGCAAGCAATGATCACGGTCTGCCGGATTATAAAGCGGACCTTTCTTATCAATAATCCGAATCGCTGACTCATGTGTCGTAATCTCTACCCGGTCAATTTCATCTAAACGATCTTTTACAGCGTCATGCAGCATCACAGCCGCCTCTGCAGCTGTCTGTGCATGAAACTCAGCAGGATAAGCAATTTTGAAAAGAACATTTTCTATGACGTATGATCCAAGGGGCTGGGCGAGCGTAAGTGGTTTTCCTTTCATAAGAACATCTTCAAAGCCCCACTTCTCTGCACTGAGAGGCGTTTGATAACCCATTTCCCCTTTACGTGTCATCATTGCCAGCCTCACTCCGCGGCTTGTTGCATCCCCCGCTGCCCATGATTTCCTCGATCCTGTGTTTGGAGCATGGCGATACGTCCTAAGCGGGGAATTATCAACAAACGCTTGTGATAAAACATGCTGGACCTCTTCCTTTGTTCCGCCAAGCATTGCACACACAACTGCACTTGTTGCCACTTTGACAAATAACACATGGTCCAATCCATTTCGATTTAGACAATTTTCTAAAGCAAGGACACCTTGAATTTCATGTGCCTTGACGATTGCATGCAGTACATCATTCATCGTTAGCGGCTCTTCTCCGTTTGCAAGGCGAGTTCTGCTGATATAATCACTTACAGCTAATATTCCGCCTAAGTTATCTGAAGGATGCCCCCACTCCTGTGCAAGCCACGTGTCATTATAATCTAACCAGCGGATCATACAGCCGATATCAAAAGCCGCTTGAACAGGATCTAGCACAAACGAAGTGCCTGGAACTCTTGCTCCGTTAGGTACGACTGTTCCAGGTACGATAGGTCCAAGGTGCTTCGTACATTCTGGAAAATTAAGAGCCAGCATTCCGCAACCGAGCGTGTCTATGAGCACATACCGCGCGGTTTCAATGGCCTCTTTGCTTGTAATTTCTCCGTCTACTGCATAGGCAGCGATTTCTTCTAATAGCTGATCTGTTTGATTGGCGACTGCTGTTTTGTTCATGTTCATTCCCCCGTTTTTCCATCATTTGAAACCTTTAATCCTCTTGGCCCTAAATACCGGACTCTCGGTCTAAAAATGCGATTATGCAAATGCTGTTCAATAACATGTGCGGCTAATCCGCTAGCTCTTGCAGCAAAGAAAATAGGTGTATAAAGTGATATAGGAATTCCGAGCACGTAATAAATCGGTGCAGCATAATAATCAAGATTTGGATAAAGGTTTTTCTGCTCTTTCATGTATGCCTCTCCTGCTACACACATGTCATATAGCGTTGTATCTCCCTTTGATTCAGTAAGCGTTTTCAATGAACGTTTTAAAAGAGCGGCTCGCGGGTCCATTTTTCTCATGTATACTCTGTGGCCAAAGCCCATCATTTTTTCTTTTGCGGCTAATTTTCGTTCAATGAGCGCAAGAAATCCTTCTGTTGTTTTTCCTTCAAGAAGCATGTGCATGACAGCTTCATTTGCTCCTCCGTGGAGGTCACCTTTTAATGAAGAGATCGCTCCAGTAAAAGCACCGTACATGTCAGAATGCGTAGATGCAATCACTCTAGCCGCAAACGTTGAATTCGGCAGCTCATGTTCGCTATATAATGTGAGTGTTTGGTCAAAAGCGGTAATTTCGTCTTGTGTCGGGGTGCGTCCAGTTAGCATGGATAAAAAGTTTTCAGTGTAGGGTTTGGTCTGATCTGGAGAAATAGCGGCGTCTTTTGTGAGAATATAATAGCTTCCAGCAACAATGGCCGGCAGCTGTCCTAGTAATCGAACTGCACGCCTTTCTTGGCACGCTTCAGATCGATCATGTAATGCGTCATCATACCCTGCAAGAGCAGATAAACACGTTCTCATCGCATCCATAGGGTGAGTGGTTTTTGGAAGATTCGTTAATATGGTTTGAATGGTTGGATGTAAGTTCGTTTGTGAGGATATATCTTGCTGAAATTGGTGATATTCCATCTGATCTGGTAATCTTCCATAAATAAGCAGATAGGCTGTTTCTAAATATGTCTTGTTTTGTGCCAGCTCAATGAGGTCGTACCCGCGAATCACAATTTCCTCTTGCTCCACATCTAAGTATGATATGGACGTTTCGCTTGCCACAATGTCTTCAAGCCCCGGTTTATACTGCAATTGTTCAGTCATCATATAACCCCCGTTTCGTCCAATTGTTGATCTCCAAACGAGCAAACGGCCAGAAATGATGTGAATCTATAGATGGGAAGATACCGTGCTAGTCGGATATCCAATTTCCATTCTATCCAAAGCACTTCATCTTGTAAATAAAAGAACGTATGTCCAGTTGGACATACGTTAGCTGTAATATGGAGAAATCATGATATAGACAATGACGCCAGTGAGACTAACATAGAGCCAAAGCGGCATCGTCCAGCGGGCAATTTTACGGTGACGCTCGACCTGCATCTGTGCGCCTCTAAATAGTGTAATCAGTGCAAGCGGTACAATAATAGCTGAGAGCACAATATGTGTAATCAAAATAAAGAAGTAAATCGGACGGATGATCCCTTCTCCTCCGAAGTGTGTATCAGCTGCCATTGAATGATATGTCACATAGGAAATTAAAAAGACAAGTGTTGTTGAAAATGCAGCAAAAATAAATCGTCTATGTGCTTTAATGTTCTTTTGTTTAATCATAATGAGTGCTGAAAGTAAGAAGATAAACGTAAAGCTGTTCATCACGGCATTCAGTAACGGCAGAAATGTAATATCCAGATGACTAAATTTATCTGTTTTTGGCATTAAAAATAATAAAGCGATTAATCCGTTTATGGCAATTGTTAAAATGACAACAATGCCGGTGAAATTTTTCGGTTTTTGATTCTGTTCGTTCATGTTTGAAAACCTCTCTTTATTAGTTCCGACTAAGAGTATGTTATTTAACTTTCTCTATAAAGTCAATGAATTCGCTGTCTTCGTCGAATTTTAGACAAACTTGCCGATTACTGGCGTTCTAACGGGTTGAAAGATTCATCCACTTCCTTTAAAATTGGAATTTATGTGATTTTTATCATTTCTTATATGAAAGGAGTAATGGACTTGTCAATCTTACAGGAAACACCCAAAGATGTGAAGGCGTTAGAGCAAGAATTACAGCAATTGCAGTTCCAAATGTATCGAATGCAAGAAAATATGAAAGATATTTCGAAAAAGGCAAAGATCATTGGCATTGATCAGGCGAAAGAAGATGAATGGATGATTGTTTCTGCTATTGAAAATGCTGATACATGTAAAATCATGCTGACCGATTGTGAAAAAGCTTTTCGCGGACAATCTGATTTTTCCTTAATTGCTGAATATCCTGAAGAAGGAAAGATTCATATTGCCGATATTAAAGGACCTCCCGATAATGGATACGGTTCAATCTGTATGAAGCATTTAAAAGAAATCGCAAGAGAGCAGAACATCCCCGTCATCACAGGTGACCTCGTCAAAAGAGATTGGAATCACGTGGACCGATTGATTCACTTTTATGAAAAGCACCAATTTGATGTCCAAATCAATTGGAAAGAACAAAGCGGAGAAATTTATTGGGTGGACAGCTAACGACAAAAAAACAGCGTGTATGATGGAATATACGCTGTTTTTTGTCGAAAATGCAAATTTTTCTGAAAAATGTGTGTTTTTTTGACCAAAAAAAGGGTACAATAAAAGCATCAGGCCGCCACCTGATGCTTTCTTTCCAAAAAACAATAAGTTACTAGTTAAGTACTTTCACTTTGACTGATTTTACGCCCCAATTTTTTGCTTGGGATTTGCTTGGTACATGAACATCAATTTTGTTACCTTTAATTGCGCCGCCAGTATCTGCTGCGATGGCTTCACCGTAGCCTTCAACATAAACCTTACTTCCTAATGGAATGACATTAGGATCTACTGCAATCACTTTCGCATTTGGGTTTTTGTTTAAGTTTACCCCTGTTGCAGTGATACCTGAGATGCCACCATCATTTGCTGTATAAGCCGTAGCCGTTACAGTCATTTCTTTTTGTACACTTTGACTAGCAGAAGATGATTCTGCTTTAGCTGTTTCCTGTTTAGGAGCAGCTTTTTTCGGTGCTTCCTGTTTAGGAGCAGCTTTTTGTGTTGTTTGCTCTTTTTGGACAGGCTCCTGTTTTTGTACAGGCTCTGAGCTTACCGGAGCTGAGCTTTGACCAGCAACACTTAGTGTTGAACCAATCATAATTATATCTGAGTTTAAGTTATTCCAAGACTTAATATCGCTAATTGACACATTGAATTTTTGAGCGATTTTCCAGAGGCTGTCCCCCTTCTGGACTTTATACTGCTCCTGAGTTTTCTCTTTTGAAGAGATTGTCAATTTATCACCTACATAAATCATGTCTGTAGATAAATTGTTCCAACCCTTTAGGTCCTTTAGAGACACATCATTTTTTTGAGAGATTCCCCAAAGTGTATCACCTTTCTTCACAGTGATTTCCTTTGCAGAAGCTTGCTGTGCTCCAAATGCTGTTGTAGAGATTGCTGCAACAGCAACCAAGGACATAATAGTCTTCTTCATAAAGTAAATCCTCCCTTGTTAGCTTTTTATGGCGGCTAACGAGTGCTATCGTAACATATGTAAATGTCAATTCAATAACAAAACGATATGTTTTAGATTACAGTTCCTTTACATGAAACATCTCTCTCCATTGGTAAATCAGACCACAAAACAGCTCGATTACCCGCCATATCAAGGTTTTGAAAGGATCAGAAACCTCCTGTTGAAAACGTGTCCAAACGCAGCGAAAAAAATTTATTTTTCTTCTTCAACCTTTTTATTTTTCTCTTTTTCTATAAATAAACGGATTTCTTCTAAAAAAACATCCCCGTATTTCTCTCTTTTTTGAGCGCCTATTCCCTTAATATGGAGAAGTTCTTCTTCTGTTTTAGGCTGAACGGCTGACATTTCCTTCAAGGTTTGATCAGAAAATACAACAAATGGCGGAACGCCCTGCTCTCTTGCCAGCTTCATTCTCACCGCTCTCAGCTGCTCAAATAATGCATCGTTTTCTTGAATCGCCTCTCTTTTAACTGCCTGCTTTTTATACACAGCCTCTTGCCCGACTAACACTTTCTTTCCTTTATGTGTCACTTTTAATGTTGGATAAGCTCCTTCAGACATGTGCAAATACTCTTCGGTAATTAAAAATTCGATGAAATCACTGATTTGCTGGGCGGATTGCTGCTTCATTAAAGCGTATGTAGGAAGACGGTCGAAACCGAGGTCAAGCACTTTTTTATTTTTAGAGCCTGCCAGTACTTGAGCAATCATCATTTTTCCAAAGCGCTCGTTCATTCTAACCGTACACGATAAAACCATTTGCGCTTCTCGAGTGACCTCTTCACGCTCTCTTTCATCAAGGCAATTACTGCATTTTTGGCAAGGGGCACTTGCTGATTGATCAAAGTAGTCCATCACAAATTGCTGCAGACATTGCTCAGTGTGACAGTAATCGACCATTTGTCTAAGTTTAAGCAGCTCATGCTGAAAGCGCACTTCATCTTCTGTTGACTGTTCAATGAGGAATCGCTGCATTCGTACGCCCTGCGGCGAAAACAGTAAAATGCATTCACTTTGGAGCCCGTCTCTGCCGGCGCGTCCAGCCTCTTGATAGTAGCTTTCAATATCCCTTGGAATTTGATGATGTATCACAAAACGGACATTTGACTTATTAATTCCCATGCCAAATGCAGATGTAGCCACCATAACCTGGATGTCATCATTTAAAAACAGGTTTTGCTGCTCTTCTCTCACATCATCATCTAACCCGCCATGATAAATGCCCGCTTTGATCTTTTGTTTCTTTAGCCGATTGTAAATATTTTCGGCTTCTTTTCTTGTAGCAGTATAGATAATGCCGGACTCAAGCTTATTTTTCTTCATATAATGTGTGATAAAGCGGTCACTATTTTCTCCTTTGACCACCTGAAAAGATAAATTTTCTCTAGCAAAACCAGTAAAAATGGTTTCTTCTTCGTTCATGCCAAGCTGTTCACATATATCTCGGTGAACCTTTTTCGTGGCTGTAGCCGTTAATGCGACAATCACTGGCCTTTTTGTCAGCCGATTTAAGCATTCTTGAATAAAGCGGTAGCTCGGCCTAAAATCATGCCCCCACTCAGATATACAGTGTGCTTCATCAATTGCAATTAAAGGGATCGTTAACCGATCAAGCAGCTGAAAAAAACGTTCATTTTGTAAACGTTCAGGTGTGATATAAAGCAGCTGATATTCCCCATCTTCACATTTTTTCAGCCTTTTATTCATTTTAGCTGCGGAAAGTGTGCTGTTTAAAAAGGACGATCGTATGCCCATCTCATTTAGTGCATCGACTTGATCTTTCATTAAAGAAATTAGCGGGGATACAACGATCGTTGTTCCTTCCATCATCAGGGCAGGAATCTGGTAGCAAACCGATTTCCCCCCGCCTGTCGGCATAATACAGACGGTATCCTTCTGTTTGTTTACAATCGATTCAATGGCTTGCTTCTGTCCCTGCCTAAAGGCGTCAAAGCCAAAGTATTGTTTCAGGAGTGCTTCTGCTTGTTCTAACATCCAATTCCCTCTCCGTCTTTTGTTTTGTCTATTTTAACATACATTCATGCCTCTTCCGGCTGACTGTGCAATTTCGTTTTTTCACAAAATAAAAAGCCATTTTCCAAAATGGAAAATGGCTTGAATCATCCTAGGAAAAGCTGCGGATGCCGTAATCTAAGTAAGAAAGTTTTAAACCACCACTCCTCAAAGTGGGTGTTTGCAGAAACGTTCCTGTCTTCCTCGCTAAGGAGGCATGACATTCCGGCTTCAATATAAAACTCCCTATTACAGCTTAAAGGTTAAAACTTAATTAACATTACGCGCATCGCAGCCTTTAAACTATATTACACGAAAGTTTATTAAATTTCAAGAGATCTTTTTTCTATAAAATACTCATGTATACAAGTTATTTGTTCATGTGTACATAAGAAAAAATTATTCTGAAAAAATTTAACCTTCGCTTATGATCCTATTTTTCCTCATCTACATCAGCATCTTGCTCTTCCTCTAATCTTTCATACGTATCTGAATGCATCTGATCCATTGTTTCTCTATTTGTTAAATCGCGCATTTGATCGGAGAATGAACGGTCAAATTCGTTTGGATCTTGAGTGGTTTCTTCACTTTTCTTTGCATCTATTGAATAACGTGTATATGGAACTGCTTTTAAACGCTCGTATGGAATCTCTTTTCCCGTTTTCTCACATATCCCATATGTTCCGTCTTCCATTCGTTTCAGTGCTGCATCGATTTCACCTTCAAGCTGATCATCGACCTGATCCAGCGTTTGTTCTGTCATGCGGTCTAAATAGATGCTCCCATGATCAGCGATATGATTCCCAACACCATTTGAAATCTCACTCGATTCAACGAGCATCGATTCTTCTTTCTTTTTTGATCCCTTCACATCTTCTTTTAATTGAATCAATCTTTCGTATAAATCAGCTTGTTGTTCTTTCGTTAAGCCCACGGTCAATCACTCCTTTCTCATTACCTTCCCGCTGAAAGGAAAAAGAAAACATCAAAAAAGCCGCCGCCTCTTTGGCAGCAGCTTTCTTTTCTTATAGATGGCGAAGTGCTTCTTCGATTGGTTTATCGCCTTTCATCAAGTCAAAGGACTTATTTTTCACATTGGATTCTGTTAAGCTCTCCACTAGAACAATGGCTACGTCCTCTCTTGAAATCTCGATGTTTTGATCATCTGGAATATGTTCGGCAGCTTCAATCTTTCCTGTCTTCTCCTCATGCAGTAGGGCACCTGGGCGGACAATCGTATAGGAAAGACCAGACTGTTTTAAGTGCTCATCAGCTTTTCTTTTTGCTTCATAATAAGTTTCCATACTTCCTTGCCCTTTTCCTTGATTCGGATCATCTGCATTATAAGCACTAAGCATAACAAAATGCTGTATGTTTTCTTTTTTCGCTGTATCAACGAGGCGTTTTGCCCCTTCTTGATCGACCGCAATGGTCTTATCTGCACCTGTTTTTGAGCCTGAACCAGCTGCAAAGATGACAGCGTCTGCTTGTTTCACAGCATCTGTCACATCTTTTTCAAGATCACCGATGACAGGTGCTGCACCAAGTTCTTTTAGTGCATCAGCTTGTTTTTCATCTCGAATGAGAGCAAGCGGCTCATGTCCTTTTTCTTTTAAATAACGAACGACAAGTCTGCCTGTATGTCCATTTGCTCCTGCAACTAACACTTTCATTGTTCATTCTCCTTTCTGTATCTGTTTCATCTTTATCCTTTTTTGCTATCATTCAAACACTTAAGCAGAAAAAAGCCCTTCCCATCAGATGGGAAGGACTTAGCAATGTGCGATCTATAAAAATAAGAACGAAGAATGAGAAAAGTGCATATGATCTATGTAATCGCAAGATTGATCAGCAAAGATGTTTTGTCAAAATGGCTTGCACATCACTCAAATCCGTCTCTTTGGAAAAGTCGAGTTCAAATACTTTTGAGCTTGTGACAAGCAGCATACCTGTGTCCTGATCAAACACGCCAGCTTCTTGTATGGCAAAACTTTCAATTGATCGATACGGCAAGGAGACCCTGACTTTCTTCTTAGAAAATACGCGGTTATCGCCAAAGATCAGTCTTTTATTGGTAAAGCAAATTTGGTCGTGACGCAGTCTGTAAACAGCCTCAATTCTTTCCCCTTCAATCAATAAGGATTCGAATTTCTTATCATTTTGTTTACTGACAGAAAAAATACCCACGTAAACCCCCTCTTCCTGCATCAAATTCCTTTATGACAAAACGGCCACACGGCTCTGTGGGTACGTTTTATTCTCACTTATAGAATACGCTATAAATGGTCGTTATTCCATTACGAATAGATTAAATTTCATTTAACTTTTTCTTTTTGATCCGATGCTCTTTCCTCTACTTATTTAGACTGTTAAAGCAGGAAAAAAGTTTCAGTTCTTTTCGAGAAAAAATGCTGCTTCATTCCAATAAAAAAACAGTGATTATGCAAATCACTGTTTTTAAATGACTATTCATCTTTTGGTGTATCAATCGTTCCCTCAGCATACACGTCGGAAATCTGTTCAAGCGTAATTGCCATATCAGCGTCCTCATGTTCATGCCAAGCATGTTGACTTTTCTGCTCGTCATTTTGCTGCTTTTTCATCATCATCACCCTTTACTGTTTTTCTTAGTATGAGTGATGGTCCTCAAAATCATTCAGCTGAAATATCTTCGAAATACTCCTTGTAATACCCGCCTACTTTACCTGTATTGTCAACGACAAACAGGAATTCCTCTGTTTCATTTTTCACTTCATATGTGTTTCCAACCGTTAATGCCCGGTCGACCATATATTTTTTCGCGTTTGTATGTACACATTTTACTTGTTTTAACGTTTGAGCCGTTTGCCAGTTTTGATGGATCATGATTTAAAAACTCCTTTTTTCATCTATACATTTATTGTAGCCAAATTTTCGCGAAATGCAATGAGTGTTATGGATTGCTTTCAAACATGTCGTGTAATATGATTATTGTATACGTTTACATCTTTGTGCGTATAAAGTTTCGTTGCATGTCCGCTTTTCCCACCTAGAACTCGCAGAAAACAATCCATATCTTTAAGGAGGTTTGTTTATTTATGAGCTCTACAACACTTCAAATTAGTTCAAAACTTGAATCTTTTCTCCAAGGGACGAAAAAACTCTACATTAATGGTCAGTTTGTCACAAGTCACGATAACAAAACCTTTGCTACTCCTAACCCAGCCACAGGCGAAACCCTTATTGATGTTTATGAAGCAGGTGCAAAAGATATTGATGAGGCAGTAAAAGCTGCAAAAAAAGCCTTTCATGGTCCTTGGCGCTCCATGTCTGCCGCTGAACGCGCCCGCCTCATGTTCAAGCTTGCTGATTTAATGGAAGAAAATCAGGAAGAGCTTGCACAGCTAGAAACTTTAGATAACGGAAAACCAATTAATGAAACAACAAATGCAGATATCCCCCTCGCCATTGAGCACATGCGTTATTATGCGGGCTGGACGACAAAAATGAATGGACAAACCCTTCCTGTCAGTCAAGGATATTTTAATTATACCCGCCATGAGCCGGTTGGTGTTGTAGGACAAATCATCCCATGGAACTTCCCTCTGCTCATGGCTATGTGGAAAATGGGCGCCGCACTTGCAACAGGGTGCACCATCGTTTTAAAGCCAGCCGAACAAACTCCACTCTCTGCTCTTTACTTAGCAGAATTAGTGGACAAAGCCGGCTTCCCAGAAGGCGTGATTAACATCGTTCCTGGATTTGGCGAAACAGCCGGAGAAGCCTTAACTGATCATCCTGACGTGAACAAGCTGGCCTTCACAGGGTCAACAAGTGTTGGGAAATTAATTATGGAGAAAGCGGCTCAAACCATTAAGAGGGTCACATTAGAGCTTGGCGGAAAATCACCGAATATTATTTTACCTGATGCCGATTTAAAGAAAGCCATTCCAGGTGCTTTAAATGGCGTCATGTTTAACCAAGGCCAAGTATGCTGCGCGGGTTCCAGAGTCTTTGTTCATCGGAGCCAATATGATGAAGTGGTCGATCAAATGGCCAAATATGCAGGATCCCTCAAGCAAGGCGCTGGTCTTCATCAAGATACGCAAATTGGACCTCTTGTAAGTAAAGAACAGCACGAACGCGTGTTAGGCTATATTGAAAAAGGTAAATCCGAAGGGGCAACAGCCGTTGTCGGGGGCGATTGCCCTTATGAGGCTGGCTATTTCGTCTCCCCTACTATTTTTAAAGATGTAGAAGATGAAATGACCATTGCTAAAGAGGAAATCTTTGGACCTGTCTTATCTGCCATTCCTTACGATTCCATTGATGAAGTGGTCGAACGTGCCAACCAGTCTGAATATGGATTAGCAGCAGGACTTTGGACAGAAAACTTAAAGCATGCCCATGATATCGCTGCACGTCTTGAAGCAGGAACGATTTGGGTCAACTGCTATAATGTCTTTGATGCCGCCTCCCCGTTTGGAGGATATAAGCAATCAGGTCTTGGCAGAGAAATGGGATCATATGCCCTTAACAACTATACAGAAGTCAAAAGTGTATGGATTAATCTCCAAGACTAATAACGTCAAGAAAGCCGTGACCCTGTCATCGGCTCAGATCGTTGACAAAGTGCTAAAATGATTTTTATTTTAGCACTTTGTCTTCTTTTCAGCGTGATAGAAAACCTTTGCAGTCTAGGAAGGACGAGCACTGGCGCGGAGCGAATTGACATTCGTGAGCACCAGCGCGCAGACCTGACACCGAATGCGAGGGTTTGTCTACACGCTGAGCCGGTGACCCTGTCATCGGCTTTTTTTGTGTTTGCATGTGACAGGCCGGCTCCTGAATATAGTATGAAAGGAAAGGAGCATGGCCGCATATGCAAGATTTTAAATTAAAAGTAAACGAATTTATCGAAGAATTGCACATAGAGATGCAGCGAAGACAACGAGAAGATGGCGCCTTTGTTTTCTGCTTTGAAGGTCCAATGATGACAAATGCTTTTTTGATTATGCTGTTAAAGGCTGTCGGCGATACGGATCAGGTTTTCGTTGATCAATTAGCAGAAGCGATACGCGAAAAGCAAAATGAGGATGGGTCTTTTTCTTTGTATCATGATCAAACGGGACATGTAACAGCCACTGTGCAGGGCTATTGCGGAATGCTCGTTTCAGGCAGGTTTCAACAAGATGAGCCTCATATGGAAAAAGCAGCGCAATATATTCGATCAAATGGCGGATTAAAGAACGTTCACTTTATGACAAAGTGGATGCTCGCCGTCAACGGCATGCACCCTTGGCCGTACTTCTATGCACCACTTTCCTTTTTACTCATCCCTACATACTTTCCGCTTCACTTCTATCATCTTAGTGCATATGCAAGAATTCACTTTGTGCCAATGATGATTGCACTCAACAAACGATATACTTCTCATGAGAAATTTCCAAGCCTAGCACACCTTGATGCAAACATGTCTAAGAATCCATTTGACTGGTTTATGGCAAGAGAAGAACGTTCCACTCATCACTTTCTGACTTACATGCGATCGTATACAGCACTCGACAGCCGGCTGGACTTTTTCGGATATGAAGCAGCAAAGCGATATATGTTTGACCGCCTCGAAAAAGATGGCACACTGTACAGCTATTTAAGTGCAAGTATTTTTATGGTCTATGCACTGATGAGCCTTGGATACTCCCCGGGACATCATCTCATTTTAAAAGCAGTCAAAGGCATGAAAAAGCTAGTCACAAACTGTCAGGGCAGAATGTATGCAGAAAATTCCACATCCACAGTTTGGGATACAGCACTTGTCAGTTATGCTTCTCAAAAAGCTGGCAAAAAACAAGAAGACCCAGTCATCACAAAGTCTTTCTCATACTTACTGAACCGGCAGCAAATGAAGAAAGCAGACTGGGCGATTCATAACCGGCATGCTGCTCCGGGAGGCTTTGGTTTTTCAGATATCAATACGAATAACCCTGATTGTGATGATACGCAAATTGTCTTAAAAGCCATTCCTCGAACGTACGCACCAGTTCAGTGGAATCGAGGATTCAATTGGCTTCTTTCCATGCAAAACCGTGATGGCGGGTTTTCTGCTTTTGAAAAAAATCAAGATCACTTCCTGCTTCGACATCTGCCGCTTGAATCTGCGGAGGATGCAGCAATTGATCCATCCACTCCTGATATTACAGGCCGCGTGCTTCATCTCATGGGTCTTGAAGAGAAAAACATGTCACCGCCTATTCACAGGCAAAAAGACCAATGTGTCAAGTGGCTCCTAGATCATCAAGAGAAAAATGGATCATGGTTTGGCAGATGGGGTGTTTGCTATATTTATGGAACGTGGGCAGCATTAACAGGTCTAAAAGCTGCCGGCATCCCCTCCACCCATCCTGCTGTTCAAAAAGCATGCCGATTTTTAAAGCAGATTCAACGAGAAGATGGCAGCTTCGGAGAATCGTGTAAAAGTGCAGAGGTAAAAACGTATGTCCCCCTTCCGTTTGGCACAGTGGTTCAGACGGCTTGGGCAGCAGAGGCACTTTTACAATATGAGAAGCCAGATGACAGAACGATTTTAAAAGCCATCTCATTTTTGATCCATCATCAGCACACGAATGAAGCCTTGCACTATCCAGTAGGCATTGGCCTGCCAAAGCAATTTTACATCACTTATCATAGCTACCCATTTGTCTTTCCGATGATGGCTTGTTCCACATTTTTAGAAGAAATGAGGCGTAAGAATGAATAAGGAAGAGTACCGTTTGCAGCTCAAAGAGTGGCTTAGCTCCATTCAACCCGCGATTCAAGATGACAACATCCGTCAGAAAGTAGACCATTTATGGTTCTCAATGGATGATGAACATTCCAGTGAACAAGAGTGGTACGAACTGGCAGAACGTATTGCTGAGGACATGAACCCACAAGAAGACATGCGGGAGGTAGCAGCTGGAAGTCACAAGTTACCTCCTCTCCCTTACCGGTATGATGCACTAGAACCGTTTATTTCAAAAGAAATTATGTATTTGCATCACCAGAAGCATCATCAATCATATGTAGATGGTTTGAACCAAGCTGAGCTTGCATTAAAAAATGCAAGAAGAACCAATGATTTTAAAATGATTAAGCATTGGGAACGGGAGCTTGCCTTCAATGGTGCGGGGCACTATTTACATTGTATTTTTTGGTTTTCCATGAGTCCTTCAGGAAAACGAAAGCCCACTGGACAAATGCTTCGTCTCATTGAACAATCGTTTGACAGCTATGATGCATTTAAATCTCAATTTTCAGCAGCGGCCAAACAAGTAGAAGGTGTTGGCTGGGCCATTCTCGTATGGGCGCCTAGATCTCAGCGATTAGAGATTTTACAAGCAGAACGCCATCAATTTTTGTCACAATGGGACGTGATCCCCCTTCTAGTCCTTGATGTATGGGAGCACGCCTACTACCTTCAATATCTGAATGAAAAAGCGAAATACGTAGATCGTTGGTGGAGTGTGGTCGACTGGCGTGAGCCAGAAGCTAGGCTTAAGCAGGCACAACAAGTGAGATGGACCCCTTTTTAAAACGATGCTCCATATAGGCTAATGCTTATATGGGGTATTTTTAGTTTACATAATTTTATTATTAACACCTTTATAAAGAATGGGTTGTTTTTTCAGAAAATTCGTTTAAAATAGGAAAGATATGTGAGGAAAGTGAGATGAAGCAATGAATGAACATTCTTTTAACCATTAGTCAATTTGCAGGAAGAACCTTTGCAATCTGGGTCATTATCTTTGCATGTCTTGGATTTACTTTTCCTGACGTATTTTCTCAGATTGGACCGTATATCCCTTTTTTATTAGGTGTCATTATGTTTGGGATGGGGCTTACGTTATCTGGTGAAGATTTTAAGGAGCTTTTTCGTAAACCTCTCTATGTGTTAATCGGGGTTTTGGCGCAGTACACACTCATGCCGCTGATCGCCTTTCTATTAGCTTACGGATTACGGCTGCCATCTGAAATTGCTGTAGGCGTTATTCTTGTGGGCTGCTGCCCGGGCGGTACAGCATCCAATGTCATGACCTTCTTGGCAAAAGGCAATATGGCATTATCCGTAGCGGTCACAACTATATCGACCCTTCTTGCTCCCTTTTTAACGCCTCTCTTTATCTATATTTTTGCAAGATCATGGTTACCTGTATCACCGGAGGCATTATTTTTGTCGATTGTCCAAGTTGTGCTAATTCCTATTATCCTAGGTGTTATCGTTAAGGTATTTTTCAAAAAACAAGTAAACTATGCAGTTCAAGCATTGCCGCTTGTATCTGTTGCTGGAATTGTGTTGATCATTGCAGCGGTTGTCAGTGCAAATAAAGAGCAGATTCTTCAATCTGGATTGCTGATATTTGCCGTTGTTATATTACATAATGGACTTGGTCTCTTATTTGGTTACCTGATCGCAAAGTGGTGCAGAATGGATATCCCTTCTCGTAGAGCGATCTCGATCGAAGTAGGCATGCAAAACTCCGGGCTCGGTGCAGCGCTAGCAACAGCACACTTCTCACCGCTCGCAGCCGTACCAAGTGCGATTTTTAGTGTGTGGCATAATTTATCTGGTTCCTGGCTTGCGACGTATTGGTCAAAACGAGGACAACATGACAGTGAAAAGAAAAAAAGCTAGCACCTTAACAGGTGCTAGCTTTTTATAATTGAAGATTAACCTTCAAGTAATAGCTGCTCAGGATCTTCAAGCAGATTTTTAATCGTAACGAGGAATCCAACTGCTTCTTTACCATCGACAATACGGTGGTCATAAGAAAGAGCTAAATACATCATCGGACGGTTCTCAAAACGTTCTTCATCAATCGCCACAGGACGAAGCTGAATTTTATGCATCCCTAAAATTCCAACTTGCGGACTGTTTAAAATCGGAGTTGATAGCAGAGAACCAAATGTTCCGCCGTTTGTGATCGTGAATGATCCACCTTGTAACTCATTAAGAGACAATTTGTTATCTCTTGCTTTTTTCGCAAGATGACCAATTTCTTTTTCAATTCCCGCAAATGACAATCTGTCTGCATCACGGACAACCGGTACGACAAGTCCTTCGTTTGCAGCAACAGCGATGCCGATGTCATAGAATTTCTTCAAGACAAGCTCATCACCTTGAATTTCTGCGTTAAGCAGCGGATACTTCTTCAGTGCTGCTACAACTGCTTTTGTAAAGAAGGACATGAAGCCAAGCTTGACATCATTTTGTTCTAGGAAGGCATCTTTACGACGCTTTCTTAAATCCATCACAGCTGTCATATCGACTTCATTAAATGTCGTCAGCATCGCAGCCGTTTGTTGAACTTCAACTAAACGTTTTGCAATTGTTTGTCTGCGGCGTGACATTCTTTCACGTTCAATAGGCTTTCCTGGTTGTTCAGTTTGCACCGCAGCATTTGCTTTTGGCGCGGCTTTCGGTGCACTTGCAGGTGCTTCATTCTTTTGATAAGAAGCGACATCCTGCTTTCGTACCCTGCCCAGCGGATCTACGGTTGGAATCTCAGATAAGTCTAACCCCTTCTCTCTCGCTAATTTTCTAGCTGCAGGAGAAGCGATAGTTCTGCCATTACCAGCTTTCGGCTCTTCTTTCACTGCTTCTTCTTTTTGAGCAGCTGCCGGTTCTTCTTTCGAAGCTGGTGCAGAAGCTTGCTCAGGTGCTGGAGCTGCGGACTCGCTTCCGCCAGCTTCACCTGCTGCAATCGTTCCGATGACCTCTCCAACTTGTACAGTGTCACCAGAATCTTTCAGTACTTCTTTTAATACACCAGATTCTTCAGCAGTCAGTTCGACATTGACTTTATCTGTTTCAAGTTCCAGCAGGTACTCCCCCTGCTCCACATAATCGCCCGGCTGCTTTAGCCATTGAGCAATCGTTCCTTCCGAGATTGATTCCGCTAATTCAGGTACTTTAATTTCCGCCATTTTTCATTTCCCCCTTAGTTTTTGCGAGTCAAGCTATCAGATACAATTCGTTCTTGTTCTTTTTTATGCACAGTTGGATCACCCTCAGCCGTACTTGAACGTCTTCTTCGGCCGATGTAACGTACTTTTACTTTTTCAGGCGCAATTTCACGTAAATATGGCTCAATGTATCCCCAAGCTCCCATATTTTGCGGTTCTTCTTGCACCCATACGATTTCTTCTAAGTTTGTCAGCTTTGTTAAAATTTCTTTAATATCTTTGGCTGGGAACGGATATAGCTGTTCCACTCTTGCAACGTGAAGCCAATCTTTCGGCTCTTCCATTTGAGTAAAACGATCACTAATATCAATGGATACCTTCCCGCTAGATAGCACGAGACGCGATACTTTTTCGTGATCATGTACAAGACCCGGCTGTTCAAGAACTGGACGGAACTGTCCATCTGTTAATTCTTGGACTTCAGACAATGTGTTCGGGTTACGAAGCAGACTCTTCGGTGTCATAATGACAAGCGGACGAATCTCTTCACGAAGCAGCATTTTCGCCTGTCTTCTAAGAATATGGAAATATTGCGCTGCACTAGTCAGGTTCGCAACTGTCCAGTTATTCTCAGCAGCTGATTGCAGGAAGCGTTCTGTTCTTCCACTTGAATGCTCAGGACCTTGTCCTTCATATCCATGCGGCAGCAGCATGACTAAACCTGATTTTTGTCCCCATTTTGCACGGCCAGCTGAGATAAATTGATCGAAATACACTTGAGCCGCATTTGCGAAGTCACCGAATTGAGCTTCCCAAATCACTAACGTTTCAGGAGAATAGACATTATAACCATATTCAAACCCGATGACTGAGCCTTCTGACAGTGGACTGTTATGAACTGTAAACGATGCATTCGCATCACTTAGTTCATGAAGAGCAATAAATTCATCTCCCGTTTGACTGTCGTGAAGAACAAGGTTTCTTTGAGCAAAAGTACCACGCTCTGAATCCTGTCCGGTCATTCGAATTGGCGTACCGTCTTTTAATATAGATGCAAATGCGAGTGCTTCCCCAAGTGACCATTCTACTTTACGGTCATCTGTAAACACTTTTGCACGTTTTTCAAGGATCCGCTTCAGCTTACCAAATACTTGGAAATCATTCGGCCAGCTGATCAATTCTTCATTCAGCTTTCTGAGTACATCAAATTCTACTGATGTATCAACTGCTGGGAAGCCGTTTGATACAGGCTCCGGCAGTTCGATTTCTTGAATCGTATGCTCTTTCTTTGAAGGCACCTTTTTATAAGCTTCTTCTATTTTTGCTGTCACAGCCTGCTCGATTTCTTCACGCTGCTCTTTTGTCAAAAGACCTTCTGAGACAAGTTTATCTGCAAAGATATTCTTGACCGTTTTGTGCTTTCTGACCGCATCGTACAGCATTGGCTGAGTTGTAGAAGGCTCATCCATTTCGTTATGACCGTATCTGCGGTAACCAATCAAGTCAATAAGGAAATCCTTCTTGAAGCGTTTGCGGTATTCTACTGCTAGCTGAACAGCCGCTAAACACGCTTCTGGATCATCTGCATTGACATGAACAATAGGAATCTCAAATCCTTTTGCAAGGTCACTTGCATATTTCGTCGAGCGGGATTCATTGCTTTCTGTTGTAAACCCGATCATATTGTTGGCAATAATATGGATGGTTCCGCCTACTTGATAGCCTACAAGTTGGCTTAAATTTAATGTTTCTGCCACAATTCCTTCTCCAGGGAATGCTGCATCCCCATGAATTAAGATGGCTAACGCTTTTTCAACGTCTTGAACTGGATAGCCTTTTTGAGTACGTGATTCCTGAGCGGCACGCGTGCTTCCTTCAATGATTGGATCAATGAACTCCAAGTGACTTGGGTTATTAGCAAGCGTAACTCTCGCACTCTTTGTATCTTCGTCTTTGATTTGACGGTCAGCTCCAAGATGGTACTTAACATCCCCTGTCCATCCGTAGCTGATGCCAATAGAGCCTTCTGATGGAACGAGCTCTTTATTTGGCGCATGCTGGAATTCTGAGAAAATGATCTCATATGGCTTTCCTAACACATGTGCTAATACATTTAAACGGCCTCTGTGTGCCATTCCAATGTTAATATTTGAAGTCCCTTGTGTAACAGACTCTGAAATAATTTCATCAAGTACTGGGACAAGTGCGTCTAAACCTTCTATAGAGAAGCGCTTTTGCCCAACAAATGTTTTATGAAGAAACTGCTCGAACTGCTCAACTTCTGTTAATCTCTTGAAAACAGAAACTAATTTATCTGCTGGTTTTTTCTTAAATAGTTCACCAGATTCAATTGATTTTGAGAGCCAGTTTCGCTCTTCGAAGTCATGCACGTGATCAAACTCAAATGAAATGGTACGTTTATACGTATTTCTCAAATGGTTAATGGCTTCTATGCCGTTTGAAATGTGTTTTGGTGCATCCGGACTAATAATAGATATCGGAATATTCTTGACATCTTCTTCTGTTAAACCGTACTCCTTTAAAGGAAACAGCTCTTGTAATTCCTTTTCTTTGCGAAGAGGATTGACGGAAGCATTTAAATGGCCATACGTTCTGATGTCTTCTGCCAGTTTAACGACTGATGCTATCTTTTGGATTTGTTCAGAAGTAACTACGCTATTTTCTTTTTTCCCAATTTCCTCCTTCATTTCACTCGGTGGTGCACCAAGTTCATCAAATATGCCTCTTAGATCTTCATCAACACTAGTAGGATCCTGGACATACTGATCGTAGAGCTCGAGCACATAGCCGAGGTTCGGACCATGAAATTCTTCCCAACTCAACGGTTGTTTCACATCATTTTGAAACATTTTGAACACTACCCCCAACTTTGATCATCAAGTGATTGAACACTATCTCGATATAACTTCCAGAACACAATGACCAAATTTATGTAATAAAACGCTTCCAATAATATTCTACCACTGTTTTGGATTACTTTCTACATTCTTTGTTCAATTAAAGATAAAAAATTCACAGAAAAACAAAAAATTTAAATCATTCCGAAAAATAATTTGAAGAAAGGGGCAAAACCTTATGCCCCAATGCTTTTATGCAGCAGTTTCTTCAGTAATGGATATAAAACATCTGGCAATGTATCGACATCTGGTACAAAAATGCTGAACTTGCCATACATATCTTGAATGGTTTTCATCTGTGCTTCTTCTATCGGCGAATTGGATAAAAACACATTGATCACCTCAATGCCCTTTTTCCTCGCTTCAAGAACTGCTTCATGTGTATCGACAATCCCATTTTGTTCGTAGCTGAACGCAGCTGGCTCTCCGTCTGAAAAGACAATCAGAAACTTTTGCTCTTCTCTTCGCTTTAAAATCATCTTTGTCATTTGGCGGATCGCATAGCCATCCCGGTTATCCTCTTCTGGCTCAAGAGACATAATAGAAGGCCCTGCGTCAAATAGAGAATCTTTGAACGACACAACTGTGTTGAAGTAGTTTGGCTGACTTGTTTCTGTTGCGTCGTTTGTATCTTCCCAAAACCCAACAATTTGATGTGGGACTTGCACGGATTTTAACGCTTCATGAAAGAGAACAATGCCTTTTTTCGTCTCATCCATCTTGTCAAACATGCTCGCTGAACAGTCTACTAATAAGGTGAAAACAGCATCAATCTGAGAAGACGGTGCCTGTTTTTTATAGAAAAGACGCGGGTTAGACTCTGTAAAGTAGCGAATCAGCTTTTTGCTGAGACGTCCTGCATGAAGGTCTGTTTTAGGCCATGATTTTTTATGTTCAAGTGTTTTTTGGATCATTTGCTTTAAGCGTTTCTGATAAGGCTCAATTTCCTTCGCATGCTGCTTATATGCATCGATTTGTTCTGGCTTAGGAGGATCTGGTGAAATCATGACTGGAAAAGCATATTTGTTTTCTTTTCCATTCTCATGACCATCTGCTCCGCTTTCTTCACCTTCAGCCTCTTCCAGCGCTTCAAGCTTTGAATAATCTTTTCGGTGTGTTTGCTTTGCAGAGCCTTGGACAGTTCCGAGTGCCTGATCTCCGTCATCACCTTCTCTTGCCGCATCCTTACCAAGATCACTTTTACCGCCGTGCTCTAAATCAAATTGAAGGAAGCTTTTGGATGGCGCTTCGGTTTCTCGATGCCACACTTCCATATACTCTTGGTGAATGTCTTCATCGCCTTCTTTTTCTCGGTCGACTTTGATGTCCTCACTTAATGTAGGTTTTCTTTTTAAGTCATGGAACAGCGGTTCTTTTGCCGCTTGTTCATAGTCCAATTCAGGGAAGAAAAAGTACG
This sequence comes from Bacillus sp. FSL P2-0069, assembly GCF_038593315.1. Classification (NCBI taxonomy): domain Bacteria; kingdom Bacillati; phylum Bacillota; class Bacilli; order Caryophanales; family Bacillaceae; genus Bacillus; species Bacillus sp. FSL P2-0069. The sequence goes on from NZ_CP151984.1 coordinate 1,909,778, forward strand.
TATTCAGCATATCCTTTTCAAGCAGTTCATCGAACCCTTCCATCAATTCTTTGACAATAGCTGCGATGTCTGCTGTTGAACCCGCATCATATACACGTTCAAGACTTGACTCAATAAACGGAATCATCGGGTTGATCTGCTCATGAAGAGGCGGAATCTCTTCGAGCGGAGAATCAGCTGTCAGCTTCACATAAATCGCACAAAAGAGTGCATCTGTTAAAATACTTCGTTCTTGGTTAATCGTTAATTGTGTCTTAAAGTGACGCCGGTACAGCTCTCTTCTTCGTTTAAATACCTTTTTTGTTCCAGGGCGGTCATGCTTAATCCGCTCTTCAATCCGGATATCTTCAAACAGCATAAACAATTGTTTACATACATCAGGAATGGATAATGTATGAGCAAAGCGAATGATCTCCTGAAATACCGTAAGATCACTATAAACCGTGCCTACTGCACGAAGGAACACATCACTTTTCAGCCCTGCTAGCATATCTTCTTGTTTACGATCATCCCAAAAATGACTGATGAAAATTTTCTTTTCAAACGGTTCATAGTAGGACTGCACACCGTATTCAAGCTCGACATCATCACTTTTTGCTAACGTTTTGGCTAAATCCGTTAATTCCATAAATAAAAATGAATCGATTCTGCTGTCATTAAATTTGATGAATTTCAAAAGTTAGAACCTCACTCGAATAATGTTTGGGCGATATTTCTTACCGCTGCTTTTTCCCGGTCATCTTCCAGCTTTTCAACAATGCCTCGTTCAACGGCACGAAGCGGCGGGATGTATTGCGCAAGATCACAAGTATCTAGAAGCGCGCGGATGGATGCTGCTTCTTCACTCACCTGTCCGTTATGAGCTTGTGTAATAAGGTCTGATGAGAGCTGAACGAATTGATCAATTAACCGCTCATCCTTTAAAACAGATTGAGATTGCAGTACATCTTTCAGGATACCGCCGCCGATATATGGAACGTCAATGACCACAAAACGGTTTTTTAACGCTTCATTTAGAGGCACTGTGCCGACATATCCTTCATTGATTGCCGCAATGACCCCAAAGCCTTCTTCTGCTTTAACAACCTCACCTGTAAATGGGTTTGTCATCATTTTTCTGTAATCGAGTACACCATTTAAAATAGGCAGTGTTTCTGGCTTCGCCATGTTGATTTCATCAATATATAAAAGATGGCCTTTTTTCATTGCTTTTGTCACAGGTCCTTCAATGAATTCAATCGAAGCCACCTGACCATCATTGTGGATGGTTTTATAGCCAATCAAGCTTTCAGCATCAAGATCAACCGAGCAGTTCACACTGTGCATCGGCTGCTGAAAGAAAGCGGATAATGTTTCTGCTAGTTTGGTTTTACCTGAGCCGGTCGGTCCCTTTAAAAGAACGTTTTTTCCTAGTGCTAATGCAATCATGGCATCTTGAATGATAGAAGTATCCTGTGATTCATAGCCGCCTGTTCCAATAAGTGGACGAAATTCTTCTTCCAGCACTTTTGCTTTTGCTTTAATCATTGCTTGAATTTCTTCTGGGAGTGATTGTTCGTTAAACATGTATGATTAATTCCTCTCTTCGATCATTTTCCTCACCAAGTATACTAAAAAAACCTTTATGCACTCAATACATAAAGGTTAGACTTCTGTTATTTTGCCATTTCTTTTGTTATCGCTCCGCAAGCGATACGTTTCCCTGAGTTACCAGAAGGGTTACTTAAGTAATCATCTGCTTCTGCATGAATGATAAAGCTTCGCCCATTTTGACCGATTAATTGATTCGGGCCTCCCTTTAACGTCACATCTGGTACGTTCACAACCACATCAATTTGTCCATCTGCTCCTACCTCTAAATTAGGCATATCTCCAGCATGGTGCCCCTTTGGATTGTCAAAACCATGCTCTCTATGGGTTGGATTAAAGTGAGCTCCTGCTGTTTCAAAATCTGGCGTTTCACATATTCCTGTTTCATGAATATGAAAACCGTGAGGACCTGGCGGCAGCCCTTTCGCTTTCACATGCAGATCCAGCCCATTTTCTGAGGACTCTCTTATTTCAATGCTTCCTATTTTTTGCCCGCTTTCGTTTATGAGTGGCGTCGTGACTGGTGCTTGTTTAGGTGCTGAAACTTCGCTTGTTTCTTCTGTCGTTTCTTTTTTCGGCGGTGCATGACATGCTGATGCGGTAAAGATCAAACATATCATGATCATCCACACTGACTTTTTCATTTATGACTGCCCCCTTTTGTTATCAGTATGGACAATCACAGCAGCTGGCAAACAAAAAAAGCCGAAAATCGGCTTTTTTTAGAAGAAGCGTTTTGCACCTAAGTAGGCTTTTTTCCAATATGGGTTGCTTAAGTTCGAGATTCCTACTCCATTGTCACTTGCATGAAGGAAATCTCCTCCGCCAAGGTATAGTCCCATATGAGAAGGGCCTGCTTTGTACGTTGTAAAATAAACAAAATCTCCAACTTGTGGTGTGCTTACAGGAGTCATCATATTCCAGTAGCCAGCTGTGCTTAATCTGGATACAGATGAAACTTTGTTAATGAGATAGTAAACAAAGCCGCTGCAGTCAAATCCTGCTGGTGTATTACCGCCCCATCTGTAAGGAACGCCTGTCAGCTTTTTCCCCTCTTGAATCATTGTCGTGATCTTTGCATTCATTGGTACATCATTTTTGTTATTGTCGACTGGCTTTGTTGAACCGTTAGACGTAGAACCATTCGATCCAGTTGAACCGGAAGCTGCACCATTGATTTTTAATACTTGTCCAATTCTAAGCACATCACTTTTTAAGTTGTTGGCTGTGCGGATTGATTGAACCTGTACTTTGAATTGATTCGCAATTTTCCATAACGAATCACCTGATTTTACAGTATAAGAGGTTGTTTTCCCGCTAGAAGACTGGTTACTGTTTGAATTGCTTGGTTTAGTAGGTTTCGGCTGACTTGGTTTTGATGCAGCCGTCCCTTTTACTTTCAATACTTGATTCGGATAAATCATATCAGATTTTAATCCGTTCAATGTTTTGATTTCACCAATCGACATATTTAGCGAATTCGCAATTTTCCAAAGTGAATCCCCTAATTTAACCTTGTATGTACTTGATGATGAACTATTTGAATTCGTTGTCTTATTGCTTGAGCTGGAATTTGAAGATGAGTTTGAATTTGATGACTGGTTTCCGCTCGTCTTCGTGCTGCCAGATACCTTTAGCTTTTGACCAGGACGAATCAGGTCGCTGTTTAAGCTGTTTAGGCTTTTTAAGCTCGCAACTGACATTTTATGATTTTTTGCAATCAGCCATAAAGAATCGCCAAGCTTTACAGTATAGCTGGAAGTCTTTGAAGCACTTGATTTCGTTGCTTTTGACCCTGTTGATGAACTGGATTTCTTGCTTTTTTCGCCAGGAATTTTCAAGCTTTGTCCTGCAAAAATCATTGTCGTTTTTAATTGATTAAGAGATTGAAGCTCCGAAATACTTGTATTGTACTGTTCGGCAATCTTCCAAAGTGAGTCACCGCTTTTCACCTTGATCGTCTGTGCTTCTGCCGGTGCAGCAAACACAGCTGAGCCAGCGATCGCTGAAACTGTGAGGCCGGTTACTACTTTTTTCTTCATAGAGGAATCTCCGCCTTTCATGATTTTGTTCAATAAGACTTATGTACTATTTTCGAGTTTAGCATTTAATGGTTCTGCTTCTCTTGCACTATTTTATCTTTATTTCTATTATATTACTCGACATGAAGACGTTGGGCAATAACAAATAGGCTAAAGCAGCCAACTCAAAATGCTAAAAAACAAAGCCATATCGTTTCTATCGGCTGTTTGTTGTATTTATAAACATTTTTTAAGGAATTTTTAAGTTGACGTTTAGAAATTTGTCAAAACAAGCACACTGCTAGTTTCATAGTTCTATTCTACATGACAAATTTTTCTGTATCAAATGACTTTTTACTTAATTGGTCGATTTTTCTCCGCAAATAAAAAAGCATCCTTCCGAATGAAGAATGCAGCGTTCGTTTTTATTTTCTTATTTCCGGATCTTTTACGGTAAGCGGGTAAAGCACGCCTTCTTTCGCAAACGACATTTTTCCCGTTTCTTCTGATACGACAAGAACAAGTGCATCTGTCATACCAGAGAGTCCGATCGCTGCCCTGTGCCTTGTGCCAAGCGAAGGACTCACTTTTTTCGATGTAAGCGGCAGCACATTTGCAGCAGAAACAAGTGTATTTTCTTTGACTAAAAGAGCACCGTCATGCAGTGGATTTCCCGGGTAGAAAATGCTTTCTATTAAGGAAGCGCTAATTTTCGCATGAAGGTTTGTCCCTTTTTGAATAAAATCCTCAACCTCATCGCGTCTTTGAATCACAATGAGTGCTCCATGCTTTTGTTTTGATAAATTCTCAATGGCTAAAGAAAATTGAGCAAATCCTGGTGTGAATTCTTCCATATACGCTTGTAAATAAAACGACGAGGCCTCTGCATGCATTTCATTAAACTGATCATGCAATGCTTCGAGATCACAAAGTAAACACTGCTCTGTTTCATCAAGAGAATCAATGATGTCACTTGCATCCTTTGTAATGTTCATCAAATGTGTTCTCATCCCGGCTTTAAATATCACTTCTTCGTTCGTCCGATGGATCATCTGACCTTTTCCCTCCTTCTTTCGCTTGTTGTTATAAAATAGCAAATTGTGCACATTCTATTTGTATGGAGGTGAGCTTAATATGACCATTCAGAAAATCATCCAATATGCTTGCAGCATTTTAGGTGTTGTCAGTCTTTCTTTTATTTATGCCCAAATGTTTAAAAAAACGAAGCCATCTAAGAAAAATAATCCGACGGAGAATTGATTTTTTTACATAGCGTGGTATAATTCCTCTCGTTATTTCTGTTCAGAGAGGAACTTATAATGAGAGAAACGAATAGCATTCGAGCAAAGCTGACACTATTTTTAACCATTTTGATTCCGATTTTAATTACCCAAGCAGGTCTTTCGCTTATTACCTTTTTAGATACGGTGATGTCTGGAAAAGTGAGTGCAGAAGACCTTGCGGGTGTTGCGATCGGTTCTAGTATTTGGACACCTGTTTATACGGGACTTGCCGGGATTTTGATGGCCGTTACTCCGATTGTGGCTCAGCTGATGGGCGCTGGGCATAAAGAAGATGTTCCCCGGGCTGTCTTTCAGGCGATCTATTTGTCCTTTCTTTTAAGTATCGCTGTGATTGTGATTGGTACGATCAGCGTTCCTTACATACTAGGAGGACTTGGACTCGAGCACTCTGTAGAGGATATTGCCCGGCATTTTCTCAGCTTTCTTGCTTTTGGCATCCTCCCGCTGTTTGGTTATTCGGTGCTACGGTCATTTATTGATGCATTAGGGAAAACACGTGTGACAATGTTCATCACGCTCACAGCACTTCCTATTAACTTTGTTTTAAATTACGTATTTATTTTTGGGAATTTGGGCTTTCCAAAGCTTGGCGGTGCGGGTGCCGGTCTTGCATCTGCAATGACGTATTGGGCGATTTTCATCATGAGTATTTGTATTGTCATTAAAGCAGAACCATTTGCCTCATTTCGTTTGTTTCAAAAACTGCCTCGAATGAATATCTCCCGTATAAGGCAAATACTGAAAATTGGCCTTCCTATCGGGTTTGCGATCTTTTTTGAAACGAGTATCTTTGCAGCAGTGACGCTATTAATGGGTCACTTTGATACCATTACAATCGCCAGTCACCAAGCAGCGATGAACTTTGCTTCTATTCTTTATATTTTACCGCTTAGCATCTCAATGGCGTTAACGATCGTTGTTGGGTTTGAAGCGGGGGCTAAGAGGTATAAAGACGCGCAAAGCTACAGCTATATCGGCATTGGAACGGCGGTTTTATTCTCATTATGTACGGCCGCCCTCATCTTGCTATTCAGACCAGAGATCGCTGGTTTATATACAGCTGAATCAGCTGTTTTACAAATGACACAGCACTTTTTGATTTACGCGATCTTTTTCCAGCTGTCAGATGCGATTGCTGCACCCATTCAAGGGGCTCTGCGCGGCTATAAAGATGTGAATTATACGCTCATTGCTGCTTTTGTCTCTTACTGGGTCATCGGTCTTCCTGCCGGTTATCTCATTGGCACATATACCTCCTTTGGGGCGTTTGGTTATTGGATCGGACTGATTGCCGGGCTTGCCGCAGGTGCCATCGTCCTCTTTATCCGTCTTAAGTTGATTCAAAAACGTCAACTCAGGCATGTATCGAATCACTAAATACAACACAAAAAAGCAGCTGACATAGATCAGCTGCTTTTTTGATTAATCATTCCAATGATACGTCCAGAAAATTTCTTCATCAAACCATTTTTGGACGACTGGTTCTTTGTTTTTCAGCTTTTGTTCAAGCTCTCTCAGCATGCCCTCTGTTTGCGTTCTATGCGCTCTCAGTGCATTTAATTTGATATCTGCCACATCTGTAATATCAATCACAATATCCGCATGTCCAAGCACTTCTTCTCTATTTTTCGTAATGGCCATGCAGTATGTGACAGGACGGTCTTCTTTTTTCTTGCGGTATAGAGCACGAATCACAGCTTCACCTGTCGCATCATGATCAGGGTGTACACCGTGTCCTGGATAAAACGTCACAATGAGTGTCGGTTTGACTTCATCAATGATGGTTTCCATCACATCTGCCAAATACTCGTCGTCTTCAAATTCCAATGTTTTATCACGCAGTCCAAGCATACGTAAGTCAGTGATATCCATTTCTTTGCAGGCATTGATTAATTCCTGTTTTCTTAATTCAGGAAGTGTTTCACGGTTAGCATATGTTGGGCTTCCCATATTTCTGCCCATTTCCCCAAGTGTCCCGCATGCATATGTGACGGGAATTCCGCGTTTTCTGCTTTGTGCAATGAGACCAGCAACCCCAAAGGATTCATCATCGGGGTGAGGCAGCATCACTAGTACATGTTCGTTCATGACTTGTCACCCTTTCTTCTACACCTGAAATGGTGTTTCACTAATTTGTAATGAGATCGCTAGTTTGCCGTCTGGCAAGTGTCCAGCTAATAGCAGGCGGCCTTGGTCATCAAACTCATAATCGGTTAATCCTTCTGCGTAAATCCAGCCATCTTCTGTTTTCATTCCAACACGGTATGGACCTTGTCCTTTTATTTTCGCCTGTGAATAGACGACTTTCGCGTTGCGGATATACGCCACAACCGTCATATTTTGTTCATTTACATGAGCTGAATAAGAACCAGTTGTCGTTTCAAGATGAACGAAGACTGGACGATTTAAAAACGATTCAAGATGTGTTGTGACATCTTCCGTTTGAATTGGTTTCATTAGTGGTTCCTTCCTTCATTTTGAATTAATTCTCGCAGCTTTTTCGTATGTAAGCTGATCAGCTGCAGCTGATGATCATGCTTAAGCTCACTTTCTAAAATTCTCTCCACAGCAAGCACATACTTTTGGTGTAAGGATTTCCTCGCCCGCGGATGTGTTCGTACATCGAGTAAATCATCACATATGGCCTCGTGTAAAGAAGACATATCATCAACATCAAGCTGACGATTTTTCCATAAAGATTGATAGGCGGCTGCAAGCTCATGAGCTGACGACATATGATCACCTCTACAGTTTTGTTAACAACTTATTATGACATGATCCGCCTGCAAAAAAAAGCAAACTGCTCGTTTGGCTTAATGAGAATTCGCTGTTTTTTTCATGCGTAATTGAGAGGTGGTAAACAGTAAAATCGCCACCCAAATACAAAGGAACGTCACAATTTTAGCTGCGGATAAGTGTTCGTGATAGACAAACAGCCCTAAAAACAGCGTAATTGTCGGTGCAATGTATTGCAAAATGCCCACTTGATAAAGTGGAATTCTTTTTGCGCCTTCTGAGAATAAAAGAAGCGGCACGGCTGTAAAAACGCCTGCAAAAAATAAGAGACCGAGCGACCCGAAGCTGTTAGGATTCATAGTCACCACAGGTTCTTTTAAGAAAAATAATAAGTACACAAGTGCAGCCGGTGCGAGAAGCAGCGTTTCAATCGTCAAACCAATCGCGCTCGTGAAGCTCATCCTTTTTTTGATCAAACCATAAAAGCCGAAGCTAAGGGCTAATAAGAAAGCAACGACAGGAAATGACCCGTATTGAACTGTTGAAAGGATCACCCCAAATGCGGCAATAAGAATGGCAATGGTTTGCCATTTATTTAGTCGTTCTTTTAAGAAAATAATCCCTAATAGAACGGATACAAGCGGATTAATATAATACCCTAAACTTGCTTCTAGCATAAGACCATGATTGACTGCCCAAATGTAGACATACCAGTTGACTGAAATTAAAATAGCAGATAAAAGTAATGAAAAAAATGCTTTACCATCCAGTATGAGACCCTTTACTGTCTGCATCGCTGGGCGGACTTGTTTTAAATACAAAAGAATACCGCACATAAACACAAATGACCATAAAATTCTGTGTGCTAAAATTTCGCCTGACGAAATATGTTCCATCAGCTTCCAATATAACGGGAATAAACCCCAGAGTGTAAAAGATGCTGCCGTGTAGAGAACACCTTTTGATTGCTGTTCGTTCAATGTAACCATCCCTTTCTAAATCTAACGTATATTATAGCACGCACGCAGGCGAATGGGCATATACTAATTCAGGGCATTTAGAAAGGATGATTCGCATGTTCGACTGGAACCGATTATTCCCTTTTCAAAAGCAGTTCTCAAAAGAAGCCTTAAAGAATTCAGATCCTAAAGACGTTGAGCAGTATGTCAATCAAGTCATGGAAAGTGTATTCGGCTCCAATTATCCTGCTCAGTTCCCATTTCAGGACCCCCTTTCTCAAAATCAAAAAACGAGAGAAACTGATGTCGAAAAAGAAAAAGAGCCAGAAGTCGAAGTGTTCGAGACGACTGATCATGTGTTTGTCAAAATTGAAATTGCTCGTCCGAACACAGAAAAAGTCAAAATCAAACATACAGCCAATCTGCTGTTTATTGATCATTTTCCTGAAGAAGGGACGCAGAAGAAAGTCGTCCTCCCTGCTGCTGTGAAACGAAAAGGAACGAAGGCGTCGTATCAAGACGGTATATTGGAAATTATGTTTTTAAAGCATGATGATCCAGGAATTTCTGAAATTGATATTCCATTATAAAAAGCCTGCTTTAAGAACGGAAGCAGGCTTACTCTTTTTTCTTAATAATATGGTGGATATCCGCCGCCATAAGGTGGTGGAGCAGGCGGTGGTGGCGGCGGGTAATATGGACGGGGATAATTAAAAATCGCACTTCCTAGAAATCCGCCAAGCAGTCCGCCGACTAAAGGAGCGCCAAAACCAAAAAACAAAGGGACTCTGGATTCATATGGCGGAATGCCAGGGGCGCCGCCTCGAAAATACGGAGTATGAGGGTACATGCATTTCTCCTCCTTTGTCATGTGCCTAACATCAGCATATTCATCAGGAGTCAAAATGTTTGGGCAAACCTAAAACTAGGCTTGCTCCTTTTTCCCGTGAGAGTCTGTATACTCCCCTGCCCACCGAGATACCTCATGAAACACATCATGTAACGCATTCCCTTTTTCAGTTAAACTGTAAATGACTTTGACAGGCGTCTCAGGCAGGACGGTCCGCTCTATAATCCCTTCTTGCTCGAGCTCTTTTAAACGCTCTGCGAGCATTTTTTGACTGATCGACGGGATCGTGTCTGTGAGGTCTTTAAAACGCTTTGGTCCATCAAGCAATACATGTATAATGAGACCGTTCCACCTTTTGCCTAGGAGTAAAAAAGCTTGCTGAATGTGTGGACATAATTGAAATTCCATAAATTTCAGCCTTTCTTTTCATGATTGTTTGACAAACTAACGGTGTACAATTTAAAATAACTCTAGTTACAATAAGTAAGTTTCTCACTTTTTAGTTATTGTACCATATTATTTGCAAAAACGGGAGGAAATATCCATATGGCGACCGATCAAAAAACAATTGATATCTTAAAACAAAGAGCTTCAGTAAAAGAGTATGATACTTCTCATGAAATGACAAAAGAAGAGTTAACAGAGCTTCTTGAAATCACAACAAAAGCACCATCTGCTTGGAACCTTCAGCATTGGCATTTCACTGTTTTCCATAGTGCTGAAGCAAAAGCAAAATTACTTCCAATCGCTTACAACCAAAAGCAAGTATCACAGGCATCAGCTGTTATTGCAGTTCTAGGTGACCTTGAAGCTAACCAAAATGGCGAAAAAATCTACAGTGAACTGGCAGAACAAGGCTTCATTACTGAAGACATTAAAGAAACATTGATGACTCAAATTAATGGCGCATACCAAAGCGAGCAATATGCACGCGAAGCAGCGTATTCAAATGCTTCATTAGCTGCTATGCAATTAATGATTGCGGCAAAAGCAATGGGCTATGATACATGTGCAATGGGTGGTTTCAGTAAAGACGCGTACATCAAAGAATTCAATGTAAGCGGCCGCTACGAGCCGGTTATGCTGATTTCAGTTGGTAAAGCAGCGAAAGAAGCTCATAAAAGCAATCGTTTCGACATCGAAGAAGTATCTGATTTCCTTTAAAAATTGGAAAAGCCTCAGCCTTTATGCTGGGGCTTTTTTATTTGCTTTAAATATTATTTCTACATACTTTCTTTCACCTTCCCCCTCTTTACATCTTCACTCTTTCTCCTTTGACAAGAATGAAAGCGTTATATTAGTATGATATTCACCAAAATGATTGTTTTTTCTGAAAATGGTCTTGTGATCTAATCTGACAACTGCTATTATTATGAAATTACAAAATATTCAGGAGGAAATCATGAACAAAAAATTGATGCTGGCACTACTTATCGCGATTCCATTCATCGGACAGCTCGCATTGCTGCCTTTTGCAAATCGCATTCATCCATTTGTCATCGGCCTGCCCTTTTTCCACTTCTGGCTCTTGCTATGGATTGTACTCACACCAATTTGCACATTTATCATTTATAAGATGCAACATTCAAATGGAGGAACTGACTAATGCAAGGAAATTTAACAGCTTTATTGATTACTGCAAGTATTATTTTCATCGTCGTGGTCATCGGATTTGCCGCTGGTCGTGACAAATCATCAAGACAGTCAGTAGAAGAATGGTCTGTCGGCGGAAGAAAATTTGGCGGACTGCTCGTCTGGTTCCTCGTTGGCGCAGACTTATATACAGCTTATACCTTTTTAGGGCTTACAAGTACAGCTTATACAGCTGGAAGCGTCGCTTTTTTCGCTATTCCTTATTCCGTCCTAGCTTATTTTATTGCTTATTTCTTTTTACCGAAACTATGGACTGTTGCGAAAAATCACAACCTTACAACACTTGCCGATTATGCACGTGAGCGGTTTGACAGCAAGCTGTTATCCAGTTTGATTGCGATTGTTGGAGTACTTATGCTGATTCCTTATATTTGTCTTCAGCTGAGCGGGATTCAAGATACGTTAACTGTCGCTGGAACTAATTATATTAATGTGAATGCAGTTGTTATTATTTCATTTATTTTAGTCGCACTTTATACATTTTTCAGTGGTATTAAAGGTCCTACATATACAGCCATTATTAAAGATATTCTCGTTTGGGTGATCATGCTGTTTATGGTCGTTTCACTGCCGATCATTCATTTTAACGGCTGGACACCGATGATGAATACGTTAGCCAAAGAAGCACCTCAGCTTCTAACGATCCCTGAAGGCGGTCCTAAAGGCATTTTATGGTTTATTACTGCTTCAGGCGTTTCTGCTCTTGCTTTGTTTATGTGGGCACACGCAGCAACTGGGGTTTTTACAGCCAAAAGCGCAGATGCCATCCGTAAAAACAGCATGTTTTTGCCTCTTTATAATATTGTATTGATTTTGGTCATCTTCCTTGGATTTATTGCTTTTTTAGTCTTACCAGAAGATACAAATCCGAGATTTGCTCTTCTTCATTTAATTCAAACATCATATGGCGGCGTGATGCAGGGACTCGCCTATTCTACGATTGCACTGGCTTCCCTCATTCCATGCTCCATCATGGCCATTGGCGCATCGAATTTATTTGCCAATAATTTATACCGTGACTTAATTCATCCGAATGTGTCACCTAAAAGATTGACCATCATTACACGTTCGATGGTGTTTATCGTCATCGGACTCGCTCTTTTATTCGGGATGCTGTTCCCAACTGCACTTGTCACGCTTCAGCTCATTGGTGTTTCAGGAATGGTTCAAATCTTCCCAGCTATTGCCATCAGCTTATTCTGGAAAAAACAATCGAGAGAAGCAACGATTGCCGGGTTAGTCATTGGGATCATCGTTACCTTTACAGCGAATATCTCACAAGTCACGTTCGGCCTTTATGAAGGTTTTCTTGGTTTACTAGCAAACGTCATCGTCATCTTGATTTTGAATCCATTCTTCCAAAACAAGGTCACATCCAATTCTGTCATGAATGATCTATTTGAAAAGGATCATGAAAAAACAGAAGCGATCACAAACGAAGTGTAAGGATAAGAAAAAGCAGTCCCCTGATGAGGACTGCTTTTTTTTATTTCATTTCTTTTTTCAAGACTTCAATGGCTTTTTTCATTTGTGTATCGTTGTTCTTTAGCTTATCTTGGATCTTTGTCATCAGAACGGTCGTTGTATCTCCTGTCAGAATACCGTCTGCCTTGAGATCGTTGTCTGTTTGGAAGTTTTTGACGATAGACTGGAATGCTTGATCGTACTCACCGTTTGCTTTTGCTTTGTAGCCAAGCGCTTGGAACATTTTTTGAGCTGCTTTGACTTCATCTCCATTGTCATTTAGCTCATATGATTTTTTCGGGCTTAAGTACGGCAGCTTTGCATAACTTGGGAGAGCTGCTTTCACCTGTGGTTCGATACCTTTTTTGTGAATCCAAGAACCGTCTGGTGTCAGCCATTTTGCAATGGTTAACTTGACACTAGAACCATCATTATAGTTTTGCGCATTTTGAACAGTTCCTTTGCCAAACGTCTTTTCACCCACAATTTGAATGCCTGAAGATTGGTGCAGAGCCGCCGCCATGATTTCAGCAGCGCTGGCTGAACCGCCATTTACAAGGACAACTGCCGGCTGATGGACTTTGCGTTCTTTTTCAGCCTTGTACACTTGTTTCTTCCCTTTTTCTTCAACCTGCATAATGACTTTCCCTTTATCAATAAAGTCATTGCTCATTTCAATGGCTTCTGTCATGATGCCGCCTGGATTATCTCTCAGGTCAATGACAAAACCTTTTGCCCCTTTTTTCTCAAGGTCATCAATTGCTTTATCCAGCTCTTTCGATGTGGTTTCAGCAAAGGACGTAATTTGGATTTCTCCTATTTTGTCTTTTGTGAGTTTTGCATACACCGTTTCAAGCGGAATCGTGTCTCTTGTGATGGTCACATCTACATTGCCGACTCCTTGACGGTTAAGATGCAGCTTAACATCCGTTCCTTTTTTCCCTCTAATGAGAGAGACTGCTTTATTGACCGACATTCCTTTGGTGCTTTTTCCATTCACTTTTAAAATATGATCATGAGGTTTCAAACCAGCTTTTTCAGCAGGAGAGCCTTTAATCGGCGCGACAATTAAAATTTGTCCATCCTTCTCTTCTACTTGTGCACCAATTCCTTCAAATGAAGAAGAAATGGTATTGTTAAATCCTTCGGCTTCCTCCTGATCCATATATGTAGAGTATGGATCATCAAGTGATGCAATCATTCCTTGGATCGCACCATCTACTAGTTTTTGATCATCCGTTTTTTCGTAATACTCATCCTTTACCTTCGTATACGCAGCCATGAGTTTACTAAACTTCTCGTCTCCTGAGACGCTGACAGCACCTTGTTTTGTGATCACAAATGTAATCGCTGAGGACAGTGCAGCAGTCACGAGAATGGCTACCACGAACTTCATTTGTTTTTTCAAAAAAACACCACCTTTATCTCCTTTCATTATTATCAAGGACGATGCTTCATCCGTCAACCAAAGGATCAACTTCTATTTGAAAAGATAAGCCATTTGCCCCTCTATTGCATAATCTTTAGAGAGGAACAGGATAAGGAAAGAAGGGATTATATGAGTGATTATGTAGAAATGCTTGCTTATTTTGGCGTATCAGGTGCCCATCCTGGCGGAATTGAGTTAACAAAAACGATGATTGAGCATATAAAACTGCCGCCTCATGCACGAATACTGGACGCTGGATGCGGTACAGGACAGACCGCCGCCTATTTAGGAAATATAGGTTATCAGGTGGAGGCCATTGATACGCATCCATTGATGATTGAAAAGGCGAACCTGCGATTCAAACGGGAGGAACTGCCGATCCGTGCTTTAGAGGCATCCATTGAGCAGCTGCCCTTTCCAGATCAAGCGTTCTCTCTACTCATCAGTGAATCTGTTTTAAGCTTTACCAAACTGCCTGATGCACTAGCTGAAATCAAACGTGTGCTTGCTCCTGGCAGTCAACTGATTGCAAATGAAGCTGTGTTAAAAGCCCCTCTTACCCCTGAAGAGCTGGCAGCTGTTCGAAATTTTTACGGCTTTCACTCGCTCTTGTCGCTTGAAGAATGGAAGGAACAGTTAACAGCAGCAGGCTTCCGTGACATTCAGATTCTTTCATTCGATGAACATATGGTGCAGGAGGAACCGACAGAGATGGAATTATCTGAACACATACCGCCTTCTCTTTACGAGACACTGCAAACACACTACGATCTCATTCAAGCACACCGAAAGCAGCTAAGCCACATTCTATTTGAATGTACCGTATAAAATGAGCGAATCTCCTATATGTTTTGTCCAAACTCTATAAAGTCTCTCGCATAGGATAAGAGTGAAAAGAGTTTGTCATAAGGAGGAAAAACATGGAGCGCTACTACAAGCTTTGTCAGCAGCACATGGGGAAAGTCGCTAGAATTACTGACCGTAATGGCAGAGTACACGTCGGACGCATTGAGCGTGTGACAAACCGCAAAGTTTATATTCGTCCAGTCGGCGGGTCTCGCGGAGGCTTTGGCTTTGGCTATTGGGGCGGATATTATGGCTGGGGTGCAGCGTATGGCATCGGCCTCGGTTTCATTACCGGCTTCGCATTAGCAGGATTGTTCTTTTTTTAAAAGAAGAATAAGAGAAGGCCTCCCGAATAGCTGGGAGGCCTTTAACTTGTTTAGATTTTCTTTACTTTGTTCATGTATTCTTCAAATGTTAAATCATGATCATGCATCGCTTTTGCGGCTTCTTTTCCCACATAGCGCAGATGCCACGGCTCATATTCGTATTTCGTAATGTCTTCTTTTCCTTTTGGATAACGGATGATAAAGCCATATTTATAGGCGTTTTTAGCCACCCATTTGCCATCTGGTGTTTCACCAAACTTTTCAGAGATCTCAAAACCGGCACTTTTTGAGGAAATGTCCATGGCTAAACCTGTTTGATGTTCACTTTCGCCTGGTAAAGCGACTGCTTCTTGTGCTTTTTCTTTGCCTTTTAATTTGACCTCACTATCAAAAATGACTTTTTGACGGTCATAGGAGCGATAGCCAGATACTGCAGCAAGCTCGAAGTTTTCCTTTTTTGCACCTTTGAATAACTTCTCAAGCGCTTCCGCTGCTTCTTTGCGAATATATCGCTTTTCAATATCTTCCGAAAAAGAGAATTCTACTTTTGGTACAACGAGATCAGAAGGTTTATAGGTTCCTGGTAATGCATATTCTTTGTTGACAAGTGCTAGCACATTTTCAGGATTTTGAATGGTTTTCAGACCGCTCACAACCTTGATGTCATTGAAATATTCACTCTTTAACGTCAGCTCTTGATTCGATGAATCTGCCTTATCGTTTGAGTTGTGCTGGGGAGATGAACTTGCTGCGTTTTTTTGTTCGTTTGTTTTGTTTGATTCAGATGTACCGCTTTTTTGATCCAGCAACTGGCAGCCTGATAGCGCGGCTGTCAAACCAAGAATCGATGCGATTGAGAGTATTTTGTAGCTTTTCTTCATGACATACCTTCCTTTTGCTCTTCTAAAAAAATAAAGATGCGCTACATTGTAGCACACCCTTTATACTATTATAAAACGGAGTCTAGCGCAATTAAGATCATTTCATCAAACGTTGTTTGACGCTCTTCAGCCGTTGTTTCTTCTCCTGTTAGAACGTGGTCACTCACAGTCAAAATTGATAACGCTTTTCGATCAAATTTTGCTGCAAGAGAATAAAGAGCGGTTGTCTCCATTTCGATCGCTAGGATACCATATTGAGCCATGAGCTCAAGTGGTTTTTCATTGTAAAATTGGTCTGCTGTAAATACATTTCCGACACGTACAGCGACATTTTTTGCTTCTGCTGTGTCGTAGGCTTTCTTGAGCAGGCCAAAATCAGCACATGGCGCATAATCAATCGGTCCAAATGCCACACGATTCATTTGTGAATCTGTTGATGATGTCTGGGCTAAAATGACGTCACGTACATGAACATCTCTTTTGATGGCTCCGCAAGATCCAACGCGAATTAAGTTTTGAACATCATAGCTTTGAATGAGTTCATTCACATAAATTGAAATAGACGGTACGCCCATTCCAGTGCCCTGTACAGAAACACGTTTCCCTTTATAGGTTCCAGTAAAACCATACATTCCGCGCACTTCGTTATAGCACTCAACATCTTCTAAATATGTATCTGCAATATATTTCGCACGAAGCGGATCGCCTGGCAGCAATACCGTTTCTGCAATTTGTCCTTTTTCTGCTCCAATATGTACACTCATTTTTTAGCCTCCACTTACGTTTACTATGTATTTTATCCTATTTATTATAAACGATCGAGCTTAAAAAGGAAAATACCAGCTGGATCTCAAGCTGGCATCATTCATGATCTATTCAACTTATCGTCATTAGTCGTTCACTACGTTTCCACCCTGCCGGAGAGAGCTGATAATAGCACTTCCCCTTTTTCTTATCATCAATCACAACAATATCACCTGTTGTGATAAACCGCGCATTGTAATCATTAGGGACTGTATCATGTACATTAAATGTCGAGAATGCTTTTTCCAATACATCAAGGTGTGTTCTGCCGCCAATCTTTGTCCGGTACACAGGCTGATGCCCGCTTGCAGCGCCATATTCAGGTGTCTGATAAATGGTTAAGTGAAATGCTGAAGGTTTCTTTTGAAAAAATCTCAACGTCAATTGCATTCAAATCCCTCCCCTTTTATATAAAATTGGCTGGGATCTGTCAATTTCCTTCTTCTATTTTTGTCGAATGACAGGCAATCTTTCGTCAATCTTTTTACAAATGAGAAATAGAGCGAGTCCTATCGCAAAGCCTCCTGCAACATCTGTCAAATAATGCACCCCGATATACATCCGGCTGATGCCAATGGCCAGAACGCAAAGCCCTGTGATCAAATAGACGATTTTTTGTCTTTCTTTCAGCGATGGGCTCATTTCAACTAATAGATAAGCAATAAAAGGGTAGATGGTGGCTGCATTCATCGAATGTCCGCTCGGAAAGCTGTAATACGTTTCAACTACAAGGTGATCAAAGGCCGGACGCTCTCTAGCAAACAGCCCCTTTAATTCATGATTGATTGTTTTTTCTGTGAGATATAGTAGAAAAAGCATCATGATAGAGTAGTAGCGCTTATACATAAACAAGACCACACTAAAAATGAGCATGATTGGAACGAGCAGCGCGCTGATGCCTAAGTCCGTCAAAGCGAGCATGACATCATTTAAAAAAGGGAGTCTGATGCTTTCAAACCATAAGAGGATCTGGTTGTCCAAATCTTGAAAAGCCCCAGATGCCACGAGCGCAGCAATGGCGCCAAATAAAATGAAAAGAAATAGGATGTACACGCGAAGGATTCCCCTCCCTCTCTCTTCAGAATCTCTTCAAAGTATAGTGCCTACCACGCCTCTTCTTCAACTATCATTGCTTTTTTCAGCATATATTCAAATGTAATGTCAGCCAGCTCAAATGTTTCAAGCTCAGCAGGTATGTACCCTCTTTTGATCAGCTCCACGTAGAAGAACTCCGCAATTTCCTCTGTATCAATCACCAAATCTGCTTCTTTCATTGCATTCCGCCTCCTTTTTTATGATGTATGAACGCCGGCTGTTTTTTATTACAGTTTGTCATAATGGCTCATTCCATACATATAAATGCAGTAAACAAAAAGAAAAGGGGCTTGAAAGAATGAAATGGTTAAGCATATTAGATGGAGAAACTTTTGATCAGGTGATGGGCCGTATCTTGAGGGGATGGTTTTATGTGATTGCATTTTTCTGTGTGCCTTATTTTTTATTCGTGTTAGGACAAGTCTTTCTTTAACCAAAATGTTCGTGTAAACTTTCCAAAATAAAATCCATCATATCCTTATATTCTGGATCTTTGAAAAATTCATAGAGAATTTTATAATCGTTATAAATATCAAGAAGCTCATCCACTATAGATACAGCCAGAAATTCAAGTGAAGATTCGCTTTCTTGTTTCTCTTCTAGCTGCAATAGAGCCGTTTGGACCATATCTTCTTCTAACTCTTTTGAGGTTTCTCCGACGTAATGCACAAAAAGAAGCTGATGAACAAACTGGTCCATCTCATATTTTCTTAGGACAAGCGTTAAATCTTCCTCTTCTGTTTCCAGCCACTCTCCGTCTTTCAGCCTCGTGAGTTCGTAAATGACATCTTCCCAGCCATCTTCAAGGTAGCGCCAAATTTCAGTCCGATGACCGATGATTTTAAATAGCTCTTTTCCGTAATCTTTTACATATACAACATCGCCAATGAGGAACTCATATTCAATGTCCAGCTTTTCTGTATCGACAATCACTCCGCTATACTCATCGTAAAGCTGGAGTGATGTTTCAAAATAAAGCACCTCATTATGATTGACCTCATATAAATAGTGCTGGTCAATTTGATGGACTTTTGTAATCGTTCCGACTGTGCCGTACATGACAACGACGACAATATCCCCTACTTGATATTTTGGTGCTTTCGCCTTCATTCTGTCTCCCCCTTGCCCGACTTTTGGTCTTAACGTATCGTATGCCGGCGCAAGGAATTCTGCATGGGCAACCACACCATGCAAAACGCCGTTTTATTTCTCATGAAAAAACCGCTTCTCCATTCGGATAAGCGGTTGTTTGTTATTTTTTTTTGACTTCTACTTCGTATTGCTCAAACGCTTCGTCAAATGTTGTCATTGAGCTTAAATAATCACCATTTAATTCTAAATAAGCGCACAGCTCATGATAATCTGTGGAAGCTTTAGGAAAGCTGTGATCCTCATACGCAGCATTTGCGAAATGGCTGATTTCATCTTTCGGTTTTGGATGTCTGAACTTCATTAAATAATGGTAAAACGACTTCACCTGTTTTTCCCTCCGCGACACACTATTTTGTTGTTATATTATACAGCAATTTGATGACTTGTATAGGCGGAGGTACAACTTATGATGAAAAGTCAAAGTAATTTCGCTTTAATAACCGCTCCATGCTCATTAATTCCTCGTAGGAGATTTTTTCTGGAAGTTTTGTCTGATCCACTAAAATTAATTGATCCTCAATCTCTTTGACCGTCTCATCTTTTTGATAGATCATCCCGCAGTGCGTGCAGGAAATGGACGGCGTTTCGATGATTTCAATTGATTGTGTGCCCGTGATCAGTTCCCAATAGACTGTTGTCTGCTCCGCATTTGCTTTGTTTTCCTCACACCAATCACATGTCAGCAAGGCTATTTCTCCTCCTTTACGGTTTGTTCTTTTTTGAGCTGCGCTTGATATTTCTTCTCTTTTAATTCATCTCGTTTTTCACGTTTGTTTTTAAGTGTGTCGTGCTCAGGATTTGTCTCATATGCTTCTCTACGTTTCATTCGGCTTAAATTCTCAGGCGTAAACGATCTCGCTTCATCCTCAAATAGTGCGGTAATACCAATTGCCGGCTCTTGTTTCTCTTCATAAATTTCATTAAAATACGCATCTGCCTGGCCTGCGACGTAATGCTCTGGTTCTGGATAAGAGGTGATGACACCTTCAAAGTTACGAAGGACGACTTTCTCAGGGCTTTGCGATAATAAATAATTTGGCTGTAAGGCAATTTTCCCTCCGCCTCCTGGCGCATCTACAACAAAGCTTGGTACTGCGTAACCACTCGTATGTCCTCTTAAGCCCTCAATGATTTCAAGCCCTTTTGAAACCGGCGTTCTAAAGTGGCCAATGCCCTCAGATAAATCACATTGATAAATATAATATGGTCTGACCCGAATCTTCACAAGATCGTGCATCAGCTTCTTCATAATCGGCACACTGTCGTTAATACCTGCAAGGATGACGGCCTGATTCCCTACAGGAACGCCGGCATTCACAAGACGTTCGCACGCTTCTTTTGCTTCTTTTGTGATTTCAATACTTGTATTGAAATGGGTGTTCAGCCAAACTGGGTGATATTTTTTCAAAATCTCGCACAGCTCATCTGTAATACGCTGCGGAAAGACAACCGGCGCGCGGGTTCCAATCCGAATGATCTCAACGTGCGGAATATCTCGTAAGTTTTTCAAAATGTATTCAAGCACTTGATCATTGATTAAAAGCCCATCTCCGCCAGAAATTAACACGTCCCGCACCTCAGGTGTTTCTCTAATATATCCAATTGCAGCATCTAACTGCTTTTTCGGCACACCCATACCAATCTGGCCGGAAAAACGTCTTCTCGTACAATAACGGCAGTACATGGAGCACTGATTTGTCACAAGAAACAGTACACGATCTGGATATCGGTGCGTGAGCCCCGGGACAGGTGAGTCCTCATCTTCATGCAGCGGGTCTTCCAGATCATATTTTGTTTTATGAAGCTCTTCTGCAATTGGCACAGATTGCATACGTATTGGACATCTTGGATCGTCTGGATTCATCAGTGAGGCATAGTAGGGTGTAATGTTGAGTGGAATGGTTTTAGTGGAAATCTTCACCCCTTCTCGTTCCTCTTCTGTTAAGTTTACGATTTTTTCTAAATCCTCAAGCGTTTTCACGGTATGCGTCAGCTGCCAAATCCAGTCGTTCCACTTTTCCTCAGGTACATCCTTCCAAAGCTCAATGTCCTTCCAGTGACGTGCCGGTTCATACAATTTCTGATTCATATCCATTCCCCCTATCAGCATTCACTTTATACTATGCAAGTTATGTGCCAACATGGGAAAATGCCCCTATTCTTTACAAAAGGAGCTTTTACCCGTCATATTCAATTGGATGTTGTGCCTATATTTCGGCATCTGCATATTTCTTTAATTTATATTGCAGCGTTTGTCGAGGGATTTTTAAAGCAGCGGCGGTTTTTTTAATATTTCCATTATGCTGATGTAAAGCTTCTTGAATCAATGTTTGTTCAAATGAAGACACTTGATTTTTTAAGGAGGATTCAGATGTTTCTTTTTCCAGCTTTTGCTCACATAAATGAGCCGGAAGGTATAGAGGGATGATCTCTTCCGCTTCCTTTGGCATCATCAACACGGCATGCTCTATCGTATGTTTTAATTCTCTGACATTCCCAGGCCAGTGGTGCGCCATAAACAATCGTTCCGTTTCTTCAGAAAGGCGTGTAACGTTTTTTGAAAACTGCTGATGATAGGTTTGAATGAAGTGGCGGGATAGCAGCGTGATATCTTGCTTTCTTTCACGAAGCGGCGAGATATGAAAAGATGATACATGCAGTCTATAAAATAAATCTTCTCTTAAAATTTGCTTTTTCACTGCTTCGAATGGGTCCATATTGAGCGCAGTAATGAGCCGAACATCCACTTGAATGGATTTTGCGTCACCGATGCGGCGGACAACGCCATCCTCTAACACACGTAATAATTTCGTCTGCAGCGTGAGCGGCATCGCTTGCAGCTCATCAAGAAAAAGTGTGCCCCCATCAGCTAATTCGAAAAGTCCCTTGCGATCAAGTGCGCCCGTATAGCTCCCTTTGACAGATCCGAACAATAAACTTTCAAGTAATGATTCTGGGAGTGCTGCGCAGTTTTGCGGAATGAACACTTGATTTTTCCGGTCAGATTCATGGACAATGGCTTGAACGAGCACTTCTTTTCCTGTCCCTGTTTCCCCGTAGACAACAACTGATGATGGATAAGCAGCTGCTTTTTTTGCCCTTTCAAGCATTTCTTTTAAAAGCGGATCATTTGTTAAAAATGAAGCAAAATCATGCATTTGTACGGCCTCAGCCGCGTCTTGTGTCCGCTTTTTTTGCCCTAACCGATTGGAAAGAGCCGACAGCTTTGATACATCTTTTGCGACTTCGACCGCGCCTATTAACTCGTTATCTTCGATAATAGGCAATGTCGTGTTCACTGTTTCAATCCTTTCTCCATTTTTATTCAAATAGGTTTGCAGCGAATGATAAATGGGCTTTCCTGTTCGCAACACATGCATGAGCGTACTTGTCTTTTCAGTTAAAGAGGGATACACATCAAGGATGTACTTGCCAATCACCTCTTCTTTTTGTAAAGAGTCAAACTTAGCGGCATTATGATTGTAAAAAATCGTCATCCCTCGATCATCTACAACGTGAATGGCTTCATCAATAGCTTCTAAAATCAATTCAAACCAATCTGCTCTTTCGACAACCTTCCCCATTCTTTCCCCCTCACTTTCAGTGCCAAAAAACCGGCATCAATTGCCAAGTTTTCAGCGGCTTGATCATTTCTTAAAGGTTCCTGTCCTTTTCATGTTTCGCTTTTTCCTTTCTACTTCCTGCAATCATTGCGAAAAAAGCACCCCTCTTATGAGGAGTGCTTTCGTCCGGATGTTTGATAAAGAGACATATCGAATTCTTGCAGCGATTCCCTATACAGCGGCACAATCGGCTTTCCTTCCTGAAAAAACGCAAATTGGGATGGGTACAGCTTAATCGGCTGATGATAAAAAGCAAATCGCTTCACGACCTCAGGATCAATACGGCAAAAGGCATAATGCACAAGTAAATAAACATCTTGTTTCCATTTAAACAGGCGCCTGTTTGGCGGACTGAAAACTGGAGAAGCTTGAATGATGCTGCCATCCTCAAATGCCTGAAGCTGATCATTTGAAATCGTATAGATCTCCTTAGGGTGAAACTGAAAATATTGCACGTCACGTTTTGAAGCAAACCGTCTTTTTTTCTGATCTTCAATATAAAAGAACGTTTTCCCATTATCTGCGGTAACGACTGTATAATTGGGTACTGCCAGCTTCTCTTTCATTTCATATTTCATCTCACATAACAGCGGAACACGGATCGCACGCCTGTTCTTTTCATTGATCCAGCGTTTTTCAATTCCATGAAGTTTCCCGTCTGCGATTTGATAATAATCTCCTTCTTTTTCAATGACCGTTCCGTCAATTAAATCATACGGCATACTCGAAAACAGATGATGAAAGGAATGGGGCGTTTTATACGTTGTATCCAGTACATCTTTTAATGGAAAAAACGCAGCGAAATGATTCAGCCTCATCCAAAATACAGAATCTGCATGATGCCAGTGCTTTGGCTCATCATCCCAATATTGTCCGTATTTTTCATAGATCAGTGGAAGCAAGCAGCTTCTGTGCATGACCGAACAATGGTCCACTTGAAAGGACGCATGCTCTAAGATTTGATCTGCTTCTCGAATAAAACTCATCGTTTCCACTAAATGCTGATCAACATGCACGACCCGCTGCGAGGAATACACAATATCTATGTGAGGCTTCGACCGAAAAACATCCACCATTTTAAGCAAACGATCTTTATGGTACATGGTATCATCGGTTAAATAACAAATGAGCTCACCTGTTATACGGGTTAATGCTTCATTAATAAGCGTCGCATATCGTGCGGTTAACAGCCGTTTTGCTGGATGAACTGTGTGCGAATACAGCTGAATGCGTTCATCACTTAAATAGGGCTGGATCTTTTGAATGGTGCCCTCTTCTGAGCCATCATCCATAATCAAAAGCTCCCAATGCGGATACGTTTGATCTACCATACTCTTTAGCACACGATCAATGAAATCTGGTTTATTGTAGCTTGTTAAAATCACCGATACTTTCATGATCATTATCCTTTTTGATTAGATTAAAAAGCCCCCCAGCTGACAATGTTCACATAAGGAACACTCACTCTTAGCTGATTTGTCGCGTTTTTAAAGACTGCAACTGTATCAAACAATTGCACGACAACCACGTTTTGAAGTACATCTCCATTGACCAAATGAACACGCGGCACTGGAATGCCAAGCTCAAGCCATGGACGAAGTAATTCTTTGATGTCTGACACATTCTCTTCCCCACTTTCTTCTAAAAGACGAAGAAGAAGTAAAATCAAGATGATTTCAAGCACTCCTTCCGACTCTAGTAATTCTTCGTTCCAACCATCTAATAATTGTTCAAATTCCATTCATAATCCCTCTCTCTTCACATTTAATCTTTACTAGAGTATGAGCGTCACTTCATTTAGCCTCAGCATTTGAAAACATTTTTAAAAATGTGTGAAGTGATTAAATGAAAAAAAGATCAGGAATCAGCGTTCTGCTTATGCCAAAAAAAAAGAACGGCATATACATAGGGGTGAGTTTGAATTGATGAAGAAAGGATGGGGAAAAAATGAGCGAAAAGCGTGCTGAATTAAAAAAGGAACTATTGAAAGTGTTTTTCAAACCAATTACTCATGCATTAACAGCTAATCTCGAAGAAGGAGGAGTTCAAATGGAAGAAAAATTGAACGATTTATTAAGTGAAGTGGCAGCTGAGGCATCACCTTCAGATTCTGCTACAACACTCGATGTATCTCAGCCAGCAAGATGGATCTTTGCAAGACTTGCACCAGGAACAGTCATTAGCATTGTCACTGACTCAGGAGATTTAATTGGGCCAGTTCAATTTGTATCATTCGATGCTTCAACAGGTGTTGTATTTGTTACACAAGAAAGCTCTGTCACACCTACAGGCTCAGCAACGACTCTATTAGATGTAGATAAAGTTGAAAGTGTTACATTCACATCTTAATGTGAGAGGATCATCATGAAGCTTCTTTATATCAGTTCTGGCTACGGCGGAATCTATCACATGTTTGATCAATGGGTAGAAGAAAGCTTCATTGATTCCCCCTTTTCATGTGTAAAGATTGATAGAGAATCTCTACCCACGAACATGCACAAAATCCGGACATTTTCTCCGGATTTTGTTTTGATGATGATCGGTGATCATGTTCCGAAAGATGTGCTTCATCAATTCAAACAAGAAAAAATCCCGATTGTTCTTTGGATGACAGAAGATCCCTTTTATACAGATGTGTCAGCTGCTTGCGCACATGAAGCTCAGCTTATATTAACGATTGATGAAGGGGTTTTGCCATTTTATAAACAATTAGGCGCTGATCATACGCACTACTTTCCCATTCCGGCAAATACACGTGTCTTTCAGAAAAATGAATCGCCAGAAAAGATGTGCACGTATGACATTGCACTCATTGGCTACCCTTATCCCAACCGCATCAAAGCCATCGATACACTCTTGCAGCAAAACAAATGGCGTATTCTCGTTGCAGGTAAGGAATGGCACCGTCACTTAAATAAATCACGGAGACATTATCGTGATTTCACACTCATAACGAATTGGCTGAGTCCTCAGCAAATGGCGGACATCTATCAGCAGACAGCAATTGTCCTGAATCCGCATAGGCCGGCTCAATTTGCGTATAACAAAAACAAAGCCATGATTCAAAATATGAGCCTCAATAACAGAGCATTTGACATTGCTGCAACTGGGAGTTTTCAATTGACGGATCTACCTCCGCCGCCTGCTTTTTCAAGCTTTGCTTTTTACAAAGATGAGGATGATTTGATAAAACAGGTGGAATACTATGGATCAAATGCCGGTGAAAGAAAGGCGGCCGCACTGAACAACTATGAGCAAGCCGTTCGCTGGAATACATTTGATACGATGCCACAAAGGCTTTATGACATTGTAAAAAGCGCCCTATAACTGGGCGCTTTCAAATTGTTGACAAAGGGCTAAAATGTTCTTGATTTTAGCCCTTTGTCTTCTTTTCAGCGTGATAGAAAGCCTTTGCAGTGTAGGAAGGGCGAGTACCGGAGCGGAGCGAATTTGACATTCGTGAGCACCGGAGCGCAGACCTGACACCGAATGCGAGGGTTTGTCTACACGCTGAAAGCGCCCTATAACTGGGCGCTTTTTCTCGTTGAATGCCAGCTTATGCATGATCTTCCGCATCTCGGTGAGCTAATAAGATTTTCTCTGCCTCTTTCCGGTCTGCCTCCTGTTTCACCACAAGCGACCGCGTGCGATCCATCATATAAGCTCCGACAGATCCTTCTAAAAAGGAATGAATGCATTCTTTTGCATAATGAGCATGAAAAGCATATACCGCACCATTTAGCCGGCCATACGTATATGGCTGCTCATGCTTTGGCATGAAAAAGTAATGATTGTCCTTATATAAAGTAGCTTCATTGTTTTCATGCAGTGTCCAAGTTTCATTTGGGTTTTCTAACGCCTCTGTAAAAGATGCGGTGCAGTCATATCCCCCTTCCACTAAAAGCTGCAAGCACTTCTCGATATCTGCCGGCTGTCTTAGAGGAGACGATGGATGCAGATACAGCACAATATCAAAGGTTTTTCCCTCCCGCTCTAAATAAGCAAGCGCATGCTTCACAGCTAACAGTGACGGCGTTTGTTCTGTCACATGTGTGCTTGGCAGTTCAATCACATTTGCTCCGTAGTGAGATGAAATGATTTGCGTATTGACATCCTCTGAGGAGACGATGACTTCATCTAATTCAATCATTTGCAGTAACGGCTGAATGGTCCAATAGATAAGCGGCCTCTCTGCCAATATGCGTATGTGTTCATCATGCTGGCCGTCGTGACTTCTAAATGCAGGTATCATAGCTAAAATACGATTTCCCCTATACATGTCTTCTCTTCTCCCCTCGCGCACAGCTCCCTTACCATTTTCTTCCCGAGCTGACCGCAGTACTGAAGTATTCAGGTCTCTCGTTTTTCTAGTTGATCTCTTATCTCTCCATATTCTATTAAGACGACTAGCAGATGGTTATAATTTGTTCACCTAATTTATGCATGAAGTGGTTCTTTTCCTCAAACGAATGCCGCTCTTTCACATATGATGCAAAGTAGAGAAATGAGAGTTGGGGGATTAGATATGTCCAAACAGATAGAAACGACTTTGAAGACCTTTTTTCGTGACAAAACGATATTGGTTACAGGCGGTACGGGGTCAATCGGCCGACAAATCGTGAATAAATTAACAAGTTGCTCTCCAAAGAAGATAATCGTCTTCAGTAAAGATGACAGCAAACAATACATGATGAAAAATGAGTACGCAGAACATCCAGAAGTCGTATTCGCTTTAGGAGATGTCCGGGATGCAAGCCGCGTGAGACAGCTCGTCAAGGGTGTGGATATCATTTTCCATGCAGCGGCCTTAAAACAAGTACCCACTTGTGAAGATAATCCGTTCGAAGCCGTTCAAACGAATATCATCGGCGGACAGCACGTCATTGAAGCCGCCCTCGAACATGAAGTGAGTCATGTCGTCAACATTTCAACTGACAAAGCGGTTTCTCCGACGAATGCTATGGGTGCAACAAAATTGATTTCAGAAAAACTATTTTTCCAAGCAAACGAAAGTATTCCGAATCAAAAAACCAGGTTTTGCTCTGTACGCTTTGGCAATGTGCTTGGATCTAGAGGTTCCGTTATTCCGATCATGCTCCAGCAGCTATTAAATGAAAAACCTTTGACCGTGACTGATCCTCATATGACACGTTTTTTTATGTCTATTGAAGAGGCTGTTTCCCTCACACTTCAAGCAGCAATTATGATGAAAGGCGGCGAAACCTTCATTCTCAAGATGGAGTCCTTACAGCTTGCCGATCTCCTAAAAGCGTTTCACGAATATGCCGCTCAAATCAATGCTAAATCTCCAGATGTTCTTGTAGTCGGAAAAAGACCTGGCGAAAAGCTTCACGAGGAGCTCACATTCCCGCACGAAGCAGATGCACTGTTTGAACATGAACAATTTTATGCCATTTTACCAAGACCACATTTGCACCCTGCCTTTCAAAAAGTCGACTTAACGAATTACACCTCAAAAGAAGCACCGCTCATTACAAAAGAAAAGCTGTTCCACATCATCGAACAATTACATCATACACATCATAAAAAATAAAAAATCGTCACACGGAAGCAGCTGCTTTCCATGTGACGATTTTTAGATGGATCAATCAAATAGATGTTTCAAATTCCCGTAGCCTTCTTTTTCAAGATCATCCTTTGGGATAAACTTTAAAGCGGCTGAGTTAATACAATACCGAAGACCGTTTGGCCCTGGGCCATCAGGGAAAACATGACCTAGATGAGAATCAGCTGTTTTACTGCGAACCTCTGTCCGCACCATTCCATGACTCGTATCAACCTTCTCTGCTACTTCTTCCTCTTCAAGCGGTTTTGTAAAACTTGGCCATCCGCAGTGGGCATCAAACTTATCTAAAGAAGAAAAAAGCGGCTTTCCTGAAATGATATCCACATAGATACCTTCTTCTTTATGATCCCAAAATTCATTTTGAAATGGCGGTTCCGTGCCATTATTTTGCGTGACTTCGTACTGCATGCGGTTTAATTCTTTTATACGCTTTTCTTTTTCATTTGCCATTATTTATCACTCCAATGGGACTCAATAAAACCGGCTCTGCCCGAACCGACATGATATCGTTCGTAGTGCATTTTGTTTTTCTTATAATAATGCTGATGATATTCCTCTGCTGGATAAAAAGGACCTGCGTCTAAAATTTCTGTAACGATTGGCTTTTTGAAAATCCCGCTTTGGCTCAGCTGCTCTTTCGATGCTTCTGCTAGCTTTCGCTGCTCGTCATGATGAACATAAATACCTGTACGGTAAGATTCCCCTCTATCGCCAAATTGCCCGCCATCGTCTGTTGGGTCTATTTGCTGCCAATACAGCTCTAGCAGCTTCTCATACGGGAACACGTCAGGATCAAACGTGATTTGAACCGCTTCTCTATGTCCCGTTGTATTTGTACATACTTCCTCATAGGTCGGATTCACTGTATGTCCGCCAGTATACCCTGATTCAACTTTGATAATGCCCGGCTGTTCATCAAAAGGTTTAACCATACACCAGAAGCAGCCTCCTGCAAATGTGGCTAATTCTTGTTTTTCAGACATATTAGTGCCCCCTTCATTTAAAAAATGGTATCATCATATTATAACATGATAAAAAATAATGAAAATGATACGACTTGTCTACCTAAAATAAAAGAAAGCATTCTGTCGTATCTTTAAAATATAATGGGGGTTTAATGATTGGAACAAAGAAAACAAATGATGTACGAAATGGACACTTTACTGAGAACCGTATTTAAGCAGATCCGTTATGAAATTAACAGCCTGCTCGAAAACGAATTATCTCGGAATGAATTTCTTATTTTAAATCTGCTCCGTGAGCAAGGTGCAAAAAAAGTAACGGAATTCGCTTCCATTCTTGGAGTGTCAGCAAGTCATATTACCGCTGTGACTGACACACTCGTAGAAAAAGGCTGGATCACCCGTATCCGCTCAAAAGAGGACCGCCGCATCATCAAAATCCACTTAACCGATAAGGGTAAGGAAATTACTGAGCATTTTGAGAAAAAGAAAACCGAATACTTTATGGAGCGATTTGAATCATTTGATGACGAAGAACTAAAAACCATGATCAAATTATTTAAAAAGCTGGATAAAAGTCAAAAGGATTAAGCATAGATTTTAGCGCTCAGGACATGCTACGGATAAAAAGAGGTGGAACAAACCATGACAAGCCCTTATCTTTGTCCAAACTGTAAAACAAACAGAACGCGCTTTAATCTCATTGAGCAGCTTTCAGAACCTGTAAAGCTTGATCCAGCAACAGGAGCAGTTGTTGAAAGATACGAAGGAGAACAGCTGTCTCCTTTTCACTTGAGCTATCAAGGTCCTCAAATGAAAGTCCAGTGCGGTGTTTGTGGTTTAATTGAGGATGAAAAAACGTTCATTAAACTAGCTGAATATCATCAATATTCTTCTCCTTCTTAACATGCCGGCCTGACGGAAAACGTCAGGCTTTTTTCTATGCTTCTTTTGCCTATACAGATCGTCTTTTTCATGCATACGCTACAAAAAACACCATTGCATGAGAAAGAAGGGATTGATGACATGCAGCAGCTCTTTTATCATGACTTTCCATATCGGCCATTCGCTGACACCTACGAGCATCTTCAAAGCAGCCCTTCATCAAAAGCCTTTATTCGATTATTTCACGCTGCACCAGATCTCAGTGAGCTCGCTGTTTATGTGAACCGGAAGCAGATAATGAAACCAATGCCTTACAGCCATTTGACCGCTTATATGGAGTGGGATGAGGGAATGTATGAAATAGAAGTGTTCAAACTGGCTACAAATGAGAGAATTCTTCATTCCCGCATTCGATTTAAGAGCGGCGAGGTCTACACATTATGTATCACAGGTGCCCGTGCAGGCTTTGCACTCTTGACTGAGCAGCAGGCTACTTTGATCAAACAAGAAGACCTGTCAGCACTTACATTTGTACAGCTGTCTCCGGACCTTCCTTCTATAGATATATACGAACGAGACCATGGGGTTATATCGAAGGAGCTTGATTATGTAAACAGCACCCACATTCATCATTTCTCCCCGAACAAATATCATTTTGAATTGAAAGCCGCCGGCACTCAAAGTGTACTGCTTGATATCCCAAAAGTTCATCTGCAAACAAAGCGTGCATACCTGATTCTGCTTCATGGTTTTGCTAACGGAGATCCTGAACTTATGGCAAAGGTGGTCTTGTCTCGGCAATTATAAAAAAGAGCCTTTCCTAAAGTGGAAAAGGCTCCTTACGAGACATCTTCAGCTTTTTCTTGCTTTTGAAAATCAAAAGCAAGAATCATCGTGCCTAGAAATAATGCACAGTAGGCAATATTTAAGTAAAACTGATCGATATTTTCTGCTTTTAAAGCATTGGCAGCTGTTATGCCAAAGTACGCAGCAAATAAAAACGACAGTAAACTAAAATATTGATAGACTCGCTTCATGATTTCACTCCTGACTCACACGTTCTATTGCTTTGGATGATAATATGAGAATTCAATTTCATCGTTCTGCAGATCAATTTTATTTGCTTTCACATACATATCATTCGTCAGCGGCATTTCTGAAAGACGCACTTCAACCGTTTTTTGATCCGGTTTTACATGAACGAACTCTGGCAGCTCATAGAACTGACCCATGTAGCTTAAAACAAAACTAATCGGAATGCTCAATTGTCCAATTGAAAAGTCATCCACTTTCAAAAGCACATCACCATTATCTTCAACAGTTGGCGTAAATGAGACGTTTGCATCAATCGTTGAAGAGAAAGCTTTAATTGCGCCTGTTACTTTCACATCTTGATCGATTGCTACATGAAAGTCTGGCATATCATTTGATCCTTGATTTTTCAAATAATCATTCACAAAGCTGGTGAGTGATTCCTTTGAGCTGGATATATTAAAAGCATATTCGCTTTTCACTTCTTTGGTTGAAGCGGATTGACCGCCTGGCAGCAGCATCAAAATACCGCAGCCAATCACAATCAATAGATTGATTGCAAGTAAAATAAAAAATAAGCTTTTCCATTTTTTCATCTGTTTCACCCTATTCCTTCGGCAGTCCTTCTTTTTTCACTTCGGAGAATAAACGATTTGCCATAAGAGAGTACCCCTTTTGGTTTGGGTGGAAATCATCTTCTGCCAGTAATTTTTCATCAGAACCTTCTTCAAATAAATCTGCTACATTGATCATATCCGCATTGCCGTCTTTTTTGAGTTCCTTTTTGGCAGCGGCATTCCAGTCTTGAACGACTTCATCAATATCTCGCAGCTCAGACAAACTGAATTTAAAAGGATTGTACATGCTGACATACATGATTTTCGCATGGTCATTCTGTTCTCTCAGTTGAGCAAGAATGGTTTTAAAGCGCTCTTCAAAAGGACCCTGCTCTTTTTGAAAAGGAGCAAACGTCAAATTAAGCACATTTTGACGGACAACATGCATGAGATCATTCCCGCCGATCGTAAAGAAAATATAGTCAGCGTCTTTCAGTCCGTCCTGCACCTTTTTTTCTTTTAATCTTTTTAATAAATCTACTGTTCTACTGCCTTTAATGGCATAGTTTTTTAATGTGACAGACTGCACGCCGTCCACTGCTTCTATCTTGTCACGGGTTATGCCTGCATAGCCTTTTTTATCTTGATCTCCGATTCCTTCTGTTAAGGAATCTCCAACCGCTGCGATGGTAATATGTTCTTTTACTTTTGGTGTGTCTTCTAGTTTATCCTTTATGCCAGCCTCTTGCGCGGAACATGCAGAAAGAACAAAAGCTAGAGACATCACAATCAAAATCAAACGAGCCTTCAAACGATGATGTCCCTCCTTTTTCTGATTAAAAAAGTGTATCATGTTTTCGCCCATTTGAACATCCTTATGCTAGCTTCGGTTCAGCGTTTTGATGTCCTTGATGATATCATCATAAGGTGTGTTTTGCACGCCATCATAATTTTTCATCACTTTCCCATCTTGATTGACAAGAAAAAACAGGGACTGATGAATCACTTGGTCTTCATCTTCAGGTTTTTTTACAATGGTTTTAAAGCTTTTCATTGCGAATTTTTCAATTTCTGACTGTGAATACCCAGTGAGAAAATCCCAATTTTTAAAGGACAATGGATAGGCTTTTGCAAATTCCTTTAGCTTTTTCGGTGAATCGACCTCTGGGTCCACGCTAAAGGAAATGATATGCGCATCCAATTTTTCTT
Source organism: Bacillus sp. FSL P2-0069 (assembly GCF_038593315.1). Taxonomy (NCBI): domain Bacteria; kingdom Bacillati; phylum Bacillota; class Bacilli; order Caryophanales; family Bacillaceae; genus Bacillus; species Bacillus sp. FSL P2-0069. The sequence continues at coordinate 1,942,743 of NZ_CP151984.1, forward strand.
CTTTTAACCGTTTTTGCAGCTCTGTCATATGAGCAGTCATCGGCGGACAAATCGTTTCACAGCTTGTGAAAATAAAATCAGCTACCCATACTTTCCCCTTCAAATCATCCAATGACACCTTTTGGCCATCTTGATTTTCAAACTCAAACGGCTCTATTTGATAATTTAAAGCATCCTTGATTTGCCCATTTGAACATGAGACTAAAAGAAGCACGCTTATCATCATAAGCGCACCAAGTAAGGCTCCCCTTTTTCTATACATGATATGTCCATCCCCTTTTTCTATCAATCGGTATAAAAAGTAAAGCCTATTGCACCCTTTCCGGTATGACACGAAATAATCGGTGTTGTGTAGGCGATGTCAATCAGTGCTTCAGGTGTGTGATCAAGCAGCGCTTTTTTTAGCTTTTCAGCGAGTTCTAATGCATCTGCATGTGCGATCCCAATGGCTTGAACTGTTTTTCCCTTCACCGCCTGTACATACTGTTTTGTCAGATGGCGGACAAGCGCAGAGTAGCTTCTCACATTCGCTTCTGGCGTATATACCCCGTCTGTCAAGCTGGCAATTGGTTTGATGTGAAGAAGTGAGCCGATCAGCGCCTTTCCTCTTCCGATTCTGCCGCCTTTGACGAGATTCTCTAATGTATCGATCGTGACATATAGCTTTGTTTGAAGACGGATTTTATCTAATTCTGTGATAATATCTTCACGGCTTGCACCCTTTTTGGCTAGTTCTGCTGCTTTGATGACTTGAAATCCTAATCCATAGGAAATAAAATTCGAATCAATCACCGTGATATTTCCATCTACCATTTTCGAAGCGCTTTCAGCAGTTTGAACAGTACCGCTCATACCACCAGTTAAATGGATACTGATCACTTCGCTTCCATCTGCCGTCAGCTTTTCATATAATTCGACGAATTGACCGATCGCAGGTTGAGACGTTTTCGGCAGTTCCTCAGCGGCCTCCATTTTTTCAATAAATTCATCTGGCTGTATATTCACCCGGTCAATATAATCAACTCCGGAAATGGAGATATTGAGCGGAATCACGTGAATGGAAAGATCATTGATTTTTTCTTGCGGAAGGTCCACAGTTGAATCTGTTACAATTTTAATTTGTTTCACTATCGTCTCATCCTTGCTGTCTTAGTCTTTACTTATGATATTACCTTATTTCCTGCACACTTGAAAACAACTGACCTAACGTTTTTGAAATTGTCACATTTTCTTCTTGTCAAGAAAAAAATCCTTGCCAAACTGAGCAGCGGCCACTTCAAAATGGCTGCTTACCCCTTTGACAAAGATTCCTGCTTACGCATTGTGTTTCAGTGTAGGCTCCTGATAGATCTGTTCATATGTGCTCCACTTGACGTTACGTTTCACATCCTCTCTGAAAGAGTACACAGTTCTCTTTCCTTTAGATACATAGACTTTTTTCAAGAAAGCTTCAAGTCTAAAGGTGAGCATGAAACGATACGTCTCATCTCCCTTTAGAACAGGGACTTCTGTTACCTTGATCTGAGCTCCATCCATCCGTCTAAAACATATTGTTTTGAGCAGCACAAACGATCAATCCTCTTTTCCAATTATCTGTTAAGCCTAAATAAATAGGTGGAATAAATCTTGATCTTTATTCACTTCAACATAGTGAAAGCCTTTTCTATCCATCCGCTCAATCAGCGCTGCATAGTCATCTCTTTCTTTCAATTCGATGCCGACTAGCGCAGGACCTTTGCTTCGGTTATTCTTTTTCGTATATTCAAAGCGTGAGATATCGTCATTTGGCCCTAACACTTCATCTAAAAATTCACGAAGCGCTCCTGCTCTTTGCGGAAAATTGACAATAAAGTAATGTTGAAGCCCTTCATAGATCATCGAGCGTTCTTTGATTTCCTGCATTCTGCCGATGTCATTATTTCCTCCACTGACAATACAGACAACATTTTTCCCTTTGATCTCCTCGCGATGAGCATCTAATGCTGCGATTGGCAATGCGCCTGCCGGTTCTGCTACAATCGCACATTGATTATACAGCTCTAAAATCGTTGTACACACTTTCCCTTCGGGTACAAGACTGATTTTATCGACAACAGACTGAAGCGATGTAAACGTCTTTTCGCCAATTCGCTGAACCGCTGCTCCGTCTACAAACTTATCAATCGAATCAAGTGTCACAACCTCGCCCTTCTCATGCGAGGCATGCAGTGAAGCTGCGCCAAGCGGTTCGACTGCAATGATTTCGGTTTCTGGTGAGATATTTTTGATATATGTACCAACACCAGATAACAGACCTCCACCTCCGACACTTGCAAATAAAAAGTGAGGCTCCACTTCGATATCATTTAAGATTTCGACAGCAGTCGTTCCTTGTCCTGCCATCACATCCAGATCATCAAACGGATGGATAAATTCGCGCTTCTCTTCATCTCCGCATTTTACGGCTTCATGATACGAATCATCAAACGTATCTCCGGTTAAGATAATTTCAACATATTCTTTTCCGAACAGCTCCACTTGTGATACTTTTTGCCTTGGCGTCGTAGCAGGCATAAAGATTTTCCCGTGGATGCCTAAATATTTACAAGAATAGGCAACACCCTGCGCATGATTTCCAGCACTTGCACAGACAATGCCATTTTCTAGTTTATCTTTTGGAAGCTGGCTCATTTTATTAAAAGCGCCTCTTAATTTAAAGGAACGAACTACTTGAAGATCCTCTCTTTTTAAGTAGACATTGCATTCATATCGTTCAGAAAGTCGCTCATTTTTTTGAAGTGGTGTATGAATGACTACATCCTTCAAATTTTGATGGGCTTTTAAGATGTCTTTCACTTGAATTAGCGTATTTTCTTTGAGCAACGGTTTCATGTACAAGATCCTTTCTCTTTAACCTTATTTAATTTGTCATTATAACATGAATATTCAAAAAATAAACCAATAGATCACGATCCATCATAAATTTTATAAACTTTTTCGTTTTCCTGTACATTTGTTTTAATTGGGTGTTACAATTGAACCAATTAGAACCACAAAGAAAGGAATCACCCAATGGCCACTCAATCATTCGCATCTATCTATGGTGATCATCAAGATATCAAGCATGCAATTCATCTGGCAAAACAATTTTCGAAAAACGAACAGCCGGTCTTGATAACAGGAGACATCGGCACAGGCAAAACGCTATTCGCCCAAGAAATGGCGAACGTATCTGTTCCACATGCATCACTGACACACATGTATTGCCCCATCTTGAATGAAGAAACCTTACAGAAAGCCTTCATAGAAAAAAACAATCAAATTCTTTATTTAGATGAAATCGGTGCATTAAGTATTTCTATGCAGCACCAGGTCATTCACTTTCTAGAAACGTCACCTGCAACAAAAGTAATCGCTTCTTCGTCTTTATCAATAGAGGCACTCAGGGTTTCTTCTACCTTTTTACCCGAGCTGTTTTATCGTCTGAATGTTCTTCATTTGGCCCTTCCAGCTTTAGCCGAACGAAAAACAGATATTCCTGTGTTAACAAATGCTTTCTTTCAAGAGCTGAACATGGCACCTGATATTGATCCAAGTGTTTGGGAAGCCTTGCAGCAGTATCCATTTGAAGGAAATGTCCAAGAACTCAAAAATATCGTTCATTACGCTGCGTCCATACTCGAGGGCCACACGGTATTTTTACATCATTTACCGCCCTTTGTATTAGCACCTCTTCCCTCAGCCGTGAAAGGTAAAAAGGAAGAACACCAGCTCACACTAATGGAAAAACAAGAGTTTGTTTTCTTGCTGGAAGCCATTAAATCTCTCAATGAAAAAGGAGAAGCAGCCAGCAGGCGCATCTTATCTGAATTAAGCAAACAAGGAGATATCCCGCTGACCCCTCAGCAGGTGCGAAACCGCTTAGATGATCTTGAGAAAAAAGCATACGTGACGAAAGGAAAAGGCAGGGCCGGAACGAAGATTACACTTGAAGGTCTTTCATTCCTGAAGTCGCTTGATGGTTATATACCGGTTCAATAAAAGGAGGACATCCATTGTTTACTGTAAAAGAAGAAATTGCGAACGCCATTACACATGGCATTGGTGTTATTTTATCCATCCCAGCCATTGTGTTTCTCGTCTTATTCGCTGTTCAATACGGCACTGTCACAGACATTATCAGCTTTTCGATATTTGGTGCATCCATGCTGCTGCTTTATTTAAGCTCAACCCTGCTTCATAGCATTCGGCACAAAAAAACAAAAGATATTTTTGAAATCCTCGACCACTCGGCTATTTATGTATTGATTGCTGGTACATATACACCCTTTTTACTTGGACCACTAAAAGGTGCACTCGGCTATACGCTCCTTGCCATTGTATGGGCGCTTGCTGCTGGTGGGATTGTCTTTAAAATCTTTTTCGTCAAACGCTTTATTATCGTATCTACCCTTGTCTATTTATTAATGGGCTGGATGATCATCATCGCCATCAAACCGCTTTATATCCAATTAACAGGTGCAGGATTTGGCCTCTTACTGTTAGGCGGCATATTATATTCAGTCGGAACCATCTTTTATATTTGGCGGAAAATTCCCTATCATCATGCGATTTGGCACAGCTTTGTTCTTGGCGGCAGCGCATCGATGTTCTTCTGTATTTTATTCTATTGCGTAAACATTCCTGCTGCATAGAATGAAAAAACCAGCATCCACTATTCGGATGCTGGTTTTTTCTATGCACGTTTTTGTGCGTAATCACTGATCATGACAGGAGCTTTAATATGAATATCGACATTAACAGGACGCAGTCTTTTCACGATCTTCCCAGTTAAAAGACGATCCGTTCCGCTAGTTTCAATTGGTACAAGCGGACAATCGTATTCTTCAGCAAGCGCCTCTGCAATATGACGATACGCTTCTGAAAGCAATAGACTCTGCCCAGACACGATTCTTTCCTTTGCTTCTTCTAATAAGACCTCATCCGTTTGATTCTGATGGATAACCGCCATTTTTTTGAGCCATTGTTTTAAAATCGGATACCGAAAGAGCTTCGGCTTTGCCATGAAAGCAAATGGCTTCTCAAGGTGGCCGATCAATAATGTCGTCGTGACTGGATTCAGCTCTTTTGTGACATAAATAACCGGGCCATCTGGCAGCTTCTTTTGCTGATGAATGGTCATGACTGATCCTGATTGATCAATACATCCCCGGGAAAACCTTTTTGCATGCTCATGAATGAGATGCATTCGTTTCGTATAGGAAATGCGTGGATCCGTTAATTCATGATCGTACAAATGCCTCATACTTTTTAAAAAGGATACAACAACATAAATCGTTAAAAACCAATAACGAAACAACCGTACTCCTCCTACTCACTTATCCTTTTTTGTCATATACGACAAATTCATAATTGTAGGGGTTCTTTTCGTCACGATGGCCTTTTTCGCGTGATACAATCGTCCATTCATCTTCATTGTAATACGGGAAATAGCGGTCTCCTTCAAACGCATGGTGAATGTGCGTGATATAGAGACGATCAGCATATGGCATCATTTCTTCATACAGCTTAGACCCGCCAATGATAAATAACTCTGTCTCGCTTCCCCCAATTGCCAAAATATCAGCAATTGAATGAACAACCTCGCATCCTTCTGCTTTAAAAGAAGAACTTGTGGTCAGCACAATATTTCGGCGGTTAGGCAGCGCTCGTCCAATGGATTCAAAGGTTTTTCTGCCCATGACAATTGTATGACCGCCTGTGACTTTTTTAAAATACGCTAAATCTGCTGGTAAATGCCAAGGCATTTGATTATCTAGACCAATGACTCTGTCTTCTCCTGTCGCCGCAATCATGGAAATCATACACTGACTTCTCCTTTTATATGCGGATGCGGATCATAGTTCTCAAGCACAAAATCATCAAACGTAAAATCAAAAATGCTCTTTACATCTCTTGTAATACGAAGCGTAGGAAGCGTGCGTTCCTCGCGCTCTAGCTGCATTTTCACCTGTGGAAGATGATTTTGATAAATATGAGCATCTCCGAGTGTGTGAATAAACTCTCCTGGCTCAAGATTTGTGACTTTGGCAATCATCATCGTTAGAAGGGCATATGAAGCAATATTAAATGGCACGCCTAAAAAGATATCTGCCGATCTTTGATATAGCTGGCAGGAAAGCTTCCCGTTTGATACGTAAAATTGAAATAGACAATGACAAGGAGGCAGCGCCATTTGATCAATTTCCCCCGGGTTCCAAGCGCTGACGATCAGTCGTCTTGAATTCGGGTTGTGCTCAATATCATGAATCAGCTTTGTGATCTGATCCACTGTCTCGCCGTCTCCGCTCGCCCATGATCTCCACTGTGCACCGTATACACGGCCCAGCTCTCCATTTTCATCTGCCCATTCGTTCCAAATGCGGACACCATTTTCTTGAAGATATTTGACATTTGTATCACCTTTTAAAAACCAAAGCAACTCATGAATGATCGATTTCAGGTGTAATTTCTTTGTGGTTAAAAGAGGAAATCCTTCCTGTAAATCAAATCTCATCTGGTAACCGAACGTGCTGATTGTACCTGTACCCGTTCTGTCACCTTTTTCATCCCCGTGCTGTAATACATGACGGCATAACTCTTTGTATTGTTTCATTTTTTTCATCCTTTATTTATGTTCTTGTTGTAGTTTACCTTATTTCGGCTTTTCTTGAAACCAAAAAAACATGCCTGCATGATGAGCAGACATGTTTTTCTTTTTATGCTTGATTCACTCGTTCCTGCTCTTCATCCTTAATATCTTGGTGTGAGTGAGCAATGCGGCTTGCAGCTGCGGCGGCAAGTGCAGCGACTAGGTCATCAAGGAAAGTATGCACTTCACCTGGACGGCCTTCATCTAATTCACGAATAATACCAAATTTCTCTTTATCTAAATAACCGAAGTTGGTCAAACCGATTGATCCATATACATTGACAATGGAAAGCGGAATAATCTCATCAATTCCATATAGCGGCTCATCTGTTTCAACTAAGTGCTGTAAAGGTTCTGGCAAGAGCTTTTTTTCTGCCAGCTGATCAAGGGCAAGTCCTGTTAAAACTGCATGGACAATTTCTCTTTTATTCAGCACTTTTTCAACATTTTCAATACAGACACTAAGTGGAAGGTTTGGATGATATTTTTCTTGGAGCTTCAGCACAATGTGTGCGATATCTTCAATTTTCACTCCGCGATCGTTTAACATTTGTTTTGTAATTTGCACCATTTCGTTCATTGTATATTTTTTCAATTGGCATGACATCTCCTTCTAGTGGCTCATCCAGCTCGGCGGGGTGTTTTTGTCCCAGTAAATATTACCGAGTTCGTGATGCGTCTGGAATCCATCTTCTGCTGTATGGTAATGAAAGTTAAACCAATATCCGCTGTGAGGCGGCTGATCTCTTCTGACATGAAAACGGAGCAAATCTTCTCCGGTCTTGCGGTTGTAAATGTGGAAGATTTTTTCGCCATTTCCGCTTGAAGGCTGATCAGTTAAAACAACATCTTGAAATTTTTCGTCATCTTTGAAATTTGTTAAATAGTCGGTTAACACTTGTTCAATCTTCGGCTGAATCTCTTCTCTGTACTCGTCCTCAATGACAGGTGTGATTTTACGGCCAAATTTGAGAAAGGATTGATTTTCTGCACTTGACAGCACCTCTTGCTTATATTGCTCAAAGGGATCTAACTGTTCTTTGCTTTCCTCTTGCGTTAGTTCCCAGCTGCGCATTTCATCTGATGTATCATAAACAGCTGTATAAGGCGTTTTATCAGATGAAGAAAGTTCAGAGGGCTTGTCTGTCATCAAAGCCGACGGAGGAGAGACTAAACCAAAAGTTGCAATCGTAAAGAGCGCAACAAGCGTTTTTCTCATCCACATCTTCATGATATCTAATTCCTTCCATAAGTTATCATACTGCTATTCTAGCATATAATGAATTTTCAGTCATTCAATTTGGTCACCGATTTGAGACTTTCTTTTTCATAATAAAACGTTTACAATGGCAGTAATGACGACTAAAATTTGGGAGGAATGGGTATGCTTGAAGGTTTTTTTATTACGGCTTCCTTGCTGACATTATTTTATTTTGTCTATATGGAGATTACAGATTAAAAGCCCTGAATAAGGGCTTTTTTAGATGATTGACAAGGAATTAAAAAGAATTGTCTGCACACCTGAACCTTTAGCGAGGGCTTTTTTCTTTCTCAATATATCCATAATGAAATTGGGCTGTTTTTCGTTTTAAAACGTGAAATTGATAGGAGTCTGCTAGAAATCGGGTGCTTTTCCAATGATCTTTTAAAACCACTCTTTTTCTCGCCACTCTCAGTGCTTCTTGGACGGCTGTTTCGTGGTCAAAGTGGTGCTCTGCCGCATGACGGAGCGGTGCGATACTTGCAGATTCTTGAATCGTCTCCTCAAACATCGGGTCAAAATAGACGACATCAAATGATTCATCAGAGAGCTTTTTTAGCTGCTCGATACTGTCTCCACTTACAACAGATATCCGGTTCATCGCTTCATCTGCCTCTCTTACCCCTGTCTCCCATGTGTTTAGTCCTTCTCGCACTAGCAATGCTGTCATCGGATTCTTTTCGATACCGACGACCCTTCCATTCGCACCTACTCGCAGGCTTGCTGTAATGGCATCTGATCCTAGGCCAAGCGTACAATCTAAAAAGGAATCGCCCGGCTGAAGCTGCGTGGCTTCGATTAAAGGATCCTTTTCCCCGCGCATGAGCCGCTTCACCCTGAACATCGCTGAGCTTGGATGGAAGAAGAACTTTTCACCATTTGGCTGATACCATTCAAATCTTTCTTTCCCCACAACAAGGACATCTCCTCGTTTCATCGCCAGCTGCTTGACGGATTGTTTGCGCCTTTCTACATACTCACCATGTAAATCCTCTGCAAGGGCTTTTGCTGTTTCAATTGTTTGTTCATTTGCTCTAAAGCTTGTTGTGATAAGCATGCGGTTCCTCCATCATGATCAAGAAAAAATGCCCTGACTTGATCACAGGACATTTCAACATGTGTATTAGCAATGTTTTTCAAATGCAGATAAGACGTTGTTCATGATGTCTTCCATTTCATGACCTTCAATCTCGTCACGCGGAATAAAATGAACGAGTTCATTTCCTTTTAAAAGTGCCATAGATGGAGACGATGGCTCTTCGCCTGTGAAGTATTCTCTCATTTTTGCCGTTGCTTCCCTGTCCTGACCAGCAAAAACTGTGACAATTCGATCTGGAGTTTTTTCTGCCTTCATCACAGCTTGAGTAGCAGCTGGGCGTGCTAAGCCGGCAGCGCACCCGCATACAGAATTAACAACTACAAATGTCGTTCCTTCTGCTTCTTGCATCGTTTGTTCTACTTCTTCTTCCGTTGTTAGTTCTTGAAATCCTGCACTTGTCAGCTCTTGACGCATCGGTACAACGAGCTGGCGCATGTATTCTTCATATGCCATTGACATAAAAAAGCCCCCTCTATAATCCTTATGTTGTGAATAAAGGATACTATAGAGAGAGCCAATTTTCAAATGTTCGATATCAGATTAAATTTTCATGATTCCGCCTGTATTGGCTGATGTCACAAGTTTTGAATATCTAGCAAGATAACCCGTTTTTACTTTTGGCTCAAAGCCTTTCCAGTTTGCTTTTCTTCTTTCCCATTCTTCCTCTGGAACATCTACGCTTAAAATGCGCTGTTCGATATCGACAACGACATGGTCACCATTTTCAACAAATGCAAGCGGGCCGCCCTCAGCTGCCTCTGGAGAGACGTGCCCAATAGACAATCCGCGAGAAGCGCCGGAAAAACGTCCGTCTGTAATTAAAGCAACCTTTGGTCCAAGTCCCATGCCGACGATTTGTGAAGTAGGTGCAAGCATTTCAGGCATGCCAGGTCCGCCTTTAGGTCCTTCGTAGCGAATGATGACAACATGTCCTGCTTCTACTTTTCTATTAATGATACCTTCAAGGGCTTCTTCCTGGGATTCAAATACGATCGCAGGCCCCTCGTGGCGTGTGATCCCGTCTTGTACCCCGCCCGTTTTAATGATGGCTCCATCTGGCGCAAGGTTTCCAAATAAAACGGCTAAGCCGCCTTTTTCAGTAAATGGCTTGTCAATTGGATAAATGACGTTATAATCTTTTACCTCATGCCCCGCAATGTTCTCGCCAAGCGTTTTCGCAGTGACAGTCATTGTATCTAAATGAAGAGCTCCTTCTTTTTTAGACAATTCATTTAGTGCCGCTGTAACACCGCCTGCTTCATGTAAATCCTCAATATAAACGTCTGAAGCTGGAGCAAGTTTTGATAAATGAGGCACACGTTCTGCTACTTCATTGATACGTTCAAGTGAATATTCAACACCTGCTTCATTCGCAATTGCCAATGTGTGAAGAACGGTATTGGTTGAACCACCAAGTGCCATATCTAATGCAAATGCATTATCAATTGCTTTTTCAGTGACAATATCCCGTGGTTTAATATCTTTTTTGATGAGCTCCATGAGTTGTTTTGCAGACTTCTTCGCAAATTCTCTTCGTTCTGGTGATGTCGCCAAAATCGTTCCATTTCCAGGAAGAGCGATCCCGAGTGCTTCCGCTAAACAGTTCATTGAGTTAGCTGTAAACATACCTGAACAAGATCCGCAGGTTGGACAGCCAAACTGCTCTAATTCATTTAATTCCTCTTCATTGATTTTACCTGACTGGTATGCACCAACGCCTTCAAACACAGAAGAAAGAGAAATTTTTCTGCCGTCACTTGTTCTACCCGCTTCCATCGGTCCCCCGCTCACAAAGACAGTCGGGATATTCACGCGCATCGCTGCCATCATCATTCCTGGTGTGATTTTATCGCAGTTAGGAATACAAACCATTCCATCAAACCAATGAGCAGATACAACGGTTTCTACAGAGTCCGCAATGATTTCACGGCTTGGCAATGAATATCTCATCCCGATATGACCCATGGCAATTCCATCATCGACGCCAATCGTATTGAATTCAAATGGCACTCCGCCAGCTTCACGAATGGCTTCCTTCACAATCTTCCCGAATTCCTGAAGATGGACATGTCCTGGGACAATATCAATATAGGAATTACATACGGCAATAAATGGCTTGCCGAAATCCTCATCCTTTACCCCCGCCGCTCTTAGTAAGCTTCGGTGAGGTGCTCTGTCGATTCCTTGTTTAATCATGTTACTGCGTAGTTCTGCCATCTGTTTAAAAAGCCTCCTATACTACAAGTCTTGTTGACTGCATGATTTTGAGTTGATTTTATTTTACAAATTTTCTGTTTATTTAGCCACCTATGAATGACCGATGACTAACATGGCTGCTGAAGCAAGCGCTCAGCAAGGTTCGTGTCATAAAATCTGACCTCCAATATTCTATATTGGTACTACTATATAGAGTTTTTTCGCATATTTCAACAATATTCAAAATAATTTTTCTAAAAAAATTTTTCTGTCTATCATTTTTAGAAAAACAAGCTGCTTTTCATTGGCAGCTTGTTCATCTTTCTCATCATTCTGATGCATTCTTTCTACTTTCTGTCATTTGCTTCCATACAGAGCCTTTTGCTTCTTCTCCATGCTCAATGCGCTCAATCGCCATTTTCACTTGAAGACTGACTTCAAACTCAGGGTCTTGCTCTGCTTCTTTTAATGCTTCAAGTGCCGTTTCGTCCCCTTCTTCATAAAGAAACATAGCTGCACGCCAGCGGACGAGCTTACTCGGGTCCTTTAATGCTGCGATCATGGCTTCGCTAGCACTCGGGTCACCAAGGTCAGAAATACAGTCACCAGCCGTTCTGCGGACCGTCACTGTTTTGTCTTCGAGCCCTTTATATAAAATAGGCAGAATGGCAGGATCTTCAATCATGCCAGCATTCACAACGGCTTGTCTGCGAATAGACGTTTTGGGATCCTCCATTGCTTTCATTAAAACAGGTATATCCTTTAGCTCTGGCTGCATTTGCTCTAAATGGGCAAAACGTTTTTTCCAATCTTCCTCTTGCAGCATGTCTTCTGTTACATCATATGCCTTTCGGTTCACCTGTCTATCTACAGCTTCCTGCCCTTCTTTCACTGCCTCTGTTAAGCGGGCTAAACGCTCATCATCATAGGCTGCTTGCAGCTCCTCTGTGACTTCCTGACCGATATCAGCAAATTCTCCAAAACGAACGCCGTGTTCTTTCCACACACGTTCAAACACGACATTGTCTGAGCTGCTTCTAAGCTTTAAAATGGCTGCTTGAAAACGTTCAGGCATGCCAAACCGCTCTTCTCTTTCACCGTCTGACAGTTTGACCTGCATTGGAATCCCATTAAACATTTGGACAAACACTTTCACTTCACCAAATGTGTCATCGCCTGACTGCGATCCTTCCTGAAGACCTTCTGTTTCTTGTCCAAAGGCTTCTCTAACCTGTTGTAAAATACCCTGCCAGTCAAACTTTGCATTTCGCTCAACCGCTAAGAAATCTGCAACATGATAAACCCCTTTTACACCTTCAATGCTTAAAATACGCTTGATCATTTCTGGCGCTTCGTCTTTTTGATCCTTTTTGTAGTTGTTGCTTTTACCGCCAGCAAGTGCTTCTGTCAAAATCACCTTCATGGTATTCGGACTTGGCGTTGGTTCAATAGCTGTTATTTTCATTGATATATCCTCCTTACACACATAAAGACCCTACTCATCTGTAAGGCCGCATTCTTCTTTCCACTTCTTGATAAATAAACTCATCAATTCATGCCGCTCATCAGCAAGCTGCTTTCCTGCATGAGTGTTCATCAAGTCTTTTAATTTGAGCAGTTTTTCTTCCATATGCTTTAGCACAGAGCCCTGCTGCATGTCCTCTGTATAATGGGGCTCACCTGTTGCGCCAGCATACGTAAACACTCTAGCGATACCGCTTGCTCCTATCGCATCCAGCCTATCGGCATCTTGAACAATGGCCCCCTCTAACGTCATTGGCTTAAACTGCTTATGCCGATGACGAAAAGACATCGTTGTAATGATGTCCATGATATAGCGGACATCCCGCGTGTCCAATTCCCACAAAAGGAGCTGGTTCACAAGTTGCTTTTCAGTGACCTTCCATTCACTTGACAGCTTTTCATCAATGACATCATGTACAATCGCTGCCATCTCGATGATAAATAGAGAGCCGCCTTCCTGATTTGCAATACGGACGGCAAGCTGGCGCACACGAGCAACATGAGCCGCATCGTGTCCAGTCGGTTCATCCTTCAGCCTGTCTGAAACAAAGGAGGCAGCTGCCTCCAATTGTTTTCGCTGCATGACTGTCAGCATCTTATTTGTTGAGCAGAGCGATGATTGAGCTTTCTAATTCTTTTGGTGGTGTTTTCGGCGAGAATCGTTCAATAACTTCTCCGTCTTGGTCCACGATAAATTTTGTAAAATTCCATTTCACTGTTTTTGTCCCAAGCACACCTTTCGCTTGACTTGTTAAATGCTTGAACAGCGGGTGCGCCTCTTCGCCATTGACATCTACTTTCGCAAACATAGGGAAGGTCACTCCATAATTCAAAGAACAGAATTCTTGAATGGCTTCTTCTCCTTCTGGCTCTTGGTTCATAAATTGGTTACACGGAAATCCTAAAATTTCAAGGCCCTTTTCATGATATTGATCATATAGCTCTTGTAATTGTTTAAATTGAGGAGTCAGCCCACATTTGCTTGCTGTATTTACAATAATGAGCACTTTTCCTTTATAATCTGCCATCGATTGTTCCTGACCGTTAATGGTCTTGACCTGAATATCATAAATTGACATCTCATAGCCTCCTAGGATTCACTTTTTCCTATCGTAACATGCTTCTTTTAGAAAATCGCTTTTTATGCTCCCGTTTAAAAGAGTCCTGTCACACTGCCGTCTTCTAATATATCCATTTCGAGAGCCGCAGGTTTTTTAGGTAAGCCAGGCATTGTTAAAATGCTTCCGGTTAAGGCTACAATAAACCCTGCTCCTACAGACGGCTTTAACTCTCGAATCGTAATGGTAAAGCCTTTAGGTCTGCCGATTAAAGCTGGATCATCTGAAAGAGAATATTGTGTTTTTGCCATACAAACCGGCAAATGAGCCCAGCCGTTTTCTTCAATGGCAGCCAGCTGCTTTCTTGCTTTAGTTGTGAGCGTGACCCCATCTGCACCGTAAACCACTTTGGCCACTTTAGATAACTTTTCTTCGATGGAATCGTTCTCTTCATACAAATAGGTAAAGTTGTTCTTTTTCTTTTCAATGAGTGCTGCTAGTTCCTCGGCAAGAGCTGTTCCGCCTTCGCCTCCTTCTTCCCATACATTCACGGCTTTGACTGGATGGCCATGTTTGCCGCACCAATCTTCTATCGCTTGAATCTCTTCTTTTGTATCCGTTATAAACCGGTTTACCGCCACAATATATGGAAGACCAAAAGCTTGCACGGTTTCAATATGCTTTTCTAAATTATGTATACCTTCTATTACGGCGTGTGCATTCTCTTCTTTGAGTTCGGTTTTCTTCATTCCGCCATGCATCTTTAATGCTCTCACTGTCGCCACAATGACAACTGCACCAGGTTTGAAATCACCAGCTCTTGTTTTAATGTGGAGGAATTTTTCTGCTCCAAGATCTGCTCCGAATCCTGCTTCTGTTACGACATAATCAGCTAATTTAGCTGCCATTTTGGTTGCAATTAAACTATTGCATCCATGTGCAATATTAGCAAAAGGACCGCCATGGACAAGGGCTGGGGTTCCTTCAATCGTTTGAACAAGGTTCGGTTTGAGTGCGTCTTTTAAAAGTAGCGTCAGAACACCTTCATATCCAAGTGCTCCCACTGTGACTGGCTCGCCTTCTTGATTATAGGCAACAACAATAGAAGAAAGACGTTTTTTTAAGTCGTTTAAGTCTTCTGCTAAACAGAGGATCGCCATCATTTCGGAAGCCACTGTAATATCAAATCCGTCTTCTCTAGGATACCCATTTAACTGACCGCCAAGTCCGACAACGACCTGTCTTAATGCACGATCGTTTAAATCAAGCACCCGCTTCCACACAATGCGCCGCGTGTCGATACCGAGTTCATTTCCGTGATGGATATGGTTATCAATAAATGCAGATAAGGCGTTATGTGCAGATGTAATGGCATGAAAATCCCCTGTGAAATGAAGATTTATTTCTTCCATTGGCAGCACCTGTGAATATCCT
This sequence comes from Bacillus sp. FSL P2-0069, assembly GCF_038593315.1. Classification (NCBI taxonomy): domain Bacteria; kingdom Bacillati; phylum Bacillota; class Bacilli; order Caryophanales; family Bacillaceae; genus Bacillus; species Bacillus sp. FSL P2-0069. Next base: position 1,957,985 of record NZ_CP151984.1, read on the forward strand.
CCGCCCGCTGCTCCGCCTTTAATCCCCATTGTAGGACCTAATGATGGCTCACGCATCGCAACGATCGCTTTTTTGCCAATTTTTTCAAAGGCTTGACCAAGGCCGACAGTTACGGTGGATTTCCCCTCACCTGCTGGCGTAGGGTTAATCGAAGTGACAAGAATCACGTGTCCTTCTTTTTGTTTCTTTAAACGGTCAAAAATAGTCAAAGATATTTTCGCTTTTGTGAAACCATAGCATTCTAATTCTTCGTCATGTATTTGCAGCTTTGCTGCGATGTCTTGAATCGGTCTCAGCTTAGCCTTTTGGGCAATGTCAATATCAGATAAATGCTTTGTGATCATAACAAAATGGCCTCCTTTTTTTACAGAAACAGCATTCTTTTTTGCTCTATTTTTCATTGTAACATAATTGAAACATTGAAATATCGCCAGAAAGTTCCTATAATGAAGTGAAATTAGCTTTGGTTCAGGGGGTGGCGAGTTGCCTATTAACATACCAGTTCATCTGCCGGCAAAACAAATACTAGAGAGCGAAAATATTTTCGTCATGGATGAGACAAGGGCATTCAAGCAAGATATCCGTCCTTTGAATATCGTGATCTTAAATTTAATGCCAAAAAAAATACAAACTGAAACGCAGCTGCTGAGAATGCTCGGAAATTCTCCTTTACAAGTGTACTTCACGTTTTTGATTCCAAGTACACATACACCGAAGAATACGTCGAGAGAGCATCTAGATGAATTTTATACGACCTTTGAATCGATCCGCCATAAAAAATTTGATGGAATGATCATCACTGGCGCACCAATTGAGCACTTACCTTTTGAAGAAGTTTCTTATTGGAAAGAGCTGCAGGACATTTTGGACTGGAGTAAAACCAATGTAACGTCTACCCTTCATATTTGCTGGGGTGCACAGGCAGGTTTATATCACCATTACGGGATTGAAAAAATCAAGCTTCCCGAGAAAAAATTTGGTGTATTTGAGCATATTGTGAAAGAGAAAAAAGAAAGATTAGTCAGAGGTTTTGATGAAGTATACTATGTCCCACATTCTAGGCATACAGATATTAATACAGAACAATTAAAAAACACGCCGAATTTGAAAGTCTTGAGTATGTCTGAAGAAGCGGGTGTTTGTTTAATTGTTTCAGATGATGATAAACAAGTATTTTTAACTGGACATCCTGAATATGATACAGATACATTGATGCAGGAATATGAAAGAGATTTGTTGAAACATGATACAGTCCAAAAACCTGTCCACTATTTTATAGAAGATGGTGACACATTAATCCCAGTAAATCGCTGGAAAGCCCATGCAACCTTATTGTTTATGAATTGGCTAAATTATTATGTTTATCAAGAAACACCATACGTTTGGGAATAAAATAGACTGTGGTCTGATGATAAATCGTCAAAATGTGTTAAAATACAAATGGCTCTGTCTTCCATTATCAATTGAATCTGTTTGTTTTTTAAAATTAGTTTAATTCTTTCGTAACGAATGATATGCTCTAACTGTTTATATGTTATCTTTATGTATATGTAGACCTATGAGATTAATAGTTTTCGTACGAAGTTTTGTTGTTGTTGATTACATTTGAGGTGAATATTCTTGAATACCAATAAAAAAATATTAATCTTGACCGCAAATTATGGAAATGGACATATGCAGGTAGCAAAAACACTGTATGATGAATGCAAATCCCAAGGGTTTGAACATGTTGTAGTTTCTAATTTGTATCAAGAATCGAATCCCATTGTGTCAGAAGTGACTCAATATTTATACTTGAAGAGCTTTTCCATTGGGAAACAATTTTATCGCTTGTTTTATTACGGTGTAGATAAAATTTACAATAAACGCAAATTTAACATTTATTTAAAGATGGGAAATAAGCGTCTCGATGAATTAATTCAGTTACACAATCCGGACATCATCATTATTACATTCCCGATGATTGTTGTACCAGAATACCGAAACAAAACCGGTAAAGTGATTCCGACTTTTAATGTCATGACAGATTTTTGTCTCCATAAGATTTGGGTACATGAAAACATCGACCGATACTATGTTGCAACCGATTATGTGAAACAAAAATTAGTGGAAATCGGCACACATCCAAGCGATGTCAAGGTGACAGGTATTCCTATTAGACCACAGTTTGAAGCAGACGTGCCAAAATCGATGATCTATAAGAAATATGGATTATCATCAGATAAAAAAGTTCTTCTCATCATGGCCGGTGCTCACGGTGTACTAAAAAATGTGAAGGAATTATGTGAGGCGCTGCTTCTCGACAGTGAAGTACAAATTGTTGTTGTATGCGGAAAGAACGCCGCGCTGAAACAATCGCTTAGCGTTCTTGAACAAGCACACCCAGATCAATTGAAGGCGCTTGGATATGTGGAACAAATTGATGAATTGTTCAGAGTAACAGATTGTATGATTACAAAACCAGGCGGCATTACTTTAACAGAAGCAACTGCAATCGGTGTCCCGGTCATTCTTTATAAGCCTGTCCCTGGACAAGAAAAGGAAAATGCTCTTTTCTTTGAGGATTATGGCGCTGCCATTGTCATTAACCGACATGAAGACATTTTAGAATCTGTGACCAACTTGCTGCAGGACGAAGAAAAATTAGAAACAATGAAACAAAACATGAAAAAACTGCACTTAAAACAATCTTCTCAAACCATTTTGGAAGATATCGTTGAGCAGTCAGATCTCATCATGAATAACAAAACATATGCTCGCGCATTATCATAAAAAGGTGTCCGTCATTGACGGACACCTTTTTCCTCACCCTTGATTTCCATTTGTTGTGTATACTTCTTCAAACGGCTGAACGACAACAAAGCCGCTTCCGGTAAACTTCATTTGAATGGACTCTCCGCTTCCCCTGCCAATAAACGTTTTAAAGGAAACATCTGTCACAAATTCAGTTTTTAAATCCCCTGACCACGCAACAGTCGCATTCGGATCTGTATAAACAGAATCACCCGGCTGAACAATGAGTGTCAGCGGCTCATAATGACTTGTGATTGCAACTAAGCCTGCCCCTTCTAATTTGACATTAAATAATCCGCCTGCAAGCATACCAGACACTTTTTTCATCAATTTGATATCCCAGCGGACAGATGGTTCAAACGCAAGCAGGTCGTTTCCATTCACAAAAATGGATTCTCCTTGTGCCAAACGAAGAATCGAGATTTTTTTACCTTGATCTGCCACATATAATTTCCCATCACCTGTCGCCTTCATTAGTGAGGTGCCTTCTCCTGAAAGCATTTTTTTGAACATCTTGGAGACGCCGTGCTCAAAAACACCTTCACGTTCAAATTTGATTTTCCCTCGATAGGAAACCATGGAACCCGTTTTTGCCCAAATCGTGTCAGTCAAATTAATTTCTAAAAGTCTTGGTGTTTCAAGTTCGAAGACCCCTTCTCCTTTATCTTCTTGCTGCGTATTCTGAACAAATTCTTCAAGTGTATAACGATTCATGATTGCACCTCTTTCTGTATTTTTTTTTATATACGGACAAGCTGCACGTGAGGTTCCGAAAACGTTTTATATTTCATTGTTATTCACCAAAAAAACAAAAAAATCAAACATTCTGCTCAAAATTTGGCTCGCCTGCTTGACGCTTTACTTTTGATGGTGTATAGTGGAACCATCATTTAACAACTGCAAAGTCGTTAGGTGATGAAAATTTTTTTTAGTATGCCAAAAGGTGTGCTACAGTACTAGGAGGAAAAAGCAATATGCAAAACGGTAAAGTAAAATGGTTCAATAATGAAAAAGGTTTCGGCTTCATTGAAGTTGAAGGCGGAGACGATGTATTCGTTCACTTCACAGCTATCGAAGGTGACGGCTACAAGTCTTTAGAAGAAGGACAAGAAGTTTCTTTTGAAATCGTTGAAGGTAATCGTGGACCTCAAGCTGCAAACGTAACAAAAATCTAATCAACTAAATCAATGATGAAACGACAAAATAAAGAGAGGCATATGCCTCTCTTATTTGATTTTCAGCTGAATTTCAATTGCTAAAATATTTTGCTTCAGTCGTTGTTCAATTTCAGAAATATCTTTTTCGAGAAAAGGTCTTCCCTTCTTTGCTACATCTACTAGCTGCTCTAGATCGCTGTATACCTCTTGAAATGTTCGATGTAATACCGTTTCGAAATCCTTATTATCCATGCCGGCCTTCCCCTTTTCCTCTATTATCCGTCACTTAGTCAAAAAGTAACTCAACCAAAACTTTCTATAGTTATATCGGCTCATTTTTCAGAATATGTTCTCTTTTTACACATTCTATCCGTTTTTTTTCATGAGCGGATGTTTGAGCAGGGAAAACCGGGGCGGCAGCCGCTTACTTTTTAAGCAGCGTCTGTCCGTATTCTTTTATTTTCTCTCCTACTGTGCATTGCTGAATACAAAAGGAGTGGGCGTATTTTTTTCCATATTCTTTTCGAAAGTGCTTCTTAATCAAACAATCTGAACAATACGTGTCTTGGAGATCCGTCAATTCTTGTACTGCTGTTTTTTTATCCACATTATTCAGCTCCGTCTGCTTCTAATTTCAATTTACTTTCAATTGGAACGTCTGCAAGCATCTGCCTTGCCAGCTGATCCGCCTCTGCATTTTGTTTACGATCGATGACTTCATATGTTGGCGTAAGCCTCAGCTCCCTTAAAGCCGCTTCAATCCGGTCGAGCCATTTGTTATGTATATCATCATAACAAGGCCATTCTCCTTTTAATTGATTCATGACAACAAGTGAATCGCCTCTAATCGTGACAGAATTTCTGCTTGCTCCAAGATCTTTTAAAGCTTTGACAGCCTCAAATAAAGCCGCATATTCTGCTTCATTATTGGTGATTCCTTGGAAGGGCTGATTTTTTCTCAAACGATAAGCATCTTCTCCGAGCTTATAGTAAACGACAACCCCAAGACCAGAGTCGCCTGTTTCTTTGTGAAAACTTGCATCAAAATAGACCTGAAGCTGATCAGGTTCAAGCTTTAGTTCTTCATTTAGTTTTTCAAGTTCTTTAATAGACCACATCGCCCCTTTTTCATCTTCAAATGATAGGAGTGACTGTGGTTCTTTTTTGTCGATATGTTTGGCTAAAATCAAGGCCTCTTTTAGCTCCATCCAATCTTCTTGGAAAAAAGCAATGGACCCAATCGATTTCACTTTCATTGTATAGTGTGCTCTTAATTTCATTGATCACATCGCCTTCCCGTGCTTTTAAGGTAAACGTTCGTTATGCTATAATCAAAAAGTTACATTTCACAATGAGAAAGGAAGTTCATGTCACTTGTTTAATGAAGGTATTTGGATCTTATTTGCGATCATTAATTTTATCATTGTTCTTCTATTTTATAAAGGATTTGGCAAAATGGGCCTTTTCGTCTGGATTGGCTTTGCGACGGTTGCTGCAAATTTACAAGTGGTCAAAACCGTTGAATTGTTTGGCTTAACGGCAACACTTGGAAACATTTTATACGGCAGTGTATTCTTTGCAACGGACGTATTGAATGAAAAATACGGACAAAATGAAGCGAGAAAAGCTGTCTGGATTGGTTTTGCCACTCTTTTAACACTAACCGTTGTCATGCAGGAGGCTTTACTTTTCCATCCCGCTCCATCCGACATTTCTCAAACATCCCTGGAAACCATTTTTGGCTTTATGCCAAGGGTCGCACTTGGCAGTCTTGCTGCTTATATCATCAGTCAAATGTTAGATGTTTATGTATATTCGTTTATTCGCCGGATATTTCCTTCCGATGGTGCGCTCTGGGTGCGCAACGCTGGAAGTACGATGATCAGCCAGCTGCTTGATACACTGATCTTCACAACAATTGCCTTTCTTGGCACCTATCCATTTCATGTATGGATCGAGATCTTCATCACGACTTATGTGATTAAATTTATCGTCGCCGCGATTGCGACACCATACGCGTATGCAGCGAAAAAAATGGTTCCGCTTGATGAAAGGGTGAAATAAATTGCCAGCTGAAATATACATTGATGGTGCTAGCGCAGGTAATCCGGGTCCTTCTGGCATCGGCATTTTCATTAAATATGATGGAAAGGCAGAATCTTTCTCGATTCCTCTTGGATCAATGAGCAATCACGAAGCAGAATTTTCCGCTCTCATTGAAGGGATGAAAATCTGCGTAGAAAAAGGACTGCGATCCGTTTCGTTTCGAACAGATTCACAGGTAGTTGACCGTGCAGCCAATGCAGGATTTGCTAAAAATCCAGCCTTTCAGCATTTTATAAAAGAGATGATCGAGCTTCAAAGCCAGTTTGATTTATTTTTCATTAAGTGGATTCCAAGCAAGGAAAATCAAGTAGCTGATCAGCTCGCTAGAAAAGCGATTCACCTTTCTAAAGGATGAATCGCTTTTTTTCGGTTATGCTAATGTATGAGGTGATACTGATTGGATAAAGAAAATAAAGGTCGTGTCACAAATGGGACAACGCCTCAAGGTGATGCGCAAACAAAAGATAAGCAGCCACTATCTCAGCTCGAAAATAGAGCGAAGAAAAGCAATACAAAAAGATGAATGTAGGGATCAGCTTAGCTGATCTCTATTTTACTTAACCGATTCACCATCGGTTCAATTCCTTTGATTTGATGGTATCGCAGCATGGCAGCAGCCCGTTCTTGATTGATGTTCACCTTCGTCTCTTCTATTGGACAGCTCAGCGGGACATCACATTTGATCTCTGCCAATAAACGGGAAAGCTTCAAATCTTCTAATCCTGCTTGCATTTTCTTTTGCTGGGCAGCCGTTAGTTCATGAACATTTTCTAATAATCCGTCAATGGTTTGATATGTTTGAATAAATTTTAATGCTGTTTTTTCTCCGATTCCTTTGACGCCTGGGTAATTATCACTTGAATCCCCCATAAGTGCTTTCATCTCGATCAGCGCCTTTGGAGAGATGCCCATTTCCTCTTCAAATAAAGCTTTAGTATAATGTTTATAGTTCCCGATTCCTTTTTGCATTAGAGCAACCGTCACTTGTTCATTCAATATTTGCAGCAAATCTCTGTCCCCAGTTAGGACAGTCACACGTGCTTCATTCTGATAGACTGCCGCCAGCGTGCCGATACAATCATCTGCCTCAAAGCCCTTTATACCAACGTTTACAATTCCTAGTTCTTCTGTCGCTTCCTTCGCTAAATCGAATTGCGGAATGAGCTCGACAGGTGCCTCTCCTCGATTTGCTTTATAATCTTGAAACAATTCATTTCGGTATGTTTGGCTTCCCATATCCCAGCAGCAAACAATATGGGTTGGCTCAAATGTTTGAACAGCGGTTAATAAATGCTTCAAATAGCCATTTACTCCATTCGTCGGGACACCGTGATCATTTATCATAAAATTTCGATGGACAGCCGTTGCATAAAACGATCTGAATAGAAGCGCCATGCCATCAACAAGCAATACGTGTTTATTCATTCTTATAAACTCCCTTTTTCAAAACAATACTCCTATTCTATCATAGAACATAGAATTCGACATAAAAAAGGCGCCTTCTTCTTTTGGAAAAGAAGTGGCACCTGGGGATTACTTTTGACCGTATTGCATTTTTTTCGATTCTGCTTCTGCGTAGGACGGCATCTCTTTTTGTTTAGGATGACGCTCATCCTGCTTTTTTGCATGCTGTTTTTTTTCCATCATCATTCCCCTTTCTCGGTTCACTTGTTAAGATGACCAAAAAAGAGAAAGTTACTCTTTACTTCTGTTTTCGTTCGACATACTCCCTGACCATATCAATCGTGACATGCTTACGCAGCGGAACAATTCCGCCTCGTGCAAGCTCATTCATCTTCGAAGTAATCGCATTGATCTCGTCAGTTGTAAATGGCTCGTTTTGCTCACACTTGAAAACAGCAGTCTCTATTGCCTGCTCTCTTTTCTGCTCAAGCGCAAGAAACGATTTGATATGAGCATTCTGTTTTTGTGAATGTGCGGAAATTTCTTCGTGTACGCTCGTCATTTTTTATCAACTGCTTTCTTTTTTATATAGTCTATCATGAATCAAATGGTTTTCAACTGGTTCTTCCATTCATTTGTTTGCTTGTATACTTGTTCTATCATCGCCTGCTCTTTCGCATCTGTCGTCAAGCTCATGATAAATGTTTGTTTTTGTTCACTCAGCTGCTTGAGCGCTTCTGTTTCATATCTTTCAGTAAAGGTCTTCACCATCATATCGTATCTGCTCTGTAGTTCTTCTTTTTCTTTATCTGCCCATTTCGTCGTTAACTGGAAAAGAACATCTCGAATCGCTTCTATAAACGCTGCCTTCCCGTTCTGTTCAAAGAAAGCTTTCGCTGATTTTTGCTTCTTTAAGAGCGGCTCAAACGGCGTCAGGTCCGCTTCCACTTCAATTTGTTTCAGCTCGGCATTTTTCTCATCTGGCGGCGACAGCCGGAGAGAAAAGTAAGGATCTTCTGCACACGCAGCCTGTAATCCTTTCTCCCACTCCTCTTTGAAATATTGAGTGATAAACGATTCCATTCGAATATCAAGCGCTTTTATCTCCTGTACAAATTCAAATTCATAATCCTTTAGCGCCTGTTCAAGCGCTTTTTTCAACTCCTGTCTGAAGTCCCCTTGAGATATTCCAGGATAAAAGGCTGTCTTTAACAGATCATTTGCATAAAGTGACAAGCGCTGAACAATGTGGTAAAGCTGTTCGTGCAAGTCCTTTTTCACACTTTCTGTCACTAGCTTAGATCGTTTAATATGACTCATATGATCAACGATCGCTTCATAGGATGAGTCTATCTTTTTCTTTTCTGCTTGCTTTTCATCTTCCGACTGATGCAGCGTCTCATGCAGCTTGTGAACTGTTCTACATAATGTACTGGCTTCAAAATACAGAAGCTCAATCGCATCTTTCGTTAATTCTTCCTCAATAAAATAGTCGAGCTGTGTTCTAAGCTGTGCATACTGGTTATAAGGCGACTGTCCCTTTCCTTCGATCTCTTCCTTACTCGATACGTGATGAAGGTTTGGATGCCGGATACCTTCTTTTGTGAGCTCATTTTTCACATAGTCAAAGACGGTTTCAAGCTCTGTTTGATCCTTTGCGAGGTCAGCTGCATTGATAATAAAAAACATTTTATCCATGCTAAATGAATCTTTTACAAGCCCGAGTTTACGTAAAAATGACCGGTCTGCTTTTGAGAAAGAATGCTGGTAGTAAGTTAAATAAAGAAGGGCATCAGCGTCCTTCATATATTGAAAGGCAATCTCTGTGTGACGTTTATTCATACTGCTGGCGCCTGGTGTATCAACAATCGTCAGTCCTTTATCTGTTAAAGGTGTACTTAAATAGACCGTCACTTCCTTCACCACACAAGAAACAGCCTCTTCAGCCACATATGGCTTTAATTCTTGCAGGGTGACATTGAGCGGCGTTTGTTTTTGAATCGAATCACGGAACTTTTCATGAGCGTTTAAAAAATGGTCAACAATGATGCGGTGATCCTGTTCAAGCTCTCTTTTTTTCAGCGTCCGCTCGAGTTTCGCTTGAAACGTATCTCCCTTTTCTTCTGTTATAGAATAACCAAGAATTTGATCGAGCTCCTCTAATATTTCCTGCTCGGTTTTGAACACCACTTTCACACTTTCATGCGGATGGTCTTCTGTCGGCCGCGTCAGCTTATTGATCGTGGCCGTCGTTGGTGTAGGAGATGATGGCAGCACCTTTCTCCCAACAAGGGCATTGGCAAACGAAGATTTCCCCGAACTAAAAGCACCGAATAAGGCGAGTGTAAATTCCTTCGCTTGCAGCCGCTTTGTTCGTTTTTCAAAGGACTTCCTTTGAGAACCAAGCGCGTTTAATGGCATTAAAATTTGAGAAAGCTGCTCAAACTGGTCAATCGACTGCGCTGTCGAGATATGCTGTGATTGTCGCATTTGATCAAGCTCTGTCTGCTGCTGATTTTCTTTTTCGCTTTCTTCGGTATGAGTTGATGTTTGATTCTGATTTAGCTCGTCATGCTGCATCCGGTGTTTTTTCACATAAAACCAATCTTCTTCGATCTGCTCATTTGTTCCGTTTTGCCATATATCCCATACATGCTCAATATCTTTTCTGATGTGATCATTTTTTTCCATGCATTGCTCCAGCGCTTGGAGCTCCTGTGCTGCCTGGGCCCATTTATCTTGCTGCTTTCCCTTTTCATTCAGGAGCTGGGTTTTCAGCATCTCGGTCATTTGTTCAATCAATGGTATTGCTTTCTGTTTCGTCTGTCTTTTCAGTGCTTCACCAGCATCTTTTGCATATTGCAAAACATATTCATTTGAAAATGTCGCACCGTGATGGATCACGTTTTCAAGCAGTGATTCTTCTACAGGCGTTTCAAACGCCATCACTTGATTTAATAATTCTTCACCAAGCTGATGCTTCTTGACTTCTTTTTTGAGCAGCTCAGCAATATGCCAGTCTACTTCTGCTTTCATTCTTGCTTTGACATCTGCTAAGAACTCGTTCGCCCGCTTTTCTTTTTCCTGCTCGGTTTTATTTTTAGCGAACAGCAGACCTACCTTAAAGCCAGGTGCTTTCGATTCAATATAATCACTTGCGAGCTCCCTCATTTTAAATGGGGTTAGATTTGCATTTTTTAAAATGTTCTCGACTTCAGAAGACACTTCATCTTCTAACTGTTTTGCTCCATTTTCAATGAAGCTGCTTCTCGCTTCAAGTTCCTTCACTTCTTTTCTTTTTTCTTGAAGCTGTAAATCCAGATCCTCTTCCTGCAGCTCTTCTTTTAATGAGTCAATATGTTCTTTTAAAACATGCTCTATTTTCTGCTCGGTATAGGCGCGAAGCGATGCTTTCGGCAATGTTTGTAATTCTTGCAGTTTCTCGATTAAACGAATCATTTCGTTTCTTGGATGCGATTCATCGGTTACAGATGTAAAGTATAGATGTTCTTCTTCAATGCCTTCTTTTTGAAGCATATCAACTACTTGATTTTTGTAGTCTTCAAATGCTGTCTCATGCTCATCATGTCGATCGACTTGATTGACGATGAAATAAAGATTTGGCACTTTCTCTTTAATGGAGCGAATGAAACGAATGTTTTCCTCAGAATGAACATGGTTGTAATGAACGACATAAAAAAGAGCATCTGCTTGATGAAGAATAGACGCAGCAGATAAAAAGTGAGCATGATCCGTTGAATCAATTCCGGGCGTATCAATCACTGCTACCTTTTCTTCCAGTCCTCTATAGTCCCCGCTAATTTCCACCATTTCAATCTGTTCTCCATCCTTACAAAAACGCTGAACTGCTTCTTTATCATAAGAACCGCTCATTTTTGCAAAGCGGCCATCTGAGGTGTGAAGCTTTACTTCACTCTTCCCTTTCCTCACGACGACCAAGTTGGCACTTGTTGGAATTGGACTCGTTGGCAGGATGTGATCATGAAGCAGATGATTCACAAGAGATGACTTTCCAGCTGAATAGTGGCCGGTAAATGCGATATACACTTCTTCTTCTGCTTCCTTTTTGATAATCGATGCAAGTTTGGCTGCGCGTTCATGATCATCCCTTTTAAGAAGGCTTTGATATAAAGCACCTGTAGTTTGAACGAGCGAATCTCGAATAGACAAGTCTTCCATGACGATAAACCCCTTTGTTTTTAGAAAAGTCAGTTATGTATGTGATACCATTTTACACAAAATGAAGAGATTTTTCTTCTGATCTGAGGAAATAAAAAAAATCTGCTTCCCGATCAGTCGCAATTGACTGCGATCAGGAAGCAGATTTTTTAGAAACACCTTTTAATACGAAGCCAATTAATAGGCTGTATACACAGACCGTACCGAGTAAGAAAACCATTGTCATGTGATCACCGTCCATCCTTCGTGATTGAGAATGCTTATCATTAATGAAAGTGTATCACAATTGATAATGATTTTCAATATTAATTTAACAAATACTGATTGAGCGCTTTCTCTTCTGTTTGAATTCTCACAGCCATCATCCATGCATTTAAACATGTGAACAAAATGGCGGTAAAATAAGCATTAAACAAAAGCGGGATCAGCAAAAGCTCAATCGCCACCACGACATAGTTAGGATGCTTTAACCAGCGATAAGGTCCTTTTTTCACCATCATCGCATTTGGTACAACTAAAATCTTTGTATTCCAATACGTCCCAAGAGAACATAATGCCCAGTATCGAATCAACTGTGCGGCCAGCAGAAAAATGAGCACCACAAGAAAATAGGGCGACGGCGGCCTGTTTAACCCCCATACCTCAACCATAAGTGAGACAAAAAAGCCCGCATGCATAGCGACCATATAAGGATAATGACTTGCACCAAATTCAATGGCACCGATCGCTTTTACTTTCTTTTCATTTCTTTTAGCCACAAGCATTTCAATAAGCCGCTGACAAACGAAGAAACCGATGACGAGCCAAATGATCATGATAAGACCTCCTCCCATTTCATGAGCAGCAGCTCTGAGGAAAAGCCCGGACCAAGCGCTCCGCAAAGACCCATATCTCCCGCTTCAGCGGATTGATGTTCAAGATAATGTTTGATCACATACAAAACTGTGGCAGAGGACATATTCCCGTGTTGTTTAAGTACTTCTTTTGATGAAAAAAGCTGATCCTCTTGTAAGGATAGACTTTCAATATAGGCATCAATCACTTTTTTTCCTCCAGGATGGGCAAGAAAAACTGATAGGTCTTCTGCCGAATACCCTTGCTGCTCTAAAAATTGATCGACTTGCTCTTTTAACCAGCCTGAAATAATGGAAGGAATGTCACGGGAGAAAATAACCCGAAAGCCGTCACTTGTAAATTCCCAGCCCATCACATCCTCAGACTCTTTCATTGTGACGGATTGTGTACCAATCACTCTAGGAACTGTTTTTAGATCGGCGTATTCAGATACACCTTTTTCTCCAGTTAAGAGTACCGCTGCTGTCCCGTCTCCGAACAAAGATGTCCCGATTAAATTGCTTTTTGATTGATCTTGCGGCTGAAAGGTTAAACTGCACAGTTCACAGGCGACAACCAGCACCTTTGCTTCTGGAAATGCCCGTATGTATTCGTAAGCCCGGGACACCCCTGCCGCTCCGCCCCCGCACCCTAACCCCCAGATCGGCACTCGTTTCGTATAAGGCGAAAAAGGAAGAACGTTCATTAGTTTTGCATCAAGACTTGGTGTCGAAAGTCCGGTGCTTGAAATAAAAAACAATGCATCGATCTCTTCAAACGGAATCGGTTTTTTCAGGAACGCCTTCTCATGAAGACAGTGTATGACTGCTTCTTTTGCATGAGCCAATGCTTTTTCCAAATAGAGATTGTTTTTCTCCTCAAAAGAGTGGTGCGTCTGATACCATTCAATTGGCTGTACAAACTGTCTGCTCTCGATTTCTCCGTTTTGAAAAGCTCTCAGCAGCCGGTCGATATCTTTAAACGATCGTTTAAATTGGGATCTAGCAAAATCAGCCGCCTTTTTCTGACCCACATGATGTTTTGGCAGACTCGTTCCAACAGAAAGAATGTACGCCATCGGCTTCACCTCTTTTTTCGATTAATATCCCCTATCGAAAAAAGGATATACATGCTTAAAACGTCACAATTCAGTCAAAATATTTTCCTCCGGCTAACTTTTTGTCTTGACGACAATTGATAAATATTGGATAATATAGGTGAAAACATGATGTAGTTTTCCTCCTTCACAGGTTCGTTCTAAGCCAAGCGAACCTGCTTTTTTTATGCAAAAAAATACTTCTAAAAGAGAAGTGTTCAGAACGTAGACACCCCCCCTTTACTTATACAACACTTTCATACGGAATCTCCCTTTCGCTTCGAATTAATGGTCAAATCTGCTGCTATCTTAGCGTATAAATATTAACGTTTCGATCATTATTCAGAATGATTTTATTTAAACATGAATGGATCACCTTTTTTTGCTGATCAACACAAAGTAACAACCATAAATTTCTAATTCATTTGAATTTTCTATATAAAAAGGATTTTTTCCACTATATATTTAATCAATATGAGTACCAGGAAAAACAGTGAAAAAAGAAAGAATCTACAACATGGTTCGGCTCAAAATTTAATTGACTGGAGTGATTGTAATGAAAAAGGTTTCCAAAAAAAAGACACCCTACAACACGATACTTCTCTCAAAGGTAATTGGTTTAGTGCTTCTTACACTGTTTCTCTTTTTTATCTGGGATATGTCTAAACCCCATTTGCAGGCGACCAATGGGCAAGCAAAAAATGCTGCCAGCAGTGACTTCCGTGACACAAGCATCAGTCTGAAAGCAAAAGATCAGTCTACAAGAACATTGGATACACATTTTAAGACCAATCCAAACCAACAGGCAACGAATAAAACAGTCTTTTTAACATTTGATGATGGTCCTTCTGCTACATCAAATCAGCTGTTAAATGTATTAAAAGCACATCACGTGAAGGCGACGTTCTTCATGCTTGGACCGCAAATCCAAGCACACCAATCAGCTGTGAAAAGACTTTATCAAGAAGGACATCAATTAGGTCTTCATGGCATGACGCATGATATAAACCTCTTTTATCAGAACAGCGAGTCTCCAGCAAATGAAATGAGAGAAGCTCAGCGTATTCTTGCCTCTGTTACAGGCGTCTACAGCCGTCTTGTAAGAACCCCCTTTGGCAGTGTTCCAAATTTAACATATCATCAAAAAGTACGTTTAAACCAAAATGGCTTTATTTACTGGGACTGGACGATTGATAGTCTTGACTGGAGATATAAAAACTCACAATATGTTCCAGAGGTATTGAATCAATTGCAAATGTTTGAGAAAAATAAACCATGGGAACCAAAAGTTATATTAATGCATGATCAACCCTCTACCACAAACTATTTAGATAGCCTGATTATACAGCTAAAAGCAAGGGGCTATACATTTGCAGTCATTAACGAAACAATGCCGCCGGTACAACATTAATAGTGCTAATCACAAAAAGCCCGTATCCAAAAGATGCGGGCTTTCAGCTTGTAGACAAACCCTCACACGCTCCTTCCTAGGATCCTAGGACTTCAAAGGTTTTTTATCAAGCTAAAAAGAAGACAAAGAGCTAAAATAAAAGGTCATTTTAGCTCTTTGTCCATAATCTGAACCCCCTCTCCAAGAGAGGGGTTTACATAACAGATTGCTTAGGTTCTTCTACCAGGTCATGCCCGGCTTCTTTTTTAAAAGGAATCATGTGATAAATAATATGAAGCAAAATAGCGGTAAAGCTTCCGGCCACAATGCCGTTACTTGTTAATAATTTAATCGAATCTGGCAGATGCTCAAACATTTGCGGTACGACAGTAACTCCTAAGCCGATTCCCACGGAGCAAGCGACGATCAGCAAGTTCTCCTGCTTTGCAAAGTCCACGCGCGAGAGCATTTTAATACCGTATGCAATGACCATGCCAAACATGGCAACCATTGCACCGCCAAGGACTGACTTTGGAATAATCGTCGTAAAGGCAGCGATCTTAGGAAAAAGACCAAATAACATGAGCAATGCTCCTGTTACAACAATGACTTGGTTTTTCTTGACTCCTGTTAACTGGATCAATCCAACGTTTTGCGAGTAGGCTGTGTATGGAAAAGCATTAAAGATTCCGCCTAATAACACAGCAATCCCCTCTGCCCGATAGCCTTTAGCCAAATCCTTCTCTTTTAATGACCGGTTTGTTAAATCACCTAGTGCGAAATAAACGCCTGTTGATTCGACTAATGACACAATCGCAACTAACGTCATGGTCATGATCGGTGCAAATTCAAAGGTCGGCATGCCAAAATAAAATGGCTCAATCATGCGGAAAACCTGGGCTTTTGCCACCTCAGCTGTCTCCACTTTCCCCATAAACGCAGCAACTGCTGTCCCAAGAAGAATACCGATTAAAATGGCGATCGCCTTCATAAACCCTTTCGTGAACCGATAGAGCAGTACAATGATAAATAGCACAAGGAAAGCGAGCCCTAGATTTTCAAAAGAACCATAATCCGCACTTCCTTCTCCTCCTGCCATATTATTCATCGCTACAGGAATGAGGGTGATACCAATAATAGTGACGACAGAACCTGTGACAACAGGCGGGAAAAATTTCACAAGCTTCCCAAAGAAAAAAGAAAGAAGAATGACGATACACCCAGAAGCGATAATACTTCCATAGATAGACGAAATGCCATACTTAGAGCCAATCGCAATCATAGGAGAAACCGCAGTAAATGTACAGCCTAATACGACAGGCAGACCGATCCCAAAGAAGCGGTTTTTCCATACTTGAAGCAATGTGGCAGCCCCGCACATGAAAATATCCGCCGAGATTAAGTAAGTCAGCTGTGCAGGCGTGAGCCCGAGCGCATCTCCAACAATGAGCGGCACAAGAACAGCACCGGCATACATCGCCAGCACATGCTGAATACCCAGTGAGAGCGTTTTGACTTTTTTAGCGGTACTCATGATTGTACCTCCCGTACAAACGTGACTTTCCCTTCCTCAAGTGATTCAATACGTGCGAGGGACTCAACGCGGTAGCCCATTTGCACAAGCGCATTTCTTCCAGGCTGGAATGATTTTTCGATGACAATGCCAAATCCGGCTACTTTTGCCTTCGCCTGCTTTGCAATTGCAGCAAGTCCTTTCGCAGCTTCACCATTCGCTAAAAAGTCATCGATGATTAACACACAATCATTTTCACTAAGATGCGTATTTGAGACAGCAATCGTGCTTTCTACTTTTTTCGTAAAAGAGTACACACTGGCTGTTAACAGGTTATCCGTTAATGTGAGTGATTGACGTTTTCTTGCAAACACAACAGGTACTTGAAGAGCAAGCCCAGCCATCACAGCAGGTGCGATGCCAGAAGATTCGATTGTGATGATTTTTGTAATGCCATCGTGCTTAAATAATCTAGCAAACTCTTGCCCGATCTCATGCATTAACACAGGATCAATTTGGTGATTTAAAAAAGCATCTACTTTTAACACTTGATTTGACAGAACGATTCCCTCGTTCTCAATTTTTTGACGTAACAATTCCATCATTCTTCCCCCTAGCATAATTGGCAAACATTCAATTTTTGGCATAAAAAAAGCATTGCTGTCCATGAGGAGCAAGCAATGCGAAAACGATCAATGGATCTTCAGCTCAAACAAGAGCTGTTTCATTTTGCTCACTCATAGTCGGACCGTATCGGTGTCCGGTAGAAACTTGCGTGCCATCATCACGCGATTATATGAGTGTTATAGTGTTCAAATTATAACAAGATTTCAGACGCTTGGAAAGCACTTTTCTAGAAAAATACCGAACTTAAATAATAGATCAGAACAAAATGTTCGTTTTTAGAATATTCAAGCATCAAAAAAGCACCCCTCTCATGAAAGGGTGCCCTTCTTTTATGATAAATACAGTTTTGTATATTTATCTGTTAAGTAGTCGATTAAATATTGAACATTTAATTCTTCGCCTGTTGCATCTTGAATGATTTCAGATGGCTTTTTCCGTTTTCCATGCTGGTGAACATGTTTCGTCAGCCATTCTTTTATCGGTGCAAAAGACCCATTTTGAATAAGCTCATCAAAATTTGGTATATCTTTGATCATTTGCTGCTTTAATTGCGCTGCATACATATAACCAAGAGCATATGAAGGGAAATAGCCAAAGCTTCCATCAGACCAGTGAACATCCTGCAAGATACCGAGTGCATCATTAGGAGGCGTAATGCCAAGATACGCTTGATATTTTTCATTCCAAAGTGCAGGCAGATCTTCAACTGCTACTTCTTCATTGAAAATCGCTTTCTCAATTTCATAGCGGATGATAATGTGAAGCGGATATGTCAGTTCATCGGCTTCAATTCGAATGTAAGTCGGCTTCGATTCATTCACTGCATGCACAAAGTCTTCTAAAGAAACATCTTTAAATTGCTCAGGAGAAGCTTCTTGCAGCTTTTGATAATACGTTTTCCAGAAATCTTCGTGTCTGCCGATAAAGTTCTCAAAGAAAAGAGACTGTGATTCATGGATTCCCATCGAAGTCCCATCACATAAAAGTGTTCCGCTCAGTGCTTCATCAATGTTTTGCTCATAGATCGCATGACCACATTCATGAATCGTTCCAAAGATCGCCATTCGAAAATCATGCTCATCATAACGGGTCGTCACACGTACATCGCCTCTGCTTAACGTTACAGCAAATGGATGAACTGTTGTATCCAGGCGGCCTGCGTCAAAGTCATATCCTAATTCTTTTAAGAAAAAGAGACTCAATTCCTTTTGTTTATCGATTGGGAAGCTTTTCGATAAAAATGAAGTATCCGGCTTATTAGGTGAGGCTTCGATTTTTTTCACAAGAGGAACAATAGCGTCACGAAGTGCACCAAACTTTTGATCAAGCTGTTCAACCGTCATATCTGGCTCATAGTTATTGAGCAGCACATCATAAGGCGTTTTTTTCACGCCCCAATATTGGATGAAACGCTTGTTAAAGTCAATAAGCTGTTTTAAGTATGGTGCAAAGAGTGAAAAGTCTGATTTCTCCCTTGCTTCTACCCAAACATGCTCCGCTTTTGATTGTAAAATCGAGTATTCTTTAAATTCTTCTTTCGGAATTTTACTGTTTTCATCATACTCTTTTTGTGATAATTCGAGCGCCTTCTGTGTATCTTTTGACAGCTCATCTCGATGTTTGTTTAATGCGTGAAGAAGATCTCTCATTTCGTCAGAAGTCTTCATATTAAAAATATCACTTGATAATTGACCGATCGTTTCAGCTCTAAAATCCGCACTTTTTTTAGGTGCTTGTGTTCTAGAGTCCCAGTAAAGTAAATGGAGCGCCTCTGTATAATGGGCGATTTTCCCTAGTAATTGATAAAACGCTTTCTCAGTTGCTTCAAGACTCATGCGTTTGTTCCCCCAATCAATAAAATATGTATGTACGTTTCAAGGCTACTTCAATGAATGTTCTTTTGTCAATGAAAAAGGAGGATACACAGTGGTATCCTCCTCATTTGCAAGTTTTCAGCTATTTAAGATGTGATGATGGGCTTCACTGGCAGGACGGATTCAATTTTACTTTGAAGCTCAGTATCTTCCTGACGATCAAAGTAAATATGAATGCTTCCTGCGTCTTGCCTTGTCCGGATCAGTCTTCCGATACCTTGGCGTAAGCGAAGCAGCATATACGGAAGGTCAACTTCAGCATGTGCATCCTTTGCTTCATTCCGTTTCGCTTCAAATACCGGATCATGCGGCGGATAAGGAAGTCCCCAGATGATCACATTCGTTAATGATTGACCTGGAATATCAAGCCCTTCCCACAGATGAACAGAGCATAACACCGATGTCTCATCAGCTTGGAACTTTTGAACAATCGTGCTGATTTCCTCGTCTCCTTCAAAATATACGTCAAACGGCAGTGATTCATTTGCTGCTTCAAGCTGCTTTCTAAAGAAATGGAGTTCGTCAAATGAAGGGAATAATATCAGAGATCGTCCTCCATTTTCTTTCAGCTGAGTAATCACTTGCTGTGCTTTTGCCTCTTGCTCAGCGAGCTGCTGAATTCCATGGAAATAAATCTTCATTTGTTCATCGTAATCATACGGCGAAGCGACACTCATTGATAAGTAATCTTTAATCCCAAGACTTTCAGCTAAATAATCAAAGGATTGATTCTCAGACAATGTAGCGGAAGAGAAAATATATGGTCTTTTTTGCGAGAATACTTTTTCGCCAAGCACCTCTGCAACCGTCTTCGGCATCACAACAAATGTTGTATCTAATTCCTGTTTTTCCAGCCAGCTAATGGCATTTTTTTGATAAAGCGATAAAGAATACGCCATTTGTTCAATGTATTCTTCCACAACAGATAATTCGTATTGATCGATTGTATACATCTCAGATTCAAACACGAGCGCTTCTCCGATTTTTTCAAGCAAGTCACACAATTCATTTGCAGAACGCTTCACCTCATCCACACGCCCAATTTCAAGCCGGTGCGAGCCTTTGACTTCTTTGGCATGTGTTTTTAAGAGATAAAAGAACTCATCGTTTGTTGCAAGTGCATCTTCAACAAGCTCTGCAAATTCTTCGCGTATGTCGTTTTGCAAAAGACGTTCCAAAAATGTTTCGAGCGTTGATTGCTTCACTCGGTACGTTAACGCTTTTTGTGCGGCAAACTCGAGAAGATGTCCCTCATCAAATACGACGGAGCTATGCTCAGGAAGCAGCGGAAGCTGGCCCTCACGTTTCCGGGATTCCTTCGTCCACACATGCTCCATGTAAAAATCATGTGAACAGATGATGAGATCTGTCGCTTTCCGGTAATGATCTCTTGATAAATTCAAACCACAGCGATGACGCATATCGCACGTCAGACAGTCCTGAAACGAGTCATAGCCAATTCGTGACCATTCATCATTTGATAACTCCGGATACTCTTTTCGATCGCCATACGGATAAAAGGTTTGCATGCCATGTGATTCATGAACAAATGAAGGCAGTGATTCATAAATATCGAGCCACTTTTCATCATCTTCACGCTGCATCGTTTTCTCCAGCTTTTTTAAGCATAAATATTGATCATGCGATTTACTTAATCTCGCATCTATTTGAATATCAAGGTGATTAGCAATTTTATAGATATCACCTTCTTGTTTAACGAGCTGTTCAATTAACGTTTCGTCTGCACATGCAATAATCGCAGGCTTCCCTGTATACCTTGCATATGTGACGGCAAATAATAGATAGACGATGGTTTTGCCTGTGCCTACCCCAGCTTCGGCAAACATCACACTTTTTTCTTTAAAGGCTCTTTCTAGTTGAAAAGCCATAAATATTTGTTCATCTCGAAGATCAAAGCCCTTTTCTGGCAAAATGTCATAAAACACATCACCAATCCAGTTGCCCAGTTCTTCGTAAAAATTGTGTTCTTTTGATAATGAAAAAGGCAAACGAGATGCTGTCACCTGCTTCAACCCCCAACTTTTGAATCATTCAGACATTCAATAGTACCATTTACGCTGGGGAAAAACAATCTTTTTTTATGAGCGCAGGCGATGTTGATAGCTTTCCTTCATTAAAAATGCATGCTCAGAACGTTCTATGTATGCCTGAGCCAGCGCCAAATCTTCGATGGCTGCCGTAAGCTGAGCAGATTGTCCACCTTCATGCCCTTCTATTTCTTGAGCAGTCGAATTGAGTGCTTTTTGGATTAACTGAATTTGATCATAATGAATCATGAAGACACCTCTTTTTTTAAAATCAAGTTCAGTTTATTCCGCCACGCGAGGAGTTATACCTTTTCAGCATAAAAAAGCCGCACCTTTTTTCGGTGCGGCCATTTATTACGATTCGGTTGGTTGCTTTCTAGGCGGGCGTTTTCCCCAATATTGATAATAGTCTGTTTTAATAAATCCATTAAACAGCTTTCTCTTTTTCGTCGCTTTTCTTCCGAAGCACTCTTCGAATTTTTCGTGTGACGTTAAGATGTAAATGGACCATGTATCTAGGTTCTTAAACGCTTCACCCATTCCTTGATACATTTTTTCAACAGCTGGTTTATCACTCAGTCGTTCACCATAAGGAGGATTTCCAACAATCACACCGTACTCTTCTTTTGTTTGAAAGTCTTTTACTTGCATTTGTTTGAACTCAATCAGTTCACTCAGTCCTGCTTCTTCTGCATTCATTTTTGCGATGTCCACCATACGATGGTCGATGTCACTTGCGATAATGCGGAGCGGCTGATCATAGTTTGCTTTTTCTTCAACTTCCACACGCGCTTTGTTCCATACGTCTTCACCGATCCATTCCCATGATTCAGACGCAAAATCCCGGTTAAATCCTGGGGCAATGTTTTGTCCTATCATCGCTGCTTCAATGGCGATTGTTCCTGATCCGCAGAAAGGATCAACAAACGGACGGTCAGGTGTCCAGTTCGTTAATAAGACGAGCGCAGCAGCAAGCGTTTCTTTAATAGGTGCTCCGCCTTGATCCATGCGGTATCCGCGTTTATGAAGACCTACACCAGATGTATCAAGCGTAAGAACCGCTTTATCTTTTAAAAGAGCGATCTCGATTTTATATTCAGGTCCCGTCTCTTCAAGCCATTCAGACTGAATGTTGTAGGAGGATTTAAGCTTTTGAGCGATGGCTTTTTTGACGATGCGCTGGCAGTCAGGCACACTGGCAAGCTGAGATTTCACAGATTTCCCGATGACAGGAAACGTACTGTTTTTTGGTAAAAAAGCGGCCCAGTCAATCGCTTTCGTTTGTTCAAAAAGCTCATCAAATGTTTTTGCCGAAAATTCAGCAACTTGTACCTTGATCCGGTCTGCTGTACGCAGCCAAAGGTTTGCACGGCAAATGGCAAGAGCATCCCCCTTGAAAATCACTTTTCCGTTGTCGACTGTGCACTCATAGCCAAGGTCTCTTACTTCTTTTGCAACAATTGCTTCAATTCCCATTGGAGCTGTTGCGATGAGTGTATAGGTTTTCATTGATTTATCACCTGTTTTCTCGTCCTTTTATGTATTCAAGATAAAAGCTCTCCATATGTTGAAATAGGAGAGCTTTGTTTCATCATGTTTATGATAACGGATTTAACGTTCTGTAAGCCATGTTTTGTTCCATCGTACTGCAAACGGCAAATGCCTCGTACTCAGGTGGTAATCATCTATCTACAGAATTCTCTGTCCTTCTCTCCGTTTGGTTCCTTTGAGAAAGTTCCCCTACCAAGTTTGGGTTTCTCGCTCGAGGGGTTTACCGCGTTCCACTCTCACCATTTCTAGTGAGACTTCGTCACTGTGGCACTTTCAAGGATACTTTGCCATATCCTAAAAAGGACGTAGGCATTTTTCCTGCCGTCAGCCTTTCCCAGGCTGCCCTGGCTTATTTTTTCGCCAGGCACGAACACTACGGGCATCTCAGCACCGTGCGAGCATGGACTTTCCTCTGCAATGCCCTAAATAGCATTACAGCGATTACCCGAACGTTAATCAATAAGCGTTATTATAAACGACAATGACATCTGACACAAGCTTTTTCAGCAAGACTCAATCATAAAGTTTGCTGCCGAAAACGTGTTTCTCAAGGTTCGATAGTCTTTTTAAAATATCAAAGTTTGTTGTATTAGACTGTGCAGGCTGTCTTTTCCCTTGTTCAACAGCTTCTTCAAGCTGTTTTGACAAGTGGAGGTTTTCTTGTTGAAGTTTTTCGATTTCTTGGTTGAATGTCTCATAGTCTTTAATGACCATATCTAAAAATTTATCGACTTCTTCTTGTTTGTACCCTCTGACACCTGTTTTAAATTCTTTTTCTAAAATTTCTTTCGCAGAAAGCTTTACTTTATCAGCAAGCATCTTTTTCACCTCATATCGTGAATTCATAGTATATTTTTTCAGAAATACGTGACGTTGTCAAATTTTCTCTTGCTTTTAATCAAAAAACGGATCTTCCGCCTCAACCTGTGCTCTTAGATCATCCATCGTGATGTACATAATGGGGTAATCGGTATAGGCTTCCGCCTCCCTGATCATATACTTCGGCGATCCCTCATGCTCGGGATCATATAAGACGAGAAGACCATCTGTTTTTTCAATAAAAAAGCGATTCTTTTGTTTAAATTGTGCCGGACTTTCGTACGGTCTATGCGTGACACTTTCTACAAAATCGGCCTGTGCAAGAATTCCTTCATACAACTCTTTGTTTTGTTCATTCCAGCGCTCTTCCTGTTCATAAAATGGCGTAATGACTGCAAGTTTTAACGCTGGATATTCCTCCTGAAGCTCAAACACCACTTCGGCTGTCCAAATTTCTGCCCCAAGCTGCCCTGATATGAGCACCCATTCCAGACCTTCTTCGATAAGGGCTGTCAGCCTTTTTTGAAGCTCCGCTTTTATGTATTGAAGTGCAGGCTCGTCTTGTTTGAATATCCCAAGCTCAAACGGCTTGTACCCTGTGACAGCAATAATTTTCATTTTTTCACCTGCTTTTAAAAAATGGGACTTATAAAAGTCCCATTCACTTTATCTGTTACAGCAAGGTCCACCGCAGTTAAAGTGTTGATGTGTTGTCGGGTCCACCTGAGAAAACGTATGCGGGAAGTAGTGAACATGTTTGAAATTATGGTGGTGAACATTTGTCACATGCTGCGGGTGGATATGCGGCACAATTGTTGTTGACTCGCTGTGTGTACAGCAATGATTCGTCGGATGAACAATTGGCTGTGTAACATTCGGATGGCAATGATGATGGTACATGTAGCATTCCCCTCTCCTTTATTTTCTTACATTATCAATGTATGAATCAAGAGGTGTACATGTACTAATGCATTAACCTATTTTAAAAGTTGGCAAGAAAAATATCTTTATAGTTTGAAAACACAAAAGCGACCAAAATGACCACAAGAAAAAACAAGTAGAAAAGACCCTTATACATGCTATACGCTCCTCATTCAATATCTAACGTTATTTTACAGGATTCGCGG
Organism: Bacillus sp. FSL P2-0069; assembly: GCF_038593315.1. Lineage (NCBI taxonomy): Bacteria > Bacillati > Bacillota > Bacilli > Caryophanales > Bacillaceae > Bacillus > Bacillus sp. FSL P2-0069. Next base: position 1,982,524 of record NZ_CP151984.1, read on the forward strand.
ACTTTCTACAATAAAAGTGCTAAACAATTTTTATTTTCGGCCGAGAGCCGAACGTTGTCATTTTTTGCGCTTTCCCGGGTAATAATATTTCATTGCCCAGCTTTTCTCAATAGCCGTTTTTTTCGCTTCTCAAGCTCTTTTGTGTCTCGCTCGCTTAACGATGAGAAAGATAATAAAGATTCCGTGATGGAAAGAGCTGACTTTGCATCTTTTTGGCGATGCTCTTTACACTTCGCAAGCTCTATACCTGCTTTTAATGCCAAATGGACATCACTTGATTCAAATAATGTTTCCCAAATTCGAACTGCTTCATCCCACTCGTTTAGCCGTTTATATTGTAATGAGAGATCAAAAGCCGCCTGATTGGCATGTTCAAAATCAGCACCTGTTAATTCCCGCAAATGCTTCGTAGCTTCCTGTACATCACGATGCGCAAGATGCCACCTAGCCAGCGCGTATTTCTCATCATGCTCCTTTACCGCATCCATAGATAGAATTTTTTTGGATAGATGGATGTAAAGGCTGATTAACGAAAGGACGTCTAATTCATTATGAGTCAAAATTCCTTCGATGAGCTTCGGTTTTTGTTCCTTTAAAAAGTGAAAATAGATCATCGGTGCTAAAAAACCCGGTGTGTCGCCTTCCCGGTGGACGTGCAGCTCTTCTTTTTCAACCACAGACAGTGCCATTCGTTCATATTTATGCTTCCACAATCGTCTTGACCCATGCAGAAGATCAAAGTGGCCAAACTCTGGAAGCGCAGGGATTTGATCTCGCAACAAAGTATGTCTCGTTTTCACTTGCGGCCAATCGAATGATTTCCCATTATATGTAACGAGTGATTCTACGTTCACTTCATCGAGAAAGCTTTTATAAAGAGCCGCTTCATTTCCCGGATTTGTGAGCAGGTGCTGTTTCACCACTACTTTGTCAGCAAAAACCCGCGCATGTCCTAGCAAGAAAATCATATTTCCCGTTCCGCCAGATAATCCAGTTGTTTCTGTATCGAAGAAAAACAGTTCATGCGGCTTGTAACCTTTAGCCGATAGAGAATGCTGGATGCTGCTTTTGTTCCATGCCTCGATGATCTTTGGCAGTTCCGCAAACGAGTAGAGTCCATGCTTATCATCTAATGAATAGGTGACTTCTCGAATGAGACAAAAGGAATCCTCAAAGTGATAAGGAGCTGCACCTAATTTCTCCCATTCCTTTAAAAATGGAATGTTTTCGGCCGTCACAGGCTGAGGCTGCCCTTCCACTGCTTTTTGCCGTTTTTCGTTTGGCTGGTTGTGCGATAGGTGCTTCTTCATTCGATTTAATTTCCCTTTTAAAGACATGAGTAGGTATCTTCCTCCTTCCTCTTAAAATGCAGACATCAATTCAACAATGCTGCTTTTTCCGCTCACCTCTTTCATTTCCATGCCAATGCAGGATGGACAGCCGTTCTCACAGCGGCACCGCTCTATCAGCTGAATGGCTGCACCTGCTATTTCATCGAAACGAGCTTGGACTTCTTTGCTTAAGCCGATTCCGCCAGGGTAGTGGTCATATAAAAAGACTGTCGGTTTACCGGTATGTGCCGCTTTAATTTGTGAAACAACATGAATATCTGAGCGGTCACACATCACAAAAGCAGGTACAATGTGCTGAAGAACATTTGCGATGCCAAGCAGGAGCTGTTCAAGTGTCTTCTCTTCAAATCTCCGCTCTGCCTCGTGTAATTCAAACCAAGCCGCACTCGTATGAATTTCTTCTTCCGGTAAGTGAATCGGTCCAGACCCGATATTTTCACCAGTACTCAGACGGATTTTCTTAAATATCGTAGGCATTGCGTTGACAGTCACATCACCGTAGTGAACAGATACCGCTTCTTTCTCTGTCGTCTGATCGATTTCAAGCACCTTGAGCTGAACAGCTAAATTAGCATCTGTATAGTATTCTACATCCACCTGTTTCACATAAGCCTTCAAATGCTCGTAATCTAGCTTTTCTACTTGATACTGAACCCCTTCGTGTAAATAAATCGCTTCATCATGCAGCAATGTCATTGCACTGAATCGATCCATCTCTCCAATAATCCGGACATTCGCTACGTCGGATTGATCCACAATCACCACATTTTCCTGACTTGCAGACCGCAGGCTGATGCCATGCGCTGGGAACGATTGATCTGACCAATAATACCGGTTCCCGCTAAAATGAAGAACCCCTTCCTCATGTAAGTATTGCAAAATGTCTTCTACTTCCATGCCGCCAAACTGTTCATCCGTCCGAAATGGCAGCTCGTAGGAAGCACATTTTAGATGATCCACTAAAATAATGAGATTTTCAGGATTGATTCTGGCTGCTTCAGGCGGTCTATTAAAGAAATATTCAGGGTGTCTGACAATATATTGATCAAGGGGTGAGGAGCTTGCCACCATGATAATAAGCGCCTCCTCATGACGCCTTCCAGCACGTCCTGCCTGCTGCCATGTACTCGCTACACTGCCAGGATACCCCGTCATAATGCATACCTTTAGCTGACCTATATCTACCCCTAATTCTAGTGCGTTCGTGCTGACGACACCTAGAATGTCTCCTTCTCTTAACCCCTTTTCAATCACGCGCCGCTCTTTTGGCAAATAGCCTCCGCGATACCCGCGAATCGATTTTGGACCGATTTCTTTTTTCACAAGCTCTTGAATATCACTTAAAATCACTTCTACTCGTACTCTGCTTCTAGCAAAAACGATCGTTTGAATTTTTTCTTTTAAAAATGTTTTAGCCAATTGGTTGACGACAGTGGCAGCGCTTTGTCTAATATTTAATGGTTTATTCACCACTGGCGGGTTATAAAACACAAAATTCTTTTTACCGCTGGGCGCTCCGTTTCGTTCAATAAGATGCACTTTGCTCCCTGTGAGCTGCTGCGCCAGCTCTTTTGGATTTGCAATCGTTGCTGAAGTACAAATGAAAATCGGATCACTTCCATAAAATGCACAAATACGTTTTAACCTGCGAATCACATTAGCCACATGACTGCCAAATACGCCTCGATATGTATGAAGCTCATCAATGACAATATACTTCAAATTCTCAAATAAACTGACCCATTTCGTATGATGAGGCAAAATAGCTGAATGCAGCATATCTGGGTTTGTGATAACAATATGTCCTGCTTGTCTGACTCGCTGCCGAATGGCCGGGGAGGTATCCCCGTCATATGTTTCACTATGAATCGGAACATCCATCTCGTGGATGATCTCGTTAAGTTCACTCTTTTGATCCTGCGCGAGCGCTTTTGTTGGGAATAAATAAAGAGAGCGGTTTGTCTGGTCTTCTGCGATCGACTGAAGAACAGGCAGATTGTAGCAAAGCGTTTTACCTGAAGCTGTTGGTGTAACCGTTACTACATGCTCACCATTCATTACTCGTTCAAAGGCTTCTTTTTGATGAATATACAACTCTTTCACGCCTCGTTTTTCAAGCGCCTTTTTTAGCCTGTCGTCCACTCTTTCAGGAACGGGTGAGGTCTGTGCAGGCTTTGCTTCAATTTCATGCCAATGTTCTACCTGTTCGTCTTTCTTTAATTCTTCTATCAGTTCGTTCATTGTTTTCTTTTTCATATTGCGTCCACCTCTCATTCTAGTGTACCGAATATTTGTTTGCATGACTAGGCGGCAATTTTTTGATGGGGACTTATGAGCAAATACTTTGAACTGTTGTAACAGTATCTATTACACTTCTAAAGTGAAATGATTTTATCAAGGAAGAAGATGATCAGATTGAAAAACGAATTTAAGCCTTTATTTGAACCATTTACGTTTCCAGGAGGCGCCTCTATTGATGGCCGGTTAGTGGTTGCTCCAATGACACACTTTGGTTCTCATGACGACGGCACCATTTCAAAAGACGAAATTGACTTCATTACAGCTAGATCAAGTGAAATGGGCATGGTGATTACAGCATGTGCGAATGTGACTCCAGATGGGAAGGCATTTGAAGGACAGCCTTCTATCGCAAGAGATGAAGATATCCCTGGCCTGAAAAAACTGGCTTCAGCTATCCAGGCGAAAGGAACAAAAGCCATCATTCAAATTCATCACGGCGGCTCTCAGGCTCTCCCTCATTTAGTTCCAAACGGTGATGTGGTTGCGCCAAGTGATGTGTTTAAAGATGGAAAACAAATTGCACGCGCTTTAAAAGAAGAGGAAATTACGCATATTATCGACTCCTTTAAAGAAGCGGCAAGACGAGCGGTTCAAGCAGGGTTTGACGGCGTGGAAATTCACGGAGCAAACGGTTATTTATTACAACAATTTTACTCACCGCATAGCAATCAGCGTACAGATCAATGGGGAGGAAATGAAGAAAAACGTCTAGCTTTCCCTATTGCTGTTGTAGATGCAGTTAAAGAGGCCATCAAAGAACATGCGGCTAAACCGTTTATCTTTGGATACCGGTTATCTCCTGAAGAACCAGAAACACCTGGTTTAACAATGACAGAGACGTTTACATTAGTAGATGTTCTCAAAACAAAAAGCCTCGATTATTTGCATATCTCTTTAATGGAGATTGGCTCTAAAGCAAGACGAGGCGCAGATTCTAATAAAACTCGTATGGAACTGCTAAAAGAACGCTGCGGCGATGCTCTTCCGCTTATTGGAGTAGGCAGTGTCATTACAGCTGAAGATGCACTCCATGCTTACAATCAAGGGATTCCTCTCATCGCTGTCGCACGAGAGCTGATCGTCGACCCAGATTGGGCTAAGAAGATTAAAGAAGGCAGAGAACAAGAGATTGAAACCGTCATTAAACGCAGCCAAAAAGACAAGTATCTCATTCCAGAAGGATTGTGGTCTGTCATGGAAGCAAGTCAAGGCTGGGTTCCGATGGAGGATTAATGTCCTCAGCACAATAAAAAACTACCCTATCAGTGGGTAGTTTTTTCTATTCATGGATTATTTCATTTTCACTGTAAAGAGCTTGGACATCTGCTTTTCTACAGAGCCTTTTGGTTCTTTATCAAGTCGTTCGATAAGGTCACCATTCATAATCACAATCGGTGTCACTGTACTTGATGCTTTCTCTTCAATCAGTTCTAAATCACATGTAATAAGAGGATCACCGATTTTCACTTTATCCCCTTCTTTCATGTGCGCTTCAAATCCTTCACCATTTAACCCAACTGTTTCAAGTCCGATATGAATCAGAAGCTCAAGCCCCGAGAGTGTTCGAATGCCAATTGCATGTTTTGTATGGAAGAGCTGAATGATTTCACCCTCTACTGGTGACACAATCGTCCCACTTTTTGGTTTTACTGCTACGCCGTCTCCCATCATCTTTTGAGAAAAGACGGGATCTGGTACATCAGTCATATCCATTAACTCTCCATCAACTGGAGAATAAATGACTTCTTCCTTTACATCATCTTGGTTTTTTCCGAAACCGAATAATTTTTTCAGCAATGTCAATTTGCTCCCTTCAAGCTTTGCTTCTTAAATCTATTTCGTGTATGAAACTTTACGCCCATACACCTTGCTTCATTCAACACTATTTAATCATAATTTTTTCCTCTCATCAATTGATAACCGCCTGAGCCCCCTCTGCATAGGCTGTAGATGAGAGGTGATTCAGATGAAACATGAAGGCGAAAAAAAACATGAAATGCTGGCAAATGAAGATATGCTATATGAAGCGATTGAACAATTTTTTGCATCCTCCCCGTTTCACAAGATATTAAATAGTGCAGAGGCACTCATGACCACATCGCATTCACTTGCATCCATTACGACCGGTGTGACAGAGGATGAACAGAATGTGTATATCGAGATTCAATTTCCAGACCATTTTGTCGAAGGAGACATTGCGCTAGAAGTAAAAGCCCAATATTTACACTTATCAGTACAGGAAAAAATCAAAACAGATACGACTTCTTCGTATTCAAGCTTTACCAAAACCATTTTAATGCCGGCAAAAATAGATGAAACGAAAATGAAGAGTGAGTGGAAAGATCAATCGCTTCATGTGTCTGCGCCAAAGCAAACAACCCAATAGATCAATCTATTGGGTTTTAGCTATGCTTTAAAAATGCTTGTAAATCCTTTCGCCAATGAGCCTACTTGATTCATTGTACTCATCATTTGGCCAGCTGTATCAAACATTTTGTTAAAATCGTATTGCCCATTCGTCTTTTTGAATTGTGACAGCACACTTTTAAATTGAGATGGCTGCTGTTTTTGCGGCCTTGGCAATGGATAAGGGTTCATAGGCGGCTGCATGGGCATCATGCCTGGAGGCGGCTGCATTTGGGGTGGGTTCATCGCTTCAGGCGGCTGTAAAGGCGGCACGTTTTCTTGGTATCCATAAGGCGGCTGATAAACAGTAGATGGTGCCTGATTCATTCCCCCTCCACCTTGATACGGCGGCATGAAATAGTCTGGAGGCTGCGGAGGCTGCTGCTGCATCTCTGGATACGGAAAAGGCCTTTGCTTGAATTGATTGAATTCATAAGGCTGCTGGTTTGAATAAGGGAACATCTATCTCGCTCCTCTCGCTCTCAACACATATTGATGACACTCATATATTATGACCAAGAGCAGAAGATGTGCCTAAAGAAGCCATAAGAAAAACGCAGCATCATGTCTTTAGCTGCGCTTTTTGATTTCTTCTATTAAAAGGTTCAGAGTGTAAACCACTGACTCAACTAAATTTTTTACACGGGGTGCGTGCTGTTTACCAAAATAAGATTGCAGGACAACCTCTTTTCCATTTTCTTTTACGGCTTCAAGCTGTTCTTGGTGTAAATATCTAGGTTTGGCCTGCTCAATAAACGAAATGGCAGCGGTGAGCCACTCCTCCATTTTCTGATCAAATGTAACAACGGCCGGCTGAATATCCGTATAAAAATCATACGATGGGTACTCCTCTTCAGCCTTTCCCTTTTGGTACTGCTCATACGCTTCTTCGATCCATATTCTCAAGTTTTGTGTATGTTCAAGTAATGTTTGATTATCCAAAGTGTTCACCTCTATGAACCATCCTATCAAACGTTTACCTATTGCTCAAATAGAAAGGCTATCCGGCGTGATATGCCGGTCTTGCTGCCAGTTTATACTCGGCTGCATGAAGCTTCACTTCACAGTCCTTTACTTCTGATTCAAGCCGGTCAATGATTTGTTCTTGCTCTTCTATCGCTGCACGTTTCGTCTGCTTCACAGCAAGAGACAGCTCTTCCTCCACCGCATCAATTTTTCGCTCGATTTCCTCTAACAACTGCATAATGGATTCTTTTGATACAAATTCGCTCATCATCAGATTCCTCCTTTATTGTCTCTCGTTACATTCTCTTTTCTTTCTCCCCCTCCTTCACACATGACAAAACTAGAAGCAAATCGCCAATCTAAGTGTAGATGAGCGCTATTTCTTCCTTTTCGACAGATGCTTGTCCTTCTTTGTATGATTGCGTCCGATTGTGTAAATTCTAAGGACAAAAGGAGGTAGATTTCATGAAAAAGCAGCCAGCACCAAAAGAGCAAAAGCCAAAAGGGAAAGAAAACAGTCCAGATCAGCTGGATAAAAAGCTCGGCGGTCCTAATCGTCCATCTACGTAAAAAAAGCAGGCACCCCCTGCTTTTTATTTATGCAAAAAATAGTGCTCTAATGAGAAAAGAAAACGAAGCTGTCTTTTTTTATGAAAATACCAGTCGGTCAGCTCAATCTGCTTTGGCAGCGGCTCTGCCTCAAATAAAGATGGACTCAATTTCTTTTGAAACCAATCTTCCCTTTGATCGTCTAATGAATGTGTCATCACCGGATAAACCGTCCTAAGAAAAGGTGTTGACCTTCTAGCGATCCCTAAAAAAGGTTCAAAATCAAACCGAGACCCCGTATGCGGAACGGTATGCAAAAAATGATAAAAATCCGAAAACAAATCGGCTCGAAATAATAGTTTCGCTAGTTTTTTACCTAATGTAATGCGATCCTTTACATTGGAAAACTTCCGTATGGTTAAGCCGTACAAATGCCCGTCCACCGTTGGAAAAACAACGGTTTGGAAATGTCCCCACTCGCTGAAAAGATATTGAATCGAGTGAAAAACATTCTTTTTCAGAAGAGGATTTTGTATAATAGGAGATTGTATAGTATATTGTTCATTTATGATGAGTGCATAAAGCAGACGCTCTGTGTCACGCTTTAGCCAGAAGCGTTCCCACTCAGCGCTCATAAAACGAGACACGGAGAAATAAGGAAGCAGATGAAACAAAGGTTTACTGCATCGCTTAGACCATTCGTACAAAAGAAGCTGAGGGTAAGCATCCGAAAAGATCAGCCAATTCGCTCTTTCATATGCTGTGAAAAAAAGGTGCCCCTGCTGATCCGTTAAACCTGGATGGAAGAGCTCGCCTTTTAAATCCGTCATGGACCACCCAGCATTTCTCGAGACAAAGGAAGCGAGCAGCGACCATTTCATCTCTGGATGCCGGTCATAAAAGCGCTTGTAGGCATTTGTCCTCGTCAGGTTGTCTTTATTTTTTGCTTTCGTTTCACGTAAAATTTGCTGAGTGATGATATGCTCTTCTTGGGACAACATGGTGATCTCTCCAATACAAAATGCATTAAAAGGAGGCTGAAACTTGATGATTCGGTATCCAAACGGAAAATCGTATCAGCCCATACAACAAATTGGGACAAAAAAAAGAATCAGCGGCGAATCCTCTTATAGTAACCGCGGGATGACGCTTGAGGCTGATTTAAATGAAACAAACCAATACTATTTGGTCAACGGGATCGCAGTCATTCATAAAAAGCCTACCCCAGTTCAAATTGTGAATGTGGATTATCCAAAAAGAAGTGCTGCTGTCATTAAAGAAGCCTATTTTAAACAATCATCCACAACAGACTATAACGGGGTTTACAAAGGCCGCTATATCGATTTTGAAGCAAAGGAAACCAAAAGCACTACCTCGTTTCCGCTCAAAAATTTCCACGACCATCAAATTGAGCATATGAAACAGGTTGAAAAGCAAGGCGGTATTTGTTTCGTTATTATATCCGCTTTTGGCTCCGTTTATTATTTGCCCGCTTCAGATCTCTTTTTCTTCTGGGAGCGGCAGAAAAAAAACGGCCGTAAATCCATTAGTAAAGACGAATTAATGGAAGCTGGCCACATAATGACACTTGGATATTCGCCAAGAATTGATTATATTAAAGTAGTGGAGACACTTCATTTTTCGGATGAAAGCAAGTAGCAATTACGTTCGAAAAAGGTTTAACACGAAAGGTTGAGATGTGATGTCTGATCAATTTACAAGTCGTGAACAGCGACGTAAAGCAAGTCAAGAAAACAATAAGAAGCAAAAGAACAAAAAAGGCAAAAAGAAAGCAGGTCTATTTAAAAAAATATTTTTATCTTTACTCGTGATCGGTCTACTTTGTTTAGTTGCCGGAATCACAACTTTTGCCGTTTTTGCATCAAGCGCTCCTTCTATTGATGATAGTAAGCTTAAAACACCATACTCTTCAAAGCTTTATGATAAAGACAAGAAAGTGTTTGCAGAAGTTGGTGCAGAAAAAAGAACGTATGTCTCGATAAAAGATATACCCGATGTGGTAAAAGACGCGTTTATTGCGACTGAAGATGCACGTTTTTATAAGCACCACGGGATTGATCCAATCCGTATCGGCGGTGCACTTGTCGCAAACGTTGAGGACGGCTTTGGTGCTGAAGGCGGAAGTACAATTACACAGCAGGTTGTGAAAAACTCCCTCCTAAGCAATCAAAAGACGTTAAAACGGAAAGTACAGGAAGTATGGCTCTCGATTCAGCTTGAGCAAAAATACTCTAAAGATGAAATTTTAGAAATGTATTTAAACCGCATTTTCTTCTCTCCTTATGCTTATGGTGTGGGGAAAGCAGCTGAACAATTTTTCGGAGTCACAGATTTAAATAAACTAACCGTTGCACAGGCTGCCACACTTGCAGGTATGCCGCAGAGTCCTTCTGCCTATAACCCGGTGAAACATCCCGAGGCAGCGGAAAAACGCCGTAATATTGTTTTAAGCCTTATGAAAAAACAAGGCTATATTTCTGAAAAAGAATATGACGCTGCAAAAGCAACCCCTGTCAGTAAGACAGTTGTTTCAGCTAGTAAATATAAGAGCCAAAACTCTAGTAAGTACTCTGCCTACATTGAAGAAGTGATGGAAGAAGTACAGAAAAAAGCCAAAGTGGATGCATCAACTGATGGATTAAAAATCTATACATCACTTGATCGAAAAGCACAGGATCACTTAGATGATATCATCAATGGAGATTCAGTTGGATTTACGAAAGGGATGCAGGCGGGTGTGACCCTGCTTGATACGAAAAATGGTGAAATTCGCGCCATTGGCGGTGGACGTGATGTACCAGCCGGCGGCTTTAACTATGCGACGGATGCAAAACGCCAGCCAGGGTCCACAATTAAACCGATCTTAGATTACGGCCCAGTCATTGAAAACAAAAAATGGTCAACATATCAGCAAATTGATGATGCGCCGTATACGTACTCAGATGGTACACCGATTAATAACTTTGACAGAAGACATTTAGGTAAAATGTCGATGAGAAGTGCTTTGGCACAATCGCGTAACATCCCTGCACTTAAAGCATTCCAAGAAGCTGGTTCAGCCAATGCCGCTCAATTTGCTAATAATTTAGGCATGGACTTACCTTCTGATATTCCAGAATCTTATTCCATCGGTGGATTTGAAGATGGTGTGTCTTCATTAAAAATGGCAGGTGCATTTAGTGCATTCGGTAATAACGGATACTATAATGAACCGCACGCTGTTACATCTGTTGAATTTAATGACGGGACAAAGCTTGACCTTACGCCGGACTCAAAAGCAGCAATGAGTGATTACACAGCATTTATGATTACAGATATGCTGAAAACTGCTGTCCAATCTGGTACTGGTACACTTGCACAAGTACCGAACGTTCAAGTAGCTGGTAAAACAGGTACAACGAACTTCACACAAGATGTTATTAATAAACACAATATCCCTTCTGGCGGTGCAAAAGATTCATGGTTTGTCGGTTATACGCCGCAATATACAGCAGCCGTTTGGACTGGAATCGGTAATTCAAAAGATGCAGACGGAAAGATATGGCTGAATGATTACGAGCAGCGTGTTGCCAAAATCGTCTTCCAGCGATTGATTTCTCAAATTGATGATGGAAGCGGCTCATTTGAAAAACCAGACAGTGTCGTTGAAGCTACGGTTGAAAAAGGATCCGATCCAGCAAAATTAGCCGGACCAAATACACCAAGTGACAAGAAGACAACAGAATACTTTGTTAAAGGAACGGTACCAACAAAAGTCTCTGACACATACGAGAAAAAAGAAGCCGATAAGCCTTCTGATTTAAAAGCGGTGTATGATGAAGAGAAAAAATCCATCACACTGACTTGGGGCTATTCTGACGACGCTGATGCTACATTTAATGTCAAGCAAGCGGTTGATAATGGCGGCTATAAAGAGATTCAAAACAGCTCTGCTAAAGAAGCGGTCATCTCTGATGTGAAGCCTGGCTCCACATATAAATTCCAAGTGACAGCCACTGTAGATGATGTCACGAGTAAAGCGGCATCTACCTTCCTCACCATTAAGGATGACGCAGATGAGGAAGAAAAAGCGGATGATGAGAATAAAGAAGAAGAAGAACCGCAGCAGCCTGACGACGAGCAGACAGACCAAACAGACGATAACAAAAATCAGCCCCCTGGCACTGATGAGCAAAAGCCTGATGACAAAAAAGATCAAGATAAGGATAAGGATCAGGACCAAGGTGGAAATACAGAAAACGGAAATAATGGTTCTTCAGATAATGGCTCAGACAGTACAAATGGGAACAGCAACTCGCAAACTGATAATAAAGATAAAAAGAAAGATGATGAGAAAGCCAACTCTCAAAGTTCCAATTCGCAATCAAATGCTACTTCTCGAAAAGAAGATGAATAATGAAAAAGCACTTGCCTCCTATGGCAAGTGCTTTTTTTAACGCTGCTGTTTGATTTTTTTAAGTGCTTCATATTTTCCATACTGCTTTTTTAATTCCGTGTATAGCTCGTCCAATTGAATAAAGCAATGATATTGAGTTGGTTTTAGCAAAATAAACTCTAAACGTTCCGTCCAATTAATCGGAGCAACAGGAAATGTCTCTTGCTTGATATGTTCCCATTCAAACGTTTGGACACTCTCCCCTTTGATCCAGTAAAACATCGCAATCATACTGACGATTCCTTGCAGCATATCATCTTCTTCACAGCGGGATTTTCTTGTTTGGAAACGAGGAAGCATTTTTTCTTTTAATTCGTCCCACAGCTCAAACATCACAGGAACAAATTCTTCCGTTTCCTGCCATGGAAACTCGTCTGTTAAAGGTTCTGAAGATAGATCATATGCGAGCGGATTGGCCCTCAGTATATCTACTCGATCACCTTTAATCTCTACCTTTTTTTCTTTTAGCTTTTCGACATATGAGGTGAAAACAGCTGCCCCGCTCATGCCAGCTTCACCAATCCTTTTTTCAGCCTCTTCTGCCCTTCTCTGCACATATCAAGAAGCGGACACGATTCGCACTGCGGCCGCTGCGCCTTACAATGATATCTCCCAAAAAAGATCAGACGGTGATGCGTCACAGACCAATCTTCTTTTGGCACCTTTTTCATCAAGGTTTGCTCTACTTCAAGCACAGAATCTTTCCAGCGGCAGATGCCTAGACGTTTACTGACTCGTTCTACGTGTGTATCTACTGCTATTGCCGGTACACCAAAAGCGACCGAAACGACGACATTTGCTGTTTTCCGGCCAACCCCAGGAAGCTTAACAAGCTCATCCCGGTCCTTTGGTACTTCACCGCCATATTCTTCAATCAGCATTTTGCTCAACTTTTGAATGTTTTTAGCCTTATTTCGATAAAGACCAATCGAGCGAATATCTTGCTGCAGTTCTTCAAGCGGTACACTTAAATAGTCTTCTGGTGTTTTATATTTTTGAAAAAGCGTTTTGGTGACCTTGTTTACAAGCACGTCTGTACATTGAGCAGAGAGTGCAACAGCAATCACAAGCTCAAATGGATTGTCATGAACAAGCTCACACTCAGCCTCTGGAAACATATCTCCTATAATATCTAAACACTCATTGATTTGTTTTTTTGTTAACATGCCTTCTCCTTTATTGGTTATTGTTCCAGCCAATTATAAAAAGGAACTTGTCGTTTATAGGTGGACGTCTCTTCTTTTGAAGGCGGCGTTTTCTGCTGAGACCGGAAATGCTGGCTATGCTCTTTTGCTTCTTCCGCTGTTTTCAGCCCTTTCTTTTTCCACTCAAATAAAATTCGATCAATATAACGGAAATTTAATTTCCCTGATAAAACGGCTTCTCTTAGCGCTAGCCGAATCATCTCAGTATCATGATGGTCTTGATCCATCCAGATCGAAAGTGTTTCTCCTTCAAGAGGAGACAGCGGTCTGCCGAATTCATCTTCAAATAAAGCATATAAAGATTTTTCAGCCTGCACATGATGTTTTTGCGCTTCTTTCGCCTGTTTTGCTTCTAAAAAGTCATATAGCACGCCCCATAAAGGTTCTACTGAATAGCGGTCATGCTGAATACCAGACCTGTCTTCAAATGGCTGAATCGAGATAAATCCTTTTTGAATGAGATGCTGAACCATATACGCACACTCTTCCGCTGAAATGGTCATGCCTTGAGAAAGCTCTTCAAATGTTTGGAAGAAAACGCCTTGTTCTTCATTCATTTTAATTTTAAGCATCACCATCATCTGTGATTCATTCAGTCCTAACTGCTCATAATGAGCAATCAGCAAATTAGGCAAACTTGTCGACCCCATTTGCTGCATATTAATAAATTGCTGTCTATTCATCGGATACACCTCTTCATTTTAAGTATATCACGTTTTATTTCACGTGCCCCTCTAAAAAGACGTTTGAAAAAGCCTCCATTTGTTGGAGGCTTTCACGTCTTAAGGGTATAAACGGTTTAATAATCTTGGGAAAGGAATGGTTTCACGCACATGCGGCGCTCCGCTAATCCAAGCAACTGTACGTTCAAGTCCGAGACCAAAACCTGAATGCGGTACAGAACCGTATTGTCTTAATTCTGTATACCATTTGTAAGTTTCCTGATCAAGCCCATGTTCTTTCAATCTTGCTTCAAGAAGCTCTAAATCATGAACACGCTCAGAACCGCCAATAATCTCTCCGTAGCCTTCTGGTGCAATCAAGTCTGCACAAAGGACAACATCTTCACGATCCGGTGCTGGCTGCATATAAAACGGTTTTAATGATGTTGGGTAATGAGTGATAAACACTGGTTTATCATAGCTTTCGGCGATCGCTGTTTCGTGAGGCGCTCCGAAGTCATCTCCCCATTCGATATCATCAAATCCTTTTTCCTGCAAGAATTTAATCGCTTCATCGTAAGTGATGCGCGGGAATGGTGCTTTGATGTTTTCTAATTTCGCTGTATCACGGCCTAGTGTATGCAGCTCCACTTTACAGTTTTCAAGTACACTTTGTACAACATGAGACACATAATTTTCTTGATACTCAAGGTTTTCATTGAATTCGACAAAAGCCATCTCAGGCTCGATCATCCAAAACTCAATTAAATGACGTTTTGTTTTAGATTTTTCAGCTCTAAATGTTGGGCCAAATGAGAATACTTTTCCGAGTGCCATTGCCGCAGCTTCCATGTAAAGCTGACCACTTTGAGAAAGGTATGCATCTTCATCAAAATATTTCGTAGCAAACAGTTCCGTTGTGCCTTCAGGTGCACTTCCAGTTAAAATTGGCGGATCTACTTTCACGAAACCTTCTTGATGGAAGTATTCATATGTAGCACGAATAATTTCGTTACGGATTTTCATAATGGCATGCTGTTTTTTAGAACGAAGCCATAAATGACGGTGATCCATTAAGAATTCTGTTCCATGCTCTTTTGGTGTAATTGGATAATCTGTCGCTTCATGAATCACTTCAATGGATTTCACTTGCAATTCAAAACCTAGCGGTGAACGCTCATCTTTTGTCACTTGACCTGTTACATAGACAGATGTTTCTTGAGTGACTGATTTCGCAAGCTTAAAGACTTCCTCTTCCACTTCTGCTTTTACTACGACTCCTTGAATAAAGCCTGTCCCGTCACGCAGCTGCAAAAATGCAATTTTTCCGCTTGAACGTTTATTGGCAATCCATGCGCCGATGGTTACTTCTTGATCGACGTGTTTGAACACTTGATTAATCGTTGTTTTCAACATAATTCCCTCCAAAGCCAGAAAGAAACTCACCTTTAGACAGGTGTGAATCTTTTTTCATACATTTTATTATAACCGTTCTAAATCAGCATGGTCAACGCAAGACAGGAGAAACTACGGTGTTAAATTTTTTTCCACGTGTCCTGTCGAGAAGTCGACATAGCTGAAGCTATATTGATTGTTTTCATTTAAGTATGTCACTTCCCAAAGAAGTACGTCACCTTCTCTCGCTAATTTGACTTCTTTTAGCTTAGAGACCGTGTTCTCCTTTTGAACGGCTTGTACTGCTTGATTCGAGGTAATGCCTTCTTTTGCTTTTTTTGCGATCACTTTTTCTTTTTTGCTGGCAGGAACCCAAACGTAGATCGTTTCATTCTGTTTGTTTTTCCCTTCAACAATAAATTGTTTTTCTTTCCCGACAAAGGTTTCCACTTGCTCCACTTGTACGATGTTTGCTTGTTCTTTTGCTCGTTCGATCGCTGCTTCATGCCCTTGTTCTCTTTGTCCCATGGCAATTTGATAAATCCACGTAAAGCTGATGATGCCAATAAGCAGAACGAGAGCCACTACAGATGAAATAATCCAGACTATTTTTTTCATGTCAAGCTTCCCCTATGTGCGATATATCGTAAATACCGCTTGATTTTGGTCTTCTTGATCTAATGCTAATCCAAACATGAGATCTTCTCTTTTAAGCGTTCTGTTCAATAAATCAACAATTTTGTATAGGTCTTCTGAATGCTTAATTTGAACAGTTGAAAGTACCTCTATTTTACTTTCCACTTCTAATTCCTCCTCGGTACGTAAATATTGTTAGTCATACTTTTCTGCACGGGAACCGATACTATTTTTACAACGGAACACAAAAAGCCGTTACGATAAATTAACTCCAAACCCACACCAGCTAAAGGCCGCTTATGACAGCGGCTTTTCGTTGTTAAGGTTTTCTATATACGCCTCAAGTGACTCTTTTGACATCTCGTGAACCGGCGCATGAGGGAGTGATTCTAAAAATAGTTTTCCATATGAAGCGGTTTTCACTCGGCGGTCTAAAATCAGCAATGTGCCTATGTCTTTTTCAGAGCGCAGCAAGCGTCCAGCTCCTTGCTTAAAGGTTAACACAGCTTCTGGTAAAGCGACGGCTTTAAACGGATTCTTCCCTTGTTTTTTAGCTGCATCACATTTGGCTTCAATGAGAGGAGAATCAGGCGGCCTGAACGGAAGACGTGCCATGATGACTGTTGTCAGCTCTGAGCCCGGAAAATCAACACCTTCCCAAAAACTACCCGTACCAAGTAAAATGGCTTGTTTTGCTAATTTGAACATTTTCGTTAATTTTACAGGGCTTCCGCCTGTCAAACCTTGAGCAAAAAGCGCTGACTGCATCCCTTCTGTTTTTAGCTCTTCATAGACTGCTTTTAACATCTCATGTGAATTAAACAATACCAATATTTTTGCATGCTGCTGCTTTTCCATAACCTTTATATATTGCGCAGCCTGCTTTACATAATCTCGTTCATCACGGTTTGTAATCGGCGGCATGTCTGCTGGAACAATGACCTTAAGCTGTTTTTCAAGTTCAAAAGGTGAATCAATTTGCACAAGATGAGGGTAAAAATCTTGCAGGCCAAACCGTTCCAAGCAATAATCAAAGCGGTGATTGATGGTGAGTGTCCCTGATGTGAGGACAACACTCTTTTTGTTCATAAAGAAACGATCAGCCAAAAGCTCCCCAGTATCTAACGGCTGTGCATGCATAAAGACTGCGTTTTTGGCACCTTTTGCATCAATTTCAATCCAAACCGTTTCATCGTTTTTCGGTTCAAAGATAAATCGGTACAGTGTACTGCAAAAAGTATGCATAAACGACATGACTTGGTCGTATTCCTCTGCTTCAAAGGCAAAGTGTTCTGTCAGCTGATCACTTTTTTGAAGAAGCTCATTTTTTTGCTGTTCATACAGTTTCTCACAAGCAATTAACAAGGAACAAAGCTTACTTGCTGTTTCTTTAATCCGTTTCCACTGAGCATGCTTTGAATGATGACGTACTCTATGAATGAGACGATTGATGTCGGCTTTTGGTTTTGTCCTTTTCACAAATGAATGGACGGTGCTAAAGAAAGCGTCACTTTCCATTTGAAGCTGATTGAGATACTCATCCATTTCAATAAAGGTGTCTGTCTGTAACCCTGCATGATGAAATCTCTTTTTCAGTTTCTTTAACAGTCCGCCTTGCAAGGAGCCAAGCTGCGTTAATTTCGCGTGAAGCTGGATATAAGACGCACTATCCCCTAGTGTTTCATTGGCTGTTTTCTCAAATTGATGGGCTTCGTCTATCACATATACGTCAGCATGCTGAAAGATAGACGATGCCTCCGTTTGTGATAAAAGCAGACGATGATTCGTTAAAATTAAATCAGCTGTTCTTGCCCTTTTTTTGGCGCGCTCATAAAAGCAATACTCTTTAAAACGGCGCTTTTTCGATGTAAACGGCATATGCACACAGGAAATGCGGTCTTTTATATTGGCAGCTCCTGACGGTAAATTCAGTTCAGATAAATCACCTGTTTCTGTTACAAGGAGCCACATTAAAATTTGCGCCTTCGTTAAGACGACATCATAGTTATCATCTTCCTCATGAAGCACATGCTCAAACTTATCTAAACAAATGTAATGCGCCCGACCTTTAAATACACAGGCAGCAGGCTCAAACGGAAGCAATTGATTCAACATCGGCACATCGCGCTGAAGCATTTGCTGCTGCAAAAGTATGGAATATGTACTAATAATGACAGGTTTTCCTGATTTCCTCGCTTCTAGAGCTGCTGGGATGAGGTAAGCGAGCGTTTTCCCAATACCCGGCGCCGCTTCAATTAATGCATAGGCTCTTTCATGAAACACGTCTCTCACTTTATTCATCATCGTAAGCTGGCCTTCTCTTACCTCATAGCCTTCTACCGTTTGCGGAAGCTTCTTTTTGATTTCCTCAAACAGCTGTTCATCATCTTCACTTACTGAATGTGTCGCCCTACTGATAGGATTGGTGACATTTTTTACAGCAAAAGAGCCGACTTCCACTAAAGAATCTTCCCAGCTATCATGGCTTGTTTCAAGCTGCTTAATTAAAAGTCCTATATCACTTAGGAGATAAGAGGATAATCTGCGCAGCTGCTTCAGCACATTTTTCGGTGTATGTTTTAATTGATGTAATAAAGTTAAAAATAACATGGCAGTAACTTCCGCATCACTATCCGCCCTATGCGGGTGGTCATGTGGAAGCATGAGCTCTTCACTTAATTCAGTGAGCTTATAACCTTCAAGCTCAGGATAAAGAATTCTAGAGATCTCAACTGTATCAATTGCTAGCACATCCAGCTCATTTTTCCCGCATGCTTTTAGTTCATCATTTAAAAAATTCAAGTCAAAATGAACATTGTGCGCAACAAAATAAGCACCCTGTATGAGATCATACACCTCTTGGGCAATGTCCTCAAAAAACACCGCATCGTCAACCATGTGCTGCTGAATGCCTGTCAGCTGTTCAATAAATCCTGGGATTGCTTTTCCCGGGTTCACATATTTTGAATACCGTTCGACAATTTGTCCATTTTCAATGACCACCGCAGCTATTTGAATGATTTTATCACCCTTTTTAGGTGAATTCCCGGTGGTTTCAATATCAACGACAACAAACCTTTGATCGGTCATAAAATGGACACCTCAATTCCTCGTTTCACCCTAAAGTGAAACACGCTCTGGACAAAATAGATGAAACAGAACAGCCTCTCTTCTGAAACTGTTCTGTTTCCACGGAGCCTGCGTTATAAAATCGTTCTCGCAGGCTCTTGTCCAATCATTTGTTCAATTTGATTTTGTTTATTTAACACGACCACTTTTGGTTTATGTGTCTTAGCTTCTTCTTCTGACAGCATCCCATAAGCGATAATAATGACTTCATCCCCTGGCTGAACGAGTCTCGCCGCCGCCCCATTTAGACAAATGACACCGCTCTTTCTTTCGCCGGGAATAATATATGTTTCAAGTCTCGCGCCATTATGATTATTGACAATTTGTACTTTCTCATTTGCCATCATACCTGCCGCATCAAGTAAATCTTCGTCAATTGTGATACTTCCTACATAATGTAAGTTTGCTTCTGTTACCGTTGCTTTATGAAGCTTAGATGTCATAAAGGTTCTATACATGTTTTTCACCGCTTTCAGGAACATGGAAAATCACATTATCAATCAGTCTTGCCCGTGAGAATTTCACCGCAACCGCCATAATGACTTGACCTGCTAACTGCTGAAGCGGCTCAAGTTCTGGATATGAATAGATCTCAATATAATCTATTTCTCCGCACGTCTGAACAAGTTCCTCTTCAATCAGCTGGTACACACGACTGACATCACGTTCACCTTTTTCAACAGCTGACCGTCCTTTTTTTAATGCGCGGTATAAAGCGGGTGCTTCTTGTCTTTCTTTTTCTGACAAGTACACATTCCTTGAGCTTTTCGCTAAGCCGTCTTCTTCTCTGACTGTCGGTACAGAAACAAGGTGAAGATCAAAGAAGAAATCCTTGATCATCGCATCGATCACAGCGACTTGCTGTGCATCCTTTAGTCCAAAGTAGACATTTGTTGGTGACACAAGATGAAACAGCTTTGTGAGCACAGTGACAACACCGTCAAAATGTCCTGGACGTTTTTTTCCACATAAGACATCTGTCCGCTTTTGAACCGTCATCGTAATAGATGGTTCATTTTGGTACATTTCCTTCACATCAGGTGTAAATAAAATATCCACCCCTGCTGCTTCTGCGAGACGCTGGTCTCTTTCCATATCCCTTGGGTAGGATTCAAAGTCTTCATTTGGTCCAAATTGCAACGGATTGACGAAAATACTCATCACGACAATGTCATTTTGACCTCTTGCCTCTTTCGCAAGCGTCAGATGTCCTTCATGAAGAAAACCCATCGTTGGGACAAAGCCGATGGAATGCTGTTTTTCTTGATGCTGCTTGATTAATTCTTTTAGCTCGTGAATATGGGTGACAACGTTCATTTTTTGATTCCCCCATATAAGCCATCAAGGACTTCTTCTTTGATATGAAACGTGTGCATGTCCTCTGGAAATGTGCGTGCTTTTACTTCTTTCGTATATTGAATGAGCGCTTCTTCTAAAACAGTATCAATTTGCGCGTATTGTTTCACAAACTTAGGTGTTCTAGACACCCCGTATCCTACTACATCATGGTAAACGAGAACTTGTCCGTCTGCCTCAGCTCCTGCACCAATTCCGATCACAGGAATCTTCAGCATGTCGGTAATTCGTTTTGTCAGTTCGCCAGGTACGCATTCCAGCACAAGAGCGATTGCACCGGCTTCCTCACATTTCAAGCTGTCTTCAATCAATTTTTGAGCACTTTCGTGGTCTTTTCCTTGCACTTTATACCCGCCAAGTACACCAACTGATTGAGGTGTGAGGCCTAAATGACTGACGACAGGAATTCCGCCTCTTGTTAGAGCTTGAATGGATTCAAATACTCCATCTCCGCCTTCTAGCTTTAAGGCATCGGCACCACTTTCTTGCATGATGCGTGCTGCATTTTTCATTGTTTCTTCTAACGAATAATGGTAAGACATAAATGGCATATCAGTCACAACAAATGTGTCCTTTGCGCCTCTTTTCACTGCTTTTGTATGATGGATCATATCATCCATCGTGACTTGAACTGTGGAATCTAGTCCAAGTACAACCATCCCAAGTGAATCACCAACTAAGATCATGTCGACTTCCGCTTTTTCCGCTTGCTTTGCAGCTGGATAGTCGTATGCGGTCAGCATCACAATAGGTTCGTTTTGTTCTTTCATTTTGAAAAAATCTAGCTTTGTCTTCATTTGTTCCTCCTCATTCTGGAGAGGAGATGGCTAGCCTCACATCACATGCTTTGATTTCTCATGTGCGGCGAATCATCCCTCTGTCCAAGTCCCTTAGGATCAAGGCAGAAATTTATCGAATTTTTCTTCCTAACAGGTACAGTTCTTTGCAGATACTGCCCACACGAAGTATATCAAAAATGCGCCGGGTGTTCCACTCAAGTTGACTTGATCTCAATGTCTGCGGAGTAGATTTTTTGGATACCGTCCTCCGTTTTAAGCAATAAAACACCTTCTTCATTGATGCCAAGCGCCTTCCCCGTATATTGCCCATTGACGGTGCGGGCAACAATATGTTGACCGATCGTCATCGCAAACGATTCCCATAATTGTTTAATCGGCGCAAATCCTTGCTTCATGTAATCGTCATACCTTTTTTCAAAAGTGGACATCATCTGTTGTATGAGTGCAGCCCGATCCACTTTTTCATTCAGTTCCATTCGCAGACTTGTGGCGACATCCTTTAGTTCATCCGGGAAGTCATCAACTGTTTGGTTCACATTAATGCCCGGCCCAATGATGACCGCATGAACCTGGTCAGCTTCTGCTTTTAATTCAGTCAGAATGCCAACGACCTTTTTTCCATTCAACAAAATATCGTTTGGCCATTTAATAGATGGATTGAGTCCTGTTTGCTGCGCAATCGCTTCTGCGATGGCTACAGATGCCAAAAGCGTCATTTGCGGCGCTTTATGCAGCGGGATCTCAGGCCGGAGAATAAGACTCATCCAAATGCCTGTCCCATTTGGTGAATGCCACGTTCTTTGAAGACGCCCTTTTCCGTTTGTCTGATGATCGCTGACAACGATTGTGCCGTGGGGCGCACCTTCATTGACAAGATCATGGGCAATCAGCTGAGTGGAAGCGACTTCTTTCTGAAAGTAAATATGCCTGCCGAAGCTCTCTGTTTCCAGACCAAACAGAATTTCGTCCTCACTAATTTTGTCCGGTTTACGAAGCAGACGGTATCCTTTTCTTCTAACTGCTTCTACCTCATACCCCTCTTTTCGCAAGTCCTCCATATGCTTCCACACAGCTGTTCGGGAGCAGCCAAGCTCATCACAAATCTGCTGACTTGAGACAAAATCATGGCTGGATTCTGTAAATAGTTCAATTAATCGTTTTCTAATTGCGGATCGCATGCTTTAAGCCACTCCTCTATGGCTTCTTTTCGGTTTTCTAAACGGTTTTGCAAAACGGCTTTTTTCACAAAATCAAGCTCCTCTGCAATCCATTTCCCAGACGGCTTTTGCCGAAAGGCCATTAAATCTTTTCCTGAAACAGCGAGGTCTTGGAGCTTTTTAATCGGAAGTGCATCATAAGAACGCTTCGCTGCCTCCAGTTCATCAAAGAAAATGCGGCGCTCATGTTTTAGCTGTGTAATCTTCAAACTAGATAAGAGCACGTGTTCACCAGCTTCAAACATGTTTTCCGCATCCCAGTCACAATCAACGTATTGACTAATAGCTACTGCGTCTTTCAAAAGCTTCGTTGACAGCTTCCATTCTTTTAAGAAGGCCGCAGCCTCCGCTTCATTTAAACCTAGCAAATGGATGCAAGCCCCCCATACCTCTTCTAGTCCATCCAGTAAGTAATATGGAAAGGCTTGAAAGAATTCATGAAGACGCTCCTCTTTGAGACCTGGCAATTCTTCATATAATTTGGTTGAAATGAGTACTTGAATGGCCTTCTCACAATGACGGCCTTTTAAAAGCTTCTCCATTTCAATCTTTTTGCGCTCAACTGATATGTTGGCAAGCAGATGCTTATCCTTTTTCATAGCTTCAGCCGTTTCATCAGCGAGTTCAAAGCCAAGCTGGCTTAAAAAACGGACAGCTCTCATCATGCGAAGCGCATCTTCTTGAAAGCGGCACGCAGGATCTCCTACGGTTTGAATTCGTTTCCGCTTAATATCCTGTTTTCCACCTACATGATCAATAATTTCCCCATTTATATCCATGGCCATCGCATTAATCGTTAAATCTCTTCTTAAAAGATCTTCCTTAAGCGACGTGATAAACGCCACTTCTTTCGGTCTGCGAAAATCTTCATATTCTGATTCCGTTCGAAACGTCGTGACCTCATAGCTGACACCATCATGCAACACAATGACAGTGCCATGCGCCTTACCGACATCTACTGTTTTTTCAAATAAGGACTCAACCTTATCAGGTGTTGCATCTGTCGCAATATCGATATCGCCGATTTCCCGTCCTAATAGAACATCTCTCACCGCTCCGCCGACAAAGTAAGCCTGATGCCCATGTTCGTGCAGTGTATGTAATATAGGGATCGCATGTGTGAATGGTTCATTCATCTTCATCATCACCTTCGATCAATTCTAGGTAAAGCTTCTCATATTCACTCACAATCTTATCAGAGGAGAAATGAGCCTGAACACTAGACTGAGCTGCCGCTGACACTTTTTCATGAAGCGCTTCGTCTTTCAGCAGAGACACTGCGTGCTTTGCTGCTCCATCTATATCGCCGAGCGGGACAAGAAACCCTGTTTCTCCATGTGTAATGACCTCTGGAATACCGCCGACATCCGTACCGATACAAGGGACACCGCATGCCATTGCTTCAAGAAGCACAAGCCCAAAGCTCTCCTTCTCCGAAAGAAGCAGCTTCAAATCACTTATTGAATAAAGCTCCTCAACCTTCTCTTGCTTGCCTAAAAACAATACGCGGTCTGTCAGTCCTAATTTTTTCACGAGTTCACATACAACCGATTTCTCAGGACCATCACCAATGAGCAGCAGCTTTGCCTGCACCTGTTCAGAAATCTTTTGAAACACATGAATCACATCATGCACCCGTTTCACCTTTCGAAAGTTTGATACATGGATGATGACCTTTTCGTTCGGTAAAAGACCATAATGTGTCTTTAACAAATCGTGATCTTCACGCAAATACACCCGTTCATCAACAAAGTTATGAATCGTATCAATTTTTTTATCTGGTTTGATGAGATCGTATGTCTGCGCAGCTAATGAATGCGACACCGCTGTTACGCGGTCCGATGATTCGATGGCGAACCGGATCACTTCTTTTAATGATGGATCATAGCCTAAAACCGTAATATCCGTTCCATGAAGCGTCGTAACGACTTTCACAGAGTGTCCAGTCATTTGTTTGGCTAGAAACGCACAGACAGCGTGCGGGACTGCATAATGCGCGTGAATAATGTCAAGCTTTTCTCGTTTTGCGACTTCGGCCAATTTACTTGCCAGCGCAAGGTCATAAGGCGGATATTGAAAAACTGCATATTGATTCACATCCACCTCATGAAAATAAATATTCGGATATACTTTATTAAGCCTAAACGGAATGCTAGAGGTAATGAAATGAACATCGTGCCCTTTTTCAGCTAAACGTTTTCCAAGCTCCGTGGCGATAATGCCTGAGCCGCCGACACTTGGATAACAAGTAATTCCGATCTTCAGTTTTTTCATAATTACCCCCCAAGTAAGTCATCGTCTATTAAAAGTGGTTTCTTTGTGATAAACCCTTCTGCATAAGCTTTGTTGACTTCTCTTCCATACATAGACTCTCTCATTTTGACAAAATCAATATAACCGTTCACAAGAGGTGTCTCTACTGAGTTTGCCGATTTAACAAATTGGCTTTTATACGCGTGCAAGCTATCAATTTTTTGGTGCATTTCCTCAGAAATATCGATCACAAAATCTGGACGATGGTGCCCATTAATCATGTAATAATACATTTGGCTTATTTTATGCGCTGGCTGCTTGTATGAATCTTCAAATTTATGTATACCTGCAGAAAAAGCGGCCTCTTCTACAAGTGAGCCCGCATGGCCATGATCTGGATGCCGATCTTGGTGGTACGGAGCGAAAATCAGTTTCGGTTTGTATGTTCGAATCACGCCCGCAATTTCCTTCATCGCTTCGTCGTTTAGATAAAGCCCTCTATCTGGCAGTGTAAGCTGGATTCTCGCTCTGACACCTAAAATAGCGGCGGCGGCTTTTGCTTCTTCTTTGCGGCTCTCGACTGTTCCATTTGAAGATAATTCGGCCTGGGTCAAGTCGCAAATCCCGACGCGCGCCCCTTTTTTTACGTATTTTGCAATCGTTCCGCCCATTCCGATCTCTACATCATCGCTATGGGCACCGAATGCAAGGATATCAAGTCGTTTCATTTGTTCCTCCGTTTTTTGCTACATCTCGAAAATCAAACGTACCTTTATTTAAATTCCTGACTAAAATTTCAGCAGTTCCCATATTGGTGGCTAATGGAATGGTATACACATCGCAAAGCCGGATGAGTGCAGATACATCCGGTTCATGCGGCTGCGCAGTTAGCGGGTCTCTAAAAAAGAGCACAAGATCCATTGCATTATCAGCAATTAAAGCACCGATCTGCTGATCTCCCCCAAGTGGTCCTGATTGGAAACGATGAATGGGAAGCCCCGTCGCTTCTTTCACTCTCAAACCTGTTGTCCCTGTTGCGTAAAGTGTATGATCTGCCAAAATATCACGATACGCGGTGGCAAACTGAATCATGTCACTTTTTTTCTTATCATGAGCGATTAAAGCAATGTTCATCAGGAATCCACTCCTTATTAGTCGATGATATTTTCTAAACCATAAACGAGCTGATCAATGTGCATGACCTGCTCTACTGAAAGCTTCACGCCTGACATAAAGGATGCACGGTTATAAGAATCATGACGAATGGTGAGCGTCTGTCCGTCCATTCCAAACAGCACTTCTTGATGTGCAATCATACCAGGAAGTCTCACGCTGTGCAGACGGATACCATCATAATCGGCTCCTCGTGCCCCTTCGATTAATTCTTTCTCTTCTGGATGTCCCTGCTTTTTGCTTTCTCTTACTTCTGCAATCATTTCAGCCGTTTTTAAGCCCGTACCGCTTGGGGCATCTAGTTTTTTATCGTGGTGAAGCTCAATGATTTCAACGTCAGGGAAATAATTCGCGGCCATTTTAGCAAATTTCATCATTAAGACCGCACCGACAGCAAAGTTTGGTGCAATAATACAGCCTATGCCCTTTTCTTCTGTTAATTGCTGAAGCTCTTTTAGGTCATCTTCTGAAAATCCAGTTGTTCCTACGACTGGACGCACGCCATGTTCAAGTGCTTTTTTTGTATGTACTTTCCCGATTTCAGGTGTTGTCAGATCAATTAATACATCTGGTGCTGTTTCTGAAAGACACACATCAATATCCGTATAAATCGGTGCATTAGATGTTGTATGAATCACATCAGATAATTTTTTTCCTTCATGCGTGTGATCAAGTGCGGCCACCAGCTCAAAATGGCCTGTTTCATCCGCCAGCTTCACAGCCTCTATCCCCATTCTTCCTCTTGCTCCAGCGATTACTACTTTGATGGTTTCGTTCGTCATCGTCTCTACTTCCCTTCTTTTTTCGTCCAGCGGTCTTTATCTCTTGTATTGAATTTATGCATCACACGATCATGTGCTTCTTCTAGTGAAATATCAAGTGAATTAGCGAGGCATGTTAACACAAACAAAACATCGCCAATTTCTTCTTCCATGCTTTTTTCTGTTTCCGTTGTTTTTTTCGGCTTTTCTCCATAGTAATGGTTAACCTCTCTTGCCAGCTCCCCTAATTCTTCTGTCAGGCGGGCCATCATCGCAAGCGGGCTGAAATAGCCTTCTTTAAATTGTCCTATGTAATCATCTACTTCTTGCTGCACGTGACGCAGCGTTTTTTCTTTCGTCATGAAGCTCATCCTCCTATCCATCTCTTACATGTTAGCGAAATCATAAATATTTGACAAATGTTTAAGACTCAGTTTGCTTGTTTCTCTCCCATACCATATAATATTATCGCTGTCTAAGCAAAAAAAGGAGTGGTCTCTTGCTAAAAGAAATTCGTCTTAAAAATATCGTATTTATTTTAATAGGATCTGCGATTTTTTCTTTCGGTCTTGTTCATTTTAATATGCAGAACAATTTGGCGGAAGGCGGATTTACAGGTATTACACTGCTTTTATATTTTCTATTTCACATTGACCCATCTATTTCAAACCTTGTCTTAAACATTCCGATCTTTTTTATAGGTTGGAAAATGCTTGGCAGAACGATGTTTACTTATACAATTGTAGGAACAGTGAGTCTTTCTGTCTTTCTTGCCATCTTCCAGCGCTTTCAAATACATATGCCTCTCCAGCACGATTTAGCCTTAGCCGCCCTCTTTGCAGGTGTATTTATCGGAACAGGCCTCGGGATCATCTTTAAATTCGGCGGTACAACAGGCGGTGTGGACATCATTGCAAGGCTGATCAACAAGCATTATCAGGTGGCCATGGGACGAACGATGTTCATCTTCGACGCATGCGTCATTACCATCTCTCTGACCTACTTAAATTATAAAGAAGCGATGTATACACTTGTCGCAGTGTTTGTTGCTGCGAAGGTCATTGACTTCATGCAGGAAGGCGCTTACGCTGCCAAAGGCGCCATGATTATCTCTGAAAAAGATGACATCATTCAAAAGAAAATCACAGATGAAATGGAGCGCGGTGTCACCATCCTAAAAGGGGTCGGTTCCTATACGAAACAGGAGCGCAACGTCCTTTATTGCGTCGTTCCGAAAAACGAGCTTGTCCACCTTAAAAGCGTCGTGACCTCAGTCGATCCTCATGCGTTTGTATCTGTCAGTGACGTGCATGATGTACTCGGTGAAGGCTTTACATTAGATGAACACAAAAAGCCGCTCAATCCGCATTAAAAAAGAAGCACCAGTTTTGGGCTTCTTTTTTTATGATTTAGGATAATCAGCCTGACGTTTTTGTTTCTTTTCTTTTTCGGCACGATATTTCCGAAATCCAACATACGTTAACGTTAATAAAATGATACTCCCGGTTGTTAGGATGACCCATAAAAGCGATGGATCAGCTTCATCTTCATCGACGTGAGCAAACACACTCGATAAATCCTCTTCCAGCTTCGTGAGACGTTCAATCTTTGTCCCACTTGATGCTTTTAAAAACTCACCTTGCTCAATTACTTCCATGTGCTGCTTAATTGTCTGCAACTTTTCAGACGAAATATCAATGGTTAAACTTGGATAGATCATATCGTATAAAGAAACCAGCTCATTCCAAGTTTCATAAAATGTCGTCGATTCTGGATCTTTTACTTCTTTTTTCAAAGTAGGAAAAGACCCCATAATGGGCTTCTCCAGCGAACCCCAAAGAGGCTCAGAATTCGACTGGATCGCATCAAGCAGCATTCTAAATTGAGAGGCATAACGAAGCTTTTCGCGCTCATTCAATTCTTCTTGCGGCAGCCCTTTTATCATATCTTGATAGCCAAGTGTAATTTGCCGAATCTGCGTATTCGTCAAAGTTCCACGCCAATTCTCAGCTTTAAATGTCTTTTCAACATACAATGCGACTTGTAACGCCTCATCATATTTAGCTTGTCTCGTTAATTGAAAGATGGAATCTGATAGTTCCGTTAATTCTTGCAGCGTGTTAGCAGCTGTTTCCTCACCTTTGACAACTGCTGGCTGTAATACGAGAAAAAATAATAGAATCATCGCGATTGGCTTTCGTTTCATGCAAGTCCCTCCTAGCCCTTCTCCTTACAGCGTATGAAGAAAAGGACAAGGTTAGACCAACATTGTTAAGGGAGTTCCAGCTTGACCGATTTTTTCGATAGAACAAGATAATACGAAACAAGAAGAACCGCAATACTTAGCCAAAACGTCACGTAGCCGATCTCGTTTGAGTAAGCAGACAGCATAGAATAACGGGGCATCATACCAAATACATAATCAATTACATCATTATGTAATATCCAAATGCCTGCTACCACGAGATGACGCATTTGAAAACGATAATATGGCGCAAACAATACAGCCTGAACCGCCATCGCAAAGTGAGACCCAATCAGCATGTATCCTTCCCACGGAAAATCATCAACAGATAAAAGCACAAAGATATTCATTCCTACCGCCCATAACCCATATTTAATCAAGGTCACAAGAGCAAGTGCTTCAAAATAAGGAGCATTTCGTTTCATCAAAAACGCAAGTAATACAAATAAAAAGAAAAAGCTGGCCGTTGGACTGTCTGGTACAAAAGCTAAAAAGACAGCCGGTGTCTCTACGAGCTGCGGAATATACCAATAGTAGCCGTACACAGTGCCAAGGAAATTGATCATAAGCACCAGCACAAGCATGTAGCGCGTCGCTAGCAAATATTGAATCCATCTCATATGTCTCTTCACTCACGATCTGTTAAAATCAGAAAAAAGCTGACAGCGCCAGCTTTTTCTCTTTTGAGTATATCCTTGTACTTGCATTTAAACAACTGAATTATTTTGATTTGACCTCAGATAAATATTTAGAGAGCTTCTCAAGTTCTTCATCACTGCCTTTAAAGACACCCTTCGGCATGTTGCCTTTTCCTTCTACAGCGATTTTAGCGATCTCCTCAGGCGAAAGACCGTTGTCAACGAGTGACGGTCCAGCTGCTCCGCCCTGCATGTTATCCCCGTGGCAGGAGATACATGTCTGCTCTTGATAAATTTTATATTCTTCAGCTGAAGTATCAATCTCTGCTTCTTTCTTAATCTCACCTTGTTTTGCCGCTGCTTCCCAATCATGAGTTGCAACAGACTCCCACGTTAAATATGTTGCTGCGCCGACTGCAAGAATCATCATCCCGACTGCAATTGGTCTTCTATACGGTCTGCGTTCTGGACCTGAATCAAGAAATGGTGCGAGCAAAAGTGCACCAAACGCAATTCCAGGCATAATCATCGCGCCGACGACAGTGAAGTTTCCTGCAGCAAATTCATATTTTAATAACTGGTACAAAAATAGGAAATACCAGTCTGGCAGCGGAATATAGCCAGTATCTGTTGGGTCAGCCATCCGCTCAAGCGGAGGCGCATGAACAACAGTTAGGACAAGAAAGCCAATTAAAAAAACGGCACCTACAAGCCATTCCTTTAAAAGAAAGTTCGGCCAAAAGGCTTCTGTTTTTCCCGGATATTCGGAATAGTCTTTAGGTATGTTAGGTTTTCTTTCTGCCGGTATTCTGGAATCTCCGACAAACTTCATCCCTTTTCCCCTATGCAAAGTCATCCCCTCCTCATTGAACATTCATCAAACGCAGCATTTTATAGCGGTCCAGAAATTCCTTGCTTACGAATCATAATAAAGTGGGCAGCCATCAGCCCAAATAATGCCGCTGGCAAGAAAAAGACATGGATAGCGAAAAATCTCGTCAGCGTTTGTGCCCCTACAATGTCAGGATGACCTGCAAGCAGCGTTTTGATCTCTTTACCAATGAAAGGTGTTGCTTCTGCTATTTGAAGACCAACCTTAGTCGCAAACAGCGCCTTCATATCCCATGGTAAAAGATAACCTGTAAAACCAAGTCCAAGCATCACAAAGAAAATGAGCACACCAACAATCCAGTTCAGCTCTCTAGGCTTTTTATACGCCCCTTGGAAAAAGACCCTTAGCGTATGTAAAAACATCATCACAATAACTAAACTCGCACCCCAGTGGTGCATCCCTCTGACAATCTGGCCAAATGCCACTTCATTTTGCAAATAATAGACAGATTCCCAGGCATTTTTAATATCCGGCACGTAATACATCGTTAAAAACATGCCCGAAAGGACTTGAATGACTGTCACAAAAAACGTTAAACCGCCAAAACAATACACAAAAGCGGAGAAATGATGTGCTGGGTTGACGTGCTCTGGCACCTCGTGATCCGCAATATCTCTCCATATTGGTGTAATGTCCAGCCGCTCATCTACCCAATCGTAAATCTTGTTAAGCATCGTTACCCTTCCCCTTTCGGCACAGCTTTTCCAAGATAGAGGTATCCGTCCTTCACTTGCTGCTTATAATGGTCAAGCGGTGCAAGCGGTGGAGTTCCGGGTACGTTTGTACCATCCTTGTCGTACAGCCCATAATGGCACGGGCAGAAAAATTTGTTTGGATTTTTCGGATCACTGTTCCAGTTCACTGTACATCCTAAATGTTTACAGATTGGCGATAAAGCGACAATTTCATCCCCTTCTTTGTACACCCATGCTGACCTAGATTCCTTTGACTCGTACCATGCATCTACTTGATCAATTTTAAAGTCAAAGCGCTTCGGTTCCTTTGTCAGTTCATCTACACTGACAACTTGAACCATATCCTGATCCTCTGTTCCTTTTAGCACAGGGTCAAGCGCAAAGCGAACCATAGGCATGAGCATTCCAGCGGCCATAAATCCCCCCACGCCGGTCAACGTGTAATTCAAAAATTGACGCCTGGACACTCCATGTCTCTTCTCGCTCATTTTTTTCTCCCCCCCTCAGGTCGTCAGCTACTTTATAACTGAATTAGAAAAAATTTCATAAAACTAGGACACCCTCATAATATATCAATCTATTCACAAGGTCAACATCCTAAAAAGCTATGTACAATGCAAATGTAAGGGTTTTTATGAAGGGTTCCATTTTTGTAACAAAAAGTTCAAAATTTGTTCTACACTGTCTTGAATCACTTTTTGCTTTAATTCAACCTTCAAATGCTCCAGCGGAACCGGCTTGAGCAAAAATAGCGATTCACTGATCTCAGTATGCTCTTTCCACTGGTGATCAGATGTGATCAATACGACATGCTGAAAATGATCTTTGAGCGACTGCTTCATTGTGAGTATGTCTTCTTGTTTCCGGTCACTCACTTCCAAATATGTATGTGGCGGAAAAAGAAAAACCCGCCCTTTTAACTGTCTTTCAAGTTCATCTGCTACAAGAATAGTAAACTCTCCTAAAGACACGGTTTGTTTCATTTGATCGGCATCAATCCCAACTAATGGAATGATAGCGGTATCAATGTAAGCTTTAGATTGCAAAAAGCGATCCGCGTCCTCTGCTTGAAACTTCATCAATTTCCCCTCTTTCATGACATAAGCCCTGCCTGTATAGGGCAAGGCTTATTCGCTCAGTTTATGACAATAGGCTTAATTCTTTTGCCAGCTTATTAAATGTTTCTTGATCATGACGGTCAAGTGCTTCATCTATCTCTTTCATGAGCCGTTCTTTTTGGAAAGTTGCGATTGAGTGCTCAAGCACTTTCTCAGCAAGATCCTTATCTTTTTCGTTCTCATAAAGATCCTTTGGAATATGAGGATTTGTTTCAAGAACAGCTGCATATTCCGGCGAACGATAAGCAGAACGGAAATTCAATTGAATAAACAAATCCTGCTGTTTATTCAAACGAATATCATGAAATGACTTTTCAGCATCTGTCGTCATGATGTTTTCTTTATAAAATCTAAAGGGAACTTCATCCACACAGTGTGTTGACATGATGATTCCCCTTGGGCAAAATTCTGCTTGCTCTACAAAATGAACCTTTTCCATCAAAGAGTCGTGACTCATTAAATAATTTAATATCCAAACACACTCTCTTCGCTTTAGCTGATAATGGTTTAAGAACCACCGGATAAATTCCTTTTTTTCATTGACAGAAACAGGGGTCTGCATGTTATTCCCTCCTCTATCGTAAATTAAATTGCTATACATGAATTATTCAACAAACCAGTTCTTCATTCCTGCAAACTATAAGGAAATTTCGTCTTCAATTCTTAAAATCGTTTCTTCAATTTCTTCATTCGTGCCATCTTTCTCTAGAACTTTGCGTAATAACGGCAATGCTTCTTTTTGTCTGCCCTCTTCTAAAAGGAACGAGGCGTATTCATATAAAAAGTCACGTTCCTCATCAAAATCAGGCAGGGCAAGCTTGAAATACTCGGCAGCTTCTTTGTATTCTTCTCGCCCAACAGAAGCAGATGCAGCATACCAATTCCATTTTGGATCATCTTCCCCAAAGCTTTTAACCTCTTTAATAACATCCAGAATTTCATCAAACAGCTCTTCATTTAAATAGATCGCCAGCAATGTTTGAACTGCTTCAATATAACCCGGATCGAGAGCAAGTGCTTCTTGAAGCAGTTTTTTCGCATCTTCTGAATCCCCATTTTTCAAATCAATCTTAGCACCATATAAATATAATTCTTTGTTATACTCATCAACTTTAATACCCTCTTTTACTACTTCTAAAGCCTCGTGATATAGTCCTTCTTCCTCATAACTTTTCGCTAAAGGCATATAAAGTGACGAATAGGACGGATCAATATCTTTCAGTTCTGTAAGCTGCTGAATGGCTGTTTTCGTTCTGCCAGCCCTCATTGCTGTAAATCCGTAGCCAAAAAGAGTATTTGGGTCTGCCTGATCTTTTACTGCCTTTTCGTACCATTCAAGTGCATCCTCAAATTCTCCAGCTGTGCTGAGCGATTCAGCGAGCCGCTGATACACATTGACACCGCCAACCTCATGCTGCTGATCTGCCACTTTGTAGAAATAATCGGCCGCTTTTTTTGAAAGGCCTTGAGAAAAATACAACTCACCTAATGCAAAATCGATGATGGCTTCATTCGGAAGTAGTTCTTTCGCTTTTAAAAGCTTTTGTTCACTGACTTCAAATAGTCCTTGCATTTGATACAAATCTGCCATTAACAATAAACTCTCTGGGTACGCATCATCATCTTCAGGAATCGTTTCTAATACTGAAATCGCCTTCTCTTCTTCATCAGAGTCAATCAACAGCTCTGCATAAAAACACGTTAAACCTGTTTCCTCTGGATATAAATCATGTAAATCACTGATGAGATTCCGTGCTTTATCGATATCTCCCCAATCATAATATAATTGAGCCGCTTGCGCCTTTTCTTCATCATGCAAATGCTTCTCTGCTTGAGCAAGTGTTTGGAGTCCTTTTTCAGTCTCACCCGCCTCAACTAATTTTATGGCTTCTTGTAATGAACTATTCAAATCAAACCGTTCCTTTCTGTTTCCAAAAACCTAAACTATTGTTACTTCATATCATAATCGACAGGTACACATCCAGCAAATATGTTGCTCTTTTAAAATGAACCCATTTTTGTGTTTTAAAGACTGTTTTTCATTTCATCCTATACGAAACTGATGATTTGTAAACTGCAGACACTATTTTTATCGGACAAAATGTTTTTTTTCAAGGTTTCACCTTGAGACAAGCTATGCTATATTTCTGACAAATATGCAAAAGGAAAGAAAAAGCCTGAGGACCTCCTCAGACTGTTTTCGTTAAATATTCAATGTGTTCAAAGAAATTCGGGTATGAGACACGAACAGCATCTGTATCTTCAATCTCAATTGCTTGCTTTGTCACACATGCGGCAATTCCCAGCATCATACCGATACGGTGATCTCCGTAGCTTGAGACGACTGCGCCGCCTTGAAGCGTAGTTTTACCATGAATCTTCATACCATCATCTGTTGCTTCAATATCAGCACCGAGTTTTTTAAGTTCTGATACGACTGTATCAATTCGATTGGTTTCTTTAACTTTTAACTCAGCAGCATCTTTAATGATCGTTGTTCCTTCTGCTTGGGTCGCAAGAAGCGCAATAATCGGAATTTCATCGATGAGTCTTGAAATCATGTCACCAGAAATTTCAATCCCTTTTAATGATGAAGTAGAAATCGTTAAATCACCATACGGTTCTCCGCCTTTGGCATCTACTTCATTGATCTCAAGGTTTGCACCCATAAGTTTCAGCACATCAATAATACCTGTTCTTGTTTTGTTTAGTCCGACATTTTTTAAGACAATCCGGCTGTTAGGAACGATTGATCCAGCTACAAGGAAAAATGCAGCTGAAGAGATGTCTCCAGGAACAAATATATCTGTTGCTGTTAATGTCTGGCCGCCTTCAATGGAAACACTTTGTTCATCTTCATCTAGTTTTACACCAAACATAGAGAGCATTCTTTCTGTATGATCTCTTGATTTATGTGGTTCAGTTAATGTTGTTGTACCCTCTGCTTGCAGCCCAGCTAAAAGGACAGCCGACTTAATTTGTGCACTTGCCACCGGAGACTCATAAGAGATGCCTTTTAAATGACCGCCACGAATAGACAGTGGTGTATACTCGCCATTTGCTCTGCCGTCTATTTTGGCTCCTAGTTGTTTCAGCGGACCCGTCACACGTTTCATTGGTCTTTTGGCAATACTCTCATCACCAATTAGTGTACTGTGAAACTCACAACCAGCTAATATTCCCATCATTAATCGAATGGTTGTACCAGAATTGCCAACATCGAGAATGTCAGACGGCTCCTTGAGCTCTTTCAGTCCTTTACCATGAATGACAACATCTGTCCCTTGTTGTTCAATTTCAACGCCCATCTTTCTAAAGCAATCAATCGTACTTAAACAGTCAGCTCCAGGAAGAAAGTTTTTCACTACTGTGGTCCCTTCAGCAATTGCACCAAACATCACTGATCTATGTGAAATAGATTTATCACCTGGGATATGAATTGCTCCATTCATAGGAGCATTTTTATGAATTTTCATGTTTATCACCTCAGTCAGCATAAAATGTATCGTAATTCGCTCTATTTTTTATACAGATTTCTGCACGCTTGCGGTCGTCGTCTGTTTGAAAACTAATGCGTAAAATCCCATTAATGTCTTCCCGCGTCTCAATAATACGGATATTTGTAATACTAATGTTTTCACTTGCTAGATGCCCTGTAATCTCCGAAATAACCCCAGGGTGATCCGGAACATCGACATACAGATCATAAAAAGCAGGAATGGCTCCTTTTTTCCTTAGAGGCAGTCCATCACGATATTCCTTTGCATCTTGAAAATAAGAGAACAATCCTTCAGCATCTTCTTGCTCTACGAAGGTTTCAATGCGGTTAATCTCTTTTTTCCATTCATGGAATCGGTCTAAAATCTTGTGTTTATTGTGCAGCAGGATATCCCTCCACATTGCAGGATTGCTTGAAGCAATTCGTGTGATATCACGAAAGCCTCCAGCAGCAAACCGTTTAACAAGTGGGAATTGTTCTTCAAAATGATGTGCTTGATGCACAAGGCTGGCTGCAACAATGTGAGGAAAATGGCTAATTACACTTGTCACAGCATCATGTTCTTCTGGTGTCATCTCGATGAAATGAGCATTTGTCCCCTTTAACAAATCCATCAACCGATCAACAGCTTGGCGGTTTGTTTCCTTTGCAGGCGTTAAAATGTAGAACGCATTTTCAAATAAGAAGTCTTTTGCTGCAATAACACCTGACTTATGAGAGCCTGCCATTGGATGTCCACCAATAAATTGGTACTGCTCAGGCAGCGCTTTTTCAGCAAAATGGACGACCTTTTGCTTTGTGCTACCAACATCAGTGATTGTGAGCTCTCTTTCAATTCCAGAGTCTGCAATATCACTAAGCATCTTTACTGTTTGCTGGACAGGTGTTGCCAAAATAATGGTCGAAGATTCTTCTAAACCAGCCAGAAACGAATCAGCTGTTGCATCAATAATTCCCAGCTTTGTTGCAGCAACCATTTGCTCTTTGGAAACATCAAATCCTACAATTTTTTTATGAGGATACTCTTTTTTAATCGAGAGTGCAATGGATCCCCCAATTAAACCGAGTCCAGCGATTAATATTGTTTCGTTTGCATCATTCATATTCATCACCTGATTTTTCGCGAAAATTAAACAACCTATTTCAACAGCTTATATGTATTGAGGTTGGTACAATGAAAGCCATATCCTGCCTTAGGATATGACTTTATGGTTATGCTACGCACGAATGCCTTGCAGTAAATCGGCAAGTGTGCTTAGAATGTCTTCATTTTGCTCTTTTGTTCCGACGGTAATACGTAAAGAAGTCGGAAAACCAAGTGCTTTACCGGAACGAACAATGTAACCTTTTTTCAATAATGCATTGAACAATTCATCTGCATCTCTTTTAAAATCAATCAGCACAAAGTTTGTTTGAGATGGATAGATATATAGTCCAAAACGGTCTGCAAAATCTTGATATTGCTTGAGACCTGCTTCGTTTTTTTGTCTGCATGATTGTATGAAATCTTGATCTTTGATCGCTGCACGAGCAGCTGCCTGAGCGATACGGCTGGTATTAAACGGCTCTCTCGCTGGTTCAATGGCAGTAATCAGCTCTTCTGATGCAATTCCGTAGCCTACTCGAAGCGCTGCAAGTCCATATGCTTTAGAAAACGTTCGAAGGACAATGACATTTTGATAATTGTGTAATAAAGATAAACTGTTTGGAAAATCTTCCGCACGAACGTATTCAAAATACGCTTCATCTAGAACAACAAGCACGTGAGCTGGCACTTCGTCTAAAAACGCCACAATCTCAGATTCTGACAAATGATTTCCTGTCGGGTTATTTGGATTACATACCCAGACAACCTTCGTGTTTTCATCGATCGCATCCAGCATGCCCTTCAGATCGTGAGCTCCTCCTTCTAAAAGAGGCACTTCTCGAATTTCAGCATGTTCAATCACTGCATTGTGACGGTATTGCGGAAAAGATGGAGATGGGATGACGGTATTTGTATGTTGGTCAAGGAATGCTCTCGCAATAATTTGCACAAGTTCATCTGAGCCGTTCCCGAAAATTAATTGTTTTTCACTTACTTGAAGAAACTCAGCAAGCTCCGTTCTTAAACTTGCGCTGTATCCATCAGGATAAATCGCTAAATGTTCGAGCTCAGCTTGTATTGCCTCTCTTGCATGTACAGAACATCCAAAAGGGTTTTCATTTGAAGCCAATTTCACAATTTTGTCTAATTGATATTCTTTTTTGACCTCTTCAATTGGTTTCCCAGGTTGATACGGTTTTAGCTGTTTTAATTGATCTTTGATTTGCAAAATGTTTCACCTCATTTGAATGAATAGAGGGCACTAAATGTTTTTGCATATGTTTCAAATTCTCTTAAAGCCTCTTGACGTGTATCACTTGCCAGCAATTGTTCTTGAAGCTCTTCAATTTTTTTCACAAGTGCACTTCCGACAACAACACCGTCACTCAGTTTATTCATTGAGTCTACCTGCTCTCTTGTTGAGATGCCAAAACCGACCGCAACCGGTATGTGACTCAGCTGTTTCACTTGTTGAATAAAATCTGTAATTGATGCGTCAAAGGATTGTCTGACACCTGTTACACCAAGAGATGAAACACAATACACAAAACCTTCAGCCTGCTCTACAATGTTTACTAATCGTTCCTTGCTTGTTGGTGCAACGAGTGAAATATATGAAATGTCATGTGTTTGACAGTTCTTTTGCAGCTCGCTGCTCTCTTCAAACGGCAAGTCGGGTGTTAAGAGTCCCGAAATATGATTTTTGCGCAGTAAAGCGAAAAAGTATTCTGTGTCTAATTGTAACACAGGATTATAATACGTAAATAGAATTACAGGAATTTTTACACCGTTTTTTTTCATCTTCCCTGCTAATTCTATCGCTTTTACGATATTCATGCCATGATTTAGAGCTCTTTTGGAGGCTCTTTGAATGACAGGACCGTCTGCTAATGGATCGGAATAAGGAACACCGAGTTCAATCGCATGTGCACCGGCTGCTTGAAGGGAGATAGCTAAATCAATCGTGATGTCTTCTGACGGATCGCCAGCTGTGATAAATGGGATAAATAATTTTTCGCCTTGCTCTAATTGAAATCTAATCATTTTGTTTTCCCCTCACTTTCGAGCACGTTCATTAATGTATGCACATCCTTATCGCCTCTACCTGACAGGCAGACAAGGACGATTTCGTCTTCATTCATCGTCT
This sequence comes from Bacillus sp. FSL P2-0069, assembly GCF_038593315.1. Lineage (NCBI taxonomy): Bacteria > Bacillati > Bacillota > Bacilli > Caryophanales > Bacillaceae > Bacillus > Bacillus sp. FSL P2-0069. Next base: position 2,021,461 of record NZ_CP151984.1, read on the forward strand.
TGCTTACCTCAAACGCTTTGGCTAGCGCATGTGCAGATTCAATTGCTGGCAGAATTCCTTCTTTTTCAGTCAGCAGCTTTAGTGCATCTAGTGCTTCTTGATCTGTCGCACTCACATATTGAACCCGCCCGCTCGCATGTAAATATGCGTGTTCTGGTCCAATTCCCGGATAATCTAAACCAGCGGAAATAGAATATGGCTCAATAATTTGGCCAAATTCATCTTGAATTAAATATGTCAAAGACCCGTGGATCACACCTTTGGTTCCTTTCGTGATGGTTGCAGCATGGAGCGGCGTATCGATTCCTTTTCCAGCTGCCTCTACACCAATGATATCTACTTCTTCATCTAAAAATGCCCGGTACATTCCAATGGCATTACTTCCGCCGCCAACACAGGCAATGACTTTATGAGGAAGCCTTCCTTCTTTTTCAAGCAGCTGCTCTTTTGCTTCATCACCAATCATGCGCTGGAACTCGCTGACGATTTGAGGATACGGATGAGGGCCTACAACGGAGCCGATCATATAAAAATGATCACTGCAGTGCTGAACCCAATAGCGGATGGCTTCGTTGGTTGCATCTTTTAGTGTGCCATTTCCGCTTGTGACAGGTATGACTTCAGCGCCCAGCAGTTTCATTCGAAAGACATTGAGTGATTGTCTTTCCACATCTTCTTTTCCCATAAATACCGTGCAGGATAACCCGAACTTTGCGGCCACCGTTGCAGCAGCTACTCCGTGCTGGCCCGCGCCTGTTTCTGCGATGATGTTTGATTTCCCCATTTTTTTCGCAAGCAGGGCCTGACCAAGCGCATTGTTAATTTTATGAGCACCCGTGTGGTTTAAATCTTCTCTTTTTAAATAGATTTTTGCCCCGCCGAGGTATGCTGATAATTGGTCAGCATATGTAAGCGCAGTTGGTCTGCCTGAATAGTTTCGAAGTAGTGATACATATTCTGCTTGAAAAGCAGGGTCTTCTTTTAATTCACGAAATGCCTGCTCGATTTCTGCAAGTGGCTGCATGAGCGTTTCCGGGACAAATTTCCCTCCGAATTCTCCGTATCTGCCAATCTCATTTGGATATGCGTACATCATTTAACATCCTTTCTTCGAGCGCTTCGATCTTAGCGCTGCTTTTCTTTCCGTTTTCTTCTATTCCGCTTGAAAGATCGATCGCTTCTGGACCATAGGCAAGGAGCTCTGCTATCGTTTCTGGTGTGATGCCGCCTGCAATTATGCAAGTTTTCTCCAGCCGTTTTGCATGCTGAACGTATGCAGGCACCGCCTCCCAAGCAAAAGCTGTTCCAGAGCCGCCTCTCATCCCTTTTACTTTCGCATCAATGAGAAAGCCATCGACAACAGGTGCAAATGCCGTCATTTTTTCAAGCGTGTTTGTGATATTGGATGCGTGGTGGAACACTTTCCAAACGACAGCCCCTGTTTGTTGTTTGATTTCTTTAGCGTCATCCTGCGTTTCATCTCCATGAAGCTGTACGATATCTAAAGGTATATGTTTTGTGATCTCACACACTTTTTCGATCTTTTCATTTACAAATACACCGGCAATTTTTTTCTCACACTTTGTTTGGATGAGCCATTGTTTCACTTGATCTGGCTGGACTTGTCTTTTACTTGGAGCAAAAATAAATCCAATGGCATCTGCGTGAGATTGCGCAATACATTCCACATCATCTTGTGACACTGCCCCGCAATATTTTACATAAGGCTTCATCCTGTTCATTCTCCAAACAATGTCTGAACAGCTTTTTCTTGTGATTGTTCTCTCATTAATGATTCTCCTACAAGAACTGCACCCGCTCCATGTTTCTTCACAAAGGCCAGATCATCAAATGTTTGAATACCGCTCTCACTCACTAGTAAAACATCTTTTGGAACAAGGGGTGCGATCTCTTTTGTTTGTTCGACTGTTGTTGTAAATGTATTTAAATTCCGGTTGTTCACTCCAATGATTTCAGGAGTGAACAACTTTAAAATATTTTCCAGTGTATCTGCTGCATGTACTTCGACAAGGACATCAAGGCCTTTCTCTTTCGCTTCAGCATAGAGCTCTTGCAGCTTTTGCGGCTCAAGTACTTCTCCAATTAATAAAATGGCATCTGCCCCTATACGTCTTGACTCTTCTACCTGTATGGAGTCAATGATGAAATCTTTTCTTAAAATTGGACGATCTACGTGTTTTTTAATGAGGGATAAGTATTCGTTTTTCCCTTGAAAGAACGGTTCATCCGTTAAAACAGATAAGCAATCAGCGTTTGATTTTTCGTAAGCTTTTGCTGTTTGTAAAGGATCAAAATTCGGTTGAATGATTCCTTTGGAAGGAGACGCTTTTTTCACCTCCGCAATGAGACCAATTGAGCGATGAGGATTCATGAGTGCTTCTTTAAATGATCGTCTTTCAAAGTGTCCATCTACTGGTAACTGCAATGTTTGAATATGTTCTTTTTTGCGGGCAATGATTTGATTAAGCATAGATCTCTTCCTCTCTCGTTTTTTGTTTTAAACGAGCCAATTGTTCTTTGGCTGCGCCGTTTTTAATCGTTTCAATTGCTTTTAATGTCCCGGCCATGAGGCTTTCTGACTTCCCTGCGACATATAAAGCCGCTCCAGCATTCAGGGCTGTAATATGAAGCGGCGCCCCTTCTGTTTGATGATTCAATATATTCTGAATCAATTTAGCACTCTCTTCCGGTGATTGGACCTGAATTTCTGATAAATATCCTTTTTGCAGCCCAAAGTCTTCTGGATTGAGTGTATATTCTGTCATGACATCTTTTTTGAGTTCAATCACATATGAATTTGCTGTAATCGTTAATTCATCCAGTCCATCTTCTCCGCAAACAAACAGCACATGTTCTGGCTCTAACGGTGCAAGGGCTTCTGCCATTAATTTTGCCTTTTCCTTTGAGTAGACACCGATGATTTGCTTTTTGGCTTGCATTGGGTGGCAAAGCGGGCCTAAGAGATTAAATACCGTCCGGAAGCCGAGCTGCTTGCGGACTGCGGCTACTTGTTTCATAGATGAATGATACAATGGTGCAAATAAAAAGCCCATGTTTTTCTCTTGTATTTGTCTTCTTGTTTCTTCTGGTGTGGATTGAATATGAATCCCAAGACACTCTAGTACGTCGGCACTCCCGCTTTTAGAAGAAACTGATCGATTTCCGTGTTTGGCGATTTTGGCTCCAGCAGCGGAAGCGACAATGGCAGCGGCAGTTGATATATTAAAGGTGGAGAGTCCATCGCCTCCTGTGCCGCAAGTATCTACTACATCAAGCGCTCGTTCCATTGGTGCTGCATTTTGCCGCATAGCTTTCACAAAACCCGTCATTTCTTCAGCGGTTTCTCCTCTATGCGCTAAAATCGAGAGACTAGCAGCGACTTCAGCATCTGTTAAAAAGCCGCTCATCATATCATGCATGAGTTTATTTGCTTCATTTTCTGATAGAAAGCCTCCATTAACAAGAGCTGATAGTCGGTGATTCATCCTGCACACTCTCCTTTTCTGAGAAAATATGTTCCGCAAGCTGAATGGCTTTCAGAAGTGCTCCTGCCTTGTTACAAGTCTCTTCCCATTCATTTTCTGGGACAGAATCAGCCACAATGCCGGCGCCTGCTTGTATAGAAGCGGTATGATTTTTGACGCTCATCGTACGAATCGTAATACAAGAGTCGATATTGCCGTCGAATCCAATATAAGCAATACAGCCGCCATACGTTTCCCTTGGCTCAGGCTCCATTTCATTTAATAATTGCATCGCTCTTATTTTCGGGGCACCTGTTAATGTGCCTGCTGGGAATGCGGACATGAGCGCATCAACTGGATGTGTATCCCGCTTTAGCTTTCCTGTCACAATGGAGATGATGTGCATGACATGAGAGAAGTTCACTACTTTTGTAAAGGTTGGTACGGACACACTGCCGTATTCTGCCACACGGCCTACATCATTTCTGGCAAGATCCACTAACATGTAATGCTCGGCTTTTTCCTTTTCATCTTCAAGCAGCTCTCTTGCTAGTTCAGCATCCTCTTCTCTTGTTGTTCCTCGTTTTCTTGTGCCAGCAATAGGATGAATTTCTAAATGCCCATTTTTGGCATGGATTAATCGTTCTGGTGAGCTGCCGACTAAATCACGATCTTTTAATTTCATAAAATACATATAAGGAGATGGATTCACAATCCGAAGCACGCGGTATAACTCAAATGAACTCACTGATACAGGGATATCAAATCGCTGCGAGAGTACGCCTTGAAAAATGTCACCCGCTCGAATGTATTCTTTGATTTTTTCTACGTCTTTTAAAAATTGCGCTTTTTCATAGGTTGACGTCACATGTTCAAAGGATGGCGGCTCATTCATATTCCCTGATAAAATCAGTTCTTTCATATCAACCTTTGAATGGAGCTTGTGAATCATCTGTTCAAGCTGCTTTTGTTTTTCTTTGTAGGCGCGTATTTTTTCGTCTTCTGTTTCATGTCCGGTTAGCTGCGTGTACTGGATAAAATGAACATGATTTGTTTCATGATCAAATGCAATCATCGTTTGGCAGACAAATAATGTGCAATTTTCTATCGTCGATGCGCTGCGGTGAGGCCTGACAGAGGGTTCAATGTTTGGGATCAGATCGTAGCTTAAGTACCCAACAGCCCCGCCTGTAAATGGGATATCAATATCTGGCGTTTTGATTTGATATTGCTCTTTCATCCAATCTAGCAGTTCTTTCAGCTCTTGCTTTTGCATGAGTTTCTGCCCCGCAGCGTCACGTGCAATGTATTTGTTTTGGTCATCGTGTAAGGTTAAAAACGGGTGCAATCCAATGAAGGAATATCTCGACCAGCTGGAAGACTCATCTTTGCTTTCTAGCAAATACACAATATCTTGTTTGAGTTTTTCAACAATTTGAATCGGTGAGAGCGTATCGACTGTAATGGTTTCAACAATTGGGATCGTTTTGTAGGACTCGCTGTCCTTTAAAAATTGGGTCAGGTTTGATTGGGAATTCATAAGCACACTCCTTAAATGGGATTAAGGAGAATGAGGGGACATATAGAGGGTTTGTATGAGTATACGAAATAAGCCTAAAAGAGGGTTGCTCTTTTAGGCAGTATGATTAAATAGAAGTATCGTATCTCTGCTCAACTCTACTCATCTCAACTACCCTAGTCTCATTCTCATCTTCTCTAAGCTGGCAATGCCGTTTACACCTGTGTGTAAACTTCGGCTGTTCATATCGTATTATAATTCCTTGTTTTTTGTCAACTGTAAATCAGGGCGAAGCGTCACAGCTTCTTCCAAGTATACATGCTGTATGTCTTCCTGCTTTGTATCCGTCTGGACAGTCATTAAGACACGAATACATTGCTTTAAACCGCCATCAATGTCCAGTTCCTGCATGCAAGTAACTGGTACATATGTCCATCCTTCAAACTGACGAAGTGCTTTTGCCGGAAAAACGGAGTGAATATCTTGTGTAGCTGAAATCAAAATCTGCACGACACGTTCTGGATCTACTTGGTTTCTTGAAATGATCGCTTCTAACAGCTGTTTCGTTTTGTTTAACACTTCTGTTTCTGTATCTTCTATTACAGTTGTAGCCCCACGTATCCCGCGAAACATCATAGACATCCCTCCTCCCGTTTCCATTCTTCGAGCCAGTAGTGCAGCTCATCTTTTGTGAAAGACTGCAAGGTGACGTCTCCAACCTGTTTTAATAAAACAAATTGAACACTGCCGCCCCTTGCCTTTTTATCTCCAATCATCCGGTCAACAAAAGTTTTTGTGGAAATATCTTGTGTGACTTTGACCGGGAAACCGAGATCTTTCATCCATTCTTTTAGTTCCAAACGATTAAGGCTGAGCCCCAGCTGCTTTTCGCTCACATACAGCGCAAACTGCATGCCGATTGCAATGGCATCTCCGTGTGTGATGGCGCCATATCCATACTCTGCTTCAATGGCATGCCCCAGTGTATGGCCTAAATTCAAAAATGCACGCACACCTTGTTCTTTTTCATCTTCTTGAACGATAGACGCTTTGACTTGAATGCCTTGATACAGCATATGTGCCAGCTCGCTTTTTGATAAATCCGTCAAAGAACGAATGGCCATGAGTTCTGATAAAAATTCTTCACTTGAAATCAGTGCATGTTTGATGACTTCTGCAAAACCTGATCTTCGTTCAATTTGAGATAGTGTCTCAAGCATACTAGTATCATAGATCACAGCTTTCGGCTGATGAAACGCACCGATTAAATTTTTACCGAGCGGATGGTTGATCCCTGTTTTCCCGCCAACTGCACTATCATGTGCCAGCAGTGTGGTCGGCACTTGGATAAAATCAATGCCTCTCATATAAGTGGCAGCAGCAAAGCCAGCCAAATCTCCAATTACGCCGCCTCCCAGCGCAATGATGCAGGAGGAACGATCAAGCTGAAATTGAATGGCTTTCGTATGAATATGCTCAAATTCGGCAAAGGATTTTGACTGCTCTCCGCTCGGCACAACCACTTTGTTCACAGGCCACTTCTGCTGAAGTAAGCGAACCATCTCATCACCATAAATGGCATCAACAGCTGCATCTGTGACGATTAAAAGCTTCGTATAGGAATGCCCAGTGGAAGTTATCAAGTCGACGATATTGCGTTTAATCCCATCACCGATAAATACAGGATAAGTGGCTGAAGACGTCTTAACTTCCAGTGTTTTCATTAAAATTCCCTCTGAAGCTGGCGCATTTTCTCAACATTTTCTTTAATGCGGTCGATTTGGTCAAGGCCAAACTGCTCCACAACTGCATTGGCAATTTCCCATGCAACGACTGCTTCTGCAACAACACTTGCAGCAGGAACAGCACAGCTGTCAGATCGTTCAATACTTGCAGAGAAAGGTTCTTTTGTTTCAATGTCAACGCTTTGAAGCGGCTTATAAAGCGTTGGGATTGGTTTCATAACCCCTCTTACGACAATTGGCATACCCGTTGACATTCCGCCTTCAAGACCACCTAGGCGATTTGTTTTTCTCGTATAGCCCTTTTCTTCATCCCAGATGATTTCATCATGGACCTCACTGCCATTTTTAGAGGCTGCCTCGAAGCCAATACCGAATTCAACCCCTTTAAAAGCGTTGATACTAAGTACAGCGCCAGCAAGCTTGCTGTCCAATTTACGGTCGTAATGAACATAGCTGCCAACCCCAACCGGCATCCCTTCAACGATGACTTCAACAATTCCGCCAATTGAATCGCCGTTTTTCTTCGCTTCATCAATTGCATCCATCATTTTCTGACCTGCTTCACTGTCATAGCAGCGAACAGGTGATTCTTCTGTTACCTTCTGCAAATCTTCAATAGACTCATATGCTGTATGAGCTGCTTTCACTCCGCCAATTTCAAGAACGTGGCCAGCTACTTTAATCCCTAGATGAGCCAAGATTTGTTTGGCAACTGCGCCCGCTGCTACGCGAACAGTTGTCTCGCGGGCTGATGAGCGCTCTAATACGTTTCTCATATCACGGTGTCCATATTTGATCGCCCCATTTAAATCCGCATGTCCTGGTCTTGGACGAGAGATTTGACGCTTCATTTCACTTTCTTCTTCTTCCGTGATCGGCTCTGCCCCCATCACCTTTGTCCAATGCTTCCAATCGTTGTTTTCAACAACAAGTGCGATTGGGGAACCTAATGTTCTCCCGTGGCGAACACCACTTAACACTTTCGCCTGGTCTTTTTCAATCTGCATTCTTCTTCCGCGACCATGACCTTTTTGTCTTCTAGCCAATTCATAATTGATGTCATCCTGCTCTATGTAAAGTCCCGCTGGAACTCCTTCAATAATTGTGGTCAGTTGTGGACCATGTGATTCACCTGCTGTTAAGTACCTCATGACTCAATCTCCCTTCATCGCATTAACGCTTTTAAGTAAAAATATAATAACACACTTGCTACTAAAAAGTCAGCTACATACCCTTCTTTTGATAAAAGAAAGTATCAGCAGATGTCAGTCCAAACTTTTCTGGGTGAAAAATTTGCTCTGTAGAACCAACAAATAATACGCCATTTTGTTTTAAACTGCTGCTCATTTTTAAGTAAATTTCTTCTTTTGCCTCTTCAGTAAAGTAAATCAGTACATTTCGGCAGACGATGAGGTCAAGCTGTTTTTCATATGGATCTGCTAAAAGGTTGTGCTTCTTAAATTGAATATGCTTTCGAACCTCATCCTTCACAGTGTAAAATGAAGAATCTTCTTTTGTGAAATATTTTTGCTTGATATGATCTGGCACCTCTTGCAGAGAGCGTTCATGATATCTGCCTTTTTGAGCTGACTGCAGAACTTTATCATCAATATCAGTTGCAATAATTTGGAAGTCTTTCACAAGAGGATGACTTGACAGCAGCATGGAGAGTGTATATGGCTCCTCTCCTGTCGAACATGCTGCACTCCAAATCTTTAGGGTGCCGCCATTTTTCGAAAGCAGCGGCAGGATTTTTTGATCAAGTACTTCCCAGCGCTGATAGTTTCGGTAAAATTCTGACACATTTATCGTCATGCGGTCCATCGTCTCATCTAATAATGCTTTGTCCTTTTCAAGCGCGGCCGCGAATGCTTCAAAATCTTTATATCCTTTTTTATCATAAAGTGAGGTTAATCTACGTTTCATTTGTGCTTCTTTATATAAATTTAGATCAACCCCGGTTAGTTTTTTCCATTTTCCAACAAATACTTGATATGGATCCATCAATGTCCTCTCCTGTCTCATCTATCTTTGTCCTAGTATAGCTGTTTTTATCGAAAATTTGTATCTTCTCACGAGAAATTTCGTGTAGAAAGTTCAATATAAAAAAAGCCAAAGTGTTCATTAGATGAACACCTTGGCTTGAAACTTAATAAATCCAGCTTGAGATGGTTTGATCCCAGCTTGTGAGTTCTTCTTGTTTGAAGAATAAGTTAATTTCTCTTTCAGCACTTTCTGGTGAGTCTGACCCATGGATAATGTTTTTCCCAACAGTCAATCCATAGTCTCCTCTTATTGTGCCTGGAAGCGCTTCCTTTGGATTTGTTTTGCCGATAATCTGTCTTGTTACGTCTACTACCTGTTCACCTTGCCATACCATTGCAAATACAGGTCCTGACGTAATAAAGTCCACCAATTCCCCGAAAAACGGTTTTTCTTTATGCTCTCCGTAATGGGTTTCTGCTACTTCCTTTGGAATACTCATTAGTTTTGCACCAACAAGCTGAAGCCCCTTTTTTTCGAATCTTGACACAATGTCACCGATTAATTGTCTTTCCACACCATCAGGTTTGACCATAAGAAATGTTTTGTCCATATACGTTTTCCACCCCGTCGTTATGTATGTATAGGCTTACATTGTTACAAAGTGATCGTATCATTTTTTTTTATAATAATCAATTTTTGACAAAAAATTTCACAAAAAAACCAATCAACATCACGTTGATTAGAATTTTCGTTTCCCAATATATTTTGCAATGGAGGCGAGTGACGTTCTCGCACGTCCTCGAGGAAGTTTGTCGAGCTGTTCAAAAGCTTTTTTCAAATACATTTCACTCACTCGAATCGAGCGGTCGATCGCATCTGTTTGTTTGAGGCTTTCAATGACAGGCTCTAGCTGCTTCTCCGTCGTTTCACTATTGATCAGCTTCAATTGACCTTCTAGTGTCGGATTTTTCAGTGCATATAAGACTGGGAGTGTGACATTCCCTTGTAAAAGGTCTCCTCCGACAGGCTTGCCCAGCTCTTCTTCAGTTGATGTGAAATCAAGGACATCATCAATGATTTGATAGGACATGCCGACATAGTATCCAAACCAATAGAGGGCTTTATGTGTTTTTTCATCTGTACCTGCTGCAATGGCGCCTAATTGACAGCTGCCTGCAATGAGCAAGGCTGTTTTTCGTTTGATTCTTCTTAAATATGTACGGAGGTTTTGATCCATATTATATTTATCTTTCACTTGCTCTATCTCACCAAGACAAAGCTCGACGACCATTTTTGACAAAATTTCATGTGCCATTGGGTGATTGATTTTTGTCATGTATTCAAGTGATCTCGCAAACATATAATCCCCTGTGTACATGGCAATTCTGTTATCCCATTTTGCCTTTATCGTTGGTTTGCCTCTTCTCAGCTCTGCATCATCAATGACATCATCGTGAACAAGTGATGCCATATGAATCAGCTCGAGGGCAACGGCAACATATTTAATTTTATTAATGTCATAGTCACCAAACATGCCTGAAAGGAGAACAAAAACGGGGCGGATTCGTTTTCCGCCCGCTTGCAGCAAATGAAGACCTGCTTCACTTAATAATGCATAATCAGAGCGAACTGTTTGTTCAAGCTCTTTTTCAATTATATCGATATCATGATTTAAAAAAGAGATCATTGCTTTTAATTTCATTATCTTCACCCAAATATCGTTTATTCAAAGCTTCTTTCCGATATGTGTTGCTGCTACACCGCCTGTAAATGGATGATACGAGACATCAGACAACCCGGCCTCTTCGAACAGAGCCGCCAGCTCTTTCATGCCAGGGAACGTTTTGGCTGATTCTTGAAGCCATGAATACTCCTGATAGCTTTTGGCAAACAATTTACCAAAGAGCGGCATAATGTATTTGAAATAGATGTAGTAGCCCTGTTTAAAGCCGATCATCTCAGGCTGTGAAGTCTCGAGACAGACAACCATTCCGCCAGGCTTCACTACTCTTGCCATTTCCTTGAGCACCGTTAAATAATCAGGAACGTTTCTAAGTCCAAAACCGATGGTGACATAATCAAATGAGTTGTCCTCAAAAGGGAGCTCCATCGCATTGCCATGAAGCAATTCAATTTGTTTGTAGCCCCCAGTCTTCACCTTCGTTTCTCCAACACTCAGCATGTTTTTACTGAAATCAAGGCCTTTGACCTCGCCTTTTTCTCCAACAGCATCTGCAAGAGCAATTGTCCAATCGGCTGTCCCGCAGCATACATCTAATGCTTTAGACCCTTTTTGCACATTCATAAGTTTCATTGTTTTATCGCGCCATTTTTTATGCTGTTTAAAGCTGATGACAGAGTTCATTTGATCATAGTTTTTATAAATTTTTTCAAATACACCGTGTACTCGCTGTTCTTTTGATTGCTGCATGACTTACCCTTCTTCCACTTTCTGATGGTACGCAGGCTCATTTTTCATATGATCCAAGCGATTTAATAGCTCTTTTTGAACGACCGGAGATGAAACAAGATGCTCCTTGATCGTTCGTTTGGCCTTTTCATAGCCTTCATTCTCAAAATTGTCAAAGCACGAATAGGCGTCTGTATAACGATCGTTCAAAAAAAGTTTTAAATGTTTGTCATTTTCTGCTTGTTTCATGAAACGTTTATAAACAAGAAAACGACTTGCAATCTCATTCCAATGCGTTAATTGAAAATGCTCAGAAATCCTTTGGAAAAGCGCAGATTCAACTGTAGCTACACTTTTGTAAAAGTGCGCTGCATCTTGAATGGACCGGTCATACAGTCTAATTTTATGTTCATTGATCTCTTTGATCGCCGTAGCGAGCGTGCGGATCATATAAATGTCTTTCATGTCAGAGAGAAGAGAATAATAGAGACCGCTGAAATAGTCTCCTGCCAGGATGGTCAGCTGACGATTTTTGAATTCGTCTTGCTTGATGGCTGCAGCAGTTGTGACTTCGTCATGGGTATCAAGGGCAATTTGCACAAGCATCGCCGTTAAAATATAATTTTCTTTTTTCTCTGCATCAATTTGAGCTTCTTCAAACATTGCATGAAAAAGAAGGAGCTTATCTTCATCGATGAGTGGTGCGCGTAAATGCTTCGCCAAATAAGGATGAGAAAGCTTTTTATTTAATTTTATATTTAGATTAGATAAAATTCCGTAGATGTCTTGCAAAGATATCACCCTTGTCCCAAAAATTACAGTTTCATATGTAGACCTGCACATTGTATAGAGATTTATTATACCATATCAGCTCTCACTTTTATGCTATCAAGTGCTACAAGTTCTTTATTTCTTTGCTTCGCTTTGAATTTCGCCGAAGCTTGTTTGAATGACAGCATCGCCTCTTACTTTGATCGCTGACGTATGCTCAGTAAATTGTGCAATGATCACTTCACCTTTATCGAGTTTCTCGGAATGGTGAAATCTTGTATCAGAGCCTCTTGTTAGGCCGATGACGTTTACACCATTATCAATGGCTTTAATCACCACAAAATCAGATGCTTTATTTTCACTCATTTTGTTCACCTTCCATCTATTGAATTAGTCGTTTTTAATAAAGGAAAGCACTTCTGCTCTTGCGGCTGCATCATTTGCAAATGTGCCGCGGACGGCTGATGTGACTGTTTTAGCGCCTGGCTTTTTCACTCCGCGCATCGTCATACACATATGCTCTGCTTCAACGACAATCATCACGCCATGCGGATTAAGTGTTTCCACCATACTATCTGCAATGGTTGATGTAATGCGTTCCTGAAGCTGCGGGCGTTTAGCCACGGCTTCTACAGCTCTTGCCAGCTTACTAAGTCCCGTTACTTTTCCTCCGCGCGGAATATAAGCAACATGGGCTTTCCCGTAGAAAGGCACAAGGTGGTGTTCACACATTGAATGGAAAGCAATATCTTTTACAAGGACGAGTTCTTCGTGGTCTTCGCCAAAAATGGTTTTAAAATGTTCTTTTGGATCTTCATTTAATCCCGAGAACACTTCTTCATACATTTTTGCGACTCGTTTTGGGGTATCAAGAAGTCCTTCACGATCCGGATCTTCTCCGATTGCTTTTAATATATCGCGTACCGCGTGTTCAATTAATTCTTTATTTATTTCACTCATGTATTATATCCTCCAAAGGCGATTACATTTCATTCAGATTCTAGCACACTTCAGATCCTAAAAGCAAAGGAGAGCGTTCTAAACGAACCTTTTGATTCAAAAGGAAAAGCCCCTTATGAAAGGGGCTTTTCTAGACCAGTGTGAAACTGTATATGTATAACTCCTTCAACAGGATCATTACACATAACGATTATTTACCTGCCACCGCGTCTTTAAGTGCTTTACCTGGTTTGAAAGCAGGTACTTTGCTTGCAGGGATTTCGATCTCTGCACCAGTTTGTGGGTTACGTCCTTTACGAGCTGAACGCTCACGTACTTCAAAGTTACCAAAACCAATAAGTTGGATTTTGTCACCATTTTTAAGTGCATCTAAAATTGTATCAAAAACAGAATCAACTGCTTTTGTCGCGTCTTTTTTAGATAACTCGCTTGCTTCAGCAACCGCGTTAATAAGTTCTGTCTTGTTCATGCCTTTCACCTCCTCCCAAAAATATGCATTCAGTAGATTGTTATCATTTCTTCACAATTCATCTTCTTTCTATACCCTTTTTCAGAAAAAAAGAGCGTCTAGAAAGCGTTATACATGGCTTTTCATTAGAAAACATCTCTTTGAAGGAATGTTTGTCCAACAAAGTGAAGATTTTCTGTAAGTAGATTAACACATATGAAATACCATATCAAGCATTTTAAAGGGAAGAATCCTTATTCGTCAAGGATTAAGGGCACTTTTGCGAACGAATATTCCTAATTTCAGCCTGAATCTGACTAATCTTTATACAATTGTCTTTTTATGACTCATTCTACACGCAAAAAAAGACCCCATCAATGAGAGGTCTCACTTACTATAAAATAATCGCGATCAAACCGCCTGATCCTTCGTTAATGATTCTTTCAAGCGTTTCCTTCAGCTTATATCTTGCGTTTTCCGGCATGAGAGACAGCTTTGCTTGAATGCCTTCTCTGACAAGGGAGCTGAGGGAACGGCCAAATATATCTGAATTCCAGATCGAAAGCGGATCATCTTCAAAGTCTTGCATTAAGTAGCGGACGAGCTCTTCACTTTGTTTTTCTGTTCCGATAATCGGTGCAAATTCGCTCTCTACATCTACTTTGATCATATGAATAGATGGAGCGACCGCTTTTAATCTCACGCCGAATCTTGATCCCTGCCTAATGATTTCTGGCTCATCTAAACTCATATCTGATAGCGCTGGCGCTGCAATCCCGTAACCAGTCTGCTTCACCATTTTTAATGCGTCTGATACTTGATCATATTCTGTCTTAGCATGAGCAAAGTCTTGCATGAGCTCTAGAAGATGGTCTTTTCCTCTAATTTCTACACCAACCACTTCTTTTAAAATATGATCATATAGATCATCTGGCGCATACAGGTCAATCTCCGCAATCCCCTGACCCATTTCAATTCCTGCTAAACCCGCTCTTTCGATAAAATCAAATTCACTGAATTGACCAACGACACGGTCGACATCTCTTAATCTTTTAATATCCTTTACAGTTTCCTTTACTGAATCCTGATAGCTCTCTCTCAGCCAGTGATCTTCTTTTAGCACCATCACCCAGCTTGGCAGGTTCACATTCACCTCTAGAACTGGGAATTCATATAATGCTTCACGAAGAACGCTGAGTACGTCTTGCTCTCTCATACTTTCTACGCTCATGGCGAGTACTGGAATATCATACTTTTGGCTAAGTTCCTGCCGGAGCGCTTCTGTTTCAGGATGATATGGCCTCACAGAGTTAATGACCATAATAAACGGCTTTCCAACCTCTTTGAGTTCATCAATTACACGTTCTTCAGATTCAATATAATCATGTCTTGGAATTTCTCCAATGGAACCATCTGTTGTAATCACTACACCTATTGTTGAATGCTCTTGAATAACCTTGCGTGTACCAATTTCCGCTGCTTCATGAAACGGGATTGGCTCTTCATACCACGGCGTATTGATCATTCTTGGGCCATTTTCATCTTCATACCCGCGCGCACCAGGGACAGTGTATCCCACACAATCGACAAGTCTGATGTTGACATCAAGGCCGTCACTCACGTGAATTGATGCTGCTTGATTCGGTACAAATTTTGGCTCTGTGGTCATAATGGTTTTTCCTGCTGCGCTTTGCGGCAATTCATCCTGTGCTCTTGCACGATCTGCCTCATTATTGATATTCGGGAGCACCACGAGCTCCATAAACTTTTTAATAAACGTAGATTTCCCTGTACGAACAGCGCCAACGACTCCTAAATATATATCGCCTCCTGTTCGTTCAGCGATATCCTTGAAAATATCGACTTTTTCCAAGTGATCCCCTCCCGGACTTGCTATCCTCGTTTTCAAATTAATACTCTATTCTTCAATCAAACTGTGCTTGAAAGGTGTCTGGACAATATATGTGTATGACGTTGTCCTATTTGAATATGACACCTTTTTGTTTTGAGAGTAAGTTTAGCCATAAAAAAACCTTTCTCCTCATTTATATGCAGAGGAAAAAGGTTCATTCTTGTTTATGACGTCTTTTTTTCTAAAAAGGCAGGCTCACCTTTTTTGTTGATGGTATATGGGACAGAAAACGCGGGTACAAACGGGGTTTCCTGCCAATATACATCTTGAATGTTTTCACCTGGTTTCAGCTTTTGCTTCGTATTCTTCAAAATGTGAGCAAAATCACTGCGGTAGTCCACATAGATGTCACCGTTTGATGAAATCAGTAGTGGGAGGGAATTCCCTGTCACAGGACTTATCACCGCAGGCGGCGATTTTAATCCTAGTTTTTTTTCATTTAACGTATATAAATTGGCTGATACGACTTTGCCGTATGGCGGATATGTATGTTCATCTTGATACATCTTGATTCTAAGCCGTAATTCATTGATGGTCTGCGTCATTTTGACATCAAGCAGTTTCACAGTGGGTTTCTTTTCGACGTCTGTGAGGACATAAATATATTCGCCCCCGCCTTCATAAGATGTAGACGGTACATCGTGTAAATATCTTGGTGACAAGCGCTTAAAGTCGATGACATATTTCTGATAAACCGGCGTGTCTGCTTCTTTCGTTTCTATAGGCAAAAGACCATTTGTTGCTTTTTGAAATTCCTCAATCGCTGTCTGTACACTTTGCAGCTGCTCTTCGTATGGCACCCGGTTCTCAGCTTTGCGATTTTCTGGATACAGACATCCTGTTAATAAAATAAGTGCTAACAGTGTGACACTGACTTTTGCTTTGATCATCACATTCTTCCTTTTTCTTTATTCATTGACCGGTCCGCTAAAGACAACTAAAAACACAATGATACCTGATATCAGCATCAAGCTGTATGCAACGGTCGAGGCCGTTATTTTAAGAAATTTGCTTTTCAGCTTAAACCTGCTGAGATAAATGGTTACTACGGCTAAAAACATGAGCCCCATTGAACCAAGCGCAAACCACATCTTGATTAAAGCAAAACTCATCGTGCCTGTCCCCCTTCAAAACGAACGAATTGTAAGCGTTTATATTTCATTTTAAACCAAAAATAAGGTAAATATCAATCATTTTTCCAATCATTCAGAAAAAAGCGCATAAAAAAACTGAAGCAAAGAGGGGGACTCTGCTTCAGTCATTGATCGACTATTTTCCTCATTCTGTAGAGGCAAAGCTCTATTCAAACTTCATTGCTATGTTATGCAAGTCTTCCCCTTCTTGCATCCTCTACATGCCTAAGTTCAGTCTTTCCTTTTATTTTGTTTGGTTTTCAAACATGTTCACAAGGTCTTCCATCTCATGTGTTTTCACACGTGCCATCAATGATTCTACAGCATCGTCCACCTTTTTCCCTTCAAACAGGACGCCGTAAAGAGCCTCTGTGATCGGCATGCTGACCTTGTATTCTTTGGAGAGCTGATAAGCGCCTTTTGTTGTGCGGACGCCTTCGACAACCATGCCCATTTTTTCAAGCACTTCTTCGAGCTTATATCCTTTACCGAGTAAATTCCCGCAGCGCCAGTTACGCGAATGAACACTTGTACATGTCACAATTAAATCGCCAACGCCTGTCAATCCAGCAAATGTAAGGGGATTCCCTCCCATTTTTGTGCCAAGACGTGCGATTTCAGCAAGTCCTCTTGTGATAAGCGCCGCTTTTGCATTGTCACCATATCCAAGTCCGTCTGTGATACCAGCGGCTAGAGCAATGATATTTTTCAATGCGCCGCCAATTTCCACCCCAATCACATCAGGGTTTGTGTACACTCTAAAATGATTGTTCATGAATAAATCTTGAACAAATTGAGCTGCTTCAATATTTTCTGACGAGACAGTGACAGTTGTCGGATGACGCAGACCTACTTCTTCTGCATGGCTCGGCCCTGATAGGACAACGACAGCCTCTCTTTTCTCAGATGGGACTTCTTGTTCAATCATTTGAGAAATTCTAAGAAGTGTATCTGGTTCAATTCCCTTACTGACATGGACAAATGGCACCTTCGATGAGATCAGCTCATTTGCCTGCTTCAATACCTCACGAATGGCCTTTGTTGGCACAGCGACAATAACCGCCTCTGTCCCCTCTAAAGCCTGCTTCATATCGGTTGTCGCCTGAATAGACGCTGGCAGTTCGACATTTGGCAAGTAATCATGATTTTCATGTTTCTCATTGATTTGATCAATGAGCTCTTGTCTATGTCCCCACATGTGTACATCATGATGATTATCAGCTAATACAAGCGCAAGAGCTGTTCCCCAGCTGCCTGCTCCAAGTACTGAAATTTTCTTCATCCTGCTCACCCTTTTTATTTTCTCGCTCTCGCAAATATTTTAATCGGTGTTCCTTCAAAACCAAATGCATCTCGAATGCGGTTTTCTAGGAAACGCTCATAAGAAAAGTGCATAAGCTCTGGATCGTTGACAAACACAACGAAGGACGGAGGCTTAATGGCCACCTGTGTTGCATAGTAAATCTTTAGGCGCTGTCCGTTATGGGTCGGCGTTGGATTCATCGCCACCGCATCCATGATGATATCATTTAAAATATTGGTTTGAACGCGCATTGCATGGTTTTCGCTTGCTGTGATAATGGACGGCATTAATGTATGAATTCTCTTTTTCGTAAGAGCTGACATAAACAAGACAGGTGCATAATCAAGGAATTGAAAATGTTCGCGGATGTTTTGCTCAAATTCCTTCATCGTGCGCTCATCTTTTTCAACAGCATCCCATTTGTTCACAATGATGACAACAGCTTTACCAGCTTCGTGTGCATAGCCCGCAATTCGTTTATCCTGCTCAATAATGCCTTCCTCGCCGTCAAGTACAACAGCGACAACATCAGAGCGGTCAATGGCTTTTAATGCACGAAGTACACTGTATTTCTCTGTTGTTTCATATACTTTCCCTTTTTTCCTCATACCTGCTGTATCGACAATGACAAAGTCACGCTGATTGTACGTAAACATCGTATCGACAGCATCTCTTGTTGTACCAGCAATGTTGCTGACAATGACGCGGTCTTCTCCGAGCATCGCATTCACTAAAGAAGATTTCCCTACATTCGGGCGGCCAATTAAGCAAAACTGAACAACTTCTTCAGCATATTGCGTATCCGGTAAGTTCTTAAAGTGTTCTGCCACTGCATCAAGCAGATCACCAAGACCTAATCCGTGCGTTCCAGAAATCGGAAACGGCTCGCCAAATCCGAGTGCATAAAAGTCATACACATCGCTTCTCATTTCAGGGTTGTCCAGTTTATTGACAGCAAGTACAACTGGCTTTTTCGTACGATATAAAATTTTTGCGACTTCTTCATCCGCAGATGTCACGCCATCTCGACCATTCACCATAAAGATAATGACATCCGCTTCATCCATTGCGATTTCTGCCTGATGGCGAATTTGCGCCAAGAATGGCTCATCTCCAATATCAATTCCACCAGTATCTATTAAATTAAAGTCATAATTTAACCATTCAGCAGAGCTATAGATTCGATCTCTTGTTACACCAGGTGTGTCTTCTACAATCGATATTCTTTCGCCTGCGATTCGATTAAAAATTGTAGATTTTCCAACGTTGGGCCTTCCAACAATGGCTACGACAGGTTTACCCATAGTACCCTTCCTTTCAATCCAGCCGCGATTCAATATGTTCATCATCATGTTTCAACCGGGATTTATAATTTTCATTCAGATTTATGAAATAAACCCTTCAAACATGAAGGGTTCAACTTATATATTATATCAATTTTTAATCAGACCACAATGAATAACTTAAAAATGTTTGACAATCAAGTAAAGATCTTCTCCAATGCCGTGTGCAATTCCATCTAAAATGGCCTCTAAATTCATGGCATACATGTCGAGCTCTTCTTTATTTTCACAGAAAAAAACCGCTGTTCCGCCAATGACCCGCTCTTTATTAGTTGTTGCCACAGCCAATATAAATTGTTCAATGGTGTTCGCCATGCCCTATTACCTCACTTTCTTTTTAATGAAATCTGTCGGCATTCTTATGGCATTTTCTAAAATAGGCACCTCTTCTAATACACGTACAGCCAAATCTTCACGCTGCCATTGCGGTAAAATGAACACACCAAGTGTACCGGTATTCAGATCACGTTTTGCGAGCGGACAGAGCGATGGTTCACCAGAATCGCGGTACACGCCAAGCACGTTTGATAAATCAAATAAAATGGCTTGCCGCTGTCCAAGGTTGGCAATCGTTGTAGCAGAGTTGAAATTTTTCGGCGTCAAAATAAAGCCCATCCCATGCTCTAAAATGAGTTTTTGCTTTTCAGGCAGCCCGATATTCATAATGTATATATCATTCACATAAAGCCCTGCCCCATCAAAGCGAAGTTCCCCTTTTTGAATGCTGACGATATCCTTTAATTGACTGCCTGACATTAATAGCTTTGCCATGAAAAAACAAAGAATACCGACTACTGTTCCAACAACAAGCGAGAAGAAAATACAGGCTGTCGTTGTAATAAGTGCAGTGAGAATGGCAATATAATTTCGACTTTCAAAGGCAATAGCAATGCCTTCTATATATGTACTGCCTCGTGAGACAAGCTCATACGAATCCATTTGGGTTAACGTATTTCTTTCCATATTTCGGACATCTCGAAATTGTGTGGCTGCCAAAGTGAGAAAGGTAATCGCTGTAAATTCCTCCTGAATTAGTGCAGGCATAATGATCGCACCTAATCCTGACGCAATAAAACCAAGTGCAATGTGAATCACTTGTCCATGAATATACGTTGGGTATTGCCGGTAATCCGTTCTTAACATGTAAAGTCTGGCCGCCATCCCAAAGATGACACCAATAATCACAGGAAACGTATAGTCTGTCATGTTGATTTTGCAGCCCCTTTTACTGATTTTCTTGATGAACGGGCGTTTAAGAGCTTTTCAAGCTGATCGACACCTAATAGGAAGACCGCTCCTTGTACAACGAAGGAAAGAAAAGAGAGATCTCCTAGGACAATTGATGATGTGAGGCGGTGAATCGTCAGCGCATAAAGGGCTTCGCCGAGACATACTGACATCATCCATAAGGTGATTCTTTCCGTTAACGGCTGTCCATATGTCATACACATTAAGATCAGCAGGATAAATACGACCCAATCCACCTTTATTATCGTGAACCAAACAGGGTCATATAATGCAAACATCATAAAAAAGGCATACGCGCTCACCATCGAGCCCAATTGCATGATTCTCATCATTCGGTAACTAGGCCTATATATGACGAAAGCAGCACATGCATATAAAAAAGTCATCAAGAATCCCGCATTGATGCTCATATCTAAAACGGATATCATGATATGACTGAATATAATATGGACAAGTACACAGATGCCCAGCACGCTGCGCCACAAACTTTTTTCCATGATAAATGTCACCATAATCCAAACGAACCATATAGACCAATAATAGTACAAAGCCTCCAACGCCTCATCACCTCAATTACATTATGGGAAAATCTCCAATTTTTAAACATGCGGATCGTTACCGGCTCTGTATGAAATAAACAAGAGGTGACACCCTAATAACCTGAGGAGGGATACATGATGGGAAAAGATAGACAGGAAAAACGTTTAAAGGCGTCAAAAAGAGTGGAATCTGACCGCGATCAATCCATTCATCATAAAGGTGCAACAGCATTAGAAGGTCCAGAAAGCGCTCGAAAAAGAAATCAATAAAAAAAGGCATGTGATGATCACATGCCTTAGATTTGTTGACAAAGGGCTAAAATGTTCTTTATTTTGGATCTTTGTCTTCTTTTCAGCGTGATAGAAAACCTTTGCAGCCCTAGGAAGGGCGAGTACCGGGGCGGAGCGAATTTGACATTCGTGAGCACCGGCACGCAGAATTGACACCGAATGCGAGGGTTTGTCTACGCGCTGAGGCATGTGATATCACATGCCTCTCTGACTATAGTACGTTGTGTCAACGCCTCTTTCTTTGAGCCAATGACTTGTTTCCCCTGAGATCACAACTTGAGCCTGTCTCAGTTCTTCAATCGTCTTCACGCCAAGCACTGTCATCATCATCTTGATATCTTCTTGAAGTTCCATGATATCTTCGATGAGGCCGCTTTCTCCTCCACTGGTCAATGATTTTAAGAAAAATCCAGCTAGACCAGCAGCAGATGCGCCAAGAGCCATTGATTTGGTTACATCAAGAGCATCTTGAATACCTCCGGAGGCTAAAATCGTTTGACTCTGAAAGGCTGTATGTACTTCAGCAAGACTCGCTGCAGTTGGAATTCCCCATTGATCAAAATAACGAAGTGCTTTTTGGCGTCGGAGATTTTCAATCTTGGAGAAGTTCGTTCCACCAAATCCGCCTACATCAACGGCTGCAACCCCAGCATGAAATAACTTTCCTGCCGTCTCCTTGCTCATGCCAAACCCGACTTCTTTTACAACAACAGGCACACCAACAGATTCAACGATCGCTGCAATCCGCTCAAGTGCCCCCCTGAAATCGCGATCGCCTTCAGGCATGACAATCTCTTGGATGACATTCAGATGAATTTGGAGCATATTCGCCTCGAGCATGTTGACTGCTTCTTGAGCTTGCTTCATTGTCGCTTCACTGCCTAAATTCGCAAATACAATTCCATCCGGATTGACTTTACGAACGACTTCATATGTTCGTCTTTCTTCTTTATCTTTCAGTGCAGCCATTTGTGATCCAACTGCTACTGGGATATTGGTCTCCTTCGCTGCGATCGATAAAGAGCGGTTGATCTCATAGGTGGATTCTCCGCCTCCGCCAGTCATTGCATTGATAAAAATTGGCGAACCGAAAGTCAGTCCGCCAATTGTCGTTTGTGTATCAATTTGTGATGTCGCAAGATCTGGTAAACTGGCGTGAACGAAGGAAACATCATCTAAACCTGTTGCTGCATGCTGGCCAGTGGACAACGCATGCTCAATATGCTGCTTCTTTCTTTCTGCTCGCGTCAATTTTGATCACCAAATTATTTTAGTTTATTGAGTTTATCGCCGATCAGGTCACCAAGCTGGAATCCGCTTGTGTTTTCTTCTTTCGCCTGATATTGACGATAATCTTCTTCGATTTGTTTTTCAGGATTTTCTTCTAAATCACGGATGCTTAGTGAAATGCGCTCTTCGTCTTCATTCACATCAAGCACTTTCACTTTCACAGTCTGCCCTTCTTCAAGGACTTCTTGCGGCGTGCCGATATGTTTATGAGAGATTTGGGAAATATGCACAAGTCCTTCTACACCTGGCAGAATTTCAACAAATGCACCAAAGCTCACAAGACGTTGAACGGTTCCTTCAAGCACATCACCTTGTTTTACCTTTTCACCAATTTGGCTCCAAGGTCCTGGTAATGTTTCTTTAATAGATAGTGAGATACGTTCGTTATCACGATCAACAGCAAGTACTTTGACCTTGACTTCCTGTCCTTCTTCTACTACGTCAGATGGCTTTTCAACATGCGCATGGGATAGTTGAGAAATGTGAACTAATCCGTCAATGCCGCCAATGTCAACAAATGCACCAAAATCAGTAAGCCGCTGCACTTTACCATCAATCACACTGCCTACTTCAAGCTTTTGCAGGAAGTCTTGCTTTTTGTCTAATTGCTCTTGCTCAACGACTGCACGGTGTGAGAGAATCACGCGGTTTTTTTCGCGGTCAAGTTCTACCACGACAAGTGAGAGTGTTTTCCCTTTGTAATCTGTGAAGTCTTCTACATAGTGTGCTTCTACAAGAGATGCAGGAATAAATCCGCGCACACCAATGTCAACGACAAGACCACCTTTTACAACGTCTTTTACTTCAGCTTCAAATACTTCTTTTGTTTCAAACTTTTTCTCTAGGTCTTCCCAAGCGCGGTCTGCATCAACAGCACGTTTAGATAAAATCAAAGCATCGTCTTCGACCTTTGTTACTTTAAGCTCTAACTCGTCGCCATCTTTCACGACATCTGATGCTTTTTCAACGTGAAGACTTGATAATTCACTGATTGGGATGATACCAGGTTGTTTCACATTGACGATATCTACATTAACATGCTTGTCCTCAACTTTAGAAACAATCCCTTTCACTACATCTCCAACCTCTGGTACCTGAACATCGATTTGATTCATTTCCTCTGTCATTTCGATAACCTCCTTGGTCCAAACCTACACAGCTTAGTTAAAACGACTGGGCGAATATGTGTCTTAAGCATGATGATTGCCAGCCGAATATGTATTATAGAAACATTCAAATCAATATAATTGCTTGAATGATCAATAAAAATAGTATTAGTATAAACTTCTAATAAAAGACCTTGTTTGTCAAGAGATAAACCTCTAACTTATAAAAGTTTTCTAAAATTTCTTACTGTTTCTCCACGCGGTCTGCTGCATCTAAAATTTTCCCTGCCACCTCTTGAATAGAAAGGGAAGTGGTGTCAATTTCAATGGCGTCATCCGCTTTCTTCAAAGGTGAAACTTCGCGCTCAGAATCAAGCTTATCGCGTCTTGCAATCTCTTCGATCAGCTGATCGTAATTGACATCGTAGCCTTTTTTCTGATTCTCTTCAAAGCGGCGTTTTGCTCTTTCTTCTACTGATGCAAGCAAGAAAATTTTCACTTCAGCATCTGGAAGTACATGAGTACCTATGTCTCTTCCGTCCATAACGACGCCGCCTCGTTTGCCAAGCTCTTGCTGCCTGCGGACCATTTCTTCCCGAACAGCTCTGTGCTTTGCAACAACCGATACCTGGTTGCTTACGCGGTCTGTGCGAATATCCTCTGTGACATCCGTATTGTTTAGATGGACTTTTTGACCCTCGTCTGTTGTGACTAGTTCAATGACCGTTTTTTTCAGTAATGAATCAAGTGCCTGTTCGTCTTCAAGGTCTACACCTTGATTGAGTGCCGCAAGTGTAATCGCGCGGTACATAGCACCTGTATCAATATAAATATATGATTTTTTGGCTGCGACAATTTTTGCCACAGTGCTTTTGCCTGCTGCTGCAGGACCGTCAATTGCTATAGATAATTTCTTTTTCATAATACCTCTCCTTGATTGAATCTCCCTTATGAATTGTAACACGATCACCGCTCAAACGGGGGAATTTTCTATCAATCCTTCTGCTTAAACGTTTCAATCCATTCTTCAATACTCATGTTATTCACACCCTCATACTGCACGACTTTTGACAAAAAAAGCTCTCCTTTCGTCAAATGAAGTGTAATCTGAACAGTTAGCAATAAAACAAGCTGAATGAGCACCACTTTCAATAACCATCTTTCCATTGTCTTCATACAAAAAGCCTCCACGCTAGATTCTTTCCTCTCTAGTATGGAAGCTTTTTACACCCTTTATTCTTATGCTTTTTTCACACGTGTTAAAAGCTGCTGCTGGAAGCAGTATTTCATGATGTGCTGCTGGTGATCATTTGTGATCTCTGAAAACTCCATGATCGCTCTTGTTTTGCCAGACTGTTCATCTTGATATACTCGATTCATCTCTGCAACCGCTTTTATTTTCACGGGCTCTTTTAGGGGAAGTTCAAACTCTGTGACCACTTCTCCATATTCTTTCAATGACACGCCCTCAGGAACAGAGATTGCTACGCCGCCAGCACTCATATTCACAATAAACGTTTCAAAGGCCTCTTCATCCGTTTGCATAATGGTGGCTTTGACCATCGTATCCACTCTCAGATATTCTCTTCGCTGAAGCCGAATCATTTCTTCTTTTGGCGGAATGGAAATAACAATCATCGGGATATCTTCTTTTCTTTTTCCGATGACTTCGCTTGTACATTTGTATGGAATTTGGTTTTCGTCAAAAAAGAAGACGGTGATTTCTGTTTGCTGGTTTAAGTAGATGGTGCGTCCCGTTTCTTTATCAGCTGGATAATTAATGCAAATATCATCGTTATTATTTTCCAAAACCTTCGATTTTGCTGTTTTCACTTCTTTGTTCTCATTGACATATTCAATTGTGATTGCATCCCCTATTTGTAACATTCCTCATCACTCTTTTCATCTGTGAAATCGTATCCTCTCCTATATTAAACCATGTCTAAAACAAAAGGAAAAGACTTATTAGCCTTTTCCTTGTTTCCTTTTCTATAGGTCTTTATATATAGGTTCTGCGTTTTTTAGTTTATCTACTCGTTCTTCTTTTCCAGTATCTGCATTAATGAACATGCGATACGTATCGTTTTTTATCGTTCCAAGGAACTCATAGCACAGAACTTCCTCTGACATATCATTTTGCACAATCGCTAAATGAGTATCTTCGATCTTTACATGCTGATTTAATGTTTTCTTCGCTTCTTTTTGCGAGATTTTAGGTGATTTAATGTCACGTGTTTTATGATTCGTTAAATAATCCTTCGCTGAAAACCCAACAACCTCACCATCGTCCAATGCGACTTTCATGCGTATGCTATCTGGATAAAGCAGAACATTTTTCTGAAGAGGAACATAGGTAAATACACCGATATTATCAAATTGTGCACTTTCATCTAAATGGAACGATTCTGTATCAAACCCTTGCTTCTTTAAAAAGCTGAGTGCTTTTTCTGATGCATCATTTAAACTGATTTTCTGTTTTTTCACGTCACGATTCTGAAGAAGGTAAACTGGGTGTCCTCCTTTTTCAGTTAAGTCTAAATAAAAGTTTGCATGGCTGTCTGGATCAGACATCGATAAGCTGTACACGTCGCGATTGGTTTTGCTGCCGCTTTTTCTCACTTTAAAATGTTGATTATGGTCAGGTGTGAATTGCTGTGCAATGCGGATCGCTTCTTTTTTTGAAATCTTATCGCCTTTTAAATGATTGTATCCTTGTGTTTCTTTTTCTGTGGACACATTTGTAGGACCAAGATCGACATCTGCAAATGCATCTGCATTTCTCTCGACTGTTTTCAGCCCGTCAATGATGGTGTTGTCGTTCTTTCGATCGCCGTCAGCGAGCGCCATTTCAACATCCATCCATTTTAAGTTTTTATTAAGTACGAGGTGCTGCACTTGTCTAAGTTCGTTTTGGATATCTGACGCTTGATTATATAGAGCTGTAATGGTTTTGTGTGTATCTTTATTTAATGGTTCATCTGATAAAGATTTGACTGATGATTTGTAGCTAAAGTCTCCGACATTCGCCAGAAATTCTTCCGTTTTATTAAAAGGCATCAATGTAAGCGGGAGCTGGCTGACATTGTTATGCGCTTCTGATGACATTCTCCATACATCTGCAAGTGCTGGTGAGATGGATGTTTGGCTGTTCATCGCAAGTGTTGCGCCCAGTTTGTCATGCAGCTGATCCACCTGATACGTTAAATCGTGGAAGGCTCTTTGGTAGTTGTTCTCAGCATGAAGCAGGACGGCGTCTTTTTCTTGATGTTCTTTATAGCCCCAGTAACCTGTTGAGATGACAGCAATTCCTAAAATAGCAATCAATATTCCTCTGATCATTTATTTACACCCCTTTTTATTCGCAGAATATATGTTTCCCGATTCGTTTAATTTGTGGTCTTCCCCAAATCCATGGACTTGTTGCTGTATCAGGATTAAAGTAATAGATGGCGCTTTCAGATGGATCCCAGCCATTGATTGCATCAAATACAGCTTTTTTTGCCGTTTCATCTGGCGTCATATAAAATTGCCCATCTGCTACAGCAGTAAACGCAAGCGGTTCAAAAATGACTCCTGCGATCGTATTTGGAAAGGTCGGATTGTTCAAGCGGTTTAAGATAACGGACGCGATGGCCACCTGTCCTTCATACGGCTCACCTCTTGCTTCACTGTAAACAGCTTGCGACAAGAGCTGAATGTCATTACTAGAAAAACCACCAGGCATGTTGGCTGCTGTTTGTTTTGGTGTTTGATTTCCCTGCTGGCTGCCTGACTGATTGCCGGACTTCCCAGATGATCCACTTTGACTTTTTTGATTTTCTTTTGTACCTTGGGCTGTCTTTTTTTGCGAGCTTTTTTGCGCAGGAGCCTTTGTTTGCTGATCAAGAGGCTTTCCGCCATAATGGGTAAACTGGTTCCCTTGCTGCAGCTGTTTTTGAACAAACTCTTTGTAGTATTTCGTCTTTTGAACTAATAAGTTTTTTGTTTTCTCACCTACAAGTCCATCGACCTTCTTCATGCCAAATTGGCTTTGAAAGTTGCGAACGGCCCAGTACGTCCCCCAGCCATAGACGCCATCGATTTTGCCATTGTAAAACCCATTGTATTGGAGCCGCGCTTGCAGCTCGACTACATCTTCTCCTGTTGCCCCGCGCTGGATGACTTGGCCGGTGAATGCTTCACTTTTACTGGCTGTCAAAAGTGAAGACGCAAGAAGAAC
This sequence comes from Bacillus sp. FSL P2-0069, assembly GCF_038593315.1. Lineage (NCBI taxonomy): Bacteria > Bacillati > Bacillota > Bacilli > Caryophanales > Bacillaceae > Bacillus > Bacillus sp. FSL P2-0069. The sequence goes on from NZ_CP151984.1 coordinate 2,049,169, forward strand.
GATTGAGAAGATAAGAACAATTTGTTTCATGAAACGAGCTTTATCCATATTTGATCCTCCTGTACTTTTGATGTTTGAATATATGTTTCTTCCGATCCCTATTTTTATACATTCAACACAGGAGAGAATTGGATGGAAAAGACAAAAAAACGCCCTATAAACAAATAGGACGTTTTCCAAATTAAATTTGCACCATTTTTACCGCACGGGCTTTTTTTGCTTTCCTTAAACCAAACCACCATAAAAAAATCATGAACGGCACCATGATATATCCCCAGTTTTTCATCCCTAATAGAATGAAATCATACAGGCCGTGAAACAGTACAGGGAGCGTTAAAGAAAGGATCAGCCATTTGCGCTGCTCTTTTTTATCAGAGAAGCGGGCTTTTCCGATATAAAATCCCATCACAACACCAAATAATGCGTGACTTGATACAGGTAATAAAGCACGGGTAAACGCATATTCGACCCCGTGGCCGACTAAGTAAAGGATATTTTCAAGTGTTGCAAAACCAAGTGAGACACTCGTTCCATACACAATTCCGTCATAGTGTTCGTCAAACTGGGCATGTGCATAAACGCTGACCATTAAAATAAACCATTTTAATGATTCTTCTAAAAAGCCCGACGTCACAAATGAAATCAAGATAGGATTTGTTGCAATATTTTCCTCTTGAAGGACATATTGAATAAACATGGTTGGAAACACAAGTATGACACCTAGCATAAAAGATCTGATGACCATGTGAACCGGCTCATTGTCGTACTGATCTTTCAAATAAAAATAACTTAAAAGTGCGATGCCGGGAGCTAAACCTGCTGAGATGATTGCGATCATAACCAGACCTCTTTCCCTACATTATCCTTCATTATCGTACCATGATTTACCCTTTTTTTATATGACTCGGGCCCATTTTTCTAAAAATACCTTTCTATATAATCCCAATTTATAAAAAAAGAACCGAACCCCTTTGAAGGATTCAGTTCTTTTTTTATCCGTTAATTCTTTTTTTGATTTCTTCTGCAATGAGTCCGCCATGAAATCTTCCATTTTCGATAAAAATTTCATTGGCATTATTTCCAGCTGCAATGACTCCTGCAATGAAAATGCCTTCAACATTCGTTTCCATCGTCTCTTCATCAAATGCTGGACGGCCTGATTCTTGGTCAATCGTGACACCCATTTTTTCTAAGAAAGAATGATCTGGGTGATAGCCAGTCATGGCAAATACATAGTCACTTTTCACTCGATCCGTTTGATTTTGCTGGTTTGTGAAGATCACATCTTCTTCTGTGATTTCTTTCACCTGCGCACCAAACTCCATTCGAATCGTTCCATTACGGACAAGCGCTTCAAACTCTGGTAAAATCCAAGGCTTGATGCTGGATGAATATTCAGTTCCTCTATACAGCACAGTGACTCTGCTTCCGCATTTCACAAGTTCTAACGCAGCATCAACACTGGAGTTCTTCCCGCCGATCACCGTCACATCTTTATCAAAATATGGATGTCCTTCTTTAAAATAGTGATATACGTGGGGAAGGTCTTCTCCTTTGACGTTCATATAGTTTGGATGATCATAGTAGCCAGTCGCAATGACGACGTAATCACATGCATAGTCGTCTTTTGATGTATTCACCGTAAAACGGCCATCTTGTTTCGTCACGGCGTTTACTTTTTCAAAAGCATGCACACGCAGTTTTTTTCGTTTGACGACCTCTCGGTAATAGGAAAGCGCCTGAATACGAACGGGCTTACGGTTTTCAGTAATAAAAGCAACATCACCGATTTCAAGCTTTTCACTTGTACTAAAAAAGGTTTGATGTGTTGGGTAATGATAAATACTGTTCACGACATTCCCCTTTTCAATCACAAGTGCATCAATCCCAATTTGCTTGAATGCAATGGCAGCTGATAACCCGCATGGGCCGCCTCCTATTATGATCGCTTTTTCTTGTTTCATTTGTTCCACTCCTGTCATTTCACTGCAATAACAATTGCTGGGCTGTTTGATTCTTTGTTCCATTCCATAAAAAAATCTCCTATTTAAGGATAGGAGATTTTAAGGCGCGATGCAAATCAGCCGCTTAAATCCAGCCTCTGAATCGAGAAGCTTCAGCCATTTTACGTACACCGACCATATATGCAGCAAGACGCATATCAATTCGGCGGTTTTGCGCCATTTCATAAATATTATTAAATGATTTCACCATCATATCTTCTAAACGAGTTTCAACTTCTTCTTCTGTCCAGTAGAACCCTTGGTTATTCTGAACCCATTCAAAGTAAGAAACAGTTACACCACCCGCACTCGCAAGTACGTCTGGAACAAGCAGTACACCACGATCTGAAAGAATTTTGGTTCCTTCCAGTGTCGTTGGGCCATTTGCTGCTTCTACGACAATTTCGGCTTTAATGTTTGCCGCATTATCTTCTGTGATTTGGTTTTCAATGGCTGCAGGTACTAAGATATCACAATCCAGCTCAAGCAGCTCTTGGTTTGTAATTGTATCGTTAAATAGTTTAGTGACGGTTCCAAAGCTGTCACGTCGGTCAAGCAAGTAGTCAATGTCTAGACCATCTTCATCGTATAATCCGCCGTACGCATCTGAAATTCCTACGATTTTTGCTCCAGCATCATACATGAATTTAGCTAAGTAGCTTCCTGCATTTCCGAATCCCTGTACGACAACACGAGCCCCGTTAATGTCAATTCCTTTTTTCTTCGCCGCTTCTTTGATGCAGATCGTCACACCTTTTGCTGTTGCAGTATCACGTCCGTGTGATCCTCCAAGAACAATTGGTTTTCCTGTAATAAATCCTGGCGAGTTAAATTCATCAATTCTAGAATATTCATCCATCATCCATGCCATAATTTGAGAGTTCGTAAACACGTCTGGTGCTGGAACATCTTTTGTTGGTCCAACGATTTGACTGATGGCGCGAACATAGCCGCGGCTTAGTTTTTCAAGCTCTCTGAATGACATTTCTCTTGGATCACAGATAATACCGCCTTTTCCTCCGCCATAAGGAAGATCCACAATTCCACATTTTAAACTCATCCAAATTGAAAGCGCTTTTACTTCTTTTTCCGTAACGTTCGGGTGGAAACGGATTCCGCCTTTTGTTGGACCGACAGCATCATTGTGCTGTGCGCGGTAACCAGTGAAAATTTTCACCGATCCATCATCCATACGTACTGGAATTTTGACCGTTAATAGACGAATTGGCTCCTTCAGCAATTCATACACTTCCTGCGGATACCCTAATTTGTCTAGCGCTTTATGTATGACGGTTTGAGTTGACTTTAAAACATCTAGCTTATCTTCTGCGTTATGAGCGGCGTTTTGATCGGCTGCCATTAAAATAAACCCCCTAGAAATCTTTCATGATCTACTGCTCCCTTTCAAGCAATAGTATACACCTTCGTACTGGTAAAGCAAAGGTAAAAAGCGTTTTTTATCAAAATAAAATATCAGCGTTTATAAATATAAAAAAGGATATAAAAAAATACTGTTGTTTCATCACAACAGTATTAAATATAATAGAAAAAAGTGATTAAAAATACATTTGAATCGTTTTCACAGCATCTTCTTGCATGATCACTTTTCCATATTCTTTTAGCCGGTGAATGGTGAGTGTCGTAGGTGAACCAAACTCTGCTAAAATCGAAATGACTGTATCAGCAGATAATTCTCCAACATCATCCAGGCTGAGGTAATATTGACCTTCATAATGGTAAACTGTACCCCCTAAAAGTCCAATACGACTTAAACTATGGGACAGTTGAATCACATCTTCAAACGAGGCAAATTGATAGAGCACATGCTTACTCTCGTCGAGCTTGACTTGCATCTCAATGTAATCTTCATCAAACTCATCATCAGCATCTTCCTGCTGACTCTTTGTGACAATGACGACCATCCCCTGCGCCTGAAGAGAAAATACTTCAACAGCAATCGGTCCATTCGCTTCAAAACCGAGCTCCTGATTCGCTTCGTTCATCATGTCTTTAAACAGCTGATGGACTTTGAACGAATCTTTCCAAAGGTCTTCTTTCGTAAGACCTCGGTCTGTCAGGTCATCTAGTGTGAGAAAAATTTTGATTTTATTATAATTCAGACGCTCCAGTCGCATAACGTTCCCTCCTGCCTCTTCTAAACACACATCATACTGTAGTATATGAGATGATGAGTCATAGGTTCTTAATTTTGTATTCAGTTTACACTGTGTCAAGACGGAAGACAAGCACGAAGCTACGCTTACGGTGACTTTTATGGAAAATATTGAGGGTGCCGCAAGTTAACGCGTTTTTAGAGGCATTAAATAGATCAGATGGGTTTCTGGTTCTGCTCCGAGACGCAAGGGAATTTTTGTTGTTCCGTAGCCATTACTAATGAGAAAGAACGCACCTTTGACCTGGCCTGTTCTTCCTTTTTCATACGGTCCAAATTTCCCAATTCGGATCTGTCCCCCATGCGTATGACCGCTCAGGACAAGATCGATTCCTTCTTCTTCACTCATCAAATGATGTACATCTGGATTGTGTGATAAGAGAATATTGACATCATCTTTCACAAACTCAGGCCGTATGGCTTCATAATCTGCTTTTTCAAGCCGAATATCATCAATTCCTCCAATTTTGATTCGCTGCCCTTCAAAATTCCATACAGCCGTTTCATTTTGCAAAGTCGTGACATCGTATGCATGAAGAATTTCTTTAAACCTTTGCTGGTGCAGCTCATGATCATTATTTCCCCAGACAAAATAAACCGGCGCAATTCTTGATAAACGTTTCACATTTTCTTCAATCCTTGCATAGGGTACACCTTTTTCAGCTAAATCTCCGCCAATCATAATCACATCTGGCTCTTCCTGTCTGATTTCTGCTAATAAAGTGTCACTGATGAGACGTCTGTGTGTATCAGAAATAAAGAAAATGACAGCAGGCCGGTCTGTTTGAAGTGCTTCTATTGTAAAGTAATGCTTTTTGATGTTGTTTTGTTTTGCCGTTTTCACCATTTTTGCCGTTACACACACACCTGTTGTAACAGCCGCAATGGCGGCAGTAAATCCGATGGCATATTTCATCACAAATGGCTCCCTTACATATCTTTCTTTCATAAGACGCTTGAATGAAAAAAGACGTTTCAATTGTTAAACGTCTTTTTTTCTCATTTATTTACTTTCATAATAGAGATTAATGTCGTATTGCTTCTGCATATAGTGAAAAACCGTCTCGCGCTCTTTCCACTGATTTGATTGCGGCCATAAATCTGTGCTTTTTTGTATAATTTCACATCGAAGCCGATGATATTCATCCTCAGCCTTTTCTTCTTTTTTCTTATAGTAATAAGAGGCGTAAAAAGCAAAGACTTCAGCCATGATCCAAAACAGAAAAACTTCATGACCAAGCAGTGTTGCAATCATGGCTTCCGGCTGAAGCGAACCGCCTCCCGCATTTGCCGTGATCACAAAATAAAACAAAAGAATGGCAAGCGATAGAAGGGCTGTCCATTGCCATCTTTTGCACTGCTTGGCAAAGCCCTCATATTTATGCTTTCTTTTGATCAATGTTTCCATCATTTTCCGTGTCGGCTGATCCATATATCGGCTGATTGCGTGCAATGTCATCACATACACCCTGTCCCTTTTTTCTACATATGTATGTGCGTGCTTCTTCATTCATGTCAGGTGATTAGTTTTCTAGTGGAATATTCAGCACTTGACCACTATACACGCTGTTACCTTTCAAATGATTATAGGCTCTAATTTTCTCTTCACCCGAACGGTTTTTGTAATACTTCATTGAAATTCGATACAGGTTTTCCTCTGGACCAACGGTGTGCTGCACGACACGAACTGGTTTTTCTTCCTGCTTCTTTTTCTCTTCGGCCTCTTTTCGTTTTTTCTCTTCCTGTTGCTTTTGCAAGGCTAGCTGCTGCTGTTCACGCTTTTTGGCAGCTTCGGCTCTCGCGCGTTCTTTTTCTTTCGCTGCTTGTTCACGCTCTTCTTTCTCTTTAGCAGCTTTTTCTTTTTTCTGCTGTTCAGCTTTTTCTTTCAATCGCTGTTTTTCTTTCTCTTTCTTTTGCTTCTCATCATCAGACGCATCCGCTTTATCAACGCTTGAGTCATTTTTCGTTTCGACAAGTGCTGACGGGACTGGGTCTGTGTCAGCACTTGATGTAGAATCAATATTATATACATCTTGATTATTATTATGGTTGATTTCCTTTGATGTGTAGTAGATCAAAAGGAAGAACACTGTGACGACGATAATAGGAAAGATAATAGCAAGTGTTGTAAACAATGGATTACGCACCTTTTTCGTGCGCTGCTTTTTATATTCATGAAAATCTTCTCGTGTAGGAAAGTGAGAGTCATCTGAAGGCTCTACTTCTTCTTCAAAAATTTTCTCTGCATCATCGTCATGGATGTTTGTCAGCTGCTCCTTCTTTCTCTTCATTCTCGACATTTCTTCCATGTTCATCCCTCCCCCTATATTTCAAACGAATTTGACAAGCAAAGACTAAGTCAATGACAAAATGGGTCATGACAGGAACAAATAAATTCCCAGTCCACTCGTATAAAAGTCCTAAAAAAATACTAATTGAAACCACAAGGATAAACAAGAGTATTTTTGATAAGTAGCGAAAGTGAAGGAGCGCAAACACAATACTGGCAATTTCCAATCCAAATTGCTGCTGGACGATCCCTCGGAATAGAATTTCCTCTGAAAAGGCGATGAGCAGTGTTAACCAAACAATATGCGGGATGCTGCGATTTTTGAACATTTTTTCATTTAATCCGCCATCATCATACATATGAGCAGGAAACACCTTCATAACAATCGCATCCACAATGATCACAACCGCAGCGCCGCCAATTCCATAAGTCAGTATCTGCGCATCTTGGATCTCCCAAAGGGATGTAAAATCTGTCCAATGATTGAACATAAATATACCTAGTAAAAAAGAAATGATCAGCATCAGCAGCTGCGTGAAATACAGCTGTTCTACAACTTGTCGATCGGTTAATTTTTCGATGATTCGGCGATGTTGTTCAATCAATGCTGCGCCTCTTTTGTCAGATGAAACATACGGTCCAGCACGGTCTTCCAGTGTTTCATTTCATTCAGCTCCAATGGTTGATCTTTTTTTTTATAATCAGACAGGTCAAGTCCGCAAGAAGAGCAGCAGCTGCCAGAGGATGCGCTCTCCGTTTGATCAAGCTGTTCGTAAAAGTATGATAACAGAGATTGTCTAAAGCAGCTATGATCTGTGATCCGCTCCTTAAATTGCCACACTTTTCTCAGTTTTTCAGTTTGTCTGTCCTGCAATTTCTCTTTCAGTTTCATCAGGAGCAAACGCGGCTCGTCAGATTGATACATCCTGTAATAATGGATCAGCATTCTTGCACGTGTCTCCTGAAGCCCTGATTCCATCAATTGTTCACGTAGTTTCTTTTCATCATTTGTCTGCATTTGTGTCAGCCTGGCTAAGAAAAAATCAATTTCTGGATCATCAAAGCCCTCTGCTTGTATTAAATGCTGTTGAATATCCGCGTCCTCTTCTGTATATAAAAGAATGCTCACACTATTTTTCCCGTCCCGTCCTGCTCTTCCAATTTCCTGCATAAATGCTTCAATAGACTGCGGCGGGCTCATATGAATAACAAATCGTATATCTGCTTTATCAATTCCCATTCCAAAAGCACTTGTACAACAAATGAGGTCAAGCTGTCCGCTGATAAATTGCTGCTGAATAAGCATGCGGTCTCCTGCATCCATTCCGCCATGGTAATACTCTACACGCTGATGGGTTTTTTGTTTCATTATGAGCGCCATATCTTCTGTCATTTGCCGGGTCGGGCAATAAATCAGGCCAGGGCCTTGCAGGAATTCCACAAGCTCAATGGCCCGTTTCTCTTTTGCTTCTTTCGTTTCGTGCGCTTCTTTGACTAATGCGATGTTTGGCCGGTTGACAGAATGGATATGAAAGTCTGGATGCTGCAATCTTAACGTTTGCACGGTATCTTTTAGCGTTTGTTTTGTTGCAGTTGCCGTCAGTGCTAAGGCAACAGGATGACCTAACGCTTCTCTCCATTCTCCCAGCTTGGAATATTCCGGACGGAAATCATGCCCCCATTCCGATATACAATGGGCTTCATCGACGACGAACAGACCAATATGCATCGATTTGAGCTGTTCTAGCAGCACCTCTGACATTAATGCCTCAGGCGCGACGAATAAAAATTTATATGATGGCAAATGCCGAATGATATGCCGTCTCTCCTGAAAAGATAATGTGCTGTTCAGTGCCGCCACTCGTTTTTCTCCGCGCATTTTCATTCGTTCGACTTGGTCCTCCATAAGCGATAACAGCGGCGAAATAATGAGAACTAATCCTTCAGTCATATAGCCGGGAATTTGATAGCAGATGGACTTCCCTCCGCCAGTAGGCAGCATGGCAACCGTATCTTTCTGATTCAGTACACTTTGAATAATGTCCTCTTGACCTGCTTTAAATGAGTCGTAACCAAAATATCGCATGAGCGTCTGATGAAGCTTATCCATTTGCTTTCACCATCCTTGTCAGAGCCAATCTTATTTGAAAATAAGTAAATGGATGTTCGAGTTTTTCTTTAATCAGCTTCATTTTATTTGTTTGAAGCTCCCTGGCTACTGCATGAATGGCCCGCTGCTCTTCTTCGCTCACATACGGCTCTATTGAGAAGCTCGGTTCATGTATGGACAGCTCGACAATATGGTCTTCGATCGTTGCCTTTTTTAATGAACGAATGTGAGCAATCTGATCAATATCATAGCCTTTTTGCACAAGCTCGAGCGTTTTATGGGTAGAGGTTGTTAGCACGCGTTTGAATTCAAGGTCACCTACGAGCTGCTGCATGACCTGCGCTTCACCTTTTTGGGCAGCATGAATAAAATAATGGAGGACATTCCAAAAAAGCAGGTACACATACCACACATCTTCTTTTAGCCACTCTGCCATTTGCTGATACGTACGCCCAATTCTTTCATTTGACGTCAATGAGTAAACAAAAATCAGCGCCTCTTGATCACTTATACGGGAAAGGAGCTTGTCTAGTTCATGATGCAGCTCTTCCGAAAGCTTATTCTTCTCGTGATGCTGTTTTAAGAAGGATTTCGTCCAGCTTTGTACAGATACATCTCTTTGTATTGGAACATATTGATGCGATCCAGCCAGATGGTGAGACAGCACTTGTACAAGTAACGAAAGCCTCATCCATAGCACCTTTGCTTTATCATGATATTTGGCACCATGAAAATAAGCGGGCATCGGTTTTTCTGAAAAATACTGGTTTAGCATACGCTGTCCTGCATTTGTAACAGTGAATGTCTCCCCTGTTTTTACGATGTAGTGCTTTTCGTCAAGCTTTATAGCAGAGCGATTCAGCTGATCCCTCGTAAACCCCGGGTAACAGCCGAAGTACTTTGAAAGCTGAAACAAACTGGCATCCTGTATGGTTTGTGATGATTTCTTTCCTTTAAAAAGATGGTAGACAGCACTTATGGAGCGTTCGCCGTTCAATTTATGTACGCTGTCCATTAACATGACATCCAAGTAATGAAGAGTCATTCGCCAAAGCACCTGTCTTCCTGACAAAATTCGAATATTTTCTCCCTTTATTTTAACAGATTTCATAGAAGAAGAAATGTTTAAACTCAATTTGTGGGGGAAAGTTATGAACAAACCCTTATGTGATAAGCATTCTCAATCACTTTACAGTTGAAATGTGAAATTAAAATCATTACAATAAGGTTTGAGGAAATTGTTTTTTATCGGTGAAACTAAAAAGGTTAGACCATTTGTTCCATCGAACAATCTGGGAGGTATTTTTTTAACATGGCAAAATATACAATTGTAGACAAAGACACATGTATTGCTTGCGGCGCATGCGGTGCAGCTGCTCCAGACATTTATGATTATGATGATGAAGGCATTGCATTTGTTACGCTTGATGACAACCAAGGGACTGTAGAAGTTCCAGAAGTGCTTGAAGAAGATATGCTTGATGCATTTGAAGGATGTCCAACAGATTCAATCAAAGTTGCGGACGAATCTTTCGATGGAGACCCACTTAAGCATGAATAGTATAAAAGCCCCTTATGCAGGGGCTTTTTTTATATTAACTATTTTGAAGTCGGCGTTTATTTTCAAACCATGGACGCATTTTCACAAAAATGAGACTAAACACGATGGTAATGATGATTCCTTTAATAAGATTAAAAGGCAATATCCCTGCTGTTATCGTCGCCTTGAGCATATTATCCGAAAGTTGAGGCGCATTTAAAAACCATGTGTAAGCCGGCAGAAACAGGAAGTAATTTAAAATACTCATCATCACAGTCATAAGCACTGTGCCCAAGAACATAGACCATACAATGCCCTTTGCCGATTTGATTTTTTTGAAAATGAAGGCCACTGGTAAAATGAACAATACACCTGCTGTAAAGTTCGCTACTTGATCAACAGGAACACCAGACATACTGCCATGAATGAGATAATGCAGTACATTTTTTAATGCCTCAACAGCAATCCCTGCACCCGGCCCATAAATTAAAATCGCAATAATCGCTGGAATATCGCTGAAATCAATTTTCAAATATCCTGGAAGCCCAGGGAACGGGAAGTTTAATAACATTAAAACAAATGAAATACTGCTAAGCATACTGATTACAACTAAACGCTTTACTTTACTTTGATTCAATATTCTCTCTCCTTTTCGATCAAATCTTTCGAAAAGAGGATTGTTCCATTTTAGCCACAAAAAAACCGCCCTTGAAAACAGGAGCGGGGAAATTGGGCTAGACAAATAAACGTGTGAACATCAATGTTTTCAACGTTTATGAACCTCCATCTTCTCCCATCCAGACTATACTGTCGGCTTCGGAATCACACCGAATCCTGCCAAAAAGGCTCGCGGGCTTAGAGACTATGCTCATCACCGCCGGTAGGGAATTACACCCTGCCCCGAAGATTGATCATTATTCAATTCGACATCATTATATATGATATATGAGCATTTGTACAGATAAAAATCTGAGCAAATTCATCAGTTTTAAGAAATCGTAAAAAACACAAAAATTATAATGACAAATGCGCAAAAATTGGTTATCTTTTGTTTAAAGGTGTTCATTCTTTATAAAGACACAAAGAAATGTTCGTGTTTTCTTTTTCACTTTACTGCTTTAATTTGATTGACACAGTGAAAAGGAATATGGTAAATTATCAGATATTTATGACGTTTATTTTAGGAGGAAATCTTACGATGTTTCGAGTATTAGTCTCAGATAAGATGAGCAATGATGGTCTTCTACCACTTTTAGAATCAGATTTTGTTGAAATTGTCCAAAAAAATGTAGCAGAAGCAGAAGATGAATTACACACGTTTGATGCCTTACTTGTCAGAAGTGCCACGAAAGTAACGAAAGAGCTTTATGAAAAAATGACTTCATTAAAAATTGTCGGCCGTGCCGGTGTGGGAGTAGACAATATTGACATTGATGAAGCGACCAAACACGGCGTCATTGTGATCAATGCACCAAACGGTAATACGATCTCGACAGCTGAGCATACGTTCGCTATGATTTCATCACTTATGCGTCATATTCCGCAAGCCAACATTTCTGTCAAATCAAAAGAATGGAACAGAGGTGCATATGTTGGTGCTGAGCTTTACGGAAAATCTCTTGGGATTGTCGGCTTAGGCAGAATCGGAAGTGAAATCGCGCAGCGTGCAAGAGCATTTGGCATGACAGTCAACGTGTTTGACCCATTTCTCACAAAGGAACGTGCAGAAAAAATTGGCGTCAATGCGAAATCACTTGATGAAGTACTCGAAGTATCAGATATTATTACTGTACATACGCCATTAACAAAAGAAACAAGAGGACTTCTCAATAAAGAAACGATTGCAAAAACGAAAAAAGGTGTTCGCCTTGTAAACTGTGCGCGCGGCGGCATTATTGACGAGGCTGACCTTCTTGAGGCACTTGAAAGCGGCCATGTCGCAGGAGCTGCACTCGATGTATTCGAGGTAGAACCGCCAACTGATAATCCGCTTGTGGATCATCCACATGTCATTGCAACTCCGCATCTTGGTGCCTCTACAAAAGAAGCACAATTAAATGTAGCGGCGCAAGTATCTGAAGAAGTCCTTCAATTTGCAAAAGGTCTTCCTGTCATGTCATCTATTAATCTACCAGCGATGACAAAAGACGAGTTCAAAAAGATTCAGCCTTATCATCAATTTGCAGGAAAACTTGGACGTCTTGTCTCTCAATCAATGAGAGAACCTGTAAAAGAAGTAGGCATTTCTTATGAAGGCTCTATTTCAAAACTCGAAACATCCTTTATCACAAAGAGTCTTCTGTCAGGCTTTTTAAAAGAGCGTGTTGATTCGACTGTGAATGAAGTAAATGCTGGAATGGTCGCAAAAGAACGAGGCATTAGCTTTAGTGAAAAAATTTCTTCCAGCGAATCTGGTTACGAAAACAGTATTTCCATTGAAGTCAAAGGTGATCTTTCAACCTTTACTCTAAAAGCGACTTACATCCCGCATCTAGGGGAGCGCGTTGTTTCTATTAATGGTTTTAATATTGATTTTTATCCAGATGGACACCTTGTCTATATCCAGCATACAGATGCACCTGGTGTGATTGGAAAGGTTGGACAGATTTTAGGCGACCATGATGTCAACATCGCCACAATGCAGGTGGGACGTAAAGAAAAAGGCGGCGAAGCCATTATGATGCTTTCTTTCGACAAGCATCTAGAGGACGAAATTGTGAAAAAATTAACTGAAGTGCAGGATATTCTTTCTGTCCGCCTGATTGATCTATAAAAAACAGTGATAAACCTCATGCTTTGCATGAGGTTTTAGATTGTCGACAAAGAGCTAAAATGATTTTCATTTTAGCTCTTTGTCTTCTTTTCAGCGTGATTGAAAACCTTTGCAGCCCTAGGAAGGGCGGCTTATCTTTGCGGAGCGAATTTGACATTCGTGAGCACCGGCACGCAGCCCTGACAACGAATGCGAGGGTTTGTCTACACGCTGACCTCATGCAAAAGCATGAGGTTTATTTAGTTGAAACCATTAAACGGTCTCCTGTTCGAATGAGGTGAGTGGTCAGCTCATTAATCTTTTTCAATTGTTCTACAGTCATTTCATGCGCCTTTGCTATCGACCAAAGGGTATCCCCTTGTTTAATGACATATGTATTTTTTTCATGTCCATTTACATGAAGAGCCGGCTCTTGGAAACGTTCCACAGCAATCATTTTGAGCGGATCTACCGCATCCTTTTTGCTGACTGACCAATTGCCACGATGTACTTCAAAATGCAAATGAGTGCCTCTGGAGGCTCCTGTGTTGCCAATTATGCCAATCGGCTGTCCCGCTTGTACATGGTCACCCTTTTTCACAAAACGCTCGTGTAAATGAGCATAGACGGTTTCGTATCCATTTGGATGCTGAATAAATATAACTTCTCCATATGTAGCCGATACATACGAACGCGTGACCACACCTTCACTTGCAGCAAAAATGGATTCTCCTTCTGGCGCAGCTATATCTAATCCCTTATGCGAGCCGCCCCTTGTCCCAAACAAGTCAGTGACTTCTCCTTTCACTGGTTCCACCCATTCGTTTGTCTTCTGCGCATGGGCAGATGGCGCTAAGATCAAGAGCAAAAAACAGCTGGCACCTATGAAGCAATACCTTTTCATCAGTGACTCCCCTTTTTTGAGGTTCTTTTCATGACAGCTTAGTATACAGCAAGAAGACCCTTTTCTATACATCAAAAAAGAACGCATTGAAATGCTTGCGTCCTTTAACGATCTTTAATGACAACTGGATTCGGCAGGGCCGGTACCTCTATTGGTTCATTTAATTCATATGGTCCTACTTGATCTGTTCCTTCATATTGAATGGTGACATCTGTAAAACCAAAATCTTTCGCTGTGAGCAGCAGACCTTCAATGAGTAGAGTATGATCAATTGAGTCCGATAATTGTGCTGATGCTCCAAACGTGATGGTTACATGCTTACCTTTTGATGTCACTTCTTTAATGGGTTCTTCTTTAATTAATGGTTCAAGTCCAGAATCACTCGTGCGTTTCATGGCCTCTACAGCTTCTTCATAAGAAGAATAATGTGTTTTGGAGGGCACCAAAAAAGTCCCGCTCTTATTTTCTAACACGTAATAAGCTTTCTTCGTTTGTTTATCAATTGATATTGCGCCAATGCTGCTAGCCCCTAATTGAAGATGAGAGCCTTTGACTGATTTGACTTCCACTTGTTTATACCTGCTCCATTTGAGCGTTTCTTTTACCATATCTTTAAATCGATTGGCTTCCTTTATCGTATCAAGGGACAAATCATTTTTTAACTGAAAAACAAGTGTATTCCCATTTTCACGAAGGTCCACCATCTCAAGATAAGATTGAAGTGGCTTTGTCATTTCAAGCAGCTGCACCTGTTCATATGTGTTCATCATTTCCTGCAAATGGTCATGTTCATTCTCTTTTTCAATACTAATGGGAACCACTTGAGATGTTGATTCATCTATGTATGCAACCGTCATATACTTTTGCTTGTCTTCATGAGAAACAACGTGTGTGGTACCATTTGCCTGTTTGACCGGCTCTAATGTGGCATTTGCCTGTCCTTTGTCAGCACTTGAGTCCATTTTTATCTGTTTATGCTGTTCTTGAGCAGCCGGCTGAAATAAATGAGGAGAAATTAAAAACGCCATAAATAAAACCACAACGGTTGCCACCGCTGGACCGATCCATTTGACACTTTTCTTTTTCTTCCCGCTTGCCATCAGCACCTGCTGGTATATCTGCTTAGATGAACGGTTGTCCTCCACCTTTGGAAGCTGACTTAGTAACACCTTGATTCGTTCTTCGCTCCAATCGGACCTGTTCGTTTTCATTCACTAGCTCCTCCTTCAAAAGCTCCATATGTTTTCGGAGCACTTTCAGGCCTCGGTGCTGCGTTGTTTTGACTTTGCTTTCCGAGAACTTTAGCGCCTTTGCCGTCTCCATGATTGAGTAGCCCTGGATAAACCTTAAAATGATGACAGCTCTTTGATCAATCGTGCAGTGATCAAGCGCGGCATAAATTTCTTTAGTATTTTCATCCTGTACAGCCAGTTCGTCTGGGAGCAAGTCTGGGTCTTTTACATCCTGCTTATCCCAATCAAACGTGCCGAGTACCCGTTGTCTAATGGTTTGCTGCTTGCGAAACCAGTCAATCGCCACATGCCTTGCAATTGAAAACAGCCATGTTTTCTCGCTGCTTCTTCCTTCAAAAGTTTTATATGAGTGAAGTACCCGAATGTAAACCTCCTGTACGAGATCCTCTGCCTGATTTTTATCTTTAACCATATAAAATAAAAACTGGTACAAATCTTGATGGTACGAATCATATATTTTTTGAAAGGTTTCATGCATAGGAAACCCCTCCGTTCACTTATTTTTGTCGAGTGACTCTTATAAAACGTTACATTACAACTTTATGACAAATATATTACAAGTTCGACAGTTTGGAAAGGGCTTTTTGTTTAACTTCTCCTTAAAAATTTTAAAATAGAAAAAACACTTCATTTTCTTTACGAAAAGAAGTGTTTCTCATGTAACAAGATTCTTCGTCAAGATTAGACGAGTTCCTGCTTTTTTCTCGGAATATAGAATGTGAAGTGTGTACCTGCCCCCGCTTTGCTGTGAGCATGTATAGAGCCTTGATGCGCCTCGATGATGTTCTTCACAATCGCAAGGCCAAGTCCAGTACCAGAACGCCCTCTCGTCCTTGCTTTATCGGCTTTATAAAAGCGTTCGAAAATAAAGGGCAGATCCTCCTCCGGAATTCCGCTCCCCGAATCTTTTACATCCATTTTCAGTCCGTTTTCCACCGATTGAACCGAGAAGTGAACCTCGCCGCCCTCTGGTGTATGACGAATAGCATTATCAATGAGATTCGTAAACACTTGCTCAATCTTATCTGGATCGAATACAAAGTGCGGTTCATCCACTTGAATATCATACGTAAGGTCGATTTGTTTTTCTTTCGCAATCCCGAGAAACTTACGGTAGATCTTCTCTGTCAGCTCTTCCGTATCTGTTGATTCAAGATTCAGTGTAATATGACCTGCTTCCATTCTCGCTAGATCTAGAAGGTCATTCACAAGACGTCCCATTCGAAGTGATTCATCATAGATAATTTGCGCAATCTCTTTCTTTTCCTCTTCTGATCCCGCAATATCATCTACAATTGCCTCACTGTACCCTTGCAGCATGGCAATTGGTGTACGAAGTTCATGACTGACATTGGCAATGAAGTCTTTCCTCAGTTTATCAAGTCTTCGTTCCTCCGTCATATCACGAAGGACTGCAACTGCTCCCCTGACATCCTGCTGATTATACAGCGGAGACATGAGAAGAACCCAGGTACGCCCTTGCAGCGTAACTTCGATCATTTGCTCTTTTTCTGTGCTGACAGCTGTATGAAATAGCTCGCGCGCTTCTGGCGGCAGTTCATCTCCATCCTTGATCTTCATATTTTGCTCGTAATACCATGCCTGCAAAAATCGTTCTGCAGGAGGATTTGTCATCAAAATCGTTCCATCAATATTGATGGTGATGACGCCATCAGCCATACTGCTTAAAATATTAGATAAATGTTCTTTTTCTTGATTTAAGGCTGTGATATGGAATTTAAGCTGCTTCCCCATTTGATTAAAGGCGATTGCCAGTTCTCCAATTTCATCTTGCGTTAAAATAGGAATCTTTGTATCAAATTTCCCTTTCGCCAAATCTTGTGCACCCTCTCTCATCTTTCTGAGAGGATAGGTGACACGTGTTGACAAGAAGAAAGCGAATATAGTGGTCAGTACAATCGCAATTCCGGCGGCTAAAAAGATGTAGCGTGTCGTATGTTTCGTTGTTTGTTCTACAGCGAGGAGTGATTGAGAAAGAAAGACCATGCCTTTTTTTCCGTTCGCCTCGTATGGAACACCGACTACAATCCGTTCATCTTTTCGATTGCCTGCATCAGGTTCTGCACGTTTACTGATTTTTTTACGATCTTTCAGTGCTTGATTTAAATCGTTGTCCGCTTCAATTTGTTTCTTTGTAATCGCAGGAAGCTTCCCGTCTTTTTCAGACGAATACCACTCTAGCCCGTCCTCTTGGATGATCGCAATACTCGTCAATTTGTCAGCGAGTTCTGATGTAATCGACCTCGCAAGCGATTGATCCTCATGGCTTTCTAAAATGACCGCTACTTTGTTTGCCATTTGTGTTAAATCAGATTTTGCTTCTTCTACATGATAATTCTCAATGAACTCTAAAAGAAGCACAGTTAAAATAGATAAAACGATCAAGACGAGGAAAAGAATGGTTAACCATAGCTTTCCTACAACACTTTTCCACAGTTTCATTCAGCACCGACCTCAAATTTGTACCCGACACCCCATACAGTTACGATTTTTTTCGCTGCTTCTGGTGACACTTTATTCAGTTTTTCACGAAGTCGTTTGACATGAGTATCAACTGTTCGTAAGTCTCCAAAGAATTCATATTGCCATACTTCTTTTAGCAGCTTTTCTCTGTCATAGACCTTATCTGGTGTTTTTGCAAGGAAATATAAAAGCTCATATTCCTTCGGCGTGAGGCTGACTTCTTTGCCATCAGCCGTCACTCTATGTGCATCATGGTCAATAGAAAGATGAGAAAACACAAGAACATCCTTTGTTGTTGTCCCAGTATTCAAATAAGACGTTTGAGACGATCTTCTGAGCAATGCCTTTACACGTAAAACCACTTCACGCGGGCTGAAAGGTTTGACGATGTAGTCATCCGTTCCTGCCTCAAATCCTTGAACGCGGTTGGCTTCTTCTCCTTTTGCGGTCAGCATAATGATTGGAGTCGCTTTTTTGTCTCGAATTTGATTACACACTTCGATTCCATCTGTACCAGGCATCATTAAATCGAGCAAAATGAGGTCGTAATCGGTTTGAAGCCCTTTTTGAATCGCCTCATCTCCATTTTCCGCTTCATCGATTTCATAATTTTCACGTTCTAAATACATTTTTAAAAGGCGGCGAATTCTTGCCTCATCATCTACGACTAATATTTTCGTTTGAGTTGTGTGTTCCATTAGACAGTCCTCCTGCTTTCTCCGTTGTTACATTCATTTTAACAAAAAGCCGAATTGAATCATAAAAGTTGGCTTTTCCTTGTGATTATGCGTAAGAATGAAGCCCCGCAATGACAAGGTTGACAAAGATGAGATTAAACATAATAATGGCGAAGCCGATCACAGCAAGCCATGCGGACTTTTCACCATGCCAGCCTCGCGACAAGCGAAGATGAAGATAGGCAGCATAAAAGAGAAACGTAATCAATGCCCATACTTCCTTCGGGTCCCAGCCCCAAAACCTAGTCCATGCAATTTGCGCCCAGATCATGGCAAAGATCAGCCCGCCTAACGCAAATACAGGGAAACCAATCGAAACAGCCCTATACCCAATTTCATCAACTAAATCTAGGTTCACCTGTTTCACTAGCGGTTGAAGCAGTGCGCTCAGCCGTTTGCGAATGATCAATCGAATGAGTCCGTATATGATCAGCCCTACGCCAAATGACCATAACACCGTATTGACCTTTCTACCTGAAAAAACAGGCGGCAGCTCAACAAACGGTTCCAAACGATCTTCCGTCACAAGCTCCCCTTTATGAGGTCCGACAAGAGCTGGGAGCTCATAGACCATCTCACTTTTTTCTTTATTTTTATCGATCCAATTAAATGTCGCTTCATATCCTGTCATTCTAAAGATAGACGTGACAGCGATAAATGCAAGTGTGACCACAATCATAAACATGACAAGCTCTAAACCAAACGTCTTCTTCCCTGGCTTTGTTTGATCCACATGCTTTAATAGAAAGATGACACCTGCCACAAAGCTGATGGCTAAAATGGCCTGGCCAAGTGCTGCTGTTGTCACGTGAATATAAAGCCAATTACTTTGAAGTGAAGGAATCAGCGGTGAAATATCTGATGGGAACATACTTGCATAGGCAATAATCAATAAAGCGATTGGAAGTGTGAATAAACCAAGTACAGATACTTGATACACAAAATATAAAATGATGAATGCAAGCACCAGCATCATGCCAAAAGCCGTTGTGAACTCAAACAAATTACTGACTGGTGCATGGCCAGATGCGATCCATCTTGAAATAAAATAGCCCAACTGGCTCAAAAAACCGATGATGGTAAGCGTAATGCCAATGAGTGCCGCCTTATTCCTGCGCGGTCCTTCTTCTTTTTTTCCCTTAATGGCACCACCAAAAAAAGGAACTGCCGCTAAATAAAATAGAAAAGCTGCAAATAACAGATTTTCACTGACTGCCGCCATCTAATCCTTCCCCCTTGCTTTTGCTGATACTTGTTGTATCAGGCAGTTCTTTTTGATCAACTGGCTGTTTGATGCCACTGCCGTTCAGTAACACACCAAGATCGGACTTTAAGCCAAACCAGTTTTTGTTTGTATGTCCTGCCACCAATACTTTTCCATCCTTTGCCGACAGCCAGATTCTTCTATGCTGCCAATACATCCCCTGCACGACACCAATCATGAAGATGATTCCGCCTACTATGAGCACGCCAAGTGTTAAATCCTTTCTAACTGTTAACCCTGTAACGTTTTTCGTTTCAACCCGATCAAACTTCATTTTATATAGATTGTTATCAGAACCCTCTACTGTCTCTTGAATGGCGACAAAGCTTTTTTCACCTTTAGGTTTTTCAGGAGAAATCATTTCAAACACGAAAGCAGGATTATTCGGATTCCTTGTTTTCGTACTCGGCGTTCCATCATCGTCAAAATAAAAATCAGGCAGATAGCTCATCACCTTGACTTTGTAACCGCTACCAAGATCATATTCTGACTTAGGCTCCAGCAGATTAATCTTCACTGTACCGAAAGATTTTTCTGTATCTTTACGAATCAGCTGAAAGACCATTTGATCGAGTTCATTTTGCTTAAAATCTACTTGATATAATGAGAAATTGTCAAACTTGAGCGGTTCATTCACTTTGATATCGTGTTCTGTTACCTGCTTCAGCTTGGGCTTTTCACCAAATACAACTTCTCCTTCACGTTTGTATAAAATAGCATCCGTTTTATAGCTTTTCACCACTTGACCGTCGCCAGCTTTTTCAATGGCATTCTCAAACACTTCTTTTTCATTTCCAGTTTCATAGCGATCAATTGAAAACGCATTATTTTTCAAGAAGTATTGACCATCCGTACCTGGAATTGGTGCAGTTTCCCCTTCTCTGACCCAAAGCGTTTCATCCACGTACATGCCCGGGACAAACCGGAGCATCGCTCCAATGAGAAAGATGATTAGTCCAATGTGATTGACGTAAGGTCCCCAGCGTGAAAAACGTCCTTTTTCGGCTAAAATATGCCCATTTTCTTCTCGCACACGGTAACGCTTTTGTTTCATTGCTCTTATGATGCCTTCATATGTATGCTGATCTAATGTTTTGTCTGTCTCGCTAAACAGACGCTGTCTTCTCATAAAGCCTTCTTTTTTGATAACCCCTTGGTTTTTGAGTGCTCGATAAAGAGGAATAACGCGGTCGAGACTGCAAATGACAAGGGAGATTCCGATTGATGCGACAAGAGCTAAAAACCACCAAGAATTATAAAGATCATGAAATCCAAGTGTGTAATACAGCTTGCCAAACGATCCATATTGCTCTTCATAATACGTGGAAGCAGATGCACCTGGCGGAATAAATCGCTCCTGCGGAAAAATCGTTCCAAGCGAAGAAGCGAGCAGTGTAATGACAATCAGCCACACACCCACTTTAACGGAAGAAAAAAAGTTCCATACTTTATCAACAATCGTTTTGTTGTATGTTTGCGAGCGTCTTGCACTGCCGTCATATCTCATATCAAGCAGCTTTGAAGAGTTTTTCTCTTTAGCCGCAATGGGATTCCCGCATGATTCACATAGAACAGTACCGATTGGATTAATATGTCCACACTCGCACTTTACCTCTTTCATTCTATGACCCCTTTGGTTTAATCAAATTCATATATTCATAGACATTACGTTCTGTCATCGTTCCCTTTATGACTTTGATTACCTTGCCTTCAGGACTGATTAAAAATGTGGTTGGCAGCGGCGTAATATCATATGCCTCTGTCACTTGACGATCTTTGTCCATGGCAACAGGAAAATTCACGCCATAGGACTCCATAAAATTTTTCACGGCAATCTTGGATTCCGCAACATTGACTGCAACAATTTCCACACCGCGATCCTTGAACACTTCATATTGATTCGCCATATAAGGAAATTCCTGTTTACACGGACCACACCATGTACCCCAAAAATTAAGAAAGACACCTTTGCCTTTTAAGTCCTTTAACTCAATCCGATCCCCATCGACAGATTGAAGGACAAAGTTTGGCGCAATAGATCCTTCTTTGACTCGATCCTGTTTGGCAAATACTGAGTTATACATTGTATAACATAGTGCAGCAAGCATCACGAGGAGAATGCCCGTCCGTATGAAAAACCGTCTTTTTTTCATCTGAAGTACCCCTTCCCCATAGACATTCAGGTAAATTATAGCATTCTCCTTCTTTTGATGCTTCTTCATTTTTTGAAGTTTATGTGAAAATTAAAAAGCGCTTTTCCCATGATCGGCAATTGCTCTCAGGCGCTTTACTTCATGCGGAGACAATTCTCTGCGGTCTCCTGGTCTCATACCTTCAATATGAAGGAACGAATATTGCTCCCTTTTTAGCTTTAACACATCATGTCCAATCGCTTCAAACATGCGGCGCACCTGTCTGTTTCTGCCTTCGTGAATGGTTAATTGAACAATACAAGTTTGCTTTCGTTTATCAATAGAAAGCATTTTCGCACGAGCAGGTGCTGTTTTTTTATGATCTAACATGATCCCTTTTTCTAGCTTTCTAAGCAGTTCCTTTGATGGAATGCCTTTTAGCTTCGCTGCATACGTTTTATCAATTTCATATTTCGGGTGCATGAGCTTATGGGCAAATTCCCCATCATTTGTAATCAAAATCAAACCGCTCGTATCATAATCTAACCGGCCGATTGGATAAAGGCGCTGCGGGACATCATCAAAGAAATCTGTGACGACCTTGCGTCCTTTATCATCCTCGGCAGCCGAAATGACGCCGCGCGGTTTATAAAGCATAAAGTAAACCGGTTCTTCTCTTTCAAGCTTTAATCCATTGACTTCAATTTTATCTGAAGAGCCCACCTTTACTCCGAGCTCTGTCACTGTTTGACCATTAACGGTAACTCGTCCTTCTTTAATTAATTCTTCAGCCTTTCGTCTTGAAGCGACGCCGGCATGTGCAATTACTTTCTGTAAACGTTCCATTTGTCTTTCACCTCATGTACTATCTTACTTGCTTGACTTAAAACAAACAAGCATTCGTGGAAAAATAAGCGTTTCGTCTGTCTAATTTCAGCTAAAAAGCGATTTTCCATCCATGAAATACAAAAAAGCGCCTGATTAGGCGCCGCTAAATAACAAACTGACGATAATCACAGAGGCAATGACACCAATGAGATCTGCTAGCAAACCTACTCTCAGCGCATCTCCCATTTTTTTAATCCCGACTGCTCCAAAATAGACCGTTAAAATGTAAAGGGTGGTGTCTGTTGACCCTTGCATGACAGCTGCAAGCTGGCCAATAAAAGAATCTGGGCCATACGTCGCTATTAAGTCAGATGTCATTCCGAGTGCAGCCGTTCCTGATATCGGGCGAATAAACGCAAGCGGCACGACTTCTGGCGGGAAACCAATCGCTGTAAAGACTGGTTTTAATAGTCCCATAACAAAATCAAGCGCACCTGATGCACGGAATATCGTAATGGCTACAAGCATACCGACTAAATAGGGAATGATTGAAAAGGCAATTTGAATGCCCTCTTTTCCTCCCTCCACAAATGTTTCATAGGTTGGTACCTTTTTAATGGTTCCAGCAATCAAAATTCCTGCGATGATCAGTGGAATCAAAGCAAGTGACAGCCAGTTAATAAATGCCACAAGATCACCCCCGCCTGCTTCTGCGATAGTGGAAATAACGATCGATGATAATTGCACCGATTCCTGAAATGAGTGTTGCTAAAATGGTTGGCCCTACAATGTCTGTTGGCTGATCTGCCCCATAGGTCATTCTTATTGCTATGACGGTTGTTGGCACAAGTGTGATAGAGGATGTGTTGACTGCTAGAAATGTAATCATAGAACGGCTTGCCTCATTTTTTCCGCCGTTTAATGCTTTCATCTGCTCCATCGCCTTAATCCCAAGCGGTGTAGCGGCATTCCCGAGACCAAAGAAATTCGCCATGAGATTGGACAAAATATACCCCATTGCAGGATGATTAGGCGGAATATCCGGGAATAGCTTTGAAATAAAAGGCCGGCACAATTTACTAAAGAATTTTAACAGCCCTGCCTCTTCGGCAATCTTCATGAGCCCGAGCCAAAAAACGAGGACACTAATCAAACCAATTGAAATAGTAACCGCTTCTTTTGAGCCTTTAAATACAGCCTCGTTTACTTCCTGCATCGTTCCATTAAACATCGCATAGACAAGACCGATGACAGTGAGAAATACCCAAATTAGATTGACCATGAAGATCCGCCTATAGATGTCTGAAAGACAGACTTAAACATTTCTTGAAAGCTTTTTTGAGGCATGCGGTTTCGTTTATTTTCATAAAAAATCGGTAATTGCTCGATCACCTGTCCATCTAACAAAATCGTCATTTTTCCTACAACATCTGGGATGGCTTCGGCGTTTTTTTTCCACTTCTTTTCAGGGGTGAGCATTTCCGTTTCAATTTTGACAAGTTTTTTCTCATCTTCATTTAAAAAATAGTCCACATCACGCTTGATAAACGCTTTTTTTTCGTAAAAGGTCCCTTTTAACGAAGCAAGCCTTCCTTTTTCAGCAAGCACATACGTTTTATAGTGATCAAATGCATATTCAAACATAGAAATATGATCCTTCCAGTCGTCAGGTGCATTAATGGTCACAGCGATCAGCTGAGCATCACCCTTTGCAGCGGTGGAGACAAGTGTTCGTTTTGCAAGCTTTGTATATCCTGTTTTCCCTCCAGTGGAATATTCGTATAAACCGGTAAGCAGCTTGTTTTTATTTTTCCAATAGCCTTCCATTGTCTTCGCTTTATAGAAAGTTGTACCGGCAATTTTTTGATATTGTTTATGTTTCATCGCGTATTTTGTTAGGATCGCCATGTCATAGGCTGATGAATAATGATTTTTATGATCATCGAGTCCGTGCGGATTTTGAAAATTCGTATTCTCCATTCCTAGTTCAGCCGCCTTTTGATTCATCATAAAGATAAATCCTTCTAAGCTGCCGCCAACATGCTCTGCAATGGCAACAGCTGCATCATTTCCAGAACGCAGCATGAGCCCGTATGTCAAATCTTCTAAGCTCACCTTCTGCCCTTCCTTTAAATAAATGGATGACCCCTCCGCCTGAATCGCACGTTTTGATACTTTGACGGTATCTTTCATTTTTCCTGATTCAATGGCTAATACAGCCGTCATGATTTTTGTAATACTGGCGATTCTTCTTTTTTCGTGCTCGTCCTTTCCAAATAGGACTCTGCCTGACTGTCCATCTATTAAAATGGCGCTTCTTGCACTCACTGATAATGAAATGTCTGCTTTGGCATGTGAGGAAAAAGGCAGTAAGAGTGTAAATAGAAGAAGGACTGCTGTTCCAATTTTTAAATAGGGCATGTTCATTCACGTCCTTGTCCGTTTTGTACAAGTGTATGCTCAGCTGAAAAAGTTATGATGCCTCGTCCATAAAAAAAAGCGCCTCTACATATAGAGGCGCTTCTTCAAATTGCTTATACCATTTTCACTTGCTGATGAGAAGTCGTATATTCCAGCTCTTCTCTCATCGCTAAAAAGTCTTTTTCTAATGAAGAAAATAATTGTTTCATATCAGCGGATACTTCATGGTGAAAAACAATGCTGCTTTTTCCTGTATAGGCCGAACGGCTGTCTTCATACCATGTATCCTTTTTAGGCGTGAAAAATTCTTCAATACATTGATGATAAATACGGTGGAGCATCTTCTGTGCGGCTTGCTGCGGGAATGTCTGCTGCTGGCCCATTTTCCTGCAAACTGCTGCTGCATCCTCGCTGTACACTGCAAGCTTCCGTAATGTACTCAATATGTCACAATAATAGGCTTCCGCTTCGGGGTTTAATCGTTTCAAGCTTGATAAGGTGGTTTCGTTCAGAAAACCATTCATTTCAATTGCAACCTTTGATAAAAAGACGCCTGCTTGATCAACTTGAGCCTTTACATTCATATGTGCCATTTGTTTCGTGTTTACCTTCCCCTCATGGCTTTGTCACCATTTTATCTGTCATCAAAAGATTTTAGACCTAAAATCTTTTTTATATTTTATCATACATTTTTCATTCTTTTGAACTATTTTATGTCTTCAAATGTTTGATTGAAGTTTTCAAAAAATAGATCGGCCTCTTCTTGTACTCCATCTGCTTCTACATTCTCTAGAAGCGGCGGTAATTCATCTAAAGCTTTTAAGCCAAATTGCTCTAAAAAGGTAGGGGTTGTCCCATACAGAATCGCTCGTCCCGGACCATCGGCACGTCCTACTTCACAGAGCAGTGCTTTGGCTACTAAGCTATGAAGTACCCGCTCTGATTTGACTCCTCTAATCTCCTCTACCTCACTGCGTGTAATCGGCTGTTTATAAGAAACAATGGCAAGCACCTCCAGCGCTGCCTGCGACAAACCCTTGGATGGTGTCTCGACTAATTTTTTTAAATACATGCTGTATTCTTTTTTCGTCAGCAGCATATATGAATCTGCATATTCAATGAGCTCAATCCCTCGTTCTTGTTTTTGATATTCTTCCTTTACGGAAGACATAATGTCGAGTAATACCGACTCATCTACTTCAAGAACAGACATGAGCTGTTTTCTTGTTAAGCCTTCGTCACCTGCTGCATACAGCAGCGCTTCTAAGATGGCTTTCCAATTCACGATATCAAGCGTCATGAATCGTTTCACTCCCTATGATATAAATGTCTTCAAAGTTCCCTTCCTGCTCTAGCAAGATTTGATGACTTTTCATCAATTCGAGAACAGCAAGAAACGTCACGACAAGGTGCTCCTTTTGATCATGTTGAAATAGAGTCATGAAATTGGTCCGCTTTTTTGTTTTTCTTAAATGGTTCATAATCTCATTCATTTTGTCTTCAATCGGGATTTCTTGTCTTGTAATCTTTGATGGTGCTGGTTTCGTTATTTTCTTTCGATTTAATACCTTTTGGAACGCACCTAACATATCATACACCGTTACGTGTAAATTTGTGTCCTTCGCTTCTGATTCTTTTGCAAATTCGCTTAAATCACTCGGTGGTTTTGTAAAGGCATTTTGCCTTTCTTCTTCGCGTTCCTTTAGTTCTTGTGCTGCATTTTTATACTTGCGGTATTCAATCAATTTGCCAATCAGCTCTTCTCGAGGATCTTCTTCCTCTTCGAGCAGGTCTTCATCAAACAGCTCTTCCTCTTGTTTTGGAAGAAGCATTCTGCTTTTAATACTCAGGAGTGTTGCAGCCATGACCAAATATTCGCTCGCAACATCGAGCTCAAGCTCCCTCATCGTGTGGACATATAATAAATACTGCTCCGTAATTTTAGCGACGGGAATATCATAAATATCAATTTCCAACCGGTTAATTAAATGTAAAAGCAAGTCCAAAGGACCCTCGAACGAATCTATTTTCACCTGATATTCCAGCATCTTTTTCTCACCATTTCTACTGTCTTCTAAGTACCGTTTCACCGGCTAACCTTTAGTATAAGACAGGATAAAGCTCTCGTCCAATATAATTTCGGCCATAATGCCTTAGGCAAATCAAGAAAAACAGTGGATCCGCCCATACCAATAAGGGCATTTATACATAGAATACCATTGTAATCAGAACTGATGAAAAAGGAGGCCGTATCATTATGGGAGATGGCTATAACTTCGGCGGAGGATTCGCGCTTATTGTCGTGCTTTTCATCTTGCTGATCATCGTTGGCGCGGCTTGGGTTTATTAAAGAAACAGAGCGTCCTTTTCACTAAAGGGACGCTCTTTCTTCTTTTCTTTTCGATATGTTAGACTGAGAGTGGAAAAGGAGATGACCGCTGTGTATCCTGAAGCGTACGTGGCTTTTTTACACGAATTTCATACGACAAGAGATTATTTTGAGTGTCATGAAATTCTAGAGGAATATTGGAAAGAAGATCCCCCTAAGCAGCGCAAAGACTATTGGGTCGGGCTCATTCAGCTCGCTGTTGCCTTGTATCATCAAAGACGGGGAAATGGAAAAGGAGCAAAACGGCTCATTTCTAACAGTCTTCATTTGTTAGAAGCAAACCGTTCAGTATTATCGAATCTCGGTCTGGATGATGAGGCATTTCTGATGCTTCTGAGAACGCTGAAAAAGAAAATGGATGAAGATATGCCCTATGAGAGTGTGATGCTGCCGATCAAAGATGAAGCACTTCTTTCTTTATGCCAAGAAATGGCCCAAAAAGAAGGACTGCTCTTTGGACAGGAAAGCAACTTATCCCATACATTTTTAATCGAAAAACATAGACTCCGTGACCGGACAGAAGTTTTGCTGGAACGAAAAAAGCAGATTGAACGTAAAAAAAGCAGAGGACTGTAGCCTCTGCTTTTACATGTGTGATATTTAATTTGATTCGCTGTGACACTTATGAAAGAAGCCTTGCGTTAATTCATTTGGAATGAGTGTTTTGGTTTTAAATATTTCTTCCACGGCTAAAACCATTTCCTTGCCGATTCCTTGATCACGATGGGATGGATTCACACTAATATGCTCAATTTGTACTTGGTCGTCTGTTTTGAGCACACCAATAGCACCTACAATATCCTCGCCATCTTTCCATAGGAACAGCTGCCGATCTTCATCCATTTCATATGACTTCATCGTCTGCTGAAGCTGTTTGACGTCTTTCTCACCCGGCATAAAGGACAGAAGTCCCATGGCAATTTTTTCAAAAGACCTCTTGTAACGAATTAACATATATACCCCTCAATATTCAAATTATCCTAATTTCCAGCAAATGTCTTATGATTCATTTGCTCATCACACATTATAAACATTTTTATACCGTTTTTAAACTCTTTTTCACTAAATTAAGAGAACGTTCGATTGAGATTCGCCATTTCAATAGCAGCTGCAGCCGATTCGCTGCCTTTATTTCCTGCTTTTGTACCAGCTCTTTCAATGGCTTGTTCAATAGATTCTGTTGTGAGTACACCAAAGATAATCGGTACCCCTGTTGACATAGCACTCTGAGCAATTCCTTTAGCAGCTTCATTACAAACGTAATCATAGTGAGTCGTTGCGCCTCTGATCACGGTTCCAAGTGTGATGACTGCATCATATTTTTTGGTTTCTGCTAATTTTTTTGCCATGTACGGGATTTCAAAAGCGCCTGGTACCCACACAACATCGATATCATCACCATTTGCTCCGTGTCTGAGTAATGTATCTTCTGCTCCATCTAACAGTTTACTTGTAATAAAATCATTGAATCTCGCTACAACGATTGCAAATTTTAGTCCTTCTGCTACTACATGACCTTGTATTGTATTCATATGTTGATCATCCTTTTTTGTGATTTTTATTTTGTTTCAATAGCGGCTGTTCGATTGTTGTTTAAATATGTCTGTAATGCTTCGATTGTCAGCATCTTTAAATCATGCTGTTTTTGGATCTCCTTTAGTTCAGGGACGCGCGCCATTGATCCATCTGCATTCATAATTTCACATATGACACCCGCTGGCTCTGAGCCTGCCAGTTTAGCAAGATCAACCGCCGCCTCTGTATGACCCGGTCTTTCTAGTACGCCGCCCTCTTTTGCAATAAGCGGAAAAACATGTCCTGGACGGGCAAATTCGTCTGGTTTTGCGTCTTTATTTAACATGGCCAGCATGGTCGTGGAGCGCTCAAAAGCACTAATACCAGTCGTCGTTGTCACATGGTCGATGCTTACTGTAAATGCTGTATGGTGTGCATCCGTATTATGTTCAACCATTGGATGCAGATTCAGGTGTTTTGCGATCGACGCATCGACTGGCGTACAAATGAGGCCTCTTCCATGTAAAGCCATGAAGTTAATCACCTCAGGTGTGGCATGCTCAGCAAGTGCCACAAAGTCTCCTTCATTTTCTCTGTCTTCATCATCCACTACGATAATGATTTCTCCTTGTTTAAGGGCATTTACTGCCTCATCAACGGAATGATACATACAATCGCCTCCTAGAATCCGTGCTCTTTTAGAAATGATGGGGTCAATCGAGATGGCTGTTTTTCGCTCTGCTCTTTTGTTAAAAAGCGATAAATGTATTTACCGATCATGTCACACTCTATATTCACGATATCCCCCATAGATTTAGTCGGGAAAATAGTTCCTTCAAGCGTGTGAGGAATAATAGAGACTGTGACATGTGAATCTCGCAAATCGAAAATGGTCAAGCTGACACCATCTATTGCGATCGAACCCTTTTGGGTGAGCATATCTGTGAGGGTCTTGTTCATCTTTAAATCATAGTAAATGGCATTACTCTTCTTTTCTATCCGGGTAATGACAGCCGTTCCATCAACATGGCCTGAGACAAAGTGGCCGCCAAATCGTCCATTTGAGGACATGGCTCGCTCTAAATTCACTGGACTGCCTTTTGTCAGCTGATCCAGCGATGTGGCTTTGACCGTCTCTGGCATCACATCTGCCGCGAACTGTTCTTTTGTGAAGCTAGTGACTGTGAGACATACTCCATTAATGGCGATACTGTCTCCGAGGTGAACATCTTCCAGCACACGGCTGCATGTAATGACAATTTCCATGGCAGCTGCTGACTTTTTACTTAATGACTGAACGGTGCCAACTTCTTCAATTATCCCCGTAAACATGTGATCCTCCCTTTCGTTTCATTTGTATTTCTCACTTTTAAAAAAAGCGATGTTAGGGACATGTGATCGATTGAGCACCTTCGTCGCTTTTTATGGTCCATACAAGGTAGATGAGGGATCACCTAATAAACACTGTATGCAGTCTATTAAAGACAGAAACATACAGAAAGCCCCGGAAAAAATTCCGGGGCTGTGGTTTTTTTGCATCAGAAATAAGACTATGATCAACAAATATTTTTCGTTCATAGCTTTCTTTATCCTTCTCCCATCCAGACTTTCACTGTCGGCTTCAGCTTTTCACTGAATCAACCGTTAATAAATTAACGGGTCACGGGCTGTAAAGCATTTGCTTTATTACCGTCGGTCGGGATTTTCACCCTGCCCCGAAGGATACAATCGATATTTAGCTGTCCTTAGGGGCTATTATAGCGATCCTTGTGGTCAAATGCAACAATCAAGATTTCTTCACAAAAAAAGCCTCCTTATAGGAAAGGAGACATGTTAATTGACGACTTTTACAACTTTTATCAGCCCATCTATTCTTTTTTCATTACTAAAGTAGGCTTTAATACGATCTCCTTTTTTCAGATCGGCCACATCATCTTCAAATTTCTTACCATTAAAAATGATTTTTGTGCCATTCTTCGCTTGACCGTAATATTCATCTCCATCAATTTTCGTAATGGTATATTCATAGATGGTGTAATCTTTATCATTATTTGTTAAGCTTTCGCCAATAGCTGTTGGCACATCATCAATTTTCATGCCATTCATGTATAAATAACCTGCGCCTAAACAAAGCAGTAAAACAAATAAAATCGCAATTTTTAATTTAATTTTCCCCATATTTAGAACCTCCATCATCTGCACTTCGCCTATTTGTATGTTTTATTCCTTCTATTATTGAAATAAAACCAAAAAAGCATATTTTCATTAATGGTTACTTATATAACGATTCAGATGGCCCTTTGGTTCCACCTCTTAATCATTACATATGATACGAATATGCGTTCTTTATTAAGGGGGTCTTTTTCCTATTTATTAGTTCGTAACACACCATACTGCAAGCTTTTCATTATATTCTTTTTTCGAGTGCGAATAAGTCTTCCTCTAACAATTGTGACCGCTGAACAGCGATGCTGCGGCTGTCGCGAACCCCTTGATTATAGTAGTAGCTTCCAAGGTTTTTTGTGATAAATTCTAGTATATTAATGGCTGCTAATTCACCAATCTCTTCTTCTCGTTCTTCGGCAAAATAACGCTGAATAGCCATCGTCATTTGATTTCTCTCTTCTTTTGTGAGTGGTTTCAAAGTCTCCCCTTCTTTCTTTTCGCTTTCTACATTTGCATTCTGGATGTGCTGGCACCCCCCGAATACGAATGTTTGTTCTCTTATCATATCATAAAAACACATTCTGTGCATGACTGCCCTATAAGAAAAAGCGTATTTTGATGTAATGGATCAAATACGCTTTCACTATGCTGTATGATTTTTTCACGGAAGCTGTCATAGCGTGTTGTCCATTTTATTTTAAAATGGATAGGATCGTCGCTACAGAATGATCTACAAATGAACGCTCTGGACGTGACTTCATGAGGACGGTAAGCCCGATGAAAGAAACGACCAGCGTCTGTGCTAAGGCTTTAGCATTCAAGCTGCTTTCAAGCTCACCAGAGCGAATACCTTGCACAATCTTTTCTTCAAATATGACCGAAAGATACATCTGATGCTCTCTTGTCAGAATTTCAAATTTCTCTTCGTGTGGAGCAAGCTCCACTATCGTATTAATGCAAAAACAGCCTTTACTCGGGCCATCCCTGTATTCCTCTTCCACTACATCTGTAAATAATGTATGAAATGCTTCCTTTACAGATTGATTGTTTTGAAGTTTTGTTCGAATACGGACTGCATGCTGCTTTGTATATTTGCGTAAGGCAGCCTCAAATAACTCCTCTTTATCTCCAAAGGCTGAGTATAAGCTTGGCCGCTGTATTCCCATTTTTGCAGTCAAATCGCTTAACGTTGTAGCTCTATATCCCTTTTCCCAAAAAAGCACCATTGCATCATCCAACGCTTTTTCCTCATCAAACTCACGCTGTCGAACCATCATCAATTCCTCTTTTCAATAATAAAATCATTTCACCAAAACAATTATTCATTTATTTATTTGTAAGGATATCATTTTTTATTACCAATCAGTACATTATAATTTTATTTTATTCATGTAAAATTGTCAAACCTACCTTTTTACTTTCAAAATTAACTTAGAATAACTGGATTAAACTCTTGACTTTAAAACATTTTGTTGGTTATCCTTAACAGAAATCAATTTATACTTATCGGTATATTATACTTTTTAGTATAAAAAGGAGAGGATGCAATGAATGGTTAAAGATAAAATGACTCCAAGAGATCATCCTGATATGAAAACGGCTCATTTTCGAATAAAGCCTGGATCAAAAATGACTCACTATATGGCACTACTTTTTGCAGCATCGTGCGGGATGACTGTTGCAAACATATACTTCGCACAACCGTTATTAGATTCACTGGCAGACGAGTTCGGTATCACGTATTCATCCATCGGTATTGTCATTACGATTACTCAGCTTTGTTATGCAGCGGGGCTGCTACTGATAGTACCACTTGGTGATCTGTTGAATCGACGCCGGCTCATCATTGGTCAGATGCTTTTATCTGTGCTTGCCCTCATTCTAGTCGGCATTGCTCCTATCATCGCCGTCCTATTTCTAGGATTAGCAGTGGTCGGACTGCTCGCTGTAGTCACTCAGGTACTCGTTGCGTTTGCAGCAAGTTGGGCTGCTCCAGAAGAGCGCGGCCGTATAGTCGGCTTGGTGCAAAGTGGAATTGTAATCGGTATTCTTCTCGCCCGGACCTTTGCCAGTGTATTAACCGATTTTGCTGGCTGGAGGTTTGTTTATCTTGTTTCTACCGTCATCATGCTTATCCTGACTGGCGTATTGTTCCGAGTGCTCCCGCATGATAACAGCAAAAGAGAATCATTATCCTATGCTGATCTGCTTCGTTCAATGTTTACATTGTTTATACAAGAACGAATTCTCCGCATCCGTGGGATTCTGGCTCTTCTGATTTTTATTGTCTTTGGTACGTTATGGACTTCACTCGTGCTGCCTCTCAGTACAGCGCCATACTCTCTTTCACATACTGCTATTGGCGCATTTGGTCTTGCTGGGGCAGCCGGAGCGTTAGGAGCTGCTCGGGCTGGCAGCCTTGCTGATCGAGGTTTTGGACAGTTCACAACCGGTATAGCCCTTGTCCTCTTATTCATTTCATGGTTTTTCATCAGTTTGACTGAATATTCACTTATTGCATTAGTCATTGGCATTATCATTCTTGACGTATCTGTGCAGGCAGTACATGTGACCAATCAGAGTATGATTTTTACAGTACGGCCTGAGGCGAGAAGCCGGCTTACTGCCGCTTACATGATTTTTTACTCCATCGGCAGTGCGACCGGTTCAATTGTTTCAACCAGCATATACGCAGCCTATGGCTGGAGCGGAGTATGTCTTTTTGGTGCCTCTATCAGCGCTTTAGCCATTTTGTATTGGATCATCACCTATCGCATAACGAAACAAATCACGGTAGAATCAGAAACAAAATAAAAAAACACCGCGATTAAGCGGTGTTTTAGATTAAGCATCTACAACTTCAACTTTTTCCATGCCTTGGCCTTGCTCCATATCAAGTACAGCCTCGATACCAGATGTTACCTTGCCAAAAACAGTGTGAACACCGTTTAAGTGCGGCTGCGGGTCATGTACGATAAAGAATTGGCTGCCGCCTGTGTCTTTACCAGCATGTGCCATTGATAATGAACCTCTTTCGTGCTGATGTGGATTTCCTTCTGTTTCACATTTAATTGTGTAACCAGGACCACCCGTTCCATTACCGTTTGGGTCGCCGCCTTGGCTGACGAAACCTGGAATCACACGGTGGAATTTTAATCCATCGTAGAAGCCTTCATTCGCTAATTTTTCAAAGTTTGCTACTGTACCTGGAGCAGCCTCTGGGTAAAGTTCAAACTCAATTTTCTTTCCATTCGTTAATTGTATGTATCCTTTTTTCGCCATTTTTCACATTCTCCTTTCAGGTTAAACAACGCTCATTATAGCACATTTTCGGTGATGTTAAACATCCCCTGCTCTTCGATTGTCATTTACCTCTTAACTGATGATTGATAAAATAGGGTTGCTTGATTCTTTTTTCCTAATAAAATGATATTTGACTAAATGACATGTCTTCATTTATTGGAAAAGGAACACATCTTAAAAAGAAAATTGAAACGTCGAGCCAATTTGTTACGTCTATATGATGGAGTGCACTTCAACACGTGTACTCAAAAGATGAGTTTCTCTTGAAAGAGGAACGCTTTCGACTTGAAGGAGGTCAACATGTTTAAAAAAATGATGCTTGGTATGATGGCAGCGCTCCTTTTCCTAATTGGTGCGCCAAAAGTCAGCTTAGCGGATGCAGCTGTCGGCGATGTCATCGTCACACTCGGGCAAGACCTAACACCGGCTGATCGCCAGAAGGTGCTTGACGAGTTGAACCCACCTGAAAATGCGACAAAAATTGAAGTAACCAATAAAGAAGAGCACGAATATTTAGGAAAGTATATCCCTCGTTCTTCTATCGGGACGAGAGCATTATCATCTTCATCGATCACCATTGAAAAATCAGGTACTGGTCTGACTGTGGATACACACAACATCAAGACCATTACAGATGAGATGTATTTAAATGCTTTAATGACAGCAGGTGTCAAAGATGCCAAGGTTGTCGTGACTGCTCCATTTGAAGTATCTGGTACAGCCGCACTGACGGGCTTACTAAAAGCGTATGAGGTGTCAAGCGACAAAGCCATTCCAGAAGATGTGAAGCAGGTGGCAAACGAAGAGCTTGTGACAACTTCTAAATTGGGTGACTCTATCGGAAAAGACAACGCTTCTGCCCTTATTGCAAAAATCAAAGATGACATTGCAAAAAATGGTGTTCCTAAAACCACAAAAGAAGTAGAAGAAAAAGTGGATCAGGCTGCTTCTGATTTGAACTTAAATCTGACGCAGGATCAAAAAGATCAGCTTGTCTCGCTATTTGATAAAATGAAAAACATCAATATCGATTGGAATCAAGTAGGATCTCAAATTGATAAAGCAAAAGACAAGATTACTAAATTCATAGAATCGGATGAAGGGAAAAACCTTCTTCAAAAGATTTGGGATTTCTTTGTCTCCATTTGGAATGCGATCGTTTCTGTATTCACTGGAGGAAAATAATTCATGAAAAAAAGCTGCCTGAACACCAGGCGGCTTTTTTAAGTAGATGATTTCACTTTTGATTGATACGGTAAATCAAGTTTGACAATGTCCTCATATGTTTCACGCTCAACCACAAGCTGCGCTTCCCCGTCTTCTACAAAAACAACAGCTGGGCGCGGGATACGGTTATAGTTGTTTGACATACTATAGCCGTAAGCTCCGGTACAAAAGACAGCTAATAAATCCCCTTGTGATAATTCTGGCAGATCGATATCCCAAATGAGCATATCTCCGCTTTCACAGCATTTACCGGCAATTGAAACCGTTTGATCATGCGTTTGGCTCATTTTGTTGGCACTTGCGGCTTCATATTTCGCTTGATATAAAGCTGGACGAATGTTATCACTCATTCCGCCATCTATCGCCACATAATCGCGGATGCCAGGTACATGTTTTGATGATCCGATCGTATAAAGAGTCGTCCCTGCATCTCCTACAAGAGAACGGCCTGGTTCTATCCAAATCTCTGGCATATCAAACTCATAGCGGGCAACGTTCTCTTTCACAGCTTGGATAATTTTCTCGACATATTCTGTTGCAGGAAGTGGTTCATCCTCTTCTGTATAACGAATCCCAAAACCGCCGCCTAAGTTTAATACTGTAGAAATAAAACCAAATGATTCTCTCCATTCATCCAGCTTCAAAAAGATTTTATCTGCTGCAAGGACAAAACCAGCCGTATCAAAAATTTGTGAACCGATATGACAATGGACTCCTAAAAGCTCGATGACTTCTGATCCAAGCACTTGTTTCACCGCTTCATCTGCTTGTCCATTGTGAAGATCAAAGCCAAATTTTGAATCCTCTTGACCTGTCGTAATGTAATCATGCGTATGCGCTTCGACACCAGGCGTGATGCGGAGCAATACTTTGACTTTTTTTGACAGCTCTTGACCAAGCTGTTCAATGAGCTTCATTTCATAGAAATTATCTATAACAATACAGCCGATCCCATGCTCTAAAGCCATTTTTAATTCTTCTCTGCTTTTATTATTGCCATGGAAATGAATTTTTTCTACTGGGAATCCAGCGCAAATGGCTGTGTGAAGCTCACCGCCTGATACGACATCAAGAGATAATCCTTCTTCTTTGGCAAGCTGAAACATGGCGATGGAGGAAAATGCTTTACTCGCATATGCTACCTGCGCCGTTAATTCTTCTTCTATAAACGCTTTTTGAAAGCTTTTTGCGCGCTCCCGTATTAAAGCCACATCATATACATAAAGTGGTGTCCCATACGTTTCAGCTAAAGAAACGGCATCAACACCACCAATTTCTAAATGACCGAGTTCATTTTGTCTGCAAGTGCCGTGTAAATACAATGTCATTCCCTCTTTCTCCGCTTCGGCTGAAAAAAGGCAGCTGCGTGAGCTGCCTTTTGCCGTGTCTCAAAGTTAAAAATACAATATCACAATCTTCAGCCACTTTCAATGAGCGTTAAGAATTTGGCGGAATTTTTGATCTGTTTTGAGGGTGAACGATGCTCGGCCTTACTTTTGAGCCAGGAACAGACGTCCGAATTAGCACTTGCCACAAAGCCTTTCCATTAAAAGGAATGAACGGCCACATATAAGGCGTCTGCAATGAACGAATGGATGTTAAATAAATGATTAACAACGTAAAACCAATGATGAGTCCATTCAGCTTAAAGATTGCCACTAGTGCTAGGATGATGAGCCTTACAATCTTATTGGCGACACTCAGCTCATAGCTTGGCGTTGTAAAGGTACCGATCGCTGCCAGCGAGACGTATAAGATGACCTCTGGTGTAAATAAACCAACATCAATGGCGATTTGTCCAATTAAAACAGCCGCAATCAGCCCCATGGCGGTCGACAATGCGGTTGGCGTATGAATCGCAGCCATCCTTAAAAATTCCACCCCGAAATCAGCAAGAAATACTTGGAGAATCACAGGGATATGAGAAGGTTTGTTAAATCCAATATAGCTTAAATTGTCTGGCAGGAGATTTGGTTCGAGGATAAAAAGAAACCAAATCGGCAAAAGAAAGGTAGAACATAAAATGCCTAAAAAGCGTACCCATCTTAAGAATGTACCAACGGCAGGTGCCTGGCGGTATTCTTCTGCATGCTGAACGTGGTGAAAAATAGTGGTTGGTGTAATGATGACACTAGGGGATGTATCCGTAATGATGATGACATGCCCTTCTAATATGTGGTTAGCGGCGACATCTGGACGCTCGGTGTAACGCACTAGCGGAAAGGGATTATATCCTTGCTTAATAATAAATTCTTCAATCGTTTTATCAGACATCGTCAGCCCATCCACTTTGATTCCTGATACTTCTTTTTCTATAATATCTACTAAGTCAGGGTCTGCAATATCTTCAATATAGCAAACACAGACATCCGCTTTTGAACGTTCGCCTACTTTGAGCATTTTGTATCGCAGCTTTTCATCCCGTACTCTTCTTCGAATCAGCGCTGTGTTTACAATAATGTTTTCAACAAAGCCGTCCCTTGCTCCCCGGACCACCTTTTCTGTATCCGGCTCCTCAGGCATTCTGCCAGGATAGCTTCTAACATCAATGATAAAGGCGTAGTTTTCACCTTCTACAACGACTGCTACAAGCCCAGACAGTACTTGATCCACTGCTTCATCCAGCGTTTCTACCTTGGACACCTGCTGATTGACAAGGCGGTTCTCGACTACATGTGCAAGATCATCTGATTCAGGTTCGTTGTCATTGATTTCGATTAGCTCTTTTAATAAGTAGATGACATACTGTGTATCACACAATCCGTTTACATAGTAAAGCTGGATTTCCTGATCGTGTATATAAATTTTCCGAACACCAAGGTCAAAGCTGAGACCCATCCCGACATTTTCCTTGAAGTAATCTTCATTTTTCTTCGGGTCTCGGTACACGTTTACCTTGTCTTTCTTCATGGTAACCACTCCTTTCTAGTATTAATTCCACTGCTTTCATCGTGATTGGAGATCCCTTGCTCAGATCATCTTTTCGTCCCATCTTGCCAATATCTCCAATCCCGACAACTAACGGAAGGTTGAGGGAGTCAAGGCAATACACTGTATCCCCGCTCATTTTATGGGGCTCCATTTCGGGAAGACCGTGTTTGTCGACACCATATTCTGTCAGTTCACCTTCCCGGTCAATCGAGACATGAACCTTTGTCCATTCTGCTTGATGCGTCTTGGATGCAACTGCGATCGCACCAATAACTTCGATTTCAGGGTGGCGCGCCACATGTTTCATCGCCGTCTCCCCTGTTCCTTCACCTGTCAGACCAGAATCATCAAACATCACAAAGACTGGATCATACGGCGTTTTTAAAATCATCTGAACAAGTTCA
This sequence comes from Bacillus sp. FSL P2-0069, assembly GCF_038593315.1. NCBI lineage: Bacteria > Bacillati > Bacillota > Bacilli > Caryophanales > Bacillaceae > Bacillus > Bacillus sp. FSL P2-0069. The sequence goes on from NZ_CP151984.1 coordinate 2,087,995, forward strand.
GGTCCTGTCCGTTTGCTTGGATTTCCTTTTGAACTGGAAATACATCGTCCGCCGACGTTTTTAGCAGCAAGCTCTATGGTTTTGGCAGCATATATATCTCCGTCTGTCACTAAAATGACTTTCCGTCTTTGCCCCATATTCGGTTATCCTTTCGGTTTAAAGATAAGTGCGACAATAAATGAGAATAAAATCGCAGCTGATATTCCAGCAGAGGTTAATTCAAAAATACCGATACCGATGCCGATGAATCCATGTACATCTGCCTGATGCATTGCCCCATGAAGCAAGCTATGACCAAAGCTGACGATTGGTACGGTGGCGCCCGCACCTGCAAATTCAATAAATTTATCATAAATACCGAATCCATCTAAAATGGTACCCGCTACAACAAAAGTAGTCATGACATGTGCAGGCGTGAGTTTAAGTACGTCTAGTAAAAGCTGGCCAATGACGCAAATAAGTCCGCCTGCCACAAAAGCGATAAGATAATCCATTAGCTCTCTCCTCCTGCACGCTCAAATACGACACCGTGCGCAATGGTTGGAATGGTCTCTTTTTGCTGAACCATCATCGGGCTGAGTAACGCCCCGGTTGCCACAACAAGTACTCTTTGCAAATTCCCTGCTTTCATTTCTTGAAAAATATGACTAAATGTCACAATAGCTGAACAAGCACAGCCGCTGCCTCCTGCGAATACGTTTTGGTCGGGTGTATAGATAATTAAACCGCAATCATCGTGCTTTCGCCCAAGCTGAATGCCGTCTTCTTTCAGAAGATCCTTTAAGATCGGTGAACCAATGCCTGATAAATCACCAGTTAAAATCAGATCGTAATCATCTACTGTTCTTCCTAAGTCTTCTAAATGCTGCTTGATGGTGTCTGCCGCTGCCGGTGCCATGGCCGATCCCATATCAAATGGATCTGTAATGCCAAGATCCATGACCCTGCCTACTGTTGCGCTTGTAATTTGAATGTCAGAGATTTCTTGGCTGATAATAACAGCTCCGCTTCCTGTCACTGTACTTGTTGCTGTATCGGGCTTTTGTCCGCCGTATTCTGTCGGATTACGAAATTGGCGTTCTGCCGTCGCATTATGGCTGCTTGTCGCTGCAATGGCTCTATTTGCAAAACCGCCATCAATGAGCGCTGACGCAATGGCAACCGATTCCATTGAAGTCGAGCATGCCCCAAACAAGCAAAGAAACGGGATCTTCAGCTCTCTTGCCACATAGTTTGCAGTGACGTTCTGATTGAGTAAATCTCCAGCCAGCAACAGGTCAATATCGCTTTTTTGAAAATTTGCTTTTGATAAAGCGGTTGATATCGCATCATCCATGAGCTTCCTTTCAGCCATTTCCCAATTCTTTTGATCACAGTGCATTTCATCATACGTTTTATCAATTAAATGGCCAATCGGGCCTTCTTTTTCTTTCGGTCCTGCAGCAGTTCCTTCTGCATTGACATAAAGCTTGTGCTCAAATACCCAAGATTGTTTACCTGTTAGTTTCACCTTTCATTCCTCCTACGAAAACATCTTTTCAAAGACGTATCGAATGATCCCTACGACATATGCGGAAACGACACCAAACACAATGACGTTCCCAGCGAGTTTAAACATATTTGTGGCAACACCTAAAACAAGCCCTTCACTTTTATGCTCAAGGGCAGCACTTGTCATACTGTTAGCAAAGCCTGTCACTGGTACGGCCGATCCGGCTCCAGCAAACTGGCCGATTCTATCGTAAATACCGATACCCGTTAATAGAGAAGAAATTAAAATGAGGGTTGCCACCGTCGGATTCCCTGCTGTCTTTTCGTTAAAATCAAAAAAATGGATATAGAAATTTTGCAGCCCCTCACCTATCAGACAGATTAAGCCGCCAACTAAAAACGCCTTGATGCAGTTGATGACATAAGGAGGTTTGGGCTGATACGTTTTTACCTTAGATGGATAGTTCTCTTTTAAACTCGACACGTGTTGTTCCCTCCAATTTCTTAAATATAAATAAGCCAATGAAATAGTGAACCAAATACCTTTCCTAAGACGATGGCCATGAGCAGCAAAACAATTTTCCCGTCCATTCCAATTCTTTTCGTTAATATAGGAAGTACATTTAATACTTCAGTGAGTGCAGCTGCAAGCATGCCGACAAAGATACCTGATAAGAGACCGACCGGCAGTGCCAGCCATTTGGTTAAATGCAGATGTATTTGACTTAAGGTGGCCCAGCCGCCAACGACCGCACCGCTAATGACAGCCGCCTCGTACCCTTGTATGAAGCGCTGCGTTTTGGTTAATTGCATTAAGCGGGGAATGATGCCAAGCACTGTAAGAAATGCCACAAATCCTGCTCCGACCGTTAAACCGCCGCCAAGTCCAACGAGTACGACAAAAAGCCATTTACCGATCATGGATATCTTTCAATGTTTCTTTATTTTCGTTGAGTGCGACGTAATGATCGAGATCAAGCTGATATTTAAACATTTCCACCTCGAGCGGACTTGGTTCTTCATTTAAACGCTTTTTAAATACATGATTGAAAAACAAAATCATGCCAAAGCCGAGTCCAAAGCTATATGGAATTTGTAATAAATACGGATGCTCAACCGTTTTTCCAGTGATCATTTCATATAGACGGATATGAACGAGCCGCATACTGACATCCTCGTGGAAATTCATAATGGCAAGGGCCGCTCCGACAAATAATAAGAGCCATACAAACACAAATAAAACGGGAGAAAGCTGGCGTTTGCCTGTATCAATTTCAACAATAGCTTCAGAGCCGCCGACGGTTTGAATGTCGATATCCGGCCACGTTTTTTTGATCGTTTTGACGACATGCATGATATCAAGTACGACGATGTGACGATCCTTTTTGCTGACATGATACACCGGCATTTTGCTAAGCTTTTGCACAGCAAACTCATCACCAGTGATTTGGGCGATATCCTCTAAATAAATGAGCTGATCAATACCAGTTTTGATTCGATGGCGCAGCCGAATAAAGATTTGTCCGTCCATCCAAGTCACTTCCTATACGATGGGTTAAAAATAGTATGTGGTGAAAAATGGTTCTCATACTGATAGAACTTGATTTACCGGTAATTACCACACAAAAAAAGCCAGCCGAATTGGCTAGCTGTCTTTTTGATCCATTTGCATTTGGATTTGTTTTAAAATTTTCTTTTCAAGCCGTGAGACTTGTACTTGTGAAATGCCAAGTCTTTCTGCAACCTCAGATTGTGTCTGATCTTTATAATACCTTAAATACACAATGAGTTTTTCCCGTTCTTCTAATTCCTTGATCGCTTCTTTCAGTGCGATTTTATCAAACCATCTTTCCTCAGAATGATCGGCAATTTGATCAAGCAATGTAATCGGATCCCCATCATTTTCATACACCGTTTCATGAATGGATGATGGGGAGCGTACCGCTTCTTGGGCGAGGACGACATCCTCTGGTGTGATATCAAGGTATTCGGCAATTTCCTGAACGGTCGGCATTCTTCCATGAGACTTAGACAATTCATCCCTTGCCCGCCGAATTTTATTTCCGAGTTCCTTTAATGACCGGCTGACTTTGACCGTTCCATCATCCCGAATGAATCGCTGAATCTCACCAATGATCATGGGAACGGCGTACGTTGAAAACTTTACATCATATGACAAATCAAATTTATCAACAGATTTCAGCAGTCCAATACAGCCAATCTGAAACAGATCATCTGGTTCATATCCCCTATTTAAAAAGCGCTGAACAACGGACCAAACAAGACGCATGTTTTTTTCTACGAGGAGGTCTCTTGCTTGCTGATCACCGTCTTGGCTTTTTTTGATGAGCTCTTTGACTTCATCATTTGACAGCTGGGCTTTTTTAGCTTGCTTTTTTACCTCCACATCCATATGAGCAGCTCCTTTAATTACAAAGCGCTTTGCTTTTTGATAGATGCTTTGTTAAACGGATGGTCGTGCCCATTTCTGGTGATGAGTCCACCATGACATCATCCATAAAATTCTCCATGATGGTAAAGCCCATTCCAGAGCGCTCTAAGTCTGGTTTTGTTGTAAAAAGCGGCTGTCTTGCTTCCTCAAGATCTGTAATACCCATACCTTCGTCACGAATGGTAAGATAAACGACATGGTCATCTAGCGTGACATGGATATGCACCTTTCCATCTGGATTCCCATCATAGCCATGGATGATGGAGTTTGTCACTGCCTCAGATACAACGGTCTTGATTTCTGTTAATTCATCTAAAGTCGGGTCAAGCTGAGCGATAAACGCCGCGACTGTCACTCTTGCAAACGATTCATTCTGGCTTAATGCCGAAAAAGTCAGGTTCATTTCATTTCTCATGATGCCACCCCCAATGTTTGCAAAGCCGTTTGCTCAGAAGGCTCCATCCGAATGATTTTAAACAAACCAGACATATCAAATAACCGGTTCACCGCTGGCGAGATGGCACAGACGACCATTTCCCCGCCAAGCTGCTTAATTTCTTTATATCTTCCTAAAATCACTCCGAGTCCAGAGCTGTCCATAAACGATAAATCAGCCAGATTCAGCACAATGTGGCGAATGTCCTCTGTTTCCAAATAATTCGTCACCTTTTGTCTCAATGTTTCTGCGGAGTGATGATCGAGCTCTCCTGTTAACCGAATGCAAAGTACGCTCTCTTTTACTTGAAAATCAATACCAAGGCTCATTTTTTTATTCCTCCTTGCTCTAATTTCGGATAAAGAATGTTTCTCTTTTATATGAAGTAAATCCTTCACCATGACAAAACTAGTGACCATTCGTCACATTTAGATGTTCTTTTCTTTTCCTCATAGCAAAAAGACTGCCAATTACAGCAGCCTTTCGCCTTTTATTTCCATTTCACAAAATCAGCCATTGCTCGTTTGAAGAAAGTCCAAACGCCTGCCTTTTCCATTCCTTCTTTTGCTTCTACAGGGCTTTCATGCAGCACTTTTCCGTCTTTTTTCAAGACGATCGTACCAAGTTCCGTTCCTTTTGAAAATGGAGCTTTGACATCATGAGACAATTTGATTTCTTTTTTGATCTGATCCACATTTTCGCCTTTTTTTGTTAAAAGGGAGATCGGTTCAGAAGTCACGAGCTGAATGTTTTTCTTTTTCCCTTTGCTCACTTTGACCTCCGCCACATCTTGCCCTCGTTTGTAAAGCGGATGAGTCGTATATTGACTAAATGCGTAATCTAACATTTTGACTACCTGAGCGTTTCTGTCTTTCGGCGTGCTTGCGCCAAAGACAACCGCAATGACGCGCATGTTGCCTTTTTTAGCAGATGCAGTTAAACAGTATTTCGCTTCACCTGTAAAACCGGTTTTTACCCCATCGACACCTGGATAAAATTTAATCAGACGGTTTGTGTTGACAAGCCAGAATTTTTTATCTGTGTTTTGCCTTAGATAGTCTTCGTAGACACCTGTGAATTTGGTGATTTGTTCATATTTCAACAGCTCTTTTGCCATTTTTGCCATATCGTGAGCTGTGCTGTAATGGTCTTTTTCAGGAAGTCCTGTTGGGTTTTGAAAGACCGTTGAGGTGAGGCCAAGCTCTTTCGCCCTTTTGTTCATCTGCTCAACGAACTGTTCTTCAGATCCTGCAATATGCTCTGCCATGGCAACTGAAGCATCATTTCCTGACGCAATCGCAATGCCTTTCAGCATTTCTTTCACGGTCATTTCTTCTCCTGGTTCAAGGAAGATTTGTGAGCCTCCCATGGACGCTGCATAGTCGCTCGTTCTGACCTTGTCTGTCATTTTTAGTTTACCCTGATCAATGGCTTCCATGATGAGAAGCATCGTCATGATTTTGGTCATACTTGCGGGTGCAAGCTTTTCATCGCTGTTTTTGTTGTAAAGCACCTTTCCCGTGTCTCGTTCTATTAAGATCGCTGATTTGGCTTCGTGTGCCAATTCTGATGTTTGTTTTTCTCCTGGTTTTTCAATCTTTTCTTTTGCTATCGCTGATGGTGAAACCATTGAGATAAGGATCATTAAAATAAACAATGCACATATATGACGTTTCAAGTGGCAGACCTCCATTATCGTAATCCTTTCTATTTTTTCCTCATATAGGCTGTTTTATTCAGAGATCGTATGATTGCAAATAAAAAAAACCTTCTGCTTGGGTAGCAGAAGGCTTCTGGACACATGCTATGAAAGTTGTTTGACAATGTCTTTTACTAAATCAAGAAAACTTGCTTTCACTTTTTCCGTTACTTCGATCACTTCATCATGAGACAGCGGCTGATCCAAAATACCAGATGCCGCATTGGAAATGCATGAAATGCCAAGTACTTTGATTCCTGCATGACGCGCAACAATGACTTCTGGAACAGTCGACATTCCAACAGCATCTGCTCCAAGTGTTCTTAGGAAACGAACTTCAGCAGGAGTTTCATATGAAGGACCTGTCATCCCTGCATAAACCCCTTGCTGTACAGATATACCTAAACGCTGGGCTGTTTCTTCTGCAAGTGCCATTAGTTCTTTATCGTACGGTGCAGACATATCAGGGAAACGGACGCCTTGACTGTCATTTGGGCCAATTAATGGATTGGTTCCCATCATATTGATATGATCTGTGATCAGCATGAGATCTCCTGGACGTAATGACGTATTCACACCGCCGGCTGCATTTGTGACAATGCATGTGTCAATGCCAATTTCTTTCATCACACGGACAGGAAACGTCACTTGCTTCATATCATATCCTTCATAGAAATGAAAACGTCCTTGCATAGCGCAAACGACAGTGCCTTTCAGCGTTCCGATCACGAGCTGTCCTGCATGTCCCTCTACTGTTGAAACAGGGAATCCAGGAATATCTTCATATTTTATTTTGATTGGATTTTCAATCTCTTCTGCTAAAATGCCAAGTCCTGATCCTAAAATGAGCCCAACTGTTGGTACATATGTCGATGCTTGTTTAATGTATGCCGCCGCTTCTGAAAACTGTGCTCCCACGAAATTTCCCCCTATTTGAGTTTAGATAAAAAGCTTGTTCCGTATTTTGGCATCGTTGTCTTGAAATTATCTGCAACGGTTGCCCCAAGATCAGCAAACGTTTTTGCTGTTGGCAGTTCATTTGCTTCCTGATGCTTTTTGCTGTAAGCAATGAGCGGAACATATTCTCTTGTATGATCTGTTCCGTGATGAACTGGGTCATTACCATGATCTGCTGTGATCACAAGAAGGTCATCCTCTTTCAACAGGTCAAACACTTCAGGAAGACGTGCATCAAATTCCTCTAGTGCTTTTCCATAACCCTCTGGATCTCTTCTATGTCCGTAAAGAGCGTCAAAATCAACAAGGTTTAAAAAGCTGAGTCCTGTAAAGTCTGTTTTAAGTGTATCGACCAGCTTGTCCATTCCATCCATGTTTGATTTTGTTCTAAGAGATGATGTGATACCCTCGCCGTCATAAATATCAGAGATTTTTCCGATCGCAATGACATCGAGTCCATCATCTTTCAGTTCATTCATGACTGTACGGTCAAATGGTTTTAACGCATAGTCATGACGGTTTGGCGTTCTAACAAATGCGCCAGGCTCTCCGACAAACGGACGAGCGATAATCCGGCCAACCATATATTTTTCATCTAATGTGAGTTCACGGGCAATTTCACAAATACGGTAAAGCTCATCTAATGGCACAACTTCTTCGTGCGCAGCAATTTGCAGCACAGAATCCGCAGATGTATAAACAATTAAATCGCCTGTTTTCATGTGCTCTTCGCCAAGCTCATCTAAAATTTCCGTACCAGACGCAGGTTTATTTCCAATAATACCTCGGCCTGTTTTTTCTTTTAGTTCATTTAATAGTTCATCTGGGAATCCTTCTGGAAAGACTTTGAACGGTGTGTCTATGTAAAGACCCATGATTTCCCAGTGTCCTGTCATTGTGTCTTTACCATTTGATGCTTCTTGCATTTTTCCATAATAAGCAAGCGGTTTTTCATCCGCTGGAATTCCTTTGATTTCTTTAATATGACTCAGCCCAAGCTTCGCCATATTCGGCATATGAAGCCCGTTCATTTTTTCAGCAATATGTCCAAGTGTATCTGCACCTACATCATTAAAATCAGCAGCATCTGGTGCTTCCCCAATTCCTACTGAATCCATGACGACGAGGAAAATGCGTTTATACTGATAATCAGGCATTAAAAAGCGCCTCCTTCAATATTCTTGTCTTTTGACCTTACAAACAGTGAGAGGTCAGACATCTCAAGTATAAACCGTTTACAAGCCAGTTGACAACCATAAACGGTGTAAACATGAAAAAGCATGACACCCGTTCACTGTGTCATGCTTTACTTATGCCCTTGGATGGAATTTGTGATACACATCTTTCAGTCTTGTTTTCGTCACATGTGTATAAATTTGTGTTGTTGAGATATCGGCATGTCCGAGCATTTCCTGTACAGCTCTTAAGTCCGCACCGTTTTCAAGCAGGTGTGTAGCAAATGAATGTCTGAGCGTATGAGGCGTCAGTTCCTTTTGAATCCCTGCTTCGATGGCTCGTTTTTTCAAGTTCTTCCAGAAGCCTTGACGCGACATTTTTTTCCCATGATGATTGAGAAATAGGGCATCGGACGGCTGTTTTTTTAACAGCTTGCTTCTTCCCTTTTCGATATATTCTTCAATTGCGCTTGCAGCAGCTTCACCTATTGGCACAATACGCTCTTTTCTTCCTTTTCCAAAACAGCGGACAAAGCCCATTGTGAGGTGAACATCGGCAAGGGTCAAATCCAGCATTTCACTGACGCGAATCCCCGTTGCATATAAGAGCTCAAGCATTGCTTTGTCTCGGTAGTCAAAGGGAGTGTGCTGATTTGGTGTATCAAGCAGCTTTTCGACCTCCCCTAATGATAAAACTTTCGGTAAAGTCCGCTCTGTTTTTTGCGTTTCAATGTTCCATGACGGGTCATTCGTTGTCACTTTTTCCCGAAGCAGAAATTGATGAAAGGAACGGATCGATGATAGATGCCGTACAGACGTTTTACTCGATTTCCCTTCCTCTTTTAGCTGCTTTAAATAATGAATGATATGCAGACGCGTGACATCGCGAATATCCGTCAGCTGTTCATGTGTCATTAAAAAAGACAAGTAGTTCTGTAAATCTCTTTTATAAGAAACAATGGTATTTTCAGAGAGTCCTCTCTCTACGGTCATAAAATGAATAAAGTCGGATAATTGATCGTTCAATGATTTCTACTCCCCGTTTTGATAAAAATAAATCAATCGGTCTTGCCAATTGTCTTGGTTCGGCTGATCCATTTCCATCACTTTAATTGCTGCACCCTCTGGTTTATCATAACGATGGTAGCTTTCATATTCTGAATTTATCCATATCATAGCATAATAGAACAGGACGGTAAAACCAGTGAACAAGATAAATACTTTGATCACTTCACCTGTTGTTTTGAGCCATTTTCGCATAAACTTCAAGTCCTTTCTCACCTTCTCATTACTTCAGCATATGCCAGGTGGGACAAGGAATATACAGCGAAAATGCAAAAAACCTCTTCATCTTAAATGAAAAGGTTCCAATTCGGATTATTTGCCGGATTCATCATCATGACACCGGTGGCAAATACCATGGAATGTCAATCTATGATCCTTAATTTTAAATTTCCAGTCACGTTCAATAATCTCTTCGACATCTTCTAATAAATCATCTTCTATCTCATCGACTGTTCCGCATTCCATGCAGACAAGATGATGATGGAAGTGAGCGGCTCCTTCTTTGCGAAGATCATATCGCGAAACGCCGTCTCCAAAGTTAATTTTATCAACAACTTTCAGTTCAGTGAGCAATTCTAACGTCCGATAAACAGTAGCAAGACCAATTTCAGGAGACTTCTCTTTTACGAGGAGGTATACATCTTCTGCACTTAAATGGTCTTCTTCATTCTCAAGCAGTACTCTTACTGTGGCTTCACGCTGTGGCGTGAGCTTGTAGCTGGAAGAATGAAGCTGTTTCTTAATTCGATCAATCCTATTTTCCATTGACTTTCCCTCCTACGCCACATTACTTGATCATTATATCAAATGATGTGCTGAGAGCCAACTATAATCATTTTAAATTGATAAATAAATTGATTATTAATTAATAACAATTATAAAAGAACACCTGCCAGCTTTTTCATCAGCATGAATGATATGTACGATTCAAAAAAAGACGACAGTGCAGCAAGCGCTAAAATCATCAGCAGAACAGATGCATACCGGCCAAACCACTGGACGGGTGCTTGACTGATGGTTTTTTTCATGAAGAGCTGTCCAATGAGCCGGATGGAAAACGCAATCGCACAAGTGCCAATCACTAAATAGGCTGGAATGAGCAAAATGTTTTGCGGAAGCACCGATACAAACGAGAGAAAAAATCCACTCAGCCCCATTTGATTCACGAGAAAACCAACAGTAAACCCAACAACAATTCCTTTTAAAAAGATCATGAGAAAGATAAGCGGCAGACCAACGATGGAGATTCCAAGTATCCACATAAGGCCTAAATATTTCATATGATGCAGGAAGCTTTGTAAAAACATTTCTTTTGATTCTGCTGCTTTCTCATTTGTCAGCTGACCAAAAAATTGATTTAAATAATAGAATAAATCCTCTTTCTGGCTGAATGTCATGCTATTGACAATGATGGCCCCGAAAATCACACCCATTAAAAAGAGTACAGAGACAAATAAATAAATCGAGAGATGATCTTTTACGTGCTGAAGAAGATGCTCCTTCCAAGACTTTTTCCGCATGTGTCTTCCTCCCAAATAGTAAGGTTACTAGATTCTATGAGAGAGATTACGAAACATGACAGTTTTCTCGAAAGAAAAAAGAGAAAGCAGCCTGCTCACTGCTTTCTCTTTTTCATTTATCGTGCGGCTTTTTGTACGTTCACAAGCCCGGCACCGTAATAAAAAGGTTCTCCAAGCTTTGTCGCCGTTTTTGACAGTCTCTCGCGTACTTCATCGTTTGTCAGATTCGGATGTTTTGATAGAATGACAGCCGCAGCGCCCGCTACATGCGGTGATGCCATTGACGTTCCGCTCATGTAGCCATATTCGTTATGAGGAATGGTGCTCAGCGTTGAAACGCCTGGTGCTGAGACTTCCAGTTCTTCGCCAACAGATGAATCAAAAGCTCTTTGCTTTTTTTGGTCAACAGAGGCAACCGCCATCACTGAACTGTATTTAGCCGGATAGTCAATCGTATTGAGAGAGCCATAGCTTCCTTCATTCCCTGCAGAAGCCACAATGAGAATCCCTTTATCATACGCTCGATCTACCGCTTCTTTCAGCGCCTCAGATTCACTTGCTCCCCCCATACTAATATTGATGACATCCATGTCATTCTCAATGGCCCATTCAATCCCTTTTATGATCCAGCTATAGTAGCCGTCACCATTTTCATCTGCCACCTTGACAGCATAGATAGAAGCTTTTGGTGCAACACCCACGACACCTACCTTATTATCTAATGCTGCAATTGTGCCTGCCACATGCGTTCCATGTTTATGCGGATCAACAAACGGATCAGACTCTGCCGGTACAAAGCTCACTCCGCCGGTGACATGTAAATCCTCATGTTTGCCGTCGATGCCGCTGTCAAGAACGGCTACTTTGACATTCTGTCCAGCGTATCCATGTTTATGTACCTTTTGTGCTTTGATGCTTTTGACGCCGTATGGAATCGTTTGAGCGCTTGTTTTTGCTTTTTGGTCTTCCTCGATAAAGGTCACTTCTTTTGCTTCATTCAGTTTCTTTTTCGAAGTCTCATTCAGCGACACTTTCATCATATCTATTTGCTCTATTGATTCTTTCACATGCCCGCCAGCTTCTTCTACAAGCTGTTTTTGTGTTTTGTCTTGAACGGAAGAAGAAAAGCCGATCATGTACTCTTTTTTTGTTTGCTCCTTTGCAGAAATATCTGACGCGCCAAACATGACGGATGTCACAAGCACACTTGCCATACAAAGCCCTGCTCCAAATGACTTGACGTTCACGATACTCACTCTCCCTTTCGTTTCTTTTTGTCATTTAACTACATATTTAGACAAAAAGAAACGACCGTTTGTCCTATTTTTTAAATTTTTCCATTTATTTGATCTAGTTGTCACAAAAAAGCAAAATAAAAATGCTTATGATCCTCTTGATAGTGATCATAAGCATTTCGTCCTTTATGTTTCTTCATCATATGCTGCAAGGCTTCCTGTTTTGTTTTTGTCTTCCTTTCGTGTGTGCTAAAATGCGGCATGTTTCCTCTCGACAGTTCTGGATTACGGCTCTGCTGCCTTTGGATATGCTCTCGTTTTTTCTTTGCTTTGCTTTTTCCCATTTGGCAAAACCCCTTTCGTTGACGTTATGATACACGATGTTACATAAAAAAGATAGACGTAAAAACGTCTATCTTTCTGTTTTCACCATATCAAGATGCGGAATCCCATCTTCATCATAAACATCTGAGACAGCCTTGAAACCAAATGATTCGTAAAATGACTTCAGGTAGGCTTGCGCCTGTATTTTGACACTTGTTTCACCTAGTTCACTAAGCTTTTCCAAAGTCTTGATGAGCAGCAGCTTTCCATAGCCTTTTTTCCGCCCGGCCTGCGTCACAAGCACGCGGCCGATGGACGCCTCCTTGTACATGATCCCGTTTTGGAAAATTCGGCAATAAGCCACAATCGTGCCGTTCTCTTTTGCGATGAGATGAAGCGCCTCTTGGTCCCGGTGATCAATTTCAGGGTAAGGGCATGTTTGTTCTACAACAAACACGTTGACTCTTTCCATGAGAATCAAGTAAAGATCCTCTTTTGACAATTGTTCAAACGTTTGACATGTCCATTTAATGTGACTCATGATTGATATCCACCTTACCGTACACTCCGCCTCCACCAGCGATCAGTTCGACTTCGCCCTTCCTTGCTTTGATGATGTAGCCCGCTGTCTTTTCTGGCAGAACGGCTTTTAGTTCTTGTTCTGTTGCTTGATGTAGAATATTCATCTCTGTGTGAAACACGGCTTTTAGCTTCTCCAGCGTTTTTGGTCCAACACCCGGAATAAACTGAAGCGGGAGCTGATGAACATAAGGAGGTCTCGTTCCTTTTTCACTTTCTTGGTCAGCAAGCTCTTTTAAACGTTCACTTACTCCTTTTGTCATCCGTGTATGTCCGCATACATGGCACTTTTCTTGATCTGGTGCGTGAGGTCTAACCCCGCATTTCTCGCAGGTCGTATGATAATACTTCCCAAGCCGCGGAGCAAGTCCATAATTTCCTGTGACGGCTCTGCCATCTTTTTCTTCAAGAGCTAGCTTGAATTCGGCAAAAGAGGCATGATCCATTTTGATTTTTGTATATTCCCGCGCGATTTTTCCTAAAGAATGAGCATCTGAATTCGTTAAAAAAGGATACCGGTTCAGCTCACTCAGCTGGGACGCCATTGACGTATCACAGCTAAGACCAAGCTCAACAGCATCAATAAGGTCAGGATCAAATACTTCCGTCAAAGAAGTGTTGACCCCTTTGCCGTATAGACTTTTATGCGGCGTGAATATATGAGCAGGAATAAACAATCCTCCCAGCTCCTTAACCTTGCGCTGAAGTATTTTCCCATCAACATAGAGGCGCTGTGAACTCAAATGCACATTTTTCATATGAAGCGAAAGCCATGCAGAAAACTCAGACATTTTGTGTAGTGTGGGCATAAATGCCAGCACATGAATCGGACCCTTTGAATGGTCATCATTGATTTCTAATTCACTGCCTAAAAGCAGCACTGTCTGTCCAAATGATAAACCGCCGTCATTTAGTTCCGTGTACCTGCCTTCCTCTACACCTTCTATTAATTCTTCTAGGACTTCTGGAGATTGTGCATCAATCACACCAATCATCCCCATCCCTTTACTTTCTGCTGCTTCAATAAGAATTTGATCAATTGTCAGTGACCTTGCACCTGTAATTTTGACAGCTCTGCCTGTTCTTGTTCTGCCAATATGGATATGGATGTCTGCAAAAAATTCCTTCATTTTGTTGACTCAAGTACCTCTTGCAGTTGTAAGTACTGAATGGCATAGGCTGTTTTTGCATCATAAATATGCTGCTTTTCAATGAGGTGCAGAGCTTCTTCTAATGAAACTTCCATTACTTCGACAAATTCATCTTCATCCAGCTCTCTTTTTTCTTCAAGCGGAACTAGCTGATCTGCTAGATAGATGTGAACAATTTCATCTGCAAAACCAGGTGATGTATAAAAGGCCGTCAGCTTTTGAAGCTGCTGGGTTGTATATCCTGTTTCTTCTTCTAATTCTCTTAATGCTGTATGTGCCGGCTCTTCCCCTTTTTCTAGTTTTCCGGCCGGAATTTCAACGATGGCTCTCTCTAGTGCTTTACGGTATTGTTTGACCAAGATGATTTTATTTTCGTCTGTACGTGCAATGACGGCTACTGCACCAGGATGTTTAATGATTTCGCGTTTGCCTTGTTTTCCGTTAGGCAATTCTACATCTTCAATAACCAAATCAATGATTTTTCCGTTGTATAATTCTTTCGACGATAATGTTTTTTCTTCAAAGTCCTTCAATTTTGTCAGCTCCTCGTTCTACTTTCACTTTTTACTTCATTTATTTTAACATAGATGATTTAAGAGAAGCGAAAAGCAAAACGCTTGCTTCAATGCGCCATTTGAAATCACCTAGCTTGAATTCCTGATTTTTTTCACTTAATGTGAAGGGATAGGAGTGTGATGGAATTGAAAAAAAGACGAATTGGCACCTCAGATCTCTTAGTGAGCGAGGCGGCACTAGGATGCATGTCTCTTGGGACTGAAAAAGAAAAAGCGCTCTCTTTATTAGATGAGGCCATTGATCTCGGAATTAACTATCTGGATACAGCCGATTTATATGATTTTGGGACAAATGAGGAAATTGTCGGGGAAGCCATTAAAAACAGACGTCAGGATTTGATTTTGGCGACAAAAGGCGGCAACCGCTTTGAAAAAGGCAAACCAGGCTGGGACTGGGACCCTTCAAAAGCGTACATAAAGGAAGCAGTAAAACAAAGCCTCAAGCGGCTTCAAACAGATTATATTGATTTATATCAATTGCACGGAGGCACGATTGATGACCCCATTGATGAAACGATTGAGGCTTTTGAAGAATTGGTAGAGGAAGGCGTAATTCGCTATTATGGCATTTCATCTATCCGTCCAAATGTCATTAAAGAATATGCCAAAAAGTCCAATATCGTAAGCGTGATGATGCAATATAGTTTACTCGACCGCCGCCCAGAAGAATGGTTCTCTCTACTTGAAGAACAAAGCATTAGTGTCGTCGCAAGAGGTCCTTTAGCGAAAGGATTATTAACTGAAAAGCCACTTTCTCAAGCAAGTGCAGCGATTCAAAAAAACGGCTATCTTCAATATTCATTTGAAGAGCTTCAGCAGATCATTCCTTCTTTAAAGAAAGTCGCTTATGACCTATCACTCACTGAACTGTCCATTCAGTATATACTAAAACATTCTGCGGTCAGTTCCGTTGTATTTGGTGCAAGCTCAGTGGATCAGTTAAAAGAAAATATAGCAGCAGCAAATGCACGTTCATTAAGTGACCAAGAAGTCAAAGCATTAACTTACTATACAAAACCATCTGTGTATGAAACGCACCGGTTCAAATAACAAAAAAGATCACATGATGTGATCTCTCAGATTGTAGAAGAACTCATGTTTTTCTACAATCTTTTTATTTTAGCGTATGTATGATGCTAGTGTTTCTCTATTAAAAATGAGGAGGGGCTAAAAGCCCCGTTGTCCTTATCTTGCACTTTCATAATATGCATAATTTCCAGATTTGCCTTTAAGATAAAATGTAGTACCAAAGCGACTGAAACTATTTGCAAAAGAACCATTATCTGAATACATACATAGTCGATTACTTGCGCCTTTAAAAGGGGTTACAGAACAATCAACAATTGAAGTAGCCTTTGTACTCAAATCAGCATTCGTTAAATCATTTGTAGCAAGAGCTTGTCCAGAAACAGGTAAAAGCAATCCTAAAGATAAAGCGACTCCAGCCATTGTTTTTCTCAATTTCATGTGAATCATCTCCATTCCCAAATTTTGTAATACACCTTCATTATAAGGAGAATGATCCTCTATCAAAAGGGTCTTAATAACCATATTTTCAATAAAAAGGAATTTAAATAATTCAATACTCACCTTTTTACTTCTATCTTAAACTTAAGTTATGGGATTTCGTTTCGTTTGACTGTAAATATCATACTGTCACGATTCTGAAATGAAGTGATGTGAAGGGGGAAGAAGTGCTTTTCTCTTTATACACTTCTATGTTTCTGCTGTGGATCTATCTTAAGAAAAAAAGAGAGCATCATCGCCCTCTTTTTTAGCTTTTATACTTTCTCCAGTCTAAATGGCTTTCATCTAGCAGCTCTGAAAAGCTTTTGTTTTTTTCTTTTTCTTTCTGCTGCCGAAGGAGGTCTTGTCGTTTTTGTTCTTCTCTTTTTTCTGTTTCGACGGCGAGGTTCTGTTTCATTTGAAGAAGCTGCTGTTTGACATCGTCCTTTATGCCGTCCTTTAATTTCGCTTGATCCTGATTGGTCTTTTTCATTGTGCCTCTCTCCTTTTGACTTAGTGTATCATCCGTTTTATTTTCTGAGCAAGAGGCACATCAATCTACCAAGATGTGGTATGATCGTCATAGAAAAAACCCCGGAAAGGAAGAATCGGCTAGATGAAGAAATGGATCGCTATATTTGCCTTCATATTATGTCCACTCGCTGCAATTGGTATTTTTTTCACCAATAAAATGATGTATATTCGAAAATTAACGGATAAAGAGCTCATCAAACGAGAATCAGATGGAGGCCATTATCACCACGAGGAATTTCAACAGCTCAAAAAAGAGAAAGTGTGTATTCCTTCAGCATTTGGTTATGATCTCCATGGCTATTTTGTGCCGTATCCCCATACAACACGCACAATCGTCCTTTGCCACGGTGTTACAGTCAGTTTGATTAACTCCGTTAAGTATATGAAATTATTCCAAAAGCTCGGATGGAATGTGATGCTTTATGATCATAGAAGACATGGAATGAGCGGCGGGAAAACCACAAGTTATGGATATTATGAAAAAGAAGATCTAGCAAAGATCGTAAAGTGGCTCAGACAAAAACTCGGAGAAAGTGCCATCATTGGGATACACGGAGAATCAATGGGCGCAGTCACGACCTTGTTATATGCTGCAAAGCCGGAAGCAAACGCCAATTTCTACATAGCAGACTGCCCTTTTGCTTCTTTTGAGGACCAGCTTCTGTATCGATTAAAAACAGATTTTCGCCTTTCAGGAAAATGGATTCTTCCACTAAGTGATCAAGTGTTAAAATGGCGGGACGGATACCGCATCCGGCAAGTTTCCCCTCTTGATGTGATCGATCAGGTGAAAGAACCTGTACTTTTTATTCATAGCCGCCATGACGACTATATCCCCTGTGAGCAAAGTCAGCAGTTATATACACGAAAAAAGGGTGACAAACAGTTATTTATTGCGCCACACGGTGCGCATGCAATGTCTTTTAGCGAAAATAAGGAAGCTTATGAGCAAGAAATTCAAGCATTTCTTCAAAGATTTGAATTGAATGAAAATAAAAGAGGAGAATGAACAGCAGTTCGTCCCCTCTTTTTGAGCTAACTTATACGATAGTCACCACTGTTGTATGGTGTCTGCCCGCAAGCTCCATATGGCTCTCTTCCGATTGCTGCTGACTCATGACCGATAATCCTGCAGTTGCTGCCAATAAAAGAACTATCAAACTCGTTTTCATATAAATGACCCCCATTTTGGATTTTTGATATGGCTTGAATTTTCCTTTCGTAAAACCGGGTAGATACTTCAAACAGTCCAAGCTCATTGTAATAATGAGCCGCATCAAGTGCCAATTCCTCAATATCTGGGTATAAGCGCTTGTCCTCGAGCAGGTCTAATGTATCGTCTATGATTGTTATGTCTGCATCAACGTATAATGCTTTTAAGAACTGAAATTTGCAGATGTAAATCTCATCTTCTAATTCACAGGCCTTCATAATACCTTGTTGATAGAGGGTTAACGACTCTTCTATTTGTTTTTGTTTAAACAGGATTTGTGTCAGCATAAATAGTGGGTCTAGAGAGCGATTAAGATGGGTTAAATTCTCCTTTTCAAACACTTCAATAGAGTCTTTCAGATAACGGCTTGCTTCCGCAAGATCGTTCATTTGATAATAACAGTTACCTAAGTTGAAAAGGGCCGAACCTATGACTCGAGGGTTTCCAATTGAGCGTGCTCGCTTTAGAGCATTTTTAAAGTAGGGCAATGCATGTTCATAGCATTTCAAATCATCATAGTTTGCACCAATGACAAATTCACAGTGGATGATTCTCAGCGTGTACGTTCTGTAGGCAGAATACGTATCTAACGCTTGCAAGGCATAGTGCATCGAAAAGTGGGTTTGTTTCATGTGGTAGTAAATTTCTGCTAATTTAAAGTAAAATTCTGCTCTTTCTATATCATCTGATATGAGATTGAGCTTTTTTTCTGCTGAGCGGTAATAAGCAATGGCACTTAAATAGTTTCTCTGTTCAAATTCAAACATTCCTGTGAAAAAATGAACATAGTATTCAAGCATATCCGTTAATTTCGTTTGTGAATGTTCAATCGTTTCTAGCAAATTCTTAATCTCTTCATCATTCGAGGCTTTCTTTGCCGGTTCAAAATATTCAAGCATCACCTTGTGGCGAAAATCCATCAGCTGGTAAAACAATAACAAGTTTTGATCCTGCTCCATCTCCAGGATTTCCTGCTCGATCTCCGCCTTCAGCTTCTCTGCTTTCATTACATGAAATCCGCAAATCTGCCTATACCATTCGTTTATTTTGATTCCAACCTGAGGCGATGACAGCTTGAGCTTCAATTCACTTTAGCACCTCCCTTCTCATATACGATACATGTTGTATTCTATCACATTTCCTCGAATGGAAGAAATATGAAATGTCATTTTTCGCAAAGTTTTCGGTATCCCGCAATTAACGCTACAAATGCCTATTTTTCGGCATTTACAGCCATTATTTTTTTATTTCCAGCTTGCTCATTTTGTCGAATTGTTTGTTGAAAAACGGCTTTTTCCGTTCCCAAAAGATCATTTTCCGGATTAGACAGCCATGCGGTTTGATGAGATGATGAACGCACGAAAAAAACCCTTCCGAAAAAGGGCTTTTATAATACATCTGTTACTTGGTCCATATTCTCTTTGATCCAATTGACAGCTAATTCGAGCGTTGGAAATTCTTCTGTTTCAAATGTGACTTCATCTTGAAGAAGCCAAACGTCCTTTTTCACCGAATCCATTCCACCTATTGACCAGTGCAAAAGGCTATAGGGATGATTGTTATTTAAAAACGACACCCATGTTTTATTTTGTGCCGTATTTTGTATCACTTTTAGCTTTTGATCCACTACATTTCCACCTTACTTTACAAGTATACCCATTCTCGGGCTGAGTATTTGTTGAGGACTTTTCAACATAAGTGTGTTGGCTTTTTCGTTAAAATCAATCGTCATTTCCTCGTCAAAAAAGACCTTTTGTGCTGTGTGTATGTACAGCTTAAAGAGCTGATTATGCTTGAGTTCTTCCCATTCGCCTGTTCTTTCACCTGTAAGCCAAATCATTGGGACACCGCTTACCGCACAGCCGCACCCATCTGAATCATATCGAAGGAGCAGTTCTTTTGATTCATGCCCTGCTTGTTGTTTTGTAAGGAACGCTGCTGCTGGTTCTGTTATATGAATATACATGCCGAACATCCTTTTTTCGTTGATTGTTACATTGTAACATATCAGTCATCAATTAAACATGTTCACGCCCTGTTAGCTCTTATGTCTGATCATTTGTCTTTAACTGGTCTGACCAATTGTACGCTTCTTGTTCAATTTCTTTAATGAGCTCATCTTTTCCTTTGATATAACTTGCCATATCTTCAGGATAGGCTTTTGCCAATTGACGCTTTTTATCTGCATAGGCTTTGGCACGATCAGGTGCAGCTTTTAAATAATCTCGGAACACCAAATGCCTTTTTACATCATCATGTCCGGCTTCATAGGCGTGAACGTGATGTGTTCGGTTCAAGCCGCCTTTTCTAAAAAAACGTCTTCCCTTGAGTCCATTTTCTCCGAGCGGTTCATATCCAAGCTGGCGAAACAGGTGGTTACACTCATCTAAGGTGCTGATATGCTTCACCTCTAGCAAGATATCAATAATTGGCTTAGCCGCCATTCCTATGACTGACGTACTGCCAATATGGTGGCCATATACCCAGTTGTCGCCAACTATCTTTTTCAGCTTGTCATGCTCATCTTGAAATTGTTTTGGCCAGCTCGATTGGTATTCAATCACTTCCACCTTTCGAAGCATCAAACGTTCCATCTTTGTTAACATCAGCTTGTTTTCCACCTGCAAACGGGCCTTCTGTTTAAACCCTAGTTTTTCATAAAGCTTGATTGCTGGTGTATTTGCCTCTGCTGTTGTGAGCTCGACTGTTTTTTGATACTGGATAATGGATTGCAGGAGCGCTGTCCCGATTCCTTGATTGACATGATGTGGGTGCACAGCTAACCGGCTGAGGATGATCCGATCATCATGCAGTTCATATGAAGCGATTCCTAACAAATGCCCCTCTTTTTCAAAGCCTATGAAAATCTCATCTGTTTCTATTATGTCTTGAACCGTTTCTTTTAAGGGCGGTAAATCTTGATAGCCAATTTGTTCTGCCTCCCGCTGATATGCAGCCAATTGGATATGTAACAGCTCTTTCGCTTGTTCTTCATTTTTTTGATCCAGTCTGATGATCATGCTTTCGCCTCCAGCTTTTTCACAAATAGCACCCGGTCTTCATGAATGCCGTCGTAATCTGAAAAAACTGAAATACCATCCACTGTTTTATCTCCCTTTTCTATCTGAAAACCGAGCTTTGTATGGTAAGCAATTGAGACTTTATTGACAGGAGCTGTAATAGCCTTAATCGTTGTTCTTCCTTCCTTTTCAGCCGCTTCATAAAACGCTTGATAGAGAATTTTGCCAATCTTCAATTTCCGGTGGTCTGGATGTACCCCCACAAAGTGAATATACGCTTCATCTGAATGCGATTGCGATAAAAAACCGACTAAAAAGCCGATCAGTTCACCTTTTTCAACAACGACAAAACTTGTTTGCTGAAAATGTTCGAAAAATAGCTTTGGCAATTTCGCGCGTAAATCTCTGCCTCCCCACCAGCTTTGAATGACGGATGTGACCGCATAAAAATCTGACGGCTTCACTTGACGTATCATGATGGCCTCGCCCCTTTTCATTTTTAGCTGTACCGCTCTTTTTTCACAAAAAATCAACTGTTTCAATAGTCTACCTGTCTGATCAATTGTTTGTAAAGGTGATGTAACAGCCTTTTTCCTTTCAGTTTTGTTGGTTCTTCGTTCTTTTGCTGTCATCTCCTTTTAAATCTTCACACTTATTTCAAAAAGTTCACTTTTTATGCGAAAGATCCATTCTTTTGTTATGTTAAAATTGTTCATATAAGAAATGTAACAAATGTTTATTGGAGATGATGATATTGGTTTGGATTGTTACTTCACTTGTTGTGTTTAGTCTTTTAAAGCTGCTTGTCACTTCGCTGCCTTCGGGTGTTGTTGAACGCCTTTTTAGTCGTTATGCGGTGCATGCAAAAGTAACAAGTGATCAAACAACGATGACGTTTCAAGGACGTCCACTCGATGATCAGCAAACATCCGAAATTATTCAACATTTTAATGATGCGATCTTTATTGAACGCTATTATATTTATCCTGGTGACGAAGAGCGTTTTCTTCATCCACAGGAAGGGCCGGCGCCGCTTACCATGCAAACAAAGCTTGGCAAGCATGATGTAACCCTTTATCTGTATCATTACGATGACCACGTGGATGTGGTGCGGCAGTTTACCCATAAGCCTAAGAAAAAACTAACGGCCTATCGTTTGCGTTCTGAGCCGCTCCAAACATCCAACAACTTGGCACATGCTTAAAATGACTCATTTTACCCAGATGAGACGAAGTGGAGACACTTCGTCTTTTTTGTATGGATTTACACTCTTCTCTTTGAATGATTTACCAGTATCAATTTCACCTTCTGGCGGTTAAAATGTATACAGAACATACGTTCTAAGAGGTGAAAATCATGAATGAACGAGCCATTCTGCTTGTGGATATGCAGTCGTTTTATGCGTCAGTCGAAAAAGTGGAGGCTCCCCATTTGAAGGATGTGCCGCTCATCGTTTCAGGAGATCCCGAGCGGCGGAGCGGGGTCGTACTTGCGGCCTGCCCGCTCGCTAAAAAACGGGGCGTACAAAATGCATCAAGATTATGGGAAGCAAAGGAGAAATGCCCTGAAGCCGTCGTTGTACGTCCACGTATGCAGCGCTACCTTGATGTCTCTGTCATGATGACAGAACTGCTTGAACAATACACAGATCTTGTCGAACCCTATTCAATTGATGAACAGTTTCTCGATATTACGGGGAGTGTGACACTACTCGGTTCACCCCGCGAGATCGCTCAAAATATACAAACGACCATTATGAACCAGACGGGCATTTACGCACGTGTTGGTATTGGTCCTAATAAAGTGCTCGCTAAAATGGCCTGTGACCATTTTGCTAAAAAAAACACATCTGGCATCTATGAACTTCGTGCAGACCGGGTTGCGGCTGATTTATGGCCGCTTCCGATTGGAAAATTATTTGGTGTCGGCAAACGGATGGAGCACCACTTAAAACGAATGGGCATCAGTACCATCGGGACACTTGCTGCTTATCCGTTAGACCGGCTAAAAAAACGCTGGGGAATCAACGGGGAGCTTCTGCAGCGAACTGCTTTAGGCCACGACCCTTCCCCGGTCACTCTTCACACACATGATCAGCAAAAAGCGGTTGGGCATCATATGACCCTTCCCCATGATTATGCGTCCTTTGAGGACATCAAAGTCGCCCTTCTTGAATTGAGTGAAGAAGTGGCAAGACGTGCGCGCTTTAAGCATTATGTTGGGCAAACGGTGTCTGTTGGCGTAAGAGGTGCTGATTTTTCTCATCCGACTGGATTTCATAGACAAATCAAGCTCCATTCACCCACACAGTATGGGACAGATATTGCAGAAGCAGCTATTCAGCTATGCCAGCAGCACTGGGACGGCCAGCCCATTCGCAGTGTAGGTATTACTCTCTCGCAGCTGCAGCCTGACAGCCAATATCAGCTGAGTTTATTTGATCACCATTTTAAAAAAGACAGACTCAGCAAAGTATTTGATGCGATCCATATGAAGTATGGACCTGCTGCACTCTTGCACGCCTCGTCACTAACAAGCGCAGGGCAGGCGTATCACCGCGCCGAAAAAATTGGTGGACATTACAAATAACGGAGGCGAACAGCCATGAATCCCAATAAATTAACACCTGGATACAACCTCATGTGGGAATCAAGCCGAATGATGCTCCCAGAGCACCGTGAACAGCTGCTTGCTCAAAAACGGAAGAAAAAAGAATACACGCCTCCTCCGCTGAGTACTGATCAGCTAGAGGAAATGAATTTTTTGATCACACAGTCGATTACAGAGGACCAAGCGATTTGCGTGACATATGCCGCAGCAGGTATGAAACAGCAGTTTTGGGGCTGGGTGAAAACCATTCATTATGAAACCCAGCGCATAAAAATCGTCAATGATGAAGATGTTCTCCACCTGTCCTTGCAGCAAATTGTCGCGATTGATCTTGATTAAATGGTCTTTAAGTGACCATACGAATCAGAAGATCTAAAAGACATAGAAGCATCGGCAGAAAAAAACATGCTCTCCAAATTTGCGAGCTATTTGGGGCTCCTCTGTCCTATGGCGGATGTCTCCTCCATCAAATTGTGTATTTAATTTGCACAATTTTTCATGTATGATTGGAACATCTTAACACTCAGGGGAGAAACAGCATGAAAAATAACTTACGTACTTTACATCCACTTAGTTGGACGATCATCATCGGCACCATATTCGGCCGAATGGCGACGTCCATGAGCATTCCTTTTTTGGCCGTTTATTTGACACAAGTCAAAGGGGCTTCAGCTTCTTCAGCTGGGTTAATCATTGCCGTCAGCTCCCTTATTGGGATCGTGGCGAGTTTTTACGGCGGCTATGTTTCTGACCGAATCGGCAGGAAAAAGGTCATGCTTCTATCCATCTTCGGCTGGACACTTGTCTTTGTTGGCTTTGCGTTTGCAGATGCCATTTGGGTCTTCTTTCTCATGAACGCTTTAAATGGACTGTGCCGGGCACTGTTTGAACCGACGTCTAAGGCACTCTTATCCGATGTCACCCCATCAAGTATTCGGTTGTTTGTTTTTAATTTACGGTATACGGCCATTAATATCGGGGTGATCTTCGGCCCGCTGCTTGGCTTATATCTAGGATCATCGAAAACAACATTTCCATTTCTTGTCGCTGCCTTCATTTATTTGTTATATGGATTAACACTGGCCTGGCAATTTCAGAAGCATCCAGTTGCTGCTCCAGAAAGTACGAAACAAATCAGCGTCAAAAAAGCCCTTTCCATTATCCAAAAAGATACGGTCTTTAGCATCATCCTCATCGGCGTTACCTTATGTTCGTTCGGGTATTCGCATTTAAGCTCAACGCTGCCTCAATACTTATCAGCGTCACCTATGATTGAGGATGGTCCTAAACTGTTTGGATATCTTTTATCTTTAAATGCAGTGGTTGTCATTGTTGTACAATATCCGCTCATCATGATTGCGAAGCGCTACTCCACCATTTTGTCGCTGACCACCGGGAATATTCTTCTTGCCGGCAGTTTGTTTGCCATTGCTTTTTCACAGAGTCTCGGCATGCTTGCTTTCATCATTGTCGTGTTTACGATTGGGGAGGTTCTGCTGTTTGCGATGATGGATCTTTTTGTAGACAATATTGCAAAGCCTGAAGTGAAGGGATCGTACTTTGGGGCGATGGGATTTTCTCAGCTCGGCAGCGTCATCGGACCATTTGTCGGCGGACTGTGCATTGACTATTTTGGCGCAGCCCATCCCCTCTCCATTTTTACGGTCTTGTCAATGATCACCATCGCAGGCGTTCCATTTTTACTCATTGGATATTACCGTCTAAAAAAGCGATCGGCAGCAGCCATAGCTGTTAAAGTAAGTGGAGATCATTAAAAAAACCGCTCTTTCGTTTGAGCGGTTTTTTCTTTATACCCGGCGGATGGCGATCTCTTCCACCTTGTGCTGATCCCCTTTTTTCAAAATGAGATCAGCCCGATATTTTGTCGGTAAAATATTTTGATATAAATTTGGGCGGTTCACGGTATTCCAAATGGTGCTTGCCATTTGATCTGCCTCTTCATCCGTCAAATCTTTATATTGATGAAAGAAGGATTCAGGGTCTTGGAAGGCTGTTTCCCTGAGCAAACGAAATCGTTCTTTATACCATGATTGAATTTGCGTTTCAGCGGCGTCTACATAAATCGAAAAATCAAAGAAATCTGATACAAACACACGCGGTTCATCCTTCAGATCATCCAGCGCTGGTGATTGGAGCACATTGATTCCTTCAATAATGACAATATCCGCATCCTCTACTGTTTCATACACCCCTTCAAGCCGGTCATAGGTCAGATGCGAATATACCGGGGCATGCACAGTTTGTTTACCTGATTTTAATTCATTCAAAAAAGACAGCAGGGCTTTGACATCATAGCTTTCCGGGAAGCCTTTCTTTTCCATCAGCCCTCGATCCTTTAATTCTTTTTGAGGATATAAAAAGCCATCTGTTGTCACAAGACTCACCTTCAGCCCATCTCCAAGCCTAGATAAAAGCGTTTCAATGATACGAGCCGTTGTGCTTTTCCCGACAGCTACACTTCCAGCAATCCCAATTAAAAAGGGAATTTTGGCATGATGCGGGTAGTTTAAAAAGGCATTCACATGCTGGTTTTTTTGTTTTTCTGCAAAGACATGTAATGTCAGAAAACGAATAAGCGGTATGTAAATATCTCGAACTTCTTCAAGCGATAAATAGTCATTTAACCCTTGCAGCGCTCTTGCTTCCTCTTCTGAAACAGATACCGGCATATATTCTCCAAGAGCTGCCCAGGCCTCTCTCGTATGGCGCGTGTATAGCGTATTAAAATCTAGTCGCGTGTCACTCAAAGTCTTTCCCACCAATCTTCACTAAACTCGTAACCCAAAAAGACGATAATCCGATTGTAGCTTAAAATGAAGGCGCTGTCTTTATTTTTCAACGAAAGTTTGCTTGTTTTGCGAAAAAAAAGCATTAAAAAAAGGAATATGAGGGTAAATAAGAGTATTCAGTACCATAGATAGAAGGGAGCACACTAAATGAAATATGTGATGATTGGCGGAGATGCAGCTGGAATGAGCTGCGCTATGCAAATATATAGAGAGGATCCAAATGCATACATTGTTGCTTTTGAAAAAGGAGAGATTTTCTCATATGGACAGTGCGGACTCCCCTACTTGATCGGCGGTCTCATTGATGATCACAGAAAGCTGATCGCACGCAGTGCTGAAACCTTTCGTGAGAAATATGGAATTGACGCCAGATGCTTACACGAAGTGACCTCCATTGACCCAGAGCAAAAAACAGTGTCGGGTCATCATACGAAAACAAAAGAACCCTTTACAGAAAGCTACGACCGCCTCTTAATTGCGACAGGAGCAAGCCCTGTCACACTGGATTTAGACAGCCAGCCATTAGAAGGCGTACACGTATTAAAAACCATCCCGCATGCGCTGTCCATTTTAGACCATTTAAAAAAGGACATCACACATGTCACGATCATTGGCGGTGGATATATCGGCCTTGAAATGGCTGAAAATTTAAAAGCGCTCGGAAAAAACGTACATATCATTCAGCGGGGAGCAGCACTCGGCCCGGGCTTTGACTCCGATATGGCAAAATACCTTAAAGAAGAGGCTGACGCCAAGGGCATTCACGTATCGCTTGGAGAAACGGTACAGCAATTAGAAGGCAAGTCACATGTCACAGCTGTTATCACAGACAAACAAACCATTCAAACAGATATGGTCATCATGGCCATCGGTGTCACTCCGCAAACCTCCTTTTTACATAATACCGGAATCAAGCGTCTTCAAAATGGCGCTATTGCAGTAAATGAATACATGCAAACCAATATAAAAGACATTTATGCTGCCGGTGATTGCGCTGCAACCTATCACCGCATCAAAAAATCACTGGATTATATTCCGCTCGGCACAACTGCGAATAAACAAGGGAGAATCGCAGGCTTTCATATGACAGGGACAAACCGGGCGTTTCAAGGCGTGACTGGAACAGCCGTCATGAAATTTATGGACGTGACAGCGGGACGAACAGGCTTATCAGAAAAAGAAGCAAAAGAGGCGGACATTCCTTTCTCCGTCATCACCATTGATAGTACAGATCACGCGAAGTATTACCCAGAAGCGCAGAAAATGAAAGTGAAACTGATTTACAGAAGCGATGACCATACCTTGCTTGGTGCCCAAATCATCGGCAGAAACGGTGTAGATAAACGGATCGATATCGTGGCGGCTGCCCTTTACCAAGAGCTGACCATAACAGATCTTGAAGATTTAGATATTAGCTATGCACCGCCGTTTAACAGTGTATGGGACCCGCTTCAGCAAGCGGCAAGACGGATATAGAAAGTGTCACAATGAAGCCATACCTCAAAAAAAGAAACCAGTTCAAAACCGGTTTCTTTTTTATTATTTTTTCATCATCGCTTTTCGTGCTGCTTTTTCAAATAAAAATGGGAATAACTGATACAATTTGCTGCCAGCATTCATCCAGCCGGGCAGATTAATCTCTCTCTTTTTCGTCATCATGGCAGATACGACCTTCCCTGCCACCTTGTCCGCACTCAGCATCATAAAATCAACGTTCTTCACATATTCACCGCTGCGGTCAGCGATGGTAAAGAAGTCTGTGGCAATTGGTCCTGGGTTGACCGTCGTCAAGTGAATGCCTGAGTCTGCCAGCTCCATTCGGAGGCTGTTTGAAAATCCAAGAACGGCATGCTTTGATGCGGAATAAATCGCTGATTTGGGTGTCGCAATCTTTCCTGCCTGGGATGCGATATTGATAATATGTCCCTGCCCTCTTTGTTTCATCTCAGGGATGACCTTTTTCGTGCAGGCGATTAAGCCAAACACATTCACCTCAAACATCGACACCATTTCCTCTATGGAGGCATCTTCGACGAGATCGAATACGCCAAAGCCGGCATTGTTGACCAAAATATCGACCGGCCCCACTTCTTCATACGCGCGATCAATGTCCTCAAGCTGGCTGACATCAAGCTGAGTGATGTGACACACCCCGCCAGCACTCATAATTTTTTCTTTCACACTAGTAAGCTTTTCCACTCGTCTTGCTGAAATAATGACCTCTGCGCCTTCTTCTGCTGCCAAGCACGCCATTTTTTCACCAATGCCCCCAGATGCGCCAGTAATCCAAATCCTTTTTCCTGTCAATCGCCCCATGTGTCTCACTCCTTAGTTTGCTCTGTAATAGACGATTCCGTCTTTTTGCATTTCTTCAATTCGCCCAGCCTCTAAGAGCACATCCAGCTGCCCGACTGTCTCAGACATCGTTAAAAACAAGGCCTCTTCATACATCACAGGAAATAGCTTGCGGCAAAGATGAAAGGCCGTCATTTCTTTTTGTTTAAGCAGCTGATACATCGTATTTGCTCGTTTCTCTTGTTTTTTAAATCTTTCTTCAATCAATTCATGGTGGGACGTGATAAGCTGACCGTGTCCTGGATAAATCGTCTTGATTGGCAGACGCAATAACCGATTGAGTGATGCTTTATATTGAAGCAGTGATTTTTGACGTTCCTCGCCCTCATACGGTGCTTCCATTAACGGATTTGAAGAAATGGTCGTCAAAAGCAGGTCGCCGCCAATAAAATTCCCCGTTCTTTCATCTAAAAAAGAGAGATGAGATTGTGCGTGTCCGGGTGTTTCCATCACAAAGAAGTGTTCATGCCCGCTTAAACGATCACCTTCTTTTATGATCTCATCTACATGTGAAGTACAAGAATATGTATAAGATTGCTTCACCATTTTTTCACACTCATTTTGCCGAAGCGGGACACCTAACTGCTGAAAAAAAGGAATCATAAAGTCCACTTGGCGCTGCTTAAACACTGGATCCTGACTAATATACGGCTCATTTAGCTGGTGTCCGATCACACGGACATGAGGTTTCATCAGATTTAACAGACCAACATGATCTGCATGATGATGGGTCAGCACCACCTGATCAATATCGTCTATCGATAAACGATGTTCTTTTAATTGCGTGACAAAAGCATGCTCTGCCTCTTCTGTCATCGGCCCGCAATCTACTAAGGTTACGGCCTCTCCTTTTAATACATATGCATACACATCCCCAACAGCAAACGGCGTCGGGATGGATAATTGAATGATGTTTTCTTTCACTTTTATACGTCATCTCCTGCTTTTTGACTCATGATTGTGGGTACTTAAGCCTTCATACTTCATTGTATCTTGCAAAAGGCAGACTGTCATGCGGTTTAGATGGGCAATTT
Source organism: Bacillus sp. FSL P2-0069 (assembly GCF_038593315.1). Lineage (NCBI taxonomy): Bacteria > Bacillati > Bacillota > Bacilli > Caryophanales > Bacillaceae > Bacillus > Bacillus sp. FSL P2-0069. The sequence continues at coordinate 2,117,736 of NZ_CP151984.1, forward strand.
TTTAAACTGCCCTATTGACATAAACTTGTCCATCGTTGCATAATGAACAACAAATATATGATGCGCGATGATAAGGATTAGTAAGCAAAATAACGATGCAAGAGAGTGAGGTCCGCCGGCTGAAAGACTTCACCATCCTCTTATTTGCTGAACCTGCCCTTTGAGCTGTTAGGCAAACCTAAACGTTTCCCGCGTTAAGGGACTAGAGCTGAGTATGCAGGTTTGCATGCTAATTGAGGGTGGTACCGCGAAAAACCTTTCGTCCTTTTCAGGCGAGAGGTTTTTTTATTTTCTACAAGGAGGAGCAGCTTATGAGTAAAATTGGATTTATCGGTGCAGGCTCAATGGCAGAGTCTATGATCAAAGGTTTATTAAAAAGCGGAATGATGTCGAATGAAGATATCATTGTTACAAACAAAACGAATGAAAAACGATTAGAAGAATTACAGGTACGTTATGGGGTCAAAACGGATTTCGCTCGGTCCTTTATTTATGAAGAAGCGGATATTCTCGTTTTTGCCTTAAAACCGAAGGATGCAGAAAGCGGAATTTCTGAAGTTCAGCCTCATTTACATGGACAGCTGATCATTTCTATTTTAGCTGGTATTTCCATTGAAACGATTCAACACTATGCTGGCGGAAAGACAGCAGTCGTTCGTGCGATGCCAAATACATCAGCGGCGATTCAGCAGTCAGCAACAGGTATTGCCGTAAGTCATGAAGTGACAGAGGGGCAAAAGAAAAAAGCCGTCGAGCTGTTTGAAACAATCGGGCATGTCACAGTATTAGATGAATCGCAGCTAAATGCTGTGACAGCCATCGCAGGCAGCGGCCCAGCCTTCATTTATCATTTGATTGAAGGAATGGAGCGAGGAGCTTCGGAACTTGGAATGGACCAAGCAACTGCGAAATTACTCATTTGCCAAATGATTGCAGGCGCCGCCAATATGCTTCAAGACAGCGGAAAAGAGCCTGCCCAACTGCGCAAAGAAATTACAAGTGAAGGCGGTACAACAGAAGCCGGCCTGAACACACTGGCTGCCTATCAATTTGAAGAAGCCGTTGTCGATTGTGTCAAAACAGCCACTAAACGCGCAGCAGAATTAAACGAAATGTTTTCAGCAAGCACGTATAAATGAAATTGAAAAGCACCTGTTTTGATGACAGGTGCTTTTTCACATATGACCCTCTATTTTTTCTCGCTGGCCACTGGGTGTGAATTGCGTGATTCACACTTCGGTTCTTTCTGTTCTTTACTAGAAATGGCTTGTTCTAATAAAGAATCACATGCCTGATAAAAATTCACATCAACTAATAATTCTTGATGCTTCACTTTAGCACCTCCTCATGTAGATGATTCACTCATTGACATGATGGCTTTGATTTGATCCAGATGATGTTGTTCATGTAAAGCGATGGTTTCAGCTAATATTTGAACGGTCATCACTCCTTCTTCCGGATGCAGGCCTGATTGTTCCCAAATATCTTTTTCTAATAGCCGAAGCGTGTTGTTTCTTCTCTCTTTCATCCGTTTGATCAATGCTTTGATATCGTCAGCGTTATACCATTCATACGCTCTTTCTTTCACGTATATTTCAGGATCATACGATTGAAAGGGCGTGTGATCATCTGATATCGCTTGCTCTATCCGCTCTGACCAGACTTCTTCTGTGTCATACAAATGCCCGGCGAGCTGCTTAATTGACCACTTCCCCTCCCCCAAAGATTGATCCAGTGTGTAATCATCACAAGCCTTCACTATCTTCTCTAGTTCACTCATACTTTCCTGAAGCGATGTGATGATGTCTGTTTTTGTTAATTTCCCAGTTTCCATTACGCAATCAACGTCTCCTTTACAGTGAATGCATTTCTACTTTTGATTTATCTTGATGCTTTCCTTTTAGTAGCAGTAAGCTGTTCATCAAACCTGCTACTATCACAAGCCCTGCCATCCCTATAGCGATGACATGTATAGGAATCAAATCTCCGATAAATGCCATGAGGATAAACCCACTAATATAAAATATGCGTGATAATGCAAGACCTGCTGAAAACACACGGGCTCTTAAATGACTGCTTGCATATGTCATAATATTAGTAGAATACAAAACTTCGATTGGGCTATATAATAGATTGGCTAATAAAACAACAATCAAAAATCCAATAAAAGTCGTTTGTTGATACGACAATGCATGTAATATCGCAAGCAATATAACCGCTAATGTAGACCACCTTTTATAAAATTGAAAGGAGAATTTCACTTTTTTGAAGTACGCTGCAAGTGTAAATCCACCGATAATTTGCCCTAGTCCACTAATTGTATGACCAAGCCCCAAGCCAAAATTCCCTTCTCTTGCCACTTCTAAAATATACAGACTAAATAAAACATAAACGATGCTTAAAGCAAACTCTCTTGACATCAATATCCATATGGCGCTTTGAATTTTGGGTGATCCCTTGATTTCTTTAATTCCTTCTTTAAAACTTTGAACATATGACACATACTCTTTTTTTTCAGATGCTTCTTTCGCTTTAATTGGAATTAACAGCATAGCTGATAATAAAAATGTCAGCGCATCTACTAAATAAATTGTGGAAATTGACCAAATTTCTGTCACCAACCCGCCTAATCCTGTCGCAATGAGCATCGATGCGCTAAAAGATGTGGCCAGTATACTATTCCCCTTAGAAAGCTGCTCCTTATCAAGGATTTCAGGTATCATAGATGAACGAGCAGGCAGATATATACCAGAGAAAGCACCATTTAACGCTAATAATAAATAAAGGATAAACGGTGTAACATTCATTGTGACAACTAAAACAAACCCCAGTCCAATGATAAAACGTGCCACATCTGCGAATATCACAACTTTTTTGTAAGAAAACTTATCTATAATTGGGCTCAAAAGCATAGATGTTAAAATGAGAGGGAGCATGGAACAAATAAATAGAATGCTTAGATGGGTCGCTTTCCCAGTAAGCTCATAAATTAAACCAATCGTCGCTATCGTTCTAAACCAATCTCCAAAAGCAGATAAGTTTTGCCCAATAAAGAAACAGACAAAATTTTGATCTTTGAAAAGAGATGTCGTTTCTTTCTTTGAAACCATTAGAGGAGCACCTCAGTCGACTCGTACCAGCCTAACTCTTTTTGCATAAACTCCACGGCTTGATCATAATTTTCTCTCTCTTTTTCTGGTATAAGATCAACTAAGATCGCCGGATACCATGGCTTCGCTTCTTCTTTGATTACAAAATATTGCTCCGCTTCTTCAACTACTCCTTTCATTATGAGCAGTTGTAGTTTACGATAGATTTCCTCACGCTTTGGCATTCGATTGAGATGCGTTTTTTCTATTTTCATTGTTTTAGGGAAGAAGACGAGTCTTCTATCAAAAGCATGATATTCTCTAGATTTAACAATAGGTAATTCTTGATTCGTCAGGCTTTCGATATACTTTTGCGTATTTCCTTCATTTGACCATATCATGCCTTGCATGTAGGAGATCGCTCCTGTTCCCAAACCAATATATTGATCTTCATATCCCCCGTAAATCACTTCGCCATATTGAAAACGTTTATTCTGATGCTCTGGAGCCATAAACGTATACACATAATTTTGATGCCAGCCATTCTTTTTTAAATGACGATATAATGTATCACTAAACTCAAATTTTTCTTTAGGATTTGGCGGCATTGGCACCTTGCCTTTGTTAATTTTTGATAACCATCCCTTCGAACAAGCAATATATTCTAGTGGATACGTATCAATACTTGTGCTTCCTAATGACATCACTCCATTTATGTCCTCTATCATCTCTTCTTTCGTTTGTCCAGGCAGCTGATAAAGCAAATCAATGTTATAAGATTGGAAATGACGTTTCATTAAGCCTACAGTCTGAGAGATTTGATCAAAACTAGCCGTTAAGTTGAACATTTTCCGATAGTGTTCATTTAATGTTTGGACACCAAAGCTCCCTCTGTTGGCTCCACCTTCAGCCATAGCAGCCACTCTTTCTGGTGTAGCTGTTTTTGCTTCACATTCAAATGTCCATTCATAATCAGCAGATAATGAGAAATTTTCTTTTATAGCGGTCGAAAGTCGATAGATTAGTTCTGGGGGCATTATGGAAGGAGTACCTCCACCAACGAACACCACATCAAACGTCATTTTTTGGATATTAGGGGATTGGGATAAGATACGCATCTCATTGATTAAAGCATCTATATACTTTCCGATAATGGGCTCATATTTCGTAGATTTAATAAAAGGACAAAACGAACAGATCGTATCGCAGAAAGGGATATGTAAATATAAAGCGTTTTTCCCTTTTTGAAATGTTCGTTCTTTCTGAATGAATTCTGTCACACGAGATTGTGCTCCTTCTTGGCTCGCTTGGCCAAAAAAAGGATAAAGAAAATTCCATAAAGACGGATGCTCATCATAATAACTTTTCATATTTGACAATTCTCTCACCCAACTCTCGTCTATTTTTATCCCACATACAAATTCACAGAGAAGCTAAGAAAATCACTTCTCTGCGAAACACTCTTTTCAGTAAGTATTGATTCCATTCATTAGATTGCAATCCACTCGTTACGCTTCATTTTCATCACCTCCTTTTAATTAGATAAATTGTAACTTAATTACATAATTGATTATAATAGACTTTTCTGAATATTTCAATCATTTTCACTATTTTTTGTAAGGACTATTGTTTTATATACAATTTACGTATGAAACTTTTGGTATAACCATGAAAATATAGACTGAACATTCACAACCAAAAGCCCTATCATTAAGATAGGGCTCTTCATTACATCTACTTACTTTTCTCTAATAAAGCATGAATCGTTGATTCTAATAATTCTGGCAAAATGCCAAAAGAGAACGGGACGTGTAGCCGCTCTGTCCATTTGTGCGGGTCCTTTCCTAGTGGACCTACGTTGATGACTGGAACGTAAAGGGCTTCCTTTTCTCCTTGCGGTAAAGAATAGCCTTTTTGGTAAAGCGGCATATTGGTTGTATAATGACCTACTTCCTGCTTTTCGAGCTGTAAGTAACTTAAATCAGACAATCCCGGGAAATATTTCACTTCCTCTACTTCAAGTCCATATACCTCTTTTGCCTCTTTTTGAATCTTCTTGAATGTCTTCTGAATATGCGTATCTTCTGTTGAGGACACCGAAGGGTAAAATGGCGGACTATAAAATAGAACAATCAGCGGTCCTTCTTCCTTACATAGTGTCGTCAGCTCCGAGACAATTTTCGTTGAAAAATCACGATCTCCAAGTTCACCTCGGTTGGCGAATGCATAATTGACAATGCGCTCGACTTCCTGTTCTCCAGAGCGTTCTGCGGCTTTTTGATACAGCTCGTGATACGTAAGAACCGTCACCTGAGTGTCAATTGGAGTAAAGTGTTTAAAGCGTTGAAAGTCAGCTGTTTTCTGCTGAAGATTGGCCTCGATTTGGTCTGCTGCTTGTTTCGCAGTTTCATAGAGAAGTCCGTGCAGTTCTTCACTTGAACGTTTCATCATGAGCACATTAAATAAAGATACGGCTGTGTGAGGTGTTTGAACGGAATAGGCTTCTTTCAAGTCCTTTTGCATTAAATTCGTTGGAGGCGGCGTTACTTCACCATCTACTTCCTCACAATAATCACTATTGAGCTCTAACAGCCTGTTTAGTTCAGATACCATAAAATTCGCATTTAAGCCTGAGAAAGGCTCTCCTACATGTGTTTCAATCCCTTTACAGAAAAATCCGGCTAATACCTTTCCAATACTGCCTGTATACATATAATGATGTTCATCCCCTGGATACTTTTCAAACATCGGCTCACTGTTTAAACACGCGCTATAGTCAAGATCATGTTTTTCTTTAAGCTCTTTTAATTTCGGCACTGCCTCAAGCATTCCTTGTGAATTCACTTCCTCATCAGGAACTGTGACGAGCAGGACATTTCCATCAAATGTTTCTGTCATCGCCCTTTCCAGCATAGAAAGCTGCACGGTGAGACCTGCTTTCATATCCATGGCCCCTCTTCCAAACAGCCAGTCGCCTGAAGCAAGGTCCTCTCTTGCCTTCTTTGGAAGAAGCTCCCTTTTTTGTGAAAAGGAAGCCATTAACTCTTCAGGCTTGCATGCCATGTTTTGAAATTCGCCGTAATCTTCTGTATCGACTACATCAAAGTGACTAAGAAGCAGCACGGTACGCCGCAGCGTACTGCGCTTCACAAGTGCCGTTAAATAATACCGGCCATCTTTCATCGGATGCAAAGCCAAATGATGAGGGTTCTGCTCAAAATAAGGCCGCTCCCTTAACAAATAATATAAATATTCCGCTAACGCGACTTCTCCTGTTGTACCTGATATGCTTTCATACTGCATAAGAGCTGTCAGGAGCTCCCTTAGTTCACTCTCTGTTTGCCATTTCATCCGTTCTCCCCCTTTGATGTCTCTATCTCTCCATTATACAAAAACGCGTATAAAAGCTATATTCTTTGAGCACCTTTTATGACGAAAGTTTGAATGGCTGTTATAATCGGCTATACAATTCCATGAGGAGGCGAAGGTATTTGGAAACAAAACTCTTTTCACCTTGGACATTAAAAGGTGTTACACTGAAAAACCGCATCGTGATGTCCCCGATGTGTATGTATTCATCCTATGACCGTGATGGGAAATTACAGCCTTTCCACTTCACACATTATATTTCCCGTGCACAAGGTCAGGCTGGTCTCATCATGGTGGAAGCAAGTGCTGTATCTCCTGAAGGAAGAATTAGTGATCAAGACCTCGGTATTTGGAGCGATGAGCACATTGAAGGATTCGCTTCATTAAACGAACAAATCAAAGCATACGGAACGAAGACAGCCATCCAGCTAGCCCATGCAGGACGTAAGGCTGAACTTGATGGAGACATTCTTGCACCATCAAGCATCCCATTTGATGAAACATCTAAAACCCCTGTCGAGATGTCTGTTGATCAAATCAAAGATACCGTTCAGGCGTTTCAGGATGCAGCTGTACGGGCAAAAAAAGCGGGTTTTGACATCATTGAAATTCATGGTGCACATGGCTATTTGATCAATGAATTTCTTTCACCGCTGGCGAACCACCGAACAGACGACTATGGCGGTTCACCAGAGAACCGTTATCGTTTCTTAAGAGAAGTCGTAGACGCAGTCAACGCCGTATGGGACGGACCTTTATTTGTCCGTGTGTCGGCTTCTGATTACACGACAAAAGGACTTGATATTGCAGATTATATTGGGATTGCCACTTGGCTCAAAGAGCAAGGTGTCGACTTAATTGATGTCAGCTCAGGTGCTGTCGTGCAGGCGAAAATCAACACATTCCCCGGCTACCAAGTAACATTTGCAGAGAAAATAAAAGAAGGAGCTGGCATTCAAACAGCAGCTGTCGGTCTGATTACATCTGGTGTACAGGCAGAGGAGATTTTACAAAATCAGCGTGCGGATTTGATCTTTATCGGCAGAGAATTTTTACGGGATCCATACTTCCCGAAAACAGCTGCTCAAGAGCTCCGTACATCCATCGAAAGCCCGCGTCAATATGATCGCGCTTGGTAAAAGCTCTTAGGAAAAAGGTGTCTATTTTTCGAAATAGGCATCTTTTTTGTTTTTAAGAGAAACATATCTGCCTTTTGTGCCGTCTTTTAGCTAAAGAACCACTTAGAGGAGATGGAAGAATGAATTCGGCAATGATTGAAAAAATGTATCATATAGATGGACACCACTTTTATACAAAACATCGTCAAGGCAAAAGGCAAGCCACGATTATCTTTGAAGCAGGCTACGGCATTTCTAGTGATACGTGGTCGAATATGGCACGTGATATTGACCCAGAACTTGGGGTTTTCTTATACGACCGTTTAGGAAATGGAAAGAGCAGTGAGAGCGGTGAAGGAAGAACCTTGCATGACCTCGCTGATGATTTAGATGCACTGCTGAAAGAAGCCAATATTCAGCCGCCATTTCTTATTGTCGCTCACTCATTTGGCTCTCTTGTCAGCCGGTTATGGGCAAGCCGCAGAGGAGATGATGTCATTGGTATGGTGCTGTTAGACCCGGCAAGTGAGGAGCAAGAGCAGGTGATCCTGCCGCTTTTATCAAAGGAAGAACGCACTTCATATATGGCGCAGTTTACAGCAGAATGTACGCATGAGGACTTTCAGCAAATGCTAAGCACAATCAAAGAGGAGCAAACCCATTATGGAATGATGCCGCTTCTTGTCATTTCATCAGGTAAGAGCCGATTGTTTCATCCAGCTCATGAAGCTTGGCTCAGACTTCATAAACGTATGCTGTCTTTGTCATCCCAAAGCGGATGGATTCAGGCGCAAAACAGCTCGCACTATATTCATCATGATGAACCGCATATTGTACAGCTTGCTATCTATGATGTATGGTGCGCAGCCAAACAACCTGTCTCCTATTATCAAACTGCTAATTAAAATAAAAAACTCCTTGACCCGTTATGAGTCAAGGAGTTTCTTTTATTTATGCCGTTGGAGCAGATTGACTTTTTTCTGAAAGCAGCTTTTCAATACTGACAAGCTGAACACATAATGTAAAGATGTCAATCGCTTGCTCTAGTTCTTCAAGAGTCGGGAATGTTGGTGCAATGCGAATGTTACGATCAAGCGGATCTTTTCCATATGGGTATGTTGCACCTGCACCTGTCATTGTGACACCTGCTTCTTTTGCTTTTTGCACAACAGCTTTTGCACAATGATCAAGTGTATTTAAACTAATGAAATATCCGCCATTTGGCTTGTGCCATTCAGCGATATCTTTTCCGCCAAGTTTTTCGTCAAGAATGGAAAGAACGAGGTCAAATTTTGGCTTAATGATAGCTGCATGCTTTTTCATATGTTCCTTCAAACCTTCTGGATTTTGGAAGAAACGAAGATGTCTTAGTTGATTAATTTTGTCTGGTCCGATCGTTTGAATCGATAATTGCTTTTGAGTGAAGCTTACATTGTCAGGGCTAGACGCCATCAGTGCAACACCTGAGCCTGGGAATGTAATTTTAGACGTAGACGCAAACATAAACACACGGTTCGGGTATCCTGCCTCTTCAATTGCTTGAAAAATATCTTTTAACGTATCAGGTGTATCCGTTAGATGGTGGACTGCATATGCATCATCCCAAAAAATGCGGAAGTCGTCTGCTTTTGTTTTCATTGAAGCTAGGCGGTCAACGACTTCATCTGAATACGTAATACCGTCTGGATTGCTATATTTAGGTACACACCAAATGCCTTTAATCGCTTCATCTTCTGCGACCAATTTTTCTACCTGATCCATATCAGGTCCATCAGCCTTCATATCGACCGTGATCATCTCTATGTTAAATAGCTCACAAATGGCAAAATGACGATCATACCCTGGGCTTGGTGCAAGGAATTTTACCTTTGGCAGCTCTCCCCAAGGTGTTTTGCTGTCACATACGCCGTGAGTCATCGCACGTGCAATGGTATCATGCATCATATTCAGGCTTGAATTACCGCCGATGATGATTTGTTCTGGCTTTAAATTGAGTACATCTGCAAAAAATTTCTTCGTTTCAGGAAGGCCTGTCAAGCCGCCATAGTTTCGCACATCTGTGCCATCTTCAGCTGTCATTGCATCCTTTGATGTCACAACATCGAGCATGCCCATAGACAAATCGAGCTGTTTTGGTGAAGGCTTCCCTCTAGACATGTCTAAGTGCAAGTTTTTACTTTTGTAAGTTTCATACTCATTTTGTAGTGCCACATATAGGTCATTCAATTCTGCTTCACTTAATGCTGTAAAACCGCTCATCTTTGATTGTGCCTCCCGTATTCTTCATAGTTTAATTCGTCATTTGTTTTTTCTTCACCATTTTACCACTACCTGAAAAAGAGCGTCATCATAAATATCAAAAAAATCACACAACTTTTTTTGACGATTCATCCAATTTTTACAGGGTGCGTTCAATGGGGAAAGAAGAGAAATCATGTGCAGCTTCTGTCAGCGGGAATATATCGCGGGCTTCTTTCAACAGTTGTTTCAGTGCCTCTTCTCCTTGGTAACGTGCACTTATATGGGTCAAAATGAGCCTTTTTGCGCCTGCTTCCTCTGCTGTTTTCGCTGCTTGTTCTGTTGTACTGTGATAATAATTGTAGGCTAAATCTGCATCTTCTTTACCGAATGTTGCTTCATGGACTAACACATCCGCATTTTTGGCAAGCCTTGTTATATTCTCGCACAAACGGGTATCTCCTGAAAATGCAACGATTCTCCCTTTTTTAGGGGGTTCCAAATAATCGGTTCCATCAATGGTTCTTCCATCTTCGAGTGTCACGGTTTCCCCATTTTTCAACTTCTGATACAAAGGTCCAGGTTTTACACCGATTTCTTTTAGGTCTTCGGCTTTTAATGAACCAGGCATATCTTTTTCCACAACCCGATAGCCGTAAGCTGGAATCCCGTGAGAGACTCTTCTTGCTTCTACTTGAAAGGTATCGTCTTCAAACACGACCCCTTCATCTATTTCTATGATATGCAACGGATATGTCAAATGCGTTTGAGTAGCTGAAAGTGCTGCGTTCACAAAGGCCTTAATGCCCTTTGGTCCATAGATCGTCAATTCATCCTCCCCGCCTTGAAAGGATCTGCTGCCAAGGAGTCCCGGAAGGCCATATACATGATCACCGTGCATATGTGTGATAAATATTTTCTCGATCTTTCTCGGTTTAATCGTTGTATGTAAGATTTGGTGCTGCGTTGCTTCTCCGCAATCAAAAAGCCACACTGCATTTCTTTCTTCTAAAAGCTTTAGCGCTGTGCAAGTGACGTTTCTTGTTTTTGCAGGAATGCCTGCACCTGTTCCTAAAAAGAGCAGTTCCATTACTTTTCCTCCTAAAGCCGGTATACAATATCTTCATTCATATAGAATACATGAAGACAAGGTAAATGTGAATTCAGCGGAATTTTTGAAAAAAGTGAAACGAGAGCAGAAAAAGTCGAATCAAATGTTTGCTTTACGAACAATGAAGCTTTAAAATAAAGAAAATGTACATACATTCTCGGTTTTTACAACAATGCTACGAATAAAGTGAGGTACTTCTCGTGAATACAGAAACTAACAACCCTAAAGCAGTCATTGTCATTTTTGGCGCAACAGGAGACCTTGCCAAACGCAAGCTCTACCCTTCTATACATAGACTTTATCATAGCGGAAAGCTAGGTGATCAATTCGCTGTTGTCGGAGTTGGACGCCGTCCATGGTCTCATGAGGACCTCAGAGCTGTGGTAAAGGAATCTGTTTCTTCTGATGATGCAGAAGCGAAAACAGAAGAATTCATTTCACATTTCTATTATCACGATTTTGACGTATCAAGCCCTGCTTCCTATCAATCGCTTAACACGCTTCTAACAGGTCTTGAAGATACGTACAGTATTCCAAATAACCGCATGTTCTATTTAGCTATGGCACCGGAATTCTTCGGAACGATTGCGAAGTTCCTAAAGAGTGAGGGCGTATCAGAAACAACCGGCTGGTCACGACTTGTCATTGAAAAGCCATTTGGGCATGATCTGCCAAGTGCCAAAACATTAAATGAAGAAATTCGTGATGCATTCACAGAAGATCAAATTTATCGTATTGACCACTACCTTGGTAAACAAATGGTTCAAAACATTGAGGTCATCCGCTTTGCGAATGCTATCTTTGAACCGCTTTGGACAAACCGCTATATCTCAAACATTCAAATTACATCCAGTGAATCCTTAGGGGTTGAAGACCGGGCTCGATATTACGAAAATTCTGGTGCACTAAGAGATATGGTCCAAAACCATATGCTTCAAATGGTTGCCCTTTTAGCAATGGAGCCGCCAATTAAACTCAATACAGAGGAAATCCGCAGCGAAAAACGGAAAGTATTGCGCGCTCTTCGTCCTTTTTCTAAAGATGAGGTCGATCAATTCTTTGTCCGCGGACAGTATGATACTGGTACGATTGATGGCAGCGAGGTTCCTTCTTATCTGAAAGAGCAAAATGTTGACCCGAACTCAAACACAGAAACATTTGTGGCAGGGAAACTGCTGATTGATAACTTTAGATGGGCCGGGGTGCCATTTTACATTCGGACAGGAAAACGGTTAGAAAAGAAATCTACTCAAATCGTAGTTCAATTTAAAGACATTCCAATGAACCTATACTATGGAAACGGAAATGCCATGCATCCAAACTTACTCGTCATTCATATTCAGCCAGATGAAGGCATCACCCTTCACCTGAATGCTCGCAAGCTCGATGGCGGCACGTATGCGAAACCGATTAAGCTTGACTACCAAACAAACTATAACGACATCATGAATACACCAGAAGCATATGAAAAGCTGATTCATGACTGCTTGCTAGGCGATGCAACAAACTTTGCTCACTGGGACGAGGTGGCACTTTCTTGGAACTTCGTTGATCCGATTTCTGAGATATGGGCAGAAAGCAAAACATTAAAACCAAACTATCCTGCTGGTTCTATGGGACCGAAAGAAGCTGATGAGCTTCTAGAAAAAGATGGATACCATTGGTGGAATATATAAAATCAAATGAAAAAAGAGCAGTCTCCCTTGGGGGTTCTGCTCTTTTTTTAACGTCCTGTTTTCGTGATTTCAACCGTTGAAAAGTCAAATTTATCATAGCGATGATGGCTAAATGAGTATTCAAACGGCTGCCCTGCGTTTAAATAAGCAACCTGCTCGACTTCAAGCACAGGATCTGTTGGGTCACACCCTAAATACTGCTGATCCAGCTGATCTGATTTAGCCGCCCTAATTTTCTTGTGCGCACCTGCTATTTTTAAATGAAGCTCATTTGAAATGTAGCCATAGATAGAACCCAGTAGAACTTCTTCATCTATGCCCTTAATGAGATTGACAGGCATAAACGTTTTTTCTAATACGTAAGGCTCTTCATCCACAAGACGGAGCCGGATGATATCATAAACAGGTGTGGTTGAGTCAATAGATAGATGGGCTGCCACCTCTTCGCTTGGAAAATGGACATCAAAATGAATGATTTGAGTCGTGACGTTTTTATCCGCCATGACCTTTGTGAACCCTTTATTTTCATGGCCTGATACATTGATTGCCCCTTGATTGAGCGCTGCCTTTACAATAAATGTACCGTGGCCTCTTTTTCTAAAGAGCAGACCTTCTGCAACGAGAAGATCAAGCGCACGTTTCATTGTCATTCTGCTGCATTGAAATTCGGCGGCAAGCGAGTTTTCATCTGGAATGGGTTGATCTTCTGGATAATAGGCTGTTCCTATTCGTTTTCTGATTTCTTCTGAAATGAGTTCGTACTTCTTCATCTCACACCACCAACTGACTTGTTTTTTCATAGCGCTTTATTCTAGAAGGAAATATGGCGTTTTTTAGCCTTCCTCTCATTTTACACTAAGGGATGTGAGCTTAAAAGGTGCCAGCCATTTTTGTTTCATCCACTTACCGTCACATAAGAAAAATACTTGCTCTTTTCAAGGAAAGAGCAAGTATTTTGATTAAAAACCGTTATTCTTTGAAACGGATTGAAACCAGTATCCGCTTTTCTTAATCGTTCGTTTCCCGTCTTTTTGAAGATCAACTGAGACAAATCCATAACGATTTTTATATGCATTCGACCAGGACCAGTTGTCCATAAAGGTCCATAGATGATATCCTTTCACATTGCTTCCTTCTTGAATGGCTTGATGCACCCATTTGAGATGCTCAGAAATAAAGTCAATGCGGTAATCGTCATGAATCATTCCTTCTTCATCCTTAAACCGCTCTTCTCCTTCGACGCCCATTCCATTTTCAGAAATAAAGCATTCAATATTATCATAGTCTGTTTGGACTTTTTTCAATATGTCGTAAATGCCCTTTTCATAGATTTCCCAGCCTCGGTACACATTCATTTTTCTTCCCGGCATCTCAAAAGAATCAAAATAATGGTTCGGCATAAATGGTGCTTGAGGATGCGGCATATGCTCTTTCGCTTTCACTCTTCTTGGCTGATAATAGTTGATGCCAAGAAGATCAATCGTATTCTCTCGAATGAGCTCAAGGTCCCCTTCTTCCATACTTGGCATAAAGCCTTCTTTCTTTAAGACTTCTACTAGCTTTTCCGGGAAATGCCCCTTCACCGCAGGATCTAAGAAGGAACGGTTAAAGAAAGCATCGGCCATCTCTGCTGCTTCTACATCGCGCGGATGCTGGCTTCGCGGGTACGAAGGAGTCAGGTTTAGGATGATGCCAATCTTACCGCCTTGCTGCAGCTTTTTATAAGCCGCAATCGCCTTCGCATTTGATAAAAGTTCATGAAAACCGACCTGTACAGCCTTTTGGAAATCGACTTCGTTTGGATAATGAAAGCTATACATATATCCGCCTTCTACAGGAACAATCGGTTCGTTATGGGTAAACCATTTTTTCACCCGGTCACCAAATAATTGGAAGCATAATGTTGCATAGCTCACATAGTCGTCAACCACCTGTCTGTTCACCCAGCCGCCTTTCTCCTGCAGCGCCATTGGCATATCGAAATGGTACAGGTTCACAAATGGCTCGATATCATGTGCAATCAGTTCATTGATCACATCATTATAAAAGGACACCGCTTCTTCATTGACGGCACCTGTTCCTTCAGGTAAAAGGCGTGACCATGAAATTGACAGCCGAAATGAATTGTGGCCAATTTCTTTCATGAGACGGATATCTTCTTTATATTTTCGATAAAATTGAGATGTCACGTTCGGCCCTACGCCATCAAAAAAACGAGTCGGCTCTTGTTCAAACCAATGATCCCAAATGTTCGGTCCCTTTCCATCGCCGGGGACGCTGCCTTCTGTTTGCGTCGCAGAAGCAGAAGATCCCCACCAGAAACCTTCTGGAAATGTATATGATTGCTTGTTAGTTTCCATCGACATGTATTGAGTCTCCTTCACCTTTGATGTTTGCTGCCTTCGTTTTTTCAGTTGTCGTTATTTTTTCATTTTTCACATTCATACGGTCAATAAATTTCAGGAACGGGAACCAAATGACAAACACAATCATCAGGTTAAACAACTGAAGCAGACCGCCCGCTAGTGAATTTGTTGCCATCATTCCGCTAATAAAGATCGGCACTGTCCATGGGATATTCACGCCTGTCGGCGGCGGTACAATGCCTGATGCCATCGCAAAATAAGTAATACATGTAATGACCATTGGCGCCAAAATCCACGGAATGAGAATAAGCGGATTCATGACAATCGGTAAACCGAAGATAATCGGTTCATTGACGTTAAATAATCCTGGTCCTAAGCCTAGCTTGGCTACTTGTTTTAATTGCTTACTTTTCAGGAAAATTAAAATCGTAAACACAACAGCAAGCGTCATACCGGTTCCACCCATTCCAACCGTATAGATTTCAATAAACTGCTTGCTGATGATATTAGGAACCTCACCTGTTTTTGTGTAGCTCTCTAGGTTTTGAATGGACAATGTATTCCAAATCGGATCCATGACAGAGTTGATAATAATTTGGCCATGAAGCCCAAAGAACCAAAGAATTTGTATAAAGAAAACAGCGATCAACGTCGGAATAATACCGCTTCCAAGACCGACAAGCGGCGCCTGAATGGCATGATAAATTAAATCATGCATATTTGTTTTGAAGCCTTGTGTAATGATGATATTAATGAGCAAAAAGGTTGTAAGTGTCAAAGTAGCCGGGATCAGTGCAGCAAAAGACTTGGAAACAGCTGGCGGAACCCCTTGCGGCATATTGATCACAAATTTCTTTTGGACAAAATAACGATAAATTTCAGCAGACAAAAAGCCTGTGATCATTCCTAGGAACATCCCCTTTGCACCTAAACGATCAACTGGGATAACGCCTGCAATCGTTGCACCGCCTTCTTGTTCTAGTAAAAACGGAGTTAGAAGCAAGAAAGAGGCTAAAGCAATCACGCCGCCAAAGACAGCTTCTACATCATAGCTTTTTGATAAATAGTAGCCAATCCCAAATACAACAAACACACTCATAATGCTGATGGTCGCACTCGGTGCGATATTCAGTGCAGACTGGACGCCCTCCAGTACGGTTTTACTCATGATTTTATCTAAAAATGGCAAATTCATCAGCACAACCATAATGGAACCAAAGATGGTCAGCGGGAACGCAAGCATAAAGGCATCACGTAATACGCCTAAATAGCGGTTGTTGTTCAATCTCCCAGCAATCGGAACCAAAATGGCACTTATTTTATCAAACATTGGTTTCCCCCCTTGTTTACACCCTTTATTGTTTAAGCGATTGGAATATCGGCAGAAGCTCTCCCACAAGCTCCTTGATGGTAATGGTCGACATTAAATGATCTTCAGCGTGCATGAGCAATAAGGAAAAGGATGTTGTTTCTCCGCCTGCCTCTTTCTGCACGAGTTGAAAATGGATGTCATGTGCAAGCCGTAAATCTTCTTCCGCTTCTTTCATATGACTAAAAGCTTCTTCTTCTAGACCTTCTCGATATTGTTTCAGAGCCTGAAGCAATTTGCTGCGTGCATTCCCGCTGTGTAAGATCAATTGAAAGCTCACTTGTTCCTCCGTGAGCCCTTCCAGTGTTTTCTTTTCCATCCTTTAAGATTCCCCCATCAATGTAAGTGCCTGTTCATATGCTTTTTGTCCATCGGCAAGCCCGTATGCCTTCATATCAATGACCTCTACCTCAATCCCGTATTTTGTTGCTTCTTTTTGGAGGTCTCCTTTTAAAAAGCTCATTTGCGGTCCGATTAACACAACATCTGCATTCGCCATTTCTTTTTTTGCTTGATCTTGACCAACTGCCCAAATTTCTGCTTCGTCCCCAATTGAATCGGCATGTGCTTTCATCTTTGTCACTAGTAAACTCGTAGACATTCCCGAACTGCATGCTAATAAAATACGTTTCATTTCTCTCACCCCATTGTTGTAATAAAAGCGCTTCCAATTAATATTATATATTTTTATTTTTAAATGTCTAGACATTTAATTTCATTTGTATGTATTTAATATAAAAAAAGAGCGTATTTTACGCTCGTTCAGATTGTTGACAAAGGGCTAAAATGCTTGATTTTAGCCCTTTGTCTTCTTTTCAGCGTGATAGAAAACCTTTGCGGTCTGGGCAGGAGCGGAGCGAATTTGACATTCGTGAGCACCGGAGCGCAAACCTGACACCGAATGCGAGGGTTTGTCTACACGCTGATTTGTCTTCATTGTCTTATCCTTTTCCTGCCTGGAACCCAGGATACTTAGTCATGCCGCCGTCTACATATAACGTCAAGCCTGTGACATAGCTCGCTTCTTTTGATGCCAGCCAGACAGCACATGCTGCCACTTCTTCCGGCTTTCCAATATAGCCGATTGGAATCAGCTCAATCACGCCTTTTTTCAATGCTGGATCATCGAATTTCTCCGCATTAATCGGGGTATCAATGGCGCCTGGTGCAATGCTGTTTACACGGATTTTTTTAGGGGCATATTCAAGCGCCAATGTTTCTGTCAAAAGCTTTGCGCCTCCTTTACTGGCTGCATAATGCACGAAATGAGGCCAAGGAATTTGCTGATGAACCGACGACATATTAATGATCGAGCCTTCTATCCCATGATCTGTCATATACTTCAGTGCATCACGGCACCCTAGAAACATGCCTGTTAAATTGGTAGACATTACTTTGTTCCAATTATCCAGCGTCATTTCTGTAGAGGGTACTTCATTTTCAATGCCTGCGTTATTGATCATCACATCAAGACTGCCGAATGTATCAACGGCTTTATCAATCATCGCCTGCATATCCTCTTCCTTTGATACGTCTCCCTTGATTTTCACAGCCTGTCCGCCATGCTTTTGAATTTCTGCAATGGTATCATCCGGATTTTCTTTATCAGAGAAGTAATTAATCACCACATTGGCTTTTTCTTGTCCAAATCGGCGGGCCATCGCTTGGCCAATCCCTGTACCTGCACCTGTAATCAGAACTGTTTTTCCTTCTAAATCTGGATACATTCGTGTAACCTCCTATTTTGTAAAGCCTAGCAGCACACCGCCTGCAATAATCATCAAGCAGCCTGCAATGACAAAGCTTGTTCTAGATGCTTTCTCTTTTAATAAATAAATGCCGCCTAGTGTTGAGATGACAATCCCTGTTTGTGACATCGAAAAGCTTACGGCTACGCCGATTAATGGAATGGCCAAAAGCAGCCCAAGATTTCCTGTTGACCAAACAAGACCGGCAATGATATTTCTAAACGTATATTTACTAAATGGGTCCTGTTTTAAACTAATCGCTAAGGATGAAAGCAGCATACCGACGGATTGCGGGACAAGTGCAGACCAGCCATCAATATCAAACCATCTTAAAATGACGACATATCCGACGTAGCCAACAGTTGAGATGAGCAGAATAATGATCCCTTTTTTAAAATTGCCTCTGCCATTCCCGCCGCCATTCTTTTTTTGGCCGAGCGATGTCATCACAACACCTGCAATGATCAGTAAAATGGCGCAAGAACCAATGAGTATGACCGTCATCGTCTGCCATTCTTTGAAGACCATGACGCCAAATAGCGTTGTGCTCACAAGCTGCATGCCCGTTGATAAGGGAACCGCTTTAGACACACCGAGAAAAGCAACACTTGAAAGCTGATTCATTTGTCCAATACTCCAGAAGATGCCTGAAATGACGGAAACCGCAAAAATAAGCGGTGTCAGCTCTGGCATTTTGATGAAAAAGGCTGCAATCGAAAATAAAAACGCGCCGAGCGTAATGCCAAGGGTTTGCTGATACGCATTCCCGCCTAGTTTGACACTGATGAGAACAATACTTCCCCAAAATATCGCTGGGAGAAGTGCATATAAGATGCCCACTTCTATCCCTACTTTCTTGTCTTTTTTACATAGCATCCCTCTTTTTCACATTTTTAGCCGAAAAGATACAAACAAAAAAACCTTACCAAAGGTAAGGTTTTTCAGTCGTTCTCTATTTATTTCATCCATTCAGTATGGAATACGCCTTCTTTATCTGTACGCTCATACGTATGTGCACCGAAATAGTCACGCTGTGCTTGAATTAAATTCGCTGGAAGGACAGCTGTGCGATAGCTATCAAAGTAAGCAAGTGCACTTGAGAATGAAGGAACAGGCACTCCTTGTTCCACTGCAAGTGAAATGACTTTACGAAGTGATGATTGATAGTTTTGAGCAATATCCTTAAAGTATGGATCAAGCAATAGGTTTTTCAGTTCAGGATTACGGTCATACGCTTCTTTAATTTGTTGTAAGAAGGCTGCACGAATGATACATCCGCCGCGGAAGATCATCGCAATTTCACCGTATTTCAAATCCCAGTTATATTCATCAGACGCTGCTTTCATTTGCGCAAAGCCTTGTGCGTAAGAGCAGATTTTACTCATGAATAGGGCTTTTCTAACTGCTTCGATCAGCTCTTGTTTATTCTCAGCTGATTGTGCTGGCTCTGGACCTTCGATCAATTGACTTGCTTCCACACGTTCATCTTTCATTGCTGAAATGTAGCGCGCAAAAACAGACTCAGTAATGATTGGAAGCGGGACACCTAGATCAAGTGAGCTTTTGCTTGTCCATTTTCCAGTTCCTTTTTGACCAGCTTTATCTAAGATCACATCCACAAGCGGCTGGTTTGTTTCCTCATCCACTTTTGTGAAAATGTCAGCTGTAATTTCGATTAAATAGCTGTCAAGCTCGCCTTTATTCCACTCTGAGAATACTTCATGAAGCTCCCCTGCTGATAATCCAGCAACATGCTTCAAGATAAAGTATGATTCAGAGATCAATTGCATATCTCCGTACTCGATACCGTTATGAACCATTTTGACATAATGTCCTGCTCCATCTGGGCCGATATACGTTGTACAAGGCTCGCCATCTACTTTCGCAGAGATCGCTTCTAAAATTGGTTTCACTAGCTCATGCGCTTCTTTTTGACCGCCTGGCATGATGGAAGGACCTTTTAGCGCGCCTTCTTCACCGCCGGAAACACCTGTACCAATGAAGTGAATACCACTTTCTGCAAGCTCTTGGTTACGTCTTTGTGTATCCTTGTAATATGTATTTCCACCATCAATTAAAATGTCACCTTTCTCTAGGTGAGGAAGTAATGATTGAATGGTTGCATCTGTTGCTGCACCAGCTTTTACCATTAAAAGAATTTTACGCGGTGTTTCAAGCGACTGAACAAATTCTTCGATGCTGTATGTGCCAACAACGTTTTTTCCTTCTGCTTCTTGAAGAAACTCTTCTGTTTTGCTGCTAGATCTGTTATAAACGGATACGGAGAAACCGCGGCTTTCAATATTGAGGGCAAGGTTTTTCCCCATAACGGCTAGTCCAACCACACCGATTTGTTGTTTTGACATAATTCTGACGTCCCTTCTAACACACTATATTGATTACTGCTGAAATGATGTACCCTTTGAAATTACCACAACATCACCTCTTTTATCAAGTTTTCAGGCTAGTCATTTCCTCTTTCGTCCTGAAAAAAATCTTTATTAAAACTTGTCCCGCTTGTTTTGCTCTCTTTTTCCTTAATAGTGATCCCTCTTTGCACCAATGACTTTCCATATTTTTCTTTCAGTCCATCTAAAATGGTTTGGAGAGGCTCTTCTTTTGCATCTTCTGTATATGAAAATAAATCAAGCTGTTTAACAGCTGCTTTTCGTTCGACAAGGTCTGTCCCCGTCACACCTAAGAGCCTCACTGGCTGGTCATTCCAATGTTTAAGGAATAACTGCTTTGCCGCTTCAAATATGTCTTCTTTTCGATCCGTTGGATTTGTGAGCATGACACTTCGCGTGATATTTTTCCAGCTTGCATACCGAATCATGATGAGCAGCCGGTTCGCCATCACTTCTTTTCTCCTTAACCTTGCACTCACAGATTGTGACAGCTTATCAATTAACGTGACAAGTTCATCTGAATCATCCGAATCATGAGGAAGAGTAGATGAATTGCCGACGGATTTAAATTCGTATATTCTTTCTGGGTCTACGATGCCGTCATGTTCACCATTCGCCTTTTGCTTTAATCTCGGTCCATTAATGCCAAGCAATTCTTTTAGCGTATACTCATTCGCTTTCGCTAAATCTTCAATGGTATGAATTCCGATTTTTTTTAATTTCTCTGCCGTTTTTTGTCCAACCCCGTGCATATCACCAGCAGGGAGCGGCCAGAGCATGTTCGGAACATCTCGTTTACGCAATATGGTGATGCCCATTGGCTTTTTCCAATTAGATGCCATTTTCGCTAAAAATTTATTCGGTGCAATGCCGATACTTGAAGGAAGCATCAGCTCCTCTACAAGCCTTGTTTGAATATCATGAGCCGTTTTTACCGCATGCTCGGCATATGGCGTATGTGTTAAATCAATATAGCCCTCATCAATCGATACAGGTTCGACTAAATCACTGTATTCTCTTAGTATTGTAAACATCTCTTGTGAGGAGCTGCGGTACCGGTCAAAGTTCGGTGTGCGGACAATGAGTCCCGGACATAGCCGCTTCGCCTCCCACAAGGGCATCGGGGGCTTCACGCCTAGTGCTCTTGCCTCGTAGCTGCACGTCACAACAATCCCTTTACGCTCTTTTGCATTTCCGCTGATGGCTAAAGGTTTCCCTCGCAAAGAAGGATCATACGCCATTTCTACATTGGCATAAAAAGCATTCATGTCTATATGAAAAATAATATTTGACATTGGCATAACCCCATTTTCTTGTCTACCTAAATTTTGATCAGCTATTTTTGATTATACATTGATTTATTTCATCTTTCCTCAAAAAAACCTTCTCTAAAAAAGAGAAGGTTCCACGTTCATTTACACTTTTTCTTCAAGTATACCATGTTGATATTGAATGTCCTCATATGTGAATACTTCATTTTTTTGATGATGTAAATGTTTTACCACCGGATTGGGCTGTTGATGAAAATTCATACTCAAACTTTGATTGGAGTAGTGTCCAGCCGGATCAATATAATACTTGTAATCAATGACTCTTTCTACATCAATTTCAGCGTAAGCAATTCCTTCCGTTTCAGCAGGAACCATATCACTGATCGGTTCCCCGTCCGGCCCGTAAATACACGTATGCCCGCTCTTAAATGTTTCAAAGTAATCTCTTTGCTCCTGCGTTAAACAAATCATTTCTTTCATTTCTTCCGTATATATAGATGATGTCATCAGCACAAATGTCTGTGTCGCGATGGCATAATATCTGCTTGAAATTTCATCGTCAAAATAACCTGGCCAAGAGGCTACATGTACTTGCTCATTTTGAGCATTCATCGCCATAAGATCAAGCGGGACTTGATGCTCCCAGCACATCAATCCGCCAAGGTTTCCAATGTCAGTTTGAAAGACCGGCATCATACTTCCACTTCCATCCCCCCAAATGAGTCTTTCTGCTACAGAAGCTCTCATTTTCCGGTGTTTTCCTATTAAATCCCCATTTGGATTAAACCAAAGCTGAGCTAAATAGAGAGAGCCGCCATCTTTTTCACTGCATGATATACAAACGTACGTTTCATTTCTTTTTGCTGCCTCACTTATTTTTTGAATGGCTAAGCTAGGGATTTCAACGGCATTTTTATATAATTCATGATAGAACTTTCTCGTATATTCTGGATGACCAATAAAAGCAAACCAAGGATAACCAGGTAAAAATGCTTCTGGGAATGCCACAAGCTTTGCACCATTTGAAGCTGCCTCGTCGATCAGTTCACATGATTTCTCAACGGTTGCTTCCAAATTTAAGTAGACAGGTGCTGCTTGCACGGCAGCTGCTCGAAACTTTGGGTAAATACTTGTCATATTCAAAACCTCCATTTCTTTTATCCCCCTCATTATAGGATAGGAAATATGAAGTTTGGATGACATTTACTATTTTATACAAAATAAGGAATTTTATTTAATAGAGAAAACACGTGGTTGTGTTAGACATTTAACCATGTGTATAGTACACTGTGAGTAATGAAATGGATGTGATAATCATGATTATTGATACATTCAATGAAGTCTTTTTCCTTGTTGAATTCTTTACGATTATTCTTCCAGCGCTGACGGCCATCGGCATTGCGTTTTTACTAAAAGACTGCCGTATGAACGAACACCTTGGTGGACATCGTTTGGAAGAGTTGGACGCATCTTGCTTGAATCGAACAGACTTTCTGTTTATCATATACGATCGCATTACAACTTGGATTAGTAAAGTCATTCGAATGAAAAGATCATCAAATGATGATGAAGACCATTCGCTTCCTCTCACTAATTAAATTTTTTTAATCATGAGGAGGAAACGAATTGAAACGTTTATTGACTGTTTTTACGACTTTATGTTTGATGATGATTGCGTCACCTGCATTTGCAGCGAGTGCGCAAACGAATACGAGCTCTGATGGGTTTTTCCATCATTATTTTGTTCAGCCTTTTTCTGAGCTGATCATTTGGCTTGCGAACTTTTTCCATGATGATTATGGTTTATCCATTATGTTCGTCACCTTGATTGTCCGCCTGCTGATTTTCCCGCTTTTTGCGAACCAATTTAAGAAGCAACGAGTCATGCAGGAAAAAATGGCACTGGTGAAACCTCAGATTGACCAAATACAAAGCAAACTGAAGAAAACAAAAGATCCTGAAAAACAAAAAGAACTGCAAATGGAAATGATGAAAGTATATAAAGAGAACAATGTGAACCCGCTGGCAATGGGCTGTCTGCCTATGCTGATTCAAATTCCAATTGTTCTTGGCTTTTACTCAGCGATCCGCTCAACACCTGAGATCGCAACTCATACGTTCTTATGGTTTAACTTGGGACAAACCGATTTATTGGTGGCAGTCTTTGCAGGGGCTATGTATTTCTTGCAATTTTATGTCACACAAAAATATGCGAAGCAATCAGGCACTCAGACAGAGGCTGCGCTGAAGCAAGCGAAAGTAATGGGCATGATTTTCCCAATCATGATGCTGTTTCTTTCAATCAATGCACCCGCTGCTCTTCCTTTATACTGGATGACAAGCGGACTATTACTCACGATTCAAACGATTATTTTAAATGTCATGTACCAAAAATCAAAAACGAAAGCTGCGGCTAACGAACAAGCCAAACCAGCTGCTGAATAAAAATAAACCCCTTATCTTTAGATAAGGGGTTTTTCATTATGCCAATTCTTCTTTCAACCGGTCTGGCAATTGATCGAGGTCCTCAATTTTTCCAAGGAACTTATTTGGGTCCACTTGTAAAATCATTTTGTTTTCTCTCTCCACAACGCCGAAGAAATATTCAGATGCCTTCGTGTTCATATGAAATGGCTTGATCTCGCTTTGCTCGATATCGATGATATCTTTTGCATCTGAGACAAGACAGCCAATCATTTGATCGTTTACTTCAAATAACAGCACCTTGGACTGCTCGTTCACATCAAGAGGCTTTCCGTGAAGCATCACGCCTGTATCACTGACAGGAATGACCTCTCCTCTTAATGACATCAGCCCTTTAATTTCTTTTGGTAGGTTCGATACTTCTTGTAAGTAAGGGACCTTCTCAATCGAACGAATATGCTCTACACTGATGCCAAACTCCTCTTGCCCCACCTGAAAAATAATAATCTTTTGCGTGCTCACAGAGTCTCCTGCCTTTACGATAGATTTGTCGTTTCTTCGATAATGGCGAGAACCATTTCAGCTGTTTTGACTAATTCTTCAATCGGCATTTTCTCATTTTTCGTATGAATATCTTCATATCCAACAGCTAGGTTGACAGTTGGGACGCCGTTGCCTGCAATGACGTTAGCATCACTGCCTCCGCCGCTCGTCTGCAGTTCTGAAGGACGGCCAATTTTTGCTGCCGCTTTTTTCGCCACTTCTACGACTTGATCGCCGTGTGAGAATTTGAAGCCTGGATACATGATGTCAATTTGTACATCGGCACTTCCGCCCATTTCTTTAGCGGTTTTTTCAAAGGCTTCTTTCATCTTCGCTACTTGAGCTTCCATTTTTGCTGGTTCTAAAGAGCGTGCTTCCGCCAAAATATCGACTTGATCGCACACAATATTCGTTTGTGTTCCGCCTTCAAAACGGCCGATATTCGCCGTTGTTTCTTCATCAATCCGGCCAAGCGGCATGCTGGCAATTGCTTTTGATGCAATGGTAATCGCAGACACACCTTTTTCTGGCGCGACACCTGCGTGAGCGGTTTTTCCGTAAATCGTTGCGCGTACTTTTGCCTGTGTTGGTGCAGCTACAATAATCGTTCCAACCTTGCCATCTGAATCAAGGGCATAGCCGTATTTCGCTGTCATCAAATTCGGATCTAACGCTTTTGCTCCAACAAGTCCTGATTCCTCGCCTGCTGTGATCACAAATTCAATTGTTCCATGCGGTAAATTTTTCTCTTTCAGCACGCGGATCGCCTCAAACATAGCAGCAAGTCCTGTTTTATCGTCAGCACCAAGAATCGTTGTTCCATCTGTTTTCACATAGCCGTCCTCAATGACTGGTTTTACGCCATTCCCTGGTACAACTGTATCCATATGAGAAGTGAAATAAATTGTATCTGCCTCTTGATTTCCTTCTAATGTGCAGACAAGGTTGCCTGCGCCGTGGCCTGTTACCGCTTTTGAATCGTCTTCAATCACTTTTAGACCAAGCTGCGAGAATTTTTCTTTTAATACTTCAACAATTTTCTCTTCGTGTTTTGTTTCTGAATCAATCTGAACTAATTCTAAAAATTCGTCTAGTAAGCGTTTTTCATTGATCATGATGATGCTCCTCCTCTTATAGCGGCATGTTGCCATGCTTTTTTAACGGTCTATCTTCTTCCTTACTGCGAAGCACATCAAATGAGCGGATCAATCGCTCTCTCGTTTCAGCTGGCATGAAAATATCATCTATCAGACCTGCCTGAGCCGCTTTCCATACACTTGGTTTGTTTTCAGACTTGCGCGAAGCAGGATGAACGATTTCGTCTGCGAACGTTTTCCCCATGACATCAATTTCGGCTTCTGGCCATGCATAAACAAAGTCAGCTCCTAAGCCCTTGCTATTCATCGCGACATATGCACCGCCAAACGCCTTTCTTAAAATCACAGTGATTTTTGGAACGGTTGCTTCAGCGTACGCATATAAAAGCTTTGCCCCATGGCGGATAATTCCCGCATGCTCGGCTTTTTCTCCTGGTAAAAAACCAGGAACGTCCACAAGGGTTAAGATCGGAATATGAAACGCATCGCAAAATCGAATAAACCTGGCCGCTTTATCGGCAGCGTCAAGATCAAGGCTGCCTGCCAGCACCTTTGGCTGATTGGCAACAACACCAATGGAGGCTCCTTGTAATCTGGCAAAACCTGTGACAATATTTTTTGAGAAACAAGGCTGCGTTTCAAAGAATGAGTCTGGATCGGTTATCGCTGTCACCACTTGTTTGACATCATAAGTTCGTGAGGGATCCTTTGGCAAGATGCTGCCTGGATCGGCGGTATCATGCTTTCGCGTCCCAGCGCGTGTGACAGCCTGCTGTTTCGTTTGTATGTACGTTAAAAGAGTTCGAACCGCTTCTAACACGTCCTTCTCATCTTTCCCAGTATAGTGCACATTCCCGCTCGTCTGATGCTGAACACTTGCACCGCCAAGACGGTCAGGACAGACCGTTTCTCCTGTTGCCTTTTCTATTACTTTCGGACCAGTTAAAAACATATGAGCTGTTTGCTCTGTCATGAAGACAAAATCAGTCAATGCAGGAGAATAAACTGCACCTCCAGCACATGAACCTAAAATAACTGATATTTGCGGGATTCGACCAGAGTACAGCACATTCCGTTTAAAAATCTGTCCGTATCCTTCTAATGATACCACACCCTCTTGAATTCTCGCACCACCTGAGTCTTTTAGACCGATGACCGGCATCTGATTTTTAGCTGCCAGATCCATTAAAGAGGCAATTTTTTTCGCATGCATTTCGCCTAATGAGCCCCCATATACAGTTGCATCTTGTGCATAAACACAGACAGGCTTACCGTGAATGAGTCCCGTTCCAATGACGACGCCGTCACCAACATGCTCTGACAGACCTCCTGTTGCAAATGACTGAATTTCCATCAAGCTGCCCTCGTCAAGAAGTTCATGCAGCCGCTCTCGAACCGTCAGCTTTCCTTTGCTTCTGTGAGCCGCTGCTCGTTTTTCGCCGCCGCCCATTAACGCTTTATTCCGCCATTCAGACAAGTCATTGAACGAATCATTCATCGCAATATTTCTCTCCTTTCAAGGACCCGCACAATTCAAATAACACACCTGACGTTTCTTTAGGTGAAATAAAGGCAATCTGCTTTCCGCTGGCGCCCATCTGTGCTGTTTTTTGGAGAAGCTGCACGCCAAGGTGATCGATACGGCTAAGATCCGTTTGAATGTCATCTGACTTTAACGCAATATGATGAAGGCCCTCTCCTCTTTTTGTTAAAAAGGTATGTAGTTTACTGCCGGCTGAGATGGGCTCAATTAATTCAATGTGCAGATCATCAAGTGAAGCGAAGGACGCTTTAATCTCCTGCTCAGGAATCTCTTGTATGTCTGAAAAATGCCAGTTAAATAGCTGATGAAGCGTTTGAGATGTTTCTTTAATAGAAAAGACGGCAATGGCAATATGATCGATTTGGTTCATCCGTTCACTTCCTTTGCTGATCACTTGTCGCATATGAAAAAACCAGATAAAATAAAGACAAGTGCGCTTGTCGCAAAAATCTTCGGTTATAGGGGTGCGATATGTCTCAAAAATTCATGAAATTTATGGTATTGCTTATGATTAGCCTGCTGTTAGTTTCTTCACTTTTAGCAGGAGCAGCAGCCTTTTTATAAGGTTTGAATAAAAGCAGACAAGCAGGTGATTCGCGATATCAACGAATGGCCTGTTTGTCTTTGGCAAGCTTTTCAAAGGAATCGCTTGATGTTGTAATCCATACCTTGGTGCCAATTGGAAGCTGATCAAATAAAAGCTCTACATCATGATTATGAAGCCTTACACAGCCTGCTGTGATAAATTTCCCAATCGATGTTTCGTCACTCGTTCCGTGAATTCCGTAGGTTCTGCCATCTGTTCCTCGTGCATCAAATCCAATCCATCTTCGCCCAAGAGGGTTATTCTTTGCACCCCCTTCAATATTCTTTCTTCTATAATAGGGATCTTTCGCTTTGATCATAATCGTAAATTCACCTTCTGGCGTTAAATCGGTTGTTTTTCCTGTTGAAGCAGGATATACTTTTTGAATTTTCCCTTGATCAATAAAGGCAAGTTCATTCGTTTGTTTATTAATAATGACAAACGGGTCACCTGGAAGCGGGTTTTGTCCAAGCGGCCAGATAGGTGAAAGGGACATGGTCAGTACGGTATAAAATAAAAGACGCATAGGCTCCTCCTTTTTCATTAGATTGACCAATGAAGGAGGAACTCATGCGTCTCTATTCTTTCATCCCTTTAAAATAGCTTTTCAGTACTAAATATTGTTCCATTTCACCGAGGAAATGAAAAAGTGCCGCTCTTGCCTCAAATTCTTCTCTTGTTTGCGGGAGCGGAAGTGCATCGAACTCTTCTTTCATATCAATGAGACGTCTTAAAAACTTATGCGCTGTGTTCCCTGGGTGAATATGTTCGCGTAAGTCTCTAATGTATTCTGCAATGATTTGTCCATGCTCCGTTGTGACGGAAATCGACGTAATTTTGGGCAGCACACGCTCAATGATTTCAAATTGCTTTTGTCTCATGTTGAAATAATGGTAATACAGGTTTTCATGTCTTAATACATGGTTTTCAACATCACGATATGCAAGAGCTTTCGCTTCTTTGATCAATTGATGTGTCTCTGGTATTTCTTTTCCTGTCCAGTCTTGTTTCCCTGTCATTAAGTATTGCTCGATTTCCTCAAAGATTTTAGCAAAGTTGGCTTCAATCTGTTCGCTGTAGCGTTTAAGTTTTTTATCAACACTTGGCATATAGAGGTTCATAATCAGCGCTACCCCAACACCAATGGTAATCAGCAGCAGCTCGTTCCAGATGAGGTGCAGGGTAATCCCGCCAGACATGTATAAATGGAGAATGATGACTGAACTTGTGACAATCCCTTCTTTAATTCGAAGCAAAACCGTTGTCGGAATAAAGACAAGCAGCATCAAACCGATCACGAAAGGATGATACCCAATCAGATCGAAAAATAAATAAGAAAATAAAATAGCAAGACTGCATGCTGCAAAGCGGGCTCCCGATGCTAAGAGGGATCTTTTCTTTGTCACCTGAATACACAGGATCGTAATAATCCCGGCAGCTGAATAATTTTGCAAGCCAAGCAATTGTGCAATATAAATAGCGATCGCTGTTCCTAATGCTGTTTTCAGCGTTCGGTAGCCGATTTTAAACATGATGTGATTCACTCTTTTCTGTCTTGTTTCCATTCACTTTTGTGAAATGATGAACTTTTTTTACTTTCCCCATTATAATCAAAAAAAGAAGGAGATGTTAAGTCTCCTTCTCTTATTTCTTTATAATATTTTTTGTAAAAAGTCTTTTGCGCGCTGTGAAGACGGTGATTCAAAAAATTGCACAGGGTTTGCATCCTCTACAATTTTCCCATCATCCATAAAGATCACGCGGTCAGCCACTTCTTTTGCAAAGCCCATTTCATGTGTGACGATGACAAGTGTCATTCCAGATTGAGCCAGCTCTTTCATGACCTCTAATACTTCCTTGACCATTTCTGGATCTAGAGCAGACGTTGGTTCGTCAAACAGCATAATGTCTGGTGTCATCGCAAGCGCACGCGCAATCGCTACACGCTGCTTTTGACCGCCTGACAGACGGTTCGGGAAATCATCTTTTTTCTCTAAAAGCCCTACCTTTTTGAGCAGGTCTTCAGCTTGTTTGATGCTGTCTTCCTTCGATTGATTCTTCACATTCATTGGCGCATACGTGATATTTTCCAGCACCGTTTTATGCGGGAAGAGATGGAAATGCTGAAACACCATTCCGATGTTCTCACGCACTTTTAGTGCATTCGTTTTTGGATTGGTGATTTCGGTGTCCTTAATCGTAATGACACCAGAAGTCGGCTTTTCAAGTAAATTCATGCAGCGGAGGAACGTCGATTTTCCTGAACCAGATGGTCCAATAACCGCAACAACTTCCCCTTCTTTAATGGTGGTGTCGATCCCCTTTAAAACTTCGTTTTTACCAAAAGATTTTGTGAGTTTCTCTATTTTAATCATTTGATTTTAACTTCCTTTCCACCGATTTGCCGACAAAGGTGAGAACAAGCACGATGACATAATAGATAAGACCCGCAAAAATAAGCGGTTCAAGATAATTATACGTGACGGCCCCTGCTTGATAGGCTCGTCTCATGACATCACCCAGTCCGATGACTGTTACAATCGCTGATTCTTTTGTCAGTGTAATCGTCTCATTCACAAGTGCAGGTGAAATATTTTTAAACGCCTGCGGAAGCAATAAGTCCTTCATCATTTTAGCATAAGGGATGCCTAAAGCAACGGCTGCTTCTTTTTGACCTTTATCAATGGCATTAATACCCGCACGAATAATTTCAGATACGTATGCCGCCGAGTTGAGTGAAAATGCCGCTACAGCAGCCCAGTATTGGTCGATTTGAAACCCAAGAAGCTGAGGCAGACCAAAATAAATAATGAGCAATTGAAGCACAAGCGGTGTGCCTCGGAAAATTGACGTATAAAAATCTGCAAGCCAAATGAGCGGTTTAAACACACTAATTTTACAAAGCGTTAATAAAATTCCTAAGATAAATCCAAGTAAAAGGGATACCACTACTATAGAAAGCGTGACCTTAAGTCCTTCTAGAATAAAGGGCATCTGAGGTATTACATCTTTAAAATCAAACATGACATTCTCCTTTTTTCTGCCTTCATACAAAACAGGAAAAAAGTTCAACATGAGTTGAACTTTTCAGCGCTTTTCTACTTGATTTTCTGGAATGACGCTGATCCTTTTCCTGACTTACTTTTCATCGGCAAACCATTTTTTAATTAATTTATCAAGTTCGCCATTATCTTTCATTTCTTTTAATGATTTATTAAATTTCGCTGTTAAGTCGCTGTTTTTCTTGAATGCAATGGCTGAACCTTCGTTTGAGCTGTTCAATTCAAATGCTTGGAAGTCTTTTTCCTTTTTCAAGTAACCAGCAGCTACTTTATCTTCAATAATTGCTGCATCAAAACGGCCTGCTTTAATCTCTTGAATGATATCAGAAATTTTATTACGGTCTTCAACTGTTAGGTTATATTTCTTTTGCAGTCCATTCGCTTCATCCTGTTGAATAGAACCTAATTGAACGCCGACTGTTTTGTCTTTTAAATCTTTCTCTGCCTTAATACCGCTAGATTTCTTTGATACAACCAAGTTTTTAGCATTGTAATAAACATCAGAAAAATCAACTTGCTTTTTACGTTTTTCTGTAGGCGTCATTCCTGCAAGGACAATATCAGCTTTGTTTGTTTTAAGAGCTGATACAAGGCTAGCAAAGTCCATATCTTGAATTTCTAGCTTGTAGCCGTTCTTTTTCGCTAGTGCTGTTGCAAGATCTACATCAAAACCGACAATTTTATCTCCGTCTTTTGATTCAAATGGCGGATAATCTGCTGATGTCGCCATAACGAGTGTCTTGTCATCTCCTGATGCGTTTGAATTATTAGAAGAAGTTCCGCATGCTGCGAGTGCAGCTGCAAGACCAGCTGTCATAAGTAATAATAACCACTTTTTCATATGATGATGCCTCCCAGTATTTAAAATCATGTATTGATTTGAATATTTATTCACTATAATGTATTTTAAACACTTTCTTTTTAAGATGCAATAGTATTTTGCTAAAATTATTTTGATTCTATTGTCTTATAAAACAAAAAGCAGACCGATCTAAAGACCGGACTGCTTTATATTTATTCATTCAAACGTCATATATTAGATTTCTTCGCAATGCTCATCAAAAGCGGCTTGTAGTTTTGAAACGACTTCCATTGGCTCGTGCCCTTCAATTTCATGACGCTCGACCATTTTGATGATTTTTCCATCTTTTAATAAGGCGAAAGATGGTGAAGATGGCGGGAAGCCTTCAAAGTATTCACGCGCTCTTGCTGTTGCCTCTTTGTCCTGCCCAGCAAACACTGTCAGCAATTGATCTGGACGCTTATCGTAATGAACAGAATAGCCGGCAGCTGGTCTTGCAATACCACCTGCACAACCGCATACTGAATTCACCATGACAAGTGCCGTTCCTTTTTTAGTCAGTGCTTCGTCTACTTCTTCAGCTGATGTGAGCTCAGTGTAACCTGCCTGCTTAATTTCTTCTCTCGCTTGTTTCACAATATCATTCATAAATAAATTAAAATCAATATTCATGTTCGTCCACTCCTTTTGCGTACCAAAACCATTTTAACTCCATCATATCAAGGAAAACGCCTGCGGGCAAATGTGTTGTCTTTTCCTTCGCGTCTTTTTCCGAACATCGTTTATGAGCTGTCACATTGGGGAAAAGTGATGATAAAGAGATGAAAGGGAGAACTGCGTGATGGCACAATTCAAAAAAGCGATGCTCATTTATAATGGAAATGCCGGACAAAAAAACATGGAAAAAACACTCGGTCAAACAGTGCCTCTTCTTTCTCTACATATTGATGAACTCATTTTGAAACCAACAAAGCAGCCAAATGATGCTTATGATTTCTGCCGTCAAATTGATGAAACGGTGGAATTGCTCATCATATTAGGCGGAGACGGTACCGTGCATGAATGCATGAACGGTATTGGAGGTTTAGAAAAAAGGCCCGCTGTAGCGATATTGCCAGGCGGGACATGCAATGATTTTTCTAGAACACTAGGTATTCCTCAACAAATGCAAAAAGCCGCTCAAATGATTGTAGACGGCGTAGAAAAAAAGGTTGACTTAATCAAAGCAGAAGATCGATACGTGTTAAACTTTTGGGGAATTGGGCTGATCGCAGACACGTCCAACAATATTAACGACAAGGAAAAAGCCGTACTCGGCAAAATCAGTTACTTCACAAGTGCGCTGCGCACCTTGCAGCAAACAGATCCTTTTCACGTACGTATTGAGACAGAAGAGGAAAGCTGGGATGAGGAGGCTGTCATCGTTCTTGTCATGAATGGACATTTTATCGGTACAAATAGAATTGATTTGCCTCATGCAGCCATTGATGATGGAAAAGCAGAAATCTTAATTTGCAGAAATACGAGTTTCTCTGCTTTAAAAGAAATCTTCTCAATGAACCGGGAAGAGCTGGAGGATTTCACCGGCGATCTGTCTCTCATTCAAGCGTCCAGTATTCATATCCACACAAAAGAGGAAATGGATGCTGATACAGATGGTGAGGTTTATATGACGGCCCCCTCTTCTTTAGAAGTGTTAAAACAGCATTTGACCTTTATTGTTCCAGAAGAATAAAAAAATGCCCGACATCATTTTGATGCGGGCGTTTTTTTGATATAGCGTCTGTATAAATATTCAAGTGCATATCCGAGAAGCGTCCCGGCGAGAAGTGATATTCCTAAAAAGCTATTGGCTGCTCCTTTAAATCCGCCGACAATCAGCAGACAGTACACGATTTGAATGATTGAAACGATCGATATGATAAGCAGTAATCGTTCAGGATGATTGCGTGATTTAGAAATGTACCGCAGAAAAGCGAAGGCAATCGCTGTGATAAACATGAGACCAATCGTTAGAAAAGCAAAAAAATCTAGTCCAGACATATCATCGCTCCTTTCTCCTGATGTGGAAATCCCCCTCTCATGCCGGGAGGGGGAAAATATTGTTTTAATAAACAGATGTCTGCTCGTCAATGCCTTCAAGGATTTGTTTAATTCGCTGAAGGAATCTGCCGCATACAAGCCCATCTAGTACTCTGTGATCTAATGAAAGACAAAGATTGACCATGTCTCTTACCGCAATCATTCCGTTTACGATCATTGGACGCTTCACGATCGATTCTACTTGTAAAATCGCCGCTTGCGGATAATTAATGATTCCCATTGATTGTACCGAACCAAATGATCCCGTGTTGTTGACAGTGAAGCTACCGCCTTCCATATCACTTTGCTTAAGCGTTCCTTGTCTCACCTTAGACGCCAGCTCATGAATTTCTTTGGCGATGCCCTTAATGGTCTTTTCATCCGCATCCTTAATGACTGGAACAAAAAGCGCGTCATCTGTAGCGACAGCAATCGAAACATTGATTGCTTTCTTTTGCACAATTTTATCTCCGGCCCACATGCTGTTCATTTCAGGGAATTCCTTTAAGGCCTGAGCCACTGCTTTGACAAAGAACGCAAAGAACGTCAAGTTAAAGCCTTCTTTTGCTTTAAACTGATCCTTCAGCTGATTTCTTCTTGTCACTAGATTTGTCACATCGACTTCCATCATCGTCCATGCATGCGGAATTTCATGTTTGCTTCTCAGCATATTGGCTGCAATTGCCTGACGGATCGGCGTGACTGGCAGCTCAACATCACCAGGCATAGAAGGGACGGCAGGTGCCGCTTTTGCTTGAGATGGCTGCGCAGGCTCCGGTTGAACAGCACGTTCATTGACAGGTGCTGTCTTCTCTTTGACGCCGCCGTTTTCAATGAGCTGCAGCAAATCTTTTCTAGTGATTCGGCCGCCTGCTCCTGTACCTTGAACAGCCGCTAAATCAATGCTATGCTCATCTGCTAAACGAAGAACGGCTGGAGAATAACGTTTCTTTTGACTTTGATTCTCATTTGTTTGATCTGCTTCAGGCGCTTCGCTTAGCTCAGGTGCTGCTTCTTCTTTCACACTCTGCTGCTCGCTTCCTTCTATCTCAATTTCACAGAACACTTCTCCTACTTGCAGCGTTTCGCCTTCCTCAGCCGATAGCTTTGTAATCGTTCCTGTAAAAGATGACGGAACTTCTGCGTTCACTTTATCTGTCATGACTTCCGCAATCGGATCGTATTTATTCACATGATCGCCAGGTGAAACGAGCCATTTGCTAATGGTTCCTTCTGTTACACTTTCACCTAGCTGAGGCATTTTCATTTGTTCAATTGCCACTTTGAAACCCTCCTCTTTCTTAAAACGCCGCCAGCTCTCTCATTTCAGCTTCTACCTTATCCGGGTTGACCATGAAGAATTTCTCCATTGTCGGCGCATAAGGCATTGCCGGAATATCTGGTCCTGCCAGGCGTTTGATTGGTGCGTCTAAATCAAATAAGCAATGCTCCGAAATGATTGCCGCAACCTCACTCATGATGCTGCCTTCTTTTGTATCTTCCGTTAACAGAAGCACTTTCCCTGTTTTAGAAGCCGCTTCTATAATCGCTTCCTGATCAAGCGGGTACACTGTTCTCAAATCGAGAATATGAGCGGAAATGCCGTCTTTTGCAAGGCGGTCTGCTGCTTGCAGCGCAAAATGGACACAAAGGCCATATGTAATGACCGTGATATCATCGCCTTCACGCTTCACATCTGCTTTTCCAATCGGAAGAGTGTAATCCTCTTCAGGCACTTCTCCTTTAATCAGGCGGTATGCACGTTTATGTTCAAAGAACAATACAGGATCTGGATCACGCACTGCAGCCTTTAAAAGACCTTTGACATCATAAGGTGTAGAAGGCATCACAATCTTCAAACCAGGCTGGTTAGCAAAAATAGCTTCGACCGATTGTGAATGATAAAGTGCCCCGTGTACTCCACCCCCGTAAGGTGCGCGGATGACCATTGGACAGCTCCAATCATTATTTGAACGGTATCTAATTTTTGCAGCCTCTGAAATGATTTGGTTGATTGCAGGCATAATGAAATCCGCAAATTGCATTTCTGCAATTGGGCGCATTCCATACATCGCTGCCCCAATACCTACACCCGCAATGGCTGATTCTGCAAGAGGTGTATCCATGACGCGCGCTTCTCCAAATTGCTCGTAAAGACCCGCTGTCGCTTTAAATACGCCGCCTTTTTTCCCGA
This sequence comes from Bacillus sp. FSL P2-0069, assembly GCF_038593315.1. NCBI lineage: Bacteria > Bacillati > Bacillota > Bacilli > Caryophanales > Bacillaceae > Bacillus > Bacillus sp. FSL P2-0069. Next base: position 2,153,832 of record NZ_CP151984.1, read on the forward strand.
CATCCTCTCCGAGCACAAACACTTTCGGATCTCGCTCCATTTCTTCTTTCATCGCCAGTGTAATAGCGTCTATATATGACATAACAGGCATTTTTCTTCCCCCTTACTCCGCATACACGTAACGAAGTGCGCTTTCTGCATCAGCATAAGCTGCGTTTTCCGCTTCATCAGTAGCTTCGTTTACGATTTGCATGATTTCTTTTGTCATCTCTTCTTTCATTTCAGAAGTCATGACGTTTCCTTCGATTAAATACGTTTCATATTGGATGAGCGGATCTTTCTTTCTTGCTTCGAGCACTTCTTCTTTTTCTCGATAGCTTGAATCATCGTCATCACTTGAATGCGCAGTTAAACGGTAAGAGATTGTTTCAATCAATGTCGGGCCTTCGCCTCTAGCCGCACGGTCTCTTGCTTCTTTGACAGCGGCATATACTTCAAGCGGATCATTTCCATCTACAGTGACACCAGGCATCCCATATCCAACCGCACGATCTGAAATGCGTTCACAGGCTACTTGTTTGTCATATGGCACGGAAATCGCATACTTATTGTTTTCACACATGAAAATAACAGGCAGTTTATGAACAGCAGCAAAGTTTGCGCCTTCGTGGAAATCACCTTGGTTTGATGAGCCTTCACCGAACGTGACAAAGCTGACAAAGTTTTTCTGCTCTAATCGTCCAGCAAGGGCAATTCCCACCGCGTGAGGAACCTGCGTTGTTACAGGTGACGACCCAGTCACAATTCGATTTGCTCTTTGCCCAAAATGCCCCGGCATTTGTCTTCCGCCTGAGTTTGGATCGTCTTGTTTTGCGAAACCAGACATCATTAAATCTTTTGCTGTCATCCCAAAAGCAAGGACAACCCCCATATCACGATAGTAAGGTAAGACGTAATCTTCTTCTCTATTAAGAGCAAATGCAGCGCCGACTTGCTGCGCTTCCTGCCCTTGACAAGAAATAACGAATGGAATTTTCCCGGAACGGTTTAAAAGCCACATCCGTTCATCGATTTTTCTTGCTAGAAGCATTGTTCTGTATATATCAATTGCTTGTTCATCTGATAATCCTAATTCCTGATGACGCATGTTACTCATCATGTTTCCCTCCTTGATTAAAAATGGATCGCCTTCCCGTCAACAGCAAGGGCTGCCTCGCCAATCGCCTCTGATAAGGTCGGATGCGGGTGTATCGTCTGCCCCACTTCCCACGGGGTTGCATCAAGTACTTTGGCTAATCCAGCTTCAGATATCATATCTGTTACATGAGGACCAATCATATGAATTCCTAAAATATCATCTGTCTTTTGATCGGCAATGATTTTGACGAATCCATCAGACTCCCCGTACACAAGTGCTTTTCCAATCGCCATAAATGGAAATTTCCCTATTTTGACTTCAAAGCCCTGCTCTTTTGCCGTCTGTTCAGTGAGTCCCACACTAGCAGTTTCTGGGTGAGAGTAAACACATTTAGATACGAGCGTTTCATCGAGCGGCTTCGGATCTTTTCCAGCCATATGTTCTACAGCAATCATCCCTTCGTGTGAAGCGACATGTGCCAGCTGAAGCCCGCCAATGACATCTCCTATTGCGTAAATATGCGATTCTTTCGTTTGATAATGTTCATTCACGACAATGCCTTGTTTTTCGGTTTGGATGTCCGTGTTTTCAAGACCTATGCCTTCGATATTAGGTACTCTGCCAACTGAAAGAAGGAGTTTTTCCGCTTCAAACGTCTGAATGTCTCCATCCTTTTCCGCTTGAATTGTCACGAGATTTTCCTGCTTTTCTACGCTATCTGGCAGTACCTTCGCATTAGTCACAAAAGTGATGCCTTTTTTAGATAATAGCTTTTCCATTTCTTTAGAAATGTCATGATCCTCTGTTGGCAAAATGCGGTCTGCAAACTCAAGCACAGTGACGTTCACACCAAAATCATTGAGCATGGAAGCCCACTCGATTCCGATCACTCCGCCCCCCACAATTAGCATTGACTGCGGAAGCTCTGGCAGTTCAAGTGCATCATCTGAAGTGAGGATGTGTGTTCCATCTGCTTCAAGCCCTGGCAGCACACGCGGTCTTGATCCTGTCGCGATGATGACCTGCTTTGGAATGAGCATTTCATTTTCCTCTCCATTTGCCATTTCTACGGAGACCGTTCCTGGCATTGGCGAAAAGATAGATGGGCCAAGAATACGGCCGATTCCTTCATATACATCAATTTTTCCTTGTTTCATTAAATGTTTGACGCCGCCTGCTAGTTTTTCGACGATCTCTGTTTTTCTTTTCTGCACATTGGCAAATTGCAAGGCAACGCCTCCTGCCTCAACACCAAAATCAGCTGCGCGTTTGACGGTTTGATAAACTTCTGCACTTCTGAGCAGCGCTTTAGACGGGATGCAGCCTTTATGAAGACATGTTCCGCCGAGCTTTTCTTTTTCTACAACTGCTGTTTTCAATCCAAGCTGTGAGGCACGGATGGCCGCTACATAGCCGCCTGTGCCTCCACCAAGAATGACGAGGTCATATTCAGTTGCCATGACTTGTCACTCCTTTCTTTTCCTGTTGATCATTTGGGTATTCTTTCGGTGATTCTTCTTCTTTTAAAATGCGAAGCGCACCTTCTGCTAACGATTGCAGCTCATTTTCACCTGGAAACACGACAACATCTGAAATCCAGTCAATATAGCCGCGAATACTTGACGTAATTTGTTTGCTGTATGCAAGGCCGCCTGTTAATACAATGACGTCAACTGCTCCTTTTAAGACAGCGCTAGCCGCACCAATTTCCTTGGCAATCTGATAGCACATTGCTTCATAAATGAGCGCCGCCCGCTCATCACCCGCTTCAATCATGCGTTCCACTTTCACAGCGTCTGTCGTGCCAAGATAGCCCGCAAGCCCGCCTTCACCAATAATGCGTTTGAGCATTTCTTCTTGGGTATACTCCCCCGAAAAACAAAGATTCACAAGATCACCTGTCGGCAAGGTTCCCGCACGCTCTGGGCTGAAAGGACCTTCGCCATGCAGACCGTTATTGACATCGATGACTTTTCCTTTTTCATGAACACCAATGGTGATACCGCCGCCCATATGAGTAATAATCATGTTCAAATCTTCGTAACTTTTTCCAAAAGAAGCCGCTGTTTTTCTTGCGACTGCTTTTTGATTTAATGCATGAAAAATGCTTTTTCTTTCGATCGTTGGCAGCCCTGAAATACGAGCAATTGGTTTTAGTTCATCCACTACAACTGGATCGACAATAAAAGCCGGGATATTCAGGCCAAGTGCAATTTCTCTCGCGATGATTCCACCGAGATTGGATGCGTGCTGGCCGGCATATCCTTCTTTTAGGTCTTCCACCATTTGCTCATTGACTTCATATGTGCCTCCTTCAATCGGACGAAGGAGACCGCCGCGCGCACAAACTGCATCAAACTTTGAGATATTCATCCCCTGTTCATGCAGTGTTTTCAAAATGGTTTCTTTACGGAATGAGAATTGATCAATAATATGAGGAAACTGCTTTAATTCCTCATCTGTATGTCTAAGTGTCGTTTCAAAAATAGACCGTTCATTATGAAACACACCGATTTTTGTTGAAGTAGAGCCAGGATTAATCGTGAGAATACGCCATTCTTTTGTCAGCAAAAACAAAACCTCCGTTTCAACTCATTCTTCAAATTAGCGACGGCTTAAAATATGTTGACCATTTTGCAAGAATTGACTTCTTGATTTGCGCATTCTTTCAATTCGCTCTTCAGCCAATCGGTCTGCCGCTTTATAAGTTGGAATGGCATCACGGTTTGAAATTTCAATTACACGTTCAATATTTTGATAAATGCCTTCGACTTTTTTCATCGCACGATCTGCATTATAGCCATAAAGCTCATCAGCCACGTTAATCACCCCGCCTGCATTGATCACATAGTCAGGAGCATATACAATTCCCATCTCATGGATAAGGTCTCCGTGATGCGTTTCTCTTAGCTGGTTATTTGCAGCACCTGCAATCACCTTTGCTTTTAACTTAGGAATGGTCACATCGTTAATGGTTGCACCAAGTGCGCACGGTGCATAAATATCACATGCTTGATCGTAAATATCGTCAGGGTCGACTGCTTTTGCGCCAAAGTCTTCAACAGCACGTTTGACAGAGTCTTTGTTGATATCTGTGACAATGAGCTGCGCGCCTTCTTCATGCAGATGTTTACACAAGTTGTAAGCGACATTTCCTACGCCTTGAACGGCAATTGTTTTTCCTTCTAATGAATCGGTCCCAAATGCAGCTTTGGCAGCGGCTTTCATCCCTTTGTATACACCGTAAGCTGTGACGGGAGACGGATTTCCAGAAGAACCAAATGCAGGAGAGATCCCTGTGACAAAATCGGTTTCTTCATGAATGAGATCCATGTCTTCTACCGTTGTACCGACATCTTCTGCTGTAATATAGCGGCCATTCAGCCCTTGAATATAACGTCCAAATGCACGGAACATTTCTTCATTTTTGTCTTTTCTCGGATCGCCGATGATGACCGTTTTTCCGCCGCCAAGATTAAGTCCTGCTGCCGCGTTTTTATAAGTCATTCCTCTTGCTAGGCGCAGTGCATCCTCAATGGCTGCTTCTTCGTTTTCATACGTCCACATTCTCGTTCCGCCTAGTGCCGGCCCTAGTGTTGTATCATGAATCGCAATAATCGCTTTTAAACCAGACTGCTCATCCTGACAAAATACAAGCTGTTCATAATCGTATCGTTCCATATATTTAAAAAGTTCCATTGTGTTATTCCTCCTATTACTTCCGCTTAATTTGATGTACAGATGGCAAGCGCAATTGAATAAAGCTTACTTTCGGCTGAATCAGACCGGCTTGTTAAAGCAATCGGCGCCTTCGCTCCTGCCACCACAGCTCCCACCTTTGCATGTGCAAAGTAGATGAGAGATTTATAAAGAATGTTTCCTGCCTCAATTGTTGGCACAAGCAAAATATCTGCATGGCCGGCTACATCACTCGTAATATTTTTATGAGAAGCTGCCGTTTGAGAAATGGCATTGTCTAAAGCAAGAGGCCCATCAATCAGGCAGCCAGAAATTTGCCCCCGCCGATTCATTTGTGCAAGACTTGCCGCAGTCAAAGTTGAATCCATTGCCGGATTCACGACCTCCACCGCAGACAATACTGCAACCTTTGGCATGTCGTTTCCGACAGCTTTTGCTACTTGAACAGAATTGATCGTAATCTCTTTCAGCATATTTAAATCGGGCGCGATGTTCATCGCAGAATCTGTGACATAAATAAAGCGGTCAAAGCCCGGCACTTCAAATGCCGCGACATGTGATAGGACACTCGCTGTCCTGAGCCCATATTCTTTATTCAGTACCGCTTTTAAAAGAACGGCTGTCGGGACATGCCCCTTCATCAAAATATCTGCATGCTTCTCGCTCACTGCCTGCACGGCAATTTTGGCCGATTCTTCGGGAGTATCTGAATGAATAATATCTATCCAGTCCTCATTGATTTCATGCTGCTTCACTAGCTCCTTCAGGTTGCGTTTGTTCCCAACCAGGAGAAAGCGAGCGACCTTTCGCTTAATTGCCATCTTGATGGCATGAAGCACTTCTTCGTCTTCTGCATGAGCCACAGCCGCCGTTTTATTCTGCAGCTGGGCGGCTTTCATAATCAGATCGTCAAGCTTCATATATGCCCACCTTTCCTTGTGCTCGGTTCATGTTTTATATGCAAGTTCCGTGCCAGTTTGAAATGCAGTGAAAATGAGGCAATTTGCATGACATTAGTGCAATCTTTTGCAGGTTACATGCATTTTATTGCATGCTATCTTTTGCAAGTTGATATTTATCCATTTTATAGTAAAGGTTCCGAATGCTGATCCCTAATGTTTTCGCTGTTTTCGTGCGATTGAATTGATGCTTTTCAAGGGTTTGTTTAATCAGCTGCGCTTCAAATGCCTCAACAGCATCAGAAAGCGTCTCTCCCTCAAATTGACTGACAGCCAGTTCCTGCTGCTCTTTTTCTTCCTGATCTTCAGACTCCATGAAAGAAATATGCCCTTCATCAATCCATTCTTCTTGCGGGTTCAAAAAGATCATGGCTCGTCCAAGTACATTTTCAAGCTCTCTTACGTTTCCAGGCCACTTATATGATCGCAGTCTTTTGAGTGCCTGTTCCGTTAACCCGCTCACGTTCCGTCCATAGTCTAAATTGATCTTTTGGATGAGACGTTTGCTTAACGAGTCAATATCCTCAAGACGCTGCCTTAGAGGCGGGATGGAGATCGGGTATCTGTTCATTCGATAATATAAATCTTCTCTGAACTTTCCTTCCGCCATCGCTTTTTCAATATTGACATTTGTCGCCGTGATCACACGAACATCGACTGGTATGGCCTTTGTTCCGCCTACTCTTACAATTTCTTTCTCCTGCATCACACGAAGCAGTTTCGCCTGTGTACTTGGCGTCATTTCACCAATTTCATCTAAAAAAATGCTGCCTTGGTTTGCCTCTTCAAACAGCCCTTTTTTCCCGCCCCGCCTTGCACCAGAGAACGCTCCTTCTTCATAGCCAAAAAGCTCTGACTCTAAAAGGGTCTCAGATAAGGCCGCACAGTTGACCCGTACAAAGCGATTATATTTCCGGTCACTTTCATTGTGAATGGCGTGCGCAAACAGCTCTTTTCCAGTACCTGATTCTCCCCGGAGTAAAATCGTGGCTGGCGTTTTCGCGCCTAGCTTTGCCTGCTCAAGTGCCACAAGCATTTGCTCACTTTCTCCAATGATGTCTTCAAAAGTGTACTTTGCTTCAAGTGTCCGGATGAGCTGCCTTGCTTTATTTAATTCATTCGTGAGTGATTGAATTTCTGATACGTCATGAATGACCCCGACACTGCCTTTTAAAATGCCATCAACGATGACTGGAGCTACGTTGACAATCACATCTTTTTTATTCGGTCCGACTTTCATTCTGACGCCTCGAACTGGTCTCCTTGTTTCCAGTACCTTCAAATGCATGCTTTCTCCTTCAGAAATATCTGCACCTGCTGGTTTCCCCACAACTTCTTTATCTGTTAATCCAGTCATTTTCGTGTATGCCCGGTTGATTAAGATCCCTTTTCCCTGCTCATCAACAACCGATATGGCTTCATCCGACGATTGAATGATCGCCTCCAGCATCGTTCGTACTTCTTTAAGATTGGTCACTTCCTCCGCAAGTTCAACGGCATCTGTAATATCTTTAAAAATGGATAAAGCACCTAGCATTCTCCCCGCGTCATCAATAATTGGCAAACGCGTTGTCACAATTTGTATTTGCTGATTCAGAAATTGTTTTTGATTAAATTCTGGCTCTCTCGATCTTAAAATGTCGGGAAGCTTTGTATTTGGGATCACTTCTCGTATATGACGGCCAATCGCATCTTTTTGCGAGCATCCAACCATTTTGGCCGCTGATCGATTAAACAGGACGACTTCTTCATCCATGTTTATAAAAATCATCCCGTCGTTCGTTGCATTAAAAATGCGGTCATGCTTATAGGTTTGTTCCTTTAATATTTGGATCAGCTGCTGTTTTTCTGACATTAATTCTGATATAACGTAAGCCATTGAACTTGGAACAATGACTGCGTGCTCTGGCTTTTTTTCAATCAGTTCTTTCAGCACTGCTGAACTGCCTGTTGTTTCTATGATGATATCAATGTCATCTTTTATGTATTCTTTCCAATCCGTTGTCGTATCAATTCCATTCTTTTTCGCTTCTACCATCCCCGGTGCCTCAAGATCAAGGTCGGCGATCGCAATGATTTGAATCATATTTGTTTTCAGCAATGTTTCAAGCAATGCTGATCCACCCTGTCCTGCACCGACAATCAAGACTCTCTGCATCCCGTTACCCCTTTATATGAAAAAATTTGCACACCATATTTTTCCGTTGCAAAAAATTGCACAACTCTTATATTACCACGTTTTCCTTTCTTGACAAAATATTTTTTGAATTAGACAATGGAAGTAAATGACGTTTAAGGGGACATTTGATGGGGAGAATACTTGCACTAGTGATTATTTTAATACCTGGCGCGCTTGCAGCACTTGGGATTAAGCTGCTGCGTGACACTGTTTTCGGCATCATCATTGCACCATTTCCATATTTATGGCTGCAAGGAATTGCAGGGTTGTTATTTTTAGGGGGAGGTCTTTATGTAGTGGCTGGCTTTATTTTATATAGAGACCGTAAACGAAATAAAGTGACTGCCCGCTTTAAACAGAGATAAAACGTGAAAAAAGACCCGCTGATTTAGAGCAGGTCTTTATTTCATTTCTTCTCTTATTTTCACGGCTCGGTCAGGAAAATCAGTAAAAATGCCATCGACACCTAAGGAAAACATGTTTTTCATTTGCTTTTCACTATTTACTGTAAACGGCCTGATCACTTGCTGAGATGCATGGAGAGCTGCCACCACCTCTTTGGTCACGCCGGCGCCCTTGATATTTGGATGGTAGCCCCTTGCTGGTACTGTTTTTATATACATCTCCGGCTGATGAATCACATCCATTGTGAGAACCGCAAGTTCAACATGCGGCATCAGTTTGTGAAAAAGAGCTAAACTGCCGTGATGAAACGATGAAACAAGTACACGGTCTTCTATTTGAAAATGCTCGATTTGTTTTTTTACTTTCTCTTCGATACCCGGATATCGATAAATGGAGTTTTTTAGTTCAATATTGATGATCAATGATGATTGTTGCGTCACTAGCTCTAATACTTCCTCCAAAAGAGGAATGGATACAGCACCGGTTTCTTCGTAGAAAGAATGACTCGCATCTCCCGCTTTTAATTCTTCATATGTATGGTCTTTCACTAAACCTTTCATGTTCGTTGTTCTGTTCAGTTTCTCATCGTGTATGACAGCAAGTCTGCCGTCTTTCGTCAGCTGAACATCCAGCTCAATTCCGTCAGCTCCCGAATGGAGTGCATGCTCGAAGGCTATCATGGTGTTTTCAGGATAAATGCCTTTAAAGCCTCTGTGTGCAAAAATTTTCGTCATAGGTCACCTCTAAATATGATGCTTCCTTACATTATGACGTGTCTTTTTTCGTTTTTCCAGTTTTGAGCGCATAAAAAAACCTCTTCTGATTCATACGAAGAGGTTGACAGATAAATTCGATCACGTAATCGCTCTGATGGCTTGCTCTGTCGTCTCTGCGTCAAGAGCAAAAAGGGAAGAAACAACTGCGACTGCTGTAACAACGGTTACACCTAACAACAACTTTTTCATAAGATAACCTCCACTTTCTTTTGAAGTATTTGTGCATCGAATTTCTTTTCAAGAAAACGAATGGCATTTTGATAATCATTTCGTTCCTTGAAGTATTTCGATATTTGTTCAGACAAATCCTCAAGCTCCACATATAATCTATTTTTTTCTATGTAGTCTAATTTTTCTGAGAATACGTCTGCTGCCTCACTATTCTCGCACATCAAATCCAAAATTTCAAATTTTACTATATATTCATTATTTTGGATATCACAACTATACAAAATACCCTCTTTAATATATTCCCTCGCCTCTTGATCTCCTAAATGAACCAAGGCATTTGCCAGAACATATAAAGATTGGATGTAATAATGGCTATTGTCACGGTGAATTTGAATGCCCATCCCTTTTTTGGCATAATGTGCACTTTTTTCATAATCATGCTTTGCATAATAAAGAACCGCTAAATTGTGATAGCATTTCCCAATGAGCACTTCATTGTTAATGCGCTTACTTTTCTCAAGTGCTTCTTTATACTTTTTCTCTGCTTCATCGAATTGGAACAAATCAATACAATTACTTGCATGTAAAATTAAGCTGTCAATCGCCTGCGCTGTGTACTCTTCATGCGCTTTGAATGTATCGATGGCTTTTTTAATATGATTAATGGATATGAAATTTTGTTTCAGTTCGTAATAGATCGAAGCAACCTTATGGTGAAAAGTTCCTACTTCCAGGTCTTCATTCACACGTTTTAGCCGCTGTTCTGCAATTTTGTAAAAGCTAATGGCTTCATCATACTTTTTCACATATGCAGCATATTGGCCTTTGTAAAAGTAAAAATAAAAATTAATAATGTCATCTGCCTTCTCATCGAGCGTTCCGACACTTTTCATAATTTGATTGGCTTTTTCAATATTTCCAAGTAACATTTCATGTCTGCCGTCAACAAGCTGATAATAAAGGAGAACTTCACGGTCTTCATCTGTATTTTTTAGCAAATTCTGAATTTTCTCTTTATAGACAGCAGATTTTTCTAAGTCATTCTGAGAAATGACCCTCGTCCACTTGCTAATTTCGTTCGCTACCTCAGCAGAGTGGATTTTCAGCTTTCCCATAACCTCACCCTCTTCTTTTCATTATTATAGCATAGTAAAAGAATGTGAAAATTATTAAATTCGACATTGGGAATATTCAGTTCAAATGGCACAATCTCTAAGAAGCCAGTGACTTTAAAACGCCAACCAATCAGGTCAATAGAAATAGAACTTTCGATCTCGTTTGCTTTAATTACCAAATCCATGAGACCTTTTCCTCTCATCCTTTTTCTTACGAATGAGCGTTTTCTTCTTCTATTTTGAAGACTTCATGATCGATTGGCGCAGCTGATTACCACTACTTTATGTCTTTTTTATTTTTTTCATGCTTTATTTTTCATTTTATTCTGAAAATAAAGCAGCCCGTTTGTCCAATTTAAACATTAAGATGATTTTATCAACCTAACCAATTTTTGACAACATCTTTCAAAATAAAAAAACGTCTCAATGAAGAAACGTTTTTTCATGAAAAAGATACTAGCTTGCTCTATGCTCTAAACGCAGACGATCAGCTACCATGGCAATAAATTCTGAATTGGTTGGTTTCGCTTTTGACATGCTGACAGTATAACCAAAGAGTGAGGAAATGGAATCAATGTTTCCTCTACTCCATGCGACTTCAATGGCATGACGAATCGCTCGTTCTACCCTGCTGGCAGTCGTGTTAAATTTCTTTGCAATGTCTGGGTACAACACTTTAGTGATGCTTCCGAGAAGCTCAATGTCATTGTACACCATAGAAATTGCTTCTCTTAAGTATAAATAGCCTTTAATATGAGCGGGCACGCCAATCTCATGAATAATGGTCGTAATGCTCGCATCTAAGTTTTTACGTTTCGGTTCAGGTTTGTTACGAAGAACACTGTTTTGGATTGATGAAGAGCGATGGGTAACTTGTGTGCCGTTTCCACTGACTTGACGAATATGACCTACTAGGTTTTCCATATCAAATGGCTTTAAAATGAAATAGGATGCGCCCAAATCAACTGCTTTTTTCGTGACATCTTCTTGTCCAAATGCCGTTAGCATAATCACACTTGGCTGTTTTGTCATTTCATTGTTTTCACGGAGGCGTTCTAGTACAGCAAGACCGTCTAAATGAGGCATAATAATGTCTAAGAGGAGAACGTCGGGCTCTTTATCTTTAAATAATGTCAGGCATTCCTGACCATTATACGCCACGCCAAGTACTTCCATATCTTCCTGTCCCTCAATGTACTCTGTCAAAAGGCCAACAAGCTCTCGATTGTCATCAGCTACACACACTTTAATTTTCTCCACGTTCTTTCCTCCCCAATGTCGATTCCTTTAGTCTTTTGCATTTCTCTTCTGAGTGTTCAATTCGACAAAACCATGCTATCACCTTTAAAAAACTTTAATTTTCCGAATAATAGAGCATTATCTAGCTTTTTCTACGTTTTTCTTAACGAATCGACGATTATTGCAATTTGACAACAAGCTTTTTTCCATTTTGTCGAAAAATCTCTTTTTCCTTATTTTATAACATGATGGAAGAGAAAGAAAGGGTAGAAAAAAACTGCCGGAAAATTCGCGGCAGTTTGATGATCAGCTTGCTTTTTTGTTTTTTTGATAAAGGTCGATTCCTGCTTCTGACAGCATCCATTCAATGTGTACGCCGTACCCGCTAGTCGGATCATTGACGAATACGTGTGTGACAGCTCCAATGACTTTGCCATTTTGGATGATGGGGCTTCCGCTCATTCCTTGGACGATTCCGCCCGTTTTGCTTAAGAGCCGCTCATCTGTTACCTTTAATACCATTCCTTTAGTTGCTGGGAATTTCTGCGGTGTTGTGCTGACAATTTTAATATTAAACTTCTCCACTTTATCATGATCCACAACGGTTAAAATTTCTGCTGGGCCTTCTTTTACTTCATTAGATAAAGCGACTGGAAGTGGTTTATCTGCTACATGATTTTCAAGCTTTTCGGTTAACGTACCAAAGATACCAAAAGGGCTGTTGCGGGAGATATCTCCTATTGTTTTTCTTTCGGAAGAGAATCTCGCCAATTTTTCTCCAGGATTGCCTCCTGTGCCTTTTTCAATCGATGTCACGGTTGATCTAACAATTTCACCATTGTCGACAACAATTGGTTTTTTTGTATCCATGTCAGAAATCACATGCCCAAGGGCACCATATTTTTTAGATGAAGGTTCAAAAAAGGTCATCGTGCCGATTCCTGCTGCAGAATCACGAATGTAAAGACCAATTCGATAGATGCCTTCACTTGCATCTTTTGCGGGTGTTAATGTTGTTTGAAAGGTTTTATGATCTCTCTTTATGAGCAAACGAAGCGTTTCACCCGTTTTCCCTGCTTTCTGAATAAATGGGGTGAGGTCATTCATTTTCTCCATTTTTTGACCATTGATTTCAATGATCATATCCCCTGATTGAATGCCTGCGGCTTCACCTGGTGATTTTTTGCCGTCTGCTGTTGTGATTTGATGAAAACCTACAACGAGAACTCCTACAGAGTGGAGCTTGACGCCAATGGATTGACCTCCAGGAATGACTTTTAATTCAGGGAGAACGTCAACTTTTGTTTTCTTAATAGGAAATCCTTTAAAATCATAAACAATTTCGGCTTTTCCCGCCTTTTGTCCTGTAATATCCAGCTGATTCTTTTTCTCTGAAAGGCTAAAGGCTGGTGAAGAAGCATTGGCTGACGCTTCAATCGATGTGTCAATTGAGTGCTTCTGTTTTTCAAATACAGCAACATTTGTTGGAATGCTGATGTATTCCTTCACTATGCTCATAAACCCTGTACTTATTAAAGAAACAAGGAGAATCACACCAATGGCTTTTCTCATCTTTTCGGGCATTCATTTTTCACTCTCCTCGCTCCTTACCCACACCAGAACACTCATGTTTTGGCTACATCTTTACTTTTGCCTTCTTCGAGAGGATTTATAACCGGCAGCTTTAGAAAATGATTGGATAAATTGATAAAAGAAAAAGACGATTTTATGGGTATATACGCCGGCTTTTACACAACATATAAAAAAGGCAGCTGATGATTCAGCTACCCTGTTGTTTTGACATCATTTGCTTGGTGCAATAGTTCTTTTGCATGCTGTTTTGTCAGCTCAGTCACTTCCACACCAGCAATCATCCGGCCAATTTCACTCACTTTTTCTTCATGACTTAATGGTTTGACACTCGTCAGTGTTCTGCCCGCTTTCGAGCGTTTAGAAATGAAGAGATGCGTGTCAGCCATTGCGGCTACTTGAGGCAGGTGTGTAATACAGAGCACTTGTGATCCAGACGCAACTTTGTAAATTTTCTCAGCAATGGCTTGTGCCACTCTGCCGCTGACACCTGTATCAACTTCATCGAAAATAATGGATGTGACGTCTTGTTTAGCTGAGAAAATACTCTTCACAGCGAGCATGACACGTGAAATTTCTCCACCTGAGGCTACTTTCGATAAAGATTTCATCGGTTCGCCTGTATTTGTAGAAATGACAAATTGTGCTTGGTCGATTCCATTTTTCCCGAGCTGGACAGGTTTTCCGTCTAATAGCGGACAATCAGTGCTGCCAAATGGCGCATATCGAACAGAAAAAGCTGTGTCAAATGATGACTTCTCCATATACAAATCCTTGAGCTCTGTTTGGATTTGCTTCGCTAGCTTTTTGGCCCATTTTTTACGCAGCTCCGAAACGTTAAGTGCTTCGAGCAGGGCGTCACGGCTCATCGCATCTAATTTATTTTTGAGCGTCTGCAGATGGCTGTCTCGATTTTGGATTTGATCTATTTCTTCTTCAATCTTCGCGGCATACTCCAAAATTTCTTCAACGGTTGTGCCGTATTTTCGTTTTAGCTGCTTCATTTCATTCAGCCTGGATTCAATAAAATCAAGACGAGCCGGATCGAATTCTAATTGATCCAGCATGCTCCGCATTTGGAAGGTTGAATCCTCTAATAAGTAGTAGGAGTTCGACACTTGTTCAGATAGCTTTTTCAAATCATCGTTGATCTCAGACACCTGATCAAGCTCGCTTGAAGACATACCAACCCAATCTAGCCCTCCTTGCTCATTACGCAAGGCGTTATATGCGTTTTGGAGTGAGGAATAGATTTTTTCGTAGTTGCTGATTTGATGACGTTCTTCCTGAAGCTTCTCATCTTCTCCCGGCTCTAATTGTGCCGCCTCAATCTCCTCTAGCTGAAATTGCAGTAAATCTAACCGGTGCACCATTTCCTGCTCATTCTCAGACAGCTGCCTGAGCTTTTGAGCCGTCTTCATATATTGATCATATGCTTCTTGATACTGCAAGAGAGCCGGTGCAATGTCTTCTGCTCCAAATTGATCGAGCAAATGCAGATGATTTTCATCTTCCATGAGCAGCTGGTTATCGTGCTGTCCATGTATATCAAGCAAAAGCCGTCCTACTTCCCGTAAAAGTGAGATGGTGACAAGCTTTCCATTAATCCGGCAAATGCTTTTCCCGCTGTTATTAATATCACGGCGGAGGATCATCATTTCATCTGATGCGTCAATTCCCTGCTCTTCGCATAGAGCAAATACAGGGTGATCGGCTGGTACAAGAAAAAGCCCTTCCAGCTCTGCCTTTTTTTCACCGTAGCGGACAAATTCAGAGGATCCTCTTCCTCCCACGAGAAGTGAGACAGCGTCAATCATGATGGATTTTCCGGCACCTGTTTCCCCCGTTAGAACCGTGAGTCCTTTTTCAAATGAAACCGTTAACTCTTCAATGATTGCAAAGTTTTTAATGGTTAGTTCTGCTAACACTCATTTGACACCTCTTTTAGTAAACCTGATTCTTTATAGAAGCTCTAAAATTTTGCTCGAAACTGTCTCTGTATCATCTGGGGTGCGGCAAATGATTAAAATCGTATCATCCCCGCAAATCGTTCCCATAATTTCTTCCCAATCTAAATTATCCATTAAAGCACCAATCGCCTGAGCATTACCCGGCATTGTTTTCAGAACAATTAAATGACTGGCAGCATCCATTTTAATAAATGCATCCATTAGGGACCGCTTCAGCTTTGACAGCGGGTTAAACCGCTGATCCGCAGGAAGACTGTATTTATATGTTCCATTGTTCGTCGGAACTTTCACTAAATGTAATTCTTTAATATCTCTAGAAACGGTCGCTTGTGTGATGTTATATCCATCGGCTTTCAAAATATCGACCAATTCATCTTGTGTTTCAATTTCTTGGCTTGCAATGATTTCTCTTATTTTAATATGCCTTTGACCTTTATTCATATTTGACCCCCCTAGGCGTTTCATTCTCAGTTTGTCTTTACGTTCTATGTTATATGATGCACACTTCAAAAAACAAGCATTACGTGAGATACGGCCAATTCTTGTCTTTTGACCATGTAAAAAGGAATAATAGCGAGCTATTATTCCTTTTGTTTCAATGATTTCATGTGTCAGCCGGCTCAGGGCTGTTTTTCTTTTCTTTCAATACGGAATGGGCTTCCTTGACGACCTTCTCAAGTTCTGAAGCAGGGAGTGCCGCATTTTCTTCTTGATCAGGATGAAGCACTAAATGAAGCAGAAATTCAATATTTCCATCTCCACCAGTGATAGGCGAAAATGATACATCCTTTACATCATAGCCTTCTTTTGCAGCAAATTGATTCATCTCTTCTAGTACACCAAGGTGGACAGACGGCTCACGTACGATGCCTTTTTTCCCAACAAGCTCTCTGCCTGCTTCAAATTGAGGCTTGACGAGCGCAATACAGTCACCACCCGGAACAAGAATATGCTTTAAAGCCGGCAGAATGAGTTTGAGTGAGATAAAAGATACATCAATCGATGCCACTTCTGGCAATCCTTCAGTAAAATCAGCTGGAACGGAATGGCGGAAATTGGTGCGCTCCATGACGATGACCCTGTCATCCTGCCTTAATTTCCACGCAAGCTGATTGTAGCCAACGTCTACAGCATATGATTTGACTGCTCCATTTTGAAGAGCACAATCTGTAAATCCGCCTGTTGATGAGCCAATATCAATCAGCAATTTCCCTTCAACTGTCAGATCAAATTCTTTAAGCGCTTTTTCAAGCTTTAACCCGCCGCGGCTTACGTATTTGAGAGGGTTCCCCTTCACTGTAAGCGGCGTATCACGAGCAATTTTCTCGCCTGGTTTATCCAAACGGGTTTCATTTGAGTAAACGATCCCTGCCATGATGGCACGCTTTGCTTTCTCTCTTGTTTCCATTAGTCCTTGTTCGACTAATAAAACGTCAAGTCGTTCTTTCTTTGATGTCATGATCCAATTCCTTTTCTTGGTGCTGCTGGAAGCAGGTCACGTAAAGTCTCAGCAACCTGTGCTTTCGTCAGTCCAATTTCTTCAAGCAGGGCATCAACACTTCCATGCTCAATAAATTGATCTGGGATACCCATACGTTCTACTTTGATATGTGATGCTTTCTTGTCGTGTAAATATTCTAATACGCTACTGCCAAACCCGCCTTGAAGCACAGCTTCTTCAATCGTTAAAATCGGAATCCCTTCAGAAAGAATGTCATGTAGCATCGCTTCATCAAGCGGCTTAATAAACCGAGCGTTGACGACACGAATTGATTTCCCTTCTTTTTGAAGTTCCTCAGCTGCTTGCAGCGCCATTTTAATCGTCGTTCCGAATGTTAAGATGACGGCATCCTTCCCTGGACGAAGAACCTCCCAGGACCCAATCGGAATGGTTTTCAGCTGTTCATCCATTTTCACGCCAAGACCATTTCCGCGTGGGAAACGCATGGCAATAGGACCGTCATCATACTGAATGGCTGTATTGACCATGTGCTGGCCTTCATTTTCATCCTTCGGCATCATGAGCACCATATTCGGCATATGACGCATGAAGGCAATATCAAACACACCTTGATGCGTTTCTCCATCTGCACCGACAAGACCCGCCCGGTCAATTCCGATAAATACATTGAGGTTTTGGCGGCAAATATCATGCAGCACTTGATCATAAGCTCTTTGCAGGAATGTTGAATAGATCGCTAAAAATGGCTTCATATTCTGCGTCGCAAGCCCAGCTGCCATTGTTGCTGCATGCTGCTCAGCAATTCCTACATCAAACATTCGCTCTGGAAATTCCTTTGCAAAGCCTTCAAGTTTTGAGCCAACAGGCATCGCAGGCGTGATGGCCACAATTCGCTCATCTTTCCGCGCAAGCTTTCTGACTGTTTCACTGACAAGACCACTCCATGACGGTGCAGCAGCTGCTGGTTTTACAAAATCACCTGTATCAATTTTGTATGGACCTGTGCCGTGCCAAGTCCCGATTTTATCGGATTCTGCCGGCTGATAGCCTTTTCCTTTTTTCGTGATGACATGCAGCAGGACAGGACCTTTTGTTTTCTTTGCATATTCAAGGTTTTCAAAAAGATCTTCATAAGAATGTCCATCAACAGGACCTAAGTAAGTGAATCCCATTTCCTCAAAGAACATGCCAGACACTAGTAAATACTTGAGGCTGTCTTTAATACGCTCTGCTGTGGCAGCAAGCTTTCCGCCTACAGCTGGGATCCGCTTAAATAAATACTCGAGCTCGTCCTTTACCCATTGGTACTTGCCTGCTGTGCGCAGTCTGCCAAGCATGGTGTGAATTGCACCGACGTTTGGTGCAATACTCATTTCATTATCGTTTAAGATAACGATCATGTCTTTCTTTTCATCACCGATATGATTCAGAGCTTCAAGCGCCATACCTCCGGTTAATGCACCATCTCCGATAATCGGCAGGATATATTCATCTGTCCCTTTAATATCCCGCGCCGCCGCCATACCCATCGCGCCAGATAATGACGTTGAGCTGTGGCCTGTTTCCCAAACATCATGCTCACTTTCATTTCGTTTAGGAAAACCGCAAAGTCCTTTATATTGACGAAGTGTATCAAACTCCGCCCCTCTTCCAGTTAACAGCTTGTGAACATAAGACTGATGTCCAACATCCCAAAGGAATTTGTCTTTCGGGCTGTCAAATACTTTATGAAGGGCAACCGTGAGTTCAACGACACCCAGGTTTGGACCGATATGCCCGCCAGAGTTAGCCAAGGACTCAATTAAAAACATGCGAATGTCAGCACTAAGCTCCTCTAATTCTGCATTTGACATTCCTTTTAGAAACGTTGGATTTTTTATTGATAAAAGATCCAATCAGGATCAACTCGCTTTCAACAAAATTTCTATCTACATATATAATGTCTTATTCCTATGAAAACCAAGCGGGAATAAGAGTTGTCTTATCATGATAAACTGTTTACAGTTTACCACAATTGCTCGAAGACCCTCAAATCTAGGCTGTTTTTAATGATCTCTTGAGGCGATCAGATCACATAACTCATGCAGCAATTGCTGCTCTAATTCAAGATTTGAGACAATTTCTTTTGCACGTGTGATGTGCTCGTGCAGCTTTTCTTTTGCTCCTGAAAGCGTTAATAAAGAAGGATATGTCGACTTTTCATTCGCTGTATCAGAGCCGACTCGTTTTCCTATTTTTTCTTCGCTTCCTTCGAGGTCTAAAATGTCATCACGGATTTGAAAAGCAATGCCAATATGATAGCTGAATTCTCTTAGTTTTTCGATATCCTCATCTGATGCTCCTGCCAGCATTGCACCTGCTGTGACGCTGAATGTAAGAAGCTTTCCTGTTTTCCGGGCATGAATGGATTCTAGTTCAGCAAGCGGGACTTGTTTTTGCTCTGCTTCCATGTCATCAAATTGACCGCCAACCATCCCTAGTGCACCTGCTGACCGCACAAGCTCATCTACGATTCTAAGCTTTTGGTCAGAAGTGACGCTGCTAGATAGCTGCGATGTAATCAGACGAAAGCTTTCCGTTAAAAGTGCATCACCAGCGAGAACCGCTGTTGCTTCCCCATATACTTTATGGTTAGTCGGCTTTCCTCTGCGAAGGTCATCATCGTCCATGCAAGGAAGGTCGTCATGTATCAATGAATACGTATGAATCATTTCTACAGCACAGCCAACCGGTATGCCATCTTCTTCGTTTTTTCCGTAAGCATGTAATAAAGCAAGAACGAGAACAGGGCGAAGTCTTTTCCCTCCAGCTTCAAGAGAGTAAAGCATCGAAGATTTTAGTTCTTCTGGAATCTTCAATTCCTGAACATATGTAAATAAATACTCTTCAATGGCCTGTTTTCGTGTTGTTAAAAAATCCTGCAAATTACTTGTCACCAGCATCTGCCTCCTTCACCGAGAAAGGAGCCAGTTCACCGTCCTCTTTTAAAATGAAATCCATCTGCTTTTCAACGTGCTGTAATTTTTCATGACAAAGCTTTGAAAGTGTCATGCCTTCTTGGAAATAATGAATGGCTTGCTCAAGTGGTACATCTCCTTCTTCGAGCTTCCCAACGATCTCCTCAAGACCTTTCATCGCTTCTTCAAATGTCATTTGTTCTTCTTTTTGTTTATTTGATTCTGTCATGATGATTGCCCCTCCTTCTCAATAACCTCACAAATCAGACGTCCATCCTTCATGGTGATAGCCAGCTGATCTTTCGTATCGACTTGGTTTACACTTTTAATCAGTTCATTGTCTTTATAGGCTAAACTGTAGCCTCTTTCCATCACTTGAAGTGGATTTAATGCATTTAGTTTACCAAGAACAGATTGGAACTGCGAATGAATTGTTTTCATTTGCACATTCATGCTGCGGATGAGCTGTTCTGTTTCATTGGTGTGGCGTTTTTTCGCCTGAAGCAGCTGCTCTTTTGGATGAAGCGGCTTCAGCCTGTATGTCTGGCGGTCTAGTTGACTGCGTTTTTGTTCAATTTGTCTCGTCAGCTGTTTTTGAAAACGGTCAAATACCAAATCGAATTGCTGCTCTTTTTGCTCCTGCAATCGTTTTGGAAAACGGAAGGCATAAGAGGATTGCAGCGCCACAAGACGGTCTTTCGCTTGTGATGTTCGGTTCTTCACGGCCCTTGTAAGCCGAATGTCGATGGATTTGATTCGTTCTATTAAATCGGCTGTGCTTGGAACAGCGAGCTCGGCTGCTCCTGTTGGTGTGGGTGCTCTCATGTCTGCAGTGAAATCACTGATCGTAAAGTCCGTTTCATGCCCCACTGCAGAAATGATTGGAATGTCTGATGCGAAGATTGCTCTTGCGACAGCTTCTTCATTAAAGGCCCAAAGTTCTTCGATCGAACCGCCTCCTCTTCCGACAATCAAGACATCACAGATCTGTTTTTCATTTGCTTCTTTGATCCGCTCTACGATTGAACGGACGGCATTTTCACCTTGGACAAGCGCCGGAAGCACAATGATTTTCGCCTGCTGATAACGCCGGTTAATCGTTGTGATGACATCTCGAACAGCCGCTCCTGTTGGGGATGTAATGACACCAACAACCTCTGGATATTCAGGAATTGGTTTTTTATAGCGCGCATCAAATAAGCCTTCACTTGCCAGCTTTTTCTTCAGCTCTTCATAAGCGAGATGAAGAGCACCAACACCATCAGGCTGCATTTCTTTTGCATATAATTGATAGTTGCCGCTTGGTTCATATACTTGAATCCCGCCGCGTACAAACACTTTCATTCCGCTTTTTGGTGAAAAAGGCAGCTTTGCTGCGGAACGCTGGAACATGACGGCTTGCATGCGTGCGTTTTCGTCTTTTAAGGTGAAGTACACATGACCTCTTGAATGAATCTTCACATTGGATAACTCACCTTTGATCCAAATATCTTCTAAATGCGGATCAACATCAAATTTTCTTTTTATGTATTTTGTAAGGGCTGTGACCGTCACAAAGGCTTTTTCACTCATGACGTATTCCTCCTCTTCAAAAACGCACATTCATCCACCGGCAGCATGCGGGTGGATGAATGGATAAAGCTTATGCTAATGTACGTTTTGCTGATTTAACCGTATTATGTGCAAGCATAGTAATCGTCATTGGACCGACTCCGCCAGGGACTGGTGTGATGTAAGAAGCTTTTTCTTTCGCTTCTTCAAAATCAACATCCCCAACAAGCTTCCCAGTATCTAAACGATTGACTCCTACATCGATGACAATTGCGCCTTCTTTGATTTGGTCAGCTTTTATAAAGTTTGCTCGACCGACGGCAACAACTAAAATGTCCGCTTTTAACGTATGTTCTGAAATATTCGCCGTTCTTGAATGGCAGTAAGTAACCGTTGCATTTTCGTTTAACAGCAATTGTCCCACTGGTTTGCCGACAATATTGCTGCGCCCTACAACAACCACTTCTTTTCCAGAAAGACTAACACCCGTTTTGTTCAGTAATTCAACAATGCCTGCTGGTGTACAAGGTAGGAATGTATCTTCTCCAAGCAGCATTTTCCCGATATTTAATGGATGGAAACCATCTACATCTTTCTCAGGTGAAATACGTTCAATGACGGCTTTTTCAGAAATATGTTTTGGCAGTGGAAGTTGAACAAGAATCCCGTGGAATTGATCGTTCGCATTGTACTGATCAATCAGCTGAAGCAATTCTTCTTCTGTTAAAGAAGCATCTAAATGATCAAGCTGAAAGTGCATGCCCATTGCTTCTGCTGCTTTTTTCTTCCCGCGTACGTAAGAAAGTGAAGCCGGATCATCACCGATTAGAATAACGGCAAGACCAGGTGTGACTCCTTTTTGTTTTAGTTCTTCTACTTCTTTTGCTAATTGTTCACGTTTTTCTTTTGCTGTTTCTTTCCCATCGATGATTGTTGCTGTCATGTCGAATCCTCCTATTGCTGCTTTAGGTCGTTTTTAATGTTCGAAAGTACACCATTTACAAATTTCGGTGCTTTATCATCGCCGAATAATTTGGCGAGTTCAATCGCTTCATTCATTGAGACACTAACTGGGATGTCTTCTTGATACACCATCTCGTACACAGACAGCCTTAAAATGGCTCTGTCTACGTTTGCAATACGGTCGAGTTTCCAATTCACTAGATGCTGTGAGATCATGTCATCAAGCTTGTCCTTTTGTTCAAGCACACCGAAAACCAGTTCCTCGAAAAAAGGATCTGATTCTTGTTCATCCAGCGCATGTGTAATGGCCTCTTTCGGATCAATATTGCTCACATCAATTTGAAATAATGTTTGTAGCGCCTTTTCTCTTGCAGTTCTTCTTTTCATTATTTACTCCTTTAACCACTTTATCCGCTTGTCGTTAAGCCATACAGAGATCATAACATATTTTGACCGTGGTCGCACCAAGATCCATGCGAGCTGTGACGAAAAACGAATCAATCAACGTGTGATTATCAATATTCGGAAATTACTCAAAAATGGGCTTTAAAAAACCAAAGAGGCAATGCCTCCTTGGTTTCACTTGAACCCTTTTTACATTTCTTGATCTACTTCAGCCTCAGGTGCTTTTGTATCAAATTGAATGCCAACGACATGAATGTTAATTTCATTAATTGTTAAGGCAGTCATGTTCAAAAGGGTTTGACGGATATTTTCTTGTACAGCAGTGGATACCTTTGGAATGGATAGGCCAAATTCAACCACACAATACACATCGATTGTGATGCCTTCATCAGAGACATCTACTTTTACACCTTTACGGTGATTTTTCTTACCAAAGCGTTCTGCTACATCAGCAGCGAAATTGCCGCGCATTTCGGCAATGCCTTCGACTTCTGAAGCGGCGATCCCAGCAATGACTTCAATCACTTCTGGTGCAATTTGCACTTTTCCCAATTGATCTTCATCAAGGTTCATTTCAAGCAAATTGTTTTCTGACACGATCATTCACCTCCGAAAGCTGTGATTATTTCATGATTTGGTATGTTTCTAAAAACTTCGTATTAAAGTTACCGCTCACAAATGTTTCATGCTCGAGCAATCTAAGGTGGAATGGAATCGTTGTGTAGACTCCTTCAATGACGAATTCTTGAAGCGCCCGTTTCATTTTTGCAATCGCTTCTTCTCTTGTCTTACCATATGTGATCACTTTGGCAATCATGCTGTCATAATATGGCGGAATCACATAGCCCGGATAAGCGGCAGAATCAACTCGTACACCTAAACCGCCTGGCGGAAGATACATTTTAATTTCACCAGCTGAAGGCATGAAGTTTTTCTCTGGGTTCTCTGCATTGATGCGGCATTCGATCGCCCAGCCTTCATATACGACATCTTCTTGTGTAAGTGAAAGCTTCTCACCTGATGCAACCTTGATCTGTTCTTTGATCAAGTCTACACCTGTGACCATTTCTGTCACAGGATGCTCTACTTGAATACGAGTATTCATTTCCATGAAGTAGAACTTCTCTTCATTATAATCATAAATGAATTCGACTGTTCCAGCACCTGTATATTCAACAGCTTCTGCTGCTTTTACGGCTGCTTCACCCATTTGCTCACGGATGTCTGCATTTAGTGCTGGTGATGGCGTTTCTTCAAGAAGCTTTTGCATTCTTCTTTGGATCGAGCAATCACGCTCTCCTAAATGAATCGTATTGCCATGCTGATCTGCAAGCACTTGAATTTCCACATGTCTAAAGTCTTCAATGAACTTTTCTAAATAGACACCAGGGTTCCCAAAGTTTTGCGCCGCTTCCTGCTGCGTGATGGTGACTCCGTTAATAAGCTCTTCTTCTGTACGAGCCACGCGGATTCCTTTACCGCCTCCGCCTGCAGTTGCTTTAATAATCACAGGATACCCAATACTAGCTGCTGTTGAAACAGCATCATCAAGATCTTTTACAATTCCTTGAGAACCAGGGACGATCGGAACGCCTGCATTCTTCATTGTTTCTCGCGCGACATCTTTCGTTCCCATTTTGGAAATCGCTGACGCAGTTGGTCCAACAAAGATCACATTACATTCCTCGCAAAGCTCTGCAAAGTCTGCATTTTCTGCTAAAAAGCCGTACCCTGGATGGATGGCATCTGTTCCTGTTAATTTTGCTACGCTGACAATATTTGTGACATTTAAATAACTATCTTTAGAAGCAGTCGGTCCGATGCAATATGCTTCATCAGCCATTTGTACATGCAGCGCATCACGATCCGCTTCAGAAAATACCGCAACAGTTTCAATTCCAAGCTCTTTACAAGCGCGGATAATTCTAACTGCGATTTCTCCTCTGTTTGCAATTAATAGCTTTTTAATCATGATCGTACTCCTTACTCTGCTTTCACTAGAAAGAGGGGTTGTCCGAATTCTACAAGCTGACCGTTTTCAGCTAATACTTCGACGATTTCACCTTTTACTTCTGCTTCGATTTCATTAAACAGTTTCATCGCTTCCACGATACATACAACAGTGTTTTCCTTCACCTTGGAACCTGTTGTCACGTATGGATCTGCTTCTGGTGAAGAGGAAGCATAAAATGTGCCAACCATTGGGGATGTGATTTTATGCAGATTTTCAGACGCAGCTGCCTCTTGTGCAGGGGCTTCGGTCTGAGCTGGAGCTTGTGCTGTAGGAGCTTGTTGAGCTGGAGCTGCTTGGACAGGAGCCACTGGTGCTTGTGCCGCAACTTGCTGAACGACTTCTTTATTTTTCTTCAGTTTGATTTTTGCACCTTCGTTTTCGTACGTAAACTCATCGATAGTAGAGTCGTCAATTAATTTAATCAGTTCATGAATTTCTTCGATTTTTAACATGGATTTGCACCCCTATGTATGGATTTATCTTTTTATTATAGGCTAGTACTAAAAGTACATACTATAACCATCTTACAGGAGGATTTCGATGAATTCAACTACTATTGTGGCAAAGCGCCTCGCGAAAGCACCTTGGAGGGGGCGTCAAGCCGCATCAAAAAACGCCCTTTTCCGCAAAGGGCGCCAGTTCTTTTTTATTGATTAGTGGGCTCGAAAGTGACAGCTACGTTATCAAGACCTCTCATTTCTTTTGTGACCATATCAATAATATCGGCCGCTTGAGATTTTGATTTTTTATCAGAACGAACCGTGATACTCACTTTATCTCCTTCAGCACTTACGAGCGCGTCTTTATAGCCTTTTGTTTTGATCAAGGTCTCAAGCTGACGCTCAGTTCCTTCTGCTTCACTGAGCGCTGTCATTTGATCGTATGCTTCACTTTTTTCTTGGGCTGTTGCATCGTCACTGGAGACAATTTCGTTGTATTCTTCGCGCTGCTTGCTTCGTTTATCTTCAAGCTCTAGTCTGTATGTTGTAAAAAGCTCATCGTCTGTTTGCTCTGACACAGCCTTTCCTTCTTCACCGCTTGTTTCGATATCCTCTTGTTTGCCGTTTGTTTCTTTGTCAGTGGATTTCTTATCAGTACCTTTTTCCGTTCCTTTATCCGTCCCTTTTTCTGTTTCAACCTTTTTCTCTTCAGTGCCTTTTGATTTCGTATCTTCTACTGTCACTGCATTTTCACCCTGTGGAGACATGATATAGTACACACTTAATACGACAACTAAACTTAGCATCGTTAATAGCCAAACCGTTTGTTTTTTTAACATCATTCCGAATCCTCCTTGATTTTTTTAGGGGCAACAGCCACTCTATGGCTCGGTACATCAAGCACTCGTGTAACCGCTTCAATGATGGTTTTCTTTATTTGAACGTTGTCTACTCCTTGAGCAACAACGAGGACACCTCGGATTTCTGGTTTTTTCGTTTGAACAACGACTGGTGTTTCTTCATTGCCATTTTTGATGATGACGACTTCTTCTTCTTTTGTTTGATCGGTGACACTTCGCACGCCGCCTTCTTTATCTGTTTCCTCGGTCGTTGTACTTTTATTGGATTTGTTTTTTTCAAACACTTTTAAAGACGTTGCATCTACATTGACTACAATGGATACATCCTCAACGCCGATGATGGTCTCTAAAATTTCTTTCAGCTGATTTTCGTATTCTTGCTCCACATCCTCAATTGAATTTTTTGGTTTACCTGAGGATGCCGGTTTGAATACCTCCTGCTCTTCTGAGGATGTTTTTTTAGAAGCAGGAACCGCAGCTTGTTGTTTGCTTGATGGCGGTGACAAGATCTGACTGACTAACATGAAAGATACGCCGATAATGAATACAAGCAGCAAGTAATGGTGCTTCGTTAATTTGGGTTTCCCTTCACCTTTTTCAGGCGGCTGGAAGAATGATTTCAGCTTTTGTTTCCAGTCCTTGTTATTCATGATCTGCTGCGTCACCTCCCTCAATGTTCAGCGCGATGTGCTCAGGACTCGTATTCCAAACATCAGCAAGTGTCTCTTTCACCCTCGTGATCTCTTTGCTAGAAGATCCAGCGCTTTCCTCCTTTTGCTTGGAGAGATCAATGTCCACCTTTGCCACCGTTTCTACAGAATCACCTGTGAGCGGGGAAAGAACTGCTTTGATGCGAAATTGATCCGCCTCCATATTCTGATCCAGATGCTCCTCATCAGCCAGCACTTCTACGTGTTTCATTACATAGCTCTCCTTCTCCAGTGGCTCCTTTGCGCTTTTTTCTAGTTGGACAGCCATTTGCTTTAAAATATATGCACGCTGAGAGGCTTGTATTTCTTTTTTTTCTAAATTCATCTGATTTTTTATTTCTTCTGACTGCGCTTCTTCCTTCCCTTTCATCAATTCTGAAAAAATTTGATCAGGATCAGCTCGAAATAAAGCAAAAATCGGATTGAGCATCACCACGATTAGCAGCAGGCTGACGACCATTTTTGCATACTTTTGCATGCTCGAATTGGGAAGCAGAAGATCAATAACAATCGCAAATAAGATAAAAAGAATAATACTTGTGATCCATTCCGTGAGAAAACTCAAAAGGTGTCCCCTCCTTACTTCATCATCATGGTCAGGTTACCAGCAGTGATGATGACGGTAATGCTTAAAAAGAACATGAGCGACACAACAGCAAGTGCGGCAAATATATACAGCACACTTTTTGAAATGACATCAAGACAGCTGATGATGGGTCCGCCCCCTAACGGCTGAAGGATGGCAGCAGCAAGCTTATAGATAAGGGCTAACGAAAGCACTTTAATCGCCGGGAAAGCGGCAATTGAAATCAAAATGGCGACCCCAACTAGTCCGACTGTATTTTTGAGTAAAACAGAGGCGCTGATCACGGTATCGGTCGCATCTGTAAACATTCTGCCTAGGACAGGGATGAAGTTTCCGGTAATGAATTTGGCTGTACGAAGAGCGATTCCATCCGTAACGGCCGCAGATGCACCCTGAACGGAAATGACGCCGAGAAAAACGGTTAAAAAAACGGCAAGCCCGCCAATTGCCACATTTCTTAACAGCTGGGCAAGCTGGGTGACCTTGTATTGTTCGGTCAGCGTACTGATAATGCTCAATATTGCAGATAAAAAGATGAGCGGGAGAACGACATACTGAATGAAAACACCGCTCGTGTTCATTAAAAATATAATAACGGGATGAAAGAATCCGGCTGAGACAAGCCCGCCTGATGAAGCAATAAGCGCTAGTAAAAGAGGAATAAGAGCAAGAATAAAACTGGTCATCGTTTGAATGGCTTCTGTGGCATAGGAAATCGCCACATGAAAGCTGTTAAGTGCAATAATAATCAGCACCATATAAACAAGAGCATATGCGACTTTGCTGACGGTGCTTTGTTCAAAGGCATTTTGTAAAAGCTGCAAAAGCGAACAAAAGATGGTGAGTAAAATCAGAGTACCTAGGAGCTTTCCGTTTGCAATGACCTCGTGAAACAGATAATGTACAAAGGCTTTCAGCCATGTTTGGGGAGACAGCTCTTTATCGCCGTCAATCATTTCCTTCACTGTGCCCTTTTGGCTTTCTGGCAAAAAGCCGCCATACTCGTCCAAAATGGTTTCCCAAAAGTCACTGATGGAATGAAGCTCAAGTGCATCAGCCTGTCCATTCGCCACTTCCTGTGCTGCTGGCTGTTCATTAGATAAAGGTTCTTTTTCTTCTGCCCCTGCATGCGGAGCAATCAGCCAAAAGAAAAGCATCAATCCCATTACAGCGGTCACCCGTTTCATTGTCATCACCTCTTTTCATTTACGTCATGGACGGGATCATTCCTAAGATCGTCTCAATGATGACTGTTAAAATCGGGACTGCCATCACCAAGATGAGAATCTTGCCGCCTAGCTCTATTTTGGATGCAATGGCGCCTTGTCCAGCATCCTTCGTTAGCTGAGCGCCAAATTCCGCAATATAGGCAATGCCAATGATCTTCAATATGGTTTCAACATACTTCATATTGACGCCGGCACTTGCTGCAATTTTTTCAATCATCGAGATAATGGCATAGATTTGATCAATTAAATAAAGAAAAATGACACATCCGGTAAAAACAACAAGCATAAAGGCGAAGGTTGGCTTTTGTTCTTTGACGATTAATGCTAAAAAAGTAGCGATTAAACCAAGTCCAACAATTTGTATGATTTCGATTTGTAAGCCCTCCCCTATCCTTGAAATAGAAATACGGCTTTAATCTTTTTAAACAAATCGTCTACAATGGTTGCCACCATAAACAAAATGTAGATAAACCCAAGCAGCGTCACCCACTGAGCGTACTCTTTCTTCCCCATTTGGTCTAAAATCGTATGGAGAAAGGCCACGACGATGCCTACTCCGGCAATTTGAAAAATGACGTTTACATCAACGCCCATGCTCTCGACTCCCTTCCTCTCACATCAATAAAAGAATCAGTAGTAATCCGCTTAAAAATCCGAGGCTTCTGACCATTTTTTCATTTTTCGCTTGGGCGATTTCAGCTTCTTTCTCCTCTGATTCCAAATGGCCTAAAGCAAGCTTGATATACTTTTGCTGAGAAGTGACATCATGCTGGCCAAGTGTTTCTCCAAAGTGCTTCAACGCCTCATATTCGCCTTTTTTCAATACGGTTTTTTTCCAAACATCTTCAAGACTTTCGTTCCATGCATGGCGTGCAGAAAAGGTCCCCACTTTCAGCTTTTCTGCAAATTGTTCAAACAGCTGATTCACAGGTGGACCTACCTGCGCTGCAATTTGCTCTGCCGCCCGTGCTAAAGGGGTTTGACCATACATAATTTCAGCTTCAAGAGACTGGAGAGCAAACCGGAGCTGCCGAATTTGTTTAGGTCTGTCGCTATATCGTTTGGCAAACTCGAAGCCTCCCCAAGTCGTGGCCGCGACAATGAAAATAGCGCCAATGAGCTTTAACATACGTCCACTCCCCGCCTCCATTTCATCTCTTGGCCGTCCCCGCCGTACATTCGCCCGATCGTGCCAGGCCCATTGTTTCGATTTAATTCAACATATCGTTCAAACACACGAAGCTCCCATAACGGTTTAAAAGAAGGTCGTTTATATACATCTTCAAGTGAATAGCCATGAGCTGAGACGATGATGTTGACTCCGGCATGAATCGCTTCTAAAAGTGCCTCGACATCCTCACTTTTTCCGATTTCATCGACAATCATGACCTCTGGGCTCATAGACCGAATCATCATCATCAACCCTTCAGCCTTTGGACATGCATCGAGTACATCAATCCGGTGGCCAAAATGGTGCTGCGGCACCCCTCTTATACATCCGGCAATTTCAGAACGCTCATCAATAATGCCTGTTTTTCTAGGAGGAATGGTTTTTGTGCCTGTACTAGCAAGACGTGCTATATCCCGGAGCAATGTGGTTTTCCCCGTTTGCGGGGGGCCGATGATGAGTGTATTGTGCCAGTGCTCTTCATATAAATAAGGAAGAAAAGGAAGCGCAATCCCGATTTTTTCTTTGGCAATGCGGATATTAAATGAAGAGATATCTCTTAACCCTTTGACAAATCCGTTTTCAACGATCACCTTCCCAGCAAGTCCTACCCGGTGTCCGCCAGATATCGTGATATAGCCCTGTTTTAGCTCTTCCTCAAGTGTGTACATGCTGTAATTGCTCAGCCTGCCTAATAGCTGAGACGCATCTTCCCAGGTGGTGCGATAAGAAAGGAAACGTGGTTTTCCTCCCTGCATTAATTCAATAGGACGATCCGTGCGAATGCGGATTTCTTCTATTTGCGCCCATTCTGCCTCTTTCAGCAGCCTGAGTTCTTGTCCAATCGAGTGCGGGAGAATATCCAACAAACTCCGCAACGAATTCCCCTCCTTTTTTTCTTCTCTAAAATGTATGATGTGAGCCGTTAATTATGCCAAGCCGTTTCACTTATAGATCCCAACAAGAATAAACACGACACCAATGAAAATGAACACGAGCTTTGCATAGGATAGCTGCCCGGCAATTTGATAGATTCCAATCGTCATCGTGATAATAAAAATGAGCGGCCCGATGATTGCCAATATACTATTGATGACTACCGCTTTCCGTACATCATTTGTGATTAAAATAAGGATGGCTGCCGTCAGTTCAATGGCGGCAGATAAGAACCTCATGCCTGCCATTGCAGCGACTGACGGGTGTAGACCTGGGAGAAATTGTTTCATATAGAACCTCCAGCTTTTTTTACACTATATGCTTGACCAGCTGGAAGTAGTCTTGTTTTTCAGGAAGGAAGAGAGATGAATGAGAGAATTGAGAGAAGACCTGCCTTGAGGAGTCATTTTTCCAATAAAAAAAGACTGTAAACACGAGGTTTACAGTCTTTTTTCGTTCATTACGCTCTTGAAACGTATGAGCCGTCAGATGTATTAATCACTAGTTTATCTCCTTGGTTCACAAAGAAAGGAACGTTGACGATTAAACCAGTTTCAGTTTTTGCAGGTTTTGAGCCGCCTGATGTTGTGTCACCTTTAATACCAGGCTCTGTTTCTACTACTTCTAGTTCTACTGTGTTTGGAAGTTCTACTCCAAGAGTTTCAGCACCGTACATCACGATTTGAACAGACATATTTTCAAGCAAATATTTCAGCTCATCTTTAATTTGTGCTTCACTTAGTTCAAGCTGCTCATAAGAACTTGTATCCATGAAAACATGCTGATCGCCATTTGCATACAAGTATTGCATTGTTTTTGTTTCGATTTGTGCTTTCGCTACTTTTTCGCCTGCGCGGAATGTTTTTTCTTGAATGGCACCTGTACGCAGGTTACGCAGTTTCGAACGAACAAACGCTGCGCCTTTCCCTGGTTTTACGTGCTGAAAATCCACTACTCGCCAAATACCGCCGTCCACTTCAATTGTCAGGCCAGTACGAAAATCGTTTACTGAAATCATTTTGTCATCCTCCTACATTTCACCATCATAATATGATAAGTTCTTTCGGTGAGTGGGTCAATCGTTTATTGCCGTCAGCTGTCAGGACAATATCATCCTCAATTCTCACGCCGCCGACATCTGGCAAGTAAATCCCCGGCTCAACTGTGACGACCATTCCCTCTTCTAAAACGACCTCTGATCGTGAGGAAAGGCCTGGCGCTTCATGTACTTCCATACCTAGCCCGTGCCCGGTTGAATGCCCGAAGTATTGACCATAGCCATACTTTTCAATGATGTCTCGTGTGATGCGATCAGCTTCTTTTCCTGTTAAGCCTGGCTTGATTCTATCCACACCAGCGTTTTCTGCTTCTAATACGATATGATAAATTTCCTTTAGCTTGTCGCTTGGTGTTCCGACAGCAATCGTTCTTGTCATATCAGAACAATAGCCTTTATAGTAAGCACCAAAATCGAGTGTCACTAAATCACCAGATTCAATCACCTTTTCACTCGCTCTTCCGTGAGGCAGGCTTGAACGAACACCTGAGGCAACTATCATATCGAATGAAGATCCTTCAGCACCTTCTTTTCTCATGAAAAATTCAAGCTCGTTCATGACAGCAATTTCCGTCAGGCCCGGCTTGATGTAAGTGAGAATATGATCAAAGGCGTGATCTGCAATCTTCGCAGCTTCCTCTAATATCTTAATCTCTTCACTAGACTTAATCAAGCGCAACTTTTCAACTGATTCAGAGACTGGAACAAGCTCTATACCGCCTGCTTTGGCTGCGTACTGCTGGTACGTGGCAAATGTCATATGGTTTTGTTCGAACCCAAGGCGTTTCACTCCAAATTCCTTTGCCGTTTGAGCAGCCGTTTCCACAATGTTTCCTTTATGTTCAATGATGTCATAGCCTTTGACTTGATCCTTCGCTTGCTCTGTATAGCGGAAGTCCGTGATAAAAGCTGCTCGGTCCTTTGAAACGACAGCAAGACCGGCTGATCCGGTAAAGCTGGTCATATACTGTAAATTAAAACTGCTCGTAATGACAAGGCCATCGATCTCTAATTCACTTAAAAGTGCTCTTAGTTTTTCAAGTTTCATGATACTGATCCCCCTTCACTGACTAAATAACGAATCGCCAATTTATACCCTTCTAAGCCAAGCCCAACGATTTGTCCTTGGCATACTGGAGCAAGTACAGAATGATGGCGGAATTCCTCTCTCTTATGAACATTTGTGATATGTACTTCAATGACTGATAAAGAAATACTTGCAATGGCATCTCTCAGCGCATAGCTGTAGTGGGTAAATGCACCCGGGTTAAACACGACACCATCGTATTGATCTTCTGCTTCATGGAGCGCATCAATCAAATCCCCTTCGTGATTTGATTGAAAGAACGTTAATTGGATGTTTGCTCGTTCTGCGAACTGGAACAAATCCGTCTCTAAATCTGTCAGCGTCTTACTTCCATAAACAGCAGGCTCTCTTTTGCCAAGCCTATTTAAATTGGGTCCATTCAGTACAAGAAAATGAGGCATATGACCACTCCTTCACCCTAATTCAATCTATATCGAGATCTGTTTCTTTTTCCTTAGAAACCTTTCGTTTCCAAAAATATTTTATCATATGAATAGGCGATTTACACTTTATTCTGTCTTTTTCCCGAGTGCCCTCGCAAGCTTTTGACTCGTCAATTCATTATATTCAAACGAAATGCTGTACCCGACAAACATGCCATATAAAATATATAGGCAAAATGTCGTGACAACGGTGCTTTGCTGCAACTCTTGTACTTGCTTTACATCTGGGAAAATGGGATTAAATACGTAAAAAACGAGCAGCCATAAAAGCCCGCCATATACTAAACCCATCCAAAAGCCTTTGATCCTTTTTAAAAGCCCAAAATAAATAAAGGCGGCTCCAATCGATAAAACTCCTAACAGCACAATACTGATAAAAGTACCAAGTCCTCCCTTTTTCCATTCTCCAAGCACAAATGGCTGAAGCAGCATATTGGGACTCACCTCTGAAAAATGAAACACATGGGTTAGAAACCCGATAAAGCCCCAAAAAACACCGCCGACAAAGCCTGTAGCAGCGGCTCTTGCCACAAGTGATGTCGTTTGCACGGACTGATTTTTTTCTTCTTGGTTTTTCTTTTCATCACGTTTCATTTGTGAACACCTCCAGCAAGTAGTATGTCCAAAATGTCATGAAAAAAAAGGATTTCCATGCGTGAGTGTAAAATTTTTAAAACAGGGTATACTGGCTAAAAAGAGGTAGATAGAATTCTAGTAGATAATCGACCTGTGAGCTAGTGATTTCCCCTCATTTCCTGTACAATAAAGGTATAAGGAAATGCATGTAAATTACAGGAAACAGGCAGGTTGATGAAATATGTCCAATCAAACAAAACCTCCAGCTTATGGAGGGCAGGCAGTTGTCGAAGGTGTCATGTTCGGAGGTAAGAAGAACTATGTGACAGCGATTCGGCGAAAGGACCAGTCCATTGAGTTTTTGAAGCTTCCCCGGACCTCCAATAAACGAACCGCCTTTCTCAAGAAAATCCCCTTTGTCAGGGGTGTTGCTGCACTTGTTGAAGCAAGCGCAAACGGCAGTAAGCACTTAAACTTCTCCAGTGAGCGATATGACTTAGATCCTTCTGAAGATCATACTCTTGAAAAAGAACAAAAAAGCTCGAAATTATCCATGATCTTCGGCATTGCTGTGATCGGAGTTCTCTCTCTACTCTTTAGTAAATTTGTCTTTACCCTGGTACCTGTCTTTTTAGCAGAGCTTGTGCGTCCCATCTTTTCAGGGAATTTCGCACAAATCGCAGTGGAAACATTCTTCAAATTGGTCCTTTTATTAGGCTATATTTACTTTATTTCCATGACCCCTTTAATTAAAAGAGTATTTCAATATCATGGGGCAGAACATAAAGTCATAAACTGCTATGAACAGAACCTTGACATCACAGTGGAAAATGTCCAAAAGCAATCCCGTCTGCATTATCGATGCGGCAGCAGCTTTATTTTATTCACTGTCATTGTCGGGATGTTCGTCTATTTACTCGTACCGACAGATCCTTTATGGGTGAGAGTTCTGAACCGCTTGGCACTTATTCCGGTTGTTCTGGGCATTTCATTTGAAGTGCTTCAATTCACGAACAAACTCCGAGAAGTGCCTGTGCTTAAAGCGCTTGGCTATCCTGGCCTTTGGCTGCAATTGCTCACAACAAAAGAACCTTCTGACGATCAAGTCGAGGTAGCCATTGCAAGTTTTAATGAACTTCTTCGTTTAGAGGAAGTATCTCTGAAACAAGCGTCAGATTCTGCTCATCAAGTGATCTAACTTATAAATCCGGTAAATTCCTTCGGAGGTGGACAGTTATGAATCGCCGAGTACATCCTGCTTTTACCATTATTTTCGCTTTAGGTGTTTTGGGATTTGTGTACTTACTCACAACGAACCCAGGCAGACTTTTTACCATGCTGCTGTCTGTTGTGATCATTGGAGCGGTTTTGTTTTTCCTATTTAGATGGCTGATGAATCGAAGAACTGGAACAGAGGGCAATCTTTATCGTAAAGCAGTCAAACAATCAAAACGTCGCTACCAGCAGCCTAAACCAAAAACGAAAAGCCAGATGAAAAATCGGGTCACTCATTTGCGAAGCGTGCCGACTGACCACAAGTCTAAGCCCGTCCTTCTCAAAAAGAAAAGCCAAACACATTTGACTGTGATTGAAGGCAAGAAAAACAAAAAGAAGAATCGCGCCTTATTTTAAAATGTCCAGCTTTTTAAAAATTGCTCGGCCTTCTGTCTGCCTAGATCGACGAGCGCCTTTTTCTTTTCTGTCATGAGTTGAAAATCAGTGGCAATGACGTGTTCTACAGGAATAAAAATAATATGACGTTCGTGTTTTGTGGCGATATGTCTTTCGTCATGAGCACCACGCATCGTTTCAAAAAGAGCGCCAAACAGTTCAAACGCATTGCGGATGGAGTGTTGAGGGCGTTCTTTTTCGTTTGGCGTTAATGTGACACCGACGAACGGTCTTTTTTTCTCTTCAGCAAACAGCCAAATTGGAAAATTGCTCAGCACTCCTCCATCTACAATGGTACAAATGCCTTTTGAAGACTTCAGTTTGACAGGTTCGAAAAAATACGGCAGGCTGCAGCTCATTCGAATGGCCCTCGCCACGGAAAACCGTTCTGGATTTAATCCATATGAAGGAAGGTCGTCTGGCAGCACAAGGATTTTTCCATTCGTTAAATCGGACGCAACGATTTTCAGTGAATCTTTTTTGAGGTCTCCAAACACGGTGACCCCCTTTCGTTTTAGCACATCGGTCAGCCATTTTTCCAGCCGGTCTCCTTTATAAAGACCGAGACGCCAGTAAATGGATACCCACCTGAGCATTTTAAACGGGATGAATTGACATCTCCTATCAAGCAATTGATGCTCATCCATTTCATCTAAAAGCGTGCGAATTTCCTTGCTTGTAAAACCTGCTGCGATGAGTGAAGCAATGATTGCTCCAGCACTTGTACCAGCAAGACGGACAAATTGAAATCCTCTCGCTTCAAGCGCTTCATAGGCACCTGCAAGCGCTGCCCCCTTAATGCCTCCACCTGAGAACACACCATCTATCTTCATCAAGGAGCCCCCTTTGATTTCACGCTAATAATAGTGTAGGAGCTTTTGCTTTCAATTAGAACTTTAATCAAAAAGGACACCCATGCTGAGGGTGTCCTTTTTGATTAAGATTCTTGATTTGTTTGTTCGTTTTTCTTTTGAATCGCTTTCAGCTGAACAGATCGCTCATCGTTTTCTTCAAAAAATTGAACGAGATCGCCGATGCGGTCAATACTATTCCAGCTGAGATGATGTTCAATGCCTTCTACATCATCATAAATTTTCTCTTCATCTACACCAATGATTCTTAAAAATTGCTCTAGCAGTTCATGTCTGTATACGAGACGTTTTCCAATTTTTTTGCCTTTCGGGGTTAAAATTAGACCACGATACTTCTCATAAATGAGGTATTCATCTTTATCTAGCTTCTGAACCATTTTTGTTACAGAGGAGGGATGGACAGCGAGTGCTTCTGCAATATCAGAGACTCTGGCATATCCTTTATCTTCTATCAGCATATAAATTTGTTCAATGTAATCTTCCATACTAGGTGTAGTCATAAAACCCCTCCATAATGCACCTTTACTTAATAATCAACCCAATTCTACACCATCGTTCATTAAAAAACAAGGAGTGTCCTTCGGCTTAACGCTTGTAATTCCAATCATCTGAGGCATATTTCGTTTTGGCGAGATGATGGACAAACGCTAATTCTTCATCTGTCAGCTCATAAGGTTCAAGCTCAATATTTAATCCTTTTTCAAACCCTCTTTTAAACGCAGCACGCGCATCGTCTATTGTACATGTTCGGTCTGAGATTTCATTGATGGCAACCGCTTTGTTTTTAAAGCTTCGCTGCATCCGCTCTCTCACCCGGTCGTTTGGATAAAGGAACAAATCGAACAATTTGTCCTCATCAAGGTCAATTAAAATAGATCCATGCTGGAGAATGACACCTTTTTGTCTCGTCTGAGCACTGCCCGCTACCTTTCTGCCTTCTACTACAAGCTCGTACCAAGAAGGGGCATCAAAGCATACAGATGATCTTGGGTTCTTTAAGCTTTCCTTTTCTTTATCTGTACGAGGAATGGCAAAATACGCATCGAGTCCCAGCTCTTTAAAGCCCTCTAAAATGCCTTCTGAAATAACGCGGTACGCCTCTGTCACCGTCGCTGGCATTTCTGGATGTTCCTCTGACACAATCACGCTGTAGGTCAGCTCCTGGTCATGAAGTACTCCCCGTCCTCCGGTTGGTCTGCGGACAAATCCAAGACCATATCGCTTGACGGCTTCTAGGTTGATTTCTTTTTCAACGTTCTGAAAATACCCAACAGATAATGTCGCCGGATTCCATCCATAAAAGCGGATAACAGGCGGAATGAGCTTCTCGCTATGCCAATAAAGCAAGGCTTCGTCCATTGCCATGTTAAAGGCAGGGTCTTGGTTTCCTGAATCAATGAAACACCATTTCTCTTTTTGCATATAAAATCCCTTCTCTTTTACGTAGTCAATGTTAGATGATGGTGGTGACCACCGGTTTTCTCTCTTCATCAGTCTATCAAATAGGGACGGAATTGAAAATAATTCTTACCATTTATGATGACAAGTTTCTTATGCTTTACTATAATAGTATTTGTCTAAAACGTACCATCAGACAGGCTACTGTGCTGATGCTCAAGAAGGAGTCGAGTTGTATTGTCAATATTCAACTATATCGTCCTCGCACTTTGTGGACTTTTCGTTCTTTATTCCATCGGCAGCTACATTTATCAGCAGCGTATTATGAAAACGCTGACGGAAGAAGAATTTATTAAAGGTTACCGCAAAGCCCAGCTCATTGATGTGAGAGAGCCAAATGAGTTTGAAGGCGGACATATTTTAGGGGCAAGAAATATCCCCCTTTCCCAACTAAAGCAGCGCAAAAATGAAATACGTCCTGACAAGCCTGTTTATCTCTATTGTCAAAATAATTTTAGAAGCGGAAAAGCAGCCCAAACTTTACGTAAAAACGGCTGCCGTGAGATTTATAATTTAAAAGGCGGCTTTAAAAAATGGGGCGGCCGCATTAAAACGAAGAACTAACTAAAAAGACTCTGGGAGCATGATTCCCCCTGAGTCTTTTTTCTTTATTTTCTTTCAAAAACGAGAACTGGATTCCGTGCGGCCTTTGTTTCATCCATACGTTTGACAACCGTTGTATGCGGCGCTTCCTGCACCACTTCAGGATTCTCTTCTGCTTCTTTCGCTATCTGAATCATTGCTTCGATGAATGCATCAAGTGTTTCTTTTGATTCTGTTTCAGTCGGTTCAATCATGATACATTCCTCTACATTGAGCGGGAAGTAGATCGTTGGCGGATGGTAGCCGAAATCAAGTAATCGTTTGGCAATATCCAGTGTCCGCACACCTAATTTTTTCTGACGTTTACCTGAAAGGACAAATTCATGCTTACAGTGACGATCAAACGGCAAATCATAATGAGCACTTAAGCGGCGCATCATATAGTTCGCATTTAACACGGCATTATCGGTTACAGCCTTTAAGCCGTCTGGCCCCATAGAGCGGATGTACGCATAGGCTCTGACGTTAATGCCAAAGTTGCCATAGAATGGCTTCACGCGCCCAATTGATTCTGGACGGTCATGATCAAAGTAAAAACGGCCTTCCTTCTTCACAAGCACCGGCTTTGGTAAATACGGAATTAATTCCTTTTTAACGCCAACAGGACCTGAGCCAGGACCTCCGCCTCCGTGCGGGCCTGTAAAGGTTTTGTGAAGATTTAAGTGGACAACGTCAAATCCCATATCTCCTGGTCTTGCTCTGCTTAAAACAGCGTTCAAGTTGGCTCCGTCATAATAAAGCTTACCGCCAGCTCCGTGAACGATTTCAGCCATTTCTAAAATATTTTCTTCAAAGAGGCCTAGTGTATTCGGGTTTGTAAGCATTAAAGCAGCTGTTTCTTCATTAACAACGCGGCGTAAATCTTCTAAATCAACAAGCCCGTTTTCGTCAGATGCGACGGTAATGGTTTCAAATCCAGCGACTGTCGCAGATGCCGGGTTCGTTCCATGAGCAGAATCAGGCACAATGACTTTTGTACGCTGATGATCTCCCCTTGCTTCATGATACGCACGGATCATCATGAGCCCCGTCCACTCGCCATGTGCTCCTGCCGCCGGCTGTAATGTCACAGCGTCCATTCCCGTAATTTCTTCAAGATGTTCACCTAGATCGTATAGTAATTCTAATGCACCTTGCACAGTGTCTGCCTCTTGTAGCGGATGAACCTGCGAGAACCCTGCAAGGCGTGCAACCTTTTCATTAATCTTTGGATTATATTTCATCGTGCATGAGCCAAGAGGATAAAATCCGGAATCAACCCCATGATTGCGTCTTGATAATGCTGTATAATGACGCATAATATCAAGCTCAGATACTTCAGGAAGCTCAGCATCCTCATCACGGATGTACGTCTCATCAAATAAAGACGGGATCTCCTGTTCAGGTACATCTAAATCAGGCAGGCTGTACCCTATTCTTCCTTCTTTAGATAATTCAAAAATAAGCGGCTGATCTTGTTTATTCATGGCGATCCCCCAATTCCTTGATAAACGTATCAATTTCTTCTTTTGTTCTTAGCTCTGTCACGGCTACAAGCATGTGCTGCTGAAGCTCTGGGTAGTCTAGCCCCAAGTCGTAGCCGCCGATGATTCCTTTTTCAAGCAATCGTTTATTGGCTTCTTTCACAGGCTCCTGTAACTTGATCACAAATTCATTAAA
The DNA here is from genome assembly GCF_038593315.1 of Bacillus sp. FSL P2-0069. Lineage (NCBI taxonomy): Bacteria > Bacillati > Bacillota > Bacilli > Caryophanales > Bacillaceae > Bacillus > Bacillus sp. FSL P2-0069. The sequence continues at coordinate 2,193,720 of NZ_CP151984.1, forward strand.
ATGAGCCCCTTCTACATCCGCCTGCAGTCCATATTTTTCTGCCTGTTTCTTGGCATAGTGGGCTTTTTGCACGTTTTGATAGGCGATATCTTTTATGCCTGTTTTCCCTAGTGCCGTCATGGCAACAGAAGCAGCTAATGCATTTAATGCTTGGTTTGAGCAAATATTTGACGTCGCTTTATCTCTTCGAATGTGCTGCTCACGCGCTTGAAGGGTCAGAACAAATCCACGAACACCATTTTCATCTTCTGTCTGCCCGACTAAACGACCTGGCACTTTTCTCATCAACTTTTTCGTCACGGCAAAATATCCGCAGTGAGGTCCGCCAAATGCAGCCGGGATGCCGAACGGCTGCGCATCACCAACGACAATATCTGCCCCGAGTTTTCCAGGCGGCGTCAATAGTCCGAGTGCGAGGGGATTGCTAGAGACAATGAATAGGCTTTTTCCTTTATGTGCAATGGGTTCAATGTCTTTTAACGGCTCGACTACACCAAAAAAGTTTGGATATTGCACGAGAACTGCTGCTGTATCATCGCAGACCGCTTTTTCCAATGCAGCTAGATCTGTCTGCCCTTTTTTCGCAGGCACTTCAATAACTTCAATGTTTTGTCCTTTGGCGTATGTTTTCAGCACCGCTCTTGATTCAGGGTGAACCGTTTCAGAAACAACCACTTTTTTCTTCTTTGTGTGTCCCGCAGCGAGCATTGCCGCTTCAGCCAGTGCCGTCCCGCCATCATACATCGAGGAGTTGGCAAGATCCATACCAGTCAGCTCAGCAATCATTGTTTGAAATTCAAAGATCGCTTGCAATTCACCTTGCGAAATCTCCGGCTGATAAGGTGTATACGCTGTATAAAATTCAGAGCGTGAGATCACATGATCGACAATGACAGGCTGGTAATGATCATATACACCTGCACCAAGAAACGATGCATAGGAAACTGTATCCTTATTCTTTGCAGCTAGTCGGGATAATTCCCTGACAAGCGCTGTTTCAGATGCGGCTTCTTTGATGTTGTATGCTCCTTTGAATCTAACTTTCTTTGGGATATCTGAAAAAAGCTCATCAATCGACTGAACGCCGATGACATCCAGCATTTCTTTTTGATCTTGCTCTGTTTGCGGCAAATACCTGTGCTTCATTCTCTATTCCCCCTCGTTATTTGGCTCTTTTATAAAATGGTGTTGCGACGATTTTGGCTTTTAGACGTTTTTTGCGAACTTGTACTTCCACCTCTGATCCAAGCTCCGCCTCTGAGGTTTCGATCAAAGCAAGCCCGACATTTTTCTTTAATGTTGGGGATTGAGTGCCTGTTGTGACAATCCCAACCTGTTTTTCTCCTGAAAAGACTGGATAATCTGTACGCGGAATCCCTTTATCAATCATTTCAATGCCGACAAGCTTTCGCTTCAGTCCCTCTTCTTTTTGTTTTTTAAGTGCAGCTTTTCCGATAAAATCAGCTTCTTTATCCGTTTTGACAGCAAAACCAATTCCGCCTTCTAATGGAGAGATATCCTTTGTCAGCTCCTGGCCATAAAGCGGAAGTCTTGCTTCAAATCTCAAGGTGTCACGTGCACCGAGTCCGCATGGAATGAGTCCTTTTGGCTGCCCCGCTTCTAATAAAGCGGACCAAAGGTGAACCGCATCTTCTGACTGGCAGTAGATTTCAAAGCCATCTTCCCCTGTGTAGCCTGTTCTGGAAACGAGCACTTCTTTATTTGCGACCTCAGCTTTTGATAAAAATGTAAATGGCTTAAGCGATGTCACCTCTTCACCCGCCACCTCTTTGATGATGTCAGCTGCAAGAGGTCCTTGAAGCGCTAGCAAGGCGGTTTGATCAGACATATTTTTGATCAATACATCATCCTTCTCTTGGTGCTTCAAAAGCCAATCCACGTCTTTATCGATATTTGATGCATTGATGACAAGCAAATAGTGATTCTTTTCTTTTTGGTAGACGAGCAGGTCATCTACCGTTCCGCCATCTTCATAACACATGGCTGTATATAGTGCCTTACCGTCTGTCAGCTTAGACACATCATTGGTTAATAACCTTTGTAAAAATGGAAGGGCATCTTGACCTTTGACGTCCACCTCACCCATGTGAGACACATCAAAAAGCCCTGCTTTTGTTCGAACAGCTTCATGTTCTTCTTTAATGGAAGAAAATTGGACAGGTAATTCCCAGCCCCCGAAGTCAATGGTTTTTGCGCCAAACGTTTCATACGCATGAAAAAGCGGTGTTCGTTTCAACATCAATCGTTTCCCCCTTTTTTCTCACAGTGCAAATGCAAGCTGAATTTTCAGAAAAAAATCACAGCAAAAAAGGACAGAGCGCTCCCTTTTATCAAAAAGAAGTCTCTGTCCTTGCACCTGAAAGTTTACAGCACAATATCATTGTGCGTTTTCCCCTTTGGTGGTTTGCTAAAACCCTTAAGCAAACACTCTCCAGAGTTGCGTCCGGTAAGAGTACTTTTGCCTGAGAGATTCACTGAATCATTCAGCTTGCTCCTTCGGCGCCTGCCAGTGCAAAATAACCGCCAAGTCTCTCCCCATACCATCATCCGCTCATATTTTTCACATTTATTGGACATACTATCAAAATGGGTGACTTATTTTCTAGATCACTTATCAACATCCTACCATTAGAAATGGATGAAGAGCAACAGAAAAATCATTAACATTTTTAAAATAACCCTTCGATATCGTTCGCTTTTATTCATATATCTAGTCTTTTAGAGACCTCCAAAAAAATGAAGCGTTTAAAAACAGAACAATTTTATCAGATCCTACTAGAAAGAAAGGCAGGCGACCACATTGAATATTCAAACGATTTTTGATCAGGAATGGGCAAATGAATTTCAGCAGCGGCTTTCAGCAGACGGCCCTTGGGCAAACTGGGATATGTATCGTTTAGCGACGCAGGTTCAAAAAGTCACAGCCATTGATTCATTTGAGGGACTGCAAGCTCCCGCGCACCTGCCTGCATTCACACCTTTAAAGCACCAGCTCGAAGTAGCCAGAAGAGTCGTAGAAGAAATGAATGGGAAAGCCATTCTAGCAGATGAAGTGGGACTTGGAAAAACCGTAGAAGCAGGACTCATTATCAAAGAATACATGATTCGTGGACTTGCCAAAAAGATTCTCATTCTCGTCCCCGCCTCCCTTGTGTCTCAGTGGGTACAGGAGCTGCGGACGAAATTTTATATTGATGCTGTTGAACAAAAAAAGAGCTATGTGTGGGAACAGTGTGACGTTGTCGTTTCCTCTATTGACACAGCCAAAAGACAGCCGCATCGAGACACGATTTTATCGATTGCCTACGATATGGTCATTATCGATGAAGCACACAAACTGAAAAACAATAAAACGAAAAACTATGAATTTGTGAGAAACCTGAATAAGAAGTTCTGCCTGCTACTGACAGCAACACCTATTCAAAACCGGATCGGAGAAATATTTAATCTTGTTTCCCTTCTGAAGCCAGGCCACCTAGGAAATGAACATCAATTTAAAGATATCTTTGCCAAAAAAGACTTGCAGCTTGAAGACCATGACCGATTAAAACAGCTCGTCAATAAAGTGATGATTCGAAACCGAAGACAAGACACAGGCATCGAGTGGACAAAACGGCATGTCAAAACGATTTCTATTGATTTCTCTCCGACAGAACAAGCCTTGTATGATGAAATCTGCAAGCTGAAAGAGAATCCGTCTTATACAAAGCATATGTTTTCCATTATGACCTTGGAACGAGAATGCTGTTCAAGCCGTGAAGCAGTTTATATGACGATTAAAAAAATGCAGGAAGAAGAAAAGCATATTCTCGGATCTTCTGCTATAACGCAAATCATGGAGAAAATCAATCAAGTGGAGCAAAACTCAAAGGCGCTTGAAGTGGTCAAACTCATTCAGCAGTTAAATGAGAAGGTCATTATTTTCACCGAATACCGCGCCACACAAATTTATTTACAATGGTTTCTACAGCAAAATGGCATCAGCTCCGTGCCATTTCGGGGCGGCTTTAAGCGGGGCAAAAAAGATTGGATGAAAGATTTATTCAGAGAACGGGCGCAAGTGTTAATTGCGACAGAAGCTGGCGGCGAAGGGATCAACCTTCAGTTTTGTAACCAAATCATTAACTACGACCTCCCGTGGAACCCGATGCGTTTAGAACAGAGAATTGGACGTATCCACCGCCTTGGCCAAGAGCGAGATGTCCACATTTACAATATGGCAACGAGCGGAACAGTTGAAGAGCATATTTTAAAGCTTTTATATGAAAAAATTCAGCTGTTTGAAAACGTCATAGGCGATTTAGATGATATTTTAACAAGAATTGATATTAAAGATGTCGAAACAGAATTGCATCAAATCCTCTTCCAGCATGAACCAGGCGGAGACATGAAAAAGAAATTAACCCAGTTTGCTTCTTATTTAACTGAAGCACAAACACCACTTTTAGAAAAAAGACAGCAAGGCTCATAAAGGAGAGTTGATCAATGGAGCAGCATGACATTCACACCTTTCTTCTCCGTTTTTTCAAGGCGAATCAATGCAGCATATTAGAAGAAAGTGCAGGACATATGACCGTACAACTGACAATTGAAATGGATAAATTGATTATGAACCGTCCTTTTTATTGGCACTGGCTTGAAAAAACTGGCGGTGTACCTGAACCGCGGCAATTGACTTTGATCACAGATCAAAAAAAAGCGGGTGATACGATCAGTGGTGAATTTATCCATTTCGGCTCCCCCCGGTTATTTCAAATATTTGAGGCGGTCAAAGAGCAGGGCCGTTTTATCCGGCTTTATGAACGAGTCAGCCCGCTCACGAACAACCAGATCGCCCTTGAGCCATGGCTTGGTCTCAATGTAAAAATTTCTTACCTTGCAGACCGGAAGAAGGATAAGCTTTTATCATTAGGCCTTCATCTCATTCGCGGAGAAGTCATTGAACAATTTCAAGAGAAGCTGGAAGCTCGTGAGCTGTCGTCTCAAATTCCCGATTATTGCTTTACGATGAGCACAATGATTAAGCCAGAGAGCGGAATCAAACGGCTCTACAGCCTTATGGAGCATTATGCCCATGAGGAGCCGGACGACTGGGCAGTGCGCGCCGTTCAAAAATGGAAGGAAGACTTCGAACTTTTAAACCAATTTTATGAAGGGACTTCAGACACATCTGTAGAATATGAAATAGAAAGACAAGCACTCAAAACTTTATACGAACCAAAAATCAGTCTTACGATTGAAAATGGCGGACTTTTTTACTTACAGCAAAAAAGAGGAGGTTGACTTATAGTCCCCTCCCTTTTATGTGACATACAATTTTCGATCAGTCTAAAGCTAAGTTTGTCTGTTTGTATTGGGCGGAAACATGACGCAAGCAAACTATGAGGTCTTACCACCTATGTCTTTCCATTTCATGCGTTAAGTGCCTGAAATACATGATTCAGTATTTTAGGAGGGTATTTGTATGGAAAAGAAAACGAACAAATTAGACAGTGAATGGGTTCAATTATTACGCGAAGCTCGCAAGGCAGGACTAACTGTTGAAGAAGTCCGTCATTTCCTCAAATCAAATGAAAAGTCCTCTGAGTCTCCCCCTCTGGTAAGAAGTCATTCTATCAAACCTTTCTGAATGTGCTATAATATCGAAAGGAAGGTGATGACATTGATTGGCCAGCGTATTAAACAATACCGCAATGAAAAAGGCTACTCACTATCAGAACTGGCCGAAAAGGCTGGGGTAGCGAAGTCTTATTTAAGCTCAATAGAAAGAAACTTGCAAACAAACCCCTCCATTCAATTTCTTGAAAAAGTCTCCGCTGTTCTGGACGTCTCGGTTCATACACTTTTAAACGAAAAAGATGAAACCGAATACGATGGTCAATTAGATAGTGAATGGGAAAAACTAGTTCGAGATGCAATGACATCAGGGGTTTCGAAAAAGCAATTTCGTGAATTTTTAGATTATCAAATCTGGAGAAAAAAGCAAGAAGAGGAGTAAAGCGCACGTTTTAGCGCATACTCCTCCAATTGCTATGCAGACCTTGATATCAGCCTAAAGACTGGCTTTATTTTTTATCTTCGCTGTGTGCTTTTTCGTTTTCTTTCACGTAGCCTTTTTCATCCGTATGCTTTTTTGGATTGATCGTTAAACCATTCCACTGAGTCGCTTCGAAGGAAAGATCAATTTGAATCGCATCGCCTTGGTATTTATTTTGGATATAGTGACCAGCTTTATCCTTCGTCTGGTCATTGATAAATTCAATGATCATTTCCATTTTATCGTAATCAAACGGATTCTTTGGAATGCCGTCATACTCTGGAGCCACTGTTCCATCAACAGTTGCTACATTAATTTTCCCACTTTCATGTAAAAACTTCTCATCGACGGCATGACGAAGCTTTTCAAATGCGGTCTGATCCTGTTTTGACGTTAATTGATGCAAGTCAAGCAGGTTTGCATGGTCTAAAATAATATTTTTCGGATAACCATTTCCACCTTCGGCTCCAACCGTAAGAACACTCACCTGAAACTGGCTGAGAAATTCTTCAGCTGTATTTTTACCGCCATTCTTCGCGGAAGATCCATCTGTAAACTGGCTGTAATCAAGACTCATCAGCACTTGGTTTATCGCTAGTGATCCCTTATTATCAAAATGAAATTCTTTCTTGATCCGATCACCAGGTTTTAAGTTCGAAAGGTTGATGGCGCCGGAGTTCTCTTTAGCAGATAAATCCAGCTCTCCTGTCGAGTAGACCGCGTTTGCCTTTTCAATATCATTAAACGCCGCCCATGTTCCCCCGCCAATTAATGCAAGACCTAAAGCCCCTGATAATACACCTAAACGAATTGATTTTTTCATTGCCATGAATAAACCCCCTAATATATTGTTTTATTGAAACCTGATTAGGTTACAAACGATTTAAGCTTGTTCCTCTGAGATATGTACATCAGCCGTGTGTCTACGATGTTTTGCTGCGCCCACAAAATGAATGGTTGAATAAACGAGCAGCATGACACCTGGTATAATAAGGAGCAAAGCAGTTCCAGCTGATGTCCCTGCATACGAAAGAAGCTTTCCTGCATAAGGAATGTTCACTCCCATATACTGCGCAGTTACCTGATCCGCTTTTACCAGCGTACCGTCCTGATACATATTATTGTCACCCTTCGTCTCAAACGCTTTATTTGCACCCTTTCCCTTCACCCCAACAATTCGGTGGGTCACAAAGGACTGATCCTGCTTTGTTTGAAACGTAATAATATCTCCTTTTTTGAGCGTCTCAGGTGAGGCGACCTGTTTTACAACAATCAGTGACCCAGCTGAAAATTCTGGTTCCATCGAACCTGATAATACTTGCTTCAATTGATAACCGAAAATCTGAGGTTCTCCTCCTGTTGTTCTTGATGACAACACGACAATAATAGAGGCTATCATCACCGTGAACACCATCACATAAAGAATACTCCCAGACATTTTCATCCATTTTTTCATAACCCCTTCTCCCCTTCGCCTATCATTTTTTCACTTTAAAAGACAGCTCCATTTAGGACGCCTTTTCTTGACACTTTGAGAGCACCATCGGTTTAGACCAAAAGTACGCCTGATCAGATGCGCCAAACCCTTTAGGATAATAGATTTTAAATGCATAGCTTCCATTTGTTTTTGCTTTTTCTGTCGTGACAGTCGCTGTTTCTTGCGACAACAGGGACTTTATGGACCCCTTTTCAAGAATATGACCATCTTGTAATGGCTTTTGATCATTTCCTATTTTATGTAATTCCCACTTCCATTCAGAGTGCGCAATAGGCTGTCCACTATTTTTTAGTGTCATGCTCAGTTTTTGAGGTGCGCAGACTGTTCCTTCGATCATCGTTTGATCAATAAGCTCCAATTGACTTTGATCCCATTTTTTAGGCTGACAATGCTGATCTGTCTGTTCAAAATTTTCACATGTTTTCATGACAAAGTTTTTGTGCTCGACATCGTTAAAAGAAGCATTCGTTGGTGTCATGATGGAAGACGTCAAAATCAAACAAATGGCACAAAAGAGTACAAAGAGCGACTGTTTCATTCATTCCTTCAACTCCTTGAACTTTTGTTCTTTAAAAAGAACGATTATATACAGTATAAGGAAATACCTATAAAACCCAAAACGTCAAATTAGTCCATTTTGTTCTTAAACAAGAACCATTACGAGAAAATTCTCCCATTTTCTCATTTTTTCACCATATTCAATATTTTTTTGTGTGACATTTGTACTTCTTAAAACTTACATAAAAATGTAGGATTTGGTCAGGATATGAAGAGGTGAGGTGATGTTAAGTGCAATATGGAAAAATCATAATCATGCTCAGTTTACTGCTGAGTCCTATGATGCTAGAGTTCAAACCCGTTGATGCGAGAGGTTTGACTGCCGCCGCAGATCAATGGGAAACGCGGGCAGTTAAAGAAGCAAAAAAAAGATACCCGCTAACGCAAGTATTATTTAAACAAAAAGTATGGGACCGCCACCGCGATAAGGAATCTGTGAAACAGTATCATATTACGTTAAAAGACCATACAAAGGAATTTGGGGTGTTTGTCACCATTTCCTATAATCCTTACTCAAATAAGGTGAATAAAGTGATTGTTGTGGAGGAATACAGCTAAAACGGCATAGAAAAACCGCCTGCTGGGCGGCTTTTTACTTTCGTCGATGGCGCTGGCGTTTTTTAAGCATCATGGATAAGCCAAACGGCAGAACCCCAAATAAACGCTGTGAAAACGGCGGTTTCGTTTCTATTTTTTCTTGTTTGTGTTCCTTCCGTTCGTCACGTGGTGTATTCATATATTTAATGATTTCCTGCGTCATATATTTTACATAGTCATTTGTTTTCAAGCACTTTCACCTCTTCTTCCTTCAAGTCTTACCAGGAAGAGGATGATTTTATACACTGGCTAATCAGGATTTGCCCATCTCATGATTTCACCGGTCTTCCAATCCAGCATCAGTTCACGCTCATCGGATAAACCATCTTTTGTTTTCACCTTCACCAAAACAAGGACAAGCTTTTTCTTTAGATCGCATTTCATCCGCTTCAGTGTCACACGGCCTTCTTCAGTATCAATATGGGTTTTCTGTTCCGCACAAATACGTTCTACTGTGCTGGCAGCTTCACTCACACCCACCCTAAAAAGCTGCTGTTTTTTATAAAAAGAAATCGTCAGCTCTGCACTTTTCAGTTCTTTTTGAAACCCCATCGTTATCGCCCCTAGGATCAAGAGAAAAAATAAAATCGCCGCAAGTACATGCGGATAGATAAACCCTTCCTCCCTTTTCACGATTTACGAACCACTCCTTTATATGTGAAAAAAACGGCTTCATACACTTTACCAGATCCATCTGTGACTTTTAGAATCGCTCTATGCTGACTCGTTCTCACGTGAAATTGTTTCACCTTATGCAATAAAGGAAGATGTCCAGCCTGATCCGTTCGTTTTCGAAGCATCTCTTGGTATGGCTCAATCGTTACCACTCGCCCTTGATCGGAAATATACTCTAACACTTTTCCTCCTTTCACTGATTTCACAGCATCGGCACGACTTAATTCCTCATCTAATTGCAGGACAGTCTGTTTCCATTCCATTTGGGAAAATCGATTGATGTCTTCAAATGGACGAGCTTTCTCAGCTGCTGAAAAGATCAGCCCACAGCCAAAAGAAAGAAATAGAAATAGCTGCAGCTGCCACAAAGCTTGTAAAAGGGTAAAAGCTTTGTCATCGCTCCACATGCCGAAAGCATATGGTCTCTTTTTTTTGTACTTTGTATGAAACACATCCCTTCTGTTTACGCCAATTGAAAACATATATGATCTCGCCTCTCTTCTTTTTGATGGAAGATGTTGTCCCATTTATGAACGCTTCATTCATCTGTTCATGTAAAACCTGATATGCATCAAGCTTGGCTCTCACTTCCTTTTTCCCCATCATGAGTTTTTCATAGGCTGGCATGAGCACTAGGGCAGCAAATAGAAAGAGATGACAGGCAAACAGCGTCTCAAACGTACTAAATCCTCTATTGTTTTTGAACATGAATTCGCCCGCTTCCTAAATAAATCGTCAGTTTATACGATTGACTGCCAAATTCGACAATGAGAGATCCACCGCTGCTTGGATGTCCCTTTGCATTAAAATAGATACCTTGCGAGAATGTAGAAGTTTTGATGCTGCCCTTTTGATGCTGATAAGAAGCAATGACTTCGTTACTCTTTTGATCTATTACCTGATAAGATACATGCGGCGGATGGATCTCAACATGCACACGTGTTTTTTTGATAAATGCAGTATATGAGGCCAATTGAAGATCTTGTTTCATGATGTTTACTTGCCTTTTTGCTTCAGCGTTTTCTATTATATTAGGGATTTTCCCTCCCATGATCGACAATACAATCGATAAAACAAGTAAGATCATCAGCTGTTCAATCAGGGTAAAACCCTTCTCATGTAAAAATAATTTATTCATGCTTCACGTTGCCGTTTTGAATGACAATCGCTTTTCCATTAGGACAAGTTAATCCTTTTTTGACATAACCTTCTTTTTCTAATTCAGCTAAAGATGGCGTCTTCCCATCATGCTCCAATTCATATGCCATCACTTGTGTGCTGACCATTGATTTAAGCCCTTCACAGCCCTTTGCCTGAATAGCTTGGTGATGACGTGTAATATTCGGTATGGTAATGAGTAAAAGAATGGATATTACAAGCATGACTATTAACATTTCTAACAGGGTAAATCCTTTATCATTCATGACTCTGTCCTCCTTCTTACACTTGCTCCATTAGTTGATACATTGGTAAAAGAATAGATAAATACACGATGAGTATAAGAAGTGCTGTTACCCCATAAATAACCGGCTGCAGCCAAGAAATCCATTTTTCAATTTTTAGCTCTGCATTCTCTAATAGAAATTGGCTGTACGTGTACATTTCTCTCGCAAGCATTCCACTGGCTTCACCGTGCTTGATGATGGCTGCAAAATGTTTTTCGAAGAAAGGAGACACGCTTACTTGATGGGCCATGCTTTCTCCTTTTCTTAACTCTTCCATCATTTGTTCACCTATTTCTTGAAGAAAAGGCAGGTAGCTTTGCTGTTTAAAAGCTTGCAAACCTTCGTACATCGATAACCCAGCCTGAAGCAGTCCGCTGAGCTGAAGAGAAAAAAGGTACGTATGCATCAGCTGCATCCCTTTATATAAAAAAGGCAGCTTGCTCATCACCCTCAATTTCTCAAGGGTCGACTTTTTCCTAAAAAAAACAGCATAATATCCAATAAGACAGATACACAGACAACTAGTGATGAGCAGAAAAGCATGAAGGAATTGAAATAATCCAAACATCCCTTGAATCAGCCAAGACATGCGGGTATCCATCGATGAGTACAAAACAGAAAATTGAGGAATGATCATTTGCTGAACGAGTACCAGCACGACCAAAACCGTGAAGATGAGGAAAAGCGGGTAACGTAACATACGTTTAAACGTGTCTAACTGTTTGATTTTTTTCTCTAAAAAACGGGCGCTTTGTTCTAAAGCACGGGCTAGACTGCCATGCTTCTCAGAAAAACATAGTATAGCGATGACTTCCCTCTGAAAATGGAGTCTCTCCAGCACTACATAAAAAGGCTCGCCTTCGTGCAGCCATTGAATACCTAGTTTTAATTGCTGCCGCTGTTGTTTTGATAACTGGATATTCACCATCACTAATGCCTCAATCAATGTATATCCAGCCTGAATTAATTGAGCCAGTTTTGATAGGCATTCAGCTTGATCCTTTTTAGACCATACTTTAGAGGCTCGCTTCTTCATAAACCCAGCGATGGTAAGTGTTTTTTGATAAATAGCCGAGTGCCACTCCTTTACGAATTAATCTTTGCAGTGTTTCATATGACGAGTGAGCATATTCTCCTTTAGCCTCCTTGATACACTCACCAAGCTCTTTTCCGAACAGCAGTTCAAATACATTTGTTCGTCTGATCGGTCGATTTAATTTACAGTAAAGCTGACATCTTTCTCCGCAAAAAGGACAGGTGAGCTCGATTAATCGCTGGGCAGCAATCGCAACCATGGTTTGTTCAAGTTCATTCATCGTGACACCAAATTCAAGCATACGATAAAGGGCTCCTTTTGCATTTTTTGCATGGAGCGTACTCAATACTAAATGGCCTGTCAGTGCTGCTCTAATCGCCGTTCTGGCCGTTTCAGCATCTCTTATTTCTCCTAGCACAATCACATCTGGATCATGTCTTAAAATAGCGCGTAATCCAGCGGCATACGTGATGCCGGCTTTTTCATTCACTTGAACCTGCAGCACTTCTTCATTCCTTGTTTCGACAGGATCTTCAAGGGTAATAATATTTCGGTTAAAATTCTTTTTTGCAAACTGGATCAATGAATATAGTGTTGTTGTTTTCCCTGAATTTGTTGGCCCAGTAAATAAAATGAGTCCATGCGAGTGGTTTAAAAAGGATAATAATCTGGCTGAGGCTTTCGGAAATAATGATAGATGTTTTATTTTCGGAACATGATCCTGCGGTAAAATTCTAATCACTAAGCTCTCATCATTCACTGTCGGCAAGGTAGACATCCGAATAAACACTTGACCGTTTCTTAGCATCACAGCTAGTGAGCCATTTTGCGGCCTCCTTTTCTCCCCGATATCCATAGAAGATAAAAACTTAAAATGTGCAATAAGCCTCTCTCCGCTTTTTTTATCAATGGTTCGCTGCTGGATTAAATCTGAATCAACACGAAATGACACCGAAGCTTCCTTTTCTTTTGGCACAATATGCACATCAGAAGCCCTCATGCGGCATGCTTCTTCTAGCAGCTCTTGCCTTAAATATTCAATCCCATACAAGTGGATCACTCCTTTCTCTGATCACATTGTAGAATGGCGGAACGTGAATGACAAAAGAGCAATTTATGATTTTCATGACTAATCAATGATGAAAACCCTCAACTCACGATGCATTACATCATTTTTTAGAAAAGAGCATATAAAAAAACCTGACTTTTACAAGTACAGGTTTTTTGGTCATGATGTGGCTTCTTGCGGCTGCTCTTCAAAGATACGAAATCCTCTTTTTTCTAAAGCTTTTGCAAGGCTATGCTCAGTATTTACTTTTGAGAAATCAATGCCGAGTTTCACTACAGTTTGAGCAATCTCTGGGCGGATGCCTGAAATAATCGTCTCAATCCCTAGCAGCTTCGCACTATCGACCACTTTAAACAGCTGATAGGCCACCATCGTATCAACAACGGGAACACCAGAAATATCAATAAATAAATGCGTTAGACGCAGTCTTGAAGCCTGTTCTAGTACGGATTCCAGAATGATTTTGGCCCGGTACGTATCGATCTCTCCAATCAGCGGCAAAATCCCAATTTCCTTTGATACTGGAATAACTGGGGCACTTAGCTCTTGAATCATCTCTCTTTGTGCATTCAGCTGACTAAGTGTCACGCGGTCATATTCTTCTGATAAACGCTCAATCATGTCATCAAATGTGGCGTGAAAGTGCTGATTCCACTGACACACATCTTGCAGCGTCACTTCAAGCTCTGTTTCTTGGGTGAATGTCTCAATTCTCGAACAGAAAATGTGGCGGAAAATCTTAAACTGTCCAATGATTTCATATAACGGCACCTCGTGCACTGCTCGATCACGTGCAATATCAACAGACCACTTTTTCAAATGGTTTTCTACTTTGTCAGACAGTGTCACAAGCGTGGCTGCAATGGTTTGAATAAACGCTGTGTTCTGTTCCTTCAGCTTCTTTTCCGTTTCCTCTGAAGCATGTTTAGAATATAATGAGCCTTCTTCTGTTCTTGTTTTTAGCCATTCTTCGGTCATGACAGGGGCTTCTTTTAGGATAAATTCGTATAATTGCTTTGATTTTTCATTTTTCATTTATTTCTTTCGCTCCTTTTTCACTAAAACTCGTGACATACAACTTTTATGTATAAATGACCGCAGATGGTGAACAATAACATTACACGTTTGATATTGGGCTATAGCCAAGTGGTAAGGCAATGGACTTTGACTCCGTGATCGTTGGTTCGAACCCAGCTAGCCCAGTTCAGCACAAAAACGAAGACGGCTGAAGCTTGTTTCAGCTGATCTTCGTTTTTTATTAGGATACCGATTGATGAATCGCTTTCTTCTTTGATATTTTCATGAGTTCTCCGGGATTATAGCCGACCACTAATTTATTCCCATCAATGATGATTGGTCTCCGGAGCAGCTTTGGTTTTTCAATGAGAAGCTGTAAGACCTCGTTTACTTTTAAGTCATTAATATTTAAATTTAAGCTTTTAAAAGCCTGACTTCGTGTGGCTAAAATTTCATCCATTCCTTCTGTTGTTAAAGAAAGAATCTTTTTTAATTCATCTAGTGTTGGCGTTTCTCTGAAAAGGTGACGCTCTTTAAAATCAATTTGATTCGCCTTTAACCAATGTTTTGTTTTGCGGCAAGACGTGCAGCTCGGGTATGAATAAAAAGTAATGTCACTCATTAGTCTTCCTCCTTAGGTCGTTAACCTTTTCTCTTATGGAGTAAGTACCCTCATGTTTTTCGGCATAAACACTTTTTCATCATTTTTTCAAAAAAATTTTTTCTACATTCAAAATAAATTGTTCACATGATGTCAAAAATGTAAATGTTTACATAACAAGTGATGATCAGCTATAATATGAATCAAAGGGGTTTTTAAGGGGAGGGAAAGAAATGAATCGCATGTTCCGCGTTCTTGGCTTTTGGACGGGTATTTTTGCTGTCATGTTCTATTTAGGACATATGAAAGATGCATCGCTGCTATTCTTCGGTCAAACCGTTCTTTTTGTATTTTTATCCTACTTGAATTTATCCGAAAGAATGTATATTTACATTTTCGGAGCGTACTTGACGATTTTCTTTGCCGGATTTACATATTATTCGATTTTCATCATGGTTCCCGGTACCGGACATTAATTGAAAAAAGCATCTCTATAAAAGAGATGCTTTTTTTCATACGTTTAAAGAGAAAATCCATTAATAAACGGATTTTGCTCCTGCTCCGTCAGCACAGTGGTTTCTCCGCCATGTCCACTTAAAACAAGAGTTGATTCTGGCAATGACAATAATTTATGATGGATTGATTGTAGCAGCACTTCCTGACTGCCGCCTACTAAATCTGTTCTCCCGATGCCGCCTTCAAATAGCGTGTCACCAGAAATAACAAAGCCCTCTTCCGCCGAATAGTAAGACACACTGCCAGGTGAATGCCCTGGTGTATGGAACATTTCTAATGTAAACGACCCAATTTGAAGCGGTCCTTCTGACGTAATCAATTTTTCAGCTTCTTTGACCGTAATTCCATTCCCAATCAATCGAGCTGAACCGTTTAATTCAGCGTTCGTGAGCCATTCTTTTTCATTTTCATGTACATACAGCGGCACTCCCCACTCTTCGCGCACCTCATCTGCCGCGCCAATATGATCAAAATGAGCATGTGTCAATAAGACAGCAAGCGGTGTGAGCTGTTTTTCTTTTACATAGGAAATCAGCTTTTGCGCTTCACCGCCTGGATCAAAAATTAAGCATTCTCCCTGTTCATTTTTCCAAATATATGCGTTCGCTTGTACATAGCCTAGTGGCATTCTTCTCCAATTCATTTTCATCACCTACTTTATTCATTCTTTTTTATTATGAAGGCTATTCAATAAAAATTCAAACAATCGTCAACTGGAATCTACTCGACAAGCTTTATGAAAACGGTTAAAATGAAAAGAAAGGAAATCAAGGGGATTGATGACAAAGGGGGACTTTCATATGATGCTCGTCATTATTTTTGGTCTAGTCACGATTTTAGCTGCGCTTGGCATCTATCGCTCACTAAAAAAAGTGAACGTACTTGCCATCGCTTTTGCAGGCGCTACATTTTTGGTTTTTGGATGGTTCACTGTCATGACCATCATCTATAGCGGTTATCCAACTGCACATTAAAAGCCTGCTTATAGCAGGCTTTTTTATTGATTTAAATGCTTATTCACGCTTTCTAATTTGCTTGTAAGTGTTGTGGTTTGATCCCGTCTGTCATCGATGCGAATATTGGTCGCTACTCGGTGCAATCCCTTTTCAAAAGGGGCTTCATGAATGCGCTGAATGACCTCAAATAAAACGGATAATTCACCTTCAATTAACGTATTCATCGGTGTTAATTGATATTTGATTTTCCCTTCTTGTTGAAAGCCTTCTAAAATTCTTTGTACATCTGCTACATAAGCACTGACACTTGGTGTTTCAGTGCCTATCGGAATGATGGTGACGTCTGCTATAGCCATAATTTTTCCCCTTTCCATTAAATTCTCATGTTTTCTCGTCCTCATTGTAACCTATCCTCATTCAATCATGCCATGCTTACGTTGCGTTTACGGCAGGTTTGTCTCGTTCTATCGTCAAATCCGCTCTCTCTACCTTCCCGATCTTTGTAAACAGAAGCAGGCATATACCTGAAACAGCTTCAATGATGCCGCCGGCCGCAATGACATACCCAGATCCAAATATTGTTGCCATATAGCCGCCAAGGAGGGCGCCTAACGGAATCATTAAGTAGGAAATCATGTTGATGATCGCATACACTTGCGGCTGATCCTCTGCCTTTACTGACAATTGAATCATCGTATGTTCGGGTACGTTAACTGCACTAATTGCTGCTCCTAAAGCAAAAGCTGATATAAACACAAGAGGCAACAATGCGTTCATACCTGTGATGAAGAAGGCGATTCCATCAACGATCCCAGCGCCTATAAACAGCAATCCATACCGATTCACTTTTATCTTTGTCAAAACAAACCCCATCAAAAATGCGCCTAGTGCAGTTGTGACTTTGATGAATGAATAGACGACCGGTCCACTATGTAAGTCTTCTGTTAAATAAATAACAGACAATGCTTCCCATGGTGCCGAAGCAAAGTTTGAGCAGACACAAAAAATCGCTAATGGAAACAAAATATGGTGGCTTCTAACAAGTGAAAAACCTCGAATTAATCTTTTGCCGTAAGATAATCCTTTTTTGGCTTTATCGATGATGACGTCTGTTTGATATGAAATCAAGAACACCAATAAAGCGGACAAAAGGTAAAGAGGAATGATCACAAGCATTGTATAACCTACGCCTGCAAATGCAATCATGACACCACAAATCGTGACCGTCACAAGTCTTACTACATGACTTGCTGATTGGATGGTTGCATTCGCTTTTTGTATGAGGTCCTCATGGACAAGCTTTGGAATAATCGATACAGATGCCGGTTCATAGGAACCTCCTGTCGCCGAATGCAGCAGCATACAGCCAATGATGAGGACTAATGGTGTGAAACCATAAAAGTAACTAACCACAATTACAAGGATAATCGCTGCTCTTGTTAAATCAGCAAAGCACATCCAGAATTTCAATTGATGCGGCTTCATCATGGGCGTAATAAATGGCCCAACAATCGCTTGAGGGACAAAGCTGACCGCAATAAAAAAAGCTGTCCCTATGGCCCCTTTCCCTCCTAGTACTAAAAGCCACAAGATGGTGTTGAAAGATAAACTATCAGCCGTAATTTTGCACATTTTAGAAACAAATAAATAAGTAAAATTTCTTTTCCACAGGCTTTGCGCACTCAATAGTCGACATCTCCCTAAATCATATCCTTTTTTTTACATCCATATCTTTCACAATAGCTTACAAGGAGACCTTCGTCAATTGCTTCAACATTGTTTTTATTGACCATAAGCAATTGATTGTTTCTCAGAATATGAAAAAGCACCAGACAGGTGCTTTTAACACTTACACGCTTCCCACAAAAGCCGCTTTGTTTTTTCATAGATCGAATCAAATTGAACCATGGAAAGAGGATTTTTCCCTAGACCAAGCTCGACTGTATAGCCCTCATTATGAAATTGATAAATAAACCAATCGCGATAGCCTGCATAGCTGTCGAGATATTGGATCGGTTTGTAGCCGCTCACTTGTTCGAATCTTTTGACCGTTTCTTTTGAGATGGCTGGCTCATGGCCAAGAAAACCCCAATAGATCTCTTCTCCTTGTGTATGAAGGGCGATCAGCCGGTCAAATCGTTTTCGCAACGCAAGATTTGCCATCGCTTTCGCTTCTGGTTCTGTTAATGGCTCGCGCCCAGGATAATCCCGGTAGGACGGTGCTTTCGCCTGATGACGATAGTACTCGATCTCCCAATAAGCAGGGAACTGATTGT
The DNA here is from genome assembly GCF_038593315.1 of Bacillus sp. FSL P2-0069. Lineage (NCBI taxonomy): Bacteria > Bacillati > Bacillota > Bacilli > Caryophanales > Bacillaceae > Bacillus > Bacillus sp. FSL P2-0069. Next base: position 2,212,022 of record NZ_CP151984.1, read on the forward strand.
TTAAATCCACCCCTCGAATATTTGCTTTCCATTCCCGGTAATCGGAATATCCACCGTTTAGCAGAGTGAATTCTTCACGATGAAGACCTAGTGACTCCGGTCCATTACGTACCAAATCGACTCCATCTGGATTAACCATTGGCACGATGGATAAAGCGGTGGTCTGCAGGATATGAACCGCTTCATAATGTCTTGCCTGCACTGGGTCAGACGCTGCTAAGCAAAGCGATTTCAGCCATTTTAATAAAACAGACGTCGTGATCCATTCATTTGCATGAAATGAGGCATTGAGATGAATAGAATGTAAATGCTGAACAGGCTCTGTTCGGATCTCATAAATAGGTGTATCAAGCACTGAATGGCCAATGACGCTGATATGAAGAAAAGGAAATACAGCTTTCAAGCGGCTCAGCTCTTCTTCTAATTGAGCGCTATCATATTCAAATGTTCCATTGATCCAATCATCGGATTGCTGCAGTCTGTAAGGTGCAATAAATCTCTGCACATCACCTATCGAATCAAATACATGGACTCCTTCTGGAAGTCTATATCCTGGTAAAAGAAGCTCATCAGTGCTTGTTTGATTTGATAAATGAAAAGCCGCTTTTCCTATGCCAAGCTGCTTTGCCACAGCATCCCTCCCTGCTTCATCCAGCTGCCATTCAATTTTTCCAAACGACGTTGTCTTCATTTACATCCCTCCTCTCATACTATATGAGCCGGAAGGCAAAAAAAGAAAACCCCTGCTTCTAAAAATAGCAGAGGTTTTTTCATCTATTAGGACGCCTTTTTCAGCTCCGTTTCACCTTCTTTTTTGGATGGTGAATGGTCCGGGCTGTTTCGATCATAAAATCTAAGGAGATCCCCGTAGATGATTTGATCAGAGAACTGAAGCTCCTGCTTCGCCTTCTCTTCATAAGACTGACACACGTTTTTATCATCTACTGGCTCGCCTGTTTCTTTATTGTAGCAAACACCATCTGTAAAAATGCTGTCTTTCGTAATAAAGCTTCCATCACGGAGTACTGTAAAGTCATTCGTATCTTTCGATAAAAGGTCATGACCAAATTGAATTTGTTTACTTGTATCAATCCCTAGAAGATTGAGTACAGTTGGGCGGATATCGACCTGACCGCCTACCGTATCAATTTCTTTTGGATGTTGATCTGTCACCCCTGGAATGTGTACAACAAACGGGACTTTTTGAAGCTGTACTTCTTCAAATGGCGTAATCTCTTTATTTAAAAATTGTCCCATGGCTTCGTTATGGTTTTCAGAAATTCCGTAGTGATCCCCATACAAAACAAAAATGGAGTTATCGTATAACCCAGCTTCCTTCATCTTTTTAAAGAAAAGCTTAAGGGCTTCATCTTGATAACGCACTGTAGGGAAGTACTTGTTCAGCGTTTTGCTCTTTGAATCATATTCATCAATGAGCTTATCTTCTTCATCTAAATCAAAAGGGAAATGGTTCGTTAATGTAATCAATCTCGTATAGAAAGGCTGCGGGATCGATTTCATTAATTCAGCGGACTGCTCAAAGAACGGACCATCTTTCAGTCCCCAGCCAACTGAGTTTTCTTCATTCACATCAAATGATTTAATATCAAAAAACTTATCGTAGCCAAAGCTATCGTAGATAAGGTCACGGTTCCAGAAGCTTTTGTTATTCGCATGAATAACAGAAGAGTGGTAGCCCTCATCCTTTAACAGCTCAGGTGTCGCTGTAAACTCATTGCTTGGATTTGTGAAGAACACAGCCCCTCTTCCAAGTGGATAAAGAGAATTATCTACAATAAACTCTGAATCAGATGTTTTCCCTTGACCTGTTTGGTGATAGAAATTAGTAAAGTTATAGCTCTTCTTGATCAATTTGTTTAAAAACGGAGTAATTTCTTTCCCGTTTAATTTTTCATTGATCACGAAACTCTGTGTAGATTCAAGTGATACAAGAATGACATTTCGTCCTTTTGCTTGACCAAATGTCTTTTCATTACGGTCCGTTTGATTTGCGCTTACATAGTTTTCAATTTCAGTTAAGCTATTACTGTCAGCAAGAGCTCGTTGGGCGGACTGCTTCGATTGCAATACCCCGTCATAAATATGGAAGTTATATAAGCTGATATTTTTCACCAGCATCTCACGGTCAAATGAGCGAGTAAGGAGTTCTGGTCGTTCTGTTTCAGCTAAACCAAGGTTAAAGAAGAATGTAGCTGCCACAAATAAGTAATAGGCCGCTCGTTCTTTTCGTGAAATTGTGACATCTGTTCTAAAGGAAGGCTGTTTTTTATAGAGCCAAATTAAAATGATGATATCAACAAACATCAGTAAATCGACTGGTTCAATTAAAGAGGTAATACTTGACCCGAGGTCACCCATATTGTTTGTTTGAAATAGGACGGGGATGGTTAGAAAATCACTATAGAATCGATAAAACACAATGTTGGCTAACAAAACGAATGTTAGGATAAAGCTTGTCACGATGATATATCGATTGCGGTTTTTTTCTTTGAAAAATAAACCGATACCGAAGATAAACAAGAGAAAGCTAAGCGGATTAATAAACAGGATAAACTCCTGCATGAAATTTTCAATTTTAATATTGAAGCTAGATTTATAGATAACATAGGTTTTGACCCACATCAGCAATGTCGCAATCAGTAAAAATGAAATCGCCTTTAATCTATTCTTTCGCATTGTAACCTCCTTATGCTAAGCGCGCACCCAGGCTCTGGATATATACCCTAATTATTGGTGCTTCTAGAAAAATAACTAAAGTATATCTTATCCTGTATATGATGGAAAATCAATGTCTTTTTCCTCATGACAAACTTATGAATATGCTAAACATCCAATTTCATGCCTATCTATCGCTTTTTTTAATAAAAATGACATCATTATGACTTTTTTGTTCAAGACAGCCATTTGGTTTTTGCCATCCATGCCCCGCCGATAACACCCGCATCGTTTCCGAGGGATGCAATTACCACTTCAACATCGTCAGCGCAAGGCGGGAAAGCATGTTGTTTCACAATGCGCTCTACTTTACTGCGAAGAAGCTCACCTGCTTTTGAAACACCGCCGCCAATCACAATTTTTGTTGGGTTTAAAGCACTAGCAAGATTCGCTAGGACAAGTCCAAGATGTGTCGTCACTTCTTCTACGACACGCATTGCAAGATCATCTCCGTTTTCTGCCGCTTCAAATACATTCTTTGCCGATAGCGAAGCGAGCTTGCCAAGTGAAGATGTATGCTGCTCGGTTTCTAATTTATCCTTTGCAATCCGGACGATGCCAGTTGCAGATGCGATCGTTTCAATACAGCCTGTTCTTCCGCAGTTACACGGTGCACCTTGAAATGGAACAGCACAAATATGGCCAATTTCTCCGCCAGCTCCTGTTTCCCCTTGAACAACTTCACCGTTGACGATGATGCCGCCGCCAACCCCTGTTCCAAGTGTGACCATCAGGATATTTTTTGCGCCATCGCCTGCCCCCTTCCACATTTCACCGAGTGCAGCAATATTCGCATCATTTTCAATGACAGATGGAAGTCCCGTCTCTGCCTCTAGGTGATCTTTCAAGGGGTAGTTTGTCCAGCCCAGATTTGTTGTTTTATAGACGATGCCAGATACTTTATCTACAGGTCCAGGTGCACCCATTCCGATCCCAATAAGTGCTGATTTCGGCATACTGATCTCAACCAGTTTATGGTCAATTGATTTGGCAATATCGACTGTGATCGTCTGCCCGGATTTATCCGTAGGAATCTCCCACTTATGCTGAATTTCACCATATAGATTAATGAACGCAAGCTTAATTGTCGTACCGCCAAGATCAATACCTACAAACCAATCCCCTGTCATATGCCCTCCACCTTCACATTGTTTTTCGATTTAATTTGGCTAGCTCCATTTGAAGAATCGTCATTGCGTTTGACCATTCGGTCCGGTCAATGATGCCTGATGTATACATTTCCTTCAATTCGTCTGCCATAAATTCTAATTCTACTTCACGATCTCCGAAATACACATAATTTCCAAATCTCATGAGCAGCTGCTGTACATCATATAACGTTTTCATTGTTTCCACCATTTCTTCTCATCAACAGTTAGGATAAGCGTATTCATAAATGCGCTTTCAGTCAAGTCATTCAACGTGTTTGACTATTTTGGATATATTGTTTCAGCTTTAAAAATTGATCATTTTGAGGATCTTGTTTTAACGCTTTCGCTAATAGATCCTCTGCTTTCGCTGTCTCTCCTTTTTCTACGTATAAAAGCGATAAATGATACAGTTTATTTGGATCATCTGGATCTTTTTCAAGCGACTTTTGTAAAAATTGAATAGCCTTATCAAGTCGGCCCTGCTGCGCTTCCGATAGTGCATAGATATGAAGTGCCTCAGCTGATGCATCTTTATCGTGCACATATTCCTCTAGTCGTTCACTTGCTTCGCTGTACTTTTTCTCATCAAATAAACTCGCTGCCTCACTTGCTGCCGCTGCTTCCTTTTGATTGTCAGAATGAAACCCTGTATACAATCCAAAACCGCCAATAAAGAGCAAAGCAGCACTCGCAAGAAGCATTTTGACAGGCTGCACCTGTTTAGGCAGACGGACTGCTAATGCGGTGAAAAAACCGCCAACCAGGCCGCCAAGATGCCCTGCATTATCAATACCTGATACAGTGAAGCCTATTCCTAGGTTGATGAGGATAATGACAATAATATTTGTCCCCATCGTCCGAAAGAAAAGCTTTCGGTTTGAGATGGCTAAATATAACAGTGCGCCTAAGCAGCCAAAGATCGCGCCAGATGCGCCTGCTGCAATTGCCGTATTAAACACAAAGCTCGCTATAGAGCCAAAAATGCCGGAAATCAAATAGATGAGCAAAAATCTTCCCGACCCATAAATTCTCTCAACAGCCGCTCCAACGGACCAAAGAGCAAAAGTATTAAAGAGTAAGTGCGTCAAGCCAATATGTAAAAACATTGGTGTCATCAGGCGCCACCATTCACCCTCTAAAATCAGCACATTATTTTTAGCACCAAATGCTGTTAAAGTTGCGGTATTGGTACTTCCGCCTGACAGCTCAAGTAAAAGAAACATCACCACTTGGACAGCAATCAGCAAGTAGGTAAAAATGGGTCTCCCATTTTGAAACACGGCCCGTTCTCGTTCTCGCTGCTTTTCCTGATCATCAAATGCCTGAAGCACGTTCCTTTTCAGCTGCATTGCATCCTCAGCTGTGTCTTTCTTCGCTTCTTCTACATCAACTGCAAGCGATGTATTCAGCCATTTTTGCAGTTCGTTTACATCGTTTTGAAGCGTGTCTGCATTGAGTAATACAGGAGTAACTGTCACCTTATTCTCTTTTTGCGGCTGACCGTTTAGGTCTTCCCAATCATCTACTGGAACATCAGTTGTAAATTGCAGCTGCAGGAGATGAAGAGATCGTTTACGCATAGCTTCTCTCAGCTGATTGATCCGATATGTTTGCTCCTTGATATCTCGAACGATCTCTTGCCTGAAATTCACATCTTTTCTATATAGACGGATAAGATCATAACCTGAGTTTCGTGGTGCTTCAAAAAAAATTTCATTTTCTGGGTACGGACTTTGAATCATCTCGTATCCTTTTTGTCTTAGTTCATCAACAACTCGCCAAAATAAACTATCTATGACATTCATACATTCGCGCTCCATTTTTTACATTATTATAGCAAGAATCGTTCTTATCCGCATTTCTAAACAAAAAAATCCCGGCTTTTGCGGGATTAGAATGCTTGGCGAATAAATTTCGTCCGAAAATGTGGGATTTTCATCAGCCATTTAATCAAAAAGTGCCGGACTTGATTTTGCCCTAAAACCAAATTCATGAGCCGATAACGATTTTGCACGAGAACGAATGCAAACAGTGTGAACACAATGCTCCAAATCATTTTATTCATCATATTCCCTCCTATGTTCGTATCGTGGCTTAAATAGGATTTGTTTATGCATGAACCATCGTTTTTATCGCTTAAAAGGTTCCTTTCATAAGCAGGCCTTTACAATCTAATCCCTTGTTCTTTTGATTGAATATAATAGACCTCTCCGCACTCTGATTGATCATAAGAAACGTCAAATTGAGGCAGCCTACAATCCCGCTCTAACTCCTCCACCTTGTGCGGGAAGTAACTGCCGTATGGATTTGGTGTATGAACATATACAGCGTCTAAACCAAGGTCATGTTCGTGAATACAAATCCAAGTTTGGTATGGCTTTTCAAAGCTTTCAAGCTGTTTTAGCCGCCTATGATATAAAACGATATGAGCTTTGATATGCTCTCTTCTTATTTTTAAGCTATTTTCCCCGACTCCAAAAAAATCAAGGTGCGTATGCCAAAAATCAAACCATGAATCACGATCAAGTTTTAAGTCACAAGTATTCACTTCCTCCCACATATTACGGAAGTATCTTTTCTTTCCACGAAATTTTTTCAAAACATATCCCTCGTCAGCTAAAATGCCTTTTAATGAAGAATGTTGATCGCTATCGTGTATGTGACTTTTGATCATAAGCGAGCACCTTCGCTCAACACAAAAAGCCCGTTCATCTGTATAAGCAGCGGACTTTATTTTGGAAATATGGTACCTTTCTCACTGACCATGATTGAGACCGGGATGTCGTGCGTTTCAGCCGGAATATGCTCGGTTTGCTGTACTGTCAAACAAAGGGCAAGCGTTTCGCCGTGATAGTCAGCTAAGTAGCGGTCATAATAGCCGCCCCCATATCCGATACGGTAGCCTTTTCGATCGAAGCACACACCAGGCACAATGATCAAATCGATAGATTCTTTAGATGCAGCGGCCGACGTCAGAGGATCTGGCTCCAATAGCCCAAAGTAGCGGGAGATCATTTTCGTTTCTGGTGTATATTCATAAAACGTCATCTCTTTTGTTTCTGGAAAACAGGTGGGTACACATACTGTTTTCCCCTCCCGCCATGCTTTTTCAATGAGAGGCATTGTCGGTACCTCTTTTCCTCTAGACATGGTAAGTGCAACCGTATTCGCTTGTTTCCATGCTGGCAGTTGAAACAAGCGCTCATGAAGTAAAGCGGTGCTTCGCTTGAATTCTTCGGCACTCATCTGGTCCAGCTTAGCTAATGTTTGAAGGCGAAGTTCCTTTTTCACAAAGATCATCTCCCATCATAAAAAAACAGCAGGAAAATTCCCTGCTGCTTACTTTGTTTCACGATGTAAAGTTTGTTTTTTATCACGTGAGCAATACTTTTTGAATTCAACGCGATCTGGATTGTTTCGCTTATTCTTTTTAGTAATATAGTTACGCTCACCGCATTCAGTGCAAGCTAGAGTAATATTTACGCGCATGTTTTTCCCTCCAAACTAAAATCAATTCACATTCAGACCTAACTATAATACCACTTCTAGCTTAGGAATGCTAGAATGTTTTTTCACCAATTTGATTTTCAGTGCAATCCATCCGCGTTCTGATCCATATCGTACGGTCATTTCATGAAAAATAGCCTGCTCCCCTATAAAACCTCAATCTTTGTCGTACTGTATACATGAGAAACCCTCTTTTATTTTGACAGCGAGCAAGATTTTCATACTCGTTTTTCATATAAAAAGAAAAAAGATGAAAAAAAGGTGATTTTTTCAGCAATTCCTTTTGAAACTAGCTTTTTTATGGTATAAAAAAGAAGGGTCGAAAACTGTCTGAAACAATCATGAAAGCCTTTTATGGCTTTCAGCATTAAAATATGAATAAAAGGTGATGAAACATGGAAATTGCAATTATCGGATTGCTTGTTGTCAGTATCGTACTGATCGCATTCTCATATTTTCAAAGAGAGCCGATTAAAGAAGTCGAGCAGGAACTTGAAACACTTCAACTATCTGCAATGCAAGAAATCTATAAACTGAAAAAGAAAATGAAGGTTCTTGAAGAAGAATTGCTTGAAACAAACATTGTCGTCCGCAAACATTCAGAAATTGATCCATCTATCGCAAGACAAATCATTTCAAAGCATCAAAATGGCATGTCTCCTGAGGCCATTGCGCGCGCTGAGCATGTATCTGTAGATGAGGTCAACATGATCATTAAAGACAATGAGAAGGTGCTTGTATGACGAAAAAAAGCATCCAAACGTTTGCGGCAGGTATGATTCTTGCAACTGGTGTTCTGGCGATCGTTTTTTTCCTCACTGGAAAAGATGAAGCGGCGGCTGATACAACCACAAAAGAAACGCTCGCAGCGAAAGTAACAGACACCGATGTGAAAAACTATTTAGACTCTAAAAAAGAAGTCTCTGTCAGCCGTGAAACATATCAGCAGCTTCTTGATTATAAAGAAAAAGCACTGAAAGCAAATGAAGACGGCGATTCTAAAAATGATAAAGAAACATCGGACAAACCTAAAGGCAAATCGGTCAAATTTGTTATTAAAAACGGGATGAGCACAAGTGATGTTTCAGACATGCTTGAAAAGGACGGAATCATCAACTCGTCTAAAGATTTCAATGATTACGTGATTGACGCCGGCTACCATAAAGAAATTCGTGCAGGCAAGTTCAATTTAAAAACAGGGATGACGTTCAAACAAATCGTCAAAGCCTTAACAAAATAACAACAATACCCCCTGGCGGCGCTGACCTCCAGGGGGTTTTATTATCCAAATCGACCAGATATATAATCATTTGTTCTTTGATCATTTGGCTCTGAGAACATCACATTCGTATCATTGACCTCAACAAGCTCTCCCATTAAAAAGAAGGCTGTTCTATCTGATACCCTCGCCGCTTGCTGCATGTTATGCGTCACAATGGCAATCGTGTATTTCTCTTTTAATTTCATAATCAATTCTTCAATCTTTAATGTTGAGACAGGATCAAGCGCTGATGTTGGTTCATCCATTAGTAAAATGTTTGGGCTTGTAGCAATAGCTCTTGCGATACAAAGACGCTGCTGCTGACCGCCGGAAAGACCTAAAGCTGGTGCATTTAATCGATCTTTCACTTCATCCCAAAGGGCAACATCACGAAGCGCTTTTTCAGCGATTTCTTTCAATTGCTGCTTGCTCTTCACGCCATGAATTCTTGGTCCGTAGACGACATTATCAAAGATAGACTGAGGGAATGGGTTTCCTTTTTGAAAGACCATCCCGACGTTTTTACGCAGTTCCACTAGATCAACGCGGCCTTTTAAAATATTGTCGCCGTTATACATCATATCTCCGGTGATTTTCACACCTGGCACTGTTTTGACCATAAGATTTAAGGTCTTGATAAACGTTGACTTTCCGCAGCCTGACGGACCGATAATTGCTGTGACTTCATGCTCTTTAATGTCTAAATCAATATGCTTCAGTGCGTGATGTTGTCCGTACCAAAGGTTCATATCATTCACACGAAACACTTCTTTTTTTGCTGTTTCAGTTGCTACTGCATTCATCAAAATCCACCCGCCTTATCCAAATCGACCATTGATATAGTCTTCTGTTTTTTGCTGCGCAGGACGTGTAAAGATACGTTCAGTGGCATCATATTCTACTAGATCACCGTTCAGGAAAAAGGCCGTATGATCAGATACACGTAACGCTTGCTGCATGTTGTGTGTCACAATGACGATCGAATAATCATTTTTCAAATCTGATAATAGCTCTTCAATTTTTGCATTTGAGATTGGGTCTAGGGCAGAAGCGGGTTCATCTAACAAAAGAACGCTGGGCTTCATCGCAAGTGTACGCGCAATACAAAGGCGCTGCTGCTGACCGCCGGATAATGACAAAGCCGAGCGGTGCAGACGATCTTTGACTTCATCCCACAGCGCTGCTTTTGTTAAGCTTTCCTCTACTGCATCATCAAGTACTGATTTTCTTTTTTCACCCGCATACTTTAACGCATGGGTAATGTTATTGTAGATCGATTTAGGAAATGGGTTTGGTTTTTGGAAAACCATGCCGATTTCTCTTCTTAAATTCACCACATTAATGCGGTCATCCAAAATATTGAGTCCTTCGTACATGATCGCACCTTCACTTCTCGCACCTGGGATCAAGTCGTTCATGCGGTTAATGCTGCGTAAAAAGGTTGATTTCCCGCAGCCCGATGGGCCGATTAATGCGGTAATTGCGTTCTTCTCAATTTCAAATGAAATGTGATTGACCGCTCTTTTTTCACCATAATAAATGCTTAAATCCTGCACCTGTAAAATCTGTTCCGCTTGAAGTGGAGCCTTTTTTGCTGCAATCTCTTTTTTTTCTGCTAGCATTTGAACCATATCCCCTTCACACCTCTCTCACATTATTTTGACGTAAGCTTTTTATGAATAAATGAACCAAGCCATCTAGCTGCTAAGTTAAATACTAAAACTGAAAGCACAAGTACGGCTGATGCACCATTTGCAATGGCCTCTGCATCTGGAATGATTCCTTGTGTATTGACGTTCCATATATGAACGGCTAATGTTTCTGCCGGTCTAAAAATATTCAGCGGTGACGTATCAGAAAATGGACTCCAGTTTGTAAAATCAAGACGCGGTGTGGTGAGACCTGCTGTGAAAAGAAGCGCTGCTGCCTCCCCAAAGACTCTTCCTGATGCTAAAATCGCACCGGTAATAATAGAAGGAATCGCACCTGGAATCAGGACTGTCTTCACTGTATGCCATTTCGTCACACCGAGCGCAAGTGATGCTTCCTTTTGATCCTTCGGTACAGAGCGAAGCGCGTCTTCTGTCACCCTGACCATCACTGGCAAGTTAAACACCGTGAGCGCAAGAGCTCCTCCGATGATCGTATAGCCCCAGCCTGTTAAATTGACAAACATGAGTAAACCAAACATACCAATGACAATAGAAGGAAGTGAAGACAACACTTCAATACATGTGCGAATAAAATCAGTGACTTTGTTTTGAGGCGCATATTCAGCCATGTACACTCCACCGCCGACACCAAGTGGTACTGTGATCAGCATTGTTATAAACAAAATGTAAAACGAGTTAAACAGCTGATCCCTAATACCGCCGCCAGAGCCAATTGCACTTGAGCGGGTTGTCAAAAAGTCAAAATTTAATTCTTTTGCACCGTTGAAGATGATATAAGAAAACAAACCAACTAGGATCGCCGTAATAATGGCGGCACATAATCCAAAAACAAACGTGGCAAAACGATCGGTCATTTTGCTATTCATTAAATCTTCCTCCTAGACGACAAGTATCTGATAATGAGTATGAACATAAACGATACAACTAGAAGGACAAGACCCATTGACCAAAGTGTATTGTTTTCAACACTTCCATACGTTGTGTGACCCATGTTTAACGTAATAATGGTTGTTAATGTACCAGCTGTATCCATAATGCTCTCTGGTAAATTACGCGTGTTTCCAATGACCATCTGTACAGCAAGGGCTTCACCAAATGCTCTTGCCATTCCAAGAACGACTGCTGTCATTAATGTTGGAAGAGCTGCCGGTACAAGCACACGTCTAATCGTTTGCCATCTTGTAGCGCCAAGTGCATAGGATCCCTCACGTAAGCTTTTTGGAAGTGAAGCCATTGCATCAGTTGCAATAGATGTAACGGTTGGCAGAATCATAATAGACAGGACAATCGTTCCTGCTAACACGCTATGCCCTGAGCCGCTTGACTTGAAATGTCCGATAAACGGCACCAATACTGTAAGACCTATGAATCCGTAAACAACGGATGGAATCCCTACAAGCAATTCAATGACTGGCTGGAGAATTTTCCGGCCCCATGCAGGTGCAATTTCTGTCATAAAGATCGCTCCTGCGATGCCTAGCGGCGCTGCAATAAGTGCCGATAGAAGCGTGACGGCGATCGATCCAAATATAAAAGGAAATGCGCCGTACTCCGGGTTTTCTGCTGTTGGGTTCCAATTGATACTGGTTAAGAACTCAATTGGGCTTACACCATTTACGATGAAAGATTGTAAACCCTTAATGCCAAGGAATATTGTGATGGCGATGGATACTGCAATCATTAAGAATGCGCAGAATTTCACCAAAATACTTCCTCTTACTTCATCCATTTGCCTATTTTTCTTCGAGCTGATCAGCCGATCGCTCGCTTCTGTATGTTCTATCTGCTTCATCTTTTTCTACACTCCTATGAATGTCATAAAAGGAAAAGTGAAATGCTCCACTTTTCCTTCATCAGCAATTCAAGACCTCTTACTTATCCGATTGTTTGCCTGTTGCGTCTCTTTCTACTTTCATATTAGAGACTGAGATGTAGCCTTGGTCTTTGACGATTTCTTTTTGTACTTCGTCACTCATAAGGTAATCTAAGAATTGTTTTGCTAGACCTTCCGGCTCACCTTTTGTATAAGAGTGCTCGTATGCCCAAATTGTATATTTACCGCTTTCTACATTGCTTTCTTCTGGTTTCACACCATCAATGCTAAGCGGTGTAATTTTGTCATCTGTTAAATAAGAGAATGCTAGGTATCCAATCGCACCTGGTGTTTCTGCAATCAGCTTTTTCACTGTGTTTGAAGAATCTTCTGTGATTCCTTCTGCAGGTGTTGCACCATCAAGTGCATATTTCACAAATGTTGCACGTGTTCCTGAAGAATCAGGTCTGTTAACAAGCGTGATTTTTTGGTCTTTCCCGCCAAGCTCTTTCCAGTTTTTGATTTTACCAGTGAAGATTTTTTTCAATTCGTCCTTTGTGATGTCTTTGACACCCACTTCAGGGTTTACAGCTGCGGCCATTCCAACAACTGCTACTTTGTGGTCTTTTAAAGCTTTTGCGTCGACTCCGTCTTTCTCTTCAGCGAATACATCTGAGTTACCAATCTGTACAGATCCTTCTGAAACTTGAGAAAGTCCTGTTCCTGAACCGCCGGCTTGTACTTGAATATCGGCTTTTGGATGTTTATCCATGAATTTTTCTGCTGCCGCAAGAACTAAAGGCTGCATCGCAGATGATCCTGAGATGGTAATGGAACCTGATGCCTCATCTTTGTTTGAAGCATTTCCTTTACTGTCTTTTGAATCTCCGCTTGAGCTGCTGTTTCCGCATGCTGTGACGAATGCTAACAATGCGATAGTAAGGAAAGTAAGCAGCCATAATTTGTTCTTTTTCATTTCAAGAATACCCCCTGAATAATTTGTCCTACGAGTAATACATTAAAGGTTCTTTATTAATTTCGTTTAAATGGAATGTTAAGGTTTTGTAAATGTCGAAGTTTTGTAGAGAAATTGCGGCGTTTTTTATGAATTTTGTCAATTTATATCGGAATTTTTGAAGAAAACGTAAAAAAACGCCCACAAAAAGTGAGCGTTTTTACCTATGAAAGGTCTAGTTATTTGTTTCTGCTTCATTTTCAATTTTGTTTTTGTTTTTCGCCTGTGTATCATTGCTTTCCTGTTTTGATTTCAGTTCAAAGTACTTATCTAATACTTGTTCACCAATATCATTTGTAATTGGATAGCGCTGGTTGTAGTCTTGATACACCCATGGCACGACAACGGAAATAGCCACTTCTGGATTATCAGCAGGCGCATACGCAACAAGAGTTGTGTTATACGTCGGTGTACCGCGCTTGCTTTTAATTGGACCGTCATAGAATGATTGAGCGGTTCCTGTTTTGCCAGCTGGATTATACTTTTTGTTGCCAAAGTTTGAATAGGCTGTCCCTCTTGGGTTCTGCATCACAAGCTTGAAGCCTTGCTGGACACGCTTAATTTCATCACTTGTCATGTCTAGCTTATTCAATACATCCGGTTTGACGGATTCCGTCACAGCTCCAATACCGCGCTGCGGGTCTGGCTCTCTCACTTCTTTGACAAGCTGCGGACGTAAACGATACCCGCCGTTTGCAATGGTTGAAACGTATTGCGCCATTTGCAGCGGTGTAAACGTATCATACTGTCCAATCGCATAGTCAAGTAAGAGCCCCGATTGTGTAGACGTTCCTCTGTAGCCTGTTGCTTCGTTTGGCAGGTCAATACCTGTTTTGACGCCAAGACCAAATTTACTGAAATTGTAGCGGAACGTATCAAATGCTTTCGGATCAATTGGGAGCGCCTGATTCTTACGATATTCGCTTTTCCCAATGGCGATTGCGGTTTTGAACATATATACGTTTGATGAACGCTCTAGTGCAGTTAAATCATTAATGAGTCCCATATTTTGATAGGATTTCTTTGGCGGCGACTGGGCGATATAGAGAGGTTCATCGTATTGGGTACTTCCAATATGAATAGCGCCTGTTTTATATCCAGTCAGTACAGTTGCCCCTTTTACGGCTGATCCCATCGCATATGAGGATGTCATCGTTCCTAATGAGTAGTCATCGAATTTGTATTTTCCGTTTTTGTTAGAAATCTGCTTACCCGCAACAGAGAGAACCTCTCCATTTCTCGGGTCCATCATGACAACAAATGCGCGATCAAGAAGCTCAGTTCCCCCTCTTTGTTTCGCACTTCTCAAGTTCTTTTCAATAATTTTTTCAACTGCTTTTTGCAGCTGAATATCAATTGTAAGCACAAGGTCTTTCCCGCTCTTACCTTCTGTTAACACTTTAGAGCTTGTGACATTGCCCTGTTTATCAGTTGTACTCTGTTCTTTTTCCTTTTGGCCCTGCAGGACATCTTCATATTGATATTCGAGATAGCTTTTTCCTACACGGTCATTTCGGCTGTAGCCGAGTGATAGATAATGCTCAAGAAGTGACTGCGGAAGACCTTCATCACTCGAAGACACACTGCCGAGCATACTGCGGAGCAGTCCTTTATACGGGTAGCTGCGTGACCAGTCTGTCGTCACATCAACACCTGGCAGCTCGTCCAAATGCTCAGAGACGTAAGCAATTTCGCTTGGCTTTACATCTTCATTTTTAATAAATTGAGGCGTAAGTGCATAGCCTCCATCCATCTGCCTTTTAATGGCAAGCACTTGTAAATCTTTTTTCGTCAGTTGATTTAATTCCTTGTCTGTGATGCGTTTTAGCTGAAGCTCATATAGTTTATCATCAGAGACCTTATCGTCACCCTTTAATTCTGATTCTTTTTGAACAAGCTTTTTCGCTTCATTCGGATGCGTTAAGATCCAGAAATCTTTTTTGTCACGATCTGTGATTTTTTTCGTACTCACATGAATCATATCCGCTAATTTTGATGCCACTTTGAGCCGCTCTTCTTGTGAAGTCGTCGAGGTTCTCGTATATGTAATGGCATTCAGCGCTTTATTGCTGACAATCGTATTGTAGTTTCGATCATAAATTTTTCCGCGCGGAGCAGATGAGCTGACATTCACATCCTCTTGTTTTTCTGCCTGCTTTTTATAATCTTCTCCATTGACAATTTGCACAAACCCGAGTCTAACAACAACGCCGGTAAAAATAATAAAGGCAGCTAAAAATAATAAATTCAGCCGGATCGGAAGTGTTTTGCGCCCTTCCTTCGCGTCTTTTTTGTTTTTCTTGTTTCTCATCACATCACCTTTTCTATCAAGAAAGAAATGGCACCCCTTTTTATGTATAAAAGGTGCCATCATCATTTTAGCGGTTTTTCTATCATTTATCTAGAAATTTGATGTTCCATAGGTAAGAAATTTTACCTTTCTCCCTTAATAAGGTTCGTTTGAGAAACTGGCTTTTGACCGTCAGCCTCTTTCATATCAGCTGTTTTTTCTTTCAAATGAATATCTTTTACAAAGTAATAAATGAGGGTGTGCCCCGCTCCGAGCACAACAAGTGATGCAGGGATTCCGAGCTCATCACCTAGTAAGGTGACAGACAGCAGGAACAAAACAATCGAACAAATACGGCCGGCATTTAAAAATAGCTCTCTGACCACAATATATTCAATTCGGGCCTTTCTGGCGTACCTTGCATGGCCGATGACATCATATGTTAAGGATACATAAGGAACAAGCAGGAGCGGATATCCTATTGCAATGGCTACCGCATACATCAGAAGTGATACATAGGACAAGTGGAAAACGATTAAAAACAAGGCTCCGTATAAAATCAGCCCGCCAAGCATGATGGCCTTCTTCCGCCACTTTTTCTTAATCAAACGTGTAGCGAAGAAATAAGTAAAAAAGGCAACACCTGAATTCACTAAACCAAACGTCCCGAGAGCAAGCTCACTGTTTGTTGCAATAAACACAAAGACACTGATTAAGAAGACAAAGACCCCTTCACGAAGCCCTTGAAAAAAGTGAGCTGTTGTAATCCTACGCCAATTCTCATCTGCATGACGTTCTTTCCAAATTTGTTTGATCATAAATTTGCCTTTTGACTGCCTTCTTTTGAGGAAAAAGCTCATCACAACCGCTAGTGAAAACAAAAAGAGCGATAATGTGAAAATGACGGTGTAGCCTGTATCATCCGTTAACTGAGAAATGACAATTCCCGCAATGAGCGGACCAATCATGCCGGCAGTTGAGGAAAGCACCCCAAGAAATCCATTAAAGAAATCTCTTGTTTCAGGCTCAGTGATCTCAAAGGTGAGTACGTTAAAAGCAAGCCAGTAAAAACCATAGCCGATCCCAAGGACACTTCCCAATAAAACTAGCCGTGCGGCCGCTTGTTCTCCTGCCATTAAGACAATTAAATAAAAAGCGGCTAAAAAGATGACACCGAAACGAAGGACAAACGCCCGGTCTATTTTTTTTGCGAGCCGGCCAGCGAATAAAAATGTAATGGGCTGAAGCACAACAATGGCCAAATTATAAATCGCAAGATCTGTGAATTTCCCGGACTGTTTCCATAAGTACACATTTACAAACGTATTCGAAAGCGCAATGGCAAGTGCGTATAACCCGCCAATCGTGAGGAGGAGCAATAAATCTTTTGTAACATCCATGTCCCCGAACATTTTCTTTAATCTGCTCATACCATTCATTCTCCTTTTCTACACAATAGTCTGTCTCATCAAAAGGCAGATATGTAAAAAAAGGAGGGAAAATATAAAAAGACCTGCTTCTCTAAAGAGCAGGTCTTTTCAAATCAAATGATTTATTTAGCTTCGCTGTAAAGGCGAGCTACTTCATCCCAGTTCACAACATTCCAGAATGCTGAAATGTAATCAGGACGACGGTTTTGGTAGTTTAGGTAGTAAGCATGCTCCCAAACGTCTAGTCCTAGAATTGGCGTTTTTCCTACAGTTAAAGGAGAATCTTGGTTTGGCGTGCTTGTGATTTCAAGTTTTCCATTGTTCACAACAAGCCATGCCCAACCAGAACCAAAGCGTCCTGCAGCTGCTGCAGCGAAATCAGATTTGAATTTTTCAAATCCACCTAGTTCTTTTTCGATCGCATCTGCAAGTTCACCAGTTGGTGCGCCGCCACCGTTTGGTGAAAGAAGCGTCCAGAATAATGAGTGGTTCGCATGTCCTCCGCCATTGTTACGTACAGCAGTACGAATGTTTTCAGGCACTGAGTTTAAGTTAGCCACTAGCTCTTCAATTGATTGATCTTCAAGAGCTGATACACCTTCGATTGCTTTGTTTAAATTTGTTACATATGTGTTGTGGTGTTTAGTGTGGTGAATCGTCATTGTTTCCTTGTCGATATGTGGTTCTAATGCATCGTAAGCATATGGTAATTCTGGAAGTTTAAAAGCCATGGTTAAATTCCTCCTTAAAATGTATGTACTGAAATGCTTCCTTTGTAAGTCAGCAATTCACCCTACTCAAAGAGTATCAAAAGAAACAGCTTGTTTCAACGTTATTGCTCATGTTCTGAAACATTTCAGTGTTTATTTTGTATTTAGCCCTTTTGAAAAAGTTTTAAACACCCTTTTTCAACTTAGCGAAGGACATAAAATAAAAAGATGCCAAGCATCAGCGCTTGAATCAATCCTTTTGCAAAAACACCTGATACAAATCCAATTAATGAGCCTAATCCGACTTTCACACTCGTCTTCAGATCTTTTTGATGAACAAGGAGCTCTGCAATGACACTCCCGAGAAATGGACCAATAATAATTCCTGCAATGGGTATCACAAAAGGACCAGCTAATAACCCAATGGTGCTTCCCCAAATAGCTGCCTTGCTGCCGCCAAAGCGCTTTACCCCAATCAGGTTTGAGACATAATCTGCCGCAAATAAGACGGCAGTAAACATGGCTTGAATAAGCCAGAACGTCAGTGTAAGCGGCTCGAAGCTAAAGAAGAAACCATATAGAATAAATCCGAGAACCATAAAGACTACACTCGGGATAATTGGATAAACCAGTCCAACAAACGCAATGATAAATGCACAGCCAATCAGTATCCAATACAAAATGTCCAAGACCCTGCCGCCTCCTTTTATATGCTGTATACATTATGCCTCATTCCTTCTATCTTAACCAGTGATGAAGGCCATACTTGTACTTGATGGATAGACATTGATACAATATGAGAAATAGAAAAGAATGTAGGAAGTGAATGGGTATTGAACGTATTTAATCTATTGTTAAAAGGAATTTATTCACCAAAAGATATTGCTAAAGCACGCTTTACAGGGATCGGTAAAGCAATTTTATTCATTTTTATCCTTTCAATCATCGCAGCAGTTCCTCAGGGGTATCATATGAGCCAAGAGATCTCGAATGCGATGTCAGGATTTCAGCATGTGATCAAAAAAGATTTACCCGACTTTTCAATCGAAAAAGGAAAACTTCAAGCGGATCAAAGTGCACCAATAGAAAAAGAAGAAAACGGCATCACGATCATCTTTGATCCTGCTGAAAAAATAAAAGCAAGTGAGCTAGAATCAAAGCAAACGGCCATCGCTTTATTAAAGGAAAAAGCAGTGATTGCCATTGATGGGCAAATGACAGATATTCCATATCAGCTCCTTGGTGGAACGCTGACAAAAGATGAACTCGCACGGGTCACAAATCAGAACCAAGCGATTATCATCCCTGTCATCTGTGTACTACTATATTTATCAACTGCGGCTCTCATGTTTATCAGCGCAACATTCCTTGCGATGCTTGGTACATTTATTAAACGAATGCAGCAAAAAGAGCTGTCTTTCCAAATGCTTTGGAAGCTCTCCGCTTATTCACTCACTTTAACAACGGTCTTTTTCGCCATTATGAGTGCATTAAACACGCCTGTTGCAAACTCATTTTTATTAAATTGGGTCATTAACTTTATCTTCTTATATCTTGTTGTGAAAGAAATACCTGCAAAAAAAAGTAAATGATCCATCCAACAAGGATTTGTCTACACAATGAAAGCTCCCCCGGCTCGGAGGAGCTTTTTATGTATGTTCATGCTAGGACTCATCTGGATGGATGATCGCAAATAAATAGTGATCCTCCCACACTCCATTAATCTTTACTTTTTTACGATTTAGTCCCTCATTTTCAAAACCTGTCTTTTCAAGTACACGAATGGAACCCTTATTACTCGGCTTTACTCCAGCCTCAATACGATGGAGATTCAACTCAAAAAAGGCATAGTCAATGATTAAACGAATGGCTTCTGTCATATATCCATTTCCGCCCTGCCTTTGATCGAGTACATACCCGAGCCAAGCTCCTTCTATCGGACCTCTTACGACAGAACTTAATGAGATCGTCCCAATTAAGGCATCGGTTTCATTTAAGAAAATACCGTGCATGTTAGATTCATCTTGTGCACTTTTTTGCCTACTCCGCTGAATTCGCTCAATTTGGCGAGTTAACGTGAAGAAATCATCTTTGACCAAAGGTGTAAATTCCTGAAAATATGAGCGGTTCTCAAGCTCTAATGTTAACAGTGATTCTGCATCATTTTCTGTTAGTGTTCTCACATATATATGCTGACTAACCTTCTTCATAAAATCCCCCCATTATTATTTTATCATACTGGCCATATGAGGTTGCTCTCCTATTTACTACACCAACGACCCAAGAAGTTTTTATTACAAGACATACTAGGACTAACTAGAACCATCCTTTCCAGCTTTTCTCCTCTTTTTGGTTCTATCATTTCAGGACATGCATAGACTGAAGTAAACTCTTAAAAGCGGTGAGTAAAATGCGGCGAATTCTTTTTTTACTAATCAGTTTGTTTGTCCTCTTTATTATCTTTTTTGATTTAAAAAATGGAACCATTCCTGTTGAGGAAAACCCAGCTGTCCCAGCAAGTGCCCTTCAAACAGCTGAGAAAAAGACATATAAGAACGTCACTGTAAAACAAGGTGAAACGGTCCTCTCCATCGTACATACAAGCAAGCCGCTTGATGACGTCATTAAAGATTTCGAGGAGCTGAATCAAGGTGTTAAAGCGAACGAAATCAGAGCAGGCAGCACATATAAGTTTCCTGTCTACAAGAGATAAAACGTTAATTCCTTGTCATTCATACAAAGAGACTGTTACAATATGAACTGTAAAACACGACGTACACGGCAAAGGATTGCTTGTACACTAAGGAGCGATTGACAAGTGAGTGAAGTCACACATCGTACTAAAACGCGTCCCGTCAAAGTGGGACCTTTAACTATAGGTGGAAATAATGAGGTTGTCATTCAAAGTATGGCAACAACCAAAACACATGATGTCGAAGCGACAGTCGCTGAAATTAAACGTTTAGAAGAGGCAGGCTGTCAAATCGTGCGTGTCGCATGTCCAGATGAGCGTGCAGCAAATGCAATTGCGGACATTAAAAAGCAAATTAACATCCCGCTTGTTGTGGATATTCATTTTGACTATAAGCTTGCCCTGAAAGCGATTGAAGCAGGCGCAGACAAAATCCGAATCAATCCAGGAAACATCGGAAGAAGAGAAAAAGTCGAAGCGGTTGTCAAAGCAGCAAAAGAAAAAGGCATTCCAATCCGTATTGGCGTAAACGCTGGTTCATTAGAGAAAAAAATTCTTGATAAATACGGCTACCCAACAGCAGATGGTATGGTCGAAAGTGCACTGCATCACATTAAAATTTTAGAAGACCTAGACTTTCATGACATCATCGTCAGTATGAAAGCATCTGATGTAAACCTTGCAATTGAAGCATACGAAAAAGCGGCTAAAGCCTTTGATTATCCTCTTCACCTTGGGATTACAGAATCAGGTACGTTATTTGCAGGTACAGTCAAAAGTGCAGCTGGACTTGGCGCTATTTTGAATATGGGAATTGGGAACACACTCCGCATTTCATTAAGTGCTGACCCAGTTGAAGAAGTAAAAGTAGCACGTGAATTGTTGAAATCATTTGGTCTTGCATCAAATGCAGCAACACTGATCTCCTGCCCAACTTGTGGACGAATTGAAATTGACCTCATCAGCATTGCAAATGAAGTCGAAGAATATATTTCTAAAATTAAAGCACCGATTAAAGTAGCTGTTCTCGGCTGCGCTGTTAACGGTCCAGGTGAAGCGCGTGAAGCGGACATCGGAATCGCAGGCGCTAGAGGCGAAGGCTTATTGTTCCGTAAAGGTGAAATTGTTCGTAAAGTACCGGAAGAAACAATGGTCGAAGAACTGAAAAAAGAAATTGATAAAATCGCTGAAGAACATTATGCGAAAATGGAAGCTGAAAAAGAAAAACAAGCGAATGCCTAACAAAAAACGCCTGACGTCATAGTCAGGCGTTTTTCTGTTCTTATTAAAAGAACGGGGTGATAAATATGCCTAGGATGACGGAAACAATTCCGATCCCAATTGACCACGCGCCAAGCGCATGTGCTCCTTTTCTTCGTGCAATATAACCAACGACGATTGCCGCTACCCCTAATAGCACCGGCAAGACAAATAATGAGATAATCGCAATCGCGAGTGCTGTATAGCCTATCCCTTTACTGCCTGAATCGTCACCTGCTTGGTCACGTCCTCGTCTATCTTCTCGATCTCTTGAAGCTTGATATGGCTCTGCAATTTCAGCAGCTGTTTCCTCTAAATAGCCATCATCATTACTAAAGTGTGTGTCGATTTCACGATCATTTCTTCTGAAATCCTCGTCTCTTTCCATGATCAATTCCCCCTTTTGGTTAATAGAAAGGAGCTTTTTTAGTATGAGCAAAAATGTCTGTTTCATGATTGCTAAAACTTGCTGGAATTGTGAATTGATTATGTTACACTTTAAGAGTATAAAAATGAGGAGTGTGGGCATGTTACGTTTAGGAATTGATATTGATGGTACAGTGACGGCGCAGGACACCTTTGTTCCCTACTTAAATGAGTCGTTCCAATGTGCCATGACACTAGAAGATATGACAGAGTATGATTTGACGAAGCTTTTAAAGATTTCTCAAGAAGAATTTTGGGGCTGGATGGATCAGCACGAGCCTCTTATTTATAAACAGGCAGAGCCTGCTGAGGGTGCAAAAGAGATCCTCGACGAAATGAAGCTGCAGCACAGACTGATTTATATTACCGCAAGAAGGCAGCAGCATTCGGATATCACCTACAAGTGGTTTCAAGAACATGACGTACACTATGATGCTATTGAGCTGGTTGGCGGTCATCATAAGCTGGAAGCCGTGCAAAAGCACAAAATTGATGTATTTTTTGAAGACCATCATGGCAATGCCACAATGATTGCAAAAGAGGCTGACATCCCGGTTATCCTTTTTAACTCCCCTTATAACCAGATGCCGATCGACGATAGAATTATACGCGTAAACAACTGGCAGGAAGCATCTAAGTGGATCAAACAATACGAGCAGCGTCTGCAAACTGCTTATTAATGTAACTGAGCGAGCACCGAAGCGGAACAAACACGAGGATTTGTCTACACGCTGAAGCCGATACATTTAATGTATCGGCTTTTTTAATGGAGCAAGCTGCCCTTCTTTCATGAGGAAATGGTAAAGTGCCCCCTTCATGCCTGCCTGATTTAAGTAGCAGCAAGTTTCCAGCTTCACCTGAATGTTCTTCCATGCATGCAGTGTATGTAAATGTTTTTCAATGTTTTGTAATAAATCTGGTCTTGCACTTACGCCTCCGCCAATGAGGATTTTCTCTGGGTTAAGAACAGTCGCTACATTGTAAACGCCTATGGCTATTCGCTTGTACCATTGATCCAACAGCTTCTCAATGGCCGGATCATGCTTCGCCTTTTCAAAAATTTCTTGACCGTCTATTTGAGTACTTTGCGGTATTCCTTGCTTTTCTTTATAGCTCCGAATTAATCCAGCCGTTGAAGCGCTGCTGTTAAGAGTTGTAAACTGGCCATTTTCCGTCTCTGTCAGCATCATGCCAAATTCACCACCGCGGAAGGATGCACCGCGGACAAGCTGACCATTAGCAAAAATACCCCCGCCGACACCCGTGCCAATTGTCATACAAATAAAGCTGTCACAATCTTTCGCATGACCGCTGTATTTTTCTGCGAGAGCTGCACAGTTCGCATCATTTTCCACTTCTACACGAAGAGACGTTTTCTCTTCTAAAAGTGCTTTTACATTTTGACCATTTAAGGCGATGATGGCGCCTGCAAATTCTGTATAACCTGATTCACTGTCCACAAAGCCTGGTAGACTGATGGCGATACCGCTGACATTCGTCATCCTTTGATATTCCTTGACCACATCTGCCATGGCTTCTAAAAACGGTTCAAGCTGTCGGCAGTTCGTCTGATAGTCACCGCTAGAGACCAGCTTTCCATCCTGGTCCATTAATCCATGTTTCGTTCTGGTCCCGCCTACATCAAACACGACATAATAGGCCACTTTTACCCCTCCCTTTACTTCAAAATGTAGTACCTTGATCTCATTTTAATGAAACAGCCTCCCTTTGTAAAACGTTTTCAAAAGAGAAAACAAAAAAGCCAGCTCCAGGGCTGGCTTTCTCATGAGTGAACTTCCTTCGGTTCGCAGGAAGGACATGTTCCATATATTTCAAATTTATGTCCGCTAATATGATAATCCTCTAAATCGGCGTCGAGCTTGTCCATAGGGCAGGCATCGATCTCTTTTGTTTTCCCGCATGTAAGACAAATAAAGTGATGGTGATGATGGGAAAATGAACATTTAAAACGGAATAGTTTCTCCCCTGACAATTCTGTTGTTTCTAATATTCCAAGGTCTTCATATAGTGACAAGTTTCGATAAATCGTATCAAAGCTGAGACCAGGGTAGTCTTCACTTAGTGCCGTCAGCACATTTTTAGCCGTCAAGTATTTATCAGAATCAGAAAACAATTGAAGCATGTCTTCACGTTTGCTTGTATATTTGTAGCCTTTTTCCTTTAATAAATCAAGCGCTTCTTGTACGTTCATGTTGATTCCCCCTTCTGAATTTCCCAATACTAATACACCCGATTAAAATCAAGATAGACAGCATCACAATGGTTCCGCCTGGCGCTAAATCAAGATAATAGCTTAAAATCAATCCGGCCAATACAGACAATTCACCAAATAAGATCGAAAGGAAAATTGCCTGTTTGAATCCTTTGGCAATGCGGATACTTGCCGCAACAGGAAGCGTCATGAGCGCCGACACAAGCAGTGTACCGACGATACGCATCGATGCCGCAATGACAAGTGCAACGACTAAGATAAAAATAAAATGAATCCATTTTGCTGAAATACCAGAAGCCTTTGCATGCTCTTCATCAAAAGAAAGCAGAAACAATTCTTTATATAAAAGCACAACAACTAACACAACAACGAGTGAGATCCCTACAATAATCCAAAGATCAAGTCTTGAAACCGCACTGACACTTCCGAATAAATAACTAAACAAATCTGTATTAAAGCCATTCGCTAGTGAAATGAAGATGACGGAGATCCCAATACCCCCTGATAAAATAATAGGAATGGCAAGCTCCTGATAATGCTTATACACTGAGCGCAGGCGTTCAATAAACAATGAACCCGCAACAGAAAAAGCCATCCCTAAGTAGAGCGGGCTTACCCCTGTCAAAAGGCCAAACTTTTTATCAAGAAATAGACTTGCGGCAATACCGGCAAGTGATACGTGACTGAGGGCATCTGCAATAAGCGAGAGCCTTCTTACGACAATAAATACACCAAGTAAGGGCGCAATAAAACCAATCAGTATACCTGCGATAAACGCATTTTGTAAAAATTCATAATGAAAAAATGGAAATAGCATTATTCATGTCCCCCATGATGGTGATGGTCGTGATGAATCACTTGAATGTCATGCCCGTAAAATTGCGATAGCGCCTGATCATCCATTGAATCAAACGCTTCTGCATCCCCGTGGAAATGCAGTGTCTGATTTAAACAAGCCACATGGGTGACTTTATCAGAAACGGTGCCAACGTCGTGTGTGACGAGAATTAAAGACATTCCTTTTTCTTTGTTTAATGTTTCGAGCAGCTGATAAAAGCCTTCTACTGTCCGCTGGTCTACTCCAACCGTGGGCTCATCCAAAATGAGCAGCTTCGGCTGGCTGACAAGCGCACGGGCAATAAATGCACGCTGCTGCTGTCCGCCAGAAAGCTCACCGATGTTTTGATGCTTTAAATCTTGTATGCCAACTGAGCGAATGGCATCTTCTACTTGCCATTTATCCTGCTTGCTCATTCGTTTAAACAAACCAATTTTCGCGGTCAGTCCGCTTGCGACGACCTCATATACAGAAGCAGGGAAACCCGTATTAAAGCTATTCGCCTTTTGAGAAACAAATCCAATTTGATCCCAGTCTCTAAATTTTGAAACAGGCGTGCCAAATAGCTTTAATTCACCTTGCTGCGGTTTAATGAGCCCAAGCAGGCATTTTAATAAGGTTGTTTTACCAGAACCATTCGGTCCAACAAGTGCTAGAAAGTTTCCTTCCTCTACTGTTAAATGAATGTGATCAATGACATTTCGCTGTCCATACGAGTACGAAATGTCCTTCATTTCAATAATTGGCTTTGCCATGAATCTTTCCACCTTTAATCAATATAAAAAGAATGATTACGATTTATACAACAAAAAGAAAATGGCTTTTGCCATTTTCTCTGTCCATACATACATTTCATTATATAAAAGAAAGATAAAAAAGTAAAATAAAAGCTAATGAATGGCTGTTTTGAACTTACCGCCTTTTGTTTCATGCGTATCCATAATCGTGATAAATGCTTGATCATCAATTTCAAATACAATGGATTTCAGCTTTGTAATTTCAAGCCTTGTGACAACGGCGTAGATGACATCTTTTTCTTCATCTGTATAGCCGCCTTTTCCTCTCAGCTTTGTCGTTCCCCTGCCGAGTCGATGCAGAATCGCATCTGAAATTTCATCATAATAGTCTGATACGATAATCACAGCTTTTGTTTCATCAAGCCCTTGAATAACAGCATCAATTGTTTTCATTGCCAAATAATATGTCATGACAGAATACATAGCCTGCTCTGGTCCGAATACAAAGCCTGCCCAAATGAAAATGAACACATTGACGATCATGACAAACTCACCGACGGAGAAAGGAATTTTTTTCGTCAGAAGAATTCCCAAGATCTCTGTTCCATCCATTGAACCTCCATTACGGATGACAAGTCCAACACCAAATCCAAGTAATAGCCCTCCAAATACAGTGGCTAAGATCGGCTGTGTTGTAAATGCCTCCACATGATGAAGTGAAGATTCAATCACGGCTAAGCTGACAATCCCAATCACAGTGGAAATCAGAAAGGTTTTCCCAATATGCTTGTATCCTGATATCATAAATGGAATATTTAAAATGACAACAATCGTCGCAAAATTTATAAACGGGTTATCTGTAAAGAGATAATCCAAAATAAGCGAAATGCCGATGATGCCTCCATCAATAATATTGTTTGGCACTAAAAATAATTCAATGCTGACTGCTGCACATGCAGCTCCTACTAGAATCAGAAAAATTCTCAAAATAAAATGAGGCACTGATTCCTTTCTATGCTGTTTACTATTTGCCATACGTTCTCCCTTCTACACATGTTAAATTTTCAATGAACATTTTATTCACTTTACTATTTTATCATTTCACAGAATAAAATAAAATTTTTTGCACATTTTCCGTTTTCGCCCATACATTGTTACAGAGGGGAGGAATGGAATTGATTTTAATTCAAAAAATTGTCCTGCAGCGGCTCAATCAGATCACAGCAAACGATCTGTTAAGGTATGCGAAACAGTACGGCGTCAGTTTAACGTCTCATCAAGCTGCTGAGGTTGCCAAACTCATGAACGGGAAAAACATCAATATTTTTAATGACTCAGAGCGTAACCGGCTTCTTAAGCAAGTGGAAGCGATTACTTCTAAACAGACAGCACAGACTGTGAATGATTTGTTTAACCAGTTTACAAGTTAAGCAAAAAAGGGCCGCATTTAGCGGCACCTCAACATGTTGCATCCTTTTTTACTGACCCGTAATTTTATCTAGTAAGCCTTCATCAAATTGCTTTTCTTTCAGCATCGCAATTTCGAATTTGTAAGGTGGTTTTTTGTTCTTTTTATCTTCACCTACATAAGGCGTTTCTAGAATTTTCGGCACATCTTGAAGCTGCGGATGATGCACAATATAGCTCAGTGCATCGAAACCAATTTCACCAAAACCGATATTTTCATGTCGGTCTTTTCTTGCGCCTTGTACGTTTTTACTGTCATTAATATGAAGAACTTTGATTCGGTCAATACCGACGATTCGGTCAAATTCTTCTAATACACCATCAAAGTCACTCACAATCGGGTAACCAGCATCATGCGTGTGACACGTATCAAAGCAGACAGAAAGAGCTTCGTTATGTGTCACTCCGTCGATAATTTGGGCAAGCTCTTCAAAGCTTCTTCCGCACTCTGATCCTTTTCCTGCCATTGTTTCAAGTGCAATTTGAACCTCTTGACCTTTTACAATGACTTCGTTTAAACCTTCAATGATTTTTTGAATCCCTGCTTCTGCCCCTGCTCCGACATGCGCACCCGGGTGGAGAACAATTTGTCTTGCTCCCAGCGCTTTTGTACGCTCAATCTCAGATCGAAGAAAGTCTACACCAAGCTCAAATGTCGCTGGATTCACTGTATTTCCAATATTGATAATATACGGAGCATGCACGACGATATCCGTCATGCCATGCTCTTTCATATGCGCTTGTCCAGCTTCAATATTCAGGTCTTCAATTTTTTTGCGGCGCGTATTTTGCGGTGCACCTGTATAAATCATAAACGTATTCGAACCATAAGAGGCAGCTTCCTCACTCGCTGCAAGAAGCATATGTTTTCCGCTCATGGATACATGTGAACCAATCTTTAACAATGTTTCCCCCTACTTTCCATTACGCTTTGACTTTCTACGTTCCTGTCTTTTGATTTTATCCATCTCACGTGTCATTTTCTTTTTGTATCCAGGTTTGACGGCTTTCGGTTTTCTCACAAGACGTTTTGCTTTTTCTTCAATTTCATTCGGGGCTTTTTTACGTCTTTGACGCTTTAGACGGTCATCTGCATCTCGCCATTCGCCATGAACAATGGTTTTGTTTTCAAATACAACGCCCATTTTCTCAATTTGAATGAGTGCATCCTCATCAGCCAGCTCATAAATGGTCATGGCAATTCCAGAAGAACCAGCACGAGCTGTTCTTCCAACTCGGTGCACATAAAAATCAAGATCAGATGGAAGTTCATAGTTAATCACGTGGCTGACGCCTTTGATGTCAATCCCGCGTGCTGCAAGATCAGATGCCACAATATAAGTGAACTCCAAATCTTCAATTTGTTTCATAACTTTTTTACGTTCGCGCGGCGTTAATCCGCCATGAAGCACACCGATTTTCATTCCTTTTTCTTGTAGGAACGATGCGATTTCATCAACAGTTGTTTTTGTATTGGCAAAAATGATTCCTAAATAAGGCTGTACATTCGTCACCATTTCATGGAGCAATTTTAATTTATCACGCTGTTTAGACGGAACTAAAATATGCTGAATGTTTTCTGCTGTAATCCGTCTTGGTTCAACATGCGCATACTTTGGATTGTCCATATATTTCTTCAAGAAAGGCTTTAGTTTTTCTGGAATGGTTGCAGAGAACACAAGCATTTGCAGCTGTTCTGGCATTTGTGCACCAATACGGTCCACATCTTCTAAAAATCCCATATCCAGCATTAAATCAGCTTCATCAATAACAAGAGAGGTCGCTTTATAAACATTCAGCGCCTGCTCATGAATGAGGTCAGCAATACGTCCAGGTGTACCGACAACCAAATGCGGCTGGTTTTTTAGCTTTTGAATTGATTTCTGCTTGTCCGTTCCGCCAATGTAAAGCTTTGCTTTGATCTCTTCTTCTGGAGAAGCATTCTTTAAAATCGTTTGAGCTTCTTTGAAAATTTGATTGGCTAATTCTCTTGTAGGTGCAGTAATCACTACTTGTACCTGTTCTTTGCTTGGATCAATTGAATGAATCAGCGGCAGTAAGTAGGCATGAGTTTTTCCTGTTCCGGTTTGTGACTGGCCAATCACGCTTTCTCCTTTTAAAACAGCAGGGATGATTCTTTTTTGAATATCAGTCGGCTCATAAAAGCCTAGTTCATGAATAGCATCTATAATAAAAGGCTTTAATTCATATGTCGTAAATTTCGTTTCTTTCATGTTTTCACTCCTTAAGGCAATGCCTTTTTGCTCATCTCCTCATTATAGCTGATTTTCAGTAAAAAAACCATGTCCGCTTTTCCTACAGGAAACCAATTAGTGCTTCCTTGCATAACCTATGAAGAGAAAGAGAATGCAGTAAGGGAGGTACAAGTATGTTAGGGCAAAGGCCTATGGGCGATTTTCAGCCGCGCCGTCCCTCACGCCGGCACCTTGGAAATGGCGGACAGCCCGGAATGTTTCAAAGAGGGCAGCAGCCTCCTATCCAGCAGCCTTTTCAAGGGCAGGGCAATCCATTTCAGCAAATGATGCCTCGCTCCCCGTCTGTACAGGGAGGCGGTTTACCCGGGATGGGCGGTATTCCAGGAGGTGAGAGCCGTGCACTAGGCGGCGGAGCAGGAATTAAAGGCATGCTCTCTAAATTTCTTCCTGGCGCAGGAGGAGCTGGAGTCTCTGGAGGTGGTGCGGGATTACAAGGAATCCAGAGCTTCACAAATCCTGCAACCCTCTCAAGCATGTTAGGAAATGTTCAAAAAGTGCTCGGGATGGCGCAGCAATTTACGCCAATGATTCAGCAATACGGTCCTTTAGTGAGAAATTTGCCGGCGATGATTAAACTGTACAGCCAGCTTGGCAGTGCGGATGATGATGAAGAAAGTGCAAATGATGCTGATGCAGAATCAGCGGAGACCAGCGCAGAAACAGAAGTGCCCGAGGAAGAAGCACAAACTGACGAAATAGAAAAAAATAAAGAACCAGAAGACATCCTCGTCAAAAAAACAGCACCTCACACATCACCTGCTCCTCAAGCAAAACCGAAAAAAAGATCTGGCAGCTCTGTTCCAAAACTATATGTCTAGTGATCTTTTAACGGCGAAGTGTTCACTGCGTATAACAATCTTTGATATATACGCTTACTTTGGCTATAATGGAAGCAAGAGAATGATAAAAAGCCGTTTTTTACGGCTTTTTATATTGTTCTTCTCTAGCAGCACTTCCCTACAGGAGGACGAATAAATGAATGTAATTAAAATATCGCCGCGTGGCTATTGCTATGGCGTTGTGGATGCAATGGTCATTGCTAAAAATGCCGCACTTGATAAGAACTTGCCACGCCCAATTTATATATTAGGTATGATTGTGCACAACAAACATGTCACTGATGCCTTCGAGGAAGATGGTATTTACACACTGGACGGACCAAACCGCTTAGACATTTTAAAGCAGGTTGAAAGCGGAACAGTCATTTTCACGGCTCACGGCGTTTCTCCTGAGGTTCGTCAAATCGCAGAAGAAAAAGGCCTTGTCACCATTGATGCGACCTGTCCAGATGTAACGAAAACTCACGAACTCATTTCAGAGAAAACAGCCGATGGCTATGACATTATTTATATTGGGAAAAAGGGTCATCCTGAGCCAGAAGGAGCTGTCGGAGTAGCCCCTGACAAGGTACACCTTGTCGAAACAGAAGCCGACATTGAGGCACTCGATTTAACATCAGAAAAACTGCTTATCACGAACCAAACGACGATGTCGCAATGGGATGTCCACGACTTGATGGAGCTGATTAAAGAGAAATACCCTCACGTCGAGTATCATCAAGAAATTTGCCTTGCGACACAGGTGCGTCAGGAAGCTGTATCGCAGCAAGCTGGCCAAGCCGATTTAACCATTGTTGTCGGCGATCCAAAAAGTAATAACTCTAACCGTCTCGCACAAGTG
The DNA here is from genome assembly GCF_038593315.1 of Bacillus sp. FSL P2-0069. NCBI lineage: Bacteria > Bacillati > Bacillota > Bacilli > Caryophanales > Bacillaceae > Bacillus > Bacillus sp. FSL P2-0069. Next base: position 2,243,217 of record NZ_CP151984.1, read on the forward strand.
TCAATGGAGATTGCCGGAACGCAGGCTTACCGTATTGGCGACTTAAGTGAACTCAAGCTGGAGTGGCTGCAGGGCGTCAAAACCGTTGCCGTTACTGCTGGTGCTTCAACACCAACACCTATTACAAAGGAAGTCATTCGTTTCTTAGAAAACTATGAACCAGATGATGAAACGACCTGGAAGATTGAACGGACTGTTCCCCTTTCTAAAATTTTACCTCGCGTCAAAACAAAGAAATAAGAAAACGTCAGAGCATATCCGCTCTGACGTTTTTTGTTTACATAAATTGAAATGGGTTTGTGTTTGATTCAGAAACAAAGAGCTGTACGTTATATTTTTTATCCGCACACAGCGATTGAAGCTTCGCCTTTACGCCCTCTTTCATAATTTTTTCAGCATAATGCCCCGGGTCCACAACGTTCAGCCCTAGCATCATGGCATCGTGCGCAACATGGAAATAAAGGTCTCCTGTCACATACACATCTGCACCCATTCTTTTCGCTTGATGGATGTATTTATTTCCGTCTCCGCCAAGCACCGCCACTTTTTTCACAACAGCGTTTTGGTCTCCTACAAAACGAGCACCATTCACATCCAGCTTCGTTTTCACAAATTGTGTGAAATCTCTCAGTGTCATTGGCTCATTTAGCTCTCCAATACGGCCAAGACCTTTTTGAATAGGAGGAAGGTCTGTCGTGTGTACACTATAGGCGACTTCTTCATAAGGATGTGCTTTGATCATTTCGCGAATCACTTGTTTTTCTATACTTGCTGGGAAAATGGTTTCAATCCGCACTTCTTTCACAAATTCTAATTGACCCGACTCACCAATAAACGGCTCAGCTTCTTCTGATGGCAGAAAGCTGCCTGTCCCTTCATTTGAAAACGCACAATGGCTGTAGTTGCCGATATGGCCGGCGCCCGCATTTCCTAAAGCTGTCCGGATGGCCTCTTCAAATTCCACTGGGACATACAGAGCAAGCTGTTTGATTGGATCTTCGTATGTCGGCACTAACACTCTTGTTTCTTCAAGCTCTAAGGCCTCAGCAAGCAGGTCATTGACTCCGCCATCAGCTACGTCTAAATTCGTATGTGCCACATATACCGCAATATCATGTTTGATGCATTTTTCAATGATACGTCCAGCCGGCTGATCCGTCGCTACATGTTTTAATGGACGGAAAATCGGCGGATGGTGGGCAATAATAAGATCCACTTTTCGCTCGATCGCCTCATCTACTACATTCTCTAATACATCCAAGGTAATCATCACATTGGTTACTTTTTTATTTAAAGTCCCAATCTGAAGACCAATTTTATCCCCTTCCATGGCGTATGCCTTTGGTGAAAATTGTTCAAACAATTGGATGATTTCATGCCCGTTTACTGTTTTAGCCAACAGTCAAAACCTCCTTTAGCATCTTTATTTTCGCATTCAGCTCTTCAAGGCGTTCTTTATTTTCTTCTGTCCGCGCCGCCTGCTGAATTTGACTTTCTATCTTCTCCATATGCTGAAGCTCTTGCATCCACTTGCGCCGGAAGACGTCATTTTGCTCTTTCGCAAGGAACGGACCAACCAGCATGCCTGCTTCAAGTGACATTCCTTCATAAGCTTTATCTTTATCGCCTTTTTCTGCGATGATGATTTCGTATATTTTGCCGTCCTCTTCTAAGATGACTTCATCTAACAAATCATACCCCTCTTGATAAAGCCATAAACGAATATGATGGGCATGGATATTCGGCTGAAGAATGAGCCTCTCATGGCCTGCGAGCTTATGCCTTCCTTCATTTAGAATGCTTGCGATGAGCGCCCCGCCCATACCTGCAATCGTCACTGCATTCACTTCGCCTTTTTCAATGACTTCAAGGCCATTTCCTTTTCTGACTGAAATTTCTTCATCTAATTCAAGTCTATGTACTTGCTGCTGCGCCGATTGAAGCGGTCCATCGGTAATTTCACCAGCAATGGCTTTCACTGCTTTTTGATGCAGGATCGCATAGCATGGCAAATAGGCATGATCTGAGCCTATATCAGCGAAGACTGCCTCATCTGGTAAAAAGTCTGCGACTTTTTTTAATCGTTTCGATAAATTCATTTCATTCATACGTATCACTACTTTTCTTTAATGTTCATACTTGTCTATCTTATATAAATTATGGACTTTTTAAAAGTCGTTTTCAAATGAAAAAAGCTCTTCTTTTGAAAAAGAGCTTTTTGTGTAAGATTATTTAATTTTAGACACCCATTCCGCCATTTCATCGAGCTTTTCATTCGGAATCAGCCCGCCTGGCATCCCGTTGCCGCCTTCTTGGATTTTCTTCTTGATGTCAGCTACTTCAAGCTTGTCTCCAACACCTTTTAATGCAGGACCTGCGCCGCCTTCATAGTTTTCCCCGTGACAGCTTAGACAGTTCTGCTTATACAATTCTTCCGGCGTTGCATTTGCTGTCTCTTCTTGCTTTTGCTCTTTGCCCCCAGAGGCAATTTTTTCTTCATCTTTCAGCCCCTTCATTGATAAGAAAAAAGTGAGTCCAATACCTAAAATGGCAATCAATAAAAATGGTATAAGTGGATTCCGTTTCATTTCTTTCATCCTCCCCTTTGTGAAAACCCCTTTGAGACTATGCAAACAATTCTAATTCTACTTTAATTTTACAAAAAGTAAACGAATTATGATACAAAACTTTGGTCAAGTTCACAGATTAGACAAAAATGATTCAAGATGAGAAATGAAGCCTTCAGCACATTTAGATGTATTTTTTATACATCTTTTCTCTAAGAACGTTGCAAATTCATTTGTTATTCAGTAAAATATAATCAGATTGAAAAAAGCGTTTTCATTTTTGATAAGAAAGAACGGATCTCTTTCAAGATCCGTCCGGTTTCTACTCTAAGAAGTCTTTTAATCGTTTACTTCTGCTTGGGTGTCTTAATTTACGAAGAGCTTTCGCTTCAATTTGTCTGATACGCTCTCTTGTTACGCCGAACACCTTTCCAACCTCTTCTAACGTGCGAGTTCTTCCGTCGTCTAGTCCGAAACGTAGTCTCAGCACATTTTCTTCACGGTCCGTCAGCGTGTCTAATACATCTTCAAGCTGCTCTTTTAAGAGTTCATACGCAGCGTGGTCAGATGGAGATGTCGCCTCTTGGTCTTCGATAAAATCACCAAGATGCGAGTCATCTTCTTCACCAATAGGTGTTTCTAAAGATACAGGCTCTTGCGCAATTTTAAGAATCTCTCTTACCTTTTCTGGAGTTAAATCCATGTCTTCAGCAATTTCCTCAGGCGTTGGTTCTCTGCCTAGGTCTTGCAGAAGCTGTCTTTGAACACGGATCAATTTATTAATCGTTTCCACCATATGAACCGGAATCCGGATTGTTCTCGCCTGATCGGCAATCGCACGTGTGATCGCCTGTCTAATCCACCAAGTCGCATATGTTGAGAATTTATATCCTTTGCGGTAATCAAACTTCTCAACCGCCTTCATTAGACCCATGTTTCCTTCTTGAATCAAGTCAAGGAACAGCATACCACGACCGACATAGCGTTTCGCAATGCTGACAACGAGACGAAGGTTCGCTTCCGCTAATCTTCTTTTTGATTCCTCATCGCCCTCTTCGATCTTTTGAGCATACGTAATTTCTTCTTTAGCAGATAACAAATTGACGCGTCCGATTTCTTTTAAGTACATACGAACAGGATCATTGATTTTGACACCTGGTGGTACGCTTAAATCATTTAGGTCAAATTCTTCTTCTGCTTTAGCCAGCTGCTGAACATTTGGGTCTTCTGTCTCTTCGTTTTCACTAATGAGCTCTACACCCTGTTCGCCTAAGTATTCATAGTATTCATCCATTTGGTCTGATTCAATTTCAAAGCTAGACATACGCTCTGCAATTTCTTCGTATGTTAAAACGCCCCGTTTTTTACCCGTTTCAGTGAGCTTATCTCTCACCTGTTCAAAGGTTAATTCAGTTTCGGTTTCGTGGGCTTGTTTATCAGCCATTATGGATCCCTCCTTCCAAAGCTTGCAACGAATTCTAAAGTAACTTGCGATTTACTTCCGCCCTGCTTTTCTCTCTCTATCAAACAGATGACGAAGCAAATAGGAAATAAAATAAATAATGATGAAGGCAAGATGCTTGCGGTCTTATGCTCCTCCCGTAAAGGATTCATTGCCAGCCGTAAGTCCTGTCATTAATAATAGACGTATTACTTCAGCGAACGGGTTAACTGAATAATTTCTTGTCCAAGTGTTGCCGCTTTGAAGAAATCTTTTTGCCTCTCCGCTTCTGCACGTTCTAGTTCTTTTTCCTTTATCATTGACAAATTCCGATGATTCAACACTTTTTTTACATAATCACTTAATTCAGCTTCACTTAGTTCGTCTCCGACTTGAATCATCAATATATCCGTCAACAGCTGATTCATGACATCATCTTCTATACGGTTCATCAGGTGCTGCGGCGTTGGTTCTTTGCCTTCTTCATACAAGGCATAAATGTACGTTGCCAGCGCCCTGTGCGAATCTATATTAAATTCAATCCCGATTCTGTCAAGTACTTTGCGGATCACGTCATCGCTTTTTAACATATGAGCAAGCAGCATTCGCTCTGCATTTTCATATGCCGGCCGCAGACGCTTTCTTCTCACTTGTGTTGACAGATGTGCACGCCGTTTTTCAAGCCCGTTTTCTTCCTGCGTGCTTTTGGTTTCTTGCCGCTGCTGTTTTTCAAACAGCTCCAGTTGTTCTTTTAATGAATCAAGTGAGATCGAAAACTCCCCAGCAAGCTGTTTCATGTAAATCTCTTGCTCCAAAGAGCCGTTTAACCGGCTGATTTCTCGGAGAACCTGCTTCATATAAGTAAGACGGTCTCCTTCGTCTGATAAGTTTTTTCCTCTTCGGAAAAAATTCATCTTAAACGTCATTAATGTCACACTTGCATCTATGATGTCATTCCTAAATTTCTCGCCGCCATATTTACGAATGTAATCATCTGGATCAAGTCCATCTGGTATCATGGCAACGCGAACTTTACATCCTCTTTTTCCAAGCAAATCTGATGCTTTCATGGTCGCTTCGTATCCGGCCGTATCAGAGTCATAGCAAAGGATGATCTCTTCTACGTTCCGCCTGAGAAGCTTTACGTGCTCTTCTGTAAGAGACGTACCCATTGTTGCAACACTTTCACCGACACCTGATGTAACAGCTGAGATGACGTCTGCAAATCCTTCAAAAAGAACCGCCCGTTCGCGTTTGCGAATATGCATACGTGCGTCATGAAAGTGATAAAGCAGCTTACTTTTATGAAAAAGCGGCGTTTCAGGACTATTCATATATTTAGGCTGCTGATCACCAAGCGATCTTCCGGAAAAAGCGATGACCGTTCCATGATGATCATGAATGGGAAACATGACACGATCTCTAAAGCGGTCAAAAAAGCCTGTGCCGTTTTCACGTTGAATCAAAAGACCAGCCTTCTCCATCATCACAGGATCAAATCCTCGTTTTTCTAAAAACTTGGTCACGAAATCCCAAGAATCAAGAGCATACCCGATCTCAAACTTGGCAATTGTTTCATCCGTAAAGCCTCTGGACCGTAAATAATCGAGTGCGTTTTGACCTTCCTTTGTATTTACCAGCAAATGGTGGTAAAATTTCTTAAGAAGCTCATGGGCCTCAATCATTTTATGATCTGCAGTGTCCTCTTGCTGAGAGGAACTCATCTGAGCATTCGCTACCTGATCAGGCAGATCAATATGGTACTTATCAGCCACATGTGAAACGGCTTCAATAAATGAGTAGCCTTCCATTTGTCTGAGGAAAGAAAACACATTGCCTCCTGCACCACAGCCGAAACAATGGAAGATTTGCTTATCTGCTGAAACAGAGAATGAAGGAGTATTTTCACCATGGAATGGACAAAGACCGAAGTAATTTCGACCTTGCTTTCTAAGCTGTACGTATTCTCCAATCACTTCGACAATGTCTGCGTTTTTTTGGATCTGCTCCAAAAGTTCATCTGGTATACGTTTGCTCATCCTAATAACACTCCGTCGTACATTATTCGCCTTTTAATTTAAAAATCCTTCATGATTCGACAGGATTTTTTGTAGTTGCGCCATAAATCGCTTCTTATCCTCTTCTAAAAGCTTTTTGGGACCTTTTCCGTATACACCTTTTCTTCGCTGTTTGCTAGAAACATGCCTGCGTTCCAAATCAAAATCAATTGTTTCGTTTGTGTACATTCGTCCTCTTTCAGACAGAACAATGACCTGTCTCGGAAGCAGTAAGGAGGCAAGACCAATATCTTGGGTGACGACAATATCATGTGCGGCAGCTGAGTTTGCAATGACTAAATCCGCTGCTTCCTTATGTGTATCTACAAACCGCCAATCTTCAAGTGGAGATCTTTTGGTTTGAAAATGCTCATATGAAGCAATGAATGTCACTGGTACTTGAAATTGAGATGCGACAGAAAGGATTTCGTCTTTTACAGGACAAGCATCTGCATCGACATAAATCGTCCTCTCTTTTTTACGTTCATTCAGGTGACTAATTCTCCATCCCTCCACCTTATTCCTGCTTTAGAGAAGCAAAAAGACCATACTTTTCCCCCATAAAGCAATCAACAGTAAAACTCATTTTGTCGAAAAGTTATGTTCGGAATCACTTGACTTCTGCCAATATTAGTTTATTCGTTCTTGACTTAACTTAAACCTAAAATCAATCATTTTATCACAATTTTTTATTATAATACAAATGCAGCAAATATGCCATTGTTTTTGTTTACCCGTTTCCCACCATAGGAAAAACCCAGGAGGAGCATCCTGAGTTTATTCGGAACCTCTTTTGGTCAGCATTTGATGAATGACATTTGCCGTTTCCTCAACTGCTTTATTCGATACATCAACGACTTGACAGTTAATGCGGTCAACCACTTTTTCAAAATACTCTAGTTCCTCTTTAATCCGCTCAATGTTCGCATAAATAGCGCGATCATTTAAACCAAGAGATTTTAAACGCTCTTTGCGAATATGATTTAGTTTGTCTGGACTAATTTTTAAACCGATACATTTCTTCGGATCAACTGAAAATAACTCTTCTGGCGGATCAACTTCAGGTACAATTGGAACGTTCGCTACCTTCAGCCGCTTATGTGCCAAATATTGAGATAATGGTGTCTTGGACGTGCGTGATACACCAATGAGCACAATATCAGCCTTTAGAATACCTCTTGGGTCTCTGCCGTCATCGTATTTCACAGCGAACTCGATGGCTTCTACCTTTTTAAAATAGTCCTCATCTAATTGACGTACACGACCCGGCTCATGTTTCGCTTCATTTCCATATGCCGTTTCCATTTTATCAATGAGCGGACCGATGATGTCATAATAAACGACACCGTTTGCTTCTGCTTCCTCGATTAAGAATTGGCGCATTTCTGGCACAACAAGAGTAAAGCAGACGATCCCATTATCTGCTTTCGCCAGTGAAATGACTTCTTTAATCGTACCAACATCTTCTACATACGGGATTCTTCTAATATTTGAATGGTCTGATGAGCCGCCATCAAATTGGCTAAGTGCCGCTTTGACCACGAGCTCTGCCGTTTCTCCAACTGAATCTGATACCACAAAAATTACGCGATTACTCATAACATCCCCTCGCAGTCTTCTGTCATTAGATTATTTCGTTCTCCGATAAGCTGACAAGTATTTTCGTCATATTTGTTTTCGTAATTCTTCCGACCACTTCAAAGCCTTTATCCGTATCTTTTATCACAGGAAGTGCATCTATTTGCTTTTCAATCAAGTGCTTCGCCACATCCATAATGAAATCTTCCTTGCGGCAAACGGTGATGTTCGGCATTCTTGTCATAATAATATGGACAGGGATAGATGGAAGCTCCTGTTTCCCTATACTTGCGCGGAGGAGGTCTTTTCTTGATAACACGCCTGTTAAAATAGAGTGATCGTCCACAACGAATAATGTGCCCACATCCTCTAAAAACATCGTACAAATCGCATCATAAACCGAAACATTCTCATGTATTACCACTGGAATGGATTGAAAGTCTTTCACTTGAAGTTTTTTCAGCTTATCTGCGAGAAGCTGCGTGCCTGTTTTTCCTGTGAAAAAGTAGCCGACCCTTGGTCTTGCTTCTAAAAAGCCTGACATTGTTAAAATGGCTAAATCCGGTCTGAGGGTCGCCCTTGTTAAGTTCAGCCGATCGGCGATATGCTCTCCAGTGATCGGACCATTCTCTTTGACAATCTGTAAAATCTGCTCTTGCCGTTTATTTAACTCGATTGTACTCACCACCTTTAAATAGAGAGAGCGAAATCTTTATTTTATGTATATCATTTTCATAACTCATCATATTATAGCGCATCTTTGTCCGAATGAAACAAAAATCCACTCAAAAACCTTGAATTAAATGAGTAAAAAACGATTGCCCTTCGGAAAAGGCAACCGTTCTTAGGTATTTATTTTACAATTAAATTGTTCATATTCGCAAATGATTGAATGACTTTGGCTAGTTTGACCATTTGTGCTAAACGATTTCGCTTCAGTTTTTCATCATCCGCATGAACCATTGTATGATCGAAATAATGAACAATCGGTGTTTTTAACGTATCCAGCGCCTCAAGTGCCAAGCTGTATTGTCCTGCTGCTACATGTTCCTTTACAGCTTTCTCTACTTGCTGATACGCCTCAAACAGCTTTTGCTCATGTTCATTTTCAAACAGTTCAGGCTGAATCTCTGCATCTTCCCCTTTTTTACTGATTGAAATGACGCGTCCCAATGCTTCAGCCGTTTCTTTGAAGCTTTCTTGTTTCACACTCTCTTCAAGAACAGCTGCTTTTTTGACGACTGCATATGGCTCAATATTTTCAACATCCAGCACTGCATCAACAACATCATGGCGGATATGCTCTGCTTGAAGAACATATTTTAAACGATGTGTTAAAAATTCAATTAGAGCAGCTTCATGTTCTGCCTTTACTTGTGCAAGTGCTAGCAGCTCTTTAAATGAAATATTCCAATGACGGTCGAGCAGGATTTGAACGATACCGCTCGCTTGTCTTCTAAGTCCATAAGGGTCTTGAGAACCCGTTGGGATCACATCAATTGAGAAGAATGAACAAATAGAATCAAGCTTATCTGCTACTGCCACAATCGCACCAATCAAAGTGGACGGCGCCTCGTCACCAGCAAAGCGCGGCATATAGTGCTCGTTGATGCTTCTTGCTACTTCTTCATGTTCACCAAGAGCTCTTGCATATTTCTCACCCATGATTCCTTGTAATTCTGGGAATTCATAGACCATTTGAGTAACAAGGTCAAACTTCGAAATACTTGCTGCTCTCGCCACACGTTTAGTGGTTTCGTCATCTGCTCCGACATGCGCCGCTAGACGGGTTGCAATGTCTGTCACTCTCTTCAGCTTGTCGCCGATTGTTCCAAGTTTCTCATGGAATACCACTTTATCAAGCTTTTTAATATTGTCTTCAATCACTAGTTTTTCGTCTTCTTTATAGAAGAATGCAGCATCTGATAAACGCGCACGAAGTACTTTTTCATTCCCTCTTGCGACATTTTCGAGCGCCTCACTGTTTCCATTTCTGACTGTAATAAAGTGCGGCAATAATTCCCCTTGCTCATTTTTCACAGGGAAGTAGCGCTGATGCTCTTTCATTGTCGTCACCAATACTTCTTCCGGCAATGCAAGAAACTCTTCTTCAAAGGAACCAGACAGCACAGTTGGATATTCTACAAGGTCGTTCACTTCTTCTAAAAGTTCAGGATCAACAGGAATGACCCAGCCTTTTTCTAAAGATAGCGCATCTAGCTGTTCAGTAATGAATTGTTTTCTTTTCTCTGAGTCTGCAATCACAAATTGATCGCGCAAAGTTTGTTCATAGGAAGCAGGTGTGTCAATGCTGGCTGTCGTTCCAAGGAAACGGTGTCCTCTAGTCTCCCGGCCGCTTTTCACCCCAGCAATTTCAACAGGTACAATCTCTTTTCCAAATAAACAAACAATCCATTTAATCGGACGGATATAGCGTAAATCCTCGCTTCCCCATCTCATGTTCTTTGGAAAACTTAATGAAGCGGCGATTTCACCTAACGCTGGCAGAAGGTCTTTGACTTGCTTTCCTTCTTGAAACTTTTGGACATGGACATAATCTACTCCTTTGATCTCTTTGAAATAGAGATCATCTGTTGAAGCACCTTGTCCTCTTGCAAAGCCTTCAGCTGCTTTTGTCCAATTGCCTTCAGCATCTTGGGCAATTTTTTTAGCCGGGCCTTTTGCTTCTTCCTTAATGTCTTCTTGTTTTTCTGCGACACCTTTCACAAGTACAGCAAGACGTCTAGGTGAGTTAAATAAAGCAGTCTCTTCGAATGAAATATTTTGCGTTTCAAACCATGCTTTTACTTTCTCACCCAGCTGCTTTGTGCTCTCTGGCATGAAACGAGCCGGCATCTCTTCTAAGCCGATTTCAAGTAATACATCTTGTTTATTCATGAGAAGCCGCCTCCTCTTTTAGCATAGGGAATCCCAGTTTTTCGCGTTCTTCATAATAGGTTTTGGCTACTTTTCTTGCTAACTGACGCACTCTTCCGATATAACCAGTTCGCTCAGTCACAGAAATAGCACCCTTTGCATCGAGCAGGTTAAACGTATGAGAGCATTTGAGGACATAATCGTATGCCGGGTGAACAAGCCCTTTGTCCATTTGGCTATGTGCTTCTTTCTCATAGGTTGTAAATAGCTCGAACAGCATGTCAGTATTAGATGTTTCAAATGTATAAACAGAGTGCTCGTATTCAGCCATTAAGAATAAATCTCTGACCGTAAATCCGTCTGTCCATTCAAGATCGAAGACATTTTCTTTGTCCTGGATGTAAGAAGCAAGACGTTCAATACCGTATGTGATTTCAACAGAAACGGGCTTACATTCTAAGCCGCCGACTTGTTGGAAATACGTGAACTGCGTAATTTCCATCCCATCAAGCCATACTTCCCAGCCAAGTCCAGCACAGCCAAGAGATGGATTTTCCCAGTTATCTTCCACAAAACGAATATCATGTTTCAGCGGGTCAATGCCAAGTGCCTTCAATGATTCAAGATATAGCTCTTGAATATTGTCAGGTGATGGCTTAATGATCACTTGAAATTGGTGATGCTGATACAATCTATTTGGGTTTTCTCCATATCTGCCATCAGCCGGGCGTCTTGAAGGCTCTACATATGCTACCTTCCACGGCTCAGGGCCGATGCTTCTGAGGAACGTGTATGGACTCATCGTTCCGGCACCTTTTTCTGTGTCATACGCCTGCATTAATACGCAGCCTTCATTTGACCAATGCTTTTGCAGCGTCAAAATCATGTCTTGAATATTCAATGATCGCACCTCCATCTTTTCTAGACCAACCGCTATGTATGGCGGGTGGGATGAGAACCTTGTAAGAGAACACAAAAACTCCCGTCTCTATGCTCGCAAGGTTCTTGCAAACATAGGGACGAGAGTTTTTCCCGCGGTTCCACCCTATTTGCTGGTGTAGTAGCACCCAGCCGCTTTGTTTTACGTTGCTCAAGAATGCCTTTCGTTACGCCTCCATCCTTAGCTCACACCGCCCTAAGGTCGCTTTTATGGATTTTACGTAAGTACTTCTTTCTGTCAATGCAACATATTTTATCTTAGATGATCTTACAAAAAGTCATGGGAGATGTCAACTTTTGTTTTCCCCGCCCATTAGCTTTTTCATGGATTCCATCTGATTCATGAATTTTTTTGATTTTAAATAGAGGCCGGAATATTCGTCATAGTAGTGATCAAGCACTTGACGAATTTCTTGTTTCGTCTGCTGTTTCACATCAACCTGACCAAGCCTTGATAAATCAAAATAATGAAACAAACGGAGCAGCCTTGCAGCTGCGGGGGATAAGGGCAGTTTATATGGATCTTTCGAAAAACAATTTTGGCAAATGAAGCCGTTATCTCTTATTGAGAAATGGAACTGCCCTTCTTTTTGACCACAGTGCACACATTGATCAAGTTCAGGCTTCATCCCCATCACTGATAACATTTTGACCTCTAAGATAAATAAAATAATATCAGCATCTGTACCTTCGTTGAGATGACGCAGAGATTGAAGCAGAAGCTCAAACAAATAAGGGTTTGGCTTTTTTTCTTCTGTCCCTTTATCCATCAATTCCGTCATATATGCGGCATATGCGGTCAGAAATAAGTCTTCCCGAATGGCCCGCATACTTTCAATCATTTCGCCTTGCTGGAGCGTTCCAAGTCCTGTTGATGATTGGATGAGAAAGGTGCCGTATAAAAACGGCTGGCTTATAGCTGACAGGCGGCTGTTTGATTTTTTAGCGCCTCTTGCCATCACGCCAATTTTTCCATGTTCTCTAGTGAGCAGCGTGACAATTTTGTTTGTTTCGCCATAATCTGTTGTTCTAAGGACGATTCCTTCACTTTTAATGAGCATTTGTCTACACTCCGAGCATTGGAGGGGTCAAGAATTATAAGATTGGAAAATCAAATCGTGCTATTTCTTCTTCAAGTACATCGGGTCTTTCCAGGTTCTCCTTTTCTAACTCTTTGAAAAGCAGATACGTGTCAACGCTTCCTGTTTGTGAAAATACGTTCCATGTAAAATTCAACATAAAAACCCCACCTTTCTTTATTAGAAGCAGCAACGCTACATCCAACATATTAATTTTATCTTGACCAGGCTACCTCCATTTCATGATAAACAATTTTTACTAATCGAACCGCACCATTGTCAGATTTGCTGACAAATGCAGCGATTTTTTAATATTCGTCTTCTCTAAATCCAAAATCACGCAGGTGAGTGGATTTATTACGCCAGTCCTTCTGAACTTTGACCCAAAGCTCTAAATACACTTTTGAGCCTAGAAGTGCTTCAATATCTCTGCGCGCTTTTTGTCCCACTTCTTTTAACAAGCTGCCTCGTTTACCAATGACGATCCCTTTTTGCGAATCACGTTCTACGACAATGGTCGCCGCGACATGGATCTTGCCATTTTCATCTGGCTTAATCGATTCAATCGCAACCGCAATACTGTGCGGAATCTCTTCTCTCGTTAAATGCAGCACTTTTTCACGAATTAATTCAGAAATAATAAACCGTTCTGGATGATCTGTTACTTGATCTGCCGGATAAAATTGAGGGCCCTCTGGAAGATAACCTTCAATCTGCTGAAGAAGCGTGTCGATATTGTTTCCTTCAAGAGCTGAAATTGGCACAATTTCCTTGAATGGGTAACGTGTGCGGTATTCATCAATTAAAAGGAACAGTTCATCTGGATGAATTTGGTCAATTTTATTAACGACTAGGAACACCGGTGTAGATGTTTGCTTTAGTCGTTCAATGATGAATTCATCACCTTTGCCATAGCCTTCCTGTGCGTTAATCATAAACAAGATCAGGTCGACTTCCTTCAGTGTATTTTGAGCCACCCTCATCATAAAATCACCAAGCTTATGCTTAGGTTTATGAATCCCCGGTGTATCGATAAAGATCGTTTGTGATGTGTTTGTTGTCAGAACACCTTGCACTTTGTTTCGCGTCGTTTGGGGCTTATCGCTCATGATGGCGATCTTTTGTCCAATGACACGATTAAGAAAGGTTGATTTCCCTACATTTGGTCTTCCAATAATTGATACAAATCCTGATTTGAAGCTTTCGTTAGTCATTTAAATCCTCCGGTGAAAATGCGCCTGGCAATAGTTCGTTTACTGTTGTTTCGTATATATGTCCTTTTAAGTTCGTTAGAATCACTGGCATATCAGGTGCACATAGCTCTGAAATGACCTGTCTGCATGCGCCGCACGGCGAAACAGGACGGTCTGTATCAGCCACCACTGCTAACATTTGAAAAGATGTAATGCCTTCTGAATAGGCTTTAAAAAGTGCTGTTCTTTCCGCACAATTACACATACCATATGCTGCATTTTCAATGTTGCAGCCGCCATACACTTTTCCATCATTCGACAGTAATGCTGCACCGACTTTGAATTTAGAATAGGGTACATATGCAAAATCTCTTGCTTTGATTGCTTCTGAAATCAACTCTTGTTTGTTCATTCCTAGTTCCCACTTTCAGAAGAAATGGTACCACTGTCACATTTATATTTTACATAATTCACGTGACATTTTCACGCCCATTTCTAAAAATGTTAATAAATAGTAATATTGTTCTATTGCATGATCTTCGGTAAGAAGATGATCAACCCAATCATAACCGAAATCGCGGCGTAAACGCAAACAGCGCCTGCCGCAGCGTCCTTCGCTCTCTCTGCAAGCGGGTGCCTTTCTTCTGTCATCAGATCCACTGTATGTTCAATGGCTGTATTGACAAGCTCAAGCGCAAACATCCCCCCGCAAAGAAGAAGAACGATCAGCCATTCAAATGGGTCAATGCGGAACCAAAAGCCGCAGATCACCACGATGATGGCTGCGACTGTGTGAAATCGAAAATTCCGTTCATTCAAGAAAGTTCGCCATATTCCTCTAAATGCATAGTAAAAACTCCGAAAAAAACGGGCGAGCGGCCTTCTTTTCTTACGATGATCTCGAAAGACCATAATCATCCAGGATCTTTGTCTGTTTGGCGAACATTTCTTTTTCATCTTCCTCTGTCATATGATCGTACCCGAGCAAATGGAGGAAGCCATGAATCGTTAAGAATCCAAGCTCTCTCATAAAGGAATGTCCATATTCCTCTGCCTGCTCTTTCGTTCGATCTACACTAATAATAATGTCACCGAGTACAGGCGGGATATCATCTGCTCCAATGATTTCAATTTCCCCTTCTCCTTCTTCCTCAAGTGCAAAGGAGATCACATCTGTTGGTGCGTCTTTTCCGCGGTATTCTTTATTGATTTGATGAATCTCTTCATTCGAAACGATCGTCACTGATACTTCCGCTTGATCCTTGACCTCAAGTTCGTCTGCAGCAAACTGAAGAAGCTTTTCCACTTCTTCAAGCTGCTCTTTTGATACTTGTCCTGTTTCATCTATTAAATCGATTAACAATGTCATTTACTTCACCTTCTGCTTCGGGGCATCTGGATATTCAATCCGAGAATGGAAAATCCCCTTTAATGTTGTACAAATCGTTTGGCTGATAATATTTAATTCTTTAAATGTGAGGTCACATTCACTAAATTGCCCGTCCTGCATTTTATCTGAAATAATGCCTTTGACAAGCTTTTCAATCCGCTCTGGATTTGGATTATGCATCGAACGAACCGCCGCTTCAACGCTGTCAGCCACAGAAATAATCGCTGCTTCTTTTGATTGCGGCTTTGGACCAGGGTAACGGAATTCATCTTCTGTCACCTGATCATCACGCTCTTTCGCCTTATAGTAAAAGAACTTTAAAAGAGACTTCCCGTGATGCTGTTCGGCAATGTCGACAAGTTCTTCAGGAAACTTCTTTTCTCTCAGCATATCAGCGCCATCTGTCGTATGGGCAATAATAATATTTTTACTCAGCTGAGGAGAAAGCTTGTCATGCGGATTATCAATGTTCATTTGGTTTTCGATAAAGTACTGCGGTCTTTTCGTTTTCCCAATGTCATGATAATAAGCACCGACCCTTGCTAAAAGACCATTTGCGCCGACTGCTTCACATGCAGCATCCGCTAAATTCGCCACCATGACACTATGATGATATGTACCTGGTGTCTCGGTTAAAATCTTTTTGAGCAGCGGATGATTTGGATTGGATAATTCAATCAGTTTCATTGTGGAAAGAATACCAAACATGCTCTCAAAAACAGGCATTAACCCAATGACCAAGATAGATGATGCAAACCCTGACACAATCGCCATCATGAGGTTCACACCGATTTCAAGCCCTGATGGTGAAGAATTTTGGATGAGTGTAATGGATAAAACCACAAGTACATTCACCAAAGCAACCAAAAGCCCCGCCTGCAATATTTTTGATCTTGCATTATGTTTTCTTAAAAATAAAATACCCGCCATCCCGCTCATCAGATAATAAGCGCAGATCACATAGTTAAAGACGCCGGTTACTCCTTGATTAAACATCATACTGCCGCAAAGAGCAAATACAAGACCGGAGAAGATCGCCAGCCGCTCATTAATAAGCAGCTTGATCAGCATCGTGCCAAGTGCCACTGGCACGACATAGCCTATCGTCGTATACTTCGTTTCCTGGAAGAGGCTGAACACTTCCATGATAATTAATATAATCGTGAAAATAAGCGAGTAAAGCAGTAACGACTTATTCTTATGGACAAGCGATTTTTTCCTCGATTCAAGGGAATGAACAATCGCTGCTAAGAAAAGTCCAATTAATATGAGAAGACCACTTACAGGCTTAAATAAATTTGAGCTGTTTAACAGACCCGTGAGTTCTAATTTGCGATAAACTTCCCGGTCAATGAGCTCTCCTTCTTCAACTAAGATTTGCCCCTGCTTAATTTGCACAGGCTGAATATTGTCAGCCGCTTCCTGTCTTTTCTTCTCTGTTGCCACTGGGTCAAATACATAGTTTGGAATGATCGCAAATTCACCGATTTCTTTCGCCGCATTTAAGTATTTTGATGGAATCGAATTGTTTTTAAGCTCTGTTTTGACTTGTTTTTTCTCATCTTGTAATTTCGCTGCTGTGATTTCTTTACTCATCAGTGAATTCACCACTGTGATGATGGAATCCTTAGTAAATGAGAGATTTTCATCACTTGCTTGGAGCAGTGCTTTGATGGATTGATCCGAAACAGCTTCCTGCATATCTGTTGTGAGCTTTTCTTTGACACGCTTGACCATTTCTTGATCTGATGGCGCGTTCTCTTTATCATCAGCTGCTTTCTTCTCTTCTTTAATGGCTTCAAAGAGGGATGAGATGAGGTCTACGCGATTATCAGAATACGCTTTTTTGAGCGTATATTGATCTTCTACCTGATCTGTTGCTTCTTGTTTCTTTTCTTCTGTCGCTTCTTGATCATCAACGGTTGACGGAGAATAGATGGTCTGTTCGCTCACTGAAAATAAATCTAAGTCGAGCGATTCAGGCTTTACATGGAAGAAGAGCACCACGAATAAAATGGCTGCTAAACCAGCGTACAGCAAAACATTTAAATAACGTGAGCGCTCCATTTTCTGAGGTTCTTTTTTAGACAGCAGTCTTTTGCGCTTACTGCCTTTTTGATTCTTTCTCAAGGAAAGTACCTCCTTTTTTACTTTAAACCACGATCGAAACAAAATGACCCGATGAAGACGATCGGGTCACTCAGTTCATTTTTGCTTTTCGTATGCGCCAATGATCTTCGCCACAAGCGGGTGTCTGACCACATCTGTCTGGTCTAATTCAATAAATGAGATGCCCCTGATCTCTGCAAGCATGTCCTTTGCAGCTGCAAGACCTGACTGCATGCCCTTTGGCAGATCAATCTGTGTAATATCTCCTGTAATGACCATTTTAGAGCCAAACCCAAGTCTCGTCAAAAACATTTTCATTTGGGCAGGTGTTGTATTCTGCGCTTCATCTAATATCACAAATGCATCATCAAGCGTCCGGCCTCTCATATAGGCAAGGGGCGCTATTTCAATCACGCCGCGCTCGATTAGTCGTTCCGTATGATCACTGCCAAGCACATCATGCAGGGCATCATATAGTGGTCTTAAATAAGGATCTACTTTTTCCTTTAGATCGCCTGGTAAAAAGCCAAGACTCTCTCCTGCTTCAACAGCTGGTCTTGTCAGGATTATCCGTTTCACATGTCCATTTTTCAGCGAATGGACCGCATGGACGACTGCCAAATACGTCTTCCCTGTACCAGCGGGTCCAATTCCAAAGACCAGGTCATCTTTTTTCATCGCCGCAGCATATTCACGCTGGCCGATTGTTTTCACCCTGATCGACTTTCCTTTGGCATTTTTCGTAATTTCATCTTCATACATATTTTCAAAATAATTCAGCTTGTTTTTTTGCGCCATTTTAATGGCATAGACGACATCCCGTTCAGATATCTCAATTCCTTTACGGATGAGATGTAAAAGAGATGTGATCAAACGGCTTACTGTATCTCTCGATGCTTCCTCACCAGAAACATACACTTTTTCTCCACGCGTAATAATGGAGACGTTCAGCTCGTTTTCCATTAGTTTCAGATAAGCATCTTGATTGCCAAATAAAGCAATCGCTTCGTTTGGGCTATCCAATTTTTGTTGAATCTCAAGTAAATGTTCTGTCATTCTCTAGTCTCCCTGAACAATAGGTGTTGGTTGAACAATATCTTCTATTACTTGGTAAAGGATGATTAACTTAACTTTACCATTCCCTGTTGTCTCGTGCAAAACTTTTTCACTTTTCACCTCTCCTGTTTGACCTAGCTTCTCTTCTAATTCTTTTTTACCCATTTTAATCCCTGCTTGAACCGCTTCTTTATTTGTGTATTCGCGATTTATTTTCTCACTTTCGCGTGTAATTTCCTTTTCATAAGAGAATGGGAGCTGCATGTTTAAGAAATGAAGCGGATGAACTTCTGTTTCTGTTTTTGGCTGCTTAAAATCATCCTTTTTAAAAGAAAAGCCCCAAAATGGCAGTGAGCCTCCAAATGCGGAGAGCTTGTGCTTTGTCTTCATTTTACCCGTAAAAACGTCAAAAGATGTTCGAAGAGGGACAGAAACTTCTGAACGATACCACGTTTCACCATAGATTTTCGCTTTGGCTCCTACCGTTTTTTGCTGATCTTCGCTGCCAATGAGTCCAGAGACAAGCATCTGTCCTTTCTTTACATGTTCATCAACCGCGGCAAGCGGCTCCCCTTTTTCTACATACATTCTCGTGATGACAGCCTTTTTCTTGGCGACGATATGCTGAGGACTCGTGTATTTTTCTTTTTCAGGTTCATTTTTTTCCACAACTTTCATTTGAAAGGTTGTTCCGTTTAGTTCTACGCCGACCCATGTGATGCTTTGAATATTGGTTGTCAGGGATTTTTGAATTTTTTCAGGTGTTCCCATTAGAAACTGAAAACGTCCTTTTTGCACCCCAATGTCGTCTAAATGCTTTCTCATTTGATGTTCAGTTTCTGGATTGGCTCCTTTAATATCGATTTTCCATACCATGTTTGAAAGCGCCAATATCGTCACTAGAAAGCATACAATCCCAAGGGTAAATCCGATATTCTTCCTTGACCATAGGAGTAGAAATGGAAAGCCCTTTTTTTGATGAAATGAACATGTCACGTCATGATGTCTGCGTACCTTTCTGAAGGCATGTACATCTGATAAGCGAATAAATAAGCGCACGCTGTCTTGACGGCGGCTCACTTGAAACATTGTGATCCCCTGCCTCGTGCACTCATTGATAAGCCGCTCAATGCCATTTCCTTTGATCTCCACTTCCACTCTGCCAATAAAATAGGCGAACCATTTATTCTTCACGCTTCTCCCCTCCGTCAGTTAAGAATCAATATAACGGACCTCATCGATTTTCCCTTCCAATAAAATCTCTTCTGGCAAAATCGTTTTAATCACAAAATCTTTCCCTGAAATAATGCATTGTCCCTGTTTGAGCATCAGCCTTACCTCTTGATCACTGAAAAGCAAAAGCCCTTTATGGTTCTCTATGTAAATGTGGAGTCTGCCAACCATCGTAATACGGGGAAGATCCATCATCACGTCTGGAGGGATTTCAAGTGTTCTTGTCAGCCATGCTTTAAGTCGATTTTTTCTTTTTCCCATTCAATAAGAACCCCTTCCCACCTCATGTGTATGAGATCAAACTGAAAGATGGTGAGACTGATGAGAAAGCCTCTATATCATCCTATTCCTCAGGGGTTCATATCATGCTAATGAATCCCGTAAAATAGCTGTTTCAGCATTTTCTTTAAGAAAAAATGTCATCAGGCAAAAAAAGCCCCCTTTTTCATAAAGGGGGCTTTCTTCTTTATCTTTTATATGGCCGTTTCATCGTTCTGTGCGGCTTTTTCGCGCGCGGCTCTCCAAATACTTCTCCAAGGATCATTCCTTGAACAATTGTATCTTGGTTCAGCTTCTCAATGAATTTTGGCCTCATTTCAGTAGATGCAGCCTTTGGCCTTGTCAGCTCTCTTTCAAGCGATTGGAACTCTTTGTTCAGCTCGTTTTTTCTTTCTTCCATTTCGGCAAGTGTAGCCGTATAGCGATCTTGTAAGGACGGAGAAGTTTTTTTCTTCATCCCGCCATGATCATGTACATCGCCGAAATCGTCCAGCTGATCGGTCACGACTGGATCTGGACTTGTTTGCTTTGTTTGCTTTTGGGGCACCTGCTTACGCTGAGGAGCGGGCTTCTTTTGCTGATTCTGCTCTTCGTTCTCCTCTTGTTTGCCGATCTTCCCAAAGACGGCAGAGATGATACCGATGATAATCGCAATTAGTAGCGGATTTTCAAATAGAATGTCCAATGGGCTCCCTCCTTAAAGCGTGAGAGGATGCTTATTTGTTTTCATTATCAGATGGACCTTTTGTCATTTTGCCAAATGAATCTCTCATATCCGTATCAGCATCGATATTCTTAATGTTCATGTAGTCCATGACACCAATATTGCCTTCACGTAATGCTTCAGCCATTGCAAGTGGTACTTCAGCCTCTGCTTCTACGACTTTCGCGCGCATTTCTTCAACTTTCGCACGCATCTCTTGTTCTTGTGCAACAGCCATTGCGCGGCGTTCTTCTGCTTTCGCCTGTGCAATGTTTTTGTCTGCTTCTGCTTGGTCTGTTTGCAGAATTGCCCCGATGTTCTTACCGATATCAACATCTGCGATATCAATCGAGAGAATTTCAAATGCAGTACCTGAATCTAATCCTTTACCAAGAACCGTTTGAGAAATCATATCAGGGTTCTCAAGAACCTTTTTATGATTATCTGATGAACCGATTGTAGAGACAATCCCTTCACCTACACGGGCAATAATTGTTTCTTCCCCTGCACCACCGACAAGTCGGTCGATGTTTGCACGAACTGTAATACGTGCTTTTGCTTTGACTTCAATCCCGTCCATCGCAACACCAGAAATAAATGGTGTTTCAATGACTTTAGGGTTTACACTCATTTGAACTGCTTCAAGTACATCACGGCCTGCTAGGTCGATGGCTGCACAGCGGGCAAAGTTCAATTCGATATTCGCGCGTTGAGCTGCAATTAATGCGTTCACAACTCGGTCCACGTTACCACCTGCAAGATAGTGGCTCTCCAGCTGGTTAATCGTCACATCAAGACCTGCTTTATGTGCTTTGATGAGCGGGTTGACCACTCGGTTTGGAATCACTCGGCGCAGTCTCATTCCTACAAGTGTAAAAATGCTCACTTTTACGCCAGCCGCTAGGGCAGAAATCCACAGCATCACCGGTACAAAAGTGAAAAAGATCGATAGAACAATCAAACCTGCTGCGATAATCACAAATAATAGTAAAGTAGATGGATCCATTTTATTCCTCCTCTAAAATCAGTATATCTATACTTTCCTCACGACAATGCGTGAGCCTTCCGCTTTCACAATTTTTACTTGTTCATCTTTATCGATAAATGCACCTTCTGACACAACATCAATGCGCTCATCTCCAAGTACGATCGTACCAGATGGACGAAGTGCAGTGGCTGTCACTGCGATTTGTCCAACAAGATCCTCTCTTGTTTCATTTGAGACATAACCGCTTTCCTTATTGGTTGAATCGGTTAAAATGAACTTTTTAAAGAATTTCATACGTTTCCCCAACACCTTTGTCAATAAAATAACTGCTATGGTTGAAACAGCAGTGGCAATCAAGATGGAAATCGCCATTTCTGTAAAGCTTCCAGCTGCTAAAAATAAGCTGACAACGACACAGATCAGTCCAATGACACCTACGATTCCCCCTGGCAAAAACAATTCCAGAATGATGAGTGCAATCCCTGCTAAAAACAGGAACAACGTCTCATATCCTGCAAAACCTGCCACGAGATGACCATAAAAGAATAGAAGAAGCGCTGTCACTCCCATGGTGCCCGGGACCCCAAAGCCAGGAGAATAGAGCTCAACAACTAACCCTAAGCTTGCAATGGATAAAAGGATTGGAATGACAATTGGGTGCGTAAGAAAACGCGCAACCTTTTCAGCAAAGCTCACTTCATCGTATTGAACAGAAGCGTCTTGTAATTTCAGCTTCTGAAGCAAGTCATCCATATTTTTTGCTTCCCCTTCTGCATACCCGAATTGAAGCGCACGGTCTGTATTGAAGGTGAGCAATTCTCCTTTTGGTGCACCGGCTTCTTTTGCGTCTATATCTACATCTGCCATGGCAAGAGCATACTTTGGATCACGCCCCTGCTTTTCGGCAGCATCACTCATTTCAGCAAGCCATAGAGATTCAGATTTTTGATCGGCAGCATTGCCTTCTCCATCAATGATCGCAGCAGCCCCCATTTTTCCATTCGGGGTCATATAAATTTGATCGGCATTTAATGCAAGGAATGCCCCCGCTGAAAGCGCTCTATGATTGACAAACGCTGTCACTGGGATATCGGAAGCACGAATCGTATCTGCGATTTTAAGCGCTGCATCAACTGCACCACCCGGTGTATTGATGTCGAGAATAATATGCTTCGCCCGTTCCGACTTTGCCTGCTCAAACGATCGTTCAATGAATTTAGAAAGTCCTTTTTCTACTGTATCTTCAATTGGGATAACATGAACTTTCTGATCTGCTGATTTCGCGGTCAATTGAACCCCTAATAACAAGCATATTATAAAACAACTGAAGAGAGCAATAGAAATTTTTATTTTTTTCATCTATTTGGTGATCCCTCCTCTCTTTCTTCCATTTTACCGTTCCTTTACATACGTTACAAATGTATCATAGGTTTCATTTTTATATGACAGAATCACGAGGACATAAAAAAAGTACCCTTCTAACAATAGAAGGATACTTTTTTATTGAGACAGCTGCTCGCTGACAAGTCTGTTAATGACAGCTCCATCAGCTTTACCTTTTACTTTTGGCATAATAGCGCTCATGACTTTACCCATGTCAGCCTTCGAGGAAGCACCTGTTTCAGCGACCGTTTCTTTCACGATCGTTTGCAGTTCTTCTTCAGAAAGCTGTTCTGGTAAATAAACGTCTAATATGTCAATCTCTTTTTGAACTTTATCTACTAAATCTAAGCGATTAGCTTTCGAAAATTCACGGAGGGAGTCTTTACGTTGCTTAATCTCGCGGGAAAGGACGGTTAGTTCCTCATCGCCGGTCAAACTGTCTTTCTTAAGCTTAATTGCTTCATTTTGCAGCGAAGCCTTTACCATACGAATGACAACAAGCTTGTCTTTCTCACGGTTTTTCATCATAAGCTTCATATCAGAATTTAATTGCTCAAGAAGACTCATAAAATCCACCCTCTTTAGAATTTACGTTTTCTAGCAGCTTCAGACTTTTTCTTACGCTTTACGCTAGGCTTTTCATAAAATTCACGCTTTCTTGCTTCTTGCAATGTTCCAGTTTTGGATACACTGCGTTTAAAGCGACGAAGAGCATCTTCAAGCGATTCGTTTTTTCTAACGACCGTTTTTGACATTCTCTTTCCCTCCCTCCGAATACACCAATCGACTGCATTAAAAAAAGATATACATGCAAAACATGTACCTAGACATTATAATATAAGCCCAGTGTGAGGTCAACTAAGTGATTTGGAAATATATTTTCGTCATGAGCAGGTAGACAAGTCCATATATTCATTGGTAAGAGGAGGACTTTTCTATGATGGCGATCATTTATTTTTGTGCACTTATTTTCATTTTTTTATGGTCAATGGGTTTGCTGAGAAAAGGATTAATGGCGCTTGCGTCGTCTCGTATTGAGAAATCACTTCTTCTCTTTACAGATCACCCGGTCAAAGCATTCTTGGTCAGCATTGTGTTTACAGGGGTTCTACAAAGCAGTTCTGCTTTTATGGTCATCGTCATTGGCTTTGTCAGTACTGGCATTCTCTCTTTTAAAAAATCGATCCCAATGATTCTTGGAACCAATATCGGCTCAACGTTTACGACAGAATTTATCGCCATTAAAATGGACGTATTCATGTGGGTTTTGATCATAGCCGGTCTTGTATTTATCCTTTTTGGCAGGACATCTTTTAGACATGCAGGAAAAAGTTTATTTGGGCTCGGGATGATCTTTTTTTGCATACAAGGCTTTTCAAAAATTGCAGGGATGATGACAAGCCAGCCTGAGACATTGCGTTTTCTTGAAATGATGCAGCATTCAGACTGGACAGCGCTGCTTTCGGGTACCATTTTCACAGCAATTGTTCATTCGAGCTCAGTCTGCATCGGTATTTTAATGGGATTTATGAATGAAGGAACTGTGGCACTTCAGGAAGGCATCAGCTTTGTGTTGGGGTCCAATATTGGGACATGTATTACGGCTGTGATGGCTGCGATATCCGGCGGCTACGCAGCACGTCAAACGGCTTATGCACACGTCGTGTTTAATGTGCTTGGGGTTCTTTTATGCCTGCCGTTTCTCGCCCTGATCACAGAGGTTGTCGCCCTTCTCGCAAGCTCTCCTGCCCAGCAGATTGCGCATTTCAGCCTGCTGTTTAATGTGGCAAGCTCTCTCCTCTTCTTTCCGTTCATTCGCCCTTTTCACGCATTGATCTTGTGTCTCATGCCGAATCAGTCAAAATAAAAGAAACCGGCTTGCCCTTTTGGCTGCCGGTTTTTTTATCTATTATGAGGTCATTCTCACTTTGTCTGGCTGCACATCATCGCTGATGCGAACGAATTGTCCTTCGTTATAAGGATAGCCCGCTTTCGTAATTTTCACTTTGACCAGACGGCCGATCATGTCCTCTGTCCCTTCAAAAACAACCTTCATGTAGTTATCGGTATAACCAACATAAAGATTGTGGTTTCCTTCTTGTTCTTTGAAGGATTCTTCCGGAATAATCTCTAGCACATCACCTTCGTAGGCTGATGCGTACTCTTTCGCAAGCTGGTCAGAAAGAGCGATCAAACGGTGGACACGTTCGTTTTTCACATTCTCATCCACTTGATCTTCCATTCTTGCAGCCGGGGTACCTGTACGTTTGCTGTAAGGGAAGACGTGCAGCTCAGAGAATTGATGATCTTTGACAAAATTGTACGTTTCCAAGAACTCTTCTTCTGTTTCCCCAGGGAATCCAACGATCACGTCAGAGGTGACAGCAAGTCCTGGCAATGCTTTTTTCAGCTTTGTTAAACGCTCTGCAAAGAATTCCATCGTATATTTACGGCGCATTCTTTTTAGCACAGTATTTGAGCCAGATTGAAGCGGGATGTGTAAGTGTCTGACAATTTTATCTGACTGATCAAGCACTTCAATCACTTCATCTGTAATTTGACTTGCTTCAATAGATGAAATACGGATTCGTTTTAAACCAATAACACGTTTATCTAGTTCTTTTAGAAGCTTTGCAAAGTTATAATCCTTTAAGTCTTCTCCATATCCGCCTGTGTGAATACCTGTAAGCACAATTTCTTTATAGCCCGCATCAACAAGCTGCTGCGCTTGATTGATGACCTCTTCTGGATCACGAGAACGAAGAAGGCCGCGCGCCCAAGGAATAATGCAGAAGGTACAGAAATTGTTACAGCCTTCTTGGATTTTTAATGAAGCGCGCGTTCTGTCTGTAAAGGCAGGAACATCAAGTTCTTCAAATACACGTGCTTTCATGATATTGCCAACCCCGTTGATCGGCTGTCTTTCTCTGCGGTATTCTTCAATATAGCCTAGTAATTTATGTCGGTCCTGTGTTCCAACCACAATATCAACACCAGGAATCGCCATGATTTCTGCTGGTGATGTTTGCGCATAGCAGCCTGTTACACAAATGACACCATCCGGGTTATGGCGAATGGCTCTTCTAATGACTTGGCGGCTTTTCTTATCGCCTGTATTCGTGACCGTACATGTATTAATGACATATACGTCTGCTTTTGATTCATACTCTTTTCTTTCATAGCCAGCTTCTTTAAACAGCTGCCAGATCGCCTCTGTTTCATAGTGGTTGACCTTACAGCCAAGTGTATGGAACGCTACTGTTCCCATCATGATTCACCTCTTAATAACTCTGTTTGATAAGATATAGCAGAAAGCGCATATAAAGGAGCAGTTTCTGTTCTTAAAATGCGTGGTCCAAGCCCGCAAATGACTGCACCAAGCGTTTCAAGCTCTTCAATCTCCTTTTCTGCCAAACCGCCTTCAGGGCCAAAAACCACTAGCAAGGTTTGTCCGCCTTTCATCTGTTGAAGCACAGTTTGAAAACGGCTTTGCTCTCCTTCTTTCGATGATTCTTCGTATGCAACGACACATTTATCGAATTCACCAGCTAATTGCGTCAGCTCTTTAAACGTTGATACTGAATAAACACGGGGAATGATATTCCGGTAGGACTGCTCGGCTGCTTCTTTCGCGATTTTCTCCCAGCGCTCTCGTTTTTTATGGGACTTTTTTTGGTCAAGCTTTGTAATAGAACGAGCCGCTTGAAACGGGATAAAAGCACTTGCGCCAAGCTCTGTGCCTTTTTGGATAATGAGCTCAAGCTTATCTCCTTTTGGAAGACCGCTTGCAATCGTCACCCTAATCGGAAGTTCTCTGTCCTGATTTGTCCAGCTTTCAAGGTGACAAATCACTTCTTCCTTTGTTATTGTATCAATTTTACTGAGCGCTTCAAAGCCGTCTGTCGTTAAACAAAGGATTTCCTGCCCTGCTTTCATCCGCATGACATTGGAAAGATGATGTACATCTTCACCTTTTATAACGATGGCTCCCTTTAACGTCACTTCTTCTTTCGTGAGGTCGATAAAATATCGTTGCATACGTGTCCTGACACCTACTCGCTTTATTTTTTCGCTATAATGCTGACCCAATCTTCCATTGACAGCACTTCAACAATGTCAAAACCTGCTTCTTCTAATGCTGTTTTGACCTGTAATTTCTTTTGTCCAATGATGCCTGATGTAATGAAATAGCCATCTTTCTTCAATAGGTCATAGGCTTGATCTGTAAAGCGCAAAATCACTTCTGCCAGAATGTTGGCGACAATCACATCACGCTCACCTGAAATTCCATCAAGCAAATTGTTTTGTTTGACCGTCACTTGGTCACTTACACCATTTAGTTCGATGTTTTGCTTCGCACTTTCTACCGCAACGGTGTCGAGATCAAAGGCTTGAATGTCCTTTGCACCAAGCATTGCTGCTGCCACACTTAAAATTCCAGAGCCTGTTCCAACATCAATCACCGTATCGTTTTCCTTCACGTAGCGCTCAAGCGCCTGAATGCAAAGGACGGTTGTTGGATGCGTACCTGTTCCAAATGCCATTCCAGGGTCCATTTCAATAATCAGTTCATCAGAATGAACTGGTGTATATTCTTCCCACGTTGGAACGATGGTGAATTTTTCAGAGATTTTCACAGGATGATAGTATTTCTTCCATGCGGTGGCCCATTCTTCTTCATTTACTTCACAAATTGACAGTGTATTGCGCCCAAGGTCAATATCGTATAGAAGAAGGTTGTTGATGGCTTCTTTGATCTCATCTACCGTTTCCATCAAAAAGCTGTTCATTGGAAGATAGGCTTTCACAATGACACCTTCATCTGGATAGTCATTCGGATCGAGCTGGTAGATCTCACCGTATACATTTTCACGTTCCTTGACTAAATCAAGCGGGTCCTCAATCACGACACCACTTGCACCTGCTTCATGCAAAATATTGGTGATCGGTTCCACCGCTTCATTTGTTGTATGGACGCTAATTTCTGACCACTTCAATACTACCAACTCCTTATCCGTCTTACTCGCCTTTAAATGCGCGTTTTACCTTATCGAAAAAGCTCATTTCTTGTTCGTCTGGTTTATTTCCGCTCACTTCAGCAAATTTTCTAATGATATCTTTTTGATTGTCTGTTAAATTTGTCGGTGTGACGACACGTACAACGATATGCTGATCGCCTTGGCCGTAGCCGCGTACATTTTTCACACCTTTTCCTTTGAGTCTAAACTTCGTGCCAGTTTGAGTGCCAGCAGGAACTTTTAATTTTACTTTTCCGTGTAATGTCGGCACTTCAATTTCGTCACCTAATGCAGCCTGCGCAAAGGTAAGCGGCATCTCGCAGTAAATGTCATCTCCATCACGTTCGAAGAATTCATGCGCACGCACATGGAATACAACGAATAGATCGCCTGGAGGTCCTCCATTTACGCCTGGTTCACCTTGCCCAGACACTCTGAGCTGCTGGCCATCATCAACACCTGCAGGGATCGTCACGTTAATTTTCTTACGCTTACGCACTTTGCCAGAGCCGCCGCATGTTGAACATTTATGATCAATTTGTTTCCCTGTTCCGCTGCAGTAGTTACATACTCTGCGGTTGACCACTTTACCAAACGGAGTGGATTGCTCAACATTTAATTGACCAGAACCGCCGCAATGTGAACAGGTTTTTGCCTGCGTACCAGGCTTTGCACCTGATCCATGACATGTCTCGCAAGATTCTTCACGAGGGATTTCAATGGTTGCTTCTTTTCCAAATGCCGCTTCTTCAAACGAAAGCGTCATTGTATATTGCAGGTCCGCTCCTTGGCGCGGTGCATTTGGATCTCTTCTTCTGGCTCCGCCGCCAAAAATACTAGAGAAGATGTCATCAAAGCCGCCGAAGCCGCCAAAGTCTCCTCCTCCGCCAAAACCGCCGCCGCCAAAGCCTTGGTTTGGATCGGTATGACCGAACTGGTCATAATGCGAACGTTTTTGATCATCAGAAAGGGTTTCATAGGCTTCTTTTACTTCTTTGAATTTCTCATCTGAGCCAGCTTCTTTATTAATATCAGGGTGATACTTTTTTGAAAGCTTGCGGTATGCCTTTTTGATTTCGTCCTTTGAGGCGCTCTTACTTACGCCAAGCACTTCATAGTAATCACGCTTACTCATCTCTTCACACTCCCGATTTTCTCACATAAATACGATTGTATCATTTTGATTTAACCTTTTTCAATTCCTTTCATCGTTGAAAAGAAAAAAAGTCAAAGCCAAGAGATCCTGACTTTGACTTTCTGACGAGTACGTTTCAGCAGTCCTTTTCAAAAGTAAAGGTGATTATTTTTTCTCTTGATCGTCGTTTACTTCTTCGTATTCTGCATCCACTACATTGTCATCTGCTTTTTGAGCACCTTCAGCGCCTTCTTGCTGAGCTTGTGCTTGTTTTGCAGCTTCTTCATAGAGCTTTGTCGTTAATTCTTGAACGATTGTTTGCAGCTCATCTTTTTTCGCTTTGATGTCTTCAAACTCGCCTTTTTCGATCGCAGCTTTTAGCGCATCTTTCGCGTCATTTGCTTTTTTCACTTGCTCTTCATCGATTTTGCCTTCTAGATCTTTTAATGTTTTTTCAGTTGTGAACACTAATTGATCTGCTTCGTTGCGCACTTCGATTTCTTCTTTTTTCTTCGCATCTGCTTCAGCATTTTCTTCTGCTTCTTTGACCATTTTTTCGATCTCATCATCAGAAAGACCTGAAGAAGATTTGATTGTGATGTTTTGCTCTTTGCCTGTACCCATATCTTTCGCACGTACGTTGACAATACCGTTTTTATCGATATCAAAAGATACTTCGATTTGCGGTACGCCGCGTGGTGCCGGCGGGATATCAGTCAATTGGAAGCGGCCTAATGTTTTGTTATCTGCAGCCATTGGGCGCTCACCTTGCAGGACATGGATATCTACAGCTGTTTGGTTGTCAGCAGCTGTTGAGAATACTTGAGATTTACTTGTTGGAATTGTTGTATTGCGTTCAATCAGCTTCGTGAATACGCCGCCCATTGTTTCAATTCCTAAAGAAAGTGGTGTTACGTCAAGAAGAACAACGTCTTTGACATCCCCTGTGATCACTCCACCTTGGATCGCTGCACCAAGTGCAACTACTTCATCAGGGTTTACACCTTTATGAGGCTCTTTGCCTGTTTCTTTTTTGATTGCTTCTTGTACTGCAGGAATACGAGTTGATCCACCAACAAGGATGACTTTATCAATCTCGCTAGCAGATAAACCAGCATCTTTCAGTGCTTGACGTACAGGTGTCATTGTACGCTCTACAAGATCTGCAGAAAGCTCTTCGAATTTAGCACGTGTTAACGTTAATTCAAGGTGAAGAGGTCCTGCTTCTCCAGCTGTGATAAATGGCAGTGAGATTTGTGTAGAAGATACACCAGAAAGATCTTTTTTCGCTTTTTCAGCAGCATCTTTTAAACGCTGAAGCGCCATTTTATCTTTAGAAAGGTCAATGCCATTTTCTTTTTTGAATTCAGCCACTAGGTGATCAATGATAACTTGGTCAAAATCGTCTCCACCTAGACGGTTGTCCCCAGCAGTTGAGCGCACTTCAAAGACGCCGTCTCCAAGCTCAAGGATCGATACGTCAAATGTACCGCCGCCAAGGTCGTATACAAGAATCGTTTGATCTTCTTCTGTTTTATCTAAACCATACGCAAGTGCAGCTGCTGTTGGTTCGTTGATGATACGTTCTACTTCAAGACCAGCAATTTTACCAGCATCTTTCGTTGCTTGACGTTCTGCATCGTTGAAGTAAGCAGGAACTGTGATAACAGCTTTTGTTACTTCTTCGCCAAGATAGCCTTCAGCGTAAGATTTAAGGTGCTGAAGAATAATTGCAGAGATTTCCTGCGGTGTATAGTTCTTACCTTCAACTTCTACTTTATAATCAGTACCCATATGTCTTTTAACAGACATGATCGTGTTCGGGTTTGTAATTGATTGACGTTTTGCTACTTCACCCACTTGGCGCTCTCCGTTTTTAAAAGCGACAACAGATGGTGTTGTACGTGCTCCTTCAGCGTTAGCAATGACTTTTGGCTCGCCGCCTTCAAGTACTGCAACACATGAGTTTGTTGTTCCTAAGTCAATCCCAATGATTTTACTCATATTCGATGACCTCCCATTATGTAGTTATTGATTTACTTTTACCATTGATGGACGAATAACTCGGTCTTTGAGTTTATAGCCCTTTTGCAATTCTTCTACAACGATATTTGAATCGTAGTTTTCATCTTCAACTTGCATGACGGCTTGATGAAGGTTTGGATCGAACTCTTTGCCGACAGCTTCAATTGGTTCAACGCCTTCATTTTTCAACGCTTCTACCAGCTGGCGGTAAACCATTTGCATTCCTTCTAACAAACTTTTCGTCTGCTCATTGTCTGGATCAATTCCAAGCGCTCTTTCAAAGTTATCAAGAGCTGGGAGAAGATCACTGACAACATGTTGAGAACGATATTTTTGCACGGTCTCCACTTCAGTTCGAGCACGGCGTTTATAGTTTTCAAAATCTGCTTGAACACGCAGAATTTTGTTTTCTTTTTCATCTAGAAGCTGCTGCAATTCATCGATTTTTTCTTGGAAGGCAGACTGTTCATCATTTGTTACTTCCTCAGTATCTGCTTGAACTGCTTCTTCTTGTGCTTCAACCTCTGCTTCTTGCTCAGGTGTCTGTTTTTCTTCTGACATTGTGTTCACCTCCCTCAAAAGATTCAAAAATACGAAGGGGCTGTGCCCCTATCTTTTATCACCCTACTCATCATACAAATTGGAAAGTGCGTTTGACAAGTCTTTTGATACATGATGCAAGAGACTGACAACCCTGCCATAATCCATACGGGTTGGACCAATGACGGCAATGGAGCCGAGTGATTTTTGATCAATCGAATAAGTAGCTGTGATTAAGCTGCAGTTCTCCATCGCTTCCAAATTGTTTTCTGAACCGATTTTAATGGTGATTCCTTGCTGATTTGGATGAAACAGCTGCATGACATCATTCTTTTGCTCAATAAGCATCATGAGTGAACGGATGCGGTCAATGTCATGAAACTCCGGCTGATTCAACATATTAATCTTCCCGCCAAAGAAAAGTTTTGATTCATTTTGAGTCGATGTAAATGTATTGCCGAGGGCATCTAAAATATGATCATAATCTTTTAAATGCGTACGAAGAAGCATCACAACTTCTTTATACATTCTGTCCTTCAGCTGATCCATCGGGACTCCGGCTAGGCGGCTGTTTAAAATATTCATCAGCTTCTCAATATCGGAGACATCGAGATGCTCAGAGAAGGTAATGGTTTTGTTTTCAACATGTCCGCTGTCTGTAATCATGATCGCCACTGCTTTGTTTGGCTGAACAGGGACAAGCTGAATTTGCTTTAATCGATTTTCACTTAGCTTTGGACCAAGCACAATCGATGTATAGTTTGTGAGATCTGATAAAATTTCCGCCGATTTTTGAACTGTCTTTTCCAGCTCAAAAATTTTCTCCTGAAAGGCCGACTGGATGAGCACAAGCTCTTTAGACGACAGTTTTCGCGGAGAGAGCAAATGATCTACATAATAACGATATCCTTTTTCGGAAGGAATTCTTCCTGATGAAGAATGGGTCTTTTCAATAAAACCAAGTTCCTCCAAATCAGCCATTTCGTTTCTAATCGTCGCAGAGCTGAATGTAATGTCTTCTTTTTTAGAAAGAGTCCTTGATCCAACTGGCTGCGCCGAACGAATAAAGTCATTAATGATGACTTGCAGAATCAAAAGCTGACGATTTGTTAACATCATCATCACCCCTGTTAGCACTCTCTTTCAACGAGTGCTAATTGTATAAACAAAATTACCAAACTCAAATTAAAATGTCAATTATAACTCACCGAGAAACGCTTGAAATACTTCATTGCCTAACAATTTTCCTTTTCTTGTTAAACGTATCCCCTTGTCATCTTTTACAATGAGGCCTTTTTCTTCTAAATCTTCAAGAACAGTGGAAAAAAGTGCTTCTGGTGCAGCACCATATTTTGCTTGGAAATCAGCGCTTTTCACCCCTTCGATTTTTCGAAGACCTAAAAACATTTCTTCTTCTATTTGCTCTGCTTTTGTGACCTGATGTGTTTCCTTATACGGGAACCCTGTTTGGTCAATCAGCTCCAAATAATGTTTCACCGGCCCTGCGTTCACATTTCGGATGCCATCTACATACCCGTGTGCGCCTGCACCAAAACCGAAGTAATCTTCATTGCTCCAATAGGTCAGGTTATGCTGGCTTTCAAAGCCAGGTTTGGCGTAATTGCTAATTTCGTACTGCTTTAATCCATGGCGCTCCATTTCATCCATCACAAGCTCATACATTTCAGCCTCACGTTCTTGCGGCGGTAAATGAAGTTTTCCTTTTTGCATTAAGTTATAAAAAACGGTTTTCGGCTCGACGATGAGTGAGTAAACCGAATAATGCTCTGCCCCCAGCGAGAAAGCCGTCTCAAGTGAATTCATCACATGATGCTTTTCTTGATGCGGCAAGCCAAACATAAGATCGAGGCTAATATTGTCAAATCCAACCGCTCTAGCTCGCTCAAAGGATGTAAGGACATCCTTCTTTTGATGAACTCGTCCAATTTTCTTGAGCAAATCGTCTTCAAAGGTTTGAACGCCAAAGCTCAGCCGATTCACGCCGGCTGCTTTAAGCACATGCAGTTTCTCAAGCGATAATTCATCTGGGTTTGCTTCTACTGCAAATTCAATCAGTTTTTTTGTCGGCTTTAATACGCTGTGAATGCTGTTCATGAGCTTGTCTAGCTGACTGACAGTCAGTGATGTCGGGGTTCCCCCGCCAATAAAAATTGTCTTTAGTTCCTGTTCGCCTTTTTGCTCGATCGTGTGCTGCATCTCTTTCTCAAGAGCCGCTAAGTATTCGTCGACTGGCTGCGTTTTGATGAAAAATTTATTGAAATCACAATAGTGGCAAATATGCTCACAAAATGGAATGTGAATGTATGCTGCTTTCATTAGATGACACCTTCTTTACAGGTAAAGAGCCGCAGTTTATCGCTGCGGCGTCTTTGTTTGTTATCGACTATAAACGTCAAGGCAGACATTGTAAAGCAGGTAGCCTTGAGGATGTTATTTTTTTGGTGTGCTGTCGTCCATCTTCAGCACAGCCATAAATGCTTCTTGTGGGACTTCAACAGAGCCCACTTGCTTCATGCGCTTTTTCCCTTCTTTTTGCTTCTCAAGAAGCTTTCTTTTCCGGGAAATGTCTCCACCATAACATTTAGCAAGTACGTTTTTACGCATCGCTTTAATGGTGGAACGTGCAACGATTTTTTGACCGATTGCTGCTTGAACCGGCACTTCAAAGTGCTGGCGTGGAATCAGTTCTTTTAGCTTTTCTACGATGATCTTGCCTCGTTCATATGCATAATCGCGGTGAACAATAAAGGAAAGGGCATCGATTTTTTCGCCATTCAGCATGATATCCATCTTCACCAGCGTCGAAGGACGATAGCCAATCAGCTCATAATCAAAGGACGCATAGCCTTTTGTGTTGGACTTTAGCTGATCAAAGAATTCGTATACGATCTCTGCCAAAGGAATTTCGTACACAATGCTCACGCGGTTCGCATCAAGATACTGCATATCAATGAAATTCCCGCGCTTTCCTTGGCAAAGCTCCATCACAGAGCCTACATAGTCATTCGGCACCATCATTGTTGCTTTTACATACGGTTCTTCAATTCGCTCAATCTTTTGCGGATCAGGCAGATTGGACGGGTTATCTACGACAATTTTTTCTCCATCTGTCATATATACATCATAAATAACACTTGGCGCTGTCGTAATCAGATCAATTTTAAATTCACGTTCAATCCGTTCCTGGATGATTTCCATATGAAGCATTCCAAGGAAGCCGCAGCGGAAACCGAAGCCAAGTGCTTGGGATGTCTCTGCCTCATATTGAAGTGAAGAATCATTTAATTCAAGCTTTTCTAACGCTTCACGTAAGTCGTTGTATTTCGCTGTATCAATTGGATAAAGTCCGCAGTATACCATTGGGTTTAGCTTTCTGTATCCTGGAAGTGCTTCTTTCGCAGGGTTTTCCGCGCTTGTGATCGTATCCCCTACACGTGTATCACCGACATTTTTAATCGCAGCGGTTAAGTAGCCAACATCTCCAACGGTGAGTTCGTCTGTTGGCATGGCTTTTGGTGTGAAAACGCCAACTTCAAGTACTTCAAATTCTTTCCCCGTCGCCATCATTTTAATTTTCTGACCAGGTCTGACGGTTCCTTCGACAATTCGTATGTACGCAATAACGCCGCGATACGCATCGTAAAGAGAATCAAAAATAAGGGCTTGAAGTGGTGCTTCTGGATCTCCAGCGGGAGCCGGCACCTTTTCAACGATTTGTTCTAAAATATCCTCGATTCCAATACCCGCCTTAGCAGAGGTGAGAACAGCTTCAGACGCATCCAACCCGATGACATCTTCAATTTCTTCTCTTACACGCTCAGGCTCTGCACTTGGCAGATCGATTTTGTTGATAATCGGAAGAATTTCTAAGTTGTTATCAAGAGCTAAATAAACGTTCGCAAGTGTCTGTGCTTCAATTCCTTGTGCTGCATCTACTACAAGAATCGCACCCTCACAGGCAGCTAGGCTTCGAGATACCTCATAGGTGAAGTCGACATGCCCTGGAGTATCAATCAGGTGCATGATATATTCTTCCCCATCCTTCGCCTTATACTTCAGCTGGACAGAGTTTAATTTAATCGTTATGCCGCGTTCACGCTCTAAATCCATGGAATCAAGCAATTGTTCTTTCATTTCCCGTTGAGTAATCGCCGCTGTTTTTTCCAAAATACGGTCTGCCAATGTGGATTTCCCATGGTCAATATGGGCGATAATGGAGAAATTTCGAATTCTTGATTGCCGCTCTAATCGTTTTTCTTTATCTGTCACAATCTATCACTCCTACTATAAAACGCGGGTTGCGCTAGGTTAGATTATATCAATAGGGCTGTAAAGATTCAATCGAAATCAAGAAAAGCCGCTTATCAGTCAGCGGCTTTGATTAAAAGGGTGATATCTCATGAAATTCGTTTATTTCCCATTCACCCAATCATAAAGAGAACGGGCTGCATGTGTCATGCCATCAGACAGGGCTTTTCCTGCTTTGGAAAAGGCATTAAAGCCCTCTATTTCCTCCAGCTGTTTTTGTTTTTCGGCAAGATCCTTTTCTGTAACAGCAGTTCCTAAGATAGAAGCTTCCTTTTCTTCATCGTCGTTCATTTGAATGGAGAAAGCTCCTTTTAATTGCGGATCATGGTAGCCCTTCATTTGCAGCATGCCATTATTCGCTTGCTGCATTCCTAAAAAGACACCAAACAGCAAGACCAATCCTAAAATAATGGTTTTTCCAATAAATGAGCCCATCCCCGTCACCACCTTAAGAGCGTT
This sequence comes from Bacillus sp. FSL P2-0069, assembly GCF_038593315.1. NCBI lineage: Bacteria > Bacillati > Bacillota > Bacilli > Caryophanales > Bacillaceae > Bacillus > Bacillus sp. FSL P2-0069. Next base: position 2,279,595 of record NZ_CP151984.1, read on the forward strand.
TTTTCTCATCCTTTGCTTTGCCGTCCACCTTTTCCGCGTCCCAGAAAATGTCGCTGAATACATCAGCTGCCGCATTGGATGCATTTCTTAATTCTTCCATATTATTATCTACTCCGCCAAATTCTAAAAGAAGGGCTTTGTCGGATAAATCTTGATTATAGATTCCATTATCGCCAATTTCTCCTTTGGCAAACACACCGACACTAAGACCTTTATATTTTTTCTCCATCAAATGGTGGAACTCTGTCGCAAGCTTTAAGTTTTTCTCATAGCTTTGATTCTTCTTCCCAACAACAAACGCAATTCTCGCATATTTTTTCCCTTTGATTTCGACAGTCGTATCTTTCTTTCTTCTTGAGTCCCGGTGAATATCAATTAAATAATCGAGGTCATCATTTTTCGCTAAGGCTTCTTTCACGACCAATCTTGATTCATTATAAGACTGCGGATATTTTAATCCTTTTTTCACGAGTCTTTTCTCAATTTCCGTTTTGTCGACTGTATTGCCGATTCCTTGCTGATCAAGCGCCTTTCCAAACATGTCGCCAACAAGGGTGACATTCACTTTTGAGTGCCGTGCATTATTTGGATTCGTTTCTCCTTTTAAAAATGGTAAATATGATTCCGTATTATGTGTGTGGTAAATGTACACAGCTTTTCGTTTTCCTGTTGACCGGTCCGGTTCTTTGGCAGGCTTTTTCGGCGTATCATCATCGAGCTTGTCCAGCTCAGCCAAATTTGCTTCTTTTTCATCTTGGATCACTTCACTAGGCGGCGGCGATTCCATTGGCATATTGGTATAGTCTGTTCCTTCACCCGCTAAGATGATTTTTGTATCAAAATGTTCAAAGCCTGGGAGCTCTCTTCCTAGGAAACTGCGCGGGTCTTCTAAATTAATACTGGTTGCAAGCTTCAGTGACAGCCCAGAGAAATGAAATCCTTTTTGATCTTCTGGAACTGCTGAGGCGAAATATTGGTTTTCCATGCCCATTAATGTGGCAAAAAATGCGCCAGAGAGCTCATCTGCTACACCATATAACGAGGCTTGTGGCCTCAGCTCGGGTTTTAAAGAGGTCAAAGCCCCTGACATCACAAACACCACAACAAGAGAGGCAATAAATAAGAAGATGCTTTTTACTACTTTCGTTCCATTAATCGCAACGACCAACTGTCGAGGACGGCGGGGTCTTTTTTTCATGATTTACTCCCTCCAGCACGCTTTCTAGTAATTACACTATGAGCGAGCTAGAGAAAGTAGAACCGATTAATGATTATATGAACCCATATTATCTTGAGTGATTTTTTGATGAAGCGCTGTGTTTAATCCGTTGGCAAGTACGTTTGCCATATCATCAATGAATGTATCGACTTCCTTAGGCGTGACCATTAAATTTTGTCCCAGGGGCGCAAGCACTTCGTGGATCAGCTGCCTTTTTTCTTCTTCAGGAAGGGTGCCTACGATGCCTAAGAATGACTGACGCGTTTCTTCATCTGGCAAGTCTTCTTCGTTAAGTACTTTTTTCTTCCCGAATGTCAAACCAGCCGGCACAAGAGAGCGGGATGGTCTATCATCTTTTAGTTCTCTACCAAAATGCTTTAAGACATAATCAATTGTGTCACTTGCAATGGTTACTGCATCCACCACTGTCGGAACGCCAATCGCAATCACTGGAATTCCCAATGTTTCTTTGCTTAATTCTTTTCGCTTATTCCCTACACCAGAGCCGGGATGGATACCTGTATCAGAAATTTGAATGGTTGTATTCACTCGTTCCACCGCACGAGCAGCAAGGGCATCGACCGCGATGACAAAATCAGGCTTAGACCGCTCGATCACGCCTTGGATAATGTCACTTGTTTCAATACCGGTCAGTCCCATCACACCAGGTGACAAAGAAGAAACCGGGCGATAGCCTTCCTGAACATTTTCCGGCTGCAATTCAAAGAGATGGCGGGTTACAAGCAGGTTTTCAACTGTGAGAGGACCTAGTGCATCTGGCGTAACATTCCAGTTTCCCAGCCCTACTACAAGGCAGCTTGCATCAGCCTGAATGCCTCGGTCTTTTAAAAACTGAGCAAAATGATGGGCAAAGACTTCAACGACTTTTTCTTGCATCTCAGAGTCTTTCTCCCGAATGCCTTGTGCCTCAAACGTCAAGTATGTCCCTGCCTTTTTGCCGGTCAGCTCCTCCCCTTCTTTCGTGATTTCCACAGTACGTATGCGGATGCCTTGCTCTTCTTTTTCCTTTTCGACAATCCCTTGGATCCCGTCCTTTTTGACGACATTCGGATCGTTCTCTTGTTCTAGTATCTCTTTTGTTTCAACAGCGAGGTCTGTCCGGATTTGATAAACGCTTAAATCAAGTTTCTGTTTCTCCATAAAAAGACTCCTTCCACCAAGTAATTAACAGTAGTCTTTCCATCTCTTGAAAGAAACATTCGAGTACGTCATCAATGAAAAATACTTTACATTTATATTGCATTCTAAAGGTGTGTTTGATAGAATACAATTTGTTCTATTGTGAAGATTTAACCTTAAGACAATTGTGTTTAGGTTGTATCTTAGGAGGTGAAACACATGCCAAATATTAAATCAGCGATCAAACGTACAAAAACGAATAACGAACGCCGTGCACATAACGTAACAATCAAGTCTGCGATGCGTACTGCGATTAAACAAGTTGAAGTTTCTGTAGCTAACAACGATGCTGAGCAAGCAAAAGCTGCTCTTGCTTCTGCTGCAAAACGCATTGACAAAGCCGTTAAAACTGGTCTTGTACACAAAAACGCAGCTGCGCGTTACAAATCAAGACTTGCTAAACAAGTAAACGGACTTTCTGCATAATGCTTGCAACGCCTCAGTGATGAGGCACCTGTTTAACTGTACGTCCGTCCTGACCGGCCGAGCCTTAAGGACAGACTGGCAATTATACATCTAAACAAAAACGACCCTCTTTTTAGAAGGTCGTTTTTTTATGTTCAAGCGCCTAACAAACGAAGCAGGAACAATTCTAACAGCAGCTGCTTGTCCTTTTTACCGGTTTTCATTTCATAATCAATCGTTGAAAGCTCTTTGACGATCTGCTTGAGCTCTTCTTCTGAAAACAGTCTTGCCTGATCCATCGCAAGTTTGACCCGAAACGGATGGACTTTTAGATTTGAAGCAATTTGTTTTTGTCCATATCCTTGCTGAGCGAAGTACTTCGTCTGCAAAATCAATCGAAATTGAGTTGAAATGAGTGCTAATATTTTAATGGGTTCCTCATTTTGCTTCAGCAGGTCATAAAACATCTGCATGGCCTCAGAGCGGCGTCTGTTTACGATTTGATTAATCAGCTCGAAAATATTTTGCTCTAAGCTTCTTGCAACGAGCTGATTGACATCTGCTAACTCAATTTCTTCCCGCTCTCCAATATATGTACTTAGCTTTCGAACCTCTTGGAATAGAGAGGAGAGACTTCCGCCGCATAGCATCACAAGCTGCTCAGCCGCTTCGGATGTAATCGTCTTTCCTTCTGTCTTCACCAGTGTGATGGTGAAATCAGTTGTTTCTTTTGGGTTTAACTCTTTCGCCTCAACGACAGCAGCTTTCTTTTTTAGCAATTTGGTGATTTTCTTACGCTCATCCAGCTTTTCATATGGTGCCAATAACACGAGAATGGTATAGGGCGCTGGCTTTTCTAAATAAGCTTCTAATACAGAAAGCTCATGCTCAATCTTTTCCTTTTTCTTTTCAGCAGTAAGAAAATAAGGATTCTTGATCACGACGAGACGTCTTTCTCCCATAAACGGAAATGTTTCTGCATCCGTCACAGCCTGTTCAAGCGGCACTTCTTCCATATCGAAGACGGAGTAATTAAAATCCTTCGTTTCTTCCTCTACTACAGCTTGTCTCAATTTAGCAGCGGTTTCTTGCAGTAAATATGTTTCTTTCCCATATAAGCAATAAACGGGATGGATATCCCCTCGTTTTAAATTATTCCATACATCAAAGACCATCAATTGACTCCCTCTCTTTCACTTCCTCCTCTATCCTAAAGTGTGTGAAGACATTAGTAAAGAGGAAGCTGAAAGTGCCGCCTCCTCATTTATAGTAAACGTCCGGCGCAAGCTCCCGGGTCAGCCTGCTGTCAGACGATATTCATAAAATGATCATAAAATGGAAAACGGTTACTTTACCTTCTAGCAATTCCAAATGAGTTCAAGTATACTAAAATTAGCCAGGAGGGATGAAAATGAATGAATTTGAAAAAAATGTTCAAAGCAAGCGGAATGATGTGACCGACTCAGCCGTTGGTTTTATCGTCACATTCGGATTTTTCGCCTCAATGTTTATTTTGGCAACCATTATACACCTCGTTGGATCTTAACTTCATGAAGGTTACATGACTGCCGTTTTGGCAGTTTTTTTATTGATTTTGTAAGATATCATATGGAGGATGAGTGTAAAACGTTCCTTGCTCATCGAGAAATTCATACGTCACGCTCCCATCGATATCTGTCCGATACACTTTCATTTGTTGATCCTTTAATTTTTTCAATACTTCCTGATGTGGATGCTGATAACGATTGCGTTCACCTGCTGAAATGAGTGCATGTGAGGGCTTGAGATGCTGAAGCCATTCTTCGCTTGTTGACCCTTTACTCCCGTGATGTCCAACCTTTAAGATATCTGCCCGCAGATGAGGAAAGGCTTCTATCATGTCTCGCTCCCCTTCTTGTTCAAGATCTCCAGTGAGCATAAACCGCTTCCCGCCTAGAGTAAATGTCAAAACGAGTGAATCATTATTCTTAGTTGTTACAAGATCACCCGATGGATGAAGGACCTTAAATATTTGCTCTCCAATCTGAAGCTGATCTCCTCTCTCTAATTCATCAATCATGATCCCTTGATCAGCTGCTTCTTTTAACAGCTCCGCATCCTCTGGACTCCGTGCAAAGCCTTTCGGAATAGCCAGCCGCTTTACTTTATTTCGTTTGATTAAACGAGCTGCTTCTCCCATATGGTCTTGATCCGCATGTGTAAGAATAAGGACATCTAGTTTCGCTATACCTTTAGAGTGCAGAAACGGGATCAGCGTTTGATCACCGATCGTAGACACTTTCCGTCTTTTTTTCCACGGTTCTTCTTCAAAAGAAAGTCTGCCTCCTGTATCCACAAGCAAGTGCCCTTTTCGATAGGGCAGCTGAATAAACAAACTATCCCCCTGTCCTACATCCAGCATCGTCACTTCCCCTTTTTCGAAAAAATTCGGGGTGAAATAGTGTGTACTCAAGACACCAATAAGAAAAAGGATCGGCAGTGCATAGGATTTCACAGAAGTTTTGCACTCCATCACAAATAACAGAACAATTAAGGCGCTCACCTCAAGAAGAATATGCCACCAAGCAGACTTCATAAAAATCAAGTTGAATTCATCAAAAACAGCCATATAGGCTGACAATTGATGACTAAGCTGAATCACCGAATCAAGCAACTGAAACAATGTTTGTCCAAGCGGAAGATAAATGGTAGTGAGAATAAAAAAGAGTAAGGATAGCGGCATAACGACCGTCGTATATAAAGGAACAAATATCATGTTCAAAGGTACGCTCAGTAAAGAGAATTGATGAAAATGATATAAAAGAACAGGAAGTGAAGCAAGCTGTGCAATAAAGGAAATCAGGAATAATTGCATGACTGAACTTTTTGCTTTTGATAAAATCCTAGTCGATAACAAAATAAAAAACGTGACCACGAATGAAAGCTGAAATCCAATATCAAATAAATAAAGAGGATGAATTGCTAGTAAGAGTAAAAACGTTGCACTTAATACCACAGCAGAAGGCTGTTTCATTTCTTTTGGTAGACTAGTCATCACTAAATAGATTCCTGCCATGAGACAAGCTCTTAAAACAGATGGTGCAGCACCTGTCAAACAAGCATAAATAGGAAGAAAGCATAATAGAAGAATACGTGCTGTCTCTCTTGTCACGCCCGCACGAAGGAGGCACCAAAATAAACACGCAAGAAGCGTTTGTACATGCAATCCTGAGATCGCTAGTAAATGAATAATGCCAAGCATTTGATAATCTCTTAATGTGTCAGGGTCTATCAACTCACGATCACCAAAAATAAGTGCCTGTACAATGCCAACAGAGTGTTTAGGCACATGATCTTCTAAAAATTTCAAACCCTTTTGCCTTATCACTTGAAGATAATAGGGAGAACTGTCTTTTTTTGTACAGTTTTTGATCGACTGTGGCAGAAAAATGGCGTCAATGCCTTTTGATTTTAAAAATTGATCGTATTGAAACCCGTTAGGAATGGTTGCGTGCTTTGCTGGACGAACATCACCTGTCATGTGACAGCTCATACCAGGTTCTATCTCTTTTAATGCCTCTTTTTCACGCTCTGTTTGAATTGTATAAAAAGTGGCTAGTTGTTCATGTGCTGTTGAAACAGTCGCTGAAAAACGATTGCCATCTGTTTTCGGAATACTTTCAATCACAACGGAACCAGATAGGAATTTTTCTAGTACGGGTTGATCTGTTTCAAGAGACTCATGAATCATAAAAATGAGTATATAGACAGCACCGCATAGGCTGACCATTAAAAAGAGCTGAGGCATTTTTTTCAGTAGGCTGAGAAGTAATATGATGAGAAGAAAGAGAAGGAAATACATATGAAGATGATATGCAGCCAGAGCAATTCCAACAGCTGCTGAAATTGCCCCAAACGGCAAATATTTAAACATAGGAAGTAAATAATTGATTCGCCTTCTCATGCATATCGCGAATTTCTGTTTCGCTAAGTCCTGATTCACTCAGCTTCCCAATTAAATCTGCAACAAAGGCCAATTTTTCTTGATTTTTTAAGTCGATGATCATTTCATCTAATTCAACTTGCTCTGTTTGAACACCCGCCTGCTCGAATAAATCAATGGCATATGGATGATTTTTATAATCCTTTGCATAGTACACTGTTCGTATGCCCGCTTGAATGATGGCTTTACAGCACTGTAAACAAGGAAAATGTGTGACATATATTTCAGCATCAGCTGTAGGTGCACCAAATTTGGCACATTGTAAAATAGCATTCATTTCCGCATGGATGGTGCGAACACAGTGATGATCAATGACATAGCACCCTACATCCGCACAATGCACATCACCGGCAATGGAGCCATTGTACCCCCCTGCTATGATGCGCTTGTCCCTTACGATGGTCGCCCCAACAGCTAACCGCTCACAGGTGCTTCGTAAAGCAAGCAAATGGCTTTGTGCCATAAAATATTGATTCCATGAAATTCTTTCCACGAGCTGATCCCTCCAGAATGATGGTTGATATTAAGTGTACATGCCTTTCTTCTCTAACGTCAATTCTACTTCACGGTCAATTGACTTTTCAGCCGTTCAATCGTCTTTTCCCCAAAACCTGAAATGTTCCGCAAGTCTTCAATTTGTTGAAATTCTCCGTGTTCCTCTCTATACGTAATGATAGCTTCGGCTTTAGCTGGTCCTATGCCGTTAATGGTTTGCAATTCGGCTGCATCGGCCTGATTGACATTCACACCCTCACTCTTTTCAACGCCCGTTGATGCGTCAGCTGATGCTGTTTGCGTCTCTCTTTCCGCTTCCCCCTGCTTCCGAACATAAATCATCATACTATCCTCTAATTTAGCTGCTTGGTTGATTTCAATCGAGTCTGCTTTGCTGGTAAAGCCTCCTGCCCTTTGAATCGCTTCCTCTACCCGAGCATCAGATTGAAACGTATAAACACCTGGCTTCCTTACAGCTCCTTTGACCTCTACAAAAATCGTCGATGGCTCTTTTTCTGTCTTTTCTTGTTTGTCTTCTAATGTGACTTGTATGTCTTTATTTTCCTTCAATACACTTGGCTCTTTGCTGCCCTCTCCTCTTCCAGTGAAAAAGAAGAAACTGAAGATGATCACGACTATGAGTCCAGCGGCGATATAAAGACTGTATTTTTTTAATGAAATGAATCGTTTCACTTACTCACGCTTCTTTCAATCATATTTTTCTACTGCTCAACATACTGTTTAGAAGATAACAGATCCTATGCGTCTAAGGAGGGAGAACGTTTGAATATAGGGTTAATCGGTACAGGAAACATGGGTACCATACTTACTGAGGCATTTATTGAATCAAAGGCAGTCAATCCCTCATCGATCACCATTACAAACCGAACCATTGAAAAAGCGTTCAATATAAAAAAGAACCATCCAGAGCTTGAAGTAACGAAACAGCTTTCAGGGGCTGTCACGAATAAAGATTTCATTTTTGTTTGTGTCAAACCACTTGATATTTATCCACTTTTAAAAGAGCTGAGCCCTCTTTTAACGGAGCAGCAAACCGTTGTCATCATTACAAGTCCGGTTCATCCTGAACAGCTTCAGGATATCGTTCCTTGTCAAACAGCCAGGCTGATTCCAAGCATTACAAACCGCGCTTTATCAGGCGCATCACTTTTAACTTTTGGTTCATCATGCAATGCCGGGACAAAAACTGCGTTAAGACAGTTAGCTTCGTGCATTTCAACACCTATCGAGATCCATCATTCAATTACAAGAGCGGCTTCCGATATTGTCAGCTGCGGACCTGCTTTTATCAGTTTTCTCGTTCAGAAAATGATTGAAGCAGCCGTAGAAGAAACGGATATTTCTAAAGAAGAAGCCACCACCTTATCAGAGGATATGCTTGTTGGTCTTGGCCGTTTGATTGAAAAAAGAGTCTATACCCTTCCGACACTGCAAGACAAAGTATGTGTGAAAGGCGGCGTCACTGGTGAAGGCATTAAAGCACTTGAAGCAGGTGTGCAAGATATGTTTCACCTTCTCTTTCAAAATACCCATAAAAAATTCGATGAAGATCTAGAAGCAGTTGCGCATCAATATCCGCCAAGTGTGTTCACTGATGATCGCAGAAATTAATCACCTTTGCAATAAGCGAAAAAAGGGTTTTAAAAAACCATCGTTCTATTAAACGATGGTTTTTGGTTTCTTAGCTGAGATGAAATATCTTTCGGCGAATTCACCGGGGGCTTCATTTGTAAAATCAGCAGTCACTTCTATTTGTTCAAAGCCAGCGGACTCAAGGAACGCTGCATATACTTCAAATGGAAATGTGCGCTGTTCATGTGTCTCATCATAACGCTGATACATGTCTCCGTCTTTTACAAAAAAGCTTAAATCATGTATGACCGAATACATGTCATCCCCTTTATCACTCTGCCAAATATAGCTGATCTCTTCATCTTGATCTGCATAAGTCGAACCTGGGAATACCTCTTCCATTTTATAAGGCGTATGAACATCAAAAAGTAAAACCCCATCTGCCTCTAAAAGCTGAAACATGTTTTTAAAGGTTTTTTTGACGTCATTTTCGTTTTTTAAGTAATTCAAGGAATCACAGCAAATAACGGCTGCCTGGAAGGCTTGTTCAAAGCCCGTAACCTCTCTCATATCTTGATGTAAAAATTGAATCGACTGCTTTTTCGCCTGCGCTTTTTGCTGCGCAAAGGCCAGCATTTCTTCACTGAGGTCAATTCCTGTGACCTTGTGGCCCTTTTCAGCTAATCGAAGAGAAATCTCTCCAGTTCCACAGCCTACATCGATGATGGCAGCATTCGGCTTCATATACTGCTGGATCCACTGAACCCATTCATCATAAGGTGCATGTGTCATGAGCTCGTCATACACACCTGCAAACCCTTGATAAATCATGAGTTAATGCCAAGTGAAAGCGTTTCTCTCGGCGCATCTCCCCATAGCTTTTCTAGATTGTAGTATCCTCTTTCTTCTTTGTGGAACACATGGGCAATGACATCACCTAGGTCAATCAATACCCATCTTGCTTCATCAAAGCCTTCCATCTTCTTCACTTCGATTCCGCTTTCCTCTGCAAGATGTTTTACTTCTCTTGCAATGGCTTGCACTTGTTTATCAGAATTCCCGTGACAAATGAGAAAATAATCTGCAACAAGTGAGATTCCTTGCATATTAAGGGCAATAATATCCTCAGCCCGTTTATCATCGCATGCTCCTGCTGCGACGTTTAAAATTGATGATGAATCCATCCAAAATTCCTCCTTAGTTGTTCTTATGCACAAGCGAGTTGTAAGTAGCAAGCGTATCTGGAAAGACTGGCTGATTCTTTTTCATTAGAAAACTGATGGTGTTTTTTAATGATTGGATCAGTGCACGATCTAGATCATTTTCTGCTAACTCCCTTACTTCTTCGACACCAGGGAAATGACGTCCTGGTTCAATATAATCTGCGACATAAATGACTTTTTCAAGTAAAGTCATGTCTGGTCTGCCGGAAGTATGAAATTCAATAGCTGTTAACACATCTTGATCGTCAATTCCAGCTTCTTTTTTGACCAAATAGGCACCAACCGGGGCGTGCCAAAGCTCGGGCGAATATTCAAGCAATAAAGGGTTCATCTGTTCTTTTTGGATAATCCCCTTCATTTCTTCTTTTGGCCTAAATTTCGCATAATCATGAAAAATAGCGGCGATCTCTGCTTTTTTCACATCTGCACCGAACCGTTCCGCTAATGAAATGGCTGTCTCCATGACTCCGAGTGTATGTGTATATCTATGCTCTGTTAACTGCTCTTTGACACAGTTCAATGCTTCTTCACGATTCATATAAATGATGCTCCTTTATATAACGCTCAACAGCTTTCGGAATCAAATAATCGACAGGGTTCCCCTGCTCTATTCGCTGCCTAATCAATGTCGATGATACATCAAAAGCTGGAACATCTGCAAACAAAAGAGGATATCCCGTACTTCCAACGTAACCCGGCCTTTTCATCCCAATAAAGGTGATCATTTGAAGCAAATCATCGATCCGGTGCCATTTTGGCAAATACTCGACCATGTCCGCTCCTATCATAAAAAAGAACTGATCTTCTGGATGACGCTTCTTTAACAGATCGACTGTATCTACCGTATAAGACGGACCCTCCCGCTCCATTTCAATGAGCTCGAGCCGAAAATATGGATTTGATTGAATCGCCGCCTCCACCATTTTTATCCGGTGATGACTATCTGCTCGTTTCCGTCCAGTTTTATGAGGAGGCATATGGTTTGGGATAAACCAAATTTCATCAAGCCCCACTTGAATTCGCACTTCACTTGCCATCAGCAAATGCCCGTTATGGGGAGGATCAAACGTACCGCCGAACAACCCTATTTTTTTCATATCGTATCCACCTTTACGGCAGCTTAATTTGTTTATTTTCCTTAGATTCTTTGTAAAGGACAATCACATTTCCGATCGTTTGAACGAGTTCAGCCTTTGCACCTTTGACAAGTGCTTTCGCAACTTCCGTTTTGTCCTCGTCGCAATTTTGCAATACGCTGACCTTTAACAGTTCTCTTGCTTCAAGCGCCTCGGAAATTTGCTTGACCATATTGTCATTTACCCCGCCTTTTCCAACTTGAAAAATAGGTGATAAATGATGTGCTTGTGCACGTAAAAAACGTTTTTGCTTACCTTTTAACATGGTGTTCCTCCTAATTTCTCTATGACAATTGACTTCATTTTTCCGGCATCAGGCGTAATGCCTGTCCACAGTTCAAAGGCTCTTACTGCTTGTCCAACAAACATGCCAACCCCATCCACTGTTTTCAAGCCTAAACCTGCTGCTTCACTGAGCAGTTTTGTTTCTATTGGATTATACACAATATCACAAACGACCGCTGTTTTTTTTGCGTTCGCTAAAGAAATCGGGGTTTCTTCAACATTCGGATACATGCCGATCGAGGTCGTATGGATGATGACATCATATTCCCCAAGCCGCTCTTCTGCTGCATTTAATGTGATTGCTTGAGATGTGATTTTTCCCTCTGCACTTTCAATTAAAGCTTCAGCTTTTTCAATGGTGCGGTTCGTAATATCAAAGCTCTTCGGTGCATACTGAGCAATTGTCGTATAAATCGCTCTTGCCGCTCCGCCAGCACCAATCAAGAGAAATGACAGCTCTGATAACGGCTGATCCAAGGCTTCAAGCAATGAATGAAGAAAGCCTTCTCCATCTGTATTGTATCCAACGAGCTGATCCCCTTCGAGCCGCACCGTATTGACGGCACCGAGGCGTTCAGCCGTCACATCAATTTTGTCAAGGTACTTCATGATTTCTACCTTGTGCGGAACAGTGACGTTAATGCCGCTGATTCCTAATGCCTTCATGCCGCTAATCGCATCTTTCAGGTCATCATTTTCTACTTGAAAGCCATGATAATGTCCATCAATTCCAGCGTCCTTTAGTGCTGCATTATGAATATCCGGAGACATTGAGTGGCCAACAGGGTTACCGATTACTCCGTATAAAGGTTTCAAGGTCTCTCCCCCTTTTAACATTTAAATTAACGAACGTCTCATAAACACATGAACGCCTTTTGGCGCATAAACTTTGACTTGCTTGCCCGCATCATTTGCAGTAACCCAGCCTAAACCTGAAAAGACGATGTCCATTTTTGGCTGATCAATGGTAAAAGTATGCGGAACGAGCGGCGGGAAATCTTCCATTCCCTCTTTTGATGGCGGTGACAGCAGTTCCCCTGCATGTTTTTCATATAAATCATCTGCGTTCTCCAGCTTTGTCCGGTGAATGTTCAGCTCATTTGGCATATAGCAGACAAATGATGTTCTGCCGCCTTTTACGTAATCAAATCGAGCCAGTCCGCCAAAATAAAGCGTTTGTGCTTCGTTTAATTGGAACGTTCTCGGTTTCAATTCTTTTTTCGGCGTTAAAATCTTTAAGTCATTTTTGCTGACATAGTGCGCCATTTGATGGCGGTTGATGATGCCCGGCGTATCGAATAAAGCAGACCCGTCATCAAGCGGGATTTCAATCGCATCAAGTGTAGTACCTGGATATTGGGATGTAGTAATGACGTTCTCTTCGCCAGATACTTCTTTGATGATTCGATTGATAAATGTTGATTTTCCAACATTCGTACAGCCGACGACATAGACATTTCTTCCCTCGCGGTAATGATCGATCGCTTCCATCACCTCAGGCACACCCTGGCCTCTGCTTGCACTGATCAAGAAAACATCGATAGGGTTTAATCCGTTTTCCTTTGCTTCCCGTTCCATCCAATGAATCAGACGATCTTTTTTCACGGATTTCGGTAAAATATCCACTTTGTTGCCGACAAGTAAAATCGGATTACCGCCGACAATACGGCTCAGCCCGTTGATCCAGCTTCCGTTAAAGTCAAAAATATCAACGACCTTCACAATGAGAGAATTTGTCTCTCCAATGCTGTGCAATATATTTAAAAAGTCGTCTTCTGTTAAAGAAACATCTTGAATCTCATTGTAGTTCTTTAACCTAAAACAGCGCTGACAGATCACATCTTCTTTCAATAGAGATGCTGCCGGCGCATATCCTAATTGATCTTTATCTTCCGTCTGAATGGCTACACCGCAGCCAATACAAACAACCTTTTCCATTATTACTCTTCCTCCCACTGAATGTGGCCCTTACGCTTTAAGGCTCCTAAAATTCTGCGTTCAATCTGCCTGTTAAACTTTGTGAAAAATCCGTCCGAGGCAGCAACAGGAACGACCAAAATCGTATGGAAGCCATGACGATTCCCGCCAAGAACATCTGTCATGAGCTGATCCCCAATGACAACCACATCTTCTTTTTTCAACTGCATATCAGCGACTGCCTTATTAAAGGCTCTTCCCATAGGCTTTCTCGCTTTATAAATAAACGGGATATGAACCGGTTCAGAAAAAAGCTTGACCCTTTTTTCATTATTGTTCGATACAATCGTCACTTGTATCCCGTGATCTTTCATTTCTTGAAACCATTCAATTAAGCGCGGTGTCGCACTTGGACGGTCCCATTCTACTAGTGTGTTATCTAGATCGGTAATAATTCCTTTTACATTTCGTTCTTTTAATTTTTGCGGTGAAATGTGGAAAATACTTTTCACAAATTCATCCGGTAAGAAATACTTCTTTAGCACAATTTGCACCCTTTCTTCCATTGGTTTTCAGCGATTGTGTCGAATCAAATCACAATTTGTCTGTCTATCGAATACAATGAAAAAGTTTTCGACATATGACGAGGACCTTCAACAGGTGTGGATAATTTTACACACATTATCCACCTATATTTCATCACGCTTTCATTCAATTATAAACACTCTACCCACAAGTTATCCACTTAACCATGTGGATAACAGAACGATTGTTCTTGTTTCCCATTCATGGTAGATTAAAGGTACTTCAAAGACAGTCGATCAACCTATGATGATATGTCTTTTCCTCAAATTTTATGCCAACTTTTTCAGGGGAGGTGTTTTTCCCATCATATGGGTTTCTAGTATGAAAAAGCTGTCAGATGATTTACTTATAGAATCGTATTATAAAGCAAATGAAATGAACTTAAATCGCGACTTCATTGAATTAATTGAGACAGAAATGAAAAGACGTTCGCTCGGGCATATGCTCTCTGTTTCCTCTTAATTCCATATCACAGGAACCATGCCTCCCGAGCACTCTCCTTTTTTAAACTCAGGTGACTGATATTATATCACTTGCGCTATAGGCTTACTACTATTTTCCGTAAAAAACACCCCTTCTGATGAAAGAAGAGGTGTCTTAATTGCAAGGCTGTTCATTCCAAAACCATAACCCTCCGCCTACGACTAAAATGACCACAAGGAACACAACAAGAAAAGCGTAACCGATTCCTGCTCCTTGTGCTGGATAAGGCGAACACGCAGGGTAAGGATAAGGACATCCCCACATATCAGTTACCTCCTTCTAGGAAGATATACTGTTAGACTATGCTGGATGGATGGTCTTGTTTAGGCAGATGGCCATCATTTAAAAATGTTTGATGACGTCACGCTCTTTGATTTCGTTATAAATAATTCTCGCCCCTTTTGGTGTCATATGATTGCCAGAAGGGTCGATCAAGCCAGACTGAATCAGGGCATGATCACTATCTTCTCCAGCTTCTCGGATGAAAGCTTTCCAGTTGTCGACAAGCGGCACCTGCTCATCCTTCGCTACTTCTCTTGTGATATCATTATAAGAGTTTTGCCAGGCTCTTGCCCCGCCTCTCCCGGCAAAATAAGATGACTTATATCTGGAGTAATAATACAAGCCCTTTTTCCCGCCTTCTACAACAGGCACACAGGTCATGAGAATCGGGGTAATGCCTTCTTTTCTACTTTCAGAAATGAAGTAGGTTAAATTTTCTTTAAACCGTTTTTTCGTCACTCGGGGATGTTTCCCGTCTAAAATCGCCGCATCATTCGTACCGAACATGATGAGGACGTAAGTTGGTTTCTGTTTTAAAATATCCTGCTCAAAGCGAAGTTTCGCGTCTTCAGTCGTCTGCCCGCCAATGCCTGCATTCTTCACTTGAATTTGGCCGCGCTCGACGTTTTTCATGAGATTCACCCATTTTTCAGATGTTGGATAATCTCGAAAGTCCCAGTTTGATCCTCTTGTATTGCTGTCACCAAATGCAATGACGCTTTCTTGTACTGGCTTTGAGCATCCAGCAGCAACACATAATAGGATGAAAAGGAAAACATATTTCTTCACAACATTCACCTCCAAAAGCCCTCTTCATATAGTAAACGACAAGACTTTTGGTTTCAATGAATGAATGTTTTTGACGAATGCTGTCTATTGCAGCTGAACAGGCATATATGCTTTATCATGGTGCAGCAGTTCACTTACTTTTACAAATTCATAGCCCCTCTTCTTCAACTCAGGAATCACTTGTTTCAATGCTTCTACCGTTTGCTTGCGATTTCCTCCGCCATCATGTAAAAGGATGATATCGCCGCCTTGAATATGATCAATGATTCGGCTTGCAATTTTACGTGCGCCTGGTCTTGACCAGTCCTTCGGATCTTGCGTAAAGGACCACATGACCACATCGTACCCTTGCTTTGATAGAATGCGGAATGATTTCATTGTTAAGCGTCCACCAGGAGGGCGAAATAATAAGGGACCGCCAGGCTGGAGTGAAGCGATATGAGCCGCTGATTCTTTTAATTCCCGCTTGATCTCCTTTGACGACAAAAGGTCAAAATACGTATGATTCATCGTATGATTGCCGAGTTCATTCCCTTCGTCCACAATCCGTTCTGCGATCATTGGATATGTATGAATTCGGCTCCCTATCACAAAAAAGCTTGCATTCACTTGATGCTCCTTCAGCACATCCAATATTTGATTTGTATACACTGGATGAGGTCCATCATCAAAGGTGATCGCAATCTTTTTCCGTTCCGCTCTCACATCCCAAAAGGCACGTCCCGTTTTTTCAAGATCCACTCGTTTTAATGTACGTGCCTCTATTTTATTAGGAATAATAGCACATAGCAGCCATATACACATCAAGATATGCAGCCCTCTCATTCGACCGCCTCCTCCACCGAACATCATTACCGATAAATTGCCCGCTTTCTCATCAATTCATGCAAGCTTCATGGTGATATCCGGCTTCTTTTTCAAATAAAAAAAGCCGGCCATATTGGCCCGCTCTTTGTTTCACGTTTGGTTTCTCTCTTCAACTGTCGAACGTTGCTTAGAATTCATACAGACACTCTCCTTCTTGGATTTGATTTTGAGCCCATAATAATTTCTGATAATACTGGTTGGACTTTTTGTATTGTTGAGAGGCTTCTAAGGCTGTCGCAATTTCTAGTGAGATATCCTCTATATAAGAGTATAGGCTAAGTTTTTCCAAATAATCAATGGTTTTTTGTAGTTGGTCTTCATTGATTTCCTGAACATATAAAGCATCCAGATACTCAAACATATGACAGAACAGCTGGTCTTCATGCTTCTTTGCGGCCAATTTCCCAGCTTCTAATATGCGCAGGGCATCCGCCTGTTCATTCTGTCTAAAAAGCAGCTTCGCCAGCGTATAGAGCGTATGCGGAAGCGTTGGGAGCAGCTCTTTGCGGGCAAGATCAGCGGATTCCGTTAAATATCGTTCCGCTTCCTCTCTATAGCCAAGCTCGCCATAACATTTTCCTAAATTATAGAGCGCTGAACTGTATATGCGCGGGTGATCAATTTGAGATGCGAGCTGTTTTGCCTTTTTTAAATGAGGCAGTGCCCGGTCTTTTCGTTTTAAATCTTGATAATTTCCTGAGATGACAAAGAGACATTGAATGATGCGAATGGTATACGCATCATGCTGATCGTATATTTCCAGCGCCTTTAAAATATGGTGCATGGAGACATGTGTTTGTTTCATTATATAGTAGGCTTCTGCCACTTTAAAATGAAACTCTGCCTGCTCAATATCATCAAATACCATAGACAGCTGCTTTTCTGCGACTCGATAATATTTGACGGCTTCTAAATATTCTTTTTGACTAAATTCATGCATGCCACGAAAAAATGCATGGTAATAATGCAGCATATCAGATAACTCATGGTTGGAATTTTCGATTTTATCGACTAGATTAGATACTGAGAAAGGTTGATATTTTGAAGGGTGTATATAGTCAAGCATGATTTGGTGCCGAAAACACATGAGCTGATAATAAATCAGTAAATGCTGGTCCTCTTCCATCTGTTCAATTTCCGCTTCAACTTCCGCTTTCAAGATTTCCGCATCTGGAACACTGAACTGCCGTATCATTCGATACCATTCATTAATTTTCATACCTACATGTGAAGATAGAACCTTCCCCATGTTCCGAAATTACCCCTTCCTTTTCGGTCTAATATTACATATTTTAGCACGCTTCTTGACCGCCAAGCACCGCAAAGAAACCGCAAACATAAAAAAGAGACGAACAGAAGCACGATTTTTTTGAAAAAGATGATTTTTTCATCGTACAGACACAGACAATCCCTCCTTCACATACATTTGAGGATATAGGCAGCGGCCTAAACATGGTGGAGGTGAAAATCGTGGCAGGAGTATTTACAGCGATGGGATTGATGGTCAAAGAATTGGTGTTTTTAGTGTCCTATGTCAAAAACAATGCCTTTCCACAGCCCCTTTCGGGAGATGATGAAAAAAAATACTTAGCCCTCATGGCACAGGGCGATGAACACGCAAGAAACATGCTGATTGAACATAACCTTCGGCTCGTCGCCCATATTGTAAAGAAATTTGAAAATACCGGGGAAGACGCTGAAGACCTCATCTCCATCGGGACGATCGGACTCATTAAAGCCATCGAAAGCTATTCCTCTGGAAAAGGAACAAAGCTGGCAACGTATGCGGCGCGGTGTATTGAAAATGAAATTCTCATGCACTTACGCGCGCTCAAAAAAACAAAAAAGGATGTCTCCTTGCATGACCCCATCGGTCAGGATAAAGAAGGCAACGAAATTTCATTAATTGATGTCTTAAAATCCGAAAATGAAGATGTGATCGATACCATTCAGCTCAACATGGAGCTAGAAAAAGTAAAGGAGTATATCGATATTCTCGACGGCCGAGAAAAAGAAGTGATCGTCGGCCGGTTCGGCCTTGATTTAAAAAAAGAAAAAACGCAGCGGGAAATAGCCAAAGAGCTTGGGATATCGCGTAGCTATGTGTCTCGTATTGAGAAGCGCGCGCTTATGAAGATGTTTCATGAGTTTTACCGGGCGGAGAAGGAGAAACGAAAGCGGGAGAAGGGGAAGTGAAAATGAATTTTCCTAACTTCTAACAAAAACAGACCTCATGAGGTCTGTTTTTTATTTCGGCGCTAAGCTACTGTCACTCTGCATTTCTTTTGATAATAGCTGCCGCCTTAGCCCTCAAGAACAATGGCAAGATTTTGGTCATGAACTAAGGCATGAAGGAAATCAATTTATTATGCTCCACTATTTAGAGTACTGCAGGAAATGATGGCAAAGCGATTTGCATATAAGTATTGTATTCTGCATTAATGCTTAAAAAATTTAAATACGAAAAAATAAAATATGATGCTTCGTGTATTCTTGCTAATCAATTTTTTTGAAGAGAAAAAGGCTCTGTTAAAAGTAAATGTTGATATTTGATACCTGTCAGAAAGCTTAGTATAATCAATACAGGAACAAACATTCGGGATATTAGAAGTATGAGGAAGGCGTTTAGTAATTTGTTAAAACACATTGATAAACTACCGCTTACCCAAAAGAACAACTTGCTGCAAGAGACCCTATAAACGTAACAGTTTCCAAGGGTCATGTTATGAAAACAAGGTTGATAGTATGATTGGTTCTAAACTGACACCAGATCATGTACATTGTGTCGTTTAATTCTACAAGAATATCTTTAAGAAATAGCAGTACTTAAAGAAACAATTTAACTTTGGAGTGATCATAATGATTAAGTTTTTTGAGTACAACTGGCAGGTTAGAGACGAATGGGTTAACTGGTGTCATCAACTAACAACAGAAGAGTTGTTACAAGACCGCATAGGTGGAGTGGGGAGTATTTTATACACTCTTTTTCACATTATCGATGTTGAATATAGTTGGCTCCGTGCTATTCAGGGTAAAGAAGACGTGGTATTGAATTTTGATGATTACAAGTCTCTGACGAAGGTAAAAACTCTCTCATCTACTTTACGACATGAAATCGTTGAAATTTTAAAGTTTCATTTAGATGAAAAACAAGATCGAATAGTAACAGTTCCTTGGGATGAAGATGAATACACTAAAAATGAAATATTACATCATATAATTGCCCACGAAATTCACCATATCGGTCAACTTTCTGTTTGGGCAAGAGAAAAAGAATTAACACCTGTATCTGCTAATTTTATCGGTAGAAAGTTAAAATCAGTACATTCTTATGAAAAGTAAGGTCAGTTAAAGATCCATTCATTTATTCCACAATGCCATTTTCTTTTAAAAAGCACTCAAATAATTGCTGACCTTTCTCTTCGATTTGATCATCTTCAATGGGATATTCCCCAATGAATAAGCCTAAATGATTGTATTCCTCATAACTCTTTAAGAGATTCAACCCGTAACTTTTTTGATCAAAAAACAATAACCATTTTCCTGTTTCTAAACTCTTAAAAAACACGCCTTCATAATCACAACCTTGTTCATAATATCCTACATGTACATGCATACTCTCATCTAACCTATGTATTCTTTCATCTGTACACACTTTTATCTTGCTCCCTTAACTTTCATATCTTGCTGAAAATCAATATTCCTCAACTCAACCCAATCAACAAAATCAGGTACCGTTTTTGTCGTCAAAAAGTATTGGACGATTTGATAAGCCTGATGACGGTCGACATAGCTGCATGATGGCACATGCAATGGTGATCCTGCTATGAAATGCTCGATCGTTTCGATCTTTTCTACCTTTTGAAAAGGGACTAAACAATCTGGATATCTGATGATAAAGAATCCATACGGCTCAGTATAAAAGAAAACTAGAGTCTCGCATTCCCAATCTTCCTCTATCTCAATGGAAGATTCCCCGTTACCTTGTTTCCAATACTCTTCACCCTCCTGAAAGAAGATCTTTTTCATGAATTCTTCTCCCGGATTTTCTACTGGAGCTTCTGTAGGCCCGTAGTATAAAAACATCAATATCGCTCCTTCATGCCTATATCAATTTGGATTTAACCAATTGTTCTATTCCCCTCAAAATCATAAAAAGCTTGTGTTTGCTGGTTTAATTTTAGCATGTGAGATAGCTTTGGGTTTAGCTTTTGAAAGGTTTGAGTGCTGACCCATTTTACTTCTTCAATATCCTGATCCGGATCTAGAATGTTCATCTCTCCTCCGGTGATTCCCGCAAAGAACGTAATGATAAGCGCATGATGTTTTTTATCTTGAAAGAACGCTTCTCGAACCGAATGAAGTTCATTTACTTTGACAACATACCCTGTCTCTTCTTTTACTTCACGGATGACAGCCTGCTGCAGGTGTTCACCTTTTTCCACAGCACCGCCCGGAAGTTCCCAATATCCCTTTACATTCTTGACTGTTAATAGATTTCCTTCCTCATCATAAATAATAGCTGAAACCACGTCTACTCGTTTCAAATAAATCCCCCTCAACATTCTCCATTCAATTGCCGAATATATGGCACGAACTGTTCATTTTATACATTCTTATTATACTGTATTAGTAGTCAGCGATTGGAGGCCAGAGCATGTGGATGATCAACATTTTACTTATTGTACTCACAAGATTCACAAGAAATATCGTTTCTCTTTTGAGACAACTCAAAGCGTCAAACGAGAAAATCATCCAACTGTTAGAACATCAAAAACCGAAAAAAACACCTCATGCAACTAGCAGGAGGTGTTTACAATAGGAGAAATCTTATCGTTTTTCATCAAACAACATATATCTAATTCGCCGAATATAATGAAGCGCAATATGAGCAAGACATAAAATGAGCCCAATCATCGCAAGAATATAGATGGGCAGCATCAAACCAGGTACATAGTTTACGACAAATCCCAAACTAAACGCTGTCAGCATATATATGCTGATCAACCTCATCAACACCATTCGAAGCCCTCCCTTTCTACAATCACTTTAACATATTTTCCCTTCATTCTCATAATTGGCTTTAAAAAAGATGCGAATCCATTAAGACTCGCATCTTTTTTACGTATTCAATTCACCTTTTTCGCCCGTGCTTCCTTCCACTGCTCAAGCTCCGAGACTGTTAGTAATTGATATCCTTGTTTGGTCAATTCCTTGATGATCGTGACAGCCGCGTTGGCAGAGGTGTCATAGATGTCGTGCATTAAGACGGTTTCTCCACTAGACGCATGTGTAAGAATGTAGTTGGAAACGTATTGGCTGTTGCGATATTTCCAATCTTCGGGATCTACATCCCAAAGCGTAACTTTCATGTTGACAGCCGCGTTAATCTGCCCGTTTGTTCCACCATATGGCGGTCTAAAGTGAGTCGGTGTGAACCCGCCTGCTTTTTCAATGATTTGCTGCGTATCTTCTACTTGTTTGATGGCTTGTTTTAATGGCAGTCTTGTGAGTAAAGGGTGGTTATAGGAATGATTTCCGATTTCATTTCCACCTTTTCTGATTTCACCTAGCATATCGGGATAATATTGAACCCTGCTTCCTAATACAAAAAATGTCGCGCGTCCTTTGTTTTCTTTTAAAGCTGTTAAGATTTTTGAAGTTGTTGATGGATTTGGTCCATCATCAAATGTAAGGGCAATGGCTTTTTGATTTGGGTTGAATATTCCCTGTTTTGGCAGTTTTACGATCTTTCTTTTTGCGATCGGTTCTTTTTTCTCGTTTTTGTTCTTTTCTTTATTAATGTATTCTGGCTTTAACATTCCTTTAAGCAGTGTTTTCTTAATCGCCAGCACTTGAGGACCTTTTTTGTCTGGTGCAATTTGCCCTGCTGGGAAGTAGAATTCAATAAAACGATCTTTGATGGCAAAATACTGATAATGCTCTGCCTCAGGAGATGTTCCTTGTTTAAGCAAATACTCGTTTTCCGCAAGAGAGCGATCTTTTTTTAACTCCTCAAATGTCATTTGAGACAGTTTTTGCAGACTTTTTTTCTTTGATAAAAATAGATCATCTATTGATAAAAACTGCTGTTTCTTGAAATCAAAATTGAATATCTTCGTTTCATGTGTGCCTTTTACTCCGCCTTTCCATTCATATGTATTGAATTTGATCGCAGCAGTTTGTTTGGCATAATGAGTAATCTCATAATCTATGTTTAATTCGTATCGATGATCTTCATCGACATCACTTGCTTCACTAAACGATGTTTTGAATTTATCGATCGCTGTTTCTGCAAATCTTTTCATCTCTTGATCTAGCTTTTTTTGATGAAACACAGGATAGTTCACAGCATATCTCAAGTATCTCCCGTCATTCACGAGAGTTACAATCTCAACTTCTTTATAGCTCGCATCTGGTTCTACCTTCTTCTTCTCTGTCCCGCTTGCCTGCTGATTATGATAAAACGCAGCGATTCCGATGATCATCGCAAGTCCGCATAGGACGAGACTGACTTTCCATTTAATTGACACAATGATTCTCCTCTCGTGATGCCGTCATGCCTGAATGACGTGTGTTTGTAGGATAGACTTTGCATGCCCCCTTTTTAGTTTGCAAATCACACAATTGTCACATTTTCGACACATTTTTAGAGAGGAATAAAAAAAGGACTTGATTTCTCAGTCCTTTGATTACTTTTGCATATATAGTTGAAATAATTTCGTTTCTTCATCAATGGAACGCGCTCGATCAAATGCCGCTCTGACTGTCTTTGTATTGTTAATAAGCTCGTACAGCATGGTCAGTACAAAGATAAATGCTGCATTCCCATCGATGTAATCATCCGGCGCCGAATAAGATGTAGCCCCTGCCTCTAAAAAAGCATCTGCTATATTTTTCTCTCCTAGTGTACAGCCTGTAGAGATGACATGAACTCCTTCTAAGGAGGCATACCGCTTGATTCCATCCGCTCCAAAGGCAGTATCTCTAGGCTCCTCATCTTCGTAAACATCTTCCCCTAATTCAGGCATGATAAATGCTCCTTCTTCACCATGAAACGATAAAAGAAGGTAATCTATTTCCCCTCTAACTCTACCAGATAACACATGAATCAGATCATTCGGTCTTCCAATCCAATGCATATCGACTTTCACGCCGAAGTTTTCAAGTGCTGCACGCAGGGCAAAAGATTCCAGCTCACTATTGGGTCCTGCTGCTAATATGATACGCATGGCCTGTTGATCCACTTCTATCTCCTCCAGACTATGATAAAAATAAAACCATTTTTTCCTCATCTGCATATGTATCAGTCCATTTTAGCGCTTTTTCTTCGACAGCGTACGACTCAAATCCAACGGAGCGATAGAGGCGTTTGGCTGAGTGATTAGTTGTCACCACTGATAAATACATTTGCTCGATATCCTCCCGTTCTCGCGCAAAGGAAAGAGCTTTTGTCATCAAGGCCTGGCTTGCTCCTTTTCCGCGGGCACTAGGTGTTACATACATCGCTGTCAGATTCGCTCGGTGTTTTAACTTCTGCAAGGTTTCTTGGAGGAGCGTGACTGCCCCCACAAGCTGCCCTTGATGAAAAGCACCAAAAGTCCACATAGATTTCGCCGAAGCAAAACGCACTTTATATTTATCCTCTATATTGATTCGCTCTTCCTCATAGCTCATCGCAAAACCCTCTGGATTTAATCGCAGTGCTTCTAGTCTGAGTGCTGCATATTCTTCAGCATCATCTGGTGTTAACAATCGAATATTCAGAAAATCGCCTCCAAAAGAATGATGGATACTTCCAATTTTATCTTGAAAGAAGATTTTGATCAAAGGATATTGGTCCCTCTGCACATATCTCTTTACCTATATGCAAATTAGACTCGCTTTCCCACCTGTGAAAACAAGGTATTTCAGATCATGTTTACGTGTTTTATTCTAGCAAAAACGATTCTTTTCTCACTTATCTTTTCACCTTTTTTATATTAATCTATAACTAATTCATGAAAAAAATGAAAAAAAAGGATTGCGATAAACTAAAAGATATCTTAAGATAAAATAGTAATAAAAATACAAAAAAGGGAGGAATTTGATATGACAGAAACAAGAAATGAAATCAAACTACATGTTCTTTTTGGTGCTTTAGCAGTAGGATTCCTTATGCTAGCTCTTTTTTCCTTCTCGCTACAAATGCTGCCCGTTGCTGATCTAGCAAAAGAATTTGGTATTCCAGGCAGTGTTGCAGCTGTTGTTCTGAACGTGGTTGAAGCGGGCGGGGCTGTTACAACAATTGTGTCCATTTTAACTGCTGTAGGATCAGGTGGTCTTTCTCTCATTGCAGCGGCTGGTAAAGAGACAATTCGTCAGTACCTTAAAAACGAAATTAAGAAAAAAGGCCGTAAAGCTGTTATTGCTTGGTAATTCAATTTTATGACCCAATAGAAGGAGACTTTGTTCTCCTTCTATTTAAATTTTTATGCAGGTGAGAAGATGTTATATCCATTATTATCACTACTTCTATCAATTAGAATGAAACAACAATATTCAAATCTAGCTCAGTTTATAATACGCAGGGTTTCATTTTTCAAATCGTTTTCTTCTAAACAATACATATTATTTTCTTGCATTCTTGATACTTTATTCGGATGCCTGATTGTATTCGTTATTTCTTCATATCTTTACTCTTCGGTCTATCAAATAGAATGGGAAAGTGCTTTTGTGATATTTTTGTTCCTTTTCTCTATTGTCAAAGGAATTGAATCTTATAGAAGAACGCATATTCTTCCTTTTGAAGAGTTAATACAGCTTGCACCTGTTTCCGCGAGACGCCTTTTTCAAACGCTTTTATTTTCAGAGTTGGTATGGCTTCTATTTACGAGCTTGAGTACTTATTTGATTTATTTTCTCTTTCAATATTTCATTGCTCAAACACATGACTGGATATTTTGGTTGAAGCATCTCAATGTTATATTGACAGGCTTCTTACTTTTTATCGTCAGCAATAAGATATTTGGTGCTTACATCTATAACATTGTCGTAAAAAAAATTGGGATCATTCGTGTTCTTTTTTTCGCAAGCATCTCTTTACTTTTCTTCTTATTCGGAAGGGTTCTAATATCGAACGTTATTTTCCCTTTTTATCACACCTTCCGACAACTTTTTCAATCAATTTCTTCGCTTGCAGAAGATGCGTTTTGGATTACACTTTCAAACAACTTGGTGTCTTTATATCAGAATAATCTTCAGCAAATCCATCATGCTTTATTTTCACAGGATTCGGTATTTCTACAATTTCTAGCGCTTTTTACTTCACCTGTCACATTTTTCGTGGTGATATTAGCTGCAACACTCGTCATTAAGACCCCTGTTCGCTGGATTCCGACTGGGAAAGAGCATGATCCAAGCTCAAAACATTTTAGAGATTTATATTATTGGTACTTTCAAGCACTTGATAAAATTCAGGGCTCGCTGTTTCAAAAGAATATGTTGATTCAAAAAGACCTTAAGGTGTTAAAAGAAAAAAGGTGGCTGCTGTCTAAAGAGTTTTTTAATTATATGTTCATGTCATATGAAGCCTTCTTCTATGTCGGGGTTATGACAGGTTTGATCTCGCTTATTGATCATCAAGCTTTGCAAATTCAGATATTATTCACATTAAATGTGATGATTTTAGCTAATCAAACATATGAAATGAGAATGCTGACCCCTTCTATATTTTCTTTGAGTGCTGAAAAAAAGAATATTTGGCTCTATGAGCTTTCTCAAACATCTCTTATGCAGTTTTTCTTATCAAAAATCCAGTTATTTTATTGTTTATTTTCTATACCATCACTCTTTCTACTTTTCATTAATCTATCAATCATGAGTGTATATCACCTTTTTGATGTTCAGATGCTCATTCAATTGGTGGCATTGGGGATTGGCTTTTACATTTTTCCATTGATTCAGCTGTATTTGTTTCCATTCACAACAAAATTCAATTTTATTCACGAGCATGAAATAGGGACAACCAATGAAGAAATAGAAGTTATCGATAAAGGACAGGCCTTTGCAAGGAATTTTCTCGTGCTGCCTTTCATGTACTATATGATCTTGACCTCTTTTCTACCTATTTTGCAGCATTCTACAAGTCTCATAAGCGTTCTGTTTGCTTTATATTTTGTGATCGTTTCAGTGATTTGCTGGGTGTTATGCCGCAAGACCATCTATAAAGGGATTGAATATGTTGAAAAAAATAAGATGTTTTATATCGGAGAATAGACTGATTCTACGCCTCGGTTACCTCTACGCTGCTATCTTTATTGCAGCTGTGCTAATCGGAAGCCTTCTTCCTTATGATCAGATTCCTTATCTTAAAAAGGATGAAGAGATGTTTTTTCTATCTATTTTCTTAAACAATTTACAAGTTGGAATGGCGATATTAGGAATTGGAGCTTTTACAGGCGGCATCATGTCTGCAGGCATTCTTTTTTACAACGGCTACATTATCGGCAAACTCGTTCAGTATTTGATTGTCAATCACAAAGCGCAGCAGCTATTCACAGGACTCCTGCCTCATGCTTTCGTAGAAGTCCTTGGATTAATTCTGTTTTCAATCGTCAGCTCTTATCCTTTTATTTATCTCTATCGATTTATAAAAGGAGAAACAATTGAATTAAAAAAACTGACCCTAACTGTGCTTCAATTGATTTTTGCAGCAGCCATTCTTTTATTCATGGCATCTCTTTTAGAGCAATACGTTAGCCATGTACATCTACCATAGAAGAAAGGAGAATCTGGTTCCATGGAGCTACTTCTACGTCCTAAGCAATTTTTCAATCAGAATCAATCGATTAAAACCATTGTAGGCCTTGTCTTACTATCATTATTTGTGTCGACTGTCTTTTTAACATTTTTTATTATTGATTTGTTAGTAGATGAACCTTTATCCACTGGGAAACAACTTGCCAGCATTGTTTTTATCTTTTTGCTGACAATCCCGCTTTATTTCATTTTAAATTTTCTCAGTACTGTCCTAACTTCTATTTATATGTATTTTTTTCATAAAGCTTTTATTTTACGCAAAATGTATCTTGTTATTTTGGTTTATAATGCATTTCTTTTATTAGTGAATAGTGCAGCGATCTATTGTGTGATGGTGTTACAATTAGATCACTATTTTCTCTTGATTCAAATAGTTTCCTTCTTATTCAACTTATATCTTTTACGGATCCTTTATGATGGAATTATTTACTATGCTGAAGGATCAAAAAAAGCTGCCTTAGCAACTGTGATCTTGTATATGCTTGTGACGACTGCGTTTGTTATTGGAGGATTCATCAATGGCTAAACTTCAAGTGTCTCAGCTATCTTTTCGCTATGAAACAACAGAAGAGAATTCTCCCCTTCTCGATCATGTGTCATTTGATCTGAAAGAAAGTGATCGAGCTTGTATTATTGGAAAGAACGGCAGCGGTAAATCGACACTTTTAAAGATCATCGCAGGTCTGCTTCCTTCAGCATCAGAAACGATTTTACTTAACGAGCAGCATCACCCTGGAACCGCTCAATATAAAAGTCTGGTAGCATACATCCCAGATAAACCTTTAGTCTATGATGCGCTCACTGGTTTCGAGCATATGGAGCTTATCCAGTCTTTATGGAAAATGAAAAAGTCGGAAAAGGTTTTATACAAAGAGACCTTTCTATCGCTTTGTGATACATTTGATTTAACTCATGCCCTAAAAATGCCTGTCAAACAGTATTCATTGGGCATGAGATATAAACTTTTCTTTAATTGTATGGTGGCAAGATCTCCAGAGCTGATCATTCTTGACGAGCCTTTTACCTCTCTTGATGAAGCCTCTCAAATACAATCGATTTCTTTATTAAAAAAAGAGTTCTCTCATCGATGTGTTTTATTTACAAGCCATCAGCGCTACCTTTATTCAGAGTTAGGAAATCGTTTCTTCCAGCTGGATCAGGGACAATTAAATGAAATGGAGCATTAGACATACAAAAGGCATCCCATAAAAGGATGCCCCTTCATTACCACTTACAGCGCTTCACCGGACGGCAGCAAGGGTTTTTGATATCACTGCCGCAATCGTATTCTTCTACAATATACTCGTTGTGAGTCGATTCAGTGACCGGATAGTAGTTTTCGATTCTTTTGATGTTTTTATTGACGTTTGTGATATGCGTTGGATGAATTTTTCTGATCGTTTGTTCATTCGTTCTTGTGTTGACAATTTGACGTGTGGGGAAAACAACCGTTTCGTCTCCTCCTTGGTTTCCTCTGCGAGGTCCAAAGAAGAAATCATCTAATCGATTTCGGCTCATCTCAACACCCCTTCAAGTTGTCTTTCACTTACACTCTATCGTATGTCAGAGGCACCTTTCGTGATTAGATGCTTGTCTATTTTAAAAAAAATCCACTATCGACCTCGTTTTCTCTATCTTTACAAAAGGACAATTTTAACATATTATACAAGTGATATCTTACGAAGACAGGTCATCCATGAAAACAAAACATCAGCTCTTTTTATTCAATGCATTTTTTCCACTCATTATCAAATAAGAGGTGAACGATATGATCAACACGACACAGCCATTCGAACGAAACAAGCTAGACATTGCACTTGAACTAACTCAATTACATCTGAATCAATATCAAACAAACCATCCTGATCAGCTGAGTGAAATTTACGCGAAATATTACGCACTGCTTGAAGTGCTGGATTTGTCTTCCTATGATCAATTGATTGATTTACTGCCAAATGAGCTCAAACAGACGCTTGAGTAAAAAACCATCTACCCACATGGGATAGATGGTTTTCTTAAATTTATACACGTGCAGCCATATCGGTTTCGATTTGCTCTAAGCTTCTTCCCTTTGTCTCGACTAGCACAAATCGGGTGAATAACAGCCCGATTAAGCAGATGACTCCGAATGAGGAGAAAATGACCCCAAAGCTGAATTGATCAGCCAGAATAGGGAAAACAAGTCCAACTGCTAATGATCCGGTCCAGTTAAAAGCAGAAGAGATACCTGCTCCGATGCCTCTGACAGAAAGCGGGAAGATTTCGCCGATGATGATCCAAGTGATCGGTGCCCACGAGAAGGCATAGCACAAAATAAAGCAGCAAAGTGAAATCAATGTCACCCAGTTTAAAATTCCTTCACTAACACCAAGTGCCCCTAATGCGGCTGGAGCAAAGAAAGAAAGGGCCATGCCCGATCCCCCTACGGTGAGAATCGTTCGGCGGTCGAAGCGGTCAACAAATTGTAAAAAGATCACGGTCGTGACGACGAAAATGACACCGACAATGACTGTAAAACCTGCGGCGACCTGCGGCGCAAGACCTACATTCCGAGCGATACTCGTTGCATAATAGACAATGGAGTTCGCGCCTTGAATTTGCTGAAGGGTTGCCATTCCAACCCCAATGAAAAGAGCCATTCGGAATTTCTTTTGAAACAATTCACGAATCCCCGAGCGTTCTTCTTTGGCGACTTCTAAAATTTCCTGCATTTCTGATTCGATTTCTTCACGGGAAGAACGCAGTGATCCTAATACTTCCCGTGCTTTATGAGCCATTCCGTGTTTAATCAAATATCTCGGAGATTCAGGAAGCTTCAGCATGCCAATATAAAGCACGATCGCAAATAAAGCGGCACTTCCCAGCATCCAGCGCCAGCTGTCCGGGATGGACTCAAACACAAACGCAACAATATAGCTGAGCAATAGTCCAGTTACAATCATAAGCTGATTGAGCCCAGATAATTTCCCGCGGATTTTAGCAGGAGCGATTTCAGACATGTAAGCAGGAACCAAAGATGAAGCTGTTCCTACTGCTGTCCCTAAAAAGATTCGAGCGATGGTGAGTGAAATCTCTTCTGGTGCGACAGCTGATCCGATCGCCCCGACAAAAAAGATCACGGATGAGACCAAAATGAGTTTTCTGCGGCCAAATTTATCCCCTAAGAGACCGCTTAAGATGGAGCCAATGATGGCCCCGCCCATTAATGAAGAGACAACGATTCCAAGCCATAATGGGCTGAGCTGAAATTCTTCCTGAATATGTCCCTCTGCCCCTGCAATAATACCAATATCATATCCAAATAAGATGCCTGCAAAGGACCCGAAAAAGAAGATAAATTTGCTTGATACTTTTTTCTCCAAGTGGATGACCCCCTCACTTAATTAACCGCTTTCATTTCATCCCGGTGCTTCTACTGTAACCAGTAGAAGACCTTTCCCCCTTCTATAAAACCACATATTCTGCATTGACTAGCTTTGCAAAGTGAACAATTTGATCAACCGTTAAATTGAGAGACACGACTGTATGATGGCCCCCGCCTTCTTTAATCCATGCTTTGACGCCATCCTGAAAATTCGGTTTGATTTTCCACAATACACGCGCAACTGGTAAATGAGGTGCTGCTTCCTCCGGCTCAAAGGCTTCGACTTCTTGTATCAGCCATTTGAAATGTGTTCCAAAATCCGCTATAGAGACAACGACACCCTCGCCTGCTTTTCCATCAAACACAAGACGTGCTGGATCCTCCCGGTTTCCGATTCCAAGTGGAGATACGACAATGACAGGTTTTGTATGGGCAAGCGCTGGATCTACTTCCAGCATATGAGATTGCAGTACTGCTTCCTGCCCAGATGTCATTTCATACGTGTAGTCCTCCATAAATCCAGTGGATTGATGATGGCTCATCACCTTTAATAAGCGGTCAAGTGCGGCCGTTTTCCAATCACCTTCCCCGGCAAAGCCGTATCCCTTTGCCATCAGCCGCTGTACCGCAAGTCCAGGCAGCTGCTTCATCCCATGTAAGTCTTCAAAGTTTGTTGTAAAGGCATTATAGCCGCCTTCATCTAAGAAACGTTTGATGGCGATCTCATATCGCGCCTGCACCTTGACACTTTTTTCCCACTCTTCAACTGAATACGTTCCATAATTCACATCATATTGCGTTAAATACTCAGCAAATAATGCATCTACCTCTTCGTCTTCTACTGCATTTACATATTCGACGAGATCGCCTATTCCAAAGTAGTCAACGGTCCATCCTAATTGAATCTGCGCTTCGATTTTATCGCCTTCTGTCACAGCCACATGCCGCATGTTGTCACCAAACCGGGCTACTTTGATGTGAAAGCTCTCATGATAGGCAGCCGCAACGTCCATCCAATCCGCAATTTGCTGCTGCACTTCCGGCTTAGACCAATGACCGGTCACAATTTGGTTTTGTTTATTTAAACGTGCATTGATATAGCCATATTCTCTGTCTCCATGTGCGGATTGATGGAGATTCATATAGTCCATGTCGATCGTGTCCCATGGAATCTTTTCATAATATTGTGTAGCAAGATGCAAAAGAGGCTTTTGCAAAAGACTGGTGCCGCGTATCCACATTTTTGCTGGAGAAAATGTATGCATCCACGTCATCACACCGACAACTTCATCACGATAATTGACCTCTTTCATAAGCTTTGTGATTTGATCGGCACTGACAGCCAGGTCCTGCAAGATCACTGGATAAGGAAGTAAACCGCTCTCATTTAAAGCATCCGTCATCTTTTGTGCATCTGCTTTTACTTTTTGCAGTGCTTCATCACCATATAAATGCTGTGACCCAACGATAAACCAAAACTCTTTTTTCAGACTTGTTAACATAAATATCCCTCTTTTCTTTATCTTGAAGGTTTTTGTCCGTAATACGCATGCTTTCCATGTTTTCTTAAGTAATGTTTATCTAAAATTCGCTGCGGCAATGGCTCAGCAAATTCGTTCAATTGCTTGGCAAAAAGATTCATCTTGGCGACTTCATCTAAAATCACACTGTTTGTGACCGCACTTTTAGCATCCTTCCCCCATGTAAATGGACCATGCCCTTGAAGCAATACACCCGGCACCGCCATCACATCTAGGTTTCTTTTCTCAAACGTTTCGATAATCAGCTTGCCCGTTTCTACCTCATAACCCCGATTGACTTCTTCTTCTGTTAGAAAACGAGCGCACGGAACGGCGCCGTAAAATGTATCGGCATGTGTTGTGCCCATTGCTGGTAAATCAAGTCCTGCCTGCGCCCAAACGGTTGCCCACATGGAATGGCTATGTGAAATGCCGCCAATTTCCTCAAAGTGTTTGTAAAGAACTGCATGTGTAGCTGTATCTGACGAAGGACTCAATTCTCCTTCCACCACTTCACCATCAAAGTTCACCACGACCATATCTTTTGCTGATAGTTGGTCATACGCTATGCCGCTCGGCTTAATCACAAACAAACCACTGTCACGATCACATGCACTGACATTACCCCATGTAAATTTCACAAGTCCGTATTTTGGCAAATCTAAATTTGCTTGATACACTTCTTCTTTTAAGCGATCTAGCATACCGTCGTCACTCCTTTCTTTGGCATGAGATGCGCTACCGCTGCTTCTTCAATCGCAAGACCATTTTGATAGCGCTTTAAAAATTCGTTAAAGCCTTTGACATCGAGTGGATCGGGCTCCATGAGTTCTTCTGATGTATGGGCAAATACGCGGTGGGTGAGAAATTCAGCCAATGTTTGCTGCTGCTGATGGACCATATACGAAGCAAGGACAGCCATCCCAAACGCACCGCCTTCTCCGGCTGTTGAAACGACTGATACAGGTGTATTCAGTGCTGCGGCAACCATTTTTTGTCCAACGAGCGGTGTTTTAAATAATCCCCCATGCCCTAGTAAGCGGTCGATCACTACATGTTCCTGTTCCTTTAACCGGTCCATACCTATTTTCATAGCACCAAAAGCAGAGAACAAATGGGTTCGCATGAAATTAGCAAGGTTAAAGCGGCTTTCAGGAGACCTGACAAAAAGAGGTCTTCCTTCTGGCAGTCTCGTAATATTTTCACCAGAGTAATAGCCATAGCTTAAGAGTCCGCCGCCATCTCGATCTGCTTTTAAAGCTTGCTGCAATAAGGATTCGTATAACCTTTCTGACTCCACTTGCAGGCCAAGTGCTTCAAATGCCTCTCTGAATATATTCATCCAAGCGTTTAAGTCACTTGTACAGTTATTCGCATGAACCATGGCAACTGGCAGTCCATCCGGCGTCGTGACAAGATCCACTTCTGGATACACACCTTTTAGATCCTGCTCCAGCACAATCATGGCAAAAACCGACGTCCCAACAGAAATATTCCCGGTCCGTCTTTCTACACTGTTTGTCGCCACCATTCCCGTTCCAGCGTCACCTTCTGGCGGGCAAAATGGAATGCCTGGCTGCAAATGTTTTCCTTGATCCAAAATGGCTGCTCCTGCTGCCGTTAACATGCCTGCCTCTTCGCCTGCTAAATAAACACGCGGCAGAAGGTGCCGGAGCTTCCACGGATAGCCTTTTTCTGCAATCAATGCTTCAAATTGCTGGAGCATTTCTTCATTGTAGTCCTTCGTTTGTTCGTCAATTGGGAACATACCTGACGCATCCCCAATGCCAATGGCCTGCTTTCCGGTTAACAGCCAGTGAATATATCCTGACAAAGTGGTCATATATTCTAATCGGGATAGATGTTTTTCCTCTTCTAATACCGCTTGATACAAATGGGCTATGCTCCATCTTTCTGGAATATGAAATTGAAATACGTCTGTCAGCTTTTGACTCGCCTCGGTGGTCGCTCCGTTCCGCCATGTTCGGAACGGAACGAGAACCTCTCCTGTATGATCACATGCCACATAGCCATGCATCATCGCTGATACCCCGATTGAGCCAATGGTTTGAATGGTCACACCATACTTTTGCTCAGCCTGTTCTTTCATCTCTCGATACGCCACTTGCAGACCTGTAATGATATCAATTAAGTTGTACGTCCATATTCCATCCTCGAGAAAACTTTCCCATTCATATGCACCTTGTGCAATTGGCTGAAATTCCTCATCTATTAAAATCGCTTTAATTCGTGTTGAACCAAATTCAATGCCTAAAGATGTCCGTCCTTCTTTCAAGGCTTTGGCCGTCTCTTTGTGATCCACTCTACGTCCACCCCCATTTTTGATAGCGGTTTCAATTTTCTTTTTCTAGATTCATTGATTCTCTGGTACAATCACAATATAATATTTGTACGTACATATGTCAATATTAAATATAGTTGTACATACATAATGCGACAAAAACTTTCATTTTTTCTGAAGGGGTCATAACAGAAAAGGGAAGCGCCTGTTTTTGATCCGACAACCATGTTAAAATATGTCCATACAATTTCTTCTCAATCCGAGTAGATGATCAACTGAGAAAGAAGTGAAACGATGAAAAAGAAGTACCAGATCATTATTGATGATATAAAAAGCAAAATACTCACAGGGGATTATCGGATCGGGGAGCGTATTCCAACCGAATCAAGCCTGCAAGACATGTATCAAGTGAGCAGACATACAGTTCGAAAAGCCATTTTGGAATTGTCCAGCGAAGGATTTTTGCGCAGCGAAAAAGGTTCGGGCACATTTGTGACCAATCAATATCAAACAAAGCCTGCGGGACATGCACATATGAAAACAATTGGTGTCATTACAACATACATATCCGATTACATTTTTCCTTCTATCATTCGAGGCATTGAAAGCCGTTTAAACGAAGAGAACTATTCTTTATTACTGGCAAGCACAAATAACGATGTTGAGCAGGAGAAAAAAGCGCTGGAAATGATGCTGTCGTTTGGTGTGGACGGACTTATTGTCGAACCGACGAAAAGCAATTTATATAACCCAAACATCTCGTACTATTTATCCTTTAAAGAACAGGATGTACCGCTCATTATGATCAATGCCTATTATGAGCAGTTAGAGGTTCCTTTTCTCTGTTTGGATGATGTGAAGTCCAGCTATTTAGCCACAAAAGAGCTGATCACCTCTGGACATCAGCAAATTGGGCTTATTTCAAAAACAGATGATTTACAGGGAAAATATCGGATGAAGGGCTATATTCAGGCGCTAGGTGAAGCGAAGCTTAATTTCCTGCCTGAGCATGTGCTTTTTTTCGATACAGAATCGAAGCAGCATTTAGGGGAGCAAATTTCCACATTCCTGATGGCGCACAGACATGAGCTGACTGCCCTTGTTTGCTATAACGATGAGGTAGGTTTAGAAGTAGCCAATGTATGCAGCGAAATCGGGCTGTCCATTCCAGATGATCTCTCGATTATTGGACAGGATAATTCATATATCGCCCAGAAAAATGCCCATGTGAAGCTGACAACACTGACCCATCCTCAGGAGCAAATGGGCCGGGATGCAGCTGACTGGATGATTAAAAAAGTTCAAGGGAAAAAGAATCTCCCTGATCAAACGTTTTACGAGCCTGAATTGGTTCCAGGTGAAACGATCAAACGAATAAAATGAGCCCCTACTCCAAGTGGCTCATTTTATTTTAGATTCCAGCATATCCAGCAGATCATACGCTATACGATCGGGAGAGTCTTGCGTGATTCGATTACGGTAGTTGGATAAAACGACCACGCCTGTTTTTGAATGCGGGCGGAAGCCCATGAAACTGGAGAATCCAGACGTCGCCCCATTATGGCAAATGAGTCCTGTGTCATCGATGACCCAGCCGAGTCCCATTGACATGTTCCTGCCCATATCCCGTCTTGGTTCATGCGTGATTTTCCAAAAAGAATCCGCATCTGCGTGTAGATGGCTAGAGAGAAATGACAATAAATCTGTGATGGTCGAGCGAATAGCGCCAGCTCCTTGATAGTCAAGCATATGAAGCGGCGGAACCTCTTTTCCATTTTCCCGATGCCCTAAGAACATCTTTGCTTCTACATTATCCTTAATCGTAATAAAGGTACTTGATAGATGAAGCTCATCCACGATATATTCCATCAATAGCTGTTCATATGTTTTGTGACGAGACCAGCCCATGATTAAACCAAGCAGACCCATACCCACATTGGAATAACGAGATGGAAAGCTTTTTGGCTGATTCCACTTTTTCGAATTTAACAGTTTCATTAATTCATCGAGTGAATACTGACAGAACATATCTCTTCTCACTTTAGGAAGGAAGCATAGCTGCAAATCTCTAAGAAGACGATGCGGAGGAAGACCAGACGTATGGGTTGCCAGCTGCTCTATTTGAATGGGGTGATTCTTTCGAATGTGAGGACAATACAGAGAAATCGAATTATCGAGTTTCATCTGCCCTTTTTGCATCATGCTTGCCAATATACTTGTCGTAAAGACTTTTGAAATCGAGCCAATCTCAAAAATGACATCCTCTGGCTGCACTCGCTTTTGTATAGGGTGATCCCCGAAATGAAAGACATGCGTTTCCCCTTGATGAATCAGTCCGATCACAAGCAGCGCCTCCTTCTTTTTCTCTGTATAAGAGGAATTCTCTGTACTTCTTGTTTGAGCGTCATTCATTCTCATCCTTTCTCTTCGTTTTGATGTGGGATCAATTGATCAAGCTTTTCATAAATCGATGTCAATGTGGAGATCTCATCGAAGGATAATGCTGAATAATATTTTTCAATAATCGCAAGCTCTACCTTTCGCATATTCTCAAGGTACGTTTTTGCCTTCTCAGAAAGTTCAACATGCAATTCCCTCCGGTTATTCGGGTTAATGCTGCGGCGAATCCATTCTTTTTTTTCAAGCGTGTTTAACAATTGACTCACTGCACTTTGAGTGATGCCTAATTGCTGGGCAATTTGAATAGGAGAACTTCCCCCTTTCTGCTCAATAAAATTCAGTACAATATGCTGCTTATCGGTTAACTCATCTACAAATAATTCTTCAAACTCTAATCGGAGCTTTTGATGGATGCGGGCTTCGATATTGTTTAGCTCTTGAATCATAGCTGTTTTGGATGTCACTTTTATCACCTTCATAATTAAGATAACTTAAGTATAAAGCAACCTTTATATTAAAACAAGAAAAAATCCCCATCTTTTAGAAAGATAGGGAACTTGCCTATTACGCTTCTTCTTTAGGGGTAGGCACCGCACATACGCCATCTGCACATGCCGCTTCAAACGCATTGTCAGGAGTTTTCTCTGCCTGAGCTGCTTCCTCTTTCCAAGCTGTTTCAAGTGCACCCAGGAACGTATCGGCTGGCTGCGCACCTGCAACTGAATACTTGTCATTGATCAAGAAAAACGGAACAGCATTGATCCCAAGCTGTCTCGCTTCTTGTTCATCTTTTCGGACATGATCGGCAAATGCTTCGCTGCCCAAAACTTGCTGTACTTCCTTCTCATCAAGACCTGCTTTTTCTGCAATTTGTAAAAGGGTTTGACGATCACCAACATGCTTTCCATCTGTAAAATATGCTTGAAACAGCTCTCCCATAACGAAATCGCCTTTCCCCATTTGACCAGCATATTGCGCCAATCGATGGGCATCAAAGGTGTTGGTCAACACGAGCGGATCAAATTGAAAATCGATCCCTTTCTCTTTGCCGGCCTGCTTCACCTGCTCATTCATCGCCATGGCCTGGCTGCGGCTCATGCCATATTTTTTGACGAGCATATCATGAACGTCATGATCGACTTGAGCAGGTGCGTGGGGATCAAGCTCAAAGCTTTTAAACTCTATCTCTACCTGATCCTTCTCTGGGAATTGTTCTAGCGCTGTTTCCAGCTGTTTTTTTCCTATATAACAAAAAGGACAGGCGATATCTGACCAAATTTGTACTTTCATCTTCATCTTCCTTCCGTGCTGCACTTTTTCTTTAACGATGTAACAATTATAGTTACATCAAATAGATGATGTCAAGATTCTGTTCTTGATAAATGAAAAAACCTTTCCTTTTATGAAAGGAAAGGCTTTGAAAATATCTACTCTAAATTTGCATGGTGACCGTACATTGTATGTGTGTCGAGCTCTTTTATTTCCATTAACCTTAAAATGACCGCATCGTATATCAGAAGAAGCGACTGCTCAAATAGTGAGCCCATTGGCTGAATGGTATGATGGTTTCCATCCTGTTGATCCTTCGGTGCACCTGACAATAAGATGACTTCATCCGATAGATCAGCTAAAGGTGACTCAGCAGAAAGCGTGAACGCTGCCACTTTTCCGCCAATTGCTTTTGCCTTTTTTGCAAGGACAAGCAAAGACTCTGTACGGCCAGATCCGCTCCCCACAATCAAAAGATCCTCTTCTGTAAAGGAAGGCGTATTCGTTTCACCAATCACATAAGCCTTGACGCCAATATGCGTAAGTCTCATCGCAAACGATTTTCCCATCAAGCCAGACCTGCCCGCACCTGCCACAAAGACTTTTTGTGCGGATAAAATACTTGTAACCAGGTGCTCTGCTTGTTCATCTTGAATGGCTGACAAATGCTCAGAAAGTTCATTTAAAATGACTTTCACATAGTCGCTGGTCTTCATGATTGTGCGATCAGCTGCTTCATTTGTGCCGCTACTTCTGCTTTATTGTCCTGACTTGCGATACCGCCGCCGACAATGATTAAATCAGGGTTTAATTTTACGACTTCAGGTAACGTATCAAGCTTAATTCCACCTGCAATCGCTGTTTTCGCCTGCTTGACAACTTGTTTAATCGTCATAAGATCAGCAAATGAATTTTGACCAACTGCTTGCAGGTCATAGCCTGTATGCACACAAATATAATCGACTCCAAGCGCATCCAGCTCTTTTGCACGGCCTGCGATATCTTTGATGCCAATCATATCAACTAAAATTTGTTTTCCTCTTGCTTTTGCTTCTTTCACCGCTCCTTGAATAGACATATCTTCTGCCGCTGCAAGAATGGTGACGATATCTGCTCCTGCTTCGGAGGCCTGCTGCACTTCATAGCCGGCAGCATCCATAATTTTCAGATCAGCGAGTACACGTAAATTCGGAAAAGCCTGCTTGACTTCTTTTACAGCACGAAGCCCTTCGTTAATCACAACAGGTGTCCCAATTTCGACCACATCAATGGATGCTTCTACTTCTTTGATCAGCTCAATCGCCTCTGGTATATTCACTAAATCTAATGCTAATTGTAATTTCATCAACTTTCACTCCCGTTTTTCATCTCATCTTCAAGAGCTCCGCGGATGATGCATCTTGAACGATGAAATGAGTATAACAACAGGAATGACGCAATGTAAGTACGCACTTTTTTTTTACATACTATACTTTTCCGCATATGGTTACAAAAAAGATACTGTCTTTTGGCCAGTATCTCAGCGTAAAGACAAAGGGCTAAAATAAAGTTATTTTAGCCCTTTGTCTACAATCGGTCATCTTTCTATTTATCATCCTTTAAGAAATTGCTGCCCAGATATTGCTTTCCCCAATCATACATCGCCTCTAAAATCGGCATTAAGCTTTCTCCTAATTCTGTGAGAGAATACTCAACCTTTGGCGGAACGACAGGATAAACCTCCCGGTGCACAATGTGATCTTCCTCTAATTCTCTTAGCTGATTGACAAGCATTCTTTGCGTAATCCCAGGCATTAACGACTTTAACTCACCAAAACGTTTTGTCCCTTCTCTGCCAAGGTGCCATAAAATCAGCATTTTCCACTTACCGCCGATAATATTCAGCGTCAGCTCTTTTTCGCAATTGAACACTTTATTTTCCATTCGTGATGACAACAACATACACTCCTTTAATTTCAAACCACTTTATCATTATACTGCGGCAAAAAGAATTGCCCGAGCATACGGTCTTCATTATTGATTTTGTTTTTTAACAAAAGCCATCACAGCCTCTGTCATTTTTTGTGCTTCTTTTGGCGCTCTGTCTGATCCAAACCATTTGTTCAGGTCACTATGGCTTAGCGTATGCACCCGAAAAACAAACCGAGAGCCTTTGTCATGATTCAGTTTTTCAGCAAATCGGTACACCTCAGGATTTTCCCAGCCCGTGACCAAATAGACAGGAGGTACATTCGCTTGATTCATATAAGTGACAGGTGATGCCTTTGTCCAATTTTTCTCTTGTTTGCCAAAGACTTTTTTGTACGATGGGATGGCTTGTATAAATTGATTGAGGTTTAACGGCCCATCTAAAATCACGATGGAATTAATCGCTTTTGGCGACAGCCCCACACGTTTTAAGTAGGTCGAATCTGTGGCAACCAGCGCCGTCAAATGACCGCCCGCTGAGTGACCCATGACATTGATTTTTGATGAATCAATTTGATATTCATCCGCATGATCCTTCACCCATTTAATGGCGTTTGCCGTATCATCTGCCATCTGCTCGTAATTAGCATCAGGGTGAAGCCTGTAATTCATCGAAACAAACACATACCCTTGACCTGTAAAATAATCAGCCTTTGAAGCGACTCTATTCTTATCGCCGCCTGTCCAGCCTCCGCCATGGAGATAGATCATCACAGGATGCTTCTTCTTTTTGTCTTCATCTTTGCCCTTTGGCATATACATATCGAGTGTTTGCTGTTTATTTTGTGTGTCTGCATAATGGATATTGGTTGTCGGCTTAGGCTGGTTGAAACGGAACACAAAGAATGCACATACCAATAAACCAGCGATGACCGCCGCAAATAAGAGCCATTTCATGATTCGATTCAATGTCATTGCACCTTTCTATGTTGGGATGGGGAAGCATGAGTAGCAGATATGTAGAGAAACTAGCACGATTCATTTGATACTAGATTCGTATGTGATGTGCAAGAGCAAAACAATTGGTCAAGTCGTAATATTTATTATACTCCTTAAAGTGGTGAAATTCATTGATTTGCTCTAGAGGGTTGACATCGAAAACAGGAATTAGATTCTGGATTTTTCATCTAAAAACCAATGTCATAGCTTATCCTCCAAGAGGTTATTGTATAAGTGCAATGATTCGTTTTCTTGTTTCTTCATGGTACTGGATATAGGAATGTAATAAAGGATACGATTCAAGGACGTGTTGAAATGATTTGATTTGAGGGTATTGCTCTTCAAATGACTGACGCAGCACGTTTAACTGTTTTTTTGGTATTCGTTTATGATCGATCACATAACTTAAGCTGCCTGTCACAAGAGTGAAAAATTCATAAAAATCAGCGGACCAGATACCAGTTTCCTCCTCAAAAGATAGGATCTCTTCAGGGTAATCTGAATGAAAACAATATTGATAGCGCTGCTTCAAATCATTGATTAATGCTGTTTTATCTTGGCTGATGTTCATGGCCTTATGCTCCTTTTATATATAGACTTTACTGATAATCATTTCTTTGTCTATCATTAGTAATTGATACTTCCCAATTTAAACCACAAGTAACATTACGGATAATTTGATAGCAATTGACTGTAATATTCATTGAATGTTTTTTGATCCTTCAATAACAGTTCTAACCAATTTGCTAAAACGGGATGATCCAGTGGTTTCCATCCTTTTTCTAATAAAATATTTTGGGGACAATCTTTTTTTGATACCATACCTATTATACAAATTTCCAAATCTCTATCTGCTAGAATCGCCCACTGCAAAGAACGGGATAACCAAACCACTATGTTTGAGTTCGTAATTATATTATCCGCTATAGAACCTTTTGGGTGCGTCCATAGTGCATTTACATAATCCTCACCGGAAATGTTCACACTCGCTCTCAGCCAATTGTAATAACCAAACTCCTTAAAATAATAATCAACTGGATCTGGCTTAAGGACTGCGGTCAAAAATTCTCTATCACTTGTTGAATTTAATAAATTCTTGATTGTAGGTAAAATATCATCACTTAATGCCCACTCAAACTCTTGAAACAAAAAACAATCAAAATTCTTACGGAAGACTTGTTGCGGCAGCCTTTTATTTTGATTAAATACATGATCCACTAGATTCTGATAGAACCTGAAATCTTTTTCTGAACGAACAAATAAGTGCTCAGGCTGGTTCAAGCAAAAGCCCCCTTTCTACAACACTCAAGTGATTTCACTATTATTTTCCTAAAACTAACCCATATATCATCATCTTATCAAAATATCTCCTTTTACATATAAAAAAGCATCCTAAACGGATGCTTCAATCAAATGGTATTTTTCAAAATACGATAGGTGATTTCTTTTGCTTCTAGACCGGTACCTTCGATATTTGTGGCGAAGATGTAGGTTTTGTTTTCATGTTTGATGAAGCCTACGTACCAGCCGATGCCTGAGCCGGAGCCTGTTTTTCCGTATAGGGTGGCATGTTTCTCTTCTTCTTGGATCATCATTCGTTTGACCTTTCTCATGACAGACAGGTCAAATGGAAGACTTTCTTCATATAACTGTTTAAGGAAATGGACTTGTTCTACTGGAGAAATGCGCAATGAACTACTTAACCAAAATTGATCGATTCCGCCAGATGTGTCTTCATTCCCATAATGAATGGCTTTCACCCAATGATTCATGCGTTCTTCTCCGATATCACGCGCCATGGCTTGATAGTACCAGACGACTGAATCTCTCATGCCAGAGCCCAGTGTATGATCCTTATTCCAGTTATCAATTTCTCTTTTTACTCCGTCCCAATATTTGATGTCATATTCATCTCTCACTGCGCCTGTTTGGAGACCGATGAGGGCATTTGCCACTTTAAATGTTGATTGTGGTGCAAAGCGCTTGTTCGCTCTTTTTTTGTTATACACCCATGGCGATTTTTCTTTTACTTCTTGTATCACAAATGTGCCTTCCCGGTCTTTCATGAATTCATCTACTGACCACGCTGGTGATGTTCCCTCACTTGATGAAGGCTGGCCGATACAAAGTGCCATCAGCATGAAACCTGAAAACAGCCATTTCATATGCTTTTTCTTCAAAAAAATCGCTCCTTTTCCTATGATATCTATCGATTGTAGCATGCCTGAGCGATGAGACATAAGGGACGCTTGTCCTCTTTTCTGCCAAATAAAAAAAGCCGGTTTCATCCGGCTTTTTGATCAGATTAGCTTTCTTTTTTCTCTTCAATGGCCTGCTTCGCGATTTTTGAAATCGTCATATCATCCATTGGCGGGTTATGGAGCCCGGCCCGGATATCTCGATAGTAACGCTGAAGCGGACAGCCGAGACTTAAGCTTTTTGCACCGACTAAACGCATGGCTTTATCGACCACTTGCAGACTATGATTGACGACTGTATGCTTCACAGCACCGAATTCATTGATTAACAGCTCTCTTTTCTCAGGCTTTTCATACAATGTTGTCGTTGAATAGATGACGTGGCGTGCTTGCTTTAATAGTAAATCAATTTCGCCAATCAGTGTTTGGACATTTGGCAGTTCGCTAATCGTTCCGCTGATACTGTTCGGTGAATGTGTGATGGCATACTGAACTGCATAATCTCTTGCCGCTTGCGCAATCCCCAAATAACAGGAAGGAATATGTGCGATCCAAGGGTTTAACGTACCGCCCCGAGGTCCTTTTTGCACTTCAACAAGCATGTCATCTGAAACCACAACCTGATCTAAGATTAAATCATGGCTTTCTGTTCCTCTCATACCGACAACATCCCAAGTTTCTTCTATAGAAACACCTTCTGTATCACGGTGAATTAAGAAAAATCCCATGGCTTCTTTTTCTTCGATCCATACGCCGACTAAAAAGTATGTGAGAGCTGGTGACATCGTAGTGAAAATTTTACGTCCGTTGATCACCCAGCGATCACCTGATTTCATCGCTGTTGTCCCAGGCTTGCCGCCTCTTGTTGGACTGCCTGTCTGCGCTTCACTTACAGCGCGGTTGACAAGGGCGCCCTTCTTCACTTCTTCCGCAAAGAATTGCAGCTGCTTCTCATTCCATAGTTTCTTTTCATAAATTTCACCAACAACTCCTTGGTGCCAGCCAATCGATAAGGCAGTCGCTCCGTCCATGCTGCCTAGGGTTTCTTGAAATAGAACCATATCCGTTACAGATTGACCCCCGCCTCCATATTCAGCGGGAAGAGACAGGGCTGTATATCCCATGTTTACTAATGATTCGATATTCTGTTTAGGAAAATAAGCGCCTTCATCATGTTTTTTTGCGTTTTGTTCGATCGTTTCACGAAGAGATTCCAGCTGATTGAGCCATGTTTTTT
Source organism: Bacillus sp. FSL P2-0069 (assembly GCF_038593315.1). Lineage (NCBI taxonomy): Bacteria > Bacillati > Bacillota > Bacilli > Caryophanales > Bacillaceae > Bacillus > Bacillus sp. FSL P2-0069. The sequence goes on from NZ_CP151984.1 coordinate 2,324,053, forward strand.
GAAAATCGGTATCGACAAATAATGCTTTAGACAAAACGTATCCAACTCCTCTGTTTCTTACAATCTATGATATCTCATTTTTCCAATTGGAATGAATAAAACACACTTTACTTATAGGATTTAATGTGTTAAATTTTATCAATATTAAGTACATCTGTCAAAGGAACGTGATGCTTTTATGATCTCAGCTACTAATCTACATAAATCTTATGGGCAGACCCATGTGTTAAAAGGCATTGATTTCACCGTACAAGAAGGTGAAGTGGTCGCAATTATTGGACCGAGCGGATCAGGAAAAACAACACTTCTCCGCAGTTTAAACAGCCTCGATATTCCAGACAAAGGAGAGCTGACTGTTGGAGAAGCCACGATTCAATTTGAACGATATCATAAAAAAGATCTTTTAAAACTAAGGCAGCAATCTTCCATGGTATTTCAGCATTATCACTTGTTTCAAAATAAACGCGCACTTGAAAATATTACAGAGGGATTGATTGTGTCCCAAAACATGTCTAAAAAAGAAGCAGAAAAGGTTGGAGAGCAATTTTTAGAGCGGATTGGACTGCTTCATAAAAAGGATGCATTTCCAAGTGAATTATCTGGCGGTCAGCAGCAGCGGATTGGAATTGCCCGCGCTCTTGCGATGAATCCTGCGGTGCTTTTGTTTGATGAACCAACGTCCGCACTGGACCCAGAGATGGTCGGAGAAATCCTTGAAATGATCAAAGATATTGCGAGCCAAGGGATGACGATGGTCATTGTGACGCATGAAATTTCGTTTGCAAAGGACGTAGCGGATACGGTGATCTTTATGGCAGATGGAGAAATCGTTGAAAAAGGCTCACCAGAAGACGTCCTCATGAAGCCTCAGCATGAACGAACAAAACAATTTTTATCCAGGATTCATCGCGGAGTGTGGCAAGGATCGGAGGAAGACATATGAAGCAAAAGACAGCATTCATGACAGCTGGTGTCCTTCTGATTCTCCTCTCTCTGATTGGCTGCAGCAGTGTGAAAACCACAACAGATGATGGAAAACAAATTGTGAAAGTCGCTCTGAGTGCAGAGGTCAATCCACCCTTTTTAGCCACAAATGACCAAAACGAACCGATTGGCTATAACATTGATTATTTAAATGAAGTGGAAAAAAGACTTCCACACATACATTTTGATTACATATTTGGCGAGGAAGAATCCAATTTAATTGGTGTTGGCGCGGGGAAGTTTGAAATGGCAGCTAATTGGTTTTTCAGTAACCCTGAACGTGAAAAACGGTTTCTTTACCCTAAAGTTCCGTACGGCTATTCGATGACAGGATTAATTGTGAAAGAATCAAACCGGGATATTCAATCGCTTGACGATATGACATCAAAAAAGCTCGCTCCTGTCAGCCCCAGCGGCGGATTGCGTTCCATATTAAATCAATATAATGAAGAACATGATCCAGATATTCCGCTGACAACCATTGAAAGCCCTTCAAATGAACTCAACTTAAAGCGTGTTGAAAGCGGACGGTCCGATGCGGCCTTTATGAATATTTCGACCTTCGATACCATTCAAAAGCATCTGAATCTGAAGGTCAAAGTGGGCGGGATCGTGTCAAAGGAGCCGATCTATCTTGTCTTACAGCCAAGTGAGAAGCAGCTTGCAGCAGACTTGGACCAGGTCACACAAGAGATGATTGATGATGGAACACTGCCTAAGCTTGCGAAAAAGTGGTTTGGGGTTGATTTCTTTCAAGATATTGACTACATCTCAGAGCAAGGCTATCAATATGAAGAAAGGAAGGAAGCGTCATGACGTTTACAGCTGGAGATTGGCTGCGAATTTTTTTACAGGTGCTTGAACGCCTGCCACTCACTTTTCTCATTATTGCAGTGTCATTGTTTTTTGCCATTCTAATAGGGCTCTTATTTGCATGCATACGTATAAAACAAATCCCAGTGCTGAAGCAATTGGCTGTTATCTATTTATCTTTTACACGAAGTACGCCATTAATTGTTCAGTTATTCTTAATTTATTTTGGACTTCCTCAGCTTTTACTTGTGGCAGGAATTCAAATCAATCATTGGGATCGTGTGTTATTTGTGATGATGACGTTCTCTTTACATACGGGGGCTTATTTATCTGAAGTTTTTCGCAGTGCGTATTCGTCTGTTGGGAAGGATCAGCTGGAAGCCGCCTACATTGTGGGGATGACAGATACACAGGCCTTGATCAGGATCATTATCCCGCAGGCCTTTCTCATTGCCCTGCCAAACCTCGGAAATTACACCATTGATCTTGTGAAAGACACGGCGATTGCCTTTACGATCGGACTCATCGATATGATGGGACAGGTGAAGATCATCTTAGGAAATAACTATGGAATCGGCATGTTTGAAGTGTATGTGATCATTGCGATTGTGTACTGGCTCATTTGTATGAGCATTGAACTAGTCACCATGCTGCTTGAAAAGAAATTTGTAAAAGGCCGTACCAGTCTGTCACGTTAAGGAGGCGATTTGATGCAAACCATTAATATTCCATTTGCGATTGACCAAGTACCACATATTCTAAAAGGTGTTCCTTTCACATTATTAATTGCTCTTGTTTCCATGGCTGTGAGTCTTGTGATCGGATCTGTTTTTGCTTTCATTCGCCTCTTTCGCATCCCTGTACTCAGACAGCTCGTTACGCTATACGTCTCCTTTTTTAGAGGAACGCCGCTTATTGTTCAACTGTTCGCTTTCTTTTATGGGCTCCCTTTTCTTCTAACAAGTATGAGCGGCACATTCGGACTGACCTTTCATCCGGATATGGTCTCCCCTTTAGCTGTGGCTCTTATTACCTTCAGCCTGCATTCAGCCGCTCATTTAACAGAGGTGGTCCGAAGTGCACTTCTGGCAGTAGATAAAGGGCAGCTTGAAGCGGCAAAAATTGTAGGCATGACCACACGTCAGGCGATGATACGCATTATTTTGCCGCAGGCATTTGTTGTGGCCTTACCAAACCTAGGCAATCAGCTCGTTCAGTTATTAAAAGCGACATCTCTTGCGTTTACAATTGGGGTACTCGAAATCATGGGTATTTCCCGGATCATTGCAAATGACGGCTATCAGTTTTTAGAAACTTATCTCGTCTCTGCTTTGATCTATTGGCTGCTGAGCATTGTCTTTGAATTAGCCTTTGCATTATTAGAGAAACGTGTCAGCGTATACGGAAGAACTCTCGGACGTTAAAAAGTCGATCAGGCACAAAAACCTGATCGACTTTTTTATTCACCCTTTTTTGGTGTGTTAAACAGTTCTTTTGGTGCGGGTTTGAGCTTTGGTGCAGAGCCGAAAACGACAGGTGCAGAAATATATCTGAACTCTCCTTTTCCATCCATGCTGCGGCCATGTGCCCATCTGCCTTGCTTACTTTCTTCCCCTCTTGAGAAGTTAAACAAGTCATAGGATACTTGCTGTTTTTCTAGTGAACGAGGGAAGGTGGTTGGTACGACGACATCCCCTTCTCGCTCTTCTAATTCTTTAATTGCAGCAAGCCACATATTTTGATGATATGTATCACGAGCAATGAGGAAGGAGAGCATATCTTTGACGCCGCGGTCATCTGTCATTTCGTAAAGTCTTGTAACCTGGAGTCTCCCTTGTGATTCTGCATTTAAATTGGCTCTGAAATCCGCCATTAAATTTCCGCTTGAAATGATGTATTTGGCATTCCACGGGTATCCTTGACTATCCGCTGCCATTGCCCCTAAACCGGCAACAATTGCATGCTGCGGGTTCATTCCGCCCATAACAGCCGCAAGTGCTGGATCACTTTGATACGCCTGTTCTTGGTCTTTGACGGGTGCATTATCTAATAAACGTGCGATCATCGTTGCCAGCATTTCGACATGACCAATTTCCTCGGTTCCAACATCAAATAACAGATCTCTATATTTTTGATCTGCCCGGCAATTAAAGCCTTGAAATAAATATTGCATCATTACACTGATTTCACCATATTGACCGCCTAATACTTCTTGTAATTTCTTTGCATACACCGGATCAGGCTTTGAGGGCTTTGCTTCATATTGCAATTCTTTGATGTGATAAAACATGATGTCATCTCCCTTATCAAAAACATCTTTTCACTTATCACTATTCGACCGCAGCTCCCTTTATGAAAAAGATCTGAATACATAAAAAAAGAGAACGGCTTATGCCATCCTCTTTGTTATCTTACTTATTCAGCACTGACTAAAATTTTCACTTGATCTTTTTCATTGATTAATGCATGGAAGCCATCCTCGATCACATCGTCCAGCTTGATTTTTTTCGTGACGAGTGTGTCTGCAGAGAAATAGCCTTTTCTCATTAAGTTTAATACAGATGGGAATACGTCTCTGTAGCCGATAATTCCTTTTACTGTACGTTCTTTAATGACAATGTCATTCGGCATAATTTCTGCGCCTTTTTCCCAAATGCTTACAATGACTGTTTCGCCTGAAATTCTAGTTGATTGGATTGCTTGCTTCAATACAACAGGTACACCTGTCACTTCAAAAGAAACATCGACGCCACCGTTTGTGCGGCTAGCAATTTCTTGAACAACATCTTCATACTGAGAAGGATCTACAATGATCGCTCCAAGCTCTTTTGCTTTCTCTTGACGTTCTTTTGATAATTCAACTGCATAAATATCAGTAGCACCAGCTGCTTTTAATGCTTCAATGACAAGTAAACCAATTGGTCCGCAGCCAAACACAGCCGCTGTATCCCCAGCTTGTACTTTACTAGAACGAACCGCATATAAAGCAACCGCAGAAGGCTCGACAAGCGCGCCTTGCTCATATGAGATTTCGTCTGGTAATAAATGAAGTAATTCTTCATCGACTGATACATATTCAGAGAATCCACCGCCGCCTCCGGCAAGCCCTAAAAAGCCCATGTTTTCATCTAAGTTATAAGCACCTTGATGGCCGTGAGTTGCAAAAATAGGTTCAACAACCACTCGGTCGCCTACTTTGTAATTGCTCACGCCTTCTCCTACTTCAACAACTTCACCAGAGAACTCGTGTCCCAGTGTAACGGGTGCTTTTTCTTTTGTAAGTGGATGAGGTTCATTCACAGGAATGAAGATCGGTCCGCCTAAATATTCATGTAAATCACTACCGCAAATGCCGCACCATTTTACTTTCAGTTTCACTTTTCCTGGAGCAACTGTTGGTTCATCAATTTCCTCTAGTCGAATGTCCTTTTGATCGTGCCAGCGTAGTGCTTTCATTTGTAAGACTCCTTTTCTCATCAATTTAATTAACTTACTTAAATAATGATAACATAATTTTTTTAATTTTCTAAGTAGGATGCACTATTTTTTTGGCAGTCAATGGACGAAAGATGACAAAACATAGCAATAGACAGATAAGAAGCATACATAGACACCCGATGATGACGGAAATTCTGATCGATAGAATATGAGCGAGTCCGCCGAATATTCCTGTCATGGTCATCGTCAGAATGGCTTCAACCAAAGCATAAAAGCTGGCTACCCTCCCCATCACCTCTACGGGGATATTTGTTTGATAGAACGTCATAAAACCTGTATTCGCAAATGCTAAAAAGAAGGCTAATATAAAAAATCCACCGGCGGCTGCAACTAGACTGCTGGAAAATGCATAAATAAGATAGCCAAACGCCACAAACAAACTGCCGATTCCAAGCATCAGCGAAACTGACAGCCTTTCGACAATGACCGAATTAAGACTTGCCCCTGCGATAATACCCGCTCCAGCTATACTGACAAGAAGGCCATATTGTGTATCAGTCAGCATCAATACTTCTTTTGCAAAGGCTGTTTCAAGTGAGTCTATGGCCGTAGGAAGGACCGATATTGCGGCACTAAATAATAAATATACCGTCATGATCTGGCGTGACGTCAGACTAAAACGCAGAACAAGCTTTGCATCCTCTTTTAACATTGAAAGGGAAAACCGCTTTTGGGCAGCATCTGTTTTGACCAAATTCGGTAAACACATCGTTAACAAAGCAGATATCAACAGGCAGATCGCATTTACATAAATTGAAAGCACAGGAGTCCCGATGAGAAAGAGCAGACCTGCTGCTGCGGGCCCAAGTAAAAATCCACCGGATTGTAATAAAGAGCGAATGGCATTAAACCGTTTTCGGTTATCCGCCGGGATTAGTCCTGTCATATACACCATCGACGCTGGATGAAACATCGCTTGTGCCATCTGTATGAAAAACACCATGACATACAGAATGAGCAGATGTCCTGAAAATAAGGCAAAAGGGATGCATGCAATGAGCAGAGCACGGGTAATATCTAAACTGATCATCACATTCCGCTGATTCAGCCTGTCAATCAAACTGCCGGACCAGCTATTGGTCAAAAGAGCAGCAGCCGGTCTTAGCAAATAAACTGCTGTTACAGCAAGTACAGAGCCCGTTTCTTGAAAAATAAGCAGATGGAGGGCAATCATATAAATCCATTCTCCTATGTTCGCAATCCCGATGGCTCCAAGTAAAATACTCATATCCCGCCAATGTTTTTTCATCATTGTCCCCCCTATTTGTCATAAAAAAAATCCCGCCTCCAAGACATGTCTGTCTTGAGGACGAGATTTACTCCGCGTTGCCACCTCAGTTCATTCATCTGTTGCCAGATGAACCTTAGCGGGTGATTATTCACCCTTCTCTGTAACGGGAGAAGTTCGCTGCACCACCATCCGAAGGAATCCGGTGCAGAGCTAAGAGGCTTGGTTCCATCATGCTTCCCAGCTCCTTCTCAGCTTCACGGTGTTCTCTGTGTGGGGCAGCTATGATGTACTCTTCTCTATTTGCGCTGTATCTTTTTTTCATCACGATCTTCAGCTGAATTGTTACATATTGTACTGCGCTCCGATCAAAGCGTCAATGTTTTTTTCATGTTAATCCGCATAAATCATTTTCCTAGTCATGCCGCCATCAACAACCAAATCTGTGCCGTTCACAAATTGATTGTCTTCATCTGTTAAATAAAAACAGGCTTTCACAATATCCTTTGGCGTGCCGACTCGATTGGAAGGATGCTGCTGATGGTCAATTTCTCGAAGACTATTCTCATCTTTCGTTTCAATCCATCCAGGGGAAATGCTATTTACCGTAATGTGATCCTGACTAAAAGAAACTGCCAAGGCATGAGTAAGCGCGGAAATGCCGCCTTTTGATGCAGCATATGCTTCTGTATGAGGCTCTGACATGGTCGCACGGGTAGATGAAATGTTCACAATGGAACCGCCGTTTGGATTCTCTTTGATATAACGTGCTGCTTCTCTAGCGCATAAAAAAGTCCCTCTTACATTTGTATGCAGCACATGATCCCACTCATCGACCGTTAACTCATAAGGCGATGCAGTGCACATGACGCCGGCATTATTAATGAGAATATCAATTGTTTTGCAGTGCTCCGCCGCAAACGACATTAAGCGCTGAATATCCTTCTCCTGTTTCACATCTGTTTTAATGAAATAAACTTCAAAGGACTCTTTTCTCAGCTGCTCCTCCAAACGCTTCCCCTTCTCTTCATCTATATCCGCAAGCACCACACGCGCCCCTTCTTTTGCATAACCGCAGGCGACCGCTTCACCAATACCATTGGCTGCACCTGTGATGATGACGGTTTTCCCTTTAAAATGTAACATATGATTGATTCCTTTCTATGACTGGTATGAATAATTACTTTTATTCTTTCCTGAAAAGAGCAATCCAGTCATCCACCTCTATTGATTCTATTTGATCCTCTGTCATGTTCAATCTATAATATTGCTTTATTTTCTCGTTAGCATCTAGCATGTATTTTGTAACGATCTCTTCTTCCTTTAAAGTTTTCGTTGTTCGCTTGACCCATTCTTGAAAAGGGTAACGTTTTTTTCGTTCCATTGATCTTACTTCTTTTATTCCCTCTTTATAAAACAATTCCCGCCATTGTTCTGTAGATAGACAGGACACATGACTTGGGTCTCTCAATCTTTCCAGCTCATTGATAAATAGTGCAAGCTCTTCATCATTTGGCGAAACATTATCAATAAAGAAAAACAGACCATTTGACTTTAATACGCGAGATGCCTCTTTGGCAAACTGTTCAGGGTGCGGGAAATGGTGTGCTGCAATTCGGCATGTGACCATATCAAATGTGCCATCTAAAAAAGGAAGGCTTTCTGCATCCGCTACTACATAAAAAATTTGTGGATACGCTTTTAAATGAAGTGATGTATGAGAAAGCATCTCTTTCGTTAAATCCGTCGCAAATACTTGATTCACATATGGAGCCAATGCTTTTGCGGTATGCCCGCCACCAGTTGCTATATCGAGGACGATCCAGCTTTCTTTTGGAGCTGTCCATTCAACGATTAGATCCAGGTCTGCTCCCTTTGCATGAGTTTGACTCGTCACATACTTTTCTGCATTTCTCCCAAATTGTTCTACAACCCTTCTTTTGGCTTGATCTGAATTCATCTAATTCCTCCCCCTTGAAATGGATTTGTATATTCTATGTGATTTTCCACAATAAAGAGCCGTCCCATTTTATTGAGCGGCTCCTTTCATGTTAAAAATTATCGAGAAAGCATCCCGTGCGGGTCAATGACAAATTTCTTCGCCACACCCGAATCAAAGTCACTATATCCTTTAGGGGCTTGATCAAGGTCAATGACGGTCGCATTGACGGCTTTAGCGATCTGTGCTCTGCCGCTTAAAATGGATTTCATTAGACTGCGATGATATTGCATAACAGGGGTTTGACCTGTCACAAAGGTATGAGCTTTCGCCCAGCCAAGTCCAATTCGCACTTTCAGAGAACCGACTTTTGCATCGGCATCCACTGCTCCTGGATCTTCTGTGACATAAAGCCCTGGAATTCCAAGCTTGCCGCCAACTTTAGTAATATCCATAATCGTATTTAAAACAGTTGCTGGTGCTTCTCCCTGGTCTCCATGACCCGAAGCTTCAAAGCCGACACAATCGACAGCACAATCAACTTCTGGCTCCCCTAAAATATTCGTAATTTGTTCGCCGATTCGATCATGTTTTCGTAGATTGATCGTCTCACAGCCGAAGCTTCTTGCCTGTTCCAGTCTTTGCTCATTCAGATCTCCAACAATCACAGCAGATGCGCCAAGAAGCTGAGCCGAATGTGCTGCTGCAAGACCTACTGGCCCAGCACCTGCAATATATACGGTCGAACCAGGCTTTACTCCAGCCGTATAAGCACCATGAAAACCTGTCGGGAAAATATCGGAAAGCATCGTGAGATCAAGTATTTTTTCCATCGCTTGATCTTTGTCTGGAAATTTGAGCAGTTGAAAATCTGCATATGGAACCATGACATACTCGGATTGGCCGCCAACCCATCCGCCCATATCTACATATCCATAGGCAGAGCCAGGGCGGTCCGGGTTTACATTTAAGCACACATGGGTTTTTTGTTCCTTACACATGACGCAGCGTCCGCATGCAATATTAAACGGAACGGACACGAGATCTCCTTTTTGAATAAACTCTACATCTCGCCCAACTTCCACGACTTCACCTGTAATTTCATGACCAAGGACAAGTCCTTCAGGTGCAGTCGTACGCCCTCTCACCATGTGCTGATCACTTCCGCAAATATTCGTCGTCACTACTTTTAAAATGACGCCATGCTCACATTTGCGCCCCACATTGGCTTTAGGTACACCCGGGCCGTCTTTTAAGACCAAATCAGGGTATCCAATATCCTCAACTGCTACTTTTCCTGCTCCTTTATAAACGACACCTTTGTTTCCCGACATGATTTCATTCCTCCCTTTTGTTTAAAAATGAAGTCTCTACAATTTTCTCTATTTCTTAAGCAATTCCCTTCTTCAAACAGCACATTATGTGAAAAAGAAGGAGATACATGTCTACGTGAGAAAGAAAAATGTGTCTTCCAGTGAAATAAAAAAGAAAATATTGAAAAAAAAGCTAAACTTTTGCAGAACGGTGTCGATATAAGAAATAAGCCAGACAGGTATCCTTAATCGACAAACAAATTCCTTATATATACTATCATTCCTTACACACCTGGCTGGCGCCTATATCACATACAAAAGGCTCTTCTGATGAAGAGCCTTTTTTTATTGCAGGCAAAGAGGCTCCTCTGACAAAGAGTCTCTTTTTTGAGTGCTTGTTCATTACCTGGGAAATATTTTCATCATTTTAAGGCTTTGATACAGATGTATGTATCATAGTGATAAACCGAGACTTCTCTAAAGTGATATGCTGAAAACAGACGGCTGATCTCTTCTTCACTGTACGATGAAAAAGATGTTGACCGTTTTTGTTCGTTGATCATCTCCTGCTTTTGGAAGGATAAAAATACTTCTCCATCCACTTGAAGGACGCGGTACACTTCCTTCATGACTTGCTCAATATCCTTCAAGTAATAGATCGTCTGCACCGTAAATAATTTATTGAATGATCTGTCTTCAAAAGGTAATTGCTCAGCCTTACCAAGCGTAATAACGGCTTTGTCCTGTTCCGCAAGCTTCTTATGTTTTCTTTTTGCATATTTAATCATATGACGAGAGGCATCCACTCCATATACTTTTCCGCGGTCAAGTTTTTCAGCTACCTTTGATAAGGTGATGCCTCTTCCAGTCCCAATTTCTAAAATTCGGTCATTTTCTTGTATATTTAAGAGTTGAAGCGTCCATTCATTGATATTATGATGATTTTTTTCCATATAGCGGGCAACCCATTTTGAGAACAAGCCTTTTGGTTCCCTCATTTGTTTTCCAATCCAGCTTTGAATCAATGTTAACACCTGCTTTTCACCAGTAAATAAACTATTTACAAATTTTCTTACTTTTCATATCGGCTCTCACCTAACAAAAATTAAGACCTAGTCCTAATTTATTTGTCTTTTATAAGACGCTCCTTTTCAGAAAATGTTTCGCAGAAAGTGAAAATTATTTTTTAACCTAAATAGGCGTTTTCATTATTTGTGCTCAGATTGATTTCGTTTTCTGCATGAGCTGCATAATTTATAAATGTATCTTGATTAGATAAAGGTGGTGCTAGATTATGGGCTTTGGCGGTTATTCTGGAGGCTACTGCGGTGGCTACGGTGGCGGTTTTGCAGGCGGATTCGCATTGCTTGTTGTACTGTTCATTTTGTTGATCATCATTGGTGCAAGCTGGATTTGCTAACGTAAAAGGAGCAGGAAACGTCATGGTTTCCTGCTCCTTTTCTTTAATACCAATAAGTCCGGTACTGATACATATAACGTCTGAGCATTTCCTCTTGCTCTCTTTGCATGCGGTATGGATTGCCGTATCCGTGCTTTAAGGAATGCGGAATAGATGCATACCCGTGCCCCACAGACGGAAATCTCATATATGGTGACATCGACATTCATTGATCACCTCACAATCACCTTTTACGGTATCATATGTGCAGGTGATCAATGTGGAGCGTGTCTAAACCTGGTCCTTCTCCATCGTATAACAATCAAGCATGGCTAGCATCATAAACATGTCAATCTCCTCCTTTTCACATTTTTCATTTCCTGTTTTAGTTCATATACTTTAGTTGTTTCTGTTTCATTTCTTCATAAATTGTTTCGACTTCTTGTTCGTAAAGAACGGTCTCAATGTCCTTGTATTTCCGCTTAATTGTCAAAGTAATAAAAAATAAATGGATTGTCATATACGCTCACCTCCCTTCAGTTCGCAGCACGCGAAATAGCCCGCAGATCTTCTTTATCAGTTGACCTGCGGGCACACAAAAATGCAGATCAAAAGACAGTGTCTTCCAACCTGCAATGGATGATACGTGTGAAATCCTCGTTTACTTAAACAGTTTTGAAGCGTGCACCGTATAAGGCAAAGGAAGGACACGAACTCTTCCACAGGCTGATGACATGATGAAATTGTTGGTTGAATTGATCACAAGTAGATACGAATAACATATTCTTCAGCCTCCTTTACGTTTTTTTTTAATTACTTTGTAAGTATATCCAGCAAGCACCATTTTGTAAACCTGTTTTTAGTCATATAGGTGATTTTTGTGTTTTTGACTAAATTTCTACAGTTATTCTTGTCCGATTATCCAATACAATAAAAAAAGCCTCCTCAGGCAAATGAGGAGGCTTTCGAATTAATCTTCATCTAATTCTTGCAGTTTCTTTTGAAAGAAAATCGCGCGTTTAACACAAACAAAAGCTACTAATAAGAAAACACAATCTATTCCCATCATCAGCATTTTTGGAAATGCTTCGATGTGCTGGTTCGGTAAGATCGTACCAATATATAAAAAGGTGCTGACAGCAAGCAAAATAAAAGCGTACTGCTTGTAATCTGTCACTAAATCACTCCACTTTTTCTTCACTTGTTTCACCTTCCAGTTATCAATGTCTATTCATAGCTTAACATAGTGAGAGAAAGCGAGGAGCATGTAAATCTATCCATTCGCCAGTGCGCTTAGTCCTTGCTTGATATCATGTAGTAAATCATCCACATCTTCAATTCCGACGGAAATACGAATTAAACCATCTGTGATGCCAAGCTCCTCCCTGCGGTCTTTTGGAATGGACGCATGGGTCATCCGGGCAGGGACAGAAATTAAGCTTTCAACCGCTCCAAGGCTTTCTGCGATTGTAAACAGCTTAAGCTGGCTTAAAAATACATCGACATGTTCTTCTTTTCCAATATCAAAAGAGATCATGCCGCCGAAGCCGGATGCTTGTGTTTTCGCAAGTTCATGTCCAGGGTGAGTATCGAGACCTGGATAATAAACACGTGTGACGGCTGCATGTTGTTCTAAAAACTCAGCGATTTTCTGTGCATTTTGTTGATGTGCTTCCATTCTTAGTCCAAGCGTTTTCATCCCTCTCATGAGAAGCCATGAATCCTGCGGTCCAAGAATCCCGCCTGTCGAGTTTTGAACAAAGTGCAGTTCTTCTCCAAGCTCTTTTGTCGCTGTGACGACAAGCCCGCCTACAACATCACTATGGCCGCCTAAATACTTAGTCGCACTGTGCAAGACAATGTCTGCGCCATATTCAATCGGCTTTTGGAAATACGGTGTGAAAAATGTATTGTCGACAATCATCAAGATGTTGGCTTCTTTTGTCAATTCGCCGATGGCTTTTAGATCCGTTATTTTGAGTAAAGGATTGGTTGGTGATTCAATGTAAACGGCTTTTGTTTCAGGTAAAATGGCTTTTTTCACTGCTTCAGGATCACTTGTGTCAACAAAGGTTGCAGTAATGCCAATGCGGTTTAGCACCTTTGTGATGACGCGGTAGGTTCCGCCGTACACGTCATCTGTCAGGACAATATGATCTCCGCTGTTAAACAGCATCATCACAGCCGTAATGGCTGCCATCCCTGAACCAAATGCGTAGCCGCTTGCTCCTCCTTCAAGATCACGAATGACTGTTTCCAGTGCAGTTCTTGTTGGATTTGCTGTTCTGGAGTATTCATACCCCGTATGTTCGCCTGCTTTCGGCTGCTTATAAGTACTCACTTGATAAATCGGCACAGACACGGCGCCTGTTCTTTCATCACCCGTTGTTCCGCTGTGAATCATCATTGTTTTTGGTTTCATGCTATTTTCCTCCCTCATAAATTCCTTTACTTAAATATCGCTCACTGCTGTCAGGAAAAATGGTGACAATGACTGTCCCAGGTGCTGCTTTCTTTGCTTCCTCTAAAGCGGCAAATAAAGCGGCACCAGAAGAGCTGCCGATGAGAACACCTTCTTTTTCAGCTGCTTCTTTCACCATTCGAAACGCATCATCATCACTGACAGTGTAAATCTCATCGAATAAAGCCTGCTCCATATAATCTGGGATAAATTCAAGGCCAATTCCTTCCGTTCTATGCGGGCCCGGGTCCCCTCCATTTAAAATTGATCCTTCAGGCTCCACAACCACTGTTTTTAACGCCTGATGCTGCTCTTTTAAATAGGCGGCACACCCTTGAAAAGTCCCGCCAGATCCTGCTCCCGCCACGAATATATCGATATTCCCTTTTAAGTCGGACCATAATTCGGGACCGAGTGTTCTGTAGTAAGTCAATGGATTTACTCGGTTTTTAAATTGTAAAATACAATAGGCATTGTCAAGGCTTGCCTCTAGTTCAAGGGCTCGATCAATCGCACCCTTCATGCCTTCTTTTCTCGGCGTATGAATAATCTCTGCACCGAGCGCCTTCATCAGCTGTTGTTTTTCTTGACTAAAATGTTCTGGTACACAAAAAATGGTCTGCAATTGATGCTTTCTTGCACTTAGGGCAAGCCCAATGCCTGTGTTTCCAGCAGTCGCTTCAACAATAGTTCCGCCTGGACGCAGTTTGCCAGATGCCAATGCTTCTCTGATGAGCATATCACCTAATCGATCCTTAATACTTCCACCTGGATTCATCATCTCAAGCTTTGCATACACCTCAACGCCTTTTGGGATGCCAATCCCTGACAGCTTTAAAAGCGGTGTGCGGCCAATTAATTCAGTAATATCCTTTATGACAGCCATATGATTCCCTTCCTTTGCATGGAAAAGAAGGGGGAAACCCCTTCTTTTATTGTGTTTGCTTTATCATACGCAAGACAAGGTCGGTTGAGTGAATCGCTGCTTGCTCAAGGAATTGATCAAAGGAGATATTAGATTCTTTCCCTGCAATATCCGATAGCGCACGAACGACAACAAATGGCGTACCAAAGAGCTGGCAGACCTGTGCAACGGCTGCGGCTTCCATTTCCACCGCATACAGCTCTGGAAACTTCTCTCTCACAAACGCTACACGATCCGGATCATTCATAAACGAATCTCCTGTTGCAATCGTTCCTTTTGCCACTTGAATATGATCAATTTCTAAAGCAGATTCTTCTGCCAGCTTCACAAGCTTTTCATCTGCAATGAAAGCAGCTGGAAGTCCCGGCACTTGTCCATATTCGTAATCAAAGATGGTCACATCTACATCATGATGTCTCACATCAGTAGAGATGACAATATCACCTACATTTAATGAGTGGTGAAAACCGCCAGCAGATCCTGTATTGATCACATAATCTGGCTGAAAGCGGTCAAGCAGTAATGTTGTGCTGACCGCTGCATTTACTTTTCCAATCCCTGATTTTAATAAAATCACTTCTTTATCTTCATAAACACCTGTTGTAAATTCACACCCAGCGATGTTTTCTTGTGTAGCATTTTTTAGTTGATCTCTTAAAATCGTCACTTCTTCTTCCATTGCACCTATAACTGCGATTTTCAAATCAAAAACATCCTTTCATTCCCTTTTCTTCGCTTCTACGATCCAAACAAAATCATTCATTTGATGAAAGGATGTGCTAAAACCTTCTTCTTCAAAGATTTGCTTTAGCACATCAATGGATGGATAATATTCCGTTTCTAAATCCTCTGCAAGCTGGTCGAACCCTTCGGCTCTCGCTTTGTCGATCTGAGCTTGATGTGCTGCTTGATTTTGAAACATTGTATCAGCAAAAACTATTTTACCATCTGAGTGAAGGATGTTGCTATAGGTGTGAATGGCTTGTTTTTTTTCTTCATCCGTTAAATGGTGGAATGCATATGAGCTGACGATCGTATCTGGCTCAAAAGGCGGCGCTGGAAATGATAAAAAATCCCCATCATGAAATAGATCTGGCAGTCCTTTTTGAAGAGCCGCTTTCTTCATGGCATCTGATGGTTCAACACCAAACACGTTTTTATCAGCTGCAAGGAGCAGCGCTGTTAGATTCCCCGTACCGCTTCCAAACTCAAGAACATCTTGGCCTGAACGGCGGGCAATTTCTTTTAAAATAGCCGGATACCGGCGAAACACTTCTCTATACTGCTCGTCATGACCACTTACCGTGTCGTCATAAGAGTCGGCCCAATGATCAAATAAAGAAAGAAATTCGCGTCCCATTTTCTTTCCCTCCACTTTATCTATTTATTCCTATGCGTATAGTATGTTTTATTCCGTCGAACAGTTCCTATCCTACCACAACTTCTGTTTCTTTCCTACTAAAAAATACTAAGAGAGACAGAAAAACATTTGCCCTTCTGAGGGAGAGAGATTAAGATGAATGAAGAGTATAGAGAGGTGAATCAAATGGATTTTCAGCTGGATTTTTTAAAGGATAAAATAGAATTTTTTGAAGCAACATCTTTAAAAGAACTT
Source organism: Bacillus sp. FSL P2-0069 (assembly GCF_038593315.1). Taxonomy (NCBI): domain Bacteria; kingdom Bacillati; phylum Bacillota; class Bacilli; order Caryophanales; family Bacillaceae; genus Bacillus; species Bacillus sp. FSL P2-0069. The sequence continues at coordinate 2,340,228 of NZ_CP151984.1, forward strand.
GAACAAAAGATCCAAAAACAAATTGAACATAATCAAGCGATTCTGCTGACTGTTCATTCTGTCAGTCATCAAACGACTGTGATCGATGAGCGGATTTTGTATACAGCAGTTGTTCATTTTAAAGCAAATGTTTAAACAAAAAAGATAGCAGATCTGCTATCTTTTTTTCATGTTCATCTTAATTTTTCAACCTTCACAGGTTTCCAGCCTTTTTCATCTACCCACGTAATTTCCACGCGGTAGCGTTCACCTGTTGATTTATCACGGATGGTTCCTTTTGCATCTTGAGGACCTCCGTTATTTCCTAACCAAAGAACGGTCATTTGATCTTCTGAAATTCCTGTCGCATAGGACATGGCTTTGATCATTTCTTTCCAGTCTTTTGAGCTGGAATCATAGGTTGCTGTATGTGAACCGGATTGCTCTGTTCCTACAGGCTCCCAGTCATCGTTTTCGTATGTTTTGTCTACGTCACTTGTTTTGCCGCCATCTGTTTCTTTGGCGTCTTTTAACGCATCTTTATTAGGCTTTTCTTCATCATCTGTCTTCTTCGTTTCGTCGTCTTGATCAGATGAATCATCTTTTTTTGCATCTGAATCATTGGATGTGTCTTTCTTTGGATCTTTCACATCTTCTTGTGAGTTTTGTTTATTTTCACTTGTTGCAGGTGCCGTTTTTGATGGCTCTTTCGCTACATCTGAATCTTTCGGCTTATTAAAAATTAACAAACTCGATGCGACAACCAAAATAAGCACCACAACGATACCAATTAATATGTTAAGCACCATATTCGCCTTTCTGCGCTTATCACGATGTTCAAATCGAGAATTTCTACTCAAAATCTCTGCACTCCTTTGCCTCTGTTCCCTAAGTCGTTACTATTCTAACATGTCATGAAGGGATGTTCTATGTCTGTTTCTTTTCAATTTCATTGACCTTTTTTACAATATCATAAAACGCATCATTTGTCTTAGCCCGGCCACTTGTCTCGTCAAGGTGAACAACGACAAGGGCGTATTTTGGTTTTTCTACCGGAAAGTATCCTGCAAACCACTTATGATAAAGCGGATTCCCCTTTTTGTCTTGACTGCCGGTTTGGGCAGTACCTGATTTTCCCGCTACACCGTATGGCAAATCTTGAAACCTTCTTCCGGTTCCCTTGTCAGAGGTCACCACCTGCCTTAAGAATTTTTGCAGCTTTTGAGCTGTATAGCGGTCAATGCTGCCCCCTTCAGGCCGTTTGTTTTGAAAGGACAGCATCGTTGTTCCGTTTTGATACAGCACTTTTTCTGCGATTTTCACTTCTTTTCGTTCTCCTCCTCTTGCGATCGCAGCCATCATATTCGCGATTTGCAGAGGAGTTGTTTTGACATTTTTTTGTCCTATTGCGGTTTGTGCAATGGCTTTTTTGACATGCTTGTCTCTTTTATCTCCCCACACACTGCCTGTTTCTTCACGATCAAACTGTTTGAAGTGATGCTTATGATAGACATCCCCTTCCCAGCCAGCTCGATCTATGAGTCCAAGCTTTGCAGCCGTCATTTCGATGATTTGATCATCTGTTTGAATGAGCTTTTCAGCAAGTGCCGCAAAGGTATAATTGCAGCTCTGCGAGAAACTGTCCGTCAGATTCAGCACTTCCTGTTTTCCTTCAGGCTCTCCATATAAATTCTTTCGACAGTCATACATGGTTTGTGGCTGGTCAAGGTTTTTTTCGATTGCTGCGGCAAGTACAGCTGTTTTAAAGACAGAGCCTGGAGCAATCGCTGTCAGCATGTAATTTCTTGCCTCATGCCGATTTTTGCTTGTGACATTTGGGGTACTTGCCATTGCCAGTACACTGCTGCTTTCAATGTCGAGCAGAACGGCACCGCCTTTTTCAACGCCTTGGTCTTTGAGCACCTTCTCCATTTCAGCCTGCATGTCTTCATCTATTGTTGTCTGTACCTGAAGTGGATAAAAGGAATGAGCTTCTGCTGTATATTTGACGTCCATACCGAACAAAGGGTTTCCCCTTCCGTCCACATGATATAACAATTTTGTGTCTTGCTCGGGTAATAGAAATTCGTCAAAGGTGCTTTCCAGCCCAAATGTGCCGATTTCAGTACGTATGGAAAGCTCTTTTTTGTCAGGATAACGCTTTCTGAGTAGTTCTGGATTTTCGCTTGTGAAACCTAATGTGTGGAGGGCAAGTCTTTTTTTGTCCTTCTCTTTCATATATACGCCGTACACACCTGAATATTTCATATCATTGATGTCTTTCAGTTTTTTTTTCGTGATGTCATCTTTTAAAATGAGAGGTTTTTTCGTTTCTGTTAACTGTTTTTTGAGTTCATCCTCTTCCATCTCAAGAATAGAGGCGGTTTGCTGCAAGCGTGGAAGATCATATTGCAGGAAAGGAAATAAGATAACCGCAGGCTGTTCTTTTGTAAGAAGTGCTTGGCCGTTTCGATCTAAAAACTCACCGCGCCCGTCTGAAATAACGACTTCTTCTGTTCGCTGTTTGACACTTTCTTGTATTAAATTGATATCAAGCTTTGAAAACGATTCTGTGAAGAACAGCTGAATTTCTGCCAGTCTCATCAGAAGACCGAGCAATAGTATAAAAATAATCGCACCTGTCCATTGAATTCTTCTTTTTTTGCGCATAAAAACACCTCGTCCCTATTGTGGACGAGGTGTTTACCTGATAAACGTGATTATGAAATTTTTACAATTTGGACGAACATTTCTCCGCCAGGTGTTTGAACGGTTACTTTGTCGTCTACTTGTTTACCTAAAAGGCTTTTTGCAATAGGTGAATCGTTTGAAATCTTGCCTTCGAACGGATCAGCTTCTGCACTTCCAACAATTGTGTAAGACTCTTCTTCCCCATCTGGTAATTCAACGAATGTCACCGTTTTACCAAGTGAAACCACATTTGAGTTTCCTTCATCTTCGATAATTTTAGCATTACGAATCATATTATCAAGCGTTGTAATACGGCCTTCTACAAACGCCTGCTCTTCTTTAGCAGAATCATATTCCGAGTTTTCAGAGAGGTCTCCAAAACTTCTAGCGATTTTAATACGCTCTACAACCTCTTTACGTTTAACCGTTTTCAAATATTCAAGCTCTTCTTCTAATTTACGTTTTCCTTCTTCTGTCATTGGAAATACTTTCTCTTGTGCCATGAATCATTCACTCCTTCTATTAATCCTCATCATACAAACTTTCTGCACGTGAGTGACGACTGAAATATACAAGAATGAGGACATGTTCAGGCCCTCATTCCTTCTGTACCATATTCGTAAAAGTCCATCTTACATGGCGTCCCTTTTAGATGCAACTATTATGCCTTTAATTAGACAGGACCACTCGCAGCGGTCTAAAATCGCACAAACTGTGGAAAGGCACAGGAAGCTCCTGTACCTCGTTCGGCCATTTCGATCATATGTAGAAGAATAGCTTATCCATTCTCCATCTTCCAATACATAATATGGTCAGTGTACGATATGTCTATGCTATATTATTACAAAATTGCATTTTGATCAAGAATTGTTTGAAAATTTGTGATGATTTGTTTGTCGTTTTTTTAATATACTTTTTCAACTTCATTCTTTCGCTATGTGGTAGTGATTTCTCCATCTCTTCTTTTCTTCATTGTTTTCTTATCATATCAAACCCTTAAGTTTTTCCCGAGAATGCTGCTTTAATAAATGTTCACACACAATTAACAAATATTAACAAGGGAATATTTGGTTTTTGTTGGATTTTATCAATGCAAGACCAAATACATGCTAGGGAGTGTTTTAAATGAACATGAAGAAAACAATTGTTTCTGTTCTATCCATCTCTACCTTATCTTTTTCACTAATGGGCATGGCTTCAGCCAAAGAAACAGCGGATTTCACAGTCAATAGCTGCTCCTCGGGATTTAAAACATTAGATGTAAATTTCGATTCAAAATTACGATTTACCTATGAGAGTTGGTGAGCAATGCTCAGTCTATAATGCTGCAGCAACACGTTATTGGACCGATAACCAGAGTGTTGCTTCTGTAAGCTCTAGTGGGCTAGTGACCGCTCATTCACGTGGCGATGCCACTATCACTCTTTATAAAGGAACGTCTGTCTTAGGACAAGTTTTTGTGAGAGTTTGGTAAGATGATGCTGAAAAGACCTTTACACTGTAAAGGTCTTTTTCTTCTCCACCATTTACTCTGCTCGGTTTTGAAGAATCGTTTGAATTTTTGTCACCATTAAGTCGATCGCCACATGGTTTTGGCCGCCTTCTGGGATGATGATATCGGCGTATCGTTTCGTCGGTTCAATGAATTGATTATGCATCGGTCTGACAACAGATACATATTGTTCAATGACAGAATCGATCGACCGGCCTCTTTCCTTCGTATCGCGTAAAATGCGGCGGATGATGCGAAGGTCTGCATCTGTATCAACATACAGTTTAATATCCATTAAGTCTCTCAAACGTTCGTCTTCGAGCGCAAAGATACCTTCAACGATAATGACATCCTTCGGCTCAACATGAACCGTCTCTTCTGAACGTGTGTTTAGTTTAAAATCGTATATTGGTTTTTCAATGGATTCGTATCTTAGGAGCTGTTCCAAATGCTCAAACATCAGGTCATTGTCGAATGCAAGCGGATGATCATAGTTCGTGAGCAGGCGCTCTTCAAATGGCATATGACTTTGATTTTTGTAATATAAGTCTTGCTGAAGCATGAGGATGGAATGTCCTTTAAATTTTTCATAGATTGAATTGGTGACGCTCGTTTTACCTGAACCTGAGCCGCCAGCAATACCAATGACAACTGGTTTACTCCTCATGTGGCTGTTATTTCCCCTTTCTCATCATGTTGCTAGGGTATACTTTTTGATCAAGCTTGAATTTGACGATTTGCAGCGGATGACGAGCAGCATCTAGTTCATTTCCTTTATCATCCCAAATTGTTTCAATTTTGCATGTGAAATTCTCAATTTCTGGTCCGAAGAATTCGACTTCGTCGCCTTGCTTAAAGAAGTTACGCTGCTGCAATGTCACGATTTGTTCTTTTTCATCATAATGAAGAACAAGACCTGCGAAATCAAATGTCGTTTTCTTTCCATGAATGCCAAACATTTGTTCATCCGTTCCTGGTACGCCTTCGAAAAAGGCTGGTGCTGTGTCACGGTTTGCGCATTTATCTAATTCATCTAACCATTCCTGCTGAATGACAAAATTGTCTGGGTCAGCACAATACGCATCAATGACTTTGCGGTATACACTTACAACAGTGGCAACATAATGAATGGATTTCATCCGTCCTTCGATTTTTAAGCTGTCAATTCCCATTTCGATCATTTGAGGAATGGATTCAACAAGCTTCAAATCTTTTGGACTCATTGCAAATGGCGCATCTTCCTCACCAAATAAAGGCGCTTCCTCAGAACCTTCTAGTTTATAAAGATCATAATCCCAGCGGCAGGACTGGCAGCAGCCTCCGCGGTTAGAATCTCTTGCCGTCATATGGTTACTGAGCACGCAGCGGCCAGAGTATGCGATACACATCGCACCGTGAATGAATGTTTCGATTTCAATATCGACCTTTTCTTTCATTTCTCTAATTTCTAGCGCACTAGTTTCACGTGCGAGCACCACACGCTCAAGCCCTTCTTCCTTCCAAAACTGAACAGCTTTCCAATTTGAAAGAGATTGCTGTGTGCTTAAATGGACTTCAAGTTTCGGTGCAACACGTTTACATGTTTCAATGATCAGTGGATCAGCTACGATAATGCCTGCTACTCCAGCGCCTTCGATCCCTTGAAGGTATTCCTCCAGCCCGTCCATGTTTTCATTGTGGGCGAAGATATTTGTTGTCACATAAATGCGTGCGCCATATTTGTTTGCAAATGCGACACCTTCTGCCATTTCTTCAATTGAAAAGTTATCTGCATTTGAGCGAAGTCCAAATTCTTTCCCGCCAATAAAAACAGCGTCAGCTCCGTAATGTACAGCAATTTTCAGCTTTTCCAAGTTTCCTGCGGGTGCAAGCAGTTCTGGTTTTTTTGTAATGACACGTTTCCCATCAATCATTTCAGAAATACCATCTTTCAATAATGCCATTTCCTCTGCCTCCTCTTATCTTAATAAACCGTTTCTTTAAAGAAGAACCCTGTATCAATCGAACGATTCACTGGCTGAATCTCTTCAATCCGCTTCACCCAGTCCTCTTTCTGATCTTCATACGCGTCTTTGTCAGTCGTTAGTAAATCAATTGCTTTTCTATAAAGTGATGTCACCTCTGTCATATAAGAAAGTGACTTTAAAATTCCGTCAATTTTAAATGAGTCAATGCCTGCGTCAACAAACTCTTCTAATTCGTCAATCATACACACATCATTTGGACTCATAATATGTGTTCCGTTTGCATCCTCGAAAATAGGATATTTGTTTTGACGCTCTTGGTCATGCAGGAATAGCCCTTCCTCCATGTTTCTGCCTACGACATCCATTTGTTTGCCCTGGTATTCAAAGTAGTTGCCGATGAGCGTACGTTTCGATTGAAACATACATGTCATGCCATGGACTTGAATTTCAATCTCCACCTCAGCATTTTCTTTGATGTCGATCACACTGTCCATATTCAGCTCTTTTGCAAGAACAGCTCGCGATGCGCCTTTTCTGCCCCAGTAGTTACAAGTGTAATAGTTTGTCCCAGTCGTTTCTGTACTCCAGTGAAGATTCAGGTTCACTCCTGTTTCCTTTGCTGCCATGATCACAGCGGGGTCTCCAAAGACGACGCCGTCCACGTTTAATGAATCGAGAAAGGTTAAATAATCTCCAAGCAGCTGCACGCGGTCATTATGAAAAATCGCATTCATCGCTACATACACTTTTTTGTGATGGGCATGTGCAAGCAGAGCCGTTTGTTTCACATCTTCTCTTGAAAACTCACCTGCAAGACGAATACCGTATGTTTGTTCGCCTATTAAGAATGCATCAGCTCCTGCCTCAATTAATGGCAGTACGTCTGACACGCTGCTTGGCGTCACAAGCAATTCTGGTTTCTTCATGATTGGTCACCTCTTTTTGTACTAATGGCGATCCCGTCTCCAACTGGAATAATGCACGTTTGGAAATCAGGGTTTGACATGAGCCATTGATTGTATCGATCAATTTTTCCAATTAATTGTTTTTTTCGTTTATCTTCAATTTCTTCTTCATAATTCGTTGCCACTAAGCCTTTAAATAATACATTGTCTGTGATAATTATTCCGTCATGAGCGAGCATCGGTTCAAACAATTCAAAAAAACGCTTGTACTGCCCTTTTGCGGCATCAATAAAGATCACATCATAGGGCGCCATCGTTTGGACCGTTTTAGCCGATTCCATCGCATCACCAAAAAACACGTGTATTCTTTCTTTTAACTTTAATTCCTCAATGTTCCGTGTTGCTTCTTCATAGCGCTTTGCATTTCGCTCAATCGTATAAATCTCAGCATCTGGAAGAGCTGTTGCCATTCGAATGGCGGAATAGCCAATCGCTGTCCCAACCTCAAGAATTTTTTTCGGCTGTTTCATCGAAAGCAGCTGCAATAAAAGCTCGATGCTCACCTTTTCCATAATGGGTACATGATGCTCTTTTGCATATATCTCTAATTGAGCGATTGCATCTGGACTTGGGTGAATTAAATGTTCAATATAATCATTTATTCGATCATCTTCGATAGTCATTATTTGTCTAGCTCCTTCATGACCTGAAAAAGAAGAGTCCTGCCTATTGCAGCTCTCTTTCTCGTCAATCTTTCGTTCATCTAAGTAAAAACAACCCGATATATTTTACCACAAAGAAGTGGTAATTGCGAACCTATAAAATGGAGATTCCAACGAAAAAAACTGCAGGCAATCTCATATTGTCTACAGTCTTTTTCGATTCACTTGTCCATTAATTGCTGCCTGTGATGTATTTCGCTTTTGCTTTATTATGCTCATTTAACGTTTTCGTAAATACGACTTCGCCATTTTTCTTCGCAAGGAAGTAAACGTAATCCGTTTTCTCTGGATGCAAAGCGGCTTTCCAAGAGGATTCACCAGCATTTGCAATAGGTCCAGGCGGCAGCCCTTTGTTGTTATACGTGTTATAAGGAGATTTCACTTTTAGGTCTTTGTAATACACGCGGGATTTATGCTCACCAAGTGCATAAAGAACGGTTGGATCAGTTTGAAGCGGCATGTCCTTTTTCAACCGGTTATAGAATACACTTGAGATTTTTGCCCGATCTGTCTTTTCTGTTGCTTCCATTTCAATCAGTGATGCCATCGTTAACACATCATGTATGGACATGTTTCTTTTTTTCATGTCTTTTTCATACGTTTTCACGTATTGATCTGTTTGTTTAATCATCGTTTCAATGATCGTTTCGAGCGATTCATCCTCACGATAAAATGGATACGTAGCAGGGAATAAATAACCCTCCAACGGATGTTTCACCTGTTTTCCATTCACCTGTGATGTCACGGTTTTCGGATATTTTTTCATTAGTGTTTGAATAAAATCAGGATCATCCAGCTTCGCTTCAACTTCCTTCGCTGAAAAATTCGTCTGATTTGCAATAATGGCTGCAATATCAGACAGCTGTCTTCCCTCTGGAATCACAAGCTGAAAGGCGTAATCTGTCCCGCCAGATGTCAGCTTTTTGATCAGCGTGTCTGCGTCCATTGTTTGTTTTAAATGAAAATATCCCGCTTTAAAGCCGGACGCCTTTTTGTATTTTGCATAATAAGTAAAAATCGCGTCATTCGAAATGAGCCCATTATCTTTTAAAATGCCTGCAATTTCGCGGACAGATGTCCCATTTGGAATATGAATATTAATGGTTTGTTTACTTTTTTGATCGACCGGTCCGAGTGCTGATTTAACATATAAAAAGCCTGATAATGCTGCAATGATGATGACAGCAAGGACAGATAACAGGACGATCCCCATTTTTCTTTTGAAGAATGGTCGTTTCTTTTGTTCTGAAAACATGCATGGCCCTCCTCACATCTAGCTTTTATAGTACATGATTCGACGGAGTTCGGCAATTACTTGCTTATGCATGTCATGACAGAACTTGACATAACACGGCTAAACCAATGCCGCCACCACTTCCAATAGCAGCCATGACATAGCTTCCATTCGGTAAGGCGCGCCCTTCATAAAATAATCTCACCATCATAGCAGCTCCTGACGCGCTGTAAGGATGCCCAAGGCAAAGTGCACCGCCTCTTCTATTGATTCGGTCATATGGTATCCCCAGCGTCCGGGCAATAAGTGCAGCTTTCAGCGCAAACGCTTCATTGATTTCAAATAACGCCACTTCCTCTGCCTTGATGTTCTCTTGATGTAAAAGCTTCTTGATCGCATCAATTGGTGAAGCAGCTGGAAAATGAGGATGTATCGCTGTCACAGCACTTCCGGCGTATCGTAGCATTGCCTTATATCCACTTGCTTCCGCTAGCGATCTTTCCATCACAGCGACGGCGGCTGCTCCGTCTGCTTCCTTACAGCTATTGGCGGCGGTCACAGTTCCTTTTCCCGGTAAAAATACAGGCTTTGCCCGCTTGATCAGCTTTGCCATCGGTCTTATTTTAGCAGCCGCTTCATCTATGTTCATCCCGTCAATCGAAACGATTTCTTCTGAATATGTACCATGTGTGAATGCTGCTAAACTTCTTTCCCAGCTTAAAAGGGCATAGTCATCTTGTTCTTTTCTCGTGACAGAAAATGCCGACGCGGTCAGCTCAGCTGCTTCTCCCATATGCGGATCTCCTATCCGCTCCGGTGAAAAGCGGGCTCTCTCTTTCATTGGTGATCTGGAAATGCTCTCAGTCCCGCCAGCGATATACATCGTGCCCTCCCCCGATTGAACCATGACGCAAGCTGTTCGGATCGCTTCAAGACCCGAGGCACACTGCCTGTCAATTGTCATACCGGGAACGTGTAAAGGAAGACCTGCTTCTAATGAGGACAGACGGGCCATATTTCCACCGCCTCCGACGACATTGCCTAATATGACGTCATCCGGCGTCCTCATCTGAGACAAATGCCGAATAAGGGGAGCGGCTAATTGCTCTGGGCGATAATTTTTCAGCATCCCATTTTTATCACCGAAGGGTGTTCGTTTTGCTTCTACGATCACTGCTTGCATGACAATTGCTCCTCCGCCCACTTTTTTATGCTCGCGCGGGCTATTTTTCCGCCGGATGTTTCAATCATTTGATCAATCACAAGCCATTTTTTTGGTACCTTGTAGGCCGCCAGTTTTTCTTTAACAGCTTGTCGAACCGCCTTTATTTGCGGCACTTGCTCCAGTATGGCAACAGGGATTTCACCCCAATATGGGTCAGGAACGCCAACCACAATCGACCGTTTGACCTCTGGCTGTTCATTTAGCACACGCTCAATTTCCTCTGGGAAAATATTCAGTCCTCCATAGACAATCATGCCATTCTCACGACCGCTCATATACAGATAACCGTCTTCATCCAGCCATCCCATATCGTAAACTGTCAGCCACTCCTCCGGCGGTTTCTGCTCATGCAAGTATCCTGAAAACGTCATTGGGCTCTTTACATAAATTCTCCCTGTTTCATTTGGCTGACAGACAGATTGATCGGGCCGCCTTACTTCTACTTGAATGGAGGAGAAAGGCCGTCCAACAGAAGAAGGTTTTTGCATAAAGTCATTTGAAGACAAATAAGAGACAAAACTTAACTCTGATGTGCCATAAAAATCAAAAAAAGTGACATGTGGATAGTTGGTCACGAGCTGTTCTTTTGAAGAGACGCTCCAATCTGCTCCCGATGACATGACAAGAAGCGGATTGTCTTCTCTATAAGCTTCGATTTGCAGTAACGTTTCTGTCATTGTCGGGACAGTATACATCACGGTGATATCACCTGTCTCTAAGGCTTTCTTCGCTTTTACTGGCACAAATTTTTCTAAAAGCGTCACTGTGCCGCCAAAGTATAATGTACTAATAGCACCATATAAAAAGTGAGAGGATAAGAGTGTACCTAATATAAGAGCATGATCTTGATGAGTGATTCCAAATGAAGCAGCGGTCATTCGAAAGCTCTCGATCCAAGACTGCTGACGCCTAATAAAGGCTTTCGGTGAGCCCGTTGATCCTGACGTAAACCCCATATAAAAGACGGGATCCTTCTCGGTATCGCAGCTGTTATATGGACTGTCTGTGAGAAGGCTCATTCTTTCCTTCCATTCTGATAAAGAAAGAAGCGGCATGTCCACGCTTCCCTGTTCAAATCTCTTTATCAATCGATCCTCTATAATGGCGAGATCCGCCTCACTTAACAGGAGCTTTTCGACACATTCTTCATGACTCCATCTCGGATCAAGCGGAACGGCTGTCCATCCTGCATAAGCAGCGCCCGCAAATATTTGCAAAAAAGAAGCACCATTTGATAATAAAAAAGCGATTCTTTTTTGCTGATGAACCGTTCCTTGTAACCACTGTGCTGATCTCTGCACACGTTCATACCAATCTTGATATGTAATGCTTTCTTGCTCATCTATGATGGCAATCTGATCTGGTTTCATTTCTGCATGTACTGCATAGCTTTCCGTTATTCTGTTCAAACTGCACGCCTCCCTTTATGCAGATCCCTTTTTCGATATGACATGGCCTGTATGATTTTGACCGTAAAGACAGCACACATTCCCGCTTTGATGAGATCACCTGGAAGATAAATCAAACTAAGGAAAGCCGCCTGCGAGACCTTCATATGCATCATCATGGCTTGAAAGGGGATGCCGCACATATACAAAATCACAATACTGCAAACCGCATAGATCACAAAAAGACGCAGTGCGGTTACTTTTTTCAGCCGGTTCACCCATAAGCTGATCATGAAGGCAGCAACAGGATAAGCAAGAAGAAAACCACCGCTTGGACCAAAAAAGACCCCTATCCCGCCTCTCCCGCCTGACAAAAGAGGTGCGCCTGCTGCCACAACCAAAAGAAAAAGACATAAACTGATTAGTGCTTGTTTAGGCTTTAACAGCCCCCCAGCAAGCAAAAGACCTGCGGTTTGCAATGTAATCGGTACAGGTGTAAATGTAAGTAAAATCGGCGGGATCAAGCCTAACATCCCGATGACCGCTGTTATTAACGCTATTTGCATCATATCTTGTATTTTCAATCTCCATGCCCCTCACTCAATTTATTGTTAAAAACAGAGTAAAAGGTACAATTCATTATGTCAACATAAAATCAAATTTAGTTAACATATTGATCGTAAAAAAAGACCTGTGAAGAAAGATCAAGAAGATCTGTTCACAGGCCTTTTATTTGTTCTATTCTTCGTCTTCTTGATCTAAGAACGTATTTAACGTTTCTTCAATCATGTCCCATTCTTCATCCGTTTCAATCGGCTCTAGCTCGCCATCTTCACCGTCTTCGTTCGGTGTAAAGCTTGATGCATGAATTTCAATTTCCTCATTGTCTTGCTCAGAAATTGGGTAGTAAAGGACATAAGATTTGTTAAAATGGTCGCTTTCAAAAGTAAATAGTACTTCGCAAAGCTGTTCATTTCCATTATCATCAACGATTGTAATTTGCTTTTCTCCGTGTTCCATTTGATTCACCTCATTTTAATTTAAGCTGTCTAAATATCCTTGCAGGATCATAACAGCCGCCATTTTATCAATGACTTTTTTACGCTTTTGTCTGCTCACATCTGCAGAGATGAGCATTTTTTCTGCTGCCATAGTTGACAGACGCTCGTCCCAAAGCACAACAGGAACATTGTACGTGTTTTCTAGCACTTTCGCAAATGATTGGCTGGCTTCGCCTCTAGGACCGACCGTGCCGTTCATATTTTTTGGAAAGCCAAGTACAATTTTATCCGCTCCAAATTCTGCAACGATCTCAGACAGGCGGCTGAGACCAAAGTCTCCGCCTGCTTCATCAATTTTAATGGTTTCAATCCCTTGCGCTGTCCATCCCATTTCATCACTGATCGCAACACCAAGGGTTTTCGTGCCTAAATCTAAGCCCAGAATTCTCATGTTTTACGCCTCTTTATGTGTCTCTAAGTACGATTTAACCAATTCCTCAATTAATTCGTCTCGTTCTAGTTTACGAATTAGGTTGCGTGCATCCTGATGTCTTGGAATATAAGCAGGGTCGCCTGACAGCAAGTATCCGACAATTTGATTGATCGGGTTGTATCCTTTTTCTTGGAGTGCGTCATGAACTGTAATGAGCACTTCATTCACATTGGTTTCAGCTGAATCATCAGAGAAGTTAAACTTCATTGTCTTATCAAATGAACTCACTGCTTCTTGCACCTCTCTTCCAACATTCTACTAGCAAGCTTTTTTCTAACCGCTCATCTAATACCATTATTCTACACTACATCGCCTGATTATAAAACGGATTTGACAGATTCTTCGACAGTTGCCAGTGCTTCTTCAAGCTTTTCTGGTTGTTTTCCGCCTGCTTGTGCCATGTCTGGACGTCCGCCTCCGCCTCCGCCGCAGATTTCAGCTGCCTGCTTCACAAGCTTTCCTGCATGAAGACCTTTTTCGATCACGTCTTTTGTTACTCCTGCTGAAATGTTTACTTTTCCGTTTTGAACGGCTCCCAGGACGATGACAGCTGATCCTAATTTAGCTTTTAAGTCATCAACCATTGTTCTTAAATGGTTCATGTCTTTAGCATTTACTTTTTCAGTTAATACTTTCACTCCGCCAACTTCTGTCACTTTCTCTAAAATAGAGCCTGCTTCTGCTTGGCTTAATTTCGCCAGGAGAGATTCGTTTTCTCTTTGAGCCTCTTTTAAATCTGCCTGTAATGAAGCAATCCGTTTTGGTACATCCTTCGTATTTGACTTCAGCTCGCTTGCTGCCTGCTCTAAAATCGCCAGCTGGTCATTTAATTCTTCATAAGCGCCTTTACCAGTCACAGCTTCAATACGGCGTGTTCCAGCACCAATACCCGACTCAGACGCGATTTTAAACAAACCGATTTCCGCAGTGTTCTGCACGTGACAGCCGCCGCATAGCTCGATGCTGAAATCGCCCACTTGGACAACACGGACAATATCGCCATACTTCTCGCCAAAGAGCGCCATTGCACCCATTTCTTTTGCTTCAGCAATTGGTTTCAGGTCAATGGCAACAGAGATGCCTTCCCAAATCTTTTCGTTCACGATTTTTTCAATTTGAGACAATTCTTCTTTCGTCACTTGTCCAAAGTGAGAGAAATCAAAACGAAGTCTATTTTCATTTACCAATGAACCTGCTTGGTTTACGTGGCTGCCTAATACATCTTTCAGCGCTTGATGCAGAAGGTGTGTCGCTGTATGGTTTTTCACAATGCCTTTTCGAAGAGCTGATTCCACTTCAGCAGTGACCTCGAGACCTTTTTGAGCCGTACCGCTTACGACGACTCCTTCATGGACATGCTGACCGTTTGGTGCTTTTTTCACGTCTTTGATCTCAATGATGGCTTCTGCACTTTTTAGTGTCCCTTTATCAGCCACTTGTCCGCCGCTTTCCGCATAGAAAGGTGTTTCATCTAACAAGATTTGCACCGTGTCTCCTTCATGTGCTTCAGAGACAAGTTCACCATTTTGAAGCAGTTCGATAATGCGAGTTTCCGCAGTTAAATTTTCGTAGCCAACAAAGGTACTTTCCACTTTAATATCACCTAAAGCGCCGCCTTGAACCTGCATACTGCCGACATCTTGTCTCGCATTTCTTGCCCGTTCACGCTGCTTCTCCATTTCCGCTTGGAAGCCTTCTCGATCAACTGTCATGTTTTCATCTTCTGCGTATTCTTCTGTCAGCTCGACAGGGAATCCATACGTGTCATACAGCTTAAATACATCTTCACCTGAAATTTGTGAGCTGCCTTTGTCTCTTTCTTTTTTGATCACTTCTGACAAAATCGCTAACCCTTCGTTCAGTGTTTCGTGGAAACGTTCTTCTTCGTTTTTGATGACTTTCGCAATAAATTCTTCTTTTGCTTGTACATCTGGGTAGAAATCCTTCATGATCTCAGCAACAACTGGCACTAGATCATACATAAACGGACGGTGGATATGGATCGTTTTTGCATAACGCACAGCGCGGCGCAGCAAACGTCTTAATACATATCCGCGGCCTTCATTGGAAGGAAGCGCACCGTCGCTTACAGCAAAGGCAACTGTCCGGATATGGTCAGCAATGACTTTAAATGCTGTATCTTTTTCCTTCGCCAAACCATAGCTTTCTCCAGAAATGGTTTCGACTGCACGAATAATCGGCATGAAAAGGTCTGTATCGAAGTTCGTTGGCACATTTTGAATGACAGATACCATTCGTTCAAGGCCCATCCCTGTATCTATGTTTTTCTTCGGCAGTGGGGTATATGATCCATCTGGATTATGGTTGAATTCAGAGAACACGAGATTCCATACTTCTAGATAACGCTCGTTTTCCCCGCCTGGATATAATTCTGGATCGTTCATGTCGTCACCGTATGATTCACCGCGGTCATAGAAAATTTCTGTATTCGGTCCGCTTGGGCCCTCGCCAATATCCCAGAAGTTTCCTTCAAGGCGAATAATACGTTCTTCAGGCACACCAATTTTATCTCTCCAAAGAATATATGCTTCTTCGTCCTCTGGGTGGACTGTCACAGATAACAAATTCGGATCAAAACCAATCCACTCTTCACTTGTGAGGAATTCCCACGCCCATTCAATGGCCTCTTCTTTAAAATAGTCACCAATAGAGAAGTTGCCAAGCATTTCAAAGAACGTGTGATGGCGTGCTGTCTTCCCTACATTTTCAATATCATTCGTACGAATCGATTTTTGCGCGTTGCAAATACGCGGATTGTCAGGTACGACGCGGCCATCAAAATATTTTTTTAATGTTGCCACCCCACTGTTGATCCATAAAAGTGTCGGATCGTCATGCGGTACAAGTGACGCACTCGGTTCTACAGCATGTCCTTTTTCTTTAAAAAAGTCTAAAAACATTTGACGTACTTGAGCTGAAGTTAAAGTTTTCATTCAAAAATCCTCCCTTTTCATTCATCAATCTCCACACAAACGAAAAAACACCCCGCCCTATGCAAGCACAAAACGACTTACACAGGGACGAGATGTTCTCGCGGTACCACCCTGATTATAGACAAATTCGTCTATCACCTTCACATCCGATAACGCCGGAAGAGAGCGGCAGTGTTTATCTGCACTCGGGACTAGCTTCCGTTAAAGGTCTGATAAGGCTTTTCACAGCAAATAAAGCCTCTCTCTGCAACAGCTTTTTAACGTACTCGGGTCCGTCATTGAATTTCAATATGTATGAATCGAAATTATTATAGACAACTCGGCTCGTCTTGTCAATGAACGCTTCGCCTCATCAGGATATATTGCACAATGATCACCCTAATAATCGCAGCTGCTGGTACGGCTAAAATCATCCCAATTAAGCCAAACAGCTCCCCTCCTGCAAGCAAGACAAGCATAATGACGACAGGATGCATATGAAGGCTTCGCCCTACAATGATCGGGCTGAGGACATTGCTCTCTAAAAATTGCAGCACCGCTACTGTGATCAATACAATGATGACCGATTTCACTGAGATGGTAAACGCAATAAAGATGGCAGGAACTGCGCCAATTATCGGTCCAAAATACGGAATCACGTTCGTTGCTCCTATCAGCATGCCAAGAACGAGCGGATACGGGATATGGAAAAGCCAGAGCACAATGGCTGCTGCACCCCCGATTAAAGAACAGACAAGCAGCTGCCCTCGAATATAATCACCAAGCGATTCATCCACTGCTTTGACAAAGGCATGCCCCCTCTTCCTAAATGATGGCGGCGTTAAATACCATGCCGCCCGCTTCATCGTGTTCATGTCTTTTACCATATAAAAAACAAGAAAAGGGATGAGTGCTGCAACTAAAACGTAATCAAATAAAACTTTACAGCTAAGAATCATCCGCTCAGCGCTATTGGCTGCATATGTCTCCGATTGAACAATGAAGCGGTCCAAGCGGTCGTGAAGTCCGTCAGGCCAGTGGCTCGTATGATGATGAATATGTGATAAAGCGCCATTATACGTTTCCGCGATGACAGGAATTTGTTCTGACAGCTCATTTAACTGTGCGATCATAACAGGCGCTCCTTTATAAACCGCAAAACCAATCCCGCCAAAAAACAGGACATAGATGAGTAAGAGACTGATTGTTCTCGGCAGCCCTCGTGCATGCAGTCTTTCGACAATAGGATAAAGCAGGTAAGAAATAAAAATGGCGATGAGAAGCGGAATGAGAACCGCCTTCAGCAATACAAAAACAGGCATCCATAACTCGTCGAGCTGCAGTAAAATGAGCAAGGATGCAAGGACAAGCAGGACCCCTGCAGCATATATCAGAAATTGGATCGGACGTTTCTTCACCTTTTTCACCTCTTTCCTTATTGTTTAACCATTTTCTGCAATTATCCACGTAAATAAAATTTGTCCTAACTTTGTTAAAAATGAATACACATGAAACATACAGCTCCATCCAAAGTCACTGTTTGCAGTAAAATCTCGTCAGAAAATATTCCATTATTTACTTCTTTTTACACAAGTTGTGCTAGAATCCACTTTAGCTTTAGTCAATGAAACACAAGAGGAGGTTCTTCATGATCACATTCGAAGAAGTCAACAAGCATTATGGCCATTTCCATGTACTTAAGGACATTAACCTACATATTCAAAAAGGGGAGGTTGTTGTGATCATCGGTCCTTCAGGGTCTGGTAAAAGCACGATGCTCAGGTGTATCAATCGTCTTGAAAGCATTGATGCGGGAAAAGTTCTCGTCAACCAAGTGTCTGTTCAGCATCCGAAGACCAACATCAATCTTGTCAGGCAAAATATCGGAATGGTCTTTCAGCATTTTCACCTCTATCCGCATAAGACGGTGCTTGAAAACATTATGCTTGCGCCGATGAAGGTCAAAAAAGTAAGCAAGGAAGAAGCAAAGGAAACAGCTGAATTTTATTTAAATAAAGTCGGCATTCCTGAAAAGGCAGACACCTACCCTTCACGACTCTCTGGCGGACAGCAGCAGCGCGTTGCCATTGCAAGAGGGCTTGCGATGAAGCCGGAGGTGATGCTTTTCGACGAACCGACATCTGCACTTGATCCAGAGATGATCGGCGAGGTATTAGATGTGATGAAGCAGCTGGCCCGTGAAGGCATGACCATGGTTGTCGTCACACATGAGATGGGCTTTGCCCGCGAAGTGGCCGACCGCATTGTCTTTATTGATGAAGGCAGAATTCTTGAAGAATCAACACCGGCTGCATTTTATGAAAAACCGCAAGAGAAACGCGCTCAATTGTTTTTAAGCCGTATATTAAATCACTAGGGGGAATGGTTTGATGAAAAAAATGAAACGCTTTGGCCTGATGCTCTTTATGACTTGCTGCATTGCCGCTTTGGCTGCTTGTGGATCGACTGAAAAAGGGTCAACTGATGCAAAACAAGGAAGTTCTTTAGAAACCATTAAGAAAGACAAAAAAATCATTTTCGGTGTAAAAAATGACACACGTTTATTCGGTCTAAAAAATCCGAGCAGCGGTGATATTGAAGGATTTGATATTGACATTGCAAAAGCCATCACAAAGGAAATACTCGGCGATGAAGGAAAAGCAGAATTCAAAGAAGTCACATCTAAAACGAGAATTCCTTTACTTCAAAAAGGAGATATTCATGCGATTGTTGCGACCATGACAATTACAGAAGAACGTAAAAAAGAAGTCAATTTCTCAGATGTATACTTTGAAGCAGGACAATCACTGCTTGTGAAAAAAGGAAGCGACATTCAATCCATTGATGATCTTAAAAAAGGAACGAAGGTGCTGGCCGTAAAAGGCT
This sequence comes from Bacillus sp. FSL P2-0069, assembly GCF_038593315.1. Classification (NCBI taxonomy): domain Bacteria; kingdom Bacillati; phylum Bacillota; class Bacilli; order Caryophanales; family Bacillaceae; genus Bacillus; species Bacillus sp. FSL P2-0069. Next base: position 2,359,144 of record NZ_CP151984.1, read on the forward strand.
CTACTTCTTCTCAAAATATCCGCGAGAAAGCACCTGAAGCATCCGTATTAGAATTCGAGAACTATCAGGAGGCTTTTACAGCATTAAAATCAAACCAAGGGCAAGTGCTGACAACTGATAATGCGATCTTATTTGGTATGGCAGATGAGGATTCAAATTATGAAGTGGTCGGCGGCACCTTTACAGATGAGCCTTATGGCATTGCTGTGAAAAAAGGAGATCAAGAATTAACAGATGCGATCAATAAAGCCTTAAAAACGTTAAAAGACAATGGAGAGTATGACAAGATTCTTAAAAAATGGATCAAAGAATAGCATTTGATTCGTCAAGATCAATGCCTCAGGTGAGCCGCTCCTTGGCTCCCCTGTTGATCAGGAAGGAAGTGAACTGATTGCTGCGGTTTTCCATTCTCACTGAAAATGTTCATCTTTATTTAGAAGGCTTTAAATATACCATTGGTGCAAGTGTCATTGCTCTGATTGGAAGCTTTTTGATCGGTACACTCATTGCCATTATGAGAATTGCGCCACTCAGACCGCTCAACTGGTTAGGGACGGCTTACGTGGAATTTATTCGGAATATTCCGTTATTATTGATCACCTTTGTTTTCTTCTTTGGTTTACCAGTGCTGGGTATAGTAGCAGATGGTTTTACTGCTGGAACGATCGCTCTTGCCATTTATACCTCTGCCTTTATTGCTGAAGCCATTCGTGCAGGGATACAAGCTGTGCCGCTTGGACAAATGGAAGCAGCCCGTGCTTCAGGTCTGTCATATGGCGGGACGATGCGGTATATCATTTTGCCGCAGGCGATTAAAATCGTCATTCCCCCTCTTGGGAATCAATTTATTAACCTTGTCAAAAACTCCTCTATTTTAGGTGTCATTGCAGGGTTTGATCTTATGTATCAGGGAGACCTCATTGCGTCTAGAACATTTGTGACGTTTGATGTCTACATCTTTGTCGCCATGTTCTATCTGCTATTAACCATTCCGCTCAGTCTAGGTGTTGGTTATTTAGAAAGAAGATTAGCAAGAAGCCACTAGAAAGGAGGAAACATCATGGATTTTATAGGTGCCTACCAGCCTGATCATCTCGCCTTTTTACTTGAAGGATTTGCTGTCACCTTAAAAGTGGCTTTTATTTCCATCATTTTGAGCTTTATCATTGGATTTGTCGTTGGCACATTGCGGTTCGCTCAAATTCCGGTTTTATCAAAAGTGCTTGCGGTTGTTGTAGAAACCATTCGGAACCTGCCGCTTTTACTGATCATCTTTTTTACATATTTTGCATTGCCTGAAATCGGCATCAAGCTGAGCATCACAGCCTCTGCTATTGCAGCTTTAACCGTGTTTGAATCTGCGATGCTGTCAGAAATTATTCGGAGCGGCCTTAAATCAATTGATAAGGGCCAGATCGAAGCAGCCAGGTCTTCTGGTTTAACCTATATTCAAACATTGAAAATGATTATTATGCCGCAGGCCCTGCGCCGAATGGTGCCGCCAATTGTCAGTCAATTCATATCCCTTTTAAAAGATACGTCGCTTGCTGTTGTCATTGCGCTTCCAGAATTATTACATCACGCACAAATATTAAACGGGCAAAGCCAATCCTATTTACTGCCGATATTCCTATTGGCAGCTATGATGTATTTTGTCGTCAATTTCAGCTTATCTATTCTTGCAAGACGATTAGAATACAGGCAGGCATAAAAAGAACATCCGCTCTTGACAGATGCCTCAGCGTATAGACCGGTTTTTCGATCACGCTGAAAAAAACAAAGGGCTAAAATGAAGATCATTTTAGCCCTTTTTGTTTACATCATTCTCATAACACGTTTTCTTAGCTTTTTCATATCCCGCTTTGATGGCATATCATATCGGCTTGCAAAGTGATATGCGAGTGCACCTGCACCAAGCGTTAATAGTGAAGAAGTCATTTTGCCCATTCGAAATTCCCCCTTAACACTTATAATTGAATTGAACGTTCATCGTCACTAAACAGATCATCTAAGCTGCTTAGTGTCCCGTCTTCCTCCACTTGGTGTGTAGATATTTTGCCTTTCGACAGTGTCAATTCAATAAAACAGCCCCAGCAATAATATTGATTGACCCCAATTTTTCCGATGTCTTTACATTTGCAATTTGGGCAAATGAGCATAATCAGCACCTCTTTACGTTCGGTTTAGAACCAGTGCTTCCTTTTGAACGTTCATCAAGGTTCCGGCAGCCTGCAGCTGTTTCCGAATCCCTGATAGCTCTGTAAAGAAGCCGTCCGAGAGTTCATATGCTACGATTGTGCCCGAATTTGAGCAAAAGTATACATCTTCCAAAATGCCTAAATTTTCACCATCAGGCGACTGCATCATTTTCTTTTTTAATTTTGAAAATAACAAGAATGGAGCAGAGGAATCCATGCCCACTCCCTCCTGACAGTTCACATACAAACCTTTATCTGTCAGCTGATCAAAAGCAGAGAATGGAACGAGTGCACAGTCTTTCTTTTTCCCCTCTAACACATATCCTCCGCAGCTGCCTCCGGCTAAAAAGCAAATATCTTTTATGGAACCAAGTGATTGGGACAGCTCATCTGTATAGATCGTCATTCCTTCAAGTTCTCGGCATGTTCTCAAAATGTGCTCAACCACCTTTTGCGGAACAGTCTTATCGTGTGCGTTTGCTTCATGACTCATACGAAGAAATGGCTTCCATGAACAGAATGGGAGAAGTTCTTTTCATACTAAAAGGCTTCCATATGGAAGCCTTCTACTCATGCATAAAATCAAATGGAGTGATTCCCTCCATGCCAATATTTGCGTCATGTACGCTAAACGGAAGCTCTTTTTGGAGCGCTTCAAGTTCTGCATCCATGATTTGTTCGGTTTGCACCAGCCGCATTGTTAAAGACGTTTGTCTGAGGGAATCCTCATTGTTTTTCACGCCCCACTCCAGCGCTGATTCCTCGCCGCACAGTATTAAAAACTTTTTACTGCGTGTAATAGCTGTGTACAGCAGATTCCGCCGAAGCATTCGGTAATAGCTTCTCACGACTGGCAGCACAACAATCGGGAATTCACTTCCTTGTGATTTGTGAATGGAGCAGCAATAAGCATGTGTAAATTGATGAAAATCCTTTTTTGTAAAGGTGATTTCATTCCCATCAAAGGAGATCACGGCCATGTCTTCTTTTTCTGTATTCTCTTTTGCATAAAAAATCGAGACAATTTCGCCGATATCGCCGTTAAAAATGTTGTTCTCCGGCTGATTCACAAGCTGAAGCACCTTATCACCTGTCCGGTACACCACATCACCAAACGGGATTTCTCTGGATTTTGGTTTTTTAGGATTCAAAATGTGCTGCAGCATTTTGTTGAGCTCATTGATGCCTGCTTTTCCTTTATACATTGGTGCGAGCACTTGAATGTCCTTTGCCGAAAATCCTTTTTGAGCAGCATTGCTGACAACTTTCTCAATGACTTCTTTCATTTGATCAGCTGAACACCGAATGAAGGACCGATCCTTTGAGCGTGCAGTAATATCCTTTGGCAGCACACCATTTTTCATATCATGTGCCAGTTCAACAATGGTTGAGCCGTCTGCCTGCCGGTAAATATCTGTCAGGGTAACAGCCGGCACGGCTTTTGAGGCAAGCAAATCCCGTAAAACTTGGCCTGGTCCGACAGATGGCAGCTGATGTTCATCCCCTACCATGATCACTTGGATATGATCAGGAATCGCTTTAAACAAATGATTCGCCAGCCAAATATCCAGCATACTTGATTCATCAATGATGACAAGCTTTCCTTCAATCGGCTGTTCCTCATCATGCGAGAAGCCCTCCGAACCGTTCCAGCCTAGCAGCCGGTGAATGGTGACAGCTGGAAGCCCTGTTGATTCTGTCATCCGCTTAGCCGCCCGTCCAGTTGGTGCCGCAAGCACAAAGGGGAAGGATTCATCTTTTTTATAATCACTCGGATCAAGAGAAACACCGTGAAGATCACTGTAAAGCTCGACAATTCCTTTAATGACCGTCGTCTTCCCTGTTCCAGGCCCGCCTGTTAAAAGCAGCATCGGGGACATGAGTGCCTTTTGAATCGCTTCCTTTTGTGTCGGTGCATACTGGACGCCTAACCGCTCCTCCAGCTCGCCAAGTGCTAGCAGGAATTCTGATTCAGGAAATTGATCTGCATATTCTGTTTGGGAGACGATTTTTTGAATGCGTTTGGCGACACTTTGCTCTGCATAAAATAAGGATGGATGATAGCAGCGGTCATCTTCAATGATCATTTCTTTTCCTTCGCCAAGTGCAATGATCTGATTGGCAACATCCATTTCAGTCACTTTGTAATCATTGCCTGTTTGGTTGAGCAGTTTGCGGGTTTCGACGATCAAATCTTTCGTTTGTATGTACGTATGACCGTCCTGAAGACTAGCTGTCTCCACTGTATATAGCAAGGCGGCGCGAATCCGCTCTGGGTCATTACCTGAGATGCCTGTTCTAGCACCAAGCTCATCCGCCTTAATAAATCCGATTCCCTCGACATCCTTGACAAGCTGATAGGGATTTTCCTCGATTTTCTGCAGCGTTTCACTCTCGTATACTTGGTAAATTTTCATGCTGAGCTGCGGACCAAAACCATACTGATTCAGGCTGATCATGATTTGTTCCAGCCCTTGATGCTCCTGAAGCGCTGCGGCCAGCTTATCCGCCTTCTTTTTTGATAAGCGCGGTACATCATACAAAACAGCTGGGTCACGCATAATCTTATGAAGCGTCTGATTGCCAAGCTTCCCAACGATTTCTTCAGCCGTCTTTTTCCCTATCCCTTCAAATAAATCACTTGAGAGATAATGTATGATTCCTTGCTTCGTTGTTGGTACTTCCTTTTGAAAATGAGTGGCCTGAAACTGTTCACCAAATTTCGGATGGCTTGTCACTTTGCCATAAAAGGTGTAGGTTTCCTCCTCATGAAGTGCTGGGAAGTAGCCTGTGACAGATGCTGTTTTTTCCTCTAAGTTTTCCGATGTTTCAATGACTTTTACCTTTAACACCGAGTATAAATTACTTTCATTATGGAAAATAACGGCTTGAATGGTCCCCTTTAAAAACGGTTCGTCCTCAAGCTTCATTTGATCTGGATGTTCCTGCACAGGTCTTCCCTCCTTCCATCTATTCTGCCTCTTGAATCAGCTTTTGCGCATGTAGTGCCAGCATATGGTTAGGCTGCACGTCAATGGCTTTACCCAGCATCTCAAGTGCTTCGTCTTTTTTCTCTAAGTACGCATACGCAACACCTAAATTATAAAAGGCATCTGCATGCTGCGGATCACGCGTGATGACTTCGGTAAAATTTGTCACCGCTTCTTCCAGCATGTGTTCATTGGCTAAGCACATGCCAAATTGGAATCTTGCTTCATTATCTTCTTCATTTAGTTCAACGGCACGCTGAAGATACGGCATCGCAAGCTTTGGCTGCTCTAATTTGATGAGCGTCTGCCCGAGCATATAAAACAAATCACTATTTTCCATGCCCGCTTTTAGTGCTTGTTCAAAGTAGTCTTTCGCTTTCATAAAGTCTTCTTTTAATGTATATACATTTCCTGCTCCATAATAGGCTGCAGCTGCAGTATGATCAAGTTCAATTGCTTTCTGAAAAAAGTTTAAAGCGCGTTCAAATTCATTGATACTTGAAAGTAAGTTCGCAAAGTTAATATATGGAACCGGGTCCTTCGGGCTTTCTTCGATCGCTTTTGTAAAAGCTTCAGCTGCTTTTTCGATATTCCCTTGATTCAAGGCTTCTATGCCGATTTCGTTATAATTCATTCGCTCTCTCATCCTTTCATTAAAAAACCTCAACAGCGACGTTGAGGTTTTGAAACATGCTACACATACGACAGCTTTTGACCATCTTTGAAGACATCGTCAATTGTACCGCCGCCAAGACATTCGTCGCCATCATAAAAAACAACCGCTTGTCCCGGGGTAACAGCACGAACAGGTTCATCAAAGATCACCATCGCTTCTTGCTCACCTGTCATTTTGACCTTCACATGGTGATCTTCTTGACGGTATCTGAATTTTGCTGTGCAGGTTAATTCACCGTTTTCTCCGACAATATGAGGACGAGTCCAGCTGATATTAACGGCTGAAATGCTTTCAGAGTATAAAAGTGGATTGTGGAAGCCTTGTTCAACAAACAAGATGTTTTTCTCCAAGTCTTTTCCAACGACAAACCAAGGATCACCGCTGCCGCCAATGCCAAGTCCTTGGCGCTGACCGATCGTGTAATACATCAGTCCATCGTGCTCCCCTTTTACTTCTCCGTCCATTGTCTGCATCACACCAGGCTGTGCAGGCAAATATTGACTGAGGAACGTTTTAAAGTTTCTTTCTCCAATAAAGCAGATACCTGTTGAATCTTTTTTCGCTGCTGTTGCGAGCTCTGCTTCTTTTGCCAATTCACGAACCCTTTTTTTCTCTAAATCACCGATTGGGAACATGACTTTATCAAGTTGTTCCTGAGTCAGCTGATTTAAGAAATACGTTTGGTCTTTGTTTGCATCAAGACCTCGCAGCATTTTGACTTCATCACCAGTTCGATCAACACGAGCATAGTGTCCTGTTGCCAAATAATCCGCACCAAGTGAAAGTGCATGCTCAAGGAATGCCTTGAACTTAATTTCTTTGTTACACATGACATCTGGGTTTGGCGTTCTGCCCGCTTTATATTCATCAAGGAAATATTGGAACACTTTGTCCCAATATTGCTTCTCGAAATTCACTGCATAATAAGGGATTCCAATTTGGTTACATACGCGGATGACATCCTCATAGTCTTCCGTTGCTGTACAAACACCATTTTCATCGGTGTCATCCCAGTTTTTCATAAATATGCCGATGACATCATAGCCTTGCTCCTTTAACATAAGAGCGGCAACTGATGAATCGACTCCTCCGGACATACCGACCACAACTCTTGTATCTTCTGGTCTTTTTGTCATCTTCATCAACTCCAATTTCAATGAAACAACATGCGCGTTTCGTTCTTCAGGTGCTTCGCTGTTTCATTTTTCACACACGAACAAAAGGAAGCATTTATTTGGCTAGGCGTTTGACAACAGCCGCTATCTTATGTGCCGCCTGCTTCACATGATCCTCTTCATTCCCAAGACCGAAGCTTATTCTGACTGAGGATGTCAGCTCTTTTGCTTCTGCGCCATACATGGCGCTTAACACGTGCGAAGGAAGGACAGATCCAGCCGTACATGCCGATCCGCTTGAAACAGCAATTCCTTCCATATCTAAATTCACAAGCAGCGATTCAATGGAGACGCCCGGGAAATGAACATTTAAAATGTGCGGCAATGTCTCTTTCGGATGTCCATTGATAGAGAAATTGAGAGATTCCTCTTCGAATACTTGCAGCATGGTTTCTTTGAGCTTACCATAATGCATCGCTTTTTCTCTTCTATTTTGCTTCGTTAATTGAACAGCTTCTGCAAGCCCAACAATTCCTGCCACATTTTCAGTGCCGGCACGGCGCTTTCTTTCTTGTTCGCCTCCGAATATTTGCGGAGAAAGTTTCACGCCTTCGTTTACATATAAAAAACCTGTTCCCATCGGACCATTCAGCTTATGGCCAGAAGCAGATAAAAGATCAATATGGAGATCTGCTGCATCAATGGGCACTGTGCCAAACGCCTGCACTGCGTCTGTATGAAAATGAGCAGTGTGATCACGCAGAAGTTCGCCAATGGCTTTGATTGGCTGAATCACACCTGTTTCATTATTGCCGTACATGACGGTCACAAGAATCGTATCATCTCTCAATGCTTGTTTTAATTGATCAAGATGAATCAATCCTGTTTCGTCCACATCTAAATATGTCACTTCAAATCCTAGTTTTTCTAGGCGTTCACATGTATGCAGCACCGCATGATGCTCTGTTTTCACTGTGATGATATGTTTTCCTTCATGCTGTCTTGCCATGGCAACACCTGTAATTGCCAGGTTGTCCGCCTCGGTTCCACCGCTTGTGAGGATGATCTCCTGCGGTTTACAGTGTAATTCTCCTGCAATGACTTCTCTTGCTTCATCGAGCCACTTTCTTGCCTCGCGCCCATATGAATGAATACTAGAGGGATTGCCAAATATCTCTGTAAAGTACGGCATCATCTTGTCCACAATACGCTGATCCATCGGCGTTGTGGCCGCATGATCTAAATAGATTCGTTCCATTTCCGGTACACCTCTGATCTAAATATAGAACATATACGAGTCTTGATCCCCGTCATCTGTGTAGCTTGCCAAGTCTTCAAGAGTTGTATTGTCTAGTACGTCTTTTACTGCATCACGAATACGAATCCATAGTTCACGCTTTGCTGGTTCTTCGTTTTCGATGACTTCAACAGGACTAATGGGTCCTTCTAATACACGAATAATATCACCTGCTGTGATCTCATTTGGTTCATGTGCAAGAACATAGCCGCCATACGCTCCGCGGATACTTTTTACAAGACGGGCATTGCGGAGTGGTGATACAAGCTGCTCTAAATAATGCTCAGACAAATCATTGTTTTGAGCGATTGATTTTAATGATGTAGGGCCTTCGCCATGTTTTTTGGCTAATTCGATCATGATCGTCAGACCATATCTGCCTTTAGTTGATATTTTCAAGTTAAACACCTCTGCGTTTTCTATTCTATGTCATCAATTATTTTTCTGATTTCATATACGCCGATATATAGACCAGAAGCAATTATATCATACTTTCAGCCAACTTTCATTTACGGGTTCTGAGCATGATAGAAGGACGAATCCCTTTTCTATTTGAAGAAATTTCGGTACTCTATACAAACAAGACATTGCTATAGGAGAGATAATTATGAAACCTTTAGCGTACCGGATGCGCCCAAGTCATATTGAAGACATTATTGGGCAGGAGCATCTTGTTGGAGAAGGTCAAATTATTAGGCGAATGGTCGAGGCAAAACATTTATCCTCGATGATTTTATACGGACCGCCGGGCATCGGCAAAACATCGATTGCAACCGCGATTGCTGGCAGTACAAGCATTGCTTTTCGAACGCTGAATGCGGTCATTCATAACAAAAAGGATATGGAAGCTGTTGCCGCTGAAGCGAAAATGAGCGGCCAGGTGATCCTTATTTTAGACGAAGTCCACCGGCTTGATAAAGGAAAGCAGGATTTTCTTCTTCCTTATTTAGAAAATGGCATGATCATTTTAATTGGGGCAACGACGGCTAATCCCTACCATGCGATCAATCCTGCCATTCGAAGCCGGACACAAATATTCGAGCTGAAGCCGCTTGAAACAGAGCAGATCAAAGCTGCGTTAACAAGAGCCTTACAGGATGAGCATCGAGGGCTTGGCGGCTATGAGGTGACAGTGGACGATGAAGCGATGAATCATTTTGCCAATGGATGCGGAGGAGACGTGCGTTCTGCTTTAAATGCACTCGAGCTCGCTGTCTTATCGACAAAAGCTGATGAGACAGGGCATATCACAATCACTCTTGCCGCAGCAGAAGAATGTTTACAAAAAAAGAGCTTCTCACATGACAAGAATGGTGATGCTCATTATGATGTCCTCTCGGCTTTTCAAAAATCCATTAGGGGATCTGATACAGATGCGGCGCTGCATTACCTTGCCAGACTGATCGAAGCAGGAGACCTTGAAAGCATTACAAGGAGATTACTCGTGATGGCTTACGAGGACATTGGCTTAGCCAGTCCGCAGGCTGGCCCCCGCGTGTTAAGCGCAGTACAAACAGCAGAAAGAGTCGGCTTCCCAGAAGCACGGATTCCACTGGCGAACGCAGTGATTGAGCTGTGTCTTTCTCCTAAGTCTAATTCGGCATATAAGGCGATTGATGCGGCACTTGGTGACATTCGTACAGGGAAAATTGGAGAAGTTCCAGTTCATTTAAAGGATGCTCACTACAAAGGCGCCACAGCACTCGGAAGAGGCGTCGATTACTTATACCCGCATGATTACGAAAACGGCTGGGTGAAGCAGCAATATTTACCTGATCCGCTGAAAAACAAGCAATACTATGTACCGAAGCAAACCGGAAAATTTGAAGGTGCATTGAAACAGGTCTATGAAAATTTAAAACGCCAGAAATAAAAAAAGCCCCCTGCATATTAGCAGGCGGGCTGTTTATTTATCCTTCACACGTGTAATTGGAATATCTTTTAAAAGCTTCATAATGACATGACCACCCATGATCAGCCCGGCAACAGACGGAACGAATGCATTGGATGATGGCGGCATTTGTGCCTTGCGAATCTTCGCTTCATCATTTCCAACTTCTTTTCTGACATCTTCACGAATAACAATCGGACTTTCATCAGAGAAAATGACTTCAATTCCTTTACGAATCCCTTCCTTACGCAGACGTGTTCTCACAACTTTTGCTATAGGATCGGTATGCGTTTTTGAAATATCATCAATTTTGAAGCGTGTCGGATCTGTTTTGTTCGCAGCTCCCATACTTGAAATGATGTTCACACCTCGTTTCAGACACTCTTTCATTAAATGAATTTTATAGTGAATGGTATCTGAGGCATCAATGACGTAATCAAGCGGATGCTCAAAAAATTGCTCGTATGTTTCCTCTGTATAAAACATCTTCAGCGCAACAACTTCACATTCTGGATTAATATCAGCGATTCTCGCCTGCATTAAGTCAACCTTTGGCTGGCCAACTGTTGATAGCAATGCTGGAAGCTGACGATTTACATTTGTAATATCAATATCATCTTTATCAACAAGAACAATACGGCCAACGCCTGAACGAGCGAGTGCCTCTACTGCGAATGAACCAACGCCGCCCACACCAAGCACTGCAACTGTACTGTTTTTTAGTATATTTAAGCCTTCCTTGCCAATGGCAAGCTCGTTTCTTGAAAACTGATGTAACAAGTGCCTCACTCCACCTTTATTTAAAATGAATCGAAAGAATCATATCATATTCAGACTTCTCCGTCATCCTTCTCTAAAAGAAAAAAACACAAAAAAGTCCCGATGACGCCGCCAGCATTTCCTTCGTTTTGAACCCCGCACCATGCAGGTGGGTGCTTTCTTCCTGACTTTATAAGTCCTCTAAAGAGGCATTTATGCAGAAAGGAAAGGCAAGCTCCCGTATAAAAAAATGTTCGGTCAAAACTAGGTAACCACCGTACGTATCAGGACTTTATTTATTATTGATGAAAGCATATCATAGGCATATTTCTTTTTCAAGCGTTTACATACCTATAAACATGCGCCTATTTTACTGTTTTACTTTTGTTTTAATCGCTAAACTCAGCTCATCAAGCTGCGCCTCGCTTACATGGCCAGGGGCATCTGTAAGAACGCAGCTCGCACTTGCCGTTTTTGGGAATGCAATCGTATCTCTTAAGTTAGAGCGGCCTGCAAGCAGCATCACTAAACGGTCAAGACCCAGCGCGATTCCGCCATGCGGAGGAACACCATGCTCAAACGCATCCAGCAGGAAGCCAAATTGTTCGTAAGCTTCTTCTTTTGAAAAACCAAGTAAGCCAAACATTTTTTCTTGAATGTCCTTTTCGAAAATACGAATAGAACCTCCGCCAAGCTCGTAGCCATTCAGCACAAGATCGTAAGCCTGTGCCTTCATGTCTTCCGGGCTTGTTTCAATTAATTCAAGATCCTCGCGAACTGGCATTGTGAATGGATGATGGGCAGCATAGAAGCGGCCTTCTTCTTCATCTTTTTCAAGCAGCGGCCAATCGACAACCCATAAGAAATTGAATACAGACTCATCGATCAGTCCAAGCTCTTTACCAAGTTTTAAGCGAAGTGCACCAAGCGCATCATGGACAACAGACGTCTTATCTGCAACAAAAAGTAAAAGGTCGCCTTCTTCAACTTGCAGCTGTTCTTTTAATTCAGCTTGCTTTGCTTCATCAAAGAATTTAGCGATCGGACCTTTTAATTCAGTCCCTTCTGCTTTTAGCCAAGCTAGACCTTTTGCACCGTAGTTCGCTGCAAATGCACCAAGTGCATCAATGTCTTTTCTTGAGTAGTTCGCTGCAGCCCCTTTTACATTGATGGCTTTCACAGACCCACCATTTTTCACAGCTCCGCTAAACACTTTGAAATCGGAGTCTTTTACCGTGTCTGAAATGTTCACTAGCTTCATCTCAAAGCGTGTATCCGGCTTATCAGATCCATAAGAATTCATCGCTTCATCGTATGTCATACGAGGTAATGGCAATGTAAGGTCTACTCCTTTGACATCTTTCATCACCTTCGCCATCATCTCTTCAGCAAGCGTCATGATATCCTCTTGACTCATAAAGGACATTTCAATATCGACTTGTGTAAATTCCGGCTGACGGTCAGCACGCAAGTCTTCATCTCTAAAACAGCGGGCAATTTGATAATAACGGTCCATTCCAGAAACCATCAGCAATTGTTTAAATAATTGCGGAGACTGAGGCAATGCATAAAATTCTCCCTCGTGTACACGGCTTGGAACAAGATAGTCACGCGCACCTTCTGGGGTACTTTTCGTTAAAATTGGTGTTTCAATGTCTAGAAAGCCGTTGTCGTCTAAGAAATGGCGGAATGCTTTTGTGACTTCATGTCGCATTTTCATTGTTTCAAACATTGCAGGGCGGCGAAGATCCAGGTAACGATATTTTAAACGAACATCTTCTGATACCTCATCTGCTTGATCTGAAATCACAAAAGGAGGAGTCTTCGCTTCATTTAAAACGCTGACCGTTTCGACTTGAATTTCAATTTTGCCCGTTTTTAAATTTGGGTTGATCGTTGCTTCTTCTCTTGCAACAACCGTTCCTTTAATATCAAGGACATATTCATTACGAATTGATTCTGCTGTCTCAAGCGCCTCTTTTGATAGGTCTGGATTGAAGACAACTTGTACAATCCCTGTACGGTCGCGCAAATCAATAAAGATTAATCCGCCTAGGTCACGCCTTTTTTGAACCCATCCTTTTAATACAACTGACTGACCGATTTGGTCTTCTGTTACTTCTCCACAATAAAAAGTTCTACCAAACACAAACATTCCACTCCTTCTTTACGCTTTCTGGTGGGCCTTCAACATTTGAATCAGCTCATCAAGCTTCACTTCAATTTGTTCACCCGTTGTCGTATCTTTCACATTCACAATTTGCTGCGCAAGCTCATCTTCACCAAGAACTGCAATAAATTTGGCTTTTAATCGATCAGCCGCTTTAAATTGTCCTTTTAGTTTCTTCCCTGTATAGTCCATTTCACTTGAGATACCTTCTTTTCTCAGACGGTTTAATAATGAAACAGAATAATCCTTCGCTTCATCTCCGAGAGCAGCAATGTATAGATCAATACCATCTTGCAGAGGAAGCTCAATTCCTTCAGCATCGATCGCAGATAAGAAACGCTCAATACTCATCGCAAATCCGATCCCTGGTGATTCAGGACCGCCAATTCCTTCAACGAGCCCATCATAACGGCCGCCGCCGGCTAATGTTGTAATCGCACCAAAGCCTTCTGCATTACTCATGATCTCAAATGCTGTGTGATTGTAGTAATCAAGACCGCGTACTAAATTTGGATCAACGACATACTCAATGCCTATATCCGATAAGTATTGTTTAACCTTTTCAAAATAAGTCCGCGATTCTTCATTTAAGAAATCTTGAATGGATGGAGCTGTTGCCATCAATTCATGATCACGATCCTTTTTACAATCAAGAATACGAAGCGGATTTTGATGTAAACGCGTTTGACAGTCGTGACAGAATTCCTCAATTCTTGGCTCAAAGTGCTTGACCAGTGCTTTGCGGTAGTCTGCACGGCTCTCTTTGTCACCAAGGCTGTTAATGACGAGCTTTAAGTTGGAAAGACCTGCTTTCTCATACACACTCATCGCAAGCGAAATGACCTCAGCATCAATGGCAGGATCTTTGGAACCAATCGCTTCTATCCCAAATTGATAAAATTGACGATATCTTCCTGTTTGCGGACGTTCATAGCGGAACATTGGTCCGATGTAATACAGCTTTGTTGGCTGAGCAGGCTGTGCAAACAATTTATTTTCAACATAAGAACGGACGGTTGAAGCTGTTCCCTCTGGACGAAGTGTGATGCTGCGTCCTTTTTTATCTTCAAATGTGTACATCTCTTTTTGAACGATATCAGTTGATTCGCCTACTCCCCGTGCAAACAGCTCAGTATGCTCAAAAATCGGTGTGCGGATTTCTTTGTATTGAAAGGCTGCACATGTATCTCTCGCAATTTGTTCAACATACTGCCAGCGTTCTGACTCTCCAGGTAAAATATCCTGTGTGCCTCTTGGAATATTAAAACTCATTTTTCGTCCTCCTACGACCATCATTCATTTTTTATGTGGACATATAAAAAACCCCCGCCTCTACTATGTGTATAGTAGGGACGAGAGTTATACCCGTGGTGCCACCCTAGTTGGAACATGATCCAGCCATGTTCCCGCTCAAATCCTTAACGCAGATTCACGTTCTCCGCCTATTGACTCATTTTTAGAGCGTTCAGCAGGAAACCTACAGAGTGTTCTTTCGTGATAAATGCCATGCGGATTCGCTTTCAGCCTAAGGCGATTCCTCTCTGCTCACGCAATTTACCCTACTATTCTCTATCATCAGTTCCACATTTTAAATTTTCAAGTGTGTTGATTTATATTATAATAAGGTCGGTGCTGCCACTCTGTCAACCCTTGCCGTGCCTCTTTTTCTTTTCCAGCTCTTCTTTTGACGTACATCCGTATTCAGATGCGGTCTCTTCAAGGAAGCCTGGCTGATCCATTTCGTCGTGCTGCCAGCGGTCGATATCACGATGTCCATTATATTGCACTCGTCCTAATTTTCTGCTTAATCTCATGTTTGTACATCCTTTTATCACATTTTTATTTAGTATAAACAGATTGATTCATTTTTATTAGGGAAACTGCAAGGAATTCATCCACTACATAACGAATTAACATTCATCGGTTTTACAAGGGAGGGGAAAACACCGTTTTGAATCTGAAAAAACACAATCAAATGATGATGCTGCTTACTTGTTTTGTTCTCATCGCGAGTTCTTTGCCTATGACACATGCTACAGCACAAACAGATCAAGCTGTTGTCGCAACAGATAAAATCAATGTGAGAACGGGCCCTGGTTTAAGCTATGGAATTGCAGCTGTTGTAAAACGCGGCGAAAGTTATCCCATTCTCACTGAACAAGGAGAATGGGTGCAGATCCAATTATCAAACGGACAAAAAGGCTGGGTCGTCTCATGGCTGATTACCACATCATCCGGCGCTCAAAAATCCGCGAAGCCAAAGGCGCAAGGTCAAAGCACGGCTGGAGGCAGTACAATTACATCGACAGCTTCCGATCTTCGCATCCGGACAGGCCCTGGGACTTCCTATCAAGTGATTGGTACTTTCCCGCAAGGTGCTACCGCTAAAAAGCTCGAGACAAGCGGCGAATGGACGAAAATTTCGTATAAACAAGCAGAAGGCTGGGTTCACTCTGATTATGTTTCAGGGGGGCAGAAAACTTCTCAATCAAGCTCCGGCGAGTCCTCTCGCTCTAACCAGACAGGCACAGTTGGCGTATCGAGCTTGAATGTAAGGCAATCGGCCGCACCAAATGCACAAGTCGTCGCTTCACTTGCCCGCAACACACAGATCACCATTTTGCGAGAGCAGAACGGCTGGTATGAAATTGAGGGGAAAGGCGTAAAAGGCTGGGTTGCAAGCTATTACATTGTCACAGGCAAAGGAGCAGGCTCTGCACCTGAAAAGAGTTCATCCTCTTCGGCTTCTGAACAAAAAGCGTACATTGTCTATGATGGCACCAATATTCGAAAAAGCGCTTCTACCTCTGCTGGGATTGCAGAAAGAGCAACAAAAGGAGCTGCCTATCATATCGTTCGGACGCAAGGTGACTGGTACGAGGTGACACTATCAAACGGCGGAACCGGCTATGTGGCGAGCTGGGTCGTTCAAACGAAGAAAAATAGCAGCGACGCGCCAAGACCTCAGCAGGATTCATCGTCTGGAACTGGTTCTTTAAAAGGGAAAACGATTGTTCTTGATCCTGGTCATGGCGGAAAAGACAGCGGCACAATCGGCGCAGACGGTGCTTTTGAAAAGAACATCACCATCAAAACCGCCAATTTACTGGCAGGCAAATTAAGGGCTTCTGGTGCAAATGTATATTTAACAAGAAGTGATGATACCTTTATCAGCCTTCAATCAAGGGTGGCAACATCTCATTACCGAAATGCAGATGCATTTATTAGTCTTCATTACGATAGTTTTATGGATCAAAGTGTTAGAGGAAGTACAGCGTATTATTATCAAGCAGCAAAAGATCAGCAATTAGCGTCAAGCGTTCATTCAGAAGTTGCAAAACGCTCTCAAATCCCTGATAAGGGTGTCAAATTCGGAGATTACTTTGTTTTAAGAGAAAACAAACGCCCTTCCCTTTTATATGAACTCGGGTATTTAAGCAATCCTCAGGAGGAAGCGATCATTTATAGCGCCTCTTACCAAGAACGAGTCACAGAAGGAATGACTGAAGGATTAAAACAATATTTCCGTTAAAAAGAAAGAGGCCGCTGCGCCTCTTTTTTGTTTATCCACAAAAGAAAAAGACTCTAAACAAACTCCCGCATGAGTTCATCTACAGTCTAAAGAGAATCTATTCTTTGCTGTCCATCAAGATCGTGACTGGTCCTGAATTGGTCAATGACACGTCCATCATCGCACCAAAACGGCCAGTTTCGACATGGATGCCTTTTTCTCTAAGGGTTTTATTGAAACATTCATAAAGCGAGTTGGCTGCATCCGGCTTGGCGGCTTTCATAAAATTCGGCCGTCTGCCCTTTCTCGTATCACCATATAGGGTAAATTGTGATACAGACAGAACGCTTCCTTTTATGTCCAATAATGAACGATTCATTTTCCCATTTTCATCTTCAAAAATACGTAAATGTGCAAGCTTTTCAGCTAAGTAAAGCACATCTTCTTCTGTATCTTCGTGTGTGACACCAACAAGCACCATATATCCTTCGTTGATGGCACCTGTGATCTCTTCTTCTACCTTCACAGATGCATTTGTCACACGCTGCACAACAAGCCTCATAGACGATATACTTCCTTTCTAATTCATGAATCGGCGAACAGAGTAAATGTCTTTGATTTGTTTAATGCGTTCGACCACTTTGTGCAAGTGATTAATATTTTGGATAAAGATCGCCATATGGATCGTCGCCACTTTGTTACGATCAGACTTCCCAGAAACAGAGGAGATGTTCGTTTTGGTTTCGTTGACTGCTTGAAGCACCTCATTGAGTAAGCCGCGTCTATCATATCCTAATATTTCAATTTCCACATTGTATTCTTTACGGTTTTGAGCAGGCTGCTCATGCTCCCACTCGACGGGAATTAACCGCTCCTGCGCTTCTCCTGTCTTCACGTTCGGACAGTCGTCGCGGTGAACAGATACGCCTCGGCCCTTCGTAATAAAACCGACAATGCTATCACCAGGAACAGGATTACAGCACTTAGATAAGCGGACAAGCAGGTTATCAATTCCTTTGACCCTTACGCCAGCTTCCCGTTTTTTCCCGTGATACGTCTTTGGTTCCACCGTCACTTCTTGAACGGTTTTCTCTTGCTCTTCTTGATCTCTTTGTTTTCTTTCTTTTTCCGTTAAACGATTGGCGACCTGTAGTGCAGTAATGCCGTTATATCCAACAGCTGCATACATGTCCTCTTCATTTGAAAAATTAAATTTGTCAGCCACTTTTTGCAGGTTTTCAGCGGTCAGAATGTCTTTGACATCAAACTCAAGGTTTTTGATCTCTTTCTCCACGAGCTCTCGGCCTTTTTCGACATTTTCTTCACGGCGCTGTTTTTTGAAAAACTGTCTGATCTTGTGCTTCGCTTGGGAGGTTTGGGCAAGCTTGACCCAATCCTGACTTGGCCCGTAGCTGTGCTTTGATGTCAGAATTTCAATAATGTCACCTGTTTTTAGTTTGTGATCGAGTGTGACCATCTTGCCATTGACCTTGGCACCGATCGTTTTATTCCCAATTTCCGAGTGAATCCGGTAAGAGAAATCAATCGGAACTGAGCCCGACGGCAGTTCAATGACGTCTCCTTTTGGCGTAAACACAAACACCATATCAGAGAAAAGATCAATCTTTAACGACTCCATAAATTCTTCTGCATCTGTGGATTCATTTTGGAACTCAAGAATTTCTCTAAACCAAGAGAGCTTCTTCTGGAAGACTGCTTCTTCTGTTGATTCTGCTGACTCTTTGCCTTCTTTGTATGCCCAGTGTGCCGCAATTCCGTATTCTGCAATTTCATGCATTTCCACTGTACGGATCTGAACTTCAAGCGGATCGCCTTTTGGCCCAATCACCGTTGTATGAAGAGACTGGTACATGTTCGGCTTTGGCATCGCAATATAATCCTTAAACCTGCCTGGCATCGGCTTCCAGCACGTATGGATAATCCCGAGCACAGCATAACAGTCTTTAATGCTGTCAACCAAAATACGAACGGCAAGCAGATCATAAATTTCATTAAATTGCTTATTTTGCAAGACCATTTTGCGATAAATACTATAAATATGTTTTGGTCTGCCGGAAAATTCGGCCTTGATGTTTACCTCAGACACGCGGTCTTTCACTTCATTGACGACCTCGTCCAAGTATTCCTCACGTTCCGCTCGTTTGCGCTTCATCAGATTCACAATCCGGTAATATTGCTGCGGATTTAAATAGCGGAGTGCTGTATCTTCAAGCTCCCACTTAATCTTTGAAATCCCTAATCTGTGCGCAAGCGGTGCAAAGATTTCAAGTGTTTCATTTGAAATTCTCCGCTGCTTTTCCTGCGGAAGATGCTTGAGCGTTCTCATATTATGAAGACGGTCTGCCAGCTTAATCAAGATTACGCGGATATCCTGCGCCATTGCAACAAACATTTTTCGATGGTTTTCGGCCTGCTGTTCTTCTTGTGATTTATATTTAATCTTCCCGAGCTTTGTGACACCATCAACAAGCATTGCTACTTCCTCGTTAAAATGCTCTTTTAAATCCTGTAATGTCACATCTGTATCCTCAACTACATCGTGCAGGAAACCGCCTGCAATGGTTGATGGGTCCATTTCAAGATCAACAAGAATGCCCGCCACTTGAATTGGATGGATAATATAGGGCTCACCAGATTTCCGGTATTGCTCCTTGTGTGCATTTTCAGCATATTCATATGCTCGCTCTATAAATTGAATAT
The DNA here is from genome assembly GCF_038593315.1 of Bacillus sp. FSL P2-0069. NCBI lineage: Bacteria > Bacillati > Bacillota > Bacilli > Caryophanales > Bacillaceae > Bacillus > Bacillus sp. FSL P2-0069. Next base: position 2,378,472 of record NZ_CP151984.1, read on the forward strand.
GTTCAGCGGACAGGTATTCTCTTGCCTTGTCAATGACCTGCTGCGCCGTTAAAACTTGTTCGTTCGCCATGGAATCACCTTTTTAAATGAAAACTGTATTGTAGTTTATTATCAAGAAAAATTCGATAGATGTAAAGAGAAGAAGTCCGCTAAAAGATTTTTGATAGGAAAAAAGCACCCTTCTTACTGAGTGCTTTTTACGAAAACTCCATTAGTATTGCATTAACGTCATGATGTCGTAGCCGTCAAGCTTCTTTCTGCCGTCCAGATACGTCAGTTCAATCAAAAATGCAATCCCTGCCACAACGCCGCCTAATTCCTCTACAAGCTTAATGGATGCTTCAATTGTTCCACCAGTCGCAAGTAAGTCATCAGTAATCAGGACACGCTGACCAGGACGAATCGCATCTTTATGAATCGTTAATACATCTTTACCATATTCCAAGCCGTAATCGACTTTAACGACTTCACGAGGAAGCTTTCCTTCTTTACGAACCGGTGCAAAACCTACACCAAGTGCGTATGCTACAGGGCAGCCAATAATGAATCCACGCGCTTCAGGTCCAACAATGAGATCAATGTCTCTTTCCTTCGCGTAATCAACGATTTGATCCGTTGCATAACGGTACACTTCGCCTTTATCCATTAACGTTGTAATATCTTTAAATTGTACACCTTCCTTTGGGTAGTCAGGTACAACTGTCACATATTGTTTTAAATCCATCTTTTCCTTTTCCTCCTCGTACGTCAAAGCACAGGTGAGACTTCGCTCATCATGCTATTCAGCCATTCCTTCAGCTCTTTAGCTGAGGAATATGTTAGTGTTTGATCGAGTTCCATCAATCGTTGTTTTGCTGTATAGGATGCTGATGCCGTTAAATCTTTTTTAGGGGCATCAAGTACTATTGACAGCACACCATTCTCTATTTTAACAAAACCGAGTTCAAAAAACACCTTTGTCATAAAAATGATTGTATCTTTTGTCCAGCCTCTATGTTTGGCAAGGTCCATTCCTTGTTCTTTGATAGGAAAACTTCCCCGTTTAAACAAGAACCCATAAAACCATTTGAATTGGTCACGGCTTGGGAAAGAGGACATAAAATGATCTTCTTTTCTTTGAAAAACGGTATAAATTCTGGCAGGCTTTTGATTTTCTAAAAGCTGCTTCAGCAATTGCTCATCTGCGGGAACATCCGCAAAGACCACATATTTGCCCTGTACATCAAACGTTGATACATTTTCTGCATGAACATGATGAATGGGGATATCGACGTCCTGTTTTGTTGCTTCATCAAAACAGACAACCAAAGATTTTTCTGAATCAAGCGTCGAGACTTTCTTCTCCCAATCCTTTTTCCCGCGCAGATCAAACAGCTGCCATTCATCAACTCGTGCATCTTTTAGCATCAGCTGGGGCTTCTTCCGGTTATTCCATTCATTGACGGACATTTCTCCAATCACGGAAATGCGGCTTCCTGGAACAATTTCTTCTTTTAATTTCCCTTGGTGAAAACCGACACAGTCAAGCAGCTTGTCTTCGTCTTTCAGAGACATTTTAATATGGTTGTGATTTGCCCCAATCGTTCGAATATCTTCAAGCTTCGCATCTTCAATCATAATGAACGGTTTTGGGTTTGACATACCGAATGGTGACAGCATCCCCGCTTCTTCAATCGCTTCAACCGTCAATTCGTCTACCTTGCATACTGCATCGACCCGCTGTATTGGAATAAAATCTTCTTCCGTCAATGTTTCATTTGCATATTGATTTAATCTTTCCCTTAGTAAAGCGACATCATCCGCTCGAAGTGTCATCCCTGCTGCCATCGGGTGCCCCCCGAAATGCGGCAGGATGTCGCGGCATTTGCTTAGATGGAAAAATAGATCGAAGCCAGGAATACTCCGGGCTGATCCTTTTGCCATTTGCGTCTCTTCATCTATTCCAAGCACAATCGCCGGACGAGAAAAAGTATCCGTCAATTTAGAGGCAACAATTCCGACAACGCCCGGATTCCAGCCAGCTTTCGCTACAACGATCGCAGACTGGTCATCACCTGCCTCTTCCACCATTTGAATGGCTTCTTCTGTGATCGTACTGACAATCTTTTGTCGTTCTTTATTCAGTTCCTGTACAAAACGAGCGAGCTCTTCTGCTTCATCCTTATCCTCAGTCATCAGAAGATGAACGGCAGGATCTGCCTGTTCAATTCGTCCTACAGCATTCAGCCTTGGCGCAATTTGAAAGCCGACCGTTTCCTCATTGGCTTCTTCTAGAGTGGCTCCCGCTTCTTTCAATAACGCTTTCAGCCCCGGTCTATTCGACTGCCGAAGCTGCACAAGGCCTTTTTTGGCGAGCCACCTATTCTCATCATGAAGCGGTACAAGGTCCGCAATTGTCCCGATTGCTGCAAGATCTAACAGCTGAACTGGCAGCTTCCCAAGCAGTGCATGCGCCACTTTAAACGCTACGCCTACACCAGCAAGTTCTTTAAAGGGATACTCACAGCCAGGCTGCTTAGGATGGACAATAGCAAGTGCCTCAGGCAGCTCCTCACTTGGTTCATGGTGATCTGTAATGATTAGGTCTAACCCTATTTCTTTTGCAATACGTGCTTCATTTACAGCAGCAATGCCTGTATCGACCGTGATGACAAGCGATGCTCCTTGCTCCTTGATATATCGAAATGCCTGTTCATTAGGCCCATAGCCTTCTTTAAATCGATCTGGAATATAAAAGTCTACTATCGCAGACCGCTCTTTTAATGTATGTAAAAGTACAGACGTACTTGTCACACCATCTGCATCATAGTCTCCGAAGATCACAATCGATTCCTGCTCTTCGATCGCTTTGTTGATGCGCTCTACTGCTTCTTTCATTCCTTTTAATAGAAATGGATCATGAAATTCGGCTTTTTGATCAAATAAAAAAGACCTCGCCTCTTCTACTTCTTCAATTCCTCTTTTTACGAGAAGCGATGCAGTCAGCGCTGAAATATTCAGATTTTCAGAGAGTGATTTCACTTTTTCTTCGCTTGGATGTTCATATTCCCAGCGCATTTTGGATAATAACATAAATTCACCCCTCAACCACACTATTATACTAGAGTGGCCTGAGGGGTTTCAATTTTTATTTTATGAAATTGTGCTGGAAGATTATTTTTCCTTCCGGTCAAATGATGCTGGCTGTTCTTTTAAAGGCGTGACATGAGATTTCTTTTGAAGATCTCTGTCTGCCTTTTTCGTCGCCGCAGCAGGTGCAGCGGCTGCACGCTCAGCTTTTAATGCTTTTAGTTCACGTTTCAGTTTCACAATTTGGAAGATCCCTGCAAATGCCACAATCAGCCCGCCCATTAAAACTGAACCGATAATGACAAGGATCAGCGGCCATTCAGCCGTTCCAAATAAGTAGTGTACCTCGACAGGCCGTACATTAATCACGGCAAATACTGAGACAATTAATACGAAAATAAATGCGAGTATGATGGTCCATTGTTGTTTGTTCATCTACATATCCCCCAAGCTTTTTCTTTTATTCTTCCCTTTTCGCTGCCTTTTTTAAACACCGAAAGAAAGCAGTGGAAGAAAACCTATCAGCATGGGCATCATCAGCTGCTGAGTTTTTCTTTAATCAGATTCTTTAATTCTTTTCTTTCTCCAGAAATGACAAGGGTATCCCCTTCTTCGATGATGGTATCTGGTCCTGGATTTAAAATCTTCTCATGTGATTTTCTCACAATGGCGATGACTGTTACTTGATAGTTTTGGCGAACATTGAGGTCACCGATGCTTCTTTGAACAGCTGGTGCATTCTTTTCAATTTTAAACCATTCAATCACCAGTTCATCAATGGCTACCTCTACGGTTTCAAGCGCTTTCGGCTTATAGACCATGCCGCCTAAAATAGCCGCAATTTGTCTTGCTTCTTCATCGTTTAGCAGGATGCCAGAAATCGTTTCTTCATGGTCGTCCTCCTGAAAATGATACATTTCTCTTCTGCCGTCATCATGTGTAATGATGGCAAGCTTCTCATTATTTCTTGTGATCATTTCGGCTTTATGACCGATACCTGGCAGTTCAGTTTCCCGAACCTTCATAACAGCCCCTCCAATGAATAAAGCCAAATGCCTAAACAGACACTTGCTTTCTATACTGGTCTAAACGTAAGTCATTATAGCAAAAGACCATTTCAAGATCAATGAAACCCGAAATGTTTTTTCAAATCATCTTATTTTCAGAAAAATCGATAGAAAAAGACTGCCGAAAAAGGCAGTCTTTCTAGATTAAATATCTTGTTCTGTATCAATCTTAGCTGGTTTTTTCAGCTCACGGCCTTTCCACATCAGCCAAATTTGTGCCGCGATATAAAGGGATGAGTACACCCCTGTTAATAAGCCGACAAGTAAGGCGATGGAGAAGTTTGTAATCGACGCTGATCCGAAGATAAGCAGTGCGACAACAACGACAAGTACAGTCAGCACCGTGTTGACAGATCGCGTAAAGGTTTGCTGTAAGCTTAAGTTCACAATGTACGATAGATCTTCAATGGTTTTCGGTTTACGTTTCTTCATTTGCTCACGAACCCTGTCGAAGGTAACGATCGTGTCGTTGATCGAGTACCCAATGACCGTGAGGATCGCGGCAATGAAGGTGACATCCACCTCTAAGCGCGTAATACTAAAGAAGGCGACAATAAAGAATGCATCGTACAGCAGTGAGATAATCGCCGCAATCGCCATCTTATACTCAAAACGGACGGATACATATAAAATGATCCCAATGGAAGCAATGATGACGGCATACAGCGCATTACGGGCAAGTTCTTTTCCGACAGTCGGTGATACTGTACTTACGTTCGGCTCAGTGCCGTATTTATCTTTGAAGTAATCCTTCACTTCAGCGATTTTTTCTTTGTTCGGCACCCCGACAAATCGAGCAGCTGCTTGATTTTCTTTTTGCCCCGACAGCACAACACTGTCTGCTTCAAGACCAAGCTTTTTAAAGTCTTGCTCTACTTGTGCAGTTGTCAGCTTGTGATCGCTTTGAACATCGATTCTCGTTCCACTAGCAAAGTCAATACCAGCATTGAGCTTGAAGATCGAAAGGACGATGATTCCCGCAATAGTAACAGCTATGGAGAAAATCATAAAGCCTTTACGTTTGCTGACGAAATCCCATTTATCAAATGGCGTTTTCGGTTCGGTATTTTCTGTTGTTTCGTGGATACTCATGATGTCTTTTTTGCGGACACCAAACCAGCCTTTTTTGCGGTCGAGCGCACGGCTTTCTACAAGCAGTCCAAGAAGGAATCTTGATAGGAATACAGCCGTGATAAAGCTTGTTAAAATCGAGAGGATGAGCATTGTTGCAAATCCTTTTACAGAGCTTGTCCCGAAGAAGAACAGCACTCCGCCGGCAATAATACTTGTTAAGTTTGCATCAAAGATGGTCGCAAATGATCTGCGGTTCCCTGACCTGAAAGCAGAACGGACAGATTTGCCGAGCTTCAGCTCTTCTTTGATCCGCTCATAAGTAATAATGTTGGCATCAACAGCCATCCCTACCCCTAGAATAAGTGCGGCAATTCCAGGCAGTGTCATGACCGCGCCCATCCAGTCAAACACTTGCAGCGTAATGTAGATATAGGCTGAGAGTGTGATGACAGCTATAAGACCAGGTAATCGGTAATAAAGCAGCATGAATAAGAAGATAAATGCGATTCCTACAATTCCTGCGAACACTGTTTCGTTCAGTGCTTGTTCACCAAACTGTGCACTCACAGATGTGGAATATTTTTCTGTTAATTTTACTGGCAATGCCCCGGCATTTAAAATACTTGCGAGGTCTTTTGCCTCTTGGACAGTAAATTTCCCTTCAATTTGTACGTCACTGCTGTTAATCTCTTGATTCACATTTGGTGCAGATACATACTTGTGGTTTGATTTTGAGACTTCTTTTTTGAAGGAATCTCCTTTGTGATAATCAAGCCAAATGACAAGCTGGTTATTCGGCGCCATCGCCGCTACTTTTCTTGTGACGTCACCAAATTTTTTCGCATCCTTTAGTTTAACCGTCACAATTGGCTCATTCGTTTGACTGAATGTTTGTTTTGCACTGTTTTCGACTAGGTCAGCCCCGTTAAGAAGTTCTTTATCATTCGTATCTCTGAAGGATAGCTGTGCTTCAGTGGAAAGAATCTCCCTAGCTCTGTTTTGATCTTTTACCCCTGCAAGCTGCACACGGATACGATTATTGCCTTCAATCGAGATGTTCGGCTCACTTACACCTAGCACATTGGCTCTTCGGTTTAAAGCCTCCACTGTACTAACGAGAACACTATTTGTGATCTTGTCCTCTTTTTTCACTGGATGTACATCATACAGGACTTCAAATCCACCCTGTAAATCCAGCCCTAGCGTCATATCTTTCGCAACAGGCTTTGTCAGTAAGCCCACGCCAGTTCCGATTAACAGAACCACTAAGAAAAACGCAAGAATGCGCCCTTTTTTCATTATGTATTTCCTCCTTAAACACCTGAATCCATTAAGATGGCTTATTTCAACAGTTCATCAAGCATATTCTTGCCATCTTCACTGTCCAAAAAAGCAGACGTTTTAAACGACTGAACGGTTGCATAGTTCATAAATTCGCCTATTTTCACAGATAAAATATCTGCAACCATTTCATGAATCGGATACTCTTGTTTTTTCTTCCACTTCTTATTCTCTAAGTATGACCATAATTCCTCTAAATCTACATCTTTATAGCCCAAAACGATGAATTCTTCAAGCTTACTGAACAGAAAAGGCTTTAAATGGTCTTTGTATATAGCAGCTGGGTGTTGTGTCATTGCGTAGCTCCCCCTTTTCAGTTTTTTATCGAGAGACTTGTCATGCTTGGACGATATACACGCATATCTTATTGTATATGATTCTATGTCGTTTGAGAAGGCAGGTGATCTGTGATTTGACGAAGCAAACGTTTTTAAAGGGGACCATTATTTTAATTTTAGCAGGTTTTATCACGAGAATATTGGGTTTTGTCAATCGAATTGTCATTGCGAGGTTCATTGGCGAAGAAGGGGTCGGGCTTTATATGATGGCTGCACCTACCTTTTTTCTCGCCGTGACACTCACACAATTCGGACTGCCTGTCGCCATTAGTAAGCTTGTCGCAGAAGCAGAAGCCCGGGGTGACAAACAGAAAACAAAACGTATTCTGGTCATGTCCCTTGCGATAACAGGAACACTCAGCCTGATATTCACTCCGCTCTTTTTATGGTTTGCGCCCATCATGGCAGAAAATATGCTGACTGATCCTAGAACGGTCTATCCACTGCTTGCCATTACACCCGTCGTACCAGTCATCGCCATTTCCAGTGTGTTAAGAGGCTATTTCCAGGGCAGACAGCAGATGAGCCCGCTTGCGATGTCTCAAGTTCTGGAGCAGGTCGCAAGAATTTCACTAGTGGCAGTATGTACAACGGCTTTCCTTCCTTACGGGATTGAATTTGCGGCAGCAGGTGCGATGATTTCATCTGTGATTGGAGAGATGATTTCACTTGCTTACTTACTGATCGCCTTCCGCTATAAAAAGACGATTCGTATTCGAAAACGATTTTTTAAGGCGATTCATGACGGGAAGGACACGTTTAAACAGCTGATGAGCATTGCCCTGCCAACAACAGGCAGCCGTTTTATCGGGAATATTTCGTGGTTTTTAGAGCCGATTGTTGTCGCGCAAAGTCTTGCCATTGCTGGTTATGCGGCTGTAGAGGCGACAAGGCAGTACGGGGAGTTGACTGGTCTTGCCCTGACCCTTTTGACACTGCCTAGTTTTATTACGTATTCACTCTCCACTGCATTAGTTCCGGCGATCAGTGAAGGAATGGAGCAGAACAAACGTAAAACGGTCGAATACCGGCTGAAGCAGGCGATGCGCCTTTGTTTACTCAGCGGAGGCATTTCATGTATTATTCTTTTCGTTTACGCAGAAGATTTAACGCTCTTTATGTATGGTTCATCGCACGCGGCCATTTATGTGAAATTCATGGCGCCATTTTTCCTTCTTTATTATTTTCAAGGGCCCCTTCAAGCCGTGCTTCAAGCACTCAATTTAGCTGGTGCGGCGATGACCAACAGCCTGATAGGTGCAATTGTGAAAACAGGGATGATTTTTGTCCTTGCTTCCCAGCCTGGCTTTGGCATTATGGGCGCAGCACTTGCGATCTTAATCGGCATCATCCTTGTCACGCTGCTCCATGCGGCAACTGTCGGAAAGGTGCTGCCTATTCATTTACCATTAAAGGAATATGGACTATGCGTCCTTGTGATTATCGGTACAGGGGCTGTCAGCCTCTGGCTGAAATCTCAAGTAGACGGACTCTTTTCTGCTCCTATTGAACTTGTGACGCTCATTTTTGTTACGTGCACGCTCTATGTCATTCTATTAATCTGCCTAGGGCTAGTGAAACGAGAAGAGCTGCGCCGCATCCCGTTCATTGGGAAGCTGTTTTAGCTCATCTCTTTTTGATCACTTCATCTTTCAAATCAATATAAAATGTTTTTTGATTAAAGCTGCAGTAAGAGATTTGATCGATATCATGATAGCCTCTTTTAGCAAGCTCATCTTTCAGCCACTGTTCATTTTGATTGATTTGCTTAAGGTGGTCATGCTGCACGACACCGTCCGCAACAAGTGGAAGCTCAAGCGCTGCATGTTTGCGCTTGTTTTCTTTTTCGACAACGGCGAGCTTTCCAGACGGCTCTAAAATGGCGTAAGAGACATCCTGAATGCTGTCGATGTTATTTTCTCTTAATTGAATGAGAAGGTCATCAAAATTGTATCGCTGTTTTCTCATTGCACCCTCGTCTATTTTCCCATTGATGATGAGCAGGGCCGGTTTGCCGTCAAGAAAGCGCCGGACGCCTTGGAATTTCAGTGAGAGGTAAGCAAGTGTGATTTGAATGAAGGTTAACAGCAGGATTGGCCATACCGTATGTAACATGTGATCCTCTACTTCTTCTATGGCGAGAACCGCAATTTCTGCGATCATCATAAAAATGACTAGATCTAAAATGCTCAGCTCGCCAATTTCCCTTTTGCCCATTAAGCGAAATATAAACCAAATAAGAAAATATAAAATGATGGTTCTCATGGAAATGATCAAGATATCCTGCATGTGATGTAAACCCTCCTTCTCCAACATAGCTTGTGTCAAAACACTTTATTTATGTAGAAAAGAAACGTCTGAAACATGTCTATTTTTTCTTCACTGTGAATACATTTTAGTAAAAGACAAGCTTCGTTCAATTGGAGAGGAGACGAATCTACATGCAGGAAACGAAACATATTGGAAAAGGCATTTTATCCGGCTTAATTGCCATTTTTGTCGTGATGGTTGTCACAAGTTTACTTGTGTCGCTCATGCTTACATTCACAAGTATGCAGGAAACATCATTTAAATGGATGATTATGATTTTGTCCTTTGCTGCCCTTTTATTAGGAGGCATCATTTCTGGAGGGAAAGCAAAGGAGCGTGGCTGGCTGATTGGTGCGGTCACGTCTATCATTTTTTCCCTCACTGTATTTCTATTTCAATATTTGGGATTTGGAAAAACGTTTTCACCAGAGCAGTTTATCTATCATGGAGCATTTTTAGGCATTTGTATGCTGGGGGGAATGATTGGCGTCAATCTTCGAGGCAAATAAAAAAAGAGCGGTTATATCGCTCTTTTTTTTATGGCTATGTATCAGAGGATTAGCCTTTGTCAGCTAATTCTCTAATAGCACGACGATCGAAAGTTAAACGGTTGTTTTCGCTTGTTTTGATGACCACTTTTGATTCATCAATTGAGTCGATTTCACCGTGTAAACCACCGATTGTGACGATTTTATCGCCTTTTGATAAAGATTGCTGCATCTGACGCACAGCTTTCTGTTGCTTTTGCTGTGGACGGATTAACAAGAAGTAAAGCACAGCAAACATGACAACAATCATAATGATTGAACCCATACCACCATCCATTCTATTTCACCCCTTTCTAAAGCATTGTAAAGCCTTTCGTTTATGCGTTAAAAGTTTTTCGCATTCGGTTTGTTAAAGCCGTAACGCTCAAAAAACTCTTCTTTAAAATCACCTAAACGATCCTCACGGATAGCTTCTCTCACTTGCTCCATTAATTTTAACAGAAAATGAAGATTATGATAAGTTGTTAATCGAATTCCGAACGTTTCATTTGTTCTGATGAGATGTCTAATATAGGCGCGTGTATAGTTTTTACATGTATAGCAGTCACAGTTTTCATCGATTGGTCTAAAGTCACGCTCATATTTTGCATTTTTCACAACAAGACGGCCTTCACTTGTCATCAAGGTGCCGTTTCTTGCAATTCGCGTCGGCAGTACGCAGTCAAACATATCTACACCGCGAATGGCGCCGTCAATTAAGGAGTCTGGTGAGCCGACACCCATTAGGTACCTCGGCTTGTCTGCCGGTAAAAATGGTGTTGTGAACTCTAGTACACGATTCATCACATCTTTTGGTTCCCCTACAGATAAGCCTCCGATGGCGTAACCTGGGAAATCAAGTGAAACAAGGTCTTTTGCACTTTGTTTTCGAAGCTCTTCGTATTCTCCGCCTTGGACAATCCCAAACAGCCCTTGATCTTCAGGACGCTGGTGTGCTGTTAGACATCGCTCTGCCCATCTGCTTGTCCGCTCCACAGAACGTTTCATATAATCGTACTCTGCAGGATACGGCGGGCATTCATCAAATGCCATCATAATATCAGAGCCAAGTGCATTTTGGATGTCCATGGCTTTTTCAGGAGATAGGAACAGCTTGTCTCCGTTTAAATGATTACGGAAGTGAACGCCTTCTTCTTCAATTTTTCTAAATTCACTCAATGAAAAAACTTGGAATCCGCCTGAATCTGTTAGGATTGCTCGATCCCAGTTCATAAATTTGTGCAGACCGCCTGCTTCCTTTACGATATCGTGACCTGGACGGAGCCATAGGTGGTACGTATTGCTTAAGATGATGCCTGCATCCATAGCCTTTAATTCTTCAGGCGCCATTGTTTTGACTGTAGCCAGTGTACCTACTGGCATAAATACAGGTGTTTCAAAGGAGCCGTGCGGTGTATGAACGCGGCCAAGACGTGCACCTGTCTGTTTGCATGATTTAATGAACTCATAACGTATCGGTAATTGCGACAAAAATGAGCCCTCCTGTCTTTGTTGTATGATGTTATTGAATCAGCATGGCATCGCCAAAGCTGAAGAATCGGTATTCCTCTTTAACAGCCTCATTGTACGCTTTAAGTACGTGCTCTCGTCCAGCTAATGCGCTGACAAGCATAATTAACGAGGATTTTGGCAGATGGAAATTCGTGATCATGCCGTCAATTGCCTTGAATGTGTAGCCAGGGTAAATAAAGATCGACGTCCAGCCGCTTGAGGCTTTGAACTCACCATCATGTGCACTTGCAATGGTTTCAAGCGTTCTTGTTGACGTTGTGCCGACTGAAATAATCCGCCCGCCTTCCTTGCGAATGCGGTTAAGCTCATCAGCTGTTTCTTCATTCATTTCATAAAACTCTGCGTGCATTTCGTGTTCTTCAATACGTTCTGCACTTACCGGACGAAATGTGCCAAGCCCTACGTGCAGCGTAATGAAAGCAATGTGTACACCTTTCGCTTTCAGCGCATCCAGCAGCTCGGTTGTAAAGTGGAGACCGGCAGTTGGCGCAGCAGCGGAGCCAACCTCTTTTGAATAAACGGTTTGATAGCGTTCACGGTCGTCAAGCTGCTCTTTAATATATGGAGGCAGCGGCATTTCACCAAGGGATTCAAGCACTTCATAAAAAATGCCTGTATATTGAAACTCGACTTTTCTTCCGCCATGTTCCATTTCCTCTGTGCATACTGCTTTGAGCCGTCCATCACCAAACGTGATAACCGTCCCTTTTTTCACCCGTTTGGCTGGTTTGACAAGTGTTTCCCAGTTGTCTCCCTCTTCTTGTTTCAATAGAAGCAGCTCTACTTTGGCACCTGTATCCTCTTTCATACCAAACAGACGTGCAGGCAGAACGCGCGTATTGTTTAGAACGAGACAATCACCCTTTTGAAAATAATTGATGATTTGTGAGAATGTATCATGTGTAATCGCACCCGTTTGTTTGTTTAAGACCATCAGTCTTGATGCATCTCTTTTTTCAAGCGGCACTTGTGCAATCAATCTTTCTGGTAAATCAAAATCAAATAGTTCTAGCTTCATTTCCTTCACCTATTCTGTAGTTAACTAGTTAACGTTATTTCATCCGTCCAAAGATATTAAGTAATATGGTTAGTACGATGCTAATGACAATGCATGTAATGACAGGAAAAAAGAACGTTACATTTCCTTTTTTCACAAAAATATCACCTGGAAGCTTACCAACCAATTGAAATACTAATCCTGCGGCAAAAAGGACACCACCTAAAATCATTAATATTTTAGGGAATTCAGTCACGAATCGGAACCTCCATTTGAAAATGTTCATACGCTTCTCTTGTGACGACCCGTCCTCTTGGTGTTCTTTGCAGGAAACCAATTTGCAGTAAGTACGGTTCGTACACATCTTCAATCGTATGTGATTCTTCTCCAATTGTCGCTGAGATCGTATCAAGCCCAACAGGACCGCCTCTAAATTTTTCGATCATACTTAAAAGCAGCTTATGGTCTATATGATCAAGGCCAAGCCTGTCGACTTGAAGACGCTCTAGGGCATCTTCCGCAATGTCCTGCGTAATGGCATGATTCCCAAGCACCTGCGCAAAATCTCTTACTCTTCTGAGCAAACGATTGGCAACCCTCGGTGTTCCCCGGGAACGTCTCGCAATCTCTTCGGCAGAGCGAATATCGATCCCAATCTCAAACAGCTCGGCTGTTCTTGCCACAATGTGAGCCAAATCTCTTTGCTCATAGTATTCCAATCTTGCATGTACCCCAAACCTATCACGAAGCGGCGCTGTTAACAGCCCGACACGAGTCGTTGCACCTACAAGCGTAAATGGCGGTAAATCAAGCCGTACAGAGCGTGCTGTATCTCCTTTTCCAATAACAATATCTAAACAAAAATCCTCCATTGCCGGGTACAGCACTTCTTCAATTGAGCGCTGCAAGCGGTGAATTTCATCAATAAACAATACATCACCTGGCTCTAGAGATGTTAAGATGGCCGCCAAATCACCAGGACGCTCAATCGCTGGTCCTGACGTTGTACGCAGCTGAACATTCATTTCATTGGCAATGATCGATGCAAGCGTTGTTTTCCCAAGTCCAGGAGGTCCATATAAAAGGACGTGATCAAGCGTTTCCTGCCGCATGCGGGCAGCTTCAATAAATACGCTGAGGTTATCCTTTACTTTTTGCTGACCGATATATTGGCTAAGTGTCTGTGGCCGCAGACTTTGCTCAATGGCTGATTCATGGTTGTCTGCTTCAGTTGAGACGAGCCGTTCATCCATGAGACATCACCCTATTTCAACATTTTTTGTAAAGCTTTTTTCACATATTGATCGGTTGTGAGATTCTTTTCTTCTTTTAATAATGGAAGAACCTTTTTGATTTCACGATCACCGTATCCAAGGACACTTAAGGCTTCAAGCGCTTCATCTAATGCAGTTTGCTGCGTTTCGACCTGAATGTGGTCCTCGTGATTAAATAAGTTGCCAATCATTTCTGGCACCACATCTGCCAGTTTTCCTTTTAGATCCAAAATGATTTGACGTGCTGTTTTTTTGCCCACACCAGGGAATTTAATCAGGAAGGCTTCATCTTCACGTTCTATCGCTGAAATGACAGCGCCAGGATCACCGGAAGCAAGAATCGCGAGTGCACCCTTTGGCCCAATTCCTGTGACATTTAACAGTTTTGTGAACAGCGCTTTTTCTTCTCGTGTTTGAAAACCGTATAACGAAAATGCGTCTTCCTTTATGTAATGATACGTATAAATCGTTTCTTGTTTATTTACTCGATAGATAAACGGGTTTGGGGTATAGACTTGATATCCCACTCCGCCGTTTTCAATGACAACATATTGCGGGCACACATAATCAATGGTCCCTTTTACAAACTCTATCACCGTTTTCACCTCTTTGACTGTTCTTCATTGTAACATAAATCGAAGAGAAAACCGCAATAAAAGTTAACATACGTTCGCTCAGTACATTTTTATGATGAAACCACGAAAAACAGCTTGCGGTCTTCACACCAGCAAGCTGTTACACACTTTAAAACGATATTTCATTTCGATAAGGCTTCATGACTTCAAGCACATGCTCAAATTCATCCTTTGTTCGAAAAGGAATGCCTTGCTCAAGCTGCTTTTCCACATGGCTTTCTAAACGGGACGTATCAATTTGAAAAAAGAGATGAATAGGCTCCGCCCAGCCGTCAGGCCTTCCATGAAACGTAGAAATCACACCGTCCTCTGATAATCCGATATATCCATTTGCTTTACTTAATGGAGAGATATCATCAATTTGCTTTCTAAAAAGGGCAAAATCCTCTTTTTGTTCTACCAGCGTCCAGCCTTTATACTGCGCCCAGAATGTGTCTTTGTCTTCTAATGATGCCCGGTGTCTTTCAATACTCACATCGCCGTCTAGATAGACTTTTTCAAGCTGGACGGTAATAGAGTTTGACTGCTTTTGCAAGTGTTCTTTTCCTTCCATATCCGCAGCGAAAAAAAGCACACTTGTCATGATAAGTCCTGTAACGAAACATTTCATCTTCACTTTCACTATTTACACCTCTTTAGAACATGAGATCGATGCATGACATATGTAGTTTGACCCATTTTTCTAAACATTAACCAAATCGATGAGTCAAATGTATGTTAAGAGTCTTTCGTTGTATCCTTCATTCGTAAATGTTATGTTTTATACAATCCATTGCTTTATCGAATGACACGGTTTTTTCATCATTCGTTTTTCAGCCGCATAAACTGAAACCAAAGAAGGTGAAGTCAATGTCAGATGTCAAAAGATTAGCCGAATCGATTCAGTATCATGAAGAGAAACGTTTTCATAAGCTTGCCTATAAACCGGCAGAGCTTGAACTGTGCGGCAAAGGAAGAAGTGCCTATGTCTTTTTATACAAAAAAGACGGCAAGAAAATGGCACTAAAAGTCTTTTTCCCTTCTTATCAGCATATTGCCCGCAAAGAGGCTGCCATTTACGAAAAACTTTCTGGTTCGTCTTACTACCCTGAGATTTATGAGTCTGGGGATCAGTATATTTTAATGGAATATATTAAAGGCTACACATTCTATGAATGCCTTACAAAAGGAATTCCTATTAAAAAACAAATGATTGAACAAGTCGATGATGCGCTGGAGGAAGCGCGCGAGAAAGGATTGAATCCTTCTGATATTCATCTGCGCAATTTGATCTTAACAAAAGAAGGGCGGATCAGGGTCATTGACGTTGCCAGGTTCACGCAAACGAAAGCATGTCATCAATGGGATGATTTAAAAGCCGCTTATGCCTATTACCAAAAACCTTTTTTCCCTAAAAAAGCACCGCGTCTGTGGCTTGAAGTCATTGCATATTTGTATAAAAAGAACTGGCTGTCCCGCGGGCAGCTTAATAATCGAAATGATTTTTCTGCATAATGAAAGCCGCTCTCTTTTGAGCGGCTCAGATTGTTGACAAAGGGCTAAAATGATCTTGATTTTAGCCCTTTCTTTTCAGCGTGATAGAAAACCTTTGCAGTCTAGGAAGGACGAGTACCGGAGCGGAGCGAATTGGACATTCGTGAGCACCGGCACGCAGAACTGACAACGAATGCGAGGGTTTGTCTACACGCTGAGCCGCTCTCTTTGAGCGGCTTTCTGCGTTATTCTGTTTCTACATGGATACTATTGACGTTTAATAGGTTAATGATTTCATTATTCAGCTTAAACCAATGATTGGCTTCTTCAATTTTTTTATACACATCATAGGTAGCTGGACGTTTGAGCTCGAAATCAAGCACTTCCCCATTGTTCATATGAAATGTTACCTTAAATACTTTCATCATAAGATCACCTTCCACTCTTCTTGTTCGCTGGTCAAATAGATCAGCTCTTTTCATTCATTCTCTATTGAACTCGTTTCCCCTCCTTGTTTCCATTCAAACCCAAGAAGTTTAAATTTTGTTTAAATTCAAACAAACATCTATCTCTCAAATCTGCAAAGAAGTATATTAGTTAAAAAGGAGGCTGCCCTTGATGAAGCAGAAAAAGAAACGAACATCTCCAGAAAGAAAAACAGTCTTTTTTCATTTAACAGATGCCCTCATTCCAAGTGTGGACATGATGGCATATGCAGTAAAGGCATTTTTTCACCTTTTAAGAAAAGCCTTTTCAGCCGTTTGATAAAACCCCGCACAGCATCGTGCGAGGTTCTTTTTTAGGGCTGATAAATTTGACTTCCCTGGCTGACAAACTCCTTCGCCTTCTTTTCCATCTCTCTTTTCACTTCTTCAGATTGATTGCGGATATCATGAGAAATTTTCATACTGCAAAACTTCGGGCCGCACATCGAGCAAAAATGAGCGGTCTTAGCGCCTTCGGCAGGCAATGTTTCATCATGGAAAGCCAAGGCTCTTTCTGGATCAAGTGACAGGTTAAATTGGTCCCGCCACCTAAATTCAAATCTCGCTTTCGATAAAGCATCATCGCGCTTTTGAGCCGCAGGATGTCCTTTTGCTAGATCAGCCGCATGTGCGGCAATTTTATAGGCGATCACGCCTTCTCTCACATCTTCTTTATTCGGCAGACCTAAATGCTCTTTTGGCGTTACATAGCATAGCATGGCTGTGCCGTACCAGCCGATCATGGCCGCACCGATGGCGGATGTAATGTGATCATACCCCGGCGCAATATCTGTTGTAAGAGGCCCTAACGTATAAAATGGGGCTTCCTTGCAAATGTCCATTTGCTTGTCCACATTCTCTTTAATTTTATCCATTGGCACATGGCCGGGCCCTTCAATCATCACCTGCACATCATGTTTCCAAGCGATCTCTGTTAACTCACCTAACGTTTCCAGCTCTGCAAACTGCGCCTCATCATTGGCATCAGCAATCGAGCCTGGTCTAAGTCCATCTCCAAGTGAAAAGGCGATATCATACGTTTTCATAATTTCACAAATATCTTCAAAGTGCGTGTAGAGGAAATTCTCTTGATGATGAGCAAGACACCATCTTGCCATAATCGCACCGCCTCTTGAAACAATTCCGGTCACCCGATCAACTGTAAGCGGAATATATCTTAACAGCACGCCCGCATGAATTGTAAAATAATCTACACCTTGTTCTGCTTGTTCAATTAATGTGTCCCTGTACACGTCCCACGTCAAATCTTCTGCGACTCCATTCACTTTTTCAAGGGCCTGATAGATAGGAACGGTTCCTACTGGAACTGGGCAATTCCGAATGATCCATTCTCTCGTTGTATGAATATCCTTTCCAGTAGACAGATCCATCATTGTATCTGCCCCCCATCTGATCGCCCATGTCATTTTTTCAACCTCTTCATTAATGGATGATGTTACAGCTGAATTGCCAATATTCGCATTGATTTTGACATGAAAATTCCTTCCGATAATCATTGGTTCACTTTCTGGATGGTTAATATTCGAAGGAATAACGGCTCTTCCGCTCGCTACTTCCTCTCTAACAAACTCAGGGCTTAGCTCTTCTCTTATTGCGATAAACTCCATTTCAGGCGTAATGATGCCTTTTTTGGCATAATGCATTTGCGTTACGCGCGCTCCTTGTTTCGCGCGGAGCGGCTTATGATGAAAATCAGTTTGGACAGAATGGAAGGACTCCTTCTCCCTTGACCGATATCCGTTATCTTCCGGTTTTACATGACGCCCTTCATAGCTTTCTGTATCTCCTCTTTCTTCAATCCATGCTGCCCTAAGACGCTTTAATCCTTTTGTGACGTCAATATGAACGTTCTCATCAGTGTATGGTCCACTCGTATCGTATACTCGGACTGGTTCATTTTTTATGTCGCCCGCCTCTGTCACAGTATGTGAGAGCACAATCTCTCTTTTCGGCACTAAGATATCGGGCCTTGATCCTTTCTCATACACCTTTCGGCTTCCGTCAAAGCTGGATAATAATGATTGATTGGATGGGACACTTTTCTTTTCCTTCATTTGCTGTTCTCTCCTTTTCTTCTTGTCACGGACAGGATGGAATCAGCACCAGCAAAAAACCAGGCTCTATTTAAAGAACCTGGTTTCGTCGTCAGAAATAAACATGCATATCATTGATAGGATACATGCATCATCTTCAACTTCCCCACGCTGGTACGAGCCAGATCAGGTCCAAAGGGTTAAGAAGTTTATGCTTCTCTCTCAGCCCATTTACGGGCACCCCTAGTCACTTTTATTGATTTCCACATCAGTGTAGCATAGAGACATCATGAAGAAAAGAAGATTCAGGAAAATAGTTCCTTTCCCCTACAAGCGTTATGGATCATGTTGATATACAGTCTTCTATACATCATCTATCTCTATCATTTCAATCAAATCTGAAATAAACATTGATCCTTTTCTCCTATTATGTATAATAAATCTAAACGGAGAATTTTTATACAATTTATTCAAAGGAAGTTCTAGTCGATTGCAAACATTTCTCACATTTATCGTCGTAGGATTCTCAATTGCTCTGCCTGTTGGAGCAATTACGGTTGAAATGACAAAACAGGGACTGAAAAACGGATTCTTTCATGGTTTAACTGTCGGAGCAGGCGGTATGACCATAGACTTATTACTTATTATGGCTTTATATGCTGGATTTGCTCAGTTTTTATCTTTGCCGTTTGTTCAAATCCCGCTCTGGCTGATCGGAGCTGTATTTTTAATGATTCTCGCATACGATTCCATTAAAAATGCGGATCAAGATATCCATTTAGCAGGAGAAAAGGTCAATAAATCATTCGCAAAAACATATAGGAACGGCTTGCTCGTGGCGGTATCTCCTGGAAATCTTGTGTTCTGGGTTTCTGTTTTTGGTGCTGTACTTGCGGATGCTTATACAAAAACAGATTCATCTGAATTTATGCTGGCTGCCGGCGGTATTTTGGCTGGGATTCTCCTTCATGACATCGGTCTTCTCACACTTGTATCCTTAACAAGAAAAGTGATGAATCGAACGATGATTAAGTGGACATCCATTATTGCTGGTATTTTATTACTAGGGTTTGGCTGTTATTTCTTTTACGAATTTTATATAGGCATCAAGGTTTATTTTTAAGAAAAGGCTAAAGTTCGTGATGAACTTTAGCCTTTTTGATGTCAAACTACCGGGTCATGCCTGTTTGACCTGTTTCAAATTGCGTTCTTCTCATATCTCTAAAGCGTGTGAATGCACCTTCATCTTTTATGACTTGGACTGCTCTTCCATCCGCATAACGAGTTGCTGCTTCTTCTACTTGTGATACGCCTTCTGACGTCAGGCGGCCATCTGATTTAATGGCTATATACACATTCTCATCCGTCACCATGACTTGAGAGTCTGTTACGTGATTCATTTTATTGACGCGGTTGGCAATTTTTCTTGAACGCTGGATGTTCTCTTGTTTATCGTAGCCAGAGAACGACATTTGGTTATGATAGTTCATATCTCCATGACTGTAGCGTCCATCTCCACCTGTGAGAGGCATTCGATCATCAGCTTGAGGACGTGTACGGTAATCAACATTCGTTGTATTTCTACCGTTCATTCCCTCCATGAGTTCAGAAACTGGTCCTTGATGATCTTGGTTGTTGTCTTCCGCTCGTTGATTCGAATGATAACCAACCGGCTGGCCTGATTGATTATGACGTGTATCGACACCTGCGTTATTATTTGCACCACATGCCGTTAAACCAATAGGAAGAAGCACTAATGCGATTGTTTTTTGCCATTTTTGTCTCAAACGAAAAACCCCCTGTACAAATTCAATCTCATGAGCGCGAAACAGGCTCTGTTTTAGCATGTACAGTTAGGAAAAAAATCAAGCTGTCAGTTATAAACAAAAAAAGGAACGATTGAGATCGTTCCTTCTGATTGGTGACAAATGGCTAAAATGTTTTTGATTTTAGCCATTTGTCTTCTTTTCAGCGTAATAGAAAACCTTTGCAGTCTAGGAAGGGCGAGCACCGGAACGGAGCGAATTTGACATTCGTGAGTACCGGCGCGCAGACCTGACACCGAATGCGAGGGTTTGTCTACACGCTGAAAGGAACGAATGAGATCGTTCCTTCTGTCATTAATCTTCTTCTTCTTCCTCCGGCCTTGCAAAAACGGATTGACCTGGATATGGCTGCATGTAAGGCTGAGCTGGATAAGCCCCCATTTGGCCATAAGGAACAGGATTCGGATAATGTCCCGGCCAAGGCTGATGATGCTTCATGCCATCATCGCATCCGCAATCTTCCTTGCCATATGCTGCATTTGAAACGTTTGGAAAAAAGCCTTGATTTGCGTTGGCATTTGCATTGGCGTTTGGATGCGTATGGTGATGCCAGTGATGTCCGTCGTTTGCATGGTGCTCATGATTTTCTCCGTAGTAAGCAGGCGCTTGATACGCAGGATAATAAGGATGAGCCGGGTATGGATATGGCATCATATGATGGTGATAATATGGATGGATAGGATAACATAAGCCTGATCCCGGTAAAATTGGCGATGCCGGCACCATTTGCTGCGGATATGGATACATCGCCGGCATGTAATGACCATGACCATAACCAAAATAAGGATCATATGGTTCATGATGATGATGTTGGTGATGATGCTCGTTATTTTCAGCCATTCCCCCTACCGCTGCCCCTCCCACATTTGGCATTTGCGGGAAGTTAGGAAGGTTCGGATAATTGCCATGCTCCATGTCTTTTCCCTCCTCTTTTTGATGCGGAATATGAATAAACGGATCATACCCCTTTGCCACTTCATCTTTTAGATGACCTTTATTTTCATGATGAAAATGGTCCTTGTGATCTTTATGTTCCTTATTTTCATGATGGACATGACCCTTGTTATCTTTGTGGTCTTTATTTTCATGATGAAAATGATCCTTGTGATCCTTTTTGTCATGAACATGATCTTTCTTCTCATGAACGTGATCTTTTTTTTCATGATGATCTTTTTTGGGAGGAGGTGTGAATGGCTGGTAGAGATTGGTCTGATAATAGTTCACATCCACTTGCGGAAAAACTGGCTGCTCGATTTTTGGCACTGGCGGTACATATGGTACCGGTTCATTTGGCTTTTCCTTCGGTTTCGTATCTTGCACTTGCACGACATCTTTTGGCTTTTCTTTCACATACGGATGTTCTTTCGTTTTTGGCATTTCTTTTGCTTTGTGATGATCTGTTTTTACAGGAACACCACTAGATGGAATTTTAATCTTCATACCCGGCATGATTAAATCAGGATTACTGAGCTGTGAATTTAGTTTTTTCAATTCTTGAAAGTCGACTCCGTATTTCTTTGAAATTTTCCAAAGGGAGTCTCCTTTTTGCACAATATGAATTTTCAACGTTTTCCCCTCCTATGCAAAACGTGAACGTAACGGTTATGTCAGAAGTACAATATGTTTCAACATAAATTTATGCCTATTTACAAGCCGATATGATAAAAACTTGTTTTCTGATAGGAGGGGCTGATTCATTATTTAATGGCGAGCATTTTCTCGAGTGCAAGCAAAGCGTCTTTCGTGATGTCTTCATTGACCTGTATCAACCCGGCCGGCTGACCCTTCTCAATGCTTTCCAGTGACCATAACAAATGAGGCAAATCAATCCGGTTCATAGTCAAACATGGACACATATCTGGGTTAAGAGATTCAATTTGTTTATCTGGGTGCTGCGCTATGATCCGTTTGACTAAATTCATCTCTGTTCCAATCGCCCATTTGCTTCCTGCTGGCGCCTGTTTGATCGTATCAATAATAAATTTCGTTGAACCTGCTAGGTCAGAAGCCCTTACGACCTCATGCGTGCATTCAGGATGGACAAGAATTTGAATGTCACGGTCTTTTTTTCTCATGTCTTCTATATTCCGAACGGTAAACTTCTCATGTACGGAGCAATGGCCTTTCCATAAAATCATCTTGATCCGGGAAAGCGGCTGATCGGTGATGAGCTTTTCTTCTATCTGATCCCACACAGCCATTTCTTCTAGCGGAATACCTAAATCAAAAGCCGTATTACGTCCTAGGTGCTGATCAGGGAGAAACAGAATCCGCTCTTTTTGTGTCAGCGCCCACTCGAGTACTTTTTTAGCATTTGATGAAGTCACTGTTGCCCCGCCATGTTTGCCGACAAATGCTTTAATGTCTGCTGTTGAATTGACATACGTAAGCGGAAGTATTGTCTCCCCAAACAAATCAGTGAGCTGCTCCCATGCTCTGTCTGTTTGTTTCATATTTGCCATATCTGCCATGGAACAGCCTGCCCTCATATCTGGCAATACGACGCTCTGATTCTTGTTTGACAGCATATCTGCCGTTTCTGCCATAAAATGAACACCGCAGAATACAATGTATTCAGCCTCATGATTGTCAGCCGCTATTTGTGCCAGCTGCAATGAATCTCCTGTTGCATCTGCAAATTCAATGACCTCATCCTTTTGATAATGGTGGCCTGGTATAAAAAGCTTTGAGCCAAAAGCCCGCTTAATGTCTAACACTCGCTGCTTCATCTCATCATCAGAGCGGTGTTTATATTCATCTGGCATCATGACTGCATGTTGATTGGCTAATACATTAAGCATGGACATGAGTTGTTCCCCCTTTATGACTGAATTCCATATTCATACTAAAATCAAATGCTGGAGCAGAATGTGTCAGAAAGCCAAGTGAAATAAGGTCGACTCCTGTGCCCCTGTAGCTTGGCAATGTCTCTAGCGTGATGCCTCCTGAAGCCTCTGTCAGAATGGACTCTGGTGTCATTTGTTTAAAACGTTTTACTTCGTCTGGAGAGCAGTTATCAAACATAATGACATCCGCTTTTGCATCAATGGCTTCTATAAGCTGCGTTTCTGATTCAATTTCCACTTCAATTTTCACCATATGACCGGCATATGCTCTTGCTTTCTCTACAGCTTCACGGATAGAACCGCATGCCGCAATATGATTATCTTTAATCATCACCCCATCCGATAAGCCAAAGCGATGATTCTTTCCACCGCCTGTCTTCACTGCGTATTTCTCTAACATACGCAGGCCGGGTGTCGTTTTTCTCGTATCACAAATCGTAATAGACGGGTCAGCTAATCTGCGGACCGCCTCATGTGTTAAGGTGGCGATACCTGTCATTCGCTGCAAAAGATTTAAAATGACTCTCTCTCCCTTTAATAAGTCGTTGACTGGGCCCTTTATTTTCGCCAGTACAGCGCCTGAATGAATCCAATCACCTTCTTGAAAATACAGCTCCGTTTGAATCTGTTCATTCAACAGGCGGTACCCTAGATCAATCACTTGTGATCCTGCCAATACACCAGATTGTTTCGCAATGATAAAAGCTGTTCCCTTCTTGTCCCCAAAGATGGCATCTGCTGATACATCTCCAAAGCCAATATCTTCTGTGAAAAAATGAGTGAGCATTTGTTTTAACTGTAAACGTTCCATTTGGCACCGATCCTTTCATTTTCCATAATATGAATGTGACCTTTTTCATGAACAATCTGCCTGCCCTGCCACAATGCATCGCTCCGCTCTGGATAATCCATTCGATAATGGCCGCCTCTGCTTTCTGTACGGAGTAATGCAGATTTGGCAAGGCAAACCGCTAATGCCCATTGATTGCTTAATTCGATCTGTTCATTTGTGATATCCTTCACATTAATTTGCTGAAAAGTGACATGCTGCAACGAATGAAGCAAAGTCTGCAAGCCTTTTTCATCTCTCACAATGGCCGCAAATGTAGTCATCCATTGTCTCAGCTGAGTTGTTGAAATCATTGGAACCATCCATATTTCTTGAATGGAAAAAGGTGGACTTGTTTCTTTCTGTTTAGGCAGTTGTTCAATTCTCTGTGCCGCTTTGCTGCCTAACACGAGACCTTCCAGAAGAGAATTACTCGCCAATCGATTCGCACCGTGTAAGCCAGTACAGGCCGCTTCTCCAATGGCAAATAGCGCTGGAACAGTCGTTTCTCCATATTCATTGACGCTGATGCCGCCCATTAAAAAGTGCATACCGGGGGAAATTGGCAGCCTGCCGCTTTCCATATCGACGCCTGCACGCTGGCACATCTGAGCTATGGCTGGAAAACGAGCTGAAAAATGCGGGATATCATGGATGTTAAGATACAATTGATGACCTAATTGCTGCTCATGAAAAATAGCTCTAGCGACCACATCTCTAGGTGCTAAATCAGCTTGTGGGTGAATACCTTTCATGATCCGCCTGCCTGTTTCATCTTCTAAATAAGCTCCCTCTCCCCGTACTGCCTCTGAAATGAGGCCAACTGCTTTTCCAGCGATTGTTAAAAGAGTTGGATGGAATTGAACAAATTCGAGATCCACTAATTGTGCCCCGGCTCGATAGGCCATCATCAGTCCGTCTCCTGTGATAGAAGGATCATTTGTGTTTGTCTCATATAGGGAGCCGCAGCCGCCAGTTGATAAAACAACGGCATCTGCGGTCATCGTATGTACGTGTCCTGTCTCGTCTTTCCATACAACACCCGTACATGTCCCTTCATGAATCAATAGATCAATGACATGATGATATTCGTATAAGTGAATATGTGAGCCGAGCTGACTTTTCAGAAACTGTACAAGGGTTTTACCTGATTGATCTCCTCCTGCATGCAAGATGCGATGTGTGGTATGTGCTCCCTCTTTGCCTAATTGCGGCTCTCCTGCCTCATCTTGATCAAATGGACAGCCTTCTGCTACGAGCTGCTCCACAAGGTGTTTTCCAAGTCTCACGATTTCTTGTACCGTTCTTTCATCATTGTGATCACAGCCGGCAGCTAGTGTATCTTGCACATGCTGCTCAGCTGAATCATTTGCTGAAAAGGCAGCAGCGATTCCTCCTTGAGCCAGCATGGAATTACTAGATGAACATTGTTTTTTTGTCATCATGATGACCTGGCAGCTTTTCGAAATGGTTTTTGCAAAGGAAAGCGCTGCAATACCTGATCCCACCACAATGACTTTTTTGATTGATGACACCATCGCCCCTCCTGTCATTTACACCTGTCTTGACACATATCATTACACAACACTAAAATAAATACAAGAAAAAATTTTCACACGGGAGATGGATGGGTTGGTTTATTTAGATTACGCAGCTTCTACACCTGTTTCAGAGGAAGCGCTGCATGTTTTTGAACAGCTAAGCAAAAATTTTTACGGAAACGCAAGCAGCCTTCATGATGCTGGGGGAAAAGCAAATGACATATTGACTTACAGCAGACAATCACTCGCTGCCATGATCGAGGGTGAACCGGATGGGATCTATTTTACAAGTGGTGGAACTGAATCCAATCTCCTTGCAATTCAATCGATCATCAATGGACTGCCAGCACATCAACAGCATGTCATCACAACTTCAGTTGAGCATCCTTCTGTTCATTATGCAGTTAGCAGCTTAGAGCGTTTTGGCGTAAAAGTCACGATCATTGAACCAAATCAGGATGGAATCATAACACAGGACATTCTCAAAAAAGCATTATTGCCTGAAACAGGACTAGTATCTATTCAGCATGCTAATTCAGAAACAGGAATTATCCAGCCGCTTGCTGAATTAGCGCCTCTTTTAAAAGAAAGGAACATTCTTTTTCATACAGATGCTGTGCAAACATTTGGAAAGATTCGTGTGTCCATCAAAGAACTTGGAGTCGATGCTGTGTCCATCTCAAGTCATAAAGTGTATGCTCCTAAAGGCGCTGGTGCCGTTTATATGGGCGCTCATGTTCCTTGGAAACCTTTATATACAGGAGCAGTTCAGGAAAATGGCTTACGTCCAGGGACAGTAAACGTTCCATGTATCGGTGCTTTTGCTGCTGCAAGTGAACAAGCGATGCTTAGGCTGGATGAACAGCAAAAATTAGATAAGCAGCTGCGTGATTATTTTCTTCAGCAGTTAAAAATAAGACAGCTGCCAGTTCGTACACTTCAGGACATTGACAATCGCCGCACGCTTCCTCATATTATTGGTTGTTTTTTTGAAGGGTTTGAAGGACAATATGTAATGTTAGCATGTAACCGGCATGGGATTTGTCTATCTACTGGAAGCGCATGTGCTTCCGGTTATCACCATCCTTCCCCTGCTGTGAAGGCATTGCGTGTATCAGATCGTGATGCCCTACAATTTATTCGACTATCATTTGGATATCAGTCATCAAAAGATGACATCGATCAGCTTTTGCATACATTTGAGCATTTGCAAAAGGAGAAGAAGGGAGCTTAGGACGTGGAGCAAGAGAGGAAACTCATTGGCGAAGAAAGAAGAAACGCCATTTTAGAGTGGCTGAAAGAAACAGACACACCGCTTACTGGAAGCTTTTTAGCTAAAAAGGCGGCTGTCTCTCGGCAAGTCATTGTACAAGATATTTCATTATTAAAAGCAAAAAACGAACCCATTATTGCCACAAGCCAAGGCTATGTGTATATGGCAGCGCAGCATGCGCCAGAAAGAGAAATTGAACAAATCATCGCCTGCAAACATGATCCTGCCCGTACAGAAGAGGAACTGACCTTGATTGTAGACTTTGGAGTGACGGTGAAAGATGTGATCATTGAGCACCCTGTTTATGGTGAACTAACGGCCTCTATTCGCGTCAGCACACGGAAACAAGTCGCTGATTTTGTCCATCATATTTCTAACACCGGCGCGTCCTACTTGTCAGAACTAACAGACGGCGTGCACCTGCATACTCTCACTGCTTACAGCCAAAAACAGCTTGACCAAGCCATTCAAGCGCTGGATGATGCTGGGTTTTTAATAAAAGACTAAAAAAATAGTGTCCTGCACGGGACACTATTTTTCATTCGTTAATTCATATGTTTGATAGCTGCCAAGCAGCTTGACCTCACAGCCAATCGCTTCTAATTCTTGAATCGCACCAGGGACGAGGACATCATCCATCTCTTTTTCAATGTCAATAATAAATAAATAATGTCCAAGACCTGTTTTTGTCGGACGAGATTCAATTTTTGACAAGTTAAGATTCCGCCAAGAAAAAGCAGACAGCACGCGGTGCAATGCGCCTGATTGGTCATCCTTAGGCAGACTGACCACAATGGTCGTTTTTGGCTTTGATGAGAAACCAGAATTCATTGGGAACGATGCGTTAGGATCTTTATGTAAAATCACAAAGCGTGTATGGTTGTGCGGATAATCATGAATGTCTTTTTTTGCAATCGTCAAACCATACGTTTTTGCGGCAATTTCATTGGCAATAGCCCCGACAGCTTCATCTGGATGCTCACTGATGTATTTTGCTGCATAGCCTGTTGATTCCACTGGCCGATGAGGAATATGAGGGTACTGCTTTTTCAGAAATTGATGACACTGGGCAATCGCGTGAGGATGCGATTGAATGACATCTAACGTCTCCCAGCTCTCCGCTCTTGATGGGTGGACAAGCAAATGCTGCCGAATTGGTGCTGTCATCTCCCCCACAATGGACAGCGCTTCTTCATGAATTAAATAATCAATCGTTAAGTTCACAGAGCCTTCGAGTGCATTTTCAAGTGGAACGACCGCCAAATCGACTTCGCCTTTTGACACAGCATCCATACATTGCGGAATTGTTGCATAGGCACGCTGCACCGCATCTTTTGGAAAACAAGAGCATACGGCCAAATGAGTAAATGTTGCCTCTGGTCCAAAATAACCTACAGTTAATTGCTTCATCTGCTATGATCTCTCCTTTTACGCCCCAGAACCTAGAATTTCGACTTTTTCGACAAATTCAAGCTTTCTTAATTGATTCATGACAGTGTTGATATCATCTGCCATACCAGCTGTACTAATTGATAAGGTGACATTCGCTCTTCCTTGCAGCGGAATCGTTTGGTGAATGGATAACACATTACAGCCAGAGTCAGCCACAATTTGAAGCAGTCTTGATAAAGCTCCAGACCGATCCTCAAGGTGGAAAAACAATGTGATGATCTGCTCTTTCACCATTGTATAAAATGGAAAAACAGCATCTCGATATTTATAAAAAGCACTGCGGCTTAAATCCGCTTTTTGAACAGCATCGGCAACTGAATCCGCTTTTTTGCGATCGAGAAGCTTTTTGACTTCAAGCGTTTTTCGCATCGCATCTGGAAGTACATCCTCTCTTACTAAATAGAACGTTTCTTCTTTCACCTGTTTTCTCCCCTTTTAAAAACGGGAGAGCCCATGGTCTGGACCCTCCTTTTGATCAATCAATAAATTCGAATTCAAATTCAAGCAGACGAATGATGTCGCCATCTTTTGCTCCGCGCTCACGCAAGGCATCATCGACACCCATTCCGCGCAGCTGTCTAGAGAATCGTTTAACAGATTCATCTCTTGAGAAGTCTGTCATCTTAAAGAGCCGCTCAAGTGCTTTACCCGTTAAGACAAATGTGCCATCAGGATCTCTAGAGATCTCAAATGGTGCATCGCCTTCATCAAACCTGTACATCACGCGGTTATCCGACAGCTCCTCTTCATTATAGAGCGGGAATTCCGGTGTTGTTTCAAGCTGATTGGCGATTTCAAATAAGAGCTCACGAAGCCCTTCTCTTGTGATCGCACTAATCGGGAACACTTTATAGTCATCCGTTAATTTTTCCTTAAATGCCTCTAGATTGTCAGCTGCATCTGGCATGTCCATTTTGTTCGCAACAATGATTTGCGGACGCTCTGTCAATCTCATATTGTACTGCTCAAGCTCTTCATTAATCGTCACGTAGTCTTCGTATGGGTCACGTCCTTCAAGTCCAGACATATCAATGACATGGACAATGACACGTGTACGCTCAATATGACGTAAAAATTGATGACCTAAGCCAACGCCTTCGTGCGCTCCTTCGATCAGTCCTGGCAGATCCGCCATAACAAAGCTTCGGTTATCGTCTGTTTCAACAACCCCGAGGTTCGGTACAAGCGTTGTAAAATGGTAATCCGCAATTTTTGGTTTCGCAGAAGAGACAATCGAAAGCAGCGTTGACTTCCCGACACTTGGGAAACCAACAAGTCCAACATCTGCAAGTACTTTTAATTCTAAAATGACGTCACGTTCTTTACCTGGCTCACCGTTTTCAGACAGCTGTGGTGCAGGGTTTGCTGGTGTTGCGAAGCGTGAATTCCCACGTCCGCCACGTCCGCCTTTGGCAATTACAGCCCGCTGCCCATGCTCTGTCAAGTCAGCTAGTACTTGTTCCGTCTCTGCATCTGTCACAACCGTACCCGGCGGAACTTTGACAATCATTTCTTCCGCATTTCGGCCATGCTGGTTTTTACTCATTCCGTGCTCGCCGCGGTCAGCCTTGAAATGGCGCTTATAACGAAAGTCCATTAACGTTCTGAGTCCTTCGTCTACTTCAAATACAACATCTGCACCATTTCCGCCGTCGCCGCCTGCTGGGCCGCCCTTTGGTACATATTTTTCACGACGGAACGCCACCATACCGTTTCCGCCGTCACCGCCTTTAACATACACTTTAACCTGATCTACAAACATAACTTCCTCCGTTTCTCTGCATCACATATCTCGTTCTTGCCTCAAACAAAGCTCAATCATGGACTCATGAGGCGTCACATGAAATTGCGTTATACTCATACATGGATAGTTTGCGTCATGAAACGCATTTAACGCATCCAAACTTGTTAATTTTCCTTTGAAATCAAAATATAAGATCACATCATTTTCTTCATGATCTGTTTGGAACGTGACCGTTAAATGATTTTCAGTTTTTTGGCAAACTGATTGATCGAATATCGAAAACAACTCCTGTGATACCGTTAGCAGCTGCGATTCATATGCTGATAAGTCTCGGGTTTCACCAAGCACTTCATATTCTAAGGTGATAAAATGCGACTCCCAATTAAATGTTAGAAAGTAATAGGCCAATTGGGGAATTTTTAAATTTGAGAGTTTGGATTCATGCTGTGCTTCAATGACCATTTCTTCTATAATTTCAAACACGCGGTCATATTTTTCTAATGTCAAGTTGCCTTTGATCAGCTGTAATTTATTCATCCAGTCGTGTCTTGAACGACTGAGCAGATAGATCAATTCATTTGTTAATGCAACGTGAGTTAATTTTTCATTTTCTTTACTTGGTATCTCTTCCATTATCGCACTCCCAATCGTTTGGTCTCTCTTTTAGGAGTCTTATCATCAATATGTCTCCCTGAATTATAACAGAGAAGACAGCATAGAAAAACACTAGTTATGTGAGGAAAGGTTGTTTTTTCTGATCGTATAGGAGAAAATGAGGCAAAGTCAGCAAACGTTCTTTGATATTTATGGAGTGCATCTTCTTTTATCATCTTCGGTACTGCTTGTAAAAAGTGAAAAAAACTCCAGTCAATGACCGGAGTTTTTAGCAATTATTGTGCCGCAGGATATACGCTCACTTTTTTACGGTCACGACCGAAACGTTCGAATTTAACTGTTCCGTCGATTTTAGCGAAAAGAGTGTCGTCGCCTCCGCGTCCAACGTTTTCACCTGGATAGATTTTCGTTCCACGTTGACGATAAAGGATAGAACCACCAGTTACGAATTGACCATCAGCACGTTTAGCGCCTAAACGTTTAGACTCAGAGTCACGTCCGTTCTTTGTAGAACCTACCCCTTTTTTAGATGCGAAAAATTGAAGATCTAATCTAAGCATGAAGTTCACCTCCTATTTTTTTGTTGATATTCTCACATAATCGTGATAATCTCGTTCAATTGTCTCTAAGGAAACGACCATGCCTTCTAAAAGCAGCTGGGCTTTTTCAAAGGATACTGGATCTGTATCAGCTGGCAGTTCAAAAGAGAAGTAGCCGCCTTCTTCACCAATATCAAGCAGTGGGTCCAATCCTGTCAGTGCAATAATTGAATTGACTGAGCCGAAAACAACAGCAGATACACCTGCACAAACGAGATCCTGACCTTTTTCAGCAAACTCGGCATGTCCAGTCATCTGAAAAGACGTAATGCTTTCATCTGCTGAAGACCGAGTAATGGTTGCTTTGATCATATCACTCACACGCCTTAAGCGTTGATTTTTTCGATAACAACTTTAGTGTAAGGTTGACGATGACCTTGTTTCTTGTGGTTGTTTTTCTTCGGTTTGTACTTGAACACAGTAATTTTCTTACCGCGACCTTGTTTTTCAACTTTAGCCGTTACTGTTGCTCCAGCAACTGAAGGGTTACCCACTTTGACAGTGTCTCCGCCGACAAACAATACGTTTTCGAAAGTTACTGTTTCACCTGCTTCAGCAGCTAGTTTTTCAACATAAACAGTTTGACCTTCTTCAACTTTTACTTGTTTACCACCAGTTTCGATAATTGCGTACATCTCTGCACCTCCTAATAAACTCAGACTCGCCGAATACAGGGGGCCATAGGCACTTTACACCTGCTCCGCGCGGTTGTAGCACGGGTGCTACATATCCATAACATTAAAAAATATATCAAACTAGACGCAGAATGTCAATGTATTTTCACTATTAGTACGGTAAAAGAAGCTCTTCCATTGAGGAGGTGGTTCTGCGATCTGAAAAATACGCATGGAGCAGTTCATTTTCATCAAGCTGGCTCATCTTCACGCCATCTCTTTCAATAATAATCGGATGTTTGCAGCCCCTTTGAAATCGTGCCATCACTTCGTATACTTTTTCCTCTGCACTTGCTCTCAGCGGAATTAGCTTTTCTACCTTTTGCTCTTTTTTACCGTAATACCGTTCTAGTAAAAAGCGAACCCTGACGTAATGCCGCTGCCTGTGCTCCATCACGAGTGAATAAGCTAAAAAAGTGAGCAGCACCCAGCCATTGAATTGCAGCGGTGCAAACAAAAGTAACCCTCCTGTCAATAGACCGAAAAAGACAAGTGAGCCTTTTATTGCTAGGGCATGTGCACGTTGGAAAGGGTAAAAAACGGATAAGAGCAAAAAGAATAATTTTCCGCCATCAAGCGGCCAAACGGGCAAAAGATTCACAAGAAAAATCGCCATATTATAAAAGGTAAACATCGTAAAGACGTCATGCGAAATAAGAGAAGCCTCCATGAAAAGCCATGCCATGAGCTGGAGCGGTACATGCTGAAGCGGCCCGCACAAAATGACCGCCAGCTCTTCTTTTAACGGACGGTTCCCATGTTCCTCTACTTCCACCGTTCCGCCAAATGGCAGTAAAAAAATCCGCCGAATGCGCCAATGATAATAGCAGGCAGCCGCTGCATGTCCAAGTTCATGGACACAGACGATGATAAGCAGACAAAGCAGCGGCTTAATTTGGCCTGACAGAACCGCAAACGCCATCACAATCCACAGCAGCGGATGGATATGAATTTTCGTCAGCATGAGCAGCCATCTATTCAAAGGTCATCACCTGAATAGGATCGATAAATTGTTCATTTTGCTTAATGGCAAAGTAATACGTGCCCTTCCCTTGATCATCAAGCGAAATCTGGCCAATTTTTTCACCCTTATCGACAAAATCGTATAAGGCCACATCCGCTTTCTTTAATTGACCGTACCAGCTATAGCTGTTATCTGCATGCTGCACCACCACGGTAAGCCCTGTATCGCTTTTCTTTTTCACCTCAACCACATAGCCTTCCTTCATACTATCTATGGCTTCAGCGGATGTCTCCACTTTGACACCTGCTCCATTTTGCGTAAAGGATTCCTGCACTTTACCAGAGGCAGGAACAGCCAGTTCTTGATTCGCTTGTACGTCCTTTTGGCCATCTTTTTTCTCTGTTAAAAAGGCCAGCGGATGTCCAACTGTTTTTTCAAACCAGCGGTTAACAGCAGCAAATTGAAAATCTTGCTCAAAGGTCTGAGTAATCATCGGCTTCAGCTGCTGAAACGGACCTGTCTGACCTTTAAATGAAATGGCTGCAATCAACACAAGGGACGCTGATAATAAGCATTTAAGCACAAAGGTATTCGGGTTAAATAAGGGATGACGATATTTCTTTGACTGATGGGACGCCGGTTCATAGGAGGTCGAGCCAGAATGCTTTTCTTCCTCTGTCAGCATAACCCATGGCGGGATATCTTCTTTTTTCTTGAAAGCCGTCTTCTTAGGGAGAGCAGCTGGCTGCATCGTTTTGCGGCGCTGCGCGATTTTCTTTCGGTACTCGTCCACTCTTTTCATGAGATCACCCTTTACATACAAACAGTTTGTACATTTTATGTGACAACCCCATCTGATATGCAACAAAAAGACCGATTCACATCGAATCGGTCTCAGCGTGCAGAGAAACCCTCGCATTCAGTGTCGGTCTGCGCTCCGGTGCTCACGAATGTCAAATTCGCTTCGCAAAGGCAGCCGCCTTTCCTGACTGCAAAGGTTTTCTATCACGGTTCAGTGATTATGCTCTTACACCAAAGAATGCTTTCAGCTTTGCAAACATTCCCTTGTTTTCTTCTTCAAAAGATTGAAGCGGTACTGATTCGCCTAGTACGCGGCGGGCAATATTGCGATAGGCAATCGATACTTTGTTTTTAGCATCCATGACAATCGGTTCACCATTGTTTGAAGCCTTAATCACATCATCATCATCTGCTACGATGCCAAGTAGATCAATCGATAAGTGATGTACCACTTCATCTACATCCATTGAATCGCCATTTTTCGCCATGTGTGTACGAATACGGTTGACAATCAAACGAGGCGGTTCGATATCTTCTTGTTCTAACAAACCGATGATTCGGTCCGCATCTCTCACAGCTGAGATTTCAGGCGTCGTCACGACAATAGCCTTGTCTGCACCGGATACAGCATTTTTAAAGCCTTGCTCAATTCCAGCAGGGCAGTCAATGACAACATAATCAAAGTCTTGTTTCAATGATTGAATTAATTCTTTGATCTGTTCCGGCTCTACAGCCGTTTTATCGCTTGTTTGAGCAGCAGGTAAAAGATACAAAAGATCCTCGAAACGCTTATCTTTTACAAGCGCTTGGTGAATTTTGCATCTTCCTTCTACTACATCGACTAGATCATAAATAATGCGGTTTTCTAGCCCCATCACGACATCCAGATTCCGAAGGCCGATATCGGTATCAACTAGACACACTTTTTTCCCTTGAATTGCTAGTGCTGTGCCTAAGTTTGCAGATGTTGTTGTTTTGCCAACGCCGCCTTTTCCTGAGGTAATCACAATAGCCTCGCCCAATTTCACATTCCTCCCTCAAGCCTTGTCAGATTAGGTCTTATATGAGCCAATTGCTGCAGGCGTTCAATGATCATATTGCCATCTATATCTAAATAAGCACATTCCATTTCATTTCCATCTTCTTTTTGATCTGGTGCACGGTTAATAACTTGTGCGATGCGAAGCTGTGTTGGAATCATATGTGATGCCGCAATAACAGCCTGTTTGTTGCCATTACATCCAGCATGCGCCACACCTTTTAATGCGCCAAGCACAAAAATATTTCCCCCTGCGCGAATCGTTCCGCCAGGATTGACATCTCCTATTAATAAAAGATCTCCTTCGACATACAGCACCTGTCCAGAGCGTACAATTTTTGCTACAGAAGTAATTTCAGCCTCTGCTTTTAATCGTCTCGCCTCTTCAGTTGACATGACGTCACTTTCAATGGAGTGGATAACGAGATGTTCATTTTCAGACACCGCTTCGGTCAAACGTGTCTCCTGATCCTCTGTTAAATAACGAAAACCAAGCTTAATATGCACATTGACTTTATGTCCTTCTCTTCCATCTGTATATTGCTCAAGTAACAGAACCTCTCGCAAGCCAGAAAGAAGGTCATCAAACGAACAGTCATCATTTAACTGTAATGTTAATCCGTTTTTTGTGCCTTTTATCGTCACATATTGCTGTTTTTGAGTTTTCAAGATGCTCACCTCAACAACATACTCATTTCGCCGTAATTGGACAAACTCCTGCTTTTATTCGTCGATCAGTTCTTGTTTCACATGGGTGAAAAAGAGCCTTAGCGGCACAACAAGTATGAGAGACGCAGCAGTATTTAAAAGAATCGTTGGAATAAAACGTTCGATGACATACGTATTAAACGGCATAATCCCTGGTTGAATTGTCGCTTGAACGCCGTATACATAAAACTCCATCACGGAAACAGCAATAATCGACAGAAAGACGACAACTAACATATTCGTTTGCAGAACTTTAAAGGCTTTTGCTAACAAATAGCAAAGCGCCCCAAAGCCAAACATATGAACACCAAGTATACCTGTATATGAAATATCATATAAAAGTCCAAAGATAAACCCGTAAATCACACCATATTTTTGATTCACAAAAGCAGTCATAAATACAAGTGCGAGTAAAATGAAATGAGGAGCTAAAATTTGATTCTCTGAAACAAATGGGAGCTTCACTAAATCAACAAAAATGCTGTCAAATACGAAGATAAACAACATGACGAAAGCAAGAAGGACACGTTTCACGAGCCTTCCTCCTTCGTCAATTCAGATGCATCTGCTGTACTTGTGCTGCGATTCACCACAATCACGCGGTCTAAATTGTTGAGTTCAGCCGCTGGTTCTACGTAAATGATCTTTGTCAGGCCGTAATGGTCTGGCTCAATTTCACTCACCTTACCAATCGTTAAGCCTTGCGGGAATACGCCCCCTGCTCCAGATGTTTCAACAAGATCTCCTTTTTTGACATCCCCATCTGCATCGGATTTCAGAATATTCATAGTCAGCATTTTTTTCTTGCTGTCATAACCGTTAATGATTCCATTGAGTTCTTCTTTGCCCTTTTTCGCAAAAATTTTCGTTGAAATTCTATTATTTTGGTCAGTAGAGCTTAGCAACCTTACAGTCGAAGTAAAATTGTTGAGCTTATCACTTTCAATTTTCCCAATTAACGCACCACTCTCATTTGTGACCGCCATATCTTTGTCCACGCCTTGTTTTTTCCCTTTATCAATCATCACAAAGCTATCCCAAAGAGATGGGTTTCTTGCGATAACAGTTGAGAGAATTGGCGTGTAGTCACGAATAGAGTTCACATAGCCAAGCTGTTTGCGAAGCTTTTTGTTCTCATCTTCTAGTTCTTGAAGTTTCGCCTCATATTGGGTTTGTCCATCAAGTTTTTTTCGAAGACGCTCGTTTTCATCATATGTGTTCTTTAAATCTTGTACGTTCCCATAAATACCGGCAATAAATTGTGATGGTTTATGAAAGACACCTTGAAAAAAGCCTGTCGTATCCCCCACTAATTTTTCCGGCCATGAAGCACCTCTGCCGCTTTTCACTGAAAAACCAATCATGGCCACCAGTACGATGACACAGACAAGGAGCAACATTAATCTTTTATTCATAAAAAACTGCGGCATGTCTTACACCTCTTTAATTACGACCGATTATCGATTATCTTTTGATTTTCCTTTGAACAAATGAATATGTTCTAGTGCTTTCCCTGTTCCGATTGCCACACAGTCAAGCGGGTCTTCTGCAATAATGACTGGCATTTTCGTTTCATCACTAATGACTTTGTCAAGATTACGAAGCAATGCACCGCCTCCTGTTAAAACAATTCCGCGGTCCATAATATCTGCTGCCAGCTCAGGCGGGGTTTTTTCAAGAGTCATTTTCACTGCATCGACAATTGTTTCCACCGTATCGCGAAGCGCTTTTGCAATCTCTTCTGCCGTAATAGAGATTGTTTTTGGCAGACCTGTTAAAAGGTCACGGCCGCGAATGTCCATCTCATCATGTACATCAGGCTGCGCAGAACCGATTTCCATTTTAATCGCTTCTGACGTACGATCACCGATCATTAGGTTATACGTTTTACGGATGTAGCTGCTGATTGCATCATCCATTTCATCTCCTGCCACGCGGATTGATTGTGATGTCACAATGCCGCCAAGAGAAATAATCGCTACCTCTGTTGTACCGCCGCCAATGTCCACAACCATACTTCCTGTTGGCTCCCATACAGGCAGGTTAGCACCAATTGCCGCAGCAAATGGCTCTTCAATCGGGTATGCGTCACGTGCCCCAGCTTGTCTTGTTGCATCAATGACTGCACGCTCTTCTACAGCTGTAATACCAGATGGTACACATACCATGACGTAAGGTTTACGAGCAAAAAGCCCTTTGCCTTTTAATGCTTGATTAATGTAATATTTCATCATTGTTGCTGTCGTCTCGTAATCTGCAATGACTCCGTCTTTCATTGGGCGTAATGCCACAACATTACCAGGTGTACGGCCAATCATGTTTCTAGCATCATTTCCGACTGCCACTATAGACTTCGTATCAGTTTCCAAGGCTACGACCGAAGGTTCTCTCACAACAATGCCTTTTCCTTTAATAAAAACAAGCGTATTCGCTGTTCCAAGATCTATTCCAAGGTCTTTTGTACCAATTCCAAACATATGTATGTATCTTCCTTTCTTAAACCAAAATTCCCTTAGGGAAAAACTCATAAACTCTATTATATCGTAAAACATTGAAAAAAAAAGTGTTACAAATACCCTTTTTCCTTTAAACTCACAAATTTTTGATCACCTATGACAAGATGATCAAGCAGCTGTATTCCAATCAGCTTTCCACATTCAAAAAGTCGCTGTGTGACTTCAATATCTTCCCTGCTCGGCGTCGGGTCTCCAGATGGATGGTTGTGCACACATATAAATGAAGCAGCCGAACGTTTAAACGCCTCTTTGAAAATTTCACGCGGGTGAACGATGGATGAGTTCAAACTTCCAATAAACACAGTATGTTTATGAAGAACTTGATTTTTTGAATTGAGATAAAGACAAACGAAATTCTCCTGTTGTAAAAACCTCATATCTTCCATCACATATTTTGCCCCATCCTCTGGTGTGCGGATCACATAGCGGTTGTCCGTCGTTTGATGGTGTAATCTAGTGCCGAGTTCTAAAGCAGCTAATAGAGAGACCGCCTTCGCCTTTCCAACTCCTCGAATCTTCGACATTTCTTCAATTGAGGCTTCTCTTACAGAGCGAAGACCGCCAAATGTTTGCAGAAGTCTTGCAGAAATTTGGAGAACTGATTCCTTTTTTGTGCCTGTCCTTAAAAGAATCGCAACAAGTTCATGGTTTGACAGACTGCCGGGACCATATTTCATAAATC
Organism: Bacillus sp. FSL P2-0069; assembly: GCF_038593315.1. NCBI lineage: Bacteria > Bacillati > Bacillota > Bacilli > Caryophanales > Bacillaceae > Bacillus > Bacillus sp. FSL P2-0069. The sequence continues at coordinate 2,416,758 of NZ_CP151984.1, forward strand.
GTTCTCTCGGCTTTTCATCTTGAGGAAAATGCTTTAGCAACATAGGGAAATCGTTCATGATGCCCACTCCTTTTAGATTCCTTCCTGTCATCAAAAAGGGGTGATTCCAAATGTTTCGAGCACTCTAACTGTTTTGGCAATAGGGAGACCGACAACGGAAAAATAATCACCATCTATTTTTTGAACAAACAGTGCGCCTTTTCCTTGAATGCCATAGCTTCCCGCTTTATCAAGCGGTTCTCCCGTTTCGATATAACGGTCTATTTCATTTTGCGCAAGTGTCCAAAACGTCACTTCTGTTTGTTCATAAAATGTTTCTTTTCTATTCTCTGACTGAATCGTGACACCCGTCAAGACTTGATGTGTCTTTCCTGACAATAATTGAAGCATTGAGGCCGCTTCTTCCTTGTCTTTTGGTTTCCCAAGACATTTGCCGTCAATTGCAACAATCGTATCTGCACCAATAATCACAGCTTCGGGATATAATCTTTGAATATCACTTGCTTTTTGTTCTGCCAACCATTGGACGTTCTCTGCAGGAGAAAAGTTTCGATTTATTTCTTCTTTTAATTGACTTGCTTGAATGTCATAAGAAAACCCTGCTAGATCAAGCAATTCTTTTCTTCTAGGGGATTGAGATGCGAGAATCAATTGGTTCATGTTTGTTCATCCTTTCAGGGTTTAGCCTAAGAAGTAAGATACCCATTCATCCTATCAAATGTACATCTTACCGACAATTTACGAAAATTCATTTTTCATGTTCCTTCATCATTATGTTGGATGCAAAAGAAAAAAACTAGTCATTTTTTGACTAGTTTGGTTTCTTAAAATATGATTTTACGTATTTAATTGATCAAGCAGTACCTGCTGAGATTTCCACCCGTTTTCAGCAGTAGGTTCATTTAACAGCTGCACCGCTTTCAGCAAACTGCTTTTAGCTGGTGCGTCCGTTGTTTTGGCACTTTCAAGCTCAGAGATCAGCTGCGCAACGTCCTTTTGATCCACATCATCCCCTGCAATGACCTTAGAGGATAAAACAGATGCCTTTTCTATTAAACTAGTCAGCTCCTCCGGTACTTGAAATGAGAGCTCCTTGCCTCCCCACGCCTCAAAGTGCTGATCAATCAGCTTCTTCCCAACAGCGCTTGTCATGCCCTGTTCTGTCGCAAGCCCGGCAATAACATAATAGCCATCATCCATTGAAACCTTTTTCCCCGCGTATCCTGCTTCTTTTAAACTGCCAACTAATTCATCTGCTCCTTTTTCAGAGGAAAACTTTCCAGCCTGTACAACATATGTTGAAAAGCTGTCAGAGGCGCTTTTTTCATCTTTATTCTCTTTTGATTCATCAGCAGTATCTGCTGGCGGCGCATCCCCGCCCGCTTTCATCGATGATTGATTTCCGGATGCTGAAACGCTGATATCTCCCTCTGATGGATTCTGAGTACCATCTTGACTTAGGCTAAGTGCAAACACACCTAGGCCTGTCCCAAGAACCACTGCAAACACAATCGTTGTCATCACTCTCTTAAACGGGCCGCGGTTTTTACCGAACTTCTGATCAAAGGAGCCTTTTTTCTTTTGATAAGGTGTGACGACCTTTGGATCAGAATGATAAATATGATCAGCTGCATCATCCCACTGGAAATCTTCTTCTTTCGGTTTAGCCGGTTCTTCCTCGGAAGCAGCTGTCTCCAGTTCTGACTGCCTTTTTTCCTCCCAATTCGAAAACGTCACTTGATCATCCTCTTGTTGTTTTGGCGGCTGATGGTCATCTTCATGAAGTATTTCTTCTTTGCCATTAATATTGACTTTTAACCCTTGTTTTTTTGCCTGCCTTTTTTTCACTGTCATTCCCCGCTTTCTGACATTGTTTGTAAGAAAGACCTTTTTGTCCAATGAATCAGCGCGAATGTAACCCGTCCTTCTTTCTGTTTCACACTTTAACATAGCGGATAAAAAAAAGAACAAGACTTTTGTCGGCAGGAAAAAAAAGTGTTCGCCAATTTTTTCAACCGGTCGACCCGGTGAATGGGAGCATGACATGAACTCCATAGAGATACAGCCAAAAAGAAAAAGAGATCGCAGGAACAAAGGGAAATGGCTCATCTAATCGAAAAGAAAAAACCTTCGCATAGACGATTCCAGTGATACACGAGAGGAAAAGAATGAGAAGGAATGGCTTGAATCCTAAGCAAAATGCAAGCACTCCGAACAGCTTGATATCAGCTCCGCCCATGCTATTTGGCTTGAAACGATCTAAAATATAAAACAAGAGAAAGCAAAAAAGAAGCGAAGCCGCTCCTTCCCACCAAATAAGTAGAGGTTCAAGCGTGCGGTATATGACGAAAAGAGGAAAAAAGAAGAGAAACAGCTCGTTTGGCACCCTCATATAAAGGAGATCGCTCACGACAGCAATCACAAATAAACTACAAAGAATCACAAGAAAAAGACCTTCAAACGAAATACCAGCGATTCTATACATGAGCAAAAAAAGACTGCCTGACAGCAGCTCAATCAGTGGATATAGCAAAGACAGCCGAGTGCCGCAATATTTACAAGTCCCCCTCAATAATGCATACGAAACTAGCGGAATCATCTCGCGCAAGGAAAGCGGCTGTTTACAGGCTGTACAGTGAGAACGAGGAAAAAGAATAGACCGCTTCAGTGGCAGCCTTTCACCAACTAGATGAAAGAACGACCCCATGGTGATGCCTGCAAGAAACACAAAAATGCCTATCATATATTGTGACCCCTTCCGAGAATAAGATAGACCGGATTTTACCACGACCCTATTCATTGAGCACATAGCGAAAATATGATTTTACTTCCCTTCTGCGTATCAAAAGAAAAAAACGCAAGAGGCATTGAAGCCATTTGCGTTTTTTTGTTACCCGATCATACGATTACGTATATCTGAAATAAAATAAAGAGAGCCTGTCACAAGAATCACCGCTGAAGGATCATCACTTTTTTTCTGAATGAACTCAAGCACTGTACGAGGGTCATCATCATAAGACTTTGCGTCTAACTGACTGCATACATAAAGCTTTTCAGCTGATTCGGCTCTTGGAAAATCAAATGAAACAAAATGGATAGAAGAACTAACGGCTTCAAGCTTTTGAATCATTTGCTTGTACGGCTTATCTTTTAAAGCACTAAAACATATATGCACCTGTTTACTAGAAAAATGAGCTTGCACAGTTTCAATTAAACGATCGATCCCTTCTTCATTATGAGCACCGTCTAAATACACTGGAGGATGATCTTTGACTTTTTCAAACCTTCCAGCCCAAACTGCCTGCCGAACGCCTTCATATATTTGCTCTTCTGTCACGCTAATATAGCCTTCTTGCTCCAGCCATTCAATGAGTAAAACAGCAAGGGAAGCATTTTGCCTTTGATGCGTTCCAATTAATCCTGTTTCAAGCTGAGGATACCGCCTTTTTGATGTGCGTAACGTGAATCGTTCACCTGTTTCTGTCGGCTGCTGCTCATCAAAACTACAAGTATCATGTAAAGAAATACATTCGGCATTTTTTTCTTTGGCTGTGTTTTGAATGACAGCAAGAGCTTCAAGCTGGTGAACTGCCGTGATCATCGGAATACCCTCTTTGATAATGCCTGCTTTTTCAGCTGCAATTTGTTCAAGTGTGTCACCTAAAATGGCCATATGATCATGACCAATCGACGTAATCGCTGTTAAGATTGGCACAGCAATATTTGTAGAATCAAGCCTTCCGCCAAGCCCTGTTTCCAAGAGGACAAAGTCTACTTGGTGCACATGATCAAAATAAGCAAATGCACACGCTGTAATGATTTCAAATTCTGTTGCTGCACCAAGCTCTGTTTGATCTAATTCATCAACAAGAGGCTTGATTTCATTCACCAAACTCAGCCATTCTTCATCCTCTATAGGCGCTCCGTTCACGCTGATTCTTTCATTGAACGTTAGTATAAACGGAGAGGTGAAGGTTCCGACCGAATAGCCGGCTGCCTGTAAAACAGAACGCGTAAACGCAATGGTTGATCCTTTACCATTTGTACCTGCAACATGTATTGCTTTTATGCTTTGTTCCGGATTGCCTAGTCTGTTCATCAGCCATTTCATTCGTTCAAGACCCGGTTTTACACCAAAGGCCAGTCTGCTGTGAATCCACTCAATCGCTTCATGATAGGTTGTAAACAATGTCATCTCTCATTTCATACGAAATTTTCAAAAAAGACGACTCCATTTCATTAGGAGCCGTCTTTTCAACCTTATGCTTTCAGCTCTTCAATACGCTTTTGAACAGCTTCGCGTTTTGCGACATAATCACGTTCTTTCGCACGCTCTTCTTCTACGACACTTTCAGGCGCTTTTTTCATAAAGCCTTCGTTGCCAAGCTTTTTCTGTACTCGTTCCACTTCTTTTGTCAGCTTATCAAGCTCTTTTTGCAGACGTGCAATTTCTTCATCCAAGTTGATTAAGCCTTCAAGCGGCAGAATGAGTTCTGCTCCAGAAATAACAGCCGTCATCGCTTTATCACTAGCTGGAACATCTGTGCCAATTTCAAGAACACTTGGGTTCGTGAAGCGCTCAATATATGAACGATTTTTCTCTAAACGTTCCTGAACATCAGACGTAGATGCTTTAATGTAAAGCTCAACTTGTTTGCTCATTGGCGTGTTCACTTCACTGCGAATGTTACGAACAGAACGAATGAGTTCAACAAGCAGCTTCATATCAGCAGAAGCTTGTTCGTTGGAAAGCTCCGGCTTCACTTCAGGCCATGCCGCTACAGTAATGGACTCACCTTCATGCGGTAGATGCTGCCAGATTTCTTCTGTTAAGAACGGCATAAACGGATGTAGAAGCCTCATCGTTTGATCTAATACATACGCAAGGATCGAACGAGTCGTTTTCTTCGCCGCTTCGTCTTCACCATAAAGCGGAAGTTTCGCCATTTCAATGTACCAATCACAGAAATCATCCCAAATGAAGTTGTATAAATGTCTGCCCACTTCACCGAATTCATACTTGTCAGCAAGCTGTGTGACACTTTCAATCGTTTCATTTAAGCGTGTTAAAATCCATTGATCAGCAACTGATTTTCCCCCTGATAAATCAAGCTCATCATACGTTAAACCATCCATATTCATTAAAGCAAAACGGGATGCGTTCCAAATTTTGTTCGCAAAGTTCCAAGTGGATTCAACCTTTTCAAAGCTAAAACGAAGATCCTGACCTGGTGAGCTTCCAGTCGCTAAGAAATATCTTAATGAATCCGCACCGTATTTGTCGATGACCTCCATTGGATCAATTCCGTTGCCAAGCGACTTACTCATTTTACGTCCTTGTTCGTCGCGGATGAGCCCATGAATGAGGACATCTTTAAACGGTTTTTCTCCTGTGAATTCAAGTCCTTGGAAGATCATGCGGGATACCCAGAAGAAAATGATGTCATAGCCTGTTACAAGCAGATTGGTTGGGTAGTAGCGCTTGAAGTCTTCACTGTCTGCATCTGGCCAGCCCATTGTAGAAAACGGCCAAAGTGCTGAACTAAACCATGTATCAAGCACATCGTTATCCTGTTCCCAGTTCTCAATATCTTCTGGTGCTTCAAGTCCAACGTATACTTCTTTCGTTTCTTTATGATACCAAGCCGGAATTCGGTGTCCCCACCATAGCTGACGAGAAATACACCAGTCACGGATATTTTCCATCCAATGTAAATATGTCTTTTCAAATCGGTCTGGAACAAATTGAACTTGGTCGTCCCCTTTTTGCAGATGAATGGCTTCGTCTGCCAGCGGCTGCATTTTCACAAACCATTGTGTCGATAAATACGGTTCAACGACAGCTCCACTTCGCTCACTATGCCCAACTGAATGCATGTGGTCCTCGATTTTGAACAAAATGCCTTCCTCTTGTAAATCCTTCACAAGCTGTTTGCGGCATTCGAAGCGGTCCATCCCTTTATATTTCAGTGCATTCGCATTCATTGTGCCATCTTCATTCATGACAAGAATACGCTCTAACCCATGGCGGTTTCCAAGCTCAAAGTCATTCGGGTCATGAGCAGGTGTAATTTTCACAGCACCTGAACCAAACTCCATATCGACATAGTCATCACCGACGATTGGGATTTCACGGCCTGTAATTGGTAAAACCACTGTTTTTCCAATCAAATGCTGATAGCGTTCGTCATCAGGGTGTACGGCTACGGCTGTATCCCCCAGCATAGTTTCAGGTCTTGTTGTCGCAATTTCAATTGAACCTGTTCCATCTGAAAGCGGATATCTCAAGTGATAAAACGCACCTTGAACATCCTTATAAATCACTTCAATATCAGAAAGTGCCGTTTTCGTTGCTGGATCCCAGTTAATGATGTACTCTCCGCGATAAATAAGCCCTTTTTCATACAATTGAACAAACACTTGGTGAACGGCTTTATTCAGACCTTCATCTAAAGTAAAACGTTCACGGGAGTAATCGAGGCCAAGGCCCATTTTCGCCCACTGGCTGCGAATAAAATCTGCATATTCTTCTTTCCACTTCCACGTTTCTTCTACAAATTTCTCCCGGCCAAGGTCATACCGGCTTACGCCTTCTTCGCGAAGCTTTGCCTCGACTTTTGCTTGAGTCGCAATACCGGCATGGTCCATACCTGGAAGCCAAAGAACGTCATAGCCCTGCATTCGTTTCATACGTGTTACGATGTCTTGTAGTGTAGAATCCCATGCATGCCCAAGATGCAGTTTTCCTGTCACGTTTGGTGGAGGAATGACGACTGTATATGGATCTTTCGTTTTGTCATTTTGTGCTTCGAAGAATTTCCCTTCAAGCCAGTACGTATAGCGGTCTTTTTCAATCGCATTTGGATCGTACTTTGTTGGCATTTCTTGATTATTTGTTCCCATTTGTGTAACCTCCACATTTTTTCGGCTGATGAAACATAAAAAAAAGCCTTTCCATCCTTATAAAAGGACGAAAAAGCTTTTTCGCGGTACCACCTTTTTTCATGAGACACATACACGTGTCCCATACACTCTAAAGGATAACGGGGTTCTCCCGAATTTCTCTACTTGTTCATTCAAGAAATTAAGCTCACAGGCGACCTTCCAAACAAGTACATCCTAGGAAACCTTTCAGCTCTTGGCTTCCCTCTCTTTAGGGTCTTGCTCGTACTCTTCCTGATCCACGCTTACGATATATCACGTTCATCAGCACATACTCATCTTTTATTAATATTACTAAATGCCTTTTGTTTTCGTCAATCATCTTTTCCGCTTTTCTTCTTCTTTATACAAATTGGGCAGGCACCCTTCGCCCTTTTGCCCATATGATAATAACAAAATGAAGAAGGAGGGCGTTTGATTTGAAGAAGATCAATCCTTACACACTTCCCCCCTGGCTGAGACAAATTCGGGCAGTTGCTTCCCAAGTCGTTCTCCCGATTGCTATATTTCAAGGATTTCGTACGATCATTTTCCCTACGACATTTGACGTCCTCATTCTAGGTATTCTTATTTTTCTCGTCTGTGCCTTTCACCTTGATTGGTTTTAAAAACTTATCATTATGTACCTGCCCATATAAAGCCAACGCAGCATAACCTCGTCATTCCGCCGATGACGAGGCACTTTGTTCTTCTTCAAGCCGTCTAGCCTGCTCAATCTCGTGAATCTTCATGACAGTCGGCTCTGAATTTTTCATCTGCCAATACGCTCTTAACAGCTGCTGGCAGCTTTCCATTTCATCCTGCCCGCCTGCTTCATAGGCTTTTACCGTATCAAACAGACCTTGCGGATAAGCGAGGTAGCTTAGGAATAAATGCAGTTCTTCCTCCCTAAGAGGGTTTCCTTTTTGATACGTATAAAACAAGGAAGTGCATTCAGGACAAGACGTGGGATAGGTTTTGAATGTCCGAAAGTAAAAGGTCAGAAGATCATAAATGGGGGCGGCTTTTTTAGACCGCTCAAAATTGGTGAAATGTCCTGTCCCTACATCATTATACAAAAAGTGATGGATCGATAGCTGTCCATGATTTAGCACAACACGCGTTGTCTCTTTGTCTGTCATTTCTTCATGCCAATCTTCTAAACGTTCAAGCGCAAATTCACTGGCAGACATCGCCTCTGAAAAATACATAGCAGCGGCCAGCTCAAATGGCGACATATACCACGTTTGTTCTGCCCGCTCTATGAATCGTTCATACATGTCTTTCTCTGTTTCCCATTTGGTCTTGATTTGTGTGTAATGTGCTTCTATCTCTTGCGCTGTGATATCCATCATGACTTCAGTCCGCTTATGAAGTCTTGCAATCTCTTGAAATAAATATTCATGCTTATCGTCCTGCTCTTCTCTCTTTTCATTCGTCAGCCACGGCATCAAATAGTATGCATACCGGCTTTCCCGATGACTTGAGAAAAAGGAACCGCTCTTCGTCCGATAAATCGGCACAAAGGAGCGATAGCCCTTTGATTCCAGTTCAAGCATTTGTTCTGTAAATTGCATATGCCGGCTGGCTTTTACTCGTTTCAGAGCAAATACACCCTGCTTTGTATAGACCTTGATGACAGCAGGACTGACAGGTTCAATATATTCAGCCTCAAGCCCGTATTCGTATAAGACAGATTGGATTTCATCCACGTTCACTCACCACATTTTCTCGGTCAGTCATCGCTTGCTATGCATTGCTTTTTTGATATTCAGGAATATAAAGAATCTGCCCTTCCTCAAGCTCCGCATCCATCGATAATGAGTTTGTGCGAAGAAGCTGCTGCACATTCAACTGATATCTCTCACAAATACGATCGACCGTATCTTCTTGCTGAACTATACATATTTTCATGCGGGAAAAATCTTCCTCCTCCTGCTTAGCGAACAGCTTTGTTAAATAAAGAGAGTTCTCACTGCCAGACGTTTCTCTCACGTCTTCTTCAAGCTCCTCTTCTTCTTGAGCTGACTCATATATTTTAGGTGCTTCCCGTTCATATAAACGCCCGAGCTGATATTCATCATCGTGCGCCTCATGCTCAGGTTCCACTTGATCAGCAGGTGTTTCAAAAGCCGGATACGACTGTACCGTTTCTTCCTGCTCTTCAGCAGCTTCCGGATCCTTTCTCACTTCCACTTCAAAGAACGGATCTTCTCGGTCCTCTTCTTCTAAAAGCTTTGGCGGTTCAAAAAATGGCGGTTCCTGCACCTGAGCTTCAGGAATAGATCGATAGCCAGACGCCACCGCTTCTTCTTGGTTATTAGGCTGTTCCGGCTGTTCCGGCTCTTCTTGTTCTTCTAATTCTTCCGTTTCTTCGGGCGTTTCTTCGGGCGTTTCCGCTACTTCCCTCACCAGCTCTATCTTAATTTCTTCTTCCTCTTCTTGTTCTTCTTGTTCTTCTTGTTCTTCTTGTTCTTCTTGTTCTTCCTGTACTGCCTGTTCCTCTTGCTCCGCGCGCGTGGCATGTTGGAATACAGGCTGAATCTCATCATGCTCACGTTCTTCGCTTTGCAGCTCTTCTTGTTCTTCTTGTTCCGGCTGCAACTGATAATCGTAGGCCATATCGCCATAATCCTCTTCAGGACGATGGACAAATTCATATGGCTCCTCTACAGGCGCTTCAGGCGTTTCCTCGTCTAACAAGCCCTCAATGGCTAAATCAGCCTGAATGGTGAGCAAACGATTCTCTGTCAGCTGGTAATCAAACGCATCAATAAACACAAACACATCATTTAAATGACTAATTTTGTTCTTCGGAATGGTGATATCGACTGGAAATTGATGCAGAAGCTCCGCCGTTCCGTCTTCTCTGACCTTTACCTCATCTGCTTCCCTGTATGTTGGAAAGGAACTCAATTCACCCAATAGCTCCTCTTGATTTATGTTGTATTCTCCTGTTAGCTCGAGTGAACCTCTAATGGAAACATAATCATTCACTTCTTGAACGAGAATGTCAGGGTCGAGAGAAATTGACAGCAGCTCACTGACTTCCTGTCCGCTTTTGAAATAAATGGATTCTTCTACCGAAAACTGTAATCGATTGTTTTGAGACAAGTCGGTGTCCTCCTTTCATCTAATCCTTAAAAAATAAAATTAGATGTCAATACAGTTGTATGAGGGAGGGAGTGAAAATATGATTGGTTTTCTCCAATGCAAAAAAGCCGATATGTCTCCATATCGGCCTTTTGTTTTATCGACGTAGTTTTTGAAAAACCTTTTCCACTGTCTCAATTGTATATTCGATGTCTTCATCTGTATGAGCTGTTGACAGGAATAGTCCTTCAAATTGAGAAGGCGGGAGGAAAATGCCGTGATCGGCCATTTCCTTGTAAAATTCAGCGAATAAAGCAAGATCAGCTGTTTTCGCTTTGTCATAATTGATCACTTCTTCATTTGTAAAGAAGAATCCGATCATGGAACCCGCACGGTTAAACGTTAATGGAATTCCGTATGCTTTTGCCGCTTTCGAAATGCCTTCTTCTAAACGGTCACCTTTTCGTTTAAATTCTTCATAAGACTCAGGTGTCAACTGTTTTAGAGTTTCTAAGCCTGCTGTCATCGCAAGAGGGTTACCAGATAACGTTCCTGCTTGATAAATTGGACCACTTGGCGCAATTTGTCTCATAATATCCGCTCTTCCGCCATAAGCACCGACCGGAAGACCGCCTCCAATCACTTTACCAAGGCACGTCAGATCAGGTGTGATGCCAAAATAGCCTTGCGCGCAGTGATAATCCACACGGAAGCCTGTCATGACCTCATCAAAAATAAGTAATGATCCATATTGCTCCGTGATGTCTCTCAGCCCTTGCAAGAAACCTTCTTGCGGAGGGACAACCCCCATATTTCCTGCAACCGGTTCTACAATGACACCCGCGATATCGTCTCCAAATTCTTGAAAAGCAACTTGAATGCTTTCTAAATCATTGTACGGTACTGTGATTGTGTTGCTTGCAGTCCCTTCAGGAACACCAGGACTATCCGGCAGTCCAAGCGTCGCCACTCCAGAACCCGCTTTGATGAGCAAAGAATCACCGTGGCCATGATAGCAGCCTTCAAATTTCACAATTTTATTTCTGCCTGTAAAACCGCGAGCTAGACGAAGTGCACTCATCGTCGCCTCTGTACCAGAGCTGACCATACGAATAACTTCGATGGAAGGAACCCGTTCTGTTACAAGTTTAGCTAATTCATTTTCAACTAACGTAGAAGCACCGAAGCTTGTCCCATTTTCCGCTACTCGCTGAATGCTTTCAACAACACGGTCATTCGTATGTCCTAAAATAAGCGGTCCCCATGATAAGACATAATCGATGTATTCATTCCCATCAATATCATAGATCTTGGCATCTTTGCCTCGTTCCATAAAAATCGGGTCTGTGTTGACTGATTTAAATGCACGTACAGGGCTGTTGACACCACCAGGCATTAAATGCTGTGCTTCTTCAAATGCTTGCTTTGATTTTTCATAGCTACGTCCCATTTCAACGTCCTCCTGTCTATCCGTTCTTTATTCTGAGAGCCATTTTGCTGCATCTTTTGCATGATACGTAATGATGAGTTCTGCTCCTGCACGTTTCATGCTTGTCAGCATTTCAAGAACAAGCTCTTTTTCAGAAATCCAGCCATTTTGAGCAGCGGCTTTCACCATCGCATACTCTCCGCTCACATTGTAAGCAACAACAGGGAGTGTAAATTCATTTTTCACATCACGCATAATGTCTAAGTAAGAAAGAGATGGTTTAACAATCAAGAAGTCAGCTCCCTCTTCTACATCAGATTGCGCTTCTCTTAGAGCCTCTAAACGGTTTGCAGGGTCCATTTGATATGTTTTACGATCTCCAAACTGCGGTGTACTATGTGCCGCATCACGGAACGGACCGTAAAAAGCACTTGCATATTTCACCGCATATGACATGACAGGTACATGAATAAAGCCTGCTTCATCAAGTGCCTCACGAATGGCAACAACAAATCCGTCCATCATATTTGAAGGCGCGATGATATCTGCACCTGCACGCGCTTGGCTGACAGCAGTTTTCGCTAATAGCTGAAGAGATTCATCATTTAAAATTTCTCCATCTTCAACGATTCCGCAATGTCCGTGATCTGTATATTGGCATAAGCAAGTGTCTGCAATGACCACGAGCTCTGGGAAATGCTTTTTGATCTCAAGCGTTGCCCTTTGAACAATGCCATGATCGTGATACGCCTCACTGCCTACATGATCTTTATGATCCGGCACACCAAATACAATGATCGATTTGATGCCAAGATCAACAAGCTCTTGAACTTCTTCTTTCACAAGGTCTACAGAAATGTGATATACACCCGGCATTGAAGAGACTTCTTTTCGTACATTTTCTCCCTCTACAAAAAAGATCGGGTAAATGAAATCAGATGGTCTTAAAAAGGTTTCTCTGACTAATTCTCTCATTCCTGCGCTTGTCCGCAATCTGCGGTGTCTGTTAAATTTCATCAATGGTTCAACTTCCTTTCAGATAAACGGCACATTAAATCTAGCATTCCGTCTATCGTATAAGTATCTGGGGTTTCAGAAGAAATCCCGTATTGAAGCAGTGCCTCTTTTGTCAGAGGACCGATCGTCACAAAACAGGTGTCAGATGCAGCCAGCATCGCAGCATCTGCTTCCATCACATGCATAAAAGAATGAACAGTGGATGAGCTCGTAAATGTAATAAAATCAAATGATTGCTTTGTCATTGCTGATTTGAGAGCAGCAATTCCTTCCTCATCCTTGACTGTTTCATATAAAATCCATTCTTTTACCTCTATGCCGAGCGGAATGAGGGTCTCTTTCACCACATCTCGTGACAGATGCCCTTTTGCTACAAACACACGCTCTCCTGGGCGTACATGATCAAGTAATGCATCTGCCAGCTCTTCCGCTATAAATCGTTCTGGCACCACATCCACCTTCAGGCCGTGCTGCTCAAGATAGGCAGAGGTTTTCTCGCCTACAGCAGCGACTTTCAAATGGGTTAAGCTCTTATGTAAATGATGGTCTTTTATGTAGTTGAGAAAAAAAGACGCACCATTCACACTCGTGAAAACAAGCCAATGGCTATTTTGTAAGTCCTTTAAAAAGGCCTGCGCTTTTTCTTTTGTGAGCGTAGGCTCAAACCGAATAAGAGAGGTTAAAACCGCATGGCCGTTCAGCGCTTCGATCTTTTGCTGAAACACGCCCGCTTGACGTTCATTTCGAGTGACAAGCACCGTCTGTCCGTGAAGCGATTTGCCTATGCTCATTGAGACAGATCCTTTTTCACCTTGTCGATCAAATCCTTTGCTCCCTTATCGGCCATCTGCTTCGCACACGCTGTTCCTATGGCTTCAGGGTCAGTGCCTGTGACGGTTTCTCGAATAATCGTGTGCCCATCAGCAGATGCAACAAGACCTGTTAGTTCAATTTCATTATGCTCATTCATCGTTGCATAGCCGGCGATCGGCACCTGACAGCTTCCATCCATTTGTTTGAGGAAGGCTCTTTCTGCGAGGACCGTTTTCTTCGTATATTCATTCGTAAATTGGGCGAGAAGCTTAAGCAGCTCTTCATCATCCCCGCGGCACTCAATCGACAGCGCGCCTTGTCCAACGGCAGGAAGGCACGTCTCAGGAGATAAGAATTCCGACACGACCTCTTTGCTCCATCCCATTCTAGACAGACCGGCGGCCGCTAAAATAATGGCATCATACTCTTCATTTTTCAGCTTTTCCAATCTTGTATCAATGTTTCCTCGAATCCATTTAATCTCAAGATCTGGTCTCTCCTGAAGAAGCTGGGCGCTGCGCCGTAAGCTGCTCGTTCCCACAATTGCGCCCTTAGGCAGTTCGCTGAGACTCAGATGATCCTTCGAAATAAGTGCATCCCGCACATCTTCACGCTCAGGAATACAGCCAATCACTAAACCTTCCGGAAGAGCAGCCGGCATATCTTTCATGCTGTGCACCGCCATATCGATGTCATGATTCAGCATCGCCTGCTCGATCTCTTTAACAAACAGTCCTTTTCCGCCAACCTTAGATAAGGTCACATCTAAAATTTGATCACCCTTTGTCACAATTTCTTTTATTTCAAAAGAATAAGAAGGGTTTAGTTCAGACAGCTTTTGAATGACCCATTTTGTTTGTGTAATTGCCAGCTTACTTCGTCTAGAACCTACTTTAATTGTACGCAATACGTCTTCCTCCCGACAATGCCTTTAAGACTCATCATTATTGAAACCAATGAAAGGTTGATAAGCTACCAAGCAGAAAATAATTGATCATCAGCACAAGAAATGAAGCGACATTCCATAGTGCCACGATTTTGCCCTGCATATTTCTCACCAATCTGATATATAAGTAAAAGCCGTATAAAAACAGCATAATAAACGAACCAAGCACCTTTGCATCTGTCCAGTACAACGTATCATACGAAATATATGCCCAAATGATGCCAAGAATTAAACTAAGCAAGAGCATTGGCACACCAATAATGTTTAATACGTACGCCATATGATCGAGCTTTGATAAGTCTTCAATTCTCAGAAGCCATTTTCCCCATTTTTTCTTTTTCAGTAAACGATATTGAAAGAGATAAAGCAGTGAAAACGCAAATGAAAGTGAAAAGGCACCGTAGGATAAAATCGCCATCGTAATATGAATCACGAGCAGTTCACTCGTGAGCTTCCCCGTTAGTTCTGCTGAATGGAGGTCAGATGGTGTAAAGGTGTGAATCGCCATCATGGAAAAACCGATCACATTTGTAAAAAAGACAATAAATTCAACGCGCAATACCTTTGTTAGGACAAGAGAAAGTGTCACAAGCACCCACGTATAAAAATATAACCCCTCTGCTACATTCAACACAGGGAATCGGTCTGTTTCCATCATAATATAGAACATGTAGACTGTTTGCAGCAGCCAGACAATAGAAAGCAACCAGAAAGCCATTTTTCCAGCCTTCCGGTTGTGTTGAAGAAAATCTATGAAATAGAACAAGACACTTAGTGCATAGATTAAGATCGTCGCTTCATTGAGTCTCGCTACAATGGATTCCATCATCGCTTAATCACTCACTGGCAACTGTAGCAAAGCCTTGTGCCATATTTGGTTTGAACAGCTGAAATGATCCTTGCTCCACCTGTGCAGATTCGACCTTTTGCTCTTCATCTTCAACCTGTAAATCAAAGATTTCTTTAAAGAGTAAAAGCTTTTCCTCTGCATTCGGCTCCGCGGCAATTTCTTTTGCCTTTAAGATAGGATCTTTCAGCATTTGGTTGATGATGCTTTTCGTATGTTTATTTAACAGCTTCATTTCACGGTTTGTGAGGTTTGGAAGCTTCCGCTCAATACTCTGCATCGTATCGGCTTGAATTGTGAGTGCCTTTTCTCTAAGTGCAGAAATGACCGGAACAACACCTAACGTATTCAGCCATTGCTTAAATTCCACAATTTCTGCTTCAATCAGAAGCTCAACCTGCTCAGCCACTGCACGGCGTTCTTTTAAGTTGGCAGCCACGATGCCTTCAAGGTCATCAATGTCATACAAAAAAGCACCTTCTACTTCAGAAATAGCTGGATCTAAATCACGGGGTACAGCAATATCCACCATAAATAGAGGTCTGCCCTTCCGCTTTTTATTCGCACTTTCGACCATTTCTTTTGTAATGACAAATTGTTTCGCTCCCGTTGAGCTGATTAAAATGTCCGCTTCGGATAATGTTTTTTCTAATTGGTTTAAGCTCTTAGGCTCTCCTGAAAAACGACCCGCCAATTCCTTTGCCTTCTCAAACGTTCGGTTGATGACCGTTACTTGGCCAATTCCTTGACCTTGAAGGTTTTGAGCCGCCAGTTCGCCCATTTTGCCCGCACCAAGAATCAGGACATGCTTATCAGAAAGACGTCCAAAGATTTTTTTGGCAAGCTCAACAGCTGCATAGCTGACAGATACGGCATTAGACGCAATATCCGTTTCCGCATGAGAGCGCTTTGCAACGGTTACCGCCTGTTTAAATAAATAATTGAAAACGGTACCAATGGTCTTCTCCTCTTGAGCTACTTTAAAGCTGGAACGTACTTGACCGAGTATTTGCGTTTCACCAATGACCATGGAATCAAGTCCACAAGCCACACGGAATAAATGCTCAACCGCTCCATCGTTTTCATAAAACTTCAAATATGGAGAGACATCTTCCTTTTCTAAACCGAACCAATCGGCTAAAAATCTTTTTATATAAAACCGTCCAGTATGAAGCTGATCTACTACTGCGTAGATCTCTGTTCGATTACATGTTGAGATGACGATATTCTCTAGAATGCTTTTTTCTTCTTTAAGCTTGGACATCGCTGTTCCGAGCTCACTCGGTTCAAAGCTCAGCTGTTCCCGTATCTCAACAGGGGCTGTTTTATAATCTAAACCCACAACAAGAATATGCATAACTTCAGCTTGCACCCCCAACGCCCTGTCTAATTTATAATAATTACAATATAGAATTTATTATTTATAATGATTATAACATATATTCATTTTTAACTGGATAAAAATTGTGAACAGATTTCAAAAATGTTGTGATATAGTAGAAAAATGTTCGACACCAACTATGCCATATCATCACTTCAAGCAATTTACCAGATTTGGCGCGTGCGGACAAATGATCTGCTTAAAAGAAGGTGACATCTTTGAAGAAGAAATCCATTTTGCTGCCGCTCACTTTATTGGCTGTAGCGCTCTATGCCATTCTCTCAGGAGGTCAATTTGACATTTGGAAGGATCAAGAGAAATGGTATACACTTGTACTGCTTTTTGGCCTCGCGTTCTTATATCAAGGAAAAAAGGAGCAAGAAAGCGCTCATGTGTTTATCGGTATGCTCATGACAGGCCTTTCGCTACACTTTATTCTACAGCCTAAATTGGACCACTGGCCTGACACATTTACAATGATTGTGTTCATCGTAGGACTTGCACTCTTTGTGAAATCATCTCAGAAAAAAGAATATCGAATTGAAAGTGTTGTGCTGATCGCACTCGGTTTGTTCCTTTATTTCTTTCAGCAAATTACAAAACAGCTAAGTTCCCTTTCGATCCCTGTTTCCGGCTTTGAATTGTACTGGCCTTATGTACTGATTGCTGTCAGTCTCCTCTTATTATTTTTAAAAAGGAAATAACTTATACAATAAAAAAGGCATCTGCTCATGGCAGATGCCTTCAGCGTAAAGAGACAAACCCTCGCATTCGGTGTCAGTCCTGCGTGCTGGTGCTCACGAATAGCAAATTCGCTCCGCGCCAGTACTCGTCCTTTCTAGATTTCAAGGGTTTTCTTATCACGCCGAAAAGAAGACAAAGAATAAAAAAAGCATCTGCTCATCGCAGATGCTTTTTTTTAGCCGTTTACCTTCGCAAGGATCGCATTCCAGGCTTCATCTTTTCCTTTTTTTGTTTCAGAAGAGAATAAGATGAGTTCATCTGATGGGTCAATGTCGAGCGTCTGTTTGACGACTTTCGCATGTTTTTCCCATTTGCCTTTTGGAATTTTATCCGCTTTTGTTGCGATGACGATCACGGGAACTCCGTAATATTTAAGGAACTCATACATGTTCACATCATCTACTGATGGCTTATGGCGCAGATCCACAATTTGGACGACTGCTTTTAATTCTTCACGCATTGTAATATACGTTTCGATCATTCTACCCCAGGCTTCGCGCTCTGTTTTTGAAACTTTGGCAAAGCCGTAGCCCGGAACGTCCACAAAATGGAGCATATCATTAATAATGTAGAAATTAAGCGTCTGGGTCTTACCTGGTTTAGAAGACGTACGCGCTAAATTTTTACGATTAATCAATGAGTTGATGAACGAGGACTTTCCAACATTTGATCGTCCAGCAAGCGCAATTTCAGGCAGTCCGCCGCTCGGGTACTGCTCTGGTTTCACCGCACTAATGACGATATCTGATTTTGTTACTTTCATCTTCCCTCTCCTACCAACGCTTTCTCAAGCACCTCATCTAAATGTGAGACCGGAATAAAGGTTAGTCCTTCTCTCACACTTTCAGGAATATCATCAATATCCTTCTCATTGTCCTTTGGAAGAATAATGGTTTTCAATCCTGCACGATGTGCGCCTAATGCTTTTTCTTTTAGTCCGCCAATCGGAAGCACTCTTCCTCTTAACGTTATCTCTCCTGTCATACCAACCTCTTTTGACACAGGACGTCCTGTGAGTGCTGATACAAGAGCCGTCGCAATGGTGATACCAGCTGATGGCCCGTCCTTTGGAACCGCACCCTCTGGAACATGGATATGAATATCGTGCTTTTCATTAAAATTAGGATCAATGTTCAGTTCATCTGCTTTGGATCGAATATAACTGAATGCCGCCTGTGCAGATTCTCTCATGACATCACCAAGCTTACCTGTTAACAAGAGCTTGCCTTTACCAGGAGAAAGCGATACCTCAATTGATAAGGTGTCTCCGCCAACTGTCGTATACGCAAGTCCTGTGACAACCCCGACTTGGTCTGTCGTTTCAGCCTGACCATAACGGTAAAGTCTTTTTCCGAGAAATTCAGATAAGTTCTTTTCCGTCACTGTGATGCGCTTGCGGTCTTCAGCCACAATCACTCTTGCCGCTTTTCGGCAAATGGCCGCAAGCTGACGCTCTAATCCACGAACTCCTGCTTCTCTTGTGTAATAGCGAATCATATCATAAATCGCTGCTTCACGAAGCTGCAAGTTCCCTTTCTTTAATCCGTGCTCCTTTAGCTGCTTCGGCAGAAGATGATCTTTCACAATCTCTGCTTTTTCAACCTCTGTATACCCTGCAATCGTGATAATCTCCATTCTATCACGAAGTGGACCTGGAATGGTTGCTAAATTGTTGGCAGTGGCAATAAATAACACCTGCGATAAATCAAATGTCTCTTCAATATAGTGATCGCTAAAGTTGTGATTTTGCTCTGGATCCAGCACTTCAAGCATCGCAGAAGACGGATCACCTCTAAAATCAGAGGACATCTTATCGATTTCATCTAAAAGAAACACTGGATTCATTGTGCCTGCCTTACTCATCCCGCGAATGATACGGCCTGGCATCGCCCCTACATATGTTCTTCTATGTCCGCGAATTTCAGATTCATCACGCACCCCGCCAAGAGAGATACGGATAAACTTTCGATCAAGTGATTTAGCAATCGATTTGGCAAGTGACGTTTTCCCTACCCCAGGAGGTCCTGCTAAGCAAAGAATCGGTCCTTTTAATGAATTGGTCAGCTTCTGTACAGCAAGGTATTCAAGCACACGTTCCTTGACTTTTTCCAGCCCATGATGCTCATCATCTAAAATTTCACTTGCAAGCTTTAAATCTAGACGATCTTCTGTATAGATGCCCCATGGAAGATTGATCAGCCAATCAATATAATTTCGAATGACAGAGCTCTCCGCAGAGCTTGAAGGAATTTTTTCATAACGGTTCAATTCTTTTAACGCCGTTTCACGAACAGACTCAGGCATGCTGGACTCTTCGATTTTAGACATTAATGAACTGACTTCGCCTGTTTTTCCTTCCTTGTCTCCAAGCTCCTTTTGAATGGCTTTCATTTGTTCACGCAAATAATATTCTTTTTGCGTTCGTTCCATTGAACGTTTGACACGCTGGCCAATTTTCTTTTCAATTTCCAGCACTTCTTTTTCATTGTGGATTAAGCTGATGACACGATTCAGACGTTTTTTGACATCCACTGTTTCCAGTACTTCTTGTTTGTCCTTTAATTTGAGCGGCAGGTGAGAAGCAACGATATCTGCCATTCTCCCCGGTTCCTCAATATCCGTCACCGTTGCATATGTTTCAGCTGAGATTTTTTTTGAAATTTTTATGTACTGATCAAAATGATCTAACAAAGTGCGCATGAGTGCTTCTGCTTCTGCGTCCTTTAACTCTTCTTCTGCCAATTCTTTAATATCGACGGACGTATAGTCCTCAAGCTCCACATATGACTCAATCTGCGCTCGATTTAAGCCTTCAACGAGTACACGAATCGTTCCATTCGGCAGCTTCAGCATTTGTTTGATTTTTGTGTAGGTGCCGACTTTGAAAATTTCCTCTTCACCTGGTTCATCTATTGAAATTTCCCGCTGTGTTGCTAGAAAAATCATATGATCGTTCATCATCGCCTGTTCTAATGCTTGAACAGACTTCTCGCGTCCAACGTCCAAATGCAAGACCATTGTTGGATAAACAAGCAAGCCTCGCAATGGGAGGAGCGGAACATTCTTTTTGATTTCATCTGCCATGTTGATTGACACCTCCGTCACTAGTATGAATCATTATAATATACCTGTTTCAGTCTTGTACAATGTAAAAGACTTAAGAAATGATGATCTTACCGTAGTATACCCTTTCTTTTTATCTTGAAAAAGAAAAAAAGATCTATTTCACTAAAAAATCCCCATATGTGATGGGGATTAAACAGATTTTCTTTTCATTTCCTCTTCTAGTCCATCTTTCTTCTCGTCTGGCGGGTTGACCAAACAGTGATCCAGCACCTCTTGGAAGTGCTTCACAGGCACAATGGTGACGCCTTCAATCTCTTTTAAGATCGACTGCTGGTTGTCATAAGGAATAATCACGGTTGTGGCACCAGCTTGTTTCGCCGCCTTAATCTTCGGTATCACACCGCCGATCGGCTTCACCTGACCCTGCAATCCGATTTCACCTGTCATTGCTGTCAGATGATCAATCGGGATTTGATGAATGGCAGAGAAAATCGCCGCCGCCATGGCAATCCCAGCAGACGGTCCATCAATAGGGGCACCGCCTGGGAAATTAATATGGATGTCATATTCATTTGTCCGTATCCCTAAGTTTCTCAGCACTGTTAATACATTTTCAACAGACCCTTTGGCCATACTTTTTCGTCTAATGGATTTAGACTGGCTGCCAATGCTTTCTTCTTCTGCAATGCCTGTAATATTGATACTGCCTTTTTCAAGCGCCCTACATATATTCACTTCAATCTCGAGCAAGGCTCCGCTGTTTGGTCCATAGACAGCGAGACCATTCACTACCCCCACTTTTGGCTTTTCCGGTACTTTTTGTTCATATCTTGGTGTCAGCTGGCTTGAATGAATGACCCACTCGACATCGGCAATCGTGATATCTTTTCGGTTTTCCGTGACGGCCATTCCAGCGGCGATCTGCACCATATTGACTGCTTCACGGCCGTTTTTCACATATGAGGTTAACAGGTTCAGCCCTTCATCACTTAATTCCTTTTGTATTTTTTGGACAGCTTTAGCAGCGACTATTTTCAATTCATGCTGGTCAAGGTCCTTAAAGAAAATTTCTAAGCACCTTGATCGAATCGCTGGTGGAATTTCTTCAGGTGTTCTTGTCGTAGCACCAATCAATCGAAAATCAGCCGGAAGCCCATTTTGAAAAATATCATGAATGTGATTCGGAATTTGGGTGTTTTCCTCACTATAGTAAGCACTGTCTAAAAATACTTTCCGATCTTCAAGAACTTTCAGCATTTTGTTCATTTGGATCGGATGCAGTTCGCCAATTTCATCGATAAACAGAACCCCGCCATGAGCATGCGTAACGGCTCCTTGTTTTGGCTGCGGAATACCTGCCTGTCCCATCGCTCCCGCCCCTTGGTAAATCGGGTCATGCACGGAGCCAATGAGTGGGTCTGCAATGCCACGTTCATCGAATCTTGCGGTTGTGGCATCGAGCTCCACAAATACCGCATCTTTCTTAAACGGTGAATCAGCATGACGTTTCGCTTCTTCCATAACAAGACGGGCAGCGGCTGTTTTTCCAACCCCCGGGGGTCCGTAAACAATGACATGCTGAGGATTCGGTCCGCACAGCGCTGCTTTTAGAGCACGAATGCCGTCTTCCTGCCCTACAATATCTTGAAATCCTTTTGGCCGGACTCTCTCTGATAAAGGCTCACTCAGCTTGATTGACCGCATCTTTCTGAGTGCTTCCATTTCTTTCTTTGATTCTTTGTCTATTGTCACCTTTTGTGTGCGCTGATTTCGCAGTAAGTTCCAAAAGTACAGCCCGATGACGATACCAAAGAACAGCTGTATGAATAATACGATTCCTGTCCAGCTCAATCGGTGCTCCCTCCTTCATCTATCTTATGTATTGGTTTCTGTCTGCTAGTATTTCCTAGAGCTGGACGGAATAAACACGTCTTCCACGATAAATAAAAAACTCCTGAATCAAAATGATTCAGGAGTGATAACTTCTCTTATGCAGATGTTTTTGTATCTTTATTAACGACTGTGCCATCCTTTAACACAAGACGCGGCGGCTCACCATCAGCAACCGTTGCACCAGTGATGACACATTTTTCAATATCATCACGAGATGGAAGGTCAAACATGACATCAAGCATGATGCCTTCAATGATTGAGCGAAGACCACGAGCTCCTGTTTTACGCTCAATTGCCTTTTTCGCAATTTCGCTAAGAGCATCTTCTTCAAATTCAAGCTCTACATCGTCAAGCTCAAGCATTTTTGTATATTGCTTAACAAGCGCATTTTTAGGCTTCGTCAAGATTTCTACAAGTGCTTTTTCATCTAACGGCTCTAGGCTTGCAATAACCGGTAGACGACCGATGAATTCTGGAATTAAACCGAAGCGAAGCAAGTCTTCTGGCAGTACTTTAGATAGAAGGACTTCTTTTTCAAGATCTTCGACTTTATTTTCCGCACCGAATCCAATCACTTTTTGACCTAAGCGGCGTTTGATGATTTGCTCAATCCCGTCAAAGGCTCCTCCACAAATGAAGAGGATGTTCGTCGTATCAATTTGAATGAATTCTTGATGTGGGTGCTTACGACCACCTTGAGGCGGTACACTAGCGACTGTTCCTTCAAGAATTTTTAAAAGGGCTTGCTGTACACCTTCCCCAGATACATCACGAGTGATAGAAGGGTTTTCTGATTTTCTTGCTACTTTATCGATCTCATCGATGTAGATAATGCCTTTTTCCGCTTTTTCTACATCATAATCCGCTGCCTGGATCAGCTTTAGTAAAATATTCTCTACATCTTCACCAACATACCCTGCTTCAGTTAATGATGTTGCATCTGCGATCGCAAATGGAACATTTAAAATACGTGCAAGTGTTTGAGCAAGTAATGTTTTACCGCTTCCTGTTGGTCCAATCATAGAAATATTACTTTTCGAAAGCTCAACATCATCAATCTTGCTGTTGGAATTGATCCGTTTGTAGTGGTTATACACCGCTACAGCTAAGGATTTTTTCGCATTGTCTTGTCCGATGACATATTCATCAAGAATCTCCCGAATTTCATGAGGCTTCGGAACATCCTTGAATTCAACTTCTTCCTCTGTGCCGAGCTCTTCTTCAACTATTTCCGTGCAAAGCTCGATACATTCATCACATATATATACGCCAGGTCCTGCGACCAGTTTACGCACTTGATCTTGCGTTTTTCCGCAAAACGAGCATTTTAATTGACCTTTTTCCTCGTTGAATTTAAACATTCTTTCACCCCTTATTCTTCTTCACTTGCCTGTAGCTAACAGTCAGCTACCTTTCTGGGTCCAGTATGTATGCATTTTACCATACTTTCCTAAAAGACGGTAACGATGTGTTTCTAACACTGCACATTGAGATATGTATGACAGAAAGATGCGACTTACACTATCGTTTCCAAAAGAAGCGATGATAAGTCAAAAATTGTACAAAACAAGGCACGAGTCACTCGCGCCCTGTTTTATTATTATGCACCATATTAACGGTTTTCTACAAGAAAATCAATTGCTTTACGAACTTTTAGATCTTCTTTCATTGCTTCAGTAGATCCGATCGCTTGTTTGATATTTTCAATTGGCATGTTGTATGCTTCAGCCATTTTTGAAAGTTCTTCTTCCACTTCTTCGTCAGACACTTGTAAGTTTTCTGCAGCAGCAATTGCTTCAAGTGTTAGGTTAGATTTTACGCGTTTAGCAGCATCTTCTTTCATTTGCTCTTTCAGCGCATCTTCATCTTGTCCAGAGAATTGGAAGTAAAGCTCAAGGTTCATTCCTTGCATTTGAAGACGTTGTTCGAATTCTTTCATCATGCGGTCTAGCTCAGTGTCAACCATCGCTTGTGGGATGTCAACTTCCGCATTTTCAGAAGCTTTCGCAACTAGCTCTTCACGAAGTTTTCCTTCTGCTTCGTTTTCTTTTGCTTCTTCAAGACGTTTCTTCGTTTTTTCAGTTAACTCAGCAAGCGTTTCTACTTCTTCATCAACATCTTTAGCGAACTCATCGTCAAGTGCTGGAAGTTCTTTTGCTTTGATTTCATGAATTTTCACTTTAAATACAGCTGGTTTACCTGCAAGGTCTTCAGCATGGTATTCTTCTGGGAATGTAACTTCTACGTCTTTTTCAGCGCCAGCTTCAAGTCCAACTAATTGCTCTTCGAAACCAGGGATGAATGAACCAGAACCTACTTCAAGAGAGTAGTTCTCAGCTTTTCCGCCTTCGAATGCTTCTCCATCAACGAATCCTTCGAAATCAAGAACAACTGTATCGCCGTTTTCGATTGCGCCTTCTTCTTTGACAACAAGCTCAGCTTGACGGTTTTGCATGCCTTTAAGCTCTTCTTGTACATCTTCATCAGTAACAGCTGTGTCGTCTTTTTCTACGTTAAGACCTTTGTAGTCACCAAGTTTTACTTCAGGCTTCACTGTTACTTTTGCAGTGAAGATTAAGTTTTCGCCTTTTTCGATTTTCTCAACATCGATTTCAGGGCGGTCAACTGGCTCGATACCAGCTTCGTCGATTGCTTTTGGATATTCAACCGGAAGAAGAATATCTAATGCATCTTGATAAAGAGATTCTACACCAAAACGCTGCTCGAAAAGACCACGTGGTACTTTCCCTTTACGGAATCCAGGGATCGATACTTGCTTAACCACTTTCTTAAATGCATCATCAAGTGCTTTGTTAAATGTTTCAGCGTCAACTTCTACAGTTAGTACGCCTTCGTTACCTTCTTGTTTTTCCCATTTTACTGACATGTGTGTTTCCCTCCAAAAATCTATTCAGATTGTGCGTTGCTCCATTCTAAAGCATCATAAAGACTTCGTCCAATCAAAAAACCACGCACCCCGCTAAGAAGCTTGCATTATGTATACAACATTTGACTTGATTATACATATCGTCTTTCAACCGTTGGAATCTGACAACTGCACTATATATGCACAAATACAACCATTATATTATAACATAACAAGTCCGTCTTTCAACTAAATCGACAAATTACAAATAAGAAATTTCTTCAATATCTTTCAGCATTGTGCAAGCTTCTCTCAGCTCTCGTTCGTTAAATTCATACAATAGATGCAATTCTTCGAGTTCAATCTCAATCCCATGCATTTCATAGCCGACTTTATGAAGTGCCGCTGCCCAAAGACTCGGATCTGTGTATTTAGGAAGAAATGGATACAGCACAAATAAGTGCCGGCGCCATAACTCTTCCACGGCTTGGTAAAGGGTCGGATTCTCATTGCCAAGCGTGTCATCAAGCATACGAAGGACTTGCTGAAGAAGCGGCATCTGCTCTGGCTTTACAGCCTCAGAAGGAATAAGGGTTAAAGAATCACCGAATTTTGTCACATGAACCGGTTTTGCCACATCATGCTCTGCCAGAAGCTGCAGGATCATTGATTTGACCAAAGGGTTCCCATCAGGATTTTGTAAGATGGTATTTAATAGACCCATATGCGGTGTAATATTCCGGTCTTTCAATGAATGAATGAACTGGACCTGTTCTTCCGGACGCTTCAGCATATCATCTATGTTGACCTCACTTCCGGCGTCCTCATCTTCATCTAAAATCTCTTCAGGTGATTCGATCATTTTTCTGCTAAATTCGAGCAGCTTGTAAAAATGCTCCGCACTTTCTGCCGGAAGATGGTTTTCTTCGAGCACAGCCTCAATTGTCTGTTTGACTTCTTCATATTCTTTCAGCTGAATGAGGATCGTCATATACACTTGGAGCACAGTGAAATAGTGGCCATATCCTTCATGCAGCATTTTTTCACAAACACGCTTTGCATCCTGTAGCTCACCCAGCTCCAGAAAACAAATGGCCATTCCAAGGTGAATATCGGATTCTTCATCGTCATCGTACGATTTAGCTTCTGAAAACAAGTGAAGCGCCTCTTGATACTGTTTATCTTTTAATGCTGCCATTCCTTTTTCAATCAGTCTTTCTTTCAGACCAGGAAACAAAATGACATTATCTTTCTTCTTGTCATGCTTCATGCTTACGTTCCTTTCGGGCGCATATTTTTTTATCAGTTTACCAACGAAGATTAGTAAACACAAGTAACGAGAGGTTTTCATGCAAAAAAGAAGCCGTCACACCTCGGGCGGACAGCTTCTCGTTGCTTAAGCGCGCAGCCAGCTGCTGCGCTTTTCTTCAAATGCTTGAATGTCATCTTCTAGAAGTAATGTTAATGAAATCTCATCATAACCATTTAGGAGCATTTCTCTCCAGTGAGGGTCGACTTGAAAAGGGGTGATATTCCCTTCGTGATCTTCTATCTGCTGTTTTTCAAGATCAACCGTCATCTCATACCCTTTGTTCTCATATGACGCAGCGAAGGTTTTCCACACATCATAATCAAGGCGAATCGGAAGCATCCCATTTTTGAAGCAGTTTTGATGAAATATATCTGCAAATGATGGTGCGATGACAATTTTAAAGCCATAATCATCAAGCGCCCAAGGAGCATGTTCCCTAGATGATCCGCAGCCAAAGTTCTCCCCTGCGATCAAAATGGATGCTCCTTCATAGATCGGCTGATTTAGTTCGAATTCGGGATTTGGGCTGCCATCGGCTAAATAACGCCAGTCGAAAAAGGCAAAGCGGCCATATCCTGTTCGTTCGATTCTTTTTAAAAATTGCTTCGGTATAATTTGATCTGTATCTACATTGATTCTGTTAAGCACAGCGGCTTTTCCTTTATGAGTGACTAAAGGCTCCATCTATGACAACTCCTTACACGACTGTTTTCTCTTGATTAAACTTCCTGACATCGACAAAGCGGCCATGTATCGCAGCCATTGCAGCCATTGCAGGGCTGACAAGATGCGTTCTCGCACCCTTCCCTTGACGCCCTTCAAAGTTACGGTTTGATGTGGACGCGCAGCGTTCGCCCTCCGGTACCACATCGTTATTCATACTAAGGCACATACTGCAGCCTGATTCTCTCCATTCAAATCCTGCTTCAAGGAAGATTTCATGAAGACCTTCTTTTTCTGCTTGCAATTTGACACTTTGTGAGCCAGGCACCACAATCGCTCTGACATGATCTGCTACTTTTTGTCCTTCAATCATAGAAGCAGCTTGACGTAAATCAGTCATTCTTGAGTTCGTACATGAGCCGATAAAGACATGCTCAATCGTAATATCTTCTATACGCTGATGCGGGTGGACACCCATGTATTCGTAAGCACGAATTGCTTCTTTTTGATCATCTTCTTGTGCAAAGTCCTCAGGTCCTGGGATTGATGCATCCACAGGCAGTACCATTCCTGGGTTAATTCCCCACGTAACCATTGGTGAAATCTCATTTCCATCTAACACAATGGTTTTATCGTAGGTTGCACCTGGATCTGTTCTAAGTTCTTCCCATTCTTTAATAGCTGCTTCGAAGTCTTCACCCTGCGGTGCATATTTGCGGCCGCGGCAGTATTCGAAGGTGACTTCATCAGGTGCAATCAATCCTGCTCTTGCGCCTGCTTCAATTGACATATTACAAACGGTCATCCGCTCATCCATCGTCATGTTTCTGAATACTTCCCCAGTGTATTCAATGACATAACCTGAGCCGAACTTCACGCCGTGCGCACCAATGACGGCTAAAATGACATCTTTGGCGGTTACCCCTTTTTGAAGCTTTCCGTCTACTCTAATTTCTAGCGTTTTCGGACGCTGCTGCCAAAGTGTTTGTGTAGAAAGTACATGTTCAACCTCACTAGTACCGATCCCAAAGGCAAGTGCACCAAACGCGCCGTGAGTTGATGTATGACTATCTCCACAAACGATTGTTTTCCCCGGAAGTGTCAATCCAAGCTCAGGTCCAACGACATGGACGATTCCTTGGTCAACACTGTGAAGGTCAGCAAGACGAACGCCAAATTCCGCACAGTTGCGCTCTAAGGCACTCACTTGCTTTTTAGCAATCTCATCTTTGATCACAAATCGATTCACAGTTGGGATGTTATGATCCATCGTCGCAAACGTGTTTTGAGGTCTTCTCACCTTGCGCCCTTTTTGTCTTAATCCTTCAAATGCTTGAGGTGATGTCACTTCATGCACCAAGTGCAGATCAATATATAAAAGGTCTGGTTTTCCCTCGCCGCTTTTGACTACATGCTGATCCCATATTTTTTCGATGATTGTTCGAGGCATAACCCTTTTCCTCCCTCTACCTAATTCCACAAGATTCTATTTACACAATGGTTTGCACGCGCTGCTTGAGTGCGTCTACAACCGCATTAGTGATTTCTTCAGTCGTTTGATAAGTTCCCTCTTTTGCTGCTAAATCTTTTGTTCGTTTGCCAGAGGCAAGAACAGCTTCGACAGCTTCTTCTATTGCAGCCGCTTCTTCTTCTAATGAAAAGGATGTTCTAAGCAAGCTTGCTGCTGATAAAATAGTTGCCAGAGGGTTTGCAACGTTTTGCCCCGCAATATCGGGTGCTGAACCATGAATTGGCTCATATAAATGAAGGCCTGTGCTTGATAAACTAGCAGATGGCAGCATGCCGAGTGATCCAGTAATCATCGAAGCTTCATCGCTTAAAATGTCACCGAACATATTCTCTGTCACAATAACATCAAATTGAGCGGGCTTGTAAATCAGCTGCATGGCAGCATTATCGACGAGCATATGCTCAAATTCAACGTCTGGATATTGAGCAGCAACTTCTTCTACTGCATCCCGCCATAGTTTACTAGAAGCAAGGACATTCGCTTTATCCACAGACGTCACTTTTTTCCGTCTTGTTAAGGCCATGTCGAATGCTTCTTTTAATACGCGGACAATTTCTTCCTTTGTATAAATGAGCGTATCAACGGCAGCTTCTTTTCCTTCATTATCCGTATAGCGTTCGCTTGGTTCACCAAAATAGAGACCGCCTGTTAATTCACGAACGATGACGAAATCAACTCCGTTAATATGATCTTGTTTTAACGGAGATGCCTCGCTTAAGCTATCGAACACCTTTACAGGGCGGATGTTGGCAAATAAGTCCAGCTGTTTACGAATGGCGAGCAGGCCTTTTTCTGGACGGAGCTCTGGCGGGTTTTGATCCCACTTTGGTCCGCCGACTGCTCCTAATAAAATCGCATCAGCGTTTTTGCATACATCTACTGTTTCCTTTGGAAGCGGGTTGTTTTTTTCATCTATTGCGATACCGCCAATGAGCGCAGTTTCGAATTCAAATTCGTGCTTAAATTGCGCCGCCGTCTCTTGAAGGACAGCGACCGCAGATGTCACGACTTCCGGTCCGATTCCATCGCCGGGCAAAAGTGCAATTTTCTTTTTCATGAGAACCTTCCTCCTTTCCTATGAGATCGCGTGATGTTTCTCAATTTCAATCAGATTTGATTTGAAGATTAAATGTCTGTTCACTGCATTGACGTAAGCTTTTGCTGATGCTTCAAGTACATCTTGCGCTACACCGCGTCCTGCTGTTTCTTTTCCTTCTATTGAAACAGTGACATATACTTCAGCTAGTGCATCTCTGCCTTTTCCATTTGATTGAATGCGGTAGTCCAGCAAATGAATTCTTTCTTCCATACAGCGCTCAAGCGTGTTGTACACAGCTTCTACACTGCCTGCACCTGTAGCTGCTTCTTGAATGACTTCCTGCGTTTCTTGGTTTTTCAGAGAAACTGTTGCTGTTGGCATTTGTTCTGTTCCATAGTGCACTTGCAGACTTTCAAACTCGTAGCCGATTTTTCGGTCTGCTACTTTTTCTTCTAATATAATAGAGATCAAGTCATCATCTGTAATTTCTTTCTTCTTCTCTGTCAAGTTCTTAAAAGTCTCAAAGAATTTATTGATTTCGTCTTCCGTTAGTTTAAAGCCTAGTGTTTTCATGCGGTCTTTAAACGCGTGTCTTCCGGAGTGTTTTCCAAGGACAAGCACATCTGTTGTCACGCCGACAAGCTCTGGAGAAATAATTTCATAGGTTGTTTTTTCTTTGAGGAAACCATCTTGGTGAATACCTGATTCATGTGCAAATGCGTTGTTTCCAACGACTGCTTTATTACGCGGCACAATCATTCCTGAGTATTTGCTCACTACATCACTTGTACGCTTAATTTCATTCAATTGAATCGTTGATTCGACCTGGTAAAAGTCTTTTCGAATATGAAGAGCTACTGCAATTTCTTCTAACGCGGCATTTCCAGCGCGCTCGCCAATTCCGTTGACAGCTGTTTCAATTTGATCTGCTCCATTTTCAATGGCAGCAAGTGAGTTTGCTACAGCCATTCCTAAATCATCGTGACAGTGAGCGGACAAGTTGACGCGGTCGATATTTGGAACGTGTTCCTTCATATATTTAAAGATATTCCCGTACTCTTTTGGCGCTAGGTATCCAACTGTATCTGGCAAGTTAATGACACTCGCCCCAGCGTCAATGACCTTTTCTACAATTTCTGCCAAGAAAGCAAGATCTGTACGGCACGCATCTTCTGCTGACCATTGGACAACTGGAAAACGTTCTTTCGCATATTTCACCATTGCGACAGCCTGTTCTACGACTTCTTCA
Organism: Bacillus sp. FSL P2-0069; assembly: GCF_038593315.1. Classification (NCBI taxonomy): domain Bacteria; kingdom Bacillati; phylum Bacillota; class Bacilli; order Caryophanales; family Bacillaceae; genus Bacillus; species Bacillus sp. FSL P2-0069. Next base: position 2,447,568 of record NZ_CP151984.1, read on the forward strand.
CGTGTTTTCTTGAGTTTATGCTTCAGGTGAATGTCAGAAGTGGCAATAAAGACATGAAGCCTTGGCTCCACTCCATCTTTTAATGCTTCCCATGCAGCATCAATGTCACCTTTCACACATCGTGCAAGACCAGCAACAGAACAGTTTTTAATCGTTCTTGCAATTTCTTGTACGCCTAAGAAATCCCCTCGGGATGAAGCGGGAAATCCCGCTTCAATGATATTAACCCCAAGGCGCTCAAGCTGCTTTGCAATGATTAGCTTTTCTTGTGCATTTAAATTCACTCCTGGTGATTGCTCTCCATCCCGAAGTGTTGTGTCAAAAAAATTAATTTTCCGCACCGACGCTCACCGCTTCCTTTTTCTTTCCTTGTTTAACGAAAGGCATCATTTCACGAAGCTTTCTACCAACGATTTCAATTTGGTGCTCATTTTCATTTGCATTGATCGCATTGAAACGTGGACGATTCACTTGGTTTTCAACAATCCATTCTTTTGCAAATGTTCCGTTTTGGATATCAGTCAAAACAGCTTTCATTGATTCTTTTACCTTTGCGTCTACAACGCGTGGTCCTGATACGAAGTCACCCCATTGTGCTGTATCAGAGATTGAATATCTCATGCCTTCTAATCCTTCTTCATACATAAGGTCAACGATCAATTTTAGTTCATGCAGACACTCGAAGTATGCAAGCTCTGGCTGATAACCAGCTTCTGTTAACGTTTCGAATCCTGCCTTTACTAGTGAAGTAAGGCCTCCACAAAGAACTGCCTGCTCACCGAATAGATCCGTTTCTGTTTCTTCTTTAAATGTTGTTTCAAGAACGCCCGCTCTTGCTCCGCCGATCGCTTTCGCATAAGCAAGTGCTTTGTCTTTCGCTTGGCCAGATACATCTTGATAGATAGCAAATAGGGCAGGTACACCAGCGCCTTGCTCATATGTTCTTCTCACAAGATGTCCTGGTCCTTTTGGAGCTACAAGATACACGTCTACGTCACTTGGAGGAACAATTTGATGGAAGTGAACGTTGAATCCGTGTGCGAATACAAGTGAGTTGCCAGCTTCTAATTGATCTTTGATTTCTTCATCATATACTTTCTTTTGCTGCTCATCTGGAAGTAGTACCATCACGACGTCTGCTTGTGCCGCTGCTTCTTTTACTGTGAATACTTGATGACCGTCTTCTTGTGCTTTTGTATAAGATCCGCCTTTTCTTACGCCGACGATCACATCTACGCCACTTTCTTTTAAGTTCAATGCATGTGCATGACCTTGTGAACCGTAACCAATGATTGCTACCTTTTGACCATTTAATACGTTTTCTTGAATATCACCGTTATAATATACTTTTACCATTTGACTCTCTCCTTTTGTTTAGACAATTGAAATTGTTTTATTTGTTTGCGGCTTTTGCTGATTATCTCTCGCAAAGGCCGTAGTGCCAGTTCTGGCGACTTCTTTAATGCCGTATGGCTTAAGTAATTCAATGAGTGCTTCAATTTTTGAAGACTCACCTGTCACCTGAATGACGACACTCTCTCTGCTCACATCTACAATAGAAGCTCTAAACGGTTCAATGACCCCTGTGATCTCCATTCTAGATGCTGGTGCAGATACGACTTTTATCAAAGCCAGCTCTCGCTGAACGATTGATTGGTTTGTAATGTCTGTTACTTTCAGCACATCGATTTGCTTGTTCAGCTGTTTTGTCAGCTGCTCGATGTCTTTCTCCTGGTCTACATGGACGACGAACGTGATGCGTGATACATCTTGAATCTCAGAATGGCCGACCGTAATGCTTTCAATGTTGTAGTGTCTTTTAGTAAAGAGGCCTGTGATTCTGTTCAGTACGCCTGATCGATTTAATACAGTCAACACAATAATTCTTTTCAAGGTTTCACCCCCACCATCTCATGAAGTCCTTTCCCCGGTGCTACCATCGGGAATACTTTTTCATCTCGCGCTACATTGACATCGATGAAAACAGGCTCTCTAGAGGTTAAGGCTTCTTCAAGCTTTTCTTTCGCCTCTTCGTCTGATGAGATTCTGATTCCTTTAATGCCATAAGCTTCAGATAATTTGACGAAGTCTGGCTGCTCTGAAAATTTAGAATGTGAGTAGCGTTCTTCGTAGAAAATTTCTTGCCATTGTCTTACCATTCCAAGGCTGTGATTATTGAGTACAATCACTTTGACTGGAAGGTTCAGCTCACGGATAACGGCAAGTTCTTGCAGGGTCATTTGGAAACCTCCGTCTCCTAAAATTGCCACAACAGTTGCCTCTTGATCAGCCAGCTGAGCGCCGATGGCTGCTGGTAATCCGAAGCCCATTGTGCCAAGACCTCCAGATGTGACCCACTTATCTGCATTTTCAAATGGATAGAACTGTGCCGCCCACATTTGATGCTGTCCGACATCAGTTGCGACAATGGCTTCACCTTTTGTGAATTGATGAATGTATTCAATCAGCTTTTGAGGCTTAAAGCCTTCTGCTTCATTTTCAACGTACCAGAGTGGATATTCTTCCTTCCACTGATCTAATTGATTTTTCCATTCGTCTGATTCCCCTTGCTTCCCGTCTTGCTTGATCAGTTCTTCAAGAACGAGCTTACTGTCTCCAACAACCGGGATATGGGTATGAATGTTCTTGCCGATTTCCGCTGGGTCGATGTCAATATGAGCGACCTTCGCATGTTTCGCAAAATGATTGAGGTTGCCTGTTACCCTGTCATCAAATCTTGCTCCGATTGAAATGAGCAAATCACATTGATGAAGAGCCATGTTCGCTGCATATGTGCCATGCATACCAGCCATCCCTAGGAAAAGAGGGTGCTTTGCCGGGAATCCGCCAAGTCCAAGCAGTGTATGAGCGACTGGGATTTGCTGCTGCTCTACATACTGTCTTAATTCTTCAGATGCTTTGCCATGAAGTACGCCGGCTCCTGCTAGAATGACTGGTTTTTTCGCTCTGCTGACAGCTTCTACTAATTTGCGAATTTGCAAATAGTTCGGCTCTACTTTTGGCTGATAACCAGGTAAATCAATTGGCTGATCATATTCAAAGGTTCCTTCAATGCCTGCGACATCTTTTGGAATATCAATTAAGACTGGACCAGGTCTGCCTGTTGTTGCGATATGGAATGCCTCTTTAATGACACCCGGTAATTCCTCTGGATTCCTTACCTGGTAGCTGTGCTTTGTAATTGGCATTGTGATGCCGAGTACATCTGCTTCTTGGAATGCATCCGATCCAATGACTGACGTTGCCACCTGCCCTGTGAATACAACAAGGGGAAGTGAATCAATCATCGCATCTGCAATTCCTGTCACAAGGTTTGTCGCTCCCGGCCCTGATGTGGCAATGACCACACCCGGTTTACCAGATACTCTTGCGTAGCCTTCTGCTGCGTGAATCGCTCCCTGCTCATGTCTTGGCAGGACATGAAATAAACCAGAATCGTAAATTTTATCGTAGATTGGCAAAACTGCTCCGCCCGGATAGCCGAAAATGACTTCTACTTTTTCTCTTTTGAGTGCTTCAATTAACATGAGTGCACCGTTCATCGTTTGTGGTGCTTTTGATTTTTCCGTCTCCATTTGTACATTTGTCCCCATTTGATTTCCTCCTCTTTGTCTTGCTTCAGTCAAGTCCTTTCACCCTTTTCCATTCAAGATAGAGATATGAGACCATATAAAAAAGCCTTCTCACCCCACAATGACACTACTTTTCACTAGGTCAAAGGGGCGAAAAAGCTTTGTTTTTCGCGGTACCACCCTTGTTCACGGCAATCCTGCTGCCGTCTCATGGACATCTTTCGTCCATTTTGGTAACGAGTGAGCAATGTCACTCGGTCTGCCCTACTATCATTTCAAGCAGACACTCAGAGGTGAGTTCACTTTAGAAAGTAACACCGGTTTCCAGCTAGCACCGGCTCTCTGTAGATACTGACTCTAAAGCTACTAGTCCTCTTCAACGTTTATCGATATCTATTTAACTTGCATGAATGTTTTCATCTGCAAAAACGACTTTTTCTCCCTCTTCAACTACTCGCTTACGGAATTGTTCAAGAAGTTTGTTTGTGTGGAACCCAGGTTTTCCTTCACCGATTGTACGGCCGTCAACTTTTACAACGGCGATGACTTCGGCTGCGGTTCCTGTTAGAAATACTTCTTCAGCTGTATACACATCATGTCTTGTGAATGGTTCTTCTTTCACTTCGTAGCCTAAGTCTTCTGCAATCTCCATGATGGCATTTCTTGTGATGCCTTCAAGTGCGCCGATATAACCTGGCGGTGTATAAAGCTTGCCTTTTTTATAAATAAACACGTTGTCTGCAGAACCTTCCGCCACGTACCCTTGATCGTTGAGCATCAGCGCTTCACTCACACCGGCCATATGGGCTTCGATTCGGACAAGAATGTTATTTAAATAATTTAATGATTTCACTTTTGGGCTAAGGACATCTGGACGATTTCGTCTTGTTGGAACCGTCACAATATCAATACCCGTTTCATATAGGTGCTTTGGAAAAATGGCCAGCGGCTCTACAATGATCACTGTATTGGCTCTCCCGCAGTTGTTAGGATCTAATCCAAGATCACCTGCTCCTCTTGAGACGACAAGGCGGATATAGGCATCCTTTAAGCCGTTCCTTTCAACTGTATGAATCATTTTTTCCGTGAGTTCCTCAAGTGAATATGGAATGTTCAGCATAATAGATCTAGCGGAATCATACAGGCGGTCTAAATGTTCTTTCATTCGAAAGATATTTCCGTTATACACGCGAATCCCTTCGAAAACACCGTCGCCATATAAGAAGCCATGATCGTAAACTGAAATTTTCGCATCCTCTTTTTTCACGAGTTCATCGTTTAAAAAGATCCACTGTTCCTTTTGGTCTTCCATTTTCAGTGAGCACCCTCTCTTTCAAACAAAAAGTAGTTGAATTTTCAGACACTTTATATTGAAGTGTCTCTCGCTTGCACTGCGTGTTTGTTTAGCTTTTGTTGAACCCATCTTACGCCGCTTTCCATACAGTGTCAACAGCATTTTTAAAATTATTAGACAATTTAGACTAATCAAAATTAAATGTATACGCTTACACCTTTGCTAGACAAGGAATGAAAAAACTTAAAATTTTTTGTATTTTTTCTTCAATTTATTTACTTTACATGAACGGTTTTCTTTTGAGAAAACTTTTGTGATATTTTTTCACAACATTTTTGATGAATATTGTGAGATTTCTTTGGCTTTGTTTTTCTTTTGGCATGCCTTTCTAAAGCGTTTTCCTATGAATTTATGATAGAATGAGAGCATCTAATAGAAGGAGGGCAATACATGGCTAACATCAGAGGTTATATCGGTACGTATACAAAGGGAGACAGTAAAGGTGTTTATACGTTTACATTAAATACGGACAAGCAGCAGATTGAGCAAGTAGAAGTCGCTGCTGAGCTTGAAAATCCTACATATTTAACCGTGTCAGAGGATCAAAAGTTTGTTTATGCTGTTGTGAAAAAAGGATCACAGGGCGGCCTTGCTGCGTATCAAATTGATTCAACAACAGGCAGACTTCACTTCATCAACCAAGAGCTTGCCGATGGAGCTTCTCCTTGCCACGTCAGCGTGGACAGTCAAACGAAAACGGCGTATACAGCGAACTATCATAAAGGGACAGCAGAGATGTATGAAATCGATGCTGAAAACGGCTCAGTGATCCGCACGCTCTCACAGGCGCAGCATGAAGGAACTGGCCCTAACGAAGATCGTCAGGAAAAACCGCACACTCACTTTATGGGTCTCACGCCAGATGAACAATTTGCAGTGGCTGTTGACCTTGGAACAGATGGAATTTATACGTATAAGAAAGAAGACGGCAAACTTGAGCTTGCTCATACATTTGAAACAAAGCCAGGCAGCGGACCTCGTCATATCACATTCCACCCAACGAAACCTGTGGCATATGTCATGACAGAGCTAAGCTCAGAGGTCATTGTGCTTCGTTACTTTGAAGATGGTCATTTTGAAGAGATCCAAACAATCGCGACCATTCCAAGCGATTTTACGGAGAACAATCAAGGAAGTGCCATTCATGTCTCTTCAGACGGACAATTTGTTTATGCAGGAAATCGCGGTCATGACAGCATTGCGATTTTTAAAACAGACGCTGACGGCCAATTAAGCCTTGTCGAGATTGCTTCTTCTGAAGGAAACTGGCCTAGAGATTTTGTGCTTGATCCAACAGAAGAATTCCTCGTCGGTTCAAACCAAGAATCTAGCAATCTTGTGTTATACAAACGCGACAAAGAAACAGGACGACTCACTGTCTTACAATCAGACATTACCGTCCCTCATCCAGTTTGCGTGAAATTTTTAGGGTAAAGAAAAAAGCCTCCAATAACGGAGGCTTTTCTTTATACAGACGGCATACCGCCATCCTCAAGCTTTTGATCAATCAAAGACGTATCGGTTTTTTCGCCGAACCATTTTGACAGCCTGTCTTTTGCTTTCCCTTTCACATCATCATCAATGTACATTGCTACTTGAAGCAAAGCAAATGTAATGGCTCCTAAATCATCTGTATAGCCGACACCAACCAATGTATCCGGAATGAGATCAAGTGGAAGGATAAAGTAGCCGAGTGCTCCAATAATCAAGGTCTTTGCTTTGACCGGCACTTCGGGTTTTTGCAATGTATAGTAAAGCAATAGCAAAGCATAGACAAGAGAGACACCAGCTTTTTGTGCCGTCTTTTTTAACTTTTCCCAAAAGGCATGATCATTAAAATGCTTCTTCGAACGCTTTAATAGTTCTTTTTTCTCAGAACGATTCATCATATCGCCTCCATCTACAGCATAGCCCTTTACCCTTAGTTATACAAGATATCCGCCGATTCGACAAACAAAAAGCAGCAGAAAGCTGCTGCATTCTACTGCTCTTTGTAAAACTTTTCAATTGCCTTATCGATGTACACCCATCCTTTATAAGACACATGAATCGTATCTTTAAAGAAATAAGGATCGTACTCATGCTTAGTCAAATCAGCGACTTCATACCCATTATCTCGAATTTGACGATTGATTTTTTCATAATAACCTGTACGGCCTTCTTTCGGAAAACCGGTGTAGTCATACCACTTTCCGTTGACAGGAATCGTTACAAACAAAGGCTTTGCCCCTGCCTGTTTTAAAATATCAAGCATGATTTGAAAATCTTTGTATTCTGGTGATTCCGCATAAGAATGACCTTCACGGGAATCCTTCATCTTTTTCATGATCGGTTTCAGCTTGTGGTCAAACAGTTTTTGATTAATATAAAACGGGTTGTCCCCTGCTCTTTTCGCACCAAAAATGCTCGCTTCTTTTTCAAGCTCAGCCCATGTTTTTCCTTTGACTGAAGGAGACGGTTGAAGCTTGCGCTCATGCCCCGATCCAATCGTATAGTACATGTCTTTCTTTTGAAGCATGCCATAGTACATTTTCGCAATAGGAGAAATCGCGCCATAAGCGAACTTGTTCCCAGATAGCTCTGCTTTAAAAAGCTCTGTAATCACCATGTCGTTTTTGACTGCTTTAAACTTCATGATTCTTTTAATCAGTTCTTTTTTCACAGTTGGGTCAATTTCTTTATTATAGGCGAGATTAAGTGCTTGAAGCGCTGAATAGTTAGGTGCAAAGTGATTCTCGTCAGATCCCCATTTCACAAACCACTGCGGGGACACGATAAATACAAGCTTCTTCCCTTTTAATTCATCCATATGCGCTGCGAAGTTCATCGCATGAATTAATGATTGCGATCCACCTTTTCCAATAAGATAAGGTGTAAACCCTTGAGGATTCTCATGAAAGAAATTCGAAGGGTGATATGGATCAAAACGTGATAGTTCAGAAGATCCATAGATCGGCAAATAAGTTGGATCTTTTAGCATTTCATCTTGTAAATAGAGCCCTTGGAACATCCCTGGATCTAATTCTGTGGCTGACTTTTGTAATTTGTCTTTTGGGATCAGGTGTGAGAGCCATGCATTTGGTACAAGAAGAACACCAATGAATAGAACAGCCGCTAAAATAAGCGGCCCAAAAAAACGCTTTTTCATTACTTCATCTCTGCCAGCTGCTCAGCAATATGATTCGGCGTATCCCACACATCACGATCGAATTCTGTAATCGGAACAGTGATTCCGAGTTGACTTTCAATTGCCATAAGCAGTTCTACTGTACCAAATGAATCAAGAAGACCTTCTTCAAAAATCGCAATCTCTGGATTTTCTTTCACAACGTCGTCCTGACAAACCTCTGCAATAATACCGTATACTTGATTTTTAAATTCCATAATTTTCTACTCCCTTAATCATTAATGATGAAATGGTTTTCCTGAAAAAATATAAAATCCGAAACAAATCACATGGAATGTAATAATGATTGACACAATCATTGTGACCTTATTATCCGGCCACCACTTGTGCTTTTTATTCCATTTCTCAAATAAATTGTAACCGGACATGACAACTGCATGATATAGTCCGTAAATAATATATTGAAGGGCAAGGCCATGCCAAGCACCCATCAATAGAAAGAGGACAAAGTACCCAATATTTGATACAGCCATTCGGTTCTTGATCCACTTCTTTTTAGTCATAAAGAACACAAATCTCATAAACACGTAGTCTCTGAACCAGAAGGACAGGGACATATGCCAGCGATTCCAGAAGTCTTTAATGTTTCGGCTGATAAACGGTTTATTAAAGTTCTCTGGCGACTTAATGCCCATAATATAACTCACACCTACAGCAAACATTGTATATCCAGCAAAGTCAAAGAACAAATACATGCTGTAAGCATACATATACGTTAACTGCTGAACAAAGTGACTGCTGCTAATATGATGAATATTCATCAGAATATATGTGTGAATCAGATAACCAATAATGAACTTATATAAGAAGCCAATGAAAATTTTATGAATACCGGCATATAGAAGATCACTGTATGCTTCCTTTTCAGGCGGCGTATCCATATCCTTTTCAAACCGGCGGTAACGGTCAATCGGACCTGATGAAATCGTCGGGAAAAAGACAATGAAATAGACCAAACGGTGAATCGGAATTTTCTTCTTAATCAAGCCGTCTCTTGTCTCAATAATTAACTGAACACCTTTAAATGTTAAGTACGAGATCCCCAAAAAGCTCAGCCAGTTCATTGGCGGCGGCTGGTGCGGCTGATGAGTTAAAAAGAACGGTAAAATCTTTGACAGTACAAGCGGCAAAATAGATGCCACCACTGCTGCATAGAAAACAGATGCCTGATTCGCCTTTAACCTGTATGCAAGGTACAGGCGGATGATGAAGACTTGCCACACCGTGAACAAGAAGAGCAGCAGCGCGCCATGGGCATCCTTTGAGAAAATAAGTGCCAGCGCCACAACCGTTGCAAACATGTTGTAGCCCTGCATTCTTTTGCCGCGAAGACCAAGAATGATCGTCGGCAAAAGAAGAATACCAATTAGAATGAAGAAAAAGAAGGAACTAAACGGAATCATAGAAGAACCTCTTTCGCGATTCTCTTACGGTCAACCTTCCCGTTTGGCGTCATGTACAGCTGCTCAAGATAGACAAACTTTCTTGGGATCATGTACGCTGGCAGTGAATCCGCCATTTCTTTCTTAATCGCGCTTGTCAGCTGATACTCTTTTTCAAATGAATGAGCTGCTGGAACAATCGCTGCTATCAAGTACTCAACATGACCGTTTGGCTGGAATGGCACAATCACACAAGCATTGACATAGGTTGTCTCGCTTACATGATATTCAATTTCTTCAAGCTCCATCCGGTATCCATGAAGCTTAATTTGATAGTCGAGACGGCCATGGCACGTAATTAAACCATCTTGCGCCACACCTGCGTCACCTGTACGGTAAGCAGGACGTCCTTCGTATTCAAGGAACACTTTATCTGTCAAGGCTTGTTCACCTAAATAGCCACTCGTGACGCTTGGCCCCACGATGACAATTTCTCCTTTTTCACCATCAGGAAGTGTCTTGCCTTCTTCATCTAAAATGACGATGTCTGTATCAGGTTTGGCATAGCCTACTGGTAAAGAATCGTGCTGATCAAGAATCTCCTGCGTGACTTCAATCGATGTGATTGCAACAGTTGCTTCAGTTGGACCATACGTATTAAAGACCTGCGCCTTTGGAAAACGCTCCAGAAGTGCACTTGCTACAGCTACAGGAAGCGCCTCACCGCAGAACAAGAAAACTTTCAGCTCAGGTAAAAGCTCCCCTGTAAAGGAAGGGTCCATTAAGCACATTTGCACAAAAGAAGGTGTTGATGTCCACACTTCAACGTCAGATTGACCAAGTGCTGCAAACATATCCTTTGGCTTGTTGACGAGATCTTTTACTAAACAGTAAAGCGTGCCGCCTGATTGAAGCGCTGGATAGAGATCCATCACTGATAAGTCAAAAGAAAATGGTGCTTGATTTAAGAATGTGCTTCCCTCACCAATTGGGAAGTCACGGCACATCCAGTCTGTAAAGCTTTCTAAATTATTGGCTGTTACCTGAACGCCCTTCGGTTTTCCAGTACTGCCAGACGTATAAATAATGTAAAAAACATCATCTTGTTGAACCCACTGCGTGGATGGCGGTGCTTCTTTTTCAAGTGCTAAAAGTGATGCCGCACTCTTCACTTCAATGTGCTCTTCTACATCTAATACATTCTGCTCATTTGCACATATCAATAGACTGGCTTTTGAGCTTTCAATGATAGAGACGATGCGCTCGACAGGTATTGAGATATCGACCGGAATATATGGTCTGCCTGATTTCACACTGCCTAAGAAAGAAATCAGCATCTCTGGCTCCATATGACCGTATACAATGACAGGTTCACTGCCAGCTGCGACTGCATCGATCGCACCAGCCATTTGGTCTGATAAATGCCAAAGCTCATCATATGTGATCGACGCATGTTGAGAAACAAATGCTGGCTGTGTTGGTTTCGTTTGCTGGTATTCATGAATCGTTTGTAATAGTTTCATAATTTAATCTCCAATTAAAAATCGTTGTAAATGAATGATCCCGTATTTGCTGTGTGGAATCCGTAAATAAAGAACAATAATAGCAAAATAAGTAAGTAAAAGCTTGTATATCCTATCCATTTTACAGACTTATTTTCTGATAGCTTTTTGAATAGCATATTGATAACCTCTTTTCTTTTGACACTTATAGAGACGCATGACTCAATCAAAGAGTTTCATATCAAACCATAAAATTTTTAAGAAATACTAAAAAAATGTCGAACCTTGGAACGTCTCTTTTGAGCAAAGCTGTCTTATTGTAACAAAGATTTAATAAATTTGAAATGAAATCCGATCTTAAATTTGCCTTAAAATTGCTGAAACCTGTCGAGAAGCAGCATATTCTTCTTTAGATGTATTCATTAACAGTTAAACCATTAAATAGAGTTCCATATTCATCTGAATTAAGTTACATTAAGTCATATAATAATTAATCTTCTAAATGGGGGTTCTTCTATTGTCAAAAGGACTTATTCATCATATTGAACTAAATGTTTTGAATTTAAAGAATTCGATTATTTTTTGGGGGTGGTTTTTAGAGGAGTTAGGCTACGAGCCGTATCAAACCTGGGAAAGCGGTCGAAGTTGGAAATTGGGAGAAACTTATATCGTTTTCGTACAAACGGAGGAACGATTTATGGACATACCCTATCATAGACGCAGGGCAGGTCTAAACCACCTGGCTTTTCATGCCAGTTCCCGGCAGCAAGTAGATGATATGACTGAAAAGTTAAAAAGCATGGGTGTTAAAATTCTTTATACCGATACACACCCCTTCGCAGGCGGCGATAAACATTACGCTGTTTATTTTGAAGATCCTGATAGAATGAAAGTTGAATTGGTGGCACCTTGATTTAGGTTGACTAGAGAAATAAAAGAACCCATGATTTCATGGGTTTCTTGTCATTGCATGATAAAAAAATCCGTCACAAGGCAAGCTGGTTCTCCGTTTTCATCTAGCCTCCAAAAGCTTGGGTACATCCCGTTGCGCAAGCGCTTCTTCAAATTCCTCGTAAAGATAAAAATCATTGTCCTCTTTATACAGCTTATCCTCATAAGCTTGTAAATATAAAGCCGCCTTCGCATCCATACAACAGCCCATACCCGTATTTACACCGTAACCGAAGAATTCGTCTTCTTTCATATGTTTAAGTTCCTGACCTGCTCTTGTGGCAAGCCCCCATTCTAATGCTTGTACGTTCGTAAACTTGATCATTGCATAGGCTACGCGTTCGTCTCTGCTTTTCAACCGCTTAACCACAAGTAAAATAGGATATTTCCCTAGAGCAACCTTCCTCGTAAACGATTGGTCTCCTTCAGAAACAAAAGGATCACAGGCAACGATATGACCGCTCGTGATCTCGATATGGCCTAGCTGTTTAGCAAATAATTAATCACCTTCTTGGCTACTTGTTGTCTCTCCATTTTCATAAAGTAGGTGTTTTGGATTGATGTTGTACAAGTGACCATTCCTTTCATTGTTTTTCTGGGACGTTTGGGATTATGTACTTTTCCACCATTTAATCTGTCCATTTACTAAGGATAAATTTCAAAGTATGATCATGTATAAAACATCCATTTCCAGTATCAACTCCATAACCAGAGAACTGATCCCCTGAAATCACTTTCTATCTGTCCATTTGATCATGCAAGTTCCTACTTAATACTAGATTCATCTTCTCTTTCTACTATACACTTTAATTTTTTAATTGGAGAATGCATCTTCTGTCTTTTAATATTTCCCCCCTTTGCAATGTCTTTTTCATTAGTAAAAATAAAGGGAATGTTAATTAAAAAACGCCCTTCCAATGAAGGGCTGTGTTATTAACTATTTTCTTTTGAGTATCTCTTAATTAATACTTCGCTAATCCTGCTTACGATATAGATCGTAACTGCTAAAATCAGCATTAACGGACACATGCTTAAACGATCATCTGCAACATATACAATGATCCCCACAATGATAGCCACTACGATTGCCGTTAAAAAATGATTCACCGCCATCTCACCCCTTTGTATAAATCATATACATTTTATTACATAAAAGGTTTAATTGAAATAATCCCCATTAAATCAGCAAGTTTCGTTTGTCAACTCTTAAAGTAGATTGCTATCCCCCTTATGTTGTTCGTGAAATTTCCATATGTTAAAATCAGCTAAAATACCTATCTAAAATACCTATTTAATGGATCAATTAGGATGTCATTAATTGTCACAGAAAAGCACGCCACCCAAAATGTTATTAATTACTTTACCCGGCACTATAGTGGTTTCAAGCTTATTAAAAGACTACAGAAAAAAGAAAAATTAACTCTCATCTTGGGAGCTGTCGTTTATGCAGCTCCCTGTCTGTTTGTGAAAGCTCCAAACTTTAAGGATTTAAGCAAACTTAATGATTCATAAAATAATTAAATGAAATTTGCCAATCATCTTTATAGATTATATATAATTAAAAACAGGTGGAAGTGGGGGTGTTTATTTTGAGAAAAGACATGATAAAAGTTATGTCTACATTGGGTATAGGTTCTATCTTAGTTATATTGGTCCCTTCTCTTTAATTATTTTTGGTATTTGCCTAAAAATCTAATATCTTATGAGCAACAATTAAATCAGATTCATCTTCAACATTTTTATCTAAAACAACAATTGATTCTTTCCATATTTTTTCGTCATCTTTATCAAAATAAAGCTCACGAAATTTTCCTCTTAATCTAACTCCCCCCAATTAATATACTTAAAGATATAAAAAAGACTATCTATTTGATAGTCTTTTTGTTGAATTTAATTAAACTTCACCGTGTTATCTAGCTTACCAGCCACCATACCAGCCGCCATGTGCTCCACCATGTCCTCCACCGTGTCCTCCACCATGTCCTCCACCGTGTCCTCCACCATGTCCTCCACCGTGTCCTCCACCATGTCCTCCACCGTGTCCTCCACCATGTCCTCCACTAGTTTGACATAACGTTCCGGGTTGATTAATTTGAGCAACATCTATAGGACTAACTCTTCTTCTAATTGGAGCACCACCACCTGGAGGATATTGGTCAAATGTCCAAAGGAAGTCATTAGGTGTAGCTGGTAGACCTGCTGGAGAAGCAATCATGTCTACACTTATAAAGCGTACATTACCAAAACATGTACCATTGTTCATCAGAATATCAACATTCTTATTAATCCATTCAGTTCCCGCTCCAGCTGGTTGATAGTGTTGAAATACACGCATTCCTTGCTGCCTATAAGAGTCGTAATTATTATTCACTTATATCTCCTCCTCATTGATAAAAAGACCATTTGTATAAATATATATATGGTTAATTTTCCTGCTTGTTTAGACTAATACCTATATGTAAAAGCCTAATTTTTTTAGATTCAAAAGAATGATTGTTATATGTCCTTTTTGAAACGCATTTACTAATCGAAGGCAACCGTGTAGTGATATCTTTCCTTAGATAACACTTAAGTATATAACACGCTATAGATTATTCTTATCGAGTAACATTATTATATGTCTGATTATTTTTTCACGTTATCGCACTAAACTATGCCTTTTATTCTTCAACTGTTGGTTTATATATTGAATCGCTTATTTCTTTTGGTCATACTAAAAAACCTCCTATACCGTTAGTAAGTCGATATACGGTGTAATTTCTTACATGACCGTTATACTGACCGTTTCACTAAACGATATAAGAGGTTGATTTGACGGGCTTTAGCACCCGATTTATTATACGTCCCAGGAGAGATTCGAACTCCCGACCGACGGCTTAGAAGGCCGTTGCTCTATCCTGCTGAGCTACTGGGACATGTTGTTATGTAGTGTGCTGCGGTGTATTACCTCAGCGACAAGATTTATTATATTACTATTGTTCTTTAAAGTCAACGGTTTTTCGAAAGTTTTTTCATAAGGGGCAAATGCTGCACCCTTATGAAATACCTTCCAATGTGACAGTGTTTTCTAGGTCTTGTATGGCCTGACCTTCGTCCGTGAAAAACTGTACGATTGCTTCGCTTCCATCTAGTGTCAGTATAGCATAGCTGCGCTCTTTTCGCACTCTTGGCAAGTGCACGCTGCCTGGGTTAATGAGGAGTTTTCCTCTTAGCAGTTCACTGCCTGGAATGTGCGAGTGGCCAAAGCAGATAATGTCTGCGCCCAGCTCTTCTGCACGGTAGTAGACTTGAAGCAAGGATTGTTTGATGCCATGCAGATGTCCGTGAGTGAGAAATAGTTTTCCGCCTCCATCAAGTGGGAGCAGGAGCTCTTCTTCAAAATCGCCCATAAAGTCACAATTTCCTTTGACGACTTTGTATCCTTCGAGTGCTGGGTGGTTCGTTTCGAGTTCTGAATCTCCGCAGTGAATCATCATGTCAACTTCAGCCGCATGCCGTTTGGCAATGGTTTGAAGTTCGTCTGTGAGTCCATGACTGTCACTAATGATGAGTATCTTCATGGCTTCATTCCCCCTTATTCATTTGCGTCTAGCAGTGATGAAAGCTTTTGAAGCGCGACCGCTCGATGGCTGATCTTGTTTTTCTCCTCTGGTGATAATTCGGCCATCGTCTGGTCTTTGTCTTTGACGATGAAAATTGGGTCGTATCCGAAGCCATTTTCGCCGATTGGTTTTTCTGCGATGAAGCCTTCTACTGATCCTTCTACCGTCTTTGTTTCTTTTCCCGGTATGCTGACAGCAAGGGCACATCTGAATCTGGCTGTGCGGTCTTCTTTTTCAATGCCTTGAAGTTCGCTCAGCACTTTTTCCACATTCTCCGCATCGTCTTTATGCTCACCTGCGTATCTCGCTGAATACACGCCAGGTTTTCCGCCCAGATAATCAATCGACAGACCGGAATCGTCTGCAATGACCATTTCACCTGCTTTGGCTTGAATGGCCTCCGCTTTGATGATGGCATTTTCTTCGAAGGTTTGTCCTGTTTCTTCAATTTCTTCAGTAAAGCCAATGTCTGCTAGTGTTTTGACCGTGAATCCTTTTGGCTCAAGAATGGCTTTGAATTCTTTCGCTTTGCCCGCATTGTGCGTTGCAATGATGGCTGTTTTCATCCTGATCAAACCCTTCTCTTTATTCGATGACTTCTCCTGTTACTGCTTTTTGCTTTTCGATTAATTCTTTGATGCCCTTTTCGGCTAAATCAAGCAGTCCGTTTAGCTGTTCTCTTGAGAATGTCGCTTCTTCGCCTGTTCCTTGAAGTTCAACAAAGCGACCAGCGCCTGTCATGATGACATTCATATCTACTTCAGCAGAAGAATCTTCTTCATAGTTTAAATCTAACAGAAGACCTTGCTGAGAATCAATTCCGACGGATATCGCCGCTAAATAATCAGTAATCGGGTTTTCTTTGATGACTCCTTCAGCTCGCAGCTTTTGAATCGCAAGTGTCATGGCAACAAAAGCACCTGTGATGGATGCTGTGCGTGTGCCGCCGTCTGCTTGAATAACATCACAATCAATCCAAATGGTGCGTTCGCCAAGCTTTTCTAAGTCAACGACTGCGCGGAGTGCTCGTCCAATTAAACGCTGAATCTCCATGGTACGTCCTGTGACTTTTCCTTTAGATGATTCTCTTATCGTTCTTTGTGCAGTTGCTCTTGGAAGCATGCTATATTCTGCTGTAATCCAGCCTTTTCCTTCTCCTCTTAAAAAAGGAGGTACGCGGTCTTCGATCGATGCGTTACAAATCACCTTCGTATTTCCCGCTGAGATTAAGACAGAGCCTTCTGGATGCGTGATGTAGCCTGCCTCTATTTCAATTTTTCTCAATTCGTCATATTGTCTTTCATCTAATCTCATGTTTTACCTCCGTTACGATATACATTCCTCGCGAGTGCCAGCGGGGTTCTCCTACTAACTTTGACAACCTCAGCTCGTTCTAATCGCTTGGAATAAAAAAGAGGCAGCGAATATGCATGCCTCTTTTTCTCCATTATATCAATGTGTGACGTTAAAAACTACCTGTATTCACTTGTTCTGGTCGTGAAACCGGCTTTGTGAGCTCTGCTCCTTTTTCGTTCACAAGCTCAGCCTTGCCGTTCACCTTGACAGATACGCTTTTGACGTCCGGCAGCTCGGTTAATGTGAGCACAATGCTATCAAGAACTTTTTGTGAAATAACCTTTTTCTTTTCATCCGCACTGCCAAAAATAGATTCGTTGAAATCAAGTGTCACATGGCCATCTTTTACTTTTGGTACATCATTCAGCTTCACATCTTGATCAAAGTCTGTAAGCAGATGGCTTTTTTTGCTTGGTCCAGAGACGAGCTCATCAATTGCTGCTGTAATCGGATCATCCTCGTCTTTTGGCGCTCTTTTGGTCACCGGAACGTAGTACGTCTGTTCATCAGATTCAGCTAAATAGTAAACCGTCACTGGCTTTGTCGCTGTCATATCAGCAGCAGCCTCGTGCTGGATATTAATACCGTCTTCTCTGCTTAAATCATCTGAGATAGGTGTACCGTTCACTGGCATTTCTTTTAGTTCATGTCCATTCATCTTCAATTTGACTTTGGCTATGGAATCAAACTGAGTTAACGTCCAAGTGACAGATTGCAAAATGCGCTGCTCGTCTTCTTTTTTATAGTTTTTAAATTCATTTGAAAAATCGACAACCGCCGTTCCGTCTTTAATATCGACAGATACGCGCGTATCCGCTGGCAGCACTGCTCTGAAGCCATTCGGCATTAAGTTAGAAATAGGTCCCCCGTCCACGAGATATTCAAGGGTTTGTTTGGCACTTCCTTCATTTTTCGGCAGTGGAATGGATTGAGATACGACATACCCGTTTTTATCAATTAAATATAATTCTCTCATGACCGTATCTGCCTGCTTCTCTTCTTTTCCTTCTTTGGCTGTTTGTTTATCTTCTTTATTTTCTTTCACATATGTGACGTTTTGTGGTGGATCAATCTCTGTTTTCGCTTGGTCTGTTTGAAACAATCCGCATCCTGACAAAAGCATGGCTGACGCGATACACGTAACAGCTGCTGTAGATCCTTTTTTCAGCATACTTCACCCTCCTCTAGTAGTTTGTACTACTATGTATACGAGCTCCCCCAGAGGATTAGACCCTTTTCATAAAAAAATAACCCACTTCAAATAGAAGCGGGTTATTGCTGGTAGATGTGTTCAAGTGACACGGTTTCGACCTTCCCTGGCAGGTAGCCAAACCAGTCACGAGCGATGTTTTGAAAATTTTGCTGCTGCCCTGTTGTGTAAAATGTATGGACAGGCGTTTCTTTAGAGGTATTTAACAGCCCTTTATATGAAAGAATCGTACTTGCTTCTCTCGCTGTCTCATCTCCTGATGAAATAATGCTGACATCACTGCCCATAAAGCGCTGAATCGGCTCTTTTAAAATCGGATAGTGTGTGCAGCCAAGAATAAGAGTGTCAATTCCTGTTTCTTTCATCGGTTCAAGGGAATCTTTCACCACTGCCTCTGCTGTCTGATCTAAAAACGTACCGCTTTCCACAAATGGGACAAGGAGCGGACACGCCAGACTTTGAACCGTTAGACCTGCTTTTAGTGACAGCAGCGCTTCTTTGTATGCCTCGCTTTTGATCGTATTGATAGTGCCAATAACGCCAATATGCTGGTTGTTTGTCACCTTGATCGCTGTACGGGCACCAGGCTGAATGACGCCAATGACCGGAATATCAAGCGTTGCTTTAATTTCATCCAGTGCGATCGCCGTTGCTGTGTTGCATGCAATGACGAGCATTTTAATATGGTGGTGTTTTAGTAAGTAGTGTGCCATTTCCCACGTATATTGAAGAACTTCTTCTTCTTTCCGCGGGCCATATGGACATCGTTTTGTATCGCCTACATAAATGATTTTTTCTTTTGGCAGTTGTCTCATGATTTCCTTTGCAACGGTTAAACCGCCGACGCCGGAATCAATGACGCCGATTGGTTGATCCAACAAAATCGCCTCATTTTCTTTTCATTTGCTGCTGTAGTTTCGTTAAGGATTGGTTGAAAACGATGGCTTCTTCTTCTGAGAAAGCCCCTAGAAGTTCACTGACGTATTCTTGGCGTTTAGCAATCACTTCTTGAATGATCCGCTCGCCTTCAGGCAATAAATGAATGCGAACCACGCGGCGGTCAGATGGATCTTTCACCCGTTCGACAAGTTCACTTTTTTCCATTCTATCAATTAAATCAGTGGTTGTGCTGCAAGCCAAGTACATCTTTTGTGACAGCTCACCTATTGTCATATCTCCGAATTCATAAAGCCACTGAAGCCCGATGAATTGTGGAGGTGTAATCGTATATTGATTCAGGATTTCTCTGCCTTTTTGCTTAATAATTGCGGCAATGTGGCGTAATGATTTTTCAATCTCTGCAACATGGCCTGATTCATTCGTTTCCATTTTATTGATACCTCACTATAGCATCTCACTTTGATTAAAACGTACATGTCTATTTTCCTCGTTTTTCAAAGAAAATGCAAGAAGAGACTCATGGAAACCATATAGAAATAACCGGTTCCTTCCCGATATGGAAGGAAAACCGGCTGACTTTAGAGCTCTAGCTCACCCATACGCAGAAGCTCGACTACAGCCTGTGAACGGCCTTTGACTCCTAGCTTTTGCATGGCATTCGAAATATGATTTCGAACAGTCTTTTCGCTAATAAAAAGCTCGCTTGCAATTTCTTTTGTTGTTTTATCTTGGACGAGCAATTCGAATACTTCTCTTTCTCTTTTGGTTAATAGCGGCTTGGATTGAAACTCTTTCTCCTTCAAGTATTGTAACCCTCCTTGCTAAGGTGAGAGCTCTAGTCTCTATAGAATGGGATTCTGTATAGTCGAGATATCATATGCCGGGTGCCTGAGGTAGGTGACGTTAAAATCAAGAAATCCCGCATATCAGCGTCCAATTTCTACGCTTTCATCCACGCAAAAAAGGACGAGTCTCCTCCCCGAGACATCGTCCTTTTTTTGCGTGGTATTTAAAAGATTGAAATGGCGCCTGTTAACAATGCAATAAGTGTTGTAAAAAGGGCAGTTAACACGGTCCATAGCAGTGCATATTTTTGCAAATCACCAATATCTTTGTTCAGCATACTGACAAGCAGCAGTGTTGAAGCGACAAGTGGGCTCAGTAAGTGGACAGGCTGTCCTATGATAGAAGCACGTGCAATCTCCACCGGATCAATCCCGTAAGCTGCGCCGGCTTCAGCCAAGATCGGCAGCACCCCGAAATAGTAAGCATCATTTGAAAGAATAAATGTAAATGGCATACTCGTCAAAGCAACAATCAGCGGGAAAAATGAGCTGTAGGAATCAGGAATCATGTAAATGACCAAATTGGCAATGGCCTCAACCATCTTTGTTCCTGAGAAGATCCCTGTGAAAATTCCTGCTGCAAATACAAGTGTGATAACCGTTAATGCATTTCCTGCATGCGATAAAATTCGCTCGCGCTGATCTTCAACCTTTGGATAGTTAATCATGAGAGCGATGACAAATCCAATTAAGAAGAGTACAGGAATTGGGATGATATCCAGGACTAGTGTGACCATGACAGCAATTGTAAGGAAGAAGTTAATCCAAATCAGATTCGGCCTTTTGATATCGGCTACTCCATCCTCAATTGACGCAGCCAATTCAGGAGAAATGGACGGCTCTTCTTTGTACTGAATCTCTGCAATCCCAATCCGTTTTCTTTCTTTTTTTCCAAGTACGTAAGCAGTAAAAAGTATAAAAAGACCGCCTCCAACCATCGTTGGGAGTAATGGAATGAAAAATTCGCCTGCATCTAATCCAAGCGCCGCGATAGCACGAGTAGCCGGACCGCCCCATGGCGTCATTCCGCTCATAATTCCTAATGATAATAATGAAATTGTTCCTAAAATTAATGGGTTCATCCCAATTCTTAAGAAAAGTGGCAGCATAGCTGATACGGTAATCATATACGTTGTTGTTCCGTCACCATCTAATGCAACAAGCATAGACAAAATCGCTACCCCAAAAGCAATTTTGACAGGATCACCTTTTACAATACGTAGAATGAGTTTAATCAGAGGATCAAACAATCCAGCATCCAGCATGACACCGAAGAATAAAATCGCAAATAACAATAAAGCAGCTGATGGTGCAACAGTTTTCAGTCCATCAAGCATCATGTCCCCTAATCCTTTGTTAAAGCCACCGATCAATGCAAATATGATAGGTACAACGGTTAGAGCCACCACCGGATGCATACGTTTAGTCATAATGAGAAATGTAAATGTCAAGACCATCAAGATCCCTAAAATAGCTAGCACTTTATATCCCTCCATCCTCTTCTTTACATGATCTGCAAGCGCCCCCTTGCACTTGCGATCTATATGTTAGCGCTTTCTATTTCAAGGATATAATAGCTTTTTTTATAATGAAAATATCGATTTTTTCGTATATTCAATAAATTCCTTTTATAATCAACCTTGCTGATTTCTTAAAAACTCAATGAACGCTTTCACAACAGACAAATGAAGTGAGTCTGGCTGGTACATGAGCCATGTATCTCTTAAAACAGGCTGTCCATCTTTATACGAAAGACCTTTTACAAATAACTCATCACTTGGTCTGAGGCAAATTTCTGGGACAATGGCATAGCCTAAACCATGCTTCACCATCTCTTTTGATGTATCCTGACGGTCTGTCTCCATCGTGACAAGCGGAGGCATTGTGAAAGTTTCCTGCCACCATCTGTTAATCAGCCGTTTCAATGAACTGTCTGTATGATAGTCAATGAGCGGCAGATTCGGGAGATCCTTTAGCTGGATTTCTGATTTTGAAATGATGCAAAGACGCTCTTTATCGAGCAAAAAACGCTCTCCATTCCAGTCATAATCGCCTCTTAAAATCCCTAAATGCACACTTGATGTTCCTAATAAATCCATTACCTTTGTGCTCCAGCCTGTGTTGACCATAAATTGAACATGTGGATACTGCTTAGAAAATTCTTTTAATATTTCTGGCAGTTTATACTGGGCAAAGTTACTTGAGACCCCTAACCGGATCGTCCCTTTGACCTTTTTTTGCATATTGAGCATGCCATCTTTTGTTTGCTGCAGCTGTTTGAGCATGTCATTTGCATATTTAGCCAAGTATTCGCCCTCTGATGTAAATTCAATTCCTCGTTTTCTTTTAAAGAAAAGCTTCATATCAAACTCCTCTTCAAGCTGTTTCAAACGATAGCTTAGGGCAGGCTGAGAGACAAATAATTTTTCTGCCGCTTTTGTGATGTTCTTTTCTTCATAAAGTACCTTTAAAAACCGCCAATCTTTTTCATCCATTGTTTGTCCTCCTTTTTTACTAATTATAAAATAATTTTATTGATTTCTCTTAAAATAATGTATTTAACTTATTTCTTATTATACTTTACCATTTTGGTTAGATAAACAGTTTATTAAAAATTGAGGGTGAGAGTAATGAGAAAAGTTCCAATCACAATCATGCGAGGCGGTACAAGCAAAGGGGTATTCATTCACGCGAACAATGCACCATATGAACACGATGAGCTCGAAGCATTTCTATTAGACATTATGGGCAGCCCTGACCGGCTGCAGGTCGATGGAATCGGCGGCGGTAATTCTTTAACAAGCAAAGTGGCGATCATCGATAAAGCCACACGCCCGGATGTGGATGTGAACTATACATTTGCACAAGTCAGCATTAATGAGAGATATGTCGACTTTAAAGGAAACTGCGGGAACATCTCATCAGCCGTTGGGCCGTATGCGATCATTAAAGGACTTGTTCAAGCTGTTGAGCCCATTACGACTGTACGTATCCTCAATACCAATACAAATAAAGTCATTACGGCAGAGGTCGAGGTCGAAAATGGAGAAGTAAAATTTGAAGGACAGGCAGAAATTCCAGGCGTAAAAGGAACTGGTTCTCCCATTTATTTATCCTTTGAGAAACCTGAAGGCGCTGTCACAGGTAAAACCTTTCCAACTGGAAACAAAATTGATACGATTCAAACAAAGTTTGGCGAGATTCCAATCTCGATCGTTGACATTGCAAACCCAATTGCCTTTATTCGCGCGAAAGATATTCAATTAAAAGGAACTGAATTGCCTGAAGAGTTTACAGACGAATTACTGGATGATTTAGAAGAAATTCGTTCCCTTGCTGCTGAAATGTGTCATTTTGCACCAAAAGAAATGGCCACATTACAGTCTCCAGCTGTTCCAAAGCTTGCGCTCATCAGCAAGCCTGCTGATTATGTAGATACAAATGGAATCTTGAGACGAGCAGAAGATATGGACATCATCGTTCGTATGCTATCAATGCAAAGACCGCACCAAGCACTTGCCATTACCGGCTCTGTCTGCGTGACAGCCAGCTGTTTCCTGGATGAAACGCTTCCTTCTCAGCTGTTCCAAGGTCAAGATGACACCCTTCGTATTGGGCATCCTGCCGGGATTATGCAAACGGAAATTGACATCTCTCAAAACAGAGTCAAAGTCATTCGAACCGCAAGAGAAATTCTAGACGGAGTTGTTTTCACAAAACAAGACTATGTGATTCAGCCTCATATTAAAAGAGAAGCTTAAAGCAGACGAGAATATCGTCTGCTCAGATTGTTGACAAAGGGCTAAAATGATCTTGATTTTAGCCCTTTGTCTTCTTTTCAGCGTGATAGAAAACCTTTGCAGCCCTAACCGGAGCGGAGCGAATATGACATTCGTGAGCACTGGAACACAGTCCTGACAACGAATGCGAGGGTTTGTCTACGCGCTGAAGCGGTGCATCGATATCTCCGGCAGAATGAGCTTTTATCTGCCCTTTCTCATCTTTGAGCTGGAGATGACCGTAGCGGTTGACTCCGCAGCAAATGCCCTCTTCCCATGTTTGTTTTTCACGGTCTAACGAGATCCGCAGCGGTTTATGAAGACGATATAACCGTTTGTTATAGAGGGAAGTGAGTGCTTCAAACCCTTCATTCTTCCAGCGTGTATGATATTTTTCAAAAGCGGCGGCAAGTTCCTTCACAAGCTGATCGGCTTTTACCTCTGTAAGCTCTGATAGGCAAATGGTTTTGTACGGAACATGCTCTGGCTTTGTCTTCACATTGATGCCAACCCCGATATAAATGGCGGTACGGTCCGCTTCAATCAATGTGCCTGATACCTTTGCTTCATTGATGAGAATATCATTTGGCCATTTGATCGCCAGCTGATCCTCAGCCCTGATGAGAGGTTTGAGTACATCGTAGATCGCTAGTGCCGTCAGCGGAGCGATCGTTGACTGGGTGGAGAGTTCTTCTGGCGGCAAAACTGTCATGGTCACAGCGACATTCCCTGCAGGCGTTTCCCACGGTCTGCCTAGCCTGCCTCTTCCTTCTGTCTGCTGATGTGCATAGACAGCAAATGAAGGTTTTTCTCCTTTTTGCATAAGCCTTTTTGCTTCATTATTTGTACTATCAATGGTGTCATATTGAAAAATCTTCATGTGTTCTCCTTTTGTTTCTTCTTGATATGATCCTTTTATTATAACAAAATGAAGCTTACACGATGATGAGGGCTCTATGTTATTTATTTCGTTGAGCTTGAAATGTCTCTTTTTCTTCCTCTGTAAATGGGACAGGTGCGCCTGTTTCTTTATTAATTTGCACCATGGTGACTGAGCCGGTAAAGCATGGTTCCTGCTGCTCGTTTTCTCCTAAATAATGAAGGATGAGTGAGCTTGATCCGACTTTTTCTGGCTTTACATACACACGAAGCCGCTCCCCTATCTCCACCTGTTTGATGTAATCACATTGCAGGTTTGCCACGACTGTAATCGTCTCTTTCACTCGTTTCATTCGTTTATCAACAATTCCCGTTTTTTGAAAAAAGGCAATCCGTGCTTCTTCAAAATATACAAAAGGGGTGACATTGTTCATATGGCCAAACATATCCGTTTCTGAAAAACGGACAGTCGTTTCGACATAAAATCGAAAGGATGCTCTCCATTCTTCAAATGGTTCCTCAATATATGATGGAAGTCTCACTTCATCATCTCCTTATTCATCAATAAACGCCTCTCCCATATTGGAAGAGGCGTTTATTTTGTGTTCCATCCAGCCTCTTGTAAACACTCATCATGATTGGCAAAGAGGACTGAATGTGATGTTATTCTGCGTGATCGCTTCCGAAGAAGTTACGGAAAGCTTGTAATGTTGTATCTCGGTTAAGTGCTGCAATTGACGTTGTCAGCGGGATTCCTTTCGGACAAGCCTGCACACAGTTTTGAGAGTTCCCGCAGTTCGCAAGACCGCCGTCTCCCATAATTTCTTCTAGACGGTCTGACTTATTCATCGCACCTGTCGGATGTGCGTTAAATAGACGAACTTGCGAAAGCGGTGCAGGGCCCATAAAGGAAGACTTATCATTCACGTTTGGACAAGCTTCAAGGCAGACACCACATGTCATACATTTAGAAAGCTCGTACGCCCATTGACGTTTTTTCTCAGGCATTCTTGGTCCAGGTCCAAGATCATATGTGCCATCGATCGGCACCCATGCTTTCACTTTTTTCAAGGAGTTGAACATGCGGCTTCTATCAACCTGCAAGTCTCTCACGACCGGGAATGTCTTCATCGGCTGAAGACGGATCGGCTGATCTAACTGGTCAATCAAGGCTGTACATGACTGACGCGGTTTTCCATTAATGACCATGGAACAAGCTCCGCACACCTCTTCAAGACAGTTCATGTCCCAGTTGATCGCCGTTGTTTTTTCACCTTGTTTATTGACCGGGTTACGTCTAATTTCCATGAGTGCGGAAATGACGTTCATATTTGGGCGGTAAGGGATTTCGAATTCCTCATCATAAGGCTTTCCATCTGCTGTATCCTGACGTGTGATAATGAATTGAATTGTGTTTTTTTCACTCATCTTATTTCTCCACCTTTTTCTTCGAGTAATCTCGTTTACGAGGTGCAATTAACGATACATCGACGTCCTCATAGTGGAATGCAGGCTTTTGATTTTTCCCTTTGAACGTAGCCATCGTTGTTTTAAGGAATTCTTCATCGTTTCTTTCTGGGAATTCCGGTTTATAGTGTGCGCCTCGGCTTTCATTCCGGTTATAAGCCCCGATCGTAATGACTCTTGCTAGCTGAAGCATGTTGTCAAGCTGACGCGTGAAGGCAGCGCCTTGGTTGCTCCATGATGCGGTATCATTGATGTTGATCTTCTTGTAGCGCTCCATTAGTTCTTCGATCTTCTGATCTGTTTTTAAGAGTTTGTCATTGTAACGAACCACTGTCACGTTATCCGTCATCCATTCTCCAAGCTCTTTATGAAGCACGTACGCATTTTCTGTTCCGTCCATGCTGAGGATGTTGTCCCATTTCTCCTGCTCTTTCTTCACGGCACTGTCAAATAGTGCAGAAGAAAGGTCTTCCGCAGATTTTTCAAGACCGCTAATGTACTTCACCGCATTTGGTCCAGCGACCATTCCGCCGTAAATCGCAGAAAGAAGTGAGTTTGCACCAAGTCTGTTTCCGCCGTGCATTGAGTAATCACATTCTCCGGCAGCGAATAGACCTTTGATATTCGTCATTTGATCATAATCGACCCATAATCCGCCCATTGAGTAATGAACAGCTGGGAAGATTTTCATCGGCAGCTTACGCGGGTCGTCACCCATGAATTTTTCATAGATTTCAATGATTCCGCCAAGCTTAATATCAAGCTCTTTTGGATCTTTGTGAGAAAGATCGAGATATACCATGTTCTCTCCGTTGATGCCAAGCTTTTGCTCGACACATACGTCAAAGATTTCACGCGTTGCAATGTCACGCGGTACAAGGTTCCCGTATGCTGGGTATTTTTCTTCAAGGAAGTACCAAGGCTTCCCGTCTTTATACGTCCAAACACGTCCGCCTTCACCACGAGCCGATTCACTCATGAGACGAAGCTTGTCATCTCCTGGGATCGCTGTCGGGTGAATTTGAATGAATTCTCCATTTGCATAATGCGCACCTTGCTGATAGACGATGGACGCAGCAGATCCAGTGTTAATCATGGAGTTCGTTGATTTACCGAACACGATTCCAGGACCGCCTGTTGCCATGATGACTGCATCTGAACGGAAGGATTCAATTTCCATTGTCGTCAAGTTCTGCGCGACAATCCCGCGGCATACTTCCTCGTCATCTAAAACAGCGCCAAGGAATTCCCAGCCTTCATATTTCGTGACAAGTCCTGCTACTTCATAGCGGCGAACCTGCTCATCCAGTGCGTATAATAGCTGCTGGCCTGTTGTAGCTCCAGCAAACGCTGTACGGTGGTGCTGTGTTCCCCCGAAACGGCGGAAGTCCAATAATCCCTCTGGTGTTCTATTAAACATAACACCCATACGATCAAGTAAATGGATAATGGACGGCGCTGCTTCACACATTGCCTTTACTGGCGGCTGGTTGGCTAAGAAATCTCCGCCGTATACCGTGTCATCAAAATGCTCATAAGGTGAATCCCCTTCACCTTTTGTATTAACCGCTCCGTTGATTCCGCCCTGTGCACATACAGAATGCGAACGTTTCACAGGTACGATTGAAAATAGTTGAACAGCTGTTCCCGCTTCTGCTGCTTTAATAGTTGCCATGAGACCAGCTAAGCCGCCTCCGACAACGATGATGCTAGAATTACTCATTGTAGCCCCTCTCCCTCTTCTACTAATCTATTTCCTCTTAAACAAAAGCGAAAATTGCTCTTAGCCCTACATATGAAAGCGCTATAAATATACCTAATGTCACATATGTGGAGATTCGTTGTGAGCGTGGTGAAACAGTAATTCCCCAGCTGACAGCAAATGACCACAAGCCATTAGCAAAGTGGAAAATAGTAGATAAAACGCCGACAATATAGAAGCCTAGCATAAATGGAGAGCTTAAAATATTCGCCATCATGTCATAGTTGACTTCAGCTCCAAGCTGAGCTTGAATTCGTGTTTCCCATACGTGCCAAGAGACAAAAATCAATGTGATAATACCTGAAATCCTTTGCAGTCTGAACAGCCAGTTTCTTAAGTAACTGAAGCGAGACGTGTTGTTTTGTGCCGTAAAGGCTATGTACACCCCATAAACAGCATGATAGATCAGTGGTAAGAAAATCACGAACAGCTCAAGTGCATATCTGAAAGGAAGCTGTTCCATAAAGTGTGCAGCTTTGTTAAACGCCTCAGGTCCATTCGTCGCAAAGTGGTTAACCACTAAGTGCTGTATTAAAAATAGACCGACCGGAATGACGCCAAGCAAAGAATGCAATCTCCGATAAAAAAATTCTTTGTTCCCCGACATTACTTTACCCCCTAGTAAAAAAAGTGCAATTGCTTGAAAATTGTCTTACCCCCGCTTCTTTCAATTGTAAGCACTTTATTCAAATTTATTGACAATTTCATTTTACTCCTATGTCAAAAAAGCGTCAAGAAACCGCGTACATAAATTAAAATTTTCCGAAATTTAAAAGTTTTAAATCAAAATTCGTTTTACTACAATAAGAATTTCTTAGACTTCAGGGAAAACTCTGTCATCATATGCCCACATAAGCTATAATAAATTGTTGAAAGAGGGGAGCCGTACAATGAATAAATTTGAATCTAACTTAGAACAGCTAAAAGAAATTGAAGTCAATGGATTTGCCTACGAGCTGATACGCGAAGTTCTGCTGCCTGATATTCTTGGTCAGGACCATTCATCTATGATGTATTTTGCGGGTAAACTGCTTGCTCGTAAATTTCCTCAAGAGTCATGGGAGAAGATCCCCGAATTTTTCCATGATGCCGGATGGGGGACTCTCACAATGGTCCATTCGAAAAAACAGGAAATTGAGTTTGAGCTCGAAGGTCCACTAGTATCAAATCGACTCACCTATCAAAAGGAGCCATGCTTTCAGATGGAAGCGGGTTTTATTGCTGAACAAATTCAGCTTCTGAATGAGCACGTGGCTGAATCCTATGAACAAGTGAAAAAGCGTGCTGAGAAAGTCATTTTAACCGTTAAATGGGATTTAAGAGACCCTAGCTAATACTCTTGATAAAAGGCGCGGACTTCAGGTCACGCCTTTTTTATATGTCTACATCTATCATAGCATACTTAATGAATGGGTTTACGCCCGTTTCAGCCGATTCCATATAGAAAAAAGAGGCGACCCTCTTTCATGAGAGCACCTCTTTACCTTTTTAAGAATGAGCAGCGGCGCTCACCTTTGATAAATCAAACGCATCATGCAGCGCTTCAACCGCTTTGACCATATCATCACGGCCGACCACTGTTGAGACTTTGATTTCAGACGTACTGACCATTTTCACTTGAATGTCTTTTTGCGCTAACACAGCAAACATTTCAGCAGCTACGCCTGGGTTTGAGACCATCCCGGATCCCACGATGGATACTTTCGCTAATTTGCTTTCTGTCTCAATCTGCTCGTAGCCAAGCGCCCCTTTATATTCTTCTAATACTTCAACTGTTTTGGACAAATCATCCGTTTTGACAGAAAAAGAGATCGACGTCTGATTGGTGCTTGTGACAGACTGAATGATGATATCAACATTGATATTCTGTTTCGCAAGCGTCGTAAAAATGGTCGATAATGTTGTTAAACCGCTTGAAAGCCCGCACACAGTCACACGTGTAATCTGATCTTCAAATGCAATGCCTCTGACGACTAAATTTTGTTCCATGGATGATTCCTCCTCAATTAACGTACCCGATTCATTTTCAATACTAGAACGGACTTCTAGCGGGACTTGATAATTTTTCGCAAATTCAACAGCTCTTGGATGCAGAACGCCAGCTCCTAAATTAGCCAGCTCAAGCATCTCATCGTATGAAATGCCTGCAAGTTTCCGCGCAGATGGTACATAACGCGGATCGGTTGTAAACACGCCTGGTACATCTGTGTAAATATCACATTTATCAGCTTTTAGTGCGGCAGCCAGTGCCACAGCTGTTGTATCTGATCCGCCGCGGCCAAGAGTTGTGATATGTAAGTCATCTGCAATTCCTTGGAAGCCTGCCACAACAACAACTTTCCCCGCACTTAATTCCTTTTTTATTCTTAATTCATCAATGTCCACAATTCTTGCATTTCCGTGTACATGCTCTGTTTTCATACCAGCCTGCCAGCCTGTAAAGGAAATGGCATCATAACCTCTTCTTTGGAGCGCCATCGCTAATAATGAAATGGTCACCTGCTCACCAGTTGCGAGCAGCATATCCATCTCTCTTTTGCTTGGATCGTCTGTGAGTTCTTTCGCTAAGTCTACTAGAACATCCGTTGATTTGCCCATCGCTGATACAACCACAACCACATCATGTCCTGCCTCGCGTTCAGCGATCACTCTCTCTGCGGCATTGCGAATTTTTTCTGCCGACCCAACGGAAGTTCCACCAAATTTTTGTACAATTAGTCCCATGTCTACCACCCTTTTTCAAAAGTTCACGTGTGAGAGAAGAGGCAGCTTTGGAGACTGTCCGCTCACTGCAAATAAAAAAGCAATGAGAGAACAAATCTCCCATTGCTTTAAAATCATCATTAAACGATGCAAACAATGAGATAGCCCTCCAAGAAATGAATTCTTGACAGCCCTACATTTCTTCAATGTACAGCCAGCGAATAAAATGAGTGGATTTTATTCACTTCGGCGACGCTCCCCTTTCAGCCCTCTTCTTAGATCCCATCGATCTCCGAAGGCTTACTCTTGAAGTTCGCACCTCTATCTTCAACAAACAACACGTTCATTTATTAAATTAGTCACATCTTAACAGACTTTTGGTAAAAGTACAATCTATTTTTTTAATGCTTCCATTAAAAGTTCAGCCGTCTGTTTCGGAATGCCAGCCTCCTGAAAGTCTTGGATAGAGGCATCTTTCATCTTTTTCACAGAGCCAAAATGTTTGAGGAGCTGCTTTTTACGCTTCTCTCCGATACCTGGTACATCGTCTAAAATAGACTGGAATGCATTTTTTCCGCGCAGCTGCCGGTGAAAGCTAATGGCGAACCGGTGCACTTCATCTTGAATGCGCTGCAATAAGTAAAAAGCCTGGCTATTCCGCTCCAGCGCAACAATTTCAAGTGTATCTCCCATCATGAGATTCGATGTCCGGTGTTTTTCATCTTTTACAAGACCTGCGACTGGGACAGACAAATTCAATTCATTTTCAAGCACATCGATGGCTGCGTTGATCTGTCCTTTTCCTCCGTCAATTAAAATTAAATCTGGCAGCGGCAGTTCATCCTTTAACACGCGGGTATATCGTCTTCTAATGACTTCACGCATGGATGCATAGTCATCTGGCCCTGAGACGGTTTTAATTTTGTATTTTCGGTATTCCTTTTTATAGGGTTTTCCGTCCTGAAAGACGACCATGGCAGAAACCGGATCTGCCCCTTGAATATTTGAGTTATCAAATGCCTCGATTCTGTATGGCATATAAATATTAAGCGCATCCCCGAGCTGTTTCACCGCACCAATTGTCCGCTCTTCATCACGCTCAATGAGCGAAAATTTTTCTTTTAAGGCGATTTTGGCATTTTGATGGGCAAGTAAAAGTAAATCCTTTTTCTTTCCTTTTTTCGGCTGGTGAACGTTCGTCTCAAGCAATTGCTCAATCATCTCTTGATCGACACTGTCAGGCACCAAAATTTCCTTCGGCAGAAAATGGTTGTTCTTTTCATAAAATTGCCCCATAAACGTGAGGAACTCTTCCTCAGGGTCCTGATACATTGGAAACAGGCTGACATCACGTTCAATCAATTTCCCCTGTCTGATGAAGAAAACTTGGACACACATCCAGCCTTTATCATAGGCATAGGCGAAGACATCTCGATCTGATAAATCACTCATCGTCATTTTCTGTTTTTCCATCGTTGAGTCGATATATGCGATTTGGTCTCTTAGTTCCTTTGCCCGTTCAAACTCTAAATTTTCAGCAGCTTCCTGCATCTTTTCGGTGAGTTCTTTTTTGATTTGCTGATGTCCTCCGTTTAGAAACCTTGTGATTTCATCCACGAGCTGCTTATTCGTTTCTTCGGAAATGTCATACACACATGGCGCAAGACATTGTCCAAGGTGATAATAAAGACAGACGCGGTCAGGAAGGGTGGCGCATTTTCTCAGTGGATATAAGCGGTCGAGCAGCTTTTTCGTTTCTCGAGCTGCTTGTACGTTTGGGTATGGACCGAAATATTTCCCTTTGTCCTTTTTTACATTGCGGGTGACGATCAGCTTAGGATGGCGTTCATTCGTAATTTTTATAAATGGATACGTCTTGTCATCCTTGAGCATAACATTGTATTTCGGGTCATATTTTTTGATTAAATTCAGCTCTAAAATGAGCGCCTCGATATTAGAAGAGGTGACAATGTATTCAAAGTCTTCAATTTCACTGACAAGCCGCTGCGTTTTGGCGTCATGTGATCCAGTGAAATAAGAGCGCACCCTATTTTTTAAAACCTTTGCCTTTCCCACATAAATGATCGTATTTTGTCTATCTTTCATTAAGTAACAGCCTGGTTGATCCGGCAGGACTGACAGCTTTTCTTTGATTAGTTTGTTCATATTTTCATCCGTCCTTGTTTTCCTCTTTCACTCCTTCTAGTGTATCACGAACATTTGTTTTATACCATGTTGAAAGAAAAGCGGCTCTCGTCTTTACGAGAACCGCTTCAATGATTATGCCGCTTGGACATAGATCGGTTTATAGATGTTTGTTGACAAGCTCAGCAAGTGCTTCTTTTGGTTTGAAACCAACAGAAGTTTCTACAACTTCACCGTCTTTTAAAACAAGAAGTGTTGGGATACTCATAACGCCGTATTTACCAGCAGTTTCTTGGTTATCGTCTACATCAATTTTTACAATTTTCATTTTGTCGCCCATTTCTTGATCAAGTTCTTCAAGAACTGGAGCAATCATTTTACAAGGTCCACACCATGGTGCCCAAAAGTCTGCAAGAACAACACCTTCTGCAGTTTCTTGTGAAAATGTTGCGTCAGTAGCTTTTACGATTGCCATTATTCATTCCTCCAATGTAAATTATGCTTTTTAGTATAGCATCTACCAATGTGACTTGCGAATGAAATGCTTACGAATCATTTTTTAGGAAATGAATTAAAAAACAAACCGTATAATCGCACCAATAACAACAATCGCACCGATGATCATAAGAATGGTTCTAAGCATATGACATGACACCCTTTCCGCTTCATTTACAATGTATGATGCCCCAACATTCTTCTCATCAAACATCGAAATATGCAATTAAGCGAGGTCCACAGTTATCATGACCACTGACATTGGCGGCAGCTCCACCGTTAATTCGCCGGACTTTACAGCCATTTGCTGAAAGTCTTTTGGCTGAACAGAATGAGGATCATCGAATGTATTATGGGCATTCATGCGATCAGCCGTCAGTACACGTCCAGTGACTTTCGTTTGTTCTTCAATCCCTGCAATGGCAAGGGATATCTCTGTTTGTTCATGCGGATTCAAGTGACAGTAGCTAATATGCATCTTACCTGATGAACGCGAGGCGGACACACTGACCTGAGGAATTTTTTCACCTCTTCGCTCATACGGCTGTGAAACGAACTCCACTTCAAGCGCTTCTTCCTCTTGATGCACTTGAAACATGTGAAATACATGATACGTAGGTGTCAGAAGCATCTTTTCATCCTTTGTTAATACCATCGCTTGCAGCACATTGACCGTCTGAGCAATATTTGCCATATGAATCCGCTCGCAATGGCGATGAAAAATATGAAAATGGAGTGCGGCCACAAGGGCGTCTCTTAGTGTGTTTTGCTGATATAAAAACCCAGGATTTGTCCCTGGCTCTGGGTCATACCATGTCCCCCATTCATCAATAATCATCCCGATTCGCTTGTCTGGGTCATAACGATCCATGATTTCTCCATGGTCTTCGACAAGCCGTTCCATCTCATAGGCCTTTTTCAGCGTGATAAACCATTCATCCTCATCGAATTCAGTCGCTGATCCTTTCTTCTCCCATGTACCCGGTACGGTGTAATAATGTAAACTGAGCCCATCCATCCACGGTGCGGCCCGCTCCATCAATACCTTCGTCCAATTCACGTCATTAGAGTTCGCGCCGCAGGCGATTTTGTAAATACGCTGTCCTGCAAACTCTCTTACGTACGTCTGATAGCGTTTATATAAATCTGCATAGTATTCAGGCGTCATATTCCCGCCGCAGCCCCAGCTTTCATTGCCTACACCAACATAGGTCAGCTTCCAAGGCTCTTGTTTTCCATTTTGAATGCGCCAGTCTGACATAGGTGTCCCTTTTGGAAATGTCATGTATTCGACCCAATCGGCTAATTCTTGAACAGACCCGCTTCCCACATTGCCGCAAATGTAAGGTTCACATTCAAGCAGCTCACACAATGCCATAAATTCATGCGTACCAAATGCATTGGATTCAACCGTACCACCCCAATGGGTGTTGACCATTGGCTTTCGTTCACTCAGCTCACCTACACCATTTGCCCAGTGATACTCGTCTGCGAAGCAGCCCCCCGGCCATCTCAGCACCGGAATATGTAATGCTTGAAGGGCCTTCAGTACATCGGTACGAATCCCTTCAATATGATCAATCTCTGAGTCTTTTCCTACCCAAATCCCGTCATAAATTCCTCTTCCTAAATGCTCCTGAAAATGCCCATAAATGTGTTTAGAAATGCGTCCAATCACGTCATTGACTTTTACTGTCCCCTTCACTTGTCAACCGCTCCTTTTCTTCTTGATCACATACAAAAAAAC
Organism: Bacillus sp. FSL P2-0069; assembly: GCF_038593315.1. Taxonomy (NCBI): domain Bacteria; kingdom Bacillati; phylum Bacillota; class Bacilli; order Caryophanales; family Bacillaceae; genus Bacillus; species Bacillus sp. FSL P2-0069. The sequence goes on from NZ_CP151984.1 coordinate 2,482,427, forward strand.
CCAGAATACCTAGGCATTCTGAGTGTATGAGCGTTACGAGTGGATATTCATCTTTTTTAACTCTTCATTCAAAAGCGGGACCACTTCAAACAAGTCACCAACAATTCCATAATCGGCGATTTTGAAGATTTCCGCTTCTGGGTCTTTGTTGATTGCCACAATGACTTTACTGTTAGACATTCCCGCTAAATGCTGAATCGCTCCTGATATCCCGCATGCAATATAAAGATCAGGTGTGACGACTTTTCCCGTTTGACCAATTTGCAAAGCATAATCACAATAATCAGCGTCACAGGCTCCGCGCGAAGCTCCGACTGCTGCCCCCAGCGTCTCAGCGAGTTCATTCAGCGGTTCAAAGCCTTCCTTGCTCTTAACCCCGCGCCCTCCAGCAACAATGACCTTTGCTTCGGATAAATCTACACCTTCTGACGTTTTTTTAATGACTTCCTTCACGATCGTCCGAAGGTTTTGAATGTCGACAGAAACTGGTGTGACTTCTCCGCCTCGTGACGTATCCCGCTCAAGTGGTGCCACGTTATTTGGCCGGATGGTTGCTAGAAGCAGACGGTCTGTCGAAATGACTTTTTCGAAGGCTTTTCCAGAGTAAATCGGTCTAGTGAAAACAAGATGTTCACCGGTAACGCTTACATCAATCGCATCTGAAATCAAGCCAGTCTGGAGACGTGCGGCTATTTTCGGCGACAAGTCTTTTCCGATAGATGTATGGCCAAAGAGCACAGCATCTGGATCAACCTGATCTAATATGGCTTGAAGCGCCTGCGCAAAACCATCTGACGTATAATATGAAAGGTGCGGATGCTCCACAATCATGACATGATCCGCTCCATAGTAAAGCAGTTCATCTGCTAGGCCTTTGACGTCATCCCCTATTAACACGCCAATGACCTCGCCGCCCTCTGCCACTTTGTGAGCGGCAGCAATGGCTTCAAATGTCACATTTCTTAATTTACCGTCACGACTTTCTCCAAGTACAACAACTTTTTTACTCATCTTCAAGCTCCTCCTTGTTCTCGTGATATCGTAAAGTGGATGTTTAGATGACTTTTGCTTCATTTCTGAGTAGATCTGTCAGTTCTTTGACTTGATCCTGAAGCTCGCCGCTCAGCACCTTGCCACCCTCTTTTTTCTCCGGTAAGAAACGTTCAATTGTTTTGATTTTATATGGTACATCGTCTTCATCTAAATCTAAATCATCAAGTTCCAATTCTTCTAAAGGCTTTTTCTTTGCCTTCATAATGCCTGGTAATGATGGATAGCGAGGCTCATTGAGTCCTTGCTGAGCTGTGACGACAAGCGGGAGTTCGGCAGAAATGACTTCCACATCCCCCTCTGCATCTCGTTCAATCGATACAGAGCCGCCGTCAATTTGGATACTTGTTATCGTAGTCACATATGAAAAACCGAGTAATTCAGCAAGACGCGGGGCTACCTGTCCAGAGCCGCCGTCAATTGCTACATTCCCTGCTAAGATCAAGGAAGCCTCTTTGTCTTTTAAATAGTGATAAAGAATGGTAGAAGCAGAATATTGGTCCCACTCTTCTAAGTCATCCTCCACATTTAATAAGACGGCCCTGTCACAGCCCATAGCAAGCGCTGTTCTCAGCTGTTTCTCTGCATCCTCACCGCCAACTGTCACAACGGTCACTTCTCCCCCGTGCTCATCGCGAAGCTGAATGGCTTCTTCAATGGCATACTCGTCATAAGGATTAATAATGAACTCTGCTCCATCTTCTTGAATTGCACCAGACTGAATCGAAATTTTCTCTTCCGTGTCAAACGTACGCTTCATCAAAACAAATATATTCATTTATTTCTCCCCCTTGTGTCGTACTTATCCTTTATTCCCCTTTAAAGTTCGGTTTGCGCTTTTCGATAAAGGCCTGAATGCCTTCTTTGGCGTCATTTGATTGGAAAACCTCACCAAATTTTTTGGCTTCCAGTTTCATTCCGCCGTCATATGAATACAGTTTTGTTGCGTTCAATAAATCAAGCACATATTCAAGTGATTTAGGGCTTTTTGCCGCAAATTTCCCCGCAAGTGTTTTGGCCGCTTCGAGCGCTTCTTCCTCTGTTTCTGCCAGCTTTGTAACAAGGCCGCACGTAAATGCTTCTTCACCTGTAATCGGTTCAGCTGTTCCCATCATTTCAAGTGCTTTAGCAGAACCAACGTAGCGCGGGAGGCGCTGCGTGCCGCCGAATCCTGGAATAATGCCAAGATTTAGTTCTGGCAGTCCAAGCTTCGCATCTTTTGTTGCGATTCGGATATCACAAGACATGGCAAGCTCAAGGCCTCCGCCTAATGCTGCTCCGTGAATCGAGGCAATGACTGGCTTTGGACACTGTTCAATCCGTTCAAAGACTTGCTGTCCTCTATCAGCGAGGCTTGCATAATCAGACTCTTCCTGTAAAGTCGTAAATTCTTTAATATCAGCACCTGCTGAGAAGAATCTGCCTTCCCCGTGGATCACAATCGCTCTTACTTCTTCATTCTGTTCGAGCTCATCGAACATGTCATTAAGCTCAGTGAGCAGCTGAGAGGATAAGGCATTTGCAGGCGGGTTCTGAATCGTGATGAGCGCTGTCTGTCCTTCATGATGTAAGCTGAGTATTTTTTCCATGTCAATCATCCTTTTTCACATTGTCTTTAGGATTGATGTATTCCGTTTAACAGCAGATCATGTACATTTTCTGCGAGTGCAGGCAGATCATACTTTTGATCATTCATAACCCATGTTGTTGCGGTTTCATCAATCGTCCCAAATACCATTTGTCTCGCTAAGCGGACATCTAAATTTTGTCTAAATTCTCCTGTTTTCTTTCCTTCTGTTAAAATCGACTCGAGCATATTTAAATACCCTTTTAGCACCTCATTGATTTTTTGCCGCAGCTCAAGGTTTGACTGCCTGAGTTCAAGCTGTGTCACAAGAGCCAAATGATGATTTTGCGCCAGCATGCGAAAATGCTCCTCAATCAACAGTAGAAGCTTTTCTTTGGCAGATGGCTTCTTTTGGATATCTGTTTCCATCCGTTCGATGAATTGTCCCATTTTTTCTTTGAACAATGAGATGAGAATATCCTCTTTGTTTTTGAAATAAAGATAAATGGTTCCGTCTGCCACCCCTGCTTGTTTCGCAATCTTTGAAACTTGTGATTGATGATAGCCGTTCTCCGCAATCACCACAACTGCTGCATCAATAATTTGCATGTACTTCGGTCTTTTCTGCTTCAATGTGCTTCGTCCCTTTCTAAATTGAATGAGCATTCATTCATAACTTTATGTTAAAAAGAAACGGGTGATTTGTCAAGAGATCTTCTTCTTTCTTTTCAACCTTTATCATACCAGAGCAGACTGTCATCATTCAAATCATCCGGCCGCTCGACCGGATGATGAAGGTCGTTATTTCTTCAATTGATCGACAGGTGTCTCAGATGATGAAGCTTGCTTTCTTTTTTCTTCTTCAATTAATACTCTGCGCAAAATTTTTCCGACAGCCGTTTTAGGCAGTGATTCTTTAAATTCATACACGCGCGGTACTTTAAATGAAGCAATTCTCGTTCTGACAAAGCGATCGAGTTCATCCTCTGTTAAATAAGCATCCTTTTTCGGCACAACAAACGCTTTTACTGTTTCTCCTCTATAAGGATCTGGTATGCCTGCGACAACGGCTTCTTGTACAAGCTCATGCTCATAAAGGGCTTCTTCGACCTCTCTTGGGTAAATATTATAACCGCTCGCAATAATGACATCTTTTTTCCGGTCAACGATATAGAAAAAACCGTCCTCATCCATATACCCAATATCTCCAGTGAAAAACCATCCGTCCCTTAATACAGCTGCTGTCTCCTCTGGCTGATTCCAATAGCCTTTCATAATTTGCGGCCCTTTGACGATAATTTCTCCGTGCTCATACGGCTCTTTAAGGCCACCCGTTTCCTCGCAATAAATGCCTGCGTCTGTCCCAGGCCACGGACAGCCAATGCTGCCTGTTTTGTTCGCTCCCCATAAAAAGTTAGAATGGGTCACTGGCGAAGTTTCTGAAAGACCATACCCCTCAACTAAACGCCCTCCTGTTAATTTCTCAAAGCTCTGTTTGACTTCAACAGGAAGAGCCGCCGAGCCGCTTAAACATGCAGTGATGGACGACAGATCATACTTTTCAATGTTCGGATGATGCAGCAAGGCAATATACATGGTGGGTGCACCTGGAAAGAGTGTCGGTTTCTGTTTTTCAATCGTTTTGAGGGTATCAGCTGCGTCAAATCGCGGAAGGAGAATCATTGAATGCCCTTCTTTCACAGCAAGGTTTAATACGGTCGTCATTCCGTATACATGAAAAAACGGAATGATGCCAAGGATTCGTTCTTTTCCTCTTGTCGTTTTATACATCCAAGAAGCGCACATTTCAGTATTCGCTAAAATATTTTCATGCGTCAGCATGACCCCTTTTGGTAAACCAGTCGTTCCGCCTGTATATTGCAAAACAGCGACATCCTCTTTCGGTTCAAAGGCAAGCGCCGGAATCTGTTCTTCTGACGATTCTTTCATAATTTGTGAGAAGTGATGAATGGTCTCGCTTTTCTCTACTTGGATGACCATTTTATTTTTTCTTTTTTGGACGATAGGAAACAGAATGTTTTTCGGAAATGGTAAATAATCCTGCAGTTTGGTGATGATCAAGTGCTCCATACTTGTCAGCGCTTTCATTTTATAGGCCTTTGGATACAATAAATCCAGTGTAATCAGCACTTTTGAGCCGCTGTCCTCCATTTGATATGCCAGTTCTTTCTCCGTATAAAGCGGGTTCGTTTGAACAACGATGCCGCCTGCAATTAAAACAGCATAATAAGAAATGACAGATTGAGGACAATTTGGCAGCATGATTGCTACTCTGTCGCCTTTTTTCACGCCAATTTTCATCAGGTAACCAGCTAGTTTCAATGCTTCTTCCTGGAGCTGTTCATAGGTGATGTTTTTTCCTAGAAAATGAATGGCTGTATGCTCAGGTGCAGCCTCTGCGGAGCTGAATAAGTAAGATTGTAACGTCTCATTTGGAATGGTGAGTTCGTGGGGAATTTGATTCGGGTAATGCAGAAGCCAACGTTTATCTGACTGCATAAAAACCCTCCTTCCTGAACTTTCGTACTATTTTATTATAGCAAACTTTTCCTTAAGGCAGTTTTCTTTTTTCAAATAGAGCTTGGTTCCATGGCATCTTTACTTCTTTGCCGGTGTTTCGATCGATGCTCTTTTTCCTTCATGATGCCACTGTTCATATAATCCACCGATTGCACGAAATGACTCATTTACTCTCTCCACGATCTGTTGATGGATACTCGGGTCATTAGGTAAATGCGTCTGGATGTTGTCGACTTGATACTGCCTCATCATATCTATGTAGACTGTAAGAAAGATTGTGTCTTCTAAAATCCAGTAAATGACTTCATCCGCCGCTTTTGTTCTTTTATGCAGCATTTGGATTCCTCGTTCATATTGAATAAGAATATAGCCACTCGGATCGATTTGAATATAAGGGCTCAAATCATCAAAAAATCCAGTCGTTTGAAATGGACGTGCAATATACGGTTCGTATATGTCTCTTGGCAGGGAAGTCATTTGGAGACAAGTATCAATTCGCTTTATGAGTTCGTCTTTTTGCAGAATTTGCTTCATGTGATTCACCGCCTTCTGGTGAGATAAAAGCTGCCAAGGAATCCCTGACAGCTTTCTCACTTTGTCTTCTTCATTTCACAGGAACATGTAAACGGCACCAATGACCGCAAAAGTGCAGGCAACTACGATTAATACTTTTGCTAGCTTTTCCATGTCGTCTCCTTAAATGCCGGCTGCTACTACATAAGACAGCCCAACTGAAATAATGAGTGAAATAAACCCGACCGCTCTATTATCATTCTCAATTTCTTTGTCTACTTTAAATCGTGGTGTTAAAAATTCAAAAATGAAATAGCTGACAAGCAGCATCACAAAGCCGTATACGCCCCATCCAATCATTTGCAGAAGGGAATTGTGCTGTGCGATAGAATGCTGAAACACATTCGCAATCCCAAAAATCTTTCCGCCTGTTGCCATGGCAACAGCTAAGTTCCCCCGCTGGATCTCTTCCCAGTTTTTATAGGAGGTAACGAGTTCAAAAATGGTTAGAAATAAGACAAGACATAGGACGGCCACGCTGTAATAGGCGGCAATTTCCACAAGTTCATTTTCCCAAAAGGCTTTCATGCGTTTTCTCCTTTTTACTTTAATTCGACGATGGTAACGCCTGATCCTCCCTCGCCTTGTTCCCCAAAACGAGCATTTTTCACACTTCGGTGCTGTTTCAGTAATTCCTGAACCCCTTTTCTAAGGGCGCCAGTTCCTTTTCCGTGAATGATTGACACACGCGGATAACCAGCTAAGACAGCATCATCTAAATATTTCTCGACTCTGCTTAAAGCATTTTCATAACGCTCTCCCCTTAAGTCAAGCTCAAGCGATACATGATAGTCTTTTCCTTTGACTGCCGTAATGGCTTTCTCCTGCTTAAATTCAGGTGCTGATTTGATAAATTCCATGTCTTTTTCTTTTACTTTCATTTTCAGAATGCCCATTTGGACACTCCATTCTTTGTCACCTGTTTGTTCAAGCAGCGTTCCTTTTTGCCCGAAGGTGAGCACTTTCACTTCGTCGCCTGATTTTAGCTGTCTTGCTGCTTTTTTCACCGGCTCTGGCTTTTTCTTCCGGTCAAACTCAGGGACTGCTTCTTCAAGACGCTTTCTCGCATCGATGAGTTCATGTTCTTTAAATGATCGATGCTCATTTTTTATCGAACGAAGCTCTTGAATGATGTCTTCTGCTTCTTTTGAGGCTTGTTCAATTTTTTCTGCCGCTTTTTTTTCAGCTTCTTCAAGCAGTTTGTCCTTTTGCTCATTCCATTCAAGAATTTGTCTCTGCAATTCTTTATGAAGCTTTTCTGCTTCTTTTCTATAGACTTCTGTCTCATGCAGCTCTTCTTCTGCTTGTTTCTTGCTGTCTTCTAATGAAGCAATCATTTGGTCTACTTCATTATGCTCGGCATGCATATCCGCTTTTGCACGGTCAATGAGGTGATCTGGCAACCCAAGACGTTTAGAAATTTCAAATGCATTACTTCGTCCGGGCACACCGATGAGCAAGCGGTACGTTGGTGATAAGGTTTCAATGTCAAACTCCACGCTCGCATTTGTGACACCTTCCCGGTTATATCCGTAAGCCTTCAGCTCAGGATAATGGGTCGTTGCGATGACGCGTGCATTTGTTTGATGCACTTCATCTAAGATACTCATGGCCAGCGCGGCACCTTCTGCAGGGTCTGTTCCTGCCCCTAATTCATCAAATAACACGAGTGAGTTAGATGTCAAATTCTTTAAGATATCTACAATATTGACCATATGAGATGAGAACGTACTCAAGCTTTGCTCAATAGATTGTTCATCTCCAATATCAGCAAAGACTTGGTCGAATACAGCCACTTCCGAGCCTTCTTCAACTGGAATATGAAGGCCTGCCTGCGTCATCAGCGTAAGAAGACCAAGCGTTTTCAAGGTAACTGTCTTACCCCCTGTATTTGGGCCAGTAATAACGATGGTTGAAAAATCTTTGCCGAGCTCAATGTCATTTGCCACAACCTGATCCCTAGGCAATAGAGGATGTCTTGCCCGCTTTAAATAAATCTCCCCTTGATCGTTCACAGCAGGCTTTGTGGCTTTTTCAGCCTTTGCATATTTGGCTTTAGCAAAAATAAAATCTAACGTCTGAAGCTCCTTTACATTGTGAAGCAGTTCTTCAATGTGTTCTGACACGCTCGCTGTCAGCATTTGGAGGATCTTTTCGACCTCTTGTTTTTCTTTTAAACGGGTTTGCTGCAAGGTGTTATTTAAATCCACGACCACTTGCGGCTCAATAAAAAGGGTTGCCCCAGATGATGATTGATCGTGAACAATTCCGCCGTAATTCGAGCGGTACTCCTGCTTTACCGGAATCACAAACCGATCATTACGAATGGTGACAATCGTGTCTGACAGCATTTTTGAAGCAGATTGTGAGCGAATCATGGATTCTAATTTATCTCGAACTTTTGATTCTAATGAACGTAATTGCGTACGTATTGTTCGTAGCGCCGGAGTTGCGTGATCAAGCACTTCTCCATTATCACCAATACAGCTTTCGATTTCTTTTCTGACTTCAGGCAGTAATATCAGCGTCTCTGCATATGTATGAAGGCGAGGTATGTCTACACCATCTTCATACAGGGACGTGAGAAAGTGCTTCATATTTTTCGCAGTGTATAACAGCGCTGCAATTTCCATGAGCTCAGATGGGCTTAATGTACTGCCGATTTCTGCCCGTTTGACCCCGCGTCTAATATCCGTCAGCCCGCCAAATGGCGCCGATCCCTTTAAGCGGATGACATCCTGTGCTTCTGCTACCTCTTCCAGCAAATGCTGAATGGTTTCTATATCCGTCAGCGGCGTTAAATCCTGCGCTCTTTCTTTTCCTAATGAGGATGCGGTATAGGACATGACTTTTTCTTTTACTTTATGAAATTCTAATGATGCTAACACTTTTTGTTGCAGCATGGTCCAGCCTCCTAACGACTACCTGTCACGCGTTAAAAACTTTTTGATCTCGTTTAGAGAAAAAGTATTCACGACATTTGCTTTTGGTGTCCAGCCTTTTCTTGCAGCTGTTACACCAACTTCCATATGATCCAGCATGGCGATATTGTGCGCATCTGTATTGATCATGATGTTCACACCTGCTTCGTTTGCTTTCATTAAATGCTCTGTTTTTAAATCCAGTCTTGACGGGTTGCTGTTGAGCTCTAGTGCAGTTCCCGTTTTCTTCGCAAGCTCTATGAGCTGATCTATATTTAAGGCATAGCCGTCCCGTCTGCCGATCAAACGGCCTGTTGGATGTGCAATTAAATCCACATGCTGATTCCGCAGGGCATTTTCAAGGCGCTCCATAATGACTTCTTCCGGCTGAGAAAAGCTCGAGTGGATAGACGCAATGACAAAATCCATGTCTGCTAAAAAGTCATCATCATAATCTAATGATCCATCCGGGAGAATATCCATTTCGACCCCTTTGAAAATGTGAAAATGCTCGAATTCTTGATTCAGCTTGTCAATTTCTTTTGCTTGCAGACGTAAACGTTCTTTTGTTAAACCGTTTGCTACTTTTAAATAATGCGAGTGGTCTGTAATCGCCATGTATTCATAGCCTTTTGCGATACATGCCTCTGCCATTTCGCGAATAGAAAATGCGCCGTCACTCCATGTTGAGTGCATATGAAGGTCGCCTTTGATATCTTTTAACTCTACAAATTGCATACTTTCTTTATACGTATCAATCTCCGCTCCGGTTTCACGAATTTCTGGCGGAATGAGCGGAAGTTGAAAATGCGCATAAAAAGCGGCCTCGTCTTCAAACGTTTTGACTTCTCCAGTTTCAATTGTTTCCACACCATATTCACTAATACGCTCTCCGCGTTCCTTCGCCAGCTGTCGCATGCGAATATTGTGATCTTTTGAGCCAGTGAAATGGTGCAGCGTTGTTGCAAATTGGTCTGTTGTCACAAGCCGGAAGTCTACACTGATCTCAAAATCAAGGGCAAGAATGACAGATACCTTCGTATCACCGCTTGCGATGACGTCTTTGACATCATCAAGTGCAACGAGCTGCTCTCTGACTTGTTCAGGATCGCTGGTCGCAATGATATAATCTAAATCTTTGACAGTTTCTCGTGCACGTCTTAAACTGCCAGCTCTAGAAAAACGAAGAATCCCCTTCATCTGTTCAAGCGCATGATCAATCCGCTCTGCCACATCTAATGCAAAGCCAATTGGCAGTCGTTCTGGCTGTTTTCCAGCCTCCTCAAGAGCGGCGAGTATCTTTTCTTCGGTTTTTTTACCGAAGCCTGCAAGCGCTTGTACTTTTTCCGCTTCGCATGCTTCTTTTAATGACTGTGCATCATGGACGCCAAGCTCTTGGTAAAGCTTCGCAATCTTCTTCCCGCCAAGCCCTTGCAATTTTAAGAGCGGGACAAGCCCTTCAGGCACTTCCTTTTTTAATTGTTCGAGTGTTTCTGATTGTCCTTTTTCGATATACTCTGTGATCACAGCAAAGGTTCCTTTTCCAATGCCGGGTAATGCTAATAAATCATCTATTTGAGAAAGGCTGCGGTCGTCTTGTTCCAGTGCCGCTGCTGCTTTACGAAAGGCAGAAATTTTAAAAGGATTATCTCCTTTTAGTTCCATATATACTGCAATTGTTTCAAGAAGTTTGATAATATCTTTTTTATTCATCTCTCATCCTCCAGCCGCTTTGGCATCTTCCTATATAAATATACAAACTTTCCCTTCATCCTACAACTTTCTGTCATGTAATGAGAAAAAACTTCTCCAGAAAAGGAGAAGTTTTTAAACTCCATACGTCGACCATAGGTCTTTGACAAGACCGGACAGGTAAGGGGTGTTGTTTACGATCACATCTGCTAACATTGATTTGCTCATCATTGTTTGCAGCGCATCTACTGGAAGTAGTGCAGCCACAAACAATAGAATAAACACAAATAAATAGGTTTCAAAAAATCCTAAAACACCGCCAAGCAGTTTGTTCACCTGTTTAATCACAGGTATACTTGCAATGGTTGTGAGCAATCCGCCAATGATGGCGAGCAGGATTTTAGTCAAGATAAACAGAATGATAAACGCAATGGTATTATAATAAGCTGTTTCTAGATTCCCGCTAAAGAAAGCGAGCTGCGGTTGACCGCCGCTAAAATTAGGTGCCGGAATCCACGTAAGCTGTGGTGCAAGTGACTGATAAAACATAGAAGCCACTAAGATAGAAACAACAAAGCTGATCAATTTAATAAATTGAAGAATAAACCCGCGCTTTAGACCGACAAGCGTTCCCATAAGAAGCAAAAACAAAATGATGATATCGATCACGGTAATTTCATTCCTTTTCTTTTAGCTGAATCTCTAATTTTTCGTATTGCTCTTTTAATTTCAAGTAGTCGTGGACGACATTGACTGCTGTCAGTACAGCTAATTTGTTTATATCAAGGTATGGATTTTTTTCATTTATTTCTCTCATTTTATCATCAACAATTGACGCAACATGTCGCATATGCATCTTCGTTTCTTGTCCGATGATCGTATAGGACTGTCCGTAAATCTCAACTGTTGTTTTCGTTTTACCGCCGTCAGACAACGTTTCTCCTCCATTCCACGAGAATCCTAGTCTCTATCATAACATGTTTAGACATTGAATGGAAAGACGAGCCCTTCCCTGTTATGGTACACTTTAGAAATCAATGATATCAAGGTAAAAAGGAGTTATCCACTGTGCCCCAATCCGTTTTAAAAGCAACATCAGAAGACCTTAAAAAAATGAAGAGCGCGTATGCGCAGCATTTAACAGACAATTTGCCACCAGGCGCCCTCTTTCAAGCAAAAGTCCCTGGCTGTACGATTACAGCCTATCGATCTGGAAAAGTATTGTTTCAAGGACAAAAGGCAGAAGCTGAAGCCAGTCAATTCAGCCACTTGCAAGCAGCTGATACGAAAAGTCAAAAATCACCTGCTGTTACAAAATACAGTCCGCCGCCCGGCATTGCTTCCATGTCGGTCATCGGTTCAGATGAAGTAGGTACAGGTGATTATTTCGGACCGATCACAGTCTGTGCGGCCTATGTTGATGCCAGCCAGCTTGCTTTAATGAAAGAGCTTGGCGTAAAAGACTCAAAAGGGCTAAAGGACCCGCAAATTATCAACATTGCCAAGGATCTCATCAAAACCATTCCGTTCAGCCTTCTCGTTCTCCGAAATGAAAAGTACAATACGATGCAGGAAAAGGGCATGAGTCAAGGAAAAATGAAGGCACTGCTTCATAACCAAGTCATCACCTCTGTGCTAGAAAAACTGGACGGACAGCAGCCTGAAGCCATTTTGATTGACCAATTTGCAGAACCAGGGATTTATTTCAAGCATCTTGCCGGGAAAAAAATCATCCGGGAGCGGACGTATTTTAGTACAAAAGCAGAAGGCATCCATTTGTCAGTCGCTGCAGCTTCCATTATCGCAAGGTACGCCTTTTTAATTGAAATGGACAAATTATCACAGGCTGCAGGCTTTGACATCCCAAAAGGAGCCGGTCCTCATGTAGACAAGGCCGCCGCCAAGCTCATCAAGCTGCACGGTGAAGATGCTTTACGTCAATTTACAAAGCTGCATTTTGCCAACACACAAAAAGCGAAAAAAATGCTATAAAAAAAGCTAGAGCCCATGAGGTCCTAGCTTTTTTTCCTTTAACCGCGTAAGACGGCTTGATACGTATCTTCTAGTGCTTTCAAAACTTTTGTATGAACAGCTGTGACTTCTTCCTCGGTCAACGTTTGTTCAGGATTTAAATATTGAAGAGAGAATGCAACAGATTTTTTGCCTTCTTCCATATGTTCCCCTTCGTACACATCAAATACAGATAGGTCTGTGAGTAGATGACCGCCTGCTTCATAGATGACACGCTCCAGCTGTCCGCTTGAGATATGCTGATCGACAACAAGTGCGATGTCTCTTGTCACAGCAGGGAATCTCGGGATCGCTGTATATTTCATATCCTTCGTTTCAGATGTCATTACATCTGTTAAATCAAACTCGAAGACATACGTTTCTTTTAAATCCAATTCCTTTTCAACGACTGGATGCAGTGCGGCAACAAAGCCAATGACTTGACCATTTAAGTGAACATCTGCAGTTCGCCCTGGGTGAAGACCATCACGCTCTGCTTGAACATAAGTGATTTGGTCTGACACACCAAGCTTTTCGAACAATCCTTCAGCAATTCCTTTCGCTACATAAAAATCGACGGCTTTTTTCTCGCCCTGCCAAAGATTTTTATGCCATAAGCCTGTCAGCGCACCAGCGACATGTTCTTTTTCCACTGGTTTTGCCCCTTCAGCTTCTGCTAAAAAAACAGAGCCCGTTTCATAAAATCCAAATGAGTCAGCTTGTCTTGCCAAGTTATATGCAACAGAATCAAGTAAGTTTGGCAGAAGACTTTGTCTCAGCACACTGCGTTCCTCACTCATTGGCAGAGAAAGTCTCGTTTCATAGGCTGGATGCAGTGCAAAAGCTGTGGACTTATGCTGATTCGTCAATGAATACGTAATCGCTTGAGAAAGTCCTGCCCCCTCTAAGAAACGTCTCACCTTTCTGCGCTTCACTTGGTATGGCGTGAGGCCGCCAACGGTGCCAGCTGTCCTAGGCAGTGTAGATGGAATATTATCGTATCCATATAATCTTGCCACTTCTTCAATGAGGTCTTCTTCAATCGTAATATCCATTCTGCGGGAAGGAACTGTTACGACAAGAACATCATTTGATTCGCCCACTGTGAATCCTAGTTTGTTGAAAATCTGAATCATATCTTCTTTTGAAATGCTCATTCCAAGCACCTTGTTCACACGCTCAGTTGATACGTGGATGACATTCATACTTGCTTCAAGGTGATTTTCCTCAACTGTACCGCTTAGCACTTCACCGCCTGCATACATGCTGATCAATTGAGCTGCTCTTTCTGCTGCCGGTTTCGTACGCTGCGGATCGAGGCCTTTTTCAAATCGTGTGCTTGATTCACTGCGAAGCCCTAAGTCTCTAGATGCTTGACGGACTGTTTGACCGTTGAAATATGCCGCTTCTAAAAGAATCGTCGTCGTCTCATCCCGTACCTCTGATTCAAAGCCGCCCATGACGCCTGCTACCGCGTGTGCTTTCGTTCCATTCGTGATGACAAGGTGCTTTGATGACAATGTACGCTCTTGCTCATCGAGTGTTTGAATGATTTCGCTGTCAGACGCTTTACGAACGACCACCTGCTTTGAACCAAAGCGGTCATAATCAAAGGCATGAAGCGGCTGGCCGTATTCAAGCAGTACAAAGTTTGTAATATCCACAACGTTGTTAATTGGACGAATGCCTGCATTCATCAATCTTGTTTGCATCCAAAGCGGTGCTGGTCCAACCTTTACATTTTTAATGATCTTTGCTGCATAAAGTGGATTCGCTTCTTGATCCTCAATTTTAACAGAAATATAGTCTGCTGCTTTTTCGGAAGAAGTGTCATGTGCTGTATCAGGAAGCTTGATGTCTCTTCCTAAAATGGCCGCAACCTCATAAGCGACACCTAGCATATTCAGGGCATCGGCACGGTTTGGTGTTAAGCCAAGCTCAAGCACCGCATCATCTAATTGAAGTGCTTGAAGGGCATCATCTCCTGGTTTCACGTCGTTCGGGAAAACAAAGATGCCTTCTGCATATTCTTTTGGTACGAGCTTGCTCTCTACGCCTAATTCTTGCAGAGAACAAATCATGCCATGAGACTCTTCACCGCGCAGTTTTGCTTTTTTAATTTTAAAGTTGCCAGGAAGGACTGCGCCCACCGTTGCGACGGCCACATACTGTCCTTTCTCCACATTCGGAGCCCCGCAAATAATTTGCACTGGTGCTTCTTCGCCGATATCAACAAGACATTTGTTTAATTTATCTGCATTCGGATGCTGTTCACGTTCAATGACGTGTCCAACGACAACTCCTTTGATGCCTTCGCCTTTATATTCAACGGCTTCCACTTCAATTCCGCTTCTTGTGATTTTTTCTGCTAATTCAGCCGGCTTGATGCCTTCTAAATCGACATAGTCTTCTAACCATTTATATGAAACAAACATGTTGATTTCCTCCTCTTAGTCCTGCTTGAATTGCTTTGTGAATCTAATGTCATTTGTGTAGAAATGGCGAATATCATCAATGCCGTATTTCAGCATCGCGATCCGTTCCACACCCATTCCAAAAGCAAAGCCTTGGTAAGTTTCTGGATCAAACCCGCTCATTTTCAGGACATTCGGATGAACCATTCCTGCACCTAAAATCTCAATCCAGCCTGTTCCTTTACATACAGAGCAGCCCTTCCCGCCGCATTTAAAGCAAGACACATCGACTTCGACAGATGGTTCTGTGAATGGGAAAAAGCTTGGACGCAGTCTAATTTCACGATCTTCACCAAACATTTTTCTTGCGACTGTCTCCAGTGTTCCTTTTAAATCACTCATGCTAATATTGTGATCGACGACAAGCCCTTCAATTTGCATAAATTGATGTGAATGAGTCGCGTCATCACTGTCACGTCTATATACTTTCCCAGGACAGATGATCTTCACAGGACCTTGTCCTTTATATTTCTCAAGTGTACGTGCTTGTACTGGTGATGTTTGTGTTCTCATCAGTGTATCTTCGGTAATATAGAAGCTGTCCTGCATATCACGTGCCGGATGCTCCTTTGGAAGATTCAGCGCTTCAAAGTTATAATAATCCGTTTCTACCTCAGGACCTTCCTCAACGGTATAGCCCATGCCAATAAATAAATCTTCAATATCTTCGACAACAATCGTTAATGGATGTCTTGCTCCCATTTTGATTGGACTTGCCGGTAAAGTAACATCGATCGTTTGAGACGCAAGTTTTTTCTTCACTTCTTCTTTTTCCAGCTGTTCATTTTTTTCAGCAATGGCACCAGCAATCTGCTCTCTTACTTCGTTAGCAAGTGCACCCATTTTCGGTCTTTCTTCTGCGGAGAGCTTGCCCATTCCGCGAAGTACTTCTGTAATCGGTCCTTTTTTCCCTAAGTATTGAACACGAATGTCATTGACCTCTTTGAGCGAGCTAGCTGCTTCAACCTTCGCTATCGCCTCTGTTTCAAGCTGTTTTAACGTTTCTTGCATGAGTGTAATCCTCCTTTTGATATACAAAACCGCTCGGATAAACGGCTGTTTGATCGTTTGAAGACAATAAAAAAACCCGTTCCTCCATAAAAGAAGGGACGAGTTGTGGTCGCGGTACCACCCTTGTTAAGCACAAATGCATGTGCGAATAAGCTTCATTGACATAACGGAATCAAACGAATCCGGTTCACCTTTACGCAAAGCCTGCGGTCCCGGTGACAACTCCAGAGGTGAATTCCTGTTTCAGCATTCCTTAAATGCACTTTCAGTCTACGATGCATTCTCCCTAAAAGGCCGCTTCTTGAAACAATCTTCCTCTATCATGGTTTTTAAAATATTAGTTTCATTATAGTGAAAATGAGCACTTGATGCAACACTATCCGCGCAAATGATAGACAAGAACAGCTGCTGCAACAGCGACATTTAATGATTCTGCCTGCCCATACATTGGCACATATAAATTTTGATCTGTCATTTGCAGAATCGCTGGATCAATACCTGCTCCCTCATTTCCAACAATTAATGCAAACGGACCTTCTGCCGTTACGCTTCTATACTCTTTCGCATCTTTTAAGGCACTCCCGTATACAGGTATGCCTCGTTCTTTCAGTTCGGTGATCGCCTGTTGAAGAGTTTGCTTTAAGATAGGCAGGTGAAAATGAGACCCTTGTGCCGAACGGAGCGTTTTTCCGTTAAACGCATCAACTGTTCCTTCTCCTAAGATCACAGCATCAAGACCAGCGGCATCTGCTGTTCGAATGAGTGTGCCTAAATTCCCCGGGTCCTGCACTGCGTCTAATAGAAGAATTCGTTCAACCTTCTTTTCTTCAAAAACAGGAACTGTACAGACTGCGGCAATGTGCTGAGGCGTTTCCGTTTCTGTCATGGCAGAAAAGGCCTCTTCGCTCAGTTCATAAAGCTCAATGTCAGGCTGGATATGAGAAGGAAGCATATCGGGCGAGGTGACCATTAATTCCTTCACGATCCCGCTCTTTAATGCTTCTTCGACTAAATGTATTCCCTCAACGAGAAACAGCCCCGTTTTCGTTCGTTCTTTTTTCGTATGGAGCTTCTTCCACTGTTTAATGTTTGTGTTTTTAGCTGATTCTATATATTTCAAGCGACGTTAACTCCTTTAATTATCATGAATTTATTATATCTCATGCACCCTACATAATAAACCTGTCTTTGAGACAGAATAGGGCTATTACCATCAAAAAAGGAGTGTGGGCAATGGATTTTAATTTAAGAGGCGCAGTCATTCAAAACATTACTGGCCATAATCAAGAACAGCTTGAACATACGATTTTAGATGCTATTCAAAGCGGCGAGGAAAAAATGCTGCCAGGCCTTGGCGTGTTGTTCGAAGTGCTATGGCAAGAAGCATCAGAAAACGAGAAAAATGAGATCCTTGAAACATTAGAGCAAGGCTTAAAGCCTCAGCAGCAGCAATAAAAGAAGCCGGTTTGCTTATATAAGCAAACCGGCCTTTTTCATTTAGCCAGTGATAGGCGTTTCCATTCGAAGCGCTGGATCACGCCAGATTTCGACCCATTTTTTTATCGCAAACACAATAATCACAAAACCTAAGATCAGCATGATGATCGACAGTACCGCATTCAGCACGCTGTAACCGGATGCTTCAGGATTGAGATATACATTTGCTACCATCCAATAGCCTGCATAATTCACCGTCACATATAAGTAAGCAAGCGGAATTAAACAAGTCAGCATATATCGTCTTTTATCTGCAATTTTTAATACAACGGTTGCCCCGATGATCAACCCAACCGAGGCCATTAACTGATTTGAAACCCCAAACAGCGCCCAAATAGACCCGATGTCCCCTGAGTAAAGTAAGTATCCCCACATAAAACAAGCAAGCGCACTTGCAAACACCGAACCAGGTATCCAGTCAGTTCGTTTAAGCGGTTTATATGCTTCACCTAAGAAGTCTTGAATCAAATAGCGTGCCACACGTGTCCCCGCATCAATAGCAGTTAAAATAAAGACAGCCTCAAACATAATGACGAACTGGAAGAAGTAAGAAGCCAAATGACTAAAGAACGGAATCCCCGTAAAGATATACGCCATCCCTACCGCTAATGTTACGGCACCACCCGTTCTTCCTTCTAAGTCAAGGCCGATTTCCTTACTCAGCTGCGGAAGGTTTTCGACACTCATACCGAGTGTGCGGAACACTTCTGGTGTACTGTTTATCGCAAAATAATCTCCTGGATGCAGAGCAGTAGCCGCAATTAAAGCCATAATCCCAACTAAGCATTCCACAAGCATTGCGCCAAACGCAACAGGCTTCATATCACTCCATCGGTCCAGCATCTTAGGTGTTGTCCCTGAACCAACAAATGCGTGGAAACCAGAAATGGCACCGCAAGCAATGGTAATCGAAATAAATGGCCAGACAGGACCAGCTAATACAGGTCCTCCTCCATTCACAAACTCTGTAAACGCGGGGAATTGAATGGACGGATTCACGACAAAGATACCAGCAATCAGCGCAATGAATACACCAATTTTCATAAAACTACTTAAATAGTCCCTCGGTGCAAGCAGCAGCCAAACTGGCAGAGCCGCAGCAAAAAAGGCATAGATTGGCAGGGCAAGAGCAAGCGTATTTGTATCAAGTGTTAAAAAATCACCTAGTGCCGTTCCTTGAATATTTGGACCAAGGAATACCCCAAACATCAGCAAAATAAATCCCGCAGATGTCGCCAGCTTTAAATTGCCTGTTTTTTTATAATACAGACCAACCCCCATCGCAATCGGAATCGTGATTCCAACTGCAAATGTCCCCCAAGGGTTACGTTCTAAAGCATGAAGCACAACCATAGACAAACCTGCCATTGTGATTGTAATAATAAACAGCATCGCAAGCCCTGTACAAAACCCGGCAACAGGTCCCAGCTCTTCCTTCGCTACCTCTGATAATGATTTCCCCTTTTTTCGCATCGATGCAAATAAGACGACTAGATCATGTACAGCTCCGCCTATGACTGCTCCAATTAAAAGCCAAAGGAGACCAGGTAAATACCCAAATTGAGCGGCTAAAATCGGACCCACTAACGGACCAGCAGCTGCAATGGCAGCAAAGTGATGCCCAAATGTGACCCATTTATTTGTCGGCACATAATCTTTCCCGTCCTCTAGCGTGTGAGCCGGTGTAGGATGATCATCTGTGACCTTTAATACCTTGACCATCATAAATGTGCCATAAAGACGATAGGCAATCGCTAAAATGCACATAGATCCTATTACAATTGTAACCGCATTCATTTAACCATCCCCTTTGTATAAACAATTTGTTACAAATATAACATAAATTGATTGATTTTTCTTTCTTTTAAAACCAAGTTGACAAATAAGAATAATATGTTTATTCTTAAGATAGCTTCACCTACTTCCATAAACTCTCTTTTGACAGGGCATTCTATGGCTCTGTCCTTTTTATTGCTTTCATCTTACAAAAATAAACGCTCGATCACACGTGCCTTATTCACTAGGAAACATTCTCTTCTTTTACCAAAAATAGTTCTTTCGACTCACTTTGAACACACCGTTCATTTCCTGGGAAATTCAATAAAAAAGCCTTTCCCCTGTACTGAGGAAAGGCTTTCTTACTTAAGAACCGTACGTAATCTGTTCAACGGTTTTTTGATCAAGTCTTTTGATCACTTCTGTTAAAAGCTTCACTGCATTTTCATAATCATCTCGGTGAATCATTGCGGCATGGGTATGAATATATCTGCTCGGAATTCCGATAGATAGTGATGGAACACCATGGCCTGTTAAATGAATACCGCCAGCATCTGTCCCGCCGCCAGGCATTGAGTCATATTGATAAGGAATGTTCAGTTCATCAGCTGTTTGGACAACAAAATCACGAAGTCCTTTATGAGAGACCATTGAAGCATCAAATACAACAATCGTTGGGCCTTTGCCAAGTTTGCTAGTTGCTTCTTTCTCAGTGATGCCCGGTGTATCTCCTGCTACACCTACATCAATGGCAAATCCAATATCAGGCTGAATCGTAGCCGCTGCTGTTTTAGCTCCGCGCAGGCCTACTTCCTCTTGGACAGTTGCGACGCTGTAAGCAATATTCTCATGCTGAGCATTGTGCAAATTTTTCATGACATCAATGGCGACTGCACAGCCAATGCGGTTGTCCCATGCTTTTGCAAGGAGCATTTTTTCATCATTCATGACTGTAAACTCAAAGTAAGGAACGATTTGATCTCCAGGCAGCACGCCCCACTCCATTGCCTGTTCTTTGCTTGACGCCCCAATATCAATAAACATATCCGTAATCTCAATTGACTTTTTACGAGCTTCAGGTGACAAGACGTGTGGTGGCTTTGAACCAATTACCCCTGTGATCTCTCCCTTTTTCGTCACAATGGTGACACGCTGGGCGAGCATGACCTGTGACCACCAGCCGCCGACTGTTTGAAAACGAATGTAGCCTTTGTCATCAATTTTTGTCACCATGAATCCTACTTCATCTAAGTGACCAGCGAGCATAATTTTAGGTCCGTTAGCGTTTCCTTCCTTTTTAGCGATCAAGCTGCCAAGGCGGTCTGTAGAGACTTCATCTGCATATGATTCTATGTATGTCTGCATGACTTTTTTGACATCACGTTCATTTCCTGGAATCCCTTTTGCATCCGTTAGGTCTTTCAGCATAGTTAATGTTTGATCGAGCTTTGTCATTCCATTTATCCTCCTTTATCTTCATGGTGCATTCTTATTATACAAAACCTCTTTCGTTCAATACGATCTTTTTATGAATATTTTTTCGTTTTACGAAATATTTTTTAAAAAAAAGTTGAAACCTTTTGGCGTTTTCATTCGTAGTACATCAGATAACGGTATTGGAGGTGCATCCTGTCATGTTTGTAATCCTCATGAGACTAGCTCTTGTTGCACTGCTTGTCTACATCTTCTACATGGCGGTAAAATTCTTCTCAAATCCGAGAAGAAAGCTGAAACAAGCACAATTAAAAGAAGGCTTTTATTTTATGGACGAACAGCAAAATGCGCGCAAAAATTTTAATTTCGTCTATAAAGGTGTCTTGTTTGAAGGGGAGAAGCATGTTCCTTCTAAGGATCATCCTCTGTTTGTCCACTCCATTTACGTTTGGACGGAGTCACCTGAGAAGCTGAGTGAATTTACATTAGAAGACTTTGAAAAACTGGAGGAAAACATTATCGAGCGTTATCCTCAAACAAAAATTGATTGGGATCAGCCCATAAAAAAAATCAAACAAAAAAAAGGAGCAGACACGCCGTCCTAATGGCGTCTGCTCCTTTTTCAAATAACTTGGATATATCCCAATAGGATCAACTGCAAAATAATTAATAAAGGCATGCCGATTTGAAAGGCAGGATGCTTTGTTTTATGCCGGAAATACTGCATTCCTAGATACGACCCGGCAGCGCCAAAAAGAACCGCAGCACTCCATAAATGCGCCTCTGAAATTCTCCATTTATGTGCTTTGGCCCGGCGTTTGTCTTCACCCATGAGAAAAAAGCCATAGCCATTCACCAAAATAAGCAGCAGGATCAAAGCCATATTCATTCATTTCACCTCACATGAAGAGAAAAAAAGATCACCCCTCGAAGGAATGATCTTTTATAGAACTTACTTGTCTAGTTGTGCTTTTGCAGCATCAGCAAGCTGATTGAATGCATTTAGGTCATTCACAGCAAGGTCAGCAAGCATTTTGCGGTTTACTTCGATACCAGAAAGCTTTAAGCCATGCATTAAACGGCTGTAAGAAAGACCGTTCATACGAGCTGCAGCGTTGATACGAGTGATCCATAGTTTACGGAAGTCACGTTTTTTCTGACGACGGTCACGGAAAGCGTAGTTTCCAGATTTCATCACCTGTTGGTTTGCTACTTTGTATAATCTATGTTTTGAACCGAAATAACCTTTTGCTAATTTAAGAACCTTTTTACGACGCTGACGCGACACAGTTCCGCCTTTTACTCTTGGCATTGTAATTCCCTCCTATGATTCCTATTCCAAATTACTTAATGTTTGCAAGTTGTTGTTTGATACGTTTGAAATCTCCAGCACTTACGATTGCACTCTTACGCAATTTACGTTTTTGCTTTGTAGATTTGTTAGCGAACAAGTGACTTGTGTACGCATGAGAACGTTTAAGTTTACCAGAACCTGTTTTTTTGAAACGTTTAGCAGATCCGCGGTGAGTTTTCATTTTTGGCATTGGATGTTTCCTCCCTCTGTTACTTTACTTTTCGACTTTTGGTGCAAGCATGAGGAACATGCTGCGTCCGTCCATCTTAGGTTTTGTTTCTACTGTTGCTACTTCAGCGCAAGCTTCAGAGAAACGGTCTAACACGCGCTGTCCGATTTCTTTATGCGTAATCGCACGGCCTTTAAAGCGGATAGAAGCTTTCACTTTATCTCCCTTTTCAAGGAATTTGATAGCATTACGGAGCTTCGTGTTAAAATCATGTTCATCGATTGTCGGGCTCAACCGAACTTCTTTTAAGCTAATGATTTTTTGATTCTTACGTGCCTCTTTTTCCTTCTTCTGCTGTTCGAATCGGAACTTACCATAGTCCATGATTCGGCAAACAGGTGGTTTTGCATTTGCAGCAACTAACACAAGGTCAAGATTGGCTTTCGTAGCAATTTCCAGAGCTTCCTGGCGGGTTTTAATCCCAAGCTGATCGCCATTTTGTCCGATCAAACGAACTTCACGCGCACGAATACCTTCATTAACTAATTGATCTTTGCTAATAGTGAGCCACCTCCATGAGATTTTGAATTGAGTTCACAATTCATTTGACCATTTCGTTGTATGTTTTACAGGCAAACAAAAAGTGTGGGCATATAAAACACCCACACTGCGAACATTTGCATGAAAAAATAAATGTACGGTCAACCTGTCAACTACAAACATGTGTCAATCAGGTGAGAAGCGGGTGCTTCTGCTTGTGATATCTATTCAATTCGTTAATTATTCTACACAATTTTCATTCGTCCGTCAAGTAACCGAACTCTTGAAACAACTTTTTCAGTTTAACATGATGAGACGAATTGGGCAAGACTTTTTCACACAATGACGCCATCAAAGAATCAACTGCATAAAGATTGGGATAACGATAACGGTCACAACTCCTACGACCACAACGGCGATACTTGCCATCGCTGCTTCTACTTCTCCCATCTCAATTCCAACAGAAACCCCAAGCGCATGTCCTGATGTACCAAGTGCAAGACCTTTTGCCACTGGGTTTTTAATGCGAAATAATTTTAAGAAGAAGGCACCTAGTGCATAGACAATGACTGCGTTAAATATGACCGCAAAGGCTGTGATATCTGCGATTCCGCCAATATCCTTTGCAATCGGAAGAGCAATCGCTGTTGTCGCTGCTTGTGGAAGCATGCTTTTCATCACAGCCGCATCTAAATGAATCCCTTTCGCTACGAGATATACGATCGTAATGGAACAAAGTGAACCTACAAAAATAGCGGATAAAATTTGCCACCAATATTTTTTAAGCAAGGCTCTCTGCTTATAAAGCGGGATAGCGAAAGCAATCGTGGCAGGCTCTAAGAAAAATTTGATAATCTTGCCGCCCTCATTATAATCTGCGTAGGAAAAACCGCCAACTTTCAAAAATAAAATGCCCAGTACCATCGCCACAAACAGCGGGGTGAACAAGAAGAAACCTTTTGATTTTTTAAATAAGAATGTCCCTATTCCAAAAGCGACCAATGAGACGACTATGCCAAAATAAGGGCTCATCGTACTTGTACCCATTTTGCATCTCTCCTTTAATGCGTACTTGAAGCTGGTTTATTTGAATGAGAAGGAGCAGATTTACTCTCCTTTGTCTCTTTACGTTTCTGCGGTCTTTCTGATAATTGCATGAGAAGCTGCGAAAACAGCCCTGTCGCTGCAAGTAGCATAATGGTTGCAATGATAATGACGCCGACTACTTGCACACCTACTTCTTGCATGACACCTAGTGATTGAATGACTGAGATTCCAGAGGGAACAAATAGAAAGCTAATGAGTCCTGTCAATGATGTACCTAATTGCTCCACCTGCTCCAGTTTAACGATTTTCGTTGTTAACAAAACAAATAATAGAACCAAACCAATGACGGATGCGGGCATCGGAATCGGTAAATACATTGAAATGAGATTAGAAACAAACATTACGGTTGCAAAAATAAATGCTTGAGATAGAAATCCATATACTTTCGTGGCACTCATGCCGCTTCACCTCTTTCTTCGACTGCCCTCAGTATAAGGCATGAAATAAACGAATGAAGCGTTTACAATAAAACTCGCTGGATTCAATGACTGAAATGCAAAAAACGAGTATTGAAATACAAACAAAAAAAGCCCTCCTACTCTAGCAGGAGTGACTTCTTTAATTCTTTGGCATATGTGCGGCTGACAGGAATGATCGACCCGTCTGTCATATGCAGATTATACGTCGAATTAAACCACGGCTGTACTTCTTTCATATGAGAGGTATTCACGATATAGCTGCGATGAACCCTCATAAAGTAAGCCTCAGGAAGTTTCTTTTCAATGACCACAAGCGGTTCTGTGACCTCATACATGTGATCCTTTGTTTTCACGACCTTTTTCCCCTCGCTGAGTCCAACATACATGATCTCTTCAACTTGCAGGATCACAATTGAGTCATCGACTGAGATGGCTAATTTTTGCTGGCGGGGCGCTTTCTCATCTGACAGCTGGTGCTCTTGCGTCTCAACAGATTTCCACTTTTTAAACTTTTGAATGGTCTGGAGCAGCCGCTCTTCATCAAATGGTTTTGTTAAGTAATCAAGGGCACTTACCTCAAACGCCTTCAGCGCATATTGATCAAAGGCTGTCGCAAATACAACCGCTGGCGGATCAGACATCCGGTTGAGCCTTTTGGCAATATCAAATCCGTTCTCACCAGATAAATCAATGTCTAAAAAGAGCAGATCCGGCTTATGATCGACCATCCGGTCAAAAGCAGATTCTATATTTTCTGCTTCCTCTATTTGAACATCCTCTTTCGTTCTTCGTAATAAGTATTTTAATTCATCTCTTGCTAACACTTCATCATCTACGATTAATACTTTCATCAACGAGAATCATCCTTTTTTACATAGTCCATCGGAATGCGAAATGAGATGTCAGTGCCTTTGTCACTATGAATGGATAAAGCGGCTTGTCTGCCAAAAATCCCTCTTAACCGCTGATCTAAATTAAAAAGGGCTGTCCCTGTTCCTTCTAGTGATTCGACAGGCGCTTTTAATAGCTGAGCCATCTTGTCATCATCGATCCCTTGTCCATTATCTGTCACTTTCATATAAACATGCCCATCTTTCATCAAAGCAGATACGATGACTTCACAATTCTTTTGATGTTTAGGAAAAGCATGTCTCACTGCGTTTTCAACAAGCACCTGAAGCACAAAGGGCGGAATCATCACCTGCTCCAGCTCCTTTTCGATTTGAAAGGTCACATGGTATCTATTTGGAAACCTTGCTTGTTCGAGTGATAAATATGCCTCCACATGCTGAATCTCCTTCTGCATTGGAATCAGCAGCTGGCGGGCGCCTTGCATATTTGAACGGAAATAAATACTTAGCTGAAGCAGCAGCTTCCTTGCCATCTCCACATTGGTTCTGCATAAAACAGAGATGGTATTAATAGCGTTAAATAAAAAGTGCGGGTTCACTTGTGCTTGAAGTGCTTTGATCTCTGCATCTTTTAAGAGGCGGCTTTGAGTTTCCGCCTCCCCCAGCTCAAGCTGTGTGGAAAACAGCATCGCCAAACCTTCTGCAAGCTCCTCTTCCACCCTGCTTAATCCGACCGGAGAATTGAAATACATTTTTAACGTTCCAATCGTTTGACCGTTAGAAGTGAGCGGCAGCACGATTGCCGCTTCAAGAGGGCAATGGGCAACTGAACAATTGATCTCGCCCTTCGAATGTGCCTTCATAATTTTGCCGCTCATCAAGACTTGTTTGGACAGCCCTGTAATCAGGCTCTTAGATGGAATATGATGATCTGTTCCATCTCCGACATGCGCTAAAATCTTTTCTGTGTCTGTTAAGGAGACTGCATCTGTTTCAGTCAACCGATGAATGATCTCCGCCACACTTTTACATGACTGTTCATTTAACCCTTGGCGGAAAAAAGGCAGTGTTTGATCGGCGATCGAAAATACACGATGTGTCTGCATCGCCTTTGCCTGCTCTTCTTGCCGAATGACTGACTGTAAAATAGATAAAAAGATAAAGCTGCCGATTCCATTCACAAAGACCATCGGCAGGGCGATGATACTGACAAGCCCCCATGCATCCGCAAATGGCCTTGCAAACAGAAGGATAATGATCATCTGCAATGATTCCATCGCCACACCAAAAAGAGCTGCTTGGCGAGGTGTCACCATTCGATTCCTCCGCTTAAACCTGCTGCCGACATAGCCTGCAATGACACCCGCTAAAATGGAAGAAATCGCACAGCTGAGCGCGGTGCTTCCTCCTAAGGAATAGCGATGAACTCCAGCTAAAAGCCCTGCGCCAATCCCTACAAACGGCCCCCCGATTAAACCACCCATTTCGATCCCCATAATTCTCGTATTGGCGATAGAGCTTGACGAGCCAAGGTGATAAGAAAACTCATGATTCATGACAATTTGCTGCTGAATTTCAATTCCTGTGTAATTGCTGATAATACTAAAAGAAGCAAAAATGAAGACAAGAATTGCCTTTTTCCGAAACCCTTGATTATGTAGCAATAGATTGCGAAAGCCCTTCACATGGGCAAGCACAAATCCTAAAATAACGATGATCCCCACACGCTCGATCATCATGATAATTAAATGAAGCAAACCGGCCACCTCAAATGATGTATGTCATATCTACTGTCTTTCTATTCTATCATGTGCGGTCAATGATCAAATATCTCTCAAATCTTTTCTTTATTGCCCTCTTCTTCTATTGTAAAATGAACATGAGCCTGTCACTTGCAATTGAAGGTAACACATACATAACAAGGGAGAAGATCATGAAAGCCGTATTTTTCGATTTAGATGATACTTTGCTTTGGGATGAAAAAAGCATTCACACAACTTTTCAGGAAACTTGCCGGGAAGCGGAAAAAAAATATGGACTTGATCCAGAATCGTTTGAACAGATTGTACGTGAAGAAGCAAGAAAGCTGTACTCTTCCTATGAAACATATGATTATACTGTCATGATCGGCATTAATCCTTTCGAAGGACTGTGGTCGAATTTTAGTGAACCGATTAGCGAAGGCTTTCAAAAGCTGAACGCCCTTGCACCTGAGTATCGCAAAAACGCTTGGACCAATGGCTTAAAGACAGCGGGAATTGAAGATGAGGCATTTGGACAATATTTGGCTGATTTCTTTGCAGCAGAGCGCAGAAAACGCCCATATGTCTATGAAGAAACATACCCTGTTTTAAACCGCCTGAAAGGCAGCTACGAATTGCTCCTTTTAACAAACGGAGATCCTAGCCTTCAAAAGGAAAAACTGGCAGGTGTTCCTGAGCTTGCCCCTTATTTTAACGAAATTGTGATTTCAGGAGACTACGGGAAAGGCAAACCTGATCCGGGTATCTTTGAGCACTGCCTTCAGCTGTTAAACTTAACAAAAGACGAAGTGATCATGGTTGGAGATAATCCGAAAACAGATATTCTCGGCGCATCTCGCGCTGGCATCCAAACCGTTTGGATCAATCGCCATGGCAAGAAAAACGAAACAGATGTGACGCCTGATTATGAAATCAAAGACTTACATGAATTGTTTGATATATTAAAATAGAACAAAAAACACCCTTCTCCTGACGACGAGATTGGGTGTTTTTGTAGTCTTAGAGCTATATGATTGCCGCTAGACTTTGCGCTTGCCGGTCTAAGCCGCGTGCTGCTTCTCCTACAATGATGAATTCCTCACTTGCCTGCTTTACAAGATCCCGGTTAGTAAACACGGTTGTCTTTGCCCGGCTTGTTCCGCTGCTGACTTTCTCTACTTCTGCATGGATCGCCTTCACGTATTGATCTACCTTGACGATCGCTTCTTTTGAATTTGTCGCTAGCTTTCGAATTTCTGCTGCCACTACACTAAAGCCATTTCCATAGGAACCCGCATGTGCCGCTTCTATTGCCGCATTTAAGGCGAGCAGCTGGGTTTGTGAAGAAATGCTGTTAATGCTTGCAGCAATGAAGCTGATGGACTCTACCTGCTCGGTTAATCCTTTTAGCAAGCTCATATTTTGATCGGTTTCGTTTGCTATATGATCAAAGGAGGCATTGACACTTTGACTATGCTGAATGCCAACTTCTGCTCGTTCCATTAATTTTGCAGACATCTCCTTTAAGTCTTCTACGACTTGCTTCATTGTATGTTCTCTCTCCGTAATATCTGTCGCCACTTTCACAACACCTGCTACAGTTCCTTCTTCATCTCGAACAGGTGAATATGTCGCTTCAAGCCATAAGCTGCTGCCGTTTTTCGTGATCCGCTGCACTTTTTCTTGAAAAACTTGACCTTCTCTCAAACGCTTCCAAAACATGTGATAGCTCGTGTGTTCTGTAATATGCGGAGGACAGAGCTGTCTATGTTGAAGACCGATCATCTCTTCTTTAGAATATCCCATGGCTTTTGCAAAAATATCGTTCACCCATAGAACTTCACCTGTCACATTAAATTCAATCATTGCCAGCGAGTGCTCTAATGCACGAAGAACAGCTGATTGCTCCAATACATGTGACGATAAATTGTTTGTTGTTTGCATCATCGCTTTCATTCCCCCAATTTGTCTCGAACCAATAGTACATACTTACCCTTACTTTTGTACTATCTAAACGTCTCTTTTTAGGAATTGGATCACTAGTGGAGGTGTTTTCCAAAAAGAAAAAAGCCAGTGACCTAAAGAGAATCACTGGCTGTGCTTATTATTTCTTTGCTTCTGCTACTGCATGTTTCACAAAGGCTTCAAGATCCATTGTTTCTGAATCTTGTTCCCCGTACTTTCTTACATTGACAGCGCCATTTTCTGCTTCTTGATCTCCGACGACAAGCATGTACGGAATCTTTTGCATTTGCGCTTCTCTAATTTTGTACCCAATTTTTTCATCGCGGCTGTCAAGCTCTACACGAAGGCCTTCAAGCTGCAAACGTTCTTGTACTTTTTTCGCATAGTCTAAATGAACAGACGGTGAAACTGGGATGACTTGGAATTGTACAGGTGCCAGCCATGTTGGAAGGGCTCCTTTGTATTCTTCAATTAAGAAGGCAACGAAACGTTCCATTGTAGAAACAACGCCTCTATGAATCACGACTGGACGATGGTGCTTTCCATCTTCTCCGATATATGTGAGATCAAAGCGTTCTGGAAGTAAGAAATCAAGCTGTACAGTGGATAATGTCTCTTCTTTTCCAAGAGCTGTCTTTACTTGTACATCAAGCTTCGGCCCATAAAATGCCGCTTCGCCTTCTGCTTCATAGTAGTCGTGACCAAGCTCGTCCATTGCATCCTTCAGCATCGATTGTGCTTTATTCCACATCGCATCGTCATCGAAATACTTCTCAGTATCTTCCGGATCACGGTAAGATAAGCGGAATGTGTAGTCATTCAAGCCAAAGTCTTGATACACTTCTTCAATTAAGCGAACTGTACGGATGAACTCGTCTTTGATTTGATCTGGACGAACAAAGATGTGTGCATCGTTTAATGTCATACCGCGAACACGCTGAAGGCCGGATAAGGCACCTGACATTTCATAGCGGTGCATTGTACCAAGCTCTGCAATACGAATTGGCAATTCGCGATAGCTGTGCGGCTCGTTTTTGTAAATCATCATATGGTGCGGACAGTTCATCGGACGAAGAACAAGATCTTCGTTGTCCATTTCCATTACTGGGAACATGTCTTCTTGATAATGCGCCCAGTGTCCTGATGTTTTATACAATTCAACACTTGCAAGAACTGGTGTGTACACATGTTCATAGCCAAGACGCACTTCTTTATCGACAATGTAACGCTCAATGACGCGGCGGATTGTAGCGCCTTTTGGCAGCCAAAGCGGAAGTCCTTGACCAACCTTTTGGGAATTCGCAAACAGTTTCAGCTCTTTTCCAAGCTTACGGTGATCGCGTTCTTTCGCTTCTTCCAGCAGACGTAAGTGCTCATTTAAATCTTCTTTGCTGAAGAAAGCTGTTCCGTAAATACGTTGAAGCATTTGGTTGTTACTGTCGCCTCTCCAGTATGCACCGGCAAGGCTTAACAGTTTAAATTCTTTGATTTTCCCTGTAGACGGCAAGTGAATCCCGCGGCAGAGGTCAAAGAATTCCCCCTGCTCATAAATCGTCACAGCTTCACCTTCTGGAATCGCCTCTAACAGTTCAAGCTTCAATTCATCACCAATCGCTTCAAAGCGTTTTTTCGCTTCTTCTCTTGATACTTCAATTCGCTCAATTGGCAGATTGCTGTTAATGATTTTCTTCATTTCTTTTTCAATCTTTGGTAAGTCTTCAGGTGTGATGGCAACATCAATGTCCACATCGTAGTAGAAACCATTTTCGATGACAGGACCTACGCCAAACTGAACGTGATGCTCTTTTCCATAAAGGCGTTTGATCGCTTGTGCTAGCAAATGTGCTGTGCTGTGGCGCATAATATCGAGTGCTTCTTCACTTTTATCTGTGATGATCTCGATTGTTCCACTTTCTAATAGCGGCGTACGCAGATCTATTTCTTTACCGTTCAATTTACCGGCAAGTGCTTTTTTCTTTAGGCCCGGGCTAATTGATGCCGCGATGTCTTCTGTTGTAGCTGTTTTGTCAAACTCCTTGACTGCTCCATCTGGAAATGTAAGTTGAATTTGTTCTGACATCTCTGGTCACTCCTTTTTTTGGCAATATAAAAACCCCGCCCCCTGGAAAGGGACGAGGTTGAATAAACGGAATCGTGGTTCCACCCTTTTTCCCGTACTTGCAGCTTGCTTTTTCATAAGCAAATACGGCTTGTGTTTCGATAACGGGAATTCCCGTCAGCCATTACTAAAATGTTCACAGCTGATGTTCAAAGGTGGTAAAGCAAATGGTCCTCTGCTAGGAAGCTTTCAGCCGCGGCTTCCCTCTCTTTAAGCGGGTGTTCATTTGTTCATGTCCTTATCAATACGGTCTCTGTATGAAGTTACACCGTATTATAAAACGTTTTTTCGTGAAAATCAAGAAAGCTTTTCACTTTTCTTTTCGAAATGGTCATGTACAAATTGAACATTCTGCTCTTGGAATGAATGAGACGGGAGCACCTCGACCCTTTCTTGAAAAATATTTTGAATGGTTTGCACCATCGAGTGACCTGTATCATTTGTAAACAGGTCAATTTTTTGCGGTGCAATGGAGACAAGCGGTGCAATCAGCTGCGAATCAATATACATTGGATGCTCTCTTACAAACTGTCTGTCTATGTATTGTTTTTGATCACGCTCAGAAGCGTAGCGAAATTCCCAAATCACCAGGCGGTCCTGATGCACAACATGTACTTTTTCGAGCCTAGGCTCTCTTGCCATCACATAGTCTCGAAGCGATTGAATGAAGTTTTGATACTCTTGCTCCATTTTGTATTCTTCAATGGACACTTCAACATAGTTCTTCAGCCTTCGGTCATACTCTGACAGCCTAAATGTCATAAATGAACCAATTGAAAAAACACCTTGCTGTAAAGAAATCGCTTCAAGCTCCTTTTTTAAAAGGGCTTCTCTTGACGGGTCTTGCTGAATGCCGGGAATATCATCTAAGTCCCCGTTCATGATACTGTGAGCGATGGAAAGAATTTGGTGCTGCTCTTCAGGATCTTTAAATAAATACGTGTTTTCAAGAATGCTGCGCATGCGCTCATTTTCTTTGCATTCCAAAAAAAAGTGAACCAATAATGGCCGCACAATGTGCTCAAGTGCTTCTTCTGATTCCTTCGCCTCTATGAGAAGCCGGTCTTTCCCTTGTTGAATTGACATGTGATGCCGACTGTCTAAGTGTTCAGCAAGATGTAAAAAAGCGGCGGTATCATATTCATCTTCAAAGATTATTTCAAGCATGTTTGTCCCCCCTAACGACATCTGTTACATATATATGGGGAGAACATAAAAAATAGACGCCTAAAATAAATCAGGCATCTTTCTTTTTAAAATGAGTGGAACGGAAATAAAGATCAAATAAATCAAACAAACAACCGCTAAGGCGGCATAATTGCCGCTGACAAAGCTTGAGCCGAGAACATTTAACGCAATTGTACCCGGTATTAAGCCTAAAAAGGTGGCTGCCACAAATGCACGATAATTTGTACGTGAAGCGGCTGCCGCATAGCTGACAAAATCAAAATGAATCGGTGCAATACGCAATAACAAAATATAAAGAAATCCATGCTCCTGAATACGGGACGTCACCGCTTTCAGCTTCCGGCTGTTTGATTCCGTTTCCTTCTTTTTTGCTCGAAAGGTTGAAGCAATCATGAAGGAACCTGTTGCCCCGGCTGTAGCTCCAATAAGGGCATAAATCGTCCCAAGGACACTGCCGAATGCCAAACCTGCTGCAAGCGAAAAGACCGTAATAGGGACGAGAACAAACGGGCGGAAAAGAGATAAGAAAAGAAAAACAAAGGGAGCCAGCATTCCAAATTGAAGCACCCAATTCTTCACATCTTTCGGCGCCAGCTGAAGATGCTGTTTATTCAGCCACCACAGCGCAGCAGCAAGAATGCCAATCACAAGAAAAAGCAGCCATTTTCTTTTGTTCATTTCATTTGCTCCTCCTTCAGGTGACATACGCTTTTATAAATGACGGCGGTTTTCTCCTTCGAGCAAGACAGGCTCTGCTAAATAGAGAATCCGTTCCATTAAACGAGCGGCTTTGACCTCTTCTTTTTCCCCCCGCTGCGAGTACGTAAAGTGATGCTTCAGCTCATTTGGGGAGAAATTAGAAGAGAAAAACGTCGGCAGCTGCTCTGCCATACGGTATTGTAAGATCGT
Organism: Bacillus sp. FSL P2-0069; assembly: GCF_038593315.1. Lineage (NCBI taxonomy): Bacteria > Bacillati > Bacillota > Bacilli > Caryophanales > Bacillaceae > Bacillus > Bacillus sp. FSL P2-0069. The sequence continues at coordinate 2,515,336 of NZ_CP151984.1, forward strand.
ACCGAGCAGTTCATCCCGCACCCAGCTTGTCATCGATTCTGCCCCAATATCATCAAGCATTAAAATAGGGGTGGACTTGACCATATTCAGCTTTTCTTCTAGCGTATGATCGGCTAATGAATTTTTTAACTCTCTCACAAATTCAGGCACGTAAACAAGGAGAGATGGGTATTCTTTTTCCGCTAGCTGCTGCGCAATAGCTGCTAGTATATACGTTTTTCCTACTCCAAACTTTCCGTGTAAATACAAGCCTTTTCCTTTTCCAGTCTCATCATAGCTTTGGAGGAATTGACCTACTTTTTGAATGACCTCTTGTCTTCCCACAACGTTCAGATCAGCGAACGTCGCTTGAAGGACATTTTGCGGAATATACATGCTTTTCATCAGCTCTTGCTGTTTTTTCTGTCTATCGAGCCGCAGCTTGACCAGGCAAGGGGAATATTCAATATCAATACTCTGACCTTTGATCACAAGCTTCGGGTGATACCCATCTAAAATGGCATTGACGTTTTCGTCATCTAAGCAGTAAGAGCAGCCCTTAGACTGCTGCACATATTCAAAGAGCCGGTTCAAGCTGCGATTGATCATGTCTTCATGTATCTCTTCTTGATGCTTCTGTAAAAATGCCTTCACATCTTCATCAGACAACACACTTTCTTTAATCTGATTGTATCTCACGCGAAAATCTACTCGTCCTTTTAGCTGTTCAAATGAACGACCGATCGGTTTCATCCCAACTCACCTCACCTTAATGTGCATTGTACTTTTTCATATTTTTAAACTGATCTAACAGTTTTTCTTTTTCTCGTTCAAGGTCTTCTGTAGACAGATTGTCCGTTTGCTCTTTTGCCGGCTGTTCTTTTGTTTCGGTTTCTTTCATCCAGTCAGGCAGTTTCTCTTCCCGGACGACTTTTCCTGAACCATATGGGCTGCGCTGCTTTTTCTGCTGCGCCCACTCTGTCATTTGTCTGTTCTCTTCTTTTGCAATTTTCATGGCCGCAGCAACGGTTTTGATTTTCTTTCTCACCCAATGAGAAGCGATTTTTTGCATATATGCTTTCGACAGCTTCATATCTGTTTTGAGTAATGTATAGTAGATGAGAACATTCATGACACCTGGCTCTAGCTGCTGCTCGAGCATGATATCTTCGACAATTCTTAAGTCGGCATATGTTGGCTCAATGCCATCTGCCATGTCTTTTAGCAGCTCCCTAGGCGAAATATGATCCAGCTTTTCAATCAATTTTGCATCTGGAGTATCTGCCGCCTGCGTCTTTGAAGCATCTTGGCGCAAGTGTCTTGGCTGTTTTTGATCAATCAGCTTTGGCTGTTCGCCTCTGTATTCAATTTGGTACCAGTCTCTTGCTGCTTTTCTCAGCTCTTCTGTTGAGATCATTTGATCCGAACCGCATGCACCTGCTACAATATTTTGCATTTGAAGCGGGGTGATGCCGTATACAACAGCTAACTTCTTAATTGTTTCTTTTACCTGCTTTGTCAAAGCCTTTCTTGGAATCATCATGTCAGACATACCGGCTAATAATAGATCGAAATCAAAGGATTCGTCCGAGAGCGGTGCCGGCTGACTCGATCCAACGGTCACATATTCATAGCCTTGATCAAGCGATGACGCCTGATGAATTTCTTCTGTCATCTTGCGCTCGCCTGGCTGCAATACGTGAAACACTTCTTCAAACGACCGTGAAATATTCTTTGCTTCTGCAGGAACACCCGGATAAGAGAAATAGTCGCGAAGCTGCATATATTTTGCTTTCTCTACACGATGGTACAGCAGGACATTCAGCATACCATCTTGGAAAAATTCATCTGGTCTTAGCGGCGGTACAAGCTCATATGTAAACAGTCTGCCTTCTTCCGTTTCCTGTTCATATGTGCGGAGTAAGCCGATCGCTTCAAGCTTTAAACGTTCCTCAAAAATATCATTTAAATTCGTTTGCAGCATGACCATGAGCTGCCGATGAGGTGCAGGTTTCCCCCACATACGATTTTGTTCCAGCTCTCCCCACAGCGTCATGTATAAGCTGAAAGCGGACATGCCAATAAGCGGCTGATATAAAAGAGTGATGAGCTGTCTATCGATGTCACCGAGCAATGAAGCGCTTTTGACGACATACGGATCGACGGCTAGCACTTCCTTCCAATGCTCTGTCATATGCTGATCCTCCCCATGAATTGCGATTGTTTCCATTGTACACTCTTTTTGCGTTTTACGCTTTACGCAGGAAAAAGAGCATGAAGAATCTCCAGCTCTTTTTAGCGTTCTTTCTTTAATAGGTCTTTTAATTCATCAATAAAGACATTAATGTCTTTAAACTGCCGGTAAACCGAGGCAAACCTGACGTAAGACACTTCATCAATTTTCGCCAGCTCGTCCATGACCATTTCACCTACAAGCTCGCTTTTCACCTCTGACATGCCTTGATTGCGCAGTTCTTTTTCAATATTAAAGCAGACATCCTCCAGCTGCTTTAAAGCGACAGGACGCTTTTCACACGCTTTGATGAGTCCTCTCAGCATTTTTTCGCGGCTGAATTCTTCTCGAATCCCTTCTTTTTTCACCACAATCAGCGGTAATTCTTCTAATTTTTCAAACGTCGTAAAGCGATATTGGCAGCTTTCGCACTCTCTTCTACGACGGATGGATTTCCCTTCATCTACTGGTCTTGAATCAAGCACCCTTGTGCCAAGGTGCTGACATGTGGGACATTTCATTTCATCAGCTCCGATCTATTCTTGGAAGTTGTTTGTCTAGTTCATCATAAAGGGACAGAACGGTCTTTTGACTATAGCCGAAATCTGTTGGCAGGGCCGTTTCTGTTGTTACATTAAAATCGACAGCTGTTTCAAAAGGACGAATTGAAATGACAGTCGCCACGAGAAAGGCTTTTTTCGGCAATCGTATGTTTGCGCTGATTTCACCTCGTTCTGCTGAAACAGATGTCACTTGATAAGAATCGCTTCGGGAAAGAATGGTTTCCACCGCTTGAAAAACTTGTGTATTCGTCGATTTGTAGTAATGGCTTTTCAGTTCTGACACTGGATGCTCGTCAGATGTTTCTGTATGGTTTGACATGAACCGTTTAAACTTTTGTCTTAAAGTCATACACGTATCCCCTTTGCCATAATGCCTCTTTCTTTATTTTATAAAAAAAACCTTTGTTTTCCTAGAACAAAAGTATAGGCAAGCTGGGGAATGTTGGATTTTTTATCAAAAAAAATATAAAAAGGAGCATAACACAAAGGCATTCAATGCTTTTGGCCAGCTCCCATTGCAATCTTTTTTATGTTTACAGTGCTTTGGCTTGTGCCTGTTTTACTTGTACAGGTCCCATGCCTCGAGGAATTTCGATGTTTTCTCTTGTTTCAGCACCTAATTCATCTCCGATATGATCTGCTGCAATATTCGGATCTAGGTCACCGCAAGTATAAACATCTATGCTCGCATAACCATGTTCAGGAAAGCTGTGAATTGTCAGATGAGATTCAGAAATAATGACAACTCCACTTACTCCTTGAGGTGCAAATTTGTGAAAAGCAACCTCTCTTACCTCAGCTCCTGATTTCAAAGCTGCATTTACAAACGTTTTTTCAATAAAATCCATGTCGTTCAGTTTATCACAGTCGCATCCCCATAGCTCGGAGATAACGTGACGTCCGATTGTTTCCATCATGGACCCCCCTTTAAACAAGAATGAAAGAGTGAAGTTCTAAGCAGCCGGACCGGACATATACCACGGGGGAAAGTTAGTCCTAAGAGGTCCTAACCCTTTAAGTATACCCGAATGAGTCTGCGAACAAGAAGTTCACGAAAAATAGTATACTTTGTTTAGACCCATTTTGCAAGCTGTGTTTTTAGTGGGATTTTCTCTCATTTCTTGAAAAGGGACGATCGTCTTCTTCATTTCAAACAGCAGACAGCTCTTTCATCTGTGCGCCGACAAACTTTACAAGGTCAACCACTCGGCATGAATAACCCCATTCATTGTCATACCATGCAAGAACTTTCACTTTTCTCCCTTCCATTACCATCGTTGTCAGTCCATCAACGACTGCTGAATAAGGATTTGTGTTAAAGTCCGTAGAGACAAGCGGCTCATCTGTGTAATCTAAAATACCGGCAAGAGATGTTTTAGATGCATTCGAGAAGGCTGCATTGACTTCTTCTGCTGTGACATCTTTTTTCAAGTCAACGACAAGATCAACCATCGACACATTGGAAACTGGTACGCGGAGTGCAAGTCCGTGTAATTTCCCTTTCATGTGCGGAAGCACTAAAGAAAGCGCTTTAGCGGCACCCGTCGTAGTTGGAATAATGGACTGAGCACATGCTCTTGCCCGGCGCAGATCCTTATGCGGATTATCGATATTTTTTTGATCATTTGTATAAGCATGAACCGTTGTCATTAAACCATTGTCGATGCCAAATTCATCATCTAACAGTTTCACAACTGGTGCTAAACAGTTTGTTGTACAAGATGCGTTTGAAATAATGACGTGCTTTTCAGGATCAAGATCATCCTCATTGACACCCATCACAATCGTAATGTCTTCATTTTTACCTGGAGCTGTTAGAACGACTTTTTTCGCTCCGGCATCTATATGGCCCATCGCTTGTTCTTTTGAATTAAATTTACCTGTTGCTTCAATGACGATATCAATCCCAAGCTCTCCCCATGGAAGCTGCTTCGGGTCTCTATTATTAAGCAAAAGAACTCTTTTGCCATTCACAATCAAGGCGTCATCTTCTGCTGTCACATCACATTCGTAACGTCCATGATTTGTGTCATATTTAATTAAATGTGCTAGCGTTTCGGCAGGATAGCTTGCGTTCACCGCTACAATTTGAATTTGATCATCAAGCATTGCTTTTCTGAAGACCATGCGTCCAATTCTGCCAAACCCATTGATCGCTGCTTTTACCTTCATGAACAGGTCACTCCTCTATTATGTGTTATACTCAATAAATTTATTTATGAAATTAGTATATCACATTAGAATGTAATTGCCAGTATATAAACGTATATTTTCTAAAAAGGGCTGTTCTTTTCAAAGGAAATCAGAATAAAGCATAAAAAAAGAAGAGTACGTGTATGTACTCTTACTTATCTGTATGTTCCCATTCATTTAATATGTTCTGCAATTGCTTTCTAATAAACGCGAGATCTTGTGTGTTCTCTATCACGCGGTCTGCTTTTTTACATTTCTCCTCAAGAGGCTGCTGAGAGTGAATACGATTCAGCGCTTCTTCCTCGCTGAGGTCATTTCGATTCATGAGCCGCGACAGCTGCAATTCGGGCGTTGTATACACCACAATGATGCGGTCGACGAGACTTTCAAGCTGACTTTCAAATAAAAGCGGGATATCGAGGACAACGAAGGTTTCCTTCTGACTAACCCCTTCATCTCTCTGTTTGAGCATTTCTTTTCTCACTTCAGGATGAACAATGGCATTCAGCTGCTTTCTTTTCTCTTCATCAGAAAAAATGACGGCTCCAAGCTGCTGCCGGTTCAGCTCCCCATTTGGCAGGAGAACATCCTCACCAAAGGTTTGAACGATTTGTTGAAGAGCTGGTGTTCCTTTGGCAACTGCTTCTTTTGCAATGACATCTGCGTCCACGACCCGGATGCCCTGCTCTTTTATCATTTGCGAGACGGTGCTTTTTCCACTAGCAATCCCGCCTGTTAATCCAATGACAAGCGTCAATTGATTTCCTCCTTTACAGCTTCCACACCCCAATTAAAATGAGCAGAAGCCCTGGTAAGCATGCAAGTTTATCGATCCAGCGCCAATTGGCCAAGTAATGACCGGCACGGAGCCCGATACACACAAAGAGTGAGCTCATCACGGCCACAGTGATACTCATGACAATTGGAGAAAAGCCTAGAATCGCAGCGCCAATCCCTGCGCCAAATGCATCAATGGATAAAGCAATCCCAAGAAGCACCGCTTCTATTCCATTGATCGTCCCAGAACGGTCAATATCTGCACTTGTCGGCTTTCGCAAAATTTGAATGACAAGACCAAGCGATTGCACTTCCACATTGAGCAATGTCTTTTCATGAAGGAGCAAATCACGCTCTTTCGCTGGTTTGTAAAATTGATAAAGGACCCAAAGTCCAATGGCGATTAAAATGCCTCCACCAAGTTTATCTGTCACTGAGACAGGGAGGAATGTCGTCAGCAGGCTGCCAATCAGCATGGAAATGAGCAGCACAATCCCTGAACAGCACGCAATAATGACAATCGCTTTAAATGGAATCTTCATTTTACGAAGTCCATACGTAAATCCTACAGAAAAGCTGTCAATGCTGACTGCAATAGCTAAAAACAGGAGCGAAATCGAAATCATACCTGAACTCTTCCTTTCTGTTCATGCAACGATGATCAAGAGTCTCTAGGCGTCCTTAGACTCTTCTTCACTATATGAAGAGCAGGTGGGCTGTGTGTCAGTCTACACCTTGCTGAAAAATGAATGTTTTTTATCGTATGCACAGCAAAAAGGAAGCATGCTGATGGCTGATTTTTATTGAGGACGCTTTTGGCAGGTCACACAAAAATGAGTGCCGCGCCCTCCGACTACTGTTTTCTCAATGATGCTTCCGCATGTTTGACAAGGCTCTCCCCGCCGGTCATACACAAGAAGCTGCAGCTGAAATGTGCCAATATCACCTTGTGAATTGATATATGAGCGAATCGTGCTTCCTCCTGCATCTACCGCTACTTGAAGTGTATCGATAATATGCCTGTGAAGCACTTTGCACGAATCAAGGCTGAGCTGATTCGCTTTTGTTTCTGGATGAATGCCTGCTTTAAACAAAACCTCATCTACATAAATATTACCTAGTCCCACGACAATCTTTTGATCAAGCAGCGCTGTTTTGACCACACGGGAAGTTTTTTTCAATTGCTCCCATAAATATTCCGGAGTGAATTGATCATCAAAAGGCTCATACCCCAACTGCGAGAGCGGGAGTTCCTTTTCTTCTTCACCCGGATGAAATAAATGCATCGTGCCAAATTTACGCACATCATGATACCGAAGCTCAGTACCGTCTGTAAACGTAAAGACGACGTGTACATGTTTATCGTATGGCTCATGCGCTTCATGTACACGGTATTTCCCTTCCATCCTTAAATGGGAGACCATTACGTAGTGGTCTAAATGAAAGAGCAGGAACTTTCCTCTTCTTTCAATGGTTTGTATCGTTTCTCCTACCATCCTTCTTGCGAACTCTTCTGGCTCCCCAGGACGTTTGATGATATTTGGCCATTTGATATTGACCGTTTCAATCGTCTTTCCTTCGACTAACCGCTTGAGTGTGCGCCGGACGGTTTCAACTTCTGGTAATTCCGGCATGCTCCTCGCTCCTTTTTCTCTCTCTATTATTTTGCGTCGTACCAAGATGGCCCTGAAGCAAAATCAACTTTTAGCGGCACATCTAGCTGAAGTGCATTTTCCATGACTTCAGGAACAATTTTTTCGAGTATGGCAATTTCTTCTTTCGGCGCTTCGAAAATCAATTCATCGTGCACCTGTAATAAAAGATTTGCCTGCAAGTTTTCTTCTTTTAATTTACGCGCCATATCAATCATGGCCTTTTTAATAATATCAGCTGCACTTCCTTGGATCGGTGTGTTCATGGCTGTTCGTTCGGCAAAGCTTTTGATATTAAAATTACGGCTTGTGATATCCGGGATATACCGTCTGCGTTTGAGAAGCGTCGTGACATATCCTTTTTGTTTCGCTTCCTGCACGATCTCTTCCATATAGGTTTTCACGCCTTTAAAGCTTGTTAAATAGCGTTCGATAAAGGCAGCTGCTTCTTTTCTTGTGATCCCAAGGTTTTGAGATAACCCATAATCACTGATCCCATATACAATACCGAAGTTGACAGCCTTGGCTTGTCTTCTCATAGAGGAAGTCACTTCTTCTTCTGAGACATGGAACACGTCCATCGCTGTCTTCGTGTGAATATCCATATCTTGCGTAAACGCTTCGATCAAATTCTCATCCTGAGAAATATGAGCGAGTACACGCAGCTCAATTTGTGAATAGTCAGCAGCAAACATGAGCCAGCCTTCTTTTGATGGAACGAATGCTTGTCGAATCTTTCGTCCTTCTTCTAAACGAATTGGGATGTTTTGCAGGTTTGGGTCTGTTGAGCTTAGTCTTCCTGTTTGCGTGAGCGCTTGATTAAATCGTGTATGCACTTTATGGGTATCCTTGCGCGTTACTTTCATTAAGCCTTCCACATAGGTCGATTGGAGCTTTCCAATTTGGCGGTAATGCAGAATGGACCGAATGATCTCGTGCTTATCTTCAAGCTTTTCAAGAACATCCGCAGATGTCGAGTAGCCCGTCTTTGTCTTTTTAATAATCGGCAGTCCTAATTTTTCAAAAAGAATCACGCCAAGCTGTTTAGGAGAATTGATGTTAAATGTTTCACCTGCTAAGCGGTGAATGGTTTCTTCATATTCTTTCAGCTTTTTCGTTAACTCTTCACCCATCTTCTCTAGGCGCTCAATATCTACCTTTACCCCAAGGGATTCCATTTCACCTAGGATGAGGGCAAGCGGCAGCTCTAAGTCTTCATATAGTTCATGCTGATCATTTTTTTCTAACGCTTCAAGTGTTAAATCATGCAGAGCAGAGATCGCCGCTGCTTTTCGTCCAAGATGTTCCTTCAGTTCATCTTCAGGTGGAATCGCCTGCTTTGCTCCTTTTCCGTACACTTTTTCATCAGAAAGAGCGATGTTAAGACCATATTCCTTCGCCACACTTGCGACGTCCTCATACGATTTCTGAGGGTTGACGACATAGGAAGCGAGCAGGACATCGTTATCGACACCTTTTAGATCGACATCATGCCATCTGAGGGCGACAACTGCTCTTTTTGAATCAAAGACCCATTTCTTCTTCGTTTCATCCTGTACCCATTGTTTAAATGCGTCTGATTGAAGCGCATCTTCTTTCGTGATAAAAAACGCACCATTTTCATTATGGATCGCAAAACCAATCAAATCTGCTTCATGATAATTATCTCCAAGCTGCTCTACCACAAGAGCAGCTTGATCTGTCAGCATCTCATCCGTTACTTCGGTCATTTTTTTCACTTCTAATGCTTCTACTTCGACCTGTTCACCTGTTTCTGGTGCTTCTCCTAGACGCTCTAGCAGCGTTTGAAAGCCTAGTTCTTTATAAAGAGAGATCACTTGATCCATATGAGGACCTTCATATGCGAGATCCTTGCTTGATACATCAATTGGCGCTTCTACAAGAATCGTTGCGAGTTTTTTACTCATCACCGCTTGCTCTTTATATTCTTCAAGCTTTTCTTTGAGTTTTTTACCGCTGACTTCGTCAATATGTTCAAGCAGGTTTTCAACCGTTTCAAACTGCTTTAACAATTTAATCGCTGTTTTTTCGCCTACACCCGGCACCCCTGGGATATTATCTGAGGAATCTCCCATCAAACCTTTCATATCGATGATTTGATCTGGGCGCAGGCCATATTTCTCTTCAATATGAGCCGGTGTGTAATATTCTACTTCTGTAATGCCTTTTTTCGTAATTGCCACCGTCGTATGGTCTGTTGAGAGCTGCGTTAAGTCCTTATCTCCTGAGAAAATTTTGACTTCAAAGCCGTCTTTTTCTGCCTCCACAGCCAATGTCCCGATAATATCGTCTGCCTCGTATTGAGGAAGCTCGTACCTTTTCACCTGATAGGCATCTAATAACTCACGGATGAACGGCATTTGTTCTGATAGCTCTGGCGGCGTTTTTTGTCTTCCGCCTTTATATTCTTTAAATGTCTCGTGGCGGAACGTTGTTTTTCCCGCATCAAATGCGACAAGCATATGGGTTGGCTTCTCGTCCTCGAGCATCTTCATTAAGATCATCGCAAAGCCATAAATGGCATTTGTATGGACGCCTTTATCATTTGATAATAGCGGCAAAGCAAAAAAGGCTCGATATGCGAGACTGTTTCCATCCACTAGTACTAATTTCTTTTTGTCTGTCATGTTTTAATCCTCCATCGGCTGAGCCATTTCAGCCGTCTCTTTCACACATTGTATCATCATTTTATCAAAGTTTATTTTGAAAAGAAAATAGTCGAACCTGCATAAAAAAAGGGACGAAAACAACAAGTGTTTTCGTCCTTACAAAATTGGCTCCTTGGATGAAGGGGTTCCTATTCATCCTACCAATGATTGTTTAACTAAACATGAATCCATTGTAAAGATCATGTAAATTTTAACGCGACTTTCCTTTTTTCCCTATTTTGATTTCAGGCTCACTGTAAAAGTCGTTCCTTTACCTTGTTTGCTATGGACCGAAATCGTCCCTTCATGCGCCTCCACAAGGTGTTTGACGATGGCAAGACCAAGTCCTGTACCGCCTGAATTTCTACTTCTATCTTTATCAATTCGATAAAATCTCTCAAATATTCTTGGAATCTCGCTTTTCTTCATGCCGATTCCTGTATCTGCTACATCAAATTCATAGGCGCCTTTCCGCGGTCTTGCCGAAATGGTGACACTCCCTCCCTCTGGTGTATAGGTAAGGGCATTGTTCACGAGATTGAGGAAGATTTGTTTTAACCTCAGCGGATCTGCCATCACATAGACAGGCTCTTTCGGGATACGCACTTGTAGTTGAATGCCTTTTTCTGCAGCCTTTTGTTTTAAAAGGACTTCAATCTCTTGAATGATTTCTGTCGCATTGGCGTCTTGAATATTCAGTTTGAAATGCTGCTGCTCGATTTTGGAAAGATCGAGTAAATCTTGAATGAGTGTTTCGAGACGGACACTCTCTTTTAGAATGATGGAAAGGAATTGTGTCAGCGCTTCTTTGTCATCAATCGCTCCATCAAGAAGAGTTTCGGAGAATCCTTTAATCGACGTAATCGGTGTCTTTAATTCGTGAGACACATTGGCGACAAAATCTTTTCGCATCTGCTCCAGCTGCTTTGTTTCTGTCACGTCATGAAACACAAGGACTATTCCTTTCCATTCATCGTCTGTACTTAAAATGGGAACACCATCCACCTGGAAGTAGCGCCGTTCAATGTCAACGGCCAGGCGTAAAAACTTCCGCACCTTCGTTTCTGTCATGAAAATTTCGTCAATCAGCTCAATAATTTCTTCATGTGTAAATGCTTCATGATACAGCTTGTGCATGTAAATATGCTTTTGCACCTTAAACTGCTTGCGGAAAGTTCGATTGACTAGGTTAATATACCCCATCTTATCAATCAAAATAATCCCTGCTCCGATGTTTTCAATGACTGTTTGCAGACGGTCTCGCTGCATCTCCCCAGTGCTTGTCATTTCTTGAAGGCTTTCTGCCAGGCGCTTCATTGATGTATTAAGCTCACTTGTTTCAATGATGAGCTCTTCATAATGATTGGTATCATAGTTCCCTCGTTCCAGCTGTTTGGCTACCTTTGTGGCATAATCTATCGGTTTTACATATTTCATCGACATGCGGTATCCAAAGAAAACGATAATAATAATCGCCGTTCCAAGACAAACGGCTAATGCGAGCCAAAGCTGGCCGTCAATTTCATTTAAAGGCTGGAATGACGCATGGAGAAATAAATAGCCTGCCGATTCGTTTTGTTTCAGGATAGGGACTGCATAATGAAACAGCGCATCCTTTTCATCCTCAATGACCACTCCTTTTGTTTGAAGGCGTTCATTGTTCAGTGTGTTTTGAATGATGCCCCTTTGCTCCGCTTGACCTGTTGTATGTATGATATTCCCCTTCAGGTCCACAATTGACGCATTCATATCGAGATGCTGCTTTGCCTGATTGAGGATCTCCTTGTTCTGCTTCGCCTGCAGATCATCACCATCCATGGAAGAAAGGAGAAAGCTCGATTCATTTTCCATTCGTTCCGTTAATTTAGTTTCATAAAAAACATGGAACATGTGATCCAAAAAAAGGCCAAGTGCAACAAACACAATAAAAAGGAGAAAAATAAGTCCCGAAAACAGGCGGGTTCGAATTTTACTCATTTGGCTTTGGCTCCTCCAATTTGTAGCCTAAGCCGCGAATGGTTTTAATGTATGTTGGTTTTTTCGTATTCTTTTCAATTTTGTCCCGCAAGTGGCTGATATGTACATCCACAATACGAGTGTCACCTGCAAAGTCATAATTCCAAACGGCACTTAGCAGCAGATCACGTGTGAGGACACGTCCTTTATGCTTGGCCAAATAAAGCAGCAGTTCAAATTCCTTCGGCGTAAGCTCTAGGCGTTCTTCTTGGAAGTAGACTTCGTAGTGTTCTGGTAAAATGCGCAGTTCACCAATTTTGATTTGGTCTGCAATGACCTCTTCCTTCTCCTCTTGCGCGAGGACAGGCTGAGATTGCTGCGCTCTTCTCAAGATGGCTTTTACACGAGCACCCACTTCTCTAGGACTGAATGGCTTTGTCATGTAATCATCGGCTCCAAGTTCAAGACCGAGCACCTTATCAAATTCATCGTCCTTTGCTGTCAACATTAAAATAGGGAACATCATTTTTTGAATTCTCAGTTGTTTGCACACTTCAATACCGTCCATTTTCGGAAGCATTAAATCTAATACAATGAGATCAGGCTGTTCACTTGCTGCTTTTTCAAGCGCTTCTTCCCCATCTCTTGCTGTGACGACATCATAGCCCGCCCTTTCAAGGTTATAGCTTAGAAGTGTTACAATTGATTCTTCATCATCCACAACTAATATTTTTTTATTCATGTTGTGCCTCCAATTAGTGATTTCCCCTGCATCCGTTTTTTTGTATCTTATGTGAAAAGCGAGAAGTCATGCTTTCTCTTTCATTTTAACGAAAGCTTAACAAGAGGACAATTTAAAATTTCGATAAGATTTGTTTTGTAAACAAAAAGAAGGCCCCTCATAAGAGAAGCCTTCTTTTTTTCATATTAAGACAATACTTTCATGACGTTCTTAACAGATTCAACAGAACGGTCAAGCTGACTTCTTTCTTCTTCTGTCAGCTCAAGCTCAATGATCTGCTCAAGGCCGTTTCCACCTACGATTGTTGGTACACCAAGGTAAATGCCTTCGTAGCCATATTCACCTTCAAGGTATGCAATCGTTGGGATCACGCGGCGCTGATCTTTTAGAATCGCCTCAACCATTTCTACTAGTGAAGCAGCAGGTGCATAATAGGCACTACCGTTACCTAATAGGTTTACGATTTCGCCGCCGCCTTTTCTTGTTCTTTCAACAATCGCATCAATACGATCTTTTGGAATCAATGTTTCTAGCGGGATACCGCCTGCGTAAGAGTAACGAACAAGCGGAACCATGTCATCGCCATGTCCACCAAGCACAAAGCCCGTCACATCTTTGACAGATAGGTTTAATTCTTGAGCAACAAACGTACGGAAGCGTGCTGTATCAAGAATGCCCGATTGTCCAATGACTTTTTCTTTTGGTAATCCTGATTCTTTATAAACGGCATATGTCATTGCATCAACAGGGTTTGTTAACACAACAATAATGGCTTCTGGAGAATATTTAACGATTTCGCGTGTCACGCTGCGCATGATTTTTTCATTTGTTGACACGAGATCGTCACGGCTCATTCCCGGCTTTCTTGCAATTCCTGCCGTAATGACCACGACATCAGAACCGGCTGTATCTTCGTAGTTAGAAGTGCCTGTAATGTTCGCATCGAAGCCTTGAACAGGGCTTGCTTCCAGCATATCAAGAGCTTTCCCTTTTGTTGGGTTCTCAAGCTGCGGGATATCAACTAATACGACATCCGCTAATTCTTTTTGAGCCGTTAGAAATGCTGTAGTTGCTCCTGTAAAACCTGCTCCGATGACAGATACTTTTTTACGCTTGTTTGCCATTTCCTTTTTCCCCTTTAACTTTAAAGTTTAAGAATCAAGACAAGTTTTTGATGAGCTCGTCAGCAAACTCAGAACATTTCACTTCTGTTGCGCCATCCATTAATCTAGCAAAATCGTATGTGACGACTTTAGATGCAATTGTTTTTTCAACAGATTGAATCACTAGATCAGCTGCTTCCTGCCAGCCAAGGTGCTCAAGTAAAAGCACGCCTGATAGAAGAACAGAAGATGGATTCACTTTATCAAGACCAGCATATTTTGGTGCTGTTCCGTGAGTCGCTTCAAAAATAGCGTGTCCTGTTTCGTAGTTGATGTTTGCACCTGGTGCGATACCAATTCCACCAACTTGTGCTGCAAGTGCATCAGAGATGTAATCTCCATTTAAGTTCATTGTAGCCACAACATCGAACTCAGCTGGACGAGTTAGGATTTGTTGAAGGAAAATATCTGCAATGCTGTCTTTGACAATGATTTTGCCAGCAGCTTCTGCTTCACTTTGCGCTTTGTTTGCCGCATCTTTTCCATCTTGTTCTACAATACGATCATATTGTGCCCATGTAAAGACTTTGTCGCCAAACTCTTTTTCAGCCACTTCGTAGCCCCAGTTTTTGAAGGCACCTTCTGTAAATTTCATGATGTTTCCTTTGTGAACAAGCGTCACAGATTTACGGCCTTGGTCAATTGCATATTGGATAGCCGCTCTGACAAGACGGGATGTTCCCTCTTCAGAAACTGGCTTGATTCCGATACCTGACGTTTCTGGGAAACGGATTTTATTCACACCTAATTCGTTTTTCAAGAAGTCAATTAACTTCTTCACTTCGTCTGAACCTTTTGCATACTCGATACCAGCATAGATATCTTCTGTGTTCTCACGGAAGATCACCATATCTGTGTCTTCTGGACGTTTCACAGGAGAAGGTACCCCTTTGAACCAGCGAACAGGACGTAAGCATGTAAATAAATCAAGCTCTTGTCTAAGTGCCACGTTTAATGAACGGATTCCTCCGCCAATTGGTGTTGTTAGTGGTCCTTTAATCGCAATTAAGTATTCACGAATGTCTTCAAGCGTTTGCTCAGGAAGCCACTCTCCAGTTTTATTGTAAGCTTTCTCACCTGCATATACTTCTTTCCAAGTGATTTGCTTTTCACCTTTATATGCTTTTTCTACAGCTGCTTCAAGTACTCTTGATGCTGCTTTCCAAATGTCAGGACCGATTCCGTCCCCTTCAATAAACGGGATAATTGGATTATTTGGTACATTCAATACGCCGCCAGTAACTGTAATTTTTTCGCCTTGTGACAATGATATTACCTCCCAGGTTATGTAGTGAATATTTGAAACTTCTTGGCTTGATGTCTGCAAACAAAGAAGTTTTTCACGTGATTCGTTTTTTTGTTGATATGGAGGCTGATTGGCCTTTTGAAATCAGCCCCCGCTTATTCTATAAACATTAGTCTCTTTCACTGATCGGAACAAAGGTTTGAAGATCAGGTCCAATGTAGTCAGCTCTTGGACGGATAAGACGGTTGTTGTCATATTGCTCTAGAATGTGAGCAATCCATCCAGAGAATCGGCTGATCACGAAAATTGGTGTAAACAAGTCATGATCAATCCCAAGACTGTGATATACAGATGCAGAATAAAAATCAACATTTGGTGGAAGATTTTTCTCTGATGTCACGATTTCCTCTGCGCGAACAGACATTTCATACCATTTCGGCTCGCCAGTGAGGTTTGTTAAACGCTGGCTCATTTCTTTTAGATGCTTTGCACGCGGGTCACCTTGACGGTATACACGGTGGCCAAAGCCCATAATTTTTTCTTTCTTCTCTAGCTTACCATGAATATAGGAATCTACGTTTTCAACTTCGCCAATTTCTGAAAGCATCTTCATCACGCCTTCATTAGCGCCGCCATGAAGCGGTCCCTTCAGCGCACCGATAGCCGCTGTCACACCAGAGTAGATATCTGATAGTGTAGCAACACATACACGTGCTGTAAATGTCGATGCGTTTAATTCATGATCCGCATGGAGAATAAGTGCCTTATCAATGGCTTCAATTTCTACTGGTGACGGCTCTTCGCCATTTAGCATATACAAGAAGTTTGCAGCATAGCTGTATTCTTCTTTTGGCTGTACAGGCTCAAGCCCTTTGCGGATGCGTGAAAACGCAGCGACTAGTCCAGAAATTTTCGCCTGTAAGCGAATCGCCTTTCTGTAATTCGCTTCTTTGTCCATAATCTCTGATTCGTCATCAAGTAAACCTAGTAAAGATACTGCTGTACGAATCGCAGACATTGGATGAACCCCATCAAGCGAATAAGATTTAAAATGCTCAATGATTTCTTGCGGAATCTGAGCATTTTCATTGAGCTGCTGTTTTAAATCACTCAGCTCCTGCTCATTCGGCAGCTTTAAGTGCCATAACAGGTAGACAATTTCTTCGAATGTAGCTTTTTCAGTTAAATCATCGATATTGTACCCTACATAAGTAAGAGTATCATCAATAATTGAGCTTACGGATGAAGTTGTTGCCACGATACCTTCAAGACCTCTTGTTGCTGTCATGTTCAATCTCCCCTTTTTAAAAAGATTCCCCTTCGTTGCAGAATTCTCACTTTTTGAAAGCGCTATCCAATCCGGATAAGATAGCAGGCTCAGAAAAGAAAATGCTTACATTTACCTATACGGTTAGAGCGCTTTTAGCCTCATATCTCTTGTGTGATCAATGAGTTCAAAATTAAGCCTATTCCCATTATAAACAATAATCAGACATTTGTTAAATGTTTAACTATAATTTTTTTTGATATTTTTTTTTCCAGTCTCCCATATCAGGCATGGAATAAAGGGATTTTGCTTCTTTTAATATATTTAATTATGTTTTTTTGCAAAAGCTCACGCAAGAAAAAATTTAAAAAAGAAAGTGGCAGGAACCACTCTCTTTTCACCCGCTGAAAAATTTCACAGCCTGCATCGCCAAATAAGCAATTCCAGCCCCGATAAGCGGTCCAACTGCCACACCTTTAAATAAGCTGACTGCCAAAATGGTACCGAACACAAGCGCTGCCGTAATATGCGGATCATTTTCGAGTAGCACAATCCCGTTTTTTGCAATTAATGCTACTAATATACCCGCTCCAAGAGCTATCCAAGCATAGGAAGATTTCATCGCTTCTCCAAGCTGCTTAAATCCAATGTCACCTGTTGCAATCGGGACCAGAACTGCAATGGTAATAACGGTGACCCCCCAATTAATGCCTTTAGATTGGAGAACCGGGAAAATTTTTTGATCCAGGCCAATCAGCTTAATCGCGATCAGCACAGAGACTGCTACAATTAACGAATTGTTTTTTGCAATAAGTGCAATAACGAGTAAAAGAACCAAAAACAAATTTGCTTGAGTAAACATACGCCGCTCCTTTCTTTCTTTTTATTGCGACCTTTTCATATTACTAATCTTTTTGAATAAAATGAAGTATCGGACATGCTTGTTTTTTGGAGGGGATTGTGTGAATCACGCCTATGTGGCCATTTTTCTTCGAAGTTTGATGATGATCAGCATTGCTGTTTTTGCGGTTGTCTTTTTATATCAGTCTTTTCCGTTTTTATATCCTTTTTGGATCGCCCTTATCGTGTCTTGTTTAATTCATCCTGCCGTCTGCAAAATCGAAGAGATCACCGGGATGCCAAGAGGATTTGTTGTGGTCATTGTGCTCTTGCTCTTTTTAGTCGCAGCCGCCGGCTTAATGACGCTTCTAGTTGCGGAAATCATTTCAGGAAGTGCTTATTTGGCAAAGGTGCTGCCCCGTCATCTTGATCAAATGATTGGGATTGTAGAGCAATTTTTCACAGACAAGATTCTGCCTTTATATCATGATGTGACGGCCCAATTTAATACGCTTCAAGCAGGTCAAAAGGAATCGATTTTGGGACAAATTCAAGCACTTGGTGATGAAGCGGCCGCAAAAATCGGGTCTTTTCTTTCAAAAACATTCGAGCTTATTCCGGCTTTTTTAGGTCTTTTGCCTGATGCAGCAGCCACACTGTTATTTTCTGCTCTGGCGACTTTTTTTATCACGAAAGATTGGTTTACGTTAAAAACATATGGCTCACGTATCTTTCCCGCAAAATGGATGCAGCATACACGCGCTATTTTATCTGAAATCAAAAAAGCCATTACCGGCTTTATGAAGGCTCAGCTTCTGCTTGTTGCCATGACGATTGGTATTGTATTGATTGGACTCATCATTTTAAAGGTCAAGCATGCCTTCGTCATCGCTCTATGTATCGGGCTCGTCGATTTACTTCCATATATCGGGAGCGGCACTGTTTTTCTACCGTGGATCATTTATTCTGCTATGACAGGAAATCTTTCCCTCGCCATTGGACTGGGCATTTTGTATATTGTCGTCCTCATTCAAAGACAAATATCAGAGCCAAAAGTCTTAAGCAAATCCATCGGACTTAATCCTTTAGCAACGCTTGTGGCGCTATTTGTCGGGTTAAAATGGTTTGGTTTTCTAGGACTTGTGATTGGCCCTGCTGCCCTTGTCGTGTGGCAGGCATTCCGTAATGCAGGAGTTTTCAGAGATATTTATGAGTACATTCGGTATGGAATGCAAAAATAAAAGAGACCTTCAGCTGAAGGTCTCTTTAACGAATGATCGTGTAGCGGTTGCGATTAGACATGTTTCTAAGCCAGCGTTCAAAGAGCGGCTTGATTCCCTTTCTCGTCACCGGAATGAGCAGCAAAGCCCCAATGAGATCCGATAAGAAGCCTGGAATGAGCAGCAGCAGACCGCCGATTAGAATACAAAAACCATCGACAATCGCTCCCCCTGGCATCTTGCCATATTGTAAATCTCGCTGCACTTTTTGGAAGGCTTCTATACCTTGTTTTCTTGCAAAATAAGCACCTAAGGCACTTGTCAGCACGATGAGCAGCATGGTTGGCAAAATGCCAATGATTTTACTTGAGATTAAAAATAAACTAATTTCCACCGCAGGGAACAGAATTAATAATAGTAGAAAATATTTCTTCAACCATATCACCTCATGGGGTATCTTTCATCGAAAGCTGTTTACTTTTTTTAGTGTAACATAAAAAAAGAGAGGAGTCAGACAACTCCCCTCTAGTATGATTTAAAGGACGCTTGCACGGCCTTTGTAGATCGCTCCGCGTGCTGGATCTACTGTAATCTCTTCGCCTTCTTTTAATAGTGTCGTTGCGCTGTCAAGACCAACAATCACTGGAATGCCGAGGCTTAGTCCAACAACTGCTGCATGGCTTGTTAAACCGCCTTCTTCTGTGATAAGGGCAGATGCTTTTTCTAAAGCTCCCATCATATCACGATCTGTGCAGTTTGCAACCAGGATCGCACCATCGTACATTTTTTCTTCTGCTTCTTTTCCGCTTTGTGCAATGACAACCGGTCCAAATGCAGATTTACGGCCAATACCTTGACCTTTCGCAATGATGTCACCGACAACATATACTTTCATTAAGTTCGTCGTACCTGTTTCACCAACTGGCACACCTGCTGTAATCACGATTAAATCGCCGTGTCTTACATAGCCTGTTTCAATTGACTTTTCTACTGCATTCTCAAGCATTTCATCAGTAGACGTCGTTTTTGATCCGCTCTTTGCAAATACACCGAATACGAGTGAAAGCTTTCTCGCCACTGATTCGTTTGCAGTAACTGCTACGATTGGTGCTTTTGGTCTATATTTTGAAATCATTCTTGCTGTGTGTCCGCTTTCTGTCGGTGTCACAATGGCTGCTACATCAAGCTTCATTGCTGTATGTGCAACAGATTGACCAATCGCGTCTGTAATGCTGACTTCTACTTCTTCGCTTCTGCGAGAAAGAATGGCTTTATAGTTTAGTGCTTCTTCTGAACGTGATGCAATGTTATGCATTGTTTGTACGGCTTCTACTGGATATGTTCCTGCTGCTGTTTCACCAGAAAGCATAATCGCATCTGTGCCGTCAAAAATAGCATTTGCCACGTCACTTGCTTCCGCACGGGTAGGACGTGGGTTACGCTGCATGCTGTCCAGCATTTGAGTCGCTGTGATGACAGGCTTGCCTAAACGATTGCATTTTTTGATCAGCATTTTTTGAACAAGCGGTACTTCTTCTGCCGGGATCTCTACACCAAGATCTCCACGCGCAACCATTAAACCGTCAGATACCTCAAGGATCTCGTCGATGTTATCAACACCCTCTTGGTTTTCAATCTTAGGGATGATTTGAATATCAGTCGCATTGTTCTTTTCAAGAAGCTCACGAATTTCAAGAACATCAGAAGCTCGTCTCACAAAAGAAGCTGCGATGAAATCGACGCCTTGTTCAATTCCAAACAGGATATCATTGGCATCCTTTTCTGTAATACCTGGCAGGTTCACACTGACGCCAGGTATGTTGACGCCTTTTTTGTTTTTGAGCGTGCCTGTATTCATGACTTTAGTGACGATTTCTTTGCGGTCCTTGTTAATTTCTTTTACTTCTAAACCAATCAGACCATCATCTAATAGAATCGTTGAGCCTACTTCTACATCATGAATTAAATCTTCGTATGTCACACTAATTTTTTCCGTATTTCCAACAATGTCTTCCATACTCACGATAAGATCAGCACCAGCGACTAGCTCAATTGAGCCGTTTTCAACTGTACGTGTACGGATCTCTGGACCTTTTGTATCTAGAAGGATCGCAATGTCCTTGCCTAATGTTTTACCTGCTTTACGTATGTTTTCAATGCGTGCACCATGCTCTTCAAAATCTCCATGGGAGAAGTTGAGTCTGGCTACATTCATTCCTGCTTCAATCAATTCAGTCAGCTTTTCAATGCTTTCACTTGCTGGACCGATTGTACAAACGATTTTTGTCTTTCTCATTACTGTTCCTCCTAAGGTCTTCTCGTTTTATATAGAGAGCTCTTGTGAAAGTCGGTACATATTTTTATCGACTGTATGTTTTTTATCTAAGATTTCTAAAATATCGTGATGAACGAGTTCATTGCTTTGAATGCCTACACAGCGTCCGCCTTGTCCTTCAAGAAGAAGCTCGACTGCATATGCTCCTAAACGGCTTGCCAGTACACGGTCAAACGCACTCGGAGAACCTCCGCGCTGAATATGCCCTAAGACAGATACACGTGTTTCAAGGCTTGTCTCCTCTTCAATCCGCTTACCAAATTCAACACCGCTGCCTACGCCTTCTGCAACGATGATGATACTATGCTTCTTGCCGCGTTCGTGACCTCTTCTTAACCTAGCAATAATTTCGTCCATGTCATAGTCTGCTTCAGGAATCAAAATAGATTCGGCTCCGCCCGCAAGACCTGACCAAAGGGCAATATCACCAGCATGTCTTCCCATTACTTCCACTACGTATGTACGTTCATGAGATGTGGCTGTATCACGAATTTTATCAATGGCATCAATGACAGTATTCAGTGCTGTATCAAAGCCAATAGTGAAATCAGTACCTGGAATATCGTTGTCAATCGTGCCTGGAACACCTACACATGGAAAACCGAGCTCTGTTAATTTCTTCGCTCCCATAAATGACCCGTCTCCACCAATGACTACAAGTCCTTCAATACCGAATTTTTTTAAGTTTTCAATTCCTTTTTCACGACCTTCAACTGTCTTGAATTCAGGACATCTTGCCGTGTAAAGTTTTGTTCCTCCACGATGAATGATATCGCCTACTGAACCTATTTCGAGTTTCTCAATTTTACCGTTAATTAGACCTGAGTATCCATTATAAATACCGTAAACTTCAACATTATGGTAAATTGCTTTCCTTACAACTGCGCGCACAGCTGCATTCATTCCTGGGGAATCCCCACCGCTTGTTAAAACTCCTATACGCTTCATCTTTTTCACCTCAGAGACCATATATGAATTAAACATACCATTTCCACTGCTTGAAAACAATCATGAGCAAATTTGGATGTTTTCAATACGAATTTCTAAAACCGTACTTATTATACAATTAAATAAACCGTTTTTAAACAAAAGTTAAGAACGTCATGAAAGCAAATCTCTCTGAAATCTGTGAAGGGAGGTGCTATAAACCTTATCATATCAAGGTTTTCAGACGTTTCAAATTTTATGAAAACAAAAGAAAATTATTTTCAAATAGCGCTTACATGAAGTCGGTTTTCATGAAAAAAGATGAAAAAAAATAAACGCCAGCCAAAATGGCTGTACGTTTATTTAGTTTACCCCAATATATTGATTTTCAATCGATACTTTCCCGATTGCTTTATATTTTTCATATCTTTGTTCGACTAGTTCTTCAGGTGTTAGTTTGAGCAAAGATGTAAGTGACTGTTTTAATGTTTTTTCCATGTAAGCTGCTTGTAGTTTCACGTCTCGATGTGCTCCACCTTGCACTTCTTTAATAACATCATCTATAATATCTAATTCTTTTAGGTCTGGAGCGGTAATTTTCATTGATTCTGCAGCTTTTTTCGCAAGTGATGAGTCCTTCCAGAGCAGCGCTGCTGCACCTTCAGGTGAAATCACTGAATACGTTGAGTTTTCTAGCATGAATAGGTGGTTTCCTACGCCTAAGCCTAGTGCGCCGCCGCTTCCGCCTTCTCCAATGACAATACAGACAACTGGTACACGAAGTCCTGCCATTTCGAATAGGTTTTTCGCAATTGCTTCACTTTGTC
This sequence comes from Bacillus sp. FSL P2-0069, assembly GCF_038593315.1. Classification (NCBI taxonomy): domain Bacteria; kingdom Bacillati; phylum Bacillota; class Bacilli; order Caryophanales; family Bacillaceae; genus Bacillus; species Bacillus sp. FSL P2-0069. Next base: position 2,537,925 of record NZ_CP151984.1, read on the forward strand.
CGCGCTCTTCAGCTGCTTTACCAGGATAAGCTCCTTTTGTATCAATAAAGCAAATGATCGGGCGATTAAATTTATCTGCTTGTTTCATCAAGCGCAGCGCTTTACGATAGCCTTCTGGATGAGGCATTCCGAAATTACGGCGCAAGTTTTCTTTTGTATCTTTACCGCGCTGATGGCCAATAACAGTGACAGGAAGCCCTTTAAACGTGGCAATTCCTCCAACGATCGCTTCATCATCACCATAAAAACGGTCACCGTGACATTCGAAAAAGTTGTCAAACAGCTCTTGAATGTAATCGAGAGTTGTTGGGCGCATCGCATGCCGAGCAATCTGCACTCTGTCCCACGGCTTTAAATTTGTATAAATGTCTGCTTCAAGCTTGCTCAGACGTGTTTCAAGGCGCTCAATTTCTGCACTTAAATCCATTTCTGAGTTTTGTGTGAACTTTTTCAGTTCATCAATTTTCGCTCGAAGTTCAATGACAGGTTTTTCAAATTCTAGTTCTCCAGCCACTCTCGTTCACCTCCTGTGCTGTGTAGTGCTAAGATTCGGCCTAGTGTTTCTTTCATTTCTGCACGATGGATGACAGCATCAAGCTGTCCATGCTTCATTAAAAATTCAGCCGTCTGGAAGTCCTCTGGCAGGTCTTCACGAATCGTTTGTTCAATGATTCTTCGTCCTGCAAAACCAATTAAAGCACCAGGTTCTGCAAAATTGTAATCACCGAGAGACGCAAAACTAGCTGATACACCGCCAGTTGTTGGGTTCGTCATCACAGAGATAATCAAACCTTGATCCTCGCTGAACAGTTTTAATGCTGAACTTGTTTTTGCCATCTGCATGAGACTAAGAATTCCCTCTTGCATTCTCGCTCCGCCAGATGCAGTAAAGATAATAAAAGGCACCTTGTCCGCTTTTGCTTTCTCGATAGCCAGCGTGATCTTTTCACCAACAACGGATCCCATGCTGCCCATACGGAACGTGGCATCCATGACAGCAATCACAGCACTTTGGCCTTCAATTTCACCTTTACCTGTGACAATGGCTTCATTCAAAGATGTCTTTTCTCTGTCTTTCTCAAGCTTTTCTTCGTAGCCTGGGAAACCGAGCGGGTTTGCTGAAATGAGGTGCCCGTTAAATTCTTCAAATGTGCCTTCATCTACAAGGCTTTCAATACGCTGTTTTGCATTCATTTGCAAATGTCTGCCGCAATTCATACAAACACGTAAATTTTTATCTAGTTCTTTGGTGAGCATTATTTTTTTACATTGCGGACATTTGGTCATGATGCCTTCAGGCACATCTTGACTTGCCTGTTCAGAGGGTACAGATGCATATTTTTTCTTTTTACTGAAAATATTCTTGATTGACAAATGACTACCTCCCTTTTTGAAGGGTTTTTTCTTTACACGCACATCCACTATTATAGGACATGTCATAACTGTACCGAAACTATTGTACTTTTTTTGTCAAACGCTGTCATCCTTCATTCAATTTTTTCAGTGGGGAATTGATGAGAAATGAGTATGTGTTTGGGGCGCTGAGCAGTTGATATGTTTGAATTGTGAACGTCTACAAAAAAATCTCATTCCGGATGAAAAATTTTTCGCATAAGAGAGGAAATGGTGCACGTTTTTCCTCCAGTTTCAGAAAGAACGTGCACACTTTTCCAGTTGATTATTCGCCGATAATCGTTAATTTTCTTGTTTTTTCAGCGACAGCTTCTGGGTCGACCTTGATTCTTGCAACGCCAGTTTCCATTGCTGCTTTTGCCACCGCTTTTGCTACCGCTGGTGCTACGCGTGCATCAAATGGTGCAGGGATGACATATTCAGCTGACAATTCTTCATCTGAAACAAGAGACGCAATCGCTTCAACAGCTGCGATTTTCATTTCTTCGTTAATGTGAGTCGCACGTACATCTAATGCTCCGCGGAAAATTCCTGGGAATGCCAGTACGTTGTTCACTTGGTTCGGGAAGTCAGAACGGCCAGTTCCTACAACACTTGCACCTGCTGCATGTGCATCTTCTGGCATGATCTCTGGATTTGGATTAGCCATAGCAAAGATGACAGGATCTTTTGCCATTTTTCCAACCATTTCTTTTGTTAAAGCGCCTGCTACAGAAACCCCGATAAAGACGTCTGCACCTTCAATGACTTCTTCTAATGAACCTTCTTTGCGGTCTTGGTTCGTGAATTTAGCTACTTCGTTTTTCACTGCATTCATACCGTTCGGGCGGCCTTCGTAAATAGCACCTTTCGTATCACACATAATGATATCACGTACACCGAAATGATAAAGAAGTTTGATAATCGCAATTCCTGCTGCCCCGGCGCCGTTTGCCACTACTTTGATTGAAGACATGGATTTTCCAGATAGCTTCAGTGCATTCACAAGTCCTGCTACTGTCACAATGGCTGTTCCGTGCTGATCATCGTGGAAAACTGGAATGTTTGTCTCTTTTTTCAAGCGCTCTTCGATGATAAAGCAGTTAGGTGCTGCAATATCTTCAAGGTTCACACCGCCAAAAGTCGGCTCAAGAAGCTTCACTGTTTCAACGATTTTGTCAACATCGTTCGTTGCAAGCGCGATTGGGAAAGCATCCACGCCTGCAAAACTTTTGAATAATACAGCTTTCCCTTCCATTACTGGAAGAGATGCTTCTGCACCAATATTTCCAAGCCCTAAAACAGCGCTTCCGTCTGTGACAACAGCGACCATATTGCCTTTCATTGTATAATCATACACTTTGCTTGTGTCGTCATAAATATCTTTACATGGTTCTGCAACACCAGGTGAATAAGCCAAGCTCAAGTCTTTCGCATTTTTCACTTGTACTTTTGATTTTGATTCGAGTTTGCCTTGATTCTCTTTGTGCATATGTAATGCTTCTTCTCTTAATGACATGTGATGAACACTCCTTCAAGTGGAAAATGATTTAATGATTTGCTAAGTTGATAAGCACATACTGGCAGTTTTAAATACACAGAATCTTTAAAATGATAACACAATAGGTGAATTTGTAAAACATATTCAGGCGATTTGTCATCATTTAATCACAACGTTTTGTTCACCGAGCAGCTCTTTTAACTGGAAAATCACAGCATGATTTGCATGAACTTTGTATGCATCTGGAAGTCTCATCGTCTTTTTTTGCTTCTCATAATACAAATAGACATCTGCTTCTCCGCTGTGCATCGAGAGGACTCGTTTTACTTGCTCTAGCAGCTCCTGCGTATGATTCTCTTCTTTGACCCGAATGTAGACAGACTCTTTTCTTTTTGCGTCCATCTCTTCCAGCAAAGCAGCTTCTTGCACGATGATTTGACTGCTGTCATTTCTGACCTCTACTCTGCCTTCAACATAAAGCATGGTGCCCTCCTCAAGTAAGGGGGACAGCTTTCTAAATTGCTCTGGAAAGACAACGCCTTCCATTTCTCCCGTTTCATCCCCAAATGTAACAAATGCCATCGATTGTCCATTTTTTGTCCGAATCGATTTCACTTTTGTCAAAAGACCACCCATTGAGATTTTACGCTTTATATAGGAAGAAAGTCTTATGATTTCCACTGCACCATTCTCTCTTAAGCGGTCTCGGTACGCTTGTACTGGATGATTTGATAAATATAACCCGAGTGCCTCTTTTTCAAATTGCAGGAGGTCAACAAGCGGCATTTCTTCTATCTCCGCATATTTTGGCTTAATGGAGAAGGTTGTATCCCCAAGAAAGTCCAGCTGATCCTCTGGATTTAAAAATGACACGTGGTCTAACGCAATATCTATCGATGCTAATAACGAAGCACGATTGGGATAAAATTCATCCATCGCCCCTGAAAAAATGAGCGCTTCAATCGTTTTTCGGTTGACACTCTTTGGTGATACTCTTGCGCAAAAATCAAATAAATCTTCAAACGGCTTTTCCTGTCTTGCTCTGTATATATCCTTTACAGCTGACACTCCGACATTTTTGATCGCTCTTAAGCTGTAGCGGATCTCCCCTTTTTCAACCGTAAATGGAAACTCACTCTTATTAATAGAAGGCTTCAACACAGATATCCCTTTTTCCTTCGCCTCATAGAAATATTGAGCAACTTTGTCTTCATTTCCAATTACACTCGTTAAAAGACCGCACATAAAATATAACGGATAATGCGCTTTTAAATAAGCAAGCTGAAAGCCAATCATGCTATATGCAACAGCATGGCTTCTATTAAAACCATAGTTTGCAAATTTGACGATTAAGTCATAAACGTCATTTGCAATGTTAACAGGATACTCCTTTTTTAGGCATCCTTCAACAAAATGGCTTCGCTCTTCATCAAGGACCTTTTTATCCTTCTTCGAAACAGCTCTTCTTAATAGATCTGCCTCGCCCAGCTGAAAACCAGCCATCTTCGCTGCAATCAGCATGATTTGCTCTTGATAGACGATGACCCCATATGTATCCTTTAATATGTCATACAAATCAGGATGAGGATAGGAGACCTTGACTCTGCCATGCTTTCGGTCGATAAAAAGCGGGATATTTTCCATTGGACCTGGACGATAGAGGGCATTGACCGCCACGATGTCTTCTAAACTAGACGGCTTCAGGCGTCTCAGCACCTGTCGCATTCCCTGTGATTCAAGCTGGAATATTCCAGTTGTATCTCCGGCGGATAACAATTCAAACGTTTTCTGATCCTCGTATGAAATGTCACTAAAGTTAATGTGGACGTTTTCCTGTCTTTCAATCTGGTTTTTAATGGATTCAATTAATGTTAAGTTTCTGAGCCCTAAGAAATCCATCTTTAAAAGTCCAAGGTCTTCTAAATAATTCATGGCGTACTGCGTTAAATACACACCTTCATGGCCGTCTTGAATCGGAACGACCTCTGTCAGCGGCTCTTCGCTCAGCACAACGCCAGCTGCATGTGTAGAGGTGTGTCTTGGCAAGCCTTCTACTTTTAAAGCAGTTTGGAAGACCTTTCGAAGCTCTTCGGATTGCTGAAGCATCGTTTTTAATTCAGAAGATGCAGTCACCGCTTCTTTCAGCGTCGTTCCTGGCTTTGATGGAATCAGCTTGGCAAGACGGTCCGCTGCTTTTGAATCAATTCCCATCACACGTCCAACATCCCTTAAAGCAGCTTTTGCTGCAAGTGTTCCAAACGTGACAATTTGCGCCACATGCATGTCTCCGTATTTGTCTTTTACATAAGAAATGATTTCATCTCTTCTCGTATCGGGGAAATCAATATCTATATCTGGCATACTGATCCGCTCTGGATTTAAGAAACGCTCAAATAAAAGACCGTGACGGATCGGATCGACATCCGTAATAAACAGAACATAAGCAACAAGTGAACCCGCTGCTGATCCCCGTCCAGGGCCTGTGACAATCCCTTTGTCATGCGCATACTTCATAAAATCCCACACAATGAGAAAATAATCACTGAAATTCATTTTTTGGATAATGCTCAGCTCATATTCAAGCCTTTTAACATACATGTCATTTGAAGCAATCTTTCTTTGCTTCATCCCTTCTGCGCACACTCTGTGTAAAAACTGATCTGCTGTTGATTGATCAGGAGTTGGATAGGATGGAAGTTTTGTCTGCCCAAGATTTAAATCGACTTCACAGCGGTCTGCAATCTCCACCGTTCTTGTCAGCAGCTCTCGATCATCTCTATACCATTCAAACATTTCATCAAAGGATTTGAAATGCTTTTCTCCTCGGTCTTCCTCTATCTCTGAAAGCTGCTTACCTGCTTTAATCGCCTTTAAGCACGTATAAGCCATTTTGTCTTCTCGATTGATATAGTGAACATCACCCGTCGCAACAAGAGGAATGTCCGTACTTTGTGAGACGTCCCGCAGTTTGCCGGCGAGCGATTCGTCCTGCTGAAATGGCTGAAGTGCGATATACACATGTCCCTCGCCGAATATATGCTTCAATTGTTTGGCGGCTTCACGCGCTTCTTCTAACTGATCATGCTGCAAAAGCGTTTCAATATACCCAGATGCGCCTGGTGTGATGGCAATGAGCCCGCGGTGATAGCTTTTGAGCCATTTCTCTTTCAATCCGGCTTTTGATTTTGATTTCAGCACACTGCTGATTTTGATCAGGTTTTGATAGCCTTCATTGTTTTTTGCAAGGAGTACCAAGGGATAAGCCTCTGTCTCTTGTTCATCTATGAAGACAGAAGCTGTTAAACCGATAACCGGCTTGATGCCATGTTTTTTACATTCCTTATAAAATTCAACCGTGCCATACATCACATGGTCATCGGTAAGAGCAAGCGCCTTGCAGCCAAGTTCTTTTGCTTTCAGCACAAGCTCCTTTACTTTAGCTGCACTGCTTAACAAGCTGTATCCACTGTGGACCTGAAGATGAACATAAGACATGCTTAATCCACTCCTTTCGTCTAAAGTCATTCTTTCATTATAAAACGCGATGCGATGAGAAACAAATGTTCTTTCTTTTCTGACCGTTCATACTTGTCCAGCACACGCCATATATTGAATAGAGTGAGGTGGACAAAATGGATGTGAAGGAAGCTTTTATTCCGAATTTTATCAGCTGTTATTTTATCGCCCTTGGGGTCATTTTGGGTGGTGCTATCATAGGCGGTGTTGGTGCGTATTTATCTGGTCAGCCGCCTTTATCCATTATTACTAGTCTTGCCAACCGTTTAAAGATTTGGGCGCTTGTCGCCGCTATCGGTGGAACATTTGATGCTGTTTATAGCTTTGAACGAGGCATTTTCGAAGGAAACACGCGTGATATTTTCAAGCAGATTTTATTAATTATCTCTGCCATGGGCGGTGCACAAACGGGGTATCTCATTATTACGTGGCTCACCCAGGAGCATGTGTCATCATGAGGGTGCCGGAGCTGTATAAACGCCCAGGCTGGCAGCGTTTTTTTGCAGGAATGATGTTTGGTGCGATTGTAAGCTGGCTCATTTTTCTCTTTACATACGGAACCTTTCAGGAAAAGCAAGTGACACTGCTGAGAAGCCAGCAGCATCATATGGACAGTCTGAAAGAACAAATCACACTCTATCGGGAAGATTTGCATAAGTTAAATGAGGATAATAAGAAGCGGCTGCTGATTCAAAGCGTAGATGTTCATCTCGTGAATCGTGAGCAGTATAAAATCCCAGAGCCAGATACGCTAAAGTTTGAAGATCAGGTCAAGGAGGATATCTCAGAAGTCATTACAAAGGATATTGAAAGTGTCTATAAAACAAAGGAATTACTAAAACGGACAGTGGAAAATAAAGAATATACCATTCGGGAAAAGGCATATCGCGCGAAAGTGACAGAGCTGACAATTTATACGAAGCTTTCACTTGAAGTACGTATTTCATTTGCTGAATAAGGAGGTTGTGGAATTTTTATGAATTTCTGCCCTCAAAGATCGCTTTTCATGCTTCATTTTTATACACTAAAAGTAGAACGAAATCTTAAATAGAAAGAGGTGAGGACAATGGAGGTTTACAGCTATCGTCAAATGGCACGAGACAAAGCAAGCCGGATCAAAGACGGCATGTGCGCCTATGCTGAGACAGAAATGATGGCTCATTTAATTAAAAAAGAATTAAAGCATCAAAATCTCCAAGCCTATGAAGATTCAACAGACATCGGCTGCTGGTTTATCCCTGTATGCAAGTAACCCTTTTCTCCATGACAAAAAAGAGAGAAGGGACTTAAGTATCCCTCCTCTCTTATGATGATGATTTACATACTTCCTCTAAATCACGCAAAATCTCATCTGCTACTGCCCAATCATAAATGGACGCACCGGCTGCAAGCGGGTGGCCGCCGCCATGATATTTTTTCGCAATGGTGTTAATGACGACGCCTTTAGAGCGGAATCTAACACGAATCTGATCGTTTTCTTCCACAAAAAAGACCCATGCCTTAATGCCTGCAATATTTCCTAGTGTCCCAACAAGCTGTGAGGCTTGCTGCGCTGTTGTTTGGAACGATTCCAAAATTTCACGCTTAATGAAAACAGATGCAACCCCGTTCTCTGACAAAGAAATATGTTGAAAAATATAACCATTTAATTTCACGACATTCAAATCTGTCTCATACAATTGATTGAAAAGATCTGAAGATGAAAATGGATATTCGATGAGTTCACCTGCATATTTGAGTGTCTTTTTCGTTGTGTTTGGGAAAAGGAAGCGGCCTGTGTCTCCTACAATGCCGGCATAGATCAATTCAGCCGCCTTTGTATTCAGCTGATATCCTTCTTCTTTCCCCTCTAAGTACAATTCATAAATCATCTCGCTCACAGAGCTTGCCTCTGTATCCACCCAAAGCAAATCACCATAAGGATCTTCATTTGGATGATGGTCGATTTTCATCAGCTTATCGCCCATTAAATAGCGCTGATCATCGATTCTTGCTTGATTGGCCGTATCACAGACAATGACAAGGGCCCCTTTATACACGTCGTCTGGTACCTCATCGAGTTCATATAAAAATGAAAGGGATGGCTCAGGCGTTCCTGTCGCATAAATATTTTTTTCTGGATAGGTGGCACGCAAGATTTCCGTAAGGCCGCACTGCGATCCATACGCATCAGGATCTGGTCTTACATGTCTATGGATGATGATGGTGTCATATAATGATATGGTTCTAATCAGTTCTTTTTTCATAAAAACTCCTTCTCATGCGATACTCTTTTTATTATTAAATCATAATCTATCGTGACGGAAAAGTGAGGAATAGACAATTTATTCTAGTAAGCAAGCCTATTTACGTTTAAAATAGGGTTGTAACCACTTACAATGGAGGCTTGGCACATGCTTGTTTTGATTGTGTTTATTATTTGTTCTGCCATGTTTTATTTATACTACAAAGCAAAAAATGTCCGTACGAACCGGCCAGTCGAGAAAAAATTCTGGTCGGCGAAATCCAGTATGGCACTTGGCTGCTTTGTCCTGCTCTTCGGTGTGAATCAATTATTTTTAAACCGCTCGTCACTCGCATTTGTCATCGGATTTATTTTTGTTGCCGTCGGTATCGGCAGTACGTGGGCTGGGTATAAAGCCTACAAGCATTACCTTCCGCTCTTCTTAAAGGAAGGCGAAAAAGATCACGCGTAATAAGGAAAGGGGCGACATAAGTTCGCCCTTTTTATCATTATCCCCTCTCCATCAGCTGCACCATCAGCATCGCTTTGCCTACGATATTCGATTGGTGATAAACCTCCACTTCCAGCTTTCCAAACTTGCGCCCTACTTCTAAAATATTCGGCTTAATCTGGATTGTGGATTCCATTTGGACCGGTTTTAAGAAATAGACAGAGAGACTCTCGACGATCAGTTCGCCCTTTTTATGAGATTTTAAGAAGCGGTTGGCAGATTCGATTAAAATTTGTGTGAACACCCCATATGAAATGTTTCCAAGCTGATTCGTCATTTGCGGGGTAACCTCGTATTGATAAACCGCATCCGCTTTTGGTTTCTCTGTATCGGTTTCTTTAAACCCTCTTGAGACAACATCATCCAGCTTTTCTCCGACCTGCGGCTGCTTTTGAATCATTTGGAGCGCCTTGAGCACATCCTGACGGCTGATCATACCGATCAGCTTCGCATGATCATCCACAACTGGCAGCACCTCAATGCCTTCCCACACCATCATTTGTGCAGCTGAGGCGACAGATGTTTTGCCAATGACCGTCAGTGGATTTTTCGTCATCACTTTTTCAATCGGTGTGGAGCGGTCATGCCCCGCAATATCCTTTGAGGTGAGGATTCCGTGAATCTTCATTTGATCATCTGCGACCGGGAAACGGCCGTGGCCAGTTTCATAATTCTTTTCATACCATTTTTCAAGCTTATCCTCTGGTGATAAATACACGGTGCGTTCAATCGGCGTTAAAATATCTTCTACAAGCACAATTTCTTTTTTAATTAATTGGTCATAAATGGCTCTGTTAATGAGGGCCGCTACGGTAAATGTATCGTAGCTTGTCGATAAAATCGGCAGCTCCAGCTCATCTGCGAGCTGAATGATTTCATCATCTGTTGAGAATCCGCCTGTGACCAGCACAGCCGCCCCTGCCTCTAATGCCTGTCTGTGGGCATTGATTCGGTTTCCGACGATGAGCAGGTTGCCAGCAGCCGTATAGCGCATCATTGCGTCCAGCTCCATCGCTCCAATGACAAATTTGTTTAACGTTTTATGTAATCCGGCGCGTCCTCCAAGGACCTGGCCATCAATGACATTGACCACTTCTGCATATGTCAGTTTTTCAATATTTTCTTTTTTCTTTTGTTCAATTCGAATGGTGCCGACTCGTTCAATGGTACTGACGAATCCTTTATTTTCAGCATCTTTGATGGCCCGGTAAGCGGTGCCTTCACTCACTTTCATTTCTTTCGCTATGCGCCGGACAGAGATTTTCTCCCCGACATCTAATGAATCAATATACGATAAAATTTGCTCATGCTTTGTCGCCAATCCCGTTCACCCTTTTTGTTTTCAGCGTTTTCATCTATGTTTCATTATAAGGGCAGGAGGCTTTTAATAGCAATTTGTCTTTTCTTTCAGCAGATGAAGGCAAATAAAAAAAGCCGGCATTTGTGTGCCAGCTTTATTCATATGAGGATTAAATCTCGATTGATTCCCCGCTGTTTAACACATGACCGACGCCGCCATGCAGGCTGTCTGCAAATGCATGCGGATCCTGTTCAATTGGCGGGAATGTGCTGTAGTGAATCGGAACGACCTGTTTTGCCCGCAGCCATTCTGCTGCGATTCTTGCATCCTCCGGTCCCATCGTGAAGTTATCACCAATTGGAAGGAATGCGAGCTCAATATGATTCAGTTCACCAATCAGCTTCATATCTGAAAAGAGTGCAGTGTCTCCAGCATGATAAATGGTTTTGCCCTCTGCGGTAAATAAAATACCTGATGGCATCCCTGTATACGTAATCGTCTGTGCCTCTTCATCAATGACAGCTGAACCATGGAACGCTTGCGTGAGCTTCACTTTACCAAATTCAAACTCACGGCCGCCTCCAATAGAAAGCGGGTGCGTTTTCACCCCTTGCCAGCTTAAATACGTGGCAAGTTCGAAAGGCGCGACAACAAGTGCATCATTGTTCTTAGCAATTTCAATGGTGTCGCCGATGTGATCTCCATGTCCATGTGTCAGTAAAATGACATTCGCTTTCACATCTTGCGGTTTGATCTCTGTGTGCTTATTTCCATTTAAAAATGGATCAATCCAAATATGGTATCCGTTTGTTTCAATGTGTACAACTGAATGTCCATGATATGTAGCTTTCATGTGAGTATATCCACCTTTCAATTTTTGATCTCATATCATTTATTCCCTCTATAAAAAGCTGAAAAACTTAATGCCTGTGAATCACGTTAAGACCACCTGTTGCTTCAATGACGGTCCCTGTAATAAGATCTGAACGGTCATCGCATAGAAATGAGATGATACGTCCTATATCCTCTCCAGTGCCAGACCTGCCTATCGGCGTTTCATCGTCTTTGATTTGACGGGCTTCCTCTATTGTCGATTCTTTCATGTCTCCAACGATTTTGCCTGGACACACCATATTGGCCGTGATACCATTTTCGGCTTCTTCAATCGCAATGGTTTTCGTCAATGACGCAAGGCCCACTTTTGCCGCTCCAAAGGCTGATCTGTGCATCCAGCCTGGCGCATGGTCTGCACCTTGGAAGCCATAAGTGATAATGCGGCCAAAGCCTTGTTTTCTCATCATTGGGATGACCATTCGGAACAAATGGAATACTGCTGATAGGTTGCCTTCCATCATTTGATACCATTCATCCTCAGAATAATCCGCCAGTTTTTTTCGTTCAAAAATATAAGGGCCAGCATTGTTAATCAGGGCATCAATCCGCCCAAATCGCTCTGCTGCCAGCTCTACCATGTTTTTTAAATCTTCTTTTTTTGTCACATCACCTTGGACAAATTGAAGCTTATCTTCGTACTGCTGTAGTTCTTCTTTCATCTGCCGGACAGCTTCATCATCACTTCGATAATTCACTGTCACAGAATACCCCATATTCAGTAAAGACTCGGTGACTTTCCGGCCAAGTCCTTTAGAACCCGCTGTTATTAATGCGTGTCGCACACAATCTCCTCCTAAAGCAAAGGTTGCAAGTTCACGTGTTTCTTTTGTTATCTTTACTTTACTATAAACCGGCATCTGGCGCACTTATGAACCCTTTATCGATATGAGTCAAACAGTATAGGGTGATTCATCCACTTTTTCAAATCCCAAGAGCCATGGATATCGAGCAGCAGCGAAACAAAACGATAGCATTCTCTCACCTCATGAAGATCGCGAGGAAGCGGGCAAATCTTTTCATAACCCAATTGAACATTGCGGGCAGCTTCTTTCGTCAAAAGGTATTCCAATGCAATAAAATCAAACGCAGCTGGTCCATATACGACATATTCTGTATCAACTAAACTCGTCACTTGATCATCATTTTCAATATATTGAGACGGATCTAAATCAATTAAAATAAGACTGGCTGAATCAGGCGTCCTTAGCTTTTCGATCTTTTGCAGCACAATTTCTGCATAACAGTGAAATTCAGGCTGATCAGCGTAATAGCGGTCTATGAGTTTGGATACAGCCTTTTTTAACACAGCATGGAATTCTCTCAAATGCTTCTTTTCAGCTCCGTAGACTGCACCAAAAAAGTCAATACGATATGAATGAAGTTGTGCTAGTTTCCTCCCATAATCCTTATAAAAGTCTGATGAACGTCCCTCAAAAGATGTACAAGTTGTTCCTTCTACTTTTTCCATTACATAAAAATGTCTCCCTACCTTCTTCACTTTACGAACAACTTCTGGAATATGAAAGGAAGAATTCATATGAGACAACTTTTGATTGATTTGATCGATATGCTCTTGTACAGTACGGTCATCTACTCCATAGATCATCTTGATCCCAAACACAAATTCACTTTCTTCTCTTGCAGTTTTAGGAGATTTGACTACATATTCCGTTTTATCTTGTAAGGAGATCAGCCACACATCATTAACCCGTCCGTCATATTGTTCTCCTAACGTTTTCACTGATACGATTGGTTGATGAAACAAAGCCTCAAGCGTTTTCTTCATGATCTGCTGTCACTCCCTCTTCTGCTTGACGCAGGTATGCTTTCATTTCTCCAATGATCATCAATCTCCTTTTTCCATGACAAAAAAACCATCCGTATAAACGAATGGTTTTGATAAGTTATGCCAGGCAGGCTTTTGCTTTTTCTAAAGCGAGCTGAATTTGTTTGAATCCAGTTCCGCCTGCACTTGTTCTTTTTTCAACAGCAACATATGGGTCAAGAACTGTGTAAATGTCTTGTTCAAAAAGTTCGCTTGCTTCTGTAAATGTTTCAAAAGGAAGATCACTTAGATAGATGCCTTTTTGAATACATGTATACACAAGCTTGCCAACGATTTCGTGTGCTTCACGGAATGGCATGCCTTTTTTCGCAAGGTAGTCTGCCACTTCTGTTGCGTTTGAGAAATCTTCTTTTGTTGCCTTTTTCATGACATCTTCGTTCACTGTCATCGTTTGAATCATGCCTGTGAAAATTTGCAGGCTGCCAGCGATGGTTTTCACTGTATCAAACATGCCTTCTTTATCTTCTTGCAGGTCTTTGTTATACGTAAGCGGCAAGCCTTTCATAATCGTGAGAAGCCCCATCAGATTGCCATACACGCGGCCTGTTTTCCCGCGGATTAATTCAGCCATATCCGGGTTTTTCTTCTGCGGCATCATGCTGCTGCCTGTTGCATACGTGTCATCGAGTTCAATGAATTTGAATTCTTGCGAGCACCATAAAATGATTTCCTCACAAAAACGTGAGAGATGCATCATCACAAGGCTGCTATTAGATAAAAACTCTAAAATGAAGTCCCGGTCACTCACACCATCGAGGCTGTTTTCGTAAATGTGGTCAAAGCCAAGCTGCTCTGCTGTATATTCACGATCAATCGGGAATGTCGTTCCTGCTAACGCTCCGCATCCAAGTGGAGACACGTTAATTCGCTTCAATGAATCTTGAAAGCGCGCTTTGTCACGCTCAAGCATCCAAAAATAGGCGAGCATATGATGGGCAAACGAAATAGGCTGTGCACGCTGCAGGTGCGTATATCCTGGAAAAATTGTTTCAACGTGCTGTTCTGCCTTTTCTACAAGCACCGTTTGAAAGGAAGAGATCAGCTCAATAATATGCTCGACTTGGTTATTCAAATATAAGTGCATATCGGTTGCAACCTGATCATTCCGGCTTCTCGCTGTGTGCAATTTGCCGCCAAGCGGACCAATCTCATCAATGAGCATTTTTTCAAGGTTTAAATGAATGTCTTCATAATCGACTGAGAATTCCAGTTCATCCGCCTCTGCCTTTTTCATGAGCGTATTTAGTCCGTCTTTGATGGCAGCGGCCTCCTCATCGCCGAGGATACCGCATTTATTCAGCATACTTGCATGAGCAAGGGAGCCGGTCAAATCTTCTTTGACTAATTGTTTGTCGAAATGAATGGACGCGCCAAACTCATCGACCCATTTTTCTGGTGTTTTTTGAAATCGGCCTCCCCAAAGCTTTTTCATGCTTTAACCTGCTCCTTTTTATTCACGATGCTGTTTACTTTTGTCGGTAAGCCCCAAAGGTTAATAAATCCTACAGCTGCATCATGATCGAATTCGTCTGCTTTTGTATAAGTTGCTAGATTTTCATCATAAAGTGAATATGGTGATTTACGTCCTTCTACAATGGCATGACCTTTAAATAGTTTCACACGTACAACACCCGTTACGTTCTGCTGTGTTTCTTGTAAGAATGCATCTAGTGCTTCTTTAAGCGGTGAGAACCATAAGCCGTTGTATATTAATTCAGCCATTTTTTGTTCAACGATTGGTTTAAAGTGTGCCACTTCCTTGACAAGCGTTAAGTCTTCAAGCTCTTTATGTGCTTTAAGAAGTGTGACAGCACCTGGGCACTCGTACACTTCACGGGATTTGATGCCAACAAGACGGTTTTCAACGTGATCGATTCTGCCTACACCATGCTGACCAGCGACTTCATTTAAATGAAGGATGAGATCAGATAATGAATATTGGATACCATCAATCGCAGTCGGTTTTCCTTTTTCAAACGTGATCTCAATGATTTCAGGTGTGTCAGGCGTTTTTTCAAGTGGATTTGTCAGATCGTATGCACCCTCTGGCGGCGCAGCCCAAGGATCTTCTAAAATGCCACATTCGTTACTTCTGCCCCAAAGGTTTTGGTCGATTGAATATGGGCTGTCTAAGTTAATCGGAATTGGAATACCGTGTTTTTGTGCATAATCGATTTCTTCATCACGAGACCATTTCCATTCACGCACTGGTGCAAGAACTTCTAGGTCTGGATTCAATGCTTTAATGGATACTTCGAAACGAACTTGGTCGTTCCCTTTTCCAGTACATCCATGAGCAACTGCTACTGCATTTTCTTTTTCTGCCACTTCCACTAATTTTTTTGCAATAAGCGGGCGGGATAGTGCAGATACTAGTGGATATTTTCCTTCATACATTGTGTGTGCTTGTAATGCAGTGAGCGCAAACTCTTCAGCAAATTCTTCTTTTGCGTCAATCATGTATGATTGAACAGCTCCGACTTGAAGTGCTTTTTGTTGAACGAATGCTAAATCTTTTCCTTCACCTACGTCCAAGCAGCAAGCAACGACTTCGTATCCTTGCTCTTGTAACCATTTAACTGCAACAGAGGTATCAAGACCTCCGGAATATGCTAATACGACTTTTTTATTTTGTGACATGATTGAAAAGCTCCTCTCGCTTGTTTTGATTCTGTGAATGTTTTTGCATAAAAATAAGTTTTAATTTATAAACATGCATTTAGTATGTATACACTGTAACAAGGAAAAATTGTTTTTTCAACCCCTTTATGAAAAAAACTCTGCCAAATTTTCTTGGCAGAGTCATTTTGGGCTATTTTTGATCCTTTTCAAGCTCTCGTAAGACATGAGGAAGCTCTGGAATCACGAGTTTGGTCATGGCTAAACGAACGGCTCCGGTAGATCCCGGCGTGGCAAAGACAGCCTTTTGATTGACGACCCCTGCCGTTGCCCTGGATAAAATAGCAGCTGAACCTATGTCTTCTGTATAACTGAGCATGCGGAAGATTTCGCCAAAGCCAGGCAGTTCCTTGGAAAAAAGAGGGGTGATTGCTTCAATGGTCACATCCCTTGCAGCAATTCCTGTGCCGCCATTTAACAAGACGGCATCTATTTTCGGTTCGCTTGTTCCCTCCAGCACAGCGTCTTGAATCGATCCTATATCATCTTTTACAATATCGTATGCAAGAACAAGATGTCCCTGTTCTTTGAGCAAATCAATCATCAGACGGCCGCTTTTATCTGTATCTTTCGTTCTTGTATCACTGACCGTAATGACTTTCACATAAAGCCTTTCTTTCGCCTCACGTTTATGTTCTGTCACGCTCATCTTTCGCACCGCTCCCTTTTGCTTCATATTGGACAACATTATAGCATGCTGCTTTTAACAGAAAAAAGCTCTTTTCCTTATTGGAAAAGAGCTTCTCAAACTTGATTACGCTAAACGCATAACGTCTCTTGCAATCATTACTTCTTCGTTTGTTGGGATGACGATTACTTTTACAGGTGAGTGCGGGTAGCTGATGAATGCTTCTTCGCCTCTCATGTTGTTTAGGGATGGATCCCAGTAAACGCCCATGAATTCTAGACCACGAAGTACACGTGCTCTTACTTCTGAACTGTTTTCACCGATTCCAGCTGTGAAGATGATCGCATCTACGCCATTCATTCTAGCTGCATAAGAGCCGATGTATTTATGAATACGGCTCGCAAAAATATCAAGAGCAACTTCTGCACGGTCGTTTCCTTCTTCTGTTGCTTCTTCGATATCACGAAGGTCACTTGACAGACCAGACACACCTAAAAGACCACTCTTCTTATTCAAAGTAGAAAGCACTTCTTCAGCAGTATGTCCTGTTTTTTCCATAATAAATGGAATAAGGGCAGGGTCAATGTTACCAGAACGTGTACCCATTGCAACACCAGCAAGTGGTGTAAAGCCCATAGATGTATCGATTGATTTTCCGCCTTCAACTGCTGCGATACTCGCACCATTTCCAAGGTGGCAAGAAATCAGACGAAGCTCTTCTAGTGGACGGCCTAATAGCTCTGCTGCACGCTCTGTAACGAACTTGTGGCTTGTCCCGTGGAATCCGTATTTACGAATACCAAAGTTTTTGTAGTAGTCGTACGGAAGGCTGTATAGGTAAGACTGCTCTGGCATAGTTTGGTGGAATGCTGTATCGAACACAGCAACCGCTGGTACGTCAGGCAGAATTTGTTTGAATGCTTTGATTCCTACAACGTTTGCAGGGTTGTGAAGTGGTGCAAGCTCTGAAAGCTGATCAATGTCATTGATCACTTCATCAGTTAAAAGAACAGAATCGCTGAATTTCTCTCCGCCGTGAACAACGCGGTGTCCTACGCCATCAATTTCATTAAAGTCTTTGATGATGTGAAATTCAGTTAGTTTTTCAAGCAGCATTTTGACCGCTACTGCGTGATCTGGAATATCTGTCACTTCTGTTTTCTTTTCTCCATCTACAGAAATCGTGAAGATACTGTTGTCCATTCCGATTCTTTCAACAAGCCCTTTTGTTAAAACGGTTTCTTCTGGCATGTCGAACAATTGGAATTTAAGAGATGAGCTTCCTGCGTTGATTGCAATAATTTTGGACATTACTGTCGCTCCTTTTACTCAGTTGTTATATAAGGTTTCACGTTTTTTCCGGTGCTATATTCAACCTGTTTGACGGGTCTTTTATAGTTTAACGATAAGTCCGAAAAATATCTGACTTTTTCATTTAAACATTGAAAACTTTGCATTTCAAGTGCACCTTCAAACTGTTATCGCTTACATCAATAAGTCGTTATTTTCTGAATAGTAAAATAGCCAGAAATCACTCTGGCTATTCTTTCGTTTCTTTTTCTTCTATAAACCACTGGTCTAGTTTTCTCATCACACCGACCATTGCTTCCTTCTGTGAGAAAGATGGAAGATTGGCAAACAGCATTCGTTTTGGTGCTTCCAGCCCTTCTTTTTTCTTTTGCATCACAAATAAGCTTTTGGCGTGTTTTTTATCCTTAAACATGGACACTGGCAGCTGAATTAACGCATTCATATACGCATGATCTTTGATGAAATCCTTTAATTGTACGCTCTCTTTTCCTTCAAACAAATCGTTTGGAATGATGAAGAATAGGAAGCCGCCTTCTTTTGTGTAGCGAAGGCTTTGTTCAATGAATAAATAATGGGCAAAAGCATGTCCTTCTTTTGCCTTTAATTCAAAGTCTGCTGCACGCTCATCATTTGGATAATAGCCGACTGGGAGACTGCATACAGTGACATCTGCCGGTGAGATCAGAAGCGGCTCAAGACTGTCCTGGTGGAAAAGCTCAACTTCTTTCTCCTCTAAATTCGCCTGCGCCCAAGCAATTTTAATGAGCACATCATCAATTTCAGACGCAAAGCCGCGTTTTGTTTCTGCAGTGAGATTATTTAAAACTGCAAGAAGTAAGTTTCCTGTTCCCGCTGCTGGATCAAAGACTACAAGCTCTTTTTGACCATCTAAAAATTTGTTCACCAAATAGCTGACAAACAGTCCAATCGTATCTGGTGTCATCTGGCGATTTGGATGAGAAATATCCTTTTGACCTTTCAATACGGCGAGCTGAAACGCTTTACGAATCTGCTCATGATCATAAGAAGCAAAATCTGCTTTCTCTATTAAATCCTTTAATAAACCGTTTCGATCATTTGCTTGGAAAAAGGCTTCTCCTGCTTCTGCCAATGCTTCAATATAAGAAATGCTCTGTTCCTTTTTTAATCGAATAGAAGCTGTATCGAGCAGTTCAAAAATCGTACTTACTTGATCTTTCTGCAATGCTTTTCTCTCCTCGCTTTGTTAAAAGCTATATGTTCTCATTGAAAAGAGCCCCAGGATGAAGCCGGAGCTCTTGTCGATGCTGCTTTTATAACAGTGATTTTGCAGCTTCAATGGCTTTTTCATAATTTGGGTGATTCGTTGCTTCACTTACGTATTCAGTGTAAACCACTTTTCCGTTAGGGTCTAATACGAAGACTGCGCGCGCCAATAAACGCAATTCTTTCATATACACTCCGAATGCTTCACCAAATGACATATCTCTGTGATCAGATAATGTTTCGACATTTTCAATTCCGTTTGCTCCGCACCAGCGTGCTTGTGCAAATGGAAGGTCTGCACTAATCGTATAAATATTGACAGGACCTAAACCCGCTGCCTCTTCATTGAAACGTCTTGTTTGTGCGTCACACACACCTGTATCAATAGAAGGAATCACTGAGATGATCGTCACTTTTCCTGCTAAATCAGAAAGTGAAACTTCTCCAAGTGAGTTCGTTAATACCGTAAAATCAGGAGCCTGCTCGCCTACTTTTACTTCATTTCCTACAAGCGTGACAGGACTTCCTTTAAATGTGATCGATGCCAAAACAATTCCTCCCTTTTCAAATGTATGGTTCTATCATAGTAGAGAAAGCAAAAAACTGCAAAGCCTAATCGTCCATTTTGCAAAAAAAGTTAACTGCAGCGCAGCTAACTTTTTAAAGGTCTATGTCATCTAGTTTTCGTTCTTTGTGACGGTGCTCCCGCTCATCCTTCTTAAACATGTGCTGAAGACGTTCAATTGCTTGAGGAGCAGAATCCAATATTTTATCGAGCAGATGTGTGTGTTCATCCAAATGAAGCATTCGAACTCCGTTTGTTCCTACAATTAAGAAGGCGATTGGTGTAATCGACACCCCGCCGCCGCTTCCGCCGCCAAATGGGAGTCTCGGTTCTTTTCGTTCCTGTTCATCAGAACGCTTTTCTTTCTTTTGGTTCCCGTTAAATTCACTGCCGCCGGCTGCAAATCCAAAACCAACCTTTGACACAGTGAGAATGACACTGCCGTCAGGGGTTTCGACTGGATCGCCGATGATTGTATTCACATCTATCATTTCTTTTAAGTTTTCCATCGCTGTCTTCATGAGACCTTGGATTGGATGATCTGCCATTTTCGGGTTCCTCCTTAAACAGATGATTCATTCTTCGTTGCTTGAAGAGAGGCACTTTTTCTCGCCTTTCTTCCTTTTAACCAATGGACAAGTAAACGAATGGCTGCAAGCATAGCATGTCCAATACGGAAATAAGCTATACATGTAAACTGAGTCTGTGACACATTGTGCTGAAAGGCCGGAATGACTTCATATATCGGTTTATGCTTAAAGGTGAGATGCTCCTGCATAAAGGCAAGCAGTGCTCCTTTAACTGACCATACACCGCCGGCTGCTACACCTGTTAAAGCGGCGTCTTGAAAGCCGATCCATGTCGACCAGTGAAACGAGTCAATCTTTACGTGGATGAAGAACTTGCGCATGATCCGGTTTAAATCGACAATCTCTTTTGTGATGCGCTCCATTTGATGAAGGATCTGCTTCATATCACGTTTTCCTACTTTTTTATGCATCGATTCTTTTTCGTGATCAGGCGTTTTGGCGCTCTTCATTTTCTTTTCACGAATATCAATCGTTTGGTCTTCTGGATTGACCCTCACCATCGGAATCTCTTTTTTGAGTCTGACCAATCCATATAAGGTGATGACCTTCAGTGCAATGTGGTCATTGTCGTTTGTATGCGAATAGTCCAGCGAAATGGTTACTTTCATGAAAATCAACAAGATCACAAGAAACAAAAACGCTGCGATCCAAACGTAAAGCACTGTGCTCACTTCCTCCATAACAAATGATGCTTCCCCTACGATTATGGCTCTCATTCTGGATTTTATACCCAATCAACAAAAAAGAGTTTGACCGTTACGGCCAAACTCCCTCTGATTATACGTTTGATTCTGTTTTTTCATATAAATGTTCATGGACGACCACCGTATCGGCAAAGTAATCATGAACCCCTTGCTTTTTCGGTGAGAACCCAACGATAGCATAGAGAATAAAGATCGTATTAATGTAGCGTCCCACAATCTCTCTAAAGAAAATAACATCCCATGCCAGCTTCTTCTCAGGCTGAAGTGAGACCACTTTAATCCCAAACACCATCTTGCCAAGTGTTTGTTGAAAGATTTTCGTCATGATGGCGAAATAAAGGAGGAATACAATCGTCGTTGTGACGGAAAATGGAGAAAACCATCCCCCTCCTTTGGACCAGCCAAACAGACTAAAGATTGGAGAAACCGTCAAATGGTTTACACCCCAGACGACGAGCCAATCAAGAATAAATGCCCAAAATCTAATCCAAAAACCTGCAAACGCCTGTGCTTCAATTGAAGCGCGCTTCACAAAGGCCGGCTTCGATTCTTCCTCTTGGCTGCGGCTTTCGCTTACTTCATCGAATGTAGAATCCATCTATGATCCCTCCTTTATTTTGAATAGAGATACATCGGTTTAGACCCATTTGAGCCAGCCAGTGTTTCTTTTAAATTCAGAAAATCAATTTCGCTTTTAAAGAGCTTGCTTGCACTCATGTTGAAAAGAGAGTTCCAGCCAAAGCTTTGAGAATAGCTGACCACTGTTGCTCCTTTTAAGCCTTTTTCATTTTTCTTCATCGCTTTTAATGCATCTTCATAATACCCAAGCTCATCGACTAATCCGTTCGATTTTGCTTGTGTCCCGTCATATACCCGGCCGTCAGCAATTTTCTTGACTTCCTGTTTTGACATGCCGCGTCCTTCAGAGATCACTTTGACAAATCCTTCATAAGAGTTGTCGACCATGCTTTGCATGATGTTGCGCTCATCTTTTGTCATATCACGGTTTGGAGACATGATATCTTTGAATTTCCCGCTCTTAATCGTTTCATATTTAATACCCAGATTATCTGCGAGCTTTGAATAATTCAAGCTTTGCATGATGACACCTAACGATCCTGTTAATGTTTCAGGTGAAGCAAAGATTTTCTTCGCTGGAGTTGACACGTAGTAGCCGCCTGAAGCTGCCATGGATCCCATAGATACGTAAATCGGCTTCTTCGCTTTTTTCACTTCTTCTAATTTTTTATGTATTTCAGCACTTTCATAGACACCGCCGCCAGGAGAGTTTACGCGCAGAAGTACACCTTTTACAGAAGCATCCTCTTTCGCTTTATCTAGTTCTTTGAGGAATGCACGATGATCATAACCTTCTCCGCCTAATAGGCTCGATGCGCCGCCATTATCTTGAATGGTTCCATTAATCTCAAGAACAGCAATCTTGCCTGCACCGCTGCCATTCTCTAGTACCTTCTCTTCTATTTCATCCCCGAATTGATAGCTCATTTTATTGTCATTGAAGCTATCGAACAAGGCCATCGTGACACTAATTACAATTGAAAATCCGAAAACACCAAGTGCAATAATTAGTGCTACCCATCTTTTCGCATTCATCTTTTTCTCCTCCTTTTTATCTCACTTCATTCATACGAATGCCCACACGAAATGTTTCACAGGAATTGTGGTTTTTTTACATTTCATGTAGGCATATGATAGCACCTCTCTTAAATAACGATCAACTTTACATCGTCTACTTAGACATGCGCATGACGAAAAATTGGCTTTTTTATCCTCTCCCTGCACCTAATAGGCTAGATCTTCACCGCAACGAAACACCTAAACCATTCTTTCATGAGAAAACGGCTATTCAATTATGCTCAGGATTCAGCCATTTCAAATCACTCACATCGACTCATTTCTCATAAAGCAATCCGATCTTCAGATGGTTCTTTCTAAAATTTTTACTTTCATATGAAAAAAGTGTAAAATGTGAGCAAGGGTTTTCATGTAAGCCCTTTATCATTGAAAATTATTTTTGACAGCAAAGGGGAGAACGTCAATGACAGACAATCGTCGCAATGTATTTTTCTTTTACAAAAAAGATCATGAATTGGATGGACACATTTCTTCTCTCGAGAAGCTCGCTACTGATCAAGGCTTTCACGTCGTCAAGCGTGCAGAGGATGCCCACATTATTGCTTCTATTGGCGGGGATGGCACATTTCTTCAAGCAGTACGTAAAACAAAATTCCGGGATGACTGCTTGTATGTAGGGGTATCAAAATCAGAGAATACGCACCTATACTGCGATTTCTCGTTAGAGCATTTTGATAAAATGATTGATGCCATGAATACTGAACAGCTTGAAGTGAGAAAATATCCGATCATCGATGTAAGCGTTGACAGCACAAACCAGTTCCATTGCTTAAATGAACTGTCAATCCGCTCCAGCATTATTAAAACATTTGTGATCGATGTGTATATAGATGATTTCCACTTTGAAACTTTTAGAGGCGACGGCATGATTATTTCCACTCCGACTGGCTCAACGGCCTACAATAAATCCGTGAGCGGCGCCGTGGTTGATCCGATGCTTCCTTGTATGCAGGTCACAGAACTTGCATCGCTGAATAACAACTCTTACCGTACATTAGGCGCTCCTTTCATCTTGAGCAGTGACCGCAAGCTGACGCTGAAGGTAGTGCAGGATGGAAACGATCATCCAATTATCGGGCTTGATAACGAAGCACTCGGCACAAAACACGTCAAACAAATTGACATTGGCCTTTCAGGAAAAGTCATTAAAACGGTGAAATTAAAAGACAACTCTTACTGGGAAAAAGTAAAACGCAGATTCCTTTGAGAATTTGTCCGCACGCTGAAAGCTCCTTTACGGGGCTTTTTTCTATGTCTTTTCATTCACGGTCATGGTTATGGTATGATGTCACAAGTATGAATGTACGAAAAGGAGAACACGATGACATTACAACATTTTGATCAATATCCATTAAGTGATGAATTGAAACAAGCGTTAGAAGCGCTTCACTTCCATACACCAACACCTGTTCAGCACGAGACATTATCAATTGCTTTTTCAAAGCAGGATTTAATCGTCAAATCTCAGACTGGGAGCGGCAAGACTGCAGCCTATGGTCTGCCGATTTGTGAAATGGTTGATTGGGCTGAAAATAAACCTCAAGCCCTCATCCTCGTTCCAACACGAGAGCTCGCCATGCAGGTCAAACAAGACCTCACAAGCCTCGGGCGATTCAAACGAATCAAAGCCGCAGCCATTTATGGAAAAGCCCCTTTTCAAGCGCAGAAAGTAGAGCTTTCACAGAAAAACCATATTGTGTGCGGGACACCAGGCCGCATTTTGGATCACCTTGAGAAAGGCACCCTTTCTTTAGAAAATCTCAAATTTTTCGTGTTAGATGAAGCGGATGAAATGCTGAACATGGGATTTATCGATCAAGTCTCTTCTATTATTCAGTATCTGCCGCCAAAGCGCATGTCGATGCTGTTTTCAGCGACAATGTCTGATGACATGAAGAAATTGAGCGAACAGTTTTTACAATCACCCAAAGTCATTGAGATCGCACGTGAAGAAACGTCTGTACAGCAAATCACTCACACCGTGATTGAAACAGAAGAAGAATCGAAATTCTCCCTTCTTCAGCGTACGATCGTCATTGAAAATCCAGATAGCTGCATTATTTTCTGTAATACACAAGACCGGGTGAATGAACTCACGCTGAAGCTGGACGAATGGGATGTGCCCTGTGACAAAATTCATGGCGGCATGAGACAGGAAGACCGCTTTGATGTGATGGATGAATTTAAAAAAGGTGAATTCCGTTATCTGATCGCAACAGATATAGCAGCCAGGGGAATTGATGTCAGTGATATGACGCATGTCATTCATTATGATCTTCCTTATGAAAAAGAGCGCTATATTCACCGGACTGGCAGAACAGGCAGAGCGGGGAAAAGCGGGAAAACGATTGCGTTTATGACAAAGAATGCAAAGCCGCTTATTGATGAATTAAAGCAGGATGCCGGCATAGATTTTCAAACTCAGCCTTATCCGACAAAGGAAGAAGCAGAAAAGCATGTAGAAAGCTTTGAAGAAAAGATTGAAACGCCTATTCAAAAGGAAAATAAACAGGCAGGCGTTGAGAAGGATATTATGAAGCTTTATTTTAACGGCGGAAAGAAAAAGAAACTGCGGGCTGTTGATTTCGTTGGGACCATTGCCAAAATAGAAGGCGTTGCATTCGATGACATTGGGATTATTACGATTCAAGACACAAAAACATATGTCGATATTTTAAACGGCAAAGGCCCTCTTGTGCTGAATGCTATGCGCCACACAACCATTAAAGGCAAGCAGTTAAAAGTACATGAAGCTCGTTCATAAAAAGTAAAGGCCCAGC
This sequence comes from Bacillus sp. FSL P2-0069, assembly GCF_038593315.1. NCBI lineage: Bacteria > Bacillati > Bacillota > Bacilli > Caryophanales > Bacillaceae > Bacillus > Bacillus sp. FSL P2-0069. The sequence goes on from NZ_CP151984.1 coordinate 2,563,267, forward strand.
GCCTTTACTTTTTTTATTGATGAGAAATAAACTCAAAACCGTGATCCCATCAGCCTTTTTGAGGTCAAACATGACAAATGTCATATTGAATACATGATGGGTGCTACTATGAGTATGACACCTTTCCTTCTATACTTTGAAGAAGAAAGAAACGGAAAGGACTTGAACGTTCATGACGACTTCAACAAACACACAGCAGCAAGCCTCTTTAAGAAAACAAGTTGGCCAATTCTCTGGTGCTGATTCAAAAAAAAGTATCATTCAACTCTTTAATACATTCATTCCATTTTTGGGGCTTTGGTTTCTTGCCTATTATAGCCTGAACATCTCCTACCTTTTAACCCTCTTTTTTGCGGTTATTGCAGCTGGTTTTTTAGTACGTGTCTTTATTATTTTTCACGACTGCTGCCATCAATCCTTTTTCAAACAGAAGCCGCTGAATCACCTGTTCGGTTTTTTAACGGGCGTACTCACCCTTTTCCCTTATCTTCAATGGCAAAGAGATCATTCAATTCACCATGCCACAAGTAGTAATTTAGACAAACGAGGTACTGGCGACATTTGGCTCCTGACAGTCAAAGAATATCAAGAAGCATCAGCATGGACAAAATTTCGCTACAGATTTTACCGTAACCCTTTTGTGATGTTTATTTTAGGTCCGATCTTTGTCTTTCTCTTAAAAAACCGTTTCAACGTCAAAAATGCACGTAAAAAAGAGCGCTGGAACACGTATTTCACAAACGTGAGCATCATTGCGCTAGCAGCTGCAACGTGTCTTCTTTTTGGCTGGCAGGAGTTCCTGCTTGTCCAAGGTCCAATCTTCCTGATCTCAGGATCAATCGGTGTATGGCTGTTTTATGTTCAGCATACGTTTGAGGATTCTTACTTTGAAGCAGATGAACATTGGAATTATGTGCAGGCAGCGGTAGAAGGCAGTTCTTTTTACAAATTGCCAAAGCTTCTTCAGTGGTTAACAGGCAATATCGGTTATCACCATGTCCATCATTTAAGTCCGAGGGTACCGAATTATCACTTGGAGCATGCACATGATCATAGTGAGCCGCTTCAAAATGTTCCAACCATCACTTTAAAAACAAGTATTGAATCAATGAAATTTAGACTTTGGGATGAAGAAACGAAAGCATTCGTTACCTTTAAAGAAGCACGGCAATCTAAGAAGATGCCCGCACCTGTCATTAAAGGAGACATTCTAAAGAAAAATGCATAATTGGTGCAAGCTCTTTCTTACACTAGAAGGAGCTTGTTGTCATTTACAGGATGCAACCATAAGTTGAATTTGATAAAGTAAGGAAAAAGAACGAAAACGGAAAAGGTGGCACACGGATGAAAAAACAGTTTAAAATTCAAAAATTGCATGGGATTTCTCCCTATATATGGGCCATTTTTTTCATCCTGCCCTTCTATTTTATCTTTAAAACACCTTCGACTTTAGGTATTGTGATCGGCATTATTTTGAACGTCGTCTTTTTCGCTGTGTATCGTTTTGCCTTTGTCGCAAAAGGCTGGTCTTTATATGTCTTCGGTCTTTTATTGATCGGTATTTCAACTGGTTATGTGATGCTCTACAGCTATATTTATTTCGCTTTTTGCATCGCCTATTTCAATGGGCATATTAAAAGAAAAGTACCTTTTTATATCTTATACTATATTCATCTAGGGAGCGCTGCTATAGCGGTGAACTTTAGTTTGATCTTAAAAAAGGGCTGGTTTCTCACACAAATTCCTTTTGTCGTGATCACCCTGATTAGTGCCATTCTTCTTCCTCTCAGCATTCGGAGCAGGAAGGAACGTGAACGGCTTGAGGAGAAATTAGAATATGCCAATGAACGGATTGCTGATCTTGTGAAGCTTGAAGAAAGGCAGCGCATTGCACGCGACCTGCATGACACCCTTGGACAAAAGCTTTCTTTGATCGGGTTAAAAAGTGATCTTGCCCGTAAACTCGTGTATAAAGACCCTGAACAGGCCCGTGCCGAACTCAAAAGCGTCCAGCAGACCGCCAGAACGTCTCTCAATGAAGTACGGAAGATTGTTTCCTCCATGAAGGGGATCCGAATCAAAGAGGAAATGTCGAACATCGAGCAAATTCTCGATGCAGCTGGCATTGAGTTGATCTATGATGAAAAGGAAGCACCGAAACACATCTCACTTCTGAACGAAAACATTGTGAGCATGTGCATCAAAGAGGCGGTGACAAATGTCGTCAAACATAGTGACGCGACTGTTTGTAAAATCACCATTCACCAAAAATCAAAGGAAGCCATCATCACCGTTGAGGACGACGGAACATTTAAAGGCGACTATCCGCCCTCTCAAACGAAGGGTCACGGCCTTTTAGGAATAAGAGAAAGATTGGAATTTGCAAATGGCCGCCTGCGTATTGAAACAAAAGACGGGACAAAGCTCATTATGAGCATTCCAAATGATTCAGCAGCAAAAGAAAAGGAGGGGATGAAATGATCAACATCTTTATCGCAGAAGATCAGCAAATGCTGCTTGGTGCACTCGGTTCACTTCTCGATTTAGAAGACGATATGACGGTTGTTGGGAAAGGTACGAACGGCCAAGATGCCATCGATTTTGCCAAAACACACCCTGTTGATATTTGCTTAATGGATATTGAAATGCCGGGAAAATCCGGACTTGATGCAGCAGAAGAGCTTAAAGGATCAGATGTGAAAATCATCATTTTAACGACCTTTGCCCGCTCCGGTTATTTCCAAAGGGCGCTAAAAGCTGGCGTCAGCGGCTACATGCTGAAAGACAGCCCAAGCGAGGAGCTGGCAAGTGCCATTCGCAGTGTGATGAAAGGGAAAAAGGTGTACGCACCTGAATTGATGGAAGACTTATATAGTGACGAAAACCCTTTAACGGAGCGGGAGAAATCGGTTCTTGAACTCGTCGCAGATGGTAAAAACACAAAAGAAATTGCAAAAGAACTGAGCATTAAAAGCGGCACTGTCCGGAACTACATTTCCATTATTTTAGATAAGCTGGAAGTGAAAAACCGCATCGAAGCCATTACACGATCAAAAGAAAAAGGCTGGTTTAAATAGAAAAAAGATCAGGACACATGCTGCCTTGATCTTTTTTTTATCGAAAATCCCCTCTTTATTTTTTATCACCAGCTATCAAAATGTCATTGACAACAGCCCACAGTTCTATGATATGATATCCAAGTGATAATAATTATCATTATCACTAATACCACCAATATCCGGCTTATGTGCCGATTTCAAAGGAGTCTACATTCATGAAGAAAATATTGTTCCCTCTGATGCTCATCTTTGTACTTGTATTGAGCGCATGTGGCAATAGCAGCACCTCTTCCTCAAATAAAGGAAATCAATCCACATCATCAGACAAAATTACATATCAATCAGAAAATGGTCCTGTGAAGCTGCCAGCGCATCCAAAACGTGTCGTTGTTCTCGGCTCTTACACAGGTAATGTCATGTCACTTGGTGTGAACCTTGTCGGCGTTGACTCCTGGTCAAAAAAGAATCCGCGCTTCCAAAAGGAATTAAAAGGTGTGGAAGAAGTATCGGATGCCAATATAGAAAAAATCATGAAGCTAAAGCCTGACGTCATCATTGGCTTAAGCAATACTAAAAATGTAGAAAAGCTCAAAAAAATCGCACCAACCGTTTTATTTACGTATAACAAAGTTGATTACCTTCAGCAGCACATTGAAATTGGAAAAGTATTAAACAAAGAAAAAGAAGCAAAAGCTTGGGTTAAAGATTTCAAAAAACGCGCAGCTGAAGCTGGAAAAGAAATCAAAGCAAAAATCGGCGAAGATGCAACCGTTTCTGTCTTTGAAAGTGGCACAAAAGATCTTTACGTCTTTGGAGATGCATGGGGCCGCGGAACAGAAATTCTTTATCAAGCCATGAAACTGAAAATGCCTGAGAAAGTGAAAGAAAAAGCATTAAAAGCCGGCTACTACGCAGTTTCACAGGAGGTCATCCCTGAATTTGCAGGAGACTATATGATCATTAGTAAAAACAGCGAAATGGACAATTCCTATCAAAACAGTGAAATTTACAAGTCCATCCCGGCTGTCAAAAAACATCGTGTGTATGAAGCCAATGCAGAGGAATTCTATTTTAATGACCCACTCACACTTGAATTCCAACTATCATTCTTTAAAAAGCACTTTTTAGGTAAATAAGCTGAAGCAAGGGACCTCTTCCCTTGCTTTTTTCTTGTCTGCTTCTAGCGGCAGGGACTTTTTTCCGCTACAATGACAACAAGTGAATACAAAAAGTGTGGTGCTGATTTTGTTTAAGATTCTACTGATTGAAGATGATACAACCCTCTTCCAAGAAATCAAAGAACGTCTAGTCAACTGGTCCTATGATGTCTATGGGATTCAAGATTTTCATCAGGTGCTGCAGGAATTCACGTCTGTCCAGCCTGATCTCGTCATTATTGATATACAGCTGCCAAAATACGATGGCTTTCACTGGTGCCGGATGATTCGGCATCATTCAAATGTTCCGATCATCTTCCTCTCCTCAAGAGACCACCCTGCTGATATGGTCATGTCGATGCAGCTCGGAGCCGATGATTTTGTGCAAAAGCCCTTCCACTTTGACGTACTCATTGCCAAAATTAGTGCTGTTCTTCGCCGTGTGCATGATTATAATGCAGAACCGGCCAGCCTAAAGGTATGGTGCGGCGCTACGATTGACCTAGAAAAAAACACCGTAACAAATGATCACGGTGAGGTTGAATTAACGAAAAATGAGTTATTTATTCTCAAGGAATTGATTCAGCATAAAAATCATATCGTCAGCCGTGAATCACTCATTCAAGCATTGTGGGAGGATGAACGGTTTGTCAGTGATAATACACTGACTGTAAACGTCAACCGCCTCAGAAAAAAACTAGACGAGATCTCCCTTGGCGCCTTCATTGAGACAAAAGTGGGTCAAGGCTATCTTGCAAAGGAAAAGGATGATCAATGATGCTGCAAGCATTTTTAAAAGAACGAAGAAGCTGGATTCTTTTCTTTCTTAGTTTGCAGCTCCTCATTCTGTTTGTTGCTTATTTGGATACGACCATTCCAATCGCTTCTCTTTTTTATATTGTTCTATTGTCTACCTTTCTCATGATTGTCTTTCTCTTTTTTCGATATCGAAAAGAAACGGCTTATTATGAGAGGCTCAAAGAATGGGATGATGACATTGAACATCAAATGCGGCTAACCCCCTCTTCCCCATTTGAGCAGCTCATCCATGATGCGACGTCAGAGCAAATTGCACGCTACCGGCGGATGGCAGCAGAGCAGAAAATCGCTCTTGAAGAAGAAAAAGATGAATTGCTCTCTTGGATACATGAGGTCAAAACACCGCTTACAGCGATGCGCTTAATGATTGACCGCTTAACAGATCAGCCGCTGAAATCAAATATGACGTATGAGTGGCTCAGAATCCATTTATTACTTGATGCCCAGCTGCACCAAAGCAGAGTACGTCATATCGAAAATGATTTATTCATTGAAAAGCTGGACCTGCAAAGCATCATAGCGAAAGAAATCAAAGCGCTCCAATCCTGGTGTATGCAAAAAGGAATCGGCTTTGAGCTGACGCTGGAGGAACGTACCGTATTAAGTGATATAAAATGGTTATCCTTTATGATCAGACAGGTACTCACAAATGCAGTCAAATACAGCCATTCTTCCGATATTGTCATTGAAAGCAAGCAAATAGATGAAAAAGTCATGCTGACGATTACAGATCAAGGCAGAGGAATTGATCCAAGAGACATCTCTCGTATTTTTGAAAAAGGCTTTACCTCAACAAGACATCACAATGACACCGCCTCAACGGGAATGGGGCTCTATTTAACGAAAAAAGGAGCAGACGCTCTTCATATGACGATCGAGGTCAACTCCACGATAGATGAAGGTACAACCTTCACCTTCATCTTTCCGAAAAAGAATGATTTTGTTCATATTGCGAGCATGTGAAAAGCAATCACAATCTCTTCGCGGCTGTCAAAACTTGCGCGAAGAGATTGAGGTGGCTTACTTAGGAAATACTTCCCGCTTCTTGGCGAAAAACATCTCCCATCTGTCTCCGTCTATAAATACTTAAGATCAGCCCAACAGCCATCATTTCTAGAAGAATATGTGAACCTCCATAACTCATGAAAGGCATAGACACTCCAGGTAAAGGCAGAAAACCAAAGTTTGTGAAAATGCTTAAGAGACATTTTGCTGCAAACACAGCGGCTAAACCTGTCATGACCATTTTGCCATAAGCCATTTTCACTCGTTTTGCTGTATGAAATACTCTGTAAATAAAGATGACAAACAACAGGAGCGCAATCAGTCCTGCCAACCAGCCAAATGAATAAATGATATATGTAAACATCCAATCCGTGTGAACTTCAGACATGGCATAAGGGGTGATCTGAAGCCCGTTTGAGCTGAATTCATGAATTCTATAAAAGGAAAGGTGCCCATCTGCTTGAAAAAGAGAAAATAATTCAACCATCAGATATAAAATGCCTGCTGCTGTCAGCATAATGATTTGCCATAAACTTGCGCTAGACACATACATCACGGTTAAGCACATGACCAGACAGATAACGGTCGCAGGAAGAAAACCAATCGTACTGATTAAAATAATTGGTAAAGCCATCATCCCTAACCCAAGCCAAGCTTTGAACCCATTCTCCCAACTCCAATTGTGAAAGATACCTGCTAAAGAAATAGCTAGAAGAAAAGGCATAATCTCAGTCAAATTAATAGATGCATCACTTATTCTTAAAAAAAGAACACCGTTCATTCTTGCCCCGAACATCATCGAAAAAATAAGCATTCCGAGTGTCCCAATGTATAAATGCCAAGAGTATTTCAATAAGCGCCGATAATCGAATGAAAACAAACCAAACATAAGTACTAGACCAACTAGATAAAAGGCAAGACTCTTATAAAAAATATTCATGTTTTGAAAATTTGTAAATTCTGAATGAAACTGCAAAAAGTACATCACAAGCAGCCCGCAAGAACAAGTGGCTAATACTAGAAGAATCATTTTAAAATCGATTTGGGTTTTATGTGTTTCATGAAGCTGCGTTCCGAGGATTTCCGCATCACCAATTTGGTTCAACGCTTGATCTACCGCCTCTTCTTCAGACTTCCCAGCATTCATCGCTTCCTCTTTTAGTGTGTATAGATGATCCATCAGTTCAAGCTTTACACTCGAATGAACATCTTTATTTTTAATTCGTTTACATACACTTTTGACATACTTCTCGAACTTTTTATCTAATCCCATGCGATTTTCTCTCCGTTCAAAACGCCTTCGACTGCATGTTTGAATACGTTCCATTCTTCTTTCTTTTCCTGCATCAATGCTTTCCCTTGTTCATTGATTTTGTAATACTTTCTTTTCCGGTTGCCACTCCCTTCGCCCCAGTAAGAGATAATGAATTCTTTCGTCTCCAAATTGTGCAAAATAGGATAGATTGTCCCTTCTTTAAAACTGAAAACCCCTTCCGACTTCGCCTCCAATTCTTTAATCATTTCATATCCATACATTGGTCTTTCATTTAATAAGCTTAATATAAGGGTAGCTGTACTTCCCTTTAGAAGCTCTTTACTCACTTTCATTCTTAGTTACCTCCAATACATAGATTTACTATGCATATATTCAATATGCATATCATACATGAATAAAATGACCATGTAAAGCTTCCAAACAACATCATGACATGAAAAATCAGAGAAGATTGATACATAAGAGTAAAAAACAGATAAAATAAATGGGGAAAGAAAACTTATCCTGATAAGAAACTGGTATACATACAATTTGTTTAAAAAACAGGCATGTGACAACAATGTCACATGCTCGTCTATTTTGTTCGCCAAATCGAAGGACGTCTAGCAGGCTTCTTTTTATACTAGAGATATCAATTAAAAGAAAAAGGGGTTCAGCAAATGAACATTTTAGAAGCTCGCAAAATTTATAAAAGCTATGGAAATAAATTCAACAAACAAGAGGTGCTGAGCGGCATTGATTTGACCATTGAAGCCGGGGAATTTGTCAGTATTATGGGGCCATCAGGCTCGGGGAAAACAACCCTTCTGAACGTATTGTCCTCTATCGATCATGTGTCCAGCGGATCCATTCGTATTGCAGATGCTGAGATGACGCAAATGAAGGATCAGCAGCTTGCGGAATTTAGAAAAAAGCAGCTTGGCTTTGTTTTTCAAGATTATAATTTACTTGATACACTCACGGTCAAAGAAAATATTCTTTTGCCTTTATCCATCTCCAAAACACCAAAAAAAGAAGCTTTTGAACGTTTTCAGCAGCTCGCAGAAGACATGGGGATTTATGAACTAAGAGACAAATACCCGAATGAACTCTCTGGTGGACAAAAGCAGCGGACATCGGCGGTTCGTGCCTTCATTCATGAACCAAGTCTTATTTTCGCTGATGAACCTACAGGGGCACTTGATTCCAAATCTGCATCTGACCTGCTCAACAAGCTGCAAGATTTCAATCGTAAACGAAAAGCGACCATTGTGATGGTGACACATGATCCTGTCGCAGCCAGCTATTCAAGCCGCGTCATTTTTATCAAGGATGGACAGATTTATACACAGTTGAATAAAGGCGCTTTAGAAAGAAAAATGTTTTTCGAGGATATTATGAAAACGCAAGGTGTCTTAGGCGGTGTGAAGCATGAACATTAATCAGCTCATCTTCCGTAACCTGAAGAAAAATTTGAAGAATTACTATTTATATGTGTTTGCTCTCGTGTTTAGTGTCGCGCTCTATTTTTCCTTTGTCACCTTGCAGTACTCACCAGCACTTGATGATGTAAAAGGCTCCATTAAGGGCGGTGCGGCGATCAAAGCCGCTTCTGTACTACTCATTGCCATTGTTGGGATCTTCCTGTTATATGCGAACAGCATTTTTATTAAACGCAGAGGGAGAGAAATAGGCCTCCTTCAGCTCATTGGCATGACGAAACAAAAAATTGCCAAACTGCTTAATGCAGAAAATTTTATTCTATACGTATTCTCCATGGGTGTTGGCATCATAGCTGGATTTATCGGTTCAAAACTCATGCTGATGGTGCTATTTAAAGTAACCGGCGTCAGCGCCATCGCCAACCTGCACTTTTCAGGCATGGCCCTTTTACAGACACTTATCGTCTTTTTCATCATCTATGGATTAATCATGTTAAGAAATAGATGGTTTATTAATAGACAGACCATTTTATCTTTGTTTAGAACAACATCTTCGACAGAACAGCGTGTGAAAAAGATCTCTGTGTTTGAAATCATCATTGGGGTTTTCGGTATTGTCTTGATCAGCTCAGGCTATTATATTTCTTCTAAGCTTTTTACCGGGTCATATACGTCGATGCTTGAGTTACTTTTAGCCATGATTTATATTCTAGCCTCTGTCATCATCGGTACCTTTCTTTTTTACAAAGGCTCTGTTTCTTTCATAGCCAATATCGTACGTAAAAGAAAAAATGGCTATCTCGCCATTCACGAAGTGTTATCTTTGTCATCCATTATGTTCCGGCTAAAATCAAATGCACTGCTTTTAACGATCATTACAACCGTATCTGCACTTGCCATCGGTTTGCTGGCCCTTAGCTACATTTCCTATTACTCAGCAGAAAAAACCGCTGAGCAGCAAATTCCAGCTCATTTCGTCATGGGCTCAGAAAAAGAAGCAGCAACCTTCACTCGTGCACTTTCTGACAAACATATTGCTTATGATCAAAAGCAGGTCAAAGTGATTCAAGCAAAATTTGATGCGAAAAAAATCATGGATTCAGAGTTGAAAAATATGAATAATGATCCAGGCGTATTGACACTGCCTGTGATCAGTGAGAAAAACGCACCAAATATTCATGTGGAAAAAAGCGAAGTGATTTTAAGCGGCTACAGTGATCTATTAAAGAAATTCATGCCGATTCAAAGCTCAGGCGATGTGAAGCTTCTCATCAAGGAGCCTGTTGATTTGAAAGTCATGGATATGAAGAAAGATTATCTCATTTCTTACAACTTCACTTTTGGCGGTCTGCCTGTTGCCGTCGTGAGTCAAAATGTTTTTGAGGAGCTCGACAAGCAGAAAGATCCAAAGCTGCAGCTTGAGAATAGCCAATATAACGCAGTTAATATAAAAGATGATAAAAATCTTGAACAAGCAAATAGCGTGTTTACATCTTTAAAACTAAGTGACAAAAGCATGTCTCAATTAGCTTCAGCTCAGCAGCAAAAGCAGACAATAGGACTAATGATGTTTGTGGTCGGATTTTTAGGTCTCAGCTTCCTTGTGACATCAGGCTGTATTTTATACTTTAAACAAATGAATGAAAGTGAAGAGGAACAAAGCTCCTACACAATCTTGCGTAAGCTTGGTTTTACTGAGAAGGATCTATTAAAAGGCATCCGGCTTAAACAGCTGTTTAACTTTGGGATTCCGCTCATCATCGGATTGCTGCACAGCTACTTTGCTGTACAATCAGGCTGGTTTTTGTTCGGTGGAGAATTGTGGACTCCAATGCTTATCGTCATGTCGATTTACACTGCCCTCTATTCTGTCTTCGGATTCCTGTCTGTCCAATATTATAAAAAGGTCATTAAAGAATCCTTGTAATCAATTCCCCATAGGCATCGCCTATGGGGTTATTTTATTTACGAAGGTGTTGATTCAAACTTGTGTGATAAAATATGGTCTCTTGCTGCATAAGCTTTTCGTTTGACCTCTTCTAGATTCACACCGACAAGCTTTCCGTTTTGTTTCACGGCTTTTCCAGCCACATAAACAGAATCAACATTTGAAGGGTGTGCCGTTTGGACAACCGCGCCAGCCGGATCTGTCATCGGCAGAAGATTCATGCTTGTCCGGTCGATTAGGATGAAATCAGCTTCTTTCCCAGGTGTAAGCGACCCAATTTTATGATCGAGCTGTAATGCACGAGCGCCATTGATCGTCGCAGCCTCAAGCATTTGATGAGCAGACAGCCCAAGTTCAGGCCCCGGCATGATCCCATCCATTAACAACGATTGATTTTGGATCGCGCGCTCTGCTTGAAGTCCGAATTTCATTTGGGCAAACAAATCTCCTCCTGTCGCTGTCACTACGTCTACACCGAGCGTTGGAAGAACACCTTGTGCAATCGCAAGTCCTGTGACAGGATAACCGTGACCCATCATCATTTCAATTTCAGGGGTAATGGATATGGAGCTTCCGCTGTCTGCCAGCATCTTCATTTGATCCGCATCAATTGCATTAATATGCACCATGTTCAAATCCGGTCCGAGTAACCCTGCTTTATGAAGCCGCTCAATCGATCGATCCTCCGCTCCCCAATTCCCAAAGCCGATGTGCATACTGCATAGAGCATCTAGAGACCGGGCTGTTTCAATTTCAAATACCGACGTCTCCCATGAAGAAAACTCTGGTCCACGAATCGCAAGTCCCATTGTTAAAAGCTGATTTGATGATTGAAAATGCGCTTTTTTCACACGTGCTGCGTCCTCCATATTGGTGAGCGTACTCTCTCTATCCCAATATTCAGCATCTCCAGAGGACCCAAAAGCAAAAACAGCTCGTATGCCCGCATCTTTTAATCCTTCAATGAGCTCTTCTGTATGATCCATTGAATTGATCATCGTCCAGTCTAAAAACGTGGTCACACCTGCATCTAAAGCCTCTAATGCCCCTAAATAATTGGCGATTCGATCGTCGGATGGGCGTCTCATCGCTCCATAGTTGCCATAATAGATTTTGCTCAAATATGTCTGCAAAGACCAATCTGTTCCTATGCCCCGGATGACAGACTGCCACACATGCCGATGTGTATCTACAAGACCTGGCATGATGACCATATCAGATGCATCAACAATGTCAGCATCGCTTACTTCAATTGAAGGTCCAACTTCTAAAATATGTTTCCCTTCAATTAATAAATCTCCCTTTTCAAGAAAACCTAAAGATGGATCCAGTGTTAAAAGAGCTGCATCTTTAAACAATGTTTTCTTCATCCATATCCCCCTTTTCAAATGACGAGGATGAGTGACCCCGCTTCAATGTCATTTTAAAACATAACAGGATCAAATTAGAAGAAAAGTGACTTATCCCAATATGTTAACAGCTGATGTTTCTGAAATAGTTGTATGTGCGTTTTAATTTGATGTCATGTCTCCCTTTTGCACTTTCCATCATCCCAAACTCAGAGAATTTCACAGATTTGATTCCGACATATTGTAAGAGAGCACGTTTCATTAACATCTTGTGCGCATTTTGTAAAAAGAACAAAGGATAGTTGGCTGGTCCTTGCATCGTCGATACACAAACGGCGCTTTTCCCTTTTAACAGTCCTTCTGGAAGCAGCCCGCCTGTTTGACGATAGGCGAAATTCGCAGCAAACATGCGATCAATAAAGCCAAGCAGCATAGCTGGCGGCCGCCCCCACCAAATGGGATAAACGAACACGATTTTGTCCGCCCACTTGATCTTATCCTGATACACCCGAATGTCAGGGTCTTTATGCATATCACGTCTTTTTTTCTCTTCATTAAAAACAAGCACAGGATTAAATTTTTCTTGATATAAATCGATGATTTTCACTTCTTGAACGATTGGATTTTCTTCACTGCCTCTAACAATTTCTTTTAAAAAAGCACCATTTAAACTATTGTGATGAGGATGAGTATAAATAATTGAGTACATTCATGTTTTTTTCTTTAGTTATCATTTGATAACAAAGGAATACACCTTACTTATTTAGTTGTCAAATGATAATTGTTTTTTGATAATAAATTTGATATGTTACGTAGGAGGTGATCAACATGCAACATCCACATTTCTTTAAGGAATTCGTCACATTTGCTTCTACTTTTTCAGAGTTAAAACATGACCTGATGAGAAAAGTCAAACCACCAGAGTTAACAACCTTACAATATTTGATTCTAGAGCAGCTAGCGGTCAGCGAACCGCTTACTCCTAGTGAAATCGCAGACTGCCAGCATATGTCTCTTCCAAATGTCAGCAGAGAACTGAAAAAACTGCACGAAAAACAATTCATTGATAGAGAAGAAGACCGTGATGACAAACGAAAGCATGTCATTATGCTTTCTGACAAAGGCCGTACCCGTATGAACGAAGCCTTCCAGCATATCGAAAAGATGCTAATAGACAGCCTATCTCCCTCGGATATAGAACAAATGGATGATATCGTACAAGCTTTCCGCCTATTAAATCAAACGATTTTCAAAAAATGACCTAATGAAAAAAGCATGAGCGTTACGCTCATGCTAAGGATTTTTATCTTATTAATGAAGGGATGCTAAAAAATATGTTATGAAACCAACAATCGGAATGATCGGGATCATGAATTTCAATGTTGTATTTGTATTCTTATATAAATTCCATAGCAACACTGGTATACCAAATGTTAACGTATCTAAAACAGCTAGAACTACTTCTTTACGCTGTTCTTTATGAGCCATTCTAAAAACCCCCTATTCACCAAACTTTTTTCACACAATAACCGGCCAATCCTGCAGATATACCTCCATTAATCACTGCGCATGCAATACAGCTAGCAGGTCCCGTAAAACAAATATAATAACACGCTCCTAGAACCATTGAACGTAACGGAAGAGATTCATTCGGGCCGCTTTGCTTTTTTAAGCAGTTCCAAAACTTGTTCCAATTAAAACTCGTTTGGATTTCTGAATCATCTATTTGGACAATTTTTTTATTTAATTCCATCATATCTTGCTTTGCACCATTTTCACCATAGGTAAAAGATCCTTTTAAAAACTCCCCTTTTTGGTTGATAAGGAACTTATTTTTCAATTTTCCATTTTGAAAGAAATATGAGTGCAAATTCCCTTTCTCATCGTATTCCGCAAGTTGAATATAGTGAGCTTTTATTTGACTCAGTGAAACAGAAATGAAGGAAACATTGTTAAGCAGCTGATTATCTGACTTCTGTTTTTTCAGATAAAAATAGACAACATCCGTTTTAGCAGCTTTCAAATGAACTGCTGCACTTTCTCCATTTAATAGATATCCTTTCTTTTGGGCTAATTCTTTTGCCTCTAAAAATTGAGAGCTTTTTTTTGCCTTTTTTATGAGTTTTTCTGCTGCTTTATCATTTTGTATCTTTTTAAAAGGCTCGTCCTCCTTTACGGTAACAGCGTTTCCCAAAGGATATTGTCCAAATAAAAGTGATATGAACAATAACATACAAAACATTTTTCTTATCTTCATCATATAGCCTCCTTTAGTAAATTTAATAAAGATTATAACCATTAAAGGAAAATAATGTAATGCACTTAATTACCAATAAAACCCACTGGTGATAATGTAGCATAAATCCTACTCTTTATCATTTCCTCTAGGCAATTGCATCTGATTTACCTCTTAAGATCATGCTGACACTGGCTGGAAAGTCTGTCCGATACACAAAAAAGCGCTGGATCATTACGTCCAAACGCTTCTTTGTTTAATTCTCTATGTATCTTTACACAATCAATTGATACGCAATGTATAACGCAACCAGCCAGATCATGACCGCTGAAGCCTTATTAATACGGTTCATCCATTTGCCGTTTGTATCTAACTTTCCTAACATCTTCCCTAAAAGGGCGAGCCCCATAAACCATAACCAGGACACGATGATACAGGCAAGTGTAAACGCCAGCTTTTCTGCTCCGCTATATTGCAGCGAATTCGTACCAATGACACCAATCGTATCGAGAATCGCGTGGGGATTTAAAAGAGAAACTGAACAAGCAAATAAAATTTGTTTTCTTGCAGGCATTAATTTCTGCTTCTCTTGATCCCCTGCTGATGAGCTTGTGTTCCATACAGACCATCCCATATAAACTAAAAAACAGAAACCAATGATATAAAGACCGATTTGCAGCACTGGAATGGTAAACACCACAACAGAAACACCTATGACAGCTAAAGCAATTAAAAGTGTGTCACAAAGAGCAGCCGTGATGACGACAGGCAATGCTCGATATAATCGAGGCTGCAGCGCTCCTTGTTGAAATACAAATACATTTTGTGCGCCCAAAGGTAAAATGAGACCAAAGGCAAGTACAATTCCATGAATGATCGCAATGGACATCTACTAACATTCTCCTTTTTCAGAAATTCCTACATATTTTAACATAAAGCACCCTGCCTGCTTTCAATAAATTTCATTTTCCGTACAAAAAAAGCGCTGGATGCTTCCATCCAAACGCTTCTCATTTATTCATTATTTATTTTTTCGTGCAAGCTCTCTTTCTCTCAGCTCTACACGGCGAATTTTCGCTGACGGTGTTTTTGGCAGTTCGTCAATGAATTCGATTTCTCTTGGGTATTTGTATGGTGCTGTTGTGTTTTTCACATGTGTTTGCAGCTCTTTGATCAATTCATCACTTTGCACAGTTCCATCACGAAGGACGACGTATGCCTTCACGATTGATCCTCTGATTTCATCCGGGCTTGCCACAACTGCACATTCCTTCACTGCTGGATGCTTGATCAGCGCATCCTCTACTTCAAACGGTCCAATTGTATAGCCTGAGCTGACAATGATGTCATCTCTGCGGCTTTCAAACCAGAAGTACCCATCTTCGTCTTTTTTCGCGCGGTCACCCGTAATAAAGTAATTTCCGCGGCGCTGCGCCTTTGTACGCTCTTCGTCTTTATAGTATTCCTTAAATAAAGCCGGCGTTTCAAGATGGACCGCAATGTCACCAATTTCTCCAGGTGCGCAGACGTTTCCATCCTCATCAATGATATCTACTTCGTTGCCAGGGGTTGGTTTTCCCATACTGCCTGGCTTGATGTCCATTCCTTTTAGCACCCCTACGAGCAGTGTGCTTTCAGTTTGGCCATAGCCGTCTCGTACTTCTATATCGAAATGCTTTTTGAATGTATCAATGACTTCACGGTTCAGCGGCTCTCCCGCAGAAACAGCACTATGCAGCTTTGGCAGCTCGTACTGACTTAAATCATCTACTTTTGCCATAAAGCGATATTCTGTCGGTGTACAGCATAGGACATTGATTTCATTTTTTTGAAGCAGCTCTAAGTATGTATTTGGATTGAATTTCCCTCCATACACAAAGCCTTCTGCTCCACTTCCTAACACAGATAAGAGGGGGCTCCACACCCATTTTTGCCAGCCTGGTCCTGCTGTTGCCCATACTTTATCTCCTTCACTAATGGAGAGCCATGCTTTTGCAGCTGTGCGTAAATGTGCATACGCCCATCCGTGTGTATGAACAACCCCTTTTGGGTTCCCTGTTGTACCTGATGTGTAGGATAAAAACGCCATGTCTGTGCGCTTTGTATCTGCCAATTCAAGTTCGTTTGATTGCTCTTCTTTTTGCGCTAGAATGTTTCTCCAGCCATGATCGTTTTCACCGATTGAGAATGTTTTAAAATCGTTTGGCTGTTTGGTTCCGTCGAACGATTGAATGAATGAAGAGTAAACGATCGCTCCCTTTGCTTCTGCATGTTCAATTCGATAATCTATATCTTTTGCACGCAGCATTTCTGAACAAGGAATCACGACCATTCCTGTTTTCAAAATCGCTAAATAAATGCTGTATGCCTCGAGCATGCGCGGCACCATCACAATGATTTTATCGCCTTTTTTGAAGCCTGCTTTTAATAAAACATGTCCAATTTTATTTGCCTCTTCCACTAATGCTGCATACGTCACATGCGCTTCGTGGCCATTGCCGTCCTGCCAGTGCAGGGCCATTTTCTCCTTGTCATGACTGAACGCTTCAATCTCGCTGACTAAGTTATATTGTTCTGGTGCAATTAAGTCTTCTCTTTTCATGGTACAGCTCCTTTTAGCCTCTTTCTTATGAAACGAAACATGTTTCAATTTACCTATTCTAACACTCATAACTGAAAAATGCTTGAATTAGGACCTACTCCTAGTATTATGCCATAATTTTTTTCATCCGTCTTCTTTTTTAAAAATATTCTAACTATTTATATGTACAAAAAGAAAAGAGCGGGAAGGATCCCGCTCATAAGCCATAGCTTTTAAATTGTGTGTCTTAGAAAGATCCGCCACCCATATGTTGTTGAGCGTAAGATACAAGACGCTTAGTGATTTCTCCACCAACTGATCCGTTAGCGCGAGATGTAGTTTCTGCACCAAGGTTTACACCAAATTCAGAAGCGATTTCGTACTTCATTTGGTCGATAGCTTGTGCAGCGCCTGGTACTAGTAATTGGTTAGAACTGCTTTGTCTGTTTTGTTGAGCCATGTGTTCTCACCTCCTTGTGAATATAGAATGTGTAGAAACACATGACTTCATGCCATTGATTTTATGGTAATTATTATGAAATTTTCGTTTTAGAATAAATCAGCGAATTCGTCTGCCGCTTTCTTTTCATTTGTCACAATAATTGTTTCAATTTGCTCTACTGCCTCGTCCAGCATCGGCTCGAAATCAGCAAAGCTTTCGTAGCGTTCTACCTTCTCAAGCTTTGGTTTTGTTTTAGGGGACGGCGGCGTAAAGATCGTACAGCAATCCTCGAAAGGCTGAATGCTTGTATCGTATGTGCCAATTCTTCTCGCTTCATCAATAATGTCATTTTTATCGACAGCAATGAGCGGGCGGATGATTGGTGTATTGGTCACATGGTTAATGGCATACATGCTTTCAAGTGTCTGACTTGCCACTTGACCAAGGCTTTCTCCGGTAATAATCGCAAGGGCATCGCGCTTTTCTCTTATTTTGTCAGCTATTTTCAGCATCATTCTTCTTGTTGATGTCATCGTATAGTTTTCAGGTACTTGTTTATGAATCAGCTCTTGAATTTTTGTAAAAGGTACGATGTGAAGCTTCACTTCGCCTCCATATGCTGCCAGGCATTCTGCAAGATCAATGACCTTTTGTTTGGCACGTTCACTTGTATACGGCGGACTAAAGAAATGCACAGCTTCAATTTCAATTCCGCGTTTCATTGCTTGATAGCCGGCAACCGGGCTGTCAAAGCCGCCGGAAAGCATGAGCATCGCTCTTCCGCTAGAACCGACCGGCAGGCCGCCTGCACCTTTAACATCTTTAAATGTAATGTACGTTGCGTTCTCTCTGATTTCTATGCGTAAATGCACATCCGGCTGTTTCACATTGACCGTTAAGTTTTCCGTATTCCTTAGAACATGTCCGCCAATTTCACGGTTCATTTCATTTGAATCAAGTTCAAATTGTTTATAAGAGCGTTTCGTTGAGACTTTAAATGTATTTCCTTGTTCATACACTTCCTGTACCGCTGTTAGTGCCGCTTCTTTAATCGCATCTAGATTCGTCTCACATTTAACCGCAAGACTAAAACTCTGAATGCCAAATACACTTTTGAGCTGTTCTGAAATTGGTTCAGGGTCTTCTCCGTTCAGCATAATCGTGATGCGGTCTCTATCAGATGCAACCTTTAATGCTTCAAAATCCTTTAAGACGAATCGAATGTGCTGTCTTAGTTTTTCAATAAATTTCTTTCTATTCTTCCCTTTTGTTGAGATCTCACCAAAACGGACTAAAATATGATCATATTTCATGCTGTTATCTCATTCCTTTTAATTTTTTCACACTTTGTGCGATCGATGTGATGATTTGCGGCGTTAGCTCTGGTCCTTGTCCATACGTTAAGCTGATTCTCATACTGCTTTTGGCTACTTCCTCTGGTTTTCCCATTGCCAGCAGGACACGGCTTGGCTCTTTTTTCTTAGCTGAGCAGGCAGAGGTTGTAGAAACATATATGCCTTCTTTTTCAAGCATATGGAGGAGGACCTCAATTTGAATACCCGGCACTGAAAAATTCACAATGTGCGGCGCACTTAGCGCCTGCGGTGTGTTCATCACAATACCTTCTATGTCTCCAAGCTGTTTTTGCAGCTGCGTTTTTAAGTTCAGCATCTCATCATGATACTTGTCAAGCTGTTCAAATGATTGTTTCATGGCTTTTGCTAAGCTGACAGCTCCAGCAGGGTTTTCAGTACCTGAACGAAGCCCTAATTCCTGCTCTCCCCCAGTAATGAAAGGGGCGAGAGTGACATCTTTCTTTAAAAAGAGTGCTCCAGTGCCTTTTAAACCATGAATTTTATGGCCTGACATTGTCAAAATGTCTACATCCAGCTGTTTATTGAGTGCCACCTTGCACATTCCCTGCACCCCGTCGACATGAAAAAGTGCGTTTTCGGCATGCTCGCGAATAATGCCAGCAGCTTCTTCAATTGGCTGGATGGCACCGGTTTCGTTATTGACGTGCATCATGCTGACAAGCACTGTATCAGGGCGAAGCACTTCTTTTAAATGAGTCATATCTGCATGGCCATGCTCATTTACTTGAATATAGGAGATGTCAAAGCCAAATAACGCCTTCAGCTGTTCAAACGATTCAATAACAGAAGGATGCTCTATTTCTGTGGTCACAATATGCTTGCCCCGGTTCATTTTGGCAAGTGCTGCCCCTTTAATGGCAATGTTATTCGCTTCTGTTGCACCAGAAGTAAAAATAATCTTATATTGTTTCAAGCCCGTGTAGTGAAGCATTTGTTTTCTCGTTTCATTTAACAGCCGGCTTGCATCAATTCCGAGCTGATGAAGCGAAGATGGATTTCCAAAATAACGTTCACTCACTTGCTGATATACTTGTAAAACCTCAGGGTACGGTTTTGTGGTTGCACTATTATCAAGATACATCATGGCGAAACTCCTTATCCTCTTGCGTTTAACTAATATGATCCGAATTCCTTTTATTTCAATATAAAGCGGTATATTGACAACCTCATCAATTCACTATATCATGCATAGTGCCATTGTCATATTTTTTCCTAAATTGACAGAATATTTAAACATGGCGGAAAAATAAAATAATAGGGGGATAACCTTATGAATAATAAGTTAAGTCAAACAGACACATTAGCCATCGGCTTAATGTTGTTTGCACTCTTTTTCGGCGCAGGCAATATGATATTCCCTCCTGTACTTGGACAGTACGCAGGTGAAAACGTATGGCTTGCGATCGGTGGATTTTTACTGACAGGAGTTGGACTTCCGCTCTTAGGTGTCATCGCCGTTGCCCTGACAGGAACTGGTGCAAAAGGGCTTGCTGACAAAGCTCATCCAACATTCGGTACCATTTTCACCGTCATTTTATATTTATCCATTGGGCCTTTCTTTGCGATCCCACGTACTGGAACGGTTTCTTATGAAATTGGGCTGGCGCCGTTTCTGACTGAAGCGCAGTCTGAATCATGGATTCCATTATTCTTGTTTTCGATTGCTTTTTTCGGCATTACTTATGCTCTTGCTTTAAATCCATCGAAACTCGTTGACCGAATCGGTAAAATTTTAACACCAATTTTACTCGCTGTCATTGCTTTAATTGTGATCAAAGCGATCGCGACACCAATGGGTGGAATTGGCAGTCCGCATCCAACCTATGAAGGAAGCCCGCTGTTTACCGGCTTTTTAGAAGGCTACAAAACGATGGATGCTCTTGCTTCGATCGTTTTCGGAATTGTCGTTGTCACGGCTGTGAAAGAGCGCGGTATGACAGATCGTAAATCGATTGCCGCAGCCTGTATTAAAGCTGGGCTTGTCGCAGCTGCTGGACTAGCTCTTGTGTACATATCACTCGCTTATGTCGGAGCGTCAAGTCCTGAGGCTACAGGCATGGTCGGGGCAAATGAAGGCGGAAAACTCCTTTCGCTTGCGGCGAACTTTTTATTTGGTTCTGCTGGTAATATTGTGCTAGGGGCTGCGATTTTATTTGCATGTTTGACCACAAGTATTGGACTGGTTTCATCCTGCGGGGAATATTTCTCTTCACTATTTCCACGCTTTTCTTATCGTACAGTTGTTTTAGTTGTATCTTTATTCAGTACAGTTGTAGCAAACCTTGGACTGGCACAAATTATTTCGCTCTCTGTTCCGGTTCTTGTTGCGATTTATCCGTTAGCCATCGTGATCATTCTCTTATCTTTTCTTGATCGCTGGATCAACGGAAGACGGATTATTTATATCGCTTCACTCATTTTTACAGGTATCTTTGCCGTAATCGACGGGTTAGTGGCAGCGAAGATTCCTCTTGGCGGATTAAATAAAATTTTAGAAGCTACTGTTCCTTTATACAAACTTGGGATCGGCTGGGCCATCCCTGCCGTACTTGGAGCCATTATTGGTCTTCTTATTTCTTTGTTTACGAGTCCACCTAAACAGCCTGCTTAATCAAGCATCAAAACTAAAAACATCCCTTTCCATAAGAGAAAGGGATGTTTTTTTATGTTCTTCATATACTAAAATAGAAAAATTCATGACTTTTGTATGAAAACACATGTTGACATCAGGCGTACATCCTTTATAATTAGTGAATGTTAATGAAGAACCGTTTTAGCAGCTAATTAACAGAATATTTCAACATAATATTGGAGGCTTTATATTCAATGAAGGCAACATTGTCGACGAAAGATACGATTATTATAGGTTTTATGTTATTTGCTTTATTCTTCGGCGCCGGAAATATGATTTATCCACCAGAGCTTGGGCAATATGCCGGAACAAATGTATGGAAAGCAATGGGCGGATTTTTATTAACAGGTGTCGGTTTACCTCTACTCGGGATTATTGCAATTGCTTTAACAGGGCGTGATGCAAAAGGACTTGCAGATAAGGCTCACCCAGTGTTTGGAACAGCATTCACCGTCATTTTATATTTATCCATTGGACCGCTTTTCGCTATTCCGCGTACAGGAACGGTTTCGTATGAGATTGGCGCATTACCATTTTTATCAAGCGTACCAGCTTGGCTGTCTCTGCTTTTATTTACACTCGTCTTTTTTGGTATTACGTATTACCTTGCTTTAAATCCAACGAAAATCGTGGATCGTGTAGGTAAAATTTTAACACCGATTAAATTTACGATTATTTTTATTATCATTGTAAAAGCCATTTTGACGCCGATGGGCGTGATTGGTACACCAGATGTATCTTATAGCAACGGATCGTTTTTCAAAGGATTTTTAGAGGGCTATAAAACGATGGATGCTCTTGCTTCTATTGTATTTGGAATTGTTGTCATCAACGCGATTAAAGGACGCGGTGTGACAAGCAAAAAGGCACTGGCTTCTGCTTGTATCAAAGCGGGTTTGATTGCAGCTGCTGGATTAACCTTCGTTTACCTGTCGCTTGCGTATCTAGGCGCTTCTAGTACACATGCCATTGGATTCGTTGGAGATGGAAGCAAAATCTTAGCTCAGTCTTCTCAGTTCCTTTTCGGCAGTCTAGGAAATATTGTGTTAGGTGCTGCCATCACAGTCGCTTGTTTAACAACAAGTATCGGTCTTGTCACATCATGCGGAGAGTATTTCTCAAAGTTACTTCCTAAACTTTCTTATAAAATGGTCGTGACACTTGTTACATTATTTAGTTTCATCATTTCTAACTTTGGACTTGCTCATATTGTTGCTTTCTCTGTTCCAGTCTTAACAGCGATTTATCCGCTGGCGATTGTGATCATCGTTCTATCACTTGCTGATAAATGGCTTGGACATAGAAGACCAGTATATGTCCTCTCGTTAATTTTAACAGGGTGCATCAGCTTATTTGACGGCTTAGCAGCAGCAAAGCTTCCAATCGGTCCAGTAAAAGACATTTTCCAAACAGTGCTGCCTTTTTATGACCTTGGCATTGGCTGGCTTGTCCCTGCGATACTTGGGGTCGCCATTGGGTTCGTGATCTCACTTTTCACTTCTTCTACTTCAGAAGAACGCCAGAAACAGGCATCATAATACAAAAAAAGCTGAAGTCCTATCAATGGACTTCAGCTTTTTTATTGATGCTGATATTCTTTTTCGTGCTGAGCTAATAGCTTCTGAACGGCTCCAGGTGATGCTTTTTCAACAGCTGCTGCTGCTACATCAAATGAACCATTATAATCGTACGCATAAAATCTTCGCTCTGCCTCTTTTAGTTGTTCTGAAAGAATATGATTTTGGCTTCTAAAACGATTGCCATATTGAATGATTCGTTCAATTTGATCCACTTTAGTGAGCATTTCTTCCGTCTCATTCACAACATGTCTCACTGTGTTGGACGCTTCTTTTAATTGCCCATTCACAGCTGGCATGTTGAGCGGCAGGTTCTCCAGCTGCTCGTGCACTTGCTGAATCATCTCCTGCGCTTTTTCAGCCTGCTCTTTCATATCAGCAGGTATACCTGGAATATTGCTTTTTTGCAGCTGACGCACTGTATCTGTCAGCATCGTTTTGAGCTCAGCCAGCGTTTCTCTCGCTTGCAGCTCTTCTTTTCTTAATGATTGAAGATGATCCTTAAATGTATCATGCAATGCTTTTGCATCATCGATAAAGGTCTCAAGCTGATTGATTTCATTCATTAATAATGAATATGCGACATGGTCACGATCAAGCTTCTCGCGAATTTGTTTCATGAGCTTTTCAATTTCTTCTAAGCGTTTTTCGAACGCCTTCTGTTGATCAAGCTCTCCGGCTGTCAGTTTGTAGCTTTCTTTTACAAGAGCTGTTTCTGCCTTTGTTTGGGTGTGATCCTGCTCGAGCTTTTCAAATGCTTCCGTCAGCTCAGGCATTTTACTTTTGATTTCCTGACCTGCTTCTACTTCCGCTTCCAGCTGATCATACAGCGTCTGAATGGCATCATCAATCATTTGCAAAATGCTTGATGCTTCTTCCAGATTGAGTTCATCAATCAGTAGTTTTTCCGCACGGGTCAGCTGTTTGTTTAAGTTCTCCAGCTCTTTTGTCATTTGAATGTGTTCCAGCTTGTAGCCTTTGTCTGTCATTTCTTTATATCCGTCTTTCAGCTTCGTCAGCTGGCCTGGTACGGTTTGTTTGCAGTCTGCAATGAGCTTCGGTACATCATTGATATACAGCTGAAGCTGGTCGAGTCTGCGGTCTTGCTCAAGCAAAATCTTTCTTGCTTTCATATAGTTGCCGTTTTCTGTCTCTTCTTCGTACTGCTTGATCCCTTCCCAGGCCTCATCTAAGTCCTGCTCCATTTTGTCATAAAGGGTGCCGTATAAATGGCTGTACGCAAGCAGATTTTTTCGAACTGTTTGATATTGTTCTTTGACCTTTTCAATGTCCCTGCGATTTTGCTCCTCGCTTGTGACAAGGTCTGCAATCTCTTTTAAAATGTCTTCAATGTTCGAATCAGCAGCACTCAGCAAGTCCTCAATGTGCGTAAGAACCTGCTTGGCTTTGGAGAATCGATATTTATCAGAATACTCTTCTGCATCATATAATAGCTCCTCTACCTTTGGAAGATGGGCTGTGACGATATCGTCCCACTCTGCACGCCATCTTTCAAAAAATTGCTCTGTTTCTCCGGTCATTTTTAAATGTTTGATCTTTGAAATTTCTTCTACAATTGATCTGTTTAAAATTTCAATTTTCCATGCTTCCAATCGGTCAATCTCTTTATATATATTTTTTCGCAGAAAATAACCGACTGAAAACAAAGCAAGCAAAATGACAATTAAACCGATGATTAACTCCATAATGAGCCCCCTTGTTGTGATCTAAGTGATGTCAGGGTAAAAGTGTCCCGAGTAGACCTGAGAACCCTTTCGTGTCCGCTTTGCATTTGTTTTTTTATAAGCAGGATCGTATGTTTTCCAATACCATCCATTCACGGTTTTATGTATGTTTTTTCAAGAAAGTATTTGTGCGCTTTCTATCATTTGATCACACGTATCAATGTGACCTGCTTTTATGTATGCGGAAGCTGTCGTTTTCATTGTTATTATGATACCATGTAACCAGCATTTTTGGTCATGATTTTTCATTATTTTCGCTGATAAACATCACGTTTTTCAAAATATCGACAAGAGGTGACGACATGCTGAAACAAGATGCACATCTACATACACCGTTTTGCCCGCACGGTTCGCTTGATTCTTTTCATTCTTATATTGAAAAAGCCATTAAAAAGGGATTTGATTCCATAACCTTTACCGAGCATGCCCCGCTGCCTCCATCGTTTCAAGATCCAACACCTGAGCAGGATAGTGCCATGAAGCTCCAAGACCTTGAAGCGTATATAACGAAACTGGCTCAGCTGAAACAAGAATACAAAGGACAATTAATAGTAAAAACTGGGCTTGAGGTTGACTTTATCAAAGAGTATGAAGAGGAAACAAGAACCTTTTTAGACTGCTACGGTCCGGAACTAGACGACGCCATTTTATCTGTTCACTTTCTTCCTGCTGGCGATGATTATATTTGCCTTGATTTTGACGAGCATGCCTTCCAGCAGCTAATAAGCATCTATGGCAGCATCGAACAGGTCTATCAAAGCTACTATGACCAAATTCATTCTTCTATTCTATCATCTTTAGGCCAATATAAGCCAAAGAGAATCGGTCATATCACCCTTGTCCAGAAATTCAAACAGCTTTTTCCATATGAAATGTCACCTGAACTTTGTCAAAAGGTCACCCTTTGCCTTGAAGAAACGGCAAAAAAAGGCATGTCCTTAGATTTTAATACATCAGGTCTTCGTAAAACATATGCCAGAAGTATCTATTTAGATCAATGGATGATAGACCTTGCAAAAAAGAAAAAAATTCCGCTCATATTCGGCTCTGATGCCCATCAAGCGGAAGATCTCGGATATGCGTATGATCAATTCGAGGACATCATGAGGTTCAGATGAGAATCTAGTGCCGGCTCTTTTGGTTCTAACAGATAATGAAGCGAGCGGCTCAGCTCCTTAAAGTACATTTGATAGAAATACGGCTCACTTGGGTTCAAATAAAGCACCTCTGTTAAATATTGCGGCTGTAAATATGGCATCATGAGAAGTGATTTTAGCTGAATCATAAAGGATGCGAGTGAAAGCTGCTCACAAATGACATGGGTGCTTTTTCCTTTTTCAATGATAAGCTGAAACAAATACTTTTCTTTTGTTAAATATGTCGACATGATTTCTCTGATGAGTGTCGAATCAATCGTCACCTCCCGATAAACGAAACGGGTTAATTGACGGTGCTTGTGCTGATAAGATAAAATATCAAAAACCACATGTAGTAAGCATTCTTTTGCATGACGGGTTTCCATGTGATGGAGATGTGATTCAATCATGTGAATGTAACCTTCATAAAAATCGGATACGAGCTGCTCAAGCAGCCCTCCTTTTCCTTGAAAGTAATAAGAAATGTGGGCAACGTTGACGTTTGCTTCCTTCGCAATCTCACGGACAGAGGTTCCAGAAAATCCTTTTTGGTTAAAAAGTCTGATGGCAGCATCCATAATACGGTCTTTTGTTTGCACGGTTGTTGATGTTTTCATCCGCTCACCCCTCTTCATGTGTACATACTTCAAGATGAAGGCGGAAGTTCCTTTTACAATTGCTCGACAAATCCCACATGCGAGACGCAAGTTATGTATTTTTAAGATAGAAAGTAGGAGATTTTCATGTTTCATGTCGAAAAACAGTCTGGCGATCCTTCAAAAGACTATCAATTGCTTGTCAAACAGGTAGAAGCCATTACAGATGGTGAACCTGATCTGATTGCCAACTTGGCAAATGCAGCTGCGCTGCTCTATCACTCACTTCCTGAAGTCAATTGGGCAGGGTTTTATTTAGCAAAGGGCGGCGAGCTTGTGCTTGGACCATTTAACGGACTGCCTGCATGTGTGCGCATCCCTTCTGGAAAAGGCGTTTGCGGTACAGCGTTTGCGACAGGTGAAGTGCAGCGTATCGCTGATGTCCATGCATTCCCTGGACATATTGCCTGTGATGCCGCATCGCAATCTGAAATAGTCATTCCGCTCAAGGTCAATGGACAGATCATTGGGGTGCTCGATATTGACAGCCCTGTGAAAGACCGCTTCAGTGAAGTAGATGAGTCCTACCTTATTCAATTTACAGAAATTCTCCAACAGGCGTTATCCGTCTCTACGGATGCGTAATCATGCAGAAAAAGCAGGCACATTGTCTGCTTTTTTATGTTTCTTTATATAATGGAGAACGTCACCTCTGCCTCTAAATAGGTTGACTTCTCCTACCCAGCGTCATATAATAGAGTTTGTGTGAAATATGGCAGCCTTTTTGTTCGGCTTTTTTGTATCATTTTGTTCCTTCTATATTATGAAGGTGCATCTTGTAACTCCCTGCTGCTGGAGCGAGGATGCATGAAAACATAATGACGAAAAAGAGGAAGAACAGACGGTTTTTATTTTTCACAAATAAAAACAATAAGGAGGAGTCACATTATGGCTCGCTATACAGGTCCAAGTTGGAAGATTTCCCGCCGTTTAGGCATTTCATTAAGCGGAACAGGTAAGGAACTTGAAAAACGCCCTTACGCTCCAGGCCCACATGGTCCAGGACAACGCAAAAAACTATCTGAATACGGTTTACAATTACAAGAGAAACAAAAGCTTCGTCACATGTACGGTGTCAACGAACGTCAATTCCGTACACTATATGACAAAGCTGCTAAACTTCCTGGTAAACAAGGTGAAAACTTCATGATTCTTCTTGAAACTCGCCTTGACAACCTAGTATACCGTCTTGGCCTTGCTCGTACTCGCCGCCAAGCTCGTCAGCTAGTAAACCATGGTCACATCCTTGTTGATGGAAGCCGTGTAGACATCCCATCTTTCTCTGTGAAACCAGGTCAAACGATTGCTCTTCGTGAGAAATCTCAAAACCTTGCAGTAGTGAAAGAATCAGTTGAAGTAAACAACTTCGTTCCTGAATACCTTTCTTTCGATGCTGAAAAGCTTGAAGGAACTTTCACTCGTCTTCCAGAGCGTTCTGAATTAGCGCCTGAAATCAGCGAACAACTAATCGTTGAGTTCTACTCTCGTTAATTTCATTACTTCTCTAAGAGAGAGCAAACAAACCCTAGATCCCTTGATTGTTCAAGGATTTCTAGGGTTTGTTGTATGTTCTCAATTATACATGAAATCATTTGAAGTCATCTTCCATTTTCAACACTTATTTTCCCCGGCTGCCTGCTCCATTCTTACTTCAATCAAACCTGTCTCTATTTTTATATACAAATATAGGAAACATTTCATTGAAGTGCCTTTTATCTATTGGTACAATCATGATAGATGACACATCAGTCGTATGGTCTTCTATAGTACTTAGATGGAGGAGTTCCATGTATAGTATCACGATCATTCTATTCTTACTTTTAACCTTATCAGTGATTGCCTATTCTCTTCTAAGAAAAAAACAGATTATCGATGAGCCGCCCAATAGATTTGCTGCAAGTCTGTTTATCTTTCTGCTCTTTTTTTCTATCTGCTTTGTGATCGCGGTTCCAAGTCTATTGCTATACATCACTGTTCTAGGCGTGAATTTTCTTTTTGGAGAAACCATCACGTATGATTCGTTTTTTTCTTTGATCTCTTTCTCTTTGTTAGTGAGTGTTATCGTCGTTTTTTGGTCACCTGTCCTTCTATTCATAGGAAAAGGACTGGCTTATCTCCTTAAACTTCCTATATGGCTCACTTATGCTTTGGAATGGGTTAGTTCTTGGATCGTTTTACATCTCTCTATCAAGTATGTCCTTTACTTAAATTTAATGAATGTATCGATAGGGGATTACGGCGTATTGATTTTATCATTCTTTGTCAGTTTTTTATTTATTGAAATTGATCTCGTTTACTCACGTAAGAAACAACGAAAACAATCGCTGGACACATATACTTAGCATGAAAAAAGCTCCTAGATCTCTTTCTAGGAGCTTTCAAACTTTTATTCTTGACTTGTCCATTTTGCGATGAGCTGCTCTGTTGTCATGACAGTCGCAAATTCATCATGCAGGGTTGCAAGTGAGAGCCGGTGGATCGTTTCTGGGTCAAAATATGTACCATTTTGATCTGTTAGTCCAAAGGCGGCTGTTGCATCTGAGATCAGATACGTATCAAAGCCAAGATTTCCGCTCATTCTTGTGGTTGTTGATACGCAGTGAGGGGTTGTTAATCCTGCAATGACGACCGTGTCAATCTGGTTTGATCTTAGATGTTCCTCTAAGTTAGTACCAATAAAGCTGCTGTTGACTTTCTTTTGTATCACCATTTCTTCCTCTAGCGGTTTAGCCATATCTTTGAAAAGGTGCCCTTCATTTGCTGGATGAAATACAGAGTCCGGATTGTCGGATGTATGCTGAATATGAATCACTTTCCAGCCTTTCTCTCGCCAAAACGTTAATAGCCGGCTAATATTCTCCTCTGCCTCTAGGTTATTGCGTTCTCCCCATTTTTCATGCTCGAACGCTTTTTGTACATCTACAATGATGAAAGCCTTTTGATTCGTTTTCACAAACGCCCACCTCCGAATATTCACATTCACTACATGTAGTGTAAGGAATGGCGATCGTTTTGTACATGTTTTTATTCAGCTATGTACGATGGTCTGTTTCTGTATCATCATTTTGCCACCCTTTTCAATATCTCTAGCTGCCATATGCCAGCTGACATCAAAAAAGACAGCATATGCCGCTGTCTTTTTTCGTTTTTTAATTCGTATTTTGTCCTCCGCCGTTCAGTCCTTCTTTAATATACCCTTTCACTTGGCTTGAGGTTAATAGACCGATATGACCAACGCCATGGATCAGGATGTTTCTTGCGCCAATTAAACGAGAGAGGCTGTTGACGACAATAAGATCTGCTGAGCTATAGACGGATGTGTAAAGAATTTTTTGATTTGGATCTGTGCCTGGTAATGCTCTGCTTGAAACGAGTCCGTTTGCTCCACCAATTGTGACAACGTTCTCAATTTTATCGCCGCCATCTAGATTCTTGATATAGTATAGCGTGTTCGCTCCGCCCATACTATGAGCCACAATATCTACTTTTTTGGCACCCGTTTTGTCTAACACATCTTTGACGAATCTCGATAGACGCGGACCATTGTTGCGGTTATTTCCTGTTTTGTCTATGAAATCAATAGCATATAATTGGTTTCGATCCCAGCCTTGTGTGGCCAAATAACTTTTAATAGAAAAAAAGTTATAAGAGGCACCGCCAATGCCGTGCACCATCACAACCGGATTATGCTCAGCCGCCTTCGCCTCTTTCGGCTGGATAAACGCCATTGAACCAATCACCAATGCAAGCGCAATGAGAATTTGCAAACTCCTTTTCTTAACAAAAATCACTTTCATTCCCCCTTATTCATCTTATACGACTCTATTTTATACAAGAAAAATATGTCAGAAAAGTGAACAAGGTAATGTTTATGAGATGATTTTACAAAAATATAAATAATCAAAAAGCACCTTGGACTTTTTTAAATTAAAACAAAAAGACTACGAGACCCACTTTCTTTCATATATAATGTCAATAGACAAAAGGAGGTTCTACTAGATGCTTTTTACTCAAACACCTGCACCACCCTACTACGCCGCGATTTTCACATCAAAACGAACAAATGTCGAGCAGAAAGAATACGCTGCTGCTGCTCAAAAAATGGAAGAATTAGCGAAAGATCTAGATGGGTTTCTTGGAATGGAAAGTGTACGAGATGAATATGGTGTTGGAATCACTGTCTCTTACTGGGATTCATTAGAAGCCATCAAAGAATGGAAAGCACATACAGCACATCAGCGTGTTCAAAAAAAGGGGAAAAAAGATTGGTATGAATCCTATACAACCCGAATTTGTAAGGTAGAACATGCTTATACAAACAAAGATTCTCTCCTTGAACAAGAAGCAGACGAATGAGCTACTTCTACATAAAAAAGAAAAGCACTTCAATGTATACGAACATTTGAGGTGCTTTTCCATGATGCTTACTGTTTCATACTTTATTTATACGTCACGAGGAAGTATTTCTTTTTCCCTCTTCTTAAAACGGTAAATTGGTTTTCAATTCGGTCGTCAGCGGAAAGAACATAATCTTTATCTGTTTGTCTCTCTCCGTTGATGGAGACAGCACCATTTGTGATATCTTCACGTGCTTGACGCTTTGATGGAGACAGCTTTGATTCCACAAGGATATCGACTAGTGTTAATTCTTCTGTGCTGCTTTTCTCCATTGATGGAACATCCTTAAAGCCTACTTTCACTTCTTCAGCTGTAAGAGATTTGATCTCACCTTTGAATAGTGCATTTGAGATGTTAACAGCCTGTTCTAGTGATTCACGGCCATGTACAAGTGTTGTCACTTCCTCTGCTAGACGGCGCTGCGCTTCACGCTTTTCAGGTGCTGTTTTCACTTTTTCTTCGTACGATGCGATCTCTTCTTTTGATAAGAACGTAAAGTATTTTAAGTATTTCACGACATCACGGTCATCTGTGTTGATCCAGAATTGGTAGAACTCATATGGAGACGTTTTTTCTTTATCTAACCAGATGGCGCCGCCTTCTGTTTTACCAAACTTTGTGCCGTCTGCTTTTGTGACAAGCGGCATCGTCAGACCAAATGCTTTTGCCCCTTCTGCTTCAGACTTACGGATCAGCTCAAGTCCAGATGTGATATTTCCCCACTGGTCACTACCGCCGATTTGCAGCTTACAATTTTCATTTCTGTAAAGGTTTAAGAAGTCTAAAGACTGCAGGATGACGTAGCTGAATTCTGTGTAAGAAATCCCTGTTTCGATACGTGAGCTCACGATATCTTTTGCCAGCATGAAGTTTACACCGAAGTTCTTTCCAATATCACGAAGGAACGTGATGACATTCATTTGGCTGATCCAGTCGTAGTTATTCACGATGACGGCTGGATTCTCGCCTGCTTCAAAATCAAGAAATTGAGACAGCTGTCCTTTGATTTTTTCTGACCACTGTTCGACGATTTCTGCTGGGTTGAGTGAACGTTCCGCTTTTTTGAAGCTAGGGTCGCCGATTAGTCCAGTTGCGCCGCCAACAAGAGCAATCGGATGATGACCTGCTTCTTGGAATCTGCGTAATGTTAAAATTGGCAATAGATGACCAATGTGTAAGCTGTCAGCTGTCGGATCAAAGCCGGAGTATAGTTTGATTTTTTCTTCTGCTAATAATTTTGTTAAACCTTCTTCATCTGTTTGCTGCTGGATTAATCCTCTGAACGATAGCTCTTCCATCAATTGACTCATTTCCAAATCTCCTTTTTTTACAATTCAACAAAAAAACGCCCCTTCGAATGAACGAAGGGACGATATATATCGCGGTACCACCCTGCTTAAAAGACAAAAAATCTCGTCTTTTCACTTACACTGATAACGGACAGATCCGTTCTTTCACTAATCAGGGCATGCTCCTTTTCGTAAAAGCGGTTCGTGAGGGTAATTCGAATATCTCTTTGTACTGACTCGCACCAGCCGTCAGCTCTCTTCAACAGGGAAAGATCATTCTACTGAATCTCAGTCAAAACCTTTTCATATTCAACTAATGTCATTTTTAACACACTTTTGATATCAAGTCAACTGATGAAAAAATTTAATCTTCCATTGTCGAAAGGTCGCCAGCAGGTAAATTCAGCTCCCACGCCTTTAGCACACGTCTCATAATTTTTCCGCTTCTCGTTTTCGGCAGTTTGTCTTTGAACTCAATTTCTCGCGGTGCCGCATGTGCTGCGAGTCCTTTTTTCACAAATGTACGAATCTCTTCTTTCAGCTCATCTGTCGGCTCATATCCGCTTCTAAGCGCTATAAATGCTTTAATAATTTCACCGCGGACCGGATCTGGCTTTCCAATGACACCAGCCTCCGCAATAGCTGGATGTTCGACCAGTTTACTTTCCACCTCAAATGGACCGACCCGCTCTCCTGACGTCATGATGACATCATCGACACGTCCCTGGAACCAAAAGTATCCGTCTTCGTCCATATAAGCTGAATCTCCTGAAACATACCAATCTCCCGGCATAAAGTAAGATTCATATTTTTCAGGATTGTTCCAGATCGTATGCATCATAGAAGGCCAGCCTTTTTTAATCGCAAGGTTGCCCATCCGGTATGGCGGAAGTTCATTTCCTGCATTATCAACAATCGCTGCTTCTACGCCTGGAATCGGTTTTCCCATCGAACCTGGCTTGATGTCCATGCATGGATAATTACAAATCAGCTGTGCTCCGGTTTCTGTCATCCACCAAGTGTCGTGAATCCGTTTGCCAAAAACAGCATCTCCCCAGCGGATGACTTCTGGATTAAGCGGCTCTCCCACACTTAAGACATGGCGGAGCGAGCTGAGGTCATATTTTTGAATGAGATCATCCCCTGCCCCCATGAGCATTCTAAAGGCGGTCGGGGCACTGTACCAAACGGTTACACCGAGTGATTCAATGGTTTCATACCACGTATCAGGATTAAACCGGCCGCCTAAAATCACATTCGTTGCCCCATTTAACCACGGTGAAAAAATACCGTACACTGTGCCTGTAACCCAGCCTGGATCAGCTGTACACCAGTAAACGTCATCTTCTTTCAAGTCTAGCACCCATTTACCAGTCTGACCTTGCTGGACCATTGCACCATGGACATGAAGCACACCTTTTGGCGTACCAGTAGATCCTGATGTGTAATGAAGCAGAAAGCCGTCTTTTTCATCCATCCATTCAATCTCAAGCTCCTTTGCTGCCTCCTCAAACGCCTTTTCATAGTGAATTGTCCGCACGCCATCGACGTCTTCGTTTTCACCGCCGACAATGATGACAGATTCAAGCTTCGGAAGCTCTGCAAATGGAATTCGCTCAAGCAAATCTGGTGTTGTCACGATCACCTTTGCCTCACTATTTTCTAAACGGTCTTTGACGGCACCTTCCATAAATGCCTCAAATAATGGGCCAACGATCGCTCCAATTTTAACTGCACCAAGCAAAAGAAAATAGAGCTCAGGTGATCTTGGCATAAAGATAAACACGCGATCCCCTTTTTCTACATGTGCCTTTTCTCTGAATAGATTCCCCGCTTTGTTTGTGTTGATTTTCATATCCCTGAACGTATATTTTTCATCCCGCTGTGAATCTTTGTAGTGAAGCGCCACCTTGTTCTGACGAAACGAGTCCGCATGTCTGTCAATCGCTTCATAGGCTGCATTTATTTTTCCTGTTTCATACCAGGAGAAGTTTTTTCTAGCTTCCTCCCATGAAAAATCTTTGTATGCCTGCTCATAATCATTTAAATGATAATCCCCTTTTACTGATGGTAGCGTTTCCAATTTCATCAAACAGTCCCCCTTTGCATACGTTTACAATGACCATTATAGTATAGATGACTTTTTTTCTCAATTTTTAAAAAACTTCTGATGAAACCGTTTTAATTATTGCAAGTTTTAAGATAGAATAGAGACGACTCACTAGAATTAGGGGCGGTGGATACGTGGAGCATCCTAAAACTTATTATTCAAAAACCATTGAGCGCGAAACAGGTTCCATCCTGGTTGAAGGACCGGTACCTGCATCAGAGCTTGCGAACTATACGTTTCATGAAGGACTAACGGCATTTCGCACGCCTGAGGAACAGAAACAAGCACTTGTTGAAATAGCAGATCTTCCAGAAGGACGTATTATCATTGCAAGAGCGAATGAGCTTGTCGTAGGCTATGTCACGTATTTGTATCCTGATCCACTTGAGCGCTGGTCAGAGGGCAAAATGGACAATTTAATTGAGCTTGGCGCGATTGAGGTCGCTCCTCCATTTAGAGGATGCTCACTTGGCAAGCATTTGCTTGATGTGAGCATGATGGATGAGCAAATGGAGAATTACATCATCATTACAACTGAATATTACTGGCATTGGGATTTAAAGGGGACAAAGAAAAACGTTTGGGAGTACCGCAAAATGATGGAGAAAATGATGAACGCAGGCGGTCTTGTCTGGTTTGCAACAGACGAGCCAGAAATCAGCTCACATCCAGCCAATTGTTTAATGGCCAGAATTGGGAAACATGTGAGTCCTGATTCGATCGAGCGTTTCGATCGTCTTCGCTTCCATCAGCGTTTTATGTATTAACGTTCAATTCGTTTTTTTGGCAAAGGGGATTGGTAAACAATGATGATTGAACAAATTATGGAGCGTGATGTGATCACGCTGCGAAAAACCGATACGATTGAAGAAGCCATTCAAAAAATGAGTGCACACCACATCCGGCATATCCCGATCGTATCTGATCAAGGGTCTGTCATTGGGATGGTGACAGATCGGGATATTAAAAATGCCAGTCCAAGTATTTTTGAAACAGAGAAAAGGAAGCTCTTTATTCAGCGGCCAGTAGAAGAGATCATGGTATTAGAGACGATCACTGCTCACCCGCTTGATTTCGTTGAGGAGATATCAAGTGTCTTTTTTGAGCACGGAATTGGCTGTCTTCCAGTGGTGAGACGCGGCAAGCTTGTAGGCATTATCACAAAAACAGATCTGCTTCGTACGTTTGTAAGACTGACAGGTGCAGATCAGCCTGGGTCGCACTTAGAGGTTGAAGTGGAGCAGATGACAGAAAGCCTCGCAGATATTACAGCCATTTTAAAGGAGCAGCATATTCAAATGCTGAGTGTGCTCGTGTACCCGCATGCCAATGAGGCATCTAAAGTGCTCGTATTCCGCCTTCAAACCATTCATGCAGATCATGTGACGAAGCTGATTCGCGCAAAAGGCTATAAAGTGCTCTGGCCTATGGAGCAGACGATCAAATGAAGGAAGCGACCTTTGTTTTTTCACCATCTTTTCAAACGTACCAATTTAACCAAGATCATCCCTTCAATCAGCTTCGTGTCTACTTAACTTATGATCTACTTCAAAAAATGAAGGCGTTAACAGAGGATGAAATCGTTGCACCGCGTATGGCTACTCTGGAGGAATTAAAGCTCGTCCATACAGCAGATTATATCCAGGCTGTGCAGCGGGCAAGTGAAGGAAAGCTGTCTACGGCAGAGGGTGAACGGTACGGTCTTGGCACTGAAGATACACCGATGTTCGCAGGCATGCATGAGGCGGCATCTCTCCTTGTTGGCGGAACATTAACAGCGGTTGACCAAGTGATGCTCGGTCATTCGCAGCATGCCCTCAATCTCGGCGGCGGGCTTCACCACGGATTCAAAGGGCGTGCATCTGGCTTTTGTATTTATAATGACAGCTCTGTGGCGATTCAATATATTCAAAAGACATATGGCGCTAGAATTTTATATATTGATACGGATGCTCATCACGGCGATGGTGTCCAGTTCAGCTTCTATGACGACCCAGAGGTATGTACGGTGTCCATTCATGAAACGGGACGCTACTTATTCCCTGGAACCGGACAAGTACAGGAAAGAGGCCACGATAAAGGCTATGGCTATGCTTATAATATTCCACTAGATGCATTTACGGAAGATGAATCGTTTCTCGAAGCATACCGAACAGCAGTGACTGAGATTGCTGCTTTTTTTAAACCAGATGTGATTTTGACGCAAAACGGGGCAGATGCACACTACTATGACCCGTTAACTCATTTATCTGCCACCATGAAAATATATGAAGAAATTCCTAGACTTGCTCATGAGCTTGCACATCAATATTGTGACGGCAAGTGGATCGCTGTTGGCGGAGGGGGATATGATATTTGGCGCGTCGTTCCAAGAGCGTGGAGCCGCATTTGGCTTGAGATGAAAGGCATTACACCGCCAGATGAGCTCCCTCAGGACTGGATTCAGGCATGGAATAAGCAATCGCCTGTTACCCTTCCACCTACATGGAAAGATCCTGACGATTTATATCCACCGATCCCAAGAAAAGCAGAAATCACAGAAAAAAATGCACAAACAGTAGAAAAAG
The DNA here is from genome assembly GCF_038593315.1 of Bacillus sp. FSL P2-0069. Classification (NCBI taxonomy): domain Bacteria; kingdom Bacillati; phylum Bacillota; class Bacilli; order Caryophanales; family Bacillaceae; genus Bacillus; species Bacillus sp. FSL P2-0069. The sequence continues at coordinate 2,600,046 of NZ_CP151984.1, forward strand.
CACTTATGCCTGTTAGAAGAGAAAAGAAAAAGGCATAAGAAAAGCAGGCTTTCCCTCATGAGGTAAGCCTGCTTTTTTTGTTTTATTTTGTTGATTGTCTTTCTTCAATTCTGTGCGGAAGCTCAACAATTTGATCGTCCACTTGTTCTTTGTTCATCAGCTTTGTGAGCAATCTCATCGCAACAGCACCAATATCATATGTCGGCTGTACAACTGTTGTCAGCTGAGGACGCACCATGAGAGAAAGTCTTGTGTTATCAAAGCCAATCACTTCTAAGTCTTCAGGAATAGATACCCCTCTGTCTTGTGCTCCATGAATGACACCTAGAGCCATTTCATCTGTAGCTGCGATAACAGCTGTCGGCTTGTCAGACTGCTCAAGCAGATGAGCAAGTGCTTCAATTCCAGAATCATACGAGTAATCGCCTTCAGCAACGAGCGTATCGTCAAACGCTATGCCCGCTTCTTCAAGTGCTCGCTTATAACCTGCAAGCTTTCTCACGGAATTAATTGGTTCTGACATTGGACCAGAAACAAATGCAATTCGTTTATGCCCTTTTTCAACTAACAGCTGAACTGAGTCATAAATGGCCTGCTCATAGTTGATGTTGACGGATGGTGTTTGAGCCTGCTCTTCAACAGATGCTGCAAGAACAATCGGTACAGGAGAGCGCTTAAATTCTTCCACATGCACATCTGTGATATTTCCGCCCATAAAGACAATTCCGTCTACTTGTTTGCCGAGCATCGTATTTAACAAATGAAGCTCTTTATCTGTATTTTGGTCTGAGTTGCTCAAAATAATGTTGTATTTATACATCGTAGCGATGTCTTCAATACCGCGTGCTAATTCCGAATAGAAGATACTAGAAATATCAGGGATGATGACCCCGACTGTCGTTGTTTTTTTACTTGCTAGGCCTCGAGCCACTGCATTCGGACGATAGCCAAGGCGGTCAATCGCTTCAAGCACCTTTTTTCTTGTTGTTGGTTTTACGTTTGGATTACCATTAACTACGCGTGATACCGTTGCCATACTTACATTTGCTTCTCTTGCTACATCATATATTGTAACATTATTCACATAAATCACTCCTTCAAATACACTTCATATCTATAGCATTCACCAATTGGATAGAGACATGTCAGATACGAGGAAAATAATATCCTATTTGTCATTAAAACGATGAAAAGAGACACATAATTTTTCAATCTACATCAAAATGACATTCTTTTATGAAATTATACACGTTTTTTTGTCATATGAAAACGTTCCCTTTCTTTTTATAACTAAATTAAACAAACTTTAATCAGCTTGTTACCTGTAAATTGAATCATATTTCATAAAAAAACATTGAGAACGCCAGCTATGACAATGATCTTAGCAGATTCTATCGAATTTTAAAAATGAAAACATTGTGAACAAGCACTTTTTAGGGTTGCAATGTGCTTTCTTCCTTTCATTCCCAAACTTCATGGTATTTCTCCATCAAAAAACCGCCGGGCAGTTATCCGGCGGCTATTTCTATCTATGATTACGCGTGAATATTCACAAGTGGTCTTAACGCATCTAACCATTTTTCGAATTGTGGAATGTCCATTTGCTGCGCTGAGTCAGACAGTGCAACAGATGGATCTGGATGTACTTCTGCCATGACACCGTCTGCTCCAATCGCAAGAGCTGCTTTTGCTGTTGGAAGGAGAAGATCTCTACGTCCAGTTGAGTGCGTCACATCAACGAAGACTGGTAAATGTGTCTCTTGTTTTAAGATTGGCACTGCCGAGATATCTAGTGTATTTCTTGTCGCTGTTTCGTATGTGCGGATACCGCGCTCGCAAAGGATGATTTGATCATTTCCTTGGGCGATGATGTATTCAGCTGCATTGATGAATTCTGAAATGGTCGCTGCAAGACCGCGTTTTAAAAGAACTGGTTTCTTCACGGAACCGGCTTCTTTTAATAGCTCGAAGTTTTGCATGTTACGTGCCCCAATTTGGATGACATCGATATGCTCAATCGCTTCTTCAATATGAGCAGGATTGACAATTTCACTAATGACAGCAAGACCGTATTCATCCGCTACACGCTTTAGAATCTTTAGACCGTCTACACCAAGTCCTTGGAAATCGTATGGACTTGTGCGAGGTTTAAATGCGCCACCTCGAAGTAGTTTTAATCCCTGCTGTTTCGCTGCTGCCGCTACTTCTGCGACTTGCTCGTAGCTTTCAACGGCACATGGTCCTACGATGAAACGCTGCTTTCCATCACCGATCGCTTCCCCATTGATATTCACGATTGTGTTTTCTGGCTTTTTCTTACGAGAAACAAGAAGTGCTTTGCTGTGGTCATCTTCTTGAAGCTCTAGACCTGCTTTGAAAATCTCTTTGAAAATATGCTGAATCGTTGAGTTTTCAAATGGCCCATCATTTTCTTCAAGAATTTGGTTCAGCATTGTGCGCTCTCTGACAGGATCATAACGGTTGACACCTTGCGCTTCTTTTGCTTTTCCAATTTCTTTGACAATGTTTCCTCTTTCATTGATCAGTTTTAGAATTTGAAGATTTAGTTCATCTGCTTGCTGCCTCAATTTTTCTAGTTCATTGTTGCTCATTTTTGTCATCCTTTCCTCTGCCTGCTCTCGCTTTTTATTTTTTCATTCTTGCATGATAGGGTTTATTATAAACAAAGATTTCGGAATTGTCACGAAAATTTTCTTTATTACCCAAACGCTTTTAAGCGATAAAGTATTGTATGTAAGATTATAGCATACTTTTCGTTCAAGTAAACCTTTTTTATAAAAAAAACGTCAGCCGCTGCTGACGTTTCTTTCTTTTACAGATTATGTTCAAGCGCTTCTTTTGTAATACTTGAGTGAGAAGCATGCCATTTTACTTTTCCACCGCTAAAGACGAGTGCCTGCGGACTTTCGTGCTTTACACCTGATTTTTCAGCCACGTAGGATGAAAGCTCTCTCGTGTTTTGAATTTGCAAGAAATACGTTGGCACGTCTTCATGTTCAGACGCAAATGCTTCAAACTCTTGAAAAGCCGCTTTGCTGATTGGACATGTCAAACTGTGCTTAAAAAAGACAAAGGTCCCATCTTGATTCGTTAGTTGATCAAACTGTTCTTCTGTTTCAATGAGTTGTTTTGACATGATGTTCTCCTTCTTCACTTTGAGCAGTGAGAGTTAGCCTTTAGTAGATTGTTCTACTTTTTCTTTGACATCTTTGATGCCGTCTTCAATTTCTGATTTTGCTTCTTGTGCTCTTACTTTTGCTTCATCTGCTACATCAGATGCTTCGCTTGCCAAATCCGCTGCCGCATCTTCTGCTTCATTTTTCACATGATTAGCTTTTCCAGCCGCACGCTCTTTTATGTCTTTCACTTTGTCTAAAATCTGGTTTGACTGCTCTGCTACAAGCTGAGACAATTCAGACGTTTTATCTTTTGCAATCGTCACATATTCAGTGCCTTTTTCTTTTGCATCTGTTGTGAGCCGGTCTGTTTTTTCTTTTAACGCATTCGCTTGGGTGTTCAAATCATCGCGAAGCTCTTTCCCTGACTTCGGTGCTAAAAATAATGCTGTTGTTGCACCAACAATTCCACCAATAAGTGTTCCGATCAAAAAGTCTTTGCTATTGATTCCGTCTTTGCTCATGATTATTCCTCCTATGCGAATATGGTTTATTTTTGATGTTTACGCTGTTTCCATTTTTTATAAATTTCAAGTGCTGCGTTACTCCAGCTTACCACATCCGTCACTTTTTCTTGATTTCTTTCAACGGATGAAGAAACCGCACCAGCTGCCTGCTTTATGCTTGTATTAAATTGGTTGATCGAGCCGCCAATTCCCTGCACCGCATCCACAACTGTGTTAAGTTTTGCTGATTTGTCTTGAATATCTTCAGCAAGCTGATTCGTCTTATGTAGCAACTGTGCTGTCTCTGTGGTGATGCCTTGCATCTGACCTTCAAGACCTTCTAAAGTTGATGCAACATTCTTTAATGTCAGCTGTAAGGATTTTAATGTTTTGGACAAATAGATGACAAGAATGAGGAAAGCAATTGCGATCAGTGCAACGCTTAGATATAGAATAATAATCATCTGATACCTCCTTTGCTGCGGGCATATTCAATTCATTACCCTCTCGTTGTATCATTCAAACATCGCCTAGAATGACCGATTGAATAATAATTCTACACTTATTCGCTAATTCCTGTCCACAGCGAACGAAAAAAAGCGCCGCATATTGACACATTTAGCCCTTTTGTCACATTTTATTCAAAATAAAAAAAGTGCCGTGTGAAACGGCACTTTTTTAAAGCATTTATACAGCGACTTTTTCATAAGCACGCAAATACTTCTGAATGTCTCCTGCTCCCATAAAGATCAGAATCGCATCTTCGTGCGTTTTCAGCACAGATGTATCTTCTTCCTCAATTAATTGGGCCTGCGGGATTTTTTCTCGTAAATCTTCAATGCTCAGCTTTCCAATGTTTTCACGGGCTGAACCGAAAATATCACAAAGGTAGACATAGTCGGCTTTCTTTAGACTGTCAGCAAATTCACTTAAGAATTGCTGTGTACGTGTGAACGTATGCGGCTGGAAGACAGCCACAATATCACGGTCCGGATATTTTTGGCGAGCTGCTTCAATCGTGACTTCAATTTCAGTTGGATGATGTGCATAATCGTCAATTAAGACCTGCTCACCGACCACTTTTTCATTAAAGCGTCGTTTCACACCGCCAAATGTCGTTAATGCGCCTTTGATAAGCTCTACATCAATGGACTCATAGTGACATAATGCAATGACAGCTAACGAGTTGAGGACATTATGATTTCCGTAGGCAGGAATGTAGAAGGTATCATAAAACGTATTGCGTACAAATACATCAAATGTGGTACCTTCCGTATTTTTCACAACATTGCGTGCTTGGAAATCATTTTCTTCGTTGAAACCGTAGTACACAACAGGTACCTTCGCTTGAATCTTTGGCAGATGCTCATCATCACCGCAGGCAATAATGGCTTTTTTCACTTGAAGCGCCATGTTTTGAAACGCATCAAACACGTCATCAATATCCGAGAAATAATCAGGATGATCAAAATCAATATTGGTCATGATCGCATAATCTGGATGATAGCTGAGGAAGTGTCTGCGGTATTCGCATGCTTCAAAAACAAAATACTCGCTGTTTTCTTTCCCCATTCCAGATCCATCACCGATTAAGTACGAAGTAGGTTTGGCTGCCTGCATGACGTGAGCAAGCAGTCCTGTTGTCGATGTTTTGCCATGAGCACCAGTAATCGCAACGTTTGTGAATGAATCCATGTATTCTCCAAGGAATTTATGGTAACGAATGACAGGAATCCCTTCAGAAAGGGCGCGTTCAATCTCAGGGTGTGTATCAGGGAATGCATTTCCTGCGATGACCGTCATCCCTGGCTGAATATTATCTGGGTCAAATGGTAGAATTTTAATATTTCGTTCTTCTAATGCTTTTTGTGTAAAGATATGTTTTTCGATATCCGATCCTTGGACAGTATACCCAGTATCATGAAGAATTTGGGCCAGTGGACTCATACCTGTCCCTTTTATTCCAACAAAATGATAAACAGTCATAATTGTACCTCCAACAAACGTCTATCTGACTTACAGTATATGACGCTCATTTCAATTTGCAACTTGTGATTTTGCCTCTAGCTGATCACAGATCGCAGCTCCAAATAAAGATTTTTTCCGATCTTCCTATTCTAATCAATATTAACTATGATTAGTATCCGACAACTTTCCCATTTCTAACACCTGTTTCCGCTTATTTTACATAAAAAAGCGCTCTGACAGACATGCGAAAAGCGTCCAATTACAAAATTGCACCTATGTGCTATCATACCATGTTTATGAAAAAAATGAAGTGGTTTGTTTAGATCAACTGTTCTAAGTCACTCAGTGTCATGAGCACTTCTCTTGGCTTACTGCCTTTCGCACCAGAGATCATCCCCTCGCGCTCCATCATGTCAATCAACCTGGCTGCACGGTTGTAGCCAATTCTAAATCTTCGCTGCAAACTTGATGTACTAGCGCTATTCTGCTCGATGGCAAAACGGCAGGCATCCATAAACAATTCATCTTCGTCTGTAATCGCAGAGCCCTGCAGCATGAGTTCCTCCTGTTCAAAAAGGAACACTGGCTTGCGCTGCTTTCTCACATGTGCCACCACTTGATCAATCTCACGGTCTGATACAAAGTTCCCTTGCAGCCTTGTCGGTTTGCCGGAGCCATTTTCTAAGAAGAGCATGTCTCCTTTTCCGAGAAGCTTTTCTGCACCTGCCATGTCAATGATCGTTCTTGAATCCACCTGACTTGAAACAGAAAACGCAATTCTTGTTGGAATATTAGCTTTAATGAGACCTGTAATGACATCAACAGAAGGTCTTTGTGTCGCAATCAATAAGTGAATGCCGCATGCTCTTGCTTTCTGTGCAATTCGGCAGATGCTTTCTTCGACTTCATTTGGTGCGACCATCATTAAATCAGCCAGCTCATCGATCACCACGACGAGATAAGGCAGTTTTTCTCCCATTTGTTTTTCTTTCACAAGCTCATTGAATCGTTTAATTTCTCTCACGCCAGAGTGTGCAAATAGTTCATAGCGTCTTTCCATTTCATCCACTACCCATTTCAGAGCAGCAGTTGCTGTCTTGGCATCGGTGATGACTGGACTCACAAGATGCGGAATGTGGTTATACGGCGCTAATTCAACCATTTTAGGATCAATTAAGAGCATTTTCACTTCATCTGGTGATGCTTTAAACATGAGGCTCACTAAAATCGTATTAATGCAGACGCTTTTTCCTGAACCAGTGGCTCCGGCAATTAAGCCATGCGGCATTTTTTGCAGATCAACCACGACAGGCTGGCCTGAAATATCTAATCCGAGTGCCGCTGTTAAAGGAGATGGATTGTCTCTAAACGCACTGCTTCTGATCATTTCTCTTAAGAACACCATTTTACTATGCAGATTTGGCACTTCGATCCCGATCGTGTTTTTCCCTGGAATCGGGGCTTCAATTCGAATATCCTTTGCGGACAAACTAAGTTTAATATCATCTGACAGGTTCGTGATTTTGTTCACTTTGACACCTGGTTCTGGATGTACTTCAAACCTTGTCACAGAAGGTCCCTGTGTGACGTGAACAACACTAGCTCTTACGTTGAAATTTTTAAGTGTCGCATTGAGCAGCTCAGCCCGCTCTTTCACCCATGTGCCGTCCTCTTCTTTTTGAGCTGGCGGTACGTCTAAAAGGGCGAGACTTGGAAAAACATACCCTTGTGTATCGGCTGCTTTCTTTTGTCCTTGCACGCGCTGATCGCTTTTTAACATCATGACATTAAACGGAACCGTAGAGGTTTGCCCGCTTGTGCGTTGTGGCTGCGGGGATGTCTGTTTTGGTTCTTCTTTCTTGACTTCATGCGTTTGTTCTTGCTGCTCTGTCTGCTCTATAACCGTTTCTGCCGCTTCAGATGCAGTTTGTTCCTCTGTTACTTGTTCTACTGGCATCACTTGATCTTCTTCAATTTCAGCTTCTTGGACCAGCTGATCTTCCTGCAGGTCATGTTTGACTGGCTCAGCTTCTTCAAATGCTGCCGCAGGCGCTTCTTCTTGTTTGTCTTCTATTGGATCAGCCGCTAGTTCTTCCACCGGTTCTGCTGAAATGTTTTCTGTTAACGCCGCTTCTTCTGATGGCATGTCTACTTCCATTTCAATCGCTGGCTGCGAAGGTTCCGGTGTTTCGAAGGTCAACATGTCTATTTCCTCAGTATGATCTTCAAACTGATGGACAGGCTCGTCCTTTATTTCTTCTTCATCACCGGAGACAGTCTGTTCCGGCTCAGACTCAACGGGCTGCTTCTGATAGACTTCTGCTTGCTGCTTATGTACATCAGCTTCATGATGATCTTCTGGCTCGTTTTCTTCTTGCTGGACGAACGGCTCGTCAGTTAAACGTTCCATCGTCGTTTGAACATGATCTTGATAAGCGAGTTCTTCTTGCAATGTATGCGGGGTTACTGCTGGCTCTTTGTCCGTTCTCTCTTCTGCTGACGCTGAAGCCATTTCCTCGATACGTTTTTCTTTCTGTATAGACGGGATGTTCATTTGCTGTCTGACATTTCGTTCACGCTCTGCCTCTTCTGATAACAGTGTGACACGCTGCGCCGTTTCTTCTGCTGATTTCCTTTGAACTGAAGCTGTTTCTTCTTTTGCATCTGCCCGTTTTGGACGCATATCCTGATGATAGCCATAGATCGGTGATGGAATTTGCTCTGGCTTGAATGGCTTTTTATTTATATCAGGCTGAAGCATTTGTTTAGGCTGATAGGTTTTCTGCTTTGCCTTTGGCTGGCTTGGTTTCACGCGTCTTCTCTCCTGCTTCACTCCATCACGCTGGGGTTCATCTGGAACGAGCGGAAAGCGAAAGTTCCCTTTTGGATATTCATAATACACTTTCGTATCTTCGATTTTTTTATATTCTTTATGCGGTTCAAAAGCTGGCTGCTTTGGTGCAGCTAGATCTTCTTCAGGTCTTGCAGCTTTTTCTTCTTTCTTTTCTTCTCCTAAAAATACACTGAAAAATTTATCTAACCAACTCATCATTTATCACTCACTTTAACTCCCCTTACGTTTTCTTGGGCGATTTTTAGTATACCATTGCTTTTTCATGCAGAAAAGCGAGAAAAGTGCCGCTTTATGCTGTTCATGCTGTTGTAGATGAAAAAAAGTCACTAAGTACGTACTTAGTGACTTTTGGTATAACACATTCTTCGCTCCTATGTGCCCGTTTATGGGAGGTTACGCTTTAAAGGGTTCGCCAGCTTGATGGCTTCCATCTAAAACAAGAATCCCTTTTTCAGCAGGTGCGTCTGGAAGATCTAACTCTTTTGCAGAACAAATCATACCGCTTGATGGAACGCCTCTTAGCTCAGCATCTTTGATGACCATACCGCTTGGCATCACTGCACCGACCTTCGCCACCACAACATATTGGCCTTGGTCAACGTTTGGTGCACCGCACACGATTTGTAAGGTTTCATCGCCCACATCAACTTGGCAAATGTTTAATTTATCTGCATTCGGATGCTTTTCTTTTTCCTTTACATAACCGACAACAAATTTTGGTGATAAATCCACAGTCAACGTTTCACTGACACCGTTACGGTTTAAAATTTCATTGATATCTTGAACAATGGTTTCAGAAAGCGGAACAGATCCGTTTTCTTCAATTTTCATGTAAGTGGATGCATTGAAGATATTAAAGCCTGTTGTTTCTTTTGTTTCTTGATTGAAGATTCGTACAACATCTCCAAACGTCTCATGACCTACTTCTTCTCTCGTCACATCTTTCAATGAGATAAGGAGTGTGTCGCCTACACCTTCTGCATTATAAAAAACGTTCATTCTTCAAAATTCCCTTCTACTGCTGTTTTGGTCTGCTTTTTGCAAGTATAAAGATCGGTTCAAGCTTACCCTCGTCATATAAAAATGACAATGCGGTAATCGGAACCGTGCCGCTGGCGAAGAAGCTCATCGACATCTGTCCTAAAATATCATAGCCTGAATCATTGCGAACATCAGCAATGATGAATACATCTTGATGGGGAACAGAAATCGCCATTTGTCCTTCTATTTTTTGCGCGTATTCTTGTAATAACGATTCATTTAAAAGTCTGCTGGCGTCATACCCGTCATTTGCACGGAAGAAATAAAACCGGTTGCCTGCCACTTCATCCATTTTCACTACTGTTTCTAGAGAACGGACGTTGAAGCTTGCAGTTTCTCTGATTCGCTCTTTTGTCCAGTTTTCCTTTTGGAGCATCTTTTCATCAATTAATCGGTAGGTGCTTCCAAGGTCAAGCGCATAGTAGATTCTCGTTTCTGCTGTATGCTCATCAAACACGAGCGGAATCCCATCACTTGATGCCTCAGGAAAGGAAGTGGAACGAATGACCGGATAGATCTGCTTTTCTTTTCCTGAAATGTGCTGCGCTTCGCCTTTCATGGCACTCAGCGCTTCTTTCACATAATAGACGATCTCATCAATGGTTTCATCAGGCTTTACTTCCCACTTTGCAATAATTGGCGGGAGCTCTAGTGTGATGCCTTTGCCTGTTTGTTTATCTTCAATACGAAGCGTATCTTTTTCCCGGTCAAACTCGTGTGACCAGCTGTCGTTCGTCAGACGGCTTTTGAGTTCATTCGCAAGCTGCCTTGATGTCATTTTTGCCATCGTTTTAGACTCTCCTTTCGTTATTTAGAAAGAGAATCTGTTAAAAATGCTTCAATCTCTTCCTTTGTCTTACGATCTTTGCTGACAAAGCGGTTAATCTCTTGTCCGTTTTTAAAAACTAAAAAGCTTGGAATACCGTAAATTTCCCACTCTGAGCAAGTATCAATGAACTTGTCTCTATCGACATAGAAGTACTCAAATTCTGGGTAGTTTGCTTCAAGCTCTGGCAAGAATGGCTCAATAAATGTGCAGTCCGGGCACCAGTCAGCTGAAAATAGCAATACCGTTAAGTCTTCTTGAATCACTTTTTGTAATTCTTCATTTGATTCAATTTTTTTCATGTTTCATTCCTCCAGTTTGTATGGTTAAATCTCCGAATTGTATATAGCCTTTCTTTCTCATCCATTCTGATACTACCAAACTAATCACTGCCGGGCCAACGATATGCAAGAGAGCGATCGCCAGAAATACAGATGGATGAAATCCCATGACGGTCAGGGTCATGAGTTGTCCAACAAGCCCGCTCGTTCCCATCCCCGCTCCTGCCGCATTATTGACCATCCCAAAGCCAATAATACCAATTGGCGCGAGAATCAGACCAGCAATTGTCGGCGGAATCAGGATGAGGGGATTTTTCACAATGTTCGAAAGCTGCAACTTTGACGTTCCAATGCCGACAGCCGCAAGACCGCCAAAGCGATTTTCTCTAAAGCCTGCAGCGGCAAAGCCGACCATTTGAGCACAGCAGCCAATCGTTGCAGCACCAGCAGCTGTCCCGCTTAAGTCAAGCATGAGCGCAAGTGCAGCACTTGAGATCGGAGAACTGAGAGCAAGTCCAACAATGGTCGCTACCAGCATGCCCATGATCAGCGGGCTTTGATCTGTCCCCCACATGATGAGCCTGCCGAGCCCTGTCATCATGGCTTCAATTCCAGGTCCGATTAGGGCAGCGGTGAAAAAGCCAGTGATAATGGTGACAAGCGGCGTTAAAATAATATCAATTTTTGTCTCACCACTGACCAGCTTGCCAAGTTCCACACCAATTAATGCTGCGGCAAAGCTTCCAGCAGGCCCCCCAAGCTCTGCTCCTGCAGCGCCTGAGACAACACTTGCAAAAATGATCAAAGGAGATGCATGTAAACGGTACGCAACCGCTACGCCGATCGCCGGTCCCATGAGCCCCATGGCGAGGGTTCCCATTTTAATGATGAGTGGAAGTGATAACAGACCGCCTGCTGTTTTTAAAATCAGTCCTACCACTAATGTAGCAAATAGACCTAAAGCCATATAAGAAAGTGCATCAATGAAATACACCTTTGGCGAAAGGGAGATCCCCTTTCTTTTTAAATAAGTCATCAACGTCGTCTTCCTGCTTTCTCATAGGAAAGACGAAGAGGCCTGTCCTTCCCATTATATGTAGTATTCTTGCGATGAAAAATAGTCTCTACCATGAATATCATAATCATATTTTTTTTGCTTTATCAAGCACTTCTTGTGTAACATGAAAAGAAACAGGACAAACCTTTACTAAGTTTGTACAAAAGGAGGAGATCGTTATGCAATTAACTGTCTATTTAGCTGGAGAAATTCATAGCCAGTGGCGTGATGAAATCAAGGAGAAAAGCCAATCTTTGAAGCTGCCGGTGACATTTGTCGGTCCAATGGAAAATCATGACCGCTCAGATAACATCGGTGAGGATATTTTAGGTGAGCAGCCGAATGCCATTTTCAAAGATGATGCAGCTTCTGATTTGAATAATTTCCGTACTGAAATTTTATTAAACAAAGCAGATGTCGTCATTGCTCGCTTTGGTGAGAAATATAAGCAGTGGAACACAGCCATGGATGCATCTGCTGCGATTGCAAAAGGTAAACCTCTTATTTTAATCCGTCCAAAAGAGCTGCACCATCCGTTAAAGGAACTATCAAACAAAGCAAATATCACTGTGGAAACCGTAAACCAAGCGATCAAGGCGTTATCTTATGTGTTTGAACAGCAATAACAAAAAAAGCTGCTCTCATTGAAGAGGCAGCCTTTTCTCTATTCTATTTATACTTGTTGATAAACAGAATCCACTGTACTTTGATCACAATTTTTAACAAGGCGGACAATTAACTCTTTTGCCGCTGCGTAATCATCCACATGCAAAACAGAATGACTTGTATGAATGTAGCGTGCACAAACTCCAATCACAGCAGAAGGCACACCTTGGTTTGAAATATGAACACGTCCAGCGTCCGTACCACCCGGTGATACGAAATATTGATATGGAATGTTGTTTGTCTCAGCAGTATCAAGCACAAAGTCTCTCATTCCGCGGTGCGTAATCATTGTCCGATCAAAAATACGCAGAAGTGCACCTTTTCCAAGCTGGCCGAACTGTGTTTTGTCACCTGTCACATCGTTTGCAGGACTCGCATCTAAAGCGAAGAAAAGATCTGGCTGAATCATATTCGCAGCTACCTCAGCTCCTCTAAGCCCAACTTCCTCTTGAACAGTTGCTCCTGAGTACAGCTGACATGAAAGTGATTCGTCTTTTAATTCTTTTAATAATTCAATTGCAAGGCCACAGCCATAGCGGTTATCCCAAGCCTTCGCTAAAATCTTTTTTGGATTCGCCATTGGGGTAAAAACCGTTGCAGGAACGATTTGCTGTCCTGGACGAACGCCAAGCTCTTTTGCCTCTTCTTCACTGTCTGCACCAATATCAATAAGCATATCTGACGGCTTCACAGGTTTGCTTTTTTGTTCTGGCGTAAGAAGGTGAGGAGGTGTACTAGAGACGACACCAGGAATTGGCCCGTGATCGGTATGGACGTCCACACGCTGCGCCAGCATGACTTGACTCCACCAGCCGCCAAGTGTTTGAAAACGAATCATCCCGTTTTTCGTAATCGATGAGACCATGAATCCGACTTCATCCATATGACCCGCTACCATAATTTTCGGTGCGTTTTCCGGTCCCTTGCGTACGCCAAACACTCCGCCAAGACGGTCTTGAATGAGTTCATCAGAATATTTCTCAAGTTCCTTTTTCATAAAAGCACGCACATGGTGCTCATTTCCTGGAGTTCCCTGTAATTCTGTTAAATTTCGGAAAAGCGACAATGTTTCTTCGTTCATTCTACAGTTTACCTCGTTTCTATGTAATGACCATATATATTCCTATAAAAATAACACTCACTTTATACTATAAGAATTCTTTCGGTTTTCCAAGTATCTCTCCAGAAATTTTGAATATGCTTTCAAGTACTCGGATTCCTTAACATCGTTGGACAAGTTTTGTATAATGGAAAAAACAGCAATACGGAGGTGCAGCACGTTGAAGTTAAAACATGTTCTGATTGGTGCGAGTATTGGCGTAGCCGCTGCAATTGTTGCAAAGAAAGTATTTTTCCCTACGTATATCTCATCTGAAAAAGCATTAAAAATTGTGAAATCTGCTTTTAAACAGCGCGGCCCGATTGATGGCTCTTGGATTTATACTGTACCAGAACCGTATACCGTAAATGGCGAAACGATTGATGTATACAAATCTGGCATTACCCGCTCTGCATTTGGTGAGCTTGAACAGTATGAAGTGATGATTGATGCCAAAACTGGCATGATCGTGGATGTAATTGATTCTGTTGCTTGATCAAGAAAGCTTCGCAAAGACATGTCCTTGCGAAGCTTTTTTTATATGGCTTTGATTTTTTTGTAGACAGGATGCCACATAGCGTCCTGCACAGCCTGAATGAGATCATCAGGCGTTTCTTCTGCAATTCCTTCATCAATTGCTGCCTGCGCCACACGGACGGCTACTGTCGCTGAAACGGTTCGAAGCTGATCGACACTTGGCAGCATCGCTGCACCCGGCTTCCCAACATTGACCATGCTTGCAATGGCTTCAGCACTCGCAACAAACATACTATCTGTCATGAGGCGTGCTTTTGACACAATTGTGCCTAGACCAAGGCCTGGGAAGACAAGGGCATTATTCGCTTGTCCAATTTCATATGTGACGCCGCCATATTCGACAGGATCAAATGGACTTCCCGTTGTCACAAGGGCACGTCCTTCAGTCCACTCGATCAGATCTTGCGGCTTTGCTTCTGAAAGAGGTGTCGGATTCGACATCGGTAAAATCGCAGGACGCTCCACGTGTGACGCCATTTCTTTTACAATTTCCTCTGTAAATGCTCCTCCGACCGTCGAAGTGCCAATTAAGATTGTTGGTTTCGCCTGCTTGACGACCTCTAATAGATCAATCGAATGCTTTGGACCATTACGGGCATAATTCTTTACTTCGTCAGAGCGCCTTGCATACGGCTTTTGAAATGGCTGAATGTCAGGTGAATCATCTGTGAGCAGCCCCGTTTTATCAATACACCAGAAATGATCATAGGACTCCTCTTCTTTGACTCCATCTCTGACAATGGCATCACGGATTTGCTCGGCTATGCCAATACCTGCCGTACCCGCTCCAAAAATGACAATACGGTGATCTTTCAGCGGAACCTTCGAAGCTTTTGCACATGCCAGAACTGCAGCAAGTGAAACGGCGCCAGTCCCTTGAATGTCATCGTTAAATGTACAAATACGGTCCTTATATTTTTCCAATATCGCACGGGCATTCTTTGTCCCAAAGTCTTCCCAGTGAAGGAGTGCATTTGGGAAAGTAGCGCGGGCAAGCTCGACATATTGATCAATGAACTGATCATAGCGCTCTCCTCGAACGCGGGAGTGCTGGTTTCCAACATAAAGCGGATCATTCAAGAGACTTTCTTGGTTCGTTCCGGCATCAAGCACTACTGCCAGCACGCGGCTGGGATCAATGCCTGCTGCAGCTGTATAAACAGCAAGTTTTCCAACTGAAATGGCAATCCCGCCAACGCCCCAGTCTCCAATGCCTAAAATGCCTTCTGCATCCGTTGCAACGATTAAGTCGATTGATTCATCGACACCATAAGAGGCAAAAATCTCTTCCATGCCTTCCAGATCATCAATCGATAAATACAGCCCTCTCGGCTTTCGATACTCATGGCTATAACGCTGAATAGCCGTTCCTACAGTCGGCGTGTAGACAATCGGAAGCATTTCCGCCAAGTGCTCATTTAGCAGTTTGTAAAAAAGCACTTCATTTCTGTCATGAAGCGCTGTTAAATACACATTTTTCCCCAGTTCATCAGGCTGTGCCTTAAACTGTTCATATGCACGCTTTGCCTGATCCTCTAAGGTTAAGACCTTAGGCGGAAGGAATCCCTTTAAACCGAGCTCCTCCCGCTCTTCCTTTGTAAATGCAACCCCTTTGTTTAAATAAGGGACTGACATGACTTCCATTCCTCTTAATGGTGTTTCGATCACATCACCATGCACACGATAAAATTGGTTCACCTGCACTCTTCCTTTCACAAGTTCATTTTGTCGTTATTTTGTGTGAAAGGCGAAAAAAACATACAGATGATCTTTTATCTTCCTGTTTCTCTTTTGATTTCGTGTGTGATCTGCCCGTCTTCGTCCCATTTTACAGCACGATAAATGGCATCATGATAAAACAAGTACCACGCATTTTTTTCTTCTGCAAATGCCTGCCACTTTTGCTTGGCTGGAATCGAGGTCATTGGGTAATCATCATATGCCAAAACCCAAAGTGGATTTTTATGAGCATGTGTTGGCATGATATCAGCTAAATGAATCGCTGTTTCGCCCTCACTTGTGAGCGTTAAAATGCTATGACCATTGCTATGGCCGCCTGTATGATGCAGCTCGATTCCTTCTGTCACTTCGATGCTTTCTTCAAATGTGACGACTTGATCTGCCACAGGCTCCCAGTTTTCTTTCCAATATGTATTTCTTGAGCGAATGTTTGGCGCTCTCATTTCATCCCATTCGATTTTCGATGTGATGATTTTTGCCTGCTGAAAAACAGACACGAGCTTATCGCCTTCACGTTTTGTTAATCCGCTGGCATGATCAAAGTGCAGATGTGTCATCAATACGTAATCAATATCTGATGGGCGCAGGCCAAGCGCCGCTAGAGATTCTTCCAATTTGGTTTCCTCTGTCACGCCGTAATTGCGTTTTTGTTTATCTGTCAGCTTCCCTGATCCGATGCCGGAATCCACTAACAGGTGAAGACCCTTCCACCGAATGAGAATTGGATCACATCGTAATTCAATTTGATTGCGGTCATTTACCGGGTATTTTTTTGACCATAATGGCTTTGGCACGACACCAAACATCGCTCCGCCGTCCATGTGCGTATCTCCCCCGTTTAACCAAAACAGTTCCATTTCACCTATTTTCATTGTCTCCATTGCTGTCATCCCTCCTTTTTCTATCGTAGCAAATACAGCCAAAAATCGCATGCACCAATCTTTTCATAAAAAAAGCTGACTGCCATTTTTCTATTGCAGCCAGCTTGATATCACTTGTTATTCTGGGAATTTGACTTCTGATCGATAGATCGGTTGTCCCATAGACGAGAATTTCTCTTCATATTCAGTCATCACGTTTCCTTCTAAGCCGTCCTCATGTAAATCTAGGCTGACATACGTTAAAAGAAGGCCATATGCAGAAAAACTTTTTAAGGAATATTCAAATAACCCGCGGTTATCTGTTTTGAAATGTAACTCACCGCCTGGACGGAGTATATGTTCATATCGCTCTAAAAAGGTTTTAAACGTCAATCTGCGCTTTTCGTGTCTTGCTTTTGGCCACGGATCAGAGAAATTCAAATACACCCGGTCAATCTCATTTTCCGCAAACACATCTGTCAGCGTCTCAGCATTGATGTTCAAAAGCTTTACATTTTCAACATCTGTCTCTTTGATTTTATCTACTGCCGTCACAATAACACTTTTAAATAATTCAATGCCAATATAGTTGATATCAGGATGAAGCTTGCCCATTCCAGCAATAAAGCTCCCTTTTCCTGTCCCAACTTCGATATGGATTGGATGATCATTTCCAAACAGCTCATGCCATTTCCCTTTATATTGCTCGGGACTTGCTAAAGCAATATGAGCATTCTCAGCTAAGTAATCATCCGCCCATGGTTTATGTCGCATTCTCAATTTGATACACCTCTATTTTCTTTACATTTTATCAAGATACCATGAAACATAAAGACCCGCAAGACAGCATCTTCTATGTCCATATAAAAAGACCAGCCCTTCGCTTGAGCTGGTCTGCCGCATGTATAAATTGGACGCTGAATGCACAGTTTAACCTCATAAATGACACGCAGGAAAGGAGCATTTGTATGGGTTTAAACCGTCAACATCAGCTTCAATTAATCAAAGATATTTTAACCGATCACCAGCTGGATTGCTGCGGGACTGTTGCAGAATATGAACAGGTGGGACGCGTGATTCAATTAATGCTGGCAAAAGAAGATCTGGATGCCGACATTCGTCAGCTGTTAACAGATATTTATGATTACAGCCAAAAGGGCACCTCTGTCAGTTCAATTGATGCACATATTGAGGAGCATCAATCACATCTGTCTGAGTGGGTCGAGAACATTCCACTGTCTTAATGGATGTTTAACCGTTTTAAGAGTGCATTTAGCTCCGCTTGCACTTCTTTTTGCGCCTTTTCATTCCCTTTTCGTTTATGCCAAACGACAAACGATACGGTTTCAGCGAGCACGTACCACGCCATGCGCTTTCGCAAATTGTCCGTCAGCGGGGCGCCGTACATAGAGAGCCAGCTTTCCCAGTTCTCTTCCTCAACATAATGGTATAAAAGCGGTCCAAGATCAATCGCTGGGTCTGCAATCATCGCCCCATCCCAATCGATCAAATAGAGCTGGTTTTCATCTGTCAGCAGCCAATTATTATGATTGAGATCGCAATGACAGACGACCTTGTCCTCAAAATGGACAGCCTCCACATGCTTCTCTAAATACTGGATGGCACGCGAAATGTCTTGTGAATCAATTTGCTCGTTTAATATGGACTGTTTCAGATGCATCAGAATGGATTCTGGGTCTAGAGAGTGCTTCTCTAATCGTTTCAGCATATCGAGCAATTCTTTTGATGTATGAATTTTTCTTAGCTGCTCTGCTACAGGACGATCATTCATGTCCTTTGGCTTCAGCTCTCTGCCGCTCAGCCAGTGCTGTGCAGTAATCACATCTCCATTTTCCATCCGTTTTGTCCAGACAAGCTTCGGCACAATGCCTTCAGCTGACAAAACCGCAAGAAACGGTGACGTATTGCGTTTTAAAAATAGCTTTTGGTCATTGTGTGTTGCGAAGTACGCATCTCCCGTAGCGCCTCCAGCCGGAGAGATGTGCCATTCGCTACCTAATATTTGTCCCAACCAGTTCATATCAATTTTCAACCCATCATTTCTTAAAATATTTTAAATCTTGCTTTTTTAGTCGACAAAATTCAGCCGATTGAGGATCAATTGGCTGTTTCTTTTTTTATTTATATGATCATAAAAACAAAAAGGACAGCTATTGAGAATGAGATGCTAAACAATAGCCGTCCTATAGATTTTATCGTTACCTTCTTATACTCGTCAAGCAAAACTAAAAAATCAGGACAAGAACCTTACGAAAAAGAAGGCTTTTTTCATGGTTCTTTGACTAAGGATATACCGCAAGTTATTTAAGCACGTAATTTTAAGGATCGTTCACTTGCCTTTACAAAGACAGGCGTTGCGCCGATCACTTCTCCATCTGCGTGAAATAAGATTTTTTCATCTGCTTCTAAAAACGCTTCCTCATGCTGAAACAGGGTAACCCCCTTCATCCCAAGGTGCTTTCGGAACACCATCGCGCTTAGAAACAAGAGGACTTTGAATGGATTCAAATCTGTGACAACCAACGTTTGAAAACCTGGCTGCCTCGCACTCACTTCCGGTGCCGCTTCCAGCCCTCCCCCGTAATACGGGTGATTGCAGACGATCACAAACCACACTTGGCGAAAGACTTTCTTCTCATTTTCAATAAATAACGCAAGATCAAACGGCTTAAACGACCATAAAGAATGGAGAAATGACAGAGGGTAGATGATAAAGCCAAGCCCCAGCCGTTTCAGCCACTTTTTCCCTCTAAAATGCACCGTTTTCCTCAGTACATGTGCGTCAAACCCCGCACCGATATGATTGAGAAAGAGAACAGATTGCGGACTTTCGGCATGATCTTGAAAGGAGCCGAGAGAAAATGTTTTGGTGAGCATTCTCTTTTGCTTTCTCACTTCTTTTAGGACATCATGACGATGGATACCGAGACCCTTCGCAGCATCATTCCAATGACCAGCAGGGACAAAACTAAGCTGCACATGATCGATTTCCTTTAAGCCATTCAGTACTTCATGAATGGTGCCGTCACCGCCAATAACAATCAAGCGCTTCAGCCTGTCATCCTGCATGGCACTGATTTGTCTTGCCAAAACTTCTGCATGGCCTTCATGCTGGGTGAGAAATGATCGATAAGAGACCTCCACCTTTTGTAATTCTTTCTCTATGCTCCTCCATGTGCGGAGTCCTTTTCCATGTCCTGCTTCTGGATTAACGATAAAGTACCATTCATTCATATATTAGCTCCACTCAGGTCTCATTTTTCGTGACCTTCCATCATGCCTTTAATCGAGCCATTCCTGTCTTCTTTTGCTGTCTGATTCACCATAAGCAAGCAATGCCTTTGTCGCCTTAAATTGCTGATGCTTTGTCGGCGCCGTATTTTTCCGCTGCTTTTCAAACCACTCTTCTGCCTTCTTCTTATCGATAACCTCCATCCCATATGGAACTTCAGGTAAATCAATATAAGAGGTTCGGCTGATGAGGATTTTTTTCACAGGAAGGTCTACACCACTTTGCTGTAAGATCTTTGACACGACGGTGCCAGATCGCAAAAGGCTTGCACAAGGATTCAAGACGGACTGAACAGCTTTCCCAGTCGCCCGTTTTTCCCAAAAACGTTCCTTCGTTCCGATATAGACGCTGTCTGGCTCAGCCTCTAAGAAAGATAAACAGATCACTTCGAGCGGCGTGATGAGTATCGGACATAATTCCATCTCAGCTTTTTGAATGAGCAGCACCGGCTTGTACATCACAAAATAAGAATCCGGAAGCTGCCTTGCAAGCATCCGCAGCTTTTCATCATACCGAATATGATGGGAAACGGTTGAAATATGGGAAATCGTCGAACTCGCCCATTTTAATTGCACTTCAAAGAGATGATCCTTAAAAAAGTGAATCAGCTTCGTTTCATCGGTAGGAACGTTTCTGAAAACCCCTTGCTCTATATCTGTCGGCTCGTTAAAAAGACTCAGGTCCCGTTCCTTTTTCATATCGGCTTCTTTTTGCTTTCTCTTTAAGGAGAATTTCTTTCTCTTTTCTTCCTCTTGTTCTGGCGCTTGTTGAGGAATTTGATCAAACGGTTGCTGCGCCTCCTCTTTTGAAGCCTTTTTTAACTCGTCCCATCTTTGTTTTTTCAACCGATTGAATTGATTGATGTAGTGATGCGGGTCTTGTTCATATCGTGATATATAATCTTGAATTTTGATAATTTGCGCCATCTGCTGCTCACTCCAACTTCTAGAATCATTTATGTAGTGTAAATTGTTTGATTGCGTGATAACGAGGGGTTTCCTTCGGACGTATTTCAAATAAAGTGATACGAGAAACCTCCATCACATATGACTCTTTGCGTAAAGGTGCTTGCTTTTCATAAGGGCCATCCGCATTCCATTTGCGCGCAATCGTCATATGCGGATGAAACGGTCTCTTTTCAACAGGGTGTCCTGCTGACAAGACGGCTTCCTTTACCTTTTCTCTTAAGTGCATGAGCGGCTCACTTTCATGAGGCTTTGCAAAAAAGACTCTTGGGCGTTCCTTCGCACCAAACTGCCCTACCTCATTCAGCTCTAGTGGAAATGCAGACGCTTCATTTGAAAGGATGTCAAGCAGCTGGATGATCTTTTTTAAACGCTCTTCTGGAATGGCGCCTAAAAAGATAAGGGTCACATGATAATCATGTGGTGCTGTCCATTTTTGAAAGAACAGTCCGCTCCTTTGATCAATGTCTTGTTTGATTTGATGCGCAAGTTGTTCAGGGATGTGAATCCCTATAAAATAATGACGGCTTTCTGACACAATATCACCTGTCCTTTTTTAACAAACTTTACGAATCCCCATTGATGATAGTATAACTAAAGAAATGCGGAATGAGAAGAAAGGGTGTCATCTGATGAAAGTTGCACAAAATATAGCTGAGCTGATTGGCGATACACCGCTTGTCAAATTACAGCGGCTCCAGCCAGAAAATGCGGCGGCTGTTTACTTAAAGCTGGAATCATTTAATCCGAGCGGAAGTGTAAAAGACCGCGCGGCTTACAATATGATCATTGAAGCAGAAAAACAAGGGAAGCTCACAAAAGGAGCAACCATTATTGAGCCTACGAGCGGGAATACAGGGATTGGTTTAGCCATGAATGCCGCCGCAAGAGGCTACAAAGCCATCCTTGTCATGCCTGATACGATGACAAAGGAAAGAATCAATATTTTGAAGGCATACGGGGCGCAGGTCGTCTTAACCCCAGGAGAAGAAAAAATGCCAGGCTGCATCCGCAAGGCTGAGGAACTGGCTGCTCAAATTCCTCACAGCTTTATTCCCATGCAATTTGACAACAGAGCGAACCCAGATGCACATAGAGGCACAACAGCAGTCGAAATTATGGAAGCTGTGAAACAACTTGGACAGCCACTTGGAGCCTTTGTCGCAACAGCTGGAACTGGCGGTACTATTACAGGAACTGGAGAGGAATTAAAAAAGGTATTCCCTCATTTAACCATCCGTGTGGCAGAGCCTAAGGGTTCCCCTGTCTTATCTGGCGGGAAACCTGGGAAGCATAAACTCGTTGGCACAAGCCCAGGATTTATCCCCCATATTTTAAACGAGCACGTCTATGATGACATCGTTCAGGTAAGTGACGAAGATGCTTATCACATCACACGGCAGCTCGCTCAGCTTGAAGGAATTTTAGTAGGCCCATCCTCTGGGGCGGCTTGCTATGCAGCCATTGAAACAGCCAAGCAATTGCCGGCAGATCAAATTGTGATCTGTATGACAGCAGATACGGGCGAACGATACTTATCAAGTGATGTTTTTCAAGATTAAAAAGGAACAGAGCGATGAATCCCTGTTCCTTTTTCTTCGTTTCATGGTTAAGATGCTTTGACAGATTTCACTTCAGCCTGTTCCCCTCTGATAAGTAAAGCCTGTTCATCAGTAAGCGGACATAAATCAAGCGTCTGCTGATGCTTCTCTGTGATTTGCTGCGCAGCCTCGCCTAAATAGGTATTGTGCATATGCGGTACTGGATAGCGGCTTATTTCATTGAAAGCTTGATATGATGAAAGCTCCGGTGCCTTCTTTTGATCATCCATCAGAGAGATATATTCAATGCTTGGCGCCATGATAATACTCCCAGCAGACTCTCCGATGTACAGCTTGCCGTTGTTGATTTCTTCTTTCAACACGTCATCGAGACGATGCTTTCTTAATTCCTGCAATAAATAAAACGTGTTGCCTCCTGACACGTAGATCACATCATTTTGTTTGATCATCTGCGAGATCTCTTCAGCATACTGTTCATCTATCTGCACAGTCTCAAGCTGCATCCCTAATTGCTGAAAGGCTTCCTTCGCTGCCTCTACATAGTGCGTGACTTCTTCTACAGCACTTGCCGTTGGAAAGAAAGTCACGTGCTTTCCTTTTAATGATTCCCCCGCAAAGTCAGATAAGAGAGAATAGCTGTCTTTGAATGAAGAGCATAAGAACATTTTTTTCACTATGAATCCCCTCTTCTCTTTTCCATTTCTATTTTGCTAATTCATACATGGCTTGTGCGTAAAGAGCAGCTGCTCTCAGTAAGTCATCAATTTCAATATATTCATCCTTTTGATGGGCGCAGTCTGGCCTGCCAGGAAATAAAGGTCCAAAGGCAACGCCTGCTTCTAAAGATCTTGCATACGTTCCTCCCCCAATGGCAATAAGGGTTGCAGGATCTCCCGTTTGTTCCTCATATACCCGCTGCAAGGTTTTCACAAGCGGATGATCTTTTGAGACGTGATGCGGAGGGCTGTCTTCGAATTTTAGAACGGACGCCCCTTTTATGCTTTCAATTCCTTTTTTGACGTCCTTGCCGTCTGCTGTTACTGGATAGCGGACATTTAACCCTAGCTTTGCTTCCTCATTCTGTTTAAAGCGGATTGTCCCAACATTCAACGTCAAATCTCCACTAATCTCATCTTTGCAAGCAATTCCCAGCTTTTGTCCTCTTGTATCTTGATCAAATAAAGCGTTGATTTGGGAAGTAAAGGCAAGTCCCTGCTCATCTAATTCGTGTCCGCATAAGAAATTCGCCATATGAATGCCCGCATTTGTCCCATGCGCCGGCTCCATGGCATGAACGGATACCCCTTTTAATGTAAAATGCAGTCCATCCGCCGTGTTCTTTACCTCACCAGATAATTGGTGATCAGCAAGATAGGCTTCGAAGGCTGTTTTTAATGATTCAGCATCGTGTTCCTGTGCAGCAGTTACAGTAGCAGCTGCCTCATCCGGTACCATATTGAGCCTCATACCCGATGTAAATTGCTTCAGCGTATAGCGCTGATGATTCGCTGTTTGTTGATATGTAAATGACACAACCGCATCAATGATCCCTTTTTCCGCATGAATAATCGGAAAATCGGCATCTGGTGCAAATCCAATTTGCGGCATTGGCTCATGCTTGAAATAATGATCCACACAGCGCCAATCACTTTCTTCATCTGTTCCAATGATCATTCGGATTTTTTTCGACAGCTGCAGACCAGAATCTTTTAAGATCTTCAGCGCATAAAATGCCGCCATGGTTGGGCCTTTGTCATCAATAGCCCCGCGTGCAAAGATTTTATTTTCTCTGATGTCAGCTGAAAATGGCGGGGTTGTCCAGCCGTCACCAGCAGGCACCACGTCCACATGGCAAAGCACACCTACAATGTCATCGCCTTCCCCATATTCAATATGACCCGCATAGCCGTCGACATTCTTGACTGTGAAGCCTTCGTCTTCTCCTTTTTTCAGCATATACTGCAGGGCATCATCGACTTTTTCACCAAATGGTTTTCCTTCTTTGCCGCCTTCTTCATCAAGGACACTTTCAATTTGTAAAAAAGATTGTGTGTCCTTGATCAAATCGTCTTTTTTTCGTATTACTTCAGCTTCCCAATTCATTTTTCCATTCCTCCTTGAAAAAAGGTTGCAATCCACCCTTAAAACGAATATTATATTAATTGTTTTGTAATAATGTTCGTAAATGGAGGATTTTATGTTTCAGTTAAAAGAAAATCAAACCAACATAAAGAAAGAAATAATCGCTGGTATGACGACATTCTTTACTATGGTCTATATTGTTGCCGTCAACCCGGGAATTCTTTCAAAAGCAGGTATTCCTTTTGACCAAGTCTTTACTGCAACAATCATCGCTGCTGTTGTCGGTACGCTCTGGATGGCACTATTTGCAAACTATCCGATTGCCATTGCACCAGGCATGGGGCTGAATGTCTATTTCACCTTTACCGTTGTCGGCGGTGGCGGCATCAGCTATCAAACAGCGTTTAGTGCGGTATTTGTTGCTGGTATACTCTTTATTATTTTATCGTTAACATCCCTTAGAAAACAACTGATTCAAGCCATTCCAGACAATTTAAAGTACGGCATTACAGCAGGAATTGGGCTTTTCATTGCATTCATCGGCCTCCGTCAGTCTGGGATCATCGCTGCTGATCCAGAAAACCTTGTGAAGCTTGGCAATTTAAGCTCGCCTGTTGTCATTTTAACGCTTGTCGGCTTAATGATTTCGGTTATTTTAATGGTTCTGCAAATAAATGGTGCACTGTTTATCGGTATGTTAGCGACCACATTGATTGCGCTCGCAACTGGCCAGCTTCATTTCCCTAAAACACTGATGGACATCCCTGCACTGCCTGAAGGCATGCTGATTACAAATCCGATCTCTGCCTTTGGTGACGTGTTCTCTCATCATTTGTATGCCGTCGTCTTCTCCTTCTTACTGGTGACGATTTTTGATACAACAGGCACGATGATCGGCGTTGCAGAACAAGCCGGATTAATGAAAAATGGCCAGCTGCCAAAAGTGCGCAGAGCCCTGCTCGCTGACTCGGCTGCAACGACGGTTGGTTCTATGTTTGGAACAAGCCCAACCACTGCTTATATTGAATCATCATCAGGAGTTGCTGCTGGCGGAAGAACTGGGCTGACGTCTCTAACGGTCGCTGCACTGTTTATTGTGGCATTATTTTTTGGCCCGCTCGTTCAAGCGATTTCTTCTTTACCATCCATCACATCACCTGTTTTAATCATTGTTGGCTGTTTGATGATGAACTCAGTGTCACGCATTCGCTGGAACGAACTAGACGAAGCATTCCCTGCTTTTCTTGTCATTCTTTCGATGCCGCTGACTTCTAGTATTTCTACAGGGATTTCACTTGGATTTATTTCATATCCGCTTGTGAAATTGGCTAAAGGGAAATGGAGAGAAGTACATGTGCTTGTTCTCATCTTTGCGGTCTTATTTTTCATTCAGCTCTTTTTCTTAGAAGGATAACAGAAACAAAAAAGGCACATCCTCACATGGAATGTGTCTTTTTGCTTTTCACTGAATTTTTTATTTTGTAAATTTTCTGTGTTTATTTTTTGGACATTTGAAAATGTCAGCTCCAATCGCATCCCTTATCATTATTGGGTTGTAACCGGATTCAAATCATGATATATACCATATTTCATTTCATGAAGACAAGTTTAAAAACACGTAAAGTTGACTTTTTGGTGGAACTAGATGCATAATAACGTGTATAATAGAATAAAACATTAACAAACACGAACATTTACCATTGTTGCATGTCCTTATTTCGCAGTTTTAGTGTAGTAAGTTGTGGTTAGTCAAGTCCATCCGATCTTATTGATAGGGAGTGGTTTTTTGAAACCTTCAACAAACCGTATGATGACTCGAATCAAATCAGTCTATATGTTCATTCAAGAGAAAGGTCTTGTGACGACACAAGAGCTGGTTGATGAATTCGGGATCACACCTAGAACCATTCAAAGAGACTTAAACGTGCTTGCCTATAACGATCTTGTTCATAGTCCAAGCAGAGGCAAATGGGAAACAACGAGAAAAAAAGTAAAAATATCATCTTAAGCGTATAATGAATTGTCCATATAACAAAAAGAACCGGCGATATGCCGGTTCTTTTCTTTTGTTCTTATGTTATTCGCGATTCATTAAGCTGTCTAATTCTTCATCCGTCAATTCACGGTACTCTCCAGGTGCTAGATCTTCATCTAAAGAGACAGCCCCCATCGAGAGCCTTTTTAAAAAGATCACTTCATTTCCCACCGCTTGCGCCATCAGCTTCACTTGATGGTACTTCCCTTCAGTAATCGTTAGACGGATGCGTGTATCTTCGTCTTCATTCGCATCTACTTCCACCTTCGCCGGCTTCGTGTGATAATCATCTAAGATGACAACGCCCTCTTCAAGACGCTTAATGTCTTGATCTCCTAAAGGATATTTCAAATGAACCTCATACGTTTTTGGCACATGCTTTTTTGGAGAAAGTAATTGATGAGCAAGCTGTCCATCATTTGTGAGGAGAAGGAGACCGACCGTATCCTTATCCAGTCTCCCCACAGGGAATGGCTCCCTTGCGATATCCTCCGGCTCAAGTAAATCGACAACCGTTTCATCCCGCAGATCTTCAGTTGCTGAGATCACCCCGTCTGGCTTGTTCATCATTAAGTAAATGAATTCTTTATATTCTACACGCTCTCCGTGTACGAGCACTTCATCATTTGATGGATCAACATGATCTTTCACCTGCTTTGCCACTTCTCCATTCACTGTGACCGCCCGGGCCTTGACAAGCTTTTTCACATCTTTTCTTGAACCAAAGCCGCTGTTAGCAAGTAATTTATCAAGCCTCATGAATATCTACCTCTTCTTAACTCTTTTTTCTTAAAAATTTCGGCATACGGCTGCCAAGTACACGCTCTAGTAATCCCACCTTATAAGACAAGAACATATACACACCGCCGCCAGTGATCATGGAAATCAAAATGACGATACCCGCTTGTACAATTCCGCCTTCATAAGAAATCACTTGGCTCACAAGTTGACTTGTCACATATGCCACGACAGCCATGATCGCCGTTAAAATACCAATGAGAATAAAACGTTTGAAAATTCTACGGAACGAATAGCCGGCATGGCGTTTAATCATGATAAACATATACAAGATGGACGCACTGTAGCCTAATGCTGTTGCAAGTACAGAACCATTTCCTTGCAGCCAGCTGATCAGCGGGATGTTCAGAACCGTTTTAATAATGATCCCTAACAAAAGACTGACGATGGCAAATTTTTGTTTGTTGATCCCTTGCAGAATCGCTGCATTAATGGTGAATAAAGAAAACAATAATGCAACAGGTGCATACCAGAACAAAATGGAGATCCCAATCTCAGGATGAACAGACGGATAGAAAAACCAATAAACCGGTCCAGCCAATGCAGAGATACCAAATGAAGCAGGCAGCACGAAAAATAAAATGACTTGCATCGTCTGATCAATTTGTCTATTGAGCAGCTTGTAATTACGTGCTGTAAATGATTCCGTTATCGTCGGAATCAAGGTTAAGCCAAACGCTGTTGCAAGTGACACAGGAATCATCACGAGCTTCGGTAAATATAACGTCACAATGGACAATACCGCTGTACTAATATCCTGATGTCCTGATGCAATCATGGCTCTGTTAATTGTGTTTGTATCGATATAAGAATAAATTGGAATCGCAAGTCCAACAAATACATACGGCGCTGCATAGCTAAACAGCTCTGTAAACATTTGCTTATAAGATAATTCAGAGTGAGCACCTGTATTCGGCTGCATAGCTAAGAGCCGATCCTTCCGCTTCAGCCAATATAAATAAAGCGTGAATAAACCGCCAAATGCACCGATCAGTGCGGCAAATGTTGCATATCCGACAGCAATGACAAGCCCGCCGTCAAGCACCTTTAAAATAATAAACGTCGCCGTTAATAGGAAGATGATTCTGACAAGCTGTTCAATCACTTGGGAAACAGCTGTCGGTCCCATCATGGAGTGTCCTTGGAAGAACCCACGTACAAGACTCATGATCGGTACAACCAAAAGACCTAAGCTGACCATTCGAATCACATATACTACTTGATCGACAGTCAAACCGCCTGTTTCATTTGATCCGCCAAGCTGAATTTTGGCAAAAATCGGTGCGGACAAATATAAAATAGAAAAGGCGATAATCCCGGTGACAAGCATGACCGACATACCCGCCCTAAACATTTTTCTTGTTGTCTCATAATCGCCGATCGCATTATATTTGGAAACAAATTTTGATACCGCTGTTGGAAAACCAAGCGTAGCAATACTTAAAAAGATCGTATATTGATTGTATCCATATTGGAATAACGCTCCACCAGTTGCTCCAACCATTGCGCTAAATGGAATTAAATAAATCATACCCAGAATACGAGAGAGATACGTCCCTATCGTTAAAACCAACGTACCACGAAGCAGTTTATTAGACATGCGCTTAACCACCATTTTTCTAATGAATATTCAACTTAACTATTTTACCACATCAATTCAACACACAGGTAACAAATCCAATACGGAAGTCACAAAACCAATCAATTCATATTTCAGCCTTCCCTAATCTTCGTTATAATAGAAAAATGACTGAAAGTAGAAAGAGGAATGTAACATGAAACATTATGATGTCATTGTCATTGGCGGCGGACCTTCTGGGCTGATGGCCGCGATTGCATCAGCAGAGCACGGTGCGACTGTTCTGTTAATTGACAAAGGAAACAAACTTGGCAGAAAGCTGGCCATTTCTGGCGGCGGACGCTGTAACGTCACCAATCGCCTTCCAGTAGAAGAAATCATCAAGCATATACCCGGAAACGGCCGTTTTCTATATAGTGCATTTTCTGAGTTCAACAACGAGGATATTATTTCGTTTTTTGAAAACCTTGGCATTGAACTAAAAGAAGAAGACCATGGACGTATGTTCCCTGTCTCAAACAAAGCACAATCTGTTGTGGATGCCCTTCTAGACAGGCTCCGAGCCCTCAATGTCACCATTCGAACGAACGAAAAAATTAAAACAGTTCTGTATCAAGACGGACAAGCAGCTGGAATTGTTACAAATAATGATGAAAAAATTTCAAGTAAGTCTGTCGTCATTGCTGTCGGCGGAAAAAGTGTGCCGCATACCGGCTCTACTGGTGACGGCTATGCATGGGCAGAAGCAGCCGGTCATACCATTACAGAGCTCTTCCCAACAGAGGTACCGGTCACATCCGATGAACGATTTATTAAAGAAAAAGTGCTTCAAGGTCTTTCTTTAAGAAGTGTGGCTGTCAGTGTTTTAAATAAAAAAGGGAAACCCGTCGTCACACATGTCATGGATATGATCTTTACTCACTTTGGTTTATCCGGTCCAGCTGTTCTTAGATGCAGTGGATTTGTTGTGAAAGAATTGAAAAAGCAGCCGGCAGTCCGCCTGCAAATTGACTTATATCCGAAGCTGAATGACGAAGAGCTGTTCCAAAAGCTTCATCGCGACCTAAAAGATGAACCAAAGAAAGCCATTAAAAATGTCCTCAAGTCTTGGATGCAAGAACGCTATTTATTGTTTCTGTTAGAACGGAACGGGATTGATCCACAAGACACATTTTCTGGTCTAGCCAAGGATAAACTGCGTGCATTTGCCCATGATTGCAAACATTTTATTGTGCATGCAAATGGTACGCTATCCTTGGACAAAGCGTTTGTGACAGGAGGCGGCGTTTCTGTGAAGGAAATTGAACCGAAGAAAATGGCGTCTAAAAAAATGCCCGGTCTTTATTTCTGCGGAGAAATTTTAGACATCCATGGCTACACAGGCGGCTACAATATCACATCAGCACTTGTGACAGGCAGGCTTGCCGGCATGAATGCTGCACTAGAAGCAAAGGAGAGAGATCAATGATCAGACGTGCATTACCGATTGTTCTTGCGGTCGTTATCAGTTTGACAGCTGCTGTTTTCTTGAAGCTGTCCATTACCCCGTTAAAAGTCGCCATTGTTTTGGCGTTTACCATTTTCGCAGTATGTTTAAAAGAATATGTCTACCGTCTTCGTAAACGAATTGAGGAAAAATCGTCTTCCCATATCGATAGTTGATAAATGAAAGCAAAACATGTTACGGTAAAGTAGAGGTCGAGTGAGAAGCTCGCCTCTTTTTGTTTGAAATAAGTTGAGTTAGGGGATATTAAGCGAAGTCCTCTGCTTAAACGTGTAGAACAACAGGAGAGTGAGATGGTGTGAAAAACGTATCAAGTGTATTTTGGATTGTGATTGCGATCACATTTGTTGCCGTGATGTGGGGAGCGTTTTCTCCAGACACATTGCAA
Organism: Bacillus sp. FSL P2-0069; assembly: GCF_038593315.1. Lineage (NCBI taxonomy): Bacteria > Bacillati > Bacillota > Bacilli > Caryophanales > Bacillaceae > Bacillus > Bacillus sp. FSL P2-0069. The sequence goes on from NZ_CP151984.1 coordinate 2,630,844, forward strand.
AATGTCACAGATCAAATTCAAACATACATTACAAATGACTTTGGCTGGTATTACTTGTTAGTGGTATCACTGCTTGTCGGCTTTTGTCTATTCTTTATCTTTAGCCCAATCGGTAAGATTACGCTAGGAAAACCCGGGGAAGAGCCTGAATTTGGTTTATTTTCTTGGTTTGCTATGCTATTTAGTGCCGGTATGGGAATTGGTCTTGTTTTTTACGGAGCAGCTGAACCGATCAGCCACTATGCTATTCAGTCACCAACAGGGGAGACTGAAACAGCTCAGGCCTTCCGCGATTCCCTTCGCTATACATTTTTCCACTGGGGGCTTCATGCATGGGCTATTTATGCCATTGTTGCACTTTGCATTGCTTACTTTAAATTTAGAAAAGATGCACCTGGCTTAATCAGTGCAACGCTGCAACCCGTTTTAGGAAATAAAATTCACGGATGGATCGGTAAAACCATCGATTGTATTGCGGTATTTGCAACTGTGGTTGGTGTTGCAACAAGCCTAGGATTAGGCGCGGCACAAATAAATGGTGGATTGAATTACCTTTTTCATATTCCAATTGCCTTTAGCACACAATTGATCATTATTATCATTGTGACAGTGCTTTTCCTTGCATCTGCTTTAAGCGGGATTGGAAAAGGCATTAAATACTTAAGTAATATCAATATGGTATTAGCAGCTGTTCTGATGTTTTTCTTACTTTTGGTAGGTCCAACTGTTTTTATCTTAAATTCTTTTACTGATTCGATTGGACAATACTTATCCAATATCGTTCAAATGAGCTTTCGTCTATCTCCCAATGATCCTGAAAAGAGAGAATGGATTAATGGATGGACGATCTTTTATTGGGCATGGTGGATTTCTTGGGCTCCATTTGTCGGGATCTTTATCGCTAGAGTGTCTCGCGGGCGGACAATTCGCGAATTTTTAGTGGGTGTCTTAGTCGCTCCTTCCATCCTAGTATTCCTATGGTTCTCGATTTTCGGTGTATCTGCAATGGACTTACAGCAAAAGAATATTGTCGATGTTGCAGGTCTTTCAACTGAAACGATGCTCTTCGGTGTACTGCATGAATATCCGCTGGCGATGATTACATCGATACTGGCACTTATTTTAATCGCCGTATTCTTTATTACATCGGCTGATTCAGCTACATTTGTGCTTGGAATGCAGACAACCTACGGATCATTGAACCCTTCTGGCAGTGTCAAAGTCAGCTGGGGCATTATCCAATCGGCTGTTGCTGCTGTGCTTTTATTTTCAGGGGGACTTGAAGCCCTGCAAAATACAGCCAAGCTCGCAGCCTTACCGTTCTCCGTTGTCATTATATTGATGATTGTCTCGCTGTATAAATCACTAAATGATGAACGAAGAATCATCAAACAAACCAATCAAGTCAATAAACCAAGAAGTCCAAGAGTAAAAAAAGCATAATCGCAAGCGAGAAAAAGCCGTTCCTTATCCGAACGGCTTTTTTCTATATATACAATTTAAGATTGTCGCGAGCTTGAGGATTCCTTTAAAATAGTGATGAATCATCACCTTCTACATAATGGAGGTTTATATGACGTTACCTACGTTCAAGTACAACCCAGATCCAGTTTCGTTAAACGTGATCAAAAAAGAGCATACAACATGTCCTGTTTGTGAGAAAGAAAGAGACGCCAGCTAACCAAAGAAAAAGGACCCTTCAAGCAGGTCCTTTTTTGAAGCCGTCTATTTTTTATATAAAATGAGTGCAGAAAAACAGTAGAGCTGTTCCCCTCCCTGCTCACAGATCACCGCTACATTGTACTTGATGTCAATGATTTGGTCGTCATCCATTCCTTTTAAAAAATGATTGATTTCACTCTGCAAATCTTTCTCATGCTCTTCATCAAATACAGCTACCTTTAGCACCTATGCCACTCTCCCTTCTCTCGCTACTCTATCTTTATGCAAATAGAAAGAGGCATATGAACAAAAAAACCTTTCATCGTTAAGATGAAAGGCCTTCTATTTACAGCTTCGGTTTTGTTTCTCCTGTCCAAGCAAGCATCCCGCCAACGACATTTGTCGCTTGGTAGCCTTGATCTTCTAGGTAATAGCAGACATTTTCACTACGTTTACCAGAGCGGCAAATAATATAATATTCCTGCGTTTGATCGAATGCATCCAGCTTCTCAGGGATATCGCCCATTCGAATGTGAATGGCTTCCGGGATCATCCCTTCTGCTACCTCTTCATCCTCACGTACATCGATAAGCTGAATGGCGTCTTCCTGCTCCAGCTTTTGTTTTAATTCTTCTATTGAAATTTCTTTCACTGACACGACTCTCATCTCTCCTTTTCATTACGGTGACACCATTATAGCAAATGATTCACTTCACTGCGTATTCACCCGCTTTGATTGAAGGAAAGACGGCAGCCGCTTCTTCACTTCGGCTGTCTCGTGCTCAATTTCAAACTCTACCTTTTTAAAAACTTGATAGGCCAGCCACATATGACCATAGGCGATTATGCTCACACTGAAAAACGGCACGATTCCCGGTAAATAAGCAAACAGAACAAACAGCACAGCCGAGAAAACAAGCATAGAGAGTGTATATTGCAAATATGAGATACCGAGCAGAAGAGAGAATTTCAGATAGAGACGTTTTTTCCAATCGTAATGCGCAAGCAGCGGAAAAATATAAAATAAGCTCACAATAAACAGAAAACCGAAAATATATATAGCAAAGCGAAGCACATGTAAGAGCCAGCTCGCCGGATAGATATAAGCAAGGTCGACATAAATAATCGTTCCAATGATGCATAGCACCACTCCAATGATGTTAGAGCGTATAAACTCCTCCCTGAATACCTTCCAAAAAGTGCGGAATACATTGACCTGCTCATGCCCTTGAATCCACTTTCTCATCACGGAAAATAACGCAGTGGTCGCAGGCATCAAGCCAAATACGCCAAGCCCCAGGATGGTGAATAAAAGCCATAACAAATTCGTATAGGCGAGCCTCATCACCCACTCACACATCCTCAGCATTCTGCTCATTGAACCATCATGATCCATCTCTTTCCCCTCCTCTCTTTCTCTTTACACCGTCTCTTTATGAAACAATTTATCGATTTCAATTGGGCGCTTTTCTGCGACAGAGCGCCACATGCCTTCCCCAAGAGCAATCGAATAAGCACCAGCCTCTGCTCCTGCTAAGATGTCATAGTGAATCAAGGGATCTTTTCCTATAAATAAATCAGCCAAAAGCAGAGGATCTCCTCCGCCATGTCCGCCTGGCTGCTTTACGACTTCAATCGTCTCCTTTGATCCAAACATCGGGTAATAAGAAATTGTTTGTTCTGGGAATTGAAAAGGAATTCTTGATGGCACATGAAACTCATTTGTTTCAATACGCCCCTTCGTCCCATTAATGGCCAGACGATAGCCTTCATATGGGGCTGAGAATTGAATCGAATAGCTGAGCAAAGCCCCTTGGTCATAAGCGACTGACGCCACATATGTATCCTCAATATCAATTTCCTGATCAAAAATGCAGGCATCAGGGCGATAGTTTGAGTACTGCTGCGTTTGCTCCTGACCGGATTCAATATGGTCGTCCTCCACCTTCGAGCGCTCAACCCGCGGATTCCACCTTGCTTCATAGTGACATATATCCTTCACATGACATGTTCCGCAAAATCTTTTTTCCTCCCCCTGCAAGGGATTCCAAGGGCTTTCGCTGCCGTAATAGTTCAGCGCCCCGTAAGCAAATACTTGCTTCGGCTTTTGATCAATCCACCAGTTGACCAAATCAAAATGATGCGTCGACTTATGAATGGACAGCCCGCCAGAAAATTGACGTGTGCGGTTCCACCTTTTGAAATAACTAGCACCATGGTACGTATCAATGAGCCAGCTCAGTTCAACAGATGTGACCCTCCCAATTTTCCCGTCTAAAATAAGTTCTTTTACTTTTCGATGGAAAGGATTGTAGCGATAATTAAAGGTGACCGTGACCTTCCCTTTACTTTCCGCCTCTTTTTCCACCACTTTTTTGGCGTCTTTTGCTGTTGTCACCATCGGCTTTTCAGTGATGACATCTAGATCATGGTCAAGTGCCTGCATGATATATGTGACATGTGTGTCATCCCTGCCTGCCACAATGACGATATCTGGCTTTGTTTCCTTGACCATCTGATCAAATGCATCTTCATGAAAAAACGAAACGCCCCGGAGTGATGGAAAACGCTCCTGACAAAGTGTATACCGCTGATGATCTATATCTAGGAGTCCTGTAATCCGATAATGCTCATTGAAATCCTCTGTGAGCGGTTTAATAAACATATTGAACGCACGATGGCTCAGCCCGCAAATCACGACCCGTTTCACATTCCCCACCCCATTTTCTATTGGTTTTCACGAAGCTGTTTCATAAGAGACAGCGCCTCTTCCGTCTTATCAGCATACATGGGAATGAAAGCGACCATATCCCGGTGTAATTGAAAGGTATAGCCGTTGAGTTTTTTCTTTCCTTTATTGATTTGAACCGCATAATCGACCGTTTTCCCTGTCTTTTTGTCATCGACCGTATATGGTCCTGCTGCTTGACCGCCTATTTCCATCTCTTCAAGCAGCTGAAAGCTTTCAGGATCATCATATGTTCTAAACATTTCTTCTGGAACAAGCATCACGTCCCCCTCTTTTGAGGTAATTTCAACAAGAAGCTTTTCAGGAATCGCCGGAAAGATGTGGACGCTATACGTCTCTTGTTCCGGCTGAAAAGCCTTCTCCACTAATTGATCCTTCATCCCCTTTGACATATCAGAAAAAATCAGGACATCGATCCCGTTTGTTTTCCCCTGACAAGCAGATAAACAAATGGCAGCGATGAAACTGATGAGCCATACGGCGGCTCTTTTTTGCCTCCTCATGCCTTTTGAAAAACAGACAGCTTTTCTAGCTCAGTTAACGCCATAATAAAAGCGCCTGCCCCGTGCAAGTCATTAGTGCTCCGCTCTCTTCCAACGTAGTAATCATAAAATCCCGCAGATGTTCCAATACAAATATCATTGATAGTAAAATCACCATTTTCTTTCTCAGCCGTCTTATGCTGAATCAAGCCTTGATATGCTCTGACCACATGATCAACATAACGGAGGCTCACATACCCTTCATTCATGGCCTTTGCCATGGCATACATGAATAAACACGATCCCGAGCTTTCAAGCCAATTGTCACTGTGATTTCCTTTATCAATGATTTGATGCCAGAGACCTGTCTTTTGATCCTGGTACTTTGCCACACTTTCCAACATGTCTGTCAGCGTTTCCTTCCACACCTTCCGCCTTTCATGATGCTCGGGCAAGTCCTCGATCATATCTGCTAATGCAAGGACATACCAGCCAAACGATCTTGCCCAAAACTCTGGGGAACAGCCGGTCTTTTGATCAGCCCATGGCATCGTTTTTCGTTCATCCCACGCGTGATAATACAGACCTGTTTGTTCATCTTTCGTATGCTTTCTCATGAGATGCTCTTGATGGATGACCATATCCACTAGTGACTCTTCACCTTTAAGCTGAGCATACTTTAAGGCAAAAGGACCGCCCATGTAGAGACCATCGAGCCACATTTGATAAGCATAATTGTCTTTATGCCAAAATCCGCCCTCAGACGTGCGGTTTAGCGTACGATATAGTCCGCGCAGCTTCTCCGCCGCCAGCACATACCGCTTCTCTCTCGTTCGTTCGTAAAGAGGGAATAAAATGAGTCCTGCTTGAATGGCATCAAGCTCATCCCTGCGAAATAACAGATTACCGTACTCATCAATGAGGGAGTCCGCATAGTTTTTCACATAATCGAAATACGCCTCGTTCCCTGTTGCCTCATATAGCTTCATGACGCCGCAAAGGAAAACGCCTTGATGATAATGCCATCTTCCAGCTGGCGGCAGCTCAATTGGTGTATACGCTTTCATAATGGTTTGTGCTAATTTCTCTGCATGCTCAAGCGGTGATCCCTTTTCAATCGATAAAGTCATTCTTCCTCATCTCCCTTTTTAATAAATACCTTCTTCCCCGAATTTCTTCGCTAAACGGTTTGCCAGCATGACCAAAATAAGTCCAACAGCTGCTTTAAATAAACCAACAGCGGTACTATAGCTGAATTGCCCTTGCTTAAGACCTGCTGTATAAACGTACGTATCAAAAATCTCTGCTACTTCCCGGTTCGTTGCGTTCAGTAATAGATAGACATGCTCAAAGCCAAGCTCAAGCGTATCACCGATTTTTAAAATAAGCAGAACCACAATGACACTTTTAATGGCAGGAAGTGTGATGTGCCACATTTGTCTCAGTCTTCCGGCCCCATCCATTTTTGCTGCTTCATATAGCTGCGGATCTACCGCGGTAATCGCCGCAAGGTAAATGATTGTTGACCATCCTGCTTCCCGCCAGATGACCTGTAAAATGTACATCGGTCTAAACCATTCCTGACTAAGAAGGAAGTTAATCTTTTCTCCACCAAAGAAAGCAATCAATTCATTCATTAACCCGCCATCTACTGTTAACAAAACAAAAGATAAGGACACGACAATCACCCATGACATGAAGTGAGGAATATAAATCATCGTCTGTACAAATTTCTTAAACAATGCCAATCTCACTTCGTTTAAAAGAAGCGCTAATAAGATCGGAATTGGAAAGAAAATCACGACATTCATGGCAAATAAAATCAGTGTATTTTTTAATAAGATGAAAAATGTTGGTTCTGTAAACAATCGAATAAAGTGTTTGAAGCCAACCCACTCACTGCCAAGAATGCCGAGAAACGGCTGGTAATCTTGAAAGGCAATGATGAGCCCCCACATTGGCACATATTTAAAAACAATAAAATAAATGAGCCCCGGCAAAATCATTAAATACAAAAACTTTTGACTTAGCAATTGATTAAGTAAGCGCTTTCTTTTTTCACTTTTCAAAGCTGCCGCAGGCACACCCTTGGCAGTGACATCCTCTGTTTTCATTGATAAAGCCTCCCCTCATGCTAATGCATGTGTTAACTGTATCTTAAGGATGAAAAATCCGTCTACAATCATATCAACAGATCATATTTTCATAGGTGATGCTGATCAAAACGTTACATAAAACATAAGAAAATGATCCTAATCTCAGAAAATGATTATTGACAAACCTACCAGATTTTTGGATTAATAAATTAAGGGGAAAAGATTGTTTTGTTTGAAATGGGGGGTTTTATGAAAAGAAGGCAGTACAAATTTTATTACAAGCTAGTGACGTTTTTTTTCATACTTAGTACGATTCCTGTTATCATTGTCGGCATTTTTTCTTATCAGCATTCACAAAAAACAGCACTTGAAAATATCTCAAATGAAAAGCTCGACAGCGTTAAACAAACGCAATCCAATATTGAGCATATTTTAAAAACTGTTGATCATTCTCTCACTCACTATGTCAGTTCGCCGCCTCTCCTTCAAACACTGGCAGAACCTTTAAATCCAGACCAATTCCAGCTTTATAATCAAGTACAGCAGGAACTGAACTACCTGCAAACCTTTGACACCGATCTTTCCAATATTACACTCGTCAGTAAAATGGAAGACTGGTACATGAACAATTCGGGGCTTTATCATGTCACAAGCGAAGACCAAGAAAAAGCGCTGACCTCTTACCTCAATATACCAAGTCACTCCAGCTGGGCACTTGAAGAGAATAATCCACTTGTTGCGACAAAAGAAGGAAAAGCATCCTTTTGTAAGTACAATGTGAATTTAATCAAACAACTGCCTATGAACAGCGTTCAAAAAAAGGGAATCGCTGTCGCCAGCATTCCAAGCTGCGTCATTGCTGATAACATGCCTGACTTCTCTCAATCGGATAGTATGTTTGTGATCGATACAAACGGAAAAGTGCTGCTACATAATCGCAAAGAACAAATTGGTGAATCGCTGAAACATCAAGATATCGTCAAACATGTGCTCTCACTTGAAAAACGATCAGGCCAATTTGATATGAAGATCGACGAACTCAACTATCAAATCACATTTCAAAAATCAGATTATAATGAATGGACGTACCTATCCTTTGTTTCTATTCCAGAACTTAAGCAGCAAACGAAATCAATCGGATGGATTACCTTTATTATCTGCACTGTTTTGTTAGCGCTTTCATTGCTATTTTCATGGTTCGGTTCTAGACACTTTTATAAACCAATCCGCTTATTATACGAGTCATTTGCACGCAATGAATCATTTTTGCAAAAACAGCCTTTTCAAAATGAATTTGAGTTGATTGAATCGAGTATTAAACAAATGAAAGATCAAAACAATGATTTAGAGGAACGGATTGAGCAGCAAGTGACACACTTACAGCAATACTTTATGGTACGGCTGCTGCTTGGAAAGCTGACAGATGAAGAAGTTAACAACCGGTTCCAAAGCTTAGGCTTTCCTCAGGGCTGGTCTCATTTGTCCATGCTTGTGACCCAAATCGATACATTAAAAGGAACACCTTATGAAAAAAAAGATGCTGACTTGCTTTTATTTGCGATCAATGGACTAATCGAGCAGATTATTCAGCAAGAGGAGCACCTTCAGCCAACCGTTGTCAATCAGCATCAAACAACGATTATCCTCAACCATTCAAAGTCAGTTGAAGAGTTTACTGAATATTTAAATCAATTAGCAGAAAGCATTCAGCAGCGTATTGAAGAAGAGCTTGGTTTATCGATCAGCATTGGAATCAGCCGCCAGTTTAAAGAACTCACGATGGCAAAACATGCTTACATTGAAGGAAAAGAAGCCTTAAAATACAGACTTAAAGCAGAGAAAAAGTCCATTATCTTATATGAGCATATTCAGCAAGGAAAGACGTTCAAAACCCATTTTCCAAAGCAGCTGCAGCATGATTTATTTGATGCGATGAAAGCTGGCGATCAAGGCAAGGCGGATCACTATTTACATGTGCTCCTGCAATCCATTTTTTCTAAAAATGCAGGACCGCACGAATACCATATCGCCCTCGCTCGTTTCTTAAACAATTTAATTGAGCTGATGCATTTGCTGGGCATTGAATTATTTGAGGTTGAAGATAACAAAATGCTCTATGATACGATTTTTGAATTTAAAACCTTTGAAGATACGGAAGCATGGCTGAAACATGAAATTATTCGGCCAATTATTGACCAGCTTGCTGCACGTGAAGACTCACAATACAAAAACATCTCAGAAAAAATCATTCATATCATTCATCAAGAATTCGACTCAGATCTCACATTGGATGAAATCGCCACACGTCTCCATTACAATCCAAATTATTTAAGCAGTATTTTCAGAAAGGAAATGGATATCTCCTTTAGTGAATATCTCTCTTCCTACAGACACCATGTCGCTAAAAACTGGCTTGTAGAAACCGATATGTCCGTCAAAGAAATTTCGGAAAAACTGAAATATAAAAACCCGCAAAATTTCATCCGGTCCTTTAAAAAGCTGGAAGGTACAACTCCTGGGAAATACCGCGACCAGAAAAAAGGCATGTAAGACAAAGAGTCCCGCTCTCACAAGAAAGCGGGTCTCTTTTATTTAAACTGTTCATTTAAGATGCTGTCTTCCAGCACGGAAAGCGGCTCTCCATACACACGTTCAATATGAGATGCCCCCCAATCGCATAGCGCATTGAGAATTCTTTCGAGCGACTGTCCGTATTCACTTAATTCATATTCCACTTTAGGCGGCACCTGTTCATAGACAATCCGGTTAATGACCCCATCACTTTCAAGCTCTCTCAGCTGCTGCGTGAGCATTTTTTGTGTGATGTTTGGCATGAGCCGCTTCAATTCGCTCGTCCGTTTTTTCCCGTGTGTCAAATGACATAAAATCACACACTTCCACTTCCCGCCTATGACCTCAAGCGTTGCTTCCACAGAGATATTATATTTTTTCTTTTCCATCGAATGTTCACTCCTCTTTGTACGAACAGGCACTTTTTAGTACCTATATTACAAAAAAGTACGTACTTTTTTTTTCGTCATCTATGTTAGATAATAACTCTTGCCGATCGGCTTCGTCTATCAAAATGTCATCACAGAAGGATGTGAACTTACTTATGAAGAAAAAGCAAAACCATTTTGCTCTTCTCGCACTAGCGATTAGTGCTTTTGCTATAGGAACAACTGAGTTCATTAGTGTCGGTCTTTTGCCAATGATCTCAGAGGACTTTGGAGTGAGCGTCAGTCAGGCAGGCTGGACTGTCTCTTTATATGCACTTGGTGTGACATTTGGCGCGCCTATATTGACTTCCCTTACTTCCACGATGAAAAGAAAGACATTGCTTTTGCTCATTATGCTCGTCTTTTTGATTGGTAATACACTTGCCACCATTGCCCCGACTTTTTCATTGCTGTTAATCGGCCGGGTGATTTCAGCCTTGTCCCATGGAATCTTCATGTCTATCGGCTCTACGATTGCTGCAAGCCTTGTCGTGAAAGAAAAACGGGCAAGCGCCATTGCCTTTATGTTCACTGGTTTAACAGTAGCGACTGTGACAGGTGTGCCATTCGGGACATTTCTTGGTCATGAGCTCGGCTGGCGGACATCATTTGGTGTGATTGTGATCATTGGTCTGATCGCACTGATATCCAACTATTTTCTTGTGCCGTCTCAATTAAAGCAGGGGGTGAAAACATCTTTTAAAGATCAAGCTGTCCTATTAAAAACAAAAAGAATTTTGCTTTTATTCGTCATTACAGCCACAGGGTACGGAGGAACCTTTGTCGTCTTCACGTATTTATCTCCTCTCTTGCAGCATGTGACAGGTCTTGCGCCTGGGGCTGTGGCCTTGATCCTTCTTTTATACGGAATCACGATCGCAGCCGGAAATGTCATTGGCGGAAAAGCTGCTAATGAACAGCCAATGAAAGCACTGATCTATATGTTTATTATCCAAAGCATCATCTTGTTTATCCTTAGCTTCACTGCAGGATTCACAGTGTTAGGCATTGGAACCGTCATGCTGATGGGACTGTTTGCTTTCATGAATGTGCCTGGACTGCAAGTAGCCGTCGTTGATTTTGCAGAAAGATACACACCCGGAGCGGTCGACGTCGCATCTGCAATGAATATCGCTGCCTTTAATGCCGGTATTGCCATTGGCTCATTTTTAGGCGGCATCGTGACTGATACACTTGGTCTTGTGCATACAGGCTGGGTCGGCGGCATCATGGTCCTCATCGCAGCCATTCTTACGATGATCAGTTATCAAATGGAACAAAAAGAACAAACACAAACCATTTAAAGGAGTTTTTATGATGGAACATTTACAAAGTACAAAAACATTAAACAATGGGGTGCTCATGCCAGGCTTTGGCCTTGGTGTATTCAAGGTGGAAGATGGAGCAGAATTAATTGATGCTGTCAAAACAGCCATTCAATTAGGCTATCGCAGTATTGATACAGCGGCTATTTATGGAAATGAAGAAGGTGTTGGACGAGGCATACAGCTTGGTTTAGCAGAAACAGGACTGCGCCGCGAGGATATCTTTGTCACATCAAAAGTGTGGAATGCCGATTTAGGATATGAATCTACCCTAAATGCATACGAAGAAAGCTTAAAAAAGCTTCAGCTTGACTACCTTGATCTGTATTTAATCCATTGGCCGGTTGAAGGAAAATACAAAGAAGCTTGGCGTGCACTGGAAACCTTGTATCGTGAAGGAAAGGTCAGAGCCATCGGAGTGAGCAACTTCCAGCCGCATCACCTAGACGAACTATTAAAAGATGCAGACATCAAACCAGCGATTAACCAAGTAGAATTTCATCCAAAACTAACGCAGGAAACACTCTCTACGTATTTGAACTCTCATGGCATTCAAATGGAAGCTTGGTCACCGCTGATGCAGGGTGAACTGCTGCATCACCCGCTGATTACAGAGCTCGCAGACACATATGGTAAAACACCTGCTCAAATTATTTTGCGCTGGGATGTACAAAAAGGTGTCATCACCATCCCAAAATCAACGAAAGCACATCGTTTAAAGGAAAACGCTGATATATTTGATTTTGTCTTAACTGATGAAGATATGAAACGTCTTTCTGACTTAAATGAAAACAAACGTATTGGTCCAGATCCAGATAACTTCGACTTTTAATGAAAACACCCCCGCTTTTTTGCTTTGCGGGGGTGTTCCTATTGGTCATTTTGATTTTTTAAAGGAAGCTTCATATTCTTCTATGATTTTATTCCCACCATTGGATTTCCACTTCTCTACATCCTTCTGAAATTGATCTTCACTGATGTCTCCAAGAATGAACTTATACGTCGCATCATCGATGATTTTCTTCAATTCGTTTCCACGCTCTGATGCTGTTTCTGAATACAGGCTTTCAGCAGGATTGGCAACGATGATGTTTTGATTGTCTTCTTCTAGCTCTTCATATTTAGAACGAACTGCATCCCCTTTATTTTTCAAGTAACGTTTATCAATTCCTACAAGACTGACAAGCGGCTGTACATCTGTCTGCCAGCTTTTCACTTGGCTTTCTTCCCTGACAAATGTATTTCCTTCTTCTTTCTTATAATGCTGGCCATCTATACCGTACGTCATGAGACCATATACATCTTCTTCGGCAATGCGGTCAAAGAAGGCCAAAATCCGCTTTAATTCTGCCTCTGATTTCACGCTTGTTTTAGGGAATGCGAAGATGCCATTATGACCACCTGATGCCCACACACGTTCTTTGCCATCTGGGCCTTTGATTCGGTTGATAATATCTACTTTCATGTTTTTATCTGTCGCATCATCTCTCAGGTTCACGGCATCTACCATATTTCCAACATAGATGCCTGCTTTTCCTTGTGAGAATAATTCCTGCTGCTGTGTTTTGCTTGTCACTGGGAAGTCTTTGTTAATATAGCCATTGTCGCGCAGCTTTTTCATGTATTTCATTGTATTCATGTACTCATCTGTCATAAAGTCTGGCGTGAATTTCCCGTTTTCTTCTTTCCAGTCTGTGGGCATTCCTTCATATGAACCAAGTGTTTTAAATGCGCCATAAATTAAATCGTTCCGATCCGTAAAGCCAATTGTATCCGCTTTTCCGTTTTGATTCGGGTCTTTTTCAGTAAAGGCTTTGGCTACTTCATATAGATCATCCAATGTTTTTGGTGTATCCAAATTTAAATTTTCAAGCCAATCCTTTCGAATGACAATCCCTTGTCTTGAAAGTGGTCTCTCTCTATAGATGCCATAAAGCTTCCCGTCTATAGAGGCGTTTTTATTAATCAATTCGTTCATCTTACTTAAATTTGGATAATCCTTTAAATACGGACCGACTTCCCAAAACATGCCTGATCTGAACGCATTAATCGCAGACGAATTTTTAATGTCTTGAATCGTCACAATTTGCGGCAAATTCCCTGCTGCAAGTGCGGAATTTAACCGATCTTCCTTCACAGCATCAGGCACCCATGTAATATCAAGCTCTGTATTTGTGAGTTTTTCAATCTCTTTTAAAACGGAATCCTTCGGCGGCTGCTGATGATATAAAATCGCCATCCATGTCAGCTTTACCTTTTTGTCTAGATCAACCTTCTCATCTGATGAGTTTGCCCCTTTACTTGAACATGCTGACAGAATACCGCTTGCTGCAAATAACAGGACAAACGCAATCAGCCATAATTTCTTTCTCCCCATAAGATCCCTCCGTTGTTCCATCTTTTTAACCCTTTACAGAACCTAGTAATGCCCCTTTGTTGAAATGCTTTTGAATAAATGGATAGACAAGCAGAACCGGAATGGTTGCTACAACGATCACAGCCATTTTAATCGTCTGGTCTGGCGGTGGTGTGGATGAGCCCATATCCGACATATCTCCCTGCATTCCGCTTGAGACAATGACAATCTGTCTCAGCAGCACCTGAATCGGCCACTTCACTGAATCATTTAAATACAGAATGGCAGTCATATACGTATTCCAATACGTCACGGCATAAAAAAGTGAAATGGTTGCAATGGCTGGCAAAGAAAGTGGGAGCACAATTTTAAAGAAAATCCCTAAATCGTTACAGCCGTCCATCTTCGCTGATTCCTCAAGGCTTGCCGGTATGTTTTGAAAGAAATTTTTCAAAATGATTAAATTGAACGCATTGATTGCAACCGGTAGAATAAGTGACCAATACGTATCAAGCAGACCAAGTGTTTTCACCACAATAAACGTCGGAATCATCCCTCCGCTAAACAGCATCGTGAAAACAACGAGAAACATCAGTGTTCTTCGGCCTTTTAGCTCCTGGCGAGACAGCCCGTATGCCATAAGCGAGGACAAAAACATGCTGACAGCTGTTCCAACGAGCGTCACAAGAATGGACACAATGAGGCTGCGATACACAATATCTGTAGAAAAAATATATCGATATGCCTCTAAAGAAAACGTCGTCGGGAACAAGATAAACTTCTTCGTGATGACCTCTTCTACTGTTGCAAAAGAGGCCGCAATGACATGGATGAACGGAAGCACACATATTAATGCGAACATGAGTAGAAAAGAGTAATTAAATAAATTGAACAATCGGCCTTTAATAGAACGATCTATGTTCATCACGCCCTTTCTTTGAAAGCGTTATCATTTCATCTGAAAGTAAGCTGCAGCCTGTGACGATATCGTGATTAAAATGTAACAAACGGGGGAAGAAAGCGTCTATAATCATTTTGACAGACCAACTGGATAGATCATGTCAGCCGTGCTTTTATGCTCATGAAACAAAAGAATAAGATCATTAGCTCATGACATGATTATGCCTTATGCTCGATCATTTTCTTCGAGGATTTCCGTCGTATTGACATCTGGTTCATAGCCTAACTCCAGCTTCGTTTTCTCAGTAGACCACGGCTTTTCTTCATTCTCTGATACAGCATAATAGGTCCCAAAGGAGATATTCGTTTCAATCGCTGCCTTTATCATACCTGCAAGATCTTCATGTGACAGCAGTGTTCTTTTTGTTCTTTGTTTTTTGTGTAATGCCGTCATCTCATCTGTCACCACTGTTCCAATTCTTAAATTGATGACAGACATTCCCGTTTGATCGTGGAACAAACCCCCTAGCTGTTCGGAAGCAAATTTTAAAATGCCATAGACATTTTTAGTCGCAGGCACATCGTCAGTTGTAATCTGCCGCCCAAGTAAGGAGCGTCCATCCTCTTCATAACGATCCGTCACATGGTTGCTGCTTGCAAAAATGACTTTTCGTATGCCATGCCGCGCGGCTGAACGAAACATATAATAGGTACTCCTCCAAAAAATATCAGTCATTTTTGCAAATTCTTCATGATCCATCACATCATGCGTCATGTCCATGTTTAGAAGATGCAAGATGACATCTGTATCCCGCGGAATTGCCTCATATACATTCTGTTCATTCGCTGCATCGGCTAAAATGACTCCTTCTACACAGCTCGTTAGATCAATAATCGTGACGCTGTACTCATCAGAGAGCGCTTTTGTTAAAAGACGTCCAATCACACCGCATCCGCCAATGATGGTGATTTTTTTCATCTGTCTCCTCCTTTCTTTTGACGTAGTATGTCCAAGCGTTTCTTGATTACAGCCACTTTTTCAAAAATCGTGTCGCCTCGTGACGCATAGCGGCTGTTTCAAAATGACCTGCATGAAGACGGGTAAGCTGATATCGTTCTTTCAATGAAGCAGCTTCATAGGTTTGACTCAATACCTTTTGAATCCTTCCAACGCCTTCAGCAGGCGTGAGCTGATCAAGTTTTCCAACTAAGCTTAAATGCGGTCTTGGAAAAATCATTTCTTGAATGTCCGCTGCTGTAAAATGCTTCGCCAAGCTCGGTACATAGTAATAAAAGCCATGTCTGTCCAAATTGTTCGTTTCAATTAATGTATGATGGTCCACCTGTGCACAAAGATCAATACACACACTGACCCTCTCATCAAGTGCAGCCGTCCACCAGGAAAGAAGACCGCCCATTGACATCCCAAAGACAGCTAACCTGTCCGCCAGCACATCAGATCGAGACAGCAAATAATCAATCGCACACATACTTTCATACAGCATCATGCCCCACATCACTTTTCCTGTTAAAAGCATTTCCTTAAAAATTTCACTTTCTGTTCTTCCTCTTCTCTCGCCGAACCCTGCATGATCAATGGCCAGTACACTATATCCTTTTGACGTAAACTCTTTTGCATATGAAGGCGTTTGCAAATAATGAGCACCTTTTAACAGCTCGTCCTTCCCATTCACGTAATTCCCGCCATGAGAGTGCTGGAACAGCACAACGGGTCTTTTTTTCACTGTATCCTTCGGTTTCACGAAATAAGCAGGGAGTTCCTCTACACCATTCATGGAGAGAATGAGTGTTTCCACTACATATGATTCACGTTCTTCCATTTTTAACGTATAAGCCTCCACGCGATGACGTTCTGGCATTTCTCCTAACAGACTGAGCAGTTGTTCACGTTTGTTTTCCTTTTCCATTGACGTCACTCCTCATTTTCTTGGTCACCTGTTAAAATACGAGACCGATGCGGGAATCACCTTGTTTTCGACAAAATTATGTCCCGGGAAATAAAGAACACCCACCGGTTTATACCGATGGGTGTCATCATTAGTTCGCAACAATATTGACAAGCTTCCCAGGAACCGCAATCACTTTACGAATGGTCTTCCCTTCAAGCTGTTCTTTTACGCGTGCATCATTTTTCGCGAGCTCTTCTAACTGCTCCCTTGTTGCATCAGCAGGAACGGTTAATTTTGCTTTTACTTTACCGTTAAGCTGTACGACAATTTCTACTTCATCGTCGACAAGTTTTGACTCATCATATTGAGGCCATGCTTCATAAGAAATAGATCCTTCATGACCAAGTTTATTCCAAAGCTCTTCTGCTAAATGCGGTGCAATTGGAGAAAGAAGCTTTACAAAGCCTTCTGCATATTCTTTCGGCAGTGTATCAGCTTTATAGGCATCGTTGATAAACACCATTAATTGTGAAATGCCTGTATTGAAACGCAAGCCTTCATAATGATCCGTTACCTTCATGACTGTTTCATGATAGCTGCGTTCTAATGCGCCGCCAGATTGCTCTGTCACTTTATCACTGAGTGAGCCATCTTCATTTGTAAAGAGACGCCATACACGATCAAGGAAACGACGAGCGCCATCAAGTCCTGTTTCAGACCAAGCAATTGACGCATCTAAAGGTCCCATGAACATTTCATAAAGTCGTAATGTATCCGCACCATGAGATTCTACGATATCATCCGGGTTGACCACATTTCCTTTTGATTTACTCATTTTTTCATTGTTTTCCCCAAGAATCATACCTTGGTTGAACAATTTCATGAAAGGTTCTTTTGTTGGAACAACACCGATATCATACAAGAACTTATGCCAGAAGCGTGCATATAGAAGATGCAGTACAGCGTGTTCTGCTCCACCGATATACACATCAACTGGAAGCCATTTCTTCAGCTTCTCAGGAGAGGCAAGCTCTTCTGTGTTATGAGGATCAATATAACGTAAGAAATACCAGCAGCTGCCTGCCCATTGCGGCATTGTATTCGTTTCGCGGCGGCCTTTCTTACCTGTAACAGGATCTACAACCTCAACCCAGTCTTTAATATTGGCTAATGGTGATTCACCTGTACCACTTGGCTTAATCTCTGTCGTCTTAGGCAAGATCAGTGGAAGCTCTTCTTCTGAAACAGCTGAAGATGTTCCGTCCTCCCAATGAATGATTGGAATCGGCTCACCCCAGTAGCGCTGACGGCTGAACAGCCAGTCTCTTAAACGATATGTGACTTTCTTTTCACCTTTTTGATGTTCTTCAAGCCATGCAATCGCTTTTTCAATCGCTTCTTCTTTTCCTAAGCCATTTAGGAAATCAGAGTTAATGTGCTTTCCATCACCTGTGTAGGCTTCTTTTTCAATGTCTCCGCCTTCTACAACTTCTTTAATTGGAAGATCAAAGGTTTTGGCGAATTCATAGTCACGTTCATCATGGGCAGGAACCGCCATAATGGCTCCAGTTCCATAAGTCGCCAGCACGTAATCGGCAATCCAAATCGGCATCTTTTCACCATTTAAAGGATTGATGGCATACGCTCCTGTGAAAATACCTGTCTTCGTTTTAGCAAGATCTGTCCGCTCTAAGTCACTCTTTGATTGAATCTCTTTGATATACGCTTTGACAGCTTCTTTTTGAGCATCTGATGTAATTTTTTCAACAAGTGCATGCTCTGGTGCAAGCACTGCATATGTTGCGCCAAATAGTGTATCAGGACGCGTTGTAAAAACCGTAAACTGTTCGTCATGTCCTTCTACTTCAAAATGAACGTGCGCACCTTCAGAGCGTCCGATCCAGTTACGCTGCATATCTTTGATGCTTTCAGGCCAATCAATGTCCTCTAAATCTTCTAACAGCCTGTCCGCATATGCTGTAATCTTTAGCATCCACTGCTTCATAGGACGTCTTTCAACAGGATGCCCTCCGCGTTCACTTTTTCCATCAATGACTTCTTCATTTGCAAGCACTGTGCCAAGCGCTGGGCACCAGTTCACTGGTACTTCATCGATATAGGCCAATCCTTTTTCGTACAATTTTAAGAAAATCCATTGTGTCCATTTGTAGTAATTCGGATCTGTCGTGTTGATTTCTCGATCCCAATCATACGAGAACCCTAGTGATTGAATTTGGCGGCGGAAGTTATTGATGTTCTCTTCTGTAAAAGCCGCCGGATCATTTCCTGTATCAAGTGCATACTGTTCTGCTGGGAGACCAAATGCGTCCCATCCCATTGGATGAAGAACATCATATCCCTGCATGCGTTTCATGCGTGATAAAATATCCGTTGCTGTATAGCCCTCAGGGTGCCCGACATGAAGCCCTGCTCCTGATGGATATGGAAACATATCAAGTGCATAAAACTTCGGTTTATCTTCCGAGTCAGATGTGGCGAATGTTTTATGTGTCAGCCAATAATCCTGCCACTTCTTTTCAATTTCCCGATGCTGAAAACTCAATGTGAAAACCTCCTTTAATATGTACGGCTTTATCTGCTTAGATGACCACTGCAAGAATTCAGATTTTTCTAAAATCAACAAAAAACCCTCATCCCTGGAAAGGGACGAGAGATTTTTTGGTTCCCGCGGTACCACCCTTGTTAGCGTAACATGCTGTTCGTACGCTCACTTAATATCTTTAACGCAGACATGCGACAGAAGCTTTAACGCAACTGCAACTCTGAGGCGAGTTCAGAAGCAGATTTGATTGACTTTCACCAGCCGTCAATTCTCTAAAGACAAATACTGCTTTCCTACTACTCCTCTTCACTGTTCTTATCGTAACCGTCATCTAAGTAGTATTTTATAGAATTATGATCATAAGTGCAAGCAGGTTTGTATACAATGGGAATGTACCCTAGACTAGGGTAAAGTAGAGGATATTATTCGTGTGGAGATCGGTTATGACGGTTGGAGCCTGCATCCTGTGAACGTTCTTCTCTCACAAAATCGAAGCTTCGCAGAACTGCTTCTCCTCCGTAACCTGAAATAATGGATAAGATGATCAAGTGCAGACTAGATTCGGGATTTGAGGATAAGACAAGCAGTGTAGCGGCAATCATCCCAACGAGCCAATCTTCAATAAACCCTAAGTAAATAAACTTTTTTGTCATTCTGGGCTTCTCTAGCCTGCCTTTTTTCTTTACGTGACCGAGAATGCCCATGACCCCTCCAATGGCGCAAGCAATAATGACTTGTTGCAGCATTTTCATCACCTTCCTAAAGCCCTTAGAATAGTAAAGCGACTTCAGGCTGTCCAGCCCCCTGTAATGCCATTCTGCTGTTCCGTCATAATCCATGTAAAAGGTCTATTCTCTCTAACGAAGAAAAAAAGCTTGTTTCTTCCATTATATGTGAATGACCTAAAAACAATCTTGATGCATTGGAATCATTTTTACCTAATCCATATTAACTATTTTTGTCATTTTATGAATGATGAGTAATTGATTCCTTCTTTTTCTAATGAAAAGTCTCCTTACTTACTCTATTCTAATGGAGGACAAACTATGATGACAAATTTAACAAAGCGTTTGCAATCGTTGAAACAGAACATATGTTATGTTACGTTTAAAAGGATTCATTTGGTTGAAAAGACAACCATTTGATATGTCTTATAGCAGCAAAGGAGGGTAATATGGTCAGCTCGAACATTTTCGGCTTGCAAAAACAGCTTGAACTCATCAAAAAAGCGCTGGATCATGCGCGGATCGGTGTTGTCATTACAGACCCTTCCTTAGAGGATAACCCTATCGTTTATGTGAATCACGGCTTTACACAAATGACTGGATACAAACCAGATGAAATTCTTGGTCGTAATTGTCGATTCCTTCAAGGAAAAGACACGGATCAAAAGCAGCTTGCTTTAATTCGTCATGGAATTCAAAACAAAACACCTATTACCACACAGCTAAAAAATTATAAAAAAGACGGCACTTTTTTTTGGAATGAACTCAATATAGATCCTCTATACATTGAACAAGATGACAAAACATTTTTCATTGGTTTTCAAAAGGATATTACGAAACAGAAAGAATATGAACAGCTCCTAGAAGATTCCTTACAGGAAGTCACCTCTCTTTCGACGCCAATCGTCCCAATCAAAAATGGTGTATCTGCTCTTCCGCTTATCGGGAAATTATCTGAAGAACGCTTTGATGCTATTGTCGCTAAGTTAACCTGTATATTAGATGATTCAAAGGATGATTATTTAATTGTCGACCTTTCTGGTTTAATCGAAGTCGATGATTCCGTTGCAGCACGTATTTTCAAACTGCATCATCTTCTCAATCTTACTGGAACCGAACTGATCATCACTGGGATTAAGCCGCAGCTTGCGCTGAAAATGAAAGACCTCGATACAGATTTCCAGAATACAATCACTTATTTGACAGTAAAAGAAGCCATAAAAGGATTACCATTAGCTGAAAACCCTGTGTAAACAGGGTTTTTCAGATTGTTGACAAAGGGCTAAAATGATCTTTATTTTAGCCCTTTGTCTTCTATTCAGCGTGATAGAAAACCTTTGCAGTCTAGGAAGGGCGAGCACCGGAGCGGAGCGAATTCGACATTCGTGAGCACCGGAGCGCAGACCTGACAACCAATGCGAGGGTTTGTCTACACGCTGGAAAACCCTGTGTAAACAGGTTTTTTTAATTGAACCGCTCCCCAAAATGGAAAAATGAGGTATGATAGGTGTAAATAGCAATTTAGGGGGGCTGTTAGATATGCTGTTACTCATATTAGGTCTTTTATGTATTTGTTTTGCCATCGGATATGCTGTCAATTTCTTCTTACTCAAACGCAAGAACGAGCTGATTTTTTCAAAGAAACTTTTTTATCCTTTTTTGATCATTGGTCTCTTCTTTTCCATTATGTCATTACCGCTTACTGCTGGAAATGCGCCAAAGGCACAAGCCGATCCATCTTCCGAACAGCTGTTAAAGGATCAAAAGGAACTCTCCTCTGACATTTCGCGCTTAACAGCTTCTAAAGAGTCGCTTACCTCCTCTTTAGAAGATGCGGAGAAGGAAAAAGAAAAGCTGGAAAAAAAGCTAGAAACCATCACCTCAGAAAAAGAAACGGTCAAACAGCAAGAAAAGACCATTCAATCGCTTGAACAGAAAATAGACAAGCTCACCTCCAGCAATGAAACACTCAAACAAGAAATCAAGAATAGCAGCAGCGATACGAAGTCTTCCACCGTCCAGCGCTCCGCACCTAAAGATGAAGGAAAAAGCACAGGCGGTCATGAATCACAAAAGGAAACAAAAAAAGAATCGGCTGCCTGTAACATTAAAGGGAGTGTCAACGGTATTTACCACACACCAAGCAGCAGATACTACTCTAGAACAAAGAATATAACCAAAATGTTCTGCTCTGTTGAAGAGGCAGAGCGTGCCGGATACAGGGCACCTAAGCAATAGCGATGTTTAATTAAGATAAAAAAGAACCTCCTGAGCGCCCAATCGGGTTTACAGGAGGTTCTTTTTTAGATTTCTCTTCTTAAAGCTGCTAATACATTCGTTTTTGTTGCCTTACGTGCCGGGTTAAGCCCTGAAATGATCGCTACCCCTGCGCTGATCACTGTCGCTGTAATGACAAGGCTGAGTGGAATATAGGAAAAAGTAATCGAGAATTGATCGCTTGATCCTCCCTCAGACATGGACGACAAAATGGCTGGGATGATTAAATTAACGGCGAAACTAATCAAATATGAGATGATAATACCGATGATTGATCCGATTACTCCAATATAAGCACTTTCCATTAGGAACATCCGCTTGATAATGGATGGATTCGCGCCAATGGCTTTCATAATCCCAATCTCTTGTGTTCGCTCTGTTACCGCCATGGTCATCGTATTGAAAATTCCGATGGCAGAAATAATGACTGCAATACATCCGACAAAAATGAGTCCAATTTTGAAGACCGTAAAGAACATATCCATTCCTTCAAGCTGGTTCGTCACAGAGATGACTTGATAGCCCTCATCTGTCAGTTTATTCGTGAGCGTACCGACATTGTCGAATTTATCTGCATAAACAGAGGTCATTTTCTCGACATTTCCTGCTTCAGGAGACAGATCGAGTATTTGACCAAATTCTTTTTCATAAGCATTCGGAATCAGAATTTTATGATCCTCCTGCCACTCCAAATTCGGCTTTTTCAAAACGCCTACTACACGGAAATCAAATGTTTTTTCTTTAACGACTTCACCTTCTTCATTTAGTTTTGGCACTTTGATTTGAATCACTTTATTTAAAATATCCTTCGTGTAGCCTTTTGGCTCCTTCGGTGTTTCTTCCCCATTTGACGTCTGGTTTAATTCTTTTTCATAGGCTTCGCGTTCTTTTTTTGTCCACAGTTGCTGCGCCATATGATACCCAACCACAATTTCGTTCGCTGATGTTGGGACTTTTCCTCGGTCTAGTTCAAGACCTGCTTCTTTTTCTTCTTTCATATCAGTCAAAGCAGCCTGCGTTTCACTTGAACGGTTATCGAGCTCGACGTTAACCGAAGGATTGATTGCCGTTCTTGAGACGACAGATTTCACATGATCATATTTCTTTAAATCATCAATCTTAACGTCTCCTTTTTCTTTTCCTAACACTTTAATTTCTGTGATGATTTGCTGCTTCATAATTTCATCTTGAGCTGATTTTTGCAAACCAAAACCGACAGACGCTAGAACGATTAAGAAAGAGCATGCCATTGTCGTCGCAAGAATGGTCATAAACACACGCAATCTATTTTTCTTCATATTTCTTCTAATGAATTTGACCTGATCTCTAAATTTCAATGGATTGTTCCCCTTTCTTTAATACACCGTCGTGAAGCTGGAACGTTGTGTCTGCGATTGAAGCGACTTCATCGTCATGTGTAATGATGACAAATGTAATTCCTTTTTCGCGATTGAGCTGCTGGATAAAGGCTAAAATTTCTCCTTCAGTTTCTGAATCCAGACTGCCTGTTGGTTCATCTGCTAAAATAATTGATGGATTTAAAATCAAGGCTCTTGCAATACTCACACGCTGCTGCTGTCCGCCTGACAGCTCATTTGGGTAATGTCCTGCGTGGTGTTCGAGTCCTACTCGTTTCAGCATTTCTTTTACTTTCACTTTTCGTTCAGACGGCTTCACCCCTTTTAAAGTGAGCGGAAGTTCAACATTCTCATACGTTGTTAAGCTCCCGATCAATTGAAAGCTTTGAAAGATAAAGCCAAAGTGATCTAAGCGAAAGTCTGCCCATTCTTTTTCATTAAAGCCGGTCACATCGGTGCCATCAATGACAATTTTTCCGCTCGTTGGCGTAATATAGCCTGATATTAAGTTCAATAAAGTCGATTTCCCCGAACCACTTCGTCCAACAATACAAGCAATATCGCCTCTTTTGATGGACAGGTCAATCCCTTTCAGCACAGGAATTTCATTTTCCCTGCCCTTTTTACCAATTTTAAATACATGATCTAATGCTTGAATCTGAATCATCTCTACTCCCCTGCTCTCTGTTTATCTTTTTCTATAGATTAAGAAATAACTCGTTAAGGCGCCTACGACTCCACCGATGAGCATGCCAACGATATAACCAAATATGGAATTATCTGAAGAAAAACCAAACCATCCAAACCCTAGAACACCGAAGACGATGACCATAATCTGAATAGGTCTATCCATACTTGAGTAAAGGAAGAAGCGGCCATTTCTTTCAATTGGATGTTTTATAAAGCTAATTAAGCCAATTAGATAAAACAGAACCACCATGACAATAGGTATAATGATTTTTTCGCCTGAGAACCAAAGAGGATAATCAGATCGGAAAGGTTCATCTATAATATAGTTGATTGGAGATATAGGCGATATCAAATAAGCGAAGCTCTTATCTAACCAACTCCCACTTGTCTTGATGATAAAATCTACATGAACAAGCGGTAATCCGATCACTAAAAAGGGTAAAATAGCTGTGCTGAACCCAACGATTGCTTGCGCAATGGAACTTCCGGTTAAAGTACCCGCTGCAAAAAATAAACTATAAAACATCAAGGAGGACACAAGCGAAATGATATAAACGCTATGAAAGCCAGGTGTCTCTAGTGGGTCAAGTCCTAAAATAAGTAAATAAGTAAGAACATAAGAAACGGCATGAGCGACTGCAATGATTCCAGCACCTAAGAAAAACTTTGTGTGATAGATTGTACTCCTGCTAAATGGTAAGGATAAGGTAAAATCCATCTGCCCTTTATTTCTCTCAAATCCAAGCTGCATGACAGCAAAGAAAATTCCCATTAGCCATGAAAGAGAGAGGAATGGATCCGTCTTAAAGATATAAGAAAAACGTGGTGCATCCGTAATACACTCTGTATCGTTTAGACACGTTTGAAAAGACGAATATTCCATTAAGAATGCGAAGGGCGTCGCAAGCGCAGCAACAAGCATCACTAAAATGAATGTCAGCTCAGATTGCTTCCACTCCTTATATAATAATTGCCGCTTTACCATCTGCGTTTCCCTCCAAACTTTGCAATGAATACTTCTTCTAAATTCACAGGCAGTTCATGCCATACTTTTGGCTTCAGTGACTTCAAGTACTCTTTAGCTTCTTCGTCGGTTTTTAGAACAAGCGCTGTATAGAAAACGCCCGCTTGATCCAAAATCGCCACGCCATTTTTTCGAATACTTAAGTTCATATCTTCTTCAAAGGCCATTTGGATTTTGACATAGTCATTCTTTAATTCATCTAAATCCATGACACTTGTGAGCTGATTTCCTTCTAAAAATCCAATTCGATTACACATGCGCTCAATATCCTCTAAGCGGTGAGATGTAATTAAAATCGTTGTTTGTCGTTCTGCCACCTCGTCAATCATCAGCTGAAGAACGTCATTTCTTGTGACGGCATCAATTCCATCAGTCGGCTCATCTAATAAAATGACAGCTGGTTTGATGGCAAAGCTTAAAATTAATGACAGCTGTTTCTTTAACCCTGTCGACAATTCACGATACTTTACTTTTTCCGGAATTTCATAGCGGTTCACAAGCTCATTGGCATAGGTCACATCAAACTTTGGATATATATGCTTTAACAGTTGGACAAGCTGTCCGTAATTGTATCTGTCAAAGTAAGGATTCACGACCGGCATGAATACAATATTTTGCTTTACTAAAGGGTGGTCTTTCACCAGCACATCTTTAAAATAAATCTCTCCTTCATCTGGAAGAAGAATTTGCTGAATCAATCTGAGAAGTGTTGTTTTCCCAGAGCCATTCCGGCCAAGCAGACCGAAGATCTCACCTTCGCCTATTTTGAAGGAAACGTCGCTGAGTACTTCGCGTCCATTTAATTTCTTTGATACATTTCTAACCTCAATCAACTTGTTTTCCTCCTTTTAGACTTGAGCCGATCTCTTCCAGCCATTCCTTGAGCTGATGAATATCAATACCAGCATGATGAGCTTCTATGATGAGTTGTCTTAACTGTTCTTTCATCTGGAGCACCTTCCCTTCATTCAGCTTTAACTGAGCACCTTCTGTTACATACGTACCGCGGCCCCGCAGAGTTTCAATAATCCCTTCCCGCTCTAGCTCTTTATACGCTTTACTGACGGTGTTTGGGTTGGCAATGATAATGGTGGCGAGCTCTCTGACAGAGGGCAGTTTGTCACCTGGCTTCATCACGCCTTTTAAACATAAAATTTTGAGCTGCTCAATGATTTGTTCATATATTGGCGCAGCGCTTCTTGGATCTATTTGAATCATGATGACTCCCTCTTTCCTCATTCATGCTTTTGCAGTCCTATCGCTTGTTCATGTCCTTGCATTAAAGGAACTGAATTGGGTATCAAATCTTTTTGAACTTCAAAACCAATGAAAACAAGAACGAAAAAAAATGTACATGCTAACGCAACAGCCAGCACCATCCACTTCAAATTAATTGGGTTTTTTTCTTTTTTCATGGTTGAACACCTTTCTTCACTTTAAGTGTCTATAGTGTATTAGTTGATGTAGTACACTTAATACAATATAGACACCCAGCATAAAAGTCAATAACTAATTAAGAAAATAAAAAACAGACCCTTAAAAGAAGGATCTGTTCATCATTCATTATCGTAAGAAATCCCTAAAATCATTTGATTTTGTAAGCTCTGAATTTGAACACGTGCCCTGTCTAATCGTTCTCTTTGCTGGTCATTGGCGACATCTTTTAATTTTTCTAATTCGTTGACCGTATTCTCAAGCATGAGCTGTGCTTTAGAAAACTCTTCCTCATTATAATGTTCTTGACGTGAGCTCAAATCAAATTGTTCACTTGCAAACTCAAGGGTTTCCGTACTTTTTTGAATAAATTCATCGATCGATTGCCTTGTTGCCATCTTACATTCCCTCCATTTCATCATCGCTCCCGCCTATTTTGCCCATGTAAAGCTTTTTCACTAAAGAAAATGTTGGACAGATTCAATTGTCCTCCTTCGTGATTTTTGTTAAACTTTAAGGATGCCTATTATGCAAGGAGGTTACTGACTTGGATCAGCATAACCCTTTTTTATATTCAAACAGCGAAAAACGTTATCACACGTGGAACTACCATTTGCGTGAACACTTTGGTCATAAAGTATTTAAAGTAGCCTTAGACGGCGGCTTTGACTGCCCAAACCGTGATGGTACTGTAGCCCACGGCGGCTGTACATTTTGCAGTGCCGCTGGATCTGGTGATTTTGCAGGAAACCGGGCTGATGATCTCATCACTCAATTTAACGAAATCAAAGACCGGATGCATACAAAATGGAAAGACGGAAAATACATGGCGTATTTCCAGGCGTATACAAACACACACGCACCGCTTCCTGTCCTAAAAGAAAAATATGAAACCGTTATGAATCTGGATGGTGTCGTAGGTCTATCCATTGCAACAAGACCTGACTGTCTGCCGGATGACGTAGTGGAGTATTTAGCCGAATTAAACGAACGCACTTACCTATGGGTAGAGCTTGGTCTTCAAACAGTACACGAACGGACAGCTATGCTCATCAACCGTGCTCATGATTATGAATGCTACGTTGAAGGTGTAGAAAAACTGCGAAAACACGGAATTCGTGTCTGCTCACATATCATCAATGGACTGCCTCTTGAAAACCGGGACATGATGATGGAAACAGCAAAAGCTGTTGCGGATTTAGATGTGCAAGGAATTAAAATTCATTTGCTTCACCTTTTAAAAGGGACTCCAATGGTCAAGCAATATGAAAAAGGAAAGCTTGAGTTTTTAAGCCAGGAGGAATATGTTCAGCTTGTTTGTGATCAGCTGGAGATTCTGCCGCCAGAAATGATTATTCACCGTATTACAGGCGACGGCCCAATTGAATTAATGGTTGGTCCAATGTGGAGTGTAAATAAGTGGGAAGTACTCAATGCCATTAATGCTGAGCTCGAAAGACGTAACAGCTACCAAGGGAAACGTTTCGTCAGATTGGAAGAAGCAGCCAAATGATTTTGAAACGCATGCTTCCTTTTAGTAAAGAGCTGTTAGAACGCGCTTGTCAAAAAGGCGACATCGTTATAGATGCAACAATGGGCAACGGCCACGATACACTCTATTTAGCTGACCTTGTAGGAACTGATGGACAAGTGTTTGCATTCGACGTGCAAGAGGAAGCCTTGCAGCAGACAAGCAAAAGACTTGGCGGTCAATATTCTTACGTTCACCTCATCCATGATGGGCATGAAAAACTGGCGGATCATCTTCCGAAGGATGCTTATGGACAAATAGCCGGTGCAGTGTTTAACCTTGGGTATCTGCCCGGAGGCGATAAAACCGTCACCACTCAGGCTCATACAACCATTGAAGCCATCAAGCAGCTCCTCGAATGGCTCAAACCCGGAGGACTGATCGTCCTTGTGATCTACCATGGACATCCCGAAGGTAAAAGAGAAAAAGAAGTGCTTCTCGACTATTGCAGATCACTCCCTCATGAAGAGGTACAAGTTTTATCATATCAATACATGAATATTCAAAACGACCCGCCTTTTGTGGTCGCCATTGAAAAAAAGCTAAAATGATGTGCATTTTAGCTTTTTTCTTCTTTTCAGCGTGATAGAAAACCTTTGCAGTCTAGGAACGGGCGAGCACCGGAACGGAGCGAATTCGACATTCGTGAGTACCGGCGCGCAGACCTGACACCGAATGCGAGGGTTTGTCTACACGCTGAAGCTCAAATCCTAATGGATTTGAGCTTTTTTATGATGATTTCATCCAAGGCATTTTCTGATAAGTCCGATAGGCTCTTCCGTTAATATAGAAAAAGAACGATGTTTTCCCGCTTGATTTGATCAGCCTTTTTGCCAGCTTGTTCATCTCTTTTTGGGCTGTCACTTTTTCATCGGACAAATAGACCGCCAGTAATCCTCTGTTAATCAATTTGTGAAAGTTTTCATGCGGAATGCCTTTCAGCTGCTCATCCGCTTTTTCAATAAAATGCTGAAGTCTATCCATCATCTCATGATGAGAATCATAGTATGAGCAAAAGTTCAGATCTCCCCCAAGCCTGTCCTCTTCTTGGTCTATTAAATAATCGAGTAAAATGTGCAGACCTTGAATATAAGGGAAATAGCTTTCGTAAATTTGCTTCGCCTGCTTTTCTGTAAAATCAGGCTGCAGCGCATACGCCACAAGACAGAATATCCCTAACGTTGATCCCGCACAAGCTGAAAACTCATACCATTCCATCTTCGGCAAATCTTTTTCATACTGGCGGAACCATGACTCTAGCCGTGGTACACGCTCATGGGGAACAACGTGCTTATGTACTTGCAGGTCACTATAGTAATCACACAGCGTGTGTAAATATGGCTGAATGATCGGATAATGTCGAACACGCGTAAGCACATCTTGACATGTGCGGACAAGCGCATGTAAATATCCATGATCCTCTTGATCATCACGGAATTGATAGTATGGCTTGAGCTCAGCATGAATATCAAGCGCATCTCTCATCGCTTGATGCAGCATATGGAAATCCTTTGGATCAAGCGACGTGCTGCGGTCACAAAGGTTATCTAAGTAATCACTGATGGTTTGATACGCCACAATGAATTCAATGCACGTTTCTTTCTCTTCACCTGCCAGAAGAGATAAAATACCTCCGCCTTCACAGTGAAACGTTTTACTCGATATGCTCGCTAGTGCCTGCGTTCTCAGTTCTTCATTTTCAATCATTTCGGCATGAGCCCGCCACTTTTTCAGCTCCTGATGAACAAGCGGAAAAATATCTTTATACACCTTTGTCATCAGTGCAAAAGGACGCTCTGGTACTGACAAATCACTCCACCCCCAACTTAAAGCTCACAATCAAATATATTGATCTGTAAAGGCTCTTGCCGCCTTAAACACATCTTCTCTTTCTGGTTCATTAAAAATTTCGTGATACAGCTCTTCCCATTCACGGTATGATTTATTGGTTGATTCTATGCCATTGAACCATTTAATCACCCTCGTTTTATCGACGATCTTATCATCGCCCGCCTGCATTAAAAGGAGCGGGATCGATTTAAAGACATTCGTCGGCTGCATCGCCGCATCGATATTTTTGATCAGCTCTCGATACCAGCGAACCGACACCTTTGTTACGTAAAGAGAATCATTTGAGTCTGCCTCAATGACCGCCTGATTTCGTGTGGCTAGTTCAATCGACAGCCCTGACTCCACTTTAAAAGACGGTGCCAGCACATTTAGACCTTTTGACGCAAAATCCATCAGCTTCTTCGGTTTAAATTGCAGACCTAAACAAGGTGATGATAAAATAAGGCCATTCAACTTCGTATGGGTATACTGCTTCATCCACTCAATTGAAATGAGTCCACCCATACTGTGTCCAAGTAAAAAAGTAGGAAGCCTGAATGATTTCGCATGCTCGATCCATTCATCGACTGTATCAATGTATTCTTGAAACGAACGAATGTGGCCTCGCGCACGTGTCGATGTGCCTTGCCCAGG
This sequence comes from Bacillus sp. FSL P2-0069, assembly GCF_038593315.1. NCBI lineage: Bacteria > Bacillati > Bacillota > Bacilli > Caryophanales > Bacillaceae > Bacillus > Bacillus sp. FSL P2-0069. The sequence goes on from NZ_CP151984.1 coordinate 2,661,409, forward strand.
CAAATCACCCATAACGACGTGATAGCCTGCATTCCGCCACATTTCAATCAGCCATTTATATCGGCCGTGATATTCACTCGCACCATGTACAATGACAATTGTACCAACTGGTCTTTCAGCATGCCAAGTCCACAAAGTAAACACCTCACAAATGTTGTATTAAGAAAGGAAGTCGAAAAAGTGATTTATCCATATCATCAGTTTACACCTGAGATTCATGAATCGGTCTTTGTCGCAGATAACGCCACCATTACCGGTGATGTCACAATTGGAGAATATTCGAGCGTGTGGTTCCAAACCGTCATCAGAGGCGATGTTGCACCTGTGAGAATTGGAAAGAACGTCAACATTCAAGATTTATCGTGCCTGCATCAAAGTCCTGGAAAAACACTTCTTATTGAAGATGGTGCTACCATTGGACACCAAGTCACATTACATAGCTCAATCATTCGAAAAAATGCCCTCATTGGCATGGGGTCTATCATTCTCGATGGTGCGGAGATTGGCGAAGGCGCCTTTATCGGTGCAGGAAGTCTTGTCCCTCAAGGAAAGGTCATCCCAAAAGGATCACTCGCTTTTGGCCGTCCAGCCAAAGTCGTTCGGCTGTTAACAGATGAAGATATCCAAGACATGGACCGAATCCGCAGAGAATATGTAGAAAAAGGACAATACTATCGTTCCCTTTTATCTCGTTAACATCATACGTGTATCTTCACTTTATCATGTTTTTTTCAGGATATTAAGCAATAACTATGAACCGCTTGTTATTTTACCCTTTTCCGCCACTTTCTATCATGACAAAAAAGGTTTTCAGCACAAAGCTGAAAACCTTTTTTCATTAACTGAAGATGACTTCTTTCGGTTGATGATTCAATTGCTCTGGATCAATACTGCGCTCGACATAAATGCTGTGCCAAATCATAAAAATCAGGACGGTCCAAATCTTACGGCTATGATCTGCTTTACCAGCACAATGTTCATTTAATAAATCAAGCACATACGCTTTGTTAATATATTCGTCAGTTTGACTGTTTTTAATGATGTCTTTCGCCCAAGCGTTCATCTCATTTTTCAGCCAATGACGAATTGGAACAGGGAAGCCAAGCTTCTTGCGGTTTAACACATGATCAGGCACAATGCCTTCTGCTGCTTTACGCAATAAATATTTCGTTGTGCCATCTTTTGTTTTCAGCTCTTCTGGAATTTTAGAAGCCGCTTCAAATACGACCTTATCAAGGAAAGGAACGCGAAGCTCAAGAGAATTCGCCATTGTCATCTTATCTGCTTTCAGTAAGATGTCCCCGCGCATCCACGTATGAATATCAACATATTGCATTTTGTTAATATCACTGTAGCCTGCACTTTCCTCGAAGTATGTCTTCGTCACATCACGATACGTAATGTTCGGATCATACTGCTTTAAGAGGTTTTTCTTTACTGGCTCTTCAAAGATTTTCGCATTACCGATATAACGCTCCTCTAATGGTGTACAGCCGCGGACGATAAAACTTTTTCCTTTCATTCCTTCTGGCATTAAGCGCGCCAGACGAAGAAGAAGCTTTTTCAGCATAGATGGAACAGATTCAAATGGTTTAAGAGAAAGCGGCTCACGGTAAATATTATATCCACCGAACAGCTCGTCTGCTCCCTCACCAGAAAGAACGACCGTCACTTGTTTCTTCGCTTCCTTTGCCACGAAGTACAATGGAATCGCCGCCGGATCAGCTAAAGGATCATCTAAATGCCAAACAATTTTCGGAAGCTCATTCATATATTCCTCAGGAGAAATCACCGCGCTAAAGTTTTGTAAGCCCAGCTTATCAGCCGTTTCCTTCGCTACATCAACTTCACTAAAGCCATCCTGCTGGAAACCAACAGAAAACGTCTTCAGCTCAGGATGAAATTCCTTTGCAACAGATACGATGAAAGAAGAATCGATACCACCTGATAGGAATGAACCAACAGGAACATCACTTCTCATATGAACTTTCACAGAATCATAGATTGCATCTCGGACTTCTTCAATCAGCTTTTGTTCTTGTGTTTGCTCAGGCTTGAATTGAACCTTCCAGTAAGTCTTAAATTCAATCTCCTGTCCTGGGCGTAAAGTAAACTGATGACCAGGCTCTACTTTGTGCACCTTTTGATCAAGTGTATTTGGCTCAGGTACGAACTGGAATGACATGTATTGCTGCAAAGCAGTCTCATCAAATAAAATGTTCTCGTTCACTGCCATCAAGCTTTTGCGTTCAGATGCAAAGTACACTTGCTCATCCATTTGTGTAAAATAAAGCGGTTTGATGCCGAAAGGATCTCTTGCGCCATATAATAATTGCGCTTCTTTATCCCAAATTAAAAATGCAAACATACCGCGAAGCTTAGAAGCCGCTTCTTCTTTATAATGACGGTATGTAGCAAGAAGTACTTCCGTATCAGAATCTGTGCTGAACGTATAGCCTTTTTTCACAAGCTCTTCCTTCAGCTCCACATAGTTATAAATTTCTCCGTTGAAAATAATCCAATACTTTTCATCTTCATAAGAAAGCGGCTGCTTTCCGTGCTCAACATCTATAATACTTAAACGTCTAAATCCAAATCCTACATGCTCATCATGAAAGTAACCCTCATCATCCGGACCACGATGAACGATGAGACGATTCATTTGTTTAATTAGCTCTTCCTGTTCAGTAGTTTCGGACAATGGACGGTGATTAAATACACCAACAAACCCACACATATTATTGCCTCCACGTTATGTTATTTCTTAAAAGTAGACCTATAATTAGACAGTATTTTGTCCGATTTTGTTTCACATTTTTTCGCTTTTTGAAGATTTTTTTTTAATCAAAAGGAAAACCGCTTAAAATAAGCGGTTTTTTATGTTGTTATTGTCCCAATGCTTCTTTGCGAAGTGTATCGGCTTTATCCGTTTTTTCCCACGGAAGATCTAAGTCGTGACGGCCGAAATGTCCGTATGCAGCTGTTTGTTTGTAGATCGGACGGCGCAGGTCTAGCATTTTAATAATGCCAGCTGGACGAAGATCAAAGTTTGCACGAACCACTTCAATTAATTTTTCTTCTGAAGCTTTTCCTGTCCCGAATGTATCAATTGAAATCGATACAGGCTGTGCAACCCCAATTGCATAAGCAAGCTGTACTTCACAAGAATCTGCAAGGCCGGCAGCTACGATGTTTTTCGCTACGTAACGAGCAGCGTATGCCGCAGAACGGTCAACCTTCGTTGCATCCTTACCTGAGAAAGCACCGCCTCCATGACGAGCGTATCCGCCATACGTATCAACGATGATTTTACGTCCAGTTAAACCAGCATCCCCTTGAGGTCCTCCGATCACGAAACGGCCAGTTGGGTTAATGAAGTATTTTGTCTGTTCATCAATCAGTTCACTTGGAACGACAGGACTGATGACATGCTCTTTTAAGTCACTTTGAATTTGTTCAAGCGTCACTTCTGGTGCATGCTGCGTAGAAATAACCACTGTGTCAATACGAACTGGTTTGTTTTGCTCATCATATTCAACTGTGACTTGTGTTTTTCCGTCTGGACGAAGGTATGCAAGTGTTTCATCTTTACGTACTTCTGTTAAACGGCGAGATAATTTATGCGCTAGTGAAATCGGCAGCGGCATGAGCTCTTCGGTTTCGTTGTTGGCAAAACCAAACATCAATCCTTGGTCACCTGCACCAATCGCATCAATTTCTTCTTCCGTCATTGTTCCTTCACGTGCTTCAAGCGCTTTGTCTACACCTTGCGCAATATCAGCAGACTGTTCATCAATTGATGTAAGTACAGCACATGTTTCCGCATCAAAACCATATTTCGCACGTGTGTAGCCAATTTCCTTAATTGTGTCACGCACCGTCTTTGGAATATCGACATAAGTAGACGTTGTAATTTCACCGCTTACTAATACGAGACCGGTTGTAACAGAAGTTTCACAGGCAACACGTGCATTTGGATCTTTCTTTAAAATTTCATCCAAAATGCTGTCTGAAATTTGATCACAGATTTTATCCGGATGTCCTTCTGTCACTGATTCTGAAGTAAATAAACGACGATTTTGACTCATAATGGCTATTTCCTCCTGTACAAGACCACATCATCCCAAGATGAGGCCTCCAATATGATACGGAACTCGTTCCCTCTTATATTTGAAAACGTTTATATTAGAGATGTTATTGGCAATTTGTTCATATGATATCCCAAAAATAAAAAAACCATTTCCTTCATTGCGAGGAAAGGGTCTGAGATCGCATGCCTTTCACTCTTATCGCTCAAGGTGTTCTTGTACCTTGCATCAGGTTAGCACCTTGGTTTCTCAGCATTTTCATGCCTTTTAAATAAGAAACCGGTTGCTGGGCTTCATCGGGCCTGTCCCTCCACCAACTCGGGATAAGAGTATCCGTTCAATAAGATATCTTATCTTAAACCCTTGCGTCATGTCAATGCTTCATAAGAATTATCTCCCTCTTTTTTCTCCTCACCATTAGCATCACCAAAAAGCATATTTTCATAGCAGAAATGAAAAAACACACACAAAAATTTTTAAATAGTATAGACTATTATTATTAATGTGTTATACTAATCGAAACAAACAAATTCAACGGTAAAGGAAGGGTTTTTTTATGAACTCAGTGGATTTAAAAGAAGATTTGCAGTCATTGCTCTCATTAGAAAATACGCACCAAAATTTATCTGTTCCGAAACTTGTTGAAAAGATTTTGGCACGTAATGAAGGCGTTTTAACATCAACTGGAGCTGTCCGCGCTACAACTGGAGCCTACACAGGACGTTCGCCTAAAGATAAATTTATCGTCAAAGAAGAAAGCTCTGAACATAAAATCGATTGGGGTCAAGTAAACCAGCCGATCTCCAAAGAAGCATTTGACCGTTTATATACAAAGGTTGTGTCATACTTAAAAGAACGTGATGAACTATTCGTCTTTGAAGGGTTTGCAGGCGCTGACGAAAGATATCGTATGCCGATTACAGTTGTAAACGAATTCGCATGGCACAATCTTTTTGCCAAGCAGCTATTTATCAGACCTGACGGGTCAACACCTTCTTCAAACGAAAAACCTTTCACCATCTTATCTGCACCGCACTTTAAAGCAGATCCTGCAACAGATGGCACAAACTCTGAAACGTTTATCATCGTTTCTTTTGAAAAACGCACGATTCTTATCGGTGGAACAGAATATGCAGGAGAAATGAAAAAGTCCATTTTCTCTGTGATGAACTACCTGCTTCCTGAGCAAGATATTTTATCCATGCACTGCTCAGCAAACGTAGGTCAAGAAGGCGATGTGGCCCTATTCTTCGGACTTTCAGGTACGGGGAAAACGACGCTTTCTGCAAGCGCAAGCCGCAAGCTGATCGGAGACGATGAACACGGCTGGTCTGGCACAGGGGTCTTCAATATCGAGGGCGGATGCTATGCGAAATGTGTGAACTTAAGTGAAGAAAAAGAACCTCAGATCTACAAAGCGATCAGCTTCGGATCAGTTCTTGAGAACGTTGTGCTTGATGAAGAAACACGTGAAGCGGATTATGATGATACTTTCTTTACTGAAAATACACGCGCTGCTTACCCAATCGAAATGATTGATAACATCGTGAAACCAAGTATCGCAGGACATCCATCTGCCATTGTCTTTTTAACAGCGGATGCGTTTGGCGTCTTACCTCCAATCAGCCGTTTAACAAAAGAGCAGGCAATGTACCATTTCTTGAGCGGGTACACAAGTAAATTAGCTGGAACTGAGCGCGGTGTCACATCACCAGAAACGACATTCTCTACTTGCTTCGGTTCACCATTCCTTCCGCTTCCAGCTCACGTCTATGCTGAAATGCTTGGCAAAAAGATTGATGAGCACGGTGCAAAAGTATTCCTTGTGAATACAGGCTGGACTGGCGGAGGCTACGGTACAGGCAAACGAATGAATCTCGCTCATACAAGAGCAATGGTGCAGGCAGCAATCGAAGGTGACCTTGACAATGCCGAGATGATTACTGATGACATCTTTGGCTTACACATCCCGCTTCATATTCCTGGTGTACCAGATGAAGTGCTTCAACCTGCTAAAACATGGGATGACCAAGAGGCTTATCAAGAAAAAGCACACTTCCTTGCCAATGAATTTAAAAAGAACTTCCAAAAATTCAGCCACGCGGCAAGTGACATTGAAGCCAAAGGCGGTCCACTCGTATAACCAAATGAAAAAAGCTGAGGAGAATAAAATCCCTCAGCTTTTTTAGTTTGTTGAATGCAGGGACACAAGACGGTACGTCACCTTCGTGACATTGTCTGTCAGCTCCAGCTTTTCAACATGTGCAGTCCCTGTTTTTTCTCCGTCTTTCGTTTTGCGCACCTCAAGTGGAATATTTAATGGATAAATGCGGTATCCATCCTTCATGAGTTCAAATACATTTTCTTCAATTCTTGTCTCTTTTCCCTTTGTGACAATCATTGTATTAAATTCAACAGGCATTCCCATAATGAAAATCCCCCTACTTTCTATATTTCGTTATACTGCTTATTTTACCACATTTCCGCTTTTTCGGCTGTGCATCCATGTGGTCAGCCTTCTCACAATTTCTCGATTATGCTGCGGCGGGAAATAGTGGTTGTATCCGTGGAAATACCATGTTTCCACGGATTTCCCGTGCTGGCGCAGCGCATCTTCTAACAAATACGCATGCTCAATCGATACATTTTGATCCTCTTCTCCGTGGATGATAAGGACAGGTGCTTCAATTTTGTCCACATCATTTAAAGGGGTTCTGTTCTCATATGCCTCTGGCACCTTATGCGGCGGGCCGCCAATCACACGCTTCATCATCCGTCTCATATCCACACGCTCTTCATAAGTCAGTTTCATATCACTGACGCCTCCCCATGTGACAAAGGAAGCTGCCTCCTGTTTCATTTCAACAGCGGTCCAGATGCCCATAATACCGCCTCGCGAAAAACCAAAGATATGAATGCGGTCCTTCTTCACTTTTTTGTGCTGTTTTAAAAGCTGAAAGGCAGCGAACGCATCTTTTCGATCTTCTCCGGCAAAATCTTCGTTCCCTTCGCCTCCTTGGTTTCCCCGGTAAAAGGGAGCAAAGACGACAAAGCCCTGCGCGGCAAATTGCACAATCCGGCCTGGTCTGACCATCCCCACATTTTTAATGCCGCCTCGTAAATACAAAAAGCCGTCGTAGAAACCTTCTCCGGCCGGTTCAGCGAGCAGCCCTTTCATCCGAAGTCCATCTGCCTCATAGGTCACTGTATATAAGTGAATATGCGGATGGGGCGACGGAAACCTTCTTTTTTCCACAATCACTCGATTTCTCTCCTTTTCATCTTTGATTACGTCCATTGCTTCAGCATCGCTTCTGCGACAAGCTGGCCTGATTTTGTCACCATCGGCGTGCCGCCGCCAGGATGACTTGTTCCCCCAACAAACCAAAGTCCTTCAATATCCTTTGACTGATTATTGATGCGAAAGAACGCCTGTTTGAACGAGTTTGAAGACATGCCATAAATGGCTCCACGATATGCCCCCGTTTTCTGCTGCAGATCGAGCGGGGTTTGAACCGCTTCATATTCGATAAGCTCATCCAAATCAAAAAGACCTTTTTCCATTAATTTGTTTTTTACATGCTGACGATATGTCTCCTTTAGCATGTCCCAATCTTGCTCTTTTGTCATATAAGGTGCATTGGCCAGTACAAACAGGTTGCTTCTTCCCGGTCCTCCGCTTAAAGCTGGTTCTGAATAACCTGAATAGCATATGTAAAGCGCTGGGTCTTGAGGCAGCTGTTTTTTCTGAAAAATATCCTTGAATTCTTGCTCATAATCCTCAGGGAAAAACACATTGTGATGGGCCAGCTGTTCATAGACTTTAGGTACACCTAATAAGAGAACAAAGCCCGACAACGACGGTTCAATGCCAGACAGTTTTTGATTTAAATAACGAGGACGGTTTTTTTCATCTATGAGATGACGGTATACAGTCAGCGCATCTGCTCCTGCAATGACTTGATCTGCCTCATACATCTGCTGATCCGTTTCCACTCCTTTGACCTGCCGATCCTTCACATGAATCTTGTTCACTTGTTCATTGAGGTGAATCTGAACACCTAATTCTTTTGCCAGTATCTCAAATGCCTCAACTAAACGATATGTACCGCCCTGTATTCCATAAATCCCTTTCTCCCCTTCTAAATACGCCATCATATTAAAAATAGCCGGTGCCTCGTAGGGAGAGGAGCCAATATAAGTAGCATACCGTCCAAACATCGCCAATGTATGGGGGTGACGGAAATATTGACGCAGCAGGCGCTGAACGGATGTGAACGGTTTGACAGCGAGAAGTGCTTTCATCAGCTTTAAATCCGCCTTATCCTTCCAGCTCAATAACAGACGATTTAAAAACTGCTCCTCTGCCTTTTGAAAAAGCGCCTTTGATTCCTGCAAAAATGCACGGTATTGCTTCGCATCTTCAGGACTGAATGCAGCAATTTGTGATTCCATTTGCTCCATATTCGGCGTAAACTCGACCGTATGTCCATCTGGAAAAAAATTTTTGGTAAGCGGAGAAATCGGATAAAAGGTCACATAATCCTCCATCCGTCTATGACAGGCTGTAAACACTTCTTCAAAATATGTCTTCATTGTAATGGTACTCGGTCCTAAATCAAAAGAGTAGCCTGCTCCGTGATGGCGCTGCAATTTCCCGCCTAAAGTCGCTTCTTTTTCTAAAATGGTGACCTGAACCCCGCGTGACTGTAGACGGATCGCGGCTGATAATCCGCCAAATCCGCCGCCGATGATGATCACTTTTTTCATTCGTACCTTCTCCCTTTCCATTCATACCCTTCTTTTTTCAGCCCGATTTTCATAGAAGCAAAGCCAATGGCGATCAGACTTAAAATACTGACCGGCAATAAAAAAGCCATCGCAGATGTCCGCCCGTTTTCAATATCAATTGCCGCTTTAATCGACACACCCAGCCCATAGCAAAGAATGGCTAAGCATATGCTCAAAACATCCAGCTGAAACAATGCGATCATGAAACAAATGACAGGAACCAAATAAAGGAGGGTGTATAAACAAAAGACAGTGCTTAACAGAGGAATGCTTCGATTCACACCCGGGAACAAATTTTTCCGGTAACCTTCCCAAACCTCTTGTCCACTTTCATACATTCTCATATACACAAATGGATGAATGCTTGCAAGTGTGAACGGAAAACCTTTTTCCTTCACCCGTTTAGCCAAAGCCATATCATCAACGAGTGAATCCTTGATCGCTTTATGCCCGCCAATGTCGTGATAACAATTCTTTTCAATGGCAATAAAACCGCCATGTGCTGCGGCAAAAGCGGGGTTCTTAGATTTTCTTATCCATTTCACTGGCAGATGACAGCCAATGGTAAACATCATCATAGGAACCACAAGATGCTCAAACAATGTGCCTGTTTTTTGTTCTGGAAAACCTGACAGCATGCCCGTTTTTTGCATACATAACTGCTTGTATACTGATTCAACTGCCCCTTTTTTTAACCGGACATCCGCATCTAAAAATAGCAGCCAGTCAGAAGCTGCTGCCTCTGCGAGCTGAGAGCAGGCATATGATTTACCAAGCCAGCCCCGCTGTAATGGCTGACCTGACTGGACACGGATCCACGGATATGTTTCTGCGAACCGCTCCACCATCGCTCTTGTCTGATCTGTCGAATGGTCATCAAGTACGATAAGCTCTTTCGGGTAAAGACGTTGATCAACGATCGACTGAAGACAGGCTTTTATCCTTTTTTCCTCATTTCTCGCTGGAATCAGAATCGATAACGAAATAGGTTCACCCGGCGAAAAGAATGCTGGCTTTAAAACAGGAAGCTGCCTCATATTCCATATGGTGAAAATAAACTGACAGAGCAAGAGTACACTGATCACGATTAAGAAGACCGCCATGTTTTCACCCACTTTTTAAAGGAATCAAACGCATCACTTGTTGATTGACTTGTCCTTGTCATCTGTCTAAATTCTTGATTGGTTGAAAAATCAGGGTCAGCGATGACCTGTGCTTGATGTGCGTTTAACTGCGTTTCAAGGAGATCCCTAAGCAGATGCGTCACGTCCTTGCTTCGAAGTTCTCCGCCAGATACAAAGGTATCTTCACCAAACACAGCAGATACTGTCGGCTTTTGAAATTGATTAAATGTATAATGCAAGGTCACAGGCTTCACCACGACTTGCTCAAATTGTCTCACTAAAAAAGAAGCCCCGCCCTCCAATTCAAGCGGCCGCACATCCTGATGCATGATTTTCCCCTGTGGAAAAAGCCATACAGCCCTGCCAGCCTGCATGTTCTCTTTTGCCATCATTAATGCTTGCTTCACACTTTTCAGATTCTCTTTATGAACCGGAAACGCTCCAAGCTTTCGGAAAAAGGCATATTGCTTCAGCTGTTTCTCCTCCATCATCATATAGTGATCGAGCCCAGATGCTTTTTCTGTTAAAAGAAAGATGATCAGTCCATCCCACCAGGAGCTATGATTAGCGAGATAAAGAACAGGCAGCTTCTCGTTTGGGTCCACAGCGCCTTTCATCATCACGCAGCGGAAATGTTTATGAAGTAAATACCGCTCAAGATAAAGAGAAAATATACGTCTAAACGATCGGCTTTTGTCGCTTTCTTTCAAATTGAACCCTTCCTTCACACAAAATAACAATGATTAGCGCTAAATAAAAAATGACATCGAGCCCGCCCTTTAATGCCAGCACACCAAAAAAGAACACCATTGCCTGATAAATACGGCTCGTCCAGCTGAGGGCCTTTTGACCAACCTGAACAAGCGGGAAGAGAAAGGAAAGTCCTGCTCCAATCATACCCCAGCTCACAAAATTCTCAAAAGGAATACCATAAAAACCACCGCCGTCATACCACACCCAAAATTTCCGTTCAGCCGCTACTGGGTCTAATATGAGGTCAAGCAAGACAATCCATATCCCCGTTTCGACAGCTCGTTTCCATTTCGACTGCTGAGTGGATAAAAAAAGGCTGTTTAAAAACACACCAACCCATGCAAAAGCAATGGTTAAAGGCACTCCTGCCACTAGAAAACCTAACGTCGGATAATAGTCATAGGCCCCGAAAGGAAAGCCAGTTGTGATCCCTATCCATTCAACCGTAAATGTCAGCACACCGACAATGGCTGCCCTTTTGATCACACCAACCCATGCCCCATAAATATTTCGCCCAATCTCTATCACACAGCAGGCATACAGCACAAGGAAAATGCCATTTGCAAACTGAAGCCATGCTGGCACTTCAAAAGAGACCATTAATATGAGCCCTACTAAATACCAGCCAAGAAATACCCAACTCACTCTATACACGAAACCGCCCCTTTATTTCTTCCAAATTCAAGAAAGTATTCATGCTTCTAGTATAGAAAAAAAGACACGTTCTATAAATAAACAATGCGCTTCTTATTTTCATCTAGGCACTCACCAAAAATCCCTTTTGACATACTTTAATTAGTGATCTAGAACAAAGGAGGCGAATTACTCTTGAATCGTTCCATCAAAGTCAGACTGGCATTCATCGTCGTTGTCCTGCTCTTTATTCCATTTGTCGCCTGTAAAAAAGAACAAGAGCAGACCGTACAAGTAGCCGAGGTGACCCATTCGGTTTTTTATGCTCCGCTCTATGTTGCCTTATCTGAGAATTTCTTCAAAGAAGAAGGGCTAGAGGTTGAATTAAAAACGACCTGGGGCGGCGATAAAACGATGACAGCTCTCTTATCCGGCGGTGCAGATATCGCCCTGACCGGATCTGAATCCTCTATCTATGTAGAGGCTCAAGACACAAAAGACTCTGTCATCAACTTTGCACAGCTGACACAAACAGACGGTACATTTCTTGTTTCAAGGGAGAAAGTGAGTGAATTCTCTTGGGATCAATTAAAAGGAAAAGACTTTCTTGGACAGCGGAAAGGCGGCATGCCGCAAATGGTCGGTGAATATGTCCTGAAAAAGGAAGGCATTGATGTAAAAAAGGACCTCCGCATGATTCAAAATATTGATTTTGCCAACATTTCAGGTGCTTTCTCCTCTGGAACTGGCGATTTTGTGCAGTTATTCGAACCGACAGCATCCTTAATTGAAAAAGAAGGCAAAGGGTACATTACCGCCTCCTTTGGAGAGGCTTCCGGAAAGGTGCCGTATACCACCTTCATGGCAAAGAAGAGTTACTTAGAGGAAAACAAAGAGACAGCTGAAGCCTTCACTCGCGCCATTTACAAAGCGCAGAAATGGGTAGAATCCAAGCAGCCTGAGGAGATTGCCAAAACCATTCAATCTCATTTTCCTGACACAGAACTTGATGTTTTATCAACTGCCATTAAACGCTACAAACAGCAGGACTCCTATGCAGCAGATCCCCTTCTGAATGAAGAGGAATGGAACAAATTGCAGGAAATCATGAAGGAGAGCGATGAATTGCCGAAATTTATCCCGTACAAACAACTTGTCGATTCATCCATTGCAAAGAAGGTCACAGAACACAAATAGAATAGGAGGTAGCACATGTCTTTCCTTCAAATTGACCATGTGACCCACACGTACTTCTCTTTAAAAGAAAAAACAACGGCCATACAGCATATCAATATGGAGATAGACCAAGGAGAATTTATCTCATTTATTGGTCCCAGCGGCTGCGGGAAAACCACCCTGCTGTCTATCATTGCAGGAATAACGCCGCCCTCTGAAGGCCGAATTTTAATCGAAGGAAAAGAACCGAATCAAAAGGAGCATCAAATCGGCTACATGCTCCAGCAAGATTATTTGTTCCCTTGGAAAACCATCAAGGAAAATATCATTCTCGGGTTAAAAATTACTAAGCAAGATTCACATGAAGCCACCTCCGCCGCTCTTGGCTTACTGCCTAAGCTTGGCCTTCATGATGTAGAGGAAAAATACCCGAAGGAGCTGTCAGGCGGTATGAGGCAGCGTGCGGCTCTCGCCCGAACGCTTGCAGTGAATCCCGGTCTGCTTTTACTAGATGAGCCCTTTTCAGCTCTAGACTACCAAACCAAACTCACTTTAGAGGATCTCGTCTTTCATACACTCAAAAACTATCAAAAAACAGCGGTTCTTGTGACACATGACATCGGCGAAGCCATTGCGATGAGTGATCGCATTTTCTTATTCTCAAAGCATCCTGGCTCGATCCAGCGAATCTTTACCGTTCCAGATGATCTGAGGACTCTTTCTCCTTTCAAAGCGAGACAGACCCAGAGTTTCCAAGAGCTCTTTCAAACGATTTGGAAGGAGCTGAAAACAGTTGAAACACAGTGATCTTTTACATGAAGCCTATCGCAAAAAATACCGAATGGAAAAACGCATGACCCGAATCTATCAGTTCATTATTTTCGCCAGCTTCTTTTCGCTTTGGGAGCTTGCCAGTCATTTTCGCCTTATCGATCCACTGATATTTAGTTCACCATCAGCAGTCTGCCAATTGTTTGTACAAAAAATATCCGATGGGTCTTTAGTGAATCATATGAGTATTACATTATTTGAAACGGTGCTCGGATTTCTACTTGGTACCTTTTGCGGCATTTTGCTTGCTGCCGCCTTATGGTGGTCCACCCGCCTGGCAAACGTTCTTGATCCTTATTTAGTCATTTTAAATGCCATGCCAAAAGTTGCCCTCGCCCCGATTTTAATTGTTGCCCTTGGGCCTGGCATGATCAGCATCGTTGCCATGGGCGCAATCATTAGTGTGATCATTACGACAATCGTCATTTATACAGCCTTTCAAGAGGTCGATGAGAATTATTTAAAGGTGATGAAAACCTTTGGTGCGAAAAAAAGCGTCGTCTTTCGCGAGGTCATTTTGCCAGCTAGTATTCCAACGATGATTTCTGCGATCAAAGTCAATGTCGGCCTTTCTTGGGTTGGGGTTATTGTAGGGGAATTTCTTGTTTCCTCAAAAGGGCTCGGCTACATGATCATTTACGGTTTTCAAGTCTTCAACTTTACACTCGTGTTCTTAAGTCTTTTCATTATTGCCGTATTTGCGACCATCATGTACCAGCTTGTGGAATGGCTCGAACGCCGTTTTCTTCAAAAATAAAAAGCACAGGGATTGTCACCCTGCGCTTTTTTTAACGAATCAAACCGTTCTTTTCTAAATAAGCAAGACTTTGTCTTAACACATCATCTTTCATAATAAAACTGAAATTCTTATTTTTTGCGATGGATCTTGGCAAGTCTGCGAAAAGAACGGGTCCTTTCGTTTCAAAATACGTGTCTTGCTTCACTAGCTTTTCAATATCAGCGAAATAAATATTCTTGACAATGACCTTTTCTCTGCCCAGCACCTGATATTGACCAATATACGTTAATTCACGAACAACAGCACCCGTCTCTTCTTGAATCTCCCGTATAGCGGCTTGATCTGCTTCTTCATCCGGCTCAACTTTCCCCCCTGGAAACTCATAGCCCCGATCCTCATGTTCAGTGAGCAGCCATTTCCCTTGGTAGCGGCAGATGGCCCAAACATGCTTAGGATGACTTGAAAAAGGCTTCTCCTCAAAAGAGAGCTTGACCGTATTATGATAATAGTCTTTAAATACATGCATGTGAAATCCCTCATATCCTGTCCTTGCTTCTTGTAAAACATCATACCACAGATCACATTTATCTGAAGAATTTTTATCAAAAGTGAAACAAACGAGTGGTTCCAACTCGTCTTTATCTAAAATGAGGTATTGTTTCTAAAACCTTTTTATCATCTCCAACTTCACCCAATTTTAATCATGAAACCTTTTATCCCTATATGACGTAAATGAATCAGTGTTTGTCCTATGACAACGAGGAGGAAATCAGCATGAGTATAAAAAATGGGTCAAAACAAAACGCACCCCATGAGGTGATCAAGAAACACCTCGTGAAAGGGCAAAAGTTAGATTTAACAAAAGACAATCCAGCGGTCGACCAAATTCATATCGGGCTTGGCTGGGACCTTGCTGGTCAGCCAATTGATTTAGATACGCAAGTGTTTCTTTTAAATGAAGAGGACAAGCTGTTGTCTCCTAAGCATCTGATCTATTATCACCAGCAGCAAAGCTTAGATGGAGCTGTGCGTCATCTTGGTGATCATCAATTTGGCGGAGGGTATCGAGACAATGAAATGATTATTATGCAATTAAGCAGAGTCTCACCTGACATTCATAAAATTGTCGTCACAGCCACGATACATGATGCACACGAACGCCAGCATCATTTTGGACAAGTCACCAATGCCTACGTGCGACTTACGGATCAAATCTCGCAGCAAGAAATTTGTACCTTTCAGTTAACAGAGGATTATTCGTATTGTACATCCATTATATGCGCTGAACTCACGAGAGATCAGGAGGAATGGAAAATCACCGCGACCGGGCAAGGGACTACTCTAGATTTAAATGATTTATGCCGCATCTACAAATTTACATCTTGACGCAGGAAAGGAGCCGGCACCTATGGGATTTCATTTCAACACAATAGAAGAACTTACCTTACAAGCAGAAGGCAGCGGAATCTTTTTTGCCAAAAAAGGCGCCATGATTGCGGATCAAGGAAGTTTCCAATACCGCAAGCGATTACTTGGAACGAATAAAGGAAATATGGTCAGCCAAGTATTTAACCATATCAGCAGGAAATTCACAGGTGAAAACCTTGAGATGATGGAAGTGAGTGGACAAGGTACTTGCTACTTGGCGGATGCAAGCGAGCATGTAACAGTGATTAACCTTGAGCCAAGCGGTCCTTGGCAGCATGTAAGTGTAGAAAGTGAAGATTTACTTGCCTTTACTGAGGAATGCCATTACGGCGTCACACCAGTAGGCGTTGGTATTTTATCACAGAAAGGACTGTTTACATCAAAACTCTCTTATCAAGGGCACGGAGCGCAGGTCGCCATTAAAACGAATGGAAATCCGCTCATTTTAAAAGCCCCCTGCCGTGTAGACCCTGACGCAATTGTTGCTTGGACAGGCAAAGCACCGAAGGTCAAACTAGATGTGAACTGGAAGACTTTCATTGGACAAACATCTGGCGAATCCTACTTATTTGAGTTCCAGGAACAAGATCAAATCGTCATTATCCAGCCATCTGAGCGCACATCTGGGTTACGGGTGGGCTTAGATGATAATCGCTACAAACCTCAGAGCCAGAGCTCCTCTCATGAGTTCACCAATTCACAGCAGGAAAATAGAGGCGGCGGGATCAGCGATTTGATCGGAGGCATTTTACAACCGCGAAAATAAAGCATGTAGAGATTCTCTACATGCTTTTTCAATTCATCAAACCATTTGTCTCAATAAAGCTCCTTGTCTCTTCATTGCCGAGCTCATAAATCATTGTGTAAATCTCTTTTCTTTTTCTATCCATTTCATCATTTGGACTATCATAATGATATTCAAGAAACGGAACATGCGCCCGAAAGAAGCCTTTCCAATCTGTCATATACTGTTCATCGAAATAGTCTCTCAGCTGCAAAATTTGATCATCATCTGCTTCTATTTGAAATTGCCAAGCCGCTGCATCTCTATGCTGCGATATCGATCCATCTTGTACGGATACATAGTACGTGTGTCTCGCCATCTGAATCATCCTTTTTCCTTTAGTATGACCAGATATGAGGAAATTACGGCTTTTTGCGCAATTTATTTTTCAACATGTCCAATACATCAATAAACAACTGTGGAATGGGAACTCCAAGGGCTCTGGCTGTCGAGACGATTTGGTAAGATTCATAAATAATATAAAAGATGATCGCTAAATCCTTAATCGTCCCATTTGTCTTCAGCATGACATCGAAGAAATGCGCCATCGATATTAAGGAAACTGTCACGATCTTTCGAACAAGCCGCGTAAAAAACCGCTTCATTGTGAGCTGCCCAGTCAAAGATTCTCTTAGGCTTGAACAAATTAATTCAATAGCCATCAACGTCACTAAAATCATCAGTAAATATCCTGCTCCACCAAACAGAAAGCCCATCGCCGACAAACTCACTGTAACCAACGAAAAGATGCCTAAATCCTTGCTCACTTGGCATCAACATCCTTTCAAAGTGGAACTCCTTACCTCAATAGTATATGCCGAATTCTCGCAATAGCTTGGACGACAAAAAATAAAGGCGCTGTTATGTCCTCAGGGAGACGAATGAAACCAAAAAAAGCCGCCCCATGAGGCGGCTTCTCTTTTTAGACTCTGACATCAATAAATGAAGCATCTGAATCCTTTGGCTGAACAGCTTGAGGCTGCTGCTGCACTTGATCCAGCATCACCATAGCTTGTGCTGTATTCGTAGCAAGCTGTGAATTCAACAAACTAATATTGAGTGTCTTTTGAATGCTCGCTACTTGCTGACTCATCATTCCTGCAATAGAAGACATCTTCTTCCCTCCCTTCTCTTTTCTCTTCGGCTGAAAGCCCTATGATTTCAATGGGCTGTCTGTCCCGATTCCAATAAAAAAGAATGTCGGTCTATTTATGACCGACATTCTTTTCACATACGTGTATTATCCTAAATATGCTTTAAGCATCCAGTTGTGTTTTTCAATGGATTGATGAATCGCAAGCAGCATATCACCTGTAGTTTCATCGCCAACCTCTGCAGCCAGCTCCATTCCTTGCTTTAATTCCTCAGCGATATTGGAGAAATCATCATATAGATTTTTCACCATTTGCTCCGCTGATTCTTTGCCCTCTGCTTCTTGAATGCTGGAAATTTCTAAGCACTCTTTCATTGTCGCAACAGGCTGTCCATTTAAAGCAAGCATACGCTCAGCCAAATCATCAATATATGTAGCTGTTTCTGTATATAGTTCCTCAAATTTCTCATGGAGTGTAAAGAAATCTTTCCCCTTTACATACCAATGATAGTTATGTAATTTCACGTAAAGCACAGTCCAATCAGCTACTTGTTTATTGACGACGTTTAATAATTGTTCAGACATATTTATTCCTCCTTATGTAATTGCGTTTAGTATGAGAATACCCTTTTCTTATTATACTGAAACCTGCCGTCAATTTCTTCTATTTTGACTGCATGAAATATATGTTAATATGGAAATAAGGAGGGAGTTAGATGCTGTTACTTGGGATTATCAGCTTTATCATTATCTCAATCGTTGTCTTTTTATCATTGTGGACGACATCGAAGGCTTATGAATATAAGCATAAAGTCGATTCACCACAGGATGCAGAACCAAATCAACGTCCTAATCCAAAATAAATCCGCTTTTAATGATGTGAGGTTTCTTCTTCTTCAGTAGATGAACTCTCTTTTTTCACCTCACCTACGTGGATGTTCGTTTTCGGCATATTATGCTGCTGTTTAGCTGTCACATGGACTTGTATGATATAAAGGCCATCTTTTTTGAAGGCTGTGTGCAATTCGTATACACCCTTGTTTTCTTTCTTTGGCTGAATCATCTTGCTGTTATCCTTGTCGCCATCTTTCCACACTTCAAATTGAACATCATCTGCATCATCAACAGGCGTATCACCATATGTGACAGCTGCTTTTACTATAACGCTTTCATTTTTCTCCACTTGCTCAGGTCCTGTGAGCTTTACTTCTAATAGCTCAGGCACTTCCCCTTTGCCGCTATTTGCTGCAGAGTTTCCACATGCACTCAATAACGTGAGCATCAGAATCATTCCCAACATTTTTCGCATCCTGCGTTTCCCCCTTCTTTTACTGACATGTCCATTTTAACAAATATCCCCTATTTTGACATCTCTGTTTAAATTCAAATAAAAAACCGGACATCTAAATGTCCGGTTCATCATTCTATTAACCAAATACTTTTAAAAGCTCTTCTTGATCCTGAGAAAGCCAGAAACGCATTAAACGTTTTGCCCCTTCAAGATCATGAAGCTTCGCTTGTCCGCATTGCTCTTCGTTTGCAGCAGGAATTTCTGTTACTTCAACCGCATCCTTGAATGTTGCATCAAGAAGTTCAACGATCTCTTTTGGAGTTGGTGCACCACTGACAACTAAATAGTAGCCTGTCTGGCAGCCCATTGGAGAAATATCAATGATATCAAAATGATCATATTTCTCTGAGTGTGTTCTAATATTAAACGCAAGCAAATGCTCTAATGTATGAATCGTATCAGGTTTCATCGCCTGCTTGTTGGGCTGACAAAAACGAATATCGAATTTATTTACTTCCCCATCTGATCCCACTTTATGAACGCCGCAATGACGAACATATGGCGCTTTTACAGCATTATGATCAAGTTCAAAGCTTTCGACTGAAGGCATAATCACCACTCCTATAATTGCAATTTCCTATATTATAACATATTTCTCCGACCAGTTTAGTTTATAAAACTTTCCTTCCTTGTTCTTTTTTCTTATACTGTGGAAGACAGACAAGGAGGAACCTCTATGAAACAAATTTTTATCGGCATAATACGCTTTTATCAAAAATGTATTTCCCCTCTTACACCGCCAAGCTGCCGGTTTTATCCAACATGCTCAAACTATGGACTAGAGGCGATCAAAACGCATGGCGCGGTCAAGGGCGGCTGGCTCACCATAAAACGGATTTTGAAATGTCATCCGCTTCATCCTGGCGGCATCGATCCTGTTCCGCCTAAAAAGGAAAAATAACTTACTTTTCTTCATATCCGTTGACAACTAAGTCAAGCTTCCCTGTTCCAGGATCAATGACAAGCCCGTGTACAGGTACATCTGATGGAAGAAGCGGGTGATTTTTCACTACGGACACACTGTCCTTCACGCTCTCTTCGACTGAACTAAAGCTTTTGAGCCACTGTTTAAAATCAATTCCTGAGTATTCCAGTACTTCAATACGTTTTTCTGGAATACCGCGCTCAACGGCTTTATTTAAAAGTGTCTGGCTGTCTATTTTACTCATCCCGCAATCATGATGCCCAATGACATATACCTCGTCAGCATTTAATTCGTAAACAGCAACTAAAATGCTTCGCATAATACTTCCAAATGGATGAGAAACAAGCGCCCCAGCACTTTTGACAATCTTAATATCACCATTTTTCATGTTCATGGCACGCGGAAGCAGTTCAACAAGTCTTGTATCCATACACGATAGAATGACAGCTTTTTTCTGTGGAAACTTTGTTGTTGTAAATTCTTCGTATTTCTTTTCTTCAATAAATTGTTGATTATATTCGATGATTTCATCTAAAAGTTTCATACGTTTGTCCATTCCTTTATCTTTTTTTAAAAATAAATATAGCACAATGTAAGAAATTTCGTCACGTTTTGCAGCTTATTTTTTTTAGAGGAAACATCTGCTGACGAAAATTTTTTATTTTCCTCTTTTCAAATCGTAATTATTACGATACAATAACTCAGGACATTAAATCGTAATCATTTCTATCTATTAGATTGAGAGGAGACATTTTCTACATGAAAAAAATCTTTTTTATTTTAACAGCTGCTTTATTCGCGATCGGTCTTGCCGCTTGCTCAAGCAGTGCGGGCACGAATGCTTCAAAAGGTAAGGCAGACGGGAAACTAATCATTTACACCACGATCTTCCCAATCCAAGATTTTACTGAAAAAATTGGCGGCTCTCACGTTCATGCTCAAAGCGTGTATCCTGCAAATGCAGATGCTCACAGCTTTGAACCAAGTTCAAAAACAATGGTTGAAATGGCTGAAGGTGATGCCTTTATCTACAGCGGCACAGGGGCTGAAGCATTCGCAGACAAAACTGCTGCCACTTTAAAAGACCAAGGTGTGAAAACAGTCAAAGCAGCCGAAGGCATCAAATTGTTATCGACAAATGAAGAACATGCACATGAAGAAGGCGAAGATCATGACCATGAAGCTGAAGACCATGATCATGACGGGCACGATCACGGAGATAAGGACCCTCATGCATGGTTAGACCCGGTTTATGCGCAGCAAATGGCGAAAAACATTAAAGACACACTCGTCTCATTAGATCCAGATCATAAAGATGAATACACAAAAAACTATGAACATCTAAAAAAAGATTTACAATCATTAGATCAAGAATTCAAAACAACGTTATCTAAAGCGAAACATAAAGAAATCCTAGTTTCTCACGCAGCTTATGGTTATTGGGAAAAGCGCTATGGCATTGAGCAAATCAGTGTTTTAGGGTTATCCGCTTCTGAAGAGCCATCACAAAAACAGCTCGAAAACATTGTACAAAAAGCGGAAAAGCATCACATTCAATACGTTATTTTTGAAAACAACGTCAGCAGCAAAGTATCAGATACAATCCGCAGTGAAATTGGGGCAAAAAGCTTGACCCTTAAAAATCTAGAATCCATTACTGAAGATGATGCCAAAAACGGCGAAAGCTACGTCAGCTTAATGAAACAAAACTTAAAGACCTTAAACACCGCTTTAAATGATTAATGCTTTGAACCCCGGCTGATCACCCGGGGTTTTTTACTGTCAAAAAAAGCACACCGTTATCAGGCGTGCTTTTTTGATTACATTTGATATTTTTTCTTAAACTGCTCGGCTCTTCCACCTTTTTCTCCGAATTTTTGGCGCCCTGTATAAAAAGGATGCGTATCAGAGCTTGTTTCTACTTTAATGACAGGATACGTTTTCCCATCTTCCCACTCTACTGTCTCGTTTGATGTCTTTGTTGATCTACTCAAGAAGCGGTAACCGCTGTTTACGTCCATAAATACAACTTCATGTGAGGTTGGATGAATATCTCTTTTCAATGTCAAAACTCCTTTCGTTAATAAAACGTAATGGTTACGTTTTATATTTATATTCTACTCCCTCTTTTACAACTTGTCAAAAAACAAGCTTTCTTAGTCAGGAAGAATAATCTAAAAATGGTGGAGAATAATAAGCATCATGAAAAAGAGAAGCGATAAGAAAGGCGGAGAAAAAATTGACTGATCTCGTTTTAGCTAGAAGCCTGTTCGGCACAACCATGGGCTTTCATATTATTTATGCCTCGCTTGGCGTTGGCATCCCGCTAATGATTTTGTTAGCTGAACTCATCTTTCAAAAAACGAAGGACCCTCATTATGCCATCATGGCCAAGCGGTGGACAAAAGCACAGGCTGTTCTGTTAGGGGTCGCCATTCCAACAGGTACAATTGCTGGTACGCAGCTTGCCCTTTTATGGCCAGGTTTTATGGAGGTTATCGGAAAGGTCATGTCACTGCCATTCCAGATTGAAATTTATGCGTTCTTTATAGAAGCATTATTTATGTCTATTTATGTGTACGCAGCGGATCGCCTATCAAATGCAATGCGCATCATTACCGTTATTTTTATCGTCATTGGTGCAGCTGCATCAGCGATTCTAATTACAAACGTACATGCTTTTGAAGGGACACCTGCTGGCTTTCAGATGGTGAATGGAGAAATCACAAATATCGAGCCTTGGAAGGCCTTTTTCAATCCAAGCTTTGCTGTAACTGCTACACATGTTGTGCTGTCTGCTTTTACAACAGGTGCTTTTGTGATTGCTTCAGTTGCAGCTTTTAAAATGCTCAAAACGAGAAAAAATGAGAAGCTCTATACATTTCATCGAAAAGCCCTTTTTCTTGGACTCATTGTAGGAGGACTTTTCTCCTTTCTAACAGCCTTAAATGGCCACGAATCCGCTCAGCTTCTGTATGAATATCAGCCTGAAAAGCTGGCTGGAGCTGAAGGTTTATTTGAAACGCAATCACATGCGCCTCTTGCAATAGGTGGTTTTACGGATGCTGATTCGCAGGAAATTAAAGGTGCGATCGAAATTCCTTGGGCGCTCAGTTTTCTGGCAGGAAATAGCTTTGATACAGTGGTCAAAGGCTTAAATGATTTTCCTCGTGACGAGTGGCCGCCTTTATTTATACACACATTATTTAACGGCATGGTCATTATTGGATCGGTGCTCATTCTATTTGCGGTATTAGCCCTGCTTTACCGTAAAATTTTAAAACGGGACAAATTTCCGAAGTGGCTTCTTTTTCTTTACTTATTCGGCGGGCCTCTTAGTCTTTTGGCTATTGAATTTGGCTGGATCTTTGCTTGTACAGGCCGCCAGCCATGGGTCATTTATCGAATGCTCAAAACCTCCGAGGTTGTCACATCATCTGGCTCGATCGGAACACTTTTTATCCTTTTTGCCATTGTCTATCTCATCTTAGGCATAGCAACCGTTATTGTGCTGACGTACTACTTTAGAAAAAATACGATTGAAGAAGACCTACGGTTAACAGAATCTTAAAAAAGGAGCGATCTTGATGCAAATGGATGTTACAACTGATGCGCTCATTGCAATCACCATCTTATGGGGATTCGTTTTTATCTATGCAGTGATGGCATCAATGGATTTCGGAGCAGGATTTTGGTCGATGATTTATATGAATAGAGAACAAACAAAAGCCGCTAATATCGCAAATAAGTACCTTTCTCCAACATGGGAAGTGACAAACGTCTTTATTGTCGCCATCGTTGTCGCATTGTTCAGCCTGTTTCCAGGTGCGACCTTTGTACTTGGCACCGTTTTATTAATACCCGGCAGCATCATATTATTACTTCTTGCACTGCGAAGCGGGTTTCTCGTGTTTTCTCATTCACTGCCTAAGAAATACCGAAAAGCGGTGACGTATATTTCAGGGATCAGCGGCTTTATCATTCCGTCCATCCTGATCATGGTTCTCCCAATCACCCATGGTGGCTTTATCTTTCAGGAGAACAACGCCTACTCATTAGATCTTGGACTGGTCTTTACAAGTGCAAATGTCTATTCTTTTGTCGGCTTTGCCATTTTCAGCACCCTTTTCCTTTCGTCCTTGCTTTTAGCTGATTTCTCTAATGTAGCTGATGAAGATGAAGCTTACAGCATTTATAGAAGAGGAGCGCTCATTACGGGTCCACTTTCACTTATGATGGCCTTTTTTATCATGCTGACATTACGAAGCGAGGCCAATTGGCTGTTCACAAAAATGATGCAGAACATCCCTATTCTTCTTGTATCTCTCCTAATGTTTCTGCTCGCAGGACTGGCTCTATTTTTACCAAACAGCCGGTTTAAGCACCGGAAAGGAAGACCACGCCTTGCCGTCATTGCGATTACCATTCAATATTTCTTAGCAAGCTATGTGTATGGACGTGCCCATTTGCCTTACATGGCTTATCCAGATATTACAATCATGTCTGGATTTACAGACCCTGTCACATTTAGGGCATTATTTATCACCTATATTGTAGGTTTTATCATCTTGTTTCCCGGATTTTATTTCTTCTGGAAATTATTTATGAAGGATAAGCGCTATATTCGTCAGGAAGATTAACATGAATGGACGAGCTTCATTTCGGTTACATTATAGATGAAAGACATACTCAAAAGGAGGTCATCTGTATGAGTCAAAAAATCCTTTGTGAAGTCAATAACTGTTCCTATTGGAATGCTGGAAACCGCTGTGGTGCAGATGCAATCTATGTCGTCAGCCACACAGGAAATACGGCTGAGAAAAGCGAAGAAACGGATTGTAAAACGTTTAAACCACAAGACCTTTAAGTCTCATTAAAGGAGGCGCTTCATTTTGAAACATGATCGGCTGCTTCAAACGTTTTTTGACGAAATTCATGACGCGGATGAAGACGCATTCCACCAAGCCGCTCACTCCTTTTTAAATCTTTGGGATTATGAATATGGACATGCATCAAACATGCCAAATGAAATTCATCAGTATATCGGACAGCTTGCTTATGACAGCGAGCTGGTTGAAGAGTAAGAAAGAGCGGATCACCGCTCTTTCTTTTTTGTTCAGACAGGAAGGAAAAACTTTCTCTCACTATACCTAGATTCTATTGTGGATGCAAAAGGTGATTCCTTCGTTTTTATCTCACAAAATCATGTTTTGTAAACACGTCGATTTTATCTGAAAACGAACGGAGCGCTTGGTAATCAACTTCCACGCCCATTCCTGGGGAGCGAGGCACCTCAATAAACCCATTTTCAACCTTAATTTCAGGAAAAATGATATCCTGCTCCCAAAATTTTGACGAAGCTGAAATATCACCGGGAATCGTAAATTGAGGAAGCGAAGCAAGTGCCACGTTCTGCGCTCGGGAAATACCTGTTTCAATCATCCCTCCGCACCATAATGGAATTTGATTCTCCTTACAAAACGTATGAATTTTAAGAGCCTCTGTCAGTCCGCCAACTCGTGAAGGCTTCACATTAATAATTTGACAGCTGCCAAGCTCTACAGCTTTTCTAGCATCATCTAAAGAACAAATACTTTCATCTAAACAAATCGGCGTTTTTAAATGCTTTTGCAAATGGCGGTGGTCCACAATATCATCTGCAGCTAGAGGCTGTTCAATCATTAATAAACGAATATCATCGAGCTGCTTAAGCTTGCTAATATCTTTTAATTCATAAGCAGAGTTTGCATCTGCCATTAATGGCAGATCAGGAAAAGACTCTCTGATCTTTTGAAGAAGTCCAATATCTTGTCCCGGTTTAATTTTCACCTTCACCCGCTGATAGCCTTGATCAACAAATTGCTGAATTTGCTCAAGCATATCGTCAATAGGGCCTAACCCCGCCACAACACCAGATGGTATTCTATCTTTTGTACCGCCTAATACATCGCGTAAAGACTTATTCTCACGCTTCGCATAAATATCCCAAACAGCCGCTTCAATGCCTGCTTTCGCCATCCTATTGCCTTTAAAATGATACAGACTGTCAGGGATTTCTGAAGGATGTGTAAAGGTGCGCGTCAGCACGTTCGGGATAAAGAAAGCCCTCAGCATATGATAGCAAGTCTCAATTGTTTCTTCTGTATACCACGGAGAAGAAAAAGCAGATACTTCTCCCCATCCAGTCAATCCTGTCTGATCTTTGACTTCAACAATAATAAACTCACGCTCTGAAATGGTTCCAAGACTTGTTGTAAATGGCTGTTTAAGCTTCATCGTGACATGATATAAAATTACTCGTTCAATTTGAATCATTTGAAAACCCCTTTGATCTGAGTCTATGCCTTTGCAATTTATTCGACGCATTTCTTGGCAGCTCGTCCACAAAGTGAAAAGCGGCGGGCCATTTATATTTGGCTAAATGCGACCCACATAAAGCATAGAGCTCATTCTCCGGTATCTTATCATCTGTTACAAGGAAAGCAGCAGGTACCTCTCCCCATCTATCATCATACATACCCGTTACTCCGGCTTCCTTTACATGCGGATGTGTTAGCAGAACCGCTTCAATTTCCGCAGGATAAATATTTTCTCCGCCAGAAATAATTAAATCTGAACGGCGGTCAAGCACAAATAAGAACCCTTCCTCATCCACATAGCCAATATCACCCGTTTTCAGCCAGCCCTCATCAAAGGCAGCCGCGGTCGCTTCTTCACGGTAAAGGTATCCTTTCATCACATTTGCACCTTTCACCATAATTTCGCCATGCTCAAAAGGACGGCAAATGCGATCACCGTCTTGAATTTTCAGCTCACACCCAAAAAGAGGTTTTCCCGCTGAACCAAGCTTCTCTACACTAAATTCGGGCGCAAGGGTCACAATTTGTGAACAGGTTTCCGTCATCCCGTACGATTGAAAGACAGGAAAGCCCTTCTCTTTGCTTTCTTGGAGCATCGCATAAGGCGCAGGGCCTCCTCCTAATAAAAGACAGCGCAAAGAAGATGGACATTCTGCCAATCTGCTTAATAAACGAGATAACATCGTCTGCACAACGGAAATCATCGTCACACGATGCCTTTCAATAGAATCCTTTACTTCATCGACGTCAAACTTCTGATGAAGCACGACTGTCATTCCATATATCACAGACTTAAATAAAGCAGATAAGCCGCTAATATGAAAAAGAGGCAGGGCAATGAGCCAGCGGTCATCCTCTCTGAGACCCAGATTCAGTGCAGAGGATACAGCACTATGAAAATGATTGCCATACGTTTGCTCTACCCCTTTTGGACGTCCTGTTGTCCCAGATGTATACATGATGGTTGCTGTTTCATTCAAATCAAATTCACTCTCGATCTTGTTGATATGGCCTTGCCCTGGTTCAGGTAAAGTTTCCATTGTATAAACGGGTAAATCACCCTCATGATCGCTTGCATAACTAGATTCTGTTAATAACGCCGCGGCTTTTGCATCTTCTAGCTGATAGCGCCTTTCAGCTTTTGTCAGCTTATTATTTAATAGCACAATTTTTAACCCTAATAAAAAACAGGCATGTACAAGCATCACCATATGAGGATGATTGTTCATCAAAAGCGCAACCGTTTCCCCTTTTTTCAATGATGCCTGAGCAAGTCTATTTGAAAGCACTTCCGCTTCTTGAGCTAATTCGTGAAATGTCCACTCCTTCTCTTGATAAATGAGTGCGACTCGATCTGGCGTTAAATAGGCACGGTGCAGCAGCCAATTAGGTTGCTTCATCATGACACCTCCTTTTTGTAAAAGAAAACAGCTTAGTCTGATGCACTAAGCTGTTGTTCATTGATATCATTGAATCAAGGGAAACGCGGGAACTGGCCGAAGTCCGGCTTGCGTTTTTCCTTAAAGGAATCGCGTCCTTCTTTTGCTTCATCTGTTGTGTAATAAAGAAGTGTCGCATCTCCTGCAAATTGTTGAATTCCAGCTAATCCATCCGTATCTGCGTTAAATGCAGCCTTCAAGAATCGTAAAGCAGTCGGGCTCTTTTCTAGCATCTCCTCACACCACTTCACCGTTTCCTCTTCAAGCTGATCTAATGGGACAACTGTGTTAACAAGTCCCATATCAAGCGCTTCTTGTGCATTGTATTGACGGCATAAGTACCAGATTTCTCTTGCTTTCTTATGACCAACAATACGTGCAAGGTAGCCTGAACCATAACCAGCATCAAAGCTGCCTACTTTTGGACCTGTTTGTCCAAAAATCGCATTATCTGCTGCAATCGTCAGGTCACACACAACGTGAAGAACGTGTCCTCCGCCAATCGCGTAACCTGCTACCATTGCGATAACTGGTTTTGGAATGACACGAATCAAACGCTGCAAATCTAATACATTTAGACGTGGAATTTGATCGTCTCCTACATAACCGCCATGGCCGCGAACTTTTTGGTCTCCACCAGAACAGAATGCTTTTCCGCCAGCACCTGCAAGAACAATTACACCAACTTCTGAATTATCACGAGCCCGTGAAAATGCATCAATTAATTCACTAACAGTCTTTGGGGTAAACGCGTTATGTACGTGTGGACGATTAATCGTAATCTTTGCGATCCCATTGTACGTTTCATATAAAATTTCGTCATACTGACGCTCTGTTTGCCATTCAATAGCCATCAATATTTCCTCCTCTAATCTTGCTCTAAAATAAACTCACTTACTATTTTACCAAAAAAATGTGGTTGTTCCACATGAACTGTATGCCCGGCATGCTCAGCCAAAATGAATTGACTTCCTTTCAGCTCCTGCTGCATACGTTTGCCGATATGGCAGAACTTTTCATCAAGCGTTCCGCAAATGAACAAAGCAGGCAAATGAATATGCTTTAACGCCTTCCAAACAGACGGCTGTGAACCTGTTCCAATTCCTTCTAAGCTGCGAGCCAGTCCAAGAGGATTGGCTTTGAGTCTTCCCTCTCTCAGCTCAGTCTGCCTTTCAGCTGATAAAGTTTTCTGAGACGCAAACAAAGGAATGCTTTCCCAAAAATCCACAAACTTCACTAAGCCTTCATGTCTAATCTTTTGAGCAAGCTGATGATCATGCTTTAGTCTTGCCATCCGCTCTTTAAAAGTGCGAAGCCCAGGAGACGTACTCTCAAGGATCAATTTATTGACACGATCTGGATAACGAGCGGCAAATGATAAAGCAATACGTCCTCCCATAGAATATCCGAGAATATTCACTTTGTGAAGCTTTAATTGGTTTAAAATCTCTACAAGATCTGCCAGCTGCTGAGACATTGCATATCTTCTCACACTTTCTGGCGAGTCCGTACGCCCATGTCCGAGCAAGCTGACCTGAATCAGTCTTGTATTCTCCAAATAAGCATTCAAGAACGTCCAAGACGCTGCACTTCCAGTGAATCCGTGTAAGCATAGTGTAGCATTTGCTGCCGAAGGGTTCTGGTCCACCACTTCGTACGCTACCCCATCACGCATTCTTATGATGAGAGAAGGCATTCTTTTTTCACTTCTTCCAATATGTCATCCATCATTTGACGATGCTTGTCTACACGGGAATGACGATCTGTTTCAATTTCAATTAAATGAAGACCAGGTTCATCGATATGCGCCTTGTACACATCATGTAACTCTTGTTTCGTTGCCGGTTTCGAATAGGTTCCCCCATATAACTTCGATGCATACTCAAAATTCAGTCCTGTCGGCGTACCGAAGAGCTTTTCATAATACGGTTCATCAGACGCCTGCGGAAGGAAAGAAAAGATACCTCCCCCATCATTGTTTATCAAAACAACTGTCAGCGGAATGTCCATCAGCTTAGCTGCAAGCAGACCGTTCATATCATGGTAAAATGATAAATCTCCAATGACTAAAGTGACTGGCTGCTTCAATGCTGCATACGTGCCAAGTGCTGTGGACACAACGCCGTCAATGCCATTTGCTCCGCGATTGGCCATCATTCGAAAAGGCTTGGACTGAGTTTCAAAAAATGTATCTACATCACGAATCGGCATACTATTTCCGATAAAAAGGACACTCTCCTTTGGCAAGAGGTGCTGAAGCTGACGGTACACATTCCCTTCAAAGGACAAATCCTCATCTGAATAGCGGGCTGCATGCGTTCTGAATGAAGAATTAGCATTCTGCCAGCAGTTTAAGAAGCTTGTCTCTTTACGTTGTACTGCTTGATTTAATGCTGCTTCTACAAAAGCAGACACAGTACTTTCAATGACGTATGAAGCACTTAACCCAGGATCACGAAAACCTCCGGCTGCATCTACAACAATCTGCTTCACTTCCGCATGGTTTTCCAGCCACTTGAATAAGGGCTTAGATACAGGCATCGGTCCAAAGCGAATGACCATATCCGGCAAGAGGTGCTGCTGTAATGCTTCATCTTTTAATAAAGAATCATACGCATCGATAATCAGATCTTCATTTTCATGTCCGTTGCGCAAAAGAGACAGCGGGTCAGCTAAAATAGGTAAATGCAGAGCTTTCGAAAGGCGTAAAACTGCCTCTTTTTCTTCCTGTGTATGAAGTTCACCAGCCACAATCAGTCCCTTTTTGGAATGGTTCATGACGGTTACGATTTCAGACATCACTCGATCATTTGGGAAAGTCTGACCTGATGCTAATACCTTTTTCGTGTCTGATTCTTCTCTCGCGAAAGGATCAATAGACAGATCAGGAAGCAATGGTTCTCTCAGAGGTACATTAATCTGTACAGGCCCCTTTGGTTCCTGCATCGACATGTGATTTGCTCTCGCAGCTGCTGTCTGAACATATCGCAGCATTGTTTGACTTTCCTCTGGCAGAGCTAAGTCTGTGAACCATTTAACAAACTTACCGAATAAGAATTGCTGATCAATCGCTTGAGGTGCTCCAACTTCCCTCAATTCGTGCGGCCGATCAGCAGTTAAAACAATAAGAGGTACACGAGAATAATGCGCCTCTACAATGGCTGGATAAAAATTAGCAGCTGCTGTACCTGATGTACAAATAAGCAGCACTGGTGATTGACTTGCTTTTGCAAGACCAAGCGCATAAAAAGCAGCAGACCGTTCGTCCACTAAAACATGGACATGGATGTCTTGATGAGCAAGAGCCAGCATCGCAAGCGGAGTTGAACGAGAACCTGGACAGACAACTGCCTCTTTCACACCACCTTGGACGAATTCATCCATCAATCTGCCTATATATGTTGTCATGATGTGATTATTCAATAGGATGACCTCCAAGAGCAGACAGCATTGGTCTTAACTTCACTTGTGTTTCCTCATACTCCTGCTTTGCAAGGGAATCCTCTACAATTCCGCAGCCAGCGAATAAACGAACATGATCTTCCTCAATAAGACCTGACCGAATGGCTACAGCAAATTCTCCATTATCCTGAGAATCAATCCAGCCTACCGGCGCTGCATACCAGCCGCGCTTAAGCGGTTCGATTTCACGAATCACTTCTATAGCCTTTTCCTTCGGATATCCGCCTAGTGCCGGCGTCGGATGAAGCTGCTCAATTAATGAAAAAAGGGAACAGCTGCTTTTAATTTCTCCCACAATCGGTGTAAACAAATGCTGAATGTTTTTTGTTTTATAAAGAATTGGTTGATTTGGTTTATGCACATGAAGGCAATTCGCTTTAAATGCTTGCTCAATCATATTGACGACAATTTGATGTTCAATCAAATTCTTCTCATCATGCAGCAGTTCCTCGCCTAATGCGTGATCCTCCGCTTCATCTTTTCCGCGAACAATGGAACCTGCTAAACAGGATGAAAAGACCTCTCCGCCGCTTTTTTTCACTAAGCGTTCCGGCGTTGCTCCGACAAATGCTTGTCTTCCCTGTTCAACCGCAAATACATAACTTGTTGTTTGATGCTTTAATAATTCTGCTAATAGTGGAGCAAGTTCAATTTGATTTTTATAGTGAAGCAAGACTTCTCTTGCTAAAACAACCTTTTCATATTCGTTTGCACGAATGTGGTCTGTCGCTTCTTGGATCGCCTTCATCCATTCGTTCACATCCAGCTCTTCCATATGAACAAGTTCAGCTTGTCCACCAGTCCGTACTGGTAATGTCTCGAAACGAGAGGCCTTTTGTTCTAATTCTTGAATAAGCTGATGAACATTCCCGTCCACCTGCTTCCACTCATTGATCGTAAGAAAGCTGCCTTCTTTTGAAACAGTCAGCATGATCGATGGCACAAAAAAATGAGCCTCGCCAAATGCTTCCCAATGACGCGCCTTCTCTTCGTGCGGATCAAACGAGAATCCTCCAAATAAAAGCGGACCAACAGCCGCTTGCTTTAACTCCTTCTCATCATGAAAATGGAACATGTGCTGCTTTAGCTGTTCCCATTCTTGATGGACTATATCGAATCGTTCCTTGTCTTGCTCAGATGATTTAATGACGGCCGCTCTGCCAAGTCCAGAAAATATCATTTGGCTTTCTGGATCAGACCAAAAAAACCGCTCGCCTAAAAAATCCGCTTCGCCGCTTTGGAAAAAGGCAAGAGGATCCAGATCGTCAACTCTTCTGGAGTAGCTTATCAAAACAGCATGGTTGACGTTATTCGCTTCTTCTAATGTCGCGAGCGCTTCCTGCCGGAAAGTACTTTGCACTGTTGTCACCATGATACATTCCTCCAAAATCCATGAAATAACATAAAAAAATAAAACCCATAATGAAAAAATACATGAACATTCGAATATGTCGAATGACCTGCTTTTCTATTATAAACCTTAACAGATGAACTTAGTAAAGAAAACAGCTTTTAAAACCTCGAATCCTTATTATATCACGCTTTCAAGATTTTTTCGCTCCTGCTTATTGAAACGAGAGCATCTAAGGTAAAATGGCAGGACCTGTTTCTAAAATCAAGCTTTCCTTCGATATGGCAACGATTAGCAAACATCTTTTTCCCGATTCATCGCATCAATATATTGACACCTTTTTGAACTTTGCTAAACTGGAATTTGGACGTGTACGTATTTTTTTATTTAAAGGAGTATATTTTATGCAGCATCAATCGATATCAGATCAGCTTTCACCAATAAAGCCTGATAAAAACTGGCGAATTTGGTGGAATTTACTACGACCGCATACACTAACAGCGGCATTTATTCCCGTTACTTTAGGAACTGTTTTAGCACTTCCAAGTGGTCAAATACATGTTGGGCTATTTTTAGCCATGCTGTTTGCATCTATGTTTATCCAAATCGCAACAAACATGTTTAATGAGTACTTTGATTATGTTCGCGGGCTGGACAACGAGAAATCTGTCGGCATCGGCGGAGCCATTGTAAGAAACGGTGTGAAGCCAAAGACAGTCCTCACCCTCGCTTATGCACTATTTGCGGTTTCTTTATTACTTGGGGTATATATTTGCATGATGTCTAGCTGGTGGATTGCACTAATAGGTCTTATTTGTATGGCAGCAGGCTATTTCTATACTGGCGGCCCTGTACCAATTGCATATACACCGTTTGGAGAACTTGTTTCAGGTGCTTTTATGGGATTAGGAATCATCCTGATTAGTTTCTATATCCAAACAGGCACACTGACGTCTAAAGCTGTTCTCGTCTCACTACCAATTTCTATTTTAGTTGGTGCCATCTTACTGTCGAACAATATCCGTGATTTAGACGGGGACAAGGAAAATGGACGAAGAACACTTGCCATTCTTGCTGGACGCAAAGCTGCAGTGAACATTTTACTTTCCATGTTTTTGGTATCATATGTACTCATTTTTGTTTATATCTTCACAGATATCGTCGGCCTTTGGAGTCTTCTTGTTTTACTCAGTGTGCCAAAAGCCTATACAGCCATTAAAGAGTTTAAACAAAAAGAAAAACCGATTGAATTAATGAATGCCATGAAATCTACAGCTCAAACCAATACATTTTTTGGTTTTCTGCTGACGATCGCTTTGATCTTACAATACTATATCGCGTAACAAAGAACGCCTGCAGCCGCAGGCGTTTTTTTAATAAGGAATTGCTTCAAATTGGAACTAGTCTTACATACAAAATTGCTCATACTAACAATATGTTTGATATGAAAGGATGATCGCTTTGTTGTCTAAAGACGAATTACATCATTTGAAGCAGCGCCTTCTCGATGAAAAGAAAGAACTTGAAGCCAAAAGCCATGACGATGAACAGAAAGTATCCTTTCCTTACGATTCGATCGGTGAATTGTCTGCCTATGATAACCACCCGGGTGATCAAGGGACAGAGCTGTTCGAGCGGGGGAAAGATATTGCTTTAAACAGCTTGGAACATGAACATATGTTAGACATCAATGAAGCACTCCAAGCCATTGCAGACGGCTCTTATGGTCTGTGCAAGGTCTGTAAAGCCCCTATTCCAAAGGAACGCTTAGAAGCCCTGCCTACTGCCGTCACATGCACAGAGCATTCAAAAGGACAGACCGTTTCACAAAACCGTCCGATTGAAGAGGATTTATTAAGTCCTCCCGCGGGACAATTTGAAAATGAAGAAAGTGCTGCGTACGATGGAGAGGATGCCTACCAAGACGTAGAACGCTACGGAAACTCTGAGACCCCGTCTGATATGGAATTCCCTCCTCTAACATACGATGATGTGTATACACAATCAGAAGATGAAGATTATGTGGAGGACTACGAAGGATTCGCAGCTGCTGATATTGAAGGAAAAGCCAGCAAGGTGTATCCGAACAAAGCACACGAGGCCTATGAAGAAGCATTAGACGAAGAAGGTGTCATGACGGTATTTGGTGACTTGAAACCGTACGAGGAAGAACCTTATACAGAAGAAAATCATTAGTCCCCTCATATTGGGGGCTTTATGTTTATATCATGTAATTATTGGGAAATCATTTTAAGAGTGAATTTGATTGGAGGAGATTCTTGATGGCTAGAAAAAGTATCATTTGGGCGATTGTCGTCTTCTTTATTACATACGCACTATTCTCTATTGCCGGATTCTTGTTCCCGATCGACAGAGAATGGTATGACGCATTGAATAAACCAGAATGGACGCCTGGTGGCGGTGTCATTGCTGCTGTGTGGGCTGTCTTATTTGCACTCATCTCATTGTCCGCAGCGATCATTTATGGAAAATATGGGTTCCAAAAAATCACTTTACCATTTTGGATTCTTTTCCTTTTAAATTATGTTTTCAATCAAGCCTTTAGCTTTTTTCAATTTACACAAAAGGATTTGTTTGCAGCTACAATCGACTGCCTGCTCGTCGCACTGACAGCACTTGCACTTGTCATCGTCTCACGTAAACTAAGCAAAGTCATTCCAATTTTACTGATTCCTTATGTCTTATGGGGCTTCTTTGCCACATACTTGTCTTATACGATCTATTCCATGAATATGTAAAAAAAGACCGCCATGATGCGGTCTTTCGTTTTGGAGAAAATAAAAAAGAGATCTTTGACAAGATCTCTTTTAAAAATGACCCGTACGGGATTCGAACCCGTGTTACCGCCGTGAAAGGGCGGTGTCTTAACCGCTTGACCAACGGGCCAGATCAATGGCGGAGAAGGAGGGATTTGAACCCTCGCGCCGCTTACGCGACCTACACCCTTAGCAGGGGCGCCTCTTCAGCCACTTGAGTACTTCTCCATTTGGCTCCGCAGGTAGGATTCGAACCTACGACCGATCGGTTAACAGCCGATAGCTCTACCACTGAGCTACTGCGGAAGATCATGGTGGGCCTGAGTGGACTCGAACCACCGACCTCACGCTTATCAGGCGTGCGCTCTAACCAGCTGAGCTACAGGCCCATGAACAGATATACAAATGGAGCGGGTGATGGGAATCGAACCCACGACATCAGCTTGGAAGGCTGAGGTTTTACCACTAAACTACACCCGCAAAAATATGTATGGGGCGATTGATGGGAATCGAACCCACGAGTGCCAGAGCCACAATCTGGTGCGTTAACCACTTCGCCACAACCGCCATACTATGAATATTTTGATAAAAGTGGCTCGGGACGGAATCGAACCGCCGACACACGGATTTTCAGTCCGTTGCTCTACCAACTGAGCTACCGAGCCAAGTATTCTTTTGAAAAATGGCGGTCCGGACGGGACTCGAACCCGCGACCTCCTGCGTGACAGGCAGGCATTCTAACCAACTGAACTACCGGACCATTTTGGTTGCGGGGGCAGGATTTGAACCTGCGACCTTCGGGTTATGAGCCCGACGAGCTACCGAACTGCTCCACCCCGCGATGATATGGGTTTTAAAAAATATGGCGGAGGAAGAGGGATTCGAACCCCCGCGGGCTTTGACACCCCTGTCGGTTTTCAAGACCGATCCCTTCAGCCGGACTTGGGTATTCCTCCGTATAGATGGTGGACCTTGTAGGACTCGAACCTACGACCGGACGGTTATGAGCCGTCTGCTCTAACCAACTGAGCTAAAGGTCCTTTATAGCGGCGGAGGGGATCGAACCCCCGACCTCACGGGTATGAACCGTACGCTCTAGCCAGCTGAGCTACACCGCCATGATCAAAATAATCTTTTAAAAAGTGGAGCCTAGCGGGATCGAACCGCTGACCTCCTGCGTGCAAGGCAGGCGCTCTCCCAGCTGAGCTAAGGCCCCATAAAAGATGGTCGGGAAGACAGGATTCGAACCTGCGACCCCTTGGTCCCAAACCAAGTGCTCTACCAAGCTGAGCTACTTCCCGATCTTAATGGCGCGCCCGAGAGGAGTCGAACCCCTAACCTTTTGATCCGTAGTCAAACGCTCTATCCAATTGAGCTACGGGCGCTTATTTATAATGCCGAGGGCCGGACTTGAACCGGCACGGTAGTCACCTACCGCAGGATTTTAAGTCCTGTGTGTCTGCCAATTCCACCACCCCGGCGTGGATGGTATAAGCGGAAGACGGGATTCGAACCCGCGACCCCCACCTTGGCAAGGTGGTGTTCTACCACTGAACTACTTCCGCATTACAGGATTTCTTTATTTTATTTGGCAATGCGGGTGAAGGGACTTGAACCCCCACGTCATAAAGACACTAGATCCTAAGTCTAGCGCGTCTGCCAATTCCGCCACACCCGCATGAAACATGGTGAGCCATGAAGGACTCGAACCTTCGACCCTCTGATTAAAAGTCAGATGCTCTACCAACTGAGCTAATGGCTCGCTTTAAAAGCGACTTGTCTATCTTACCATATGAAAGTGGTGCCGGCAAGAGGACTTGAACCCCCAACCTACTGATTACAAGTCAGTTGCTCTACCAGTTGAGCTACACCGGCTTTATCTATCCTAACATTATGTAAGAATAAATATGGTGGAGGATGACGGGCTCGAACCGCCGACCCTCTGCTTGTAAGGCAGATGCTCTCCCAGCTGAGCTAATCCTCCACTATGTAGGAATCTCTCGATCCGACAAAGATTATTATATACAGGTTTTAATCATTTGTAAAGGCTATATTAAAAAAATTTTATTTCAATTTTCATTGCGTATTTCTTTTAACAAATGATCGTCATTTCTCCTATTCAAACAGCTGCTGTTCCACGTTCAGCAGCTGAACTTCTCTCTTCTATATTCTCTTTTAAAACGTTCGATTCCTTCAGAAATATTAGCAGTCCCTCATTTTTATACTTTAATGATATATGTATCTCTTTAGCCGTAAGCATTTATAAAAATCATAGTGGCTTACACATCTTTAATTTCCCTATATAAGCTGATACTCTGTCTCTCTATTGTTTTTTATAGATATGTTTTATGCGATAGGCTCATTTTCTCTTTATATCCAAGTATTTTACACGCTGCTTGTGGACATAAAATGAAGCCATGATCTTTTATCAAACAAGTGAATGTATGTACCCTCAACTTGCACAAAAAAGACCAGTTCCGACTGGAACTGATCCTAATAGAAGCTTGGCGGCGTCCTACTCTCACAGGGGGAAACCCCCAACTACCATCGGCGCTGAAGAGCTTAACTTCCGTGTTCGGTATGGGAACGGGTGTGACCTCTTCGCTATCGCCACCAAACCTGATGGAGAGAATGTTCTCTCAAAACTAGATAACAATGTTCATGCTTCACATTAGAATATAGGTTAAGTCCTCGATCTATTAGTATCTGTCAGCTCCACGTGTCACCACGCTTCCACCTCAGACCTATCAACCTGATCATCTTTCAGGGATCTTACTTCCTTGCGGAATGGGAAATCTCATCTTGAGGGGGGCTTCATGCTTAGATGCTTTCAGCACTTATCCCGTCCGCACATAGCTACCCAGCGATGCCCTTGGCAGAACAACTGGTACACCAGCGGTGCGTCCATCCCGGTCCTCTCGTACTAAGGACAGCTCCTCTCAAATTTCCTGCGCCCGCGACGGATAGGGACCGAACTGTCTCACGACGTTCTGAACCCAGCTCGCGTACCGCTTTAATGGGCGAACAGCCCAACCCTTGGGACCGACTACAGCCCCAGGATGCGATGAGCCGACATCGAGGTGCCAAACCTCCCCGTCGATGTGGACTCTTGGGGGAGATAAGCCTGTTATCCCCGGGGTAGCTTTTATCCGTTGAGCGATGGCCCTTCCATGCGGAACCACCGGATCACTAAGCCCGACTTTCGTCCCTGCTCGACTTGTAGGTCTCGCAGTCAAGCTCCCTTGTGCCTTTACACTCTGCGAATGATTTCCAACCATTCTGAGGGAACCTTTGGGCGCCTCCGTTACATTTTAGGAGGCGACCGCCCCAGTCAAACTGCCCACCTGACACTGTCTCCCTGCCCGATAAGGGCAGCGGGTTAGAAGGTCAATACAGCCAGGGTAGTATCCCACCGATGCCTCCACCGAAGCTAGCGCTCCGGTTTCCAAGGCTCCTACCTATCCTGTACAAGCTGTACCAACATTCAATATCAGGCTGCAGTAAAGCTCCACGGGGTCTTTCCGTCCTGTCGCGGGTAACCTGCATCTTCACAGGTACTATAATTTCACCGAGTCTCTCGTTGAGACAGTGCCCAGATCGTTGCGCCTTTCGTGCGGGTCGGAACTTACCCGACAAGGAATTTCGCTACCTTAGGACCGTTATAGTTACGGCCGCCGTTTACTGGGGCTTCAATTCGCACCTTCGCTTACGCTAAGCGCTCCTCTTAACCTTCCAGCACCGGGCAGGCGTCAGCCCCTATACTTCGCCTTACGGCTTCGCAGAGACCTGTGTTTTTGCTAAACAGTCGCCTGGGCCTATTCACTGCGGCTTCTCGGGGCTTTAACACCCTAAGAAGCACCCCTTCTCCCGAAGTTACGGGGTCATTTTGCCGAGTTCCTTAACGAGAGTTCTCTCGATCACCTTAGGATTCTCTCCTCGCCTACCTGTGTCGGTTTGCGGTACGGGCACCTCTCACCTCGCTAGAGGCTTTTCTTGGCAGTGTGGAATCAGGAACTTCGCTACTAAATTTCGCTCGCCATCACAGCTCAGCCTTTACGGGAAACGGATTTGCCTATTTCCCAGCCTAACTGCTTGGACGCGGATATCCAATACCGCGCTTACCCTATCCTCCTGCGTCCCCCCATTGCTCAAATGGTGAGGAGGTGGTACAGGAATATCAACCTGTTGTCCATCGCCTACGCCTTTCGGCCTCGGCTTAGGTCCCGACTAACCCTGAGCGGACGAGCCTTCCTCAGGAAACCTTAGGCATTCGGTGGACGGGATTCTCACCCGTCTTTCGCTACTCATACCGGCATTCTCACTTCTAAGCGCTCCACCAGTCCTTCCGGTCTGGCTTCACAGCCCTTAGAACGCTCTCCTACCACTGTTCGTAAGAACAGTCCGCAGCTTCGGTGATACGTTTAGCCCCGGTACATTTTCGGCGCAGAGTCACTCGACCAGTGAGCTATTACGCACTCTTTAAATGGTGGCTGCTTCTAAGCCAACATCCTGGTTGTCTAAGCAACTCCACATCCTTTTCCACTTAACGTATACTTTGGGACCTTAGCTGGCGGTCTGGGCTGTTTCCCTTTCGACTACGGATCTTATCACTCGCAGTCTGACTCCCAAGGATAAGTCATCGGCATTCGGAGTTTGACTGAATTCGGTAACCCGGTAGGGGCCCCTAGTCCAATCAGTGCTCTACCTCCGAGACTCTTACCTTGAGGCTAGCCCTAAAGCTATTTCGGAGAGAACCAGCTATCTCCAGGTTCGATTGGCATTTCACCCCTACCCACACCTCATCCCCGCACTTTTCAACGTGCGTGGGTTCGGGCCTCCATTCAGTGTTACCTGAACTTCACCCTGGACATGGGTAGATCACCTGGTTTCGGGTCTACGACCACGTACTCATGCGCCCTATTCAGACTCGCTTTCGCTGCGGCTCCGCATCTTCTGCTTAACCTTGCACGGGATCGTAACTCGCCGGTTCATTCTACAAAAGGCACGCCATCACCCGTTAACGGGCTCTGACTACTTGTAGGCACACGGTTTCAGGATCTATTTCACTCCCCTTCCGGGGTGCTTTTCACCTTTCCCTCACGGTACTGGTTCACTATCGGTCACTAGGGAGTATTTAGCCTTGGGAGATGGTCCTCCCGGATTCCGACGGAATTTCACGTGTTCCGCCGTACTCAGGATCCACTCTGGAGAGAACGACATTTCAGTTACAGGGCTGTTACCTTCTTTGGCGGGCCTTTCCAGACCTCTTCGCTTATATCATTCCTTTGTAACTCCGTATAGAGTGTCCTACAACCCCAAGAGGCAAGCCTCTTGGTTTGGGCTGTTCCCGTTTCGCTCGCCGCTACTCAGGGAATCGCATTTGCTTTCTCTTCCTCCGGGTACTTAGATGTTTCAGTTCCCCGGGTATGCCTTCTCATACTCTATGTATTCAAGTATGGATACTACTCCATTACGAGCAGTGGGTTTCCCCATTCGGAAATCTCCGGATCAAAGCTTGCTTACAGCTCCCCGAAGCATATCGGTGTTCGTCCCGTCCTTCATCGGCTCCTAGTGCCAAGGCATCCACCGTGCGCCCTTTCTAACTTAACCATTTCTTACTTTAGAAAGAATCACTATGTGTGATGAACTTTGCATTGCATTCAATGTGAATGTATTACTTATTGTTATCTAGTTTTCAAAGAACAATCCTGTCTCGCTAGAGACATGTTTTGAAGGAATGATCCTTCAAAACTAAACAAGACGAAAACGTACGCTGCTCCATATATCCTTAGAAAGGAGGTGATCCAGCCGCACCTTCCGATACGGCTACCTTGTTACGACTTCACCCCAATCATCTGCCCCACCTTCGGCGGCTGGCTCCATAAAGGTTACCTCACCGACTTCGGGTGTTGCAAACTCTCGTGGTGTGACGGGCGGTGTG
The DNA here is from genome assembly GCF_038593315.1 of Bacillus sp. FSL P2-0069. Lineage (NCBI taxonomy): Bacteria > Bacillati > Bacillota > Bacilli > Caryophanales > Bacillaceae > Bacillus > Bacillus sp. FSL P2-0069. Next base: position 2,702,454 of record NZ_CP151984.1, read on the forward strand.
TACAAGGCCCGGGAACGTATTCACCGCGGCATGCTGATCCGCGATTACTAGCGATTCCAGCTTCACGCAGTCGAGTTGCAGACTGCGATCCGAACTGAGAACAGATTTATGGGATTGGCTAAACCTTGCGGTCTTGCAGCCCTTTGTTCTGTCCATTGTAGCACGTGTGTAGCCCAGGTCATAAGGGGCATGATGATTTGACGTCATCCCCACCTTCCTCCGGTTTGTCACCGGCAGTCACCTTAGAGTGCCCAACTGAATGCTGGCAACTAAGATCAAGGGTTGCGCTCGTTGCGGGACTTAACCCAACATCTCACGACACGAGCTGACGACAACCATGCACCACCTGTCACTCTGTCCCCGAAGGGAAAGCCCTATCTCTAGGGTTGTCAGAGGATGTCAAGACCTGGTAAGGTTCTTCGCGTTGCTTCGAATTAAACCACATGCTCCACCGCTTGTGCGGGCCCCCGTCAATTCCTTTGAGTTTCAGTCTTGCGACCGTACTCCCCAGGCGGAGTGCTTAATGCGTTAGCTGCAGCACTAAGGGGCGGAAACCCCCTAACACTTAGCACTCATCGTTTACGGCGTGGACTACCAGGGTATCTAATCCTGTTCGCTCCCCACGCTTTCGCTCCTCAGCGTCAGTTACAGACCAGAGAGTCGCCTTCGCCACTGGTGTTCCTCCACATCTCTACGCATTTCACCGCTACACGTGGAATTCCACTCTCCTCTTCTGCACTCAAGTTTCCCAGTTTCCAATGACCCTCCCCGGTTGAGCCGGGGGCTTTCACATCAGACTTAAGAAACCGCCTGCGAGCCCTTTACGCCCAATAATTCCGGACAACGCTTGCCACCTACGTATTACCGCGGCTGCTGGCACGTAGTTAGCCGTGGCTTTCTGGTTAGGTACCGTCAAGGTGCGAGCAGTTACTCTCGCACTTGTTCTTCCCTAACAACAGAGCTTTACGATCCGAAAACCTTCATCACTCACGCGGCGTTGCTCCGTCAGACTTTCGTCCATTGCGGAAGATTCCCTACTGCTGCCTCCCGTAGGAGTCTGGGCCGTGTCTCAGTCCCAGTGTGGCCGATCACCCTCTCAGGTCGGCTACGCATCGTCGCCTTGGTGAGCCATTACCCCACCAACTAGCTAATGCGCCGCGGGTCCATCTGTAAGTGACAGCCGAAACCGTCTTTCATCCTTGAACCATGCGGTTCAAGGAACTATCCGGTATTAGCTCCGGTTTCCCGGAGTTATCCCAGTCTTACAGGCAGGTTACCCACGTGTTACTCACCCGTCCGCCGCTAACATCCGGGAGCAAGCTCCCTTCTGTCCGCTCGACTTGCATGTATTAGGCACGCCGCCAGCGTTCGTCCTGAGCCAGGATCAAACTCTCCGAGGTATGCAGGATGCATATCACACATGCGTTGCTACACGATGTAGCGAACTTAGCATGTGATCATTTCCTGCCTCGCCAGTTTGACTGACTACCTATGAAGTATCATAGGATTTTTTTTAAAACTCGAATTAACAGGTACGTTTTGTCTTGTTTAGTTTTCAAAGATCATCTTCGTCGTCTCTCAGAGGCGACTTTATTAATATAACATTCTATCAAGATAAAGTCAACAACTTTTTTCTTAATGTTATTTATCAACCGCGCTGTTTCAGCGGCGAATACAAATATAACACCTTTTGAAAGAAGAAACAAGTATTTTTTCTAAATAATTTATTTTTCCTTATCTCTTCCTATATATTGATACAAATGCTGCTTATCTCGGGAATTGTCTATTGTTGATCCTGCAGGTCTTTAGTATATTTATAATAGATTGAAACTAAATAACCGCAGGGGGAGCTTTGTGCTGAGAGTGAACATTCGTTGTTCTGACCCTTTGAACCTGTCAGTTAATACTGAAGTAGGAATGTGGCATCACTTGAATACATACGGTGTATTCAAATCGATATGTTTTTCTATGAATAACATACTCATCCTTACACGGTCTCTCCTTGCTCAATTCATGAAAAAGGAGATTTTTTTATGCAGCAATCAAATCAATTGGTACGACTGATGGAAATCGCGATTATGACTTCACTTGCTCTTGTATTAGATTACTTATCAGGTCTCTTTTTAAGAATGCCCAATGGCGGTTCTCTTGCGCTGATTATGATTCCCGTTATTCTCATGTCTATTAGATGGGGGATATCTACCGGATTTATCATCGGTGTGTTAATCGCAGGTCTTCAGCTGATGAATAGCCCGATCATCGCTACACCTGTTCAAGGATTCCTCGATTACTTCGTTGCATCTGTTGTCATTTCTTTAAGCGGCCTGTTTTCTGGACTGATCAAAAAAGCCATTCAGGATCAAAAGCGAAAACAGCAATTCTTCTATATTACCTTAGCTGTTTTTGTTGCTAGTTTATTCAGGCTGCTGACGTTCTTTATTTCTGGCGTCGTTTTCTTCTCTCAATATGCACCGAAAGGAACACCAGGATGGGTCTACTCTTTAATTTATAACAGCACATATATGGTTCCTTCATTTATTATTTGCAGTATCGTTCTTTGTATACTCATCCCAAGTGCATCTCGTTTGGTTTTCCCTCGTCAAAAATAACCGGCTGATTTCAGCTGGTTATTTTTTTATGCATAATTTGCTGCTCTATGGAATCTATTAATAATAGAAGATTTCATGCTGGAGGTACGACAATGAGCCCTTACTCCATTATGCTGTGCTGCTATATTCTCAGTCTTGCTTATTTTTTGGCAGGTTTCTATGAAGCTTTAAAAATAGCAGGCGTAAAAGGAAAAGTAGAAGCTTCACCGTTTATTTCTTACATGCTGCTTGCTGTGCTCTTCACTTTTTTCTCTCATTATTACTGGAAGCTGACGATTTAATCCGCTGTACACGGTTATTCAATATAGACAGCTCCCATCCATACCCTATTTCATTATGGTTCTCGCCAGCCAGCTCGAACTGGCTGGTAACGACAAAACTAGGTTGAAGTTTTTGATAAAATTGTTTTGCCGAATTTTGTTCAAACACCCATAGCATCAACCTCTGATACCCTTTTTCTATTAAATAATCGACACCTTTAGCAATTAAAGCAATACCCGCACCTGATTTCTGTTTCTGTTGTAATAAATAGATGGCATACAGCTCTCCATCATATGTAGAATAACGTTCGTCACGTTGTTTTCCGAAAGAAGCAAAACCAAATACGCCATCCGCATCTTCTGCGACAAACGTGCCTTCAAGCGATCTTTTTCTCCAGCTCTCTTTCCGACCTTTTATATTTAAACCATCCAAATAATCCTGATTAATAATGCCTTGATAAGTCGTTTGCCAGCTCTTCACATGTATTTCGGCGATTTTAGGAATATCTTGATGTACAGCATGTCTCACCTTCATCCGCACCACTCCTTTTAGTTTTTTACACCCTATCTTCATTATCATAAATTCCTATTACGTAGAATTCAATGGTCTGTATTTCAATGGTTAAAACTTCTTCTATAAAAAATAGACACCTTCTGCTGGAAGGTGTCTATTGATTTTATTCTTCTATTTGAGTATCAGCGATCTCTTTTTTTCTTGGCTGTTTGATTTCGTTTGTCAGCTCTTGAATGCTTTGCTTCACATTTCCTTTGCCGGAAAAGTTCTCAATTATTTCTTTCACATCTATTCCAGAGGATGCTTTCAGGCTTTCTTGCAGACTGGACATGAGGTTTGTGGCATAGCCTGTAACTTTATTGGCACCGCTGCCTTCCCCGTTACCGCCCGTATCCACAACAGTAATTTTATCAATGTTAGAAAGTGGTGCAGATACTTGCTTCGCATATTCAGGTAGCATTTTCACAATCATATCAAGGATCGCTGCCTGACCATACTGTTCGAATGCTTCAGCGATTTTCTCTTTCGCTTCCGCTTCTGCAAGTCCTTTTAGTCTAATGACTTCCGCTTCTGTTTCCCCTTTTGCACGATCCGCTTCCGCTTTGGCAAGTCCGTCAATACGAACTTTCTCAGCTTCTGCTTTGGCCATTGCTTCAATGCTGTATTTCTTCGCATCTGCTTCAGCAAGGCGTTTCGCTTTTTCCGCCGCAGCCGACTGCTCAACAGCATAACGGTCCGCATCTGCTTTCTTTTTCACTTCAGAATCGTATTGACGTTCACGACGCTGAATCTCTTTTTCTTCTAATTCAATTTGTTTCTGACGCTCAATGATTTTGACTTGCATTTCTTGTTCAGTTACGTGCTGACGGTTACGAGCTGTTTCTAGATCGTACGCTTGGTCAGCACTTGCTTTCGCCGTATCCTGTTCACGTCTAAATTCTGCTCTTTTCAGCTCATTGATCTTTTCTGCTTCAGCGATTTCAGTAGCACGCTCAAGCTCAGATTTCTTCGCATCTTTATCTGCTTCGGCACGTTTGATACGTGTTTCTTTATCTGCTTCAGCTGTTGCAATATCTGCATCGCGTTTTACTTGGGCAATTCTTGGTTTACCTAGAGATTCTAAATAGCCATTTTTATCACGAACATCTTTAATCGTAAACGATACAATGACAAGACCCATTTTCGCTAAATCTTGAGAAGCGACACGTTGTACTTCTTGAGAGAATTTCTCTCTGTTTTTATAAATCTCTTCAACTGTCATTGATCCTAAGATGGAACGAAGATGGCCTTCTAATACTTCTCTTGCTTCGTTTTCGCGGTCTTCTTTTGTTTTCCCTAAAAATTGCTCTGCAGCAGTCGCGATTTCTTCAATCGATCCGCCAATTTTAATGATGGCTGTTCCATCCGCCATTACCGGTACACCCTGTTCGGTATAGACTTCAGGTGTTGAAACGTCTAGCTTGCTAGATAGTAAGCTGAGCGGCTCTGCTTGTTGAAAGACTGGAAGTACAAAGGTACCGCCGCCTCTTACAATCTTAATCTTGTTTCCACCTTCATCCACGTGGACATTTTTACTTCCTAGGTAACTTCCTGTAACGATTAATGCTTCATCTGGACCTGCTGTCCGGTATTTAGAAACAAATACACCAATAAGTGCAATAAGAATCACAAGCACAATTCCAATGATCACTAAAATAGTTGTTCCTGGCATAGCATTCCCTCCTAGATTTCTTCATTTGGTATAACAGATAAGACGCCTTTGTTCACTTCGACAACTAGCACACGGGTTCCATATGGAATCTCCTCTTGGTCGAAACTGACAGCTGGCTTTGAGATTTTCCCACTATTACTGATTAACAGCACTTCTCCAAATCCGTCTTTTGGAACAGATACAATGATCTCCCCAGTTCTTCCTTTTAAATCGGCCTCCGTATAAGAGAGAGATTCTTCAGCAGAGGAAAGCGGGACTAATACAAATACATTCAAACAGGTCACAAGGATCACTGCGAGGACGGCAGATAATCCTGCGCCAAGTCCACTTCCTACAATTGCTGTTTTTTCAGAAATAAACCCTCCAGCCGAAAAAAAGGTAAGAAATGCGAGGATCAATGTTGGTTGAAGGAATGGAACAGGGATCGCTTCAAATAATCCATCAAATACATCGCCGAAAAAGACGAAAACAAGTGTCAGGATTCCTGATATCATTAATATGTATAAATACAGCGTCTGAAGAGGCAGCCCGAACACATCCATCTTCCTCATCCTTTCTTCATGAAATGAACATCTTTTGTTTCATTTAGACCACACCCACCTCCAATGTATTCCTTCTAACAGGTAATACGAACCACTTTTGTAAAGGTTTCATATTTCATCACAATTCTTCAAAGGGATTTTCGGATAGCTCAAGAATGATTGTCATGTACCATTATGTTAAAATTTGATCTTGAGGTGATGAGAAAATGAGTATATTACATGAAGCGAGACAAGAATTGTGGCACGAGCTGCAAGGTTTGAGCGAAGAACAATTGAACCAAAAATTATCTGATGATACTTGGAGTATTCAAGAGGTAGCAGATCATTTAAAGAAAATGGACCTAGTTGCAGCAAAACATCTAGCTGCTGAGGGTAAAAAAGCACCGATTAAAGAATATGAACCAAAGCCGGTAGAAATGGCAGAGGACCGTTCGAAAAAAGCCACTGCGCCTAGTATTGTTGAGCCTGAACGCAAGCATGTAACACCTACACATTTAAAGGATGAGCTCGATACTGCACGTGAGCAGCTCAATCAAATTTTATCAACATTTACTGAGGAAGATTTCAAACGCGTCATTGCACATCCTGTGTTTAAAGAGCTATCCCTTAAGCAATACCTTGATTTTATCGGCGCACACGAAAAACGCCATATTCATCAAATCAAAGAAATTAAAGAACAACTATAGGCATAAAAAAGACTCCCTTTTGGGAGCCTTTTTTCATTGTTACACCGTTTTAGGTGTTAACTCAAAGCAGCGAGCATAAATCCATTTGTACGCTTTTTCGTTTAAATCTCTTGGGTTTCCAACTGTTTGCGGATCTTTCATTGCTTCTTTAGATAAACGATCAATCATATCTTTTGATACACCTTGTTCTTCTAATGAAGGAACTTCTAAATCCTCTACTAAATCATACATCCAGTTCACAGCTGCTTTGGCTGCTTCCTCTGTTGTCATTCTGCTTGTATCAATCCCAAACGCTTGCGCAATTCGAGCGAATTTTTCCGGATACCCTTTCCAGTTATACTCCATCACTGGTCCCATCATCGCTGCAACACACTGACCGTGAGCGACAGGAATAATACCTCCGAGTGTTTGACTCATCGCATGTGCAGCTCCAGCTGATTCACTTCCATAAGAAAGCCCGGCAAGCATCGCAGCTTGTGCCATTCCATATCTTGCTTCTAAGTCCTCACCATCAGCAAAGGCACGGCGAATATAATGAGCTGCATATTCAATTGCCATGAGCGCTACCGCATCTGTAATCGGCTGAGCAAATTTCATCGTATAGCATTCAATCGCGTGAGCAAGCGCGTCAATTCCAGTCATTGCTGTCACATGAGGCGGCATGGACACATGAAGCTCTGGATCAATGACTGTTAGATGAGCTGCAATGAGAGGTCCACCAGTATTGAATTTGAATTCTCTTTCTTCATCAGTAATGACCGCCCACTGCGTTACCTCTGAACCTGTACCAGCTGTTGTCGGAATAGTGGTTAAAGGAGGGATTCTGTTTTCTAGCGTTTTTTTTCCCTCTGCCGCTTCGTAATCAAGGACTGAGCCTTCATGAGTCGCCTCTACTCCGATTGCCTTTGCTGTATCCATTGAACTGCCGCCGCCTACTGCGACTAATCCATTACAGCCTTCTTTTTCATATAAAGCAGATCCTTCGTTCACTAGACGGACTGGCGGATTTGGCTCTACTTTATCAAATAGAACGACATCGATTTGTCCTTCTTTTAATGAAGCAATTACTGGGTCCACCACGCCGGCTTGATAAATACCAGGGTCTGTTACAAGCAATACCTTTGAAACGCCGTATGCTTTTACTTCTTCCCCAACATGTTTCACTGCACCAATGCCATGTTTGATGACAGTTGGAATTTCAAATGTATGGAATTTCTGCATGCTTTCAATTTTCATATTTAGTGTCATAAAGAATCTCCTCCAAATGCTTATTTAAACCAATGAACCGCTTCAGGTTTTGTATTTCGATATAAATGCTTCAGTTCGGTATATTCTTCAAGTCCCGTGCGTCCTAATTCGCGCCCAATGCCTGATTGCTTGTAGCCACCCCAAGGTGCTTGAGCGAAATAAGGATGGAAGTCATTGATCCAAACCGTGCCCAATCTTAATTGTCGAGCCACTCTTTCGGCTTTGCTGATATCAGAAGACCACACAGCTCCTGCTAATCCATAAATCGTATCATTTGCCAGCTTGATGACTTCTTCCTCTGTACGGAAGGATTCGACTGTCAGGACAGGTCCAAAGACTTCTTCCTGTACAATCCGCATATCTGACGTGCAGCCTGAGAAAATGGTCGGCAAGTAGAAGAACCCATTTTGCAGCTCCTCTGCGTCAGGTCTTTTTCCGCCTGTCTCTAACTTAGCGCCTTCTTCTAAACCGATGCTGACGTATTTTTCGACTTTTTCTCGATGCTCAGCTGAGATGAGCGGCCCGCTCTGGGTGTGTTCATCAAAGCCGTTGCCTAGCTTGATTTTTTCCGTACGCTTCACCAGTTCTTCTAAAAATTCATCATGAATGGATTCTTCCACCAGCAAACGTGAACCTGCTGAACACACTTGCCCTGCATGGAAAAACACAGCATTCATCGCCTGGTCAACCGCTACGTCTAAATCAGCATCTTGAAACACAATATTCGGATTCTTTCCGCCGAGCTCAAGGGCTATTTTTTTCACATTCCCGCTGGCTCCCTGCATAATTTTTTTCCCTGTTTCAATACCGCCTGTAAATGAAATCAGATCTACTTGATCATTTACAGCAAGCTCATCTCCAACGGTTGCCCCAGGTCCAAGCACTAGGTTTGCAACGCCTGCTGGAACGCCCGCTTCTTCCATGAGTTTAAATACTTTTATTGTGGTGAGTGGTGTGATTTCACTTGGCTTTAAAACGATTGTATTTCCCGCCGCAAGTGCAGGAGCGATTTTCCAGCTTGCTTGAAGCAATGGATAGTTCCAAGGAGTGATTTGTCCGCATACACCGACAGGCTCTCTGACTAATTCACTTTTCGAGTTTGGAATTGGCGATGCTATGATTTCCCCGCCATCTTTATCAGCCAGACCTGCGTAATATTGGAACACGTTCGCAATATCGTCCATATCTGCTTTGCTTTCCTCTAATGTTTTGCCTGTATCAAGCGATTCCAATTTGGCTAGTTCATCAAGATCACGTCTAATCAATTCAGCTATCTTAAACACAATATTTCCTCTTTCAAGTCCAGGCATGTTTGCCCAGTCCCCTTGATCGAAGGCTTTTCTCGCTGCTTTAATGGCTAGCTGCGCGTCATTTCTAGATCCTTCGCTGACTGTCGCGATCACTTCTTGATTGAACGGATTGATGATATCCCGTGTGTCGCTACTTTTAGCGCCAACCCAATGTCCGTCTATAAATAGTGTTTGACTCATAGAAGGAACCTCCTCTGATTCTCTTTGGTAAGTTTGTTAAATAAAAATTTAACGTTTTGAACATAATTAACTTATCATGTTCAAATTTTTCTGTCAAAGGGAGATATGCTTCATTTATTTTGACATTTTGTATTCTTTCGTTAACATATAGTCCATAAAGATTTTTTTGAACGGATTGAATTTTCTTAATAGAAAGCAGGGACAAAATGAAAAAGCAGGAAAAGCCGCAAGCAGAAGATCGTATTTTAGCTGCTAAAGATCTAGTCATTGATTCCATAGCTGAAACGATGGATCTCTATGGCATTACACGAAGTGCAGGTATTCTATATGGAACGATGTATTTAAATGAGGAAATGACACTGGATGAAATGCGTGAAGAGCTGCAAATGAGTAAGCCAAGTATGAGCACGGGTGTGAAAAAGCTGCAAGACATGAATATTGTCAAAAAGACGTTTCACCGTGGCCGAAGAAAACACAGCTTTGTTGCGGAAAAAGACTTTTTTAAGTTTTTCACGAACTTCTTTCCGCAAAAATGGGAACGTGAGGTCGAGGTCAATTTAGCTGCAATCGAAGAAGCGCAAGAGCGGCTTCAAGAGGTGTCGCGTGATGATCAGCTGGAGGAACATGTAAGAGAAGAAGCGCAGCAGCTCATTGAGCAGCTTGAAAGCTCAAAGGCCTATTATGACTGGCTGAGACGATTAGCCCATTCCGTTCATTCTGGTGAAATATTTGACTATATTCCGATTGAACAGAAAGAAAAATAGACGATGTGTTTATGTTTTACAGCTTGAATTTCACAGGAGGATTGATTATAATAAATTATGTCGTCATACCTCGGGGCATTAGCTCAGCTGGGAGAGCGCTACGCTGGCAGGGTGAACGACATCACCCGAAGCAAACAGACGTTCTCTGAAAAAGACTGATTTAACAAGGTTCTATGATGAGCCTTTCTGAATAAATATTTTCATTTCTGAACAAAACTGAAAGGGTTGGTCCCCAATCCGTCCCCATAAAAAAACAGACCATGCAGGGTCTGTTTTAATTTTGCCTATACGTTTTGAGAAGTTGTGTTTCGATCGATCATAGTCGTGTTTCGATCGATTTTTTGTATTTCTATCGATGTAGTGTTTCGATCAGTTGCAATAGTGTACACTCCTGCAGCTGCAACCACAGTAAGAGCAATCATCGTAAAACCCTTCTTAAAACTCATACAAACAATCCCCTCTCTGAATTTTGAGTTGTGTTTCTAATACCTTTTGATAAGCAGCTGTTGCTTTTTCAAATTGACCTTGTTTCCCATACTCATCTGCATACACTATATAGCATGCCTCAGCGTAAGCGAAAAGCTGTTTCTGTTCTAGATACTGAAACACTTCGGCCAGCTGCTCCTCATTTATATTATTAACATAAACCGCTTCTAAGAAGGTAAATAGATTTTCATAAAGCTTATTAGGGGCTTCCTCAAGTATATTAGTTCCTTGTTTTAAAGATGCTTCTCCTTCTTTAAGTCTTCCTGCTTTAAATTGCGTACAGCTAATCGCAAAATACAATTTGGTAAGAAGCTCAGAATCATCATCTGCCTTTTGAATAGCCTTCTCAAAATAATTGATAGCTTCATCCCATTGACCATCTCTATCAAATGTATGGCCAATATTCAAAAATGCTTTAGTTAGGATTTTTTGATCTCCAATTTCCTCTGCAATTTTAATTGCATTCTTTAGATGAGGAATTGATTTATCGTGTCGAGCCAAATCATCATAATTTCCTGCTATTACAAATAAGCATTGAATTTTTCTCACTTTATACAGATCGTATTGATCGTAGATTTCAAGCGCTTTTAAAATATGATGCATAGAAACGTGAGTTTGTTTCATAATATAGTAGGCTTCAGCCACCTTGAAGTGAAACTCGGCTTGCTCAATATCATCTATAACTAGCGTAAGTTGTTTCTCGGCCATTTTATAGTATTGGATGGCCTGTACATATTCTTTTATACTGAACTCATACATCCCACGAAAAAACGCGTTGTAATACTGCAGCATGCCGGACAATTTATGGTTGGAATTTTCTATTTTATCAACTAAGTCTGCAATGGATATAGAGCGCTGCTCTGAGGGTTTAATATAATCAAGCATAAGCTGATGACGAAAGCACATCAATTGATAGTAAATCAGTAAATCCTGGTCTTCTTCCATTCGTTCAATTTCTTGTTCTACCTCTGCTTTCAAAATCTCAGCATCTGGAACACTGAATTGCCGAATCATTTTATACCATTCATTTATTTTCACACCAACATGTGAAGAAAGAACTTTCTCCATCCCTTACTCCCCTTCCACGAATTTCCCTTATATTACATATATTATTACATACAGAAATTTACAAAGCACCGAAAAGATACCGCAAAAATAACAAAAAAAGAGCTCCTGCAAAGGAGCCGTGTGAGTAATACATGAGTAATAGTGGATTGATAAAGAAGTAAATCATTGAAATATACGAATTTTTCTCCCCTGTTTCCGCAGGGTAAACCGTATATAAATTTATTATAACTCAAACTTAGACACAGAACAAACATTCGGTTATAATTCCTTTTGAGGTGATAGTATGTGGGATGATCGGAAGGATCAAAACAGGTGGAAAATGAAATTCATCTTGCCTGAACATAATGAGGCATTAAGACAACTGCATCTTTCAAAAAAGAAAATTGAACAGCCGATTCTAAGTCCTGAGCAATTAGAAGAATTTGAATACACCATTGCAACCGCAATGAGAGAGGACATGCCCCTCAATTTTGAGTTATTCGATAATGGGTTTTCCAGAGAAATTTCGGGGCGAGTTGTATACGTGGACCACATAAAGAAACTGTTTCATGTAAAAGATAGCCGTTCTGATACAAATTTAATAAAATTTGCAGATATACTTAATGTAAAAATACTTTAAATAAAAAGGCCGTCCTTCTAGGCGGCCAATAATTTCATTTGTTAATGTTTTTCTTTAAATCCTCAATTTCATTTTTGAGGATTTTATTTTCTTTCTTGAGTTTTGAAACCTCTACGACGGTTAGTAACAAAGTTGCAACTATAAGTAAAATCAAAATATATTCAAACATAATCATATGTCCATGTAGTAGTCATCAAAGCCAAACGTTCCAGGAATGCCGATGACCGGCACCAAAGCGGCTCTGAATTTCCATCTATGTTTTTTATAATATGCCTTTGAAAGCTGTTTACGTTTGTACAGTTGTTTTGCAATATAGCGACCTGCACCGTAACCGGTACCAATAACCGCAGCTATGCCTGTGATTATACTCATCACTACAACAAACGCATTATGTACTGTGGCTTTATCTTCTTTGTCGAAAAGACTGTCGATTTTGAAGATGTCATTGTCAGTTAGACCAAGATCTAACGCGCCTTGATATAATTCAGCATCGTTTTTTGTAAATGATTCAGACGGTGTTTTTTGTTCATATTGTGGCTGATTAGCTTTTGCATCTGCAAACTCTCCAAGCGTACAGGAGATACCCAACGCAGCTACAATGGATAATGAAACTCTTGTTATCCATTTTTTATTCAAATCAAACCCTCCCCTTTTTAATCCCATCAAGCATAACTTAAAATATACAGTAATTTCCATAGTTACAAATGACCGAATGTCAAATGGTGTATTAGTAGTAAAGTATGTAATTTAAGACAAATAAAAAAGCCCCAATCCACTAAGGAAAGGGGTTTAATATTTTCATGCACTTCACATTGCATAATTCTTATTTATTAATCTGTTTGACGTATTGAGTTTGAATTGCATTTGTTTATCTCTCTTCAATTTGAAGAAGAATTTTAACATAAGTATTTTCGTAACCATCTACTGTCATCTCATCTAACATATATTCTTCATATGCATTCTTACCGATCTTTAATCCCTTATTTTCAACGAATTCCATTATTCTACGGTACGCATCTTCAATTTCACCACCAATCTCATAACCTACAGCATACATACCTTTTGGGCGTATAAAATAATTTATTTTCTCTGAATAACCCTTTATTTTCATATAGAAATGGCTGTAATTATAAAAGTCTTGTCCTAGAATTTGATCTTGCGAAAGGATACCTCCTATCGGATATCCTTCATCTAGCTCATAGTGTTGAGCAAGATGGATGAGCTCTGAAATTGCTGCCACGTATTTTCGTTCAGATAAATTTAATGTTTTTCTACTTAACATAAATTCTTCTTCGGGTAAAAATTTTAAAGAAATCGATGAAAAATCAGTTTCAAGTGCCTGTTCAATTAATTGCATTTTAGTTTTTAGAATTTTTTGCAACTGATTAAATTTATGAATTTTCTTTTCAATATCAATAGACTTTTCTTTAAGAACTTCCAATATCTTTACTGGTGTTCTTTGCTTTATTAATCGTTTTATTTCTTTTAATGGAACACCAAGTTCTTTGAATAGACTAATGACTTGAAAAATTTCAAATTGATGATATGAATAATATCTGTAACCGTTTTCCCTTTTAATTTCTGGTGAGAATAAGCCTATCTCATCATAATGAAAAAGAGTTTGCTTTTTTATGCCGCAAAGCTTTGAAAACTCTCCTGTTGTGAAATACTTCTTTAAATCTTTATTCAAAAATAACATCCTCCTTGACTATATGGTAACAGTATACTTTATGATTTATGTACTTGGATAAGAAAATTTTAAGAGTCGCTAGTCGATACTAAACACAACAACATTGGAGGAATATGTAATGAATATAGAAATAAAGCCGGTAACTGATCATAATCGTGCGGCAGTATTGGATTTAAAAGTAAGTGGACAACAAAAATCTTATGTCGAGTCATCAAAAGTTTGTTTAGAAGATGCTGTAAAATGTGAATATTATCAACCAGCAGCACTTTACTATCAAGGTGATCTAATCGGTTTTGCGATGTATGGTTTATTTCCAGGGGATTCAAAAACAAACGAAGATGGGAGAGTTTGGCTTGATCGGTTCTTTATTGATGAACGTTTTCAAGGAAGAGGTTTGGGTAAGAAAATGCTTGATGCCCTGATTCGACACCTTACTATAATTTATAAATGCAATAAAATTTACTTAAGTATATATGAAGAAAATAAACCTGCTAAAAATCTATATTTAAAATTCGGATTTCAATTTAATGGTGAACTGGACTTTAACGGCGAGAAAGTAATGGTAAAAAAGATATAAAACTTTTTGGAAATGAGCAGGCATAACCGCCTGCCCTTTTTATTTTAATAACTTTTCGAGCTTCGCTTTAGTCTTTGGACCATAGATGCCATCGGCAGCAAGTCCATGCATCAATTGGAACCGTTTGACCGCATCCGCTGTTTTCGGTCCGTAATAGCCATCAACACCGTTGTTTTTCGCTCCTTTGTCCGGGTAGTAGTAAACCGCCGCTAGGGCTTGCTGTACGGCTTTTACTGCTGATCCCTTTGTAAGAGGCTTTGTCACTTTTAAAATGCCAGAAGGCAGGTTGTATGTCTTTTTAGAAGGCTTGGAAGCTGGTTTTTTGGATGGTGCTGGTGATGCCTTCGTTGGTTTTGTAATTGTTTGCTTTACTGTACCAGCTAAAACTGCCTTATAATCAAAGACAGGACACGCTTTCCAAGAATAGCCCGGAAACTCATTATGACCTCTTGTTCTTTTGTAGTTCGGCATATCTTTCTTCAATGCCGTTACTAAAGCTCGGAAACTCGTTTCCTGTGCTCACCGCTTGGCATAACAGACATTCCAAGGTGAGAAGCCGCGGAAAAATGCTGCTTGCTCAGGCACTGTGATGAATTCATTATTGCTGGTTGTATCACTTCGCTTCCTTTTGATCTCATGCCGCTATTCTCTTTTTCATTTTGTAACTCTTGTGTACCACTAGACTCAAAAAAAATATCCCTTGGATCTTTATTTAAAACACTTGCAATTCTCAGCATAGTGAAACCAGATGGCTCTTGTCCATGAAGCTCAATTTTTGTAATGTTTGCGCGAGACATTTCAGTTCTTCTTGCTAATTCAGATATTGACATTCCAACACCTTTTCTGATCTCACGTAATCTGTTAGTGAAAACCATATGTTACACCTCCTTGAACAAATAGTAACACAAGGTTTACAGTAGTGTCAATCATGTTTTACACATTTTCTGTTTTAAAGAATTTAAATATAATGTAAACTACGTATTACAGGTGATGCTAATGTCCAAACTTGGAGAATATTTGATAAAAGCAAGAGGAAAACTGTCTCAAAGAGAAGCTGCCAAACGAATTGGCATAAGTCATACCTACCTTGGAAAAATTGAAAACGGAAAAGACCCAAGAACAGGTAAAGACATCAAACCAACTCCCGAAACACTCAAATTAATTTCTAAAGCATATCAATGTGATTACGAAGAATTAATGATCAAAGCTGGTTACATCGATGAGAATGAGACAAGTAATTCTGAAGGTCCTAAACTTACTGAGCATCAAAGAAAGATTTATGAGTGGGCAAAATCCCATGACGGATTATTCTTTGATAGCAAACCAGAAGATGTAGAAGAATTAATTGAAGAATTTGAAGTGGTCTACGAGTTGTTTAAAAAGAGAAAAGAGAGAGAGAAAAAACAGAATAAATGATTTCTTTAGGGGGCAATTATGGGGAAGAAAACATTATTTGTAATTTGCCTATTATTATTCGTTCTCATAGCTGGATGTAACTCAACTAAGACGACGGATGAACCTTCGGCAAACTCACAAGAAAAAGTTTCTGAGAAAAGGCAAAAAGAAACTAATGAAGAACAGACAAATGACAGTTATAAAGATGATGAAACAGGAGAATTATTTAATTACTTAAAAAGCCAAGAAAAAATTGAATCACAGAAAATGGGCCCGCTCAATATAAATTTTGAACATGTCAACATAATGAAGTTGTCAAATATTCCTGATGATCGCCTAAGTGACTATCAAAGTTTAACGGATATTGAATTATCAAATCCTTTTCATTTTATTGATATAAAATTTTCTGTAGAGAATACTGATAAAGAAACTATGAATTTTTCTGGTATTAGTCATTTAATTTTAGACAATAAAGAACAAATTAAGGTCAGTAGTAATAACCTTTATACTGACATTGAACAATATGATATGAAACTTTTTGGTAATGCGAAAAGAGATTATCAAATCGCTGTACCCATAGAATCTGATGTTTCTAAAATAAAAAGCGTTAGAATTGTTATGAGTGCACCATTTGACGAAAATTTGAATAGCGTTTCCAAACCAAAAGAATTAACAGTTAATTTAAAATAAATGCTCGATAAGAGTATTTATTTTTACCCAAAAACAGAACACCAGTTCCTAAAACTAACTTGAAGGAGCTTATTAAATTGAAATATAACTATACTCATTTAGAAGATAACGTTAATAGACTATATGCAGAAATGAAAATCTTAAATCCTTCTGAACAATCTATTGATACTATTTCTGAAAAATTAGGGATTGAAGTTTGTTATAAAGAAATTTCATCAAGAGCCATAATTACACAGGATAGCCAAATTATTATCTTAGATAAGAGATTGAATAAAAGCATTAGATGGGAAAAGTTTTGTCATGAAGTTGGCCACATTCTTTTTCATAAAGGAAATCAACTGATGATGCCCGATTCATTTAGGTTATATCAAGAATGGAAGTCGAATAATTTTATGTACCATTTTGCAGTACCAACTTTTATGTTGAGATCAGTAAATATACCTGTAGACCCTGACCTAGCAATTCAATTTTTAACTAAAACTTTTAAAGTTACTCCATCATTTGCGAAGCATCGATTAAACCTTTACAATCAAAAAGTTTTTTCTCAGACAAGGAGCGTTTTATATGGCTAGCATTGAAAAAAGAGGCAGTAATTCTTTTAGATTAGTTGTTGAAATTGGATATGATGCTAATGGCAAAAGGTTAAGAAAATATAAAACTATTCGTATAGAAGATCATAAACTGTTAAAAACAAAAAGAAAATTACAGGACTACCTCTCAGATCAACTCTATCAGTTCAAGATGGAAGTGAATTCTGGAGAATATATCGAACCAGAAAAACTAACCTTCGAATCCTTCATCTATAAGTGGAAAGAAAAAAAGCTCTACCAAAAGAGTGGAAAACCTTATTCTTTGACAACATCGGATGTTTATTGGAGTCTCTTAAAAAATCACATTCTCCCCGTTTTTGGACATATGAGAATAGAACGAATAAAGAGTTTACATATCGTAGACTTTTTAGATGATTTATCAAAGGATGGTGCAAGAAAAGATGGTAAGCCAGGAGGATTAGGAGAAAGATCAATATTAGATATTTTTAAATTACTACAGGTGGTTTTTAAAACCGCAGCTGAAGAATGGAAGATTATCAAGATTGATCCAATGAAGGGATTGCCCTTGCCGATCAACGAGAAGAAGGAAATGAACTATTTTGAAGCTGATGAAGCTGCTCAATGTATCAAGGTTCTATATGAAGAAGTTGATATCAAATGGAGACTTTATTTCTTAGCAGCGATGATAGGAGGATTGAGACGCGGTGAAGGTCTTGCACTCGAATGGCA
Source organism: Bacillus sp. FSL P2-0069 (assembly GCF_038593315.1). Taxonomy (NCBI): domain Bacteria; kingdom Bacillati; phylum Bacillota; class Bacilli; order Caryophanales; family Bacillaceae; genus Bacillus; species Bacillus sp. FSL P2-0069. The sequence continues at coordinate 2,720,083 of NZ_CP151984.1, forward strand.
TTTAGATGTAGATTGGGATGCTGGTGGATTTAAAATTAATCGTTCACTTTCAAAGACAGTTGATGGCAAACCACATGTGAAAGAACCTAAGTCCAAAAGTTCAAAACGATTTGTGCAGATGCCAGATTGGTATATGAATGAATTGTCTCTTTATTATCATATGTGGAAAAGAGAAAAGGAAAAGCTAAAGGATGCCTGGGAGGGTGGGGATCACCAATACATTTTTCATAGTGGGTTTGGAAAGCCCTATTATTACACAACACCAACTACCCAATGGAAACGAATCACACAAAAATATAAAATAAAAAATATCCGTTTACATGATTTGCGTCACACTATGGTTGCTTTATTGATGGAAGCTGGTGAAAGCATAAGTGCTATTCAAAGACGTGCTGGACATGCTAGCGCCAGAACAACATCTGATATATATGGCCATGTAACAGATGAAATGAAAAAGAGTGCAGCGAATCACTTTAACAAGTTTGATCCTAAACATCTGAGAAACACAAAAACAGAGATAGGAAATTTCCGTCCCCAAGTCGTCCCCAAGGTTAAAAATAATGCATAATACAAATTTGAGAGATTTTTCATCAAAAATAAAAAAATAGCCTTCCCCCTTGTATTCTAAGGGGGAATTAAATATAATAATATTTGTTGAAACATCCCGGGGCATTAGCTCAGCTGGGAGAGCGCTACGCTGGCAGCGTAGAGGTCAGCGGTTCGATCCCGCTATGCTCCATACGAAAAACCATTCTTGTAAAATCAAGGATGGTTTTTTTATGTACATATCTCTTACAGTTCTGTTTGTTCTTTGTTTTTTCTTAATAACTTTATGATGCGGTATGTGATCACAGAAAGATAAGTTAGGATGAGAATGATTGTATAGGACACAGGGAAGTCGCTCGTCATTCCGTGATAAATGAAATAGATGAGCAGCACTGACAGCATGATGATCTGGAACAGTTCTTTTTTCATAATAGTGATTTGGCCGATTATATCACAAATGAAGTCAATTTTAGTTAGCTATCAGCAAGGAAGCATTTCCTCACTTGCTGATAGCTCTTTTTATCAAATCATTACTTCTTCAGCAGTTGTTCGATTTTGTTCTTCGTCTTCGGTCCATAAATTCCGTCTGCAGCTAAGCCGTTCATGAGCTGAAACCGCTTGACCGCATTCGCCGTTTTTGGCCCATAATAGCCGTCAATCCCGTTATTTTTTGCCCCTTTGTCTGGGTAAAAAAAGAGAGAAGATAAGGCTTTTTGCACAGCTGTGACTTGAGGGCCTTTTGTTAAGGGCTTGGTTACTTTTAAAATGCCAGATGGCAGATTTGACGATTTCTTTTTGGAAATGGGTGCTTTATGGTTCAAGCTTTCTGTCTGAACTGGTTTTCTTGTGCTTTTGCTGCCGGTATACGCTGTGGCTATTCCAGCTTTAAACTGATCCCATCGTCCGAGAAGTTTCCTTGGACACTCTTTCCCGCTCCAATGTTTATGAGGCACTACATTTGATAAAGGAATTCCGAAATCTTCCACCAGCTTTCGAATGAGCCATTGAGCATTTTCGACTGCTTGTTCAAAGCTGCCGTCTGCATTTTCACAAATTTCAATACCAATTGATTTCATATTGCCGGTGCCTCTGCCATCCCCTGCGTGCCAGCCGTTTTCGTTTAACGGTAAATGCTGATAAATCACCTGATCATCAACGGTGTAATGCCAGCTCACCCCGGTACTTGAACGTGCAACAAACGCTGCATGACTGGCCGAATTAGCGCCTTTTGCACTGTTAGACGTATTATGCACTGTAATATAGAGCGGCTTCATCGTGTTTCCTGGTCTGTTGCGATGTTGTTTTGGAATCAATGCTTGAATGATTTTTACCATGTCGTTTCTCCTTCAAGTATTATTTTGTTAGCCCTCTTTGTTTCAGAGCATCTTTTTGTAATTGGCCTTTGTAGGTCACATAATTGTTTTTAAACCAAGCTATTACCGCTGTGACCATAGTGAAAATTGTAGAACCTGCCACATATAGTGCCTCACCTGCGGTTTGTACTTGCTCCTCACTAATCGGCAGCACCGTCTGTCCAAACATGACAAGCGTTTGATTGATCAGAGCAATAAAAAGAAGCACTGTGCGAATCACAGTGCCTTTGTCGAATGTTTTCATGATATTTACCTCCTATTTTAAATTCCGTTCAATTTTGTCAAGCTTGTCGATCACGACATCATACTTCTCACTAAACTTTGCTAACACATCATTTTGCGCCTCGATTTGCTCATTGAGCTTGTTTTCTCGTTCCTTTGTGGTGTTGAGAACATAGAACAGAATCCAGCAAAAGAGAACGGCAAATGGGCCTTGGGTCATTAAGTTTTGAACAACATCTACTTCCATTGGAATCACCTTCTTTCCGACAAAAAAATAAAGCCATTAGGCTTCGTATTTGTCTCCTGTTATGTCTTGATAGTCGTCTGCTGAGATCCAGCCGATGCTTACATAAAATGCAATGTCCTCTGGGCCGTAACATTGCCAGTCCCAAAATTGTTTGATATCTGCTACAGTTGGAAACATCATTTTGATTCAGCTCCTTTAAAGATAGCAAATAGCTGCGTTAATTGTTTTGATAATAAAGCATTTTGTTTCTTTAATAGTTCTATATCATTTGGCGGGCGAGGGGCTGGTTTTAGGCTATCTATATACTCCTGTGTCGCAGATTCATACCATTGTTGTTTTTCCACATCAAAAGCTGCTTTATAAAAAGAAGGATTATTGGGTGGAGCAATTGTTGTGCATTGATCTGGAATGATATAATTTCCTTCATCATCCCTCTCAAACACTACTATAGGTCTGACCAATTCATTTTGATGAGTGTACTCATAAACTTGTATCATACTATCACTTCCTTAATTTAATGGGACGACTGTGTCTAAATAGTAGCCAGTTACTGCACTTTCATTCGCTGCCAGTAAACCAGTTAGCTTTAGTTCTCCTGTCTTATATATAAGTAATTTACTATGACCCGTTGTACCTGATACGGGAACTGACACCACAAGACCTTTCTCTGGTAAACCTTCGGCTGGAATCCGTCCACAGATGATTTCTCTATTTGCTTTTAGATGACCTCTCAGCAACAACAAATTTCCCCATTTCACATATTCAACGGGTCTATCCCCTATAGATGAACTTTTGTCTAAGGTAACACTAAGCCACGTGACATGTTCAAACTCAGCATTTGTCACTAGCTGTTTCCAGCCCCTGAAGATTCCATCAGTATGAGTAGTTCCGTACCAATGGCTGTTATCATAGCTTCGACTCACATGAAAAGTTTTGCGGTTATTTCCCGTTTCTAAAATATCTACATTAAACCAAGAAGCATCGGTCGTTGATGGCATATTTACTGCATTCGTTCCAGAGACATAATAAAAACCAGAAGGCAGAGTGAGTATATCTGTACCAGTAGGAATAAGCATTCTATTTCCATTCGCTTTCAATAATGGGTGCTCGTTCAACCTCTTCCAGCCGCTCCATTCTTGCTGAGTACCGGTAACATCTGTCGTCGATCGATTGATGTATACATCGCCTGTATTATTCGCCCCAATGATCCAACCATAAGTATTTTCACTAAAGACTGATAAGGCCCTCATAGAACTTTTTGTAGGCAGATCGGGGTGTGCTTCATGAATATACCAAGAATGCACGCCAGGTAATTTGATAAGTTTATCTAAAATACTAGGATCGTTTGCATTAATTCTTTCATAAGCTTTTCCATCGTCAGCAGTGATTTTAGATAGTTGTCCTGCGTCCCATTTGTTTTTTTCATTTTGTGTCGGCAATTGGAGCCAGTTAATTCCGACGTCATTCACATGATAGGAAAAACAAAATGCATTGCCTGATGTGTCAATCGCGATTCCTACGCCAATATTATTTTGACCTACAAGCTGAAAGCCTCTTAATGCAGCATTACCTATAGCAGGAGAATCGACTACTCCAGAACCTCCCGGAGCATAGAACGAGCAGGCACCTAACGATTTAATCCCGTTATAAATACTGCCGCCAGCAGGGATATTCTCCAACTGGGACCCGTTATCATTTGTCATTTTATATAACCGAGATTGATCCCATTTCTGCTTTTCTGTTACAGATGCATGAGATGTTGCATCATTTTTGTGTTGATTGATTTGATCCAAAAGTCCAACATCATTTTCAAGAATAACCTTGATCATGTCATTAAACGGATCTGCATGGGCTTTGTCACTGACTTTAAAAGAACGAGATGTCTTTATCTCCATGAACATTCTCCTTTTATATTTCAGCTCTAAATATTGGTTTTATTAGTTTCACCTTGTGCTGAACTTAAAACCAAATGTAATAAACTCAGTGGGATTGGCGTTATTTGAAGATGATTGTACACATACATTACCCTCTTTATCTATTAAGGTACGATGGAATTGTGGTACTCCTGGCGTCCCTATACTAGAAGCGACTCCTACAAAATGCATTGCCTGTTTCGGCCGATATTCTTCAGGCAAATTAAACACTGCATTATTTCCTAATGTCCCACCTTTTACAGCTCCTACTATCTCAACTTCACCTAGGAGATTCTTGCGATATTTTACTGGTAAATTAATAGGGTCATATTCCTTCCAATTGCTTTTAATCTCTTTAGGTGTTTCCCAAGATCCTTCTAATAGATCTGATAGCGTGATTTGCTTCTCCCATGGTGTCCATGATTCTGCATTGTGTTTAAGAACTCTAAAGTATGTGTTCTTCCCATAAACAGATTCGTATGCTATTTGCACTAATGTACTGCCATAACTCATGACCAATAAAAACACTCGATTAAAGGATGATGGACCGTTTATACCTTGGTTATAAATGAGGTACATTCCTGTCTGAGTGAGGGTGTTATAGTCTGTTTCGCTAGCAAATCCATGATAAATGGGCTTTCCATTATCTTGTGTGATTTTTACTAATTGACCGTTATCCCATCTGTTCCTATCACTTTCTGTAGGCAGCTTTGTCCATGTAATCGACGTATGTCCGGCATCATAATAGAAAAAATAAGCATTACCTGACATATCAATTGCAAAGCCAGAGCCAATATTGTCTTGGCCTACTGTCTGCAGCCCTCTTATTGATACATTCGGTAAGGCAGGTGAATCCTCCACACCAGCAGCTGCATAAAATGTACATGTTCCTTTGTCTTTTATCGCATCAAATATACTTCCCCCGGCTGACACATTGATAAGCTGTCTTCCACTATCAGCCGTGATCTTATAACTCTGGGATTCATTCCATTTTTTCTTTTCTGTTTCAGATGCGTGTACTCCGCCATCATTTGTATGTTTTAAGAGATGCTCTAATAATCCAGTATCATTTTCAAGTAGTACTCTGACCATGTCATTAAACAGATCTGCATGCGCTTTATCATTCACGTTAAAAAGTTTTGGTTCTTTTATTTCCATTCGGTTTTCACTCCCTTGCCTTGAAATTTGGTTCAATCTCTTGCAGCTGCTCTAAAGTGAGTATCCTTTGCTCGTATCCTGCATTTAGATCTTCCATCGAACAATCATCTAGTTCAACTGCTTGTTTGACCAACTCAGGTGTTATCCATTGGAAATATAATGCCATTACCCAATAATTCATGTTGTACTCTCTCCTTTAATGAAAAGGATGTCATTTTTTAGCGCTTTTAGTTCGTTTGATAGAAGATCACATTGATGTTCAAGCTGTTTTCTCATCAGCTTTTCTTTTGCTACTTCTTGTGCTAGATAATCTAGCGGGAGCGGTGGTTGATACCTTGGATTGGCTTGTGATTCCTCCCACCATTTTTTCAACTCTTTCTCTGTTGGTTTGGGCACATCAAGATACCATTCATCTATATACGAACCAGCGCCGTCATTTCTTAGTTCAAAATCCTTTTGCGGATCCGCATCGGGATATTTATATTTAATGGCTTCATATAAAATCATCAAAACCCTCCTATACTCGCGGGAAATTTCGGCCGCCTACTTCTGTAATGTCAAAATAGTTGTACCAGCCTGAGTTATCTGATATATAACGACTAACGTCTCCATCATATCCTGCGTACATGTAAATTTCTAAATAATCCCCTTTATTAGCCGGTACATTGGCAGAACCATAAAGTCCCATACTAAAACTCAACGTATCAGAGGGGCTTGTCGGACTTTGTCTTTGATGTGAAATATTTTTATATCTTTTTCCATTTAAATAGATCGATAATTCAAAGTTTGCATACCGTTGAAAGCTTTCAATATACACACCAGCATTCACTGAATACATTCCGTTTTCAGGGCAGATGAAGCGATTATTTTTAATATCAAAATTGTTATGACTGTCTTTTATCTTTCGATTAAAAAGGACTTTTTGATACTCTCCCTTGGTTAATAACTGCTTCCCAGTTGTACCTATATTGGCATGACAGAACCCAGAGAGTTTATGCCAGTCGGTCCAACCCGATCCTGTCCACCAATGACGGCACCACGTCCCTGTGCTATCAAAATAGCTGCCTGCTTCGTTTCCAGTCCCATAGTAATATTGAACAAATCGAAAGTTGCTATATTTTTCATTTTTCACAAAGCCGAATCTTGTAGGATATCCCGTATCATTGGCTTGACCAATATCCATGAATGTAATACCTATTGGATATTCCTCGCCGCTGACTGTTGCATCTTGAATGGCTTGATCCCCTGTTAGTTTGAAGAAGCTTTCATTTGTGATCCCTGCAATTTGTTTACTCAGCGCATTGTCATTCTCTACAAGTGTGTCGACCATCTGGTTAAACAAGTTGGCATGGGCTTTGTCAGTGGTTTCAAACGGTAAAGGTGATTTTATCTCCACTTCTTTTCCCTCCATTAATAAATATCATCAATCTCAAAAACAAATTCGATGTCGCCGTCTTTTTGTTTGTCTGTCATGGTGCGAATGGCGGTGAATTTGCCGTCTTCGTCGACAAGTGCTAGTTCGTTGATCACTTCTCCTGCCAGTTCTCCTTCGGCGATCGTGCAGGTGTAGCGGATTTTTGCTGGTTCCATGAAGGTAAACGAATCAATATTTTTTTGGACTAGTTCTTTTTTGAGTTTTTGTTCAGTGCCGTCTAGTGAGATCGGTTTTCCATCCTTCGTTCCCCCATTTCCAAATGCCATTTTGACGACTTTTGTGAGTTTTGTTCCTTCGGCTCTTGCCTTTGCCATTTGTTGACGTGCATACAGTGTTGTTACGGTTAATTGATCAGCCATTGTGATCCTCCTTATAAATCTATTTTTTTAGAAGTTGCTGCTAGCATTTTTGATCCGTCCAGCGGAACAGATCCATCGAGAATCCAGTAATGATCTTTGATCAGTAAGCTTCCACCCTGCTCAGTTTGGACATGTACTGGCAGACGGAACGTCATCTTCTTCTTGGTTTGATGCTGGAGCTGATTTTTTGTGCGTAAAGTCAATGCCGCTCCTTGCTTCGTTTCATGTACCGCTCCAGTCATGATATAGTTCATGCGATATGCTGTTTCTGACTGATGTTGAAGCCGCATTCTCATGTTTAATGAATGCCGAAAACGAGCAGGCACATCCGTTGTACCTCGTGTTCCGCTGAGATAAAACGTACCATTTAAGACAAATTCACCATTGAGTAAAATCGGGATATGATCGAAAAAACCCACTCTGCTGCGCAGTGTGAGCCTCCCGTGATGATCATTTTTTTCATGTACGTCGGTATGATGAAAAGCTGTGAACGTATAAGCCAAGTGTGCGGGCTTTAACGTTTCAAGTATTTCTACAATATATCTCGTGTTTTGCAGATCATCTAGGTTCACACGTAAAGCGAAGTGATAGCGATTGGTTGTGAGACGGATGACAGCACTTGGATTCTTGAGAAAGCGATTCACTGATTTCTCTAATGAAAGATACGTGATTGGGGGAATATTTGACATCATATTGAGTAAGCGTGCCCTGCGCAGTTCAATTGAATCATCTGATTCCCGCTGCACCTTCAGCATTCTTTCCCATCTATTCAATCCCCATGTCGCTGTTAAAGGAAAGAACTGATCCGTTAAGTCGAAAATAGATTCGTCCAATTGCTCAAATTCCGGTGCCTCTGTCTTGAGCAGGTGATCCACTTCATAAATTTCTGTAAAATATGGCGGCAAATAGTTTTTCATTTCATCCTGTTTGCTCAATAACCTTCACCTGCCTAAGACGCGGAATCTCAATGTCCTGTAATACTAAGTTTTTCGACTCGCCATTCAATAACACATCTGCATAATCTGACACACTTTCTGAATGGTACAGAATATCATTTAAGCCGGACATTCGAATGGTACTCTTTTCGAATGCGATGGATTTCAACAGCGTCTTGACCTTTTCTTCTATTTCTTTCTGAGCTCCTTCAAGGGTCCAGTCCATTTGAAGTTCGACAGCCACTTCTATGTCGATATCCAGCCATTTGGCGCTTTCAACGGTTGCTTTCGAGCCTATAGGCGCTTGTCCTTCTCCTTCACCTGGCACTGGGTCGATATATTCCTGTACCCTTTTGACAAGAAGGTCTGATGCAACATCTAGATTGCCATCTGTGATGACAATTTTGACTGTCCCTTCTCCGTTCCAAAGCGGGAACACTTTCGCTCTGCCAACACCGGGCACTTCCTCAGCCCATTTTTTATAATGCGCCCTGTTGGCACTGACAGCCTCCCGCCTCGCACGTATTAAATATCGATCATATAAAGAAGCGTCATCTTCCTCCTCTTGACCTGGTATCACCAGTTCTTTCATCTTAATCGATTCAAGTCCTGGAATTGTATCAAGTGACAGCAGCTGCTGATCTGTTAATTGAACATTGCCGGCTTTACCAGGTGTCTCGCATTCTAGCGTACCATCCTTCGAATACTGGAAATAAACGTCTTCAATAAAAAAACGTGAGCCAGCTGGAATGTTGATATTGTTTGGCTGAATGACCGCTGACCAAACCGCTTTAGTGGCTGGTTTTCTTTCGATCCCTACTTCAGCAGCCCGCCGATCTAGAAACTCTCCTTGTGCTGTGTCTGCAAAGACCAGCTCAAACACTTGATCAAGCCAAATATAGGACTGGGCCAATTCAGCGGCAGCAGGTGCCAAGGCATTCCAAATGACGCTGTTTTCTCTTTTATCTATATCATCTGGCAGTCTATCCAGCATTCTTTCCATTAATGCTTCGTACGTCTGTTCCTCAAACATCGCCCTCCATCACCTCCTCTATTTCTAATGTGCCCTCATCTGTGACAATCGCTAGTTTGACATGAAACGAGGCATTTTGTTTTGTGACCTCTAACTCTTCAATATGGTCAATCCGCTCGTCAACGAGCAGTGCTTCCTCTAGCAGCCTTGGAATTTCCATTTCTTTGTATTCATCCGTGGCTTCTGTATCCGTCAACAGCTCCTGAATTTCAGTACCAATGTCGTGGCTGTAGATAGGATGTGCATACCGCTCTGTCCTAAGTGTCATATAAACGAATTGCCGAATTGCCTCGATGCCTGAAATGGTTTCGCCTGTCAGCCTGCCAGTTTCAAAATCTATTCGATACGTCGTCGAGGTTTCGACTTCTTCATCTTCTTCTGTTTCCTCGATTTCTTCCTCTGGTGAAAGTGCCACGTTCATCACCTCCCTTACAATTTGTCGATGATGTAAAAGGACTGGCCTCCTGCCATTGCAAGCACCATAATACTGTCTCCCCTTTTCAGCTCATCATCCTCACCCTTATTTAAGCGCTTCGGCCAAATCAGTAATTCTTCTGGAATGATCAGCTTATGATTTTCATTTAATCGGATGCTCAGAGGGGAAACTGCCGTGACTTCTCCGATGACAAGATCAATTGGAGATTCTGCGTCTACTGCATTCACTGCCAATCGTTTAATCGCTTCACTTAATCTCACGCTTGATCACCCTTTGGCATGGAATTTTTCTCAACAACATCAATGGTCATGGTGTGTTTCACCCCACTGAATTCATGTTTGTCTTGATCGATCCAGTAAGTTTTTTTCACGTTGATTTCAGGAATTTTCAAATAGATTGGGAGACCGCTTTGCAGCTCTGGAATTCCTAACGCTTGTATGCTTTTGACTTCTTGTTTGACGCCTTTTTTCTCTGCCAGCCGTACTTTGGCTCTTTTTTGCAGCTGCGGCTGGTTGATTTGCCCTGTGACTGTCTCAACATGCTGTAAAATACCGTATTTATTCTGACCGGCTTTATCCTGTTCAATCACCACAATCTCGGATTTACTGCCTTTTTTCTTATTCTTCCCCTGTTCATCAGCAGACGTACGCATCTTGACTCGAGTGGCTGTCTCTTCAATCGAGGTGCTGTATTGATAACTGATGAGATTGACGCCTGATTCAATGACCCAGACGTCCTCTGGATCAGGCCAGGCTCTCAGCCCCATCTTGCCTTTAGCAGAAAAGATTTGATAGTTTCTTCCTGTTTGCCGCTTCGTTTCTTTCAATGCTTTCAATATCATGTCATACAGGCTCGTGTCATTTTTAAAGACTAGTGATTTTATGACATGTCCTGTATTGGAGATAGAAGTCATTGGAATTTGAAAGTCGGCTCCAATCCGCCTTAAGATTTGATCTGCTCTTTGATTTGAAAAAACATAGACATCTTGGTTTTTCACCAAATATTGGAGCATATCGTATGCAGTAAACGTCAGCTTTCCTTCAACCGGCGTCCGCGAAAAAACAATGCCTCTAAACAGCTCTTTTCCTTTCCATTTAAAAAGAACCGTGTCCCCTTCCGAGACACGGTAATATGTTTGACTGCCTTGTTTTGTGATAATATTTGCCTGAATTGAGCGAGGGGCTTGATACCTTTGCCCCTGAAGTGTCACACTCTCTGTGACAAGCTCATACATGGTGCCGCTTCTGATGGCAAAAAGCTCGATCAATGCCAGCCCCCCTATTGTGGTATTTTCAACCTTTGTCCAGGGAAAATCCAATGCCCCGGCTGCTTAATATTGCGTCTGCTACGTTTAATCATCGCTAATTTATTGGCATTCCAAATACGCCGCCATTTTGTACTGTCGCCATAAAACCTGCCAGAAATGGCCCATAGCGTATCCCCTTTTTTGACGGTGTACATTTTTGGTGGTGTTTTTGAAGGTCGTTTCTTTTTCGTTTGTTTTGCTTTTTTCTTACGTTTTATTTTCCTAGGAGATGCAGTTTTGTATTCCTTTAACTCGATCGTAAATTCACGATCTCCAATATCATATGACCCTTCCTTGTGGGTGAAGCTTTCAATGCTGCACGTCATATTGATTTTTGTTCCAGTTACAATCAACCGCACGGATTTCTTTGAACGCATCATTCGTTCAATTTTCGCGATCGCATTCTCTGGTGATGGAATGCTTTTATATTCAGCAATCGGCGAATATTTCTTAGGAAATAATGAGGTGAATGATACTTGTTTCGCCGATGGTACGTCAATAAAGGTCAGTTCTCCAAAAGAGGCGACCTTTACTGTTTCATTTTGTACGTTGTTAGTGATTTCGAGTTCGGAGGGAAGGACAGGGAATCGCAACTTGTCCTTTCCTTGGGAAATCCACAATTGATACACTGATTTACCCATCAATTACGACCCCCTTCGTTCCTGTATGAAGCTCTACTTCTAGTTCATCTACAAGCATTTGTTTAATTTTTTCGACTAGCGATTGCTGATCTTGTCCATTATGGAAATGCTGATCTCCATTGAATTGAATCGTAATCTGTTTATTACCTGGCGATGTTGTACTGCCAGTAGACTGAGCTGAGGTAACTTGCTGCATCTGTGCTTTCGGTAAAGGAGCAGATGCATTTGATGGATCATATACTTGCATCCCAAGTGCCTTGGCTGCCTGCGTCAATAAATACCTTCCGCGAATGCCTCTTTCCTCTGGAATGATCCATTCGCGTTTATTTCCTTCACCGACTCTAGCCACCTGCTCTTGAGTAATCAATCCGCCATTTGCATAGCCTTTATAAGGTCCGCCTCTTCTCATACTTCGTAATCCCGGTGTGTTGAAGACTGTTCCATATCTTCCCTTAATGTAGTTAATGGCTGCTACGGCATTATGAATTGGGTTCCAAATGTCATTCATGCCCTTGCCTTTATTGGCGTTAAACGTCGTTCCAATGGTTTGCATTAAGCCTTTAGAAGGGGTTCCCTTTTTGGCGTTGGAATCCCATAAGTTGATTGCTCTCGGATTTCCATTTGATTCATGTTGCGCGATAGTCATCAGACCTGGAAGCCAGTTCATAGATGTGCCAGTTGCCATGAGAGCTGCCATGAGCCATTGCTGAACACTAAGACCTGAAGCTCCCATACCGCTGAAGGCACCGATTAATGAACCAGCCTGATTTTCAGCAAATTTTTTCACATCAACTGAGTCGAGCCCTTTGACGACACCGATCGATGCAAATTTCCCAAGACTCATCATGACGCGTGAAGGGGAATGAATGTCTAATTCCTCTCTAAACGCCTGCTCTACTTTCTTCGCCATTTCTTTGGCTGCTTGCGTGACTTCGCTTCCTTTGGAACGCATGCCGCTGTTAAAGGCGTCAATCATTCCAGAACCCCAGCCTGGTGATTCTTGTTTTGCTTGCAGGAATGGTTGTTTGATGTTTTGATCTACGTATTGGCTCGTGCCAATTGATGTGGCATTTTGGCCTGCTGCAAAATCACTAACCGTTCCAGAACCCCAAGTGGGTGATGCTGTCATCACTTGTTGGTAGGGTGCTTTTACACGACTTTGCAAGAAGCTATCTGTTCCAGTTGGTGTCATCTGCTGACCGTTTGCAAAGGCAGAAACCGTTTGCTGACCATACTTTCCTGAGTCTGATGTCAATTGACCAAAAGGCTGCTGAATATTCTTTTGTTTCCATTGATCAAGAGAGATGACTTTACGATTTAATCCTTGTTCAAAATCGTTATTAAATTGCTCGCCAATGCTAGAGGCTTGAATGTCCCCAGTCATCGAGACCGATCCATCTATTGAACCGACAGAAGATGATGAAGCTACTGCTGTAGGAGCTGGAGAGCTTGACACTGAGTTTCCTGCCGCTCCGCTTGGTACAACAGACATTCCAAGTTGAGAAGCTGCCTGTGCCAACAGCATTTTTCCGCGTCCTCGGTTATTTTGAGTTGGAATAACAAATTCGTTACCAGCTTCACCGACCCATGATAAGGTTGGCTGGGTGATATAACCGCCTGTGGCTTTTTTACCAGGTTTAAAATCTTTTTTCCCGTTTTCTCGACCTTTTTCAAATTTCACAATATGCCTACCAACGAATTTTGCGCCTTCACTTTTGATTAAATCCCATGAATCTCCTAAAATATTTTTACCCCAAGATTGAACATTACTCCACTTTCTTGACCACCAGTCTTTATTAAATAGAGTTGAAGAAATAGTTGCTTTTGCAGTTGACCAAATTGTTTTTGATTGTTCCCATTTACTTTTTGACCAACTTTTTACGTTATCCCACTTTTCCCCCCACCAATCTTTGTTAAAGACCGTTTCACGAATTTTCCCTTTAATTGAATTCCATATGTCGACTGCGCCATCCCATTTTTCTCTGGTCCATTTTTTTACATTATCCCACTTCTCTCCCCACCAATCTCCGTTAAAAACAGTCTCACTAAGTTTCCCCTTAATAGAATCCCATATTTCGACTGCACCATCCCATTTTTCTTTGGTCCATTCCTTTACATTATCCCACTTCTCTTCCCACCAATCTCCGTTGAAAACGGTCTCACTAAGTTTCCCCTTAATAGAATCCCATATTTCGACTGCACTATCCCACTTTTCTTGAGTCCAGTCTTTGATAGCATCCCATTTTTCACTCCACCATTCGCCATTAAAGACAGTAGATTCTAAAACTCCTGTAACGTATCCAGCTTGTTCTGCCCACCATTCTGAATTGAACAGTGTATTCGATGCTGTAGTTTTTATATCTTCCCATTTCTCACTTAAGTTTCCTAAAGACGTTTCTGCAGAAGTTTTAACACTCCCCCACTTTTCACTCCACCATTCGCCATTAAATAAAGTGTTTGAAATATTCTCTTTAAGTTTTGAAGTATCAAATATCTCCCCTAATTTTGATCCACCATAAGTGCCAGCCATGCTTCCAGCAACACCACCGATTGCAGCTCCTACAAATGGTATTGGAATTAGAGCCTGACCAATTGCAGCTCCACTAACTCCTCCTGCAAGACCTCCAGAGAAACCACCTACTTTTTCCCCAACGTTTTCTTTGGTTGTTCCTATTAAATCTGTTGCACTTAATAAGTTCCCTAATACAGGCACTCTTTTTAATAACTTACTACTTCCTCTACCTATATTTTTTAATGAATCGCCTAAACTACTTAACCCGCCGCTACCTTTCATCAGTCCAGCAAGTCCCGCAACGGAGGCTACTATGCCTGTAGTTTTCTTCAATCCACTAGGGATTTTTTCAAAAATCTTACCTGCATTTGTTTTCAGTTTTCCTAGTCTACCTGGAGGTCTTCTATTTCTTTCAGCTCTAGAAGTGGCGGTAGGATTTGTGGGCTGCCTTTGAGCACGGCCATTTCTATTTCTAGTTCTATTAGAACCACGCCTGCTTAAACCTCGAGCACAACAAGGGCAACAGCTATTACGAAACAAACCTTTTCCTTTTTGTTTATTTGGCTGCGTATTAGGAGTTGGATTTGTTGATGCTTCAGTCGTTGGACTTTGAGCTGAAGAGTTACTGTTGTTCTCGCTTGATGGATTTTTCGGGCCAAGGATCAAATCTAAGCCTTTGTTAAACCATTTATCTAAATACTCCTCAGGATTGATTTTAATCTTCTCACTAATTCGTCCGATCACTTCTTGTTTGTATGCGTCGATTTTCGTTTCAATCCAAGGGAGTGCATTATTATCCCAAAAGTTTCTAGGACTCAATTTTTCCTTCAATTTATCTGAAACGTCACCTGCATATTTTTCAATTTCTTTTAGGGCCTTATTTCTCAAATTACCCAACCAGCTCTGTTTGTTTTCATTCGTTTTTGTAGCAGCTGTTGCATTAGGTTGCCTTTTTACTTTCTTTTCTTTCACAACAGACTCTGCCTGATCTCGTTTTTTCAGCTTACTTTTTGCATTGTCTTGAACAGACACTCTGATTTCGTGTTTGGACATCGTCAAGCTTTTGAGTGTCTTTTTGATTCGTTGAATTGCAGCGGTGGCTTGGTCAACCATGTTTAATTTCATATAGTACGTTCTGTTGATGAGCTGAAGAATTGATTTTTTGATCGATGACATTTTCGCTGACAATTGATCGTTTAGTTTAAACGTCAGCATAATGGGACTTGTCCCCATTTGTTTCAAACGATCTATGCTGGATTTAATGACATCCAGCCCCTTCGCTTGAATGGATATGACGAAATGATTCGGGATCGTATTTAACTGATTGTTCAATGCTTTTAGATCACGATAGATTCCTTGATCCAGCCTCATAGAAAATACTGACATTTTCCGTAGAGATAAAGTGAAGTTTCTTAACTTCTTTTCATCCATTTCCAGACTTATTTTTACTGGTTTTCTAAATGGTTTGAGCTGCTTCTCAAACGTTTGAAATCGTTTTTGAATGCGTAATAACTTCTTCGACACCCGGTCTTCTAATTCAAATCGCGCTGTAAGTTTCGCCATTTATTTACCTCCTTTCTTTGCTTCTTTTTCTAGCATGTCTAGCTTGTAGCTGATGAGTCCGAAAAGGAATGCTTTGAACGGTCTTGGTGATTCGTATAATTCTAGGAGTTCAGATGGGGAGTAGTGAAGTTCGTGCATCGCGTAATATAAAAACACCGCTTCTTTATCCCCATCTTTTATTAGTTTTTTGCTGCTTCTTCTAAATCTTCAATTTCATCTTCGAATCCGTTGATTTCGATCGCTTTGTTTAACCAGTTCGCATATTCACCGCCGACTGACAGAACACGTTTTGCTACTTCAACTGGATCTTGTGTGCTGTAGGCTTCTCTTAATTCCTTTGAGCGGAAATCTGGATAAATCGTCGATTCAATCGCAATACGTGCGTAGAAGCGCTGGCTGTCTAAGTCTTTCACACGTCCTCTGCCTTTGACATTTTTGAAGGTTGTGTTTTCTTTTTCCAATTCATCAATACGTTCAGTTGTAATGGCTTTAAAGACAAAAGGAATGACATTCCCTTTTTTATCAACAAAACGCTTAGAAATCGGTACTTTGACTTCTTCCGCTTCTACTGTTTGTCCCGGCATAAAAAATGAAAGATCAAATGTTTGTTTTTCACTCATGTTTAAAAACTCCCTTTGTTATGTTTTTTTGAATGCAAAAAAGCACATCCATTTTTTGAATGTGCTTTCCAATCTTTTCATGTATAATTTAAATTGTACAATTGAACGGCTTGCTCAAGGGCGTCTGGCTCATCCCCGATAGGAAGGGGGTGATGCATATGTCAACATTTGAAGCGATTTCCCTTATGCTTTTATTCGGGATGTTTATCTTTACTTTGTTGACGTATATAGACAAAAAATAGACTCCCCTTGAGCTGTGGAAGGTTAAAGGGAAGTCTACCTAAAGAACCTATTCGAAAAGCCAGCCCCTTGAAGGGCCTCATTGTACATTGCCGGGATGTTAGAGCATCCTGGCTTCTTTTTATTTTATGCAAATCGCTTTGCATGTAAACATATTTTAATGAATCGAATACAAGACGTCACCAGAAGAAATGAAGACGGCTTCAAGACGGTTGTATTACAACTGCATTATAGCATATTCAGTTATTATTTTGCTAATTAATTAGCTAATTTCCTCCACTTTTCTTAGAATGTATTCTTCAGCTTTTCAGGCAGATCAAAGTCCTCGAATGTGAAAGGAACTTCTTCTTCAAGCGCCTCTGAATCAACATCCAATCCAGCGATTTTAGCAGAATCAAAGTTGACATCAAATAATGTCACACGCTCAGTGCCACGGCCTGATGATTTATCGTCAATGACAGCTTGAAGAGTGAAATATGGATCTTCTCCTTTTTTCACATAATTGAGCATTAATTGAACGAAACGGGACGTAACTTTATAGAATGTTGCCGTTCCTGTTCCGTTTGCTCCAGTTGTTTTATGTCCAGTCATTCGGCGGCCCATGACGTTGACTTCTGATTTGTTTTTCTCCACGTTTGCTTCGAAGGTTTTAATAAATGCAAGCTCCTCACCTTCTAAGAAAAGACGACCTTCTTTACCTGAAATTGTATTTTGCGCTTTAAAAGCCATCTTACTTCACCTCCACATTGAAATAGAATTTTTCTGCTGCATCTACTGGTTGAACCGCTAAATCGATGATAAATCCATCACGATCTTCATTGAGACCGATCACGATATCTGTTTCTGAATTAAAGCCTGTAATGCCGCTGCCATCTTGAAGCTGTGTAAGATACTGAGTAATCAGTGTTTTCACAAGCTGCACACCATCATCTGATGCTGGAATGTCATTGCCATTGGCTTTACGTAATTTAATCAGATTTTTTAATTCGAATGTTAAATCATTGTTGATCGCATCAAGCACACGAATGATTTTATTTTTCGCCAATTGCTGGTTCTTTTCAGCTGTAAAGCTAGTCAAGGAGTTAATATCTTTTTCAACACTCACGGTACGATCTCTCGCATCAAAGGTGAAAAGGAACTCCCCTTGTGATAATCGGTATTCTACTTGATCATTGTCAAGGCGTTCTAATGTATCGACTGCTCCTTCGTATTCAACAAAGGTCAATGACTGATTGAAATTTGCTCCGGCACTTGCACCTGCGACCCATGCTGTTGTTTGGGCAGGTGTTAGTTCTGTTCCATCTTCGAGGACAACGCCGCTTGTCACATTGATGATTCCTTCTTGGTCCGCTGCATAATTCGCCACAACCCCTTGCACCTTACGTCCTTGCTTATCACGTAGACGCTCGATAAATGAAGCGAAGGTTGCTTTTAATTGCTCACTATTATCGACTGGAAGGGCAATGACATCGAAGTATTCTGTTTCTGCTGCTTCTAGGAAAGCTGTATAATCTGCGACACTTGCCACGCCGTTTTTCCCGCCGCTTAGTGCCACACCTGCTGTGATGACGGCTTCACCTTCACCAGAAAATTGAACGTATTTGTTTTTCACAAGGTCTTTGACATCAGTGACGACCTGTTTATCCACAATATCTGTTCCAAGATAAGTGATCACATCGCGTTTTGTGCTATCAAGTACATTTTCTGCGACTTGTACTGTGATCTCATTTCCTTTTAGGCCGCCATAATTTGCTGTGACGACAAAATTTTCAGCAATTTCGGCTTTGGCCGGCTCTCCTTCATTTAGGCGGTAAAGCAAGACCGTTTGGGCTTTTTTCTTTGCTTCACGGAAAAGAAGAAGTGACTTATCATCAATGTTGAGTCCAACCTTTTTATTTAAATCTTCCATGTTTGAAACGGAAATAAAGGTTTTGGGTTCTCCCCAGCTCATCACAAGGGGAAGTGCCACTGTACCTCGATCGCCTAAAGTAATTCGCTGCTCTGCTGTTGTTTTAAAATTAAAGTAAATACCAGGACGCTTTTTCTCTGTACCTGGTGTAAAAGTGCCTCCGTTCATCCTTTAAACCTCCTTGGACAAAAAAGCATCAATGTGCTTTTTCGCTTCTGTTTTTGTAATTGGTTGATGTTTGATATAAAAAAGAGCCCCTTCAAGGATTTCTGGTTTGACCCCAAAAAGATCCTTACTGTGCTCCTTTAAGGCTTCAAATGAAAAGCCAAATTCTTTTTCTTCGCCGGCTGTTTGAGCGGGCTGAGCATGTTTAGTCTTGCTCACGTTTGATCACCCCATCTGAAAAGTTGATATCTTCAAGGCTTGCCTGTTTGTCACGGTTATACCAATAGCTGCTATCCCACGTCAGGACAATCGCTGCTACGCCTTGATCTATCATTCTTGTTTCCACTCTTTTTATGCGGACATAATCATCAAGCACCTCTCCGTCTTCACTCATCATCTGAATGATTTGACGATCAGCAAGCAATGCATCAACGATTGATTCTGCCGCATCATGTGCTTTTTCTGTATCAATATGAAAGACTTTCACTTGCAGCGAATAAGATTTCATAAAGGTAGAGACCGTATCTGGACCACTGATCACTGTCACAGGCGGCACGTAAACGGATGGCACTTGAAAGCGTTCTGGCAAAAGACGATCATACATTGTCACAGGAAAGTGTGTGTAGATATAATGCATGATTGCCCCGACTTCTTGATTCATTCCATCACCTCCCAAAATGTCGATCGAACCAGCTTTGCAGCTTTCGATCCAGCGACTGGTCAAACATTTGCTCATAGAGCATGACAGCATGATCCCAGTAGCCATTGCCATCAATCCATTGAGAGGCAAGCATCATTCCTGTACTTGCATTCGGATCATATTCAAAGCGGCTGCCAGTCCATCTGCCAGGCACCCATCTTCGCTCTCCACTTGAAGAAGTGGCATGTCCATCATTGACATAGGAGGCATATTCAAGCTGCGTTCCCACTTCAAGTGTGAGACCGCCTTTTGAAATGAGAAAATGATTCTCCTTATCGCCTTGTGTAAAGGATCTTAGAAGCCAGCCTGTATCAACAGCATTCTCCTTGATTAATTCATCCTGAATGATGTCTAAAAACTGCAGGCCCATGTCCTTCAGCCAATCTTGATATTCTGCCTTTAAGCCGCCATCACCCGCTGTCTGCAGCTGTGAAATCAGCCGGTCAAGTCCATCAATTTTCATAGATTTTCCTTCCTGACTGCCATCACTTCGATGTGATGATTTTTCACTTTTTTAGGCTGCTGTAATTTGAGTGACACGCCATTCCACACCATTTTGTCATGCAAACGAATATCAGTTGCTAAAGGAAAATGGACAAGATAGGATTGATAAATGACTGTATTCGGCTCTTCTTGCACAAGTGACTGGTTTTTTTCTATGACATAACAAGCAAGATCGGTCAGGCTGGGAGCATCGGGATAGGAAAGTGTTATTTGTAAATCATCAGCTGGAATTCCAAATTTCCCGCGGGCAGACTCCTTATGCTCAAGGTGAAAAAGATCACAGCGATCTGTTAATAGAGATTGATAGCTCATAATGACCTCACCTTTAACTTGGCACTACCGCCGGTCAATGTTGGTTCAATGTAATCTACAAGCAGGGCATATACATAGGGTCTGCCTTTCACTTGATCAGCTGCCTTCGCATATGAATAATCGCCCATTTTCTCTGACGTAAAGCCTTTCATCATAGATTCGTCATCATTCAGCATGGCAAAATATTGGGCCATTTTTAATAATGCGATTCTTGCTTTTTCAGGGAGGGGCTGATATTTTTCGCTTGAGAAATCGTGACCTACGATCTGAAATACCGCAGCTTCTGCTTCGATAATATCTGCTGTCAGTCTTTCCACAGATCGATTTTTCACACGATCAAAGACAGAATAGGCTTGCAGTTCTTCAGCAGAAATGATCATGGCCTGCCGTCACCTACTCTTTCACTTTCATCACTTTTGCTACAGCATCCTCTTCCTCAAATTTGCTGTCTAGCTTCGCTGTGAGGACAATAATAAATTTACGGCTGCGAATATCTTTTTCTACTTCAATTCGAATATTACGAGAGAAACCTACGATAATATTTTTAGGGTGTGTCAGCAAAATATCTGATACGTCTGTTCCCGCTTCGTCATATGGCTGCATATTGGCAAGACCTTTGACCGGCACACCAAATGCAGAAGAAAGTCCGCCTTGAATGGCCGCATCTCCAAGGCCTGTCTGACGGTTTGCTACTTGATCCTTCCACTCAACCTCTAAGCTTGGGGATGTGTAGAAACGGAAATCCTGAGGTACACGTAAATATTTTGACGGCATCGCTTTATAGGCTTGCTTAAACATTTGGCGGCTGATTTCCGCTCCGTTTGCATCTACGATATGAGAAACTGCTTGTTTTCTCACGCCATCCATTTGAGCTAAAAATGGATCTGCTGAAGTCGTATCGCCATTGACGATGAGCTCTTCAATGTCAACGGCTGCTCGTTCAGCTAGCATTTGCATAATCGTCTGCTGAATTCCGTCTTTCTCAATATTGTTTTCAATGCTGTCGTAGGTCATATGAATCTCTGCGATGACCTCTTTCGCATTTAGCTGGACAGTGCTTGTCGCTGGGACAACACGGTCTTTCGCATCAAGTGCTTTGCCTTCTTCTGCTGGGCGCAAAATACGCTGGCCAAAGCCGATTTTTTCGATTTTTTGTGAATCACTTTCCATTGGAATGATACGTGCATCATTTAAAACGGTTGGTGTATTTTGCATCATTCTAATGAATGTGTTGGATTGGGTTGCGTTCATGAGACCGCCGGTTTTTAAGCTGGCAAGTGTCATTTCGGCCTTGCGAATCAACTCTTGATTTCTCACACTGGTTCCTCCTTATTTAGGCTTATAGTAAGCCATCCCATATGGGCTTTGTACTGTCATTTTGTGTATCGTGGATTGTTTGTTTTGACATACCGCGCGCTTTTTCAAGCATGTGAATCCGCTCTGAAATAGGCAAAAGCTGCTGCTGAAGCACTTGCTCAAGCGCTGCTTTTTCTCTGCTGGCTGATTTCTCTAAGGAAGAAAGCTGATGACGAATCGGTGCAACGACTTGCTCAAGCACCTTTTGGACAGGTTCTTCCTCTGTTTGATCTGTTTCCTGCTGTTCTGCCTGCTGTAAGACGTTTTCAATGGCCATTTTTGCTTTTTCAAGCTCTTGTACTTGCTCCGTTGTCAGAGCGGCATCTTGTTTTTGTACGGAGGCTGGCCTTTCACCAATCGTTTGAAGCACATCCTCTGTCTTCAAAATGTCCTGCACGATTGGCAGCAATTGCTCAAGCGCTGATCTTACACCCGCCTCATCACCATCACTTGACTGTAAGGCTTCCAGCAGATGGTCTAAAACGCTCCAAAATTGTTGTGACATGTTTGCACCTTCCTCTTTCAAAAAGAAATTTTTCAGCAAAGAAAAAAGCCCTCTCTCATTTGTGCTTTGAGATAGGAGCTGATCTTGTTCTTCTATTGCTACGATGTCCGCCGTTCCAGCCATTGAATACCCTGTAATGTGGCCTTTCTGGATTTGATCCCAAATCTCTTGGGAAGCCTTTGTTACAAGTACCCAAGATCCTTTTCGAATCAGCTCACCGCCTACCTCAAAATCAGCGGGGGCAATGTATGATTCAACAACCTCGCCCACACCATGTTGAAAATCATGCTGCTTGTCAATGTGGCGGGCATCCTTCATAAAACCATGTGCCGCTCTTTCAATTTCTTTGGCAGACATAAAGTCTTGGTGTGCATCAGGTGTATTCGGTTCATACACGACACCATACACAAGACGATGAGCATCTTCTGCCTTTGTCAGCACACTAACCTCCTTTTGAAAGTCAGGCTGGCTTTTCTTTGCCTTCATCAAAAAGAATTTCTTTTTGTTTGCGGCTCTGTCCACATAGGAAACATGCGTAATTTTTGCGTTTTTTAATTCTCTTGGCATATGTTCACCCCCTTTCAAAAAAGCGCATGCGCTTCGGTTTATTTCTTCAGCTGATTCGCCTCTCGTTGAGGCTCTTGTTCGGCTGATGTCATGCGGCTTTCTAAAGGTCTGTGATAGAGATCCTCCGGCCATTCCTCTAACGTTTTCCCAAGGATACGTCCTGCTAGATCTCGCAAATCGTTTGGTGACACTGCCCCAGCCTGAATAAACGGTGTCAGAACCTTGGCAATCTCTAATGGATCTCTAAAGTCAGGACCATTTAATAGGAAACGAACATGCCAAATATCAAGATCCGGCAGGAAAAGGGTATTGAGCTTTCCTGTGATGAGATGCCGTTCAGGCTGAAATACCTGTTCTTCTGTTGTTTTTCGCGCCGTATCGGCTGTCGCTTTGTTATAGTCTTGAGACTCACCTGTGTAAATAGGCGGCAGGCGAAAAGCAGAGCGGATTTTGTTTCTTGTTTTTTCATCGTATTCTAAAAAGAGTGCATCTTCTTGCAAGATCTCTGCTAGAGATTTGAAGTTCACTTTGACATTTGAGACATCTTCTTCTCCAGTTAATCCTTTTTCCGTCGGGAGACCTTCGACTTCAAGCAATAGAAATTTATGTGCATGATCAGAGCCTTCGATATCGTCCATATAATCCTGAAGCTGCTGATAGGAAGACTCAGAGAGCATTCCATTTTCGACAATGATGGCACCAGGTACATGCCGCCCTTGTTTAAAATAAAGATAGTTCAACTCTTCTGCCTTGCGTGCCCCATACATATTGACGATGTTGCCAATCCAGCGGGGAATCCCATACGTTCCACTGCCGATTTTAAAATGAATCACTTCTGTTGCGCGCAGCGGTTCTGGGGTGGTGTCATCGTATTTGCCTGTTTCACAATGTAAAATGCGCGGATCACCATACTCCTTGAAGAAGACTTTCTTTTCATTGATCACCTGCACATATTTACGGAATCGTTTCTTTCGATTCATTGTTTTCAATTCGCCGTTTTCTGTATACCGGAATTCAACATCAACTGGCTCACTAAGCTTGCAAATACGGATATGGAGCGCATCTAAATACTCGATTCCTGCCGGCTTTCCCTGACCATCTCGGAGAACCTCTAAAAAACCATTTCCCGTTTTCTCCCGGTCTTCGATGACATAGCCAAGCACCACATCAGCAGACTCATCATAGTTCATGTATTTCGTAAACTCTTCAAGTCTTGTCCATTCCTTCTCTGCTGCTTTCTTTTTTGCCGGTTTCACACCTTCTGCATTAAAGTCAAAGGCATATTCTACGCCAAAACCAAAGCCTAAAATATTGGTCTTATACGCATCAATACATTGCTGAAGAATGGTTGAATATTCTGCCATGCTTTTTAATTCATTGATATTGTAAGGCGGGGGAACAATGTCATCTTTTTCGTAGGAAAATTCATCTGCATACATTTGTTTTGTATGATCAGACATGTTTGCCTTCATAATGGTTGCTTTCAATTGTTTCATTGTATGGACCTCCTCTCTCTGTTTGGACGGACACGCTCTGAGGCGGTCTGTTTCAAATCTGTCACTTCATAATCATCCAGCGCATACCAGATGGCTGATAAAGTGTGCGGATCGATTTGAAATTCATCTTCCTCTAGACGTCCATCCTTATCTGCCTTATAGGTTAGTGATTGAAGTTCATAGATGGTATATGGACAAGCATCAGAACAAATAATTTTCTTAAACCGTTTGATTTTTTTTGTATACTGCAAACGTGAGCCTTGGAACTTATGTGCCGCTACCATTTGAAATCCGCGCTGCCGAAAATAGTGAATGGTTTTAGGTTCGGCTGCGTCAGCTTTAATCAGTTCCTGTGATTCAATGAACTCTTGCAGGTCAGTGGCTGTTTCATCATCTGTTTTCCCGCGGTCGTAATATTCCCAATAAATATATAAGTACTTTTTTTCATGATCGACAGCTAACCGAATGAGCGCATTGTATGATTCAACAAATCCAAAATCCATGCCTGCTCGTTTCAGCGGTCTGTCAATCTGCTGAATGGCTTCTAATACATCAGAATGGCTTCTCACCTCAAATTGAGGAAAAACCTTTGTGCCATTAATGCCGAAATACCCCTTCCTCGCAATACGATAGAGATCTGGGTCATACTCTTTCAGCTCATCCAGCTGCTTCACGTAGCTTTTAGGAAGGAATAGGTTATCTTCCGCCGTGGAGTGATGGTAATACGTATCCTTGATGACAACGGTTCGCTTTTTGTATAATGTTTCGTCATCTAAAACAAATCGCTTCAGCTGTTCATCTCGAAAAAAATGTCTGTACGTCCAATTATCCTGACCAACGGGATTCGTCGATAACATCATATAAAGCGGTAAGGATGGATGCCTCAGCCTTCCAAGCAGCTCTTTAAAACCTTCATAAGAAACCTCTGAACATTCCTCAATCCAAATGATCGAGATGTTGTTGATCGATTTCAATTTTTCAGGCTTGTCCAGTCCTTTAAATAAGATGCTGCTGCCGTTTCGAAACGTTAGTGCAAGCGGCGAACTTCGGCACTTCACCACGTGGTCGATGCCGAGGTCGCTAACGATTTCTTGTAATAAAGAAAAGGTTGATTCGCGGTGCGTATCATACACCTCTCGAATGACAAGTGCTGTCCGCTTTTCTTCCAGCAGTTTTAAGACAAGCTTTAAAGCAATGTGATAGCTTTTGGATGAGCCATAGCCTCCTACTAAAAATTGAAACTTTTGATTCCAATCGAATAGAAAGTGTTCAAAGTGAGGATTGACTTCTTTTTCAATCAATGGCGTCA
This sequence comes from Bacillus sp. FSL P2-0069, assembly GCF_038593315.1. NCBI lineage: Bacteria > Bacillati > Bacillota > Bacilli > Caryophanales > Bacillaceae > Bacillus > Bacillus sp. FSL P2-0069. The sequence continues at coordinate 2,745,445 of NZ_CP151984.1, forward strand.
TGAGTCTTCCTCTTTTCGCTTGATCATGATTTGAAGATCTTCCTCTTTTTCTTCACGCACTGCTTTTTTTGTTTTTTCGATCGTCAGTTCAATTTGCTTCAGCCTTAATCTTCGTTCATCCTTCGCATGTGCGAGCTCTTCAAACTGTTTTATTAAACGCCTGAGTTCACCCATTGCACGGGATTGTGCATTTAAAAACGTCGCATGCCGATCCCATGAAAATTGAAACGAGTATTCTTCTGAGGTCATGTCTAGTTCTGTCTGAATGCCTTCGCCTGTTTCTTCTAATGAAGAAGGCATGTATGCCGCCTTTTTCACCTCTTTGATCATGTCCTCTTGATCTGCTACATACATGATTCGCTGCGCCCGAATAATGGCTGCATATTGAATTTGAATTTGGTCCCAGATTAAATCAAGCGATGTGCGTCCATCCATTTTCTCCATGATTTCAATCGTTTCATCTGAAAGAAATTGATTGAAAATCGAGTGTGCTTGCTTTGACGAAGTTTTTTGTCTTTGCCATCCGTATCGTCTTTTCCACGATTTGACGGTATGGATCGAGACATTGTAATGATCAGCAATTTGCTGGTACGTCATCCCCTTCATATAATCCTGCTTGGCCTCTATCCGTTTATCTTTCATTTACATTCACCTGCCGCCTCCTTTTAATTCGAATGATTCCCTCTGAAGGAATCATTTGTGTAGGGCTAGCAAACATTCGTTTGGTCTTTCTAACTATAGGTGGCAACTGTAAGACAAGCTTTAGCTGATTTATTTTTGAACAGAAAAAACACCTATTCAGCAGCTCTGAATAGGCGTTCTTGTACTTTTTTGGACATTTTCGTCCGCGCTCTTTCCATATGTTTTTGCACAGTTCCTTTTTTGACATCCAGCATGTCCGCAATCTCGCTAAACGATAACGCTTGTGTTGTGTGCATAAAGAATACGTCCTTTTCTCGATCTGTTAAAACAGACAAAGCGTCATCAATTCTTTTTTTGTCTCTCTCACTGACTTCTCTTTCTTTCTCTTGAATAAGGGTATATTCATGTGATAAAGCCTCTAACACTTCTGGATTTGCGAGAATGGTACGCTGATAGACTGAACGTCTGTCTAATCCTCTGCGCGCGCCTGGCTCTCTTCCGATTTGAAGCCATTCTACTACGTATTCCAGATCGCTTACCATACTGGCAATCATTTTTTTATCATGCTTGTCTTGAACGGACAGCTGATGTTCTTCTTTTTCTTTAAATGGTTCATATTGTTTTCTAGCATTCTTTAAAGCTCTTTTATATTCAATGAGTAAATCTTGCATATTGGCTCTCTCCCTTTTTAAGAAAATAAAAAACGGACACCAATCAAGTCCCCTTTTAGCAGGGTCTTGATCAGTGTCCGCAGGCTTTCCGTCTTGGACATATTGTGCTTTGATGTGTTCAGTCAGTTAGCTGATTTTAAAACCAATCTCGTGATCTACTCTTGCAAAATGACCTTTTGCCGTTTGAATAATGGTTTTTCCATGTTCAGGTACATCCATTTTATAAGCCGTTCCTACATTCCCATCTAACACGATGACTTGAATTTTTCCTTTTTCCATCTCACCGACAAATGTTTGGTTTTCTTGAATGAATAGTTGTTTTGGCTCGTTCATATGCTTGTCTCCTTTTTTGGTGATAGCCTCGTGCCACCACCTACCGTATTGATAATGATTTCAACTCTTGGACACATACTATAAAACTGAGAAACTCTTAAATCGACCATCTGCAGAGGGACTTCATCAGCTATAGAATGAAGTGCTTCTTGAATATGCTGTAGACTTGGCTGTAAGATGCTGACGTGTACCGGGCGTATCAACCCTTTTTCTGCGTATGTACGCTTTTTTTGGCAGTCAGCTATGTCAAACGGCATGTGATCAAATAAACGAATTTCAAGTGATAGTGCGCCTTTTAATTTTTGCGGGCATTGCCCTTTTGCAGCTGATCGTATTCTTTTCATCAATGTCTCTTTTGTTAACAAATGCTCATGTTCAATGATTAAATGGATGACCATGTTATGATCTCCCGTCATCCTTTGCCCACTGGCGGATGTCTTGTTCGTTTTTACTCGCTTTGAGCAAGCATTTCAAAAATGTCATGATTTGCTTCCATCGTTTCACGTTGACCTGATTCCTCCTTTTTTGTATCATCAACCTTAGCTTCCAGGAGGGTCATATATGTCTCTTTCTCTTCTGATGTGGCAAAAACAAACATCGGTGTCTGATGATGAAAGGCGATCCAGCCGCCAGCTCGGTCTAAACAAAGCTGCGCTTCTTTTCTAGCATCAAACGTCAGCTGATGTCTCATCTTCTTCAGCTCCCTCCAAGCTGTCCTCAATTTCTGTTTGGTATCCATATCGTTTCATGTCATATAACCAATAACTTTTTGGATAACCAAAGTCACTTATCTGAGTCACCATTGGATGTTCAATATTCATTCTGTTCGTCTCCCCTTTTCTAAGAACCGATCTTCTCTTAAACAATTACTCTTTTCGTGTAACTTTTGGCCAAAAAAAAGCTCTTGAACCCCGGTATTCAGCAGATCTGCAATATGCTTTGCTATTTCTAAGCTAGGCTTCGTTCTGCCCATTTCGATATTCGCATAGCCGCTTGTGTACTTATATCCCAATTTTTTCGCCATATAGGTTTGTGTTTTTCCTTGCAATATGCGCTCTTCTCGTAAATTTTCAAGTTTCATCTTTCCACCTCTTACTCAATATGTGTAAGTTATATTCATTATGATAATATACACAAAACGAGTAAGTCAACCACATTTTTATTCTTTTTGTGTATTTATTTATCTTTTCCGTGTAATTCATGATAAAATTTACTCATAACATGAAAAAAGGTGTTTCTGATGGATAATTTGACTGGGAAGATTCTAACTGAATTAAGAGAGAAGAATGGATGGAGCAAGTCAACAGTTGCTAAAAAACTCGGATTAAAGGCGATGTCCACTTATGCAAACTGGGAATACGGCTTGAGAAAACCCGACGGTGAAATGATTGTGAAAATTGCCGAATTATATGGGGTCTCAACCGATTATCTTCTCACAGGTAAGGACAAAGGCAGGCCCGATGACGATCTTGCAGACGATCCTGATTTGCAAATTGCGTTTAAAGCAGCATCAGATTTTTCCGAAGAAGCACGAAGACAAACCATCGATTTTATTAACTACATTAGAGAGAAAGAGAAGCAAAAAGGTCGTCAGCCAAAAAAGCGAGACGACAATTGATCATCTCTTTTCATCTGCTTTACGCTGGGACGAACCCAGCTTTTTTTTATACCTCTTTTTCCCTTAAAAAAGAAATAGCATATGAATAAAAAATCATGTCTTTTCCAACATAATATGTGACAATTTTCGCCATAATTACTCTTTTTTTCACATATTTTAATTGACAAATAATTCTATTATTATTAATATATGTATATACCAAAAAAAGGAGTGTTACCGATGAAAAAATTCATGAAAATCTGTACATTGTCTTTAGCTGCTGTAGGTGCTCTTACATTCTCTCAAACTGAAGGTGCTCATGCAGCTGCACAGCCAAAAGAACCAGTCAAAGCAAAAGCTCCTATTATGAATAAAGTAATTACGGTGAACCGTACGCTTTCTGTAGGTTCTTCAATCGCCGTCTCTCTTCCAGCAAGCCAAATTTCTGTGTCGGGTGCAACGTATGCGATTCAATTAGATCAAACGGCTCCAAACTTCACTTGGATTCGCGCTGTACAACGCGGTTCTGTGACAGTTTCCTACTATAATTCACTAGGCGAGCTTGTGATTAACTATATTACTGTTCGATAAGTAATCTAGCTTTACATATCTAAAGGCGATGACATGAAGTCATCGCCTTTTGGTGTTTAGAGTTGGTTTCATCTGAATCATGATTGCCAACATCCGCCCGATATGTTAACTTTTAATAAAAATAAGTTAACATATTAAGGAGGCATTAATGATGAGAGAGCAGCTGTCTTTGTCTTGGGAAGCAATAGCGGAGAAGGCGATGAAAAATGAACCGATCACGGTGCAAGAGGGTCTAGACATTCTTGAAGCTGACGATAGAGAATTGTTACCTATTATGCATGCAGCCTATCAAGTGCGATTTCATTTTTTTCAAAAAAAGGTGAAATTAAATATGATTTTTAACGCAAAAAGTGGATATTGCCCTGAGAACTGTGGATATTGTTCACAGTCGATGATTTCAAAAGCACCAGTTGAAAGATATACAATGCTTGATCAAAAGACCATTGTAGCTGGTGCGCGTGAGGCTCTCAAAAGAAAAGCCGGGACTTATTGTATTGTGGCAAGCGGGAGAGCGCCTTCTCATAGGGAATTAGATGAAGTCACAGCAGCAGTCAAGGAAATCACTGAAACGATGCCTTTGAAAGTGTGTGCCTGTCTTGGGTTATTAAATGAAGAAAAAGCGAAGCGGCTGAAGGAAGCGGGTGTTCATCGGTATAATCACAATATCAATACACATCATGATCATCATGCTCACATTACGACAACTCATACATACGATGACCGCGTGTCGACCATTGAGCAGGTCAAACAATCTGGCATGTCACCTTGCTCAGGGGTCATTATTGGAATGGGTGAAACCAATCAGCAAATTGTTGAAATGGCTTTTGCGCTCAGAGCACTTGATGCGGATTCAATTCCAGTCAACTTTCTTCATGCCATCGAAGGAACACCGCTTGAGCATCAAAAACGAACACACCCGATCAAAGCATTGAAAGTGCTGGCAATGATGAGATTTGTCAACCCAACAAAAGAAATTCGGGTATCTGGAGGCAGAGAGTTTAATTTACGGACACTCCAGCCGCTCGCACTGTATGCCGCAAATTCCATTTTTGTTGGTGATTATTTAACAACAAAAGGCCAGCAAGTCCAAACGGATCATCACATCATTGAGGATTTAGGGTTTGAAATAGAAGAATGTGCGTTATAAAAAAAGTCTGCCGATTCACCGGCAGACTTTTAAGATTAGAATCTTTTATGAAAATCGACAGTTCCGCTTCCATCTTCTCGGTCAAAGCTGCCCACAAACGTCCAGTTAATATATCCACCGTCTCCATTATTGACAAACGTACCATCTTCAAATACCCAAATACCAAACGTAATACCATCATATTCAACACTATCATAGTAGACAACATTGTTCAGACCGCTAAAGTCGTGGTCTTGGCTTAAGTTTTGGACAACTACGTTGTAGTTTTGACCTGCTTCATAGAACGCACTGTATGCCGCATTTTTTACGAATCCATCACGATTTTGAGATGATTTTACTGCTTGTTCAATTTTATCGGCAATGGCTACTGGATCAATTGAGACACTTCCATCAACACCTGTTGTTGTAGCAGCTTCAGCCGTTTGACCAAAAGTCGTAAGAGATAGAGGGGCAGCAATCATTGACGTAGCGATGACAGAACCAACAAACATTTTGCTTGTTTTTCTCATTATTTCTAACTCCTCCTTTAATTGGTATGTTTATGTACTACCCCTTCATCTGTCTCTTAAACACTAATTTATGAAAAAAATTCTTATTCTACCAATTAAGAGGGTATTTTTACTGTTTAATTAGGCGAAATCACAAAAAAACTACTCTTATAAAAGAGTAGTTTTTTCAGATTGTTGACAAAGGGCTAAAATGATGTTTATTTTAGCTCTTTGTCTTTTTTTCAGCGTGATAGAAAACCTTTGCAGTCTAGGAAGGACGAGCACTGGCGCGGAGCGAATTTGACATTCGTGAGCACCAGCGCGCAGGACTGACAAAGAATGCGAGGGTTTGTCTACACGCTGAAACTACTCTTATAAAAGAGTAGTTTACAGTATTACATGAACAGGATAAATAAAATCACACCTAGGATAATTCGATATATCGCAAAAGGCACCAGTTTGATTTTATTGATCAGTTTTAGGAAGAATCGAACAACAAAGAGAGCCACAACAAACGCACTCACAAAGCCGACGATAAAGAATGGCAACATATCCGGTGTTAAATATTCGGCATTTTTCACAAGGGTTAACAAGCTTGCTCCTGCCATAATCGGCATCGCCATGATAAATGTAAAGTCTGCCGCAGCACGGTGATTCAAACCAAGAATAACCCCGCCTGCGATCGTCGAACCTGAGCGCGAAAATCCTGGCCATAATGCTAAACATTGAAACAGTCCAATATAAAGCGCCTGTCTGTAAGTCATGTTATCGACAGAGCTTGTTTCTGATTTCCGTTTATTGATCCAGTCAGCGACAAGCATCAGAACTGCCCCTAAAATCAAACCGACAGCGACTGTTCTGACGTCAAATAAGTATTTATCAATATAATCTTCAAATAGAAATCCTAAAATGACGGCTGGAACAAGTCCAACTGCAATTTGGGCGATGGTCAGTTTATGCCCGCTGCGCTTTTGCTCTTCGGTGATATTTTTCTTTAAGCCCAATAAGTTTAAAATACGATCTTTAAACACGATCATGACAGCTAAAATTGAGCCTAACTGAATCACGACTTTAAATGTGTTGGCCGCTTCTGGCGTAATAATTTCCTTTGATTTTAACCAAAGATCATCGACAATGATCATGTGACCTGTAGATGAAACAGGTGCGTACTCTGTTAATCCTTCGACAATTCCTAAAACCAGTGCCACGAATAAATCCCATAGATTCATGATTTTCTTTCCTTTCAATTCTGATCTTTTGAACACGCCAAACATCTATGTCCACATAAAGACAAGCTTCCTTCATCGAAAGCTCGTCTTTATGATACTATATTTTTTTCAAAAAAAGATTATGACATCAAACCTTTTCTTCTTTATACAAATTGGACCGCATTTTGAACCAATCAAATAAGTGAGTCGTGATGACCTTCAGAACGGCATACGTCGGAATAGCGACAATGATGCCGACCACGTTGAACAATTTACCAGCTGTTAATATAACAAAAATAATCGTAATGGGATGAATATGAAGGTTTTTCCCCATCACCTGAGGAGAAATGAATTTCCCTTCAACGAGCTGAACCACTGTCCAGACTATAATAAGTTTTAGCAGCATTACTGGTGACGTCACAAGTGCAATCACAATCGCTGGTGTAATCGCAATTGTTGGACCAAGGTAAGGCACTATGCTTGTACATGCAGCAATGATAGCGAGCAGCAGCGCATAGTCAAGTCCAATGATCATATAACCGATTAACAGAAGAACACCGATACAGAAGCTGACAATGATCTGTCCGCGAATATACGAGCTTAGACGGTGGTTCATTTCGTGAAGCATGATATGTGTATGTTCCCTCATTTTACTTGGGAAAAATTTCAATAGATAGTCAGGCAGCTTTTTGCCGTCTTTTAATAGATAAAACAGAATAAACGGCACAGTCACGATCGAGATAATGACTTCTGTGAGCGCCCCTAAGAATGTTCCTACACCGGTAAAGGTGCTTTCCAAAATCTTCGTCGCTTGACTGGATGCTTTACTTACCAATTCAGACACGTTAAAGTTCATCGAGTTTTGCACTTGATTAATAAAGTTACTTCCTGTTAATTGTCTAATTTGATCTTCTACCGTATCGACGTATTTCGGAAGATTATGAAATAGACTCATGGTTTGAGCTTGTAAAAAAGGAATAATGGACACGATGGTCACTGTAATAATCCCAATAATGACAATATATAAAAGCAAAATGGAATAGATCCGCTTGATTCTTGCTTTCTCTAACAAGTTAACAATTGGATTTAATAAATAATACACGACTCCCGTTAAAATAATCGGTAAGGCAATGGTTTTGACGAGTACAATGAGCGGTGTGAAAATAAATGATGTTTTCATGAAAACAAGGATATTCAATCCAATTAATAACAGGACGAGTAAAAAGAGAACAAACTTGTTATCAAGAAAAAATTTTCTAAATCGACTGCTCCACATTTGCATAGAATTCATATTGTTCCTCCAAACACGGGCTATTTTATGAGTAAATTGTACACTACTTGATCATGATTATGGTCGTCATTGTTTGAGCTTTTTTTCCCATTTTGCAATGGACATTGCCCATACAATGAGAATCGGCTGTCCAATAAGCCTTATCCATAGCAAGGCTTGTTCTGTATTTTCTTGACCTGGAAATGGTACTCCCTCACGAGCAGCAAATAAGTTTGCAGGGAAAATGAGTACAAGATAGACAGCAATGGATTTTGCCGCTGCAATCCTGACATTTGGCAAAAGCAGCAGCACGGCCAGCAGCCATTCAAGACATGCAGTCGCATAGACCATTACATATGGAAATGGCCAGCCTGGCATCATGCGGGCAAAGCCGCTCGGCTCTATCACATGAAAAATACCAGCCGCTATGAATAAAAGCGCAAAGATGTATGTACTTCCTATATGCAGGACGCGCTTCATGTTTCCTCCTCTCCCTTCTATCCTGAGTATTACCCGAAGAAGGAAGAAACTACCCACTTTTCGTACATTTATATCCTTTATGTAAGACGCATCAGCCTATATAAAGGTTTCATCCGCTTTGCAATAAAAAGAATATTCTTTCATACAAACGCTTTCAAAGCATGTATAATCAGAGAAAAGCAGAAGGAGGGAATCACATGATTCGATTTGCTGTCATCGGAACGAACTGGATTACAGATCGGTTCTTACAAGCTGGTGAAGAACTAGCTGATTTTACATGTACAGCCGTCTATTCACGGTCCGCTGAAAAAGGACAGGCCTTTGCCGAAAAATATGGGATTGATACGGTTTTTACGAACTTACAACAAATGGCGGAAAGTGATACGTTTGATGCCGTGTATATTGCGAGTCCAAATGCCCTTCATAAAGAGCAAGCCATGTTGATGATGGGGCATCAAAAGCATGTTTTATGCGAAAAACCATTCGCCTCTCATCGAAAAGAAGTGGAAGAAATGATTGCCGCAGCGAAAAAACATCAAGTGTGTTTGATGGAAGCGATGAAAACGACATTTCTGCCTAATTTCCTTCAAATCAAACAGCATCTTGATCAGCTTGGACCTATCAGGCAAGTGGTCGCGCATTACTGTAAATATTCTTCAAGATACGATGATTATCGAAGCGGCGAGCTTCCAAATGCCTTTAAGCCTGAGCTATCCAACGGTTCTTTAATGGATATCGGGGTGTACCTCGTTTACCCAGTCATATACTTATTTGGTCTGCCGAATCAAATCACCGCAAGAGGCTATAAGCTTTCTTCTGGTGTGGATGGGAACGGTTCAGTCCTTTTACAGTATGACGGGCATCAAGCACTTCTTTTTCATTCTAAAATTTCAACGTCTCATTTATCGGCTGAAATTCAAGGCGAGGATGCCACCATGGTGATTGATCAATTCCACCGTCCTTCACGAATCACGATACACGACCGTGACGGACATCAAACTGACATCTCTCTCAAAGATGATCAGCCAGCTATGTCTTATGAAATCAATCATTTTATTGAGTGTATTCAGCAAGGAATGGGGCAGTCTCCTGTCAATACATTTGCCCTATCTGTTCAAACCATGTCCGTCATGGACGAAGCGAGAAGACAAATGGGCGTGTTGTATCCTGCCGACAGACAAAATGTATAGGGCATGAAATGATGAACAAAGGGCGAAATTTTTTTGTTCGCCCTTTGTTTTTTACGTTTCGTGTCAGTCATTTATTTTGCGGCTAACACATCCGCAAATGCTTTCACATACGGCGGAAGGTCCGGCGGGCGTCTGCTGGAGATGAGGTGGCCATCTGTGACAACTGCCTCATCGAACCAGTCCGCACCAGCATTTGTCATATCATCTTTAATACCAGGTGTACTTGTCACTTGTCTGCCTTTCAGGATTCCTGCTGATATCAGCACCCAGCCGGCATGACAAATCTGTCCGATTGGTTTTGCCTTCGCATCAAATGTACGGACGATGTCTAATACTTCTGGATAACGGCGCAGTTTATCAGGCGCCCATCCGCCAGGGACTAGCACAGCATCATAATCATCAGCTTGAATGGAATAAAAATCTGCATCAGATACCGCCGGCACACCATACTTCCCGATGTACTCATGATTTGCTTTTTCACCTACAAGATGGACAGTCGCCCCTTCTTCTCTTAAACGCAGAACCGGATACCATAGCTCTAAATCTTCAAAATCATCGCTGACAAATGCAATGACCTTCTTATCTGATAAACGCATACTATCTCTCCTCTTCTTTCGATTTCCTCTATTGTACGAGATGTCCTCTTAAAAAGAAAAGCGGTTCCCCTTGAGGAGAACCACTTGACCTTATTCGCTGATCTTGAATTTTTTAATTAAATCACGTAATTCTTCCGCCATTTGGGAAAGAGTTGTGGATGAAGAACTAATCTCTTCCATAGAAGCAAGCTGCTCTTCAGCAGATGCTGCGATATCTTGGATGCTTGCTGAACTCTCTCTTGATACATCTGCAATTTCATTTACTGCTTTAGAAATTTGCTCAGATCCTTTCGACAGCTCGCGCACCGTTGTATTCATTTCATTCATTCTTGCTGCGATTTCCGCTGTTTGCTCATTTATTTGTGAGAAACTTTCTTTCGTTTGATCTGTAATAGTAAGACCACTTTTCACTTCTTCATTCACTGCTTTGAACATATTTTGAGATGTTTCGATTTCAGTAACGATTTCATTCACAAGCTTTTCAATCTCTTTTGCTGAATCCGATGATTGAACCGCTAGTTTACGCACTTCTTCCGCAACAACAGAGAAGCCTCTGCCTGATTCACCTGCGCGTGCTGCTTCAATGGCAGCATTTAGTGCAAGTAAATTCGTTTGATCCGCAATGCCGTTAATCACGCCTAGGATGTTTGTGATATCTTTTGATTTATGCTCTAGCCCGTTGATCACGCCTTCAGCTTCTTTCACTGAATGGTCAATCGTCTTCATTTGGCCAACAGTCTGCTCCACAAGCTGTCCGCCTGTTTCTGCGACTGTTTTTGATTGAACAGATGACGCTGTGATGACATCAGACGTTTCGGCAACTTCGTTCAGTCCTTCATTCATTTGTTTTAAATGAACCGCGCTTTGTTCCACCATTTCGCTTTGATTTTCGTTGCCGTTTGAGAATGTTTCAATAGATGATGTGATATGTTCGGTTGCTTTAGTTGTTTGACCTGCGCTTGCCGTCAGTTCTTCAGATGATGAAGCAACATTCTCAACAGATGTTTGTACTGCTTGAATGACATCTCTTAGGGACTCACTCATTTCATTAAAGCTTGTGCCAAGCTGTCCAATTTCATCTTTTGAGCGGACATCAATTTTTTCTGTTAAATCTCCCTGACTGATCTTCTTCGAAGAAGAGACAAGAGTGGAAAGTGGTTTTGTAATGGAACGGATGATAAAGAAGATCAGAATCCCGCCAATGATAAGCGCGCCGGCTAAAATGATGGCGGCCATGTTAAAGACTGGCTGTGCAGCTTCTTCTACTTCACTGACAAACATCGTCCCGACAATCTTCCAGCCAGTCGCCTTGTTTGTGGTGAACTCCATTTGCTTTTCTTTACCTTCAAACATATAGCTCATAGATCCGTTATCTTGTGAATACAGCTTTTCTAACCATTCACCAGATAATTTTGTTCCCGCTTTTTTCGTTGGATGTGCCACATATGTACGATCTGGACTTCCAATAAAGGCATAGCCTTGTTTCCCAATGTTAATGCTATTGGACTCTTTAACTAGATTCGCAATGTCTAGGTTCATCGCGATGACGCCTGATCCATCCTCTAGTTTTTTAGAAATGGTTACCACAAGTGTACCGGTTGAAGCCGTTGCATATGGGGCTGAAACAGACAGCTCACCGTTTTTCGCCCAGCCGTCTTTGTACCAATCCCGCTCAGTTGCGACATAACCTGCAGGCATTTTTTGATTAGGATATCTTGAAAACACTTTGCCGTCACTTGAAGCGACAAAAATGCCTTCTGTGTCATCATTCATACTCATGAACTGCTCAAAGCGTCCTTGAATATCGGTCGTTCCTTTTTGCTTGAGCTTTTTCTCCGTGATCCATTTGCTAAAGAAATCGGCTGCGTCTGTTTTCACTTTGACAACCTTCGTAATATTTTTATCTAGCTGCTCTACGTTTTCCTTTGCACTTTGCATAATTTGATCATTTAATGAGGTGCTTGCCGTATGGTATGAAGAGAATGCCAATACAATGATTGGACATAAAAGAATAAATAAGAAAGAGAATACGAGCTTTTTTGAAATAGATGGCTTTCTGAAATACTGTATGAATTTCATAAAAAAGAAAACTCCTTTTAGTAAGATAGTATATATATCGGAAGTACTACTAGGTTCTTTACTTTTTTAACTTATTAAAGTCTAAATAAGTCCAAATTACCCAATTTATATGCATCGAATGGAAAAACACCTGACGTTTTGGCGTCAGGTGCTTAAGATTGTTGACAAAGGGCTAAAATGTTCTTGATTTTAGCCCTTTGTCTTCTTTTTCAGTGTGATAGAAAACCTTTGCAGTCTAGGAAGGACGAGTACCGGAGCGGAGCGAATAAAAGATTCGTGAGCACCGGCGCGCAGACCTGACACCAAATTTGAAGGTTTGTCTACACGCTGAAACACCTGACGTTTTGCCGTCAGGTGTTTCGCTACTCTCTTACATTTTAAATTGTTTAATAAGCTCCCTTAGTTCTTCTGCCATCTGAGATAAAGTGGCAGAGGATGAGCTGATCTCTTCCATAGATGCAAGCTGTTCTTCTGCTGATGCCGCGATATCTTGGAAGCCTGCTGAGCTTTCTCTTGAGAGCTCTTTGATTTGATTCACCGCATGAGAAATATCATTTGAGCCATGCGATAGCTCTTCGGCTGATCTGTTCATTTGTTTCATTTGTTCTGTCATTTCTGATGTTTTATCAGTGATTTTCTCAAAACTCACTTTCGTTTCATCTGTAATGTTTAATCCAGATTGTACTTCACCTGCTACTTGTTTAAACATTTTCTGCGATTTTTCTATTTCCTCCACAATTTCGTTCGTCAGGCTTTCAATTTCTTTTGAAGAGCTTCCTGACTGCTCTGCCAGCTTGCGGACTTCTTCTGCGACAACAGAGAAACCTCTGCCTGCTTCACCTGCTCGTGCGGCTTCGATCGCAGCATTTAAAGCAAGGAGATTCGTTTGATCCGCAATACCGTTGATGACCCCAAGAATGTTTGTAATATCCTTTGATTTCTGCTCCAAGCCTGCAATGACAAGCTCTGCTTCTTTTACTGCCTGCTCTATGGTTTGCATTTGACCTGCTGTTTTTTGAACGAGTTCTCCTCCAGCCTGAGCAGTTTTGCTCGATTCGATCGACGATTCCATCATATGAGAGGTTGTGTCGACCATATGCGATAAGCTCCGATCCATTTCGTTTAACTGAACTGAGCTTTTTTCGATCATATCATTTTGATGTTCAGTGCTGTTTGAGAACTGTTCAATAGATGATGTGATATGCTCGGTCGCTTGAGCTGTCTGTCCTGCACTTGCCGTTAACTCTTCAGACGAAGCAGCAACATTTTCAATGGAATTTTGGACAGCTTGAATGACTTGCTTCAGCTTTGCTGACATGTCGTTAAAGCTCTGCGCTAGCTTACCAATTTCATCGTGCGTACGAACTTCAATATGCTGGGTCAAATCACCTTGACTGATTTTTTCAGCCGATTCAGAGAGCTCTATCAGTGGCTTTCGAATCGATTTAATAATAAAATAAATCGCGATTCCGCCAATGGCAATCGCAGCCGCAAGAATGATCATTGTTAAGTCGAGCACTGGCTGTGCGGCTTCTTTTACTTCATTCACATACATCGTTCCAGCAAGCTTCCAGCCGGTTGCTTCATTTGTGTCAAAAAACATTTGCTTCGGCTGGCCATTGTATTCATATTCAAAGCTGCCTTCTTTTTTATCATATAGTTTTGAGATGAAGTCACCAGTCAGCTTTGTCCCAGCCTTATCGGTTTTATGGGCCACATAACGCTGATCTGATGTGGCGATAAACGCATAGCCTTCTTGGCCAATTTTGATGCTGTTTGTATCTTTTACAACCGTATTTAAGCGTACATTCACCCCGATCACACCAGATCCATCTGCTAGCTGTTCTGATATTGTGATGAGCAGGTCATCTGATGACTTATCGGCAAAAGGATCTGAAATGATGAGTTTCTTCTCTTCCATCGATTTCTGAAACCAAGTTTCATTTTTTGCGCTCTTTGCATTACCTTTGTGAATCTCCGAATATTCAGTTAGTTTACCATTTTGATCTGCAACAAATACTTCTACTACATCGTCATCTGTTTCCGATAATTGCTCTAATTTCACTTTGAGTAAATCTTTGTTTTTAGCAGTCAATTCACCCTTTTTGATCGATTTAGATAAGTATGAAACCATGTCAATTTTAGGCTGTATATCTTTATTAATGAGTTCGTTTAATTGTTGAACACCATTTGCAGCACTAGACATAATCTCATCATTAAGAGACTTTGATGCCACTTCATAAGAAAATGCAGCCAATACGAGAATTGGCACTAGGAGAATCGCTAAGAATGCAGTAATTAATTTCTTCGACATCGTAAAGTGCTTAAAAAAGTTGATTTTTTTCATGACTCTACTCCTTTTGATTTATGATTTGTGGTCTTCCTCTTCTATTCTTAGGTAATATGAATTATTTTTCAAGGAATAATGTTCAAAAAATCCAAAAAATAAGTATAATTACCCATTTCTTTTGATTTACTCAATGAAAAAGAGCCTCTATCTGGAGGCTCTTTTCTTCCTGTCTATTCAACCTTAAATTTGCTAATTAAATCGCGTAATTCTTCTGCCATAGAAGAGAGTGTGGCAGAGGACGAGCTGATTTCTTCCATTGATGCCAGCTGTTCTTCTGCTGAAGCAGCAATGTCTTGAATATTTGCCGAGCTTTCACGTGATACGTCTGCGATCTCACGAACAGCCTCTGACACATGTGCCGAGCCTTTTGAAAGCTGAACAACGGTTTGATTCATTGTTTGAAGCTGGTCAGAAATTTCTTTTGTCATTTCGAAAATATTGTGGAAGCTTACTTTCGTTTGTTCAGTGAAGCTTAGGCCTGATTGAACTTCTCGATTCACCGCAGTGAATACTTCCTGTGATACGTCGATGTCTTGCACGATTTCTTTAATCAAATTCTCAATTTCTTTTGCCGAGTTGGCAGATTGAACCGCCAGTTTTCTTACTTCTTCTGCTACAACGGAGAAGCCTCTGCCAGATTCACCAGCTCTTGCTGCCTCAATCGCTGCATTTAGCGCAAGTAAATTCGTTTGATCGGCAATTCCATTGATGACACCCAGAATTTGGGTAATGTCTTTCGATTTACTTTCAAGTGCACTGATGACATTCTCTGCTTTTTTCACGGACTGATCAATGACATTCATTTGAGAAGCGGTTTTTTCAACAAGCTGGCCGCCTTCCCCTGCGATATCTGTTGATTTGATCGATGAAGCAGTAATGGATTCAGCCGATTCATTCATATTCTGAAGACCGCGGTTCATTTCCTCTAACTCTTCTGAGCTCAATTCGACTTTATCATTTTGGCTTTCATTTCCGCTGGAGAATTGTTCAATGGCTAGTGTAATATGCTCTGTTGCTTTACTTGTTTGTCCTGCGCTGGCAGTCAGTTCTTCTGATGAAGATGCGACATTCTCGACTGAAGTTTGAACGGCTCCAATGAGAGATCGCAATGAGTCAATCATCGTATTAAAGCCTTTACCAACTTGTCCAATTTCGTCATCTGACTGGATCTGAAGCTTATCGCGTAAATCACCTTCGCTGACTTTTTTCGAGAAGCGGGCAAGATTGGATAATCTTTTTGAAATAGAGCGGACGATAAAGAAAATGAGGGTTCCTGCAACAATGAGTGTGACACTGAATACGATAATGGCTGTATTGAAAACGGGCTTTGCCGCTTCTTCTACTTCAGATACGAGCATCGTTCCACCAATTTTCCAGCCAGTTAATTCATTGGTGACATATGCAACCTTTTTATCTGTTCCTTTGAGGGTATAGCTGCCGCTTCCTTCTTTATTTTTAAAAATAATACTGGCTAGATTTTCATTGACTTGACTTCCTGGCTTTTGGGTTGGATCTGCTAAAACTGTTTTATCTTTCTCCATGATGAAAGCATAGCCTTTTTGCCCAATTTTGATTTCTTTTAGTTTTTGGAGCAGGCTGTCAATTTCCATATCAAGACCAATGACACCTGAACCATCTTTCATTTTTTGGGCAATTGTGATAACCATTTTGCCTGTGGATGCTGCTACATATGGTTTTGTGATGACTTGTTTGCCGTTTTCTGCTTTCAATGCCTCTTGATACCATGGACGTTCTCTTGGATCGTAGCCATCTGGCATCTTTTGAACTGGATATTGCATAAACAATCCCTTTTCAGAGCCTGCATAGATTGCGGATACATCTTTTTCATTAATTTTTCCAAATTGCTGTAATTCTTTAATGGTCGCATTTCTATTTTTTTCTTGAAGATTAGACGCTTTGAGTGAATCTGAAAACAGTGTCACAGCATCTGATTTGTTGCCAATATTCTCATTGATTAAGGTATCAAATGCATTAACCTGACTCATCGCACTGCCCATAATCTGTTTGTCTAGCTCTGTCTTTGATGTAAAAAACGCACTAATTGTCAGTGCCACAGTTGGCAGAATAAGGACGACCAAAAAGGCAATGATTAATTTCTTTGAAATGGATGGTTTTTTGAACCATTGGATCATTTTTCCCATTTTAACTTTCCCCCTTTACTTCTCTAAAGTTATTATCGGATGAAAGGTGTATTTTTAGAGGCTGGAAATGACGTTTAAAAATAAAAAAAATACCCAGACAATTCTGGATACTTTTTCATCATTATTTAATTAATTTTAAATTGATTTGTGAGCTCTTTTAGTTCCTCTGCCATGTTGGCAAGTGTCACAGAAGAAGACGTAATTTCTTCCATAGATGCTAGCTGCTCTTCTGCAGAAGCCGCAATGTCCTGAATGTTTGCTGCGCTTTCTCTCGAGACTTGGCGCATCTCCTGCATCGCTTGTGAAACAAGCTTTGAACCGCTTGATAGGTCAATGGCTGTATCGTTTAATTGCGACAGTTTTTTCGACATTCCTTCTGCTGCCTCATAAATGTGCTGGAAGCTTTCTTTTGCTTCCTCTGTCATACCGAGTCCTGCGTTTACTTCTCGATTGACTGCTTTGAACATATCTTGAGATTTAGCAATTTCTAGTACAATTTCTTGGATGAGCTTCTCAATTTCTTTCGCTGAATCTGCGGATTGGACAGCTAGTTTTCTCACTTCTTCTGCAACGACGGAGAAGCCGCGTCCTGATTCACCTGCTCTTGCTGCTTCGATTGCTGCATTAAGCGCAAGTAAATTCGTTTGATCCGCGATGCCATTAATGACATTTAAAATACTCGTAATATCTTTAGACTTGTATTCTAATTCTTTCATGACCTGCTCTGCTTCTTGTACAGATGTATCAATATGTTTCATTTGGCTTGCTGTGCTTTCAACAATTCGGCCGCCTTGACCAGCAGCTTCTGTTGATTGAATAGAGACAGCAGCCACTTCAGATGAGGTTTGTGACATATCTTGTAATCCTTCGTTCATTGCCACAAGCTGATTCGTACTAGATTCGACTTTCTCGTTTTGTGCTTCATTTCCATTTGAAAATTGTTCAATTGACATCGTGATATGCTCTGTTGCTTGACTCGTTTGGCTGGCACTTGCCGTCAGCTCCTCTGAAGCCGAAGCCACGTTGTCGACAGATTGCTGTACAGCGCGAATGACGTCACGAAGAGATTCACTCATCTTGCTGAAGCTTCTTGTGAGATCTCCTATTTCATCCTTCGATTTGGTTTCGAGGGTTTCTGTTAAATCCCCTTCACTCACCTTTTCTGAGAAATCAACAAGCCTTCTCAGTCCAATGGTAATCGAGCGAACAATGAAGAAGATAGCGACACCGCCAAGGATAAATGAAGAAATTAAAAGAATAATGGCAGAATTCCAAACTGGCTGTGCTGCTTCTTCTGTTTCTGATACAAACATCGTTCCAGCAATTTTCCAACCTGTTAAATCATTTGTGACAAAAACGATACGTTTTTGTTCTCCTTTATTCTCATAAGTTGATGTTCCTTCTTTGCCGCTGTAAAGGATTGATGAAATATTTCCTGTGACCTCAGATCCTGACTTTTCTTCTGGATGGGCTACAATTTGTTTGCTTTTATTTGCAATAATTGGATATCCTTCTCGTCCAATTTTAATTTCTTTGATTTTATCAACAATGTCTTGCACATCAATGTCGATTCCGATCGCTCCCGACCCGTCCTTCAGGCGCTGGGCAATCGTGACCACCATGCCGTTTGTTGTAGCAGAAATGTATGGATTGGTGACAACTGGCTCACCTTTTTCATCCTGCATCGCTTGCTGATACCAATCGCGTGTTGTTGGGTCATAGCCTTTTGGCATGTCTACTTTAGGAAACTGAATGAAATCACGATTTTTACTTGCTGCATAAAATCCAACTACATCATCTTCGTTGATTTTGCTGTATATTTCAAAATGCTCATACAGTTCGTCCTGGTTTTTCTTTTTAAAGTCTGCAGCAGTTGTTGTTTGAGTAAAAAGTTTCACCGCGTTTTCTTTATTCAAAAGCTTTTGCTCGATCATGTCATTCATATCATTGACTCTTGCTTTTGCTCCGTACATGATTTCATGATCTAATTCTTCTTTGGCAATCTGATATGAAATCGTACTGAGTGTAATGATTGGCAAGACGAGAACAAGTGTGAATGAAATAATCAGTCTTTTGGAAATCGATGGTTTTTTCAACCATTTTATTGCACTTTTCATGTTTTTCCTCCTTTTAAACGATATGTTTTATATCGGACATCTTCATAGTATTTTCATGTTTTTCAAATAAAAAGGATGCTATTTTGTTTATTTTCACAAATTGATTCCTTGCCCAAGCACCCTGCATACGCTAATACAAAAGGGGGCGCTTTTCATATGATTATCCTTTCAGGACAGCCAGTGACAAATGAGCAGCTGGCATCGTTTCAGCTAGAGGGACAAAAGCGGATCATTTTGATGCAGTTACAGGCCTCGAATGATACGTTCCGCTATAGGCAAGCATCTGATTTGTTATTTGAGGTCACTTTAAGATCGAACATTATGAATGCTGCAAGAGATTTGAATAAAAGCGGTGCCTCATTCGCCATCTTTCAAAGGTCGCGTGCAAATGATGCGTTTTGGCGTGTGTCGGAAGCAGGAGCACTAGAGCTGCGTTATCAAGTGGAGCCATCAAGAGGCATTAAAGACATTTTTGAAAATGGTTCAAAATATGCATTTGAATGCGCAACAGCGATTGTCATTGTGTTTTATATGGGGGTTTTGCAAACAGTAGGAGAGGAGAAGTTTAATCGAAGACTTCGCAGTTTAACACTGTATGACTGGCACTATGATACTTTGTCGATTTATACAGAGCGCGGGAATGATTTTATCTATGGGGATTGTTTATATTTCGAAAATCCAGAGTTTAGCTATCAGCAGTCGCAATGGCGCGGGGAAAATGTGATTTACTTAGGAGAAGATCAATATTACGGTCATGGACTTGGAATTTTAACAGCAGCAGAAATTATCGACAAACTGAATAAGAGAAGACGGCCAGGTGCGGTTCAATCCGCTTATTTATTACCGCAGACTACCCGGATGGATGTAATTTATCTCAGGCAAATGTTTGGCAGCTAAAAAAAGCCTCTTGTCTATTGGTTATGACAAGGGGCTTCTGTATGCCTTGCGTTTACGATAATTTTGGAGTGTGCCAAGCATCGTGTTCGCAAGGACCTCCATTTCTTCTAAATCTTTTCTTGTGACCGGCGAGTCGTGCCGGCTCCATTTCACGTATCGAACAAAATAGTAATGACGAATGGGCGTAAGGACAGCAGGAGAATGAGGGAAATCATCAAACCAAAATTCAATCTGGCCTTTTTTTCGGTAGGAATGTTTTAAGATGTCCATCCTGTCACACCACCCATCATGATTTTATGTCTGCGTCAGTTCGTGCATAATGTCTTCAACGCTTAAAATCGAGTGAATACGTCCAACGCCCTGTCCTGCCCACAGAGCCATTTGATCAGGGTTACCTCCGGCAGCAGCTGCTTTTCGCATCGGTGTTGTGCATACATGCTGAACTGGATAGGGAAGAACCCTATCTTCATGCAGACTTTCATCCTCCATCCACTGATTCACAATACCTCTCGCTCTTTTCCCAGAAAAAAGCCTTGTCACCCTCGTTTCACTGCCTTCTGCCTGTAAAATGGCTTTCTTGTATACCTCTGCCGCAGCACTTTCCTGGCTGGCTAAAAATCGTGTGCCGATTTGAACCGCATCCGCTCCAAGCGCTAGCGCTGCTTTCATACCTAATCGGTCCGTGATGCCTCCTGCTGCTATCAAAGGCACACGGCAGAGCGGTTTGACGTCAGAGATCAGACTGATCAGCCCCACCAAGGCGTCTCCTTTTGCACGTAAAAATGTGCCGCGATGTCCCCCTGCTTCACTTCCTTGCAGCACAATGGCATCCATTCCTTTTTCCTCTAGAAGCAGTGCTTCCTCTTTTGTTGTCGCCGTTCCGATTAAAAAGATTCCCTTTTGTTTTAGGTGGTGAATCGTTTGTTCAATTGGACAGGCGAATGTAAAGGAAACGATCGGAACGTCTTCTTCCAGAAGAATGTTGATTTTCCGTTCAAAATCATCCCACAACTCTTCTTCGCTTGGCATCCTATGAGCTTCGGGCCATACAGGCAGTCTCTTCTCCCAAAACGCCACATCCTCTTTTTTCACATCTGGAATTGGCTCTGGTACAAACACATTGACCTGAAACAGGCGAGATGTCAGCTGTTTGACCTGTCTAATCTGCTGTCTCAAATCGTCAGGCTGCACATATCCACTTGCCAAGCTGCCAAGCCCTCCGTAATTTGAAACAGCGGCTGCCAGCTGCGGTGTCACAGCTCCTCCTGCCATTGGTGCTTGGATGATTCCATGTTCGATTTGCAGTAACTTTTTGATGTCCCCCATTTATTTCCCCCATCTCTTACTCGTTTGACGACACTTGTACATAAAAATGACGATGCCTCGGCCCGTCAAACTCACAGAAATAGATTCCCTGCCACGTGCCAAGCACAAGATCTCCATCATGAATGAGAACATGCTGAGACGCCCCCATATAACTCGCTTTCATATGTGCAGCCGTATTTCCTTCCATATGGCGATCCTTTGGATGTTCCCACGGAAAAACTTCATCAAGCCGGCGAAGCATATCTCGTTTCACATCTGGATCCGCATTTTCATTAATGGTGATCCCTGCTGTCGTATGTGGACAATAGACGATGACAGTTCCGTTTTGTATGCCTGTTTCCCTGACATATTGGAGAACCTCATGTGTGACGTCGATCATATCATCGCGTCTGTCTGTTTGTAGATTGATTTTTTTCATATGAGCTGCTCCTTTTTCACGTTTCTATAAAAACCATACCCTTTTTATGTGAAACAAATCTTCTTATCTAAAGTTTACCAAGCAAAAAAACCTCGTCAAGCAATGCGAGGTTTTTAAGAAAAGTGAACCTTTTTGACTTCAATGGTTCGAATATGGTGGTCTTCAGCATCAATGATCGTAAATTCACAGCCTTCTGCTTCAATCGTATCCCCAATGTCAAAATCAAATTTATGCGTCATCATCCAGCCAGCAATTGTATCAACATCATCATTCTCAATGGCTAAATCCAATAAATCATTTACTTCATCAATCAATGCTTTCCCATCCATCACATAATGAAAATCACCTTTTTTAACGATGTGAGGTGTTTCATCCTGATCATATTCATCTCGAATCTCTCCGACAATTTCCTCTAATATGTCCTCCACTGTGACAAGTCCCGCTGTACCTCCGTATTCGTCTACGAGCACTGACATATGAATCCGTTCCTTTTGCATCAAAATGAGCAATTCTTGAACAGGGGTGCTTTCAATCACTCGGATCACCGGACGCATTAAGTCTTCAATCGATACATCTTGATTTAGAAAGCTGGCCTTAAATACATCTTTGCTGTTAATAACACCAATCACATGATCTTTGTCTTCTTTAATAACAGGGTAGCGTGTGTACCTTTCGTTCAGCATATAATGGGTCACGTCTTCTAAGGTCTGTTCAATCTCTATAGCTGAAATTTCTGTACGCGGAATCATGATCTCTCTTGCCACTCGGTTATCAAATTCAAAGATTTTATTCACATATTTGTACTCAGATTGGTTAATCTCACCCTTCTCATAGCTTTCAGATAAAATGAGACGCAATTCTTCCTCACTGATCGCCACTTCATGTTCTTTGACAGAATGATAACCAAATAATTTCACGATGCTTCGTGCAGCCCCATTTAATGCCTTAATAAACGGGTACATGACTTTATAGAAAAAGATGAGTGGTTTTGCTGTCACAAGGCTGACCGCCTCTGCCTTTTGAATGGCAATTGTTTTAGGCGCGAGTTCTCCCACAACGACATGTAAAAATGTAATGATCACAAATGCGATGATAAACGAAAGGATGTCAGTCAATGCAGAATGAAGCCCGATTTTTTCAAACAGCGGATGCAGAAAATGCTCCACCGTCGGCTCACCCAGCCACCCTAGACCTAAAGCCGTGATCGTAATGCCAAGTTGGCAGGCGGATAAATACTCGTCAAGATTTGATATTAGCTTTTGAACATGAATGGCTCTCTTATCCCCGCTTTCGATCAGCTGGTTGATTTTAGAGCCTCTAATTTTCACAATCGCAAATTCAGTGACAACAAAAAATGCTGTCGCAGCAATGAGTAATATGACTAAAAATACGTTTAAAATGTACAAAAAAACCCTTACCTAACAATGGTAAGGGCTCACCTCCTCTGGCATCAATTAATCATTACGGCCATTTAGGAAGATCATTACAAAACGGAGCAATTCAAACAGGGAGACAAGGGCCGCTGCTACGTATGTCAGAGCTGCAGCATTTAACACCTTGTTCACGCCTCTTTCTTCACTGCTTCTAATGATTCCTTCTGAAACAATGATATCTTTTGCACGAGAACTTGCATTAAACTCGACAGGCAATGTCACAAGCTGAAAGAATACAGCTGCTGAGAACAAAATGATCCCAAGCCCGATTAAGTTAAGGCTGCTGAGCAAAATTCCACCAAGGAAAAGAAGCGGAGCAACACCAGATGCAAAGTTCACGACAGGAAAGATCTTATGTCTCAAAACAAGCGCACCATAGGATTCCTGATGCTGCAAGGCATGTCCAACCTCGTGTGATGCGACTGAAATGGCCGAAATGGAGTGGCCGTAGTACACAGGTTCAGATAAACGAACCACACGCTGCGTCGGGTCGTAATGATCAGTCAAAGTTCCTCTTACCGGTTCAACAGGCACGTCGTATAACCCGTTGCGATCTAAAATATATCGAGCGGTTTCAGCACCTGTTTTCATACTGGATGCTTCCACCTTTGAATACTTTTCAAAATTATTCTTCACTTTAAATTGTGCCCAAAATGATAATCCCAATGCGGCAAATGTTAAAAAATAAAAAAACAGCATGCTCATCAGCTTCCTTTTATTTTATATATTTATTTACAATTTTAATGACTTTTATGTACCATGTACAGCAAAAAGCACTAGGTCTTTTTTAGGGGGATAACCGCACCAACGAAAAAGAAGAACACACCTAAGCAAGCTGTATAAAAGGTTCCCGTACCATAAAGGTCTTGAAAAAAGTGCAGCCATGAAAAATCATTCATAAAATGATTCACAGCATTTAAATCAAACACGAGTAAGATGACAGCTGATGATAAAAAGTGCACACCAATAAAAAGAAGTACGGTCTTTTGAACAAACGACATTCGAATTCCCTCCTTCTTCTCCCTTATTTTAAGATATGGGTTCTATTTCAATACATGACGAAGATGAAAAAATGTTTCCTCAATCGGGCATACTGACATTAGCAGCCTCCTGAAAGGAAGAGTCCGATGAAATCAAACCGTATCTTTATCGCTTGGCTAAGGTGGCCACTTTATCTTCGAATTGCCATTATCATCTGTTTCTTGCTTCTCTTTTTTGGACAATTAATCGTTTTACTTGAACCGAAGCAATATCATACGATCTTTGATGGGATCTGGTGGGCGCTTATTACAGTCTCTACGGTTGGTTACGGTGATTTTGTGCCGCAAACCATGCCAGGGCAGGTGGCAGGTATGGCGCTCATTTTTATCGGAGCCAGCTTTGTCACCGCTTATTTCGCCACACTTGCCGCCGCTGTATTCAGCAAGCAGCACCATTATGTTGAGGGCAAGGTAGCCTTTAAGGGGAATGGACACCTCATTATCGTCGGCTGGAATGAGAAGACAAACAAACTGCTTCAGTCGTTTCAAACGATTGATCCAGCCATGCCGATTGTGCTGATTGATGACTCCTTGAAAGAAGGGCCTCTTTTGGAAAATGTTCATTTTATTAAAGGACATGGGACCGAAGATGTCACACTTCGTAAAGCCAACATTACCGGTGCAGATGCAATCATGATTACCGCAGATCAGCATGAAAATGAAGTGACAGCCGATATGCAGAGTGTTTTAACCTTACTTGCAGCAAAAGGATTAAACCCTTCTCTATATTGTTTAATTGAAATCTTAACAGATCGTTACGTGAAGAATGCCGAGCGTGCTGGCGCCAACCAAGTCATTCATACCTCTGATGCTGTCAATCATTTAATGGTTGAACATTTTCTGATAAAGGAACAGCTTACGGCGTTTAAGAAAAAACGACATATGACGCTGCATAAACACGTCACCATCATACCTGTACCGGCTTCATTGGCTGGAGAAACATTCTTAACGGCGCTCCATCACTTTCTAGAGCATCATGTAATTATCGTTGGCGTACAAAAAAAAGAAGGACCCATGATGAATCCTCCCTTTGGCTATGAGCTTCATCCAGAGGATGAATTGATCAGCCTTTAAAGCAGTGCGTCTTCTAATTCCTTGACGAGCGAAAAGCCAATCTCAGCATAAGCCTTTGATACATCCCCATCTTTCTCTTTTGGTTCTTGGAATTGATTAAAGGATGCACCCACATTTCCAACCATCGCATGATCATCTAACTTATCTTGATAGACATGCTTTAAGAGAAATGGATGTCCCATTTTCACCACAACACCTGGCTGATCGAGCTGGCCTTTCTCGGCTGTAAAAGGAACTCTGAGAAAGGTATAGCCATCACGGTTATCAATTTTATAATCAAAATACCCGTGATCATAATCCCAGTTGCCATTAATGACATAACCGAGCGGCTTCATCGTTTCTTCTAAATGGTAAAGTGAAAAGCTATCACCAGGCAGCCTGGATGGTACATGAATCATACGAAACCCTCCTTTTTGTATAGGGTTCGTTAAAGAGAGGAATTCATACATTTCCCCCTCGTGATTTGTACATTGTTTGTAAACGCGGCATCAAACAGGCTTTGATTGGATGATTGATTCGTCTCGTTATCACTGCCGGAACCCGCTGTTTCCTTCGTAGCACTCTTAGAACAAATGCGTCCGACATTGCCAAAGTTAACGATCGCCTGCCCAGAAATATCATGAATATATATATGATTCGTCCTCATTTTTCACCCTCCTCCATTCATTATTCTATGTACAGCACACAGGAAAGCTTGCACAGGAACCTGAAGAAAACAAAAAAGGCACACCTTTATGAAAAGGTGTGCTTTTTGTTCTTATGATTGTTTTAAACGGCTTTCAAGCTCAGCTTTTTTCTCTTCGAAGCCTGGTTTTCCTAGTAAAGCAAACATATTCACTTTATAAGCTTCTACTCCAGGCTGATCAAATGGATTGACGCCTAGTAAATATCCTGACATCGCACATGCTTTCTCAAAGAAGTACACGAGGTATCCGAATGTATAAGCATCCATCTCAGGAATTGTCACGATAAGGTTCGGTACTTTTCCATCTGTATGGGCAAGCATCGTTCCTTCAAATGCTTTTTTATTGACGAAATCAACCGTTTTTCCTGCCAGATAGTTCAAGCCATCAAGGTCTTGTTCTTCTGCTTCAATTACAAGCTCATGTCGAGGCTTGTCTACACTCACGATTGTTTCAAACAAGTCTCTTCTTCCTTCTTGAACATATTGACCAAGTGAATGAAGATCTGTTGAGAAGTTAGCAGATGAAGGATAGATTCCTTTTTCATCTTTCCCTTCACTTTCACCGAATAATTGCTTCCACCATTCTGCGAAATATTGCAGACCTGGCTCATAGTTAATCAGCATTTCAATCGTTCTGCCTTTATTGTAAAGGACATTGCGGACGACAGCATATTGGTAAGCCGCATTTTCAGAAAGCTCCGATGAAGCGAAGTCTTCGCTTGCTTTTGCTGCACCTTCCATCATCTGATCAATATCTGCACCGCTCACAGCGATTGGCAAAAGACCGACTGCTGTTAATACTGAATAGCGTCCACCAACATCATCCGGGATGATAAATGATTCGTAGCCTTCTTCAGTTGCTAATGTTTTAAGTGCACCGCGTGCCTTGTCAGTTGTCGCATAAATACGTTTTTTCGCTTCTTCAGCACCGTATTTTTCAATGAGGAGCTTTTTAAAGATGCGGAACGCAATGGCTGGCTCTGTTGTTGTACCAGATTTTGAAATCACGTTAATGGAGAAATCTGCATCTTCCAATAGATCCATTACATCTGTTAAATAAGAAGAACTGATGTTGTTTCCAATAAAAATGATTTGCGGTGTCTTGCGCTTGCCTTTTGGCAAAGTGTTATAGAAAGAATGGTTCAAAAATTCAATCGCGGCACGTGCCCCTAGATATGACCCGCCGATTCCGACAACGAGCAGGACGTCAGAGTCAGATTTAATTTTGTCTGCACTTTTTTTAATGCGGGCAAATTCTTCGCGGTCATATTGCTTCGGCAAGTCCACCCAGCCTAAATAGTCACTGCCTGCACCCGTTTGTTCATGAATATTATGATGGGCTACCTTCACAAAATCTTTTAAATATGTAAGCTCATGTTCTTGAAAGAAAGGTAACGCTTTCGAGTAGTCAAATTGAATATGTGTCATCGCTTGTAAGCCCTCCATTACGTTAGTTCTGTCCCTTTCACTTTAGCGGAACTAGCTTTTGAAATCAAGTGATCGTCACTGGCATGGCAAAAAGCCGCTTCTCTTGATGAGAAGCGGCAATCTGAATTATAAAGAAGCTTTCAAAATGGATAGAATATCATCACGGTTAAGTTTCATAAAGTTACCAAAACCACCGTATTCCATTTCTTTTGCTGCAATGTCGGCAATTTTGTCCAGCTGATCTTCACCAATATCATAATCCGCTAAACGGCTTGGTGCACCGAGACTTGTCCAGAACGCTGACAGTTTGTCGATCCCTTCTAATGCGATGTCACGATCTGACTTTCCGTCTGTTTCGATGTCAAACATGTTCAGCATAAGGTTTTTAAAACGTTCTACATTATGATCGAGCGTGTGGCGCATCCAGTTTGGGAAGAGGATAGCAAGCCCGCCTGCATGCGGAATGTCATAGACAGCCGATACAGCATGCTCAATCGTATGGGACGCCCAGTCGCCAAAGTAACCCATTTGCAGCGTGCCATTTAAAGCAATCGTTCCTGCATATAGAATCGTTTCACGATGCTCATAGTTTTGTAAGTCTTCCAGCAGTTTTGGTGCTGTCTCGATGACTGTTTGAAGAACAGCAAAACACATCCGGTCCTGTAAAGGCGTGTTTTTCACATTATGGAAGTATTGCTCAAAAACGTGGCTCATCATATCGACCATACCATACACCGTCTGGTTTTCTGGCACAGAATACGTATGCTCAGGGTCTAGAATTGAAAAAGCAGGGTGAGTGACAGAGCTGCCCCACACATATTTTTCATTCGTTTCCCAGTTTGTGATGACAGAGTCTGGATTCATTTCTGAACCAGTTGCTGCAAGTGTCAGCACTGTGCCAAACGGCAGTGCTTTTTGAGCGGTTGTTTTCTTTGAAATAATATCCCACACATCACCGTCATACTCTGCTCCGGCTGCAATTGCTTTTGTACAGTCGATCACACTTCCGCCGCCAACGGCTAATAAGAAATCAATGTTCTCCTTTTGGCAGATATCGATTCCCTTTTTCACTGTTGTGAGGCGCGGGTTTGGTTCAACGCCAGACAGCTCAAACACTTCTGCATCTGCTTCATTTAACGCTCTGATGACATTGTCATAAAGACCATTTTTCTTAATGCTCCCTCCGCCATATACAAGTAACACTCGTTTTCCATAACGAGCGAGTTCGCTTTTGAGTCCTTCTAGCTGTCCTTTTCCAAACATCAATTTTGTTGGATTATAGTAAATAAAATTCTCCATCTGTTGAAACATCTCCTTACAACGAATATATCCAAAAACATGAAAGACTACTGTAACATATGTACACGATGAACTCAAAAAAAGATAACTGCCCGCAAGCAGCTATCCCTTTATTGTTCAATTATAAAGAAGCGTTCAAAATGGCTAAAACATCTTCTTTGTTCAGCTTTTTAAATTGACCAAATTCACCGCGTGCCATTGCACGGTCTGCAATTAAATCAATTTTCTCATCGTTGATGTCATAATCCGCTAAACGACTTGGTGCACCAAGACTTGTCCAGAAAGCTGACAGCTTGTCAATTCCTTCTAAGCCGACTTCTTCATCTGTTTTGCCCGCAGGATCTACATCGAATACACGGACCGCTAATTGTTTAAAACGGCCTGGGTTTTCTTGAATCACATGTTTCATCCAGTTCGGGAACAAGATTGCAAGACCGCCTGCATGGGGGATATCATAAACAGCTGATACTGCATGCTCAATGTTATGAGAAGCCCAGTCACCACGTGCCCCCATTGAAAGCATGCCATTAAGCGCAATTGTGCCAGTGAATAAAATCGTTTCACGGAGCTCATAGTTCTCTAGATCGTTGATCAACTTCGGTGCCGTTTCAATGACAGTGCGAAGAAGTCCTTCACACATACGATCTTGGTAAGGTGTATTTTCTGTGTGATGGAAATATTGTTCGAACACATGTGACATCATGTCAACCATGCCATAAATCGTATGATTTTTAGGCACAGTGAATGTGTTGACTGGATCAAGAATAGAGAATTTCGGGAAAACTGCTGGACTTCCCCAGCCATACTTCTCATTTGTTTCCCAGTTTGTGATGACTGATCCAGAGTTCATTTCAGAGCCTGTTGCGGCAAGTGTTAACACAGTACCGAACGGAATAGCTTCCATTGGGACGTGCTTGCGTGTCACGATATCCCAAGCATCTCCATCGTACTTCGCACCAGCTGCGATTGCTTTCGTCGCATCAATGACACTGCCGCCGCCAACTGCCAAAATAAAATCAATGTCGTTCTCTTTGCAAAGTTCGACCCCTTTTCTTACTGTTGTTAAGCGCGGGTTAGGCTCCACACCAGCAAGTTCAGTGATTGCAGCTCCTGATTCTTTTAGGATGCTGACAACTTGGTCATAAAGGCCGTTTCGTTTAATACTGCCTCCACCATATACAAGTAATACGTTTTTTCCGTAGTGTTTGAGTTCATCTGAAAGGGCTGATACTTCTCCCTTTCCAAAAATTAATTTCGTTGGGTTCCAATAAGTAAATCGATCCATGTGATCTCCTCCTCGCGCTACATTATGCGCCTCATTCATTCCAAAAGTAAAGTAATTTGCTTTCATCCATTTTCTTACGCATAGTTTGGCTAAAAATCTGCAAAATATAAATGTATTGATGCTGTAGCGAAAGGAGGAATCACGATGAGTGCTATTCAGCGTATTGCCCTCGTGCTCACGATTATCGGTGCTATTAACTGGGGACTAATCGGCTTTTTTCAATTTGACTTAGTAGCAGCGATCTTTGGCGGACAAGGTTCTGCATTATCACGTATTATTTATGGTCTTGTTGGAATTGCAGGTCTTGTCAACCTTGGTCTGTTGTTCAAACCAAGCGAAGAAGCTGTTCGCCGTGACGAGCCGAACCCAGAAGTTCGTTAAATAAAAAGACATAAAAAAGGCTGCCTACATGAGGCAGCCTCAGCATGTAGACAAACCCTCGCATTCTTTGTCAGGTCTGCGCGCTGGTGCTCACGAATTCTAAATTCGTCCGCAAAAGTAGCCGCTCTTCCTTGACTTCAAAGGTTTTCTATCACGCTGAAAAAGAAGACAAAGGGCTAAAATAAAAATCATTTTAGCCCTTTGTCAACAATCTAAGGCACCGTTTGAAGCGGTGCTTTTTTATTATTTCTTGATAAGGTCTTTACGGTTTGATTGCTCAATCCACTCTTCAAGTTTATCTTTAAGCGTATTGAAACCTTGTGGTGCAGCAGCTTCTTCTTTCACTTGCTGTGGTCTTTGTTTCTTTGGTTTGCTTTCTTTTCTTTCAGGTGCATCTTGTGTCGCACGGATAGAAAGGCTGATTTTACCTGCATTTTCATCAACAGAAAGAACTTTTACTTGTACTTCGTCACCAATTGAAAGGTGCTCGTTGATGTCTTTTACAAAGCCATGTGTTACTTCAGAAATATGCACAAGTCCTTGAGTTTCTTCATCTAATGCAACAAACGCACCATACGCTTGTAATCCTGTTACTTTACCAGTGTAAACACTGCCTACTTCAAACTTTGTCGCCATGATAACAACTCCTAAATAAATGTTTTAATATTCGTTTATACGCAATTAAAAACTATATCACAGAACAGGCAGTTACGCAAAATATTTTTTAAATGGGTTTAGATGAGATCAAAAGGGGGAATACCTGAAAACAAGAATGCTTTCTAGTATTCCCCCCTAATTTGTGAGGCATGAGTCCATTTGGATTGATGCCTTTTTTTATTTTAAGATGGCTGATGCTTCTTCCTTCACTTGTCGAGCCTGCAAAAAGCGCTGAATTCTTGAAAGTGATTCCTGAAGATGATCAAGTGACGAAGCATATGAACAGCGGATATGACCTTCACCGCTCGGTCCGAATACATTCCCAGGAACAACGGCCACTTTTTCGCTTAGGAGCAGCTCCTCAGCAAATTGTTCTGACGTCATGCCTGTGCTTTTAATCGATGGGAACGCGTAAAACGCTCCATTTGGCTGGTGGCATGTGAGTCCTAGTTCATTAAGGGAGCCGACAAACAAATTACGGCGCCTTCTGTAGCTTTTTTTCATTTTCTCCACATCTTCAAGTCCATTTTTTAATGCTTCTTCTGCCGCATATTGTGCCATCGCCGGCGCGCACATCATAGAATATTGATGTATTTTCAGCATGGCATCGCGCAGTACAGGTGGTGCTGCCACATATCCTAAACGCCAGCCCGTCATGGCAAACCCTTTAGAAAAGCCTGAGATCAAGATCGTTCTTTCCTTCATATCTTGAATAGCCGCCACGCTTGTAAAAGTTTCATCGTATGTCAGCTCTGCATAAATCTCATCCGTAATAATGAGCAGGTCATGCTCTTTCGCAAATTGAGCAATATCTTCAAGCTCTTCCTTTGAATAAACAGACCCAGTCGGATTTGATGGCGAGCAAAGCAAAATGGCTTTTGTCTTCGGCGTCAGCTTTGTGCGAAGATCAGCAGAATCTGCTTTGAAATCTTTTTCAGCGGTTGTACTTAAATAGACAGGCACGCCGCCTGCAAGTGTCGTAAGTGCCCCGTATGCTACGAAACAAGGCTCTGGAATGATCACTTCATCCCCGCTGTTTAAAATCGCACGAAAGGCCAAATCAAGTGCCTGGCTTCCGCCAACTGTGATAATGAGTTCTTCTTCTGGACTGTAGTTAATGTGAAACCGCTTATATAAATAGTGGCTCAGTTCTTTTCGCAAAGAAATTAAACCTGCATTCGCCGTATAAGAGGTCAGCCCTTGTTCTAATGACATAATACTTGCCTCTCTGACATTCCAAGCTGTCACGAAATCTGGCTCGCCGACACCAAGGGAGATAACCCCCTCCATTGTGGCAACCAAATCAAAGAATTTCCGAATACCTGACGGCTGAATGCTTTGTACCGTTTCAGATAAATAAGACTTTTTCATTTAAGGAGACACCACGATTCTTTTGTCATCGTCTCCTGTTTCAAACACTTTCCCATCATGTTTATATCTTTTCAAAATAAAGTGGGTAGTTGTTGAAACAACGGAATCAAGTGTCGATAATTTTTCAGATACGAAGCGGGCAATATCAGACATTGATCTTCCGCGGATCACAACGGAAAGATCGTAAACACCTGACATGAGATAGACAGACTCCACTTCCTGAAACCGATAAATCCGTTCAGCAATTTCATCAAATCCGACGCCTCTTTTTGGTGTCACTTTTACATCAATCATTGCTGTAACGCCTTCATGACCATCCACTTTTCGCCAGTCAATCATGGTTGAATAATCAATAATGACTTTTTGATCTTCAAGTTTTTGAATGATGGCTTCGGCTTCTTCTGTTGTCACGCCTGCCATTTTTGCAATTGTATTTAAATCGGCGCGGCTGTTTTCATCTAAAATCTCTAATATTTCAGTTTCTTTTTCTGTTAGTTTCATTTGATTTCACACCTCAGATTATAAAAGCTAGTTTTAAAAAATCTTCTGAACATTATAGCACGTTTTTCCCATTATGCTAAGCAGGGAAAAGATTCTATTAATAGCTTAAAATCCACTTTTTAGGGTACAATACAGTCACCTAACAGAGAGAGTATCAAGTATCGGAGTGAAGAATGTGGACATTGTTCAGCCAGCTTATATGAAAAGTACATTCGGTTTAGATATCTATTACGAGCACTATCCAAATGAAGGCAAAAAGACATTGATCTTAATTCACGGTCTCTTCTCTTCTACCTTCAGCTATCGAAAGCTCATCCCGCTTCTGAAACAGGACTTCAATTTAATTGCAATTGATCTGCCGCCATTTGGACAGTCCGAGAAGTCGAAAACGTTTATTTACAGCTATCGCAACATGGGAAAAATTATTATAGAGCTAGCTGGTTATTTACAGATTCGGCATGCGATTCTAGTGGGTCATTCAATGGGTGGACAAATCGCCTTATACGCTGCATCTGAACGGCCGGACCTATTTGAAAAGGCGGTTCTATTGTGCAGCTCTGGCTATTTGAATAAGTCAAAAAGATCACTTGTTTACAGCACATATATTCCTTATTTTTATCTGTATCTAAAAAGAAAGCTTTTAAAACAGGGCATTATGAAAAATTTAACGGCTGTTGTGCATGATCATTCCATCATTGATCAAGAGATGGTCGACGGCTATTTAAAGCCGTTTTCAGATGATCAAATCTTTCGGGGGATATTTCGTTTGATTCGGCACCGGGAAGGAGATTTGACCTCGGACGTTTTAAAGAAAATGGAAACACCCGTGCTGCTCATTTGGGGCGAGGAAGATCGAATTGTTCCCATTCAAATAGGCGAAAGACTGCACAAAGATCTGCCAAATTCAACCTTGCATGCATTAAAAAAAACCGGGCACCTCATTCCTGAGGAAAATCCGGTCTTTGTGTCTGATCAAATCGGACAGTTCAGCCTGTCTTAGCGTGAACAGGAGCTGCTGTCTCTTATGGCAAAAAGCTGATT
Organism: Bacillus sp. FSL P2-0069; assembly: GCF_038593315.1. Lineage (NCBI taxonomy): Bacteria > Bacillati > Bacillota > Bacilli > Caryophanales > Bacillaceae > Bacillus > Bacillus sp. FSL P2-0069. The sequence goes on from NZ_CP151984.1 coordinate 2,779,202, forward strand.
CGCTGTATGCTGACAGCTCTCTATCGGAAGAAGCTGTTCAAATGAGTGATGGTAGATGGCTTGAATCTCTTTTGCTAAAGATAATGGGTCTTCTGCGTCGTATAATGCACTGATGACGTCAGCAGGCTCCGTTTCATAAAAATCCTCTCCATAATGAAAAGGGTCCCATGCCTTAATGAATTGAATCATCTCTTCTACAGCTTGACTATCTTTCATCGGTATCACCGCTTATAATAAATTTTGTGATGTTTATTTTAGCACAACCAAGAATGGTTGAAAAACAGCTAGAGGTGGGTTTCATGAATTTCGACGAACAGATCATACGTAAAGGTTCAAAATCAGTGAAATGGGATCAAGCAGAGTCTTTGTTCCTGACAACAGATGCCCTCCCGATGTGGGTGGCTGATATGGATTTTAAAGCGCCGCAGGTCGTCCTTGATGCATTGAAAGAGCGATTAGACCACGGTGTATTTGGCTATGCATTTCAAGATCAGGATACGCAGCAGGCAGTCGCTGGATGGCTCAAAAGAAGACATGGATGGACAATTCAGACAGATGCCGTCACCTTCACACCAGGAATCGTAACGGCACTTAGTTTTGCTGTTCAAGCCTTTACAGCACCGCACGACGAAGTAGTTATACAGTCACCAGTGTATACACCTTTTTATCAAATGATTGAACGAAATGGACGTACAGTCTCAACCAATCCTTTAAAAATAGAAAACAACCGCTATATGATGGATTTTGATGATTTAGAGAAAAAACTGAGCAGACCACAAGCAAAGCTCATGTTCCTTTGCCATCCGCATAATCCGTCCGGAAGAGCATGGTCAAAAGAGGAATTAAAGCGAGTCGGAGACCTATGTGTGAAGCATGGAGTCACAGTCGTTTCAGATGAGATTCACTCGGATTTGATGCTTTACGGGAAGCAGCATGTGCCCTTCGCCAGCCTTTCTGACGACATTGCACATATCACGGTAACGTGTATTGCGCCGAGTAAAACCTTTAATCTAGCAGGGCTCCAGGCATCTGCTATTATCATTTCAGATGAAGAAAAAAGAACCCTTTTCACGAATGAAGTGCAAAGAAACGGACTTTCCAAACTGAATGCCTTTGCGATTCCAGCGATGGAAGCAGCATACCGCCACGGGGATGAGTGGCTTGATGCCCTTGTTCTTTATCTCGAAGGCAATATGAAAACGGCGATGGACTATATCGACGAAAATCTTCCAAATATGCGTTATATGAAACCAGATGCTTCGTATTTATTGTGGCTGGACATTCGGGATTATCAATTCAGTCAAGCGGAATTGAAACGGAATCTGCTGAAAAAAGGGAAAGTGATCCTAGAGCTTGGCCACGTGTACGGACACGAAGGAGACGGCTTTATTCGGATGAATCTCGGCTGTCCTGCTGAAACAGTCAAAGAAGGACTGAAACGTCTCCACCAAGCGTTCACGCTATCAGCTGAATAAGACCTATACGATAGAAAGAACATCCTAACGGGTGTTCTCAGCGCGTAGACAAACCCTCGCATTCTTTGTCAGTCCTGCGTGCTGGTGCCCACGAATGTCAAATTCGCTCCGCGCCAGTACTCGTCCTTCCTAGACTGCAAAGGTTTTCTATCACGCTGAAAAGAAGACAAAGGGCTAAAATCAAGATCATTTTAGCCCTTTGTCAACAATCTGAGAACATCCTAACGGGTGTTCTTTTTAAAGAAAAAAACCCTCCTTTTATCATATCTACTTTGTACATGAAATGATATAATGAGAGGAATTACAATTATTTACGAGGAGAGCATTTAAATGGAAATGTTCAAGGATTTTCTGCTCCATGTATCTTTTATTCTATTTCCAATCTTTTTATATCATGCGCTATGGCTAAGCCGGACCCCTGCTCATTTCCCAAAAACGAATAAACTGCTCATCACAGTATTCGCATCCATCTCTTCAGCACTATGTATTATGTATCCAGTTGGTTCGATTTTAGATTTGCAGACTGGGCTTCAATCCATTCCCCTTGTGCTTGCTATTTTATACGGAGGATACATGGCGGGGATCGTTGCCATCTTGATAAGCATCATTGTCAAATTCGTGATGTACGGCTCTTTCTTATGGATTGGGCTCATCGTTGTCCCAATTTACTTTTTCATCCCATTCCTGTTCTACCGAAAATGGCATCAATATTCGAAGCCAAATAAGCTGTTTTACGGAGTGCTTATCGGTTTATCCAAAGGATTCTTTATTTACATTGGCCTGCTTGCGGTCAGCTTAATGGCATACAACCCAGCTTTTATTATGCAGCAAAAGCTCCTTGAGTTATTTTTCTCAACTCTTTACTACATATTCTTTCTTGTGCTCAGTATCTATTCCATTGAATTCGTGAAAGAAAATGCGGAAATGAGATCACAGCTTGTCCAGTCAGAAAAACTGACCATTGTAAGTGAACTTGCTGCAAGCGTTGCCCATGAAGTACGCAATCCGCTGACAGTTGTGAGAGGCTTTATTCAATTGCTCTTTTCGAGTGATAATACAAAAGAACCACCTGCTAATAAAGATTATAAGAATCTCGTTCTGTCCGAGTTAGACCGTGCGCAGGACATTATCACGAGCTATCTTGACATTGCAAAACAAAACTATTATCAAATTGAATCTCTTAATCTCTCTAAATTACTTGAGGAATGTGCATCACTGATGACATCCTATGCGAATTTTAAATCGGTCACAATTCATCAATCCATTGAACCTGACTTATACATTCAAGGGGATGTAACGAAGATCAAGCAAGTCATGATTAATTTAATCAAAAATGCGATAGAAGCGGCTCCTGAACATGAAGGGAAAATAGAACTTTTTGCTTCAAAAGAAAATCATAAGATCTGCCTTTATTTCGTTGATAACGGTGTAGGTATGACAGAAAGCCAAATGAAAAAGCTTGGCGAACCCTATTACACCTTGAAAAATAAAGGGACTGGGCTTGGGCTGACAGTGACTTTTTCTATTATTGAAAATCACCATGGAACCATTCGTTTCAAAAGCTCGCTGCAATCTGGAACAACCGTCACCGTGAAATTTCCTGAAGATACAAGAAGAAAATGATTAATCCATTTTTTTTGTTCTTTTTTCATCTATGCGCTCCTGCTTCTTAGATGCACGAACGATGAGCCGAAAACAAATAAATGCAGCAATAAAGAAAATCACCGTGGTGATAGCCGCTGGGATGTACTCCCTTTTATCTTCAGGAAAATATAGTAGAAAAAGTACGATGAACGACATCATTCGCCATTCCCCCCCTTTTGCTCGTTTACTTCACTATATTGGCTAAAAGAAATGAAATACCTTCCGATGAGAAGGAAATGGAGGAATTTCACATGACAGACATTCAAATTGGACAAGTTGTGAAAGGTTTTTATAAAACAGGTGTATATGTTGGGGAAGTGACAGCAGTGAAACCATCGACCTATCTCGTTCAAGTAAAAGCCGTTCTGACACATCCCACTCAAGGCGACCTGCATCATCCGAAAGAAGCAGACGTGCCTTTTTTCCAAGAGAGGCGGGCTTTGGCCTATAGAGAACAGACAAATATCCCTCATCATATGGTGAAGCCTTATGATGGCGATATACCTGATTATGAAGAGTCACTGAAAGAAGCTGTAGATAAATTGAAACAAGCACTCCGTGCGGATGATTCTAAATGGGCTGAAAAATCAAGAGCGTGCCTATCTTCTCTTGAAAAAGATTATTTTCCAGAAGACATCCGCTAATCAGCCGAATCAAAAAAATGTGAGAAATCGATCAGCTCACCAATTTTGGTTGTTTGCGGATTTTCCACATAGGCTCTGTCTTTTTCAAAAAGGGTGAACAGCTGATAAGTCGTCATGGCATCATCGAGTGCTTTATGATGCTTACCAGCTCCTTCACTGCCGTATTCCTTTGCCGCTTTTCGAAGCCCTGTCAGTGTGCGGTCACCAAAAAAGGTTTTATATTCAAAAGCCAGATCCCTCAGCTTCCCCTTAAAAGGAAAGGTAATATGATTGAGCATACAATTTTGCTTCAGTACCTTCATGTCCATGTTGCCCCACGTAATAATCTCACAATTCTCTCCCCCATCAAGTGACACGAGCTTCTCGATAAACGCCTCAAATGAAATCCCGCTCTCTACATCCTCCTGCGTAATTCCGAGGAAAGATTTACAGCGCTTCGTCAGCTTCGGGAACTTTTTCGGTTTGACGTAGCTAGAGAATGTGTCTATGATCGTTTCATCTGCTGCTTTCACTGCCCCAGCTTCAATAATTTCAGGAAAAAAGTTTTGTGGATGATATTTTCCATCAGGCATCGTAAATTCAAAATCGACCACAAGCACCGTCTTCTGTTCCACCAGTTTCACCTCACTTTTTCGTCAGCTTTTCATTCTCATACCATTATATTAAGACGGACCTTGAAATCACTTCATTTTCGTGAAAATAATGCAGATTCACTATGCCCAACCTATTCATCTGATGAAAGATCGTTTATTTTCCTTTATAATTATTAAGGAACACGAAATAAATAAAGAAGGTGGTCTCTATCACAAACAGGAAGAAAAACTTGTACATCATGTGGTTTGTGAACTTTTTTGTATCTGCGAGTATTACAATGATCGTCCCTTTTTTATCACTTTACATAGAATCTCTTGATAGCAGCTATTCAAATGAATTTGTTCAAAGATGGAGCGGCTATGTCTTTGGGGTCACGTTTTTAACAGCCTTCCTGATTTCTCCGATTTGGGGGCGGATTGGCGACCGGCATGGCTATAAAAAGATATTATTAATTAACGGTATTGGCATCGCCACAAGTATTCTATTAATGGGGCTTGTGCACACCGTGTATCAGCTATTTGCACTAAGGCTCTTCATGGGGCTTGTCACAGGCTTTATCTCGACTTCAATGGCACTGATTTCTGCACAGACTGAAAAGGCAACTGCCGGTAAAACCCTCGGAACGATGCAGATGAGTAATGTCGCCGGAGGATTGTTTGGTCCGTTAATGGGCGGATTCATGGCAGACAGCGTCGGATTTATTTATACGTTTTTCCTCACAGCGGCTGTCATTTATGTGTCAGCTATTGTGATTATCTTCGGAGTAAAGGAACAGCCGATCCGGTCAAATGAAGCAAAGCGAGTTTCTTACTCACGGAAGGATGTACTCATTCACATTTTCAAACAGCCTTTGCTTGTGGTCACGATGCTTTTAACGTTTATTACGCAGGTAGGGAACTTTAGCATACAGCCGCTTTTGGCTTTATACATTCATGATTTACATGGTCCTGTCAATCTCGCTTTTTATGCGGGGCTTGCTTTTTCTGCAACTGGACTTGGCAATTTGCTGTTCACGCGAAAATGGGGGGATCTCGGAGATCGAATTGGTCACGACAAGGTGCTGCTTGCCCTTCTCATCCTCTCCTCTATTTTATTCATCCCGCAAGCGATGGCGGATTCATACGTCATGTTAGTCATTTTCCGTTTCCTATACGGGATGGCACTTGGCGGAATTATTCCGTGTACGACGGCGTATATCCGGATCAAAGCACCTGCTTCTATGCAAGGGGAAGTGCTCGGATACAATGTCAGCTTCCGTTTTCTTGGGAATGTCGTCGGTCCGGTGATCGGCGGCATTGTGGCGAGTCATTACGGGATTCCAGCTGTCTTTTATGTCACTGCCGGCATTTTTCTGTTTGGTGCGTTATTTTTATGGGCGGTCCGCTCGCATGCGAAGACGAATGAAAGGAGTGTCTGATCATCTTCAGATACTCTTTTTTCTTGCGTAAAAGCCTTATTCACTAGACTTCACGCCCATTCTTTTCTAAAAATAACCTTCTCGTATTCGCAAAACAATGGTACGATATGGCTAGAAAATTGAAGAAAGTGAGTGACCTCATGTTTCGTGCAATCATTGGTTGGTTATTACTTGCTGCCCTCATCCCACTATTTGTTCTGACTTTTTATCTATCAAAGGAAGAAGCTGCAAGTGTAAAGCCTGTTAACGAAGTGCTTGATCAAAAAATCAAGCTGGAAAAGATAGATTTTTCCCAAAACAGTTATATGTATGACCGGGATGGTTCTCTTATCTCCGAGATCGTCTCAAACGATGAGAACCGGGTGTTCGTGAAATACGATAAAATCCCTGAACCTGTGAAGGAGCTGTTCCTTCGTTCAGAGGACCGCAACTTTTATGACCATAAGGGAATTGACTTTATGGGGGTTGTTCGTGCCCTTGCTGCAAACGTCAAAAACCATGGCATCAGCCAAGGAGCGAGTACGATCACACAGCAGCTGTCCCGCAACTTATATTTAAGCCATGAACGTTCGTTCAGCCGAAAGTTTACGGAGCTGCTCTATTCCTATGAACTTGAGCGGAAATTCTCGAAGGATGAAATTCTCGAAAGCTATTTAAATACGATTTATTTCAGTAATGGTGTTTACGGTGTCGGTTCTGCGGCTAATTACTATTTTGATAAGCCGCTTAGTTCTTTAACACTTGCACAAATGGCATTTATCTCTGCTATTCCAAACAACCCAACACTGTATGACCCATTAAAGCAGTTCAAGCACACAAAGAAACGCCAAGAACGACTGCTTGGTATTTTGAAGAAAGATGGCGTCATCACCAAAAAGCAATACAAAAAAGCCGTCAAAGAAAAAATCAGCCTTTCTTTAAGTGAAAAGAAAAACCTATACCCTGACTATGTGACATATGCCAATGGAGAGTTTACCGATCTTGTGTCTGATCAGGAGGGCTTTACAAAACGATTGAAGAAAGCCAAAACAACTGAAGCGAAAAAGGCGATTCAAAAGGAATTATCTGAAAAGGTCAGTGCCCTGCTCCAGGATGGTGTGAAAATTTATACGGCGCTTGATCCTTCCTTACAGCAAAGAGCCGTCTATCAGCTCAATGCTCAATTGCCTTACCAAGGTGTGGAAGGCGGATCAGCCGTCATTAATCATGAAACGCATCAAATTGTTGCACTTGCTGGCGGGAAAAACTATAAGAAATTTGATTTTAACTACGCTTATCAAGCGCAAAGACAGCCTGGTTCTGCAATTAAACCGCTTTTAGACTATGCACCTTATATTGATCAAACCGGCGCAACGGCTTCAAGCACCATCAGTGCCGGCAAGTTTTGCAGCAGCGGATACTGTCCTCAGAACTATAATCATAAAACGTATGGAACAGTCACACTTGAAACAGCCTTTAAACATTCTTACAATACCCCTGCGATCCGAATGCTGGATACAGTAGGTGTCAAAAAAGGCTTCAGCTATTTAGAGAAGTTCTCATTTGAGCATATTGTAGCGGATGATTACCGCCTTCCTTCTGCACTTGGCGGATTTACGAAAGGCTTCTCACCGCTAGAAATAACAGATGCATATACCGTCTTTGGCAACCAAGGAGCCTACACACAAAGTCATTCGATCACAAAAGTGACAGACTTAAACGGTAAGACCCTTTACAAGTGGAAAGAGTCGCCAAAGCAAGTATATTCTCAGCGTACAAATGAAACGATGCGTAAGCTGCTTACCTCCGTTGTGAAAAGTGGGACAGGGAAAAAAGCGAATTTCAATGCCCCTTACATCGGTGGTAAAACAGGGACATCCAATGACTACAAAGATATTTGGTTTGTGGGACTGACAGATCAGTACACAATGGGTGTCTGGGTCGGAAGAGATAGAGGAACGGTCGAATCGATTTACAATTCAAGCCCGCACTTACGTATTTGGAAAAATACGATGCAATACGCCAGATAAACAGGAGGTTTGATTGCGATGCATTCAACACATCCACCCCATTTAATTTTATTTGACGGTGTCTGCAACGTGTGCAGCGGCGCTGTTCAGTTTGTGATTAAGCGCGATCCGAATGAACGGATGATGTTCGCTTCATTACAATCAGATACAGGGCAGCGTATTTTAAAGGAAAACGGTTTGCCTTTAGATGAGTTCAATTCATTCATTTATATCGAAAAAGGGACCCTTTATACGAAATCGACAGGCATCTTAAAAGCCGCGCGGCATTTAAAAGGAATCTACAGATGGAGCTTTTTACTCCTTGCCATACCTCGCCCAATCCGTGATTGGTTTTATCAGCTGATGGCAAAAAATCGCTATAAATGGTTTGGTCAAAAAACATCTTGTATGATGCCTACACCCGATATTCAAAAGCGGTTTCTTTCATAAAAAAAGCATCCTCATCATTGGAGGATGCTTTCTTTGTCTGCTTATGAAGGCAGACTTGCCATCACACTGTTATAAAGCTTAATAAATAAGTACAAAATACCGATCAAAAACGTCGCCCAAAACAGCAGAATAAACATCATAAACCCAATCAAATTCAGCATAGAAAGCGATTGATAAATGCGAACCACAACCCAGATAAAATAGACAAGACTTGCTAATGCAAAAAGTCCAACAAGCAGAATGAGCTGCTGCGTCAACAGAAATGCTAGCAAGCTGGCAAATAAATAAACAACGGATGCAATCCGAATTTTCTTTAAGTTCTCCCCTTCAGGGTCCTTAGCGAAAAAGAGCAGCGCCAGCTCTAATACCGTATCTGCAATCAGTTTTAAGGCAGATAAGATCATAAAATAAACAAGTGCAAAAGCAGCAAAGAGAGCAAGACGAATGCCCTGTTCAGAGAAAAATTCCAGCATTCCTTTTAAAATACCTGCTTGAGTCAAGAAATCAGTCGTGATACCTACTGTGAAAATCGAAAAAGCAGAGCTGAATAGTAAAATTGAAATCAGCGGAAAATATCCAGTCAAATATGTATTTTTCATAAATAGATCCTTTCTCATAAGCTCACATTTATTATGGCTCACTTAAAACGGATTGACAAGATGCTTTCAAAGTAAACTGACAGCAAAATCAAATTTATGATTTTGCACGTACATTCCTTCACAAACTTACATTTTCCCGTTAAAGTATTACTGTTACGAAAAAAATCGTGCGTTAGGGGTATACTCGTGAAAAAAACTTTAAGACTGCAAACACGGCTGACGATCTTTGTGTGCATCGTTGTCCTGATCTCCCTTTGTATCACATTCTTTACGATATGGTCGGAAACAGCCAAGAACATCCATCAGCAGGAACGTGACATTGCTCTCTCTACTGCCAAAATGGTCGCAGAGGCACCGATCACCGCACAATCATTAGAAAATCATTCATATTCCGCATTACGAAAATATACAACAAGTGTTCAGCAAATCACCAAAACCGAATTCGTTGTCGTCATGGATATGAACGGTATCCGCAAAACACACCCGAATCCGCAGAAGATTGGAAAGCGGTTTGCCGGCGGTGATGAAAAAGCAGCATTACAGGGGAAAGAACATATAAGTACGGCTTCTGGAACACTCGGCAGATCCATGCGTGCTTTTGTTCCTGTTTATGATCAAAATGGAAAGCAGCTTGGGGCTGTGGCCGTCGGGATTACGTTAAAGGAAATTGACTTGATTATTCATCAAAGCTTACTTCCACTCTACTTCGTCACATCACTCAGCCTTCTATCTGGCATCATTGGAGCACTCATTGTGGCAAGAAAAGTGAAGAAGATTATGTTTGGACTTGAGCCGGATGAGATCGCCACATTGTTAAAAGAACGAAGCGCCATGCTAGAATCAACAAAAGAAGGGATTCTTGCCGTCGATCAGCACGGTAAAATCAAACTGGCCAATGCAGAGGCAAAACGGCTCTTTCATAATATGGGCATTATGGTTGATCCTAGAGAACAAGATGTTCAAACTCTCCTCCCTTCAAGCGGCTTAAAACAGGTCATTGAAACACGCAAGCCGCTGCTTGATCGTGACGTGAGAATGAATGGACTGGAGCTCGTCTTTAATGAAGTGCCAATTACGGTAAAAGGTGAAATTGTCGGAGCCATCGCCACCTTCCGTGACAAAACAGAAGTGAAACATCTGGCTGAACAGCTTAGCGGGGTCAAAATGTATGCGAATGCGCTCCGTGCCCAGTCACATGAATTTATGAACAAGCTGCATGTCATTTTAGGATTGGTTCAGCTCAAAAACTACGATGATCTTGGCACCTATATCAAAGATATTGCGATCTATCAGCAAACGGAAACAAATGAAATCATCAACCATGTGAAAAACTCTGTTTTAGCAGGATTTTTACTAGGAAAACAAAGCTATATCAGGGAACAAGGCGCTGCCTTGGAGGTTATTTGCAGCACACAAGTGCCAAATACGGAGGACCCGGCAGTGACGCATGATCTCATTACCGTGATTGGCAACTTGTTAAATAACGCACTCGATGCTGTTTCACATACTGACACGAAAAACATCTCGATCTCCTTCAGATACGTCCATGAGCAGCTTCACATTGAAATCACGGACACAGGTGTTGGTCTCACGAAAGAAGAACAAGACATCATGTTTGATCAAGGCTTTTCAACTAAAGGAGAAGACCGAGGGTTCGGACTCTACTTCGTTGACCAAAGCATCAAGAAATTGAACGGACATATGATTGTCACGAGTGAAAAAGGAGAAGGAACGACCTTTAGTCTCCGCATTCCATATAAACAAAAGGAGGATTCACATGATTAATGTGTTAATAGTAGAAGATGATCCAATGGTTGGGGAGCTGAACAAACGCTATCTGACCCAAATCGACGGCTTTGAGTTAAAGGGGATTGCCACCTCCTTTCAGCAGGCACTTGAAGTGTTAAAAACAGAAGTCATACACCTCGTCCTGCTCGATATTTATATGCCTGGTCAAAATGGACTGGCATTACTAACAGAAATTCGCCAGCAAAATCATGCCGTTGATGTCATTGTCATTTCGGCTGCAAATGAAGTCGATGTTGTACAGCAAACGATGCGAAACGGAGCAGTTGATTATTTAATTAAGCCTTTTGAGTTCGAACGATTCCAATCAGCACTGGCAGAGTACAAACGGAAACACGCCCTGTATCAATCCATGAACAGCATTTCGCAAAATGATTTAGATGCGAAGCTTTTTCATAAAAAAGCAGAGGCGGAAAAAGTCCTCTTGCCAAAAGGACTGACCAAAAGCACACTTAAACTCATCTGGACAAGCATTCAATCATTTGGCCAGCAGGCTTTCACAACCGAAGACCTAGCCAATCATACAGAAATCTCTCAAGTCTCCATTAGAAAATACTTGAAGTTCCTTGAGGATATCGAAGTGGTGGATGTTGAAATGGCGTATGGGACAATTGGACGTCCTGTTTTCCAATATAAATTGAACACGAGCAATATGAATTTGATTCAGCAATATCTTTAAACTGCTACATCTGACCTTTCACAAAGGCCAGATGTTTTTTTATGGCATACGATGTAACAAACCCCTTGATATCAGTAGTTCTGCTGTAGCGAAGCACATCACAAAAGCGGCATTATATCATATTTCAGCAGATAAAAAGACATCAAATAAACCCATTTAACATTTTTTTAAAAATAAAACAAATTTCTATTTATTTATTCGATCGGAAATGATAAATTATGATTGATTAGTTCAACGAGATATAAGTCTGATGTCTCACATCTTCTCTCCTGCCCTCCATAAGTTTCATGAGAAAGCAGGATAAAATACCCTCTTCAGAAGGGTGAGAAGAGATAGATCGGTCTTTTTTCGCGAGACTTTTCTGAAACTTTTAAATTTTATAGGGGGTTATGTTTTGAAGAAGCGCAAAATTGGACTAGCATTGTCCTTAGTCGTAGCAGCAGGAACCATCCTTGGAGCATGCGGCAACTCTGGCTCAAACAGCGGTGAAAGCAAAAAAGATAAAGATCAATTCACTGTTGCAATGGTAACTGATGTCGGTGGTGTCGATGACAAATCGTTTAACCAATCAGCTTGGGAAGGTTTACAAGCATTTGGGAAAGACAACAATCTAAAAAAAGGTAAAAACGGCTTTGATTACTTACAATCTAAATCAGATGCTGACTATACAACAAACTTAAACACACTTGCTCGTGAGAAATTCGACCTGATTTACGGAATTGGTTTCTTAATGGAAGATGCTATTTCTGAAATTGCGGATCAACGTAAGAAAAACCACTTTGCGATCGTTGATGCAGTCGTGAAAAAAGACAACGTAGCCAGCATTGTATTTAACGAAAACGAAGGATCATTCCTTGTGGGTGTTGCGGCTGCTCTTTCTACAAAATCAAACAAAATTGGATTCGTAGGCGGCGTTGATTCTGAATTAGTCAGAAAATTCGAAGTTGGCTTCCGCGCAGGTGTTGAAGCAGCTAATCCGAAAGCAAAAGTTGAAGTGAAATATGCCGGTGCATTCGATAAGGCTGACATCGGGAAAGCAACAGCTGAAAGCATGTACAAATCTGGCGTCGACATCATCTATCATGCTGCTGGCGGCACTGGAACTGGTGTCTTCACAGAAGCGAAAAACCTGAAAAAAGCAGATCCTAACCGTAAAGTTTGGGTTATCGGTGTAGATAAAGACCAGTATGACGAAGGAAAAGTACCTGGAACAAAACAAAGTGTCACCCTTACTTCTATGGTTAAGAAAGTAGACACAGCGGTACAAGACTTAACAACGAAAGCAAAAGAAGGTAAGTTCCCTGGCGGTGAAGTGATCACATACGGTCTGAAAGAAGGCGCTCTTGACATCTCTCCATCTAAGGAAAACCTTGATAAAGATGTATTAAAGAAAGTTGAAGAATGGAAACAAAAAATCATCAAGGGTGAAGTGAAAATCCCTGCAACACGTGATGAACTAAAAGATTTTAAAGCTTAATTTGAGCATCGGGATAAGCGCGCCTTATCCCCTTGCCTCTCCTTTACCTCCTCTTTATTCGTAAAAGGTGGTAAAAGAAAAGCTGCAGCCTCGTTTTGCAGCTTTTCTTTTGCTAGTTTTTATCTTCATCAGCACCCTAAAAAAGGAGCGGTTAAACCTGTGGATTATGTCATTGAAATGTTGAATATACGCAAAGAATTCCCTGGCATTGTAGCAAACGACAACATTACGCTGCAGCTAAAAAAGGGCGAAATTCATGCGCTGCTTGGTGAAAACGGCGCTGGAAAATCAACGCTCATGAACGTGCTTTTTGGACTGTACCAGCCTGAAAAAGGTGAAATCAAGGTACACGGAAAACCTGTGACCATCTCTAGTCCAAATGATGCTAGTGATTTAGGCATCGGAATGGTGCATCAGCACTTTATGCTTGTCGATACCTTCACTGTCGCTGAAAACATCATTTTAGGTAAAGAGCCAAAGAAGTTTGGAAAGATTGACAAAGAACAAGCCATACAGCAAGTACAAGAGCTTTCTGACCGCTATGGTTTGAAAATAGATCCTGCCGCAAAAGTATCTGACATCTCTGTCGGCATGCAGCAGCGTGCAGAAATTTTAAAAACACTTTACCGCGGCGCTGACATTTTGATCTTCGACGAACCAACGGCCGTTTTAACACCTCAAGAAATCAAAGAACTCATACAAATTATGAAAAACTTAATTAATGAAGGCAAATCCATTATTTTAATCACCCATAAGCTGAAAGAAATTATGGATGCCTGTCATCGCGTGACCATTATCCGAAAAGGCCAAGGCATTCGTACACTTGATGTGGCAAGTACAAATAAAGACGAACTGGCAAGCCTCATGGTTGGCCGTGAAGTGTCATTTAAAACAGATAAAAAAGCGGCTTCTCCTGCTGAGGAGGTTCTTCAAATTCAAGACCTCACAGTAAAAGACGCCAGAGGAATTGAAGCGGTCAAACAGTTGAACCTCTCAGTGAAGGCTGGCGAAATTGTCGGAATTGCTGGGGTAGATGGCAATGGCCAGTCTGAATTAATTGAAGCCATTACCGGTCTAAAGAAATCAGAATCTGGCACGATCATGCTAAACGGGAAAGCCATTCAAAATCTCCCGCCTCGTAAAGTGACCGAATCCGGGATTGGACATATTCCTCAGGATCGTCATAAACATGGACTTGTACTCGATTTTTCAATTGGAGAAAACATTTCCTTACAAACGTATTATCAGCGTCCTTATTCAAAATTCGGATTATTGAATATGAAAAATATTTATCAAAAAGCAAAACGAATCATTGCGGAATATGACGTCAGAACACCGAGTGAATATACAGAAGCGCGCGCTCTGTCAGGCGGTAACCAGCAAAAAGCCATTATCGGCCGTGAAGTTGACCGCAATCCTGATTTATTAATTGCCGCTCAGCCGACACGTGGACTTGATGTTGGTGCGATTGAATTTGTTCATAAACGTCTAATCGAGCAAAGAGACACAGGCAAAGCCGTTTTGCTCATCTCCTTTGAGCTTGATGAAATTATCAATGTCAGTGATAAGATCGCTGTTATTTTCGAAGGCAGCATTGTCGCCATTGTTGATCCAAAAGAAACAACAGAGCAAGAGCTTGGTCTATTAATGGCTGGAAGTACGCAACAGGAAGTGGGGAAAGAAGCAAATGTCTAATCGCTTAACAAATCTGCTGATTCCGCTTATAGCCATTGTACTTGGTCTTTTGGTTGGGGCCATTATTATGATGGCAAGCGGTTATAGTGTCATCGAAGGCTATAGCGCCCTTTGGAATGGCGTTTTCGGTGAAACCTATTATATGGGAGAAACCATCAGACAAGTAACACCTTATATTTTATCAGGGCTTGCTGTTGCCTTTGCATTTCGGACAGGCCTGTTTAATATCGGTGTAGAAGGTCAAATGCTTGTTGGCTGGGTAGCCGCTGTATGGATTGGAACAACTGTCCATGCACCTATGTATATTCATCTGCCGCTTGCACTCATCACCGCAGCTGCTGCAGGTGCTTTATGGGGCTTTATTCCTGGATTTTTAAAAGCTCGTTTTTATGTGCATGAGGTCATCGTTACTATCATGATGAACTACATCGCCCTTCATGTCACAAACTATTTAATCTCAAATGTCTTAACAGATAATAAAGATAAAACAGATAAAATCGATGCCACTGCGTCGCTCCGCTCTGGATTTTTTGAGCAGATCACTGATTTTTCCCGAATGCATAACGGTATTTTTGTTGCCATTATTGCTGCGGTCGTAATGTGGATCATTATTCAAAAAACGTCTAAAGGGTTTGAATTACGAGCAGTTGGTATGAACCAGCAGGCATCACAATATGCTGGTATGAACGTTCGCCGCAATATCATTTATGCGATGCTCATTTCAGGTGCTTTTGCAGGTCTTGCAGGCGCTATGGAAGGCCTTGGTACATTTGAATATGCTTCTATTAAAGGCTCGTTTACAGGCGTAGGTTTTGATGGAATTGCCGTCGCTTTATTAGGTGGAAATACGGCTGTTGGTGTTGTCCTTGCTGCATTATTGCTTGGTGGATTGAAGGTCGGTGCATTAAATATGCCGCTTGAATCAGGCGTACCGACTGAGGTTGTTGATATTGTCATTGCGATCATCATTCTTTTCGTCGCCTCAAGCTATATTATCCGTCTTGTGATTCAACAAATGAAGAAAAAGGGGGGAAAATAAGTGGGATTTCTGCAAATACTTGAAATCATCGTCCCAGCTACACTTGTTTATGCTGCACCACTTATTTTAACCGCTCTTGGAGGCGTCTTTTCAGAAAGATCAGGTGTCGTCAATATCGGTCTTGAAGGGTTGATGGTCGTCGGAGCATTTTCAAGCATTATTTTTAACTTATTTTTTGCTGATACGTTTGGAGCCTTGACCCCGTGGCTTGGGCTTCTCGTCGGAATGGCTGTTGGCGGTTTGTTCTCACTGATTCATGCAGTGGCGACCATTACCTTCCGAGCTGATCAAACGGTCAGTGGTGTGGCGATTAACATGCTGGCACTTGGCGCTACATTGTTTGTCGTCAAACTGATTTATGGAAAAGCACAAACTGATAAAATTACAGAGCCTTTCTATAAAGGAGATATCTCCCTTTTAAGTGACATTCCGATCATTGGTGATATTTTCTTTAAAGATGTTTATTATACGTCTATACTCGCCTTAGCTCTTGCGGTTGTTGCTTGGTTTGTTTTATTTAAAATGCCGTTTGGTCTTCGTCTTCGTGCAGTCGGAGAGCATCCAATGGCAGCTGATACAATGGGTATCAAAGTGTATCGGATGCGTTATATCGCTGTTTTCATTAGTGGACTGTTTGGCGGTCTTGGCGGAGCTGTTTATGCCTCAACGATCGCGCTTGATTTCTCACATGCCACCATTACTGGACAAGGCTTCATCGCACTAGCTGCGCTTGTATTCGGTAAATGGCATCCATTTGGCGCAATGGGCGCCGCCTTATTCTTTGGATTTGCTCAAAGTTTAAGCATCATTGGCTCTCTCCTGCCGCTGTTCCAAGATATACCGAATGTGTATATGCTCATAGCACCATATGTGCTCACCATTTTAGCACTTACTGGCTTCATCGGACGTGCCGATGCACCGAAAGCACTTGGTACGCCTTATCTAAAAGGAAAACGATAAATACGATGTATGATCAATCCCCTGAAGGACAAACTACCTTCAGGGGATTTTTGTATGATAAAAAACTCAAAAACCCCTGTTTATTTTACTTTTATTACACTTATTTTAGTTTAATAAATAGAAGAGTGTCATTGAATCTTCTACAATTGAGACAAATAGCATTTGGGGGTGTTTATGTGGCTAATGCACAACAATTGAAATCGATTACAGACGATTCTGACAATAATAAAAGCGTTTTCCGTAAGATCATGTCTTGGAAAATTGGTGTTATTGATCTACCTGTGTATTTAGTACTTGCAGCGATTATTTTAACTGCCGCTTATTTTAATAAAATTCCAGCAAATATGCTTGGTGGTTTCGCTGTTATTA
The DNA here is from genome assembly GCF_038593315.1 of Bacillus sp. FSL P2-0069. Taxonomy (NCBI): domain Bacteria; kingdom Bacillati; phylum Bacillota; class Bacilli; order Caryophanales; family Bacillaceae; genus Bacillus; species Bacillus sp. FSL P2-0069. The sequence goes on from NZ_CP151984.1 coordinate 2,796,038, forward strand.
TGATTTTGGGGATTTTCCTTGGAGATGTAGGACAACGTATTCCAATCTTAAAAGATATTGGTGGACCGGCGATTCTTTCTTTATTCGTACCATCGTTCCTGGTCTTTTTTAATGTTCTGAATCCGAACTCATTGGAAGCGGTTACGTCTCTTATGAAAACGTCGAACTTCCTTTACTTCTATATTTCTGCTCTTGTAGTAGGTAGTATTCTTGGGATGCAGCGAACTGTTTTAGTACAAGGCCTTATTCGTATGTTTGTTCCTCTAGTTGCAGGTACAATTGCAGCTGTGAGTGCTGGTATCCTTGTTGGCCTTTTAGTTGGTTACACACCGCATCATTCATTCTTCTTTATTATTGTACCGATTATTGCCGGTGGTGTTGGTGAAGGGATTTTGCCATTATCTATCGCTTATTCACAAATTCTTGATGTGTCAGCAGAGTCATTAATTTCTCAATTAATTCCTGCAGCTGTCATTGGGAACGTCATTGCCATTATCTGTGCTGGCGCAATGAAGAAGCTTGGTGAGAAACGTCCTGAACTAAACGGAAATGGCCGTCTTGTGAAATCAAAAGAAGCAAACGAAATATTTGAACAGCCAGATCTGGATGCAAAAGTTGATTTCGGGTTAATGGGTGCTGGTGTACTCGTTGCTTGTACAACCTTCATCTTTGGTGGTTTGTTAGAAAGCTTTGTTCATATTCCAGGTCCAATCTTGATGATTGTTCTTGCCGCTTTAATCAAATACTTAAACGTGATGCCTCAGCATCTTCAAAATGGCTCACAGCAGTTCTACAAGTTTGTATCAAGAAGCTTTACATGGCCGCTAATGGTTGGTCTTGGTATTCTGTACATTCCACTTGATGATGTAGCAACTGTCATCTCCATTCCATTCGTATGCGTATGTATCGCTGTTGTACTCGCAATGGTTGGTTCTGGTTACTTCGTTGGAAAACTAATGAACATGTATCCAGTAGAATCAGCTATTGTCACTGGCTGTCACAGCGGACTTGGCGGTACTGGTGACGTTGCCATTCTTTCAGCTTCTGGAAGAATGGGTCTTATGCCTTTCGCACAAGTATCTACACGACTTGGCGGAGCAGCAACAGTCATCTGTGCAACGATCTTACTCAGAATGTTTAGTTAAACATTCACACATAAAAAGCATGGGCTCTCACATGGACCCATGCTTTTTTTATATTTCTTTTATCCTATAGGATCTTATTCATCAGCTAATACAATTCGTAAATATTCCCTGGGCTGAAAAGGATACAGCTTGGTTTCTTGATAGCTCATGTGAAGAAGATGCTCAGAAAACAGCGGCCATTCACTCCCGGCCTGCCACCTTTTTTGATCATTTCGGTCGATCAAGAATGCTCCTCCTAAAATCGTGCAGAATAGGCTTAAGCTGATGGCGATCTTTCGTTTCATTTGATCAGCTCCTTTAAGAAAAGCATGTACGAAAAACAAAACAATATACAATGAGTATCATTTTTGATAAAATTATTTTGTGGTCAAAAGAACCTAAAACAAATACAGTTTGCTTGAAATCGTTTCAAACCAATGCACTATGGCTGTATTTACGCTATAATTTTAATTACCAGTTCTTTAGAACGTGAATTTATATTGATCAAAGGAGGTTCATTTTCTTGCAGCTTATTCACTTCGCCATCCTATCACCTTTTTTACTCGCTTTTGTTGTACCTTTCCTTTACAAATATGTGAGACGTATACATACAGGATGGTTTGTTCTCATCTTGCCGATTCTCTTATTTACCTATTTCATCCAAATGTTACACATCACTTCGAATGGACGAACGCTTTTCTCACAGGCTGAATGGATTCCATCTTTAGGGATGAATTTCACTGTGTATGTCGATGGTCTCAGCCTGTTATTTACTTTATTAATTACAGGTATCGGCTCACTAGTGGTGCTGTACAGTATTTTCTACTTATCAAAGGAAAAAGAACAGCTTGGCTCTTTCTACACGTATTTGCTCATGTTTATGACCGCGATGCTGGGTGTCGTTCTTTCTGACAACATGGTCGTTCTATACTTGTTTTGGGAGTTAACGAGTATCTCTTCCTTCCTCTTAATTGGGTATTGGTATAAGCGGGACCGCTCTAGGTATGGAGCAACAAAATCACTGCTTATTACTGTTTTTGGCGGATTAGCTATGCTTGGCGGCTTCATCCTCATTTACCTGATTACTGATTCATTCAGTATTCGTGAAGCAGTGAATCAGCTTCAGCTCATTATGGCATCACCTTATTTTATCCCTGCCATGATCCTAATCTTACTAGGTGCCTTTACGAAATCAGCGCAGTTCCCATTCTATATCTGGCTGCCTGATGCAATGGAAGCACCGACCCCTGTGAGCAGTTATCTGCATTCTGCTACGATGGTGAAAGCCGGTATTTATCTTGTTGCCCGCTTCAGTCCAATCTTTGCTATATCAGAGGTATGGTTCTGGACCATTTCCATCGTGGGACTTGTCACATTATTCTGGGGATCATTCCACGCCGTCCGGCAAAACGATTTGAAAGCCATTCTGGCCTACTCGACAGTGAGTCAGCTCGGCATGATTATGCTCATGCTTGGCGTCGGCGCAGCTGCGATTCATGAAAACAATCCTGCCTTTTTTGGCGCAGCCGTTCTTGCAGCTATTTTTCACCTCATTAACCATGCTACGTTTAAAGGCAGTCTCTTTATGGCAGCTGGTATTATCGATCATGAAACAGGAACTCGTGACATTCGGAAATTAGGCGGATTAATGACGATCATGCCGATTACCTTCACAATTACGTTAATCGGTACATTTTCAATGGCCGGATTACCGCCATTTAACGGTTTCTTAAGTAAAGAGCTATTTTTCACAAGTATGATACGGATTTCTGATATCAGCTTTACGGACGTTTCAACATGGGGTGCCATCTTCCCAGCACTCGCTTGGCTCGCTAGTGTCTTTACGTTTATTTATAGTATGATGCTCCTCTTTAAAACTTTTAGAGGCCGTCTGAATATAGACCAATTGGAGAAAAAACCGCATGAAGCACCGATCGGCATGCTCATTCCGCCCATCATTCTAGCTGCACTTGTGGTCACCTTCTTCTTTTTCCCTAATATTCTTGCCTATTCTGTCATTGAACCTGCAATTGCGGCGATCATTCCTGAAGCGATTGAAACAGGAAGCCGTTTTTCTGTGAAAATTGAAGCATGGCATGGCTTCCAGCCAGAACTCTATATGACAATAGGTGTTGTTGTACTCGGCACAATCGGCTACTTGACGCTTTCAAAATGGCGTCCAATGTACAACATCTTTAAGGAAAAGTGGTCATTTAATGCTTTATACGACCGCTCTCTTATCGGTTTAGAAAAAGGTTCATACCGCCTGACAAACAGTTATATGACTGGTTTTCTTCGTGACTATCTTGTCTATGTGTTTGGGTTCATGATTATCGTTATTGGCGGCGTGATGTTTTATCAGCAGGCCTTTTCATTTCAAACTGATCAGGCTGCCTCAATTGGCACGTATGAGGTGATTCTTTCACTTGTGATGGTGGCGGCGACGATTGCCACAGTATTCGCAAGTTCACGATTAACAGCTATTATTGCACTAGGTGTCATGGGCTACACGCTGTCATTATTCTTCGTGATTTTCAGAGCACCTGACCTTGCGCTGACGCAGCTGATTATTGAAACGATTTCTGTCGCACTGTTTTTGCTTTGCTTCTATCATTTGCCGAAGCTGAGCTTAAAGCAAAAAACAAGAAGATTCAAAATGACCAATTTCATCATTTCATTAGGCGTTGGGGTTGTTGTCACTTGTCTAGCTTTCGCTTCCACAAGTCAGCAGTCACTTGACACCATCTCAACTTACTTTATTGAAAACAGCTACAAACTTGCTGGCGGTGACAATATTGTCAATGTCATTCTAGTAGATTTCAGGGGCTTTGATACCCTTTTTGAAATTACCGTGCTCGCCATTGCGGCACTTGGTATTTATGGGTTATTAAAAACACAAGCAAAACGGAAGAGAGGTGTGCGGCGATGAGAAAGATTGATACGAATGATATGCTTTTGCAAGTCACAACAAAAATCACAGCATTCATCATCTTGCTTTTCTCCCTTCACCTATTTCTTGCGGGACATAACAATCCTGGCGGCGGATTCATTGGCGGCCTGATGAGTGCTGCGGCTGTCGTTCTTCTGCTTTTAGCCTATGATCTGAAGACAGTAAGACGCATTTTGCCATTTGACTTTATTTATGTAACTGGAGCCGGTTTGCTCGTTGCGATCCTGACAGGTATGGGATCCTTTCTATTCGGTGCACCTTTTCTATCCCATGCATTTGATTATTTCCAATTACCGTTTTTAGGGAAAACAGAACTGGCGACAGCTGTCCTGTTTGATATCGGTGTGTATTTGGTTGTTGTCGGTGTCACCATGACCATTATTCAAATGATTGGAGAGAAGGAATAATGGAATTTCTAATGTCTATTATCGTCGGAATTATTTTTATGGCGGCGACCTATTTGATGCTGTCAAAGAGCCTTCTGCGGGTCATCGTCGGTACTGCTGTTTTGAGTCACGGCGTCCACTTGCTTCTTTTAACAATGGGCGGTTTAAAAAAAGGAGCGCCTCCCGTTCTAAAAGAGGGGATCACATCCTATGTGGATCCATTGCCACAAGCATTAATTTTAACAGCCATTGTCATTGCTTTTGGTGTGACATCCTTATTACTTGTCATGGCCTTCCGTGCCTTCCAAGAGCTGCGAACAGATGACATGGATCAAATGAGAGGAAATGATCAGCATGAATAATCTCGTGATCCTGCCTATATTAATTCCATTACTAGCTGCTACACTATTGATCTTTATGAATAAAAACATCATGCTGTCAAGAGTCTTTAGTGTCTTGGCATCTCTTTCAGCCATTATATGTAATGCATATTTGGTTCAAACGATTTTCACAAATGGGATACAAACCCTTTATTTGGGCGGCTGGAAAGCGCCATTTGGGATTGCCCTTGTGGCCGATCAATTTGCTGCACTCCTTGTGCTGACCGCTTCCGTTGTCGGGCTTGTGACAGTCCTCTTCTCCTTTCAAACGATTGGGAAAGAAAGAGAGCAGCTCTTCTATTATTCTGGCGTACAGTTTTTGTTAGCTGGCGTGAGCGGAGCCTTTTTAACGGGAGATATTTTCAACCTGTTTGTATTCTTTGAATTACTGCTGATGGCATCTTATATGCTTATTGTATTAGGAGGATCAAAGCCTCAGCTTCGTGAATCACTCAAATATATTGTGTTTAATATCATCTCGTCGGCATTATTTATTGTCGGAGTCGCCTGTTTATATGCAGTGACGGGTACGCTCAATATGGCTGATTTAAGTGTGAAAATAGCTGAATCAGGGCAAACAGGATTAATCACTGTTATTTCCATCCTGTTCCTCATTGTATTCGGCTTAAAAGCTGGGATCTTCCCGCTTTATTTCTGGCTGCCAGGATCGTATCATGCGCCGCCAGCAGCGATTTCAGCTCTATTTGGGGCTTTGCTGACAAAGGTTGGCTTATATGCGATTGCAAGAGTCTTTACATTAATTTTTATACACGATACAGGCTTCACCCATACACTCATGGCGTGGCTTGCCGCACTGACGGTGATATTCGGTGTGATAGGCTCGATCGCCTATTCTGATGTGCAGAAGATCGTGATTTATAACATTGTCACAGCTGTTGGGGTCATTTTGTTTGGATTTGCAGCCAACACACCTGCATCACTCCAAGGTGCCATTTATTATCTCATTCACGACATGGTGATCAAAGGGGCTTTATTTATGCTGGCAGGTGCCCTCTTTGTGTATGCTGGTACAAATCAACTGAAAAAAATGGGCGGACTGATTCAATCCCAGCCTCTATTAGGATGGATGTTTTTCATATCGGCTTTATCGCTTGCAGGAATTCCGCCGCTAAGTGGCTTTGTTGGAAAACTAAAAATTGTGGAAGGTGGATTTTCTGCTGGACACATGACGTTTTCTATCCTGGTCTTACTGTCCAGTCTCCTTGTCCTCTACTCTATTATGAAGATTTTCATGTCCGCATTTTGGGGCGAGGAACAGGATATGCGAAGAAGAAAGCCGTCAATTAAAGGAATGGTGTACCCTGGCGTACTGCTTGTCGTCCTATCGCTTTCCATTGGGTTAGGGACAGAGTTCATTGCCCCTTATATCAATCAAGCAGCGGAAATGCTCTCTACACCAGAAAAATATATTCAAGCTGTGCTGAAGGAGTAGATGAACATGGCCTTTCAAATATTACTAAACGCACTCCTCGCCTTTACATGGATGTTTATGAATGATACATACAGAGCCGCAGACTTTGTATCAGGTTTTGCATTAGGGATGATCGCCATTTTCATGCTGCGTCGATTTTTCCCGCAGCGTTTTTACGGCTATGCCCTTTATGCGATTTTCAAGCTGATCATCATTTTTATTCGCGAGCTGCTTCTTGCCAATTTAAGTGTATTAAAGACCGTATTATCTCCAAAGCTCACGATTAAGCCCGGTATTTTCGCCTTTCGTACGGACTTGAAAACAGATTGGGAAATCACCATACTAGCAAATATGATTACATTGACACCAGGTACACTAGTGATTGATATTTCCGATGATCGGTCCATTTTATACATTCATGCGATGGATATTGAAGATGCTGAAAAAGCCATTCACGATATCCGGGTTTCATTTGAAAAAGCGATTCAGGAGGTGAGCGGTAAGTAATGGAACTCATTTTGCAAATGTCACTTGGCATTCTGGCACTGTCTACTTTGCTTTTTGTGATACGAGTGATCAAAGGTCCCTCTATTCCTGATCGTGTAAGTGCACTTGATGCGATAGGAATCAATTTAATTGGGATGACAGCCATCGTTTCAATTTTACTGAAAACCACTGCATTCTTTGAGATTATTTTACTGCTCGGCATCCTTGCCTTTATTGGTACTGTCGCTTTTTCCAAATTCCTTGAGAAAGGGGAAGTGATTGAAAATGATCGTCATCGCTAAAGCCATCGTGATTTTCTTTATCCTGCTAGGCGCTATCCTCTGTTTGATTTCAGCCATTGGTGTCCTTCGCCTGCCGGATGTTTACACACGTATGCATGCTGCATCAAAAGCATCGACCCTTGGCGTTGTTCTGATTTTAGTAGGTGTGTTTTTTCACGAATGGTTTCTTGCAGGCGTTATTTCTGCAAAAATCCTTCTCGGCATCGTATTTATCTTCCTGACAGCACCAGTCGGCGCACACTTAATCGGAAGAGCCGCCTACAATACTGGTGTTAAGCTCGACAAACGCAGTGTTCAAGATGATTATGGCGGTTTCCGTAACTTTGTGATTAAGCGAAAAGAAGATTCTTATTTATAAAAAGCAAAAAAAGAATGGCCTGCCATGTTGGGCCATTCTTTTTTTATCGCGCAACAGCATACAAAAAAAGCTTCCGCTGCACCGGGAGCTTTTTTATATGCGATCAATGACAGCAAGTGTGCATCTTGACGTACAGATGTGCCGGTCTCGATCATCTTTTATATCGATTTGAAATACCATTGTACGCCGTCCTACATGTACTGGAACAGCTGTCGCTGTCACCACTCCATCGCGTACAGATTTTAAATGATTGGCATTGATTTCAATACCTGAGCAAACTTGCTGCGTTAAGTCCAAATGAGCAGCAGCCCCCATGCTCGCCACTGTTTCTGCTAGAGCAGCAGATGCTCCTCCGTGCAGCAGTCCAAATGGCTGTTTTGTTCTGTGATCGACTGGCATTGTTGCAACGCATCGTGATTTATTGCACTCTACAATCTCAATGCCTAGTGCCTCAAGCAGTGTATTTGATCCGCTCACATCCATTAAGGCCCTCTCCCTTCACACGTTTACAGCACACTTTCAGACTTGGCAATTAACACCGCTTCTGTACGAGATCCAACATTCAGTTTATTAAAGATGGATGTCAAACTGTACTCAATTGACCGTTTGCTCAAATGAAGCACATCGGCAATCTCCTGGTTCGTGTATCCTTTTTCCACTTCTCTAAGAATCAAACACTCCCGTTCGGTTAAGAGCTCGTGATCAGTCTGCTGCGCCTGTTCTGGCTTTTCTTGCTGCTGTGAAATTAATTTCTTTAAATAGGACAGCTGAATGACAACTTCCCCTTGCAATGTGCGGTGTATGTATTCAATAATTTTGTCTTTCGTCTCTGTTTTACTAATTGCACCGTGTAATCCAGCCCGAATAGCCTCTTCAAAATAATCATCTACTTCATACCCTGTATAAATGATAATTTTCACTTGATGGTTGGTTTCTAAAATTTGTTTCGCAATGTCCATTCCATTGATATCCCCGAGATTTAAATCCATTAAAATCACATCATAGATGGAAAAGTCATGCGTCTTTAAAAAAGCGGCTTCTGCATCAGGACTTAAACAATCGACTGATAGCTGCTGGTCTGATTCTAATATGCTTTTTGTCCCTTCCATGACAGCCGGATGATCATCAATGACCAATATCTTCTTCATGTCTTCCTCCCTTTAAATCACTCACTTCCATTTTATATAAAAGACTTGGCTGATGCCAAGTCTTAATCCTTAATAAATCGTTACAATTCCATTTCAATTTTCACCTTGAGCCCTTTTTCCGGGGCTGTGTGAATTTGAAGCTTTCCATTTAACGCTTTCACTCTTTCTCTAATTCCCGACAGACCCATGCTCATTGTATGCTGATCAAGATGACTGGCATCAAAACCGACTCCATCATCCTCATAGTGAAGAACAACCTGATCTTTAATACAAATCAGCATCACTAACACTTGAGTGGCTTTTGAGTGCTTCAGGGCGTTGGATAACAGCTCCTGAACAATTCGGTAAATATTCAGCTGTGAATCAATATCAATGTCCAATTCTTTATCAAAGCGTGTCGTATTCAGCCTAATATGAAACGGTGCTTCCTCTTGGATTTGAGAAGTCAGCTTCGATATCGCCTTTACTAAACCTAAATCATACAGCAGCTGCGGCCGAAGCTCATGACACGTTTCTCTCGTCGTTTGAATCACTTTGGACATTTGATCATTCCATGAGATAAGCGAATTTTCAATAGATGTCGGGCATTGGTTGTTTTGGAAATTCGTTAAAAACATCTCCGACTGCCTTTTTAGTGATATCAAGTCCTGCAGCACGGAATCATGAAGATCTCTCGCTAAATCTGAACGCTGCTTTTCTTCCATAGCAAACATGATTTTCTTCAACCATGCAGGATTGGCCTCGCGCTGTTTCAAATCGTCAAGGTGCTCCATCAATTCTTCGATCTTGACGACATTTTCTAAACTGACACTTGTATAAAAGGCCAATGTTTTCAGCCATGAGATTTCATCGCGGGTCAATTTCGGTGTCTGTATATTGGATAAGCAGCAAATCATAAACGAGTGACCGCCCCGCTCGCCAATTTTCATCATAAACCCTTTATCAAGCTCGATGATTTTACCAACTTCACCTAAAATATCTTGAAATTGATCCACGTATTCTTTCCATAGCTTACTATCATTTGTTGACTCATCAATTTCAATAATTTGTCCATCAGCCTTCACCTCAAGCACAAAGGCTTTATTCACAACTAGCACTTCTAAAATGGTGTATTTCAAATGATACAGCACTTGATGAAGTGATGACGCCTCACGAATAAGCTGTGTAAATTTAAACACGCTGTCTTGGTAATTATACTTTTCTGAAAAACGCTTCAGACGGAAGCGGAAATCTAGAATTTCTTTGAAATAGAATACAGCCAGCATGAGTGTATAGGTGATTAATGCGAGCTTCAGTGTGTACTTCAAATCTTCTGGCTTTTGCAGAATGTAAAACGTGACAACAACAAAAACGGTCGGTGTAATGGCAAGAAACCCATAGTATTTCAGTCTGCTTATCAAAAAATCCATATTGTAAAGCTTGTTCGTCATAAATTGATACACGAGTGAAAAAGGAATGAGCAAGACAAAAGAAGTTAAGAAAAAGGGATCTACCACATAAATACGAAACAAAACATATGGAATTGCAAACAAAAAGATAAATGGACAAAATGCTATGATGTTTATCATGACAAAAAACTTTAAAACAGACCCCTGCTCTGTCTCTTTATATTTCCGCATTCCATTGATAATCACTTTGAATGACATGATAATAGAAGCGAAAAAGAATAAAAGATTTAAACTTGGCATGTATCTGGCTAACGCCGAATCAATTGGAACAAATAACTCTATTACTAGATTAATTATAGGAAGACTATATAAAAAGCGAATCGTTTTTTGAGTCGTAATATGCAGGTCAAACTCTTTGAAATATTGATAAATGAAGTGAATATAAAAGATAAATACACTTGATAAACAAAATACGATCACATAATGGCTAAATCTCTCACCAATACCTGAAGTACCTGCACTAAGATATCCGATACAAATCGTTAATAAAAATACAACTAAAAGAAATGCTGATTTTCGTTGAGCCTCTTTGTTAATTCGAATGATAAAGAAGATACAAAATAAACAAATTGAATACAGGATGAGAGGAATTATATAGACAAATAAACTCTCTTGACCAATCAATGTCTTATTTTTTAGGGTGATCATTTGGTTGCCTCTTTGAATATCAATTCTTTGCACATTCCTAAGCTCACCATTGATCAAATGATCTTTGTTGTTAGCAGGTTCCCCATTGATTTTAAGTATAATATCTCCTTCTTCTAATCCTGATGTGTAGGCTAAAGAAAGATATTCAACTTTGACAACTTCTGCTTGACCGTTCTTGTTCTCCGCTACACGTGCTCCATTAAAAATATCAAATACATAAATATATGAAACATAGATCACAAATAAAAAAGACAGAAAAACCAAAAAAGCAGATAGTTTCGTATAAGTTATCTTCATGTATAAAACATCCTTAACTGGAGAACTTTTAAATCATTTTTAAATGAATAGTATCATTTATAGTACCATATATAATCTGCAGACATTTGCCCTTTTTTAATCCCCTGAATGATTGCTTGCATGGTTTGCTCATCTGTGTGAATTAAACTTGCATTCCCTAAGTCCAATTCATTCACAACACCAGGATTTTTGACTAAATATGCAATAACATTTTGAATGTTCAATCATTGCCCTCCTTTGTCATAAATGCACATAATTGTTCCTTCTTCTTCCCAGGTAAATCAAGTTGTTCCATTCCACGCTTCATTTTTAACAGCATAATCTCTCTCATCGATACCATGTACTGAGTCAAACCAGCTTCAAGTAACTTCTGCTTCAATTGAAACGGCTTTTGCTCTGACTCTTCCAGCCGGTTAGAAAAGAAGGAAAGAAGCTCTTGACTGGCATCGTTAAAACGTCTTTGTAAATAACTGAATGCCAGTGTTTGTTTTTTTTGAAAATCTCCGTTTGATTTTGAAAATAACGCAAAAAAATCGTTACTGATCTGTTCAGCAACACCATAATATATCGAATAAGATTCCACAGTAGCGTTTATTTTTCCTGTCGCTAAATAAACACCCAGTACGCTAGAAAGAGCTGTTAAAGATCCTGATTTTTTCCTTAAAACCTCTACACACTCTTCTTCTGTTCCATGCAAATGTCGCAAATCCTCGTGCTGACCTTCCATTGACATTTTGATGAAATGGAACAGTTTCTCTACTAGTTGAGAATTATTTTCACATATTGACGTGATGAATTGAATACTCACCGTATACAAATACGTAGAAGCATTGATGGCCACTCCTTGGTCGACGTTCATCCAAGGATACGAATCATTGTCCTGATCTTCAATATCATCTAATATATCGGCAGATAAGATGAGAAGTTCAATCCCTGCTGCCAGTTTTGTAATCGCTTGCTTGTCTTGTCCGTCAAATGCCTCATAATGCTGATAAGCTAATTGACCAAGAGGAAATTCTTTTTTTCTATCTGTAAATTTCAAAAGCAGCTTTTGTAAATCATTCTGCCTGACTGCATGTTGAATAAAATCAGACATATTCTGCTTGATTTTTGTATTCTCTAGATAGTTTAGCATACTCGATCTTGTACCTCACCCTTCCGCCTTTTATTTTACTAAAAAGACATGAGCAAATGTCCACTGACATCACTATTTAACAATTATATAATAATATATCCTTTTTTTGTATGTATTTGGATAAAAAAAAGACTTGATGATTATCAAGTCTTTAAGAAATTTTCACATATTCATATTTGTCGTATTGATCAATGCTTTTGTTAATGTTATGAAGAGAAGCCGTTGTTTCTCTGATTTCGTTTTCAAGTTTCCATAATAATTGTTTAAGTTCTTCGATTTCATACTTTTCCATCGATTCCACTCTCCTTTTTTGGAAGATCAATGTATTTGTGTATGGTGATTGGGTCATAAGTATTTGATCTGTTACTAACAGTGTAAATGTAATTGAGTATTTTTTCACCGAAAAGTATGCACAAAACGTGTGCGCGATACCGCAAAATTCAATAGGTCTTTTTTCATCATTTTCTGACTTTTCAAATCATACTTTTATCTCAATTTCAAAGGAATTGCGTCATTTTTGCGACAGGAATAGGCATCATTCGTCACACTTCTCTCCCGGTAGAACGTACGATCCCCTCTGTATCTTCGGTTTTGCGTGTCATAGGTCAGACGACAGATGCTATTGTGGACACCGCAATTTTTTGGCGACATTCACCGAAATTGACCGCAAAAGTACCTATTTTTATGCTGGAATTACAAAGATAGAAAGATCATTTTGATTCTTTATTCTGATTTTCTACATACATTTAGAACAGATATCCGTCCAATTTCACGTCAATGAGAGAAGAGGTGACCATGTGTTTTACTATGTTCCTTATCCTGCTTTGCAGGTTCCCGCAATGAGCCGCGCATACCCGCCGCGCACGCCAATGACTTTTCCTCCAGTAGATGCCCACTCATTTCAACGAGCCGCAAAAGAATCAGCCCGCCTCGTTGCTGATGCTTCACTCATCACACAGCAAATTTCCAGCTCCCTTCCGTTTGCGCAGCGCATCATGGAGGCTGCTGAGCGCTCTGATTCAACAAGTGTCATCCGAATGCTGAAGCAAATCGGTGTGAAAAGCGGCATTGATATCCGCTTTAGTCCAGAAGGGATTCGAATCTACTTGTCTCTTGCCTCCAGCAGACTTTTCCTTCTTTTAAAGTGGGCATGACAAAGAAAAAGCCGCTCTCACGCGAGCGGCTTTTCTTAAGATTCAAACATTTTATGGCACCATTCAATGGCTTCTATATAACAGCCATAGGCTTCCTGTTTCGAGAGATTTCCATCTAACATCTCATCATCCCATTCATTTCGTTCAATACGTTTGGCCACACCTAGTACAAAAGAATAATCATTTTCATAGCCAAGCAGTGCCTCGCCAACTTCATCAGAAAGCGGCAGTTCCTTCACAAGTTCTGTGATATCTGCCCTGACAAGCGTATCAATCAGAGAAAACATACCTGTCAGCATATAAGAGGCGGGGTGCTCTCGTTCAGTACGAGAAGCAATCAGTTCACACGTTTTGGCACGAATGAATGACATTTTGATGATTTCTTTTTGGCTAGAATTAGCTTGGACATTCAGTTCTTTAAATGAAAGGATAAAGATCCAGCGCCGAATTTCATTAAACCCAAGCAGGATAATCGCCTGCCGGATACTTTTAATTTGATAAAGACGTCTCATGCCGCCTGAATTCAGCATTTTTAATAATTGATATGATAGCGAAAGGTCACTTTCAATAAAATGGGTCACGGTCTGGATATTCGGCTGGTCCTTGCTTAACTCATTTAAAAGCTGATGGTACGCATGGAAGCTGGTCGATAATGCTCGTCCCGATATCACATGCGGCTCACTAAAGAAATACCCTTGAAACAAGTGGAAGCCCGCTTCAAGCGCCTCTTCATATTCTCTTCTCGTTTCTACCTTTTCTGCTAGGAATCGAAGGCGATACTTTTTATACGAATGCAGAATATCTCTTCGTTCTTGCGTTGTGGTTTTCAGAAAGTCAATTTTTAAAATATCTATGCAGTAGAGGAGTTCCTCAAGCAGCTTGTCACTATAATGTGTTCCGTTTAGGAAGAAATCATCGAGTGCAATCGTATATCCCCATTTTTTTAACTGCTTACATCTCATAATAAGTGCCGGGGTAATCGGTACATTTTCTAATATCTCGATCACAAGCTGATGCGGATCAAAATAGGTGAGCAGATCAGATGAAAGCAAGCTTTCGGTGAAATTAATGTAGCATCGTTTTCCTTCTGTCAGTGTTTCGATGCCGATATTTAGAAAACTGTTGATAATGAGGTCCGTTGTCGCTTGATCACCGTCTTCAGCGCTATATGTATTGGTTTCACTATCTCTATAAAGCAGCTCATATGATACGACTTGTTCTTTTCTGTTAAAAATAGGCTGTCTCGCAACAAACACCCTCAACTGCTCCAATCCTCCTTTATGCCATGACAAACAAGATGTGCTTTCAGTATACCAAATGATTGCGGTTTTAGTTCAATTTCAATCGGTCAAAATAAAAAAAAGAGACCACCTGGCTTGATGGTCTCCCTTTCTTCAAATCATTCGCTTTCATAAAGCTCTTTTTTGATTTTATTTTTCACATCATGGATAAACTGCATTTTATTATCCCAGCATTTTTGACTCAAATCGACTGGATATTCTTCTGGTTTGCTGATTCGTTTGTATTCCTCCCAGAAGAGTCCAAGACTGTCCTGCACGTAGGCTTGAATCGTTTGAATATCTGGATTGTCATAGACAAGTTTTCCTTGATCAAAAATCGGGACGTGAAGATCTTTCGCCACAAAGTTTGTCACGAATTTACTAATAAACGTATGCACAGGATGGAACATTTTTAGTTTATCCTCACTATGAACATCTTCCTCTTCAAGTGCAATGTAGTCGCCCTCAGAATGATGATTCAATTGATTGATAATCCGGTACACACGTTTACGGCCTGGTGTTGTCACTTTCTCTGGGTTGGATGAAATTTTGATGGTATCATTCATTTTGCCGTTTTCTTCAATGGACACCAGCTTATATACTGCACCGAGGGCTGGCTGATCGAATGCTGTGATCAGTTTTGTCCCAACACCCCACACATCAATTTTGGCGCCCTGTGCCTTTAAATTCATAATGGTGTGTTCATCAAGATCGCTTGATGCAATGACTTTAGCATCATGGAAACCTGCTTCATCAAGCATTGTTCTAGCTTTTTTAGACAAGTATGCAAGGTCTCCGCTATCAAGTCTGACACCAATGAAGTTGATTTTATCTCCAAATTCTTTCGCTACCTTAATCGCATTCGGAATACCTGATCTGACGGTATCATACGTATCGACTAAAAAGACGCAGTCTGTATGTGTTTCAGCATATTTTTTAAATGCCGTATATTCATCGCGGTATGCTTGTACAAGTGCGTGGGCATGCGTTCCTGATACTGGTATGTTGAAGCGTTTCCCAGCACGAACATTACTTGTCGCCTGAAAGCCGCCGATGAGTGCCGCTCTTGCTCCCCACATCGCTGCATCCATTTCATGCGCACGTCTTGTTCCGAATTCTAATGCTGTCTCATCTTCTATGATTCCTTTAATCCGGGCCGCTTTTGTTGCAATCAGCGTCTGGAAATTCACGATATTGAGCAATGCCGTTTCGATTAACTGAGCTTCAACAAGCGTTGCCTCGATGCGCATAATCGGTTCATTCGCAAAGACAATTTCCCCTTCTCGCATTGAATGAAGTGTACCTGTAAAGGACAATCCGCTTAAATAGTCAATGAAATCGCTTTTATAACCGAGTTCATCTTTTAAATACGCTAGATCGCTTTCGGTGAAGGAAAAGTCCGATAAATATTCAATCGCTTTCTCTAAGCCAGCAAATACAGCGAAGCCATTGTCAAATGGAAGCTTTCTAAAGAAGAGTTCAAAGACTGCCTTCTTCTCATGAATGCCGTCTCTCCAATACGTTTCTGCCATGTTAATTTGATAAAGATCTGTATGTAGTGATAAACTGTCGTCATTAAACCGATGCTCCAACTTCCATTCTCCTTCCCTTACTTAACCACTTTCGCACCAAGCGACTGCTCAAAGTGAGAAAGTGCCCACTCGTGCCCCGCTTCATTAAAACTCGCCACAGCATTTTGGTGAATCACAAGTTCAAAGCCTTTATTGTACGCATCAACAGCTGTATGAAGTACACAAATATCGGTACATACGCCGGCTAAGTGAAGTTCCGTGATGCCGCGCTCGCGCAGTTTCATTTCTAATTGAGTGCCTGCAAAAGCAGAGTATCTTGTTTTTTCCATATAGTAGACATGTTTTAAATGTTTTGACGTGTGAAATAGTGAACTTAGTTGTCCATAAAGTTCAATACCCTCTGTTCCGCGAATATTATGGGGCGGAAATAACTTTGTCTCTGGATGATAAGGGTCCTCTTCTTCATGATGATCGACAGCAAAGACGACAAAGTGGCCTTCATCAATAAATGAAGAAGTGATTTCTGTGATCTTAGACTCAATCGCCTGTCCAGGCTTTCCGCATGTCAGTTTTCCATCGTCTGCAACAAAATCAACTGTATAATCTATACAAATCAACGCTTTGCCCATCCGCATCTCTCCCATATGCTCTTTTGAATCATTATAGCTTATTCATTTCACTAGGGAAACCTATTCAACAGATTCATGAGAAAAAGCTTTTTGAAACAGCTCATCCTCTATATAGATATGCTCCTGATTGACCGCATCAGGCATCTCTATGACAAGACCAAAAGGAGAGTGCGCTTCGTGATGATTCACCACTTTAAAGGAACATCCAGCGGCATTTGCCATTTTGACATATTGAGAATAAGAAGCATAGGAAAGTTCACCATTTAATAGAACTGTGGCCTGGCGATTGGCCTTCAATATTTGTTCGACTTCTTGATACGGTTTATTTCTTGATACTTGTCCCTTTGTCAGGGCGAGAAGCGCTCGTTCCCTTAATGAACCAAGAAACATTCTTCGTTCATCAGGTTTTGTTTCAGCATGTCCAAATATCCCTTGCTGCAAATAAAAGTCTACGGATTCTTCTTTCATCGCTGTGTTCACTCCTGGTTTCTAAATTTACATTTCTGTGACCCAGTGCACAATCTTGAGTGCGAGGTCACGGGCTTCGTCTGTTTCTACTCTTTCCATTAAGGATTGTTCAAGCGTATGGTTGAGCTGCTCCTTTTCGTCCTCATACGCAATGGACATACTCCATTCAATGTCAGGTACGGCTACAAGCGTTTTATATTCTTTTTTATTTTCATGTAAATATACATTGTAGGTCTTTGGTTGTCCGCTTGTGATGTGTGCTTTTCTAATTTTCATTTGACTCAGTTCACACCTCTTTTTTCTTCTTACATCCATATCCATTGTACCATAAAAAAAGACAGCTTCTGAAAAGGAATTCTCTTTCAAAGCTGGCTATGCATTAAAGCTCTTTTGCTGGCTGATCAGGTCTATATCCCACATAAACGTAACGTTTGGACTGCTAAAAAATTGGACAAAGTCCCCTGCATTATAGGTACCTGATCCACCGGCGGAGTGATCGACACTTTTTGGCGAAATGGCAAAAACATCACCGAAATGTGCAGAACCATTTCCAATCACACGGTCAATATGAATAGGCCCAACAATCGCTGGCATCTTTCCACCACCTTTTCTCCCCACATCATATGCCCAGCTCAAAAATACGTGTATGAAAAATAAAAAAGACAGCTGATCTGTGACCATCAGCTGCCTTTCTATGCGTTAAATGATTGAGGCTGGCCAAACAATGTAAAGTCCCAAAGCATCGTGGCATTCGGATCACTTGTAAGTGACATATAATCACCTGAATTAAAGGCTCCCGCACCGCCAGTAGAGTGGTCTACAGCCAAAGGAGCAATGGCCAGGACATCACCGAAAGTAGCTGCACCGTTTCCTCCTAACGACTCGATATGAATAGGTCCAACGATTGCAGGCATCAGAATCTCCCCCTATCTGCTTATCTCAATCATCTTATGCAAGAAGGGAAAAGGTGTGCATCTGTCCTAGACGTTTAAATGCTGTTCTTTGCGAGATCGCTGACGCAGCTGCACCAATCTGACAATATTCAAGGTGATGGCTTTGAGCAGTGCATAGACAGGGACCGCAAAAATCATGCCAAGGATTCCGCCAAAGCTTCCTGCCCCAATTAATAGCAGGATGATGGTCAAAGGATGTGTGTTGAGGCGTTTCCCAATGATCAATGGAGAAATGACATTTCCGTCAATTTGCTGAACGACAAGAATGACAATGACTGTCACCACCGCTTTTCCAGGCGAATCAAGAAACGCAATAAGCACAGCTGGTGCCGCGCCAAGATATGGCCCAAGGTACGGAATCACATTTGTGACCGCAATGATAATGCCGAGAATGAGCGCATATTTCACACCGATTAATAAGTATCCGATAAAACAAGCCACTCCAACAAACAAACAGACAACAATCTGCCCTTGTATGTAAGCTGCAAGCGTATCGTTTAATTCTTTAAAGATTTTCAATCCTTCCTTACGGTAAGGCATTGGCAAAAATTGAACGAGCTTGTCCGGAAACTTATGTCCGTCTTTCAACATATAAAACAAAATGAACGGAACTGTGATCACAGCTAAAGCAATATTGGCAATCACACCAAACACAGCAGACATACTTGAAGCAATATTTTCCGGCAAACCTTTTAATGTCGAAACAATTGTCTGTTCAAACTTCGAGACGGAGACATAATCTTGGTTCATCATCCAAGTAAATGTTTTAGAATGCGAGAAGTCGTTGATAAATTTCTGCATATCCGTCACATAACCAGGGAAGCTTTTGACAAGTCCACCAACCTGCGTGACAATAACCGGTCCCGCAGCATTCACAATGAACGTGATGAGTCCGATGAACAAAAGATAAATGATCAGGATAGCAAGTGTCCTAGGAATTTTCCTGGACAAAAATCGAACAATTGGATTAAAGATGAAAAAGAGAATTCCAGCCAGCAAGATGGGAACAAACAAGGTAGATGCAAATAAAATAATTGGCTGAAATAAAAACGAAACCTTTGTAGATACATAAACAATGAGTAAAACAAGTAATATTTGGAATGTCCAAAAATGAACTTTAGATTTTAACAAAGATGCTCCTCCTGTTACGTATTGATCTTATTAAAAAACTACTATTCCACCCACCTTCTGTCAACTGCTTCTTGTTTTAGAACCTTATTTTTTGTAAAAAAAAGAACAATTGGTATATCATGCACTTTTTCCAGATATACATTCTATAAGCGTGAAAAAAGCAGACACCTTTGCGTCTGCTTGTTACACTCTTTCACTGTGATCAGGCATCACCGATACAATTTGCTGGATCCGCACATAAAAAACTGATTTTGTCCCCGCCTCAATGACAATATGATCCGGCATGACTTCCTTCAATTTTCCGCGCACTGTATCTTTCACTGTTTGAACAATCAATCTCATACCGATCACTTTCTGCAATGTTTGATAAACATATGGATCAACTAATGAAACAAGCTGCGGACTTCCTTGTTGTGCCATCCTACCTGCCCCTTTACTTGTGTATTTACCCACATCGTATGCAATGACCCATGTGAATGTCACTCAGGCAAACCTACAACTCAAATACCATATTTTAACATTTTATTTAATCTTACATCTTTTGGAAGTATAATAGATTGGTGCTGCCAACAACTTAAATCATTTGAAGAGGTGAATGATCTTGAAAAAACTCATCTGTCTCGCTGCTGTCATGCTCTTTTTTTCCTTTGCAAGTTATGCGTATGCAGGATCAATTGGAGATGAACCTGGGACACCAGGAAAGTGGTTTAAAGGAGAAGAGCCGGTTCAAAAAGACGAGTCAAAACCACCACTTGTTTTTGTTCACGGCATTAACAGCTCCTCCTCCACATGGTTCGACCGAAACGACATGGCAAAGCAAGCTGTTCTGAACGGATACGAAAGCGCATTCATAGATTTGTATCCAGATCAGGATACGAAAAAGAATGGCAAACTATTAGCAGAAAAGCTAAAAGAAATTTATGATGTGTTCGGTCGAAAACTTATTGTGATTGGTCATAGTAAAGGCGGGGTGGATACCCAGTCCGCACTCGTGTATCACGATGCCCATCCATATGTAGAGAAAGTCATCACACTCGGCTCCCCTCATTACGGGACGCCGCTGGCAGATTTAGCGTATAGCAAGGGCGGAAGCTGGCTCGCAGAAATTCTTGGACAAAAAAGCGACGCGCTCTATTCTTTGCAAACGGGGCTCATGGCGGCTTTTCGAAGTGAAACCGACAAGCTGGAGAAGTTTCCTCAAAAATACATCACGTATTCGGGATCGGAATGGGGAACATTTGGCGGGGTGCTGTACTTAGGCGGCATGTATTTAAAGAGCTTTGGCGCAAACGATGGCGCCGTCACAGTAAGCAGCACAAGACTATCATATGCAAACAATATTTTAACAGGGAAATGGGATCACAACTCCATTAAAAACGGCACAAGCATGTTCCCTGTGTTTCAGCATCAGCTGCTGGCAAATGCCGCAAGCGCTGAAAAAGAAAATAAAGAGAGCCCGAACTCTACTGAGC
Source organism: Bacillus sp. FSL P2-0069 (assembly GCF_038593315.1). Taxonomy (NCBI): domain Bacteria; kingdom Bacillati; phylum Bacillota; class Bacilli; order Caryophanales; family Bacillaceae; genus Bacillus; species Bacillus sp. FSL P2-0069. The sequence continues at coordinate 2,816,751 of NZ_CP151984.1, forward strand.
TGAATACAGATGTTTATGTGAAAGGCGGTGAAAGTGAAAAGGATAAAACAGAAGCGTTCTATGTAGAGGAAGGAACGAATGGCTTATCGATTCAGTGGTTAAATGAAAGGCATGAGGCGCGGCCGGAAATCATCGCCCCAAATGGAGACGTCTTAACAAATCTGAAGACATCGGAAGCATCTTTCCCATATGAAGGCGCATTTTCGCACCATGTGCAAATCAATAAACCCGTTCCTGGAAAATGGACGATTCGATCAAATTCAGGAAAAAAGGCTCCTTATTTGCTGCTCGTATCCTTTGATTCACCATTAAATGACGAAATCAAAGCAGAGGCAGCGAAATCAGGGGATGATGCATCGACCCATTCAAGCGGTCTGATTAAACGATTAAGCAAGAAAGTAGAAACCTTTTACTTTAAGGATGCCCAAAAAGATCATCCACTCAAAACAACTGCTTCATCCGCTGTTGAATTGAAAAAAGAAGGTGCTTATTCTGTCACGGTTCATTACACCGGACTCACTGCATCAGGTACATCTGCATTTAACCGTACCGTTATTCGCACATTGTATGTCGATCAGGATGGAAATATTCATGGAGACATTCCATACTAAACAGAGCGTTTCATAGGCTGAAGTGCCTGCTGCACTTTTTGATCCAATTCCGTGATTTTTTTCATTGCAAGTGACTCGTCTATTTGTCTGTAATGGTGATGTCCGCCAGGCTCTTCATCCATTTCATCTGCCTTCTTGACGATTTGCTGAAGTGTGTCTTTATGAAGGTCGCCCTCTGGCAAATATGAATCTGTATGAAGCAGAATCGCAAGCGCAATATCTTTGGCTGCCTTTGGTTCCTCACCGAGGCGTATGAGCAGTTTGTGAGCCCGCTCTGCGCCTTTAATGGCATGGATATCATTCCGTCTATATGTCTCGTAATCCCATTCTCCGCCAGCTGTATACCATTCATAGTGGCCGATGTCATGCAAGAGGGCTGCTTTCACAGCGAGATCTGGATTAATCCCAGCCTGCACCGCCAGTTTGAATGCGTGATAAGCACAAGCAATCGCATGGGCTTTTCCTGAACGATTTAAATATTTTTGAGCGACTGGATGGGTGTAAACATCCATTAATGTAACCTTTCTCATGGAAACCCCTCCTTATCTATATTTTTAGCATCCTAACATATTCTGAAAAGAAACTCAAATGTTCTGTTATATTTTCTATGAGTCTCAAGAACAGCTTATGTCAAATGAGCTGTTTTTGCTTGTACAATACGAAAAAAGCAGTCGTTATGACTGCTTTTTCACATACTCACGTGCATCGTAGACACATCCGCCAGCTGGATCATCCGCTAAAAGTTCGAGCAAAATACCTGCGACTTCATCTGGGCTCTTCAGCGTGCCTGTTTCATATAATTGCTGAAAACGGTCTATTTGTTCAAAGTCTTGTTTTGATGACTTCCGAATTTCCCCCTGCATATCTGTATCGATCGTGCCGGGTGAAAAGGAAAACGTGTTGATCGGATGCGCCTCGTCCTGCTGTTCCTCATGAAAAGTCCTCATAAACATATCGAGTCCTGCCTTTGAACTGCAATACGCACTCCAGCCTTTATATGGGTTTTTCGCCGCTCCAGAAGAAAGATGAACGATCGTTTTCTTTCCGTTAAATGATTGAGTCTGCTTAGCAAACATATGGCTCAGTAAAATAGGAATGACAAGATTCAGCTTGTAATGCTGATGAAGCGTATCCTGTCCGCCTTGTCCAACGCGCTTGATAGGTGTGACCATTCCTGCATTGTTGACAAGTAAGATGTCATCAGCATCTGCCAGAGTTTGCGGCGTGAGACTATCTTGAATCCATTTGGCCGCTGCTTCTTCATCGGTCAGATCAACCTGGGTATGTGTAAGCTTCGGATGGGATATCGGCGATGCACTTCTTGCTGCTGTGTACACATGATCCCCGCGTGAAAGCAGCCTGTTCACAAGTGCTAAGCCAAAGCCTTTTGATCCGCCTGTAACGATTGAAATTCGAATGACAATCTCCTCCCTTGATATCACTATTTTACGTAGTGAAACGGTATGACATCAAGCAATCTGCATAAAGAAAAGCCTGCCTCTATTAAAAGAGACAGACTATTTCTTTTCAGCCTTCACATTCACCTTTGGAATCAGGATAATCATCACAACGAGACCAAGGGCTATCAAGAAACCAAAGATCATCGGAAGCAGTGCCGATGTCTGCTTCTCATGATCATCCTCAGAAGGTGCTGATACAGCCGAATCACTAAAAGAGATATTCATCTCTTTCATCATACGAGCCGGTGTTTTGGGCGGGTTCTCCTTTAGATCACTAAAAAGCTGCGGAGAAAGAGATCCCCCCGGGGCTTTGGGCGGTTCAGCAAAATGAATGTCTGTTTTGATTTTTGACGTCGTTTTGCTTTGTTCGTATTTTGTTTGATCCCTCAATATACTCGAGTTAATATTAAGTTCCTTTTCCTGATATTCATTCGGCTTGACATTCGTATCCGTATCTTCACCAGCAGCGAAAGCAGCAGGGATGAGGAGAAAAAGGGAAACGGCAACGAGTGCCGCCCCTTTCACGAATAGATTAAGCTTCATGAGTCACATCACGTTCCTCTGTTTTATCTTTCCATAGCTTTTTCACAAGCGGTACGACCATGAAAAGGACAGTTAAAATCACTAACCCTGTGACGCCCATTCCAAAGGTGTCTCCATTTCCATATTGGATCGACAGGTACACGTCTGTCACTGGATTGGTAAAGTGGAAATTCGGCATCACCAAATCAATTAACGGTGCGACAAAGAAGAAAATCAGTGCCGTTGCTGCCATCCATCCGGCAATGGAACCGAAAAGGAAGGCCGTGCGAATAAAGGCAGAGCACGCCACTAACAACAAAATGGTGAAGATCGACCATTGAATGGCTTGATCATCTGCAAGTTTGTAAATGTTCAGTCCAAACAAGCTGATCATGAGTCCGACTAATAGATTCAAGATGCCAAACAGTGCACCTTTGACCAGCATCGGAGCTGACGCATAATACGAGCTGAAAAAGCCAATTAACAAACTGCTGATCATCACAATGACCAAAATGACGACCGGCGGTACAGTCTGCGTTTTTTCTTCCGGCACATCGCCGCTGATTTTCAGCGGATTGGCTAAATGGTTATACACATAGTTGCTGTTGCCTTGATCACTTAATGTATTTCCTAAAATACCCTTTAAATCTTGCTGAACAAGTTTCGTAGAATCGACATTCTTGCTCCAGTTTTCATTCAGCGTATCTGCTTTATCTTGAACTGTTGTAACACTCTCTTCAATGTTATTCGTATAATCCGCCACCCCTTTTTGGCGGTCGGTTAACGAACTCATATTTTCAGAAAGACGAAGCACTTCCTGACCAATTGAATCCTGTGCACTGACAACAATTGAACTGCCTGCAAGGTCTGCTGTATACACCGCATCTCCTTGATCAGCCATTTGCTCAGCTACATTGTCCGCACTTTCAGAAATTGTTTGTAATTCCTGTTCCATGCTTGCCTGCTGAGTCGTAATGTACTCCGCATAACCATCTGAAAATTTCTGCATCTCATCAATAAAAGTAGACACATCATCGTTTGATGTCAGCATTTGGTTTTTGAGCTTATCCCAGTTTTCTGTTTCTTCTTTTTTGATGGAGAGGATGGATTTAATCTCATCTCCTTTTGTGTCTATTAGAGAAGAGTTATTTGGTGGTTCGTATAAGTCACCAAGCATCATTTCTAGTTGAGAGAGTTGATTGGAATACTCCATTAAATTCTTAGTGTTTATTGTCTTCACTTCAAATTTCTTCTTAAAAAGATCATCATCTAAGAGATTACTAATCGGTGAATTTCTTTGCTGCAGATTTTTCACTTTGCTTAAAATAGCCGCTTCCTGATTTTTGATTTCGTTCGGCATCACATTATATCGATTTATGATCTTTTCAAGTTTATCTATTTTATCAGAAAGGTCCTTAAGCTCTTTATTTATCTGACTCACTTTGTCTTTCAATTCGTCATTATGAGCGGCAGCTTTTTCTTGAATTTTCTTTTTCACTTCATCTAAACGAGTCGAGAGTGCTTTTAGATCTTCTTGCGACTGATTCGTGTTTCCGGAATCCGGCTGAGCAGGATTTTCACCGTTGTCCACCTCTTTATCACCTTCAATAGAAGGTGGCGTCTCCTGATCTGCTAATTGATCGGCGAGATCGTTCATTTCTGTTGAAATTTGCGAGAGTTCATTTGTTTCTTCATCTAAATTAATCCCAATCTCTTCAGGGTTTTCCTTATCTTGATCTGATGGTCCGTCATTGCTGGAGTCATCTGGCTTTTCAGTTTCAGCTAAAATCTGCTCCCTTTTTTCTTTTAAATTATTTTGCAAGGTTTTCATCTTATTTTTATAGTAGTCCAGATACCGCTCTTCATAGTTTTTAATCAGTTCCTTCTGAGACGCTATCACAAGTTCCTTTAACCCCGTGGATTGCTTAGGAATAACGTCTTCTCTCGACTTTTGAACAGATTGGATGGCGCTGTCCGTTGTTTTCAGCTGACTTTGTACCCCGTTGATGTCTGTTTTGAGTCCGCCCATTTGATCACTAAAGCTGCGGGCATTTTGGTTTTGAATGTCAGCGAGTTGTTTGAGCCCTTGCTGGATTTGCTTTTGACTTGCTGATTGCGCTTTGATCAAGAGATCCTTTTGTTTGTCTTGATACTGCTGATATTGATCGACTGCTTTCACAAAGTCCTTTAACTGGTTCTTTGCTTCTTCTGTTGTACTCAAGCCGTCTTTATACTCTTTCTGTGAATCGGCCATCGCATTTTTTAATTCTTCTATTTGTTTCTTCTGCTGCTGGACGGCATCTGATAGTTTGTTTGAGTTCGGTTTATAGAAGTTGTACATCGTGTTTTGGAATTCGACTTCTTTGCCGACAATATGCTCAAACTCTTCTCTTACATTGCCGATTTCCTGTGATACAAAACTCCAGTATAGCGTCGACATCTGTTCATTCATTTTCTTTTGTGCATTTTCCAGCTCTCTTTGCACTTTCTCTTTATTGACTGCATTGAGCTGATCTTGAATTGAAAATTGAATGGACGCCTTTTCAGGATGGTCTTTATCATAGCTCAGCACATTTTTAGAGAAATCAGACGGAATATAAAGGACAGCGTCATATTTTCTGTTTTTCAGTCCATTTTCCGCCGCACTGCGATTCACTACAGTCCATGTATAATCAGGACGCTCTGACAATGCTGCCACAACATCCTGTCCGAAACGAGCCGTGTTTTCACTTTCGCTCGCTCCCATATCCTCATTGACCACTGCAATATTTCTTGTGGCATTCTTCTTCTGTTTTGCCGGGTCATCTCCAATCAGGTGGAAAAATAAAACCGGCAGCACAAGAATCAATATCATGGTGGATACGATTTTGATGGAGCTTTTTTGCTGCTCTGTCATTGAACACTCTTCCTTTCTACCGCACATAAAGGAACCTGGATTTTCTTCTCTTTTCCGTTTTCAACCAAATACCCGAAGCCTGGCTGAATCTCTGGTTCTTGTCTTGCATACGGAAGCGGTATGATGTTTTGCTCTGATTTTTTCATGAGTAACATAGCATGACGAACTTGTTTGATTTCGTTTGTGAGTGCATCATAGCCCTTACTGAACTCGGTATGATTCCCTGATGCAATCAGGCTGAAGCCTAAGTGTGCATATGACTTCATGAAATCAGCTAATTGATCTTGAAGACGCGGATCGATCGTCTGCTGAAAACGCGTAATGCCATCAATCACAAGCACAATTTGAGGAAATGACAGCTGATCGGTCTCCCCTTGGCGCACAGCTTCGACATACATTTCTTCCCGCACCTTGAATATGCGGTCCATTTCTTCTGCCCATTCGGTGATATCATCTTTTGTTTCAAGGTAATCAATGTTCTCTTCTTTTGCATAATGGGATAGACCTCGATCAATTGAATCAAAGACAGCCAGCTTTTCAGGCTTTGCCACTAAAAGCTGATCGAGCATCAGTTTTGTCACATTTGTTTTCCCGCGCTGCGTTTGACCGATGATGAGACAATGTTTATTCTTTTTCAAGTCAAAATAAACAGGTGCCACAGATTCCTCATCTAATCCGACTGGAATGTCATAAGGCGGTTTTTGTTCATCTAAACGACTCTCAAGCTCCCAAACTGTCAGCTTATCAGGAAGCATTGGCACAGGCTTTGGTTTTTCGGATGCTTCAAAGCGGTCATGAAGAAGCTGTATCTCTTGTTTCAAATGCTCAAACAATTCGAGATCGTTCTCTCCTTCAACTGGCAGAAACATTTGCGCAAAATAAAGCTCTTCTTTGTTAATAATGACTCGTCCTGGGATCGGCTCTAAGCTGAATTTCGGTCTGCCAATAATCGAGTACGCCTCTCCTTGATCCATTAAGTAATGGACAATCTTTGTTTTCAAATTGTTCATCAGCGATTGACGCACTGCATTTACCCGGGTTGCTGTAATCAAGAAGTATATACCTAGTGATTGTCCGTCACGGCTCAGCTGAATAAATTCAGATTCGAGATCATGCATTTCGTCTTTCACAATGTCAAAGTTGTCAATCACGATAAAAATGAACGGAAGCTTTTTCTCATTTAAGGCGTTGTACATTTTGATATGACTCATTTCTTGCTGTCTAAATAACCGCTTGCGATATTCAACCTCTTCCCGCAGACGCTTCATTGATTTTTGGATCTTTCTCATCTGATCCATTAAGAAATAATCCGCCGTATGCGGCAGTTTGGCTAACGGAAGCAATGTTCCGTTTCCGAAGTCATAAATATATGCATGCCATTCTTCAGGTGAATACCTCTCCGCAAAGCTCATCAGCAGTGTTGTAGCAGCAAGTGATTTGCCGTAGCCGGAGGAACCGAAGATGCCAATGTTCCCATCTTCCATCATTTGATAAGAAAGTGGATGCTGGCTTTGCTGATCTGGTTCATCAACAAGCGCAAAATGGAAGACATGCTCTTCACTCGACGCATAACGCGTTTTTGGAATCCGTTCTTCAAGCGGTGGAAGCCATGGACTTGGCAGCTTCTCAATTCCAAGCTCCTGCTGCATACGTTCAATTTCATCCACAACAGCGGAAATCTCCGTCACTGTCTCTTTTTTCACTGCTGGCTCTGTGCTTACCCCTGATAACGGAATAAGACCAGTATCTGTCACAATGGCAATGTCATCTTCTGAGCCGTAGCCATCTTCCATATATGGTGCACCGCTCCAAGCCGATTGGAACAATTCATAAATTTCATTGTTGCCCACTTGTAAATAACCGCGGCCTGTGACCGTAATGGACGCTGCATCACTATTTTTCAAAATTTCCTTACTGTCTGACGCATCTTGTACTTTTAGTGCGACCTTAAAACGGGAGTTACTCCAAATCTGGTCATCAATGACCCCGCCTGGCTTTTGGGTAGCCAAAATGAGATGGACCCCAAGGCTTCGGCCGATACGTGCAGCGCTGACAAGCTCCCTAATAAAGTCTGGCTCTTCACTTTTTAATTCAGCAAACTCATCAGAGATTAAGAACAAGTGAGGCATTGCCTGCTCAGCCTTTTTCTCCTTGTAGAGCTTCGTATAATCATTGATGTGATTCACGTGATACTGATCAAACAGCCGCTGCCTTTTCTTCAATTCACTTTTAATTGAGGCAAGCGCTCTTTCACTAAAGTTCTTGCTGCCTTCAATATTGGTGATCGTTCCAAGTAAATGAGGAATATTTCGAAACGGCTGCGCCATTCCGCCTCCTTTATAGTCAATCAACAGAAAAGCAACTTCATGCGGGTGAAAATGTACAGCGAGCGATAAAATATACGTCTGTAAAAATTCACTTTTCCCTGATCCCGTTGTTCCCGCCAACAGTCCGTGAGGGCCGTGTGCTTTTTCATGCAGGTTCAGATCGACAATGTCGTTTTTCCCTTTATAACCAATTGGAACTGATAATGATTTGGCCGTTTCTGAAGTCAGCCATTTTTCACGAATGCCAATGTCATCTACCTGTTTGGCATGGAAAAGATCAAGGAATGAGACCGTCTCAGGAATCGAATTGGTCATACCGACTTGATGATCTAATGTTCTCAGTGTTCTGGCAAACAGTTCATTGTCCCCGCGCTGATGTGTATCAAGCTGAAACGGAATTCGTACTGCCTTCTTGTGCTGAATGAGAATATCTCCTTCTTCTTCGTTAATATAACGGACAAGCGTCGAAATATTTTCAGCTAAGCTTTCCTTTGTTTCTGCTGCAAAGATGATGGAGATACCAAGATCTGTCCGGCTGCCTTCTAAGTATTCTAAAATCACATGCTCGGCAATGAGCTCATGATTTGTCACGATGAACACAAAATGAGGCGTAAAGATTTTCTTCTCTTTTTCTTCTTCTAAATCACGCTCGCGTAAAATTTCATAAATCGAGGACAACAGCTGATCGCGTGTTTGTTCGTTGTAAATAAACCCTTTTCCATATGTATGAGGCAGCTGGAAGTGCGGAAGCCATTTCATCCATTCCCAATTCTCATACTCCTGCTCATGAAAGATAAAGACAAATCTTAAATCGTGATAGCTGTGTGAGAAAGCAAGCTGTCCGACAAGCTGATGAAGCTCATTTTTCACAATCGCAGGCTTCCCAATTAATCCTGTTGGACCATCCGCAAGACCGAATGTAATTGGGACATTCTTCACTTCACGATATACTTTTTGCATGTGCTGCGTTTGTTCCATTAAGTCATCAACATCTCGATTGGCCATATCGCCGCCGCTCATCGATAATTCATAGCTTGATGGGACTGCGCCTGTTCCAAGACGCAGGTGCAAGAAGTCGTCACTCACAAGCGTCTTTTCCCAAATGCGTCCGCTGATTTCTGATGTTAAATACTTCATTTGTTCAAATGACGGATAATGATACGTCAAAATATATTGCTGGCGGTCATACAGCTCCTGCAGCTCTTTCCGCTTATTTTCTAAATAAAGAGAGTAGACTCGCTGCCGCTTCTCTTCTCTTCTTTTGCGCTGTGATTTTTCCTTAAAGTATTGAACGGACGATGTAATTAACGTCATGATAAACATCGCCATCGACACGATAATAAAGATTCCGCGCGGCTGGATTAGGGCAACAATCCCCATCACAAGGAGCATCACAAGCGGCGGAAGGACAACAAGCCAAAGCCCTCTGCTGTTATTTTCACTCTCCTGCGAAGGAAAGCTAAAGGATACCCTGTCATCTGGCAAATCATAAATCAAACGCGGTGTACGTCTGTATGAAGGGTATTTTTGTTTTGTTTCCGTACTTGGCGGTCTTGTTTTTTCCAAACGTGTATGAAAAGGTTCGTAAGCTGTCACCTGTAATAAATCATCGTCTTTAAATGTCACCGTCAGAAAGTTCCAGAACAGCTCATCTCCTGCATATACCTCCTCTGGACCGTGAATTTTCTTTCCGTTCACGTAAATCTCCTCGTCTTGAGGCATGACATACCATGTTCCTTCAATTTTCTCTAAAGTGAACTGGCTGGCATCTTGAAACATGGAATGGGCTTGTTCTTTCCACACATCTATCTCATCTTTCTCTTCACGTGAAAAAGACAGCTCAACTCTATTTCCTAGGTAATAAATATGTTGATCATGATGTGCATCCATTAAAATAAGTGTAAGTGAACCAAGCTGATATGGTTCATGTGGAAGTAATTTGCCCTTCTTCTCATCTCCCTGATAAATATAAAAACCATCATTCGGTTCTTCAGGAGATAAACGAATGACCCCTTCATCAAACGAAAGTGAAGGGATTGTCACCGTATGCTCTATTTCAGGTCCTATCAGAGCTTCTCGATTGAACTGCTCATCTAAACGGACAGTTTGATAATCCTCCTCATAAAAAACCCAAAGAAGACTCAAACGCTCCACCTCCTCATGGGACAGCACCAACTGTCAGTTGTATCGAAAGAATTATTTTTTCTCATCTTTTTTCGTCTGAGAGGTTTTCTTTTTCGCTTCAGATTCTTTCTCTTTTTTCTCTTGATCGGCTTTTGACTCTTTTTGTTCAGCTGTTTCATCTGTTTGGCTTGCGTCTGAGGAGTCACTTGTGCTTGTCTCGGTTGTTTCTTTTTCTTCATATTTCGCCATTTCCTTAATGATCGGATCTAGCTGTTTTTGTTTTTCTTCAGCAGAAAGGCTGTCATCGTTTTGAATTTCATTGCGGTAGGCGACGAGTGCCGTAAATATGTACCTGTCGTCTCCAAGCACCCGTGCAATATCAAGTGCTTCCTTGCTATTGCCTTGTCCAATATGAATCCAGAATAGGAAGTATTGCGGATCTGTCTGCAATGTGTACGTTTCTGTGATTTCTTTTTTATGCTGATCAAGCAACAAACTGCCTTGGTTCGTTTGTACATACGAAATGGCCAGTTCATATTGAAGAGAGACTGGCATTTGATTGGCTGGATATTTCTCTAACGTATCCACCACTTGACTGTACTGCTTGTTGAGATAATATTTGTTTGCCTCGACGTACGCTTCTTGTTTTGGCATGGCAAAAAAGAAGGTGTAAATGGTGTACACCAATGCAGGGATTAACAGGACAAGCAGACCTAGTCCGATGTATCGCTCGATCTTCCATTTCTTTTTAGGTATGGTTAAGAGCGTTTTTTCTTTCGCATCGATTGCTTTGATCTTTTGCTCAATCAAAGCTGACAATTCTTCCAGCGACTTCGTTTCACTAATTTCTTTTGCCAGCTCAGATAATTTCAACGTTTCATTGTAAGCCGCATATTCTTGAAATTGATATTCATGGTCGACCACTCGAAGAACAACAGCCTTGACCTCTTTTAACAGGCGATACTCATCGGTTTCATATGGCGGAATGCTTTCTTTAACCCCATAATGCAAAAATGCAGGAGCTAAGCCTTGATGAAAAACAATGTTTTCAGGAGAAACAATAGGATGCAGCCGTTTCACATCGTGTTTAAGAACTGCATCGACAAGCTGGTATGAAAAAATCCATTTGCTTTTTTCATCCTTTGCATGGATGAAACGAAATTCCTGATAGGCAGGAGGCGGTTGTATAGAAATGATGACCTCATCTTCAGTTAATTGAATCTCTTTCTGAAATGAAGGATTGATGTCTTTGATCGGTGCCGCTTCTAAACCGTCTAAGAGTTTAATCGTCTCTTTTTGAAAAATAAAGGTATAGGTGCCTCCCTCTTTTTTCATGACTGCTTCTAATTGTTCTTCTAAATAGGAACTCTTTTTATCTGCCATTTACAAAAGTCCTTTCATAGTATTTCCAGCCTGTCTCCTGTGGTAATTCCACAGTCTGACAGCTTATATTCGCCTGAAAACACAGCTTTCTTATTGACTACTCGCACCCATCCGCCTTCTCGCTTTGGAAGTGAGATTTGTTTTGCCTGCCAGGCGATATGGATGACTTGTTTAATATGTAAATAATTTGATAGTCTCAAATCAAACACACTGCCATCATAATTTTTTAAGTCGATGGTAATATCGATATACACAAATTTCCACCTCACAAAATAGAAAGAGCGCCGGCATCCATTGACAGACTCGGCGCTTTTTCTGCATTTCACACTTAGAAAGGAAATCCCTTTGATTAGCCGCGAATTTGGCTTGCGATGTCTTGGTCAGTGCTTTCAAGTGTATTTGCCGTTTGATCAAGCTGATTGCTGACATCTGTTAATAGATCAGACATTTTGATAAAAGAAGGCTTAAGCTGCTCGTATTGATCAGCAAATGCTTCACTAGAAGCACCTTCCCACATTCCTTTTAAATCAGAGATCATTCTATTTAGACGATCAACTTGGTTTAACACTTCTTGACTTTCAACACCATATTGCTTAGCGGTCGCTCTTAGTTCTTCTGGGGTTACGCGAATAATTCCTGACATATTCCTCATTACCTCCCGTGCATAGCCGCCATATAATGGGCTAATCCACTTATTTTTTGACGTTATTATTATAAAAACAGAAATGATACACAGTCAAACAAATCTGTTTTTATTTTACAAAATGAGTCTATAGAATTACTGTTTTTTCGCTTTTTATCTAGTATTTAACAGTTTTTTGGTCATATATTCTTAATAAGTATGCACCTGCTTCGGTGGACCTTTCCGCCTATTGATTTTTTACTACGTTATTATTGTACTATTTCTTTTTCAGCGTGCTTCAACATCCATTTGCTTGCTTCTCACACTTTTTGTTTTTTTAAGTTTATGGCAGTTTTTTGTTGATTTACGTACCTCATTCTCTTCATAATGTAAGTACGTGAAATATTCGAAAAAGCAGGGGTTTTTTATGACAAAAAAGACAGATCCGTTTAAGTATAGTCTTGATCGTTTAGAGGATGTGGCAGACCAAATTAGTGATGTGCTCAATTGCCCTATTACTATAGAAGATACTCATCATCGATTATTGGCATATAGCACACACAATGATTTTACTGATCCCGCCAGAACTTCAACCATTATCTCCCGCCGAGTACCGGAAAAAGTCATTAATCGGCTTTGGAAGGACGGCATCATTCCTACACTCCTTAAAACAGACGAACCGCTTCGTGTCCCTCAAATTGCAGAGGTGGGTTTATCTAGCAGGGTCGCCATTTCGATCTGGAAGGACAAAGAAGTGCTCGGATTTATTTGGGCGATTGAATCCGCACAGCCTTTTTCAGAAGAAGAAATGGACCTTCTCAAAATGGCAGCGCATGCCGTGAAAAACAAATTACTCAATTTACAAATTCGAAAAACGAAAACAGAAGAACGTAATCAGGAGCTTTTCTGGAAGATGCTCACGGGTCATATTCATGAAAAGGATGAGATGCTTGACCTATTTTTAAGGCTTGGCATCAGATGTCCAGACACATATGCCATCATCATCTTCCGTCTTCGTGACGAACTCACAGAGGAGACAGAAAAAAAGCTGTCCTATCTGCTTGAAACAACACAGCAAGTACAGGTACTGTTAACGACTGTTGATTTTCACGAATTCATTATTCTTGTCTCACCAAAAACAGAACATCCGCTTCAAGATATTAAGCAATTCACAAGCGGCATGCTGCAGCAGCTTGCGGACCGGTATCATATTCAGCATGTTCAGGCAGCAATTGGAGGAATTTACGATAACATCTCTCATATTCAGCCTTCCTATAAAGAAGCACTGGCTGTATTAAAAACGAAAGAACGCTTTCCAGTTGAAACAGAACGTTTAAACAGCTTTTCTGAACTAGGCATTTATCAATATCTTGATGTGCTTGCTGAGAAGCGAAAGGGATCTTCTTACTCCAGTTACTCTTTATCAAAGCTGGAGGATTACGACCTGAGGCATCATTCCAACCTTGTCGAAACCCTTGAGCGGTTTATTGACTGTGACAGCAATGCCAATATTGCCGCAAAGCAATTAAACATCCACATCAATACCTTAAATTATCGATTAAAACGGATTACAGACATCGCAGAAATTGATTTAAAAAACATGAATGAGAAAATGACCATCTACCTTGATATGAAGCTCAAAAACGTCCATTTGTGAAATTTCACAAAGAGGCGTTTTTTTATTTTTTATTTCAACCGAAGAATTTTCTAAACTTTCCGGATACACTAGACATACAATATCAATAGATAAGCATAGGAGGAATAAACATGATCATCGGCATTCCGAAAGAAATTAAGAACAATGAAAACCGAGTGGCTTTAACACCAGGAGCAGCTTCTCAATTGCTTTCAGCTGGACATCAGATTTTAATTGAAACAAACGCTGGTTTTGGAAGCGGATTCACTGATGACGATTATGTATCTGTTGGTGCAGAGATTCTTGATCAGGCGAAAGATGTATGGGCATCTTCTGATATGATCATGAAAGTAAAAGAACCATTACCTGAGGAATATCCTTATTTCAGAGAAGGACTCATCTTATTTACGTACCTGCATCTAGCCGCAGAGCCCTCCTTGGCTGAAGCATTAAAACAAAAAGGCGTTACAGCCATTGCTTACGAAACAGTAACGGACGGAAAATCACTCCCTCTTCTCACACCTATGTCTGAAGTAGCAGGCAGAATGGCCGCTCAAATTGGTGCACAATTTTTAGAAAAGCCAAAAGGCGGAAAAGGTATTTTACTTGCAGGGGTACCAGGGGTATCAAGAGGAAAGGTCACCATTATTGGCGGCGGTGTTGTTGGAACAAACGCAGCGAAAATGGCGATCGGACTTGGCGCAGATGTCACCCTGATTGATGTAAACGCAGAACGCCTGCGTCAGCTGGACGACCAATTTGGCCATCAAATGAAAACGTTAATGTCCAATCCTGTCAACATTGCAGATTCAGTCAGTGAAGCTGATCTTCTCATTTGTGCTGTGCTGATTCCTGGTGCCAAAGCACCGACGCTAGTGACAGAAGAAATGGTGAAACAAATGAAGCCTGGTTCTGTCATTGTGGATGTAGCGATTGATCAAGGCGGCATTGTCGAAACCATTGATCATATCACAACCCATGATCAGCCTACTTATGAAAAACATGGCATTTTACATTATGCTGTCGCTAATATGCCAGGCGCGGTTCCGCGGACATCAACTGTTGCTCTAACGAATGTCACTGTTCCATATGCGCTGCAAATTGCGAATAAAGGCGCTGCAAAAGCCATTAGAGAAAACAATGCCATCGCAGAAGGTGTCAATGTCATGAACGGACATATCACGTACGAAGCGGTCGCTCGTGATCTCGGCTATGATTACGTACCTGTCAGCAAAGCCATCGATGCCACTTTTATGACCGAAGCTTAATCAGCTACCCGCCCTATTGATGGGCGGGTTTTATTGTTAACCTAAAATAAAAACAAGTTGACAAAAATCCTTCTTCCCCTTAATCTATTTGTACAGATAAGACAGGGGGGAAACATCATGCAAAAGAAGACAAGAACTGCTGACTTTGTGCTAGTGGGAATGTTTGCTGCACTCATGGCTATCGGAGCCAATATCACATCCATTGTGCCGTTTTTACAGGTCGGCGGAATTCCACTTACGATGCAGCCGTTTTTTTGTGTGCTTGCTGGTCTCTTACTCGGCAGACGGCTTGGCGCATTAGCTATGATTGTCTATGCCTTGGTCGGAATTGCTGGTGCACCTGTATTCGCCCAGTTCTCTGCGGGCTTTGGGGTCATTTTAGGCAAAAGCGGCGGCTTTGTATTATCGTACATCCCTGCTGCCTGGCTTGCTGGATTCATTCTAGAGAAAAGAAAAAACCCTGGCTTTGGCCGCTTTTTGCTTGCAGCCATTGCTGGTACGACCGTGATGTATGTGATCGGAACCACCTATACATACCTCGCATTAAATGTATGGCTCAATGCACCGATTTCCTATCAAACCACGTGGTTCTTTATGATCTGGTTTATGGTAAAAGACTACGCATTGACGATATTACTTGCGATGCTGGCACCTAAAATTTATCGCTCTGTTTCCAAAGCCACATCCTTTCGAAAACAAGAAGCTGTATCATAGAAAAAAGAGCCTATCTTCATTCAGGCTCTTTTTTCATCATTACTCAGCGTATTGGTCTATGATTTCTTCCAGCATTCCTTCAAGCACTTCTACATCTTCAAGATCTGATGGACTGAAGCGGTAGCGTACAAGCTGTTCTCCATCATTATACATCTCCTCAAGCCAGCCTCTCAGGCCTCTTGCTCTACGGTCGACTTCGAAAACAATGTCTAATCCGCCTTCATCTATCAGAAAAATCAGCTCTAACTCATCAAGCATATAGCGATAGTAGTCTGATGTCGGAATGAACTCGAATTCTTGGACGAATGGCAGGCGCCGCTGGAAGTAAGGTGCTTGTTCACAGTCTGCTTCGTTCAGGTGGAAACCTAGATTGCTAGTGGCTTCCAGCACATTTTTCACCCAAGGATGTGCTTCAACGAAAATACGGTCATAGTCAGATTTATCGATTCCGCCTTGGATATCAAGGTCTGTCATTACTGCAATTTCTACTTTTCCGATCGTCATCGGGGTATCGATAGGAAGAATAAATGAAAACGGAAATTCATGCTTTTCCCCAGGCTGGATGGTAAAAGAATCCGTCACCCGTAAAGTAAAGATATTCACATATTTTCTATGCTCTTCATCATCTTTCACAATCACATACTGTGTTTGAATCTTGACATTGATATAACGGATGTCCTGAGCAATTTTTCCGCCCTTTACATGGACAGTTCCCGTTACTTCTTGTCCTGGATAATAAGCGTTTTTCTCTAAAATGGTATCTACCTTTGCCGCACCAATTCCTGCACTTGCCGCTAGCTTTTTAAAAAATGACATGTCCCATCTTCCCCTTTTCATTTTTATCAGCATATATACGTAAGATAGAGGAAGAAAGATTCATTTAATTCATACTTTTGTCCTAATTATTTTTTCATCTGCGAACAACAAAAAGCTTATAGAAAAAAACATCATCGTTTTCTCTACAAGCTTTTCATTTTACAGAATAATGGCCGCCAGCCAGCCGAACAGAACAAGCGGAATATTATAATAAATAAAAGTTGGGACACAAGTTCCCCAAATATGGTGATGCTGTCCATCCATATTCAATCCAGATGTTGGTCCAAGCGTACTGTCACTTGCAGGTGAACCTGCATCTCCAACAGCCGCAGCAGAGCCAATAATGGCAATGGTGGCCATTGGACTAAATCCTAAGTGTAAGCAAAGTGGAACAAAGATGGTTGTAATAATCGGAATGGTTGCAAATGATGATCCGATTCCCATTGTCACAAGCAGACCAACGAGCAGCATTAAAATCGCCGCAAGACTCTGGCTGTTTCCGATAAATTGGGAAGATGCTTTGACAAGGGATTCAATGTCTCCTGTTTTTGTTAACACGTTGGCAAATCCAGCCGCAACAAGCATGACAAAACCGATAAATGCCATCATATTCATTCCAGATGTAATCAGTTCATCTGCTTCATCACGTTTCATCATTCCTGTCACAAACAAGACAAGCAGTCCTGAGAGTGCACCGAAGATCATTCCTTCCACACCAAGGCTTTGCGATAAATAAAGCTGGACAATCAACGAAACAAGAATAGCAAGACCGGCAAAGAATAAGCTTTTTTTCGTATAAGCCGATTTTTCTACATCTGTAATTTCACGATCCTCATATACCTTCGGCTTTCGATATACAAAAATGGAAACGATCAAACCAAGAACCATCCCCGCAACAGGAATCAGCATGGCATATGGAATATCTGCTAAGTTTACAGTCAGCCCCGCTTCCTTCATATTGTCACGAAGCATTCCGTGGAAAATCTGTCCGAAACCGACTGGAAGTAATATATATGGTGCAGTGAGTCCGAAGGTCATGACACACGCTAGCAGTCTGCGGTCAATCTGAAGCTCGTTAAACACCTTTAATAACGGCGGAATTAAGACTGGGATAAAGGCAATATGAACAGGGACGACGTTCTGTGAAAAACAGGACACGATCAAAATGACAAGAACGATGAGCACTTTTGATAGTGTTTTCCGTCTTGAATCGCCTTCTTTTCCTAGAAGCTTCACTGCTCCTTCAACCATGGCATCTGGAAGACCTGTTTTCGTCAGTGCCGCAGCAAATGCCCCTAATAACGCATAACTAATCGCCACTGTTGCATTTCCTCCGAGTCCGTCCGTAAAGGCGTCCACTGTTCCTCCCAAGCCTAATCCACCTGCAAGTCCACCAGCTAAAGCGCCTATAGCCAGCGCAATCACGACATTGACCCGCAGCAAGCTTAATATCAACATTAAAACAACCGCTAAAACAACTGCATTCATGGTGAAACCCCCGAAATCCTTTAGTTTACTAATGTAGTAGATAATTAAAGTACCAACGTATGTTACCATAGAAAAAAAACTTCGTCAAATGGCGTATGTCCTACATAAAAAAAGCCCTGCCACTTGGCAGAGCCTTCTCCTTTATTTCTTTCCTTCAAATCGTTCCACAAATGTTGCGAGTGATCTTACCATTACACCTGTTGCCCCTGTTGGTCCAAAGCATGAAGGTTTTTCTGTTGTTGCAGTTCCTGCAATATCTAAGTGAACCCAAGGCGTCTCCTCTGCGAATTCGCCAATGAAAGCACCTGCCATGATCGCATGACCATCACGGCCTGGTGAGTTATTGAGATCCGCCATTTTGCTGTTTCGTACTCGTTTCTTTTCTTTTTCCGTGATTGGCAGCTGCCAGATCATTTCACCGCATTCTTCTGATGCTTCTTTAAACTGAGCGTACAGCTCATCGTTATTGGTCATCGCGCCTGTTGTCTCATTTCCAAGCGCCACAATGACACCGCCTGTTAATGTGGCCACATCTACAAGGACAGAGGCACCATGCTGCTTCGCATATGTGACCCCATCTGCTAAAACAAGACGGCCTTCTGCATCCGTATTGAGCACTTCGATTGTTTTACCGCTTAGTGACACAATCACGTCGTCCGGCTTCATAGCGTCTGCCGAGATCATATTATCGGTTGAGGCGATGACCGCAATGACATTTTGCTCTGGGCGAAGTTCGCCGATGATTTCCATTGCGCCTAGAACAGAGGCTGAGCCGCCCATATCTGTTTTCATGCCAACCATACTCGCTCTTGGCTTTAAAGAATAGCCGCCGGTATCATACGTGATGCCTTTACCGACAAGGCCGATGACGTCTGTCCATTCTTCCTTGCCTTGATATTTCAATACGATGAGTTTTGGCGGTTCTGTTGAGCCTCTATTGACGGCTAAAATACCGCCCATTCCGAGCTCTTCCATTTGTTCTTTATCTAAAATTTCAATCTCAAATTCATATTTATATGCAAGCTCTGCCGCATACGAAGCCAGATCAGAGGATGTGAGCATGTTTGGCGGCATATTCACAAGGGTACGGGCCGAATTAACTGACTGTCCGTACACTTCGCCGACTTTCAAACTCGCCTGAATTTCAGCTTGATCATGCTCTGTCGTTGCATAAACAAACTCGATAAAACGATCCGGTTCATTTGTTTTATGTTTAAAATCCTGTAATTCATATGTAGCTAAAAGGCAGCTTTCAGAAAGGGCATGGGCTGCATCTTGAGCAGGCAGATCCTTTCCAATAAACGTATCCAGCAAGACAGAAACCGCTTGCTTTTTATCTTGATGAAGCTTTTTGAATAAATGGGCAAACACTTCTTTTGCCTCTTCAAACGTGTAATCTGATTCCTTCCCAAGCCCGACAAAATAAATGCGTTTGATGCCTGTTTCAGGGGATGGGAAAAATTTCGAAAGCTGATTTCGTTTGGATGAAATGTCGCCTTCTTTTAATAATTCAGTGATTCTTCCTTCAAGTAATTCATCCATTTCTTTTGCTTTTCCTGATAATTGGCTCTTTTGAAAAAGTCCGATCGCCAGTGTATCTTTATGCTGCAATTCATTTGTCGAGAAAAACATATTTATCACACGCTCCTTAATGAACTCCATTTTTCACATTGGAACTTCTATTATATCAAAATTTGCGTGCCTATACGATCATTGCCAGTCTGTCTTTACTTGATGAACATTTATATTTTCAAACGCGGAAGGGCATCATGAAAAAGCGGCGAAAACCTGTGCAGCCTGTCCTTGTTCTCCTCGTTCCACATCTACTTTCTTTAATGTTATAATGAACATGGACTTGGCAGCATTTTTTACTGCTATCATTTTTTCATCATACTAGGATTTTTAGTCCATCATTTTGCACGATATTTTTTCTTAAAGAGAGGATGTTTCTTGTTCATGAGCGTACTGACGAATTTTCCGCTGCTTGCCAGCCTTGCAGCCATCTTTTTTGCTCAATTTGTAAAAGTACCGATTCAATTTATCATTTCTAGACGACTAGATTGGTCGCTCATTACAAGCACAGGCGGAATGCCAAGTTCACACTCCGCAGCAGTAACAGCACTCTCAACAGCAGTGGCTTTAGAGCACGGGCTAGATACATCTATCTTTGCCATTTCCGCCATCTTTGCCATTATTACAATGTTTGATGCGACAGGCGTTCGCAGACAGGCAGGAGAACAGGCGACTGTTCTCAACAAGCTCGTAACAGATTTTAACCGATTTGTTTCCGAAGCAAAGAATTTCCCGAATGCGGAAGAAAAAGAAAAACAAAAGAAATTAAAAGAGCTTCTTGGTCATAAGCCGATTGAAGTCTTCTTCGGCGGTTTAACAGGGATCTTGCTGACACTCATCTTAGATTATTACTTCATGTAGAAGCGAAAAAGCTTTGGACCTTAAACGGCCCAAAGCTTTTTTATTCTTTATTGGCTTGAAACTGCTGACGGAATACTTGCATCGATTCTGCTTCATTAAGCTGATTTAAGTCTTTTTCCGTTAACGTCCCTTCACCCTTTTTGATGATATACACATCGAGCACTTTTTTACCCCATTCTCTATACACATCATCAACGGTTTCATAGTATAAATCAAGCTTATGACCTTTAATGGCTTTCCCGGTATCTGCAACCACACCGTAGCCATAGTTTGGGATAAACAGCACCGTTCCAATCGGAAAAACAGATGGGTCGGCTGCCACTGTTGAGTATAAATCACGTTTCACTTTGACGCCTGAATATGTAATACCATATGCATGATGTTCCTTCGTTTTGCCTGTTGATTCCACACCTGCTGTATAGCCGGTTGCAACAACTTTCTGCTTCGGGTAATCGTTCCAATTAAACGCTTCTTCGAGAGAAACAGCCCGCGAATCTTCACTTTTGAGTGCGATCGTTTCCCTTTTTTGCTGCTGAAAAAAAGAAGATACTTGCTTGCCCGCATCGGTTTTTTTCACCCATACAGCTAAATCACTTGGTTCAACTCCAGATATGCCCGTAAAGCTTGTCAAAAGTGCAAGCATGAATAAGGCGGTCATGAACAATCGTTTCATCCATGTTTTCATCTCTATTTGTCACTCCTCTACCCATCTATTTGTTTCCAAACAAAATGGAAACTATGCAAAGGAGAAACAAAAAAACCCACTTGCGTGTCCACAAGTGAGTTAAAACATTTGATACCCTCTTTTTCGAAGTGCATTAATGACAAAACCTGATGTGATTGCACCGATCAGGCCGCTTAATAAGATGATGATATCTGCCGCAGCGAGTGAGACGATCCGGTCTCCTATTCCTGAAAAAGCGGTGCCAGGCTCTCTTACATAAGCGATCATCTTTTGATTGTTGATAATGAAAAGGCATACAATTGGATATAAAATAGCCATAATCCATGACATTCTCAGCAGCATATTGAGCAAAAAGCCAATGCCGAAGAATAACACGAAAAATAAAATAACTGAAATGATAACGACTGGTAAACTGATCACTTCATCTCCACCCCCAAATATCCCATCATTAGTTTAACTTGGAAATAGAGATGAAGTCAATCAATGGAAAAAGCAGATCGATTAACGCTTCTTTCCTGTCCCTTTACATTCCTCACACGTTTCAGATCCGCCGAGCAATAGCTGAAAATACCCTTTTCCTGAACAATATTGACAGGTTGATGTTTTTTCCTTTGTTTGTGCATTCATATTGCTCACTCATTAATCTAAATTTTCTGATAATTCATCATAACATATTTTGCTGCCGATGACCAAGTGAGAAAATATACCACAACACATAAAAAAAACGTGTATCATGAGGATACACGTTTTTGTCTATGATGGTTTAGAAGAACTTGAATTTTCCTTTTTTCAGAACAAGTCCTGGTCCGCCAACCATGAATAAAGAACGGTTGTCGATGATTTTCTTCATTGCAGAAGCTTTTGTTCCTTGAAGTTTTTTACCAAACGCAACACCTACAGCGTCGTGTTCACCAAGAGAAGCAACTGTTCCTTTGATGTCTGGCTTAAAGCTTTCAAGAGAACCGCCTTTTACTAGTGCTGCAAGGTTTTTCGCTACTGTTTCACCTTGCTGCATAGCGATTTGTGCAGTTGGTGGGTATGGACGGTTGATTTCTTCATTGATAATCAATGAACAGTCACCAATGATGAAGACATCATCATTTTCTGGTACACGAAGATCTGGAGACACTTTTACGCGGCCGCGCATGTTTTCAAAACCAGCTTCTTCAACGATTGGGTTACCGCGTACACCTGCAGCCCAAACAACAGTTGCAGCTTTGATTTCTTCTGTATCATCGTCTTTTCCAACAATGATCCCCTCAGGCGTACATTCTTTGATCGCTGTACCAATTTTGAACTCAACACCTTTACCTTGAAGGTAGTTCATCGCATAGTCGATCAATTCTGGATCGAATCCAGGAAGAGCTGTTGGCGCAGCTTCTACACAGATGATACGCACGTCTTTTTGATCAATGTCATACTCTTTGCAAAGCTCAGGCACACGGTTTCCAAGCTCACCAAGGAACTCAATACCTGTGAATCCTGCGCCGCCGACAACGATTGTCAAACGCTCTGGACGTTTTTCAGCATCCGTATTATACGTCGCAAATTGAAGCTCAATGTGCTCACGAAGCTGACGAGCAGAGTTGATGTTAGAGATTGAGAATGCGTATTCTTTCAGTCCTGCAATACCAAATGTTTCAGGAACAGCACCAAGTGCAACAACAAGGTAGTCATAAGAAAGTTCGCCCTCTGATGTCACAACTTTCTTTGCTTCCTTATCAATGCTTTCAACTGTTGCTTGTACAAAGTTGACACGGGAACTGTTAATCACATCTTTGATTTGATAACGACAGCGGTCATGATGAAGTGTACCTGCACTTGCTTCATGAAGCCATGTTGTTTCGTAATGATAATTATGCTTGTTCACAAGAGTAATGTCCGCATCATTTGTGCCAAGCTGTTTTGTTAATCTTGTTACAGTCATTAATCCGCCATAACCTGCACCTAATACAACGATTTTCGGTTTATTCACTGGAATCACATCCACCTTTTTTAAATTTGCTGTAAAACGGATAAAGAATTACATATCGTTATTCTCAACCGCTTTGCGGCATTTTATGAAATTTAAACAAAAAAATAAGTATGTGAAAATCTGAACTTTCACCTACATAAAACGAAAGCATTTGACCGTATCCGACAAAAATTCATAAAAAATTAATATTTAGTTCCCTTAACAATAATAGCGAGTTCTGCTCCAATTTTCAAGGCTTTAAACTGAAAATCCTTATGATAAACGGTCTTTCTCACTTTTTCCTCCTTTTCAAAGCTTCAGCATCAAAAAACGACAAGTTTTTCAAAACAAGTCAAACGACGATATGTGGTATGATATGATATAGTGATAACAATTTTCATTTGGGAGGATTAAAGGAATGCAAGAAGATTCTAAGGTATATGACATTACCGTTATCGGGGGCGGCCCAGTTGGATTGTTTACTGCGTTTTACGGAGGCATGAGACAGGCAAGTGTGAAAATCATTGAAAGCCTTCCTCAGCTCGGCGGTCAACTTTCCGCTCTTTACCCTGAAAAATATATTTATGATGTGGCTGGATTCCCAAAAATCCGCGCACAAGAATTAGTTGATAACTTAAAGGAACAAATGGATAAATTTGATCAAACCATTTGCTTAGAGCAGGCAGTTGAAACGGTTGAAAAACAGGCAGATGGGATCTTTAAACTTGTGACAAATCAAGAGATTCATTATTCTAAAACAATCATCATCACAGCTGGTAACGGTGCATTCCAACCGAGAAAGCTTGAACTAGATGCAGCAGAATCATTTGAAGGAAGCAACCTGCATTACTTCATTAATGACTTGAACCAATTTGCCGGCAGACGTGTTGCCGTTCTTGGGGGCGGAGACTCTGCGGTGGACTGGGCACTTATGCTTGAACCAATCGCAAAAGAAGTCTCCATTATTCACCGCCGCGATAAATTCCGCGCGCATGAGCACAGTGTAGAAAACCTGCACAACTCGAAGGTCAATGTACTGACACCATTTGTACCAACTGAGCTCATTGGTGAAGACCGCATTGAACAAATCGTGCTCGAAGAAGTCAAAGGCGACAAAAAACAAGTGCTTGATGTGGACGACGTGATCGTCAACTTCGGTTTTGTTTCCTCCCTTGGACCAATCAAACAATGGGGCCTTGAAATCGAAAAGAACTCCATCGTGGTGAAATCTACAATGGAAACAAACATTGAAGGCTTCTATGCGGCAGGAGACATCTGTACGTATGAAGGAAAAGTCAAATTGATCGCAAGCGGATTTGGTGAAGCACCAACTGCTGTCAACAATGCGAAAGCTTACATGGACCCGAAAGCCCGTGTACAGCCTCTCCATTCCACAAGCTTATTTGAAAACAAATAAGAGCGGATCAAAAAAGGAGTTCCCACTCGCGGAACTCCTTTTTCGTTTATTTAAAAATCCCAATATAGGCATTTGCCATCCCAAGTACCATTGCAGCAAGCAGCACCACAACAATCCCTGCCACAACCAAAATCACCCGATCCTTCACACGTTCTTTTTTTGGAAGCGGCTTCTCAATCCCGCAAGACGGACACGTTTTGGACCGATACGGAATCAGTTCATGACAGTTCCTGCAATTGATTTGTTCACTCAAACCTCAGCAACCTCTTTTCTAACTACAGTTTATGTTTGGTTCTCATGATACTCTTTTCGAGTGGAAATAGCCAGTTGTTCGGCCAAGCTGTAACAAAATTGAGCGATTTGCGAGAAAAAAACATAGCTCCTTGAATCCGCTGCTTCAAACAAGATCAACAATCCATGATTTAAATTTTAAAAAAGATGATTGACCCTAACGCAACGTCATATTTTATAGTGGATATCAAGAGAGGTGAATTGAAATGAAAGTAAAAGAAGTGGCTGAATTATTTGGTATTAGCATTCGTACACTTCATCATTACGACAAGATTGGTTTATTGACCCCAAGTGAAGTCACAGATAATCGTTATCGACTCTATTCAGAAGAAAACCTTGAAACATTGCAGCAAATATTATTTTTCAGAGAACTTGGATTTCCATTGAAGGAAATCCAAAAGATGATGCACAATCCTTCATTTAATAAGAAAGAAGCATTTATGCTACAAAGAAAAATGTTAATGGAGAAACGAGATAATCTCGATAAAATGATCGGTAATATTGATAAGACGCTGCAGCATTTAACGGGAGTAACTCAATACACCTATAAAGAAAGGTTTGAGAATATGAATATGAATTTTAGCCAATATGAAGAAGAAGCTCGTCACCGTTGGGGAAATCAAGCTGTTGATGAAGTCAGCTCAAAACTAAATCATTTGTCTAAAGATGAACAAATTGAATTATCTGATAGCTGGGATAGCATATTGAATAAACTAGCCTCTCTTCGCAGCCATTCCCCTAAATCCAAAGAGGTGCAAATCGTCATCAAACAATGGTACGACTTTTTAAACGAAAACTTTCGTTATTACTCTCTTGATGCTTTTTACGGTTTAGGCCAACTCTATATTCAAGATGAACGTTTCACAAAGAATATAGATCGTTATGGTGAGGGCTTGGCATCATTTATGAGCGAAGCGATGAAAGTCTTTACTACTCTTCATAAAAGAGGGAACAGCTTTGAAAATGATGATTGAGAATACAATCGATTAACACGAAACGTTATTCTAAACGAAACACAACATAGAACATTTTTTCCGACATACCATGATGAAATCTTTTGAAAAGATGTGAAAGATGAACAGAGGAAATACTAAGAAACTGCAAGGTTTTTGAGGACGTGCTGAGTGATTGAAGTCATGTCCTTTTTTTGCATCTTTAAAAACAACACAAAAAACCTCCTCAAGAAAATGATTAATATGAGGAGGTCTTCATTATACAAATGGTTTTACAGAATGAATCGTTTTAACCCTTAACACTCTTCCGGCGTACCGGTATTCGTCGCTGTTCTGAAAGAAGAACCGCATCCGCATGACGCGATGGCATTCGGATTGTCGATGGTGAAACCGCCGCCCATTAATGATTGTTTGAAATCAATGATGGTTCCGTTCATGATATCAAGGCTTTCGGAATCGACAAGGACATTGATGCCGTGCTGTTCGAACTGCGTGTCTTTCTCTGAGACTTCATGGTCAAAGCCCATGCCGTATGAGAGACCGCTGCAGCCGCCGCCTTTTACGCCCACTCGAAGGAACGCATTTTCTTCTTCATGTTCTTTCATCATATCTTTAATCTGCAGTGCAGCAGCTTCTGTAATGGTTACTGGTGTACTCATGATCATCCCTCCTTTTGACTGGATGTTTCTTTTCAATTATAAACGTGATGATGCCTTTTCTCAAATAAATGGTTTAGAGATAAAATGTGCCGTCACAAATCGTTTCAGCAGGTCCTGTCATGAGCACGTGGTCATTGTCTTTCCAGCGAATGATGAGGTCTCCGCCTGCTAAATGAACGGTCATGTCTGTTTCTTTTTTCGCCTGACCATTCACAATTGTGGATACAGCCGCAGCACAGGCCCCTGTTCCGCAGGCCTGTGTAATCCCTGAACCTCTTTCCCACACACGAAAATGCAGTTCTGTTTCACTGACAACTTCAACAAATTCTACATTGACGCCTTCTGGGAACATGTGGTGTTTTTCGATGATTGGTCCAAGTGTATGAAGCGGTGCTTTTTCAATGTCCTCTAAATAAAAAACGATGTGCGGGTTTCCCATTGAAACGGCCGTTCCATTTAAAACTGCCTTGCCAAAATCAAGTGCCTCATTAATCGTTGTGCTGTCCGGTTCACCAAGCATTGGCATCGCTTCTTTTTCAAAACGTGGTTTTCCCATATCTACTGTGACTAGCTGAACGTGACCATCCTGAGCGTGAACGGTCGCTTCAACGAGTCCTGACAATGTCTCAATCTGGAACGTTGTGTCCGTCACAATTTGATGCTCATACACATACTTTGCAACGCAGCGCAGCCCGTTACCGCAGTTTTTGCCCTCTGATCCATCATTGTTGAAAATGCGCATCTTCACAGGTGCAACATCTGATGGACAAATAAGGATCATCCCGTCAGAACCGATTCCTGTATAAACAGAAGAAACGCGGATCGCTATCTCTGATAGCTGCTCTTCTGGAAGCTGTTCCTTCATCTGATTGACGTAAATATAATTATTTCCTAATCCGTGCATTTTCGTGAATTGAAATGATGTCATGAGCTTCCTCCAAAAATGTTGTTTCTTTATAGTATAAAAGGAGTCGATTCAGGAGACAATCTTATCATCCCCCGTTTTTCATACATAGAAGCTCTTTGCTGTCATGGCAAAGGGCTTTTATTATGCATATGCCTCTTTTTCTCTCGTGTGATGCTTCATATTGATGATATTTTATTAGCATAACATATTGGATGCGCTTTCTATTAATTCTCCTTAAAAATGGAAGATGAAAATGTGAAAAAAATGCACCTCATGACCCATGTGGTGCATTTAAAACATGTCGTTTTCCTCTATAAAAGCATAAATACGCTCGACTAGCTGCTCTGCATTTTCTCCTGAAACAAATTCTCCATTCACAAGTGCAAATGGGGAGTCCATACATTTGCCGCAATAGCTTAAACAGCCGTATTCCATTACGTCTAGGTTTGGGTCTTTTTCAAGCTTCTCTTTTGCTTCTTGAGACCCTTGTGCAAGATTACTTACACAAAATTCGATCAGTGGAAACACTGTGCTTCACCTCACATTGCCTTACCATCCTACCGAAATTCCTTGTATTAGTCAAAATATGAGCTTCATCTGTATCGTTACGCCTATTCCTCGTAAAATGTTTTACTATTTAGGACTAACTGATGAATATGTAGGTTATTTTGAAACAATTATTGTGGTTTCACAGTAAATTCGATATAATTTTATTTGGTATTTTAACTTAAAGTTTTTTAGTATAAGTGTTTTTCAATGTCTACGGGGAAAAGGAGAATCGTCATGAAAAATTTAGTCTTGATCGGCGGAGGTTACGGGAATATGCGGGTTCTCCACCGCTTATTGCCAAATCAATTACCTGATGATGTCACTATCACATTAATTGATCGAAATCCTTACCACTGTTTAAAAACAGAATATTATGCACTTGCTGCTGGAACGATCTCTGATCATCACATTCGAGTATCTTTTCCAGAGCATCCGAAGCTGGATATTCAATACGGGGAAGTAGAAAAAATTGATATTGAAAACAAACAGATTTTATTCAGCGACCGTGAACCGATTCCGTATGATGACACGGTGATTGGACTCGGCTGTGAGGACAAGTATCATAATGTCCCTGGTGCGAAAGAACATACATACAGCATTCAAACCATTGATCAGTCAAGACATGCGTATAACAAATTAAACAATTTGAGCGCAGGTGCAACGGTTGGCATCGTCGGTGCTGGACTTAGCGGGGTAGAGCTGGCCAGTGAACTAAGAGAAAGCCGTGCTGATTTAAACATTATTCTTTTCGACCGCGGAGAGCTGATTCTATCGAGCTTCCCAAAAAGATTAAGTTTGTATGTGCAAAAGTGGTTTGAAGAAAATGACGTAAAGATCATTAACTGTGCCAATATTACAAAGGTTGAAGAAGGTGTCGTTTACAACCATGATGACGCGATTGAAGCAGATGTCATCGTGTGGACAGCAGGAATACAGCCAAGCAAAGTGGTACGTGAGATGGATGTTGAAAAAGACGCACAAGGCCGCGTCGTATTAACTCCTCATCACAACCTCCCAGGGGATGAGCATGTATATGTTGTAGGTGACTGCGCAAGTCTGCCGCATGCCCCAAGTGCACAGCTTGCTGAGGCGCAGGCAGAACAAATTGTCCAATCGCTGCAAAAACGCTGGAAAAATGAGCCGCTTCCTGAGGCTTATCCACAGTTTAAGCTAAAAGGTGTTTTAGGTTCTTTAGGGAAAAAAGCCGGCTTTGGCTTAGTGGCTGATCGTCCACTTGTTGGGCGGGTGCCAAGACTCCTGAAATCTGGACTCCTTTGGATGTACAAACATCACAACGGCTAAAATTATGTGAATTTTTTCTCAAAGCTCCTTCATGATGAGGGAGCTTTTTTCTATGAAACGGCATGTGCCGATGAGTGGGTCCATTTGATCGGAGCAAGGGCAAGGATGCAGTCTTTACGAAAGGTTCTCATCGTCTTTTTCGATAAACAATATGCTTGGATGAGCTGATCCGTTTGACGGTGGACAATGATTTTTCTCTTTGTGCACTCTCCATTTTTCTTCATATAAATCATCTCAATCGGTATTTGCTGATGAAGAGATTGTTTCAGTAAATAATTCATGATGCTCACGCTCCTTTCATTTCATTATAAACGAACAAACGTTCTTTTTCAACACAAAATGGAACGTTTGTTCTATTTTCTTCCTCAAAAAAAGAACAGCTTATTCACTGCTCTCCTTGTACCCGTATTTCTCCATTTCTTGATAAATGTCTTTTAATTTTGGATTGCCCTCTCCAACGATTTGATCCTCTACTAAGACAAGCGGATAAAAGAATTCATCATCAAGAATTCGTTCAGACAATTCCTTTTGTTGTTCATTTTCTGGCGGGTGCTCAATATCAATATATGTGATGCGAAATGGCTGATTCGGATATTTTCGTTTTAATGCTGCATCTAACCATTCAAACGTATCTTTTGAAGAAGGCAGATTCACGCAGCTGGCGCACAGTACATCTCTTCCATAAACATAAAGATCGACGGTTTTGTTCATTTGACAAGCCCCCTATTCTTACTTCATTTTAGCTGAATTTTCTGGATGAAAAAAGCAAAAATCACTTTTTGTTTCAAGATGAGATTGTGCTATAATGAAAAGGAAACTTTGAAACCAATCAATAGATTTTTATCGTCCAGATGAATATAATGGTGATATGTTGTGAAAGGAGCGATTATATCTAATGACTGAAGTCGAAATGAAAGACCAAGTACAGGAAGTACTGGACAAACTTCGTCCATTTCTATTACGTGATGGTGGAGACTGTGAGCTTGTAGACATTGAAGATGGCATTGTGAAATTACGTCTTCTTGGTGCATGCGGCAGCTGCCCAAGTTCAACCATTACATTGAAAGCCGGTATTGAGCGCGCATTATTAGAAGAAGTGCCTGGCGTTGTAGAAGTTGAACAGGTTTTCTAATTCATATATGACATGAAAACGACCCGATTTGGGTCGTTTTTTTCATGATTGACAAAGGCTTTAGCCCTTTGTCTTCTTTTCAGCGTGATATGAAAACCCTTGAAGTCTAGGAAGGACGAGTACTGGCGCGGAGCGAATTTTCTATTCGTGAGCACCAGCACGCAGGACTGACACCGAATGCGAGGGTTTGTCAGCACGCTGAAGGGTCGTTTTTTATTAGGCTAGCTTTTCTCTAAACCATTCCTTTATAAAAGTCAGTCTTTGAATACGCTGCCCCGGGTGGCCGCTTCTGGATAAATCATGAGATGCCTTCGGGAATTTGACCAATCTTGTGTCTTTCCCAAGCTCCTTCAAGGCCACAAAAAGCTGCTCTGCTTGATCAACTGGACAGCGATAATCTTCATCACTGTGCAAGATGAGCAGCGGCGTGTTCATCTGCTTCACATATTTTAGCGGCGAACCATCCCATAGCTTATCGACAGAATCATAAATATCCCCATCAATCTGCCACCTTGTAAAGAAATAACCGATATCACTGATGCCATAAAAGCTAATCCAGTTTGAAATGGAACGCTGTGTGACCGCTGCGCGAAAGCGGTCGGTCTGACCGACAATCCAGTTGGTCATAAAACCGCCATAGCTGCCGCCTGTCACGCCAAGCCTTGTTTCATCAAGGAAATCATAGGCTGTGAGCACATGATCAACAGCCTGCATGACATCGTCATAATCAACGTCACCATAGCTTCCTCTCACGCGATCGGTAAACATCTGTCCATACCCATGACTGCCGTGCGGATTGATATACACGATGGCATAGCCTTCAGAAGCGAGCATTTGAAATTCATGAAAATACGTATGACCATACATCGCATGCGGTCCGCCATGAACCTCTAGAATGAGCGGATATTTCTTTCCCTCTTCCATCTTGGAAGGCTTCATAAACCAGCCATGCACCTCGTCTCCATCTTTTGACTGAAAAGAAAATGGTTCAGGTTCCGATACGATATGCTCCTTTAGAAAATCATGATGCTCGAATGTGATTTGCTTTAGTTCTGTCTCCCCTAATGTCATCTCATACAGCTCACTTGGTGAGACAGGTGAAAGCCGGCTGAGCAGCAGTTTGGATTCATCTGGATGAAGGCTGAAATTGGTGATATGTTCCGCCTCTAGTCGAACAGGATAGGCTAAACCTTCAATAGAGAAATAATAAATCCCTGTACTGCCTTGATCAGAAACAAGCGCAAAAAACCCTTGGCTGTCCTTTGTCCACTGCGGAAGCTGATAGACCTCTCCCATCACGCTATCTCCTGCCATACAGTTCCCAACATACATATCGAGCATTTCTGACAGTTGAACCGTCTTTTCTTCCTTCAGATCATACAACCATAGTGATGGGAAGGTGGCATTTTGAAATTCACGCTCATGTCCAATATACAAAAGACTCTCTCCATTCGGAGAAAAAGATACGGTGGAATAAGCGCCATTTGCTTGTGTGATCTTTTTTGTCTGACCATCTTCTAATGACAGAAGACACACGTCACTTATGTAAGGTATCTGTGGATTTAATTGAATAAAGGCAAGCCATTTGCCGCAAGGAGAAATCGTATGATTCATATGATGAACCTGCTCGCTCGTGACAGGCTCTATCTCTCCTGAATCGATATCCACCTTCACGATCTGCGTGACACGCCCATCTAAAAAGCCTCTTCCATCTGCTTTATAGGTCAAATCATCATATACCGCTGGAGCAAAGTCATCTTGCTCTTCCTTTTTTTCATCATGAACAGATTCTGATTGTTTCAATGACACAGCCGCATAAAGAAAAGCACCATCTGGAGAAAAGACAGGATGAGATACTCCGTAAGGAATCGTCGTTAAGGTTCGCACGCCGCCTCCTTCGCTCTTCATGAGCGCCAGCTGAGGGACTTCCTTTGGCTTTTGTAAAATAAAAGCAAGCTGCCTGCCGTCTTTTGACCAAACTGGCTGATGATGCTTTCCATCCTCAAATGTCCATTGTGCCAGCTCCTCTGTCTCTTCATTTCGAACCCATAAATGGATGTTGTAATCGTCTTTTTTCTCATTCACAGTGACTTTTGTAAAGACTGCCTTTTTTCCATCTGGTGAATAAACCGGATGGGAAACAGAAACAATCTTCGTTAAATCTTCTGCCGTCATCAATTTCTTCATGAACGTATCTCCCCCTTTTATGCTTAAAAAATAGTTCGATCCTCTAAATAATAATCCCTGCTTCTTCATATAAAAACAAGCATAAAAAAAGAACGTGCAGATTCACAGCACGTTCTTAGATTGTTGAAAAAGGGCTAAAATGATCTTTATTTTAGCTCTTTTTCTTCTTTTCAGCGTGACCTGAAAACCTTTGCAGTCTAGGAAGAACGAGCACTGGCGCGGAGCGAATTGAACATTCGTGAGCACCAGCGCGCAGGACTGACAACGAATGCGAGGGTTTGTCTACACGCTGCGAACGTGCAGATTCACAGCACGTTCTTTACTTGATTAACAGGATGATGCTGCACGACAACACCTTCTACTGGCACCGTCAGCAAATCGACTTCGCAATGCGGGAAGTTTTGGGCAAGCTGTTCTTTCAGCGCTTCTCCCTTCCCTTTTTCCACTAAGGTGAGGATCGTCGGCCCAGCACCGCTCAAAGCCGTTCCATAGGCTCCTTTGAGAGAAGCGACATGCTCTACCTTTGAAAGCTCTGGCACAAGCATTGTGCGGTAAGGCTGATGAAATAAATCCTTATTCATCATTTCTCCAACAAGCGGCCAGTTTTGCGTCATTAAGGCGGCCACTAGGACGTTGCTCACAGCACTCGCACTGACGGCATGTTTATAGGAGAAATCCTCTGGCAGGACATCACGGGCATCCTTTGTCAGCACTTCATAAAAAGGAATCACCACGACGACATCTACATCCACATGCTGCACTTTCACGGCATGTGTTTTGTCTTCTTCGTGGAGACCAATCAGTAAACCACCGAATAAAGAGGCACCCGCATTATCTGGATGACCTTCTACCTCACTTGCATAAAAGAGCTTCTGATCATCTGTCATGTTTAATTCAAGAAGCTGATTGGCAAGTTCAATGGCGGCCACGATGGCAGCAGCACTGCTGCCAAGCCCCCGTGCCAATGGAATATCACTCCACACTTTGACATGAACAGGCGGGAGTGTTTTTCCAAAGTCATCTGCGACCTTTTTGGCTGTTTGGTAAATCAGGTTGTCGGTGCCTGATGGAATCCCAGACACGACATCTGTTTCTGCTTCAAACAGCCAGCTATCATGGTCAAAGACCGATAGCTTTAAATAGCGGCTGAGCGCCATTCCAACTGAATCAAAGCCTGGTCCTAAATTGGCAGTGCTTCCCGGTACTGTGATTGAAAAAAGCATGGAGGCTTCACTCATACGCGTGCGGCCTTTTCTAAGTGTTCAAGAATTTGATCTTCATCTGCATCGAGTGTGACCGGCTTGATTTGTGAAATATCGATAGCCGTATTTGGATCTTTCAGCCCATTGCCTGTTAGTACCGCAACAACTTTACTGCCTGGCTTGATTTCTCCAGATTTCACCTGCTTTAGAACGCCCGCAATCGACGCACATGAGCCCGGCTCTGCAAACACACCTTCTTCACGTGCAATCAATTGATATGCATGAAGAATTTCTTCATCAGTCACTTCATCAATCTTTCCGTTTGATTCATCTGCGGCTGCCACAGCTTGTTTCCAGCTCGCTGGATTTCCGATACGGATAGCCGTTGCCACTGTTTCTGGCTGCTCAATCACTTCATTTCGAACGATTGCCGCTGCACCTTCTGCTTCAAAACCGCGCATGACAGGCAGTCCTGTTCCCTTTTTCTCGTGATATTCCTTGAAGCCTTTCCAGTAGGCCGTGATGTTCCCGGCATTTCCAACAGGAATCGCCAGTACATCCGGGGCAGAGCCTAGCTGCTCACAGATTTCAAATGCCGCTGTCTTTTGTCCTTCAATTCTATAAGGGTTGACCGAGTTCACAAGGGCAATCGGCGCTTTTTCACAGATGCTGCGGACGATTTTCAGTGCATCATCAAAGTTGCCGTCAATGGCAATGATTTCTGCTCCGTACATGACGGCCTGTGCAAGCTTACCGAAGGCAATTTTCCCGTCTGGAATGATGACAATACATTTCATATCAGCACGGGCTGCATAAGCCGCTGCTGCTGCAGAGGTATTCCCTGTTGAGGCGCACATGATCGTATCATTGCCTTCTTCTTTCGCCTTTGCAACGGCCATGACCATTCCTCGATCCTTGAAAGAGCCTGTTGGATTGACGCCTTCTGTTTTCACATGAAGCTCAATCCCCAGCTTTTCTGAAAGCTTGGCGAGGTGGACCAGCGGTGTATTCCCTTCATTTAATGTTAGTTTAGGTGTAGATTCGTTTACTGGTAAGAATTCTTGAAATTCTTCAATGAGTCCATTCCATTTCATCGGCTTAAACCGTTCCCTTCTACTCGGTACGTGCTCTTCACTTGAACCACCACGTCGAGGTCGTTTAATTTTTGCAGGATATTTGAGAAATCTTCTTCTGAGGTCTGATGTGTAATAATCACAATTTCAGCCAGCTCATCATGTCCTTTCACAGGAAGCTGAAGGATCTTTTCAAAGCTGATGCCTCTTTCAGAAAAAATAGATGTAATGCGAGAGAATGCACCGACTTGATCTCTAACATGAATTCTTAAAAATTGCTGAGCAAATATTTCTGATGAGGATTTGATCTTCTTCTCAAACTGCGGTGCGATAAATCCGCTTCCGTTCACGCCAAGGCGCATGTTTTTCATTACTGCGACTAAGTCTGATACAACAGCTGTTGCCGTTGGCAGACTTCCTGCTCCAGGTCCGTAAAACATCGTTTCTCCTACAGCACTTCCGTAGACATACACCGCATTGAATTCATTGTTGACGGATGATAATGGATGATGATCAGGAAGTAAAGTTGGCTGAACGCTGACCTCTACTTTCTCTCCGTCCCGCTGAGCAATTCCGATCAGCTTCATTGTATAGCCAAACCGCTTACTGAAATTAATATCCTCATCAGAGATATCAGAAATACCTTTCACCTTGACGTCCTCTAAATCTACATTCATGGAAAAGCCGAGTCTTGCAAGAATCGCCATTTTTCTTGCTGCATCCAGCCCTTCTACATCAGCTGTCGGATCTGCTTCTGCAAAGCCTAGATCCTGTGCTTCTTTTAAGACATCCTCATATGCGCTTTTATCGACATTCATTTTCGTTAAAATAAAATTCGTTGTACCGTTCACAATCCCCATCATCTTCGTGATTCGGTCAGAGGCCAGCCCTTCCTCCAGCGTACGCAGAATCGGAATTCCTCCGGCGACACTTGCTTCATAATAAAGATCACAGCCATTTTCTTTCGCTACATGTAAAAGCTCCGTACCGTAAAGCGCCATTAAATCTTTATTGGCTGTAATGACATGCTTCTTCTCATTCAACGCATCTATTAAATATTGTTTTGTCTCTTCAATGCCGCCCATCACTTCAATGATGACGTCGACCTCTGGATCTCTAATCACATCGTATACTTCAGTTGTGAAGACCTCTCTTGCGACATCCACATCTCTTTTTTTATCGGGATTGCTCACAAGCACTTTTTGTATTAATACCGGACAGCCGATTTGGTGCATTAATTTATCCTGATGGTCTTGGATAATTTTTACGACACCGCTTCCCACTGTTCCTAATCCTAATAGCCCAACTCGAATTGCCTTCACCTGAAATTCCACCTTTCTACGTAAATGTCCTCTCTAAAAAGACATTTGTTAACCTTACACAGACATTCAATGTACACACATTATAAAGGGGTATCCTCATTTTGACAAGGTAATAAAATAAGAGATTGTCAGAATGAAACCGCTTAACAGCTATTTATATCAAGATTCTATATTTTCGAAATATTTTTGTTAGAAAAGCTCCCGAACACCGGGAAGCCTTATATTATAAACGAACCGGCGTTTTGGCTGGCTCGTCTTGTAAGACAAGCGCAATATTTTCAGCACATAAACGCATCATTGTTTTTCTTGTTTCGACACTAGCACTTCCAATATGAGGAAGTACTGTGACGTTAGGTAATGTCGTTAACGGATGAGACGGACTGACAGGTTCCTGTCTAAATACATCCAGACCAGCGCCGGCAATTTTTCCTGTTGTGACAGCCTCGTATAAAGCATCCTCATCCACAGTCTGTCCTCTTGATACGTTAATGAAATAAGCAGAGTTCTTCATCAGATCAAATGCTTTTTCATTAAACATGTCTTTCGTTTCCGGGGTTAACGGCGTCAGACAGACGATGAAATCAGACTGCTTGAGCAGTTCCTCAAAAGCCGCATAGGTCACGCCAAGCTGCGCTTCTGCTTCGGGTTTTCTTGAACGATTATGATAAAGGACATTCATATTAAAGCCTTTGGCCCGCTTGGCAAGTGCTGTTCCAATGCTGCCCATTCCGACAATCCCGAGCGTTTTGTGATGAACATCAGCACCGGCAAGAAGAAGCGGCCCCCAGCCTGTCCAGTTTCCATCCTTAATCCAATCACTCGCCTCGACAATGCGTCTAGCTGACGCCATCAGAAGAGCAAAGGCTAAATCCGCCGTCGATTCTGTTAAGACGTCTGGTGTATGACATACGGTGATTCCGTGCTTTTTGGCTGCTTCAAGATCAATATTGTCATAGCCAACAGCAAGGTTTGCGACCACCTTGATATTTGGAGCCTTTGATATTAGCGGCTCATCTATTTGATCTGACAGCATGGTGAGAAGCGCATCCGCTTTAGCAGCTTGTGTTTCTAACTCTTCTCTTGGACACGGCTCATCCTCGCTTTGCCACATCTCAACATGAGCGACTTCTTTTAATGGTGTAAGTGATGCTTCATCCAGCTTTCTTGTGATATAGACATAAGGTTTTGGCAAGAAGAACACTCCTTTAATTGATTTCTTTAAGCATAACGAAAAACGCCTCAAGAGAAAAGAGACGTTTCCTCTGTTCACTGAAACTTCAAATCAGCTGCAGGCTGAATCCAGCCAACAGCCGGAATGGGGCTCCCGCCGCTTCGCATGGCACTCATTTCTTGAAAGACCTTTAGAAAGTATTCATAGCGATTGGCATCATTTAAGACGTAATCTAACCGCTCTTCATAGTATGACTTTTCATTTTCTCCTGACATATAGTAGCCTTCCACAATTTCAAAGTAATGAAGCGGAAACAGCAGGCGGCTGTATAACAAACGCTTTGAAAAGGAGGAAAGAGGTGTCACCTCCTCATATTGCTGAAGAAAGGAAAAGCCTTCTTCAATTAAATCCTCCTTATGCTGTACAAAGGTCTCTCTTAAGTATTCGGCAATATCACGGGTTGGATGATCAAAGACCCAATCCACAGGTAAACGCAGCGGCTGCTCATGCGGCCATGTCATACGTGAAAAGCGCTGATGACAGACAGTGCCTGAGTCACCTTCTTTCGGTTCATCATCAAGCTCAGTATCGACTAAATATTGAATGGCATTCTCCGTTAATCCAAGATAATACGGAAACGATTCAATGAATTTTTGTTCAAACCGTTCCAGCGGTTTTTGATGCATTTGCTGCATCCAAAAGCCTTCGAGCTGATCTAATCGTTTTGCCCATAATTCCTTCCAGGCACCGACACGTTTTGTTTCGGATACTTCATATGGAAAGCCTCTTCCCCTGACATGAAAGGCTGCCAGTTCTGACGCTTGCTGAAACGAGCGGCTTGAGAGCGGAGGCGCTGCTTTTAATAAAGCATACTGCTCCTTCCCATGAGTAAAGGTGGGTTTCTCTTCATTTGTTAATTCAAACACAGCGACGTATGGGTCTCCAGCATTCAGTAAATACTGACTGATATGATACAACTCCGAGAGTTCTTCTTCTCGCAAATGAGACACAGTAACAATGAGGAAGAGAGCCTCCGCCGTTTGAAAGCTCTGATAACTGCCATATGGCGTAAATTGACGAACATCAATACCAAATGTGTGATAAATGGTTTCTTTCATGTTTTCACCTGCGTTCCTATGATCAATCTCTTATCATATCGTAGTCGCAGGTTGAGGGATTTATGAATACTATTTACTATCCGAAGCTTTTTACACGTTGTGGACAAATTACGAGGATTGGGTGAGGAATACATGCCGCATCATCATGAGATGAACGAAGTAGAAAAAACAGCAAGACGCCGTTTACAAGAACGAGGCGTAACCATTCAAGATATAGCAGACCTTGTCTACTTTTTACAGGAAAAATATCATCCTGGCTTAGACATGACAGAGTGCATCCACAATGTGGAGCGTGTCATCGCAAAACGTGAAGTCCAAAATGCGATATTAACGGGCGTTGAACTAGACGTACTCGCCGAGCAAAAGAAGCTGACTGAGCCGCTTCAATCAATACTTGAAACGGACGAAAGCTTGTATGGCGTTGATGAAATTTTATCCTTTGCTATCGTCAATATTTATGGTTCAATCGGCTTTACAAATTACGGATATATCGATAAAGAAAAACCAGGTATTCTGGGGAAACTCAACGATAAATCCACAGGCGAATGCCACACCTTTTTAGATGACATTGTTGGCGCTATTGCTGCTGCCGCATCAAGCAGGTTGGCACATAGTGCAAGAAATGCGGAATAAAGAAAAAGAGGACGCGCGCATAACGCTTGTCCTCTTTTTTATGATAATCGCTCGATCCACTCGGATAATGAATCAATGACATAGGTTGGCTGCTTTTCATACTTCTGAAGCAGCTCTTTTGTTGTCACACCTGTATGGACGAGTAATGTGTCCATTCCTGCATTCATTCCTGCCATAATATCCGTATCATAATTATCACCCACCATGAGCGTCTCAGACACATCTGTCCCAAGTACACGCATCGCTTGTTCCATAATAATGGATTCCGGCTTTCCGATAAATGTCGGCTGAATCGTTGTCGTCACGGTCAGTACGGATGTTAACGAGCCGTTCCCTGGCAAAAGCCCTCTTTCTGTTGGAATAGCTATATCTCCATTTGTTGAGACAAATTGTGCGCCTTGACGAATGGCAATCGCACCTACTGCTAATTTTTCATATGTAATGCCCCGATCAATTCCAACAACAACGAAATCAGCGTCTTCCTGACCAAACGTCAGCCCCTTTTCTTCAATGGCCTGCTTGATTCCTTCTTCACCGATCACGTAAACTGACGCATCTTTCTTTTGTTCAGCAATATAATTGGCCGTCGCCATACTTGTTGTAAACACTTGTTCTTCTGTTGCTGGGATATCAAATGAAACGAGTTTTTCCGCTACCTGCTTTGGCGTACGTGATGAGTTATTCGTGACAAACAAGTAAGGGATGTTCAATTCATTTAACTTTTGAACAAATTGACCTGCTTCCTCGATCTTTTCTGTTCCTTTATACATGGTCCCGTCTAAATCAATTAAATAGCCTTTGTATTTCATGATGCTCACAACTCCAATGGTTTATTTAAACGCTGATACTGGGCCAAGCTCCTGTTCCAAGTAGGTACGGATGCGGCTTGGAAAGACCTCTAGCGCCTGCTCTACTTCGCTGATCACCTGCAATAAGTCATGATGAACCACTTCCTGATATTGCTGCACAAGTGTTTTGCGGGATGAGACAAGCTTTTTCAGCTGACTTCCTTCCACTTCTGGTACAACCTTTTCATCAACAAGTATATCCATGATGTCATCATAGCTTCCTGGATCACGCATAATAAAGCCATCAATCATGTCATTTCCAGTATCAAGAATACATTCGACGAGCAAATGAACAATTCGTTCCAGCGCTTTTTTCTCAAGAGGACTTGTCCATGTTTGATGACTCTGCATCAATCCATATTGCTCCTCGAAAAAACGTAATGTCTCTTCAATCTTTTTTCTGTCTACGAAATACATTATGACGCTCCCCTTTGCGTTATTTTCTGATTCGCTTTAAGACAAAATAGGCACAGCCAAAATTACAGTATTCATAAATGTATTCATCGAGTGTGCTGATTTTAGTATCAAATGTGGCCTTTTGGTTTTGGTCATCAAAGAACCCTTTCAGCCTGAGCTGATTATAGCCCCAGTCCCCCACAATATAATCATACTTATTTAAAATATCTGAGTACCTTGCTTTAAACGCTTCTTCATTAAAGCCGTCTTTGATATCTCTTACAAGATCAAAGGTAGCATTCTGAACGACGATCATCTTCTCACCTCTTTTTAAACGATCCATCTTTAATGATAATTCATTGGAAGAACTCCA
Source organism: Bacillus sp. FSL P2-0069 (assembly GCF_038593315.1). Taxonomy (NCBI): domain Bacteria; kingdom Bacillati; phylum Bacillota; class Bacilli; order Caryophanales; family Bacillaceae; genus Bacillus; species Bacillus sp. FSL P2-0069. The sequence goes on from NZ_CP151984.1 coordinate 2,857,223, forward strand.
TCAATTGCTAAAGCATGTTTTTTCCGATTTAGACGAAGCTAAAGGAAAAAGGAGGTCACATTTATGAAGAAACAACTAACAGCCGCGATTCTCCTCAGCATGCTTTTAGGCGGGTGCGGCTTTCAATCAGGTATGAACCGGCAAGTGGATGAAGATTCTTCAAGTAAAACCATCCGTCTGTCGGATCGTCATGAAGGAAATAATTCCAACATGCCAGAAGCAGATACAAACAGAGCAGGATATGTTCGTTATCAGCGCCAGCAAGTAACGGATCAAAAAGAAAGAACCCCTGCTTTAAATCGTGAGCATCTTGCCCACGTGATTACAAGTCTAACGGTGCAGCTGCCAAACATCAAAGATGCAGCCACACTTGTGACAGATGAGGATGCACTCATCGTGTATCGAACAGGAAACAAAAACCGTGATGAATCTGCCGATCAAGTAAAGAAAACGGCGGTTTCTGTTCTCCCTCGTTATTATCATGTATACGTCTCTGATAATCCAGAGCACTTTCAATCCATTGCCAATTTTTCACGTCTTCAAACCAATTCACGTGATTTTGACCAAATTTTAACCAAAACGATTCAGCAAATGAAGTATTCCCCTCAAGGCGGGAACATATCGAATCAAGAAGATGCAAATGGGATGACGAATGCCGACCGTACGATGAGAAGAAACGCCCCTTACGGCCAAAATTAATACGAGAAAAAACGCCAGAGAGCTCTGGCGTTTTCTTTGTTATGCTTGCGCCTGACGCTTTTTAGACGCTTCGTTTACTTGTTCATCTGCATGGTAGGAAGAGCGCACAAGCGGCCCAGCTTCACAGTGGCTAAAACCTTTTGACATCGCAATTTCCTTCAGCTCTGCAAACTCATCCGGATGGTAGTATTTTTGAACTTTCAAATGCTTTTTCGAAGGCTGTAAATACTGGCCAATCGCCATAATATCCACATTATTGGCAAGAAGATCATCCATGACTTCAATGATTTCTTCCTTCGTTTCACCAAGTCCAATCATAATGCTTGATTTTGTTGGAATGTCTGGCTGCATTTCTTTTGCACGACGCAAGAATTCTAATGAACGATCATATGTAGCACGCGCACGAACTCTTGGCGTTAATCTGCGAACTGTTTCAATGTTGTGATTTAAAATGTCAGGACGAGTGTCCATTAACGTCTTCAAGTTATCATAATTACCGCCCATATCTGAAGGGAGAACTTCAATGGTCGTGAATGGGCTTTTTCTTCTAATCGCACGAACGGTTTCAGCGAACACACCTGCTCCGCCATCCTTTTGATCATCCCTTGCAACCGCTGTTATGACAGCGTGCTTTAAATTCATTAAGGCTACTGAATCTGCCACGCGTTCTGGCTCTTGCAGGTCAAGCTCAGTCGGAAGTCCAGTTTTCACCGCACAGAAACGGCATGCGCGCGTACAAACAGATCCAAGGATCATAAATGTAGCGGTTCTTCTCACTGCCCAGCATTCATGAATATTCGGACATTTTGCTTCCTCACAAACGGTATGCAGGTTGTTTTCCCGCATCATTTTCTTTAAACCGGTATAGTTTTCATTCGTATTCAGCTTAATTTTAAGCCAGTCCGGTTTTCTTACGTGCTCTTCCTTCTTTGCCAATTCCATCATCTCCATATGAATTCGTTAAAGGTGCATCTACAAAAATCTTCCTGCTATATACGATGGATGCAGCCAAGAAGCTGCAAAAAATTGAATCTTCGGCCTAAAGCCTTTTCTTTAGACACTTTAACATAGTACAGATTGAACAACAAGGGAATGAGCTGCAAAAATACCCAAAAGCCTCCTAAAAAAACAGAAGAAAATTACTAACATTTTCTTCTTATGAAATAGAGTGATCTAACCACACTAAACGGTAGAAGACAATGCTCGATGAAAGGAGATGGACGTTTGTGAAAGTGGTTTTAGCCATCATGATTGCTCTTTCAATGCTCCCTTTACCTGTTCATGCAAAAGGGACGGGCAAGCAGCCAGATGAATTGAAGCAAAGAATGGCCCTATATGAAAAAGTCTCCATCACAACACAGGTTCCATGGTATGTACTTGCTGCAGTTGATCAGTATGAACACAATATTCGAAAAAGCAGAAGAGATTTACCGAAACAAAAAGGCGTCATTGGCATCTACATTCCCCGGGAAATGTGGATTGGACCAGAAAACCCGAATAAACAGGATACCTCTCCTTTAAGCATTAAAGTGTTTGACGGAATTGGTCTTGATGGAAATGGGGATGGCAAAGCAAGCAGCGATGACGATGAGGATGTATTGTTCACGTTTGCTCAATACTTGCTTCACTACGGCAGCAGCATTGATCAATTAAAAATTGGCTTATGGGACTATTATGGACGTGATCAAACCGTTGGAATCATTTCATCTTTTATGAAGCTATATAAGCACTACGGCCATCTTGATCTTGGAAAGCATGCTTTTCCTCTTCCAGTTGGAGCTGACTACAGCTACCGAAGTACCTGGGGAGATGCGAGAGGGTTTGGAGGCAGAAGAATTCATGAGGGAACCGATTTATTTGCCCATTATGGACTTCCCGTTCGTGCGACATCGTATGGCGTGATTGAAATGAAAGGCTGGAACCGTTTTGGCGGCTGGCGGATAGGCATTCGAGATATTCATAATCATTATCATTACTTCGCTCACTTAAATGGCTTTGCGAAAGGACTCAAGACAGGTCAAATTGTTGAACCTGGCCAGGTGATTGGATCTGTCGGAAGCTCCGGTTACGGTCCTCCAGGCACTGCAGGAAAGTTTCCGCCGCATCTTCACTATGGCATGTACAAAGACAACGGCAGAACGGAATGGTCATTTGATCCATATCCTCATTTGAGGGCGTGGGAAAGAGCTGAACGGAAACGAAAATCGTAAAAAAACAGCCCAATCATTGTTGGGCTGTTATTCCTTTTTCTCCTTTTTCTCTGGGAGAACAATTGATGGAGCACCTGAGTTTGTTCCGCTGCCATTATAATAATCTGGTACGTCTCCTTGAACGGCTTGTATGGAGACAGGAACAGAGTTTTTAACTACGATTGTTTCAGAAGCAAATGGGATAATGACTCTTACCTTGACCTCGATCAGAACACTAATATCAATCAAGGCATTGTTGATGCCATAAGGCTTAATGTTTTTTTCAACGTCCGTATGCGGATCACCAATCACACTAAAGCGCACAGGCACTTTTGGTCCGAGGTTGGCGATGAGTGCATTTCCAGATGCTTGCCCAAGCGGAATGTTATATATAATGCCGTCATGTCCATCTGTTTGATCCTTTAATGCTTCTTTTGCCTCTTTTTGAAAGTTCCCCTTTTCAATGTCCTCTAAATTTTTTTGAAGATGACGCGAGAGGTCAGCCATTGCTTTCGATGTTGCTTGCGCATTAAAATCGATGGTCGTCACTTTTCCGTTCTCACTTGTATTCATGACCACCATATCCTTCATATTCTCCTGATCATCTGCAAAGTCTTGCACTGAATATTGTATGAGGTGATTGGCGATGCGCTCTGTTTCTAGTTCAGCAATGTGAATAAGGGTAGGTTTAATGGATCGGTTGATAAAAAATAAACTAATTACGGTTGAGAGCACAAAGAATAAGATCGCAAGCAGCATGACGTAACGAAATGGCAAAGGGCCCTTCTTGTAGGGGCGATAACGGCGGTTCATTCTCAATAAAAAATCCCCCCTTCTCCATTACATGTGTATGCAGACAGGCGGGGGGATAGGAATCATCTCTCTATTTTATTTCACCATTTTTAATAATGCATCTCTTCCAATTGTTCCAGCTGAGATGCCCAGCGCTTCTGCGGCGTATGTCACAGATTCTAAAGGAGCATCGAGCAATTGCTCAATGGTTCTTACACCAACTGCTCTTCCTGCAATAATTCCTCTATCTGCAAGCTTTTCATTCAAGAGCCCGACATCCAGTGCACCGCACATAATATACCCATGTTCATTTGATACTGCCATAAAATTTGTCTTCGGCAGCTTGACGGTGACCGCTGTAAAGGAATGGCCATCAATTGTAATAGGTGTTAAATTCACCAAATCCCTTCACTCCTCTCATCACAATCTATGTGAAAAGAGGGCGCGTGTTGTTAGGCTGAAGCGGATTTCAATTGGCTTCCTTCAAGCGCCATGTCAGAACATCACGTAAAAATTCAGGCATGAAATATTCAATGTGTTCGTGATCACGGATATGAGGAAAAAGAGAGCCTAATGTATACATATCGACTGTGCCAACTGTATAGGAGGCGTCTTTTTTGATCAATTGACCATGTACAAAGACATCCTTCACCCGTTTGGCATCGCCTTCCTCTAACGTATAGCTGAGTCCGCTATATAGCATTTTCCCCATTAGCTCACCTCTAAATCCGAAGCCTTTGATGCGCAGCTGTTCCATTTTTTCTTCACAGCCCCGTCGAACTGTTTCGATCAGCTGTTGACCGGTAAGCGTCACCCGAATGGGATTAATGGGATGCGGACATATCCGGTGGATTTCTTCTCTTGTGACGATCCCTGCCTCTAATGAATCAAGCACCATACCTGCATTCATCATGCCAATATCTGCTCCGCACCAATCTTTAATGGCATCTGTTAAGAGCTGCGGAAGCGGAGATTCGTCGAACCATTTCGTTTCTAGCTTCGACTCAATCGTTGTCACTTTTTCCTGCATGAGTGCTTTCGCTCTTCTTTCTGCTTGCTGTAAGGTGGTGATGGCTTCATCTGATTCACTGATGAGCTGATCTACTGACTGTACTGTCGCTTTTTTCTCTATCAGCTCTTTGCGCGCTGTATCGATCGTCAGCTCAACACAGCCAATATAATGCCCATACTTTTCAGCGCATGCAAGCAGCACACCATTGTCCATTTCACCTTGTTCTAACAGATGATGCGTGTGTGAGCCTAGGATGATGTCGATGTCAGGGAAATCACGGGCGACCTCTCGATCATGGATGATACCAAGATGGGATAAAAGCACAATGACATCTGCCTGTCCCTTCACTTCCTGCAGCATGTCCCGTATGCTGTCAAACGGATCAGTAATGTTCCAGCCCAGCTTTTCATATACAGGTGTATACGCAATGGTCACGCCTAAGAGACATATCTTCAGTCCGTTTTCCATTGTGATCATATGATAGGGCTTTGCCCATGATGGCCTTTTGCCTTTCTCAAATAAATTAGACAGGACCACTGGAAATTGTGCATTCTCATACAAGTGATCCAGCTGATCATGTGGCAGCGTAATGCCTTCATTATTCCCGATCGTGACTCCATCATAGCCAAGCTGATTGAGGAGCTTGACGTTTACCTTTCCATAATCCGCTTCGGATACGAGGTTCACTCGATCCATATGGTCGCCAATATCAAACAAGAGCATCTGATCGTGAACTTGACGCTTTTCTTCAATATAAGCTGCAATTTTTGGCCAGTTCTCAAAGTGGCTGTGCAAGTCGTTTGTATGATATAACCATAGCTTCTGCAGCATGTTGATCTCTCCCTCAAGTTGTCACTGACCGTCTCATTCAGGTTGAAAGCTTCAGTCAGCTCTCGGTTAACTAAATAAATCTAACTGCTTCGGAGACAGGTTTGAATAGGTGATATCCAGCAAATCAATCATCTGCTGGCCATTCGCCGCTGCATCTCCGCCAGAGTTATTATTAAACACGACATAGACATCTTTCGATTGCTGATGCAGGATGTCGAGATTCTTTTTCCACTCTTTTAATTCAGCTTCATTATATAAATATAAGTATCTTACTTCACGCCAATTCTCATGGTCTGCCGGGTGAAGCCAGCCCTGTTTATTCCTCCCGTGAAATCGGACCAAGGTTTTATCACGGTGTGTAGCTTGTATGACTGGCGGAATGGAGCCTTCTCCGACTTGCGGTTCATCACAGACGGAATGAATCCATCCTTCCGTTTCCATAAAGGACAAAGTCTGCTCATAAAATTCCTCTGAAAACCATGTACGGTTTCGGAATTCGAGTGCACATGGAATATCGCCCATCTTCTCCTTACACCATCTTAAATAGTGGACGTGCTCTTTTTTGCAATCAAACCAAGGTGGAAATTGAAAGAGCACCATGGCCAGTTTCCCTTCACGAATGAGCGGAGTCAGCGAAAGAATAAATGCATCAAACATGTCCTCCTTCGAAGCAAACGGAATTTCGCCCCTTTGATGTCCAGTCATTCCTTGGTATGCTTTCACAACAAATTGAAAGTCATCTGGCGTATCCTTTATCCACTTTTCATGATTACGCTCAGGCTGAACCGCATAAAAGCTGGCATCCAGTTCCACAATCGGAAACGTTGATGCGTAGTGAAACAGCTTTTGCGCGCTGCCGATTCTCGGCGGATAAAGACTGTCATGATCTCCCCAGCCAGTTAATCCGATATAAATCATGTTTCTCACCTCTTGCCACTCTCATGTATAGACGGCTTCCTCACATCAAAGCCTTTATTCCTTGTGATACCCATATTTCTGAAAGAAATTCTTCTGTCTACAACATATCATATTTGCTCGTAATTCTGAATGAAGATGACTGGTGTCCTGACGCTCTGTTTGTTTGTTATATGAATTGACAACTTTCTATCTAAAATGATTTTAGCTGATAACATAAAATGCATATCAGAGATGTTGACAGTGATTGTCCATTTTTTTATTCATCTTCACCAATAAAGGAGACCCAGTGGATATGAACATAGACGATAATCAGTTTGAAATTTTACAAGAATTGGCCAAAAAGATTCACAAGCCCATCTATTTGTTTAACCAGCATGGACGTATTCTCTATACCTCGCACCCCATGATCACGAGCCCAGAATGGATGCACATTCTCCCCTTTTTCCAAAGCAGGACAACTCATTCTTTTTCAATGATACATGCAAAACAAACCTTTTCCATCTTTCCAATTGATCTAAACGAACAAACATGTGATTATCTGGTCATCCCTTCTTTCATTCACCCGCAGAATAAAACTTTGCATGGGATCATTGCAAAAGCAGTAAACGAAATGTCAATTGCACGTATGAGACAATATGCCGCCGTGCAAACGGCCAAGCGTGCTAGAAATGAGGGCTTTCGTAGATGGATAGAGAGGACACCGTCTTCTCAGCAAGATCCCTTACATTTCGCTCAGACGTTTGAATTAAACGCCGAATGCCGCTATCTATGTATGATCTGTCAGCTTGACGAGCGCAGTGATTCCACATGTTTTATGAAGCAGCAAATGGTTTTAGATCAAATGGTTGATCTGCTCGAAAGTGCACTTCCAAGCTGCCCATTTCCTGCCTTTCTGTTTGTCAAAGGTGATATGGGTGTTGTATTGATGGAGGAGACTGGCAGTTGGCCGGAGGTTAGCGGCAGGCTCAGCTCTTTTTTAAAACAGTTGCAGATGCTTGTTAAACTGCAAGTGAATCATACTATTTCTTTTGGGGTGAGCTTGACAGGCTGCCTCATCTCCCATCTGTCTGAAGGCTACAATGAAGCATTAGAGGCTCTTCAAACAGGACATCTCTCATCGCGTACTGAATATATTCAATTTTATCAAGCGAAGGATGTGCCAGATTTACTAAGGCTCATTCCAAGAAAGGATATGATCACGTTTCACCAGCTCCACCTTCACCCGTTATCTGAACCATCACAAGTCGATCAAAGCCTTCTTCACACCTTATCTGTCTATTTAGAAACCCATTGCCACATTTCAGAAACAGCCAAACGATTGTCCATTCATCGCAACACGGTCATTTATCGCCTCGAGAAGTGTGAAGAATTGCTTCGAATCAGCTTAAAAGATTCTGACGCAACATTGCGGCTGCGCTTAGCATTCCGTATTCAAATGTTTCTCTCATCCCATCCTGATTGAATTTTTTCTTCTGAAACTTCATATAGTTTGGAGGAGAAAAATGAGACTCAAGGAGGAATGATAAATGGATGATGAGCTCCGTCACATCCCGCAGCCCATTCGAAAGGATGGCGCGGGTGCCACCGACTTAGGCCCGCGCGATGTCCTTCGAGATATAGAGAACCCAGATATGCTCGTTCCCCCTAAAACCGATGCCGGAACAATCCCCAATTTAAAATTTTCATTTTCTGATACACACATGCATTTGAATCACGGCGGCTGGTCGAGGGAAATTACAAAGCGGGAGCTGCCAGTTTCAACAACGATTGCAGGTGTCAACATGCGGCTCACACGCGGAGGTGTTCGTGAGCTTCATTGGCATAAGCAGGCGGAATGGGCGTATATGATTTTAGGCAAAGCCCGCATCACATCTGTAGATGCAGAAGGGCGAAATATGATCGCTGATATAGAAGAAGGCGATTTGTGGTATTTTCCACCTGGTATCCCGCACTCTATTCAAGGACTTGAGGATGGTTGTGAGTTCCTTCTTGTATTTGATGATGGCGATTTTTCTGAATTTGATACATTCACGATTACAGACTGGTTTGCCCATACACCGAAAGAGATTCTCTCCGCCAATTTTGGTGTTCCTAAGAAATTGTTTGACCATATTCCGAAAAAGCAGCGCTATATGTTTCAAGGCTCGCCGCCGTCATCCTTAGAAAGCCAAATGGTATCTGATCCATACGGCAGCATCAAGCCGCCATTTACGCACCAGCTTCTTCGTCAAAAACCGATAACGACCTCTGGCGGAACCGTCCGAATTGTCGATTCACGGAATTTCCCGATTTCAAAAACGATTGCAGCTGCACTTGTTGAAGTAAAACCTGGCGGCATGAGAGAAATGCACTGGCACCCTAATAATGATGAGTGGCAATACTATTTAACAGGTACAGCTAAAATGACGGTCTTTGGAGCAGGAGGTACTGCCCGCACCTTTAATTACAGAGCCGGTGATGTTGGATATGTTCCTTTTGGCATGGGGCATTACATCCAAAATATCGGCCAAACGAGCCTTTGGTTTTTAGAGATTTTTAAAAGTGACCGGTTTGCAGATATTTCGTTGAATCAGTGGATGGCCTTAACCCCGCCTCAATTAGTGAAAGAGCATTTACACGTAGATGAAGCGATGATTCGTGCGCTTCATAAAGAAAAATCACCTGTCGTGAAATATGAAAGATGATGCGATTTTGTTTATAAAAAAACCGATCATTTTTAGATGATCGGTTTTTAATCATGGTTAACCCTTATCGATACCACGCTTTTGCTAAATTGTTTTTAAAGTTACTATCTTTGAAAGGTACGTTTGCACTACCAAAGTCTGTTGTATTCAGTGCATGTCTTGCAGCCGGCGTTAGATCATCCCAGCCAATTAAAGGCTGCATTCCTTTTCCGCTCACATTGCCGCTTACATTCAACTCATGATTTAATGGCCAGTTGCTATCATAACCTACTAAAGGATTTGTCCCTAAAATACTTGCTGCACTCGGTGCTACTTTCTTATATTGTCCATGACCTGAGTAAGCAATCGATTGAACACGCGGATTGGCTACAGCTGGATTGTCAATCCAAACGACAATGGATTCCCAATCATGACGATGACCAAAGCCTGGTGAAGGATTATCTTTTGGGAAATACCAAGCATACATAATCGCCCAGCTGCCATTGTACCAATCTGAACGTGAATATACTTGACCGATATTACTGCTGCATCCACCATTATGTGAACCGCTCGTTTTTAACCCTCTGCTTGTGTTTCCAGCAGCATCTACAGCTGGGAATGGTACACATCCATGCCATACTTTCAAATAAGGCTGAAATTTTTTCGCCGCTTTTTGTGTAACAGTTGTTGGGTTGACTTCTCTAAAACCAACTACTTTGTCATGATCAATTTCTGCCGCATGAACTGCTGAAGGCACTGCTGTACTAAACATGGTGACGATAAAAAATATAATGGCAAAAATAAACTTCTTCATTTTCTATCCCCTTTTCTCTTGATTATCTCAGTTACCTCATGCTGTCGAGATTGATGTTACCATTGCGGAAAAAACCAATCAATCACTTTTTACATAAAATGTACAATTTAGTATTTTATTAACAAGCTTTTATCGATCCCAAAGACCTAAATATATGGATTCTCTCTTAGAAATATTGATAAACTCTACTATTCATTTAGATAAAATATAAAACATATACTATTTCTAATTGAAATTTTTCTAAATACATTTCATTCAATAAAAAAAGACTGTAGATCAACTACAATCTTCCTTGCGCTGCATGAGTATGCTGCACTTTTTTCCCCCACACGATGGATGCAGCGAAGCTTACGCAAAGCACCAGTGTTCCAAACATAAAAGGAAACTCAATATTCATATCAAATAATATACCCGCCAGACTCGGTCCGACGATATTGGCAAGACTCATAAAGGATGTATTGAGACCGCCTGCTACCCCTTGCTGATTGCCTGCCATCTTGGACAGCAATGTATTGAGGGCTGGACGGACGAATGACGTAGCCGATAAAAATAAAATCGAACCTGTAAAAATCAACCAAAAGGACGTCGCATAACGGCAGGCGATCAGCATGAAAGCCGCACCTAACAGCGCATAACGCACGACTCTCATCTCCCCAAATCGTTTCACACAAACATTCACTAACGCACCCTGGACAAGCACCCCGGCAAGACCTGCAACCGTAATCACAAACGCAATATCTTTAGGTGAAAATCCGTGTTTTTGGTCTACATATAAGCCGAAAATCGATTCAAAATGAATGATTCCGAAATTGAGGACAAAGGCCAATATAAACAAAAAGCCGTACGATGTCCTTAGACCCTCGATCATTTGTACAAAAGGATTGAAATGAATATCCTTGTTGAGCCGCGCCTCTTCCTGTTTTTCCTTTGTTAATGTTTCAGGTAAGAAGAGGATGGATAACAAAGTAGAAAGAGCAGCAAAGGAACCGGCAATAAGAAATGGAAATGCGATCCCGTACTCAACCAAATAGCCGCCTACGCCCGGCCCAATGACAAAACCTAGTGTCATCGCTGCACTGAATAGACCCATTCCTTTCCCTCGATCCTTTTCACTTGTGATATCAGCGATGTATGCAAACATGGCCGGCATAAGCAAAGCCCCGGCAGCACCGCCTAAAAACCGAGACACGAACAGCATCCAAAGCTGATCAGCAAAAGCAAAAATAAACTGAGCAATCGTAAAACCCGCAATCCCCGCAATGATCAATTTTCTTCGTCCAAATCGATCGGTCAGTGCCCCGGCAACCGGCGATAACGCAAATTGTGTAAAACCTGTTGCAGCGACAAGAAAACCGAGTGTTTTCCCTGTTGCACCAAAGGCTTCGATGTAACTCGGCATAACAGGTACAATGAGGCCAAAGCCAAGCATGGCAATAAAAATATTGAGCATCAAAATGTATAATCTGCCCATCTTCTTCATATAAAAACCTCTTTCTGCAAAATAAATGAAAATGATGACAAAAATGGTGAGAACTTCTCCAGTATAGCGATAACCTCATCTATAAGTCTAGTTTTTCAAAAATTAGCGTTCTTTTCCAAAATAAAAATACCCGCCAATGGCGGGTATTTTAGATATCGTTATTCAGCTTGTTCATAGATAGAAAGAGCCGCCTGAAGCCCTGCTCCGCAATGGATAGACGCACCATGTTTGATGAGGATCGCTTCAAGCCCTGCTAACACAAACAGCACATTTTCCTTTCGGCAGCTGTAGCCCATTGTCCCAATTCTCCATATACGGCCGGCAAGTGGTCCAAAGGAGCTTGCAATCTCAACCCCAAAATGATGGAGCAGGTCGGCACGGACCGCTTCTCCGTCAATACCACTTGGAATGACAATACAAGTCACAACCGGCATTTTACAATCTGGATCACCAAACAATTCAAGCCCCATTGCTTCAAGACCTTTCATCAAGGCTTTCTCATGAAATGCGTGCCTTTGAAAACGTTCAGACAGCCCTTCTTCCAGCACAAGACGAACCCCTTCTCGCAGTGCATAGAGCATCGTTGTCGCTTCTGTATGATGATTTAATCGTCTTGGGCTCCAATAATCCTGAAGCTGGCTTAAATCAAAATAATTGCTTTTGATTGGAGAAATGTCCATTTGTTTTTGTAATTCATCCTGTGTCGCAATGCCTTTTTCTACTTTCTTTCTCGATTCAATGACAGCTGCGACCCGGTCATTATACGTAATAGGTGACATACCTGATGGAACAGATAAACATTTCTGCGTGCCGCCAATCGCCGCATCTATTTTCCATTCGTCCACTTTTACCTCGACACCGCCAATGGTTGCCACAGCGTCTACAATAAACAGCGCACCAAGAGCCCGGCATGCTTGCCCGATTTGCTTGAGCGGCTGTAATCGCCCGGTGGATGTTTCCCCATGAACCATGGCAACGATTTTAGGCTTGAGCTGCTTTATTTCTTTGATGATGTCGTCAGGATCAAAAACCGTCCCCCATTCACATTCCATTGTATGTACCTCAGCACCGTAGCGCTGTCCTATTTCAATGAGCAGGTGACCGAAACGGCCAAAGACAGGCACAAGCATTGAATCTCCCGGCTCAATCATACTGGCGAGCACAGCTTCAAGCCCTGAACGTGACGTACCGTCGATTGGATAAGCCCATTTGTTTTCTGTTTGGAAAAGTGACCGCAATAAGGTCATTGTTTCATTCATAATGTGTGTAAATGCTGGATCAAATTGACCGAGAATAGGCGTGCTCATTACACGGAGTACTCTCGGGTCTACTTCTACGGGTCCCGGTGTCATAATCGTTCTTGAAGGTGTTTGCAGTTCTTTCACGTGATCCATCCTCTCCCTTGCTGTCCATTCTTATAAGCCCACTTATACAGGAATGCGCTTAAAATAGCAATCTCTTTTCCTACGAACTTATTACATAAAATTTACGAGGAATCCATTTATTTCTTCATGGTAATATGATAGAAATAAAGAGAATACATTCCCTATCAAGGAGGAAATCGAATGAAAAGAACTTTATTTGGAACTGTGGCCGCCGGAATCATGATATTCGGCACATTCGCCGCCCCGCTGCCTCCAGCTGCTAATGCTCAAGGTTTCAATCTGAGTGAACCTAGTCAAACGATCACCTTTTCCCCGTTACAGCTTCAAAACGAAACATCTGCACAACAAACGCAAACTGCCGCCACAAGTCAAATCGATTCCTATTACCAATCTGCTGCTGGCAAGTCAGGACCCGCTCTTAAGAAAGCCTTACACGATATCATTGATGATCATACGCAGCTCTCCTACAGCCAGGTTTGGAATGCATTAAAGGAAACAGATGAAGACCCCAATAACCCAAACAATGTGCTGCTGCTTTATAGTGGTGCTTCCCGCTCAAAGCAGTCGAATGGCGGAAATGTGGGCCAGTGGAACCGGGAGCATGTCTGGGCCAAGTCTCACGGCAATTTCGGGACAAGCCAAGGGCCTGGGACAGATCTCCATCACCTTCGTGCGACAGATGTGCAAACGAATAGCACACGCGGAAATTTAGATTTTGACACGGGTGGTAATGAATACAAAGGAGCGCCGGGCAACTTCTACGACAGCGACTCATTCGAACCTCACAACCGGGTCAAAGGAGATGTCGCGAGAATGCTCTTTTATATGGCGGTTCGCTACGAAGGCGATGACCGCTTTCCAGATTTAGAATTGAACGACAAAGTGAATAATGGAAGCTCTCCCCTTCACGGCAAAATGTCTGTACTTCTCAAATGGCACAAGCAGGACCCAGTCGATCAAATCGAACGGAACCGCAATGAGATCATCTATCAAACGTATCAGCACAACCGCAATCCTTTTATTGATCATCCTGAATGGGCAAGCGAGATTTGGGAATAAAAAAAGGGCACTGCTACGAGCAAGCAGTGCCTTTCTTTTGTTCAAGCGGACAAACAAGACAATAATCGAGACTCTCCGATTTTTTCTCAAGCTTATAATACATACAGCAGGTTTTCCGGTTGGATGTTTCTAGTAAACTGTCGTCTAGGTTTAGGCTGTGCTGAAATGGATTTTGCTGAGCTCCGAATACATCACCGGCCGCTTGCTTCAGATACAGATAATCCTCCCGCACACGCTGCTTCACCGCAGGTTCTTCCGCTTCCCGCATCATGCTTCGATAAAGAGAGTTGATTCGAACCGCTACATTTTCCCATAAAATACGATAAGAGAGTTTTGATGTGCGGTTCAGCACGTCTAAAAGAGGCGTGACACACTCCGTAAACAGTGCACGCACGACCTTCTCTCTCCACTCATGCCGGTCTCCTTCTAGTGGAACAAACGAAGACGCCGTCTCATCCAATTCAATTTTTCGATCCTCTCTAAATGCACATGCTGCTGGTGGAAACTGATAGACACCGTCATACAGCGTCATCAAGTATAAAGAGGAACTGACAGCTAAGTAGGCGTACCGCTTTGAAAACATAGAGACTGCTACCGCCAGATTCGGTGCATGCATCGCTTCCTTTTCAGCTTCTAATAAACGCATGACGGCTGCTTCTGAAAAAAGCGCAGCAAGTGTGCGATCAGATGTCATTGGTCCATTTGTGATGTGTACCCCAAAATCAAGTAATTCTCTCTCAACCCACTCTGGCCTCATATCAAAACCCCCATCTTCTGTTTATCGATTGCGCTGTTGATATAACAAATAAATAAAGAATGGTGCACCAATGGCCGCCGTAAATACACCTGCTGGGACGTCTAACGGTAGAAATGCGGTTCTAGCCACAAGATCAGCCAGCATCACGAGAATACTACCAACAAGCGCAGATGCTGGGACAAGTGCTATGAAAGAACGGCCAATAATCATCCGTGCAACGTGCGGCGCCATGAGTCCAACAAATTCAATGCCGCCTGCAAATGCGACTGCAACACCAGCCAATGTCACACTCATCAGGAGAAAGAATAATCGTTTCGCCTGCACTTTTACCCCGAGACCTGTTGCAAGATCATCGCCAAGTTCTTTTACATTCATCGTTCTTGCTAACACCATGACAATCGGTAAAATGATCATCACCCAAGGAAGCATCGCAGTGACGTCTTTCATCGTAGAACCATATAAGCTGCCCGTCAGCCAGATGTATGACTTTGTCGTTGTCATCGTATCACTAAGTACAAGCGTAAACGTCACACATGCCTTCATAATGGCAGAAATCCCGATTCCCATCAGGACAAGTGTGATCGGCTTGACTCCTTTTTTCCATGAAAGCAAATAGATCAGACACGATACCGCAAAAGCACCCGCAATCGCCCATAAGGATTGATAAGCAATAGGCACAGTGCCCATCCAAAAGACGATGAACATAATTGCACCAAACGAAGCACCACTTGTAATTCCAATGATGTCAGGTGATGCCAGCGGGTTGCGGATCAATCCTTGCAAAATAAGCCCTGATACCGCAAGCGCGGCTCCGACTAAGACAGCCAGCAGCGTTCGTGGAATCCTCAGCGTATTTAACACAAAGGAGTTTCCCTCTCCCTGACTGATTAAATGAAGCAGCACATCCACCGGCTGAATGAACCGGCTTCCCATACTGAGACTGAGAATAAATAAGCCAAAGGCAATGGCCGTCAATAAAAGTAAAATCAAAAATGTCCGCTTTGAAAATTGAAATGAAATGCGCCCGCCTTTAGAACGCACTGTATATGTTTTAGCCACCTGTCTTCAACCCCTTGCGCACAAGATAAACAAATAGAGGCGCTCCTGCTACCGCCGTCATGACACCAATCGGCACTTCCTGCGGCATGATCAGAAAACGAGCCGCCAGATCCGCGGCAAGTAAAAGCGACGCCCCCACTACGGCACAATACGGCAGTACCCAGCGGTGGTCAGGCCCGACAAGCTTTTTCACAATATGCGGCACAAGAAAACCAACAAAACCAATTGAACCAGCAACAGCGACGGAACCACCTGCTAAAAAGACAACGAGTACACCCATCGTTATTTTCAGCAGCAGTGTACGCTGGCCAAGTCCTTTGGCAATATCGTCTCCCGACAAAAGAACATTAATAGAACGTCCCAGAAGCAGCGCCACAATAGTCGCACCTAAAATATAAGGCAAAACAGGGATTAACATATCAATGCTTCTTCCAGACACTGAACCAGCCATCCAGAACAGAATACTTTGAATCGACTGTTCATTCACGATTAAAAGACCTTGTGTAAAAGACGCAAACAGTGCAGATATCGCCGCACCTGCAAGGACAATTTTGACCGGCGTCAATCCATCTCTTCCAATGGAGCCCAATAGAAAAACGAGCATCCCAGCAATCGCTGCGCCTAGAAAGGCTGTCCACATATAGCCTGTTAACGACTCTGTTGAAAAGAAAACAATCGAAATCACGATAAAAAATAGCCCGCCTGCATTAATTCCTAATAAATCAGGCGCCGCAAGCGGATTTCTTGTCAATGCCTGCATGAGTGCACCTGAAATCGCCAGGCTAGATCCAACGACCGTTGCGATTAAAGCTCTTGATAATCTGGATGTCATGACAATGACACTGTTTGGATCCGATTCATCAAATTGAAGAAAAGCATGGATGGTGGCTTTGAGGGAAATAGAGGTTTGCCCAAGGGAAATACTGAGCATAAAAAAGACCAACATCAACACAATGAATCCAGCAAAAAGCAGTGCCTTGCTTGAATCCTTTTTTAATAAACTTCTCATCTGATTCCCGCTTTCAATCTGTTATGGAAAAAAGGAGAAAATGGTATGTTCACATTTTCTCCTCTGTTATGTCTTATTTATCAATTCCTAGACGATCGTAAATATCATCAAGCATCATGTTTGCTGCGATAATACCGCCGCCCATGTTCCAAGTGATTTCATCTACTTTATGCACTTGTTTCGCTTTCACTGCGTCAAGCTGCTTCCATAAAGGATGACTCGTCCACTCTTTATATGCTTTTTCAACTGCTTTATCCTGATCATCCATAAAGTAATAAATCACATCTGCATCCATTTGTGGAATGCTCTCTTTGTCTGTAAGAGTAATGATGTCTTGCTTTTTATCTTTGACATTCTTAGGTCCTTCAAAGCCTAGCTCTGTTAAAATGGATCCTGCGAAACCAGTTTGATAGATTCTAGCATGATCTGCACGGAAGTTCACCACAGATACACTCATCGGCCAGTTTTTGATGTCTTTTTTCGCTTTTTCTTTGAAATCAGCGACGCGGTCATCCCACTTCGTCAGCAATTCTTTTGATTTGTCTTGCTTGTTTAATGCTTCACCCATTAATTTCACTGTGTCTTTAAAGGTGAACACTGTTTCTGTTGCAACAGTTGGAGCGATTTCTTGTAGCTGATCAAAAATTTGCTCATGGCGGATTTTTGATGCAATGATCAAATCAGGCTTGAGCTTTTCAATTTCCTCTAAGTTTGGCTGTGTTTCCTGCCCAACAATTTTAACATCCTTTAAGTCATCTCTTAAATATTTATACGTAGGTGCTTCAAGCCAAGATTCTACAACACCTACTGGTTTAATGCCCATAGCGACTGCTGCATCCGTTGCACCTTGGTACAGTGTCACCACACGTTTAGGCGATCCTTTAATTTCAGTTGAACCGATAGCGCTTTCAACGGTTCTTGTTTTCTCTTTACTATCTGACTTGCCGTTACTGCTATTGCTGCCGCAAGCTGCAAGTAAAACGATGGAGAGCACAACTAAAAGCGACCAAAAAGATTTCTTGAACATGTACCTCACCTATCCATTCTATATGTAGTCATATCGTTTGATAACGATTCTCATTATCACACTATGATTTTATCATAGAAAAGGATGGTGTCAATGTAAATTTTTAAGAAAACGGGAGAGTGTTGACTAGTTGTTCATGCTAAATAGAATGATTCCACACTTGGATAGTTCTCCCAATCCATTTTCCCACTTCTAGTAGAATCGACAAATGGGTGTGTCCATCCAGCACTTGATAGACTGATTGTTGTTGGATCGCTTCATTTGGCAGCTCATGATAGGCAGGAAATTTTTCTATATCAAACAGTTCATCCTCGCTGTCTACTAACATCGCATATGGCCGATCCATTCTCGCAAATTGTTTTTTAGGTGCTGATGGGGTTAAGGCAAGTGATAGTTTGACGGTGATGGCTGTCAATAAAAGCGGATCCTGCTCGACTGCCCATTTTGGATAATGAAAACGTACGGCTTCAGAATGACTCATCAACATTCCTTTTGTCATGGCAGACAGAACGAATTTCCATACTTGAACGGCCGCAAAAGGAATTTGATCTGGCCTCGCAGTATCTGATTGATAGCCAAATTCAGGTGCAATAAAAAAGTAGCCATCAACCTCTCTTTTTTCTTGCCAAGATAGATAGTTTAACAGCAATCCCGCTCCAGATGAATGACCGCAAAGATAAACGGCTCCTTTCTGCTTCTGTTTAACCGCATCCACGATCTGCGAAATATCCTGCCACACATCCGTGATATTAGGTGTATCACCCTTTTTTCCATCCGAATGGCCGTGACCTCTTAGATCGAGCAAAAACGTATTCACATGAAATTCATGCTGCAGCGTATGGGCGATATGCTCATAACCAGCCAAACTATGAGCACCACCGCCATGAATTAAGATCACATTGGCCTGCGTCTTCTTTTCTGACAAAAATGGATAATACGCAAGGCTTGTACCATCATGTGATGAAATGTATTGTCTTTCTGGAATATGTACAGGGACTGCCTGCTGCATACTTGCAAACGAGAATGGTTCGGTCTTGATGTCTGTCAATTTTTTCGCTCCTTCAAACAGAAACAAGAATGGCCAGCCGCGCTAGTCATCCTCATTTCTATTTCTTATTCATTGCACTCTTTCAAAGGAAAGGTATTACTTTCAATAATCGCGACAATTTGGTTTACCGCTTTTTTTGCTTCTGGTATAGGGAAGACCGGAAACACGTGATTCATTTTAGGATATTCTATATAGTTTATTGGAACCCCCTGCTTATCTGCCATCTCTTTGAATTTACGGGCATCTGGGAGGAAGAATTCGTGAGTGCCTATAAAAACAGAAATTCGTCCCAGTGACTTGATCTCTCCATAGATTGGACTGACTAAGTAGTGTGTTTCATCCATGTCACCCGCATATCTTTTTCCTGCTTCAATTAATAATGCTAGATTGAGCATTGGTTCTTTTGGAACCATAGCAGCGATATCAGGGTTACTTAATGTAACATCTAGCCATGGTGATAAAAGAATGATAT
Source organism: Bacillus sp. FSL P2-0069 (assembly GCF_038593315.1). Taxonomy (NCBI): domain Bacteria; kingdom Bacillati; phylum Bacillota; class Bacilli; order Caryophanales; family Bacillaceae; genus Bacillus; species Bacillus sp. FSL P2-0069. The sequence goes on from NZ_CP151984.1 coordinate 2,876,437, forward strand.
TCCCTGGCTGCGGCAATCCCTTTTTTGCCAAGTATTGAGCAAAGGCTAACGATAAACCTCCGCCAGCAGAATCACCCATGATGACGATATTTTCAGGCGTTCCTTTCTCTAAAAGAGCTTGGTACACAGGAAGGACACTTTCGATCGCATCCATATACTGATGGTTTGGTGCTTTTGGATAAACCGGCACATACACCCTACTATTTAATTGCTTCGTCAATCGGTCTAAAAAACGCCAATGCCAAGTCAAAGGCTGTTCAATATAGCCGCCACCGTGTATAAACAACACTTGATGGTCATCCGGCTGGACATTTGATTTCAGCATATACGTATCGACTGGAAACGAGTGATTTTGAGTGATTTTGTACTTATTCTTAAGTTTTTCAGGCAATTCATAAGGTAATTGATTTGCCCTTCTTCGTTCTTCTAGATAATCATTTACGTTGAGTTTCTTTTTCGTCAAAATAAGCAGCTGTTCTACTAAAAAACTTTGAATACTTCGCATATGATCGACCCCTGTTCATAGAATCATGATGATCGATGCCGATGGAAAGATAAGGCTTCTAAAGCATACCATATGAAGACGTACATCAGGAAAAAACCTTTTATCCAGCTGATCACTCACCACAACAAACACTTATTCATTAATGAACAACTGTTTATTTATTGTTACTCATATTCTACTTTTTAGACGCATGACAATCAATTGTCAATCTGACCCTAACCGTTCATTAATAGACAGATAACGACTAAGTGTTCATCTCGTTAATGTCCAGACATGAAAAAAGACGAACTGGACAAGTTCGTCTTCTTAATTGAGTACGATTAAGGCTGCAAGCTTAGGATTTTTTGAATCGTATGCATGACCCCGCTCTCTTCATTTGAAAGCGTAATAAAATGAGCAGCATCTTTTACCTCTTGGATGGCATTTCTTACAGCAAAACTGTATTGAGCGGATTCCATCAGTTCTAGATCATTACGACCATCACCGAATGCCATCGTTTCCTCTTCTGTCACACCCAATATGTGCTGAAGCTGTTTCACGGTGGTTCCTTTGTGAACGCCAATATTGGCAATGTCAATCCACGTATCCTCTGAAGCAACAACATATACTTGTTCAAAGAATTCACTTATTCTCTCCCTTGTCTGTACGCATTTTGCCTCAGGATCATGAACGGTAATTTTCACAAAGTCATCTTGTATGTCTGCAAAGTTTGATACCTTGAGTACATTTGTATAAGAGCCCGTCACAAATCTCATTTCACTCTCAGATAAATGCTCATTGACCACTGCACCATCTTTCGTACATGCAATGATCGTCTGCTCTTTGCTTATCTCCTCCAGCTTATGGATGATCGATAAACCTAGATCATTTTTTATTAATGATTCATAAACAAATTGCCCATCCTTTTTAATTCGCGTTGCACTATCCCCTAAAATCCAAAAATCCTTTGCATCATCACCAAACAATGCCTCTACTCGTTCACACTGCTTACCCGTACAAGGAGCGAACGCCACATTTTTCTCTTCCATTAATGCTTTTATTTTCTGAAATAAAGCTTGATCAAATGATCCTTGGCGGTTTAAAAAGGTGCCGTCTAAATCCGTAATAATTAATTTAATCATGTTCTTCCTCCAATTCCTTAGCTGAACAAACACTATACGATGAAAATTGTATATGTGTACGTGTCAGTAAGTAAATAAGCCAGGAACATGTTGTTTGTCATCACATATAAAGGCACTTGTTACATGTACGTCACACGGTGTTTCATGAATCATTCTATACAAAAAAGACGAACGGTCATCGTTCGTCTTCTTTCCTTACTTCACTTCCTCATGCTCTTGAGCAGCATTTCTTTTGCTCGCGATAAAGAGTGCACAGGTCATGGCAAGAATGGCCAGCGCCCACCAGAATGTCGATACTGCCTCTTCATGATCAATGATAATCAAACGGATGACAGCTGTGATCCCTATATAAATAAAATAACGAAGCGGAAAATGAAAGTTAGATTTAAAGTATTTAATAATTAAGGCAATAAACTCAAAGTACATAAAGAAGATCAGCAGTTCCCCAAGCATTCCATAATAGCTTTCTCCTTTGTTGAACAGTGTCTTATAAACAAATTGGACAATGTACCATGTTTCACTGATTAAGAGAACGCTTAAAGCGATGGCCAAAAAGAACAAACAGATATTGAGAAGGCCTTGCAAGAGATCAGGTATCTTTTGGAAATTGTTGAATCGTTTCATTGGGCTGTCTCTCCATTCCAGTATATTCATTTGTTTTCTACATTTTGATGTTCCAAAATCGCAGCACGATGTAGTAAACATCGTTCCTTTCTATACTTTCAAACTGCCCGTGCATGCGGGTCATCATTCGTCTGATACTTCGTTCACCAAGTCCATTGCTTTCCGGCGTAACCTTTGTCTCTTTTATCGCATTGCTGACATGGATCTCAAAGATTTCTTGATCGGATAAAAACGTGAGATTGATATCCTTTTTAGGATCTGCGTATTTCCGTAAATTGGACATCACATTATCAAATACTCGGCCAAGCAGTTCGACATTCACATTGATATAGCTGTCAGGCAGCTCTCCTAAAAGATGAACCTTAAAGTTCTCTTGATGCAGGATGGCCACCTGATCTGACAGAAGATCGTAAATCACCTCTTTGACTGCAACGGTCTCAAGCTCAGATTCATGTTCTTTATCCAGCAGAAAATAGGCAAACAGATTGTCAGACAGATTTTTTAATTGCAGTGCTTTCCCGTAGGCACTCGCTATATATTGATCCTTACGGGTATCCGCTCCAGTCTCCTCTTTTTTCGCAAACTCCAGATTCATCATCAGCGACGTCAGCGGTGTCCTCATATCATGGGACATTTCGGTGACCAAGCTGCGGCTCTCTTCTTGCAGCTCATCAATGGCTTGAAGCTTGTCCAAAAAGGCTTTACGCAGATCCTCAATACTTTTGGCAATCATCGCTAATTCATCATGCCCTTTTACCGTCATTTCATAGTCCAGCTCTCCGCCTTCAAGAATATGAATCTCTTGATGAATCGTTTGCAGATAGCGCAGACTTTTGCGAATACCGAGAAGAACAATGAGGAGAAAAATAAGCGTCGCCCCGAGCAGCTCGAGTGTAAAGGCAAGATCGTGGTAGCGAGATGAATAGAAACCGTCCACCATGACGCAGCCTTTACCGTCGCTAAACTGAACCGGATATGAATGATGCTCAGCGTACTGGGTCATCCTTTCTTTTCCGTACGCCGATTCATCGTCAGCGGAATAAATAGAGTCATATTGCAGCACTTGATCCTTGAAGATGGTCAAATTAATGTAATTTTCTTTTTTCACCCACTCGCCAAACGCTTTTCGATCCGTTGAAGACAGCTCATTCTCAGACACATAGCGGCTGAATTTTTGAATGTACTTGGCTGACTCCTGCTCGTAATACTCGTCTGAACTCAAATATCCATCGATCAAATCATTGGTGATCTTTTGCAGCGTCAAAAAGACAATACCACTCACGATTGCAGCCGCCAAAATCAGCAGTGACAGCTTTTTGGCCAGTGTATATTTACGATGTGCCAAATCGGTATCCTCTTCCCCATTCAGTTTTGATATATACAGGACGCGCAGGATCATCTTCAATTTTGGCACGAAGCTTTCGAATATGCACCATCACCGTATTGTTGGAACAATAGAAATAGGGCTGTCCCCACACGCTTTCATAAATATTTTGAGCAGAAAATATTTTGTTTCGCCTGCTCATGAGCAGCTTTAACATCCGATATTCTAGATCAGAAAGCTTAATTTGCTGGCTTTCTTTCCATACTTCATTAAATTCTTCACTTACCCTCAGCTTGCCCCCGACAAGAAACGTATCTTCCTGCTCCCTTTTTTCCTGATAAATGGTATATCTGCGTAATTGTGCAATGACTCTAGCATGAAGCTCATCTTCTGAGAAGGGCTTTGTCATATAATCATCCCCGCCGGCAAGTAATCCTTCAGTTTTATCGAAAGTGCTCGACTTGGCTGTCAGAAATAGAATCGGAACGTTAGATGAGGCTCTTATGTGTTGGCATGTTTCGATGCCTGAGAGCCCCGGCATCATCACATCTAAGATCACCAAATCGAGCGAATCCTCCACAAGCTTCAATGCTTGCTCGCCATTCATCGCTCTTAGCACCTCATATCCTGCACGTGTAAGGGATTCCTGCAGAAGGTCACCAATATCCTGATCATCTTCTACGACTAATATTCGATGGGTCATGTCTCTCACCTCATGTAATGTGATGCTCTTTCTTTTATGTCTTTACTATATATCATCTAGCTATATGAAAAGATACAGCATAAACCTTAACAGTTTATGAATTTGATCATCTGCCATCAATTCGTCACATTCATTTTCAAAAAATTGGATCTTCATAAATTGTTAAGAATTGGGCCGTATATTGATTCATTGTAAGGATCGATGAATTGATCCGCATTACATTTATCATAACAAGAAAAGGAGCATGGATATGAATGCAAACAAAGTAGCACACGGACAACCGATGAGTCTGCGCGAACGGGTTCATTTCTTGGACATTGTACGAGGATTCGCCTTAATGGGGATTATTCTAGTCAATTACTTTTTGATCGTGGATTCAGCCAAGGGATTTGACATGCTGTCAAATGATGTCTTTCACAATGTGGTGAATTGGTTTGCCTCGGGGAAATTCATTACACTGTTTTCCTTTCTATTCGGGGTTGGTTTTATGATTTTTATGGACCGAGCTGCTCAGAAGGTGGACAGCCCGAACAAGCTGTTTGCCCGCAGATTAACCATTCTCTTAGGATTTGGCCTTCTGCATTTGACCTTTGTTTGGATTGGTGACATTTTGGCCTATTATGCAGTCGCTGGCTTTTTATTGCTTTTCTTTTACAAACGCACAGCTAAAACCATCCTATACTGGCTGATTACACTATTTGTGATTCAATTGCTTACACCTTTTTTCACGATGCTGTTCAATACCATGAACACAGCATCATCAGCCAAGCCGGATTTTGCTGATTTCGAGCTGACCAGCCACAACAGTCTGACTTATTTAGCATCAATTAGTGATCGGTGGACAGATATGGTCACAATGGCTTCCAGTTCTTTTTCCACCGTCTATTCTATGTTTTTCATGTTTTTACTTGGTGTGTATTTTGTGAAAATGAAGTTTTTCAAAAACATGGAGGCGAAAAAAGCGATTTGGAATCGCATTTGGATCATTTTTGCTATTGCTTTTCTCATCACCCAAGGCAGTACGATCATAACAGCGGTCAATCCTTTTGAAAATACACTCTGGATGAACATAGCCTCTGCCCTTGAACAAAACGGCGGATTAACAGGCAGTATGTTCTATATGAGTACACTTGCGATGCTGTTTCTTCACGTCCCTCAGCTGCGTGGTGCTTTGATGGTCTTTACCAAAGTTGGACGGATGTCATTGACCTGCTATTTGCTTCACTCCATCATTGGCACAATGCTATTTCTGAAATATGGAGCCGGACTTGCCGATCATCTTCAGCCGGCTGGCACGTTCATGATTGGACTCGGGGTTTATGTCTTCCTCTTGCTCTTTAGTACATTATGGTTAAAGCGGTTTAAATACGGTCCGATGGAGTTTATCTGGCGTCAGCTGACGTATGGGAAGGTTGATGATCAACCGAAAACAAATACCTTTCATGCGGCGAAGTAAAAAAAAGAGGCGAATTGCTATAATTCGCCTCTTTTAATATGTGGAGTTTTTTGTGATTCAGAGACAATTCGTTTACTTTCAATACTGATCAATCACTTCTCGCAATTGATTCAAATAACTTTCTTTCAATTCATCTGGGTATTCAATTTTCACATGTTTCCCAAAAGACATCAAATAGTGTGTCATATACGATAATTCTTCTTGGTTGTACCCACCCACAATATAAGGAATCTGATCAATGATCTCCAATCTCATATTTGGGTAATGATGCTTCAAAAACTTTTCTTTTCCTTGTTCCGTTAATCGACATTTAAATGAGATATCATGATAAGTTTTTTCGTACTCGAGCTGCAGTTCTTTTAATTCATCCTTCGTAAATGTGTCTCTCATTTCTTCTTCAATCATCATGTCCTTCATAAAGTCACATCTATAGATGCCCCACTTTTTATTTTGAACATCATATGCTTGAGAAAACCAAATGCCATTTCGATAAAACAACTCAAGAAATTGCAGCCTGATCCATTTATTTTCATATTGAGTGTACGTCATCTTCACGATTTGATCTTTCATCATTGCCTGTAAAATCAATTCCAAATGATTTTGTTCACTAACTGGTGCGACATTATAGTAATGAATCACATCCAAAGTCTCCGTAATCATTTGCTTTCTCTCATCAGACATTGTGGCAAACAACTTTTGCCGAATTTGTGAGTAGGATTTTTTAAATGGTGTTGCTGACACCAGGTCTAGCGCTTTAAGAGCGAAAAAAATAGCTTGGACTTCTTCAATATTGAAATAAATAGGAACCAATGGAGATTGATTCACCAGTCGATATCCTCCATGTCTTCCATTTTCAACGTAAAAAGCTAAACCCATTGACTCTAGCTCTTCTATATCTCTTAAAGCCGTCCTTTTAGAAATGCCAAATTCGGATTGTAAGTCCTTTAACTGAAAAGAGTGTTTATCGCTTAAAAAAATAAGTTCTTGGTTTAATCGTTCTGATTTTTTCATTTGTTTTCCCTCTTAAAAAGGTGCCTTCTTTTGTCACCTTTATCATTTATACTCAGCTTATCAAAAGAAAAGGAGCATGTACATGCAAACATTAATCATTAACGCGCACCCAGATTTCACTCATCGAGAAAGTTATTCAAACAAACTGCAAACACTATTTTTAAAACAATTTAAAGAAAGGTTTCCTCATGAGGAACCAACCATTTTACATTTATATGGAACTGAAATTCCTCGTATCGAAAAAGAACAGCTGCTAGGAATTTGGGATAAGCAAGCATCCAAACAAGCATTAACGGCTGCCGAGGAAAAAATCGCCGCTGCTTCATCTGCTTTATTGGCTCAATTCAAAGCACATCATCGAATTGTGATCGTGTCACCTGTTCATAATTTCAATGTGACTTCACGAAAGATTATATAGATAATATCTTTATTGCGAGAGAAACGTTCAAATATACAGAAAATGGTTCTGTTGGTCTGATGACTGACGATTATCGTGTACTTTTACTTCAAGCAAGCGGCTCAATTTTCACAAATCACGATCGATATACACCTCTGGAATTTTCACATTATTACCTAAAAGAAATATTTCAAAACTTGATGGGGTTTCATCAATTTCATATTGTCCGAGCACAAGGAACAGCGATTTTAGAACAAGATGCGATCTTACAATCTGCATCTGATGATATGACGAAAACCTTAGAGAAGTTTTATGCACCTAATTAATTTCTATTTTTCAAAAACAAAAAGACCTAAAACGTATGTTGTCAACGTTTTGGGTCTTTTTTACAATTTTCCATTTCGACAATATTGTTTGTTATTCACGTTCATACTTTGATTCTGATTCACACAGTGATAACATTGTCCTTCCCACAATGCCATATTCACAACACCCTAAGCTATTGCCTTGCCAACCAGTCATTTGAACATTCTATCAAAAATATTTGTTTTCTATCATATCAAGAGCCAATGTTCTAAACTGACGATCATCAATTCCTTGTCGTGCCTAATACCACAGGTGCTTTTAGCAATATTACATAAAACACACCAATTGATGGATGTTTTAAGGTATAATCAAAAAAGAGCCTAGGCTATTGCACTAGCCCAAGCTCGTTCCACCTCAAAGGAGGTGAAAAATATGAAGCTATCCACTATTATCCTCATCGTGATAGCTTTGGCTCACTTGATTGTGAGTTTAATCACTCTAATCAAGTAAGCTACACTTCATAAAATGGTCCTTAATTGGGCCATTTTTTGTTTGTCCTCCGCCTTCTCTAATTAGAAGACATCATCGGATAAGACTCACTAGTCTCAATATATGTTATTTGTTATTTATTAAAGCAATACTTACGCTTTATTTCACCTCCAGCTTCAAAAAACAAACTGTAAAGGCATCATTTTGTAATTATTTGTTGCGCCTCGAGTATAATCTTTCGTTTAATACCGCCATGCTCCCGCCTTCTCTCCGCCCTTTATCGATGGAAAATGAACAGAAATACAAGAGAAGATGTGTTTTAATTGCAATACTTTTGTTTAATCTATTATGCTGTGTTTTATGGATAATTTTTATTTTAATGCTCTAATTCATTGCAATGGTTTTATTTTAAAAAAGTGTAGTAAGATTCATTTAACATAATTGCAGATTAACGAGTATTATGTTAAATGACGTATATCTGGATTATAACACAAAAACACAAATAACATATATCTATATACATGTAGATGGGTATGTGTAATTTTTTAATTAGTGACAAGTTTAAGGTCGTTAACTCAAGAATTACAAATACATTTCTTCAGCATACGCAACATCACTTTTATTAATGGTCTCGAAAGCACCCTTCCACTCATCAAACAAGCATTCAATGGATATTTTAGCTGTACGCCCATAAATGTCCTTAAATAAGCGTTGACCTTGAAACATGGATTCAAGCATATTTTGTTTTCCTCGCTTGGTTCAAGGTTCATCCATTTCAAGTTCTTCACGTTCGTTTGGTTCGTCAAAGGCGAATGCTACACCAAAGTTCCCAGTGTCATCTTCATGAAGTGCGTCCTTAGTGGATTGAGAGACAAAGAACACAGCATTGTTGTAAGAACACCCAATACGTCTCATTTGAAGCTCTACTTTTTACCCTGTGGTGAAGCTGTAAATATCCATGCTTCATCAATAAATTCCGCTGTTTTTTCTTCTACATTCATTCCAAAAAGCTCGCAAAACTTACCAAGCGCAAACATGACCGCACTTGATTTTAATTGTGACTTCGCGAAATTTTCTATACGTTCCCCAAAGTCTAGTAAATCCATATTTTCAACTACCAAGATAGTAATTCATTCACTAAGAGATAGTGAATGATTAGAACCATCATGAACAAGCAATTTCATGATACTTCCTGTACAATCTTAAATAAATAATCTCCAGCTTTTATGAAATGCAATGCTGCTTCTTCATGCCGCTACAATTTAAAAATGCCATGCAGCCATCCTACTTGATTCCCACGTTTTATATTTATTATGCGTCTTATAACATTTTGAACCGTCAGAAGCTTGTTAGTGTTCTGTAGGTGAGCCCACATCATCATCAATCTAAGAACAACTCCCCAAAAAGAAAAATTGTGCTAACTTGTCATATAAATCTCATTTTTCGTTTTGGGGTGTTTTATAAAATCTTTCAGTTGGTGTGCAACGGCGGGATCACAAGCACTGCGATTTCATTTCAATTACGACATTCTTTATTTATCCCACATTCTCAACTGCTAGTAAAACTATTTTTTATAACCAATGCTGCCGTTTCACTCGGATGGCTAAGAGGAAAATGATGGCCGTATGGAACAATATCAACTTTTCCAAGATGCGATGGAAGATAATAGCCTTTGTCATACTCCCCCCAAATCATATGAAGATTATCCTTTGTTACTTCATTGATTGCCCCTTGATCGTTTTTCAATAGTAAATGATTAAGCTGAACCGTCGTATTTAAAATTCTAGGAGACGTAAAACTGTTTCTGATTTTTTCAATATAATGTTCAGGGATGCTTTCCGTCCTTTCAAACAAACCATTACTTAATAAATAACGCTCTATCATTTTAGGAGTTGCTAATTTTAAAGACCATTTGTTCATCCATTGAGGAACATTTAGCGATTTAGCATTTTTTTTGGAAAGTGGCGGCTGAAGTAAAGTGATTGAATACTTCTTATCTATGTACCCTTTCCCCAGTGCTTCCAGTAGAATAAATGCACCGAATGAATGGCCGATTAGATGTGCACCATGAGCCGCTTTCTCCAATACCTTTTTCACTACATTCAAATAGAGATCTAGAAGATGTTTCTCTCGTTTAAATGGGGAACGCCCCAAACCTGGAAGATCCAAGATCCATACAGGTTGACCCGTTTTTTCATGAAGCTCTTGTGCTAAAGGGAATAAATCCTCTCCATCACTCAATAAACCATGTAATAAAATAAACGGTTTCCCTTCTCCTTGTAATTGGTAAAGGGTGTTGTTATCGCATAATGTTCGCTCAAATGTATGATGACGCTCACCATGTTGATCCATCATGCGATAATCCAGATCAGCTACTACGGCAGGTAAAAAGTTCATGACGCTCGTCTTCTTAAACCAATCTCCTCCCATCATTTTTTTCGTTGAAGCATTTGGAAATGTTCGTTTAGTCATAAAATTGAGTCCATCAGAAGGAATGTTTGTTATTTTACTGACTCCACTTTTCATCATTGTTTTCATAAGCGGCATTGGGACAGAGATTTTTGGTGCCCTCATATTCATACTTTCCGACATCACACTTAATAATTCAGCAATGTTCTGATCATGCTCTTTGTCTTCAACAAGTGTAAATGTTTGAATAGCCGGCTGCTCCATCCTGAAAACCTGCACAATAAACTTCGCAAACATATCGTTTGAAATCAGTGGCAGCCTATATCCTTTACCTCCAGGAATCACTGGCATGAGCCCTCTTCGCATACTCTTTACAAGCAAACCTAATCCTGCTATCTGCTCTGTACTCCCTGTTTTACTACTACCGACCACAGTTGGCGGATTAATGACAGACAGCGGATAACCTATTGCTGATGCCTGTTGACGGATATAAAGATCTGCTAAAAATTTTGTTCTCTCATATGGATTTTTTATTTTCAAATAGTTGTTTCCTTCTTTAAACACATCAATTGTAACCTTGCTATTTTGATCATCAAAGGGACTCATATAACCGACAACATGAATAAATTGATGCAAGCCCTTCGATTGATGAATACTTTTAGCTAATTCACTCATATGTTTGGCGCCATTTAAAAAGACGGAAGCTGCCTCATTACTTGTCGCTTGAATATCCATGGGGCCTCCTGCGTGAATGATCACATCCGTTTTCAATACCCTTTCCTTATCTTCAGCACTTAGACCTAAATCTATTTTCGTCAAATCACCTTCAACAAAGTGCATCACTGACTCTTTTAAAATGCCTCTTTCTTGAAAAATGCGTGTCGCTTTACTTTTCGACCTCACTAAAAGAAGAATGTTCACATCCTCTTTGGCTAATTCTTCGACTAATTGCTTTCCGATAAAGCCTGTTCCACCAATTAAAAATACTGTTTTCATATGAAGGCTCCTTTTTAGTACTACATAGTACTAATTTGATGTAAAAAAAATGCTTCTTTATCGAAGCAAGTTAAATAAATGATCTGCTGTTTTTGTGATGACAGTGGCATCCTTCAATGTTTCTGAAATAAATAACGCTCCTTCAAGATTTGTAATAAAAAGTGATGCCACCTCATCAATCTGAATCGTATCTCTGAATTCCCCGTTCTCTACACCTTGTTTCAGTAATAGAGAAACTTTCTTTTGTAATCCTGTAAAAAATAAACCTATTTTTTCTTTTATTTGCGTGGCCTGTACAGGACTTTGAATATAAAGAGTAATAAATGGACAGCCTCCCTGATACTCTCTCGACTGGACGCCTTGTGATAATTGCTTTAAAAACATTTGGATACGATCTTCAACTGAAAATTGGGTCTGAGACATTACGTCATCAATTGCAGATTGATACATGTCAATCCAATAATCAACGACCCCTTCTAATAATTCTTCCTTATTAGAAAAGTGATAATACACATTCGACTTTGACACTTTGCTTACACGTACCAATTCATCCATACTTGTATAAGCAAACCCTTTTTCCAAAAATAATGTTGCAGCTACTTCAAGTACACGCTTTTGATTCATTAATTTTGCCTTTGTCATAATTAGAACTATACAGTACTAATTTAAATGTTGCAAGTATTTATTTTGAATAAAGTTGATCTGAACCTCGAAGTTGTTGCGGCCTTAAAGGTAAAATCATTTCTCCTTTAAAAGGTTCATAACAAATGTTGTGAGAGAGTATTTCAAAGAAGTTTGTAAAAGACATGCATTGAGACATAGCCATGCTGTAAACATTTTGAATAAGAACTATGTATGGGGAAAGGTTAAGACATTCTAGTATAAAAAACAACCGCAGACACGTATCTCCATGTCACCCAAAAATTGAGGACCAAAGGAAATGTATCTGCGGTATGTTCAATAATTAAATTTTGTGGGCGCTTTGTGGGTGCTTAATATAAATATAACATCTAAACACCTTTAATCCCCGCTATATCAACGGTTAACCGATTGAACCTTCCATTTCAAACTTAATCAAACGGTTCATTTCAACGGCGTATTCCATTGGCAGTTCTTTTGTGAATGGCTCGATGAAGCCCATGACGATCATTTCTGTTGCTTCTTCTTCAGAAATTCCGCGGCTCATCAAGTAGAATAGCTGTTCTTCTGATACTTTTGATACTTTTGCTTCGTGCTCTAATGAAATGTTGTCGTTTAAGATTTCATTGTAAGGGATCGTATCAGACGTTGATTTGTTATCCATGATGAGTGTATCACACTCGATGTTTGAGCGTGCACCTTCTGCTTTGCGTCCGAAGTGAACGATTCCTCGGTATGTGACTTTACCGCCTTGTTTGGAAATCGATTTCGATACGATCGTTGAAGATGTGTTTGGTGCAAGGTGAATCATCTTCGCACCTGCATCTTGGTGCTGACCTTTACCTGCTAGAGCAATACTTAATGTCATACCACGAGCGCCTTCACCTTTTAGGATGACTGCTGGGTATTTCATTGTCAGCTTAGAACCGATGTTTCCATCAATCCATTCCATTGTTGCATTCTCTTCACATACTGTACGTTTTGTCACAAGGTTGAAGACGTTGTTTGCCCAGTTTTGAATCGTTGTATAACGGCAGTAGCCGCCTTTTTTGACGATGATTTCAACAACCGCACTGTGAAGTGAGTTTGTTGTGTAAACTGGAGCTGTACAGCCTTCTACGTAATGCACATGTGCGCCTTCATCAACGATGATCAGTGTACGCTCGAACTGACCCATGTTTTCAGAGTTGATACGGAAGTATGCTTGAAGTGGAGTATCTACTTTTACGCCTTTTGGTACGTAGATAAATGAACCACCAGACCATACAGCCGAGTTAAGCGCAGCAAATTTGTTGTCAGTCGGAGGAATGACTTTTGCCCAGTGCTCACGGAAGATGTCTTCGTTCTCTTTTAATGCGCTGTCTGTATCTTTAAACACAATTCCTAGATCTTCAAGATCCTGCTTCATGTTGTGATACACAACTTCAGATTCATACTGAGCAGATACACCAGCTAAATATTTTTGCTCTGCTTCTGGGATACCAAGCTTATCAAAGGTTTGTTTGATTTCTTCTGGTACTTCATCCCAAGAACGCTCAGAGCGCTCTGATGGCTTTACGTAGTACGTAATTTCATCAAAGTTTAATGCATTTAAATCTCCGCCCCATTGTGGCATCGGCATGTTGTAAAAGTGCTCAAGAGATTTCAAACGGAAGTCGAGCATCCACTGAGGCTCTTCTTTCATACGAGAAATTTCTTCAACGATCTCTTTTGTCAGTCCGCGCTCTGAACGGAAAATGGAAACGTCTTTATCAGAAAAGCCGTATTTATATTCACCAACATCTGGCATTTTTTTAGCCATCCATTTTCACTCCAATCTTATGATTTGCCGTTATCTTCGGCAGATGCGCCTTTTTCAAGCGCCTTCCATGATAATGTTGCACATTTGATGCGGGCAGGGAATTTTGCCACTCCCTGTAGCGCCTCAATGTCACCAAGATCAATGGAATCGTCGTATTCTTTTCCTAGCATCATATCGGAGAAAATCTGAGACATTTTCAAAGCTGTTTCAATATCTTTCCCTTTAATCGCCTGCGTCATCATCGAGGCAGATGCCATCGAAATCGAGCATCCTTCTCCTTCAAATTTCGCATCCGTGACTTTATCGTCTTCGATTTTCATCGTAAGACGAATGCGGTCACCACACGTTGGGTTGTTCATATCGACGACAATGCTGTCGTTTAGCACACCTTTGTTTCTCGGATTTTTATAATGATCCATAATCACTTGTCTGTACAGTGTGTCTAAGTTTACATTAAAAGACATTCGTAAAATACTCCTTTGTCTTACGGAGCGCTGCAATGAGTAGATCAATCTCTTCTTCTGTATTATACAGATAAAAGCTTGCTCTTGCAGTCGCTGATACACCAAGCCATTTCATGAGCGGCTGTGCACAGTGGTGTCCAGCACGAATGGCGACACCTTCCGTATCCAGAACAGTTGATGCATCATGCGGATGGACATCGTCTAAGTTAAACGTCACAAGCCCAGCTCGGTGCTGCGGTCCATAAACAGTCGCACCGTCAAGCTCCTTAAAGCGCTCAAGCGCGTAAGTCGCAAGCTGATGCTCGTAACGGCTGACTTCCTCCATACCAATGTCATTCAAGAAGTCAATTGCTTTTCCTAGTCCAACTGCTCCAGCAATAATCGGTGTTCCCGCTTCAAATTTCCACGGCAGCTCTTTCCATGTAGAATCATATAGATCCACAAAGTCGATCATTTCACCGCCAAACTCAGCAGGCTCCATATTATTCAAAAGGTCCTTCTTCCCGTAAAGCACACCGATGCCAGTCGGTCCACACATTTTATGCCCAGAGAATGCGAAAAAGTCACAATCTAGATCCTGAACATCAATTTGCATGTGCGGAGTGCTTTGCGCACCGTCGACGACAATGATTGCCCCATGATCGTGGGCGATTTTGGCGATTTCTTTAATCGGGTTGATGGTTCCTAATACGTTTGAGACATGTGTGACAGCGACGATTTTCGTTTGATGTGTGATCGTTTGCTTCACATCTTCAAGCGATAGCGTGCCGTCTTCCTGTAACGGAATGTATTTCAATGTGGCGCCAGTTGCTTTTGCTGCTTGCTGCCAAGGGATGATATTCGCATGATGCTCCATATGCGTAATGACAATCTCATCGCCTTCTTTGAGGTTGGCTCTAGCATAGCTGATCGCCACTGTGTTTAGCGCAGTTGTTGTACCTCTAGTAAAAATAATCTCCTGAACAGATGAAGCACGGATGAATGCACGAACTTTCTCTCTCGCACCCTCGTATGCGTCCGTTGCTCTTGTGCCAAGGGTATGAACACCCCTGTGGACGTTCGAGTTGTAAGACCGGTAATACTCATTCATTGCATCAATGACCACTCTTGGTTTTTGAGAAGTCGCTGCACTGTCCAAATACACCAAATCATGTCCGTTCACTTGCTGATGAAGGATTGGAAATTGCTCACGAACGTCTTTGATATTCATTATTTTACTTTCCTTTCAATCACAGAAACAAGCTGCTTTTTAACTCCTTCAATCGGCAGTTCTTTTACAACTGGATTTAAGAAGCCGTAAATCACAAGTCTTTCTGCATCTTCTTTGGAAATCCCGCGGCTCATGAGGTAGTACAATTGAATTGGATCGACACGTCCAACAGAAGCGGCGTGCCCTGCTGTCACATCATCTTCATCAATTAAAAGAATTGGGTTTGCGTCACCGCGTGCTTTCTCACTCAGCATGAGGACACGTGATTCCTGCTCTGCATTTGACTTCGTTGCGCCATGCTCGATTTTGCCAATTCCGTTAAAGATAGAGGATGCTTGATCCTTCATCACACCATGCTTCAAGATATATCCTTCAGAATTTTTACCGAAGTGAATGATGCTTGTTGTGAAGTTTTCTGTTTGGTTTCCTCGGCCGACAACAACTGATTTCGTATCACCGAATGTACCGTCGCCCATCAGTTTTGTGATGTTTTCAGATACGACGTCTCCATCATTCATCAGGCCAAGCGCCCATTCGATTTTACTGTCACGGCCATTTGCCATACCGCGTCTGTTTACATATACTGTGACTCCTTCTGCAAGGTTATCTACAGCACCGTATGTGACGCGGGCGTTAGCGCCTGTGAACACTTCAGAAACGATATTGAAGATCGCTTCTTCCGGTTTTGCTGTACTGATGTAGTTTTCTACATATGTCACAGCACTATGATCGTCTGCTACAACGATGACATGGTTGAACAAAGTCGTTTCGTCATTTTCATGAAGATAAACAGCTTGAATTGGTGCTTCAAGCTCTACGTTTTTCGGTACATAGAGGAAAGCTCCGCCATTCACTAAAGCAGCATGTAAAGCTGTTAGTTTATGCTCATCCACTTTCACTGCATCTGTCATGAAGTATTGTTTCACTAATTCTCCATGCTCGCGGATCGCTGTATGAAGATCAGTGAAGATCACACCTTTGTCTTTTGCTTCAGCTGAAAGAGACAAATAGGCCGGCGTTTGATCACGCTGAATGTAAACTGTCTTATCTGTGTCCTCTAAATCAATCAGAGATTTCACTTCTTCTGGAAGCTCTTCTAATGATCCAAATGGCGCACTTTCGACTGTATGCTGTTTGAATTTCGTTAAATTCCATTTTGAAATATTCGTTTTGTCAGGCTTTGGCATTGGGAGGTCTTCTGCTTTTTCAAGAGCCTGTAAGCGAAGGGAGCTCATCCATGCCGGTTCCTGATGCTTCTCGGAGAAGCTTTTGACATAATCTTGATCTACTGATAATTTCGTTTCTAATGTCATCAATAATCCTCCTAACGCTTACGCTTCTTGACCAACAGTTTCGTCTTCAATTCCTAACTCTTTTTTAATCCAATCATAGCCTTCTGCTTCTAGACGCTGCGCGAGTTCTGGTCCGCCAGATTTCACGATACGACCTTGCATCATGACATGAACGTGATCTGGTGTGATGTAGTTCAGTAGACGCTGATAGTGAGTGATCATTAAGCAGCCGAAGCTTTCGCCGCGCATTTTGTTAATTCCTTTAGAAACAACTTTCAAGGCATCGATATCAAGACCAGAATCGATTTCGTCAAGGATGGCGATCTTTGGTTCAATCATCATTAATTGAAGAATTTCGTTGCGTTTTTTCTCCCCGCCTGAGAAACCTTCGTTTAGGTAGCGCTGTGCCATATCTGGTTCCATTTCAAGGAACTCCATGTTTTCGTCCATTTTGCGGATGAATTTCATAAGAGAGATTTCATCGCCTTCTTCTCTGCGTGCGTTAATTGCAGAACGAAGGAAGTCAGCATTTGTAACACCGCTGATTTCAGATGGGTATTGCATCGCAAGGAAAAGACCAGCTTGAGCGCGCTCATCTACTTCCATTTCAAGGACATCTTCGCCATCAAGCAAGATGCTCCCTTTTGTTACTTCATATTTAGGGTGACCCATAATGGCAGCAGATAAAGTAGATTTACCTGTTCCGTTTGGTCCCATTACTGCATGGAATTCTCCACCTTTTATCTCGAGGTTTACACCCTTTAAGATTTCTTTCCCTTCAATCTCAACGTGCAAGTCCTTAATTGTTAATGTCGAAGCAGTCATATATCGATACCTCCAAAATAATCATTATTCTCAATTTATTCTCATTCTAATTTTATAACAAATTAAAACTGAATACAACACATTCACGATAAGCGTGAGAGGATGCTCTCAAAATTCTAACAAAAAAAGCAGGTAGATAAAAGGATTTATGTCGAAAAGACTGTTTTCATAAAGAAGGGGCGGGAAACTGTTCTCCCCGCCCCTCAGCTATTATTAGCCTCGTATATTCATTTTTGCGAGCTGTCTTTTCTCATCTCGATAGGACTGCTCTCGTTTATATTCCACTTTCATCCTTAAGTCATGGTCTCTTTCGTACTCTGCATAGCTCATGCCATGAGCTTGATGCATGGCCTTTTCCATCTCGGCGGTATAATCCAATCCTAGTGTACTATGGTCCGAACAAATAATAAACCATTCCCTTCCTTGAGTGTAGCTTTATTGTAGCAAACGTATGCGGCTTCACTCAAAAGGGATATGACACCCTATGCTGGCATATTTTCTCACACAAACGGATGAGAAGCGCTCAACTCCCTGATATGGAAAAATACCGTGTTATGCTTCCCTTAATGCGTCTGTCCTCCAAATTCATCAATACATTGCTGAACGACAGTGATTCCTTGGCTTAGTGCTGCCCCGCCGCCAAAAGCTGCCGCCACGCTGACAACCTCCAGCAAATTCTCTTCTGTCGCCCCTTGATCGAGAGCTCCTTTTGTATGATAAATCATGCAGTATTCATCCTGCGCATGAATACTGATGCCAAGGGCAATCATTTGTTTTTCTTTTTGCGTTAATGAATCGCTTTGGAAGCACTGCTCCGTAAATTCATTGAATTTCTTTCCAAACACCGGCATTTTCTTCTGGAATTCACCCATTGCGGTTTTATAATCAGTCAGTGATTGCTGCATGGATCCGCTCATATGCTGTTCATTCATCTTGATTCCATCCCTTCAGGTCATTTGTACGTTTTTATTATGAGCGAGATTTGAAAAAATACACAAAAAACCTCGCTTTGGTAGAAGCGAGGTTGAAATGTTGTTATTCAGATACAGGCAATACTGCACCATCATATTTTTTGTCGATGAATTCTTTGATTTTATCAGAGTGAAGAACTTCCATTAATGTCTTGATCTTATCTGATTTTTCGTCACCTTTGCGAACCGCAACGATGTTTGCATATGGGTTGTTCTTTGTTTGCTCAAGTTCGATTGAATCTTTTTTCGGATTCAATTTATTTTGGATCGCATAGTTTACGTTGATAAATACAGCATCGCCTTCACTGTTTTCATAAGCTTTCGCAGTTAATTCAGGCGCGATTTTTTTGAATTTTAGGTTCTTTGGGTTTTCTTTAATGTTCTTTACTGTTGCGTTAATTGTATCAACCTTCGGATCAAGCTTGATGACACCAGCATTTTGCAGCAGGGCAAGCATACGGCCTTGTTCAGCTACGTTGTTTGTCATGATGATTGTGCCGCCGTTTGGAATATCTTTTACTGATTTGTATTTCTTAGAGTAGATACCGAAAGGCTCAAGGTGAACCGCACCAGCACTCACTAGGTTATAATCTTTGTTTGATTTATTTTCTTCGTTTAAGTAAGGGATATGTTGGAAAAAGTTCGCATCCACTTCTTTTTCAGCTAACGCTTTGTTGTACATTTTATAATCGCTAAGCACTTTCACTTTTAAATCGTAGCCTTTTTCTTTTAGAAGTGGTTTTGCTTCTTCAAGAATTTCGGCATGAGGCGTTTTTGAAGCGGCAACCGTAATGGTTTTGCTTTCACTTGCGTTATTAGATGAACCGCACGCAGCTAAAATACCTGCAAATGCTAGAAATAGTGCACTTAAAATCAATTTCTTCATGAATAAATCCTCCCTTAACGTTTATCAATTTTATTTGTAATCAAATCACCGATTATTTGAATAATAAAGACGATGATGAGAATAAACACAGTAGCTACAAGTGTGACATCTGTATTACCAGATTGGTACCCTTCCACATAGGCGAGGTCTCCAAGTCCGCCTGCTCCAATTGCACCTGCAATCGCAGTAGAGCCAATCAGAGCAATTGCTGTTACGGTAATACCTGAAATAAGGGCTGGCAATGATTCTGGCAGCAATACTTTGAAAATGATTGTCGACGTTTTTGCTCCCATTGATCGTGCTGCTTCAATGACTCCTTTGTCTACCTCACGCAGTGCAATTTCGACAAGACGTGCATAGAATGGAGCTGACCCTATGACAAGGGCAGGGAGTGCTGCATTTGGGCCTAAAATCGTATGCATTAAGAATTTCGTAAACCCTAGTAATAAAATAATTAAAATGATAAAAGGAATCGATCTGAAAATATTGACGACAGCGCCGATGACAGCATTTATCGGTTTATTTTCCCAAAGACCGCCTTTTCCTGTAAGGAAGAGCAGGAGCCCTAAGATAATCCCGATTGCAAAGGCAAATGCCAATGAAATCAGTGTCATATACACCGTTTCACCTGTTGCACTCCAGATGACGTCTAAATCAACGTTCGGAAACCATTTCTCAAACATGTGTCATCACCTCGATTTCAACCTGTTTGCTTTGGATATAGGCGATGGCTTTTTCTACCTCAGTCACTTCTCCATTAATGTGGATAAAGAGTGTTCCAAACGCGCCTTCCTGCGTTTGAGAAATCTTCCCTTGAAGGATGTTCACATCGACCTTGAAGGATCGAATGATTTCAGTGATCAGCGGCTGCTCGGCAGAATCTCCGATAAAGGACAACCGTACGACCTGACCTTCTTTTACTCGTTCTAAGACGTGCTCAATTGTTTCTTTCGCTTCCTCTGGTTCTGCAAGCTGTTGCACAAATCGTTTCGTCATTTCTTCCTTCGGTTGTCTGAAGACGCGTAATACTTCGCCTTCTTCGACAATGCGTCCATTTTCCATGACCGCGACGCGATGACAAATTTTGCGAATGACGTGCATTTCGTGTGTTATCAGCACAATCGTGAGCCCTAGTCGTTTATTGATATCCGCCAAAAGTTCAAGGATCGAATCGGTCGTTTGCGGATCTAGCGCAGATGTCGCTTCGTCACATAGAAGAACCTTTGGATCATTCGCTAATGCTCTCGCAATGCCGACACGCTGTTTTTGCCCGCCGCTCAGCTGAGACGGATATGCATTTTCTTTTCCTTCTAAACCGACCAATTTAATCAGTTCATTCGCACGTTCTCTCCGTTTTGATGTCGGTACACCTGCGATCTCAAGCGGGAACATAATATTTTGTCTCACTGTTCTTGACCAAAGCAAATTAAAGTGCTGGAAGATCATGCTGATTTCTTGTCTTGCTTTCCGAAGTTTCGCATTCGATACTTCATTGATCCGGTTGCCTGCCACTTCAACAATTCCTTCTGTTGGCAGCTCCAGACCGTTTAATAGGCGAATAAGCGAGCTTTTTCCTGCACCGCTATACCCGATAATTCCGAATATTTCACCTTTATCAATATCCAGGTTGACGTCTTTCACGGCATCAACATTTCCGCTTTTTGAATGGTACGTTTTTGATACATTCTGTAAATGAATCACAGTCTGATCACCTGCTTTCTTGCTGAATCTATAGGTTTCCATCACATACGTTATTTATTCTTCTTTCTGTCATGACTCTAGCCTGACGCCAGGTCAGTAAAAAAGACCTAACTGCAACGCAAGCAGAAAGGCCTTTTATGTCAATTACGCCTTTCTCTCATCTTTCAAAGCGCTGCGGCTTTGAGTGAATTGGCACCAATTTCAGCTATGCTGACGGTTGCCGGGTTTCATAGGGCACGTCCCTCCACCTCTCTTAATAAGAGAAAATATGTTGTTTTATGTGATGTTCATGTTTTTACTAACGTAGAATATCATGCTACCCGAGATATGTCAACGCTGTAAATCGCTAATTTCCAAGTAAACAACTACGTTATCATTTTTCGAAAAAAACCGTTCGTCAGCCAAAGCACTGCCTCTAGTCTAAGGAGCGCACGGAATGACCCTTTGACTTTGACTTGTCCCCTGCTGATTAACTGCTGTAAGGACATATCTCCGTCTAATAATTGAAGAATTTCTTTCCTCTCACCATAAAAGATGAGATCCGATAACTCAATTGCAGGTAGTTTCTTCACTTCACCACGTTCATCCACAATCAATGTACAAGAGTCAGTTTCCGCCTCAAATGTAATCTTCAAGGATGATGATGAGAGCAGCGGTTTTAATAATAAACGCTGCCCTGTGTTTCCATGGGCTTTCACATTTTCCACATGTATAACCTCCCTGTCATTTGGTTATACATAACATTTCTCTACAAACATCTTCTTGTCCTTTATAAATAACTCGACAAATTTTCAAATGAATTTCTTGAAATATGACAAAAAACCGCTTTATTTAGCGGTTTCAATCATTTCATGAAGATATGGAACTGAGTGAAAGGCATAGCCTTTTTGCACCAATTTACCTTTTTTAAACAGTAGAAAGCAAGGAACACTCTCGATCTCAAATGCTTTCGCAAAGCCTGGAGAGTAGTTTAAATTGTTTTCGTAAAAAGGTACATCCGGCTGCATGGCGTCTACGACTGCCAGCATTTTCTTTGCCAGCTGGCATGTTCCGCAAAACGGTGTATATAAGTATAAAAGAAATAAATCGTCCTCTATCTCCTTGAATTCGTGTTCTTCAATCTCTTTCATATACGTCCACCCTCATAAATATTTCGAATGAACATCAATGTTTGCAGCTAATAGGATAGATGCAATGTGGGCTGAGGGTGAAGCGGCCACTTCGCGGTACGTTCTGTCGACAAAAAGATGAAGTGCTTCAGGGAATTCTTTTCGAAATTGCTTCCGCAGTTTGTCGCCTGCATCGTCACTGTCAGCTAATATGTAAACGTCTTTCCCCAATAAATCGTCCACAAGCTGATCCAGCTTCGATGTACTGATCGTGCCATTGGTGCAAATGATGGTAACAGGTTCACTTATGACTTCTTTTAGCTTTTGTTTGTCTGTTTTACCTTCTACAATGATGACCTTTTCTATCTCGACATTCATCACGATCACCCGGCCCTTTTGACGTTGATTCACTTCTTCCTTAGATTACAATCTTTCATTCAGGTTGTAAAGATTGAGCGCCTCGTCATCAAAAAGACTGCAGCTTCTGTTCACTGCAGTCTCATCTGTGATTAGCACCAGCCATTTTCATCGTCACAGTCAACATATTTTTCTGTCCCGTCGGTCAATGTATCCGTTAGACGATAAAAACGATTTTGATCATAGGAATATCCCGATTTCAGCTCATATTGGTTTTCACTAATCATCGTGCCAATCTCTTCATTTTGATGATAAAGCACCATGCCGCTTTCTTTGAATCGTCCAGTGACATGCTCTGTTATATCCACCTGTTCTTTTTGAAAAGACAAATTGGACACCCCCCATAAAGGTAGAGTGTCCAATTTCACATGAATTAGTCTTCTTTTGTCATTTCTTCATATTGCTCAGCCGTCATTAAGTTCTCGATTTCAGATGCATCAGCTGGTTCTACAACGATCATCCATGCCTTTTCGTATGGAGAGTCGTTGACGAATTCTGGGCTGTCATCCAGCTCATCGTTCACTTCAACAATTGTGCCATTGATCGGTGCATAAAGTTCAGAAACTGTTTTCACTGATTCTACACTTCCGAAAGGCTCGTCCGCTGTGATTTTGTCTCCTACTTCAGGAAGCTCAACGAACACGATATCGCCCAGCTCGGATTGAGCAAAATGCGTAATACCGATACGCACCTTATCTCCTTCTACTTTGACCCATTCATGTTCTTCTGAATAACGTAAATCTTTTGGTGTGCTCATTCAATACCCCTCCAGTCTTTTCTTACAATCTATATTGAAGATACCACAATCTGAATGAAAGTTACATCATTTCCAGACGCTTTTAAATGTATCTTCATTAAATCCTACCGTGACTCGTTTTCCGTCTGTTGTAATCGGGCGCTTAATCAGCATTCCGTTAGACGCGAGTAATTCTAGCTGCTCGTCCTCTGACATTGCAGGAAGTTGATCTTTCAGCTGCAGCTCCCGGTATTTTTGCCCGCTTGTATTAAAGAATTTCTTCAGCTCTAAACCGCTTTTTTCGTAAAGGGCTTTTAATGTTTCTTTATCAGGCGTCTCTTCAACGATATGTATGCTGTTGATGTCTTTATTGTGTGCTTCCAGCCACTTTTTTGCTTTTCGGCATGTACCGCAAGATGGGTATTCGTAAAAATCTAAAGCCACCATTTTCACCTCCTGCAAATTGTGACAACATTTTATCACAAAATATTTTAAAAACCTAAATGTATGCTTACAAAAAGGTGCGGAGTGATATCCGCACCTTTAACCCGCCCTTATACGATATATTTCTCTGCTTCAAAGATTCGTTTTGCCACTTCGCGCTTTTTGGCGATGACATTGATCGGCGTAAATCTTGTCAGCTTGCGAAGGGCTGACAGGCTCATGCGGAGTGAATCTCCTTCCTCCATCGCAATCAAGGATTCTTTTGCATGGGCTTCAATCTTTAAGAAAGCTTCCTGCGTGAAAATTTGAGTGTAAACAAGCTTTTGAGCATTCTTTTCTGCCCCTGTTGCAGCGATTGCCTTTTCTGTACGCAGAACCGCTGATTCAGCAGCAAAAATTTCATTGACGATATCGGCTATGTTCACAAGAATTTCTTGCTCTTTGTCTAAGGCTTTCCCGTATTTCATTGCTGCCATACCAGCCACCATTAAGGCGATCTTTTTTGCATGGGCGAGCAAATATTTTTCTTGATCGAGCGGCTGATTGCCTGGCTCTTCCGGCATCATCATCATCAGCTCTTCCTGTAAGGTTTGCGCTTTTTGAAGCAGCGGAAGCTCTCCTTTCATCGCTTTCTTCAAGAATGTACCTGGTACAAGTAAACGATTGATTTCGTTTGTCCCTTCAAAAATACGGTTAATTCGTGAGTCGCGATAGGCTCTTTCGACCTCGTATTCTTGCATGAATCCATATCCGCCGTGAATCTGCACGCCTTCATCCACAACATAATCTAACGTTTCAGAGCCAAGCACTTTACAGAGAGAACATTCAATCGCATATTCCGCAATGGATTGAGCAATTTGTTTGCCATCTTTTTGCTCTTCATCACTTAAGAGCCCCATCCGCTGTTCAAATAATCCAACCGTACGGTAAACAGCACTTTCCATCGCATAGAGCTTTGCTGACATATTGGCTGCTTTTTCACCAATTAAGCTGAATTGAGAAATTGGTGTTTTGAACTGCTTACGCTGGTTCGCATATTCTGCCGACAATTGAATGACGCGCTTTGATGCACCGATTGTGCCGACTGCCAGCTTATAGCGCCCAATATTCAAAATGTTAAAGGCAATCACATGACCTCTGCCGGCTTCACCGAGCAAATTCTCCTTCGGTACTTGGGCATCTTCAAGAATTAATGTTCTTGTCGATGATCCTTTAATGCCCATCTTTTTCTCCTCAGGTCCCGTTTTGACACCTGGAAAATCCTTTTCGACGATAAAAGCAGAGAAGTGTTCACCATCAATCTTCGCATACACAACAAAGACATCGGCAAATGCGGAGTTTGTGATCCACTGCTTTTCTCCATTCAGGACATAATGAGTACCTGCTTCATTCAGAACTGCGGTTGTTTTTGCTCCAAGAGCGTCAGAGCCTGATCCTGGCTCAGTGAGTGCGTACGCCGCAATGGTTTCACCAGAGGCGAGTCCAGGCAGGTACGTTTCCTTTTGCGCTTGATTTCCGAAGAGCACGATCGGCAGAGAACCAATACCGACATGAGCACCATAGGAAAGTGAGAAGCTTCCTGCTCTAGCGAATTTTTCAGTAATGATCGCTGAACTGATTTTATCTAATCCAAGCCCGCCGAATTCTTCAGGCACATCGGCTCCTAAAAGTCCAAGCTCACCAGCCTTTTTGAGAAGCCTGACCGAATGCTCGAACTCATGGTTTTCAATTTGATCAATATGCGGAACAACATCTTGTAAAATATAATCCTCTGTTGTTTTTCCAATCATTTGATGTTCATCAGAGAAATCCTCCGGTGTAAAAATATGCTCATAATTCGTCTCATCAATTAAAAAGCTTCCACCCTTTTTTACATCTTCCAATGCTTTCATCCTGATTTCCCCCTTTAGATCAATTCAAAAATGCCTGCTGCTCCCATGCCCCCGCCGATACACATTGTGACAATGCCAAATTGCTCGTTTCGCCGTTTCATTTCATGAATCAGTGACAGCGTTAGTTTCGTTCCTGTACAGCCGAGCGGATGTCCGAGCGCAATGGCCCCGCCATTGACATTCACCTTTTCCTCATCAATTCCTAAATGGCGAATGACTTGAATTGCCTGAGAAGCAAACGCTTCGTTTAATTCAAACAGACCAATATCCTTCAGCTCAAGTCCAGCGATTTTCAGCGCACGCGGAATGGCTTCAACCGGACCGATTCCCATCACTTCAGGCGGTACACCGCCAACAGCAAATGCTCTGAATTTAGCGAGCGGCTGAAGAGAAAGTGAGGAGGCTTTCTCGCGGTCCATCATCATCACACACGCAGCCCCGTCACTTGTCTGCGAAGAGTTCCCTGCGGTCACTGTGCCTTTTGTCGAAAAGGCTGGACGCAATGTGGAAAGAATCTCCTCCGTTGTGCCTGCTCTCACACCTTCATCCTGTGAGAACGTGAATTGATGCTCTTCTAATTGATATTGCTCTCCTACCCGTCGCTCTGTTACATCAACCGGTACAATTTCATCTGAAAATTTCCCTTCTTGAAGTGCCTTTGCTGCCTTTTGATGACTTCTCACCGCAAAGGCGTCCTGATCTTGACGTGTGACCTGATACTTTTGCGCCACTTGCTCTGCCGTGTGACCCATGCTCATGTAGTATTCAGGCGCTTGCTCTGCCAAGAGAGCATTCGGACGAATGGAATGACCCATCATCGGCACCTGCGACATCGATTCGACTCCTCCGGCTAAAATCGTTTCTGCCTGCCCAAGCATAATTCGTTCACCCGCATAAGCGATAGATTGAAGTCCGGACGAGCAGTAGCGGTTTATGGTGATGGCAGGTACTGTATAAGGAAGTCCCGCTAATGCTCCAATATTTCGGGCCACATTTAACCCCTGCTCTGCTTCTGGCGTTGCACAGCCAATGATCAAATCATCTATCTGTCCGTCGTATTCACCGGCACGCTTTAACGTTTCTTTTACACATAATGCGCCCATATCATCAGGCCGGACATGTTTTAACGATCCTTTTTTCGCCTTCCCTACTGGTGTTCTTGCGCCAGCGACAATGACTGCTTCTCTCATTTTGACTCCCCCTTAGTTACGTAAAGGTTTTCCTTTGACGAGCATGTGCTGCATACGTGCCTGTGATTTCACTTCTCCTACAAGACTTAAAAAGGCTTCTCTTTCAAGCTCTAATAAGTATTGCTCCTCTACCTCGGTTCCAAATGGCAGTTTCCCGCCGGAAATGACATGAGCTAATTTTTTTACAATGGTCATGTCATGCTCTGAAATGTATCCTGACAGTCTCATATTTTCAGCAGCCAAAATCATCGCTGCATATCCTGTTTCTCCCATGACCGGCACCTTTTGCTTGAGCGGCGCACGATAACCGGCTTCATCAAGAGAGAGCACCAGTTGTTTTGCATCATAGATCAGGTGATCCCCGTTCATACTGATCCGGTCGTTCACGCGGAGCATGTTCATATCCCGCGCTTCCTCAGCTGAAGTTGATACTTTTGCCATCGCAATTGTTTCAAATGTTTTCAGCGTGGCATCCTGTATAGCCGTCTGCGACGGCTTCATTGACCCTTGCAGGTGACGAAGATATAACTCTTTGTTTCCGCCGCCTCCTGGAATCAGTCCAACTCCCGCTTCCACAAGTCCCATGTAAGTTTCGCTGGACGCCTGAATAGCTGCTGCCGGCAGACAAACTTCTGTTCCGCCTCCTAATGTCATCCCAAACGGTGCGGCTACGACTGGGCGATTGCTATATTTCACCTTCATCATTGCCTGCTGGAAGCGTCTGATCACAAAGTCAATTTCAAAGAAATTGTCGTCCTGTGCTTCCATTAAAATCAGGGCAAGGTTTGCGCCAACACAGAAGTTCTTCCCTTGGTTTCCGATGACAAGCCCTTTATAATTCTTTTCCGTCTCATCAACAGCGCGATTGATCATATCAATGACATCTAGTCCAATGGCATTGCTTTTAGAGTGAAATTCGAGCAAGGCGACATCATCACCAATATCGATCAGGCTCGCACCAGAATTTTTGAAGATGACGTCATGTTTCTTTTTCAATCTAGCTAAAGAAATATGTTTGTCGTTTCCTTTTTCCTGTTCATAAGCCCCGTTATGATAAAACGCTCGCACTCCATCAGCATTCTCTTGATAGAATGTCTCGTGTCCTTTTGACAGCATGTCTTGCACCCATGCTGGAATAATGCGGCCTTCTGCTTCCATGCGTTCGGCGGCTTTTTTGACACCTATTGCATCCCACAGCTCAAATGGGCCGTGCTGCCAGCCGAATCCCCATTTCATGGCGTTATCGATAGACTGAATATCATCCGCAATTTCACCTTTTAGATGAGCTGAATAAAGAAGTACGGGCGCTGTCATATTCCAAAGTAGTTGCCCTGCACGACCATCCTGATAAATAAGCGCTTTCAACTTTGCTTTTGCACCCTTTTGCTGTTTCGCCATTTCAATGCCTGGATCTTTTAGCTTTGTGCGTTCACCATATGTGAGCGTCACTGGGTCAAGCTCTAAAATGACCTTCCCATTTTTTTTATAAAAACCTTGGCCTGCCTTGCTGCCAATCCATCCTTTTTCGAGCATTCTTTCAATAAACTCAGGCAGCTGAAAAATCTCTTTTTCCTTTCCTTCTACCTGTTCATATACGTTTCGTGCCACATGAGAGAACGTGTCGAGCCCCACGACATCAAGTGTACGGAAGGTCGCACTTTTCGGTCTTCCGATGAGAGGTCCTGTGACAGAATCCACTTCTCCGATGGTGTATTTGTTCTCAAGCATTTCACGCACTGTGACAAGAAGTCCATAAGTGCCAATGCGGTTTGCAATAAAGTTCGGTGTGTCCTTTGCTTCAACCACACCTTTGCCGAGTACATCCTCGCCAAATGTTTTCATAAATGACAGTACTTCTGGATCTGTTTCTTGAATAGGAATGATTTCTAAGAGCTTTAAATAACGAGCTGGGTTAAAAAAATGTGTGCCTAAAAAGTGGCGTTTAAAATCATCTGATCGGCCTTCTGCCATTTTTTCAACTGAAATACCGGATGTATTGCTTGATACGATGCTTCCTTCTTTGCGGTGTTCGTCGATGAGAGAGAATACGTGTTGTTTGATGCTGAGCTTTTCAGTGACGACTTCAATGATCCAGTCAGCATCGTGTAATAAGGAAAGGTGGTCTGTGAGATTTCCCGGTGTGATGTATGATAGGTTTTTTGCTGAAGTAAGAGGTGCTGGCTTTTGCTTTAATAATTTTTTCATCGCTTCTTGACTTAATCGATTCCGAACACTAGGGTGATCAAGCGTCCGCTTTTTCGCCGTTTCTTCCTTTGTCAGTTCATTTGGCACAATATCTAGCAGTGTAACTGGTATCCCAATATTGGCTAAATGTGCAGCAATGCCTGAGCCCATGACACCTGAACCAATGACAGCCGCCTTGCGAATATGTTTGCCCATAAATATCCCCCTAAACATTTTGAATGAACAGTCATTCATTTTTTGTCCAAAAAAAAGCAATGCCTCTTTCTTTATCTTAAAAGATTTTCCGAAACAGTTCAATAGCAGATTTCAAAAATTTACACATTCTCGTGTGCCTCCGTTTGCGGCGTATGAATTACAGATGAGAGGGAATTGTAAGAATGGAGGTGATGTCCACATGTCTCGTTTGAAGAAAAACCCATCGAAAGCAGGCGTAAGTGCTGCAAGTGTAAAAGGAAACGCAGGTCCATCACAGGAAGCAGACCTTGGCGGGAAAAAAACCAGTCAAAATCAGCAATATAAAAAGAATCAGTAAGGAAACAAATTCGTAAGGAGGAACACATGTTGAATAATCAGCAAATGAATATGCCCCCAGAAGTCATTTCAGTGAAGGATTCCTTGTACTTAGAGGATATGCTCAACTGGAACTTGATCGCCATGAAAAAGGCTCATTTTATGGCCGAGCATTGCCAGGACCAAACATTGAAACAAGAATTAAATCAAGTTGGCCAAATGCATCATCAGCATTACACACAAATTCTTCAGCATTTAGGCAGCTCAGGGCAAGGCCAGTCTACTGGCTTTATGCAATAGGAGGAAAAAACATGGAACAGCAAAACCAACAAAAAATCGGGAATCCACAAACTCCGGTTCCCACAACAACAAATATGAACGATCGTGATTTCGTCACAGATCTCTTGTCGACTGAAAAATATATGACAAGTGGATACAACACAGCGCTCAATGAATTCAGTCATGAATCTCTTTATCAGGATATTCAGCGAATTGCACTGGAAACACAGAAAACACAAAGACATTTATATGATGTCATGTTCCGATATGGCTGGTATTCTGTTGAAGCCGCTGATCAGCAAAAGCTCCAGCAGGCACACCAGAAATTCCAGCAAACACTGACAGATCAATCGCCGTACGGTTCATCACAAATGTCATAAGAAAAAAACTGCCAGTCTAGTGCTGGCAGTTTTTTAACGGTCTTTATTGGCGCGATGAGCTTCGTTCAACTGTTTGATCCGTTGAATCGTGTGTTTGATTTCTTCTTTTGCTTCTGGATACGTTTCATTGAAATGCTTTGCTAGCGGCGGCATGCTTTTTGCAATATGAGAGTAGATCACCCACTGTTTCACATCTTGTTTCAGCTCGTCTGTTGATTCACCGAGCAGCAGCTCTGTATATTTATCAAGCAAGCCTTCCAGCTTTTCATCTAATTCATTTCCCATTGATATTCCGCTCCTTTTTCAGAAAAAAGCCTGACTCTGTGAGATACAGATGTCAGGCTTTTGACATACGATTATCTTGCAGCAAGAAATGTTTCAGCTTGCGCTTGCTGCACAATACAGCGTCCTCTACCGTGCGGAATACATAATGGTGTTCCAAATAAAGGATCTGTTGTCACTTGGCAATTCATATCAAAGACATTTTTCACGAGATCACAATTAATCACTGTTTCTGGTCTGCCTTCTGCATAGATTGACTTGTCTTTAATCGCCACAAGATGATGAGCATATCTGCATGCAAGATTGAGGTCATGAAGAACCATCACAATCGTGCGCTGCTCTTTCTCATTTAAATCAAACAGAAGGTCCAAAATTTCGATTTGATGTGTCATGTCTAAATATGTCGTCGGCTCATCTAACAAAATAATATCGGTCTCTTGGGCCAGCGTCATCGCAATCCATGCACGCTGCCTTTGTCCACCTGATAATGAATCAACGGTCCGATCAGCAAGGTCTTCCATCTTTGTTGACTTTAATGCGCGGTTCACTGCTTCTTCATCTTGCTTCGACCACTGCTTCAGCCAATTTTGATAAGGATATCTGCCTTGCTTCACTAACTGATGCACGGTTAATCCTTCTGGCGCTTCTGGTCCTTGTGGAAGAATGGCGAGTTGTTTTGCTACTTCTTTTGTAGGTAATTTTGCAATGGAATGACCTTCAAGCAGGACAGAACCACCCATTGGCTTCATGAGACGGGCCAAAGAGCGAAGTAGCGTGGATTTACCGCATCCATTACTGCCAATAAATACTGTGATTTCACCCTTAGGGATTGATACATTTAGTTCATCGATGATCATTGTTTCTCCGTAGCCTAAGCTTAAACCTTCAGTAGAAATGGCACTCATTCCGCTCAAACGCTCCTTTTCTCATCCAAATTTTTATATGAAATATCGTCTATGTACAGACGTAAAAGATCACTTATCTCAATTTAGTGTATCAGATTTAAGTGATCTTGAAAATCATTTTCAATTAAAAAATGAGAAACTCTCGTTTATTTCTTCCTTTGGAATGTACGTTTGGTCCCATCTTCTAGCTTCAGATCGATCTGTATCCGCTGATAATCATCATCTAAATTAAAAGCAGCTAATAGTTCCTTTACATACACTTCATTGATCTTTTCACTAGGAATCGACATATCATTCAGCTTCATCTTCATTTCGCGCAAGGCTTCTTCTCCTTCATAGCGGACCCCATTCATATGATCACGGATGATCGCTTCCTCTTTGCCTCTTGCCTGACGATAAGTCGCTTCGTATAATTCGTTTTTCTGTCCATATTGTACATGCAGATGCACATGCTGAAATGGCAGTTCCTTCATTTGAACAGCTGACAGACTTTCTGCTTCTGCTTCATGTGTTTGTTGTAACGGTTCAACTGATTGACAGCCGGACAGCATAAAGAGCAGCACTCCTATTCGTCCCGCCTTCTTCCAACACATCATGTGTTTCCTCCTATTTCACAGCATCGCTTTTTATTCTTCTCCAAGCTCCTTTTCGTTATTCAATAAAACATCGCACTATGATAAATTGAAACAAAAAGGAGAATGGGATGATGAAAAGAACAGCCATTGTAACTGGTGCCAATAGCGGCTTTGGCAAGCTCATCACGATGCGTCTCGCCAAGCGGGGCTATACAGTGATTGCCGGCGTCAGACAGGAAACCAATGCCAAAAAGCTCGCTGAAGAAATTGATCAAGACTCTTTATCTGGCATGATACATATTGAAGCGTTAGATGTGACCGATACGCAGTCGATTCAAGCATTTCAGAAGAAGCTTCATGCCTATGCACCCATTACCCTGCTTGTGAACAATGCGGGAACAGCCTTTGGTGGTTTTGCGGAGGAGGTTCCTGTCGACACGTACCGCCAGCAATTTGAAGTGAATGTCTTCGGTGTGATGGAAATGACCCAAGCAGTGCTGCCGTTTATGACGAGTGGTGCAAAGATTTTCAATATGAGCAGCATCAGCGGATTAATGGGGATGCCTGCACTTTCTCCATATGTATCGTCTAAGTTTGCGTTGGAAGGCTATACAGAAAGCTTGCGGATTGAACTGGCTTCGTTCGGTATACAGGCGGCCTTGATCGAGCCGGGCTCTTTCCAGACGAATATTTGGAACACCTCCATGAACGAGCAAATGATTCAGCCAGCAGAAGGATCGAAATACACAAAACTCTATCAAAAGATGATGGCCCATATTGATGCCCAGAAATCCAACTATGGAGATCCTCGTGAAGTGGCAGAGCTTGTTGTACGATTAGCAGAAAAGAAGCGGCTGAAACGGCTGAGATATCTTGTTGGAAAAGGCGTACGGCTTTCATTCACAGCAAAGCAGCTTCTGCCTTGGAACATGTGGGAACGGATCATACTACGTACACTCTCTTCAAAAAAATAAGCACAAAAAAACAGGTGGATATGTTGACATCCACCTGTTTTTTTATTTATTCGCTATCTGACTGTCCAAGGGTAATATCTAGATTTTTGTTCTTTCCTTCACGGATGACAGTCATTGTGGTTTTATCGCCGACTTTTGTTTCTTTGTAAAGAATTTCTTTCAGCTGAGAGCTGTTCACTACGTCTTTCCCTTTGAACTTGATGATGACATCTCCAGATTTCAAGCCTGCTTTTTGTGCAGGTGAACCTTTTGAAACATCCTTTACGTAAATGCCTTTGCCGATTTGTTTATCAAATAAGCCGAGCGTATTTTCCTGATATGTCTCAGGCACTTGCTCAAGGTCAATCATTTGTACGCCAAGGTATGGACGTTCAACTTTTCCATTTTTCAACAGCTCATCTACAATCGGTTTGACATCGTTACTTGGGATCGCAAATCCGAGTGATTCCACACCGCTTTCGCTGATTTTCAAGCTGTTGATGCCAATGACTTGACCGTCAGTATTGATCAGTGGCCCCCCGCTGTTTCCTGGGTTAATCGCTGCATCTGTTTGCAGCACATTCATCTCCACCGTACCAGATGACGTATTTGCTTCTACAGTACGATCAAGACCACTAATAATTCCTTCTGTCACAGTACCTGAGAACTGTGCACCGAGCGGATTCCCAATGGCAATGACTTTATCTCCAGCACGAAGCTTAGAAGAATCACCAAAGCTCGCCACTTTATCAATACCGTCTGCGTTCATTTCAACAACGGCTAAATCTGTCATGACATCACTGCCGACAAGCTTTGCGTCTTTCGTTTTTCCATCATAAAGGGTGACCTTGATTTTATTGGCACCTTCGACAACATGGTTATTTGTAATAATGTACGCTTTTTTGCCATCTTTTTTGAAGATGACACCAGAGCCTGTTCCAGCTTCAGCTTCTGTTTGATCACCGCTCAGGCCAAACGAATTTTGTGTAGATTGATAGTTTGAGACCCCAACAATGGTTGGCTCTAAATCTTCTACCATATCAGCCACATTTGTGGCATTGGTGATTTGTTTTGTCGAGAAATTATCTGAGGCTGCCGGCTCGCTTGATGCTGTCTGCGTTTGCGTGTTGGCAGCTGTATCCTGTGACTGCGGCAAAAGCGGTGTAATGCCAAGTACAAGACCCCCGCCAATAATTCCTCCAAGAATCGGGCTCAGCCATGCCGCCTTCCGCTTTTTCTCTTTTTTCGACGCACGGTCATCCACCATTTGAGGAGAATGATTTGTCACACTCTCCTCTGTAGCAGATGCTTCGTTTTCATGCTGGTGAAAAACAAGTTCCTTCTCTTTTTCTGGTGCGTCTATTTGTTTCTCATTCTCTTGATGGGTATCTTTTTGCTGATTCATTTCATTGTCTTGATTCGCGTTTTCATGATGATTCATCTTATTCTCTTCATCTTCTCTTCGGAAATCCATCGCTTGCACTCCTTTACATCATGTTTCATTCATATGTCTAGATAGGACTTCAGGTCCTCTTAATGGAAAGATCATTGAAAAATACTTTATGGCAATATGTCAAATTATATAATACTTATTCATAGAAAAAAAGCAAGGTGCGCACATTGATGAAAAGCACCTATTCACCCGCCTTTTGTCTATGCCCTTTTTTCCCTTGACCTTATCATAATCAAACATTATGGGATAATGATGAGAAGAATATGTGAAATTGTGAAAAAAGCGTGTGATTGTTGACATGCCGCCTTCGTATCCCGTTATAATGACGTTGAGAGGATGTGGAAGACTTTGTCGTACACCATTTATTTAGTTGAAGATGAACAAAATTTAAATGAACTGTTAACCAAATATTTAGAGAGTGAAGGTTGGAATGTCTCCTCTTTTTTAACCGGAGAAGCGGCACGCGAGGCAATGAACAAGCCGCCGCATCTATGGATTTTAGATATCATGCTGCCTGATACAGACGGCTATACCCTCATAAAAGAAATTAAAGCCGCATCACCTGACGTACCGGTCATTTTCATTTCAGCCCGGGATGCAGATATCGACCGTGTCCTCGGTTTAGAGCTGGGAAGCAGTGATTATATTGCGAAGCCGTTTCTTCCGCGTGAGCTGATCATTCGGGTTCAAAAGCTGCTGGAGCTTGTGTATAAAAACAGCGATACACCGCAGCAAAGCGTCACTTCAGTTTCTTCTTATGTCATTCATGAGGATGTAAGAGAGGTCTATGAAGAGGGACAGCTCATTAACTTAACTTCTAAGGAATTTGACTTGCTGCTTTTATTTACACATCACCAGGGACATGCTTTTTCTCGTGAAGATATCCTCGTCAAGATTTGGGGACACGATTACTTCGGGACAGATCGTGTGGTGGATGACCTTGTTAGACGGCTGCGCAAAAAAATGCCCGACTTAAAGGTCGAGACCATCTATGGATTTGGCTATAGGATGCTTAAAGGATGAAGAACAAACCGCTCGCTTTTCAAATTTGGATCGTGATCTCTGGCATTTTGCTCACCATTTCCATTGTCCTGATTATTCTATTTTCCAATACATTACGTGACTTCTTCACAAATGAAATTTATAAAAATATCGAAAATGAACAGCAAGTGCTGACAGAATATCCATTGAACCGAGACGGCTCGCCAAAATCGACACCGGAAAACCGCTCCGTGCAGCACATTTTGATCCCATCAGATGAATTAGATCAAATGGCGCAGTTTTTTCCGCATGCTTTTATTGAGAAAATCCAATCGTTTGTGAAAAAACAAAAAAGCGCAACGAAACGGTATTCTGAAGAGGTGAACGGCCAGCATATCTTTTTTGTCATCAAAAAGGTATCTTCAGGCAATACACAATATATTCTTCTGTCCTATGCACCAGATTCTTATCGAGATGACCTGTCCTTTACGCTGTTTAAACAGCTGATCTTTATCTTAGGCACCGTTATTTTACTAAGCTGGATTCCATCGATTTGGCTTGCCCGCTATTTATCCCGACCAATCGTTGCGTTTGAAAAGCACGTCAAACGGATTGCCCAAGAGGACTGGGACGATCCTGTCATCGTTGACCGGCAAGATGAAATTGGCAAACTTGGTCATACCATTGAAGAAATGAGACAAAAACTCATTCAAAAAGATGAAACAGAACGGACACTTTTGCAGAATATTTCACATGACTTAAAGACACCTGTCATGGTCATCCGCGGCTACACTCAGTCCATTAAAGATGGTATTTTTCCTAAGGGAGATCTTGAACAAACGGTGGAAGTCATTGAAGGTGAAGCGGAAAAGCTTGAGAAGAAAATCAAGGATCTGCTGTACTTAACAAAGCTTGATTATTTATCAAAACAACATCCCGCACATTCTTCCTTCCTACTCAGTAATACGATGCTGGAAGTGGTCGACCGAATACGCTGGTCGAAAAATGAATTGCAGTGGAACGTGGACTTAGATGATGAGGCTGCTCTTGAAGGCGATCCAGAACAATGGAGCAAATTATTTGAGAATGTACTAGAAAATCAACTTCGGTACGCAAAAAGTAAGATTGATATTCAGATGAAACAGGAAGAGGATCAAATCCGCATTGTCATTCGTAATGACGGTCCTCCAATTGAAGAACATATGCTGTCCAACCTATACGAGCCTTTTAGTAAGGGAAAAAAGGGCGAATTCGGTATTGGATTAAGCATTGTCAAAAGAATTCTTTCAATGCATCAAGCGTCCATATCTATTGAAAATGATGATCTAGGTGTACGTTATACAATTATGGTTCCAAAGAAGAGACTGTAGGTTTTTGACCGCAGTCTTTTTTAGATGAATGAATACCCATTGAAATCACGGTATGTGGCTTTGATCTTTTTGCCAGCTTGATACATCCATTTCTTTTCAATGGTTGTCTCTTTCGGCATTTTGACTTTTTCTACTTGAATCCCTTTTGTTCGCAGGCGTCTAATCATATCATCGATTTCTCTCATGGAACATCATCCTTTCACATATTTTGACCAGTTGGTCACCTTACTTTATAATATAAAGAATTACACTGTAAAAAACAAGTTACAATCTGATTAATTTTTGAAAACTTTCGTCGTTTATGACCGATAAGTCACATCTCTTTGCGCACGTTTCCTAAGACATTTGTCTCTCGGTAAGAAAGGATGACATTCATTTTGAAAAAGAAAGAAAAAATGATCATTGAGGCTGGCATGAAATTATTTGCCAGCAAAGGCTATAACACAACGTCTGTTCAGGAAATTGCAGATGAATGCCACATGTCAAAGGGTGCTTTTTATCTTTATTTTAAATCAAAGGAAGCACTGCTCATTTCGATCCTTCATTACTATTACGATAAGGTATTTACCCGGATTCATGAGGTTCAAACAGAGGGCGGCACACCAAAAGAAGCCTACCGCAAACAGCTCACTGTCTATTACGATAATATTTTGCAGCAAAAGGATTTTATTAAAATGCAGCTGAGCGACAGGGCGCTTCCATTGAATGAAGAAACGCAGCAGCTCGCAAAACAAATTAGGCTTGCAACCATCCAGCTTCACATCGATAACATTAAACAAGTGTATGGAGACGCTGCTATTCCTTATATGGCTGATTTATGTTTGACGATTGAGGGCATGAGCCACGTTTATTTCGAGCTTGCCATTTTATATGATTTTCAGCTGGAAGCAGAAGAGCTTGCCAAAACCATGATTCATCGTATCGATGATTTGATGGGCGGTATGATGAAGCGAAATGATCTTCCTCTCATTTCTGTAGATCAAGCGAGCGATTGGTTTGGTCCAATTTATGAACGGTCATTCGATCCGCTCACAGAATCTCTTTTAAAGGAATTAAGAGAGATTGCTGAAGCACACTATGAAGTGAAAAACGAGCCTGAGTTATTTGAAGCGCTTGGCATCCTGGAAAATGAATTAAACAAACAAAAACCAAGACAAGTCATCGTGAAAGGCATGCTGTACCAATTGAAATTATATGCACCGCTTCAAACCAATTCTGATTCACTTTTGCGTATTTTGAAAGAGGATCATTTGTAAACACATATTTTCAATGAAAAAACCAGGGGCAGCTGCCCCTGGTTTCTTATTTTGCTTTCGGTGTCACCATTTCCTCTGGTTTCACAAATTGCTCGAACTGCTCTTCAGTTAACAGCTCTAATTGAAGTGCTGCTTCTTTTAGTGTTAATCCTTCTTTATGCGCAAGCTTCGCAATTTTAGCTGCATTTTCATATCCGATGTGCGGGTTTAATGCCGTCACAAGCATCAATGAATTGTTCAAGTTTTTCTCAATCGTTTCAAGGTTTGGTTCGATTCCAACTGCACACTTGTCATGGAATGAGTTCATGCCGTCAGCAAGTAGTTCAACTGATTGCAGGAAGTTATAAATGATGACTGGCTTAAATACGTTCAGCTCAAAGTTTCCTTGGCTTGCCGCAAAACCGATTGTGGCATCATTCCCCATGATTTGCGCTGCAATCATAGTTAATGCTTCACTTTGGGTTGGGTTAACTTTTCCTGGCATAATGGAGCTTCCCGGCTCATTTTCAGGAATGATCAATTCGCCAATTCCGCAGCGAGGACCACTTGCAAGCCATCTTACATCATTGGCAATTTTCATTAAATCAGCTGCAAGTGCTTTTAAGGCACCGTGTGCATACGTAATTTCATCATGGCTTGTCAGCGCATGGAATTTGTTTGGTGAAGAATTGAAAGTTTGACCTGTCAGCTGGCTGATTTCCTCAGCAACAAATTGACCGAACTCAGGATGTGCGTTAATTCCTGTACCAACAGCAGTTCCGCCAATGGCTAATTCTCTCATTTTTTCAGTTGATTCTAGAATCATTTCTTTTGAACGATCCAGCATGTATACCCAGCCGCTAATCTCTTGACCAACTGTCAGCGGTGTTGCATCCTGCAAGTGCGTACGGCCGATTTTCACAATCTCTTGATACGCTTTTGCTTTCTCATCAAGAGTTGTTCTTAACTGGTCAATTGCAGGCAGCAATTTTTTGTACACAGCTAAAACAGCTGCCACGTGCATAGCCGTTGGGAATGTATCATTTGAGCTTTGGCTGCGGTTAACGTCATCATTCGGGTGAATGCTGAACTCGCTATTTTTATCTTTCAAGTAAGCAGTTGCTCTGTTTGCAACGACTTCGTTCATGTTCATGTTACTTTGTGTTCCACTGCCTGTCTGCCAAACAACAAGCGGGAAATGCTCGTCATACTTTCCGCTGATGATATCATCACATACAGCAGCAATTGCTTCTGCTTTTTCGCTTTCAAGGTTGCCAAGTCGTTCGTTCGCAATCGCTGTGCTACGTTTCAAAATTGCAAACGCATTCACAACTTCCTTTGGCATTTTCTCAGAACCGATTTTGAAATTTTCTTTGCTTCGTTGTGTTTGTGCACCCCAGAACTTGTCCTTCGGCACTTTGATTTCGCCCATTGTGTCTTTTTCGATTCTAAATTCTGTCATTATGTATCCCTCCATAGCTTCTCATCACTCAACTCTATTCTATACAAAAAACGAAAATCCTTTAAGCGTTTTCAATTAAAATTTTATCTTTATTTTAATTTTAGTTCAATATAAACGCGAACATCCTTCGAATATTTGTATTTTGGGTTCGTTTTTCCGTAATCCTTTGATGTATAGGTCACCTCATAATGCTTGTCAAACGACTGTAGAATACGGTCGATCTCCTCTTTTGTTCCTGCTAAACGAATCTGTGCCATCTTGTTTCCTCCAAAACCCTCATTCTTTCTTTTACCACAAAATAATGTAACACAGAATATTGTTTTTTCAAGCAGGTAATGCTAAGAAAAAGATTTGAGGCGGGTGATCCAAATGAATCAGACTCCATTAAAAGAGCACTTATACGATAATCTCTCCGTCATCCTTCCGCAATTAAAAGAAATGGACGATTTGGTCCATGAGAAAAAAACACTGCCTCACGGACAGGTGGTTTACTATTTATACATAAAAGAAATGAACGAAACGATGGAGATTCAAACCTTTTTAAAGCTGCTTCTCCAAGATCATACGTCTCTCACAAAAGAGAAGCTGGAATCCAATTTATCGATGATGACCACCCGTTCTGTGAAGACCACCGAGGAATTGGTCGATGCGATTTTTGAAGGGCATTGTGTGGTACTGATTAACGGATTTCAGCATGCGTATATTTTAGAAACGCATGGAACGAAGAAACGCAGTATAGGTGATGCTACCTCTGAAACAATTGTGAGAGGCCCGAAAATTGGCTTTATTGAAGATTTAGATACGAACTTAGCTCTTGTGAGGCAGCGCTTGAAAAACCCCAATCTTAAAACCGTCGACATGAAAATTGGTCAAAAAAAGTACACCCAAGTGACCATCATGTACATTGACGGTATGGCTCAATCGTCTGTTTTAAAAGAAGTGAAAAAAAGGCTCAAGCAAGTCACCATTGATGATATACAAGACTCCGGTGTTCTTGAGGAACTGATTGAGGACAATGTGTACTCGCCTTTCCCGCAAATCCAAAACACAGAACGGCCGGATAAAGTGGCATCTGCTTTAAATAATGGACGTGTCGCCATTTTTGTTGATCATTCACCTTTTGTGTTAATTGTACCTGCTTCTCTCGCGACGATTATGCAATCACCTGATGATTATTATGAAAGGTGGATCGCCGCCTCTCTCATTCGTATGCTGCGGTTTACCTCTATCTTTCTGACATTATTTTTATCAGCCATTTATATTGCGCTTGTGTCCTTCCATCAAGGACTTTTACCAACAACACTGGCTATTTCGATCTCAAGTACAAGAGAAAATGTCCCCTTTCCGCCTATTGTGGAGGCACTCATCATGGAGATAACGATTGAGCTGCTGCGGGAAGCTGGTTTAAGGCTGCCAAATCCGCTCGGTCAAACGATTGGACTTGTAGGCGGAGTCGTCATTGGGCAGGCGGCCGTTCAGGCTCATATTGTGAGCTCGATTATGGTGATTATCGTCAGTGTGATTGCCCTTGCTTCCTTTACTGTGCCTCAATACGGGATGGGCATGTCGTTCCGCGTGCTCCGCTTTGTGTCCATGTTTACGGCAGCTACTTTGGGTTTATATGGGATTGTGCTGTTCATGCTCGTTCTCCTTACCCATTTAACACGGCAAAAAAGTTTTGGTACGCCTTATTTTTCGCCAGACTTTGTGTTCAGCTATAAAAATGAAGACAATTCCATCATTCGATTGCCTTTGAAAAATCAAAAGAAAGGAGAACGATATGGTCAATCATAAAGAGTCGATCACCAGCTATCAGGCAAGTGCCATTATTGCCAATACAACATTAGGTGCAAGTATGATGATTCTGCCCAGAGCAATGGCACAGGCTGCAACTACACCTGATGGCTGGATTGCACTCTTACTCATGAGCGTCATTTACATTGTATTTATTTTTGTGAATGTCCTTATGATGAAAAAAGTCCCCTTCTCCTCTTACTATGATTATACAAATGAGGGGCTTGGAAAGTGGATTGGTGCTCTTGCTAACCTGCTCATTATTGTTTATTTTCTTGGCGTTGCCAGCTATGAAGTACGGGCTATGTCAGAAATGGTGAAGTTCTTTCTGCTTCAAAACACACCTGTAGCGGTGACAATGATCAGCTTTATTTTGGTTGGTCTTTATCTCGTAGTCGGCGGGATTGGTGATTTTGCCAGACTGTGCCCTTTTTTCCTCATTGTGACCTTGATTATCTTATTTGTTGCATATGGACTCAGTGTTCAAGAATTTAAGTTAGATAACCTCCGGCCTGTTTTAGGAGAGGGATTCTCCCCTGTCTTCAAATCCCTTAACGCATCAGCCATTTCGTTTGTCGGCATTGAAATGATGCTGTTTATGCCTGTCTATATGAACACGCAAAAACACACCTTTGCTTATGGCGCAATCGGCTTTTTAATTCCTGCGATCATTTATATATTCACCTATATTCTTGTCGTTGGTGCGTTCACTGTGAAAGAAACTGCGACGTTGACTTGGCCGACGATTGCTTTATTTCAATCGTTCGATATACAGGG
Source organism: Bacillus sp. FSL P2-0069 (assembly GCF_038593315.1). Classification (NCBI taxonomy): domain Bacteria; kingdom Bacillati; phylum Bacillota; class Bacilli; order Caryophanales; family Bacillaceae; genus Bacillus; species Bacillus sp. FSL P2-0069. The sequence continues at coordinate 2,918,516 of NZ_CP151984.1, forward strand.
GATTTTTATTGAGCGAATTGAATCTTTTTTGCTTATCGTTTGGCTTGTTCAGCTTTATACGAGCTTTGTAGGATATACGTTTTTTGCTGCAATGGGGGTATCCAAACTAACAAAATTACCAAAAAAGATCGTGCTCGCGTTGATGGGAATTGTCATCTACTTTGCCGCCGTTTTCCCAAAGGATGTTGATACAGTGCGTGATTATTTAACCTATGTGAACCATTTATTTTTCCTTTTATTCGGCATCCTCCCGTTTCTCTTATTTATCATCGTGTTTTTTAAAAGGAGGCGGAAAGCAGCATGAAAAAAAAGGCGGCCTTTGCATACCTGGCCCTTGTTCTATTAAGTGGATGCTGGGATAGTACCAATATTGAGGAGCTCAACATGGCGATTGGTTTTGGCTTAGATAAAGGAGATGACGGTCATAAGCTTAAAATATCTATGCAAGTCCTTGTTCCTCAAAAAATTGAGCAAGAATCCAGCGTAAAAGACCCAACAAAGATTATTGAAACTAGTGGTGATTCCGTACATCAAATATTCCGAACAACAACGCTCAAGAGTCACCGGATTTTCGCCCAGCAGCTGAGGGTGTATTTATTTTCTGAGGAGCTCATCAATGAGAATAATTTCGACCTCGTCATTAATCAATTTATTCGCGACAATGAAACACGGAGAGGAAGCCTTGTCTTTATGACTTCTGAGAAGCCTGGGGACTTGCTGAAAATCAATGACGATGGACAGCCAGCTTCTTCTACATTATATGATATTTCTAGGAATACTAAATCGACTATACGTATGCTCAAGCCCGCTTCATTAGGAGATATTTCTTCTGCTATGCAAAACAACGTATCTTTTGCTGTTCCGAAAGTCGGTGTGGATCAAGGGAAATTAATGCTGGACGGAGCCTCTATTATAAAGAACAGACGATTTCTCACCAACATCTCTCCGTTAGCCGTGCAGTCGTATAACCTGTTGACCGGAGACGGAGAAGGCGGAGTCATTGAATTTGAATATGATCACAGCATCTATTCTTTTGAGATTTTTAAACTGAAACACAACATTGAAACGAATAAAACAGCCAGCGGAAAATATCAATTTAATGTGTCAGTGGCGCTTGAAGGAAGATTATCTGAGGATTGGAATGAGCGGGAAAATGCATTTAATGAAAAGTATCTCCAAGAGATTGAAGGTGTTGTGGAGCGTCGATTAGAGAAAAACGTAAAAGATTTCATTGGGGAATTACAGAATGAGATCAAAGCAGATATTTGCGGGTTTTATCAAAAAGCGAGTATTGCGTATCCGAAGGACTTTCGAAAAGAAGCGAAGCATTGGGATGAAATATTTAGTGAATCGGACATTCGTTACAAAGCAAATGTGAAAATCCGTGACTTCGGGACTAAGGGCGCAACACAATCTTTATAGAGTATGTTAAAATGGTAAGAAAAAAAGGGTGTCAATCATGAAACGAGCTTTACTTTCGGCCGGCATTCTATTTTTGATTCTGGGGATACTTCTGTTAATCGTTGTATTCACGCAATCAAAAGAAGATTTCTTCATTGAAGCCGACAGCTTTTCAAGCACATTTTTGATCGTGGTTTATTATGGACAAACCCCTGCGCTCCTTCTGTTGGGAGGCGGATTATTCGTCGGACTTTCACAGATCATTGATTTGCAGGAAAAAAAAGCGGCAGCAGCAAAGGAGAGCGTAAAGCTTTTATCCGAAATGAAGAAAACCCTGGAAGAAAAACCGGCCAAGGAGCAGGAGGCTTTTCCAGTTCCTGAGCTCCATCAACTATCCGAACGTCCGATCACAGGACAGAAGGACTAATTTTACGCATGTTCTAGCAGCTTTCACTTGAAAGCTGTTTTTTTATTGAATCAGCTTATGACGGTGCGCATACACAGCCGCCTGCGTTCGATCTTCCACATCAAGTTTGGAAAGAATGTTGGTAATATGGGTCTTCACCGTTTTAATTGTAATAAATAATTCCTCGGCAATGACCTTATTCGATTTCCCATCCGCAATCAGCTTCAAGATCTCCATTTCTCTTGCCGTTAATGAATCGTGAAGGATGGACCCATTTGATGAATGACGGAGTTTATTCATGACCTTTCCAGCCACTTTTGATTCAAGTCTTGGTTCGCCGATACTTGCAGATCTGATGGCATCAGCAATTTCTCCTGCCTTGGATGTTTTTAATAAATAGCTTAAAGCACCCGCCTCAATCACTGGATAGACTTTATCATCGTCAATAAAGCTCGTCAGAACGATAATCTTGGCATCTTCAATTTCCTGACAAATTCTTTTCGTTGCTTCGATGCCATCCATCCCCTCCATGACAAGATCCATTAAAATCACATCTGGCTTTAATTCAACGGCTAGCTCTACACCTTTTTGTCCATCTGACGCTTCACCAATGACTTCAATATCAGCCTGCGCCTCTAAAAAGGCCGCAAGACCCATTCTCACCATTTCGTGATCGTCGATTAAAAGCACTCGAATCATCGAACGTTCTCTCCTTTTCCTTCATCAAAAATGGGAACCTTCACATCAATTTGTGTGCCTTTTCCCTCAAATGACATAATCTCTGCGACACCGCCTACTTCACTTGTTCTCTCTCGAATCGATTCAAGTCCGTAGGAGGCTGTCTTCACATGGTCTGTTTGAAAGCCGATACCATTATCAATAATCTTTAGCTGCACTTGCCGGTTTCTTATGAGCAGGCGCACAGTTACCTTTGTCGCCTTTGCATGCCTAAATACATTAGACAGGGCTTCTTGCACAATTCGGAAGAGGTGGTCCTCTACTCCTTTAGATAACGGAACATCATCTTCGATTTCCCAATCAATATCAATCGGCTGCTTTGCTTGAAATTCATTTAGCAGCTCAATTAAGCCTTTTTTCAGGTCTTTTCCTTCTAGCGTGATCGGTCTTAGATGAAGCAGAAGAGCACGCATCTCATTTTGTGCATCGCCAGCCATTCGTTCGACAAGCTGCATTTGCTTTAATATCTTTTCATCCTTTTCCTTCATGCCTTCAAGAATAGCTGAAGTCATCATCGAAATCGCAAATAACTGCTGACTGACCGCATCATGGAGCTCTCGTGCAAGCCGCTGCCGCTCTTCTGAGACGACCGATTTCTTCATTTGAACCTGCCATTCAGCCCGTTCATTTGAAAGCTTTTGCAAAGAGGCTACTTGCCCTTCCACCCGCTTCGCCATTTCATTTAATTGATCGGCGGCTAAGCCAATTTCATCGTCGCCAAGAGACGGCAGTCTGTATGCAAAGTTTCCATTTTCAAATTTCAAAATCGACTCTACAAGCTGATCGAGGCGCTTCTTATGCTGATAGCCAAATACACTCCCGGCAGAAATCCCAATCGCAAGACTAACGATGAGTAAAATACAAAAAAACGGTATGCCAAACCAGCGGGTAGAAAGCAGGATCATCGGATCAAGCTGATAATAAAAAAACATCGGCAGTGTCGTCATCGTCACAACACCGAGCGAGATACCGACGCCAAGACGAACAGATTGCCACTGGAGGCCTAAATGGAATTTCCTCATAAGTATCTCACATCCACATCTCCGATCAATAGAGAGATGGAGATTTTCACTTTTCGTTTGCTCTCATCGTAATCGTTGGTCATCACGTACACTTTACTGCCGAACCCGCTTCTTTTTTCATCTATGATTTTCATATCACCAATCGCGGCGGAAGCACTCACACATACTTCAATATCCTGCGGTACGTAAATATCCACATCTCCGATCAGCCCGCTAATCACGATCGTACTCTCTTCTTCTGCGATGATCGCCTTTGATAAATCGATTTTCACATCGCCAATAAAACCTGAAATCGTCAAATCACTTAATTGAAACGGCTTTTTCATCAGCCTGACTTCACCGATAAAAAAGTCATGCTCTTTGCGCGGCTTTGTCTGGCTTTTTGTTTTTTTCTGATCGTCCTTTTTTTCAAGATTGACTTTCAGTGAAGGCTTCCCGTCGTCTGATGTTTCTTTTTTATCGACATCAAAAACAGGTTTATTTTTCAATAAGCGATAGCCGGCATAAATCAAAAAGGCCGCAAATAAGTAACCTGTTAAACTAAATGTAATATTGAGCAGAAATTTTAAGAAGAGAAAGCCGGCAAAAATATAGGAAACTGAACCGAGCCAACGTTTGGATCGTGAGTGCAGCCAATAACCTGCCAGCGCAAAAAACACAGGCCAAAACAAATCTGCTCCGATCCCAATAATTTTGAGAAATAAATTAATACCAAATATCACGACAATGATGCCTAAAATTTGATTCCTTGTAAAACGCAGTTGACTCGCCTCCTTCCTTTCTTTCATTCATTACCGCAGCTTGAGGTTACCACTTGTCATTTCAATATCGACTAAATGTGTCCCTTTCCCCCGCGTACCTGTAAAGCCTCGACCTTCACTATCCACTTGATCAAAGTCATACGAGTGATCGACGCTTCCACTTGTTTTTTTCACCTGAACGTTGAAATCTCCGTCATCTGGCAAATTAAATTTCGCGCTCCCTGATGTCATATGAAAGGAGACAGGTGACTCAATTGTATCAAAACTTGCTGTCAACCGGCCGCTTGTCATGCCCAATTGCAGCTCGCCTTTGACATCATTAATATCGGCACGCCCTGAAGTTGCCCCAATATCACTATCCTTCGCATCGATGTGCGACACTGCCAGCCTGCCAGAGGTTGCTTTGATTTCCACATTTTTGGCTGAGAAATTCTCAGCTGTGAGGTTTCCGCTCGTTGATTTGAGTATCACATCTTGAAGGGACAGTTTTCCTTCTCCGTTCATCTCGCTGACTCCGCTTCCACCCGTAATCTTCACATTTTTATGATAATCTGTTGGAATTTTAACTAAAAGCTCTCCTTTTTCAAATTGAGTGAAAAACAAAAAGCTTTTATTTTCAGCGCGAATTTTAAAAGTACCGCCTGTTTGCTCCGCATACATTTTCCCTTTTCCATTGACAGCAGTCACGGAAATATCGGAACGATTTTCAGGTTTTACCTTCACGCGAAACCCAGAAAGAGAAATATCTAATTGATCAATCTCCTCTTTTTTCGCTGAAGCTTTTGTCACTGGTTTTTCACGGGAAAAACTTAAATGAAAGAGATCTTCATTTTTGAAAAGCATGCCAATCATTAAAAAGATACCTACAAGTATACAAATTAGACCGATTAATCGCTTCATTCATACCATCCCTTTATCTTCTGACCTTTTCATTATAAGGAAAAGCGAAACAGAAAGAAATCAAATATCGGAAGAAAAAGCCTGCTTTTCTTCCGATGTGATCTCTATACGTTTGCCTGCTGTTGTTCAGGCTTTTTCTCGAGCTTCAGCTTCTGCCATTCTTTTTCAACCTCGTCGGCATAATCTAAATGAGCATATGCACCTTGATCCGCAAATTGTGCATAGCTGCCTGCTTTTGTTTCCATTTCTTCAATACGGTTCTCCATTCGGAGAAACTCTTTATATGCACTTTCACTGTCTACTTTATTGATGGAATCATTCATATGCTGCTTTGCCTGTGCGGCATTGGCTCTTGCAATCAGTGCCTGCTTCTTGTCTTTTATATCACGCAGCTTCGTTTCTAAGTGCTGCAATTGCTCTTTCAGCTCTTTCAATTGCTTCACAGATTGCTGGTAGGCTTCCTGATATTCGTTGTGCTTTTCTTCAAAATACTTCATTTCTGTGAGCGCTTTTCGTGCAAGCTCCTCTTCTCCCGCATGATATGCCAGCTCGGCCTGCTTCTTTCGCTTTTCAGCAAATGCTTCCGTCTCTTCTGCTTTGCGCAGGAAGCCTTGCTGAATCGTTTGCTGTTTGATGATGGCATGTTTCGCTTTCGCAACATCATCCTCCATATCACGAACGTATTGATTCAGCATGACACGCGGATTCTCCAATTTATCTAAGCCTTCATTGACAGTTGCAACAAACATATCTCTTACTCTTCTTAATACCATTTGATGTTCCTCCTTTTATTTTTTCTTTAAAAAGTCTTCCCATTCTTGATCAAAAGACGTGTGAAGCGGTTCTTCCGTATTAGGTGCCGTGTTTGGCTCCATATATGCTCTGCTTGATGATTTTTTGGTAGATTCACCATTGATCATCGACCAGCCAAAATAAAGAAGTACCCCTGCAAATGCGATGCCAAGTATAAACGGCAAAAATTGCACGACGATCAATACACCAATGACTGCTAGAATGACACCTAAGGTTTTACTGCCTTTTTCGTATTTTTTAACACCTACATAGATGAGCCCTGCCCCAATCAAAACCGGGATCAGTCCACCAAATGAACCACCAAAGAAGATGGATAAACCGACAAACAATAAAATTGAACCGATAATGGTTTTACTTGTTATTTTCATCTTCATGCCTCCTTTCTTGCTCCTTGCTTTAACTATAGTCAAAAAAGAAAGCCGGCAAAACGTGTCACAGATTGATCTTTGATTGCGACTAGAGTCGTAACAATGCTCAGACTGAGCGGCAGAACCTAACAAAAAAGCACTCTTCTATTTGAAGAGTGCTCAGATTGTTGACCAAGGGCTATTGGTCTTCTTTTTTCAGTGTGATAGAAAACCTTTGCAGTCTAGGAAGGACGAGTACCGGAGCGGAGCGAATTGAACATTCGTGAGCACCGGAGCGCAGACCTGACAAAGAATGCGAGGGTTTGTCTACACGCTGGGCACTCTTCTATTTGAAGAGTGCTTTCCTTATTTAGAACGAAACACGTCGGCACTTCGTTCATATTCAACATCAGCTTCACCAAGCCGATGATTCACGATTCGGGCGGCTGCAAATAAATAATCGGATAGACGGTTTACGTATGTGAGCGCAGCGGCTGGAATCTCCTCCTGTTTCGCAAGTGTCACAATATGCCGCTCGGCTCTTCTGACGACTGTCCGCGCCACATGTAAGAGAGCAGCGCCTTCCTGACCGCCTGGTAAAATAAACTTGGTGAGCGGCGCGGCCTCTTCTACATAGACATCCATTCTTTCCTCAAGGACTGTCACAGAGGCTTCTGTTAATTTGCCTTCTTTACGTGGTTTGACTGCTGCCAAATCACCGCCGCAGTCAAACAGCTCATGCTGAATAACAATCAGCTCTGACAAAAGATCCTGAAACAATTCGCCATGCTGCCGTAAATTTGCATGCGCGAGTCCAATAAAGCTATTCGCCTCATCTAGCGTTCCATACGCCTCTACTCTCACATCATCTTTATCAGCTCTTCCGCCGATCAAGCCTGTTTGACCCTGATCCCCGGTTTTCGTATAAAGTTTCAACGGTTTGCCCCCTTTTCTACTGCTTTGTCCTTTTAGTATAACCTGAAGTTGAAAGGAAGTATTTGTTTAATTATGAAACACATTAACTGAAAATTACCCTAATCCCCTTATATATGTTGAATGATGAAACATACCGTTTTATAATGAATGAAAGCGCTTTTTAAAATGAGAGATGGGTGGGATGTACGTGAGTTTACAAAATAAAGTAGCGATCATTACAGGTGCAAGCAGAGGGATTGGCCGCGCCATTGCGGAGGCACTTGCCTGCGAAGGAGCGCACGTCGTTCTCAATGGAACAAACGACATGCTGCTTCAAGAGGTTTGCTCCTTACTGAATAAAAAAGAGAAACGAGCCGTTTATGTTGCAGGTGATGCTAGTTTACCAGAGACAGCATTTTCACTCGTGGAGCAAGCGAAAACACATTTTGGACAGATTGATCTGCTCGTCAACAATGCTGGTATCAATTTACGAAAATCAACAGTCGAGACATCCCTTGATGAGTGGAAACGATTAATTGATATTAATTTGACCGGCACGTTCCTCATGTGCCAAGCGGTCATTCCTGACATGATCAAACAACAAAGCGGAAAGATTATCAATATGAGTTCTACAACTGGCAAAACCCCTCATCACAATGCATCACCTGCATACGGTGCATCAAAGGCAGGCATCAATTATTTAACCATGCATCTTGCCAAAGAATTAGCAGAGCACCACATTCATGTGAATGCTGTCTGCCCTGGTCCAATTGAAACAGACATGAGCAAACAGTGGAGCGATGAATACCGGCGTTCGGTTTTAGATAGAATTCCTTTGAAAACGATTGGAACACCAGAACAAGTCGCAAATGTTGTGACATTTTTAGCTTCTGACCAGTCGGATTTTATCACAGGAGAAACCATCAATATGAATGGCGGAACGTATATGAACTAGAAAAAAAGAGCCTCCTCTTAAAGGCTCTTTTTCTTCTCATATTGATTTTCTCTCGTACCAGAAAGCATGATGGCCTGTCTAATAGCTTCTTCCATGCTCGCAGAATCGGCTTTTCCTGTTCCTGCGATATCAAATGCCGTCCCATGATCGACACTTGTACGAATAATCGGCAGCCCAACTGTAATGTTTACACCCGATTCTAAGCCAAGCACCTTAATCGGTCCGTGCCCTTGATCATGATACATCGCCACAACGATATCAAAGTCACCTCTTGCTGCCCTAAAGAACAAGGTATCAGCAGGCAGCGGCCCAAATACTTGAATCCCTTCTTCCTGCGCTAGTTCAACCGCTGGGATGATCTTCTCCTCTTCTTCTCCGTTCCCAAACAACCCATTCTCCCCAGCATGCGGGTTAATCCCGCATACAGCAATTTTAGGGGCAGAGATTCCAGAACGGACGAGTGTATCATGTGCCAGCTTAATCGTCGTGTATACACGCTCAGGATTAATCTTTAAAATGGCATCCATTAATCCAATATGTGTGGTGACATGAACTACCTTTAAGTTAGGGGCCGCCAGCATCATCGCATAATCTTCTGTACCCGTCAGGTCAGCTAAAATTTCTGTATGTCCTGGATACATATGACCTGCCTTATGAAGTGCCTCTTTGTTTAGCGGCGCTGTGCAAATGCCGTCAATTCTACGGTCATTTGCAAGACTAATGGCTTTTTCAAGATATCGGAAAGCAGCATTTCCTGCTTCTTTTGATATGTCCCCAATTGGAATCTCGTTCGTTAAGAGCTTGAGGTCTAAGCAGGGAACAGCTCCGGCTTTAACTTGCTCCGCTTCCTCTGGTTCTATGATACTTACAATCTCCACATCTGTATTCACAAAGTCTTTCGCCCTATTTAATATACTGGTGTCTCCGATCACAAATAGAACGGCTTCTTCATGTAAACGCGTTTGCTGAAAAGCTTTTAAAATAATTTCAGGACCAACGCCAGCCGCATCTCCCATCGTTACAGCAATGATTGGTTTTGACATTCGACTTCCCCCTCTATCTTTTTCAGCACTTCTATCGCATGGAGTACTGAATTTTTTTGACCGTAAGCTCCTGCTTTCGTAACCGCATATAAATTCGTATCAACGAGCTGACCGAGCGGGATGCCAGGTTCAATTTCTTTCAGCAGCCGAATACCTCCTGCTCCAAGCTCCTGGCAAATCGCCCGCGCTGTATCTCCGCCAGTTAGGAAAAGTCGTCTCATTCCTGATAATGTGACAATGTCTTTTGTGATCATTCCAAGAAAGACGGACAAAGCACTTCCAACCTCTTGTCTTGACAGCCCTTTCTTTTCTCCGTAAACCAGCATCTTTTCAACCATCTCTGGCCGTGCATCTGTATAAAGGAGAATATCTTCGTTCTGACGCTTACGCAGTTGATCGAGAACTGATTTTCGTTCCCATGCTTCACGGCCGTTTAATACATTCAGCGGGTTCACTTTTATCTCAAAACAATCGTGAGTTTCTCTTAAATAAGCAAACTGCTCATTTGTTTTTTGAGAGGCACTTCCAGATACGATGAGGACAGGTCTCTGTTTTTTAAGGCGAGAAGTATTTCTATGTTTAGCGACATATGCCGATAATGCACCAGCTAGTCCCGCTGAACCGACCCATAGTATTCTTTTATCCATCTTCATAAACACTTCCACAATCCGCCCTAAATCATCACTTGTTTCTGCATCACACACAAACCATTGGTGACCATGCTTCAATAACGATGATACCTCATCATTCATTCCTTTGAGCTCTTCGCCGATTGTTTGTTGAGAAAGGTTTTTTGGTCTGACGTTCGTCTGCTCCTCAATTAAACCTGATATGCTGGATGTCAAAACTGGTGTTTTCGGATCCTTTGCTGCCTCTGACAGATGAACAGGCACTCCTTCCACATAATGTATGCCATTATTGGTTGCTCTTTGTGCATCTGGGTAAGCAGGAGCGATAACGGCCGCATCAAATGGGCCAATATCCATTAGTGCTTGCAGTTCAATTCCTATATTGCCTCTTAACGTTGAATCTATTTTTTTAAAGAAAAGGTGCGATTCATCTTGGAGAAATGGCTGCACCATTTGGCTGACCTCATGGTAGGCGTTCTCTGAAGACATACTTCGTGAATCGGTATCCACAATCAGCACATCCTCTTTATACCTGTCAATGCCTTCAAATGACGGCTGAAACAGAACAGAGGCTGTTAAGCCCGATTTGACAAATTGAACACCTGTATCGTTGGCACCTGTCAAATCATCCGCCACAATGATTACCTTTTGCTCTAATTTCGCTCCTTTTTTTAATAGATCGTTTGTCATTTAGACACCTCGGCCTCATTACATATTATTCCTTTAGCTTTCTCCATAGCGTCGTACGGTTGATATTCAACCGCTTTGCCGCCTTTGATTGATTCATATTTTCTTCTTCCAGCACCGTTTTGATAATCCGTCTTTCAATTTCATCAAGCGTTCCATTCAAATAGCTGGACAGCTGTTTTTTTTCATTTTCAAAAGCAAGCTGATCAATTGCTGCCTTTGCCCTATTCAACGTGATATATCCACTTTTTGTTGTCAGTACCAGTTCCTCAATGATCCGCTTGAACTGCCTGACATTTTCTCTGAATTTCTGGTGTTGAAAGGCTTCAATCACATCTGCTGACAGCCCAACCACCTGCGTCCCGTAAAGAGAATTCAGTTCCGCAATAAATAACCTGCTCATGTCCTCAATATCTTCTGGCCGTTCAGACAACGGAGGGACATGAATTGTGAGCTCCTGTAAGCCTGTATATAATTCCTCACTAAACGCTCCAGATTGCATCAATTTGAACAAATCCACTTGAGACGCAGCCATCCAGCGAATATTCTGATGATGATGCAGCTGCTCGGCAATGAGCTGCTGTATATCCATTGGAACGCTCTCAATATCCTTTAGAAACATCGTCCCTTTTTGATGCAGAGGGATTGATTTTATATCTTCCGGTTCTGTCAAACGTCTGCAATGTACTGTCGTAAAGCTCTCATTTTTCCTCTCGCTCATTTGATGGATAGCAAATGCAAGGCATGATTTACCAGTTCCTTGTTCACCATACAGGCAAATCGAGCGCTCCGTTTGACTAAACGCTTTTGCCCTATTGATCACATCTTTCATTTTTGGGCTTTGATCTGTAAAAAGAGCAAATGGATGTTCTGAATGAATAGGCGACGCAAGCGTCCAAATACGATGACCTTCTTGATTCATCACAGCCGAAGGCTTTTCAATCGTGACAAGCAACTCGCCTTTCGATAGCATGCTTCCTTTGACATGCCACACTTGCTGCTGATGGGATATTTGAGAATAGCCATTTTGTTTCCCTTCTCGAATCGCCTTTAGTGCCGGTTCAAGTGCTGGACACCACGCAATCACATCAGCATGAGAAGTAGACGGTGCAAATAATCCTTTTTCTGTCCATTGTTTCATTTGTTGATTCATAAAATGTAGCTGGTTGTGCGGATCAATGATGAGCATCCCTTTCGGCTCTTGATCAATCATTTCACGAAAGAGACGCTGTTCAGCTGTCGCCTCTTTATATAAACGATACATTTGTTTTGCTTGATGAAATGCTTCTTTGACCGATTCACGACCTGATGTAATGAGCATACTCTGCATTCCCAGCTCTTTAGCCGCTTTATCAGTAATGACATCTCCAAGCACGACCTGAGTCCCTTGTTCTTGTAATTGTTTTAAGAGATCCCATACCTCTTCCTCTTGCTGCACTGTGTAAATATCAATTTTAATCGCGTATAATTCCCCAATGGTGCGTACACCTTGTGTAATATTTTCAAAACCCACGACCGCTTTTTTACCTTGATAATCTTTTATCAGTGTTAAGGCACGAAGCAAGTCATACCCTGACACAGGGATATCCACTACTGGGATGTTCACATGTTTTTGAATGAGCGCAGCTGTTCCGCCCCGGCTCATAATGATATCCATTCCTTGAGCTTCTGCTTGTTCTGCAAGAGCAACACCAGACCGGAGATCTCCGACTACAAGCTGGAATGTCATATTTTCTTCTTCTTTGGCAAGGTCGATTAACACATCGCCCAACCCTTTATACGGCGCAACACCTAACACTTTGATATTCATGAAAAGGACCCCCATTTTTTATCTCTTCATCACGAGACATAGCTTGAGGGAGTCCAGCCGATAGAAAATGGGGACAACCCTCCAAACATCAATTATAAATGAAGCAAATGAGGGTTACAATTCACCAGAAGCAGGGCCCTCTTGCAGTTAAGAAGTGCGATTGACCCATTCTTCTGTCACACACACATATTTGATCGCCTGCCGATAATACGTAAACGCAATATGCAGCTTCCCGTCTTTTCCTTCCGTGATGGATGGATAAGAATACTCTCGATTTAGTTTATCCTTTGAATTGTTTGTCATCGCATATCCATCACCCACTTCAAGGTTACGTCTGATAGGCCATGTATCACCATTATCCTCAGAGAGCGCCAAAGTCATCGGTGCACGCGGTGTTCCCCAAAAGGCTGGACGTGCTTCTGTATCAACCGCTGTGCGCGTATCGCCTTCATCCTCAATTTCATCATATAAAGAAGCTCTTCGTTCTGTTTGCTCATCCGCATTGATATGATTATAGACGAGGGCAAGATGCCCATTTTGGAGCACGGTAAATTGAATGGATGAATTATTATTGGGCAGCTCTGTCGCCTTTGGCTCAGACCATGTCCGCCCATGATCGACGGAACGGCTGATATAAATCGAATCAGCAAACCGGCTTCTAAAGAGGGCTATGAGGGAGCCGTCTGCACACTTTCCAATATTCATATGAACACAGCCCGTGCTGTTTGGTACAATGACCTCACCCCATGTCTTTCCTTGGTCGGATGAAATCTTCACAGCACTGACATCCCGGTTCCCCGTCCATTTGACGCCTGGAATGGTCTTACAATAGAAGACCGGCAGCAGCCAATCTTGATTATCCAGTACAACAATCGGCTGACGTATAAACGTACCCGGCTGTTCAAACAAAGTATCAATCTCACCCCATGTCTCACCTCTATCCTCTGATAGCCGGTATCTCACGATGGCCGTATCTTGATTCCCAGATAGCTGTGCGGTATACAGCAGCCATAGCCTGCCATTTTCCTCTTGAAACAGAACTGGATTTTGTTCAGAGCGTGCAGGATCGTTAGATAACTTCACTGCCTCTGTCCACTTGTTACTTCCCCGTTTGAGTCTCGACATATAGATTGAGATATCAGGTATTCCCTCCTGCGTTCCGCCAAACCAAACACATAATACATCTCCATTATCCAGCTCAAGTAGATTCGCCGCATGATTCTGCACGCAGTCTGTTGGCAGAAAGGCTTCTTTTCTCTCTGTATCTTGTTCATTTTGTCGCAAAATTCCATCTATTTTTATCACAGTCTCTTCATTTTTCATGACAATTCTCCTTTCAATGGTTGATCCTTTTTAGCAGGCGGACTGAAAAGTCGATCGATTACCAGCACAAGGAAAGGAATGATAATGGCAATATACATATTATCGATTCCGAATGGATTATCGAGTAAATACCAAACCGTCGTGGTAACACCTGAAGCAGCAAGGCCAATGGTCGCCCCTCTATTTGAATTAAAGTACGGCAAGTAAAAGCCCATTGCTGCTACAACAGCGATCGATGTTCGAAGCGCCCTTGTAAAAAAGGAAAGGGACAGCAGCTCCGGCGCAAGTGCTACTCCTACAAGAGGCACAATTCCAACGAGTACAGCCACATACCTCGTGACTTTCATTCTCTGCTCCGGTGTTGGTTTCATTTTCGGTACATAAAAATCATCCATAATTAAGGTTGTTGTCGCAAGCGCAACCGTCGACACACCGACAAAGATGGATGCCACAAGCGATGTTGCCACAATGGCACTCAAAATTGGATTCATATGCTGTAAAAAGACAGGGAAGGCATAAATAGGATCAATGTCTGGATACAAATAATGTGCAGCTACGCCAATCACACCGATTGCAATTGCGAGCGGCAAACAAAGCAAAGCCGCATAAAGCGTTGATTTCTTTGCCTCACGCTCACTTTTCGACGAAGTGATTGCTTGAATGATAAACTGCGTAGCAAAGATGGCACCCATGTTTCCTATAAACCAAGCTCCTATCGTCCCCCATCCAATTGTCCCGTCCCATGTAAAGAAATGATCAGGCATCGTTTGTTTCATTGGTTCAAAGCCTTTTGTTAAGTAAAGAGCTACCCCTAGTGTAATTAAAATCCCCGCATACTTCACGATCGAATGAAGGATCGTGACCCATGCAACTCCTTTCATTCCTCCGAATGTAAAATAAAATGTACTCACAACGGCCGTAATGATCGCACAGGTCATTAAAGGAAGCCCCAAAATAGATGCAATAGCAGCTGACCCACTTAAATAGTTTCCTAGATTCACAAGCAGTAATGCAGCAATCATAATAACAGAAACAACTAGCTTCGTTGATTTTCCAAACTTCTGATTGATAATACCCGAAATGGTGTACTGCCCTGTTCGATAAAACTTGCCTACTAAGAAAAAGGAAAAGATAAAAAAGGCGATAGCGACGGTCACAATAGACCATGAAGCAGAAAGCCCATGCGTAAAGGCAGATTCTGCAGTTCCAACAGTGGATTTCGTTCCAATGAATTCACTCATGAGCAAAATACCGACTACAATGGCTGGAAGTGACTTAGCAGCATTGTTAAATTCTGAATTGGATTTACTGCGGAAACGCATCGTCAGCCAAGTCGTAAATAGTATATAGAGAATAATGACGATCAAAATAAATGTGATGACAGAACTGCTTAAGACATTCATTTAAAATCCCCCTTTGTGTGCAAGCCGTGTGAAGCAACTTCTCATTCCCATCCCAATGAAGCGTTAAGCGTCGAGCAGTTTCATGTATACCTGTTCAATATCAGAAACAGACATTGGCTTTGGATTGTTGTCCATTAATCTCTTCACCTCTGAAGCTGCTTGAGCAAGTGCCGGTACATCCTCCTTGGACACGCCAAAAGCTTTGAGCTGCTGTGGAATGTGTAAATCCGCTGTCCATTCTTCAATTTGATGAATCACACGCTCTGCAAGCTCCTGCTTTGTGTGAGCTCCCGCTAGTCCTATTGCTCTTGCCACATGTTCAAGCCGATCAATGATATGATCTGCATTAAAAGCAGTGACATGCGGAAGCAGCATGGAATTAGCAACACCATGAGAAATCTTGTATTTCCCCCCTAATGGATAAGCCATAGCGTGAACAGCAGCAGTTCCGGCACTTGTAAGCGCCATTCCTCCATACATTGCACCAACAAGCATATTTTCTCTTGCCTTCAAGTTCTCCCCGTGATGATATGCCTCCTGAATACTTCCTGAAATCAGCCGCATCGATTCCAGTGCAAACATATCACTGAATGGATTGGCTTTATTTGAAATATAAGATTCAAGCGCATGCGTAAAAGCATCCATACCTATAGCTGCGGTAATAGATTTCGGCAAGTTGAGAGTAAGTGCTGGATCTAAGATGACAAGGTCTGGCAAAAGATGCGGACTAACCATTCCAATTTTCAATTCCTTTTCTGGAAAAGTCACAATTGCATTTGGTGTCACCTCAGATCCCGTACCAGATGTTGTCGGAATGAGAATCGTTGGCACTCCCCTTTTTTCCACAAGATTTGTGCCAACGAGAGCAGAAATCGGCTGATCGTTTGTCTTAAGAACAGCTAAAATTTTTGCAGCATCAAGGACACTCCCGCCACCAATTCCAATAATGGCGTCATGCTCTCCTCTTAAAAAGGTGTGGAATACGTCCTCGATATTTTCTTCTGTTGGTTCAGGTTTGATTTCTGTACTTATCTCACTTGCTATCCCCTTTTTCGCAAGTTCTCTTTTGATGTGATCTGCATAACCAAGTGATACGATAGATGGTTGCGTTAATATAAAAATGGATGTGAGTCTGCTAAGCCCTAAACTATCTAATTTCTCCCCAAGAAGGTCTAAAGAACCTGCGCCAGATACAATGTGTGATGCCGTCTGAAAGTGATAATGCGTGATCGTCATCTCTTCACTACTCCTTTGCCGCTTTTCCTTGTTTGCGATAGTCTTCAACCATTTGTGCCACAGCTTCCAATGCCTCACCTGACAGCTCTTTTACAGGGCTTTTGGGCGGGCCAACCGGAATTCCATAAAGCTCTGCTGCCTTTTTCAAAGGCGCTGGTAATGTCCCTAAACCGAATGTTGCTCTTAATGGCTGCAGCTGCTTCTGGAAGTGCTCACTTTCGTCAAGCTTCCCTTTTCGAAAAGATTCATAGAGTCCAACGACAGTTTCAGGAAGTACATTTGCAGTTGCTGCGACCGCCCCTGCTCCGCCGAGTTTCAAGGTATCCAAAATGAGTGAGTCCGTACCTGCAAGGACAACAAAATCTTCATCTTTTGTGACATCCAGATATGCCTTGATATTTTCAATGTTTCCACTGCTATCTTTAATGCCTAGCACATTCGGCAGTGCACTGAGCCGAGCAACCGTCTCTGGTGCTAGAGATACTCCTGTTCTAGATGGAATGTTATAAAGCAGAATCGGAATATTCACATTCTCAGATATGTGACGAAAGTGCTCATACAGCTCTTCTTGGGTTGGTGCAACAAAGTAAGGTGTAATGATAGACAGAACATCTACCCCTCGATCTGCCAGTTTGTTTGACAGCCTGATGGTTGCCTCCGTACTATTTTCACCTGCTCCAATGAATACCGGCACTCGTCTGCCAACAGCATTCACGACAGTTTCAGCAATTTGAAGCTTTTCTTCCTCTGAAAACAAATGAAACTCTCCATTTGTGCCTAAAGCAAAGATGCCGTGTACACCTGAGTCGATCAAACGATTCACTAATTGCGTTGCCACTTCGGGATGAAAATGTTCTTCCTCAGTAAGCGGTGTCAAAATAGCTGGTATAATCCCTTGAATGTCCAAATAATCCTCCCTTTCTTATGTGTTGCATTTTTAAACACGTCATATTTTAAGCGCTTTCATATTTTTTATTATAAAAGGATTGTGATTTAATTAGCAACACTTTTTTTGATTTTTCGTTATATTAAGTTCATTTCTTATGCAGCTGTTGATGTTTTCAACAAAAAAAGCGAACCATTTTGGTTCACTTTTGAATGGCATTCAACTTTTGAAGAAGCCCATGCACCTTTTGTCCTAATCTTTCGTGTAAAAGGTCAGCATCTTCCGTTTCATGCGTATTGGGTGTAGCAATACAAAGATGATGGATTGGAATGCTTGTTTCTTGCTTCATGATGTGCATAAGCTGCCCCATGAGCTGAACAGCTGCTCCGTCTGATAAAGATCGTTTCAGGATAAGCCAAATGGCCAACTCTTCTTGCTGAAGCATGCCGCAAAGGATCATATCGTCTTCGGCGTCTTCTGCGGCAAATTGTGCTAATCCGTTAGCTTGCTCGAAAAACAGCATATCTTCAGATGACTCTAGCTGCTCATGAAGCGTCTTCGTTCCCGTTCCAATAGACCTTTTCCAAAAGAACCCGCCGTTTTTCTTATGTGAGGAAAGGATGCGAAGAGGCTGATTAATGGAAAACGTCATTCCTTCTGAGCTATAAGTCCTCCAGCCATCGGCTATGTTTACAATTGATGCTTTTGAAGGGGCTGCAGGCTCAACCATCAGCTGGGGGTTAGCCCTAAATGGATGCTGGAGCGGTGTCACATTTGTTTCATACACACGGTTGATTCGTTCAGTGGTCAAGACGTGATGCGGCAGTCCTAACATGTCTGTCTTTCCTTCATGAAGCAGAAGCAGCCGATCACAATATAAACTAGCGATGTTCACATCATGGAATACACCAATGACCGTTAACCTAGAGGAATCAGTTTCTTCTTTAATTAAATCAAGCAAATCTTTTTGATAGGCTAAATCAAGGAAACTCGTTGGTTCATCCAGCAATAAATATTCAGGCTGCTGCGCCAATGCCTGTGCTAAATATACACGCTGCTGTTCTCCTCCGCTTAACTCATGGATGGATTGATTCTTAAACTGTGCAACACCCGTTTGTTCCATTACTTTGCTGACGACCTGCACATCTTCTCGCGTGACAGATTGCAGCCACCCTTTTTGATATGGATAACGACCGAATTGGACGGTTTCTTCCACCGTAAATGAAAAAGCTTGGTCCGTTTTCTGCGGCAGAACGGCCATCTTTTGCGCAAGCGCCTTTGGCTGATAGGATTGAATAAGGTGACCGCCGAGACGCACCTCTCCGCTCTTAGGTGCTAAAATCCCTGCCATCATTTTAAGAAGGGTCGTCTTACCGCTCCCGTTTGGACCGAGTATACCGAGAAATTCTCCTTGCTTTACTTCAAGATTAATGCCTCGAATGACCTCTTTCTCTCCATATCCACCTCTGATTTCCTTCACTTGAATCATACGTGCGTCCCACCTCTATATTTACGAATGAGGATGATGCCAAATACAGGTGCACCAATTAACGCAGTAATGATGCCAATCGGTAATTCAGTCGGCTCAATGATGGTACGGGATAACACATCTGCTAATACAAGAAAGGAAGCACCGTTCAGCATAGATAAAGGCAGCAGATGCCGATGATCTGTGATAGTTAAGAGGCGGATAAAATGCGGAATCACAAGTCCTACAAAACCGATCGTCCCTGATACCGCTACTGCACTTCCGGTCAGGATCGAGCCCGCCAGCAGCACAATATATTTGCTCCTTTTCACATGAACACCTAATAGCTTTGCCTTCTCCTCGCCATACGTCATCACATTCAAATCCCGCCCCATCAACATTAACGCAAAGGTCCCAATAAGAAAGAAAGGAAGAAAAAGCACAATATAACGCCAGCCCCTCATGGACACACTGCCAAGCAGCCAATGAATGATCTCTTTTAGATCATCACCTGTTAAAGCAATCATCAATGAAATGAGCGCACCCAAAAAAGAGCTGAAAATCACTCCTGTCAAAATCAAAGAAGAGATGCTCATCCCCCGATGAACAAGACGCGCAAAAAAGAGAACGAGACAGAGGGTCACAAGCGCTGTTGTCATACTGAATAATGGCAGTGTGAAGCTGCCAAAAAGCGGGGGCTGCAAGCTGAAAAACAGGGTCGCTACGGCTCCAACTGATGCCCCTTGAGATACCCCCAGCGTATAAGGGTCAGCGAGAGGATTTTTTAATAAACCTTGAAAAGCTGCACCAGATAACGCAAGTGCTGCTCCGACTAATGCCGCTAATATGACTCTTGGCAGCCGAATGTTCATCATAATATTGCGATCGATGGAATCAATGGTTCCAAACTGCACTCCGAATAGTTCATGAACAAATATACGAAGAATAGAAGGAATGGGAATCCCTAAGCTTCCAAAGGAGATTCCCATTCCAATGCTCATCACAAGAAGTAAAACACTTAGTGTATATGCGATGATCAATTTATTTGAACGTGTCAGGATAGACGTTTTTCGCAAGAGCCTCGACTCCTTCAACCAATCGCGGTCCCGGTCTTGATGCGAGATCCGTATTCAATTGAAAGACTTGTTTTTCTTTCACTGCTTTCATTGCATTCCAGCCGTCTCTTTTTTTCAAATCAGCTAAGCCTGATCCATCAATTGTAACGATGACATCAGGATTTCGCTTGATGATCGATTCTTCCGTCATTTGCACCCAGCCAGTTTGATCACCTGCAGCATTTTTGGCATGGATAACAGAAAGCATTTCATCCATAAATGTATTTTTACCAGTTGTATAGATTTCAGGTGCACCTGATACTTCGACAAAGACTGTTTTTTGCTTGTCTTTCGAAATCCCCTCTGCTTGTTTCTTGATGTCATTCAGCTTTGTTTTCATTTCGTCTACAAGCTTTGTTGATGCTTCTTTCACGCCGGCTGCTTCACCGATCATATTGATTGATTTGTACACATCCTTAAAGGATGTTGCATCATTTACAGTCAGCACTTGGATCCCTGCATTTTCAAGCTGTTTAAATCCATTTTTTGATCCCATCTGAGATGCATGTGCTAAGACAAGATCTGGCTTTAAGGAAATGACCTTCTCGACATTGAATTCAAGTCCGCCAATCTTCTCTACCTTTTCGACTTCCTTTGGATAATTGTCAAAGTCTGATCGTCCAACCATTTTATCTCCAAGACCGAGTGCATAAGCAATCTCCGTATTACTTGGAATTAACGAAACAATTCGTTTAGGCTGTTCTTTGATTTCGACTGTTTTGCCAGCTGCATCTTTTATCAATACGGGAAATGCCGCAGTGGCCGTTTCTTTATTTTGTGACCCTTTTGCTTTGTGATCTGTCTCAGCGCCTGCACATCCTGCTAAAACACCCATCACAAGCAATAACGATAGCCAAATAGCTGTTAACTTTTTCATGAGTAACCCCCTGGTTTATGTACTGCTTAACGAAATCTCTTTCGTCAATTCTTTTCTAATTTCGGGAATATTATACTACAGTGCAGATAGGTTGTATATGTGATTTCTAAAAGCGTCTTTTCTGTTCATAAAACAAAAAAACAGCCTCTAAAAAGACTGTTTTTCACTCTTCAATGAATTGATTTGTTCTCCATTGATGGCGACTTTCTCAAAAGCAGGAGAAACGGCATGCTCTAAAGATAATGGATACGCCACATCATCTATGACACAATCTTTCATTTTAAAGTGAGTCACAGGAGAATGTGCATATGCGGCTATTTTCACACCATATCGTCCGCCGCTGCTTTTGAGTCCTTCCACTTCAATATGACGTACAACAGGACGATGCGGACCAGCATCTCCTTCCTCATACATCATGTCGATACAGACCACTTCATGCTTTAGACTTTTGACTGTATTGTTTTTAAAATAAATATGTTCAATGGTGCCGCCTCTGACAGAGTTGGTTTTAATACGCAGTGCCCGGTCAAGGTTCGGACTGTCCATGACATTATTTTCTGCATAAACATACTTTACCCCGCCAGAGATCTCGCTCCCGATCGTCACACCGCCGTGTCCATCCCGCATCTCATTTCTACGAATGACAATGTTTTCAGATGGAATCCCTATTCTCCGTCCATCCTCGTTTCTGCCCGATTTGATGGCAATACAATCATCTCCGTTATCAAAATAACAATCTTCAATGAGCACATTCCGGCAAGATTCCGGATTGACACCATCTGTGTTTGGTCCATGCCCAATGATTTTAACGCCGCGGACGATGACGTTATCACTTAACACAGGATGAATTTGCCACATCGGTGAATCCTTCACTGTCACTCCTTCGATTAGCACATGCTGACATTGGTATGGCTGAATAAAGCTCGACCTTAAATAATGACCTTCTCCAAATACCCTTTCTTCTACCGGTATTCTCTTTTCCGCCATTTCAAACAAAAGCTGGCGATCCCGATCCTGAGAGGGCTGGCCATTTGTCCCATACTTCCAAGGCCACCAATGATGCTCATCCCCTCTGCCATCAAGGGTTCCGGCTCCAGTTATAGCGATGTTTTCTGCATGGTGTGCATAAATGAGAGGTGAATAATTATAAAGTTCAACCCCTTCATATCTTGTCAGTACAAGAGGCAAGTAATCCTTTGGGTCTTGGCTGAATGTCACATAGGCTTTCTCATGCAGATGAAGTTCTACATTGCTTTTCAATTCTAAAGCACCTGTCATAAATGTCCCTGCTGGGATCAGCACCCGTCCCCCTTTCAACCGGTGGGCATCATCAATGGCAGACTGAATAGCATTTGTAGAAAGCTCTTGCCCTTCCGCATCTGCTCCATAATGCACCACATTCAATTCACGATCTGGGAACTGCGGTGCTTTTATCTGCTTTAGCACTTGATCAATTCCGTTTACTTTTTTATCTTTCTTCCCTTGCTTTGCTAAACGAGCAATTCCAACTCCAGTTAGTACCGTTCCTGCTGCGATATACATCAAATCCCGTTTTTTAGACACGTACTCATCCCCCAGTCGCCTTAAAGTGTGACACCTGTTTTGAAAATAGCCAGCTCTCTAAAATTGTTTTTTTCATGATTTAACAGCTTCCCGCTCGCCACATCAATGACAGTTGAAATGAATTTTTCTAATACAACATCTTCCGGTACATCTTCAAGCAGTTCTCCGGCATTAAAGTCAATCCAGTGCTTTTTTGTTTCATATAAGGCTGTGTTGGTCGAGATTTTCATTGTTGGCACAAACGTACCAAAGGGTGTCCCCCTGCCTGTTGTAAAAAGCACCATTTGACAGCCAGAAGCAGCAAGTGCAGATGAAGCAACCAAATCATTACCAGGTGCACTTAATAGGTTCAATCCCTTTTGTTTCAGCAGCTCTCCATATTTCAATACATCTTTAATATCAGAAGTACCTGCTTTTTGTGTACAGCCAAGAGATTTATCCTCTAATGTCGAAATTCCACCTGCTTTATTTCCCGGGGAAGGATTTTCATATACCGGCTGTCGATGATCCATGAAGTATTGTTTAAAGTCATTGATCATTTGCACAATATTGTCGAAAGTCGCTTCTGATGCTGCTCTCTCCATTAAAATCGTTTCAGCACCAAACATTTCGGGCACTTCTGTCAGCACAGTTGTTCCGCCTTGCGCGACAAGAAAATCGGACAGTCTGCCTAAAAGCGGATTTGCGGTAATACCAGAGAATCCATCTGATCCTCCGCACTTCAAGCCAATTTTCAGCTCAGATAACGGAATGTCTTCACGATGATCTTCTTTCGCCGCATCATAAATTTCCTTGAGTAAAGCGACTCCCGTCTCAATCTCATCTCCTACTTCTTGGCTTCTTAAAAATTTCACTCTCGTACGGTCATATTCACCTAATGTGGACTGAAAATCTTCAATGTCATTGTTTTCACAGCCAAGTCCAAGAACGAGTACTCCTCCAGCATTAGGGTGCTTCACCGCATTTTGTAAAATGGTTTTGGTATTTTCATGATCGTCCCCAAGCTGTGAGCAGCCATAATTGTGCTTTAATACAAGGGCTGTTTCAAAAGGATGGATGTTTCCACCCATTTCAGCGGTGAATATTTGGATCATTTGATCGGCGATGCCATTCACGCATCCAACGGTAGGAACAATCCAAAGCTCATTGCGAATTCCGCTTCCGCCATTTTTTCGTTTATACCCTTTAAATGTAAGATTCGTTTTTTCATAGGGGTTTTCTGATAATGAAGGCTGGTATTCGTATTCCAGCTTGCCAGATAGATTGGTTTTGATATTATGCGTATGCACCCATTCTCCAGCAGAAATGGCAGTCACTGCATGACCAATGGGATAGCCATATTTGATAATATTCTCTCTTTGCTTGATTTCAGCCAATGCAAACTTATGACCTTTGGCGACGGTCTCTTTTAAGATAATCGTATGTCCTTGATGCTGCAGCTCCTCCCCTTGCTCAAGTCCTTTTAAAGCAATACCGACATTATCTGAAGGGTGGATGACAATAAAGTCTTTCATGCTTTCTCCCCCTGACTTTCATATTGATGAAGCATCATTCGATGAACAGCTGCTCTCATCCCATGCGTCTGTATGAGGGTAAGCTGATCAGCTACAGCTTGACTCAATCCATTTATATCTGTTAAATCTCTGCCCCATAATGACTCGCATGAAAGAATTTTCGCTGCAACTCCTTCATTAGAATGGTTTTCCTCGTCCCATGCTTCCTTCATGAGCGTTAGCACAGTTTCATCATCCTTTACCCTTCCTGCATGTGCTCTGTAGAAATAAATGAGACTGCTAAGTGAAAACACAAGTTTCATTGGCAGCTGTTTCTTTCGCTCGACATAATCAAGCAATGACGGAAGATTACGGGTTCGGAATTTGGATACCCCATTCAGCGCAATATCCAGCAATTGATGCTTTACAAATGGATTGCAAAAACGATCCCAAACGGATTGTGTATAAAGAAGAAGCTCATCTTCAGGGAGTTCAAGCCCTGGCAATACTTCCTCCTCCAGCATACGCCGGACGAACGGACCAACATGCTCATCATCCACAGCTTCCTTTACAGTTTCTAAACCGCATGAATAGGCAATCGGCACCATCGCCGTATGTGCACCATTTAAAATTCGTACCTTGCTCATACGATAAGGCGCAATATCCTCTACAAAAAGTACATTTAATCCTGCTTCTTGAAAGGGGAGCTCCTTTTTCACAAAAGCGGGCGCTTCAATGACAAAAAGATGATAATATTCTGCCGTGACAAGCAATTCGTCGATATACCCTTCTTCCTTTCGTACGATGTCAGCCGCTTTCTTAGAGAATCCAGGGACAATCCGGTCCACAAGCGTATTACAAAACGTGTTGGCTTCCTTAATCCATGTAAAAAACGCAGGCGGCAGTTCCCACTCAGCTGCCATACTGATCACATATTCCTTCAATCGATCACCATTTTGTTCAACCAATTCACAAGGCAGAATGATCAGTCCTTTCTGCTCATCTCCAGCAAATGCTTTAAACCGGTGATACAAGAACGCTGTCAGCTTTCCTGGAAAACTGGCTTGCGGCCGATCCTCCAAACGATCCTCCTTTCTGAGCACAAGTCCTGCCTCTGTCGTGTTTGAGAAAACAAAGCGGAGATCCGGGTTTTCCGCTACGTGTAAAAATTCCTCGTAATCCGTATACGTACTAATTCCTCTGCTAATCGATTGGATGATCATACGTTCATTCATTTCTTGCTGGTCATGATATCCCTGAATACATAATGTGTACAAGCCATCTTGTTCATTTAATGCTGCTACTGATCCTTTTCGAGGAGGAACAACAACCGCTCTTCCTTTAAAATCTGTGCAGTCGTTCAGCTTCTGGATGTGCCAATTGATAAATCCTCGCATAAAATTTCCTTCACCAATCTGCAAAATCGTTTCCGGATACTCAGGTGCTGGGTATATGGCTTTTGATAATCGTTTCAAATGGATTCCCCTCTCCAAGCATTATGCACACGTGAACATTTTTCTAAGAAGGTGCAGATTACTGCACCTTTTTGACTGAATCTCTGATCATCAGCTCTGTGTGGACATACACTTTTTCCATATGATCTTCTTCTTGCTCTTCACCGTTTATCACTGAAAGGATAGCTTCTGCTCCAAGTGCACACATTTTTTCAATCGGTTTTTTCACCGTTGTCAATGCAGGTGTGGTATAGGATGAAAAGGCAATATCATCAAAACCAATAATAGAAATATCACCTGGACACGTTTTGCCTTTTGCAAATAATGCATTCATTGCACCAATCGCCATGTCATCGTTTGAGCAAAAGAGCGCTGTTGGCGGATCATCAAGGGCCAGCAGCGATTCCATTGATTCATAGCCGCTTTTCATATGATAGTCGCCTTTCATCATATATTCTTTCTTCATAGGTATTTGGTGATCAATTAACGCTTGCAGGAAACCAGCTTTTCTTTCTTGAGTTGATTTAAAGCCTTCTTTCCCTTCAATGATGGCGATTTGTTCATGACCTTGCTGAATGAAATGGTGTGCAGCCTGGTAAGCTCCTTGACTATCATCTGCTAATATATTCATGACCTCATGACTTTCTACACGGCGATTCAGCACAATGATGGGAATGCCCTGTTTCTTCACATGATGGATAAATGCTTCATCGTGTTCACTTTGACTCATGAGCAAAATGCCATCGTAGCGTTGTTTATGAATGGTTGTGTAATCGTGAAAGTCGTCAATTCCTCTTACAAAGAGATTATAATACTCTGTCATGACGCTGTTGACACCTTTTAACGCATCCACAAAGAAGCTTGAAGATGTGCCTTCTGTTAAACTCGTAAAAAACAGACCAATTGTGAATGATTTTTGTGATACTAGGCCTCTCGCATGGACATTCGGTGAATAATTCAGCTGTTTTGCAATCGACAAAATCTTTTGTTTTGTCTTCTCTTTAATAAAAGGACTGTTATTCAAAGCCCTTGATACCGTGGTATGAGAGACGTTTGCCAATTTTGCTATGTCTTTAATTGTGACTGTCATGCTATTCCGCCTTTTATGATTTTTTACCATCTTATCATAAAACCGCTTTCATTTTCTTTATGTCATTTTGTTTGGGTGATGCTTGAGCTGATTTGCCCGGTCAAATTGGAAATACTGTCTGGCATTTTCATAGCTGATTCCTTTCACGATTCCCCCTAACAGCTCAAGATCATAAGGGGCTTCTCCTTTTTCTACCCAATCTCCAATGATATCGCAAAGCAGTCTTCGAAAATATTCATGTCTTGTATACGACAAAAAGCTTCGTGAATCTGTCAGCATCCCAATGAAACGGCTGATCAGCCCAATACTGGATAGAGCCATCATCTGCTCTGTCATCCCTTGTTTCGTATCATTAAACCACCAAGCTGTGCCGTGCTGGATCTTCCCAGGTGTCGTCCCGTCTTGAAAGCTTCCAGCCAATGTGGAAATCACAACATGATCCCTAGGATTCAAGGAATAAAGAATGGTTTTTGGCAGTGCCTGTTCTTGTTCTAAACGGTCCAATATTCTGCAAAGCGGCTTGGCAATGTCTTCATCATTCATCGCATCATACCCTGTATCTGGCCCAAGCCGCTCAAACATTTTCGTATTGTTGTTCCTAAGCGCATTGATATGAAGCTGCATCGCCCAGCCCCGCTCATAGTAAGCCTGACCTAGCTTTATGAATGTTTGTGTTTTAAATTTGATCTTCTCTTTTTCCGTCAATGAATGCCCAGACATTCTTTTATGAAAGATGGCTTCCACTTCTTCTTCCGTCGTTTCTTCAAACGTCATTTCGTTAATGGCATGATCTGAGATCAGGCAGCCCTGTTTATGGAAAAAATCAATTCTTGTACGGAGTGCTTTCAAAAAGTCTTGGTAGGATTGGATTGGAGTAGATGAAGCCTCTGCCAGTTCGTGAACATACGCTATAAATAGGTGATTCGTTATATCAAGTGCCTTATCAGGCCGAAATCCGGGCAGTACTTGCACAGTGAATCCTTCTTCCCGCAGTTTTTGATGATAGCAAAGCGAGTCGACTGGATCATCTGTTGTCACGACTGTTTCAACGTTCGATTTCACAATGAAGTCTCTTGCACCAAAACCCTCTCCTTGCAGCTTTTCATTTACTTTTTGCCAGATGATGTGTGCGGTTTTTTCGTTTAAAAGTTCTTCAACTCCAAAATATCGTCTCAGCTCTAAATGAGTCCAGTGATAGAGCGGGTTTCCAATGGTCATGGGAACGGTCTTCGCCCACGCCAGAAATTTCTCATAGTCTGAGGCATCCCCTGTGACGTGCGATTCGGGTATGCCATTTGCTCTCATGGCACGCCATTTGTAATGATCTCCGTAAAGCCATGCTTCGGTGATATTATGGAAGGTTTTATTTTCATAGATTTCTTTGGGGCTTAAATGACAATGGTAATCTATAATTGGAAGGTCCTTAGCAAACTCATGGTATAGCTTTTCCGCCGTCTGACTGTTGAGTAAAAACTGTTCATCTAAAAAGGCTTTCATCAAACTCCCCCATTTCTCTTATAGATAAAAATAATTTGTTCACGTTAACAATTTTATTGTAATCGTTTACAAAATTGATTTCAATCCTAAAACAGGAAAAAACGATCTCCTTTAGAAAAGAAAATCGTTTTTTGGCTATTTTACAGGTGATGATTTTTTTAAGATAATCGCAATAGTTGTTCCAGTGCCTAGTTCACTTTCAACTTGAATATCACCGTCATGCAGCAAGACGAGCTCTTTTGCTATCGCAAGCCCGAGACCTGTTCCGTTCGTTGGATCATTTGTATTTGTTCCTCTGTAATAGCGGTTAAATAGGTGATCCACCGTTTCCTGTGCCATTCCGCGGCCATTGTCTTTCATTTCGATCCGAACTTCTTCCTCTGTTTCAGATAAAACTGCTGTAATATGAGTGCCTTTTTCGTTATGCTTCACTGCATTCGCCAGCAGGTTCTCAATCACTCGTCTGAACCATGCTTTATCGATCTCAAATATGACACCATTTGTTTGATCTTCAAAGGAGCATGGATAATCCTCAGATGAAGAGCTTCTTGAAAACTCGTCCATAATGGAAGTTAAAAATTCACTGAGTTCAACCGGTTTCCGATTAATAGGCAGGGCACCATTCTTCAATCGGTACGTGAGGTTTAAATCCTCAATCAGTGTCGACATGTATTCTGATTTCTCACGAATCACCTGTCCCATTTCCATGACTTCTTCTTTGGACCATTGATATTGATCGGATTCAAGCATGAGTCCATAGCCGTAAATCGTACTTAGAGGCGTTTTCAAATCATGAGACAATCCTGCAATCCATTCTTCCCTTGTGGTTTGAATTTTTCTTCGGTTTGCTTCATTCTCTTTTAATGTAAGCGTGAGCTGATCCATTGTTTTTAGGATATCCTCAAATAATCGGTATTCCCGCTTAATACGGCCTTTTTTATTTTTACTGACTGGAATTCCCTTTCTATTTGTTGGTTCCTGCAATTTATTTTTTGATAAGAAAATCAGCCAGCGAATAATGTGATAAATTGGCAGCCCATAACGATACGAATACCACAATGTCATGACAATAATAATAGTGAGTGCAAGACCTGCAATTAAGATGGTTGTATATTGATTTAAAGCGTCTCTCTCTTTATCGTAAAGCTCGTCTGGGCTGTATACTTTATTTGGTACCGAGACGATGATATACAGGTTTTTATTCACCTTCATATAAGTGAGGTCACTTCTAAACTCCCAAGGCTTCGATTGATACTTGAGCAATTCAACATCTGTTACGTTATGTTTCAAACTAGTGTTGGCCCGAATGCCTTTTAAATATTTTCCTTCTTCATTGAACAAATGAACCGATCCATTCATTCTCTTCAAGAATTCTTTCGTTTCAACCGAATATTGAGATAATGCAGCCAAATTTTTCTCGTGCTGTTTCAGATAATTGGCTACCTTTGTGCTGTTCGTTTTGAACCCATATAACACAGTAAAACTTTCTTGATCAATCTCAATTGGCCAGAAGTACATCTTGTAATCTTTAAATTCTCTTTTTTCAAAGATCTTGATCATTTCATCCTTTTGATAAGACGTTGGAATTGATTTAGGGCGGTGATAGCTATAAACGGTATTCTTCTTTGAATCAATCACTTGCAGCCAGCCGTCTCTTTTTTCCACTGCTTGCTTGAGCTGATCGTCGGCTTCCATTTTTCCATCCTCGTTAAAATAAAGCCAGCTCATGAGTGTATCTCCATCAGCTTTTGTTAAACCAGTTTCGGTCATGTTCTCATAGTATTTATTTAAATATAAGTTCTCAGAGAACGTATTGCCGATCGTCAGAATGGCAATCACAATAAACATTTGTCCGACAAAGTGAAAGAAAAGTTTTGCTCGTAAATTCATAAATTATTGAAGGACCTTTGCAGGGTGCGGTATAAATTTATATCCCATACCACGGATCGTCACAATATATTCTGGCTGACTCGGATCTAATTCAATCTTTTCCCTCAGCTTTCGAATATGAACCATGACAGTGTTGTTATCACCATATGATGGGACGCCCCATACTTTCTCATAGATTTGATCTTTTGAGAGAACCACATTCGGATGGTCACAAAAGTACTTCAGCAAAGAAAGAAGCTGAGCAGAACATGCCGTCACCTCTCCTCTTACTTTCAATTCGGCTGCATGAGGATGATAGGAGAAATGGGCATAATGATATTGGCTTTGAGTGTCTTCTTGCTCCTCCTGTAAGGAGATATAAGTTCGGTTTAGGTGAGCCTTAATTCTAGCCACTAGCTCAAGCGGGTTAAATGGCTTTGTGATGTAATCATCTGCCCCCTGTGCAAAGCCCGTCAGTTTATCGACATCTGAAGTTCTTGCAGTTAAATAGAAAATAGGCACTTTCGTTAACTTTCTGATTTCAGGCAGAACGTCAAAACCAGACTTACCGGGCATCATTACATCTAGAAGTAAGAGGTGGATGTCCTCGTTTTTGACAATATCTAATGCTTCATCTGCATGGTAGGCTTTATAAATATGCTTAAATCCTTCTTTTTTTAATACGCGTTCAACCATTTTCACAATTGCTTCTTCGTCATCTGCAATCAATATTTTTGCTGTTTCCACGCATCTCTTTCCTTTCTAGCTATGATCTCTAACCGTATATTACCATTGTCTAAAGTAAAAAAGTACCTCTTTTCCGCATAAAAGCGAAAAAATATCAACTGGAGAAAATGGCAGCACGAGGAAGTTTCAAACATGCAAAAAAACCCGGCAGCTGCACCGGGTTCCTTTACATCTATTATCCATTCACAGCTTCTAGCTTTCGTTCATGATTCATTAAGTCATAGGTTAAACAGATCGGCTTATTCGTTCTTGGATCAAGCACAATTTCTGCATCAATATGGAATACCCGACTGAGTACCTCTTTGGTCATGACCTCATGAGGCGTACCATCTTTTATGACTTTCCCTTGATTGAGGGCAATCATGTAATGTGAAAAACGCGCCGCATGATTCAAATCATGGATGACCATCAACACAGTTCGGCCCTGCTCTCTATTTAAGCGTTCTAACAGCTGAAGAATCTCGAGCTGATGTGCAAGATCCAAATACGTCGTAGGTTCATCTAATAGGAGCAGCTCTGTTTCCTGGGCAAGTGCCATCGCAATCCATACACGCTGACGCTGTCCGCCGGAAAGTGCTTCAATTGGCCGATCATGAAAAGCAATCATTCCCGTTTCCTCAAGTGCCCACCTAATGATTCGTTTATCTTCATTTGATAAACGGCCAAACCCATTTTGATGCGGGAAACGTCCATATGACACGAGCTCATACACTGTCAATCCACTTGGTGCTTCGGGCGTTTGCGGTAAGATCGCCATTTGTTTTGAAATTTCTTTTGTCGGCGTCTCATGGATAGCCTTGCCATTTAAGTAAACAGCTCCTCGATTGGACTTCATAATACGAGACATCGTTTTTAAAATGGTTGATTTCCCGCAGCCATTCGGTCCAATCAGTGTTGTTACCTTGCCTTTTGGGATGCTGACATTCAAATCTTCTACAATCAAACGGTCTTGATAACCGATACAAAGCTTTTCTGTTTCGAGCGATTTCATATGTTGTCTCTCCTTCCTCATTAGTTCGATTTCATCAATAAGTAAATGAAGTAAGGTGCGCCTAAAGCAGAAACGACAAGGCCAACTGGCACTTCTGATGGTGCAAGGATGACGCGGCCAATTGTATCTGCCAGTAATAATAACAGCGCGCCAATCAGCGCGGAGGCCGGTATCATTCCTTGATGCTTTGGCCCAACAAGCTTTCTAGCCAAGTGCGGTGCGGCTAATCCTAGGAAAGAGATACTTCCTGCAACAGCAACACTCGCACCTGCTAATGCAACGGCAATCAGCATGAGAAGACTTCTTTCTTTATGAACAGAAATGCCCAATCCATACGACAGCTGATCACCTAAATTCATAATGTTTAAGTAGCATGATCTGACAAGCGCTAATATAAGGAAAATCAGCATCCATGGCAGAACAGATAGGACATACGTCCAGCTCGAGCCATAAATGCTTCCAGATAACCACACGATAGCTTGGTTAAAATCATTTGGGCTCATTTTCAACTGGATGACCACAATTGCTGCTGAAAACGCAGCATTCACACCAATACCAGTTAAAATCAATCGAACAGGTGTGATGCCTTTTTTCCACGCTAACACATAGATGAGAAATGCAGCAAAGCCTGCACCTACGAACGCGAAAAGCGGCAGTATAAAAATCGTAAGATCACCTAAATTTGTCATCGTGCCTTGAAATGCAAAGATAAATAGCACAACGGCAAAGCCTGCACCGGCATTGACACCAAGAATACCTGGGTCAGCTAAACCATTTTGAGAAACACCTTGCCAAATCGCTCCTGATACAGCGATAGAAGCGCCGACAAGTAAAGCGATGACCATTCTTGGAAGCCTGAACTCGAATAATACGAGTTCATCCATTTCACTCCCGAATCCAAAAAGTGTTTTCAATGTATCCATCGGAGAGATCCGAATTTCTCCGGTATTTAAACTAATGAGAAACACAGCTACGATCGCGAAAAAAATCATGAGCATCGTTCGTTGATATTTCTTTTTCTTTGCTTGCTGCACCATTTCCATTTAAATCCCGCTCCTTTCACGTCTAGCTAAGTATAAGAAGAAAGGAACGCCTATAATCGCTGTAATGGCACCGACTGGCGTTTCAAACGGAGCGTTGACCAGTCTTGCAGCAATGTCTGCATAAATTAACAAAGTGGCCCCTAAGATAGCGGAGCATGGGATAATCCAGCGGTAGTCCACTCCAACCAAGAACCGAGTGACATGAGGGATCACCAGCCCAATAAAACCAATAGAGCCTGCTACCGACACGGCAGCACCCGTTAAAAGAATAACAACCAATATACCAAGCACCTTGACCGTTTTTGTATACTGTCCAAGTCCTTTCGCCAGTTCTTCACCTAAGCTTAAAACCGTGATCGAACGGGCAAGGATCATTGCAATGATTAGTCCTGCAATGGCAACTGGAATGATGATATGAATGTTACTCCAATTCACACCTGCCACTCCGCCAGCATACCAAAAGCTCATATCTTGAGCGACGTCAAAACGGATGGCAATGGCTGAGGAGATGGAGCTCAAAAGTGCTCCAACCGCTGTACCAGCTAGTGCAAGCTTTACAGGAGTCAGCCCCCCCTTTGACATAGTACCAACACCAAATACAATAGAGGCACCGAGTGCGGCTCCAACAAATGACCAAAGAATTAATGTAAAAGAAGATTGGCCAGGGAAAAATGCTAATGCAATGGCAATCGCAAATGCGGAGCCATTTGTCACACCCATAATCTCAGGTGACGCAAGCGCGTTTCTCGTCATTCCTTGCATAATGGCACCTGATACGGCTAAAAAGGCACCGACGAGAGCAGCTCCAACTGTACGCGGCAGCCTCAATTCCCGAATGATTTGATGTGAAGTTTGATGTGAATCAAAATGAAAAACGGCTTCCCATACAGTCTGTAGATGAATGTTTGCCGCTCCTAATGATACTGATAAAAAAAGACCAAATGCTAAAGCGATCATTCCTATGATGATAACAGCTGCTGTTCCAAAAGGCTTCGTGACAATATCGATCGTATCATCGCTGGCTGGCAGCTGTTTATTCGATTGTGAGCCCAAAACCAGTCTCTTCCTTTCCGTTCATGTCTATTCTCTATTAGTGATAATGATTATCAATCTCGAAGTCTAGTATATCACTTTCTTTTCTTTTTGAAATCACTGTTCTGATAAATTTCTTTATTTTCCGCAAAAAACTGTGAGAATTTCATCATTTTTCTTTTGGTTCTAAATTAGCCGATGCATTTTTAATCCTATCATGGTACGATAAAATTGAAAATGAGAATCATTATCAATGGAAAGTGAATAGGAGAGAATTTTTGTGAAAAAACGAACTGGATTTCTTTTGATTTCTTTATCCATCCTTATGATCTTTACAGCCGCTTGCGGCAGCACTTCGAATAAACAATCTGCAGCGAAAAAGAATGACATGATCACATATCAGGATGCCAATGGAGAAGTGAAGCTTCCGAAAAATCCGAAGCGAATAGTGCTTCTTGCAGAAAGCTATTACGGGGACCTCGTCACACTCGGCAAGACGCCGGTTGCTACGACATCACCCATCTTTAAAAACCCTTTTTATAAAGGGAAAACAGATGGAGTGAAGAATCTCGGAAGGACCCCATCAGTCGAAAAGGTAGCCGCTTTGAAGCCAGATATGATTATTGCATGGGGAGAAGACGAGAAGTTTGACCAATACAAAAAAATCGCCCCAACTGTAGCGGTTAAATACAACCAATATTCCTTCAAAGACCAGCTAAAAGAATTCGGTAAAATGACAGGTACACCAAAAAAAGCAACAGAATGGATCACGAAATGGGATACTAAAATTGCTGAGGTGAAACCAAAGGTAACAAAAGCTGTCGGCAGCAAAACGGTTTCGATCGTATCGCCATTTGATAAAGGTATTTATATCTTTGGAAACACCTTTGGCCGCGGGGGAGAAATCATTTATGACGAGCTGAAATTAAAAGCACCGAAAGTCGTCAAAAAAGAAGCGATCGACAGCGGTGTCGGCTATGCAAACATTTCTCTTGAGAAGCTGCCAGAATTCGCAGGCGACTATATTTTCACAGGTCCATGGAGCGGCTCAAAAAGTAATGGTGACCAAGTCTATCAAAGCAGCATTTGGTCATCACTTCCTGCCGTCAAAAATAAACGTGTATTTGAAATAGATCCAGTCGGTTACTTCTTTAATGACCCAGTGTCACTAGAAGGTCAGCTAGAGTTCATTGTGGACCGATTGACATCTGCGTCATAAAAAAACGTTTCTCCATCTCTGGAGAAACGTCTTCCTTATCTTATACCGTTTCTTTGGCAAATCCTTTTGACATGAATGGATAAAGCAAAATACCCACTAAGAATAGACCGATTCCAAGACCAAAAGTTTTCAAGTCGGCTGTTCCTGAAATAATGACCCAAGCCGAATACCCCATCGCAACAAGTGCAATGATGCCGTCTCTTGTTCGATTTCCTTTTTGAAGCTCATATGTGTCACCTTGCATGATGACCTTAAAGCTGTAGATGGAAGACACAATATACGGAATAAGATACGCAAGTGTCGCTGATGTGGTTAAAAAGGTAAAAGCTTCATTAATCGTACGTGACATCACAGAGAAGATAAACAGCTGTGACATAATATTTGTAACAGTCAAAGCGAAAGCAGGGCTTCCTTTTTTGTTTGTTTTTGCAAATACTGCTGGAAAATCACCAGCCTTTGCTGCTTGATACGGTACTTCTGAACCAAGTAAAATCCAGCCAAGCATCGAACCAAACAAACAAATAATCGCCAGCAGTGCCATGACAATTCCGCCAGCCGGCCCAATAATAAGCTGAAGCACATCCACGAATGGTTTGTCAGAGCCTTGCAGTTGATCATGCGGCAGAACGCCCATTGTAATCAATGTGATAATCATGTAGATCGAAAGTGCGATTAAAAGACCTGTAATCGTCGCACGTTTCACATCACGCTGTGAGGATGCTCTTCCTGATAAAATGACAGCTGATTCAATCCCAATAAATGCCCATAGTGTGGAAATAGCCGCATGATGAATTTGGCCTCCAAGTCCGAGCACTCCTTCCCCGCCTGTTTCAACCGGGAAGTAATAATGTTCAAATAATGCCGTTTGAAAAGCAAATAATCCCGCAACAATAAAAAGGACAAATCCAAGCACCTTCGAAAAGGTTGTAATAAAATTCAATTTACTCGCAGCACTTAAGCTTGTGATTAAAATGGTATGTGTTCCCCATAGAAGAAGAGTACATACGATAAACGTCATGAGCTGGCCAAGTGTGACCGCTTCTTTTCCAAAGGTAAAAACCTCAGTCTTCACGGTGAGAATAGGGAAAAAAGTCGTTAAATAACCAGCAAGGCTTGTAATAATCGCGACATTACTAATCCAGCTTGCCACCCAATATCCCCAAACCATTGTAAAACCGGCCGCTTTCCCTTTTTTCGGATCTTTAAAAAGCGCCCTTGCATAACTTTGTGGTCCAGCCGTCAGCTGCGGCTTATGAATGGACAAATGCCCAAATACAAGCGCAATCATCAGCACACCGCCGCCTGTGACAAGCCATGCCATCGTCACACCTAAAGGACTGGCGTGCTGGGCAAGCGTACTTGGCAGCATAAAGATGCCTGAACCTACCATATTTCCGACGACAAAGGCCGTCAATAACCAAAAACCCCATTTTTTTGTCTGTTCCATTTCCGTACCTCCGTTTTATTCACTTTGGACCAGACCCGGCAGTATCTTCATTGATATATTTGTGAAGCAATGACTTGCATTCTTTATGTTCATCATGGATTACCTTTTTAACAGCATACCCTTATTTTTGTTACTCAGAACATAAAAAAAAGCCTGAACAAAAGTCCATGCTTTTCAAAACATACACCTTGATCTCCGGATAGCCCTCCACGCTTTAAAGACGTGGCAGTCCTGCATTTATTCAATGCAGACCCAGCATAAAGAAAGTTGGAGCTCTCTTTACACTTCGGCGCTGATGCCTTTTTTCTCATGATCTACGATTCCATCTCTCCTATGAGTGACTCATCATCCGCGCAACCTCTACCTCACTGAGACATAGCGTGAGGATTTCTATTCATTTTTACTACACGAAGGTTATCAAACATTCTCACATCTGTCAAAGGGAAAAACATAGAAAAAAGGCAGAGAAGTGTTTCTCTGCCCTTTACCTGCTTATTGTTGGTTGTTTTTCTTCTTTTGTACAGCTTCCTGAAGCGGGTCGCCTGCTAGCTCTTTACTTGCTTCCTCTAACAGCTGATCTACCTGCTGATGGTCTTTCTCACTTTTCGCCTTTTTATCCTTTTGGAAAAATGACATCGCTGTTTCCTCCCTTTTCATAAAATGCGATTGCCTGTTTAATTTGTGCTACAGCGCTCAGACTTATTCAAGGGAAGAGGCTCAATCATCATGAAAGGTCTGTCTCATTTTTTGCAAGTACGACAGAAAGGTTTTTAAATCTTCCTTTGTGAAGTCTGACATCATATGCTGAATCACTTTTCCGAAAAGACGTGTATGCTTTTCATAAATCGCCATCCCTTTTTCCGTGACTTCTAAACGAACAAGTGATGAATCGTCCTTGTCCCGTTCTCTCTGAATATAACCCTGCTCACATAATTTATTGAGCGCAATAGAGGCTGCACCTGGGTTTAATGAGAGTCTTTGCTTCAGCTCTTCGGCATGTGATACTTTGCCTTGTATCAAAATAGAAAGAGCATATATCTGCGGCGGCGTGATGTCTTTCTCTAACTCAAGTAACTTGCGGTTTAATTTACGGCTGACTTCATAATGTACAAGAACAATTTCTTTTAAAATGTCTGCATTACCCATCCGAATCGCATCCTTATCGTTAGTATCAACATGACTTCCCCCTTATTATAGAATGTTTTTCCATTCAGCCAACCCTTTTGGCCTCTTTTTCTTTAGAAATAAGCCTTGCTGAATGAATCCACCCTTGATATAGTGAGTACTTGAACTAAAGATAGAACAGGAGTACGCATCATGACAGGAAAAACACACATCATGGGCGGAATTGCCGCCTCCACAGCCGTTGCCTACTATTATGGATTCGACCCAGTGATAATGGCTGCCGCTGGATCAGCAGGTGCCCTGATCCCTGACCTTTGCCATACAAAAAGTAAAATCGGCAGAAAATTCCCGCTGCTCTCGGCACTGATCAGCAGTGTGTTCGGTCATCGCACGTTTACACACAGTTTATTATTTTTGCTGATCATTTATTTTCTAGCGACCACATACATTCCAAATGACAGCCTAAGTATCGGTTTACTAGTCGGGATGGCAAGCCATCTCATCCTGGATGCAGGAACAGTGAACGGGATTAAATTTTTATTTCCAGCTTCCATTAAAGTGCGTCTTCCCTTCTATGTCAAAACAGGCAGCGCAGGAGAACAAGTCGTACTGGCTGCTCTTACCGTCGTTACCTGCTATTACATCGCTGTTATCTGCGGCATATCCATCCCATTCTAATGAATCAAAAAGAGATTTCCGAAAAACACAGGATATGAATTGATCATTCCTCATTTTTTTAGTAGGTTTAAGATAAGTGTTTTTGCCTTGCAGCTGAATACAGAATGGTGAGGAGCTACATAAATGAAAGCGTTTTTCAAAGATCACTGGTTTTTAGTGTACTCCATCCTCTTCATGTGGATGAAAACATACATCATTTATCAATTCGGATTTCACATACGAACAGCCAATCTGTTTCATGAATGGCTGCTTTTGATCAATCCACTTAGCTTTTTGCTCCCCTTGTTTGGGATTGCTCTTTTTTTAAATGAAACGAAGCAAAAGGTTTTTTTATTGACCGCAAATTTGATTTTGACGGCGATTCTCATATCGAATACGATTTTTTATGGATTTTATATTGATTTCATTACGATCCCTGTATTATTCCAAGCGAAAAACATGGGAGATATGGGCAGCAGTATGACAGAATTATTCCACCCGCTGTTCTTGCTGATGCTCATTGATTTCGTGGTGCTGGCTTGGCTGTTAAAGCGCAAACCTTTAGCGCCAAAAGCCTCCTTCAAGACGATCAAAACATATTATGCCGTGTGCTGCAGCTTTCTATTGTTTCATGTCAGTTCAGCCATGCTGGATCACCCTCGCTTTCTGACAAGCTCTTATGATCGAGAAGTGATTGTTCGAAACCTTGGGCTGTTCCAGTTCCACCTGTATGACGGCGCTGCCCAAACAGCGCGTATTGGACAAAAAGCCTTTGCAGATGAAGATACACTTTCAACCGTAGCAAACTACACAAAGGCTGATTACAGTGCACCAAACGAAGAGTATTTTGGACTTGCTAAAGGCAAGAACGTTGTGTTCATTTCACTCGAATCAACCCAGCAATTTGTCGTTGATCAAAAGGTGAATGGACAATACATCACCCCCTTTTTAAATCAACTCGCTAAAAAGAGTTTTTATTTTGATGAATTTTATCAGCAGACTGAGCAAGGAAAGACGTCAGATTCAGAGTTTATTGTCGCAAATTCCCTCTATCCATCTAGCAGCGGCGCTGTCTTTTTCACAGCTAGTGACAACGAATACGACACGTTATACAAGCAGTTGAAAAAAGAGAACTATCAATCCGTCCAATTTCATGCGAATAATAAAACGTTTTGGAATCGTGATGTGATGTATGAATCGTTTGGGATTGACCGCTTTTATGATGTCGATTCGTATCAGGTCAATGAACAGAATTCAACTGGCTGGGGCTTAAAGGATAACGACTTCTTTGACCAATCCATTGATTATTTAAAAAAGTTGAAGGCGCCTTATTACAGCACGTTCATTACCTTGACCAATCACTTTCCATTTGAAATCGATCCAAAGGATCAATTGATTGATGAATATGATTCGTCCAGCGCCATTTTAAACCGCTATGTGACGACCGTCCGCTATCAGGATGAAGCCATTAAGAACTTTTTTGACCGTATGAAAGAAGAAGGACTGTATGACAATACAATGTTTGTTCTCATGGGAGATCACTATGGCATCTCCGAGGCACATCATCAGGCAATGGCAGAGCTGCTCAAAAAAGATGAGATTACACCGTATGATGCTGTGAAATTGCAGCGTGTTCCATTTTTGATTTACATTCCGGGAGTCACAGATCAAGCACCGCAGACAATCTCTGAAACAGCTGGGCAAATCGACGTGAAGCCGACACTCCTGCACTTACTCGGTATTGAAACGAAGGATGCCATTCAATTTGGCAATGACTTATTTTCAAACGAACGGACGCCTTTTGCTGTTTTGAGAAACGGGAACTTTATTACAGATGATTATCTCTATACAAAGAACACCTGCTATGATCAAAAAACAAAAGAACCTGTTGAACAGGATGAGGTGTGTCAGCCTTATATCGAAAAAGCCAATAAAGAGCTTTCCTTATCAGACAAAGTGATCAATGGGAATTTGCTCCGTTTTTATCAGCAATAAAAGCCGCCTTCTGGCGGCTTTTTCTTTTCTCTTTTTACTGAAAGCCTATGAATGGGCAAATAAGTTTGCTTATAATAAAGGATACAGATGATATTGAATAATAAGAGGTGTGA
This sequence comes from Bacillus sp. FSL P2-0069, assembly GCF_038593315.1. Taxonomy (NCBI): domain Bacteria; kingdom Bacillati; phylum Bacillota; class Bacilli; order Caryophanales; family Bacillaceae; genus Bacillus; species Bacillus sp. FSL P2-0069. The sequence goes on from NZ_CP151984.1 coordinate 2,958,586, forward strand.
ACATGAAGTATACGTTCTTCGCCTTCATCGCCATCTGTTTGCTCCTGAGCGGGTGTCAAACAGAGATGAAGTCATCGGATACAACAACCAAAAAAACAGAGCTTGTCATTTCAGCTGCGGCAAGTCTTCAGGATGCACTTAAAGAAATTGAATCTGCCTTTAACGATGAGCATCCGAATGTGACATTAACAAATAATTTCGGGTCATCCGGCGCATTGAAGCAGCAAATTGCGCAAGGGGCAAAGGCGGATCTCTTTTTCTCTGCAGCTGAAGCGCCCTTTGATGAGCTTGTGAAATCTGGAGACATCGATCAACATTTTATCAAGGATGCCATCCACAATGAGCTTGTACTCATTGTGCCAAAAGATCACTCTTCCTCTATTAAAAGCTTTCAAGATGTCGAGCACATAAAAGGAAAGGTTGCTCTTGGCACACCTGAATCCGTTCCTGCTGGTACATACGGCAAAGAGATTTTTACAAAACTGAACATCTGGGATCAAGTGAAAAAGAATACTGTGTACGGCAAGGATGTACGGCAGGTTTTAAGCTACGTAGAAACAGGAAATGTGGAAGCAGGTGTTGTGTATAAGACAGATGCCCTCGTTTCCAAAAAAGTAAAGATTGCGGCTGAAGCCAATCAGGACATGCATTCCCCGATCATTTACCCGGTAGGGATCGTAAAAGGGACAGAACATTTAGAGGAAGCCAAGTCCTTTTTTCAATTTCTACAATCAAAAGCAGCCAATTCCATTTTTAAAAAGTACGGTTTTCAAGTAACATAATGCCCATGCTGACTGAAGAATTTCTATCTCCCATCTGGCTGTCCGTGCAAGTTGCCGTTGTGAGCGGGCTGCTGGCAACTGTTTTTGGTACAATGATTGGCTATTGGATGGCGCGAACATCATTTAAGGGGAAAATGATCGTAGAAACACTCTTGATGATGCCGCTTGTCCTCCCGCCAACGGTTGTAGGGTTTTTATTGCTCGTCATATTCGGAAGGCATAGCATGATCGGGGGCGCGATTGAATGGATCTTCCACCAGCCGGTCATTTTTACATGGTGGGCGGCAGTTATTGCATCGACGGTTGTGGCATTCCCGCTTATGTATCAATCAGCAAAAGCTGGATTTTCTACGATTGAGTCAGATATTGAAGGGGCTGCAAAAGTAGATGGTGCTCATTCATTCCAAGTCTTTGCCTATATTACAGTACCACTTGCCCTGCCTTCCCTCTTGTCAGGCAGCGTCCTCAGCTTTGCCAGAGCCCTTGGAGAATTTGGGGCGACCTTAATGTTTGCCGGCAACATCCCAGGAAAAACGCAAACTCTCCCAACCGCTATCTATGTAGCGATTGATTCTGGACGAATGGAGCTCGCTTGGGCCTGGACGATTTGTATTGTGATGTTATCTTTTATCATGCTCTTGGCTGTGCGCCGAAGCAGTACGTAAAAAATCCTCTTTCTCATATAAGAAAGAGGATTCTATTATTTATTCAAACCCAACCGTCATTGTCTCTGGATTTGAGCCGACGCGTTCGTTATTGTTTAATGCATCGATTTTTCCCATGTCTTCTTTGGAAAGCTCGAAGTCAAAGATGTCTGCATTTTGTTTAATGCGTTCTTCATTGATTGATTTAGGAATTGTCACAACACCGCTTTGCAGATCCCAGCGCAAGATGACTTGAGCAACAGATTTGTTGTAGCGTGCAGCAATGTCTTTCAATACGTCATGATCTAATAGCTTCCCTTGCATCAGCGGAGACCATGCCTCAATTTGAATGCCTTTTTCCTTTGCATATTGACGCAGTTCAACAAGTGTCAGTTTCGGATGAAATTCAACTTGGTTCACAGCTGGAACAACCTCAGCATCTTTTAACAGCTCTTCTAAATGCTGAATGTAGAAATTGCTGACTCCAATGGCTCTGACTTTCCCGTCTTTATAAAGCTTCTCAAGTGCGCGCCATGTGTCTTTAAATGTATCTGCATTTGGTCCAGGCCAATGAATCAAATAGAGGTCTAAGTAATCAAGACCTAATCGGTTTAAGCTTGCGTCAAACGCTTCAAGCGCTTTGTCATAGCCTTGATCTGTGTTCCATACTTTAGACGTAATAAATAAGTCTTCTCGTTTCACGCCAGATTCTTTAATCGCTTTTCCTACGCCTGTCTCATTTTTATAAACAGCTGCCGTATCAATGCTGCGATATCCGTTTCGTATGGCTGCTTTTACGGCATCTACCACTTGATTGCCGTCCTCCACTTTGAATACACCTAAACCAAACCAAGGCATTTCGACTCCGTTATTCAATGTTACGGTATCATTCAAGCTTTTGACCATTTTAACAACCACCTTTTTTATAGATTCCATCTCTTTCATTATCTCATGTTGTGCTTCAAAACTCTATTATCAGGCGTTTCTCTTGGCTTCGATGGCTAAGAGCAGCGCACCTGTCATGCCAGCCTTGTCCTCAAGCCCGGGGGAGACAATGTATGTATCAAGCGGCGGCAGATCCACATAATCATTGACATAAGCAGCCAGCTTCTCTCGAATGAGTGGGAATAGCTGCTTTTGCTTCATGACGCCTCCGCCCATGATGATGCGCTCTGGGCTTAAAATGAGTGAGTACTGCATAAGCGCCTGCGCTAAATAATCCGCTTCAAGTGCCCAAACCGCTTCTTCCTGCGTAAGCTCTTTGGCGGGTTTTCCCCACCTTTTCTCAATCGCTGGTCCAGCTGCCAGCCCTTCTAAGCAATTTCCATGTGCCGGACAGACACCTGCAAACGGATCTGATTCATCCTGTCTGATAAGGATATGTCCCATCTCAGGATGTGAATGGCCGTGTAGAAGCTCATTTTTCACAACAGCACCCGCACCAATGCCTGTACCGACCGTGATATACAAACAGCTGCTTAGCCCTTTGGCTGCCCCTTTTGTTAATTCACCTAGTGCTGCGGCATTGACATCTGTTGTAAAGGATACTGGGACACCTAATTGCTTCTCAAGCTCGGGAATGAACGGATAATGCTTCCACTCCACTTTCGGCGTGTTCATAATATAACCGTATGAAGGATCATCCTTTTGAACACAAATGGGTCCAAAGGAGCCAACCCCTAATGCTGCAATGTCATGCTGCTCAAAAAATGGAATGAGCTTTTGTATTGTTTTCTCCGGGTGCTCTGTCGGAATCGTCATTTCCTCTAAGATGTCTCCATGCTCATTGCCGATTGCACAACAAAATTTTGTACCCCCAGCTTCAATTGCTCCATAATACGCCATCATTGATCCCCCCTGCTTGTTCTCTTTCTTCATCATAAAACATGGGGGAGAAGATGACAACATCACGTATTGGTGAGCAGAACAGCCTCCATGTCATTGATATACTCCCTTAAATGATGGGCAATATCACGATTGATCTCACCGTCTTCATATAAGGTTTGAATTTCATTTCGAATCGTCTGTACAGCTTGGAAGTTCAGCTCTTTTTTCTTCCGGTCAAATGAACGGTCTTTTTGCTGGAAGAAGCTTGGACCGTGTTCACAGCGGAAAATCACTTGATTGTAAAAACCAATGACTTGGTGGCACGTTTGTTGGTTTTCATCTGTCATATGATGTTTGATCGAATCTACTGCAGCTTCAGCGGTTTTCTTACGGATTTGTTTGTACGATTCCTCGTTTTCTAAAATGCCGCTTGAAATGTGCTGATTCGGCCGCCATAATTGCAGCCATTGAAGCAAGCGCAGAAACTTCACCTTTGAAAAGCGAATTTTGAAGGAGTTTGAATACAGCATTTCCAGCTCATGAAATCTTTCTTGCAGTTCATAGGCTTCTTCCTTGTCAATTTTCTCTTCCTCAATTAATTGTTGAAGTTTCATCTGTTCTGCTTTGATACCGTGCAGTCTGATTTTTCGCTCTTGTTTTCTCATCCCGAATTGGTATGGTTCACGCTGGATATTTCTCAGCTTCATTCTATAATCATTGATGAGTGAAAGAGACACTTCCCTGTTGTCCTCATTCATTCCTTCTTTTAAGGTTTTAATGGCACTTCTCAGCAGCTTTCGTTTTGCATGCTGAATCTTTGTATCCAAGTCCACGTCGACTTGCTTGTCTTTTTTCTCTGATAAAAGAGGCAGTAACACACTGGCTAAAATGAGCGTACATAAAATCACACCAGCTGCGAGGAAAATAATCAAGTGCCGCTCTGGAAATGGTGATCCGTCCGCAAGCGTAAATGGAATAGAGAAGGCACCGGCCAATGTCACAGCCCCGCGGACACCAGAGAATGTCATGAGCATCGAGGCGCGAAGCTTCGGCTTTTTCACATTTTGCTTTTTCGTTGCACTCCATTTTCCTGCCCAGAACAGCCATACCCATAAGAACCGCAGCACCATGAGACATAGTGTAATAATTAAGATGTAGCCAATCACCTGCATGTTGTTAAAGGCTTCATCCTGGAAAATAACTGTGGAAACATCCGGAATCTGCAGTCCAAGTATGACGAAAACAAGGCCGTTTAAAATAAATAAAATAATATTCCAGGTGTTTGATGAAGCAATTTGCAGCTTGGCTAAATTCGCTTCCATTCGGTCTTGCTCAATGGCATGTGTCACACCGCCAGCCACAACAGCTAAAATGCCGGATACACCGATTTCTTCCGCTACTAAATAAATCACAAATGGTGTAAGGATTTGCAGGATGATATGCATTGTGACATCGTCCATTCCTAAACGGCGGAGGAAATAGCGAAAACGAATGATAAAAAAGGATAGAATAAATCCAGTCAATAACCCGCCTGCTGCAATCAGTACAAAACTAAAGGATGCCTGAGCAATTGAAAAAGCTCCGGTCACCGTTGCAGCAATGGCAAATTTAAAGGCGACAAGTCCTGATGCATCGTTCATCAGCCCTTCGCCTTCCAGCAGTCTCATGATGCCCTTTGGCATATTCACACGGCTGGATAAAGCACTTACTGCCACCACATCTGTCGGTGATAAAATTGCTGCAAGCGCAAATGCGGCTGGAAGCGGTATGCTTGGAATCATCCAATGAATGGTATATCCCGCTACAATGACGGTCGCAAACACTAAACCAAGCGCTAAAAGAAGAATCGGTGCTCTTAATTTCCATAGCTCGTCCCTTGGGGTACGCTTCCCGTCATTAAATAACAGCGGCGCAATAAATAGAACGAAGAAGAGTTCAGGATTTAAAGAAATATGTAAACCTGAAGGAAAAGCTGCCACCAATATTCCTAAGCCCACTTGAATTAACGGAACGGGAATAAAGGGGACAAAACGATTGATAATATTAGATGCTGCAATGAGTGCCAGTAGTACGAGCACTGCCAAAAAAATCTCCACTAGTACATGTCCCTCCTATGTATATTTTTCGTCAAGTTTTGCTTACATGCAAAGATGTGTTCATTACATCCGTCCGCTCAGAAGTGCTTCTTTAGTATTCCGCAAAAAGTGAAACCAACACATAACAATCCATCTAGGCAAAAAAAGGCTGAATCCAGATATTCAGCCTGCTGACAAAATTTTCATCATATGTATTGTTCAAATGATGAACAAAAGACCCTGCTTTTATTTTACACGAAAACTCCATCATCTGCTGATATTCAGCTCTTATTAAACACAAAAAAAAAGAGCGGAATCGCCCTTTTTCGTTTTACCCTTTATTTAAAAAATAAGACCTGGCGGGAAGGCGCCATTTGAATAAGTAGGAACAAACCCTGCATACGACGAGGATGACAAACAGCAAATATAAAGCAAGCTCTCCTTGCGCTAAGCCGAGTCCAACGAATAAGCCGCCAAGGGCTGCCCATACGGCGTAAATCTCTGCTTTTAGCACAAGCGGCTTTCGCCCTGCTAATAAATCACGCACAATTCCGCCGCCGCTTCCAGTCAATATGGCTGCCACAATGACTGCACTGAGCGGGAGTTCTCTTTGCACAGCAAATAATGCGCCTTGAATCGCAAACGCTGCTAAACCGATCGCATCCGAGAAATTTCCCCATGTGCTCCAGTGCTTGAGCAAAAGCTTTGGAAAAAGAAACACAATCGTAATGGATACAAGGGCAATCGTAAACATTTTGCCCTGTGACCATAAAGCAGACACCGGAAGACCAATTAATAGATTCCGAATCGCTCCACCGCCAAATGCTGTCACAATCCCTAAAATGTACACACCAAGAATATCGTACTCTTCCTCCATTGCCACAATCGCACCACTAATAGCGAATGCGACAATGCCAATGATACTTAAGACTTCCCATGCCATTTTCCGCTTATCTCCTTACCTTTATCTGATCATCTAACACTACTCCCTTAATGTATATCTGACACAGGTGAAAAGCAATACAAATTTTCTTTAAATTTTATCTTTTTGCAAAAATAAAAAATAGCCCGCTTATAAGCAGGCTATCTCTTTCAATCTTCTTTTGCATTTAACAGCAGCATACTAATGATGATGAGAATAAATGCAATAAGGGCTAGCAGTGGAATGGTGATAAAACCAAACCAGTTCAAATAATCAACGGAACAAGGAATACCGCTCAGGCAAGGGCGAATCGATGCAAAGCCAGGTATCTTTTGTTCCATATAATGATAGATAGAAAAACAAGCGCCAATCACAGCCAAAGGCAGAACGTAATATTTCACTTTCACATCGCCTCTGAATGTCGCAATTCCAAGTAAAAGCACAAGCGGGTACATGAAAATGCGCTGAAACCAGCACATATCGCATGGGATAAACTTCTTTACTTCACTTAAATACAGGCTGCTCATCGTCGCAACGATAGAAACGATCCAAGCACTGTATAAGTAAACAAGCTTATTCTTCATGATTTTTTCCCTTTGAGCTCTTGATCAATTAATTCTTTGATTTCATCATAGTCATAAAAGTTTTCGACTTGTTTATTGTTAATGAAAAGAGTTGGTGTTGCATTCACTTTATATTGGTTCACAAGCTGATCGTCTGTGTTCAGCTGCGGCTGATATGTTTTCTTTGATAGATGATCTTTAAGCTTGTCCGTATCTATTTTTGTTGTCTTTTTCGCTAGCTCTGTCAGCTTAGCAGGCGTGACCCATTCTGCTTCACTATCTGGCTGTGCTTGATAGACAGCTTCATGAAATGCCCAAAAGTTTTTCGGATCTTCTTTCCACACTTCTTCAGAAGCTAGTGCTGCCAGCACTGCGCCATCTCCATGAACAGGAAGTGGCAAGTTAATAAACGAAAATGATACATCGCCTTTATCTATGTAGTCCGCTTTCAGCTTTGGGAAAATGTCTGTTTCAAATGATTTACATGATGGACATTTATAATCCCCAAACTCGACGATTTGTACGGCTGCGTTTTTATCTCCCATGACAGGCTGTCCTTTAATAGAAGGCTTACTGTCAACCGTTTGTGCTTCTTTGCTGTTGTTATTTCCAATGACGACGAATAATCCGATGAGAAGAGCTGCGATAATGGTTAAAATGACAGCAAATTTAATGGATGATGATTGATTATTTTTTTTACTCACATAAGCACCTACCTTATCTTTTTCATTCCTTCAAAAGAAAAAGGATAATAGCTTAGAATAATGCCATTATCCAACTTCTTCTATTTTAACAAGAGGGGATTCATTATGAAAGATGGTATTCATGAATTTTTCCTAACAATTTTATTTCATTACCCTCATGGCATTTAAAACAGCGAGTACAGTCACACCGACATCCGAGAAGACGGCTTCCCACATGGTCGCAATTCCAAATGCTCCGAGTAATAGGAAAACCCCTTTAACCCCAAGAGCAAAAGCAATATTCTGCCATACAATTCTTCTTGTTCGTTTAGCGACAGCGATGGCTTCTGCTACTTTTGACGGCTGGTCTGTCATAATGACGATATCAGCCGCTTCTACCGCTGCATCTGAACCAAGTCCGCCCATCGCAATTCCTATGTCTGCTCTTGCTAATACCGGTGTATCATTAATGCCGTCCCCAACAAATAATAATTTTTCTTGAGGCGCTTTTTTCTGATCAATTTCTTCTAATTTCGTTACTTTATCCTGCGGTAATAATTCGGCATGTACTTCATCAATGCCAATTTGCTGGGCGACCGCTGTTCCAACTTGCTTAGCATCACCAGTCAGCATGACTGTTTGAATGCCAGATGCTTTTAGAGCTGAGACGGCTTCAATTGCATCATCCTTTAATTCATCTGCAATCAAGATCGATCCGGCAAACTCACCGTTAATGGCCATGTACACAACCGTTCCGCTTCGTTTTTCTTTTTCATATGAAATGCCTTCTCGTTCCATCAAGCGATGATTACCCGCTAACACTTGGGAACCACTGATGGTTGCTTTAATTCCATGTCCCGCAATATCTTCATATGCTTCGATCTTGCTTTCATCAAGCGGCGAACCATATGCCGCTTTAATTGATTCAGCAATCGGATGTGAGGAGTGGGCTTCTGCTAAAGCTGCAAAAGAAAGCAGCTCTTCTTCTGACCACTTGTCGCTCGTTGTCACGATATTGGTCACTGTAAAGTTCCCTTTTGTGAGTGTGCCCGTCTTATCAAATACAGCATAGCTCACAGAGTTTAGTGCTTCTAGATAGTTACTGCCTTTTACAAGGATGCCTCGTTTAGAAGCTGCCCCAATTCCTCCGAAGAACCCTAATGGGATGGACACGACAAGGGCACAAGGACAAGAAATCACAAGGAAAACGAGTGCCCGGTAAACCCAGTCAGACAATTGAGCTGATGGAATGAGAAGCGGCGGCACAAAGGCAAGCAGCAATGCCAATACAACGACAGCCGGTGTATAGTATTTTGCAAACTTTGTGATAAAGTTTTCTGTCTGTGCTTTTCGGCTGCTCGCATTTTCAACCAAATCTAAAATTTTCGTCACTGCCGATTCGCTTAGCCCTTTTTGCACTTCAATTTCAAGAATACCGTTTTGATTCACAAATCCTGCAAGAACTTCTTTCCCTGCTTCTACATCCCGCGGCACAGACTCACCTGTTAATGCAGAGGTATCCACGAGTGAAAAGCCTTCAATGACGAGACCATCAAGTGGAATTTTTTCGCCCGGTTTTACGACGATACGGTCACCGACTTTTACTTCTTCCGGCTTCACTTTTTTCGTTTCATTTCCTACTTTGAGATTCGCATATTCAGGGCGAATATTCATTAGTTCACTAATGGATCGTCTTGAACGATTCACTGCTGCTCCTTGGAACAGCTCTCCAATTTGGTAAAACAGCATCACTGCCAGAGCCTCTGGATATTGCTGAATGACAAAAGCGCCAGCTGTTGCAATGGTCATTAAGAAGTTTTCATCAAATACTTGGCCGCGCACGATATTTTTCAGCGCTTTAAAAACCACATCGCCGCCGACTAGTAAATACGCTGCGAAAAACGTAATAAATTTCAGTAAGCCATCTTCTGGTATAAAATAAGCTGCTGTTCCAATGACTGCACCGCCAATTAATTTGAGCACAATCGCTTTTAAATTTTTTGTCCCATGATCATGATCGTGGTGATGCCCTTCTTCTTTTGGTGATACACTCACATGAGGTTCGATGGACTGAACCGTTTTTTCAATACGCTTTGACATCGTTTCTTGCTTATCTGCATGTGTGACAGTCAATGTCCCTGTCGCAAAATTAACGGAACAAGCTTCAACGCCATCCATTTTGCTGACACCTGTTTCAATTTTACGTGCACAGTTTCCACAATCAAGACCACTTAATACGTATTCATCCTTCATTTTTTTCATGTTCTCACCTTTTTTCTATATGATAAGTAACGTTCCCTGGATCGATGAAACCTATTAAAAATCAAAAACTTTATATATGAGCATATATTCATATATTGGATTACCTTTATTATATGAGGAGTTCTTGTCTTCTGTCAATCATTTCTGAAGAAATCATTGGTTTTTTGTGTCCAATTCTGTCACACGGATTTTCAATAAACCAAGCTCATGTCCCCCGCCCCCCGCATAACATAAAAACGATCGTTTGCAGTTTTTCTCTTTACAAAAGAAGGACAGACGCTTAGAATAAAATAAAAGTTTCCCTAAGGAAACAAATTAGCATTAGAGAATCATTTCATCCTTTAGTCAAAATTATTTAATGTATGCATATATCTTTAGGAAGCGCAATGATGATTGAAAGGGGCCGCAAGAGATGTCAAATGCTTTAACAATCGACCGTCTTCATGTCTCGTATCACGGACAGGATGCATTAGAGAATGTCTCTCTTTCCATACAGGAAGGGACAATGACAGGAATCATCGGTCCAAATGGTGCTGGTAAATCGACGTTACTCAAGGCATGTTTGGATCTCATTGAAAAAGACCAAGGGGATATTCGTTTTTTTGAACAGCCCTTTAAACACGTCAGAAAACAGATCGCCTATGTACCGCAGAGAAATGATTTAGATTGGACGTTTCCGATTCATGTACTGGATACCGTACTACTTGGAACATATCCGAAGCTCGGACTAATCAAACGTCCAAAAAAAGAAGACCGGGCATATGCGTATCACTGTTTAGAAAAAGTCGGGATGCAGGACTTTGCCAAAAGACAAATCGGTGAGTTATCCGGCGGACAGCAGCAGCGTGTCTTCCTTGCAAGGGCACTTGCTCAAAACGCACAGCTCTTCTGTTTGGATGAACCATTTGTCGGGATTGATATGGCAAGTGAAGAAACGATGGTGCGCATTTTGAAGGAATTACGAGATGAAGGGAAAACCATTTTGGTTGTCCATCATGATTTGAGTAAGGCAGATGATTATTTCAGCCATCTTGTTCTGTTAAATAAAAAGCTCATCAAAGCAGGGCCTGTACATGACATCCTTCGCCCAGAGATCATGCTGGAAGCATATGAAACACAGCTGCCATTCTTAAAATCAGCAGGAGGAGACGTGTAATGGAATTTTTAACCGGACTCTTTGAATATGCTTTTTTACAAAAAGCGCTATTTACATCCGTCATGGTAGGCATCATTTGCGGCGTTATCGGCTGCTTTATCATTTTACGCGGCATGGCTCTGATGGGAGACGCCATTTCTCATGCCGTACTGCCAGGTGTCGCCATCTCTTATATGCTTGGAATTAACTTTTTCTTCGGGGCCGTTTTAACTGGCGTGTTAACAGCGATTGGGATCGGTTATGTGAGTCAAAACAGCCGCATAAAAAATGATTCTGCCATCGGCATTGTCTTTACAGCCTTTTTCTCAATCGGAATTATTTTGATCACATTTTTGAAAAGTTCAAGTGATCTATATCATATTCTATTTGGAAACGTTCTAGCTGTTCGATCATCTGATATGTGGATTACACTGGGAATCGGTATTTTTATTTTGCTAGCCGTCATTGTTTTCTACAAGGAACTGCTCATTAGTTCATTTGATCCGGTGATTTCTTCGGTTTACGGTTTGCCGAATCGTATGATTCATTATTTTCTCATGACCTTATTGACCCTTGTGACCGTTGCATCACTGCAAACCGTTGGGATTATTCTTGTCGTTGCCATGTTGATTACGCCGGCAGCCACCGCTTATCTCTTAACGGACCGGCTATGGATCATGATTTATTTATCTGCTTTTTTCGGTGCTGTTTCTGCTGTCGTAGGTCTAGGGCTTAGTTTTACGTATAACTTGTCATCAGGCGCTTCCATCGTGCTGGTCGCGACTATTTTATTCGGCAGTGCCTTTATCTTTTCACCAAAGCAAGGCATTCTATGGAGATCATTAAAATCTAAACGAAAACGAACGCACTTAAAAAAGGAAGCGTCTATGTAAAAGGAGGACATATATGAAGAAGGTATTTGCTATCCGTTTGACCGCAGTATTCATTGCCCTTATGATCATCGCAGGCTGTTCAACCCAGCAAAGTAATTCCGGTAAAGATGACGGCACATTAAAAGTTGTCACGACCTACTCCATTCTTTATGACATTGTGAAGGAAGTAGGCGGGCAGCATGTCTCTATTCACAGCATTGTTCCCATTGGTACAGATCCACACGAATTTGACCCGCTGCCAAAGGATGTTCAGTATACGACGGATGCAGACCTTGTTCTATATAATGGCTTGAACCTTGAAACAGGAAACGGCTGGTTTCAAAAGCTGCTTGAATCGAGCGGCAAGGACGGGGATGATGCACCTGTAGCCGAGCTGAGTAAAGGCGTCAAAGTGAAGCATTTGTCATCAAAAGGCCTTGAAAGCCAGCAGGATCCGCACGCATGGCTGAATGTCGAGAACGGGATCATTTATGCCCAAAATGCCCGAGATGCGCTCATTCAAGCAGACCCTGAGCATAAAGAGGATTACGAAAAAAATGCAGAAGTCTACATCAAAAAGCTTCAAGCGCTTCACGATGAAGCAAAAGACAAGTTTGATCAGCTGCCAAAAGATAAAAAGCTCCTTGTCACAAGTGAAGGGGCATTCAAGTATTTTGCAGAGGCGTATGGATTGAAAGCCGGCTATATTTGGGAGATCAACACAGAAAGTGAAGGAACACCAGGACAAATGAAGCGCATTATTCATTTTGTCAAAGATCATCAAGTTCCTGCGCTCTTTCTTGAAACAAGTGTTGATAAACGCAGCCTTGAAAGCCTCTCTGAGGAAACCGGGGTTCCGATCAAAGGAAAAGTCTTCACTGACTCTATTGGAAAAGAAGGTGAAGATGGAGACAGCTACTATAAGATGATGAAATGGAATATCGACACCATTTACAAAGGGCTGTCATCATAAGAAAAGACAGGTGGAGTGAATCCGCCTGTCTTTTTTGTCAGCCTGTTATATTTTCTGGATGTTTTTTCGGCCAAATGACGTAGCTGATGCTAATGATGAAATCAATAGTTAAGATCATCCCCCATGTATTGACAAGCTGCATCAGTGCTTCCGTCCGCTCTGGTGCTTGGATGAGATAGGTTAATCCATATAACAGCCCCGCTCCAATAACATAAGAAATGAAATGCCGCGCCCAGCCGACCATTTCATACACAGACCGCTCTTTCCCGTACTTTGGTTTTCCCTTTGGCTTAGGACCTCCTGCAAATCGATAGGCAAACCTAGCATCTGCCCATTTCACCATTTGATGTCCGAAGGCAAGGCTCACACCAATATAAACAGCCGCAAGCCCGTGGATGACACTCGCTACAGCCCCTTGCCTTAAATCTATATAAGTAGCCGCAAGAAGTATGATATCCAAAATCGGCGTACAGACAAGAAAGAAAGCACCCCACTTTTTCTGTTTAAACACATAACGCAGCGTTAAGCCCATTAGAATAAACAGCCAAAAACCAATTTCACATGCCACAATCAATAACCCGACCAATTTCTCCACATCCTTTTTAATACGATTGTATTAAATAAAAAATAACACATCTGTGTTAAAAAAACAACAGCTATGCTAAAATCAATGTATGCCAAAAATCGTCGATCACCATAAACAAAAACAAAAGGTCGCTCAAGCTGCAATGAGAGTGATTAAACAAGAGGGATTGGAAAACGCTTCTGTACGAAAAATAGCAGTCGAAGCTGGAATTTCAGCCGGCTCTATGCGTCATTATTTTTCCACACAGCAAGAGTTATTTCTATTCTCTATGAATTTAATTCAAGAAAGAGTCAAGGAGCGGATTACAGGGCTTTCATTAAACGGTTCAACGGAGGAAAATGTCCTCACTTTATTGGAGCAGCTTCTTCCACTTGATGAAGAAAGAAAATTTGAAATGGAGGTGTGGCAGGCTTTTGCAGTCAAGGCGCTGACTGAACCAGATCTACAGCCGCTCAATGCAAAGATGTATGACGAGCTTTTCCAAACGGTCCAATATTGTTTAATGAAATTGAAAGAGGATGGGCTGCTGCTAAATGATATCGATCCTTTATTAGAAACCGAACGGCTTTATGCGGTCATCAATGGGCTTGCATTGAATGGAATCGTGCAGCCCGAACGTATACCGCCTCAGCTCATACGCTCCGTACTGCAGATGCACCTGCAATCCATCACAAAAAAAGACATGTCTCCTTAATTGGAGAGCATGTCTTTTTTTAATCTTCCATAAAAATACGTTTCGCTTCGTAGTAAAGCACCTGCACAAATTTCTTCACATTGATACGGGTGTGTTCTTCTCTTCCGCTCATCTCTTTCGTCAATTCGCTCATTTTCTTTCGTACGATGGTGAAATCGAAAAATTTAGATGCGTAATTTTCAAACGTTGGATGGGAAAAATCGGTTAGCCCAAGTGATGCGATGTGTTTCAATGATTGATTGATCGCACGCCTTACCCGCTGTTCGGCTGCCTTTGCTTCTCTTGCGATGTCTGCCGATGTGTAGGGCTCACTTAACTTATCCTCCGTAATCCCAGTGAAAATGATTTTTAAAGAAGGAAAGGAATCATGATGATCAGCATGCAGCGCTAAATACTGGTCTGTAAACAGAATCATATCTAATAAATCTTTAGACCCCTTCTCACCAACAATACCAAGCTCCGCCAGCAAAAACTGACCTGCCTCTGCAAGACTTTTCCCCCGCTGCTTCGTTTTCGTCTGACCGCGCTGCTGAAATTGCATGACCGATTTGAGTGAGTGCTGAATATTTTCAATTGAATGCTCTAAATGAAGACGTTCAATCATCAGATGGAGGACACTTAAGACCTCTACACGATTGATCGGCTTTGTCACATAATATTCGACGCCAAGCGTATACGCCTGTCCGATTAATTCCTTTGTTTCAACCTGTGACAGCATTAAGTATTTCCCATGAAACTCATCCTTGATCGCTCGAATCGTTTCAAGCCCGTCCCTTTCCGGCATCAATAGATCAATACATAAGATATCAATGTGCAAATCATTTAAGTAGCTGGCTGTTAACTCTGCGCCATCCTCTGCTTCCCCGGCCACAATGCCAAGCTCTTCATCTTCAATGAGCTGAGCCAGCGAAGAACGAACGGCTTCATCATCATCAACAATAAAAAATCTCATCTCCCAATCCCCTCTTTTCTACTGACTTGATCTACTGGTATCGTTAATGTGAAAATCGTTTGTTCATTTGGGATACTCTTCATCTCAACACTTCCGCCAAGCTTCTCCGCTGTATCCTTTACATAGGCAAGCCCGATACCGCTCGATGGATTCCCAGCCTGATCGTATTTTAAAGTGAAGCCCGGTTTAAAAATCACATGATGATTACGTTCTTTTATGCCAGGCCCGTTGTCGCTGATTTGAAAAATCACGTGGTTTTCTTTCTGTGAAATAGAAAGTGACACCTCTCCTTCTACAGGAATGGCTTCCACAGCGTTGGATACGATGTTATTTAACAAAGATAGAATGGTATACACGTGATAGGCGGGATGCTTTCCATCTTCATCATAATGAAAGACGATGTTTTTTTTAAGAGATTCTGCATAATTTTCATGAATGCGAATGACAAGCCCAGCGATATGAGAAGGACTCTCATAAGCCTGGAAGTTTTCCTCATGAATCAGCTTTGATAAGGCAGAAAAAATGCGCTGGTTATCCTTTTTGATTTCATGCACCTCTCCTGCAATCTGCAAGGCGGTTTTACCGAGCTTTTTCAAATCCAATGATTCCGCATCCTTTGCGTGGTGAAGGGATTGATACAATTGATAGGATGTAGCCGTAATATGCTCAGCATGTGCGAGTGTTTTATGAAAATATGTAGATTCTGTGTAAAGGTTAGACAGAAGCATCAGCAGATGTTCCTTTTCCTTTTTCATCTGACGCTCTCTCGCCTGCTCTTCATATAAGCGAATCATTGTATAACAAGCCAACACGAAAAAGCTTCTGAAAATCGCCAAAACAAATAATTGAAACAGCGTCCTCACCGTTAAAATTTCATCCATCGTGCCTCGAAGTGCGATGATTTCAACAACGCTTGCGCACAGCTCCATGACGATGCCTGTTGCTCCAATCAGCCATGGCTGATCGCGGAAACGTCTGACCTTCAATAAATAAAAGAGTGTGCCATAGACAACATAATAAAGCAGGGAAGGAAATCTTAATGAAACTGCCTCTTCAAGCGGAAGATGCCCTGTCACAGCTGTATCAAGCAGCACGCGAAACACAAAAACAGATATCCCAGCGATGATGCCGCTTGCCCATGCCGGAAATCTTTTCATTTGAAGCAGGATAAAGAAAAAGACAACGGTTCCAAAGCTGACCCGAAAGCTGTCCTCAAACGGATAAAATTTAAACTCTCCGCCAATCGGCGTCAGTACAATGAGCAGCACAATTAAATAAGGCTCTGTATTCAGCCATTTTTTCAGTAGATTCAAACGCAGTCACATCCCTAATAATTGACGATAGTATACTATGTGAGCTAAAGAAAAACAAACCTCCATGAAAAAACGCACACCGGAACTTTGCCGGTGTGCGCTTTTCATGATGCCGCTTAATCTTCTAAACGATCCTTTTCTAAAAGTGATGCGCCAGCAATACCTGGTTTTGTCATTTCAAAAGGATTTAAGATGACATCAAGCTCTTCCTCTGTTAACACATCATTTTGCAGACAAAGCTCACGTACAGATGCGCCTGTAAGGATGGCTTCTCTTGCAATTCGTGCAGCCGCTTCATAACCAATGTGCGGGTTCACCGCCGTCATGACACCGGCACTCTTTTCTACATATTCTTTTAATCTAGATTCATCTGCTTTTAAGTCACGCAAGCAGTTGTCCACGAAGGACTCGAATACATTTTTCATCATGCTGAGAGATTGAAGCAGGTTGAACACTAACACTGGTTCCATAACGTTTAGTTCAAGCTGGCCAGCCTCTGATGCAAGACAGATTGTGTGATCGTTCCCAATGACTTGGAATGCCACTTGGTTCATGACCTCAGGCATAACTGGGTTGACTTTCCCTGGCATGATGGATGAACCTGGCTGTCTCGGCGGCAGGTGCAGCTCACCAAAGCCTGCTCTTGGACCTGAAGCCATCAGACGAATATCGTTCGCCATTTTGGACATGTTCATCATACATACTTTAAGTGCAGCCGATACTTCTGTATAAGCATCCGTATTTTGCGTTGCATCGACTAAGTCTTCAGCGCCAACTAACGGTAATCCGCTAATGTCAGATAGGTAGCCAACCACTTGGCGAATATATTTAGGATCTGCATTCAATCCAGTTCCGACTGCTGTTGCACCCATATTGACTTCATATAAATGCTGTCTAGACTGCTTGATACGTTTAATATCACGAGCAAGAACTTTTGCATACGCACTAAACTCTTGTCCAAGTCTGATTGGAACAGCGTCCTGAAGATGCGTGCGTCCCATTTTGATAACATGATCGAATTCCTGCGCTTTTTCGGTCATGACTTGATGCATGTTTTCCATCGTATAAAGTAGTTTTTCAATCATATTCAATGTTGAAATATGAATCGCTGTTGGGAAAACGTCGTTTGTTGACTGCGACATGTTCACATGCGTGTTTGGACTTAGCTCAGTATAAGCGCCTTTTTCCTTTCCTAGTAGTTCAAGCGCTCTGTTTGCAATGACTTCATTGGCATTCATATTCATTGAAGTGCCAGCCCCGCCTTGAATTGGATCGACAATAAATTGATTGTTCCATTTTCCTTCGATGACCTCATCTGCGGCTTGAACAATTTTTTCTCCAAGACCAGAATATAGTCGCTGTGTATCCATATTTGCAAGTGCGGCTGCCTTTTTGACAATCCCTAATGCTTTGATGAGTTCCTCATGAATACGGTAGCCTGTAATTGGAAAGTTCTCCACTGCACGTAATGTTTGAATTCCATAATATGCTTGAGTGTCTACTTCCTTTTCACCTAGAAAGTCACGTTCGATTCGAACTTGCTTGTCCTGTAGCTTCGTCATTTGAAAAGATCTCCTTTTTTACGCTGCTTTTGTTTGTTGTTTTAATTCCTCAATATACTTCTTCGATTTCTCTTGATCAAATACTTTTTCCCACTTAGACATGACAATGGCTGCAAGTGAGTTACCAAATACGTTCACTGTTGTACGAACCATGTCAAGAAGTCGGTCGATCCCAACGATGAAGGCAAGTCCTTCAAGCGGCAGTCCCATAGCACCAAGAGTTGTGATGACAACAACGATCGATGCACCTGGTACACCAGCCATTCCTTTAGATGTCAGCATTAAAATTAATAGTAACGTAATTTGCTCATAGATGGAAAGAGGCATGCCGTACATTTGTGCAACAAATATCGCAGCAATGGATTGATAGATGGCACTTCCATCTAAGTTAAAGGTGTAGCCTGTTGGAATAACGAACGACGTGATCGCTTTCGGGCAGCCGAACTTCTCCATTTTGTCCATTAATCTAGGCAGTACAGCCTCTGAACTTGCTGTTGAGAATGCAAGAATGATTTCTTCTTTTAATACTTTAAATAGTGTAAAGACGCTTGTTCCAGCCATTTTCGCAATAATGCCAAGTACAACAATGACGAAGAATGCCATTGTACCGTAAACGACAAGTACCAGTTTGCCTAGCGGGAGAAGCGCTCCGACCCCGAATTTGATCACCGTCACACTGATGAGGGCGAATACACCAAATGGTGCAAACTTCATCACTTTATTGGTCACCCAGAACATGGCTTCGAGTATACCTTCAAAGAATCCTAATACTGGTTTTCCTTTGTCTCCAACTGCGGCAATTCCTAATCCGAATAAGACTGTAAAGAAGATGGTTGGTAATAGATCACCTTCTGCAATGGATTGGAAAACGTTTGTCGGTACAAGATGCACCAACGTTTCAGAGAAAGTCGCTTTTTCAGAAGAAGCCTTAGATGTCTCTTCATATTTAGAGATATCACCTTTCTCCATGTTGCTCATATCAATTCCTGTACCAGGATGGAACAAGTTTGCTGCAAGCAGTCCAACTGCTAATGCAATCGTTGTCACAATCTCGAAATAAAGAATGGTTTTTCCGCCGAGTCTTCCGATCGTTTTCATATCTCCAACACCTGCAACTGCTACAATCAATGCAGCAATAACAATTGGAAGAACGATCATTTTAATTAAATGGATGAATATATCGCCAATCGGCGTTAACACATTAATAACGGTTTCATTTTGATAAAACAGCGCTCCTACGACAACACCCAGAACAAGTGCAATGAGTATTTGAGAAGCTAACCCTAACTTTTTCATACGTGAACCCCCTTTTTTTGATAACGCTTTCTTTGTTGCTTAATCGCATCTTAACGACGAACCTACAAAAAACGACAAAAAGGAACAAAAAGAAGTGAATTTTTTATGAAAAATCTTTAAAAAGGTGGGTTTTTCCACAATATTGTAAAAAAAAGACTTCGCTTTTGGCGAAGTCTTAGAATATATAGACAACGTGTTAAAATGATTTTGTTTTAACACGTTGTCTTCTTTTCAGCGTGATAGAAAACCTTTGAAGTCGAGGAAGGTCGAGCACCAGCGCGGAGCGAATAGACATTCGCGAGCACTGGCGCACAGACCTGACAAAGAATGCGAGGGTTTGTCTACACGCTGTGACTTCGCTTTTGGCGAAGTCTTAATGATTTTGCATCTGTTCACTTGGTGTATGTTGATTTGGAAAAAATTCATCATAAATCGTATATCCAATGAGCACAAGAGCAACGTAGAACAATGCACTAACGGTCCAAATCCATTTGACATTCAGCTTCATTCTGCCACTCCCTCTCTAATTGGCTTCAATCGCTGCAATCTGAGCGCATTCAGCACAACGGACACGGAACTAAAGGCCATTGCTGCTCCTGCAAGCCATGGCGCAAGGAAACCAAATGCAGCAATCGGTATCCCAATACAGTTATAGGCAAGCGCCCAAAATAGGTTTTGTTTAATGTTTCTCATTGTTTTTTTACTAAATTCCAGCGCATCTGCAATGGCATGGAGATCTCCCGTCATGAGCGTAATATCTGCTGCTTCCATGGCAACGTCTGTCCCTGTTCCCACAGCCATCCCAATATTCGCTGTTGCAAGGGCTGGGGCATCATTGATACCGTCTCCGACCATGGCGACTTTCTTTCCCTGTTCCTGAAGCGCTGCAATGTGAGCCGCTTTTTCTTCAGGCAGCACTTCAGCAATGACATGATCAATGCCCGCCTGTTTCGCAATCGCCTCTGCTGTTAGTTTATTATCACCTGTCATCATCACAACGTGAATCCCCTGCTCTTTTAGACGAGCGATGGCTTGTGGAGAGGATGATTTGATTGTATCTGCGACCGCGACAATGCCGGCGACTTCACCGTCAATCGCAACAAGCATAGCCGTTTTTCCTTGCTCCTCCAGTGTTGTGACAGAAGCTTCAATTTGCTCATATTGGATATGATGTTTCTGTAATAGCTTACGCGTTCCAATCAAAAGCTTGTGTCCTGCTGCCTTTACTTCAATTCCATGACCTGGATCTGCTTGGAACGCTTCAACCTCGACCGCTTCAAGACCTCGTTCCTTCATACCGTCTGTGATCGCCCGGGCAAGCGGGTGTTCCGACTGCTGTTCTGCCGAGCCTGCTAGCTGCAGCAGCGTATCTTCTGTCCAGTTGGCATATGCCAGTACATCTGTCAGACTAGGCTCTCCTTTTGTCACAGTCCCTGTTTTATCTAACACGACCGTGTCGAGTGATTGAGTCACTTCTAAATGCTCTCCGCCTTTAAACAGAATGCCTGATTCAGCCGCACGGCCGCTGCCAGCCATAATAGAGGTTGGTGTCGCAAGGCCGAGCGCACACGGACATGCGATGACAATGACGGCTATAAAGGTTTCAAGTGCTGACGTCACATTTCCTGGATCAACAAAGAAAAACCATATGAGGAATGTGAGCACAGCAATTCCTACAACAATAGGAACAAATATCCCTGATATTTGATCTGCCATTCTTTGAATCGGTGCCTTTGAGCCCTGCGCTTGTTCTACGACTCGGATAATCTGTGAAAGAGCGGTCTCTTTCCCGACTTTAGTCGCTTTTATTTTGATGAATCCATTTTTATTGATCGTTGCCCCAATGACCATATCTCCTGCTGTTTTATCAACAGGCAGACTTTCTCCTGTAATCATGGACTCATCTATTGCGGTTGTCCCCTCTATGATTTCTCCATCTACCGGCACTTTTTCCCCGGGTTTGACAAACACAAGATCATTCACTTTCACGTCAGAAATAGGCACAGTCATCTGTTTGCCATCTCGCTCGATAACCGCTTCTTTCGCCTGTAAGCCCATCAGCTTTTGAATCGCTTCTGATGATCTTCCTTTTGCTCTTGCTTCCATTAATTTTCCGAGCACGATCAACGTAATGAGGACAGCACTTGTTTCATAATAGAGGGCTGCCTCATGTGTGCCTCTAATCGCTGACTGAATGCTTTCATATAAACTATAGAAAAACGCGGCAGATGTCCCAAGTGCGACAAGAACATCCATATTGGCACTTTTATTTCTTAAAGCCTTATACGCACCTACATAAAAGGGCCAGCCGACAATGAACTGCACCGGCGCTGCTAACGCCAGCTGTACCCATGGATTCATAAACGCTTCTGGCAGCCAAATAAAGGATGTAAAAGAAAAATGGCTGACCATTGCCCAAAGAAGCGGCAGTGATAAAATCATCGAGAATAAAAAGCGTGCCGTTTGCTTTTCTATTGCAGCTTGCCGGTGATCTTTTTTTCCTTCCTCCGCTTGATCTGCATCTGGTTCTATTAAAGAATACCCAATAGACTGCACCGCATCTTTTATGTCATTTGCAGACGTTTGGCCCGGATGATATGTGACCTGAAGTGTCTCAAGCGCAAAATTTACAGACCCGTGATCGACACCGTCCATTCGGTTAATTTTTTTCTCGATTCGGTTTGCACAAGCCGCACACGTCATTCCCTCTATATCAAATTCTGCTTGCTCCATCACCACATCATAGCCAAGCGATTGAACTTTTCGCTTTAAATCATCTGGTGTTAGTTTCTCTGTTTCATAGACAATATGGGAAGTGTCAAGCGCCAAATTCACACTGGCATCCTCCACACCTTCCAGCCTGTTCAATCCCTTTTCGATACGGCCTGCACAAGCAGCACAGGTCATCCCCGTAATTTGAAAGTCAATTTCCTTTTTCATTGATCTCACCTCTCCATATACTCCATGGGGGTATTATTTTTTGAAAAAAATACGTGCTGTACTGCAGCACGTATACTTATTTATACGACATCATATCCCTGTTCTTCAATCACATCAGAAATACGGTGTAACGTGACTTGATCCGGATGAAATGAAACCTCCACCTGTCCTTTGTCTAAATGGACTTTCACAGATTCCACACCTGCTAATTCTCCTACATTTCCTTCGACTGCTTTCACGCAATGTCCGCAAGACATGCCCTGCACTTGAAGTGTTGCTTGTTCCACTTCTCATCGCCTCCATCAATCATTTTCTACAATTTACTATACCCTAGTAGGGTATGGATGTAAACATAAATGCTACGATTTTGTCAGTTTCGTAAAGACCGTCATTAACTCTTCAATGGCTTCATCCCCATTGCCGCTCTTGATAGCATCTGCAACACAATGATGTGTATGCTTTTCCATCAAATGAAGACTGACTTTTTTCAAAGCCGCATTGACTGCAGAGATTTGATTCACAACATCTATACAGTAACGATCGTTTTCAATCATTTGCTGGATCCCGCGAACTTGTCCTTCCACTCGTTTCAAGCGATTGATCAATTGGTCTTTTTCCTTTTCGGCTCTAGGCGAAGCCATATGTCTTTCTTCATGTTCTGTCATGTGATCACCTTTTTTTCATTATGACTTGTCTTTACCTAAATTAAAGCATATCTCCACCGAAAAAGGCAAAGATATGCTGAGCACCGCATATAAAGCTGTTTGTCCTAATTTGTTAATTGTTCGATATCCTGCAAAAGATTGACGGATTGCTGAAGCTGTTTCATCAATCCCTGCTGATCCTCCAGTATGGCGGCAACATCGATATCGCCTGCTTTCAATTGCTGTATATATGTTTGGATCTCCTCTGACAGCACTTTATTTTTTTCAATGATTTGTGCATGAAGGTCTTCTGCCATTTTTGGCGCTGTGACTTCATTAAAATCTTGAATGTCTGCCTTCAACGATTCAAGCTGCTGCGTTAATTCCGCCTTTTTGGCGGCGTTTTGCACAGCTTCTTCAGCGAGCTTTGGAAATTCCTCTGTAAATTGCTGAATGTCCGTCACATAGTCATTTGCCTCAGTGACATACGTCGTTGTATCGTTGACCTGATCAAGCAAGCCGGAGCAACCGCTTAATACAAGCGTTCCGGAAAATAGACAAGCCATCACGTATTTTTTCAAGATCGATCATCCTTTCATCTGTAGGATTAAAAGCATCATTTGTTCCGCTTCCCTATCACACAGATGCAAAAAGACCTTAAAAATAGCCAGACCTTTGCCTCATGTGTGATAGGCAAAGGTCTGGCTAACATTGTTCATGCCGGAATGGCCGAGAAACAACGAATGTTTCTGTAGTGACGACCAAAACCGTAAAAGCTACTCCCCTTTAGGAAACTGTTCAAATGTTATGTTTATCATATCGAATGTCAGGACAACAGTCAATGCAGAAGATCCTGCTCTTGATACAGAACATGGCCCTTACCAGTGGATGCATAAATCCGGTTCCGTCCTTGGCGTTTTGACATATACAAGGCCTGATCCGCTTCAAATAGAAGTGTCTCTAATACACAAGGATCATTGGCTGTGTGAGCAATTCCAAAGCTCGCTGTCACTCGCACTTTTTCCTTATCATTCGTAAAGAAACTTGCTTCAAACGAATGTCTTATTTGCTCCGCGATATGACATGCCTCTTTAAATGACTGATGAGGCAGACAAATGGCAAACTCTTCTCCCCCATATCGTCCAAATAAATCATCCATTTGTAAATGCTCCTGACAAATAGAGACAACATGACGCAGCGCTTCATCCCCGATATGATGTCCGTGTGTGTCATTGATTTGTTTAAAGAAATCAATATCAAACAGCATAACAGCGGTATCCTGCGCATCCTCTTCAAGGATCAACTGCGTTCGTTCGATGAAAGAAGATCGATTGAAAATATTCGTCAAACCATCGATATACGCACGACGCTCCAGCTCTTCCTGCAGCAAACGCTGCTCTGTAACATCACTGATCACTATTTGCCTGCCCTCAATCTCTCCTCTTCTATTAAATAGAGACGAAGCGGTCAGATGATAATAATAGGACTGGTCTTTTTCTTTTTTCCACATTAAATCATATTGCGAATGATCCTGCGGAGAGCGCAGCCATTGAATGAACGCTGAATCTTTGATGATTGCTGAGAAAATATCGTCGATCTTATAGCCAATTCCCTTTTTATTCGCAAGTGCTGGAATGATCGATGCAGCAGCGGGATTGTAATCAATGAGTGTCCGATATCGATCTAAAATCAAAACCCCTTCAGACATATGCTCAAACACACGCTCCATTGCAATGGGAGACAGCTTAAACAGCTGGAACGACATAATTGCCCATAAATAGAGTGCGTTGGTAATAAACATCACCACAGGAACCGGATCAATATGCAGGGGTGTAACGCCTAGTAAATAAATAAAAGAAGTCAAAATTGGTAAGGACATTCCCACTAACAGTATCAGAATCTGCTTTAAATATTCTTTTTTTGTGACACGTAAAAACCAAAGCAGCATAAAAATAGCAAGCATCGAACAGCCAAACGTATAAACGCCATGAATGATATACCAATAGCCAATCGTAAAATCAGCCAATAAAAACCCATCTACTGGATTCATCGTGATGCTTCGATAAAAGAGTGAATGTAAAGAGTTGGTGAACACCATAATGGTTGTGAGAGTTGGAATCAATAAGATGAGAAGCACGCGGCGCTTTGTGAAATATTGATGGAACCCCGTAAATTGCAGCACAATCAGCAGACTGAGCGGTGCGATAAACGGAAGACCTATGTATTGAAAACAAACCCAGAACATGATTTCTTCAGGGGTACGAGCCAATAATTCAAACGTATGCCCAAAGATATAAATCGCAGTTGCTCCAGACATGTACATAAACAATTGACAGCCAATATACCGGTGGCGGTTCGCATGAGCAATGATTGATAATATCACGGACAGAATGCCAGAAACACTCATGATCACAATAAAATGTAAAACAATCGAATCCATGTAAACGCCCCAATTTCAGTTATTTAGAACTAGTCTAATCTTACTATATATGAGGACGTCTCAAATGGGAAGATGTGATTTTGAATTGGTTGGAGGTTTTTTAAAATCTTTATGACATTTGTTTATTCTTCTTTTTTTACAAAACACCCCACAAGGGTCTTAAGACACCTTTTTAACTAATTAAAAATTCGCCGAAAATTAACTTCCAGCTCAATATAAAACCTACTTTTTTACCCTTTTTTATCATAATTACCACACCAGATTTTTTTTACAGTACAATGATGACAACATTAAATGGAAGGGGAAAACTTAATGAACAAAAACAATCGTAGTAAGATTTCTAAACTATTTATAGGCTTGTTAACAATTATCATATCCACAACGTTTTTTTCCAATGTAAGCTATGCGGAAGTGAAAAAATCAGATGATAGCAACTCTGAAAAAAATCAATCACTTCATTCTGAACAAAAAGATGTTAAAAAGACAAAAGTCAGTATGAAAGACATAAAGAAAATAGAGTCATATCTATATTTATCTAAAAAAGGAACACTTATTTTAAAACCAGATTATACTGATTTGAATCTAGATCATACAATAATTAAAGCAGTAAAGACATGGCTGAAGTATAGCAACCAATTAGTACTTGAAAAAAAGCTGTTATTCAACCTGATTTTAGTATTAAAATGCTAGATGAATCTAACACTGATTCACTTGATCATAAGGTATCAACATTATCTAAAGGATGCGGTAAGAACGGTCACAATGTTTATTGGTGGGGATATAACTTGTACTTTGATTGCAATGAGACCAGATCTTTATATCAGTCTTTCAAAGCTGGAGGTGGCGCTACTAGTGGAATCGCAGCCATTTCTAGATTCATACCAGTTCCTCCTACTCAACTAGCTAGTGCTATTGCTGGAGTAATTGGTGGAGGGCTTGTGGGATTTGGTCAAATGATTCAAGATGAACATGAAGGACATGGCGTAAGAATAAGATTTACTGGATTAGGTTATGCAGCAGTTCCATCTGGTGTATTTCCACAATAAATATAGGGAGGTAAAAAAATGACCTTCATCATTATCATGGCAGGTTTATTTATGCTCATTCTTTTAGATAAACCGTTTCAAAAAAGAAAGTCTGGTTTATTATTCTTAGTATGTTATTTATTACTCATTTCATTGTATATTATTAATACAACGTTTATGAAATTTGTATCAAATAAACTTTTACTTATTATAGCTATTTTCGTAGTTAGCCCTTTGTTTATTCGATTCCTTAAACCTTCTCAAAAAACTGAACAGTGATTACTACAAAAAAAGATGACGGACTGTCATCTTTTTTTTATAGGACTTAGACTGATATTTCGATAGAATCATCAGCGATTCACTTCTCCATATACCTCATTCAACATATCCTCCATAATGTACGACTTAAATTCATCGTTCTCTAAAATCTTCATAAAGAACTCCTGATTGCTACTCATTCGGTCGATAACAAAATTCATAAATGTTTTTTCGAAAGCAAATTTGAAGTTTTCTTTTGTATTGTTTTTCGCTTTCTGACGGAGATCATCATCATTCAACATGTCCTCTTTCACCTGTTCACGAGAAAGAAAATCTGTATCTGTAAATTGTGTACCAAAGCGTTCATTTAACTTTTCTAACACGCTTGATAATCGCACCTTCTCATCTTCAACTGCACCACCAGCACCATGCTTCTGTGGATCAAGTTCAATGCCTCCCGTTTTTTCCAGCTCGATGCTTCCTTCGAATACCTTTTGATTGCGGTAGTATTCAAGTGCAATATCATCAGCTAAATAAACGTCCTTATCACCAGTTGTACGAGGTAGTTTGCGCAACAAGTATGTTAAATAAATATACTGTTTGTGTAAGCCTAGATCAATAAACGTTACAACTTGTAGCACGAAACTATACGTACGAATAAATTTTGTTGCAGCTTGTTTAAAATCAACCTGTTCTTCTTCTGAAAGCTTTTTATATCGCTCTACACCTTTGTCAAGAATTGCATTTAACTCTGTTTGCGCCCTAGTTGATTTTTTCACTCCGTCTGTTACTTCAAGTTCATTAACCCTTTGCACCTCATCTTCCTTAAATACTTGATGAGGCTCGATATCAGCCTGAATATCATAAAGGATATTAGGGTCCGTAATTTCAGATAGACTTGTTGATTCGTAATATGGTTGGAACGAAGCTTTCATAACCTCTGGTTCATTTACAAAATCGAGTACGAATGTGTCCTCTTTACCTGGGCAAGTACGATTTAAACGAGATAGGGTTTGCACCGCTTTAATACCACTTAATGGCTTGTCTACATACATCGTATGCAACAGTGGTTCATCAAATCCCGTTTGATATTTCTCAGCTACAAGCAATACTTTGAATTCATCAGAATTGAATTTATCAGGTAGCTCTTTTTCAGAGAAACTGTTCATGTCCGGCTCCGTATAATCTATTCCACCGTCTTTTACAGTACCTGAGAATGCCACAACTGTTTTTAAATCGTGATATCCCTTTTCATGAATATATTTATCAAAAGCAATTTTATAACGTACTGCATGTAAACGGCTTGCTGTCACGACCATTGCCTTGGCACGTCCACCAATTTTCCGCTGTACAAAATTCCGATAATGTTCAATGATAATTTCTGTTTTTTGTTCAATGCTGTGCGGATGCAATGAAACGTATTGAGCAAGCTTTTTGGTGGCTTGCTTCTTCGATACCTCCGGATCATCATCGACAGTCTTGGCAATTTTCCAGAACGTTTTATACGTTGTGTAATTTTCAAGTACATCTAAAATAAACCCTTCTTCAATTGCTTGACGCATTGTGTATTGATGAAAGGCCTCTGGCTTACCATCAATACCAACTGTACCAAACTTCTCTAACGTCTTGGGCTTTGGAGTCGCTGTAAATGCAAAAAACGATACGTTATCCTGTTTCCCACTTTTCAAAATGGCTTCTACAATTTTCTCGTCTACATCAACTAAGTTTTCTTCATCAATCCGGTCTTCCTCATATGCTGCTTCTAACGTCTTATCTGATAAAACATTTGTTAAGGCAGTAGATGCTTTACCACCTTGAGATGAGTGCGCTTCATCGATAATAACTGCATATTTTTTTCGCTCTAAGCCCGCTACTTTTTCCAAAATAAACGGGAACTTTTGGAGCGTTGTAATAATAATGCGTGTTTCACTATTAATAGCACGTGCTAATTGCTCTGAATTTTTATCGACTGGCTCCACCATTCCTGCTTTATGCTCTAACTGATACACTGCGTCTTGCAATTGCTTGTCTAACACTCGGCGATCGGTAATCACAATCACACTACTAAAGATCGATTCATTTTCCTCGTTATGTAGCTTAGCTAAACGGTGTGCAAGCCACGAAATCGAGTTCGTCTTACCAGATCCCGCAGAGTGCTGGATTAAATAATTTTGACCGACAAGCTTATGTGCTACATCTGCTTCTAACTTACGTACAACATCAAGCTGATGGAAACGAGGAAAAATGAGCATTTGACGCTCACCTATTGTTTCACCGTTTGAATCTTTAATGTCGTCTTTCTTAATAAAGATGAAGCGATATATAATATCGAGCAAGCTATCAGGTGCTAAAATGTCATCCCATAAATAATGCGTTCGATAGTTGTCACCGTAAGTTAACGGATTGCCTTTCCCACCATTATTGCCTTTGTTAAATGGGAGGAAGTATGTTTTGCTCTTATCAAGCTTTGTTGTCATAAACACTTCATCTGGGTCAACGGCAAAGTAAACAGCAACACGCTCATTAAATTTAAATAGCTGCTCACGTGGATCACGGTCATTCTTTAATTGTTTCATCGCATCTTCAACTGTTTGATTTGTTAATGGATTTTTCAGCTCCATCACTACAAGTGGTAAACCGTTTAAAAACAGCACCATATCTAAGCTATTGTTATGTTTATCACTGTAAAACACTTGGCGAGCAACATTAAAACGGTTCTTCCTATACTGCTCATTTAATGTTTTATTCATATCGGTCGGTGGCTGGTTATACGCAAGTTGTAATGTGACACCACGGTCTTTAATCCCTTTACGTAAACATTCAATCAAACCTTGTTTATGTAGCTGACCTTTAATGCGCTTTAACACTTGTTCTTGATAAGTAGGACCATACGATTTTTCTAACGTACGCATCCGCTTTTCCTGCGTATCTTCTAAAAATGCAAATAGCTCTTCTACGTCGATTGCATGCTGCTTGAAAGAGCTACTTGCCTCACCTTGTAACACACGCTTTTTATAGCCATTCGTGATTAATGCTAATTCGATATTTGTCTCAAAACCTGTTTCTGTCGTATCGATCGCCATTACCATTCACCTCACTTCATCAAGTTCCATATCACGTACGTCGATTTTGCCTGTTACTGCTTCGTAGATAAGGGATTGGCGGTATTCTTTTAGTTTTTCAATCTGCTCTTTTAATTTATTGATAACTTCAAGTATCTCTTTTTCTTTAAATTTAATATTTAACAAAATGCTTTTAATCTCATTTTCATCATTCGGTACAGGTATAGAAAGATTAGCATATTTTTCAGCACTTACATTTTGAATAGTAGCCTGAATTAGAATTGAGTTTATCCATTGTTTATATAAACTAGAGTTTGTAAAATAATAAATATACTCAGCCAATTCTAATGTTCTTACCCTTAATTTAATTAAATAACCCGCATAACTTGCCTCTTTTTCTTCCTTATGAATATACGATTTCCCTACAGTTGCACCGCTACGAGCAAGCAAAATATCTCCTTTTTTCACAACATATTTATTAGCTATATCTAATGGTATAGATTTAAAAGTTTCATTCTTCAGATTACCTAATTCATCAATATCAGTAATACGAATATAGCGTGGTAACTTTTCATCATCTAACTCTGCTGACTCATTTGCTCCGTACAATAATTTCTCTTGTATTAAATATTTTATTTTCTTAGTACCCCAATGCTCAGGAATCTCACCAATCCACTCAACACCTGAATCTTTCATTTTCACATTCGGATTTAAACCTTTTGTAACAGCTTCTGTGATGATTGATTGGCGTTGTAGTTCTAAAAGCTTAATCATCTTTTCTTTTTTATTAATTAATTGATTAGTTTCTTCAAATTTCTTATCAACAAAAGTTACTATTTTACTTTGCAATTCTAAAGGTGGAATAGCTATTCTGATATTTCGAATAATACCTTGACTAATATTTGGCTGTCCTCCACCATGAGAAAGATTAATAATTTCTGTACGATGTCCCATTAACCAATAAAAAATAAATTTAGTAATAACTCCTCTAGGTTTTGATAACACACAACATGCTTGATTAGTAGTAGTTTCATATTTAGTTATGCCTAGTTTACCAATGGTTGCACCATACATTGCCATAACTAAAGAGTCTTTAGGAAAAATAGTTAAAGCTGAAAATTTATCTAGTGCTTGCTGAGACACGTATTTAGATGTTTTTTCTATATAACTATCTGTTAAATCACCTGTGTTTAACCAAGCCATATCAGGCGAGTCATAATACATTTCATTTGATGCTGAAGGTGTAGTACCACTACCTATTACATCGAATAACCATGATATTTTTTTCTTTGGCCATAGCTTATTCCTCATCCCAGCACCTTCTTCAATTGCTCAGCAATCTCTGCTTCTAATGCACGAATCTCGTCCATAATTTCAGTTGAACTGCGTAATGCTGTGTATTTGTAGAAATGCCGAGTAAATGGAATTTCGTAGCCGATTTTTGTTTTTGATTCATCAATCCATGCATCTGGTACATGTGGTAATACTTCACGTGCAAAATAGTCATGAATGTTCTCTTTTAAAGGTACATTTTCAGTATCACGTAAGTCTGTATCTGGCTCGATGTCTGTTTTATTTTTCATACATACATCAGCTGTTTCATCTTTTTCTGATAGACCAGCTAAAATTGCTTTTAATACAGGTGCCCCAATAGTAATACCCGCTTGCTCCAACGCATCTTTTAGTACTTTCGTGAACTCGTCACGATTTTTATATACTGTATCGCTTTCTAACATGCGTAAAACATATAAAATTTGCGTTTGCAGCTTCTTACCCTCTTCAATTTCAAAGTGACCTGCATCACCTTTTTTCTTCGATGTTGCTAAGTTCGCAAAGCCTTTTTGCTCTACAACACGTGCCAAGCGCTCTTCATTTACTTGGAAGTTTAAACGTAATGGACGTTCTACTGTAATTTTCGAATAACCAAAGTCTTCATTCTCAAAAATCTTCACGTACTCGTTTGGCTGTGCATCGCCGTATAAACGAACAATCTCATTCATTTGCTCTTCTGTAATTTCGTTTCGTTTGCTCCCCATCGACTTTTTCATTTTTTTCGAGAAGTCTACAGCATTGACTAACCGTACTTTCCCTTTATAAAGAGGTGCTTTATTGTTTGTTAAAATCCAAATGTACGTTGCAATGCCTGTGTTGTAGAAAAGATCGTTCGGCAATGCGACAATACCTTCTACTAAATCGTTTTCAAGCACATACCTTCGAATTTCACTTTCACCAGAACCTGCATCACCTGTAAATAACGGCGAACCATTCATAATAATGGCTAACCGAGAGCCTTGTGGATTTTCTGCTGTGACTGGTTTCATTTTTGAGATTAAGTGCATGAGAAATAATAGCTGCCCGTCACTTGTACGAGGCGTACCAGGTCCGAAACGACCATCAAAACCTTGTTTCTCATGTTCGTTTTTAATCGCCTTTTCATACGATTTCCAGTCCACTCCGTACGGTGGATTTGAAATTAAGTAATCGAATGTATCATGTGGGAATAGATCGTTTGATAACGTATTTCCTAAACGAATGTTACGTGCATCTTCACCTTTAATAAGTAAGTCTGCCTTACAAATCGCATAGGACTCAGGGTTAATCTCTTGACCGAAAAATTCTAAATGTGCTGTTGGATTTTGATTAAGTAAATATTCTTGGGCAACTGAACCCATACCACCTGTACCAGCTGCACAGTCATACAATGTTTGTGTTAAACCTGGCTTCGTTAAAATGCTAGCATCATCATGTAAAAATAATAAATGTGTCATTAAACGAATAACTTCACGTGGCGTGTAATGATCCCCTGCTTCTGCATACTCATTAAAACGACGGATTAGTTCCTCAAATACATAACCCATCTCAATGTTTGAAACTCTTTCTGGATGTAAATCGATTTCACTAAAGCGTTTAATCGTTAAGTATAATAAGTCATTTTGATCAAGCTTATCGATTTGGCGATCGAAATCGAAATGCTCCATGATATCACGAGCCACTTTTGAGAAACCATTTATATAGTCACGTAAGTTATCAGCGATATTATCAGCGTCTGTTAATAGCTTGTTAAAATCATACTTACTTATGTTGTGAAAGTTTTGCTTAGAAACACGATTTAAAATCTGCTCACGTGCTTCATCTGTCATATTTGGATACTGCTCTGCTTTCACTAACACTTCTTCTTTTGTGCTTTCTAATACGCAGTCAAAACGGCGTATTACAGCTAATGGCAAAATAATTTCACCGTAATCTTCTGGCTTATATGGCCCACGTAAAATCTCTGCAATTGACCAAATGAAGCTTACTTTATCTTGGAAGTTGATCATGTTATGTACCTCATTTTAAATTTATTTTCTCGATAATAATTCTTGTAAAAATAATGCAATATTACATTCAATTATAAATGGTCCAACAACAAAACGTAACTGCAAAAAATAGAAACTTTAACCAAAGACATTGGAATTAGTAACTCTTCAGATCAACCTGATATAAAGAACTCTTATTATTAGCTCTCTACATTGTAAATTTTATAAATCACCGACAATAGAAAAAAGCCAAAACCCCTGATATGAAAGGACTTTGACCTCATTGATTTCCTCCGAAATCATATGTATGGAGACGGTGGGAGTCGAACCCACGTCCAGAGACATCGATTACTTAAGCGTCTACGAGCGTAGTCAACATATTTACGTGTTCACTCATCCTCATGCCTGCTGACGGGCGCTTGGAGAGCTAGTCTGATGGATCTCTTCTTACGTCCTCAGACGGAAACGTAAGCGTAGCCTACTTCATTGGGCTCCTCACAGACACATAGGCGATGTCAGGAAGAGCTCGCTGCGCTTATTAGGCAGCTAGTGCTAAGTTTTGGTTAAAACTTTTAGTTTTGCCAGTTACATTTAAGTGCGTGTTAACGAGATCGCCTCTCGGCTCGCAGCCTAAGCTCGAACCATCCCTGTCGAATCCGTAACGTCCCCTTGTAAAAGGGATATACGGGATGGAAGTTCAGCTTCACTGCTTCCGTATATAACTATTATAACAATCTCATCGCTCGAAACAACTGGTGGTTTCTGTCAAAACAGCGATGATTGTTTACTGCATAACATATTGTAGCATAATGCTTCCGCTCTCAGCAAGCCATCAGCATCAGGCTAGAATTGCTTTTGACGATCGCGGAAGGCACGTTCGATTTCACGTTTTGCATCTTTTTTCTTCAGATCTTCACGCTTATCGTATTTCTTCTTCCCTTTTCCGATTCCGATCAGCACTTTGGCAAAGCCATTTTTCAAATAGAGTTTCAGAGGCACAAGTGAATAGCCTTCTTCCTTCGTCGCACCAATCAATTTGCTGATTTGCTTGCGATGAAGCAGCAGCTTTCTCGTTCTCAGCGGATCATGGTTATAACGGTTCCCCTGTTCGTATGGGCTCACGTGCATATTATGAAGAAACACTTCTCCTCGCTCGATTTTGGCAAAGGAATCTTTTAAATTCACTTTTCCAGCACGAATCGATTTGATTTCAGTTCCTTGTAATACTAGGCCGGCTTCGTATGTTTCTTCTATAAAGTAATCATGATTTGCTTTTTTGTTTTGGGAAACAACTTTTCCCTCTCCCTTTGGCATTGGCGTACACCCTCCTTTTGACACAAACACGGTCCAAATCGTACGGATTATTTTATCAAACAATCCAGCTTTCGACAATGCTGACGCCATGTGGTCAAAAAGCAAATAGAGCGGGATGCCCTATTTGCTTTTTGGCACGTTACTTTTTCTTTTTGCGTTTTTGTTTCGGTGCGTTTTCAAATACGCGTTTTTTCTTTTTCTTCTTTTTACGGTTTGTGAACCAGTCACTTCCGCTTTTATCCTCTTTGCCTTTTTCCCCAGAGGCTTTTTGACCTCCACGCCCTTTTTTCGCTGGTGGATCTGTCCGTTTTTTGAACTTGAAATCTTTTGGAGATTTACGGCGAGTGCCTTTCATCCCGACGATTTCAAAATCAATTGAGTGCTCATCTTTATTAACATTAACAACTTTGACAGTGATTTCGTCACCGATACGGTAGACATTCCCTGTACGTTCACCGATCATGGCAAAGTGCTGTTCATCAAAGCGATAATAGTCGTCTGTCATGTAGCTGACATGGACAAGACCTTCTATCGTATTCGGCAGTTCAACGAATAGTCCAAAGTTCGTCACAGAACTAATCATGCCATCAAACTCTTCACCGATTTTATCTAGCATAAACTCTGCCTTTTTCAGATCATCTGTTTCACGCTCTGCATCGACTGAGCGGCGCTCCATCGTGGACGCATGATCTGCGATTTCAGGAAGCAGCTGGCCCCACTTTTCTAGAGTCGCTTCATCTGTCTTTTTCTGAATCAAATAGGTTCTAATCAGCCTATGCACGATTAAATCCGGGTAACGGCGGATCGGTGATGTGAAGTGTGTATAGAATTCCGTTGATAATCCAAAATGGCCAATGCTTTCTGGATCATACTTCGCCTGTTTCATAGAGCGAAGCATCACAGTTTGAATGACGACTTCTTCTGGTTGATCCCTGACAGCATCGAGGACACTTTGAAGTGCACGCGGGTGAATGTTCGTTGACGTCCCTTTCACAATGTAACCAAATGTCGTTACGAACTCTAAAAAGCGCTGAAGCTTCTCAGGGTTTGGTTCTTCGTGAATTCGGTAAATGAACGGAACATTCATCCAGTGGAAATGCTCTGCAACCGTTTCGTTTGCAACAAGCATGAATTCTTCAATTAATTTCTCTGCAACGGAACGCTCACGAATGACAACGTCTTTCGCTGCGCCTTCATCATCTACAAGTACTTTTGCTTCCTTGAAATCAAAGTCTACAGCTCCGCGCTCCATTCGTTTGTCACGAAGAATCTCTGCAAGCTTCTCCATCTCTTGAAACATCGGCACTAGCGGCTCATATTTGTTTAAAAGCTCTTCGTCTTGGTCGACTAAAATCTTATTCACATCAGAATAGGTCATTCTCTCCGTCGTTTTGATCACACTTTGGAAAATCTCGTGTTTGACGACTTTTCCGTTTCGATCAATGACCATTTCACAAGACAGTGTGAGACGATCGACCTTTGGATTTAATGAACAAATACCGTTTGACAAACGATGCGGAATCATCGGGATGACGCGGTCGACGAGATACACACTCGTTCCACGTTCATAAGCTTCCTGATCAATCGGCGAATTCTCTGTGACATAATGAGAAACGTCTGCAATGTGCACGCCAAGCTTATATTTGCCATCATCCAGCTTTTGCACGGTTACGGCATCATCTAAGTCCTTTGCATCTGCACCGTCAATCGTCACAATCGTTTCATTGCGCAAGTCGCGTCTGCCTTCAAGGTCTTTTTCATCAATCGTTTCCGGTGTGTCTACTGCCTGCTGAAGTGCTTCTTCTGGGAACTCACCTGGCAGACCGTGTTTATGAATGATCGACAAAATATCAATGCCAGGGTCATTTTTATGACCGAGGATTTCAGTCACTTCACCCTCTGCACTCATTCTTCCTTCAGGGTAGCTTGTCAGCGTCACAACGACTTTATGACCTTCGACCGCACCGTTTTTAGCGGATTTCGGAATGAAGATATCGTTTGTGATTTTTTTATCATCAGGAATGACAAAGCCAAAGCTTTTCGTTTCTGTATAGGTACCGACAACCGTCTGAGTATTGCGCTCCAGAATGCGGATGACCGTTCCTTCTTTTTTCGTGCCGTTTGATTTGTGGCTGACACGAACCATGACGGTATCGCCATTCATCGCTGTGCCTAACTCATTTGGCGGAATGAAAATATCATCCTGTCCAAACTCTTCAGGCGTTACAAATGCAAATCCTTTTGCATGAGCAGACAGCTTTCCTTTTACCAAATTCATTTTTTCTGGTACACCGTAACGGTCGCTGCGCGTGCGAACGATGAGTCCTTGATCCTCCAGCGTCACAAGTGCTTTGACGAGCTCTTTATAATCATCAGGATTGGTAATCTCCATCATGACTTCCAGCTCTTGAACAGTTAACGGTTTATACGCTTCTTCTTTCATAAAAGCGAGTAATTCATCCATAAATTCTTCTTTTTGCACACTCTAACCCCCTATATATTTAAATTGACCAATCAAGTGATTCTAAGAATGCATAGACATCCTGATGAACCTTCTCCCGCTCTTTATCAAGCGTGATGACATGGCCTGATTCTTCATACCATTTCAAATGCTTATCATCTGTCTCTACTTCGTTATAAATGATATTCGCACTGTCTGTATTAATCATATGATCGTGACGTGCCTGCACAACAAAAGTAGGTGAATAGATCATGTCGACATTGTTTCTGACATCTGCAATCAGTTCTTGCAGGCTCCTCAGTGTATCCATTGGTGTTTTCTTGAACGCTTCCATTTCTTGTTCAATTTGGTCCTCTGACTTACCCTCAAATTTCTTATAGTTACGGGCATAATCTAGTACACCCTGGTACATGACTTCTTCACTTTTTATGTACATAGGTGCACACATAGGTACAATTCCCTTTACAGGTACAGTGTAACCTAATTTCAATGAAAAAACTCCTCCGAGGGATAGTCCGCAAACTGCAATCTCCTCATAGCCCTCATCTTTTAAGAATTGATAGCCTTCTTCTACATCTTTCCACCAGTCAGCCGGGCCTGTATGGACAAGCTCTTCTGGCGGCACACCGTGTCCTTTATATTGAGGTGCATGGCATGTATATCCTCTTTCGTTCAAATAACGGCCAAGCATTCGAACATCGGCTGTATTCCCAGTAAAACCGTGAAGAAGAAGCACCGCCTTTTCTCCACCTTTAAACGTAAATGGTTTTGGTGTAACAACTTTCATGATGTGACTTCCTTTCCTTCTGATATGGTTTATATTTTCCACTTGTATGTATGAAACAAACACAAAAGAGTGCTGATAATAAAAAAAGGTCTGAAAAAAGATCAGACCTTCTGTTACTCGCGCTTTACACGCCTAAATATGCCAATGCAAGTGTTAAGATGAAGAAAAGCACTGACAAAATAACCGTTAATCGGTGAAGAATCAAGTCAAGGCCTCTCGCTTTTTGCTTACCGAAAAGCTGCTCGGCTCCACCTGAAATAGCGCCTGACAGTCCAGCACTTTTACTTGATTGTAGTAATACAACGATGATAAGTGCGATACTGACAATTACGAGTAATGTGATAACAAATGCGTGCATGAAAACACCTCCAGACAAACTGGTACACATAACTTTATTTTACATGAAAACAAGGTGCATGTCACGAAACATCAAAATAAAGATTTCCTATATATTGTCGACTTGATTCGTTATTTTGATACAATTTCGTTCCAAAGTGCTGATTGCAGCATTTTTATATGAAATTTATCGGTTAAAAACACATTTTAATGAGTTGCTTCTTCCTTCAATAGCTGTTTTAATTCTACTAACAAACGTTCAGCTCCTTCAGGACTCAGCATCACGCTCCCATTTCCATAGCTTTTGTTGTACTTCGTCACTTGTCCCGTTAACAGGCAGCTCTTATCTGCATCATATTTTTTCAGCATAATGGTTTGATCTTCAATGAAAATTTCTAACAGCTGCTCTTCTTTAATATTGAGTACCTTGCGCATTTCTGAGGGCAGAACAATTCTGCCGAGAGAATCAATGTGTCTGACCATCCCAGTCCTTTTCAATGACATTTCCTCCTTGATGATGATATCATTTATTGACTTTTGTCAATATCTTCATAGTAAAATAGATCTTCAAATTTTTTATCAAAGTAATGAATCATTTTGCCAATGACAAGCTGTCCTGGTTTTCGGTGACCATTTAATACCCTGCTAAGTGTGGCAGGAGAGATGCCAATTTCATCAGCGAGCTGATTTAACGACATATCGTTCTCGATCATATACTGCATGACAAAAGCCCGCCTGATCTGAATCTTTTCGACCATCATTACAACCTCCTATGGAATCATTATGTACAACATGTAAGGCTCTCACATCAAGCAGATTCATTAACTTATGTCAACACTTTTACCCCTCTGCTATTTCCTTTGGTCAATGATCATACTAAAATAAGTCATATACTGAAATGTGAGGTTCGATGTCATGAATCACTTTGGTGAACAATTACGCATTTTAAGAGAAAATAGAAAAATGTCGGTCAATCAACTTGCCATGTATTCAGGTGTAAGCGCTGCTGGTATTTCTCGTATTGAAAATGGAAAGCGCGGTGTGCCAAAGCCTTTAACCATAAAAAAATTAGCACACGCCTTGAAGGTGCCTTATGAGGATTTAATGCTGCTTGCCGGTCATATTGAACAGGAACAAGTTCATGAAATGAAACCGAAATATGAGTCCATGTTAAAAATCTATCAAACGGCGCTTCAAAAGGATGTAGAACATCTCCCCATTTTTGACGGAGACAAATGGGAAAGGCTCTCCGCACAAGACATCAGCCAGCTGAATGAATACTTTCTCACGCTCATCGACCAAAAAAAGGCGAACAAATAGCGGGGCATAAACCTAATGTACATCCACCATTAACTAATGTCAATATTTTCATGGTGTGCTTATTGCCAATAGTCAACAAATCAAGTAAAATAGACATATCGAATCTATAACCATGTGAGGTTTTGCGTTGATGAACTTTGGTGCATATTTAAGAGCATTACGTGAGGAAAAGAAGCTGTCGGTGAACCAATTAGCGATGTATTCTGAGGTCAGCGCTGCCGGTATATCTCGTATTGAAAACGGGAAACGCGGCATTCCGAAACCTCCTACGATTAAAAAGCTAGCTGGTGCGTTAAAGGTACCTTATGAAGACATGATGCAGGCTGCGGGCTATATTGAGGAGGCCTCTTCTGTCCATCAGCACGAGGAAGATGATCTTTCTTTATCCAAAATAAAGGAAGCCGCAGCGCAATATGAACTTGATGATCTCGAAATATTTGATGGTAACATATGGTCAACCCTTTCGAAAAAAGAAATAGAGGACCTCAACCGCTATTTGTTATTTATGTTAAACAGCCGTTCGTCCTCATAAATGTTTAAGCTTTTTGCGCCGATTTATGACAGATTTACGGTATAATGGGTTCAGATTGGAGTGAAGAAAGATGAATCAATCTGATATGTGCCCGCGGTTTGAAAAAGCAGTTGAGTTATTGAGTAAACGCTGGGTGGCACTGATTGTTTTTCAGCTTCTCTCAGGTCAGCAGCGCTTTAGTGAAATTGAGGCGGCTCTGACAAATTTAAGTGGAAGAGTTTTATCTGAGAGATTAAAAGAGCTGGAGGCAGCAGGTATTGTAAAACGGGAGGTTTTTGCTGAAACACCCGTGCGCATTGAGTATTCTTTAACAGATATGGGGCGTTCACTTGCACCCGTTTTTGAGGAAATTGCGAAGTGGTCCTCTGAATGGATCACGCTTGAATCATAAAATACCAGCATGCGGACCACCTGATCATCATAAAACAACCTCCCTTACAGATGTAAGGGAGGTTTTGTCTTTTCAACCGCTTAAGCAGATGTGATGTTTTTTTCAGCTAACGCTTTTCTTTCCTTTTTCTTGTTTGTCGGGCTTAAATAGCGTTCGAGCCAGCCCATGACGAGGTCAGCCATAATAGCCATAAGCGCAGTTGGAATCGCACCTGCTAAAATGATAGCTGTTCCGTTTGTGGCGTTTGATCCTCTGATGATGATATCACCAAGTCCTCCCGCGCCCACAAATGTTCCAATCGCTGTAATACCGATGGCAATGACCAGTGCGGTTCTTAAACCAGCCATAATGACTGATAAAGCAAGCGGTAATTCAACCATTCTCAGCACTTGCCATTTCGTCATGCCCATCGCTTTACCTGATTCTAAATAAGCATGTTCAATGCTGACAATGCCCGTATACG
Organism: Bacillus sp. FSL P2-0069; assembly: GCF_038593315.1. Taxonomy (NCBI): domain Bacteria; kingdom Bacillati; phylum Bacillota; class Bacilli; order Caryophanales; family Bacillaceae; genus Bacillus; species Bacillus sp. FSL P2-0069. The sequence goes on from NZ_CP151984.1 coordinate 2,998,999, forward strand.
TGTTTCTGATGATCGGCAGAAGCGAATACAGAAAGAGTGATAGGATGACTGTATTTGCGCCAAGTCCTAATACAAGCATCAATACGGAAAGCATCGCTAATGCCGGTATCGTTTGAATGACGTTGGTAACGGCGAAGATCCAATTGCTCAGCTTGCGGTAATGCGCGACAAAGATGCCTACTGGAATCCCGACAATTGCCGCAAACAACACCCCATACGCCGACATGAGAAAATGGCGATAAAATTCTTCTAACACATATGACCCGTTCTGCTGATAATACGTCCATAATTGCTGCAGTGTGTCCATCAGCCGTGACACCTCCCCATCTTACTCAAAGTAATTGTGTTTTTTCAGGAAATTCTTCGCAACGGTTGCTGGTTCTTGAAGCTCCCCGTCGACTTGATAGTTCAGCTCTTGCATTTGTTCTGTATCGATTTTTCCGATCAGCCTGTTGATCACCTTATCAAGCCCTGGATTTTCTTTTAAGACTTTCTCCGGGACTACTGGTGATGCATCATACGGCGGGAAGAACCGTTTATCATCTTTTAAGATTTTAAGGTTATAGGCCTTGATTCGTCCATCTGTTGAATAGGCAAGCACAATATCCATTTTTTCATTTTTTAATGCATCATAGACTAAACCAATCTGCATCGGATATGTGCTGCCAAATTTGATTCCGTATGTTTTCACGAACCCGTCATAGCCGTCGCCTTTCTTTTTGAGCCAAATATTATCGACCCCAAATCGGTAATTGGTCGCATTCTTTTTCAAATCAGAGACCTTTTCTAACTTGTTTTCCTTCGCCATCTTCTGCGTCACAGCAAAGGCATACGTATTATCAAATCCATAAGAATCAAACCATTTGTAATCATATCGCTTTTTAAATTCTTTTTGGACGATCTCCATGGCACGCTCCGGGTCTTTTTCCGCATCCATTCCAAGCGTGCTTGTTAAATCCGTGCCTGAATATCTTGTCGCAGAAATGTCGACATCTCCGTTTTCCATTGCTTTCTGCTGCACAGTGTTGGAGCCTAGGTTTTTCACAATAGTCGTCTTTTTATCTGTGTAATGTTCGATCATATCGCCAACCATATAGGCCATAATTTCTGATTCGGTAAAGTTTTGTGCTCCAATTCGCAGCGTGCCCCCTGAGGAGCCGGCTAGTCCAGGAAGTGAACAGCCGCTTATCAATAGCAAGCATCCGGCAAGCAGTGCACTGATCCATGTTGTTTTTCGATTCTTCACATAAGCCAACTCCTTATGAAACTTCCTTCAATCCTTTTAAGCCTTCTGGTGTTACTTTTTTCTCCAGCTTCATTAATGATAGGTCGATGATGACTGCTAAAATTGTGACTGGTATCGCACCCGCAATAATAAATTCCGGCTGATACAGCTGAAGTCCAATCAAAATGTAGTCACCTAGACCGCCTCCACCGATAAAGGCTGCAAGTGTTGTCCAGCCAATCAAATATATCGTTGACGTTCTGACACCTGCCATAATGACCGGTACAGCAAGCGGGAGTTCAACAAGACGAATTTGTTCCCAAGTTGTCATCCCGATTCCTTTACCGGATTCAAGCAAGTTTTTGTTCACACCCTGGACCCCGGCATACGTATTTCTTAAAATAGGTAAAACCGAATAGAAAAAGAGAGCAACGATTGCAGGTATTTTCCCAACCCCCAAAATAGGAATAAAAAAGGCAAGAATCGCTAAACTAGGGAGTGTTTGAAAGATATTCACAACACCGATGATAAAACCTGCGCCTCGCTTCATTCGTGTGAGTACCACACCTAAAGGAACGGCAACGATAATACCAAGCACAACAGCAATTAAGGAAATATATAAATGCTCCCACATTTTTGTGAGGAGTTCCCCACCATTTTTCTCTAGAAAGTCGATGATTTGATCCATGTGTACACCTCCCTTACTTCATTTCAGTGACAGCCGCCGGCGTATCGTCTCCCCAAATGGAGTCGTACACAACATCTACAAGACTTGCACGTGTCACAATGCCTTTTAAGTGCCCTTCTGCATCCACAACCGGTACATATTTAATGCCGCGTATTAAGATTTTCCGGACAGTGTCTCTTAGAAGTGCACCTTCTTGTACGGTATAGAACTCTGTATTTAAAATATCACCAACGAAAGCTGCTTTTCTGCGGTTCGCATCGATTGTTTCAATATCGATATAGCCTTTTAGCACATGATGTTCATCTACTACAAGCAAGGAATCGACCCGCTTTTCTCTCATGATGTAGATGGCATCTGTTAATGTTTTTTCAACTGTAACGGTGACTGGTGACGTGTTCATCATTTGTTCTACACGTTCCATATTCGGATTTGATTGAAGCAGACGTTCTTTGCCGATGAATTCTTCTACGAATTCATTGGCTGGGTTCCGCAGAATATCGTCAGGCGTACCTACTTGGACAATCTCTCCATCTTTTAAAATCACAATTCGATCAGCTAGTTTAATAGCTTCGTCCATGTCATGTGTGACGAATACGATGGTTTTATTTAACGTTTTTTGCAGTTTCTTAAATTCTTCCTGCAATGAATCTCGTGTGATTGGATCAAGTGCGCCAAACGGTTCATCCATTAGGATCAGAGGGGGTTCCGCTGCTAGTGCGCGAAGAACACCGATGCGCTGCTGCTGTCCTCCGCTGAGTTCATGAGGGTAGCGCTCTAAATATTCCGGTCCCATGTCGACAAGCTTCAGCAGTTCACGTGCCCGTTCTTTTCGTTTTTCTTCCGGCCATTTTAACAGCTTCGGAACAAGTGAAATGTTTTGTGCGATGGTCATATGGGGGAACAGTCCAATTTGCTGAATCACATAGCCAATTTCTCTTCTTAATTGAACTGGGTCTTTTTTCATAATGTTTTCTCCCTCGATGAAGATTTTTCCTGAGGAAGGTTCGATGAGTCGGTTGATCATCTTCATGGTTGTTGTCTTACCACAGCCACTCGGTCCAATAAAACAAATAAATTCTCCTTTTGCTATTTCTAAATCAATATTTTTGACAGCTTTTTTTCCGCCTTTATACGTCTTAGATACATTCTCTAGTTTCAGCAAATGAGACACCTCCATTAGTCGGATCAATATTTTCAGAAAATTTACACCTTATTTATTATAGTGCAAACTTTATAAAATAAAAAGTTTATGATGTGTTTGTATTGCATAACATTTATTTAAAATTTTCAGTTAACGGCCTGCTAGATAGAGATCTCTCCTTTTTCCTCCAAATTACGAGCAAATACTCAATATTTATTGTTTTCATCAACAAACAGGTATATGATATATTGTGTTACAAATTGTCAGTCGTGAAGGGATGAATCGGGGAGTGGACAAGCAAGCGTTAGGTGCCATTCAAAAAGCACAGGATCATTATATTGAAAAAGCTGCCGAGAACATGAATGCCTTTGGTCTTTCTTCTACAGTGGGTAGAGTGCTTGGTATCATTCACATGAACCGTAAACCAATGACGCTTGGAGAGCTATCAGAGGCGACAGGCATGAGCAAAACGAGAATGAGTCAAGTCGTTCGAGAAATGCTTGATTTGAATATTGCGGAAAAGGTTTATGAAAAAGGAATACGTAAAGATCTATATGACGTTGAGCAAGATCAATACCAAACGTTTATTTCCTTGTTTGCAGCCAATTGGTCCCGAGTTGTCAGCAAAAACCGCAAGGCACATAAGAAAACGTGCAAGGAATTGCTGGAGCTGCTTGAACAGGACGACCTGCCAGAAGAGACAGAGAATAAAATCAATCTGCTTCTTTCAGAAATCAAGGAAAGTCTTGATTATTATGATTGGATTAGCCGCTTAATTGAATTCTTTGAAAGTGAAGAAGTGTTTAAGCATGTGCCGAAACCTTAAAAAAAGCTGTTTTATTTTACATCATTGTAGAAAAAAACAGCTTTTTTATATACACTTATGACATAAACATTGGAAACATCCCTTTTAAGCCTGCGCCGATCATCTCAACTGCCACTACAGCAAGAATTAATCCCATTAACCGCGTCACGACATTCATCTCTGTTTTCCCCATTTTCCGCATAATGAAACTTGAATAATGAAAGGCATAAAAGGTCATTGCCAGAACGATGACAATGCCGATTAAAATCGTAAACATGTGAAGCATCCCTTGACTTCCCGGGGTTAAACTCATCACTGTAGCGATTGTACCGGGACCAGCGATGATCGGAATCGCCAGCGGCGTAACGGAAACATCCGCCTTTTCTATGCTTTCTGCCTTTTCCTCAGAATGAGGATTTTGGACATGTGACTCCTTGGCATTCAGTAAATTGTAAGCGATACCAAAAATAAAAATACCTCCGGCGATACGGAGTGCATGAATATCGATCCCAAACAATTTGAAAATGAGCCTCCCAGCCAATAGAAAGGCAACCAGAATAATGAAAGAGACCACAATGGCTTTTTTGGCTGTCTGGGAGCGTTCTTTCTCTGTATATCCCTCTGTTAAAGTGATGAAAAGAGGCACGTTTCCAATAGGGTTTGATACAGCAAATAATGAGACCACGACATGAATCATAAAGGAAATCAACAGACACCCTCCTTTTTTCATAGTGTCTGCCAATCTGATGTGAATATTCCCTTGTGATGTTAAAACCTGTCTATATTTAACCGATGATAATAAAGGTTTTATAGAAAGGGGAATGACACATGAAGAAGACGATCACCATCATCCTTCTATCTGTTGCGGTTTTAGGAGCAGCCGGCTGGATGGTTTGGCAGCAGCAGACCATCAAAGCAGCTGAGGAAAAACATCAGCAAGAAAGCAAAACGAACGACGAGCAGCTTTCGAAGTTAACATCAGATCAAGCGGATATGAAGCATGAAAACGAAGATCAAAAAAAGAAACTGTCTACCATCACCAAAAAGCTCAAAAACGAAAAGAAAGCCTATCAAAAAGAAGTCAAGCAGCGTAAAATACTTGAGGCAAAAATTGACCAGCTTCAAAAAGAGCTGACAGCAGCGAAAGCCACTGCTCAAGCGAATAAACAGAGCGCACAGGCTACAAGGCAACCAACTGTTAAAAAAGACCCAAATGTCACTCACAATCCGCCCTCACAATGGGTACAGGATCAATATGATTGGGGTGTGAAACAAGGATATATTAAAGAATAGAAAGGATGAAAAAACATGATACACATTCGGCCATTGTCAGGTGATCAATCCGTCCCTATGGATCTTTTACTCTTAGCTGATCCTTCAAAGGAAAAGGTTCTTACTTATGTGCAATCCGGCTCTTGTTATGCCGCGTATCATGATCGGGACGTGATTGGTGTCTATGTGCTTTTATCTCTGTCTCAGCAGACAGTCGAAATCATCAATGTCGCCGTGAAGGAATCATGGCAAGGAAAAGGAATTGGGAAGCAGCTGATCCGCCATGCCATTGCTGAAGCGAAAGCCGCAGGTTTTCACACGGTTGAAATCGGCACAGGCAACTCGAGCATTCAGCAACTCGCACTTTATCAGAAATGCGGCTTCCGCATGATATCTATCGACCACGATTTCTTTCTTAAGCATTATGATGAACCGATTTTTGAAAATGGCATTCAGTGTATGGATATGGTACGGCTGTCACTCACTTTGTAAGCAGACTGATGTTTTGTTCCGTCTGCTTTTTTTATGTTCTGCGCTTTTTTACCACATGCTTCACATATTGAATGAAGAAATAAAGCACGGCGCCAGCTAAAAAGCAGACCACACATCCAAAGAGCGTCGCCTCTGAGCTGAATTGATACTCTTCAATTTTCATGATATAAAATGGCATGCCAAACAATGTTGGGCTTGATTCAACATGATTGACCTCTAGCAGCAGTAAAAAAACAGGGGTCATAAACACAGCAAATACATACAGCATCGCAAGTGTTATACCGCTGGAAAACGAATGAAATACTTTGATCATCTCTTTCTCTCCTTCATCTCTTTTAAACTGGCTGTGATATTTTTTCCGTCAGGGCAAGCTGGATGCAGCATCACCGTATTCAGTAAAGAAAAAAACAGCAGCTGATGACTTACAGGATGCTTCCATATCATAAAAAGCACAAGCGAACAAAGCACTGGAAAGAGCGGGCCTGCAAGTGCCACTATCATATTGAAGCTCGGCCGGACAAATTTCTCATGGACGACCGCCACATGCTTCCAATCAATCGTGATCACAAAATCAAAGAGCGGCCTTTTTTCGATCTTGTTACACAACATGATCATCAGCATATGACCGAGTTCATGTATCATCACAACCGCTAGGAAACTACACACAAGTTCTATCATCGCAAGACAGGCCTCTTTAACATGACCGTATATATACAGCTATAAAATGCAAGTGAACCTAACAGATAGGCGGTGGCGAGAAGATACACATCTGCTGAAAGCCACTTCAATAAAAGCATATCGATGAAGCTGAATACAGCAATCATCATCACGATGACAAACAGTTTATTAAACTCACTGATCTTCACGATAAACCCTGTACAGGCCGCCATGGCAGTGATCAACAAAATGGACAAACTTGCGAGGCCATGACCTTCACTTTCAATACCTATCACCATAGATGCAAACCCAATAAACACAAAATATATCAACAAATTAATAGCGTAATAAAATAAAATTCTCGACAATAAATAAGCACCCTTTGATGTATTTAACATAAAGATGGCCCTTTGATTCATATGATATTCTCTGCCAATCATCAGTGGAAGCATGATCAATATTTCCTTTAATGCATACTGCACAATAAAGGCATACATCCAGCCGGTTTCTACAGGTGTAAAAACAATAGGCAACCCCGCAGTCAAACAAACGAGAAATAAAAACAAAATGCCCTGTTCTTTAAAAACAGCTGACCGGCTGAAATAGACCAATTCCTGCCGCAGGTGCGTCAGAAAGGAAGATTCCGTTCTAATTTTCTTGTAAGAAAACGACTTTACCTCTGTTTTCAGCTGCAAAAACATCTGATGGACATAAGAAGCCGCTAACCCCTTCAGCCATAGCCAGCCAGCGCTTAGAAGGAGCACGAGAAATATGAGATAGACTGATGGCCATACTCGGATCATTTCCATTGCTTTTTTCAAAAGGAGAAACACCAATAGATTCAGCACCGCAAAGCCGAGCGTTTGCAGCAGTAAATGCTCTTTTGTTTTTGAGACGAAACGGCTCACAGCAATCCGCATCACCATCCAAGAAGCAAGTGCAAGCAGCGCGAGTACACAGCAAGTCATGCATACAGCCGTTATCCAATACAAAGATGGCGTAACACCGCTGATCAAAAGGCCTAAGACAATCGGTAAAAAAAGCAGTCCTACCATGAGAAAACAAAAGAGCATCGGAAAGAAATACACACAAAGGACAAATGGCACACTTTGTATCGCACTATTCAAAAAGTAGAATTGATATTCTTGGCGCTTTAATTTATTGCGGGATAACACAATACCTGCGCCTAAAAGTAAAAGCGTCATTTTCATCAATTGAAGATAAATAGCAGCCGGCTCAGTTTCTCCTGCCTGCATAAAAAAGCGCAGGCTGATGACGACGTATATCGCATACATGAGCAAGAAAAAAACCGCGGCTGCGAGAAGCTGTATAGGGTACTTTTTGGCAAGCTGCTTTCCTTTCGTTGTCAGCATCCCCCATTCTATTTTATGAAGAACGTGTCGTGTCCAAATCATTGAGTAACCTCTCCACCTGCATATAGTAATCTCGATTCATTTCTTTATAAATCTCTTCAAGTGCCTGATGAGGAAATGTCTGAGTCGTTTCTTGGCGGGACATATCCAGCTTGACGTCCCCATTTCTTAAGATCATGAGATGATCATAAAGCGTATCACCAAAGCTCAAATGATGGGTTGAAATGAGAATGCCAGCGCCTTGATCTCTCAGCTTCATGAGCACCTTTTTTAAGATGATCATCATATCTGGATCAAGTCCGTTCGTTGGCTCATCAAACACATAATAATCACATGGCCTGAGGAGCTGTGAAATGATCTGCGTTTTCTTTTGATTGCCATGAGACAGCTGAGCGATAGGCTGATCCATATAAGAACCCAGCTCAAACAGATCGATGAACGTCTCTTCCCGTGTGACATCTTGCTCATTTGGCAGCTGAAGTAATTGAAAGTATTCCCTCGGTGATAAATAATCGAACAATGAATGCTCGTCAGGAATATAGGAAACATGTTTTTTCAATAAGGAGATATGTTCTGAGGATTGAAGGTTCAGCTGTTTACCATGTAAAGTGACGCATCCTTTAAATGGCGTCAGCCCAAACATGGATTGGATTATCGTCGTCTTTCCCGCACCATTATGCCCCAAAAGCAGCAGCATCTGCCCTTTCTCGACATTCATTTGAATATTGCGGAGAGAGAAGGTGCGGCTATATGTTTTTTCTTTTAATCGTAATGTCAGCATCATATCCCTCCGTTTGTTTCAGATAGAACAGATGCCCTTGCATCTGTTCTCATCCCTGTTAAAAACCGCACTGGATTTTAACGTACATGCCTAATAATTTGAACTCACCTAAAAATTTGGAGCCTCGTCCAAAGGTCTTGCATGCCCAGATCAATGCTCCAAGTGAAATAATGCCCAATATAGCGGCAAGGACATAAATCCAAAATGCGTTTTTCTGTACATTCTTAGAAGTTAGAATTCGTTGCTTCCTTTCATCATATGCCGCCAATAGGTGAAGAACATACATATATACACCTACTGGAAAACGAAGGCTAAAAGGATTCAGCATCTCATCACCCCCTAATATATGTAAAATGATACCACCCCCTTACAGAAAGCATAAGTTCATTTCAGATCATATTTTTAGTCGATTTTTCATGATTTAGTGCTTATAAATGGAGGGGATTTTGCCTTCTTCTCTAACTGAAGAAGGATTTTTTACAGAAATAGGATAAGCCAAATGAATCAGCCAGCGGATTTCGCTTAACACAAAAAAACGCTGCGCCCCGCTCTCATGAAAGAGCGGAACGCAGCGCATAGCTGACATTATTTATTCAAGTTATAGAATGTTGCAATGCCGTGATATTGTGCTGTTTCAGCCAATTGATCTTCGATGCGAAGTAATTGGTTGTATTTCGCCACACGGTCCGTACGAGACGGAGCACCTGTTTTGATTTGTCCAGCGTTTGTTGCAACAGCGATGTCTGCAATCGTGCTGTCTTCAGTTTCACCAGAACGGTGAGAGATAACAGCTGTATATCCTGCGCGTTTTGCCATTTCGATTGCATCAAATGTTTCAGTTAATGTACCGATTTGGTTTACTTTGATCAGGATTGAGTTACCAACGCCGTTTTTGATTCCTTCAGATAGCTTCTTCGTATTTGTAACGAACAAGTCGTCTCCTACTAGCTGAACCTTGCTGCCAAGGCGCTCAGTTAATAGTTTGTGACCTTCCCAGTCGTTTTCATCAAGGCCGTCTTCGATAGAGATGATTGGGTATTTTGATACCATATCTTCATACCAGTCAACCATTTCAGCAGATGTTTTCACAACACCTTCACCTGATAAATGATATTTACCGTCTTCTTTGTTGTAGAACTCAGAAGATGCAGCATCCATAGCAAGCTTCACTTCTTCACCTGGTTTGAAGCCAGCTTTTTCGATCGCTTCAACGATTGTTTGAAGTGCTTCTTCGTTAGAACCAAGGTTTGGAGCGAATCCACCTTCATCACCTACAGCTGTGTTTAAGCCTTTTGCGCTTAATACAGATTTCAGGCTATGGAAGATTTGAGCGCCCATGCGAAGTGCTTCACGGAAGTTCGGTGCACCTACAGGCATAATCATGAATTCTTGAATGTCTACGTTGTTATCCGCATGCTCTCCGCCGTTGACGATGTTCATCATTGGTACTGGAAGCGTTTTGGAGTTGAATCCACCAAGGTATTGATAAAGTGGAATTTGTAAGAAATCAGCAGCCGCACGCGCTACAGCGATAGATACGCCAAGGATTGCGTTTGCGCCTAATTTCCCTTTGTTTTCTGTTCCGTCAAGTTCGATTAACATTTTGTCAATTGCTACTTGTTCTGTTACATCAAAGCCTAAAAGCTCTGGTGCAATGATTTCGTTTACGTTGTTTACAGCTGTCAGAACACCTTTTCCAAGGTAACGGTCTTTGTCTCCGTCACGTAGTTCTACTGCTTCATATTCACCAGTAGAAGCACCACTTGGAACAAGCGCACGGCCAAAGCCGCCAGATTCTGTGTAAACTTCTACTTCAACTGTTGGGTTACCGCGAGAGTCTAATACTTCGCGTGCATATACGTCAACAATGTATGGCATCGTTATTTCTCTCCTTTTGAATCAATTTTTTTATTTCTGAATTAATGATGTTCCTGTCATCTCTTTTGGTTTTTCAAGACCAAGTAAGTCTAAAAGCGTTGGAGATAGATCAGCTAAAATGCCGCCTTCTCTAAGCGTCGCACCTTTTTTCGTCACGATGACTGGTACAGGATTCGTTGTATGTGCAGTATGCGGCTTTCCTTCTTCGGTAATCAGCACGTCTGCGTTACCGTGGTCTGCCGTGATGATGGCATGTCCGCCTTTTGCCAGGATTGCGTCGACTACAGCTCCTAAGCACTCATCTACTGCTTCAATGGCTTTGATTGTTGGCTCGAGCATACCTGAATGACCAACCATATCCGGGTTAGCAAAGTTCAGAATGATCGCATCATGCTTGTCAGCATTGATGTCTGCAACAAGTGCATCCTTTACCTCATAAGCACTCATTTCCGGCTTGAGGTCATAGGTTGCTACATCTGGTGAATTGATTAAGATGCGGTCTTCACCAGGAAATTCTTCTTCACGTCCACCGCTCATAAAGAACGTGACATGAGGATATTTCTCTGTTTCAGCAATCCGCAGCTGTTTCAATCCGTTTTGAGAAAGCACTTCTCCTACTGTGTTATCCAAATTCACTGGTTTGAAGGCAACATAGCCATCAACCGTTTCACTGAAGTGTGTGAAGCAGACGAAGTGTAAATTCTTCGGATGAGCTTCTCCGCGGTCAAACGAGCGGAAATCTGCATTTGTGAAAGTGTTCGAGATTTGGATGGCACGGTCTGGACGGAAGTTATAGAAAATCACAGAGTCTCCGTCGTTTACTTTGGCAACCGGCTCACCATTTTCTCTCGTAATGACAGATGGAATAACGAATTCATCGTAGATTCCATTTTCATAGGAGTCATCAACGACATCATAGATGTTTTGATAGCTTGGCCCTTCACCATATGCCATCGCGCGGTACGCTTTCTCCACACGATCCCAGCGTTTGTCACGGTCCATTGAGTAATAGCGTCCTGAAAGTGTTGCCACTTCACCGACACCGATTTCTTTGATTTGTTCTTCCAGCTGTTTTAAGTACACTTTGGCTGTCTTCTGACCAACATCACGTCCGTCCAAGAAACCATGAATGTATACCTTTGTTAAGCCTTCTTTTTTCGCCAGCTTCAGCAGGGCAAAAAGATGCTGGATGTGACTGTGCACACCGCCGTCTGACAAGAGTCCAAATAAATGAAGCGCCTTGTCATTCTCTTTTGCATACGTCATTGCATCTAGGAACGTTTCGTTTTTCTCAAATTCCCCTTCACGAATGGCAACATTCACCCTTGTTAAGCTTTGATACACAATGCGTCCTGCACCGATGTTCAAATGCCCAACTTCAGAGTTCCCCATTTGACCTTCCGGTAGACCTACTGCCTCACCTGAAGCCGTTAAGGTTTGATGCGGAAATTCGTTCCAGTAGCGGTCAAAGTTCGGCTTTTTTGCTTGTGCGACAGCGTTACCGACTGTTTCGCCTCTTAAACCGAACCCGTCTAAGATGATTAATGCAGCTGGTTTCTTACTCATATTGACCTTCCTCCAATAATTGAACGAAAGACTGAGGTTCTAAGCTTGCGCCGCCTACCAAAGCACCGTCAATATCGGATTCTGCCATATATTCTTTAATATTTGCCGGCTTCACGCTTCCGCCATATTGAATGCGAAGGCTGTCTGCCGCTTCTTGACCAAATTCGCTTGCAACGGTTTGGCGGATGTGTGCGCAAACGTCGTTTGCATCTTTCGCTGTAGAAGATTTTCCTGTACCGATAGCCCAGATTGGCTCATATGCAATCACAGATTCAGCAACTTGCTGCTTCGTTAAACCAGCTAGTGCTTTTTTCACTTGATCAGCGACAAGTTCATTTGTTTTGCCAGCTTCACGCTCTTCAAGCGTTTCACCTACACAAATGATTGGAACGATGCCATGCTTGAATGCAGCATGTGCTTTTTTGTTCACTGTTTCATCTGTTTCAGCAAAAAATTCACGGCGCTCTGAATGCCCAATCACTGAATAGCCGATGCCTAAATCTTTTAGAGCAGCAGGGCTGATTTCCCCAGTGAATGCACCATTTTCTTCAAAGTGCATGTTTTGTGCACCAATTTTAAGGTCTGTTCCGTTTGATAGGCTGTTTAGCTTTTCAAGGAAAAGAGCTGGCGCACAGACAATGGATTCCACTTTGTCAGGAGATGGAATAGATGACTTGACTTCTTCAACGAAGCTGACTGCTTCGCCAAGTGTTTTGTTCATTTTCCAGTTCCCAGCTATAATTGGTTTTCTCATGATTGACACTTCCTTATAGCAGTTTTGGTCTTATTTATCGTTTAATGCAGTAACACCAGGAAGTTCTTTGCCTTCCATAAATTCAAGTGAAGCGCCGCCGCCTGTAGAAATATGGCTCATCTGATCGGCAAGACCAAATTTCTCAACTGCTGCTGCTGAATCTCCACCACCAATGACAGAATATGTATCTTTTGCTTCTGCCAGTGCTTCTGCGATAGCTTTTGTTCCTTTAGCGAATGCATCGATTTCAAATACACCCATTGGTCCGTTCCAGACAACAAGTTTGCTGTTTTTAATAACGTCAGCATACTTTTCTCTTGTCTCTGTTCCAATATCAAGTGCTTCTAGATCACTTGGAATTTCAGAGATTGGCACAATGCTTGTATTTGCATCATTTGAAAAGTCGTCGGCTACCAGAACATCTGTTGGAATCAGGAAGTTCACGCCTTTTTCTTTTGCACGGTCCATAAACGATTTCGCTAAATCGACTTTATCTTCTTCTAATAGAGATTTCCCTACTTCGTGGCCAAGTGCTTTCACAAATGTGTAAGCAAGTCCGCCGCCGATGATGAGGTTGTCCACTTTATCAAGAAGACTTTCAATTACACCGATTTTATCCTTTACCTTTGCGCCGCCGATAATCGCTGTAAATGGGCGATCAGGATTTGAAATGGCTTTTCCTAGAACCTCAAGCTCTTTTTGCATGAGGAAGCCTGAAACAGCCGGAAGATAAGCTGCAATACCAGCTGTCGATGCATGTGCACGGTGTGCAGCACCGAACGCATCATTGACATACACATCGGCTAAATCAGCAAATGCTTTTGATAATTCAGGATCGTTCTTTTCTTCACCAGGATAGAAACGAACGTTTTCAAGCACTAGCACATCTCCATCTTTTAAGTCAGAGATTTGCTTTTTCACGTTGTCGCCGTAAGCTTCATCTGCTTTTTTCACTTCTTTTCCAAGAAGCTCTTGCAGACGTTTTGCCACAGGTGTCAGACGCAGTTCTTCAGTAACTTGACCCTTCGGACGACCCAAATGACTAGCTAGCAGTACCTTTGCGCCTTGTCCTGTTAAATACTCAATTGTTGGTAATGCTGCGCGGATACGAGTATCATCCGTCACTTCTCCGTCCTTCATCGGAACGTTAAAATCTACGCGGCAGAACACAACTTTACCTTTTACGTCAATGTCTTTTACTGATTTCTTATTCATGCTCGTCAGGAGATCCTCCTTTATTCTGGTTTCCTTAGCATTGGACAAGACTCTCTTTATCCTTTTCCCATTTTGCCCTCATCAAAACGAGAAATCGTGCAGAACGGATAAAAACAGAGAAAAAGGGAAAGGGATGCTTCCCCTTCCCTTGTCCGTCTTCATTATATCGTGTCTCTAGGAAAGAACCAAGTGAGTTCCTTCAGTGTGAGAAATTAAAGACCTTGTTTTGCAATGTAAGCTGCAAGGTCAACAACGCGGTGAGAATATCCGCTCTCGTTATCGTACCAAGAGATTACTTTCACCATGCTGCCTTCCATTACCATTGTAGAAAGAGCATCGATTGTTGAAGAGTTTGGATTACCATTGTAGTCACCAGATACTAATGGCTCTTCGCTGTAGCCAAGGATTCCTTTAAGTTCTCCTTCAGCTGCTTCTTTAAGTGCTGCATTTACGTCTTCAGCTGTTACATCTTGGTTTAATTCAGCAACAAGGTCAACTAAAGAAACGTTAGGTGTTGGAACACGCATAGCGCCACCGTTTAATTTACCTTTAAGTTCAGGCAATACAAGTGAAACAGCTTTCGCAGCACCTGTAGAAGTTGGGATGATGTTTTCCGCAGCTGCACGAGCACGACGGTAGTCTTTGTGCGGAAGATCAAGAATTTGCTGGTCATTTGTGTATGAGTGAACAGTTGTCATCATACCGCGTTTGATACCAAATTTATCGTTAAGTACTTTTGCAAATGGAGCTAAGCAGTTTGTCGTACAAGATGCATTAGAGATGACATCGTGGCTAGCTGCATCGTATTTGTCTTCGTTTACACCCATAACGATTGTGATATCTTCTTCGTTAGCAGGAGCAGAGATGATGACTTTTTTAGCGCCAGCTTCTAAGTGTTTCGCAGCGTCTGCACGTTTTGTGAAGAATCCAGTAGATTCAACAACGATTTCTACGCCTTGTTTACCCCAGCTTAATTTCGCAGGGTCACGCTCAGCTGATACTTCGATTGTTTTACCGTTCACTACTAAGTTTGTACCGTCTACAGAAACCTCTGCATCTAGTTTTCCGTGAACAGAGTCATATTGTAAAAGGTGTGCAAGCATGTTAGCATCTGTTAGATCGTTAACCGCTACTACCTCAACTTCAGGATTATTTAATGCTGCACGAAATACGTTACGTCCAATACGTCCAAATCCGTTAATACCGACTTTTACTGCCATGATGTTTCCTCCTTTTATAGGTCACAATGTTTTATATTGAGGGATCAATTGACTCCCTTAATAACTCTTTTGCGGCTCCTTCGTCTGTGACGAGAACCGTTCGGCGCGGTTTTTTGAAATAAGCTTCAATCGCCCCCGCCTTTGATGATCCACCTGCAACAGCAATGATGTGTGGAATGCTTTCTAGATCATCTAGCTGCATGCCGACGGAGTGCACTTTGTGTACGACCTCACCATCACGATTAAAGTAATAGCCAAAGGCCTCTGTCACTGCGTCATGCTCATCAATCTTCTTTAAATCTTCAGCTGGTGTATTTCGTCTCATCGCCATTGTTTTTGCTTCACCAATACCATGAATAAGCATTGTGGACGATTTAATCGTTTGAAGCACTTCTTTGACGGACGGCTCTTCAATAATGGAAGAGTAAGCACCTTCTGACAGCTGCCCTGGAACAAACAGCAGTTTGTAAGTACCGGAAGCTTTTTCAGCCATGTGGGCACAAATGGTGTTTGCCTGATTTTTTACATTCTCCCCAAGACCGCCTCTCGCAGGGACAAACATCGTATCGCGGTTTTTGGCATCAGGGGTCATCATTTCGGCAACGGCTTCCATCGTCGTTCCGCCAGTGACGGCGACGATATTATTTCCAGTAAACCTTTTTTTCATGCATTGGACAGCAGCTCTTCCCATTTCTTGCTTCACCCACGGGGATTCGTCACTGTCTCCAGAAACGATCATGACTTCTTCCAGGCCTAACTTTCTCTTTAATGTATTTTCCAAAAAGGTTAAACCTAAAACGTCCTTCATCATTCCTTCAAGCATTTCAAGCAAAGCGTGACCCTCACTCGTCAGCATCATACCGCTCGTTTTCACATCCAGCAGATTTTGTTCTTTTAAAAACTGAACTTCAGCACGTAAGATGCGCTCACTGAGACCAAGACTTGTCGCAAGACTTCTGCGGCCAATCGGTTCAGCTAATCTGATGTACTGCAAAATGTCGTAGCGTTTTTGCATAACAATGAGAAGATCTGGCAATAATTTTTTTTGAGCTTCCAATAAACGATTCATGGCTAACGACCCTTCCTTTTCACGTTGGACTAAAAACGTCCCACTGTGACAAAAAACGTCCCGCCACAGCCAAAAAAAATCAATCCCTGCTTTCTTTAATTATTTTAACAGGATAATCTTGCATTTTCAACTCTTACAAACACATTTAGACAAAAAATAGACACATTTTCACCGATAGCCTGCTTGTCATCAAGGTTCTTGCGATGATATTTCTTTTCAAAATATTTATTTTCTTTTATATAGAATGTATTCACGATGGAAAATGTGCATGCTGGTGATATGAGCATGCACATTTTTTTCAGGACCTGCTTATGTTTTTGTGATGGTTCCAAACTGTTTTGCCTCTTCTTTCGGTTTGATTTTGAGATAATAAATGATGTAACAGGCAGCCATGAACGGAATTCCGCAATAAAGACCGATCCGCTGATCCTCGATAAAAAACAAGCTGATGAGGACAATGCCAAATGCGATAAAGCCTGCTAATGGGACAAATGGATAGAGCGGTGTTCGGAAGACGAGATCCTTTACATCTCCGCCCGCCTTTATGAATTGTTTTCTAAAGAAATACTGGGACAAGCAAATAGACATCCACACCACAACAAGAACCATACCAGAAATAGAAATGAGCCACACATACACCGTTTTTGGTGCCACAACACTTGTCAGCAGAGATAGTGCAGATACGCCCATTGTGACCAATAGTGCATTGATCGGAATTTTACGCTTGGACAGCTTTTTCGTAAAGTCAGGTCCTTTCCCGTCTTTCGACAGCGCCCAAAGCATACGTGATGATGCATATAATCCAGAGTTTGCTACAGATAAGACAGCTGTGATGATGATAAAATTCATGATATCTGCAGCATACGGTATACCGACCTTATCCAGCACGACGACAAACGGGCTGTCGACGGTGCCTGCTGTCTGCCACGGAAGAAGTGCGGCCAGAACCGCAATGGATAAAACGAAAAAGACCATCGTTCTCCAAATAATATTTCGTATAGAACGAGGCAATGTTTTTTCAGGTTTTTCACTCTCTCCTGCGGCAATTCCTACAAGTTCTGTTCCTTGAAAGGAGAAATTGACCGTGACCATGGTTAATAAAATAGCAAAAACGCCGTTAGGAAATAGTCCGCCATGATCCGTCAAATGACGAAATAGAGGGGCTGGTTCTCCATCTTTCAGATGAATCATTCCGAAAATTGCGCCAATTCCAATGATAATAAATAATAGGATGGCAGCGACCTTAATGGCTGAAAACCAAAACTCGGTTTCAGCGAAGCTGCGAGCTGAGATGGCATTCACGGCAAATAAAATCACGCTAAACGCAAGACACCACAGCCAAACAGGGATATCTGGGAACCACCTTTGGAGCAAAATGCCTGCTGACGTAAACTCCAGTCCTATTGTACATGCCCAGCTAAACCAATAAAGCCAGCCGATCATAAAGCCTGTGGACGGACCTATATATTTGGTTGCATACTCCTGAAAGGAACCCGCTGTCGGCATCGCCACTGCTAATTCTCCAAGACAGAGCATCACCAAATACATTAACAATCCGCCAATGATAAAGGATAGAATGGCTCCCCCGGGTCCAGCCTGATGGATAATGAGTCCTGACCCAAGGAAAAGACCAGTACCAATGACGCCGCCTAAGGCAATCATAAAGAGATGCCTGCTTTTCATGGAACGTTCTAGTTCATTATGCTGTTCTTGGTTCAAATCCGCTTCCCCACTTTCACTCTTCTATTCATCATCCTTTGACAAAATTCGCTGTTCGTTGAAAGGGAAAGGGAGAAAGTGAAGGTTTCTCCCCCTTTGACATTTATGCTTGAAATAATGCTTCAATATGACCAATCGCCCAGTCTAAATCTTCTTTAGATATCGTGAGAGGCGGTGCAAAGCGGATGACGGTCTCATGGGTTTCCTTACATAACAGTCCTGCTTGTTTCAGCTTTTCACAATAAGGTCTCGCTGCCTCTGTCAGCTCCATGCCGATAAATAATCCGCGGCCGCGCACTTCCTTGATGACAGGACTTTGAATGCGCGTGAGTTTGTCTTTTAAGTATTCGCCAAGCTCCATAGAACGCGCTGCAAGGTTTTCGTCGATTAAGACATCCAGTGCAGCCAGCGATACCGCACACGCAAGAGGATTTCCACCGAAGGTAGAGCCGTGAGATCCAGGGTTAAACACACCTAATATATCGCGGTTTGCGACCACACACGAGATTGGGAATACACCGCCGCCTAAAGCTTTCCCAAGAATCAGCATATCTGGCTCAATGTCTTCCCAGTCACATGCAAACATCTTTCCTGTTCGTGCTAATCCGACCTGAATTTCATCCGCAATGAACAGCACATGTTCCTTTTCACAAAGCGCCTTCGCTTCCTTCAAGAAGCCTTCTGGCGGCATGACAATTCCCGCTTCTCCTTGAATAGGTTCGATCAGAAAAGCCGCTGTTTGTGGTGTGATGGCTTCACGTAACGCTTCAATATCTCCGTAAGGAATCAGTTTAATGCCTGGAAGCATTGGACCGAAACCTCTTTGATATTCTGCTTCAGAAGAAAGAGAAACAGCCGTCATCGTTCTGCCATGGAAGTTACCGACGCACGCAATGATTTCTGCGCGATTGTCTTCGATTCCCTTGACGTCATAGCCCCAGCGTCTTGCTGCTTTTACAGCTGTTTCTACAGCCTCAGCTCCAGTATTCATCGGGAGTGCCATCTCTTTATTCGTCAGTTGACAAATTTTCTCATACCAAGGACCAAGCTGATCATTGTGAAAAGCTCTTGAAGTCAGTGTTACCCGGTCTGCCTGTTTTTTGAGCGCTTCAATAATGCGGGGATGGCGATGCCCTTGGTTCACTGCGGAATATGCACTCAGCATATCCATATATCGATTGCCTTCAGGGTCTGTCACCCAAACTCCTTCAGCCTCTGAAATCACAATTGGCAGCGGATGATAGTTTGCCGCACCGTATTGTTCGGTTTGTTGAATCAATTCATTTGTCTGTGTCATCGTCTATTCCTCCTTCTATAAGCTAGCCTCTTTTTCATTAGGTTCATCTACACACATATGATATGCAAGGATCGTGCCAACTTTCTGCCTGCATTATGGCGGTGATTGATCTGGTTTTTTATGCAAAATATTTTTGCATCTGCCAAATTTTTTAGAGGAAACCGCAAAATTTTTCATGTAAAATAGAGGTAACGTCTGGAGGTGGCGCAATGAAAGAAGATTCGTATACTGCAAAGCTCGAAAATGAGATTGATCTGTATAAACAAATGCTCGATTTAATAGATGTCGGGGTTCATGCAATTGACGAGAATGGCAACACTGTTGTCTATAATAAAAAAATGATGGAGATTGAGTCTTTGAAACGCTCTGATGTTCTCCATAAAAATGTATTAGACCTCTTCGTCTTCCAAGACGACATGCACAGTACGCTTGTCCAAGCGCTGCGTACTGGGAAACAAACCGTTCATGCAAAGCAGACGTATCATAATTACAACGGAAAAGAAATCACAACGATTAATCATACATACCCGCTCGTTCGAGACGGCCTCATCCAAGGAGCGGTTGAAATTTCGAATGATGTGACGAAGCTGGAACGGTTGATTCATCACAATATGAAGAAAAAAGGAAGCACGCGCTTTACCTTTGATTCCATTATTGGACAAAGCCCTGCGTTTTTAGAGGTGATTGAGCATGCAAAACGAGCGACACGCACCTCTTCCTATGTGCTCATTGTTGGAGAAACAGGGACAGGAAAAGAACTATTTGCGCAAAGTATTCATAACGGCAGCAGCCGATCATCTGGACCATTTATTACCCAAAATTGCGCGGCACTGCCTGATAATCTCATTGAAAGTCTGCTCTTTGGTACACAAAAAGGGGCTTTTACAGGCGCAACTGATCAGCCCGGCTTATTTGAACAGGCGCAGGGAGGTACACTGCTGCTTGATGAGATCAACTCATTAAATCCTGGTCTTCAAGCAAAACTGCTGCGTGTATTACAGGAGAAACGTGTGAGAAGGCTTGGCAGCACAAAAGAAATCGCTGTTGATGTAAGAGTCATTGCCAATATGAATGAGGATCCTGTAGATGCAATCGCAGGCGGACGCATGCGCAAGGATTTATTTTACCGGCTGGGTATTGTCACCCTATTTATTCCGCCGCTTTCTGAACGAAAAGAAGACATTCCTACATTTGTCAGTCATTTTATTCAAAAATATAATGAGCTGTTTCAAATGAAGGTGAAGGCGGCTGATGAAGAGGTACTAGCCCTTTTTCAAGCGTATGATTGGCCGGGTAATGTACGAGAACTGGAGCATGTGATTGAAGCGGGGATGAATATGATGATGGATGAGGATTACTTATGCATGCATCACCTTCCATATCATTTTAGATTTAAACATAGGGAAAGCCGTCCTGCAGCGCAATTACAGACGAACCCTTTGCAGCATACCGCAGCTGACACGTTTATTTATACAAGCCCAGAACATACGACTGATTTTCAAACCCAAATGGAACGATTCGAAAAACAATACATCGTCCATTACTTAGAAAAAATGGACGATAATATTTCACAGACTGCAAAGTTATTGGGCATGAGCAGGCAAAGTCTGCAATATCGCATGAAAAAACTGCATATTTCTCGTTAATAATAGAGCTGTGCCCTCATTCGGCACAGCTTACTGTGGTTCTGACTGTCCTGCCGGTTCTTGACTCACATCACTCAGCAGTCTTTCTACATTTTTTAAATGCGTGAGCATCGCTCTTTCTGCTTCTTCTGGCTGTCTTGCCATGACGGCTTTGTAAATATGTTCATGTTCTTTGTAAAGCTGCCGAATGGAGGCTTTTCTTGAAAATAAGACGACTTTTCTCGTCTCCCGCATCGTTTCTACCAGCAAGGTGGAGACCTGATTCATTAACGCTTTTAATAAATCATTCTTTGAGGCTTTGGCTAAAGCGAGATGGAATGCGAGGTCTGCCTCTTCACCAGTTTCTTTATGTGCTTCTGCGAGTTTCATTTGTTCGAGTGCCTCACGCAGCTGATGAAGGTCATCGTCCGTTCGCATGAGCGCTGCCTTTTTAACAGCACCCGTCTCAATTATGTTTCTTAATTCAAGGAGCTGTGTGACATCATGCTGCTTCATCAAAAATGCAGGAGACAGGCTAAATGTGAGCTGCTCAGGATCAAACTGCTTCACATATGTGCCTTCCCCTTGCTTAATCTCTATTAATCCGATCGCTTTGAGAGCAGACAGTGCCTCTCTTACAGCGGAACGGCTGACTTGAAAGCTTTCTGAAAGCGCTTGAACCGAATCTAATTTTTCCCCTGGAAGAAGCTCACCTGTACGAATGGATTCAATTAATGCATCCGCAATTTCTTCATATATTTTTTTCGTTTTGATTTGTTTATATTTCAATTGGTCTCACCTCATCACTGTTGTCTATCCCTATCGGCTCATGCCCTATCTTATACTTTACCCCAAAATTTCCGATCACACGTCTCCCCTCTTTAATTTTCAAGAAATCTTCGAGCTGCCTTGCTTTCAACAAAAAAGAAGCACGTGCCATGTTCTGGCAAGTACTTCTTTTTAATCGTATCGCTTCCGCAGCGTAGAGGACGGAAGATTCATTTGTTCACGATATTTTGCAATGGTTCTGCGCGACGCGCGGATGCCAAAGGTTTGCTGAAGCAGCGTCATAATTTGCTGATCTGAATACGGTTTTTTCTTATTTTCCGTTTGGATGAGCTCTGCAATGTGCGTTTTGACTGTGTAGCTGGACGCCTCTTCTAGCGAATGCCCTTCTAATTTCGCTTGGAAAAATTGTTTCATTTCCATAAGACCATAAGGGGTTTGCACCATTTTCCCTTTTACAGTCCGGCTGACTGTTGACTCATGGACTTGCAGTATATCTGCGATCCGCTTCATCGTAAGCGGTTTCATTTTATGTTTCCCTGTTAGAAAAAAATCGGTCTGATGTGAGATAATCTCACGAACGACATGAGTCATCGTTTGCTTTCTTTGCTTCAGCGCTTGGACAAGCCAATTGTACTGCTGCTCTTTTTCCTTTAAATACGCATATGCTTCATGCCGCTTTTGGTCTTGAATCATGGCGAAGTAGCCTTCATTCATTTCTACGTCTGGAAAAGCGCGCTGATTCAGCTCAAATGTGATGTGATCCTGCACCACAGTAATTGTCACATCAGGCTCTATATACACATGCTCTTCATCATATGAGAAATGAAGGCCTGGTCTTGGTTCAAGCTGAGACACTTCATCTTGTACCGCCTGGAGTGTTTTCATTGAAACACCTGTTTTGGCCGCAATTTCCTTCCAAGCCTTTCTCGCAAAAAGAAAGAAATGCTCTTCGATGATCAGCTCGGCTTCATACCAGCGCTTCTTTTTCCTTCTCAGCTGAAGGAGGATGCATTCCTGCAATGATCTTGCGCCAATCCCGGCAGGCTCCAGCGATTGCAGCTGATGAAGGACAGCTTCTACTTCTTCAGCTGGCACCTCTAAGACAGCTGCCATTGCGTCAATCGGTTCATTTAGATAGCCATTGGAATCAATGGACTCAATCATAAAGTAAAAGATTCTTTGATTCTTTTCACTTAAATTCAAATCAATCGCCTGTCTTTTTAAAAACATTTGCAGGCTTTCTTTTTGATGCGTTCGATACGGCTCTGTCATTCGATCTTGTGATTTTTTATGATAAACTGGTTGATAGCTGTCCGTGTCTTTCCGCTCAATCAGAGGGTTCTCAAGCGCTAACTGGTCAAGATACTCGCCGAGCTCTGCGCAATTCAGCTGCAGCAGCGTAATGGCCTGCCTAAGTTCTTGTGTGAGCACCTGCTTTAATACCTGTTCTTGTTGCAGTTTAAGGCTCATTGTCTCCCCTCCCTCTCATCATTTTACATGAAGATTGACGGACCGTATATACGAAATAGGAGTGATTTCTATGTCTGAACTTTTTTCCGTTCCATACTTTGTCGACAACTTGAAGCAGCACATCGCCATGAACCAAAATGAAGACAAGGTTCATGCGATGAATGCCTATTACCGCTCAGTAGTGTCAACGCTTGTTCAAGACCAGCTGACCAAAAATGCGGTTGTATTGAAGCGAATTCAGCATCTTGATGAAGCCTATCAAAAGGTGAAAAAAGAAAGCGAATGAACGAAAAAGAACACCCTTTTGTCAAGATGGCAAAGGGTGTTTATCATATGCAAAAAGCTTCTGATCCAGCCTCGATTTATACATCATTAAAAAGCCAGACCGCCCTACAGTATAGATGATAAAGGCAAACCATAGGCCATGATTGTGCCAAATGGGCGTGACTGCGGTTTGAACGACGATAAACAAAATCATCGCAAACAGCATCGAATTTCTAACAGGGGCAATTTCTGTTGCACCTGTAAATACGCCGTAAATGACCAATCCGAAACAAGCTGCAAATGGATAAAGAACAAGCCAGTCTGCATAGTGTAATGTCACATCAAGCAGCTGAGGGAGATTTGTAAACAAGCTCAATATCGGCTCTTTTAATAAAAAATAAACCGCCGCAATGACACATGCCATCACAAGTGCCCACTGCCTCGAAAGGGTTAAGGTTTTTTCATAAAGGGTGCGGTCATTTGCACCAACCGACCTGCCAACAAGGATGCTGGACGCATTGGCAAAACCATCGAACAAATAAGCCATGATGTAGTGAATTTGAAATAAGATGGCATTGGCTGCCAGCAGCTCTGTACCAAAAGAAGCACCTTTTGCCGTAAACATATTGATGACCACTAGCAGACAGATCGTCCTAATGAACAAATCTTTATTCACATGAAACATTTTCTTCACTGCCTGAGTATCCATGATTTTCTTGATGGAAGGCATCTGGAATCCGTTTGACGAATGCTTCAGGATAATCCATGCCCCTAACACAAAAGCGGTTAGTTCAGATATCAATGTTGCCGCCGCAACTCCTTTGACCGCAAACGAAAACACATGAACAAGCAGAAATGCGAGCGCCATATTCATAACATTGATCAAGATTTGTAATGAAAGAGCTTCTTTCATTTTAGCCATCCCCATCAGCCAGCCCAATATAACATAATTCATTAAAGTAAATGGCGCTCCCCAAATGCGAATATGAAAATAGTCTGCGGCAAATTGACGGACATCAGCATCAGGAGAGATCACTAGAAAAGCAGATTGAATGATCGGCCATTGCAGGGCAATAAAACAAAGTCCGACGATGATGGCGACGAAAAAAGGTCTTAGAAAAGCAAGAACGCCCTGCTCCTCATTCTGTGCACCGTTTGCCTGGGCGGCAAAAGCAGATGTACTTACCCGCAAAAAACCAAACAGCCAATATAATGTACTGAAAATGAGACTGCCGACCGCAACGCCTCCAATATAAGCGGGGTTTGCGAGCTGACCGACGACCGCTGTATCAACAGCTCCAAGTAATGGGGTGGTCATCGTTGAAATCGTTAATGGAATGGCCAAAGCTAAATACGCTCGATGGTTCACGATGCCACCTGCCTTTCATGAAAAATAGCCTCTTTCCTAAAAGAGGCGCAGATTGTCTGCAAAGGGGCTAAACTGGGGCTTTCGCTCTTTGCTTTTTACCGAATGCGACGCTTTGGCTGCACGCTGAGGCATTGATAAAATGAAGTTTTACCGAACCGGTCTGCCAATCGTTCGTGACAAAGGATGGTCTGCGAGCATTGCATCTCTCATTTTCCGCACCGCTTCCTCTTCTGATGAAAAGAAGTCATCCTTTGATTGAAATTGGGCAGCAAGCTCTCCTTGATCAAGAATCGCCAATTGATCACATAAGTGATAGGCTGCTGTTATATCATGTGTAATAAATAAGTAAGCCACACCCAGCTCCTTCTTTAATTCTACTAATAAATCTAAAATGACAGCCTGCGTCACCATGTCTAAGCTGCTGACAGATTCATCCAATACAATGAGCTTTGGCTGGAGCAATAAGGCTCTAGCGATGTTGATCCTTTGCAGCTGGCCGCCGCTGAATTGGTGTGGATATTTAGACAAATCCTTTTCACCGAGCCCGACTCTTTCCAGCCAGTGAATCAATACATTTTTACGTTCCTTTCGGCTTATGGATTCGTAGTTTTCAAGCGGCTCAGATAAAATTTGTTCGACTGTCCATCTTGGATTTACCGCCGAATAGGAATCCTGAAACACCGCTTGCACATGCCGGCGAAAATGCTTACGTGTTTGCTGATCTGCATGATAGACATCCTGACCTTCAAAAAGCACCTGCCCAGCTCTTGGTTTCTCTAGACCAAGTATGATGCGGCCAAGTGTACTTTTCCCTGCGCCGCTTTGCCCTAGCAGCCCAAGGCAGGTGCCTTCTTCAATAGTTAAATCGACGCTTTTCAGGACAGGGGCTGCGCCTTTTTTTCTCATTAGAAACGACCGGCTGTTGTATGCATGACTGACTGCTTTCACTTCTAATAAATGCAAGGGCCTTCTCACCTCAAATCGGGCAAACAGCTGGAATCGATGGACGAGCTGCTAATAGTTTTTTTGTATAATCATGTTTTGGTTGTTCAAAAATCTCAAGAACTCCTGCCTTTTCAACAATTTCTCCTTGTTTCATGACGACAACTTGATCTGCCATTTCAGCAATGACACCAAGATCGTGGGTAATCAGTAAAATGGCCGTTCCATAGTCATGACGAATTTGGTTCAGATGCTGAAGGACCCGTTTCTGATTGTGTACATCTAATGCAGTTGTCGGCTCATCTGCAATGATGAGGGGCGGGTGCATACAGGCAGCCATGGCGATCATGACACGTTGTAGCATCCCTCCGCTTAATTCAAAAGGATACTTATTGAACAGCTGGTCTGGCTGCGGCAGATTCATTTTCGCTAACGCATCTATTGCCTGTGATCGTGCCTGCCTTTTACTGACAGCCGTATGCCGGCGGATCGTTTCAACCAGCTGATGGCCGATTGTCCATACCGGCGTAAAGCTGTTCATTGGATTTTGCATAATATACGAGATGTCTTTGCCCCGAATGGAACGCATATCCTTTTCACTTATACCGATCAATTCTCGTCCCTGTAATGTGATACTGCCAGTGACTTCCGCTGTTTTTCGATCAAGCATACGCAAGATCGACATACTTGTCACTGTTTTCCCGCAGCCGCTCTCACCAATTAATCCAAGGATTTGACCGCGCCCTACTTCAAACGATACTTCTTGAATAAGAGGGGTTGTCCCTTGAGGTGTTTTCGTCTGCACATGCAGGTTCTCTACTTGTAAAATGGACTCTTGCACATTGATCATTCCTTTACACACGGCGTTTGATGCCATATTTCTCTGAAAGGGCTTCTCCTAGTAAATTAAACAGAACCACCACAGCCATGATCATAAGACCTGGGTACAGCATTAACTGAGGATTCGTTTGAATGTAAGATTTCCCTTCATGAATCATCGCTCCCCATTCAGGCATAGGAGGCTGAACCCCTAATCCGAGGAAAGACATCGCAGAAATGTCCATAATCGCCCAGCCCATTTCAAGTGTTCCAATGACTGCTAATGGCGGCAGGACATTGGGAATCATATGCTTTCTCATAATGTTCCAATGCGAGGTCCCACTGATTTTTGCAGCTGCAATAAAGTTCTGTTCTTTTAAACTGAGCACCATTCCTCGGAAGACGCGGGCATAATATACCCATTGCACAAGCATCAAAGCAAGTACGACTTGAGGAAGTCCCGGACCGAAGATGCCGACTAATCCAAGGATCAGCACCAGGTTGGGAAATGCCATGACGCCGTCACAGATTCTCATCAAAACATGATCGATCCAGCCGCCTTTGTATCCTGAAAAGAGGCCGACAATTAAACCAATGAATAACGAAGAAAGAAAGATTAATAACGCACAGCCGAGCGAAACACGCGCACCATATAAAATACGAGATAAATTGCACCGCCCTAATTGATCTGTTCCAAGAGGATACTCCCACGAAGATCCCTTTAGCTTCATTGCTAGATTGACAGCAGCCGGATCATGTGGAGCGATCCATGGTGCACATATTGTGACAATGAGCAGGAGACCGAGCAGCAAAGCGCAGATCGAGATCATCTTTTGATGAACGAAGAGATGTTTTACTTTTGTCATCATTGCTGGCGGCCTTCCTTTCTAGAAATACGGGGGTCTATGATCAGCTGAACTAAGTCAACGATCAAGCTGCTCACGATAAAAATACAGGCTGACATGAGGACATAAAATTGAATGACAGGCAGATCTCTGTTAAAGATCGCTTCAATAAAAAAGCGGCCAAACCCTGGCCATGAGAAAACGGCCTCTACAATAATGGTTCCGGTTAACAGCTTGCCAAGGTTCACCCCTAGTCCGGTCAGCATCGGCGATATCGCAATTCTGAACACATGCTTGAACATGATCGATTGTTCCTTCAAACCTCTGATTCTCGCATATTGAACGAAAGGCTCTTGAAGCGCCTCACTCACACTTGACCGTAACAGCCTTGTATAAGTAGCAATTAAAGGGACTGCAAGTGTGATCGAGGGCAGAATGAGATGCTCCCATGTTCCAATCCCTTCAACTGGTAAGAGGTCAAGTTTCACTGAAAAAAAGAAGATGAGCAAATACCCCAAGACAAACGTCGGGATAGATGCTCCTAAGAAAGAAATGAGCCGGCTCACATGATCCACGGCACCATTTTTCCTCATGCCGCTGAAAAAGCCGAGCGGAATGCTGACGCATATAGCGATCAGCAGACTGGTAAGCGCCAATTGAATTGTCGCCGGTATTCGATAAATCACCTCATCAACGACAGGCTGATTGGACATATACGACCGGCCGAAATCAAGGTGAATGACTTTTTCAATGGTATGAAGATACTGCATATAAAACGGCTCGTCTAAGCCGAATTCACTTCGTTTTTGCGCTAATATTTCATCTGTAGGCTGGATATGAGCCGCTGCTAAATATGCCTCAGCCGGGTCAACTGGCGAGAGGTGAATCATACCAGTTGTGAGCAGTGTGGCTAATAAAAATACAGGAATAATTGATAGCACTCGTTTGACGATATAGCGGCCCATTTCCTTACCTTCCTTCTGTTACTTCAGCTTAATGCCTGTGAAAGGATGTTCATCACGATTTGCAGGGAATTCAAAGTCCTTCACAGCTTTTTGATAAACGGCTGTCTTTTTAAAATAAGAGATTGGCACAATTGCCCCTTGATCCTGTAAAGAGGATAAGACAGACGAATACAGTGCTTTGCGTTTCTTTTCATTTGTTGTGGATGGAATTTCCGTCATTTCTTTGATCAGCTTTTCCTTATTTGGATAGGCTGAAATGGCTTCTTTGAATCCAAAACCATCTGATGAAAGAACGTTCATAAATGTATGCGGATCATACGGCGCTCCGTAGTTGCTAAAGAAGTTCATATCAAACTTATTGGCTTTAAAGCGTTGAACCTGTGTGGCCAAATCCACACCCTCAAGCTTGACGCCGACACCAACGGCTGCCCATTCTGCTTGCAGCGTTTCCGCCATCGCTTTTTGAATCGATTCCGCTGAGTCATACATCATACTAAACTCAAGCTTTTTCCCATCTTTTTCACGAACGGATTTTCCTTTTGGAAGTGTCCAGCCCGCTTCATCCAGCAATGCTTTGGCTTTGTCCACATCATATTTGAAAGACTTCACTTGAATGTGTGACGTATACGGCATGTTAGTCGGCAGGATGTGATCTGCTTCATCCTCTAAACCTGAGGTGACCCCTTCTACCATTGATTTTTTATTGAAGGCATATTGAAGGGCATGACGCACTTTCTCATCTGACAGCTGATCCACTTTTGTGTTCATAACAAGCTGTCTCGTTGCAACAGGCTCTGACATTTTCGTTTCATACTTGCCGCTTGCTTCCAGCTGTTTGTAAGAATCAAGGCTAATGGTTCCTTCTCCGTAAAGTAAATCCACATCACCTTTTTCAAAAGCCATGACTCTCGTTTCCGCATCTGGGATGACCTTTACCTTGATTTCTTTTACCTTTGGTTTTTCTCCCCAATAATGATCGTTTCGTTCGAAAATGGCATAATCATCTTTCTTATATGTTTTTAAAACCCAAGGGCCTGTCCCCACTGGTTTTTTAATTCCTTTTGACGTATCTCCGTTTTTAGGGAAACCTGCTTCACCTAAGAAACGAACTGGACGAACAACGGCTAATTCTTGCACAGTTGGATAATATGGTGCTGTTAATGTGAGTTTAAATGTCTTTTTATCAACGGCTTCTGTCTTTTTGATTTTCTTAATGACACCTAACCAGCTATGTAAATCTTTATTTTTTAATATTGTATCGAAGTTCTTTTTGACAATGTCCGCATTAAATTCAGAGCCGTCTGAGAAAGTCACTCCGTCTCTTAAATGGAACGTATACACCTTGCCATCCTTTGAAACATCCCATGATTTCGCTAATTCAGGTTTCAGCTTACCATTCTTTTGATAGCTGACCAATGGCTCATAAATCATTGATTGCGCAAATAATTGTGACGGGTTGTATACGTGTGGATTCATTTCACCAATATCTCTTGGCCACGCCATTGTGATCATATCAGGATGATCCTTATTGCCTTCTGCTCCATTGTTTGTTTGAGAGCATCCTACTAGTAAAAAGAAAATAAGCAGGAATGGTAATACTGAATTTATTTTAATTTTCGGAAAATTTCTCCAAATAGACATAAGTTGCTCCTCCTAATTGATGCTGATAATCATTTTCATTTTAAGGAGGAAGGAAGCCGTTGTCAATATCATATTTGAAACGAAATGACAATACTTATTCCGATTTATTCCATAAATTGAGGGATTTGATAGAAAGAGAGGCAGGCTGCTTACGAATGAGCAGCCTGTGAAGAGGTAAATGTTTTTTCTCGCAGCATGTCATGGAGTATATGGATGATACGCTCCTGATCTGCATCTGTCATGCTCGTTCCAGACGGAAGACAAAGCCCCCGCTCAAATAACAGCTCAGATACAGGAGTGCCTTTTTCCGCAGTATAAAAAGGGCAGTGACGAAAGAGCGGCTGCTGGTGCAGCGGCTTCCATACATGCCTTGCTTCGATTTGTTCTTTTTCTAAAGCACCAATGATATCTGCTGGAGACAATTGTGTGTCACGATCAATGGTCAATGCCGTCAGCCAGCGGTTGGATTTCGTTTCTTGATATTCTGGCATCAAATGAACACCCTCTACTTCTGATAAAGCGTCCTGATAACGCTGAAAAATGCGGCGCTTTTGTTCAACACGCTCGTCCAGCACTTCCATTTGAGCAATCCCGACTCCTGCTAAGAGGTTGCTCATACGATAGTTGTATCCCATCTCTTGATGCTCATAGTGCATCGCTTGTTCTCTGGCCTGTGAAGCAAGAAAGCGGCATCGTTCAATCGCAGCTTCATCATCACTCACAAGCATTCCGCCCCCTGATGTTGTAATGATTTTATTTCCATTAAAAGAATAGATACCGAACCTGCCCATTGAGCCGCTTTTTCTTCCTTTATAAAGCGCACCTAACGATTCAGCGGCATCCTCAATGACTGGTACATCATATGCTTCACACAGAGCCATGATCTCGTCCATTTTTGCACTTTGCCCATATAAATGGACAACGATGACCGCACGAGGTTTTTTCCCAAGACGTTTTGATTCAACTAAGGCTTTCTCTAAAGCAAGCGGGCACATATTCCATGTCTCCCTTTCAGAATCAATAAAAACGGGCTCTGCTTGTTCATATAAAATCGGATTTGCCGTTGCAACAAACGTGAGGGTGGAACAAAAGACAATGTCTCCTTTTTGCACACCTATCAGCTTTAAAGCAAGGTGAATCGCTGCTGTTCCTGAGGATAAAGCCGCTCCTGTCTTCACTCCTGCATAGTCCGCCACTGCCTGTTCAAATTCATTCACAAGCGGTCCAAGCGGCGCAATCCAGTTGCTCTTGAAAGCTTCCTCTATTTTGAAAGTCTCTTTTCCGCTCATATGCGGAGGGGATAAGTAAATTCGCTTCCTTTCTTTCATCACTTCCCACCTTCTCTCCGATCTTTGATTTCTATTGCAGGAATTCCTACAGCGACCTTCTGATCATGTATATCTCTTGTCACTGCCGCTCCAGCGCCAATGACCGTCCAGCTTCCGATCGTTATACCCGGTGTCACCACGGCACCAGCCCCAATATGGGCACCTTCCCGCACGGATACACCGCCAGTCAGCACCGCGCCTGGTGACAGGTGCACAAACGATTCGAGTATACAGTCATGCTCGGTGATAGACCCTGTATTTATAATCGTATGCTCACCGATGGCTGCATCTGCTTGAACCACTGCCCTTGCCATCACAACAGTCCCCCTTCCAATGACAGATGACGGACTCATGACCGCCTCTGGGTGAATGAGTGTGGCATATGCTGTGTCTTCAAATGAGAGGCGTTCCTTCATGAGCTGTCTGATCTCATTTTGTCCGATCGCAATCAGCCATTTCATATGAGGCATTGTCTCTCTCAGCTGCTCACTCATGGAGATCGGTCCATACAAAATCCCGCTTTGAGTGACCGCCTCTTCAAAATGATCATCTAATACCGCATATAATGAGTAATCGGCATGTGCAAAAATGAGATCTTGAATGACTTTGCTATGTCCTCCGGCCCCAATTAAACCAATGGTTTGCTTCTTACATATCGGTTCCTTTAAATTTTTCAGCTGTGGCATGATCCGGCTGCTGCACCCCCTCTGTTTTCATGACTTTCAGCAAGGTCATCCATAAAATTTTCATATCGAGCCAAAACGATTGATGCTCGACATACCAAAGGTCATAGGTGAATTTCTCCTCCCAGGAAAGCGTGTTCCGGCCGTTCACCTGTGCCCATCCTGTTATGCCGGGCTTCACAAGATGACGCCTTGCTTGTTCTTCTGTATACATAGGCAAATACTCCATTAAAAGCGGTCTTGGCCCGACAAGACTAAGCTCTCCTTTGAGTACATTGACAAGCTGCGGCAATTCATCAAGACTAAGCTTTCGAATCAAGGCACCGGTTTTTGTTAATCGCAGATGATCTGGCAGCAGCACCCCATGTTCATCGCGTTCATCGGTCATCGTCCGAAATTTATATAGCATAAAAGGCCGGCCATACAAACCAGGCCGCTTCTGCCGAAACACCACAGGCGTTCCAATTTTCCATCTAATCAGTCCATAGATGAGAAGAAAAAGAAGACTGCCTGCGATGAGCAGCGTCAATGCCACCATCACATCTATCATTCTTTTCATCATTGCATCTCCTTTTCATATTAGCGGGAGACCGCATGTTTTACCTTACGCATCAGCTGCATCCGCTCTCGTTTCGTTCCTGCAAACAGATACAAGTAGCCCATATAGAGAATGAAACAAAGCCCTCCAATACAAAACAGCTCCCACCATGAAGTCACGTTATATACCGCCTGAATCCCCGCACAGATGCCCCAAATAAATAGCCCTCCAGCAAGTGGAACCAGTGTATGCTTGTAAAAGATAGTGCGTTTCTGATTCGTGATCCTGGCCGTATAAAATGGCAGAAACACAATATTTTTAATCAATAAAACCATTGCCCCCGCTGATGCAATGCCATATAAACCAAGTTGCAGCAGATGAGTCAATCCATAGGCAAAAAGCACATTAGACACACCTAATATAAGGGTGACAACTGCAGGAACTTTCAATCGATTAAACACGGTCGGCACATATGTGAGCGGTAAAAACATCAAGGTCAAACATAAATAAGCCGCATGAATCATGAGAAGCCATTTCAGCTCCTCAAAGGCTGGCCCAAGCCATAAAAGCATGAGCGGACCAGCGAGACCTCCTAGAAGTGCGGCTGGGAACGCAACAAATAAGCCGCTCCACTTAATGGCGTTTGCAGCATATTGAATGAGTCCCTCTTTGTCCTGATTCGAATAAAATTTCGTGATCGTTGGTGCAAACACAACGGCCAGTGTTCCTGCCAGTGTGCGTAATAATAATGGAAACTGTAAAATTGCCGCATATTGGCCCGTCGCTTCCGCTCCAATGAGCAAGTTGGTCATCAATAAATCAATTTGTAAAAACAGCAATATCCCCATTTGCTCAAATGAATGCCAGACCCCTGATCGAACAAGAGTGAGACTAGACGATAATGAGACGTGCCGCCACTTAAACGAAAACCAAGGGATGAGTTTCTTAAAATAATAGATACCGATTCCCATAGCAGCTAAGCTTCCTATGACGGCCGCAAGCGGGATATGCCAAATGGCTGGTGTCGTCCATGTAAACAGGAGGACAATCATCAGCGCCCTCAAAAACATTTGAATCGCCTGTCCAACACTTGATACATAGAGCTTATTCGCATAGAACGGTGCAGCCCCAATGCCAGACATGACGAAATTGAGCATAAATAAAAGACCCCCTAAAATAAAGGCGGTCTGTGTGTCTTTCACGAGATGAACAGGTACATGAAGCCATTCAACCAGCTGATGAGACACGAAAAGACAAAGCAAAAAGAGACTAATAGATAGTAAAAACGAACTGACGAAATAGGAAGCGAGATAGCGCTGCGCCTTCTCCACCTCTCCTTTATGAGCCGCCACAGAAAAAAACCGCACAACAACCGCACTTAACGAAGCCGTAATGACCGATAAATAGTTGATCATATTTTGCGTCAGATGGATTAAGCCGAATGCTTCCACTCCAAGCGTATGAACAATATAAGGTGTTAAACAAACAGACATAAGCATCATCAGGACAAACGTGATTAAGTTCGCACTGGCATTATAAAGAAACGCTCGATTCATTGTGCTTTCACGCAGCGTTTAAGAGCCCTCATCCAGCTTCCTCTCCCTTTTGACCGCTTGTTTTCATCAGCTGATGAACGGCCTCTTTCACAGCGGCCTCATTTGGTTCTTTTAAAAGGGTCATAAACGGAAGGTGAGCCACCCACTCAAATCCTTCCATCACCTTATGATCAAACGATCTAAGGACAACACACGGTGTATGAGTGATCGCACAAAAGATCATGCCATGCAGACGATCTGTCACGACGACCTGCGCTTGTTTTAACTCCGTCCACAAAGACGTTAACTCCTCTAAGCGAGTTGTTCGATCGACTCGTCTGCCAATTGTCGTTGTGATCAAACCGACTTGATCATATGTCTCTTGGATATGCTGCTGCAGCTGCTGGCGCTCCTCCTTTGTGAGATATGCTTCTTGATCCTCACGCAGACAAAGCAGAACCCCTTCACGTGTTTCATCCTTTGATGATTCATCTAATGACAGCACCATATCAGGCTGTTTCCACACATCTTGATCAGGAAAATGAAGCTTCATCCATTCGTAGGTTGTTTGATCTCTTGCCATGAGGAGCAGTCTTGAATGCTGACTATACGTGTGAATAGCGCGGCGTTCCTCTCGTTTCCCTCTCTTTGTTTCTGTAAAATGTACAGTAGCAGGCAGCTGGATCATGGGATAGGACTTGAAGGTCTTGATGATAAATTGTCTCGTCCATTCTTCGTACCGGTATAAATCCCCCATATTGCCCCCACCGATCATACAGACGATGTCTTCTGGATGCCGGCTGCGCTTTAGCGGACGGGCAAGGCGATAGATCTCTTTCATGTCCACTTCTATGATGTCATAGGCTGGAAAGTGTTTCTTTAAAAAACAATAACTCGCATAGGCAATCGCATGATCCCCTAAATTATCATGGCCCGGCAGCAGCGTGAGAATGATTTTCTTCTGATGACTCAGCTCTGGCAGCCTTTGGCGGCTCAGTTTATACTCAAGCGGATATTTGACCTTTAAGAGCAGCCACTCTGCGGTTTTTGCCTTCAATTGCTGCACTGTCAATCCCATCACCCCTATTTCCTTGTCTGATATTCGATCCATTTTTGATAGCTAGAAGCCGCGGCAGAAAGCGGGTAAACCAATCGGCACTTAGCAAGAAATAAAATCATTCGCTTTCGAACCGTGAGCTTCGATAGTTCCACCTGTTTGACGGCATGCTGAAAGGCATCATGTGTGACCATTTCACGCATGTGATCAAGCTTTTCCTGAATAGAGAGATCATTTTGGCTCTTCCATTCGTTGAGCATACAATGAAGCGTATGATTGACGATAAAAAAGTCTAATGCCTTCTCATACAGAGAGATGTCATCATGCTCTTTTAAAAAAGAGCGCTGTGCATGATAAAAGGTCAGTCCATGATGAAAATACTGCTTCTGATATCGCTGTACAATAGATGACAGATGAACCCTGTAATAATAAAGAGGCTCATGAACAAAAGCGATACTGCGTGCTAAAGAAAAACAGCGCAGCGTCACATATTGATCTTCAATGTTCTCTAGCTCACCCCGCAGCGGAAATCGAATGTAGTGATTTTCCATAAAGGCACGCCGATACAGCTTATTCCATGAGAATCCAGTCAAGTCTCCGTGTAATAACGCTTTGATTACATCCGTTTTTTCGGCTGAGCGCTTGTCTAACAGCGTCGTTGCTATCGTTCGCTTTGACTGTTCAAATTGAATCCAATACTCGCTCACAACAAGATCTGCCCCGGTCATTTCGGCTTTTTCATACATAGCTTCACAGTAATGAGGAGCGAGAATATCATCTGAATCCACAAAGGCGAGATACGTCCCTTTCGCTTCCTCGATGCCCCGGTTTCTCACAGCGCCTAACCCTTGATTGGATTGATGGATTACCCGGAATCGCTCATCACGCTCAGCAAATGCTTCAAGCCATTCACCGCTGCGGTCGGTCGATCCATCATTGATAAGAATGACTTCTATATCGGAAAAACTTTGATCTGCAATTGATTGAAGACATTGCTCCACATATTGACTCGTATTGTAAACTGCGACCAATAGACTGATAGCTGGCATTACAGCATGTCCCACCTTTCTTCAAATCTACTTATTAAATATCGTTCTATACGGCAAAACCGAAGAATCGAACGGCATCAGCATGATGCTGTACAGAATATAGCAAACAGCAATCCCTACATACATAAACACATTAGACCGCTGATCAAAAATGCGTGTGAAATATGGCAGTAAAATGAGCTGATACAAGCCAAAATAAATATGAAATCTTGCATAAATGACATCCTTCGTTGCAAGGATGCCAAACAAGAAACCAAGCAAACAAAAATTCACAATGTAATCACTCTCAGGCGTCAGCTCACGAAGTCGTTTTCGATAAAAAAAAGCAAGCAGAAGCGGTAAAATCAAGACACCGATTTTTGTCACATTCATTCCATTCGTATTCGTTGTGAGCCACTCCTCGTAATGACCATATGAACTGCCTTGCAGCATCACGACAAACACCGAGACAAAACGGTCATAAAGAGCGGTTAAGCCTAAGAACACCAGGCATAAGACCAGCATCATCCAAGACCAAGCCTTTGTTCTCACAATAAAATACACAGGAATCATGATGAGAGCGGATGAATGAAACAATGAACATACAAGGACGAGCGGAAAATACAATTTCCACTGTCCATTGATCACCAACCGGATGGCATAAAAAAGAATCGCTGCCACCATATACTGGCGCATGCCATTAAATGACGCATAATAATGAAAGGTCCCAAGAAAAAGCAGCATACTCAGCTCAAATGGACGGCCATATTGAATAAGCGTCTTGATGATAAAAAAATAAGTAATGGCTCCGACTGAGATATACATGATTTGCGGATCATGAGACAGTTGATTAAGCATCCATAAAATAAATGTAAACCCCGGATCCGTTGCGGCCTTATCCACACCGAATCCGAATATATGCCAAGGCTTTTCGTAGTTGATGGAGAACTCATACATCTGGCCATATGTGACAAAATCGGTTCCTACTTTATACCGAATACCAGCTACGATACAAAGAAACAGAAACGGAAAAAACACCAGAAGCTTATTAGGCCGCCATCCGCTTTGAATGGTATCATCACGCCTGCCGTAAAATGCGGCAAAGCTCGACCATAAATAGACCATGATCATGTTCACCAAATAAACTGCCATCTGCCCTTCCTTCCTTACAGTCCATATAGATTCATCACACGTGTAATATTCTGTTTCACATCAAATCCTCTTTGTTCAAGCTGAGAGGTAATGATCTCTTGAAGAGGAGGTTCTGCATGATATGCTTCAAGCACCGCCTGCATCCATTCATGCGCGGAATCTCGCAGGGACATCCTTTTCACAAGCCCGCAGCCTAAATCTACTTCCTCTGTAATATGATCTGAAATCACACAAGGCAGACCAGACGCCTGTGCTTCCACTAATACAAGCGGAAGACCTTCAAACAAGGAAGGCATCACAAATACATCAAATGCTTTCATATACTGTGGAACGTCTGATACGACGCCTGTAAAGACAATGTCCTCCATCAAGCCTGCCTTCTCTGCATACGATTCGACTACTTGCTTCAGCGGTCCATCTCCTACGAGGACAAGCTGAAATGAAACCCCTTGCTTCTTTAAGGTCTGTGCCAGCTCCATAAAAAAAACATGATTTTTTTGCTCATGGAACCGCCCAATATGACCGATGACCATGTTTTTTTCGCGAAGATGGAGCTGCTTTTTCATCTCTGCCTTTTCGTCTGGATCAGGCTGAAAAAAAAGGGATAAGTCTATCCCATTTGGAAGCACCTCAACTTGCCCGTTCTGCATTTTTTTCTGTCCAAATAAAAAGACACCGGCATCCTCGCCGCATGCAACTAGCTGTGTAGAGAATGCAAAGATCAGCTGGCGAAATCCTTTGAGCATCATATGATCCAGCCAGTTTGGCGACTGCTTCCACGCTGTATTATGTGAATGGCAAATGCGCACCTTTACACCCGCTAGTTTGGCAGCAAGTGCGGAAAAACCCGTCTGAAAATCCGTATGTGCATGCACTGCCTGATAGGGCCCTGTTTGCCTAATTGTCTTGGTCAATGTTTTCACAAAAGCAACCGGAGAGGACGCCCCAATACTTGGGACGTAAAAGATGCGTCCCCCAAGCCGGCGAATTTCCTCATCATAATCACAGACGTCCTGCCGGTGAGTAATGAAATCAAATTGAAGGACATTCCTGTCGAGTGCACGATAGATGTTCATAATCATCGTTTCAGCTCCGCCTCGGTTCATTCCGCCCACAATATGAAGCACGCGCTTTGGCTCACTCATCTTGAACCGCCCTCCTCTTCAGCATAGACGCCGACAGCTTCCGGCGATGATAAAGCTTCATGATCTTCGGTGACAAGCAGGCACGGACCACCGGCTTTAGAGCAAATAAATAGTCAAGCGGCGACAGCTTTAATAGCCAGCATGCTTTCAAAACGAGCCAGGCATTATCCATCGAATATCGAAACTTTCGCCGCTGAAAGGCCGCTTCATCCTCTCTCACCAGATATAACGGCTCTTGTAAATTAAAACCTTTCCTCCCAGCAGCAAAAAAGCGGATCCAAAGATCGATATCTTCCATCCGCCTTGTTGTTTTTACAGAACGATAGCCTTGTAAAGCCTTGTAAGCAGAAGCCCTCATCATAATGGTTCCATGACAAAAAGGAGTCCCTCTTGCCAACACCTTCCGATCAGGCTCTGAAACAAGTGCCCGCACACCCTTTGTTCCCGTTTCATCAAAAACCGTCATTGCCGTACCGACCACATCATATTCAGGATATGTATCGAGGAAATGAACCTGTTTTTCTAAACGAACAGGCACTGATAGATCGTCGCCATCCTGCCTTGCAATCAACTCTCCCCTCGCTTCAGCCAGGCAGCGATTGAGACTGGCAGCGAGTCTTTGATTTTGTTGATTACGGATCAGGCGAATTCTTTCAGGATGTCGTTTTGTATAAGACAGCACTTTCTCATAAGTGCCATCTGTTGATGCGTCATCACATATGATGAGCTCCCAGTTTTCATATGTTTGATGAAGAATGGATTCAATGCTTTCTTCTACTGTCTCTTGGCAATTGTAGACGCCCATGATCATAGACACCTTTGGTTTATGCATGCTGTATCACCTTCTCTGCTTGATCCATATAGATTGTATAAATTTCTTCCATTGCACTGACCGTCTGCTCCTGTGCAAATGCATGAGCCATAGAACGTCCCGCTTTCCCCATGAGGGGCAGCTGATCTTTTTTGTCGTAGAGCTGCTGCAAGTAATCAGCTAAACTATTCACATCTTGCGGTTTAACTAAAAAACCATTGACGCCATGTTTGACAAGCTCACAATGTCCTCTATTCTCCGTTGCAATCACAGGTTTTTCTGCCGACATCGCTTCAAGCAGGTTCATGCCGAGCCCTTCTCTCAAGCTGGTGGAAACACATACATCGCTCATATGCATCCATTCCTCTATTTGTTTGCAGAACCCAGCAAAGTGGACATGATTTTCAAGATGGAGCTGGCGGGTAAGCTTTTCATAGTTCGGCCTCATTGTCCCTTCCCCCGCAAACACGATTTTTATATTTGGTATTTTCCTAGACAGCTGCGCACATGCTTTGATGAGCATCCCTTGATTTTTATTCGTATTTAATTCACCAGCACACAGCACGATAAAATCTTCCGAGGAAAAGCCATAGGCTGCGCGAAGGCTCTGCTTCTCTTTTTCATCGACAGGTGCGAACCGCTTCATATCCACACCCATACCGGGCACATAATAAACAGATGTCCGCTCTTTGGATAGACGGTCGGCTCTTTTAAAATCTTCTCCATTAATGGTGATCAGAGCGTCTGTATAGCGGGCGAGAAATCTCTCTATTGGATAATAGAGCAGCCAGTTTTGAAGCGGCGCCCCCTGCCAAAAGTGAAAGCCATGTGCCGTGTAGAGAACCTTCGTTCCTTTTTTGCGCGTACCTTTGGCTGCGAGCCTGCCAATGACACTTCCCATTGGTGTGTGGCAATGGATGAAATCATAGTGCTCTTTTGCTAACAGGTTCTTCAGTTCTACATACGCAAGCCGGTTGCGTACATGAAAAGGAGAGCGCTGAATCGGAATTGAGTGAGCTTGATTCACATAGGGCAGCTTCAGCTGGCCGTTTGCCGCTGTATGCACTTCCCATCCTTGTTCCTGAAACCACCGGAAATACGGAAGATGAAAGGCTTTAAAGTGATAATCAACCGTTGCGCAAAACAAGACTTTTTTCTTCATTGACAAGCGGCTCCTCCTCTCGTTTCATCTGTTCGGACAACATATCATGTGACTCAATGGCAGCAAATAATGCTTGTCTCATCTGCTCTTCGCTCATCATGTCAAATTCATGGATAAAGCGGTTCAGCACATATGGGTCACCATCCAGCGCATGGCCGATATGAATTTTCGGGAAGATTTGCTCCTGTGCTTTTTCATGCTGGTTGAGTAATTCCTCGTACATTTTCTCTCCAGGACGAATGCCTGTGAAAGTGATCGGAATCTGGTCTGTGGTGTAGCCTGAGAGGTGAATGAGGTTTTCTGCGAGGTCCACGATTTTCACTGGCTCCCCCATATCTAAAACAAAAATCTGTCTTCCTTCTGCCAGTGCACCTGCCTGAATCACAAGCCTTGATGCTTCTGGGATGGTCATAAAATATCTTGTCATGGCTGGGTGCGTGACCGTCACCGGCCCGCCTTGCTCGATTTGTTTCTTAAAAATAGGGATGACGCTCCCTCTGCTTCCGAGTACATTTCCAAATCGAACGGCAACAAATTTTGTTTCGCTGCTTGCCCCCATTTGCATGATCAGCATCTCAGCAAACCGCTTTGTGGCTCCCATCACATTGGCAGGGTTGACCGCTTTGTCAGATGAGATGAGGACGAATGTTTCAATGCCGTGCTCGTGTGCGGCTTCTGCGACATTTTTTGTCCCGATAATATTGTTTTTCACAGCTTCTTTCGGACTGATCTCCATGAGCGGGACATGCTTATGTGCCGCAGCATGATAAATCATATCCGGCTGAAATTGACCAACGATTTCACTCATTTTCTGTTTATCTTGAATATCCGCAATTTGTGGATAGAGTCTGATGCTGCCTCCATATAATTCTTTCAGCTCTAGTAAAATAGAATGAATGCTAAATTCTCCATGTCCCACAAGTACAATCGCTTGAGGAGCAAACACACAAATTTGACGGCAGATTTCTGATCCAATTGATCCGCCTGCCCCTGTGACCATGATTGTTTTTCCCTTTAAATGAGCAGATAGACGGCTCGTATCTAATTGAATCGGTTCTCTCCCTAGTAAATCCTCTGGCTGTACATCCCGTAATTGATTCAGCGCATGGGTTCCTTTTAAAATCTGCTCCATTTCCGGCATGATCTGTGTTTTGACTCCGGTCGCGACACATTCCTTATACAGCCCTTTTAAGGTGTGGCTGCTTTTGGACGGAATGGCGATGATGATCTTCTGAATATCCATCATGACGACAGCTGTTTGAATTTGTTCTTTTCCTCCTATGACAGGCAGACCCATAATTTCAAGCCGATGTTTCGTCTTGTCATCATCGATGAAGGCGACTGGCTCAATATGTACATCACTCGATTGCTGAAGCTGACGAACGAGCATGGTCCCCGCTGATCCGGCGCCAATAATTAATGCCCGCTCTTTTTCTGCTTGAAGCCGTTTTGCCCCATCATGAAATAGCCTAGAAGCCATACGAGATGCACCGATGAATAAGATATGAAAAAGCCACACGATGAATAAAAACCGAAATGGCCATGTCTGCACGAAAAGGTACAGCATCGTCATCGAAAATAAAAAAGAACACACAAAGGTCTTCATTAAAGAAAATAACTCTCTTACTCCTGTATAAGCCCATACTTGCTTGTACACATGAAACATGCAGGCAAATATATGGTGCCCAATGAGCAGACTGAGTGAAGAAATGGCGAGCATTTCAAATGTATAAACGGTTAAAGCCGCCTCTTGGACAAATTGAAAACCAAAAAAGACGGCAACTAAGATGAGATATGAATCTAGTGCTACGATGATTGATAATCTTTGGGCGTAAGTCAACGCTCCTCCCCCTTTTTAAAGCATCACTATTCTTACGTAACATGGGCATCAAACCCGTCCTCACATCCCACTACTGATGACGAGCATCTAAGGCACCGGTTATGCCCACAGCAGGATCGAGTGCCTCCATTGTTAAAGATTAGGAGACATCACCTATCAATCTTTTTAATACATATACAGCCTGCCCTTTTTCTCTTTCTTGCCATTTAGCATAGCTCCAAGCAGTTTACTTGTTGTTCCTTCTAATACTTCTTTTGATTTCTTCACAGCAGCAATCTTTGTTTTGCCGCTTAAGACAACGAGAATGCTCCCATCCGTCCGGTTCGCCAAGATCTTTGCATCTGCAACTGGCAGAAGCGGCGTGGAATCAACAATCACCATGTCATATTGCTGTTCAATCTCATAAAATAACTGCTTCATTACAGAAGAGGAGAGCAGCTCAGCTGGATTCGGCGGAATGGTTCCGCTCGGAAGCAGCTCTAAATGCTCAATCGGTGTCGGTAAAATGGCTTCTTCCAAGCTGCAATTATTTAATAGCACATTCGTCAAACCGGTATGATGACTCAAGTCAAAATATTCATGGACGGCCGGCTTTCGCAAATCAGCATCCATGAGCAGCACCCGCTTGTTCTGCTGTGCAAAAACAGCTGCTAAGTTTGCAGCCGTAAATGATTTCCCTTCCTTCGGTAAGGAGGAGGTCACTAATATCGATTTCAGCCTTGTTTGGATCGATGTGAATTCGATGTTTGTTCGGATCGTACGGAATTGTTCCGCAATGACAGAGTGAGGATTTAATACAGAAATACAGGATAAATCTCTCTTTTCTCTTTTCTTCCTCTTAAAGATCAATGTTCTGTCCTCCCGTTATGACGGACTGCTTGTCTTTTTTGGCCCTCCTGTCTGCCTGCATCTGATAGACACTGCCAAGCGACGGCAATCCGATCTCTTCTCTTATTTGATGTGTTCGTTTTACAGTATCATCGAGTAAATTCATTAAGAAAATGAGTGTCATGCCCCCTAATAAAGAGGCGCCTAGTGCCAGAACGATATGAACGAACTTCCTTGAATTCATCAGAATCGTGTTGGACAGCTTGGCTTCAGACAAAACATTAATGCGATCCATATTCATTGTTTTTTTGATTTCTTCTTGCAGCACCTCTGTTGCGGTATTCGCAATGGCGACTGCCTTCGCGCGATCCTCATCTTGTACAGAAATATTGATGACCTCAGACTCATTTTCTGTACTTGTGGCAATTTTGTGTTTTAGTCCTTCTGCTGATTCTGTGAGATGGAGTGTTTCTTTTACTTTTTCAATGACGATTGGGCTTTTTAATAAAACTTGAAAGGTACGTGTATATTGAAGGTTCATCTGAATATCGTTTAAATCTGCTTGTGCGTCATTGCTGCGTTTATGAACAAGAATTTGAGTGGTTGCCTGATATACAGGAGTCGAGACATAGAACTGATAATAGGCTGAAATGCCCGTTACGATCAGGACAATCAGGATCAGAAGGGCCATTTTCTCTTTAATGACAGAAAACAGCTGCTTAAAACCTATATTCTCATTCATAGATACCTCCCGAT
The DNA here is from genome assembly GCF_038593315.1 of Bacillus sp. FSL P2-0069. Lineage (NCBI taxonomy): Bacteria > Bacillati > Bacillota > Bacilli > Caryophanales > Bacillaceae > Bacillus > Bacillus sp. FSL P2-0069. The sequence continues at coordinate 3,042,743 of NZ_CP151984.1, forward strand.
TTCATCATAAAAAGGTTATATATGGTTTCTTTTTGTTAATGATTGGATTATAAAAGATAATACCCGCAAAGAAAAATGTCATAATAGGTCTTATAGTTCTTTTTAAAGAACGAAATCGTTCGTTTTCTTTTGTTTACTTCCTGATTCTTACGTTTTTGAATTTTATAAAGAACAATTTATTTCTTATAATGAACGAAAAGGTCGCAGAACTATTCGCCGGTGAGAAGGGAGATCATTGATCGAATGATAGGCAAGGTGATACGCATTTACCGAAAGAGAAAAGGATACTCGATTCAGCAGCTGGCTGAGGATGCTCATGTCTCTAAGTCATATTTGAGCAAAATTGAGCGTGGTGTCCACAGAAATCCATCTGTCCAGTTCTTAAAAAAGGTATCCTCTTCACTAGAGATTGATTTACAAGAGCTGTTTGATGCAGAGACGATGATGTTTCATTACGCTGAGGGTGGTGAACACGAATGGCGGGAGCATATCGTAAGTGCCGTCCAATCAGGCATGCCTAAAGAAGAGCTCTATCAGCTGCTCCAAACGTACCGAAAGGAGCAGGAAGAGAAGTCGTTACATGTCACCCATAGAAAGCTGACTGATTCAAATATCGCAGAGTGGAAGCGTCTAATGAGTGAAGCAAAGGCAATTGGCTTAAGCATTGAGGAAGTAAAAGCTTTCCTCAACAACATGGGAGAACGCCGGGCGTAAGCCTTTCAGGAAGAATGATTGCGGGGAGAGGCGTTTGACGCTTCGATGAAAAAGAGCCTTTGATTCATGAAAGGCTCTTTTTTCTGTTATTCTTCTTTTTTTGTTCGTGCTTTTTTCGTTATATCATTGTTTTTCCAATAGGCCCATAGTGATGTAATTCCCAGAAAGGCCAGTGTGATGAATTGCTGAACGCCTTCTTCATCAATAGGAATTGGGCTTTTTCCCGCAGCAGTTAGCGCACTGTTAACAAGCGCCAGTAAAAGCAGCACAAGCCTTGCAATCGTACCTGCACTAATTTTTTGAACCTCCAACTGTAACCCCTCCCTTTCCTCTTCTCACGGGCGGTATTGCTCGTTCTCTCTCATATGTATGCATCAGCCGAATGAATAGAAGAACGAATCAAAAAAAGAGACATCATTCCTATATGCGGAATGATGCCTGATTTCATTAGCTATTTATTTAGAAAACATCTCTTTTGCTTCATCCAATGCCATTTTATTGCCTAGAGCTGAGTAATCGAGCCAAGGCTGATCGGCAATCGGATAGACTTGGTTTTTCTTCACTGCTTTTAGACCCTTCCAAATCGGAGTCTTTTCTAATTGCTTGAATGCCTGCTGCGCTTTATCATCACGGTTGACAACGACAAAGATTGCATCAGCATCATAATCAGGAAGAACCTCTTGAGAAATCACTTCAAATGGGCGCTTGCTGTCCAGCTTTTTCACACCATCGACAGGTGTCAGGCCTAAATCCTCGTATAAAATAGGACCCATTGGGCGCTTCATGCTAAATACGCGAAGCTCCTTTGCTGTCACACGGATCGCCATGACTTTTCCGTTTCCAATCTTTTTCTTGATGAGCGATTTGACCTCTTTTGCTTCTTGATTGTAATTCTTAATATATTGATCCGCTTCTTTTTCTTTATTGACGTGTTTGGCGATTTTTTTCAAATGATCCCGCCATGTGCCATCATTTAAATTAAACACTTCTGTTTTGGCGATCTTCTTATATTTCGATAAGTCTTGACCGGCTAATTCTTCATCAACATAAATGACATCTGGTTGTAACGCAAGCAGTGATTCCATATCTGGATCAGATGCAATGCCGAGCTTCTTCGTCTGACTCAGCTGCTTTTTCGCATGTGGAAGGAAATCTTTTAAGTCTCCTCCTACAACAGAGCCCGCCGGTTTGATACCGAGTGCTAACAAGTCATTTGTTAAATGAATAGACAAGGAAGCAATCTTTGGTGTGCCATTGGTCTTTTCATTTGTTGTATTTTTTGTTTCCTGTTGTCCGCAAGCGGCAAGCAGCAAGAAACAGAGCGTTAATCCAATTACTAGTAGTTTTTTCATGATGAGTTCCTCTTTCATATTTATTTCGTTTTAGTTAATAAATAGAGAAAATACGGGGCACCGATAAAGGCCACGACCACACCCGCCGGTATGGCATTTGGAGCAAAGATGGAACGTCCGATTGTATCGGCACTGACCAAAATCAACAAGCCAAGCAGCGCACTAACTGGTAAAAAATACTGATGCAGTGAACCGACAAGCCTCCTAGCCAAATGCGGGGCGACGAGGCCAATAAAGCCAATACCACCTGTCATTGAAACACTTGCACTCGCGAGGCCTACCGCTAAAGTCAAGAGGAGAAGACGTTTACGCTGGACACGTACACCTACACTTGAGGCGACAGCATCTCCTAATGTCAATGCATTGAGCGTGTTCGTCTGCATCAGCGTAAGCGGCACAAGGCATACAATCCAAGGCAGAAGCGCCAGCACATGAATCCAGTCTCTCCCCCATACATTGCCCACAAGCCACCTTGAAGCAAACGTGTATGTATCTTCATCCAGCTTCAATGACAAATATAAGGTGAGTGCACTAAATCCCGCAGCAACCGCAATGCCAACTAAGATCAGCCGGATAGGAACAAGCCCTTCATGCCGGTCATATGCAAGAAGCACGATGACAGCTGCCGCAAGCAGTCCGCCGCCAAACGTAAAGAGCGGAATAAGAAGAGACGGATTGCCTTCAAGTGCGTGAAAATATGTCACAAACACAATTAAGCCAAAGGCTGCCCCTGCATTCAATCCAATAATCCCAGGATCGGCCAGCGGGTTACGGGATAAGCTCTGCAAAATGCCGCCAGCAATGCCAAGACCAATACCAGCTAACATCGTCACCACAATTCGAGGCAGACGATAGTCAAACAGCACCGTTTCACTTTGGAAATCTCCAAAGCCAAATAACGTCTTGACGACCATGACAGGGCTTAGTTTCAGCGTACCGGTATTTAAACTATACAGCACCACAGCCGCACTCAGGCAAAGCAAAACGAGTGTCACGACAAGAGCACGCTGTTTCTCTCTCATGACAGGTTCCTCCCTTCTTTTCTGGCAATGTATAAGAAGAAAGGAACACCAACAAGTGCCACCATCACGCCAATGGCAAGTTCTCTTGGCGGATTGACTGTACGGCTGGCAAGGTCTGCAAAGACAAGCAGCATTGCGCCTAGTATCGCTGACATCGGAATGACGAAACGATAGTCTACACCAACAAGCTTTCGTGCGATATGCGGGATGACGAGACCGACAAACCCAATCGATCCGACTGCTGAAACAGAAACCCCTGCTAATAACACAGCAGCAGTCATTCCTAGTATTCGCACTTGCCGTGTTTTCACCCCTAAATTTGCCGCTGTATCTTCACCGAGCGATAGTAAGGAAAGTGACCGGCCTAATAGCATGGCCCATACGATCACAATCAGAATAACCGGGGCGAGAATCGTCAGCTGCGGCCATTTCACACCAGCTACCCCGCCTGCATACCAAAAAGCCAAATCCTGACTCAGATCAAAATAAATCGCGATCCCAGAGCTGAGCGCATGAAGCAATGCGGCTACAACCGCTCCTGCCACAGTGAGGCGCAGCGGTGTCAATACACCGCCAGCCGCTCCAATCGCAAAGATCAGCAGCGTACTGAGCACAGCACCAATAAAGGAAAAAAACATCAGTGCTGAATAAGGTATTCCCGGGAAAAAAGCAAAACAGAGAGCGACCACAAACATCGCACCGCCATTAATGCCCAAAATCCCCGCATCTGCCAGTGGATTTCTTGTGATGCCCTGCATAAGAGCACCCGCTACGGCAAACGCCGCTCCCACTAGAGCTGCCCCTAAAACACGTGGAAGTCTTAATTCATGGATGATCTGCTGCTCTGTGACATTTGACTGGTAGTCAAATACAGCTGTCCAAACCGTTTGCAGAGACAATGTTTTTGCACCGTATGACACAGCAAAAAACATGGCAGCCGCTAAACCAATGACGGCGAGAAAAAATATCAAAAAGAACAGAATATGTGATGATCGTTTTTGTTGCGGTTTTCGCTTATCCTGCAAAATCGGTGTCATCCTTTTCTTCATTAAAAGTCAGTTTGAAAATGAGAATCATAATCAACAAAATTATAGCCGTCAGCCTCTAAAAAATCAATGTACACCCCTTTTTTTAATTAATGAAGGTATATGCGGAGCATCGGGGTGGGAGGTTCTTTTTGCCGCTCAGTACGGCCTATCATTTTTTCTCCTAGTTTAATAGGAAAATAGTTGACAGTTCACATGAATATCCCCTAAAATTACAAAAGTAAGTCAAATGTTATAAAAATATTACAAACAGATGTCAAACTAATAAAGAATGACCCGTCATGAGAGGAGATTTGAAAGTTGTGTCAGTAAAGGGAAAATGGAGTATCGTCCTATTTGCGCTTGCAGTCGTCATTGGAGCAGTTGCTTTCTTTCAAAATCAACAAGCAAGCGGTACAGAGAAGAAAAATGTAAAGCAGGATACGAACTATAAAAACGTAGAAATTGTCACTCTCGTAAATGACGGGAAATTTATGAGATATGCAGTCAACTATCCTCTTTTTCATCAAAAAGAGCTAGATGACAAGATTCAAAGCTATGCCAATTCAGCATTAGAGCATTTCAAAAAAACATTCAGTGAAGCAAAGGATATTGATGAAAATAAACGCTATGAACTGAATATTGATTATGAAATGGTGCATTATGCGAAGCAGTCTGCTGCCATCCGCTTTACGACCTATACGTATACTGGCCAGCAAAGTGGAACCACCAATCATCTCACGATTAACTTTGATTTTCAGAAAAAAACCTTTCTTGACACCAAAGATTTATTTCTGCCTAAAACCAATTATTTAAAGAAATTATCCTATATTACATATACAGAGCTTCGAAAGGATAAAACCTTATCTAAGGATCAGCCTCTCCTTCAGAAGGGAACAGCCCCTGATGCTCAAAACTTCAGTCAATTTGCCTTGAAAGACAAATATGTAGAATTTTATTTCCCTGCATCTCAAGTAGCAGCAGAGGATCTTGGGCCGCAAACACTCGCAATCAAAAAGACATTGCTGAAGGACATATTAAAGCCAGATTATATGGATAAACTCAAAAATAAAAATGAAATGAAAGAACCGAATCCAAAAAGAAAAGCCGTCAAGCTGCCGCAAAAATCAAAGCTTGACCCGAATAAAAAAGCCATCGCACTCACATTTGACGATGGTCCGAATCCAGCGACAACCTCAAAAATTTTAGATGCGCTGAAGGCAAATAAAGGTCATGCCACCTTTTTCGTATTAGGCAGCAGGGTGCAATATTACCCTGGAATGCTTGCCGATATTTTAAAAGGCGGGAATGAGATCGGAAACCATTCCTACAATCACCCTTTATTAACAAGACTGCCTTTAGAAGAAGCGGTGAAACAAGTGAAGGACACCCAGCAGCTGATTGAGAAAGCAAGCGGATATACACCTACGCACTTTAGACCGCCATATGGCGGTACAAATCAAGATATCAATCATGCAATTGGGATGAAGGTCACTTTGTGGGATGTTGATCCTGAGGATTGGAAGATCCGCAACAGCCAGCAAATCACAAACCGCGTACTCTCACATGCAGCAGATGGCAGAACAGTGTTAATGCACGATATTTATGAAAGCTCAGCCCAAGCAGCAGTAAAGATCATCCATGAACTCACCAAACAAGGCTACCAGCTCGTCACAGTGAGTGAACTTGAACAATTAAAAAAAGAACGACATGAACAAACCCCTGTAGAGTAAACAGGGGTCTCAGATTGTTGACAAAGGGCTAAAATGATCTTTATTTTAGCCCTTTGTCTTCTTTTCAGCGTGATGGAAAACCTTTGAAGTCTAGGAAGGACGAGTACTGGAGCGGAGCGAATTGTACATTCGTGAGCACCGGCACGCAGGACTGACAAAGAATGCGAGGGTTTGTCCGCGCGCTGAAACCCCTGTAGAGTAAACAGGGGTTTTCTTTTATGACTCCAAAGACTTTTTTTGTTTCAATAATGCTTGAAATGTCTCTTCAAGCTCTTGCGACGGCTCAATACTTAAACGGCTGAGCACTTCAGACAGCTGCATATCAATTAACAGAAGCTCCTCTTCTCTATTTGTCACAGCTGGTTTTTCTTCCTTTTGTTTATAGGCTTCATATGTGCCTTCAAAAGCTTCAATACGTTCCTCGTGAATATGAAAAATACGAGTGGCAACTTCTTCAATCAGCCTGCGATCGTGGGAAACAAACACAACGGTACCTGGGTAATCCTTCAATAGACCTTCAAGTGCTTCAACTGCCGCCAGATCTAAAAAGTTCGTCGGTTCATCCAGCATGAGAACATTGGCATCACTGACGAGTAAGGACGCAAGCATCGTCTTCACCCGTTCTCCCCCGCTTAATACCTCAACAGGCTTGTGCACATCATCCCCTCTAAATCCTAGTCTCGCCAAAACCGTTCGAACCACTGTTTCATCTTGAACCGCCTCTTTCAGCGCATTTTGTAAAATCGATTCATCTACCTTCAATCCTGACAGATCCTGACGAAAATAGGCTAGCTTGACAGCCTCTGAACGAGTAACTCCGGGATGTCCATTCACTAACATACGGAGAAATGTCGTTTTGCCGCTCCCGTTCTTTCCGATAATGGCAACTTTGTCTCCGCCCCTCACTTCCACATTCGACTGCTTCCAAAGCACTTTATCGCCCGCCTTGCCAACTACATTTTCCACTCGCAAAATGGTACGGCTTGCTGTTTCCTTCATCGTATGCTGAGTCATTTGAATGGGCTGAATGTCCTTTACCTTCTCCACCTTTTCTAATTTCTCCATCCTTGTTTCAATGGATTTGGCTGTTTTTTGCAACTTTTTTTGCTTATTTGCATAGTAGGGCTTTGCAATTTTAGGTCCTGAGGATTTCACCTTTTGGGAGGGCTTTGTCGCTTTGTCCGCCTTTTTCTTTTTCTTTTCCAGTGCATGCTCTAACTGTTTTTTCTTTTGTGTATAAGCTTCATACGCTTCCACCTGCTGACGATGTGCCAGCTCTTTTTGCTGTGCAAAATGCGTGTAGTTGCCTTTGTAATGATGTAGCTTCCCATGATCCAGCTCCCAAATCTCCGTACATATTGCATCTAAAAAAGCACGATCATGCGAAACAACAATGAGAGCTCCTTGATAATGACGCAGCTTTTCTTCCAGCCACTCAATGTGCTCCGTATCCAAATGAGTGGTCGGTTCATCTGCTAATAAAAGGGCAGACGGCCGGCTTAATGCTCTTTCAATATAAGTCTGGGTCATTTCACCGCCACTCTGTCTGCCGTCTCCTTGTTTCAATTGAGGAAGCAGCGTACAGACCGCTGTGGCGGCAACCGTGCCGCTGTCTGGTGTTTCCTGTCCTGCCAGCACATGCAATAAAGTCGTTTTTCCGCTGCCATTTGTCCCTACAAGACCAATGCGGTCACCTTGATGGATGGCGAGCTCCTCAATATCAAATAACAAGCGATCTTTTCGAAATACCTTTAACTGATTGGCTTTTAATAACATCCAATCCTCTCCTTTCGTATCAGGAGACATGAAAAAGCCTCCCATTCTCAGAATAGGAGGCAAAATGGTGTACAAAAATAAGCGGATTGATCCAGTATGGTGTGCTGTTCCTATTTGAACACACACTCCACGTATCAATCACTTCATTTTTTGATTCCCAAGCTGTACCATCCTATTCCGAAGCTAAAAAATGAAAACGCAGCAAACATGGCAAACGGATCGTTTGCTCACTGCCTTCGTTCGTTCATTTTGCTTACAGGTCATAGGATTAGTACTTCATTGCATTGGGTCACCCTTCCGTCGTTTGTTACGTATACGATAAAAGATTGGTTATTTTTTGTCAAGCTGAAATGGCATAAGTGAGTCGATTAACTGGAGTGTAAATGGATGGGACACTTCAAACAGTTCGTCCTTTTTGCATTCTTCCACTAGGCTTCCTTCATGTAAAAATAGGAGGCGGTCACATAGATACACCGCTGCTTCTACATCATGAGTAATGAGAAGCATGGTCATGTCTAGCTCTTGTTTTAATGTCTCAAGCAGCTCCAATATTTGTACTTGAACAGAGACATCCAGTGAGCTCAAGACTTCATCTAGTATAAGAATGGCTGGATGCGTCGATATCGCTCGTGCGATGCACACTCGCTGGAGCTGACCGCCGCTTAGCTGATGAGCATATTGATTCAGCACAGACGAGGGCAGTCTGACTTGCTCAAGTAATGACAAAACCTTCTGATCCAGATTCTGATTCTGCTTTAACAAACGCATCGGTTCTGCTATGATCTCTTTCACCTTAAAAGAGGGATGAACAGAAGATAGATAATCCTGAAAGACAACACTCATTTTCCCCCGGTTCATCCTTCGCCATTTGTCAGCTGTCATACCATCAATCTGTACCTCGCCTCCATCTATTTTTTCTAAACCGAGCAGGATACGTGCCAATGTACTTTTGCCACTTCCGCTCTCACCGACTAATCCGGCACATTGTCCTTTTTCGATTTGAAACGAAACATTTGATAGGCGGTCTTTTGGTTTCTTTTGATTTGAAAAAAGACCTTTCTTCTCACCGTGTTTGACTAGATCGAAAGCTGTGATCAACATGGAAACGCCTCCACTCTCTTCTGCTGCCGCAGTGCTTCAGTAGGGGCAGATAATCGAAGCCTCGTCTCAAGTAAATGCTTTGTTTGGGGATGCTCGGGTGATGTGAACACTTCCTTGGCTGACCCATGCTCAAGCATTACTCCTTGGTGCATGACCATCAACTCATCAGCAATTGCCTGAACGACGCCTAAATCATGCGTTATGACGATCAAGGTAACACCAGTTTCTTCCTTTAGACTGTGTAATTGTCTGATGACTTCACGCCCATTAAAGGCATCAAGTGATGCAGTTGGCTCGTCTGCAATGATCACGTCTGGAGAAAGCATCATCGTGATGCCAATCATCACACGCTGAAGCATTCCTCCAGACAGTTCATACGGATACTTTTTCATCAAATCATATGGATTTTTTAAATGGACACGTGTAAGCCCAGCCATAGCATGTGCTTTCCCTTCTTTCCCTCGTAAGCCCAAATGCTGCTGAAATGTTTCCACCATTTGATGACCTATCGTTTCGATAGGGTTGAATGCATTCATGACATCCTGTGAGATGAAACCTATTCGTTTCCCCCGCCATTGATGCGCTTCTTGATTTGTTAATGTTTTGCCGTCAAAAATGATCGTTCCTTCCACTTCTAGCGAAGGGGCGACAAGATCAATTAACGCTTTGGCGACAGTTGATTTTCCACTGCCACTTTCTCCAATGACGGCTAAACAGCGTTGTTGATGTAAAGAAAATGTGATATTCGACACTATATTCTTTTGCTGCTGTGGATCATGTACGGACAGATTTTTTACGTCGATTAAAGGCAAATGGCCTCACCCCTTTCTTTCTGGTATGATGCATGGCAGGATTCGCGGCATGCTGAAGGCTGTCTCCTAAAAAGCTCAACGCCATGACCACAAACAAGATGGCAAGTCCAGGCGCAAGCATATGGGCTGGATGTGTCACCATGACATTCTTCGCCTCGTTGAGCATCATGCCCCATTCTGGTGTAGGTGCACTCACACCTAATCCTAGAAAAGACAGTGCTGATATATTTAAGATCACCCAGCCCGCATCAAGTGTCGCAAAAACAGCAATTTCTCCTGAGATGCGAGGAAATAGATGTCTCCTCAATATGTAAAAGGGTTTGCCGCCAGTCACCTTTGCAAATTGAACAGAAGGTTCATTCGCATATTGAAGGACAGACGACCGAATCATTCTTGTATACCAGGCCCATTTCGCTAGGACATTCGCCAAAATAATATTGAATAGTCCAGGTCCGAGTATTCCAACAACCGCAAGAATCATCACCTCTGCTGGAAAGGACAGCATGACATCACACAGCCTCATCAAAACCCCATCCACCTTTCCTCGAAAGAAGCCTGCCATGAGTCCAAGTGCGCTGCCAATGAGCATCGTGATACACATGGTCAGCATAGCTGCAAGCATTGTTGTCCGAATGCCATATAAAAGCCGCGATAATACACATCTCCCTAGATGATCCGTTCCGAGTGGGTAAGTAAGACTGATACCGGCATATTTTTGGAGAATGTTCGTATTTGTTGGATCATGTGGTGCTAACATTGGAGCAAACAGTCCAGCTAATGCGACAAGCGCTAACAGCCAGATTGAAAGAATCGCCATACGGTCTTTTCTTAATTGATGCCACCCTATCATTGTTGTCATACCTCCTTTCGCAATTGCGGATTCATGGTCATTTGCATCATATCAGCGATGAGATTGCACATAACAAACAGGAACCCCATCACAAACAAATAGGCTTGAATAATAGGGAAGTCCGCATGGAAAATAGCCGTTACACACAACCGGCCAACCCCTGGCCAAGCAAAAAGGTTTTCAATAATAACAGTTCCCGCAATGAGCTTTGGAATAGACATGCCAAGTGCTGTTACCGCTAATTGCAGGGCATGCCTCATGACTTTCAGTTGAACGGTTCGTTCCTTTAAACCACGTGCTCTTGCATAAAAAACAAAGGGCTCGTGCTGAAATTTTAGAATTTGATTACGTATGAGTCTCACATAGGTCGATAAGTAGCCTAATGATAATGTGACAGCTGGAAGAAGAATCGATTTGAACCCTTCCATTCCACTCGTATTAACCCAATTGAATTTGACAGAAAAAAGCCAAATCAACAAAATTCCCAGCCAAAAACTAGGCATTGAAGCGGCTATAAACACAAAGGCTCTCAATAAACGGTCCACCCAAGTGTGAGCAGCATATGCACAGATCCCCCCGAACAATAAACTGAGCACTATGATAAAAAAGAGCGCTGCTCCTGCAAGCTGCAATGTCGCAGGCAGCGCCTCCATGATAAGATCAAAAACGGGCTCCTGCGTGACATAGCTCCTGCCAAAATCACCTGTTAATCCATTTTTAAGCCATGTCGCATATCGGATGAAAAATGGCTGGTCTAAGCCTAACTCCTGCCGCATCGATTCAATCATTTCTTCTGTTGGAGTGACTTGATTCACCCGCAAAGCGACCTCTGCTGGATCACTTGCCCGCATCGTCAGCAGTACAAAAGCAAAGAAGGTGATGAAGATCATAAGCGGGAAAAGCATCAGTATTCGTTTTAAGAGATAGCGAGTCATGTCTCTACCTCCGTTTTATGACGCAAAATACATACGGTCAAATGGGATTTCATACTGAGACACATGAAAACCTACGCCTTTCAGGCGCTTATTATAAACAGCCTTTGTCACAGAATAAGAGATTGGGAGGTAGACATTTTCATCATGGATATACGTTAATATTTCTTGATACATTTGTTTCCGCTTTTGCTCATCTGGTTCTACTAATACTTCCGTAATCGTCTCGTCCAGCCACTTTTTCTTTTTCAGTCCTAATTGAGCTTGATAATCAGCATGGGATGCTACACGGAATGAAGAGACATAAGTTTGTGGATCATAAGGAAGCCCCCAAGACAGCGAGTACATCAGATCGAACTTTCCTGTTTTTTGGCGATCTAAGAATGCCTGTTTTTCTTCTCCTCTAATATCCAGCTTGATCCCCACCTGCTTGAAGTCTTGTTGAATCGATTCACTGATCGTTCTTTCCCCTGCATTATCGGAATTATAGTAAATAGCCACACTCAGCAGTTTGCCATTTTGATAGCGATACCCGTCTTCTTTCATCCTCCAGCCTGCCTCATCCAATATTGCCTCTGCTTTCTTCTTTTGATAAGTTTTCTTTTTCAGTGGAATATCTGCGTAAGGGACAGAAGGAGCAAGCAATGTGTGTGCCACCTTTTCCGTTCCATTTAAAATACCTTCTGTGATCATGTCCTTTTGAATGGCGTATTGAAAAGCTTCTCTTATTTTCGGATCTTTTGTGATTGGCTGGTTTGAATTAATCACAATCGATCTTGAACCAACAGGAGGGCTCACGGTAACACCATATTGCCCTGCTTCTTTTAAAGCCTGGAATGAGTCTCCATCAATCATGTCACCATCTGCTCCAAATAAAAGATCAATCTCTCCTTTTTGAAGCGCAAGTAAGATGGTTTGGTGATCCGGCATGACTTTCCATTTCACAGTTGAAATTTTCGGCTTTTGCCCCCAATAGTGGTCATTCATTTCAAAAACGGCATATTGATTTTTCTTATGTTCCTTTAGTACATAAGGACCTGTACCTGCATAGCTTTTAACTCCTTTTGCAGTCGTTCCAGCAATGAAGCTTTTTGGAGAAATAAAACGGAAGGGGCGTGTTAAGCCCAGCTCTTCTAACGCAGGATAATAAGGCTCTTTCAACGTGAGAACAAATGTATCGTCATCTACCGCCTTTGTGGATTTGATTTCAGATACGAGATTAAGCCAAGCGTTCTTTTCAATATTTTTGACGACAGCATCAATATTCAATTTCACTGCCTTTGCATTAAAAGGCTCACCATCTGAAAAAGTCACACCTTTTCGAAGATGAAAGGTGTAGGTCCTTCCATCCTTTGATATGTCCCAGCTTTTCGCTAAGGCAGGCTGAACGCCCTTCTTTGTATTGACGACAAGCGATTCAAACACCATATTTTGAGCAGCCATCTCTCCACCGTATAGATGGGGATTGATGTCCCTGATATCTTTTGTACTTGCATACACGAGCTCATCTTCTTCTCTATCATTGCTGGAAGATGCTTTGTTTTCAGAGCATGATGCCAATAAAAAACAAGCCATCACTGAAAACAGCATCAAGGTGTATGTCACATAGGGATGCCTTTTCTCATATTTCTTTTTTATGTAAACAGGTTGATCCTTCATATGTACTTCCCCCAATTCAACATTATCGTAATCATTACGATTATTAATCGAAATGATTACGAATTGAATATTAGCATACAGAAATGGGAAATACAACGTCTTTTCATAAAAAAAACAGACTCATAATTGAGTCTGTTTCGCTTGTATAAATTGGTCGATCACCTTTAATGCTTTTTCTGTTCCACCTGCCGCTTGGAAGCTTTCTTCAATTTTCTCAATCCCCGCACGGTACGTGTCACTGCCTAAAACCTTCTCAACAGTTTCTCTTAGCTGCTTTGGTGTCAGCTGATCTTTATCAAGTGTACAGGCAGCAGATAATTCGGTCAGTCTTTGTGCCACCATCGGCTGATCTTTATCGACTGGAATGACGACCATCGGAACGTGGTAATGAATACCTTCATTGACACTATTCATCCCGCCGTGCGTTATAAACACATTTGTCAGTTCGAGCACTTCAAGCTGCGGCACATAAGGCTCGATCAGAAAATGAGCAGGCGCCTCTTTTAAGAGAGAACGATCCACTTTTTCACCTGTTGCGATAATCACTTTTCCGTCAAAGTCTTCGAAAGCATCTATACACATATTAAAAAATGCTTCTGTATCCCCAAGAACGGTGCCCATGGAAATAAAAACGACTTTTTCTTGCTCAAGTGCTTCCAGCGGGAAATCATGCTGGTCAGCTCTTTTTAGAAAGCTCGGTCCAATGAAAACAAACGAATCGTTTAATGAATCAACAGACGGCTGGAAATATTCACTCGTATAGACGATATTCAGTTCTCCACGGTTTTTCATGAATTGCATCAAACGCGTTGGCTGAACGCCAAAACGCTCTTGTATCTTTTCTAACAGATGATCGGCTTTCTCATCCTTTCTGTATAACGGTGTATCAAAATGCGCATCTTGCAGCACAAAAGATGGGTTGGAACCGATGCTCGGAATGTGCAAGTAATCTCGAACAAGCTCTCCTGCCCCAAACATATCAAAGTAGACCAAATCAAATGAATGTTTCCCGGAAAGTGTTTCCACCACCTCTAAAATATCATAGGATGTTTGCAGCATGGCATGAAAGAACGGCTGCATAGAATCTAAATCTCCTTCTTCCACATGTAATGTCCGAATATAGTCTGGATGTATATGTACGTGAGCGCCTAAGCGTTTGATTCTTTCCTCATAATGTACAGTTGTGACCGCATGCACTTCATCGCCTCGATCCGCCCATGCTTTAATCATTCCTAACATAGGGTTCACATGTCCTTCAGCTGGAAACGTAATCAATAAAATCTTCGCCACAAGAAATTCCTCCTCATTGTCAATTCCCTTCCATGTTAATCATATACAGCGAACTGGCTCAACAAATACGCCTGAAAAGGGAAGAAATGAGTCTTATGTCCAGTATTTCATGGAGGGACATGAACCTGATAAGATTGTTACGAAGCATATAATGCACTTCTTATACGAACATCCAACATAACCCTTTATTATTCATTTTTGTATAATTAGTATATTATTTATAGATTCATATTGGAGGGATATTTTGTGAAAGTCTTGGAGAAATACAGTTATTTAATTATCATTCTTTGTCTAGCGGCAATGATTGTGACAAACTTCACCGTGAATGACAATACAATAAAAAATACTGTATCCGTGATTGGATTTGTCATTGTTCTTCTTACAATTATACCTGCGGCTATTTACAGGAAAGGCCAGAAAGGCAGGTAACTCCTTTATAGCAATAACCCCCATTCTTATGTTAAGAGTGGGGGTTATTTTATTATATTCGGATAGATGTTGCTGGCTTGCAACCAGATCATTTTTTCACTTCCCTCACCCTAGTGAACGATAAACCCGAATGAAAACAAAAAAAAACCTCTCTCCATATGAAGAGGGGTTCATGAAAGACCTTTAACATCGTAAGCAAGGTCAAGTACGCGCTCGGAGGGATTCGAACCCCCGGCAGACATGGTACCGGAAACCACCGCTCTATCCAACTGAGCTACGAGCGCACGATATGTTTTTTGAACGTCAGCATATCAAATTATAAGGGAAATGCTGCGAGAAAGCAATGATTAATCATTCGTCATGATGATGTATTTTCTTACTTTGTATTCATACACTAATATGATGGTTTGAAGTGGAATGATTTTGGGGAAAATGGATAGGGGTATTTGAATTTAGGTCAGCGTTTTGTTTGACCTTTATTGACCAAAAATGTATCATTGAATTACATACTTACCTAAAAGGTGAAGGAGGAACATTATGAATTTAATACCTACAGTCATTGAGCAAACAAATCGTGGGGAAAGAGCTTACGACATTTATTCTCGTCTTTTAAAAGACCGTATTATCATGCTTGGTTCTGCGATCGATGACAATGTTGCCAACTCCATCGTGTCACAGCTGCTTTTCTTAGAAGCTGAAGATCCAGAAAAAGATATTTCTATCTACATTAACAGCCCTGGCGGTTCAATCACAGCTGGTATGGCCATTTACGATACGATGCAATTTATTAAACCAAAGGTATCAACTATTTGTATTGGTATGGCTGCATCTATGGGTGCGTTCCTGCTTGCTGCTGGTGAAAAAGGTAAGCGTTATGCTCTTCCAAACAGTGAAGTCATGATTCACCAACCACTAGGCGGTGCCCAAGGTCAAGCAACTGAAATTGAAATTGCCGCAAAACGAATCCTTTCTTTACGCGATAAACTGAACCAAGTACTTGCTGAACGTACTGGTCAGCCAATTGAAGTCATTGAGCGCGATACAGATCGTGACAACTTCAAAACAGCGGAAGAAGCACTTCAATACGGACTCATTGACAAAGTCTTAACCCGTAATACAGAAGACCAAAAATAATCATCACAACAAAAACCGTCTGTTCCTGAACAGACGGTTTTTTTTCATCATACTTTAAGACAGCTCCGTCCATTTCTGCTGAAGAGACGGTGTTTGATAAGAAGCCATCTGCGTGATTAATTCCTCCGGTTCACTCGAAGCATGTAACAATTGAAGGTGAGATTCATTCGAAAAACCTTCCTGTACACTGAATTTCACCATGTCTATGAGCGGGTTGAAGTAGTCATTCACTTGATACAATCCAATCGGCTTTTGATGGATGCCGATTTGTGCCCAGCACAGCACCTCAAATAATTCTTCATATGTACCAAAGCCGCCTGGCATCGCAATAAACCCATCGGCCAGCTCGCTCATTTTCGCTTTTCGTTCATGCATGCCTGTTACCTCAATTAGCTCTGTCAGCTCTTGATGCACGACTTCTCCTCTAAAAAGCCCCTTAGGCATGACCCCGATCACTTGCCCGCCATGTCTCATGACCTCATCGGCAATCGCGCCCATTAACCCAATACGCGATCCGCCGTAAACAAGACGAATGCCCTGCTTCGCCATATAAGCACCCAGCTCTACAGCCTTTTGTTTGTAGACATCATTTACACCTGGATTCGAACCAGCAAACACACAAATCGTTTTCATCAAAACAGCTCCATCTCTCTCTATGATTTCTTCACCCACTCATTCTACTATAATGATTTGTAAAGAAACAGCCGTTTCTTCTATATATAGTGTAAAATCAAAAGAGTGAACACCATATAAGGAGCTGTATAGAGAGAATGCAAACAACTGAGATGGAGAAGTGGATCAAGGATTTTTATCAAACGAGAAACTGGACAGAATACGGACCGTTTATCCGGTTAGGCTTCTTAATGGAAGAAACGGGAGAACTCGCTCGCGCTGTTAGAGCAATAGAAATCGGACGAGACCGGCCTGATGAGCAGAGACAGGAATCATCTGAGCTTAAGAAAGAACTCATTGAAGAAATGGGAGATGTTTTAGCAAATCTCCTCATTTTAGCGGATCAATATGATGTCACAGTAGAAGAGGTCTTCAGCGCTCATCAACAAAAACTCAACAAACGCTTTTCTGGAGAAAAAGAGCCAGTAAAAAACACGTGACCAAGCTGTCACGTGTTTTTTACGCCTTAAAGATGCTGTGGTGAGATGTCATCCGTTCGTTCAAAGAAATGCTGTTTTCCGATATGATGGAATAGACCTGTTCGATGCAAAAGCTCCTTAGGCTGTGATTGAAGTCCAACGATCATCAGCTTTCCATTATGATGCTTTAACCGATTGGAGATATTCATTAGAACCGCTTCTGCCGATGTGTCCATATAATTGACTTTATTCATAAGCAGAATGAGCGTTTTCGGTTTTGTTTGGACATGATCCAATATCGAATTTTCTAATGAATCTGTTGTTCCGAAAAAGAGCGGCCCTTCAATGGAATACATACTGATCCCTTTCTCCTCTGTCTGTTTTTCTAAAGCAGCTGCTGTTTCCATTTGAGGAACAGCGACATTGGTATGAATATTGGTCGTCTGGCTCATTTTTTTGATAAAGGCGATAAACGCTAAAATGAGACCAGCAGTGACGCCAATAATCAAATCACCGATGACTGTGAGCAGGAAGGTCACGACCAGTACAAGCGAATCAGCATTTTTCACTTTCAAAATATTGATAAACTCTTTTCTCTCACTCATATTCCAAGCAACAAACATTAAAATCGGTGCCATTGCAGCAAGTGGAATCATCGACGCATACGGCGCAAATACCATTAAGATCAGCAAGACGACAACGCCATGCACCACACCAGAAATCGGACTTGCCCCGCCATTTTTTATGTTCGTGGCCGTTCGGGCAATAGCTCCCGTCGCTGGAATTCCTCCGAAAAGCGGTGCCGCCATATTGGCAATTCCTTGCCCCACAAGCTCTTTATTGCTGTCATGCTTAGAGCCTTTCATATTATCAGCGACCATTGCGGATAAAATCGATTCCACGCCGCCTAAAAGCGCAATGACAATTGCTGGAGGCAGGAGGTATATCATTTTTTCAATCGTCAATTCAGGAAAAGCGAAGGTTGGCAGCTGACGAGGGATTTCACCATATGCAGAGCCAATCGTTTCAACTTGTCCTTGAAAAAAGAGAACGGCTAGAAACGTAGAAGCCAATAGACCTAATAGAGCACCAGGTATTTTGGGAATGTATTTTTGTGCCGCCAAAATCACGATGAGCCCGATGACGGCTGTGATAATGGCGAGACTGTTTGTGGTACCAAGATGGACCACGATTTCTCTCATATTGAGGAAAAAGCTTTCATGTTTTTCAACACCCTTTAATCCGAGGAAGTTGGCAATCTGTCCTGAAAAAATAATGACAGCAATGCCAGCAGTAAAACCGATGATAACCGGACGAGGAATAAATTTCATGAGCTTTCCTAGTTTGAATATTCCGAATAATACAAGCATACAGCCTGCCATAAAACCGGCAATGAGCAAGTTTTCAATACCGTACTGGCTGACGATCCCGAATAAAATGGGAACAAACGCCCCGGTCGGCCCGCCGATCTGATACTTTGAACCACCAAACAATGAAATCAAAATGCCGGCAACGATGACTGTATATAATCCATATTCTGGTCCGACACCAGATGCTATGGCAAATGCCATGCCTAAAGGAATTGCCACAACCCCCACGACAAGCCCAGCGATTAAATCGCGTCTAAACTTTGATGAATTGTACCCTTCAAATCTTCCATAAAAACGCATGGTATGTGTTGGCCTCCTTCAAGTATGTGTAGATGATTTAGGTATACTGCGGGTCAATCAGTTTATCTTTCACAACGACATCCAGCTTTCCTGTTGCTGGGTGAATCACCAGTCCATGAACAGCCACATCACTTGGCATCAGTGGATGCTCTTTCACTAATTTCACACTTTGGGCCACGCTCTCTTCAACTGAATCAAAGCCTGTCAGCCAGCCCTTTAAATCAACTCCTGAGTTTTTCACAATGCTTAAGCATTTCTCTTCGATTCCGCGTGCTTTCGCCTTTTCAAGTAAAGGGTCCGCCGCAAGACCTGCCATTCCGCATTCATGATGCCCTACAATGCATACTTCCTCTGCCTTTAGTTCATAGATGGCTAGCAGGATACTCCGCATCACACTGCCGAACGGATGTGTCACGATGGCGCCTGCATTCTTAATGATTTTTGCATCCCCGTTGCGCAGTCCCATAGATTGCGGCAATAATTCCAAAAGACGGGTATCCATGCACGTTAAAATAACCAGTTTTTTCTCAGGAAATTTCCCCGCTTTGTAAGGCTCATAATGTCTCTTATTCACAAACTCTGAATTGTGCCGAAGAATCTGTTCTAATTTTGACTCCATTTTGCCATCTCCCATCTTTTTTTAAGTAACGTAAGCTCGTGCCTGTCCTCCTTTTCTTTCTTGTGTTCTCAAGAATAGAGAAGAAAAATGATAGAAAAAAAAGAAAAAAATGAGAAAACGATGAGAAGAAATATCATCATTTTCTCTATTTTACGCTGCATCCCAACGGCTTCGCGGGTTTGTTTTCAATCTATTGTTCTCATCACACCAAAAGACAATAAAATGGTTTAGTAGAAAATGACCATCCCGTTTAATACATTTCAAATATAATAAATTTTCTACCAAAAAGTCTCGATCTATTTTCCAGTTTGTCAGATAATCTCTCGTAAAATTTTGCAATTTCACATGTATAATCTACTATCAGCTTATTTTTATATAGATAAAAAATGCATCAGATGGCATAAGAATCTACTTTTTCACTAAGAAAATGTCTTTCTTTACCGTTATTTCAGTATATTAAATATTGAGCTGCTAACATTCAAACGTGTTCTGCCGAAATCGTTGCTATATAATAAAAGGAGTAAGATGACCATGTGAAAGGAGCGAATTGACTGTGACACCACACATTTTTGTCGCCAAACCCTTACCTGCCTCTTTTGAAGAAATGCTAAAGGAACATTGTACATACGAGATATGGCAATCCAAAGACCCTATTCCAAGAGACATTTTGTTTGAGAAGCTGCAGCACGCTGATGGTCTTTTAACGTCTGGAACAAAAATCGATCAAGAGCTGTTAGATCACGCACCAAAACTCAAGGTGGTGAGTAATAACTCTGTCGGCTATGACAATTTCGATATAGAAGCGATGAGGCAAAGAGGCGTGATTGGTACGCACACTCCTTATACCCTCGATCATACCGTGGCTGACCTTGCCTTTTCGCTCATTCTCTCCTCTGCGCGAAGAATCGCCGAGCTTGACCGTTTTATCCGTGAAGGAAAATGGACGAAATTCGTACAGGAGGAAGAGATCTTTGGCATCGACGTACATCACCAAACGCTCGGTATTATTGGCATGGGACGTATAGGAGAACAAGTGGCCAAACGGGCAGCACATGGTTTTGATATGAACGTTCTTTATCATAACCGAAGCCGGAATGAAAAGGCTGAAACGGCGTATGGCGCTGTCTATTGTGCACTTGATGATCTTTTAAAACAAGCTGATATCATCGTGTTGATTACACCGCTGACCGAGGAAACATATCATATGATAGGGAAACGAGAATTGAAGTTAATGAAGCAAACGGCTTTATTTGTAAACATTTCCCGCGGGAAAACAGTGGATGAAAAAAGCCTCATTCAAGCACTTCAGGAGGGATGGATCAAAGGCGCTGGTCTTGATGTGTATGAGCAGGAACCGCTTCAAGAGGATCATCCTTTCAAAGAGATGAATAATGTCACCTTAGCCCCTCACATCGGTTCCGCTACTGAAACAACAAGGGATCTCATGCTGAAACGAGCCATTCATAATGTGATTCATGGAATAGATGGGAAGGCGCCTGTTGATGTTGTGAAGGAGCTTGCTTCATCTTGAACAGATAAGACGCAGAAACTGCGTCTTTCAGATTGTTGACAAAGGGCTAAAATGATCTTTATTTTAGCTCTTTGTCTTCTTTTCAGCGTGATAGAAAACCTTTGCAGTCTAGGAAGAACGGCTACTTTTGCGGAGCGAATTTGACATTCGTGAGCACCAGCGCGCAGGACTGACAAAGAATGCGAGGGTTTGTCTACACGCTGAAAGACGCAGAAACTGCGTCTTTTTATTTATTTCTTTTAGGAGACATCAGGAGAAAAGACTCATTTTAGCAAATATCCTGATTCTTTACATTTCCTTTATGTTCGGGTGCTATAATATGAGCTAGACAAGCATCAAGAGGACGGCAACCGATTTCCTTAATAGGAGGATGAAGATGAAAAGATTAAGTTCGGTTTTTACTATGTTCGCTCTGATCGCTGCTATTCTGTTTTCTGGATTTGTCCCGCAGCAAGCTCATGCAGAAACACCTCTTACACCAACAGCCACAACTGAAACTGCTTCTATTCAGCTCACGCCGGATGTGCGTACCCTTGCCGTCATTAATACGTTTGATGGTGTAGCAGATTATTTAATTCGCTACAAACGACTGCCTGATAACTACATTACGAAATCACAAGCAAGTGCTCTCGGATGGGTGGCATCTAAGGGAAATCTAGCCGAGGTGGCGCCAGGTAAAAGCATTGGTGGAGATATTTTCTCAAACCGGGAGGGACGTCTTCCTTCAGCAAGCGGCCGAACATGGCGTGAGGCAGACATCAACTACGTTTCAGGCTTCCGCAATGCTGACCGTCTTGTGTATTCAAGCGACTGGCTCATTTACAAAACAACAGACCATTATGCGACTTTCACCCGTATTCGATAATCAAAAAAGACAGCCCTATTTGATCTGGGGCTGTCTTTTCGTATGGTGGTTTACGGTATCAGGTTTTTCACGTAATCCTCAAAAGGAATCGGCAGCGGCTTTTTCGACACTTCTTCATGCTCATGTGTGGTGACATGATCCTCAGTAACGACCACACGTCCTGTTGGCGTGAGCTTTGAGGCAAGCGGTCTTTTGTTAAATGGAGAGGATTCATTTTCATAAATCTCGTGTCTCATTTGGGCCAATACAGCCTCGTCCACCTCGTTCAATGTGAAAGCATAGCCTGTTTCAGCGCCATCTCCCTTATCTAATTGGAGCAGATGTGTCCCTTTTTCGGTTTCCTCAGCTTTGACGCGAAACCGCATTGACCCTCCTTCCACCCAATCTCCTGTAAAAGGCACAGGTTGAAGAGGTAAATTCACACCAAATCCCGCATCAATGAGGAAGCGTTCGTTGTGATGCTTCAACATGATGGCTACATGCGTGCCATCAATTGCCCACGTACCCGCTTCTTTGTTATACACTGTGCCTTGAAGAAGCTGTACAGAGAGCCCTGCCTCTTTTAACACATAGTATAAGAGAGGATTGAGATCGTAACAAAGACCTCCTCTGTTTCCTTCAAGTAGATGCTGCTTCAACCCTTCTTGATTCAAAGCGTAGGATTGTTTGTTCAGAACAGCTCTATTTTCAAACGGAAAGGTAAAGGCCATTTTTTTTAATACTACAGGCAAGTCATCAAAGGTGATGGACTGGCCTTCATATTCGATCTTCTGTAAAAAAGCTGATTGAATCATGACATTCCCTCCTAAAAAAACTGAGCCTTTGAAGAGACTCAGTTTTCTTGATTGATAAAATCCGTTAACGCCTCAATGGCTTCTTGCTCATCCGCACCATCTGCGATCAGTGTGACAGTAACCCCAGAGCTGATCGCAAGACTCATGAGACCCATAATGCTTTTCGCATTGACTTTTTTCCCATCTTTCTCTAGAAAAATATCAGCACCAAAGCGATTGGCTTCTTGTACGAACAAAGCAGCTGGACGTGCCTGCAAGCCTGTTTTCAGCTGGATGGTGACCGTTTTTTCCACCATATGATCTGCCTCCCTTTTTCATTCTCCTATTTGAGTGTAACAGCTTGTCCGTTTCGTAATTGTTCTGCGATTTGATCTAGCTTTCTTAAACGGTGGTTAATCCCTGACTTGCTGATCTTGCCGCTTTCTACCATTTCCCCAAGTTCCTTCAGCGTGACCTCTTGATAGTCGACTCGCAGTTTGGCAATTTCACGAAGCTTTTCCGGCAGGGCATCAAGTCCAATTTTTTCATCAATGAATTGAATGTTCTCGACCTGACGCAGTGATGCACCAATCGTTTTATTCAAGTTTGCTGTTTCACAATTGACGAGCCGGTTGACGGAGTTCCTCATATCTCGGACGATCCGCACATCTTCAAAGCGGAGCAGTGAGTTATGAGCGCCCACAACACTTAAGAATTCCGTGATTTTTTCTGCTTCCTTCATGTACGTAATGTACCCTTTTTTGCGCTCAAGTGTTTTACTATTGAGATGAAATTGATTCATCAGCTCACAAAGGGCATCATTATGTTCTTTATATAGTGAAAAAATTTCAAGGTGATAGGAGGACGTTTCTGGGTTATTCACAGAACCGCCTGCTAAAAAAGCACCTCTCATATAGGAGCGCTTGCAGCATCTTTTCTTCACAAGCTCTTCTGAAATATTGCGCTCAAATACAAATTGCTCACCTAATATTTTTAAATCCTCTAAAATGGTTCTCGCTCGTTCTACCAGTCTGACAATATACACGTTATTCTTTTTCAATCTCATTTTTTTACGGACGAGCAGTTCGACTGTCACATCGTATTTCTTCTTGAGCAGCGTATAAATCCGTCTTGCAATGGCTGCGTTCTCTGTCTGTATATCTAAAATCAATTTTCGATTAGAGAAAGATAATGAACCGTTCATACGGATGAGGGCAGAAAGCTCTGCTTTTGTGCAGCAGTCCTTCACGTCCAGATTAGTCAGCTCTTTTTTTGTTTCGGATGCAAATGACATCCTTGCCACCCCCATTCCTATTTTTTCTGATGCAGCAGGTCGACAAGCAGCGAGGCTACTTTCAGCGTGTCATGACGAATGACATGCTGGTCATATGTAATGATTTCTCCAGGAATCACTTCTAGTCCCATTGCTTTCAGTGCATCTGTGTCGAATTGGACAGGCTGTGCCTGTTCTTCTGCATATTTTGCTTTGATTTCTTCTGGAATTTCTTTATTGTTCACAAAAATCGTATCGATAAATGGACGATCCATATGATCATTTAATGCCTGAACATGATCAGCTGCACTGTAGGAAAGCGTTTCCCCCGGCTGCGTCATGACATTGCAAATATATACTTTTTTCGCCTTAGAGCGAATCACTTCTTCTCCAATATGCGGGACAAGCAAGTTTGGTAAAATACTTGTATACAGGCTGCCGGGCCCAATGACGATCAAATCCGCCTCACGAATGACTTGAATGGATTCTGGCAGTGGTTCAATCGTATCGGGTGTGAGGAACACTCGTTTGATTCGCTCACCATAGGTGGGAATTTTCGATTCTCCTGTCACCATTTGCCCATTTTCTAATTCAGCATGAAGAACAACACTTGAATTTGCTGCTGGCAATACTTTTCCTCTCACATTTAAAACCTTACTCATTTCAGTGACGGCATGAAAAAAATCACCGGTTATATTTGTCATGGCCGCAAGAATGAGGTTGCCGAGTGAGTGGCCTGTTAAGTCATTCCCTTTGTTAAAACGGTGCTGAAATAGATCTTCTACTAGCGGTTCCACATCAGAGAGAGCCGCAAGGACGTTTCGAATATCTCCTGGAGGGGGAATATTCAAATCATGCCGCAGTCTGCCTGAGCTGCCTCCGTCGTCAGCAACCGTTACAATAGCGGTAATGTCCACTGGCTTCGTTTTAAGCCCTCTGAGCAAAACAGATAAGCCAGTGCCCCCGCCAAGAATGACCACCTTTGGTAGTGTCGTCATCTATTTTCTGCTTCTCTTTTCAATGTCCCGGTGAGTGACATGTGTATAGTAATCGTTTTTAAAATACTCCGATAAATAGTTGGCCAGTGTCACAGATCGATGCTGTCCGCCTGTACAGCCGATGGCAATCACAAGCTGGCTTTTTCCTTCCCGTTTATAGGACGGAAGCATAAAGCTGAGGAGATCGATTAATTTCTCTGTGAATTTTTGCGTTTCACTCCATTTCATCACATAGGAGCGCACTTCTTCATCGTTTCCAGTCTGTGGACGCATGCTCTCAATATAGTAAGGATTCGGCAGGAATCTCACGTCAAAGACAAGATCAGCATCAATCGGCAGGCCGTATTTAAAACCAAAGGACATCACATTTACTGTAAACACCTGTCCTTGATTGGTGGCAAAATGCGTGACAATTTTTTCTCGCAGCTGTTTCGGTTTTAAATCCGATGTATCAAAAATCATTTGAGACCGGCCTTTTAACTCCTCTAACAGCTCGCGCTCCATTTCAATTCCTTCGAGCGGCAAACCTGTTGTCGCAAGGGGATGCGAACGTCTCGTTTCTTTGTATCTTGAGACAAGCACCTTATCATTTGCATCTAAAAATAGAATTCTTGGCGTGATCCAGTCAAGATCACTCATTTCATCTAAGGCGGCAATTAAGCTGTCAAAAAATTCGCGTCCGCGCAAATCCATCACAAGAGCGACCTTGCTCATCTTGGAATTCGATTCCTTCATGAGCTCTAAGAACTTCGGTAAAAGTGATGGCGGCAGGTTATCAACACAAAAGTAGCCTAAATCTTCAAAGCTTTGAATGGCGACGGTTTTCCCCGCACCTGACATTCCTGTAATAATCACAAGCTGAATATCTTCTTGTTTGTGTGTATTCATGCCTGCTTCCTCTCCTTCTTTATGAAAACGGTTCATGTATTATTCTCCCTGAGGATCTAACCGATAAGCAATCAGCTCAAAGTCGGGTGTATACGTAAAAGTGCCGTGCAGTAGTCCTTTTCCTTTAAGCATGAAATCAAGAATATGGGAATCTCCTGGGGCCATCGGCAAATCAGGCACATCCTTTACGTCATGCCATTTTAAAACGCCTTCCTCTGACTCTGTTACGTTTTTTCCGGTAAATGAATCTGCCATGAAGGTGAACATCATCCACTCTTGAACGATTTGATCGCCTTCTTTTATGATAAAGGTAAAAACACCTTTCAGCTGCGGATTTAAAATATAAATACCTGTTTCTTCTCTATATTCTCGAACGACTGAATCCTTGACCGATTCTCCGCTTTCCATTTTGCCGCCCGGTGCTACCCACCAGCCCCGTCTTGGCTTTTGCAGCAAGAGAACTTGATCTTCGTGATGCAGCACACAATTGGTTACTCGTTGCATCAGCTGTCACCTACTCTTTTATGTCTTTAACTTATTATACAGGTTCAACCTGACTCCCACAATGAACATGCCCGTTCTTCCCCGAAAACAGACCGGTTTTCGTTTGAATCGTGTAACGGGCAATTTCTCTACTCTTTATTTTACAGCATCTAATGGTTCTCCATGCGTCATTTGTGAACATCTAGTGAATTTCTGATTTCAGGCAAAAAAAAGGACACGGATTCACATCCGTGCCAAACATGTATTCCTTATAAAAGGGGGTCAATTACTAGTTTCATCATAACGGAAAATTATTTCACCCGTGTTACATTCCAGTTAAAAGCCCATGACGCTATATTAAGGATTTACGACAGCCTTTTATTTCGTTGCTTTGAGTTTTTCAGCAAGCTCTTCTACATAATGCTGTGCGCTTTGTGCTGCAATACTTCCGTCACCTGTTGCTGTCACAATTTGACGAAGTGTTTTTTCACGAATGTCACCAGCGGCGAAAATACCTTCCACTCTTGTTTCCATTCTTTCGTTTGTCTCAATGTAGCCTTCTTTATTTGTAATGCCGAGATTTTCAAATGGTTTAGACAGTGGCAGCATGCCGATATAGATAAAGGCGCCGTCTGTTTTAAAGTCTTCTTCTTCACCAGTCACCGTATCAACCAATGTCACACTGCCGACTTTCCCGTTTTCTTCATTGATCTGTTTGACGGTTTTGTTCCACTTGAAGTCAATTTTTTCATTATCAAAGGCGCGTGCTTGTAAAATGCTTTGTGCACGAAGTTTATCGCGTCTATGAATAATCGTTACTTTAGAAGCGAAGCGTGTGAGATACACACCCTCTTCTACCGCAGAATCACCGCCGCCGATGACGACAAGCTCTTTGTTTTTAAAGAATGCCCCGTCACATACTGCACAATATGATACGCCGCGGCCGCCAAGTTCTTTTTCACCTGGTGCACCGATTTTTTTGTATTCAGCCCCTGCCGCGATAATGACAGAGCGTCCTTTGTATTCTTTTGAGCCGGCTTTGACGATTTTATATTCTTCACCGTTCACGATTTCTTTAATATCGCCATATGCATACTCTGCACCGAATTTCTTCGCATGCTCAAACATTTTATTTGAAAGTTCCGGCCCTAAAATGCTTTCAAAGCCAGGATAGTTCTCGACATCTTCCGTATTCGCCATTTGTCCGCCTGGAATTCCTCTTTCAATCATTAATGTTGAAAGATTTCCCCGTGATGTATAAACAGCGGCTGTCATTCCGGCAGGACCCGCTCCAATGATGATCGTATCGTAGATTTTTTCTTCTGACACAACTGTCACTCCCTCTTCAATTGCTGCTCGCATTTCTTATTAGAATGCCCTTGGGTGATGCTTCCATTCATGACAGAGAGCATCATTTCCACTCTTAGCTTTTATTCCTTACCCATATCCTATTAAATCTGCGGGGAATAAGCGAATCATTTGCTCATATCTTCAAAAAAAGAAAAAGCTTCCTTAAACTGCTGTTTAAGGAAGCCTGTTTACGGTTATATAAAAAGTAATGATTTATTCAACGACTCTTCTTACAACGCCATTAAAATATCTTTTCCAATAAGAGTTATTCATTGAATCAATCGAAACACCATGAGAGCTGTTATCGTTCAAGAATGTACCATTTCCTAAGTAAATACCAACGTGTCCATTTACTTTATACGTATCAAAGAACACAAGGTCTCCACGTTTCATGTCAGATGCACTTACAGCTCTTCCCTTACCTACAAGCGTATCGGTTGTTGTACCGCCAACTGGCCCAAGGTTGATGCCTGCTGATGCGAATGCCCAGCGAACGAATGAAGAACAGTCAAAACGACGTGCGTCAATATCGGCTTGTGATCTGCCGCCGCCCCATTTATATGGAGATTGTCCAACAATACTAGAACCTGTGCTGATCGCACCTTCAATTCCGCCTACGTTACTGCTGACAGGTGATCCGCCGCGAGAAGATGGCTTCTTGCTTGGTGAACTGCTGTTGTTATTATTGTTGTTGTCATTAGATGATCCACTGTTACTTGAAGACGGGCTGCTATCGTTATTTGAGCTGTTGTCTTCCGCTTGGACACTAGCTTGACGCTGCTGCTGTTGTCTTTGCGCTTTTTCTTCTTTTGCTTTTTGAGCTGCTTCTCTTGCTTCTTTTTCAGCTTGTTTTTGTGCAGCGATTGTTGCGTCTTTTTCAGATGCAATGCTGTTAGCCTCACTGTTTAACTCGCTGATTTCAGAAAAAGCACTTCCTTTTTGCTTTTTCACTTGCTTGAATAGCTTGTCTTTTTCATCAAGCTGTTTATTCAAGTCTGATTGAAGCGTTTCAAGCTTTGCAAGTGTGTTTTGCACATTTTCAAGCTTTGTGTTTAATTCGTTTTCAGACTTTTGAAGTTCTGCTTTGTCTTTTTCCTGCTCTTTAATGATTTCACTGTCTGCGTTGATCAGTGTAGATACTGCACCTGCACGGCTGATGAAATCGCTAAAGCTTTTTGCTCCTAGTAATACATCTATGTATTTCGTAGAACCGCCGCTCTCTTGAAGAGCACGTACACGCTTTTTCAAGAATTTGTTTCTATCCTCAATACGTTTTTCTGTATCAGCAATTTCTTTTTTCAGTGCTTTGATTTCTTTTTTTGTTTTTTCATTTTCTTTTTGTTTTTCTTCGATTTGATCACTTGTTTTTAAAGCTTTCTCATCAATATCCTTAAGCTTTTGTGCAAGTGCCTCTTGTTTTGCTTCAAGCTTTGAAAGCTCTTCTTTTTTCTTTTGAAGATTCTTGTTTACCTCAGATTGCTTGCTGTCTAGTTCTTGTTTCTTTTGTTCAAAGTTCTGTGCGTTTGCTTCATGCGTAAATGGAATAAATAAACCGCTTGCTCCGATCACCGAAGCTAAACCGAAAGTAATAAACTTTTTCACGAATAGTTCCTCCTTTGACAATTTCCCAAGCGACATTAGAAAGCAGCAAATTCTCTGCGACCAATCTGTGCTCTCTATGTCTTTCTTCCTGATTGTTCAGTCAGATGTTGACCAGATTGTTTCTATCACTAGGTGTTTCATTATGTATAGTAAAATATTTAAATATCTATCTTTGTTTTAATCCACGATTTTCATTATACATGAGACATCGACAAAATGAGCTAATATTTTTATTACATTTATGTTTCAAAAACATGTCGTGATTGTCATACTTCGCCAATTCCTTGCAAATCACACCTTTTTATCCAAGAAAAAAGCATGACCTTTTCGGCCATGCTGGGATGTTCTGAATCTATTTACCTATTTAATCTATTAACGTACAGATCTCTCGTTCGTATTTAGACAGTGTTTGAACACTGATCTGAAAAGCGGACGCAACGTCTTTTTTGCTGACAGCTGCTTCTTCTTGTTCATTCATCCATAGATAATAAGATGCTGCTGCCCAGGCAGGCGCATTTTTCTTATCAATACCAGAAGCACGTGCCTGCTGAATAATATGGAATAACCAAAAATAAGGCATATGGCTGTCAGGCTGAACCGCTTCCTCCAGACTGGATGCCGCCTGTTTTGCAAAAACAGCATCTTCTGAAAAAGACTTTTCTTTCATTTCGTCTTCATACAAAAGCAGTTCTATAAATTGCTGTTCAAAGGCCGTTTTCGCTGCGCGTGCATCAAGGACAGACTGCAGTACGTCACGTTCCCCTTTTTGTTTACTGACATAGTACGCAGTCAGCCGTTCCTCAATCGAGACCATTGGCTCAGTCTCCTCAGGTTTATCCTGCCACGGCTTGATTTCATCTGCGTCGATATCTTCTTCAACCATCTTATCCCAAACCGTTTGGGCGAGCGTTTTGTGGCCTGTATGATAGGCTGCGCTTGCAAGCCAGTATAAAAATGTACTATCTCCCTGAAAACCTGTTTTGTACAAAGAATAAAGCCATTTAAAGGCCCATTCAAATTCTCCCACAAGGGCAAATGTTGCGCCAAGCTTATAACGCTGTTCACTTAGTATTGGATACACGTGCGTTAATTGCTTCGCTAACATGTTGACCTTCTCTTCTTCTTTCTCATAATGGTAGAAGACAAGCTGATTGCAAAGGGCATGCAGATTACCGGGATTTTCAAGAAGGACCCGGTTCAACATTTCTTTCGCCTGATGGATTCGGCCAGAATAAAAATAGGCCAAAGCAAGATTATTATACGCTGACCAAAATTCTGGATACTCAACAATCATCTGTTCCAGCATCTCAATGGCTTCATCGAGTCTGCCGCTTTCTAGCAAATGGTTTGCTTGATCCTGCTTCACAATCAGGTCATCCTGATCATAAGGAAAATCTTCGTCCTCTTCGTCGCTCATATCGAGCAGGTCAAGAAGGTCTTCATTTTCATCCGCAAATTCCCCGTTCTCTTCCAGCGCGGCATAAGCAGTAGCTGATTTATATGCCTCTTGAAACAGTCCGAGATTCGCATAATTATTGGCTTTAAAATAGTGGCACTCAGACATGTTTTCATCGATGTGTTCAAGGATAAAATCAAGCAGTTCGTTTGATTGCTGGTAATGACCCATTTCAGTATAAATAATGGCAAGCTGTGACAGCATTTCTACATTTTCAGGCTCAAGTACGATGGCCCGCTGTATCAGCTTACTTGCTCTGGACAGATTTCTTTCTCTATATGCTTTAAGACCTTTATGAAAAAAGTAATGCCCATCTTGAAATAGCTGGACGACTTGTGTGTGATTATTTTGAGAAGTGTATTTACTCACCGATACCCTCCATTTCGAACAGTGTACCGTGTGTAGTATAACATACTTCACCAGTCGTCACATAGAACAAAAAGAAAGGAAGGATTTGTTTTTCATTTAAAATAAAAAAGCCAGGGATATCCCCCGGCTTTTCATTCACCTTGATGACGTTTTTTTAATACCTTTAATACATCATCAAGCGGCAATTGCTGTTCGCGTAATAATACAAGAAGATGATAGAGGAGGTCAGCAGTTTCCCATTTCAATTCTTCTTGATCCCGGTTTTTCGCTGCAATGATCACCTCAGACGCCTCTTCCCCTACCTTTTTCAGGATTTTATCGACCCCTTTTTCAAATAGATAGGTTGTATAAGCCCCTTCTGGCATTTCCGCCTGACGCTTTGCAATGACCTGTTCAAGTTCATTTAATATCGCAAAACGATCCTGCTCTTCGCTTTGGCGCTTCACGCCTTCTTCCGAAAAACAGCTATAGCTGCCAGTATGGCAGGCTGGGCCGCTTGGCGCGACAAGGACAAGCAGAGCGTCCTTGTCACAGTCATATCGAATAGAAATCACTTGCTGGGTATGTCCAGAGGTGGCGCCTTTGTGCCAAAGCTCGTTTCTCGACCGGCTATAAAACCATGTTTCACCTGTCTCCAGCGTTTTTTCATAGGATTCTTGATTCATATACGCAAGCGTCAATACTTCCTTACTTTGAGCATCCTGTACAATCGCAGGAATCAGGCCTGCCTCATTAAAGGTTAATTCATTTGCCTGTTTCATCTGACCTTCACCCCGTGTTCTCTCAAATATGTCTTCACCTCATGAATGGAGGTTTCTTTATAATGGAAAATAGATGCTGCTAATGCTGCATCAGCTTCTCCTTTTGTAAAGGCCTCGAGCATATGCTGGGCATTGCCAGCGCCGCCAGAAGCAATAACTGGCACATTGACTGCCTCTGATACAAGCTTTGTCAATCGATGGTCAAAGCCTGTCTTTTCACCATCGGCATCCATACTTGTCAGCAAAATCTCTCCTGCCCCTCTCTGCACAGCTTCCTTCGCCCAGTCGCTGACCTCTAAATCTGTTTGACGGCGTCCTCCGTGTGTATAGACCATGTATGCTTTTTTCTCTTCATCGTATTTTGCATCAATTGCAACAACGATACACTGGGAGCCAAAAAAGTCAGCACCTTCTGAAATCAGTTCCGGCCTTAACACAGCTGCTGTGTTGACAGATACTTTGTCTGCACCCGCTCTTAATATACGCTTCATGTCATCAAGGTGGTTAATCCCGCCTCCCACCGTAAATGGTATCGCAAGAGTGGACGCGACTTGTTTGACCACATCCACCATCGTTTTCCGGCCTTCATGAGAAGCGGAAATATCAAGGAAGACAAGTTCATCCGCCCCTTCCTCATCATAGATCTGCGCTAATTCGACCGGATCACCAGCATCCTTTAAGCCTAGGAATTGCACCCCTTTGACAACACGCCCTTCCTTCACATCAAGACATGGGATGATTCGTTTTGTCATCATATGCGGTCAAGCCCTTCAAATGCTTCTGCTAAAGTAAACTGCTTTGTGTAAAGTGCTTTTCCAACGATCGCACCAGACACACCAGACTGTTTTTGCGCTGACAGCTTTTGAAGATCAGCTACTGCGCTGACACCACCTGAAGCAATCACTTGTTTGCCGGTTGCTTCTGCTAAGCGAACCGTGCTTTCTACATTGGGACCAGACAGCATGCCATCCATTTGAATATCGGTAAAAATAAAGACCTCTGCGCCTTCCTTTGCCAATTCCCTGCCGAGTTCCTCTGCCTTCACTTTAGACGTTTCAAGCCATCCTTCAGTTGATACAAAGCCATTTCGCGCATCAATCCCAATTGCGATTTTCTCTCCATATTGCGCCAGCATTTTTTTCACAAAGACTGGGTTCGAAACAGCTGAGCTGCCGAGAATCACTCTATCTACGCCGCTCTTTAAATAAAAGGCAACGTCTTCTTCCGTCCGAATACCGCCGCCGATTTGTACCTTCACATCTAAGGAGGAAGCAATCGCCAGCACATGCTCATGATTGACACGTTTCCCTGCTTTTGCACCATCTAGATCGACAAGATGAATCCATTTAGCTCCTTCTTTTACAAATTGCGCGGCCATGTCGAGCGGTGAATCTCCATAAA
Organism: Bacillus sp. FSL P2-0069; assembly: GCF_038593315.1. Lineage (NCBI taxonomy): Bacteria > Bacillati > Bacillota > Bacilli > Caryophanales > Bacillaceae > Bacillus > Bacillus sp. FSL P2-0069. The sequence continues at coordinate 3,075,702 of NZ_CP151984.1, forward strand.
TGGTTTCTTGATCATAATCTCCTTGCACAAGACGTACACATTTGCCATTTCTCATATCAATCGCTGGATATAATGTAAACTCACTCATTTGTTCACCCTCTGTTCGTTTGCTAATTGAATAAATTGTTTGAGCAGCGCCATTCCCGTTGTACTGCTTTTTTCAGGGTGAAACTGTGCTCCAAGCACATTTCCCTTGCCAACAACAGCTGGTACTTGAACACCATAGTCCGCGCTTGCTAATTGCTCATCTGGATTCATATCACTCACATAATAAGAGTGAACAAAGTACGCAAATCCTTCTGGCACACCGTCAAACAATGGGGAGGGCTGATGAAACGTGAGCTCATTCCACCCCATATGAGGTACCTTCAGCCTTTGCCCGTCCTGATCACAATCCTTTAAAAGAACGACACGCCCTTTTAACAGACCCAATCCTTTTGTGTGTCCTGCCTCTTCGCTTTCTTCAAATAACAGCTGCATGCCAAGGCAAATGCCGAATAACAGCTTTCCTTCCTCTACGACTTGATGGATAAACGCCTCAAGTCCAGTCTCTTTTAACAGCTGCATTGCATCATGAAACGAACCGACCCCAGGCAAAATATAAGCATCTGCTTTTTTCAGCTCCTCTACATCAGAGGAGACGATATAGCGGGCACCCGCTCGTTCCAGTGCTTTTGATACGCTGAACAAATTTCCCATTCCGTAATCAATGACTCCGATCATTAGAGCATCCCCTTTGTTGAAGGAATTCCTTTCACACGTGGATCAATGGTTGTTGCTTCATCTAAGGCACGTGCCATCGCTTTAAAAATGGCTTCAATTATATGATGTGTATTGGTTCCGTAGTGAACAATGACATGAAGGTTGATCCGGGCTTCAAGTGCAAATTTCCACAGAAACTCATGCACTAGCTCTGTATCAAAGGTACCAACCTTTTGACTTGGAAAGGCCGCTCTCATTTCCAAATGAGGACGATTGCTTAAGTCGACCACGACCTGGGCAAGTGTTTCATCCATCGGAACAAAGCTTGATCCATACCGCTTAATTCCCTTTTTATCGCCTAACGCTTCCTTAAACATTTGCCCAAGTACAATGCCGATATCTTCTGTTGTGTGGTGATCATCAACATCCGTATCTCCTTTCGCATCGACGGTCAAATTAAAGTGTCCATGCTTCGTAAATAAATCGAGCATGTGCGTCATAAAAGGGACATCTGTTTGAATATCCGCTTTTCCTTCTCCATCAATTTCTAGCGCTAATGAAATGTTTGTTTCATTTGTTTTTCTCGATGTTTCCGCCTGTCTCATTACGATTCCTCCCGCTTTCTCGCTTCAATCGACCTTGCATGTGCTTCAAGCCCTTCTAATCTGGCAAAAGCCGCAATGCTTTCCCGGTGTGTTTCAAAGGCTTCTTGACTATATGAAATAATGCTCGTTTTCTTTTGAAAATCAGTCACACCAAGCGGACTGGAGAATCGAGCTGTTCCGTTTGTTGGCAGCACATGATTCGGCCCTGCAAAATAATCGCCCACCGGCTCTGGACTATATCGTCCCAAGAAAATCGCACCAGCATGCTTGATTTGACCAAGAAGTGATTCTGGGTATGCTGTCAGCACCTCTAAGTGCTCTGGTGCTAATTGATTGATGACGTCTACTGCACGATCGATTGATTCTGTCACGTAAATACGGCCATGATCTTGTATAGATTTTGCTGCGATTGATTTTCTCGGTAAACTATCAATCTGCTTTCTTACTTCAGCCTGCACGCTTTCAGCAAGTGTCTTAGACGGTGTCACCAAAATACTAGATGCCAGCGCATCATGCTCTGCCTGCGAAAGTAAATCCGCCGCTACCTCATGCGCGACTGCTGTTTCGTCTGCTAGGATTGCAATTTCACTTGGGCCTGCAATCATATCAATGTCTACCTGACCAAATACTTCCCGCTTTGCCAGCGCGACATAAATGTTGCCTGGACCTGTGATTTTATCAACAGGTTTGATGCTTTCCGTTCCATAGGCAAGTGCCGCAACCGCCTGTGCACCGCCCATTTTATACATCTCAGAAATACCAAGCTCCTTCGCCGCAGCCAAGACAGCGTCAGAGAGACAGCCATCTTTCCCAGGGGGTGTCACAAGAACGATTCGTTCAACGCCTGCGACTAGCGCAGGGATCACATTCATTAATACAGATGATGGATAGGCAGCTGTTCCACCGGGGACATACACACCTACTGTATCAAGCGGTGTTACCTTTTGTCCTAGCATTGAGCCGTCCTTTTGGTGATAAAACCAAGAGGACGTCAGCTGGCGCTCGTGGTATGTGCGAATATGCTTGATAGCCGTTTGAATAATTTGAACCATCTCTTTGTCCAAGCGGTCGCAGGCTTTTGCCATTTCCTCCTCTGTGACAAGTGGATCTTCAATCAACACCCCGTCAAATTGCTTTGTAAAAGACCGTACAGCTTCATCACCATTTGTTCTCACTTCTTGTATAATGCGCTGAACAGCCTGACGCTGCTCTTCTGTTCCTGTATCTAAAGACCGTTTGAGTGAGAGAGTATCTGTCTCACCTTCTTGTATGCAGGTGATGTTCATGATGATTCCTCCCCTTCTCCTTCAATGATTCTTGCAAGACGCTGCGCCATTTCATCGATCACGTTATCCTTCATCCTATAGCTCACAGGATTGACAATAAAACGTGACGTGATATCACAAATATGCTCCGTTTCCACAAGGCCATTTTCCTTTAGTGTTTGACCTGTGGAGACAATGTCCACAATGCGATCGGCAAGCCCAATGAGCGGTGCTAATTCAATGGAACCATTCAGCTTAATGATCTCCACCTGCTCCCCTTGCTCTCTAAAATAGGACGATGCAACATTTGGGTACTTTGTCGCCACACGCGGTGCGACACCCCCCCAGCTCGCTCCTGGCAAGCCAGCAACAGCTAAATGACATTTACTGATGTTTAAATCGAGCACTTCGTACACATCACGAGCTTCTTCAAGCATGACATCCTTCCCTGCAATGCCAACATCCGCCACGCCGTGCTCTACGTAGGTGGTCACATCCATTGGCTTGGCTAAAATAAAGCGGAGGTTTTCTTCTGGTACATCAATGATTAATTTTCTTGAATCCTCGAATTCCTCTGGCAGCTGGTACCCCGCCTGTCTTAACAGCCCTGCTGCTTCTTCAAATATCCGGCCCTTTGGCATCGCCATCGTCAACACTTTACCCATTTTGCTCTTCCTTTCTAGCACCGATAAAATAAGTCACCTGCTCAAATGCCTTGGTCATCGCGTCAATATTTTCAATCCCCGCTAAGTCTTGCAGGACGATCTTTTTCCCTTTTGACCGCTCCTTTTCTGCAAAAGCAAAAGCTTCCAGTCTTTGTTCTTTGCTAAAAATCACAGCCTCCTGCGGCTCAACAATTTCTTTTGCATCGAGCGCTTCAAGAAGACGGTCTAGTCGAAGTCCGAACCCTGTAGCTGGTGCAGGTGCATCAAAATGAGCAAGCAATTGATCATATCTCCCGCCGCTTCCGATGACCGACCCAACATGATCTGCAAATACTTCAAACAAAATACCCGTATAATAGCTCATATGACTCACCATGCTTAAATCTAAACGGATATATTCTGTACAGCCGTAATCTTCAAGTGTCTCCCAAAGCGACTTTAACTGTGCGAGCACTTCTTTTCCTTCTTGTGAAACGACGATTTCCTCTGCCCGCCCTATAACCTCTTGGCCGCCTCTTAACTCTAAAAGCTGTAACAGCCTCGTTTTATCGATGGAGGAGAGCGGTAATTGTTTCACATGCTGACGGTATCCCACATAATTCTTTTCATATAAGAAGCGGCGAAGGACATTTGCACGCTCTGTATTTCCGAGTACATCGACAAATAACGTCTCTGCTAAAGCGACATGCCCGATCGCGATTTTGAAGGACCTTAGCCCGGCATTTTTTAAGGCAAATACGGCAAGTGCGATGACTTCAGCATCTGCACTAATCGAACCATCACCAATCAATTCAATTCCGACCTGCTCAAATTCTGACGGCCTTCCGCCTTCTCTTTCCTGCGCTCGGAACACGTTGGCTGCATACCCAACACGAAGCGGATACGCCTGCTGGTGAAGCTTGGAAGCCGCCACTCTTGCAATCGGCCCCGTCATATCAGGTCTCAGTACAAGGGTTTGCCCGTTTTGATCAAGCAGCTTAAAGAGCTGTGTATCTGTAATTGCCGATTGAACACCGACTGTATCGTAAAATTCAAGCGTTGGTGTCTCCATCAAACGGAAACCCCAACCAGTCATGACCTCTGTTAAAGAATGTCTCACTTTTTTCTTCGTCTCATACAATCCAGGTAATGAATCTCGCATACCATATGGTTTCTCAAACATAAACATGTTCTTCCGCACCTCCAACACATTAAAACAAAAAATTCCGAATCCTTTAGTTCGCTAATATGATAATATGCTAACAAAATAAAGCGATTAAATCAATCATTTTTATTTCCCCCTATTTTCATCAACATATTCTGGAATTATTACATTCAAGTGACACCTGTGCCTTTTCTGTATGTTCGAAGAAAGAACGTGCTATAATACTTAAAAATATTGAATAACACAGGAGATTAACAGTGAAGTTCATCCAGACATTCATCTTAACTTTGTTGTGCGCATGTCTTGTTTATTTCGGCTTTATATACGTTTCGCAAATCGATCAAGTCAAGAAAACAGCTTCGCCGCAAAAAGCAGCAAAAGAAAACGATACGGCACTTGCAGCTGAAGAAACTCGTTCAACGAAAAAAGCAGAAACCACACATCATTCATTAAAAGGAAGCAAAAAAGCCATGGACGTCATCCTCTACAATCAAATGGATGCGCCAAGGCTTTATAACGGATGCGAAGTCACGAGCTTAGCGATGCTGCTTCATTACAACCGCTATGAGCATGTAACGAAAAACAAGTTGGCAAATGAAGTAAAACGTGTTCCGCTCAATTATGAAAATGGCTTAAAAGGAGACCCTCATGACGGGTTTGTAGGCGATATGGAGAATGGGCCGGGTCTTGGTGTTTACCACGAACCGATTTATCAGCTTGCGAAAAAATATGCAGGCGATCAAGTTGTCGACTTAACCGGAAAGCCTGTTAAAAAGGCCATCTATCAATCACTTGAAAAGGGCTATCCTGTCTGGGTGATTACGACATCCACCTTTGACAAAACAGATAACATCGAAACTTGGAATACACCGAATGGCAAAATAAATGTAAGCTTTAATATGCATAGCGTGGTCATCACAGGCTATGACAAGGAGCATGTCTACTTGAATAACCCCTATGGAGAAAAGAATCAAAAAGTCGACCGTGATCAGTTTGAAGATTCTTGGGAACAGATGGGCAGTCAGGCGATTATCATTAAAGCGTAAAAAAACAACCTCTATCCGCATAGAGGTTGTTTTTGAATGATTTATTTTTCTAATAATTCCTTCAGGCGGTCTTCAAGCTTTTCAGCTGTCATCGCACCTCCGCCCAGGCTGAAGTATTCATCCCCTCTTTTTAATAAAAGTGTAGGATAGCCGTTCACATGAAGTTGATGAACCTTCGCAAAGTCGGCATACGCATCATTCATCGCTTCTTTTGTTTTCATGCGTTCAATGACTGCGTCAGGATCAAGATGATGCGCCAAAGCGATCTCCCGATACGTTTCTTCATCACTCAGGCTTTTTCCGTCTTGATAAAAAGCCTTTTGCATCGATGAAGCCAAGTGCAATGCGCGCTCAGGTGCGATGGATCTTAATGCAGAAAAACCAATGGCCGCAGCCTCAGAGTCTAAAAGAAACGTTCCGTTTGCTAGCAGCTCCTGATAACGTTCACCAAACTCGACACCAGTCAGCTGACTAATACGCTGATTTGCTTCTGAGATGTGTGGATAATCCTTTATTGGAAGACTTCTTTCCCCTACAAATAAACCACCCGACACAAGTGTTAATGATATCTCCGGATGATTTTCATGCAAAGTGCGGATACTGTTTGAAAATCCATAACACCAGCCACAATACGCATCCCATACATAGATGAAAGACAATTCTTGCTCATTCATACGTTAGACTCCCCATTTATCATTTTTAGGCGGTCATGAAACTGATTATTCAGCTTCAGATACAACGGTAAAACGTTCTCCAACATGGGCTGCCTGCTCCACCTCATCAACCAGCGCAATGGCGTAGTCAGCATAGCTCACATAGCTGTCACCTTTAGAATTGACAATCAGATGGTCTTTCCCTTTCACGTAAGAACCTGTACGTTTGCCAGCTGGATTAAAGAACGCAGCTGGACTGAGGAAGGTCCATTTTAATCCCTCTGTCTGTTGAAGATCTTTTAGGTTTTCTCCTTGCTGTGAAGCCGTAGCAGCATATTCTTTAGGAAACTCTGGTGTGTCCACTAGTCTTGTTGTTTTCGCCTCATCTACAAATAGACTTCCTGCTCCGCCCACAACGATCAAACGAGTCTCAGGTGCCTCTTTTAAAATATCGATCAGCTTTTTCCCAGCTTCTACGTGAAGGTGCTCTTTTCCAGCAGGTGCGCCAAATGCATTTACAATCACATCAAAGCCTTTGATGTCTTCTGCTTGCAAGTGAAACACATCCTTCTCAAGAACAGCTAGTGATGAATCTGTCACCTTTTGTGCATCTCGGACGATCGCCGTTACTTCATGTCCTCTTGATTGAGCCTCTTTCACAATTTCTTGTCCTGCTTTACCTGTTGCGCCAATAATTCCAATTTTCATGTTAACTCCTCCTGCAATATGGTTTTATGTTGATAAAGAAAGGTGTAACTAATACGGTTACAACAGAGGTAAAAAAAATTGAATAGATCATCCAATTTTTTTGATTAGCACATGCGTTAGTTCACTTAATTTGATCTCAGCAAGTACTTGCTCCATCGCACTTTGAGCGCGGCATAAAATTAATTCAAGCACCGCTTGAATATTTGCACCGATCGGACAGTCAGGATTTGGGCTTTCATGAATTTGAAACAATTCTCCCTCATCCACGACTTCAACCGCTTTATACACATCGAGCAGTGTGATGTCGTCTTCACTGCGGTTCAGCTGAGAACCGCCTTTGCCAAGACTCGTTGAGATTAGGCCTGCTTTTTTTAATTTACTCATAATGCGGCGGATGACCACTGGGTTTGTATTCACACTTCCTGCGATATCCTCCGATGTCTGTAATGATCCTTTTTCAAGTGATAGCAAGGCCAGAATATGGACAGCGACAGTAAATCTGCTGCTGATTTTCATGTTTTCTCACCTCTGTTGTAATCATTATAGTTACACCATGTCACATTGTCAACAAAAAAGTCTGCCGAGCTACTCAGCAGACGTAGATTGACGTGCTTCCATTTCTTCTTTCGTATAAATCATGCGCATTGGATTTCCTCCAACAAATGAGCCTGCTGGCACATCCTTATGAACAAGTGTACCAGCCGATACGATCGCACCATCCCCAATGGTCACACCAGGTAAAATAGTTGAATTAGCTCCAATTAAAACGTCATCACCAATATAGACTTCCCCAAGTCTGTACTCTTTAATCAAATACTCATGGGACAAGATGGTCGTATTATAGCCGATCACACTATTTCGACCGACAGTGATTTTCTCAGGAAACATCAGATCAACCATCACCATTAAGGCGAACGCCGTATCCTCGCCGACCTTCATACGAAGAAAGGTTCGGTATATCCAATTTTTCATTCCCATAAAAGGCGTGTACCTTGCCATTTGAATAAAAATGAAGTTTTTCACCACTTTGAAAAAGGGAACTGTCCGATAGACTTGCCGCAGTGAATTGACCCCTTTTACAGGATAACGATCTGTTTTTCTCAACTTAATCAGCTCCAACAATCGCCAGGAGATCACTCATTTTCTTCAGCATGAAATCAGGGCGATGCTTTAAAAGCGCCTCTTCTCCCTTAATAGACCAAGCAACACCTGCCGTTTTTGTCCCTGCCGCTTGACCAGACAAAATATCGTGATAATTATCACCGACCATCACCGCTTCATGCGGATCACTGCCGAGCTTTGATAATGCCAGCTGAACAGGCTCCGGATGCGGCTTCTCATTTTGGACATCATCGAGCGTCACAATGACCTCAAAGAACGGCTCTAAACCGGCCAGCTTCAATCCCATTAAAACCGTATCCCGTATCTTCGTTGTGACAATACCGAGCTTAAATCCTCGATCCTGCAGGACTTTCAATGTGTCGATAACGGTCTCATATTCAGTCACAAGCAGATCATGCTGCTTATGATTAAACGTGCGGTACATCTGAATCATGTCATCTGTCAAATCAGGGTCCATCGCAGAAAATGTATCAAACAAGGACGGACCAATGAAATGAAGAATATCCTCACGGCTGTACTGACCAGGATAATAATGATCCAGCGTATGCTGAAATGAAGCAATAATTAATTCATTTGTATTGATTAATGTACCATCTAAATCAAATAGCACTGTGTTGATCGTTGATTCGTTCATATGGCTTCCTTTCTAACAGCTGCATGTTCCCGCTTCCGCCAAATATAGCTAATGGCAGCTGTCAATAAAATTGCAGAAATCAGGCGGATCACAAGAAGCGGCCATACCGGAATACCAAGTGGAATAAAAACCAGCGTATCTTCGACCACCGCATGGCAGGCAACAAGGAAAATAAAGGCAAGGGTTAAGTCCTTTTTACTCACACCGTCCTCTTCCACTGCCTTCATCATCACACCGGCTCCATAAGCGAGACCAATCGTTAATCCAGCCACCATCGTCATAGACGTATTTTCTTTCATTCCAAGCATTCTAGTAAAAGGTGACAGCCACTTAGACAGTGTATGGAGCCAGCCTAAATCTCTCATGAATTGAATGATGATCATGAGCGGGATAACGATACAGGCAAGCTGCAGCACACCGAGTACTGCTTTTTGTAAAGCAAGAAGGACGATCATGTACCAGCTGGAAGGCACATCCGCCGCCTGAGCTGCACTAAGCAGTCCATATTGCGCCGGCTCCTCGCCTCCCTGCCAAACGAGATGAATGACAATAGCAGAAATAACAGCAAGACTGATTCTGACCAGCAAAATCACAGATACCCTCAGTCCAACCTTTGCTGCCACTGTTGATTCGATGATCAAGTTATGGCAAAAGGACAGCATCACTGCCAAAATAAACACTTCCTTCACAGGAAGTTCTAATGTCAAAATGGCAGCAATCCCCGCATACAAATTCAGCATATTTCCTAATACAAGCGGAATAGCCGCTTCCCCCGAAAGACCAAACAGCCCCATAAATGGCTGAATGAATCGGATGATCCAATCCATGACAGGCGTATGCTGCAAGATACTGACGAGAATGGTCACTGGAAAGATGACTTTACCAAGTGTCCAAGTTGTCGACAGCCCTGCTTTCAAGCCGTTTTTCCATGTCTCTCCCATCTTCTTCTGATCCCCCCTGCTTAATTCGATGAGTTGTTCTCTTTATACGGAATCGATGCGTATCCTTTCATTCTTCTAAAGAAAATCAGTAGAACAGCCACTACGAATATCGCAATCGAAATCATCTGTGCGATTCGAAGATGCTCTGTCAGCATTAAGCTGTCTGTTCTCATCCCTTCAATGAAGAAACGGCCGATTGAATACCAAATTAAATAAGACAAGAAGATTTCGCCTCTGCGCAGCGAGGTTCTGCGTAATAAAATCAAGATGACAACACCAACAAGATTCCATAATGATTCGTATAAGAACGTCGGGTGATAATAGGTACCATCAATATACATTTGATTAATGATAAACTCAGGCAGATGCAAATTTTCTAAAAAGGTTCTTGAAACCGCCTCACCGTGTGCTTCTTGGTTAATAAAGTTCCCCCAGCGTCCAATTGCCTGCCCTAGTAAAATACTAGGTGCTGCGACGTCAGCTATTTTCCAAAAGGATACCTTTCTCACTTTTGTAAAAATGATGGCTGTCAGCACGGCACCGATCAGCCCCCCGTGAATCGCAATTCCACCATTCCAAATCTTAATGATTTCGTTTGGGTGCTGCTGATAGTAATCCCATTCGAAGGATACATAATAAATTCGAGCACAAATAATCGCTATTGGAATGGCAAATAAGATTAAGTCAATGAACGTATCTTTATTGATTCCTCTTTTTTCACATTCTTTCAAGGCGAGCCAAAGTCCAAGCAAGGCCCCGACCCCAATAATCACACCATACCAATGAACCGAAATAGGTCCGAGGTGAAAAGCAATCGGATCAATTGGCTGAATTGCTTCGTTCATATAGTCAACTCCTATTCATCCTGGCCATTGTCTTCAATGACATCGGCAAGTTTACTTGTAAATTGTTCCGCTGCATTATGTCCCATACGTTTCAGCCTGAAGTTCATCGCAGCCACCTCAATGATGACCGCTAAGTTTCGTCCTGGCCGCACAGGGATCGTCAGCTTCGGCACATCTGTATCGATGATGCGCATTTTCTCTTCTTCAAGTCCTAAACGATCATACTGTTTGCCTTGTTCCCAAAGCTCAAGGTTCATTACAATCGTAATTCTCTTATAGCTTCTGACAGCGCCTGCTCCAAATAAGGTCATCACATTAATAATGCCTAACCCGCGGATTTCTAAAAGATGTTCAATCAGCTCAGGTGCGCTCCCGACTAACGTATCCTGATCCTCTTGACGGATTTCCACGCAATCGTCTGCGACCAGCCGATGTCCTCTCTTCACTAATTCTAAGGCTGTTTCACTTTTTCCTACTCCGCTTTTCCCAATTAACAACACACCTACACCATATACATCTACGAGCACACCATGAATGGCAGTCGTTGGTGCAAGCTTACTTTCTAAAAAGTTGGTCAATCGACTCGAAAGTCTTGTCGTTTTTAGGCTAGATCGTAAAACAGGCACGCCATTTTCATTTGATGCTTCGATTAATTCCTTCGGGACATCACGATCTCGTGACAAAATAATGGCAGGGGTAATATCTGTACAAAGAGACATCATTCTCTGCTTTCGTTCGCGTTCTGGGAGCTGTTCAAAAAAAGAAAGCTCTGTTTTCCCTAAAAGTTGAACTCTTTCTTTTGGGTAATATGTAAAATAACCAGCCATTTCAATACCTGGTCTGGAAAGATCACTGATTGTAATGGGACGATTAATCCCTTCTTCCCCACTTACCAGTTCAAGATGAAATTGTTCCATTATGTCCTTCGTACGAACTTTCGGCACGTTTCTTCCTCCTTTTATCACAGGCGATTCAGAAATACAGCTCTATTTTATCACTTTCAATGATGAACCCAAAACAGTATTTTATCCTGTTCCTGTTTCACTGCCCTAACTGGTATAGACAACTATACTTAAAAAGAGTAAACTTAAATGAAAGATAACGAATAAGGGGGCTCAAACATGAGCGGTTCTTTATTGCTCTCCAACATTCATATTGTGACAAAGACAAAGATCATTGAAAACGGTTTTGTCGGTTTACGCGATGGCAAGATTGACTATATTTCAACATCACCACCGACAGGAAATTATGAAAAAGTATATATTTCCCGGGAAAACTTTTATTTACTCCCTGGAATGATTGATATTCACATCCATGGCGGATATGGTGCAGACATGATGGATGCGACAGCAGAAGCAATGAATACGCTCGCTGACAACCTTCCGTCCGAAGGAACGACAAGTTTTTTAGCGACAACCATCACACAAAACCATCATGAGATTGAGCATGCACTTAAAAATGTCGCTCAGTGGAAACAAAGTAATGAAGCACAAGCAGGAAATCAGGCACAATGTATAGGAATCCACCTCGAAGGTCCATTTATTTCTAAAGATAAGGCAGGAGCACAGCCTGTTCAATGGATTAAACAGCCGGACATCCCGCTTTTTAAAAAATGGCTGGATGCTTCTGATCAGCTCATTCGAATTGTCACGTTTGCACCTGAGGAAGACACAGATTTTGCATTTCTTTCTCTATTACAGGAAAAGAACATTATCCCTTCTATTGGACATACGAATGCCCATCATGACATGATCAATTTAGCAGCTAAGCATGGTGCACGCCATGTAACGCACCTTTATAACGCAATAAGTTCGTTTCAGCACCGTGAACCGAACGCTGTAGGTGCTGCTCTTACGAACGAGAATCTTCATACTGAGCTGATCACAGATGGGATTCACTCCCATCCTCTTTCCATCAAGCTTGCGTATTTGGCAAAAGGAAGTGATCGTTTAATCATGATCACAGACTCGATGCGTGCAAAAGGGCTTGGGAATGGAACGTATGAATTTGGCGGTCAGACGGTCACAGTCAGCGGCGAAAAAGCATTGCTGGACGATGGTACACTTGCAGGATCGATTTTGCGAATGAAAGATGGCGTCAGACGGATGAAACAGCTCACTGATTGTGATTGGACAGAGATTGCGAAGATGACCTCAACCAATGCGGCCGCTCAGCTGGGACTTGATCAACAGCTCGGTTCCATCGAAGTTGGAAAACTAGCAGATCTGGTGATTTGGGATGAATCTGGTGAACTGATGATGACGATCTGCCGTGGACAAATCGTCTTTGAAAAAAAGGAGGCCAACCACTAATGAACATCATCGAATTTGAAAGCAAAGATCAATTAGGAAAAGAAGCAGCTGCCATTATTGCAAGGACAATAGCTGCTAAACCTGATGCCGTACTCGGCCTAGCAACGGGCGGTACACCTATTGAAACTTACAAAGAGTTAATTCAACTTCATCAAGCGCGTCAATTGTCTTTCAAGCAAACAAAAACAATCAATTTAGATGAATATGCAGGACTTGATCCAGAACACGAAAATAGTTATATGACCTACATGAAACGTCATTTATTTGACCATATTGATCTCCCTCACGATCAGTATTTTCTTCCAAATGGCAATGCAGCTCATTTAGAAAAGGAATGCTTAAGATATGACCAGCTCATTGAGGATGTAGGCGGCATCGATCTTCAGCTCCTTGGAATCGGTCAAAATGGGCATATCGGTTTTAACGAACCTGGTACCCCTTTCAACTCAAAGACTCATGTCGTGCAGTTAGATGAAAACACGAGACAGGCTAACGCAAGATACTTTTCTTCTATTGATGAGGTACCTACACATGCCATCACAATGGGAATTGCGAGCATTCTTTCAAGTAAAAAGATTCTCCTTCTTGCTTCGGGAAAATCAAAAGCGAAAGTGATACAATATTTAGAACAGGCAGAAATTCATCCAGACTTTCCAGCGTCTGCACTGAAACTTCATGAAGATGTAACGATCTTGATTGATCGAGAAGCTGGATCACTACGCTAAAAACGAGAGGATTTTCACATGTTTATTGATAAGCAGTCACCTATTCCGATGTACCATCAGATTATGGAGAACCTGAAAAAACAGATTGAGGATGGAACATTAGCACCTGATACACTCATTCCTTCTGAAAGAGAATATGCCGAACGCTTTGGTATTAGTCGAATGACTGTCAGACAAGCCTTATCGAATCTTGTGAACGAAGGATATTTGTATCGCCAAAAAGGAAAAGGCACCTTTGTAAGCCGAAAAAAATTTGAACAGCCGCTTCAAGGCTTAACAAGCTTTTCAGAGGATATGCGCCAGCGTGGACTCAAAGCATCAAGCCAGCTGATTGACTTTAAAAAAATCGCATGTCCAGAGCACTTGCTGCCAGTCTTACATCTGTCAAATCGTGATGCTGTATTTGAGCTCAAACGGATACGCCTTGCAAATGATGAACCGATGGCGATTGAAACGAGCTATATACCTGAAAGATTTGCAGGAGATTTAACAAAGGAACATTTAACTGGCTCTTTATATGAATATATAGAAACTCACACTGGCCAAGTTATTGCTCATGCCAAACAGGAGCTTGAAGCCAATGTTGCCTCAAAGGAAGAAGCACACTTGCTGTCTATTCTAGCAGGAGACCCTGTGCTGTCCATAACAAGAACGACTTTTTTTCAACAAGACATTCCATTTGAGTATGTTGTTTCCGTTTATAGAGGGGATCGTTACAAGCTCATTCATACAATGGAAAGATAAACAGTGCCCCTGACACGGAGCACTGTTTTTTTATTTCCTAAGAAATTTTGTTTCGTCATCATTTTTTGTATGAATTTTCCATATTGGTGAAATGGCTTTTCCTTGAAAACGATCTTTTGCTACAGTGTACCAATAATAATCTTCATTTGGCTTTAAGCCCTTCCACTCAAAGCTTGCTTTTTTGCCGCTTTTTACGCCGCGCGCTTCTCCTAGAAGAACATTCGTATACACATTGAGTTCAAAATAATTGGTTTTGACAGATTTCATTTTCGGTGTCAAATCTACATCGATTGAAAATTCATCCTGATCTCCATACGTTTTAGGATCATAAAAATGCTCTTGATTCAAGTAAGGAGAGTATGTCGTAAAATGAAGTTGATTTTTTTCTTGATCGGCTGTTATGACCCTCATAAACCCTTGACCACCTTCAGGTCCTGACTGATAATCGGCGAGTATTTGATATACTTTCCTGTCGACTTTTCCATCATGATCATCATCAAGCTGATCTACTTTCCTGCTTGCTCCATGGTAATGGCCGCTAAATACGGCCACAATATTAGGATGGCGTTTCACCACTTGATGGAAGATGAGGTCGCCAATCGGGCTCCGGTTGCCGCTCACTAACAAATACTCATGGAAATTTAAAATGACGATACGATCTGGATGCTCAGAAATTACACGGTTTAACCAATCAATTTCATCTTGCTTAATCCCCCAGCCCATGTACACCATCATATAATCATTGCCGCCGGCAGAGATGAGATCATAATGACCTTTATTGTTTCGATAGGATTCACCATAGTAAGGCTTATCAGCAAAGCGTTTTTCCCCGAAATATTTCCCGTATTCCGCATATAAACCGTCCTTGTGTCTAACATCATGATTTCCTGCTAAAACCCCATAGGGAATGTGATTCTGATCCAATACACGCATAAATGTATCAGCACGGTGCCATTGCTTATCCTTTGAATCATCCACAATATCGCCTGTGTGGAACACATATTGAATGTTTAATTTTTCTCTTTGATCTCTGATCCATTCAACCATTTGTTTAAAGATATGAGGATAGCTCTTTGCATAATATTGAGTGTCAGACATCCATACCATCTTATATGGCTTTTGCGATTTGCTGATTTCATCCTGTACTAGCAAATCAAACGTTTGATTCTTCATGTACTGTCTCACTGACAGCAGCCCTTTCAGGTAAAATTCCTTTTGATCCTTGGCAAAGTGATGAGTGATTTTATCCCACTTTTCCTGCTGGTGATTCCACGCGTACATTGTCACCTTTCTCCCTGACAAGGAACTCCCTTTCCATACAGCTTCGACGACATCCTTTTCACGTACATCATGATGAACCTTAATTTGAAAACGATGATAAGGAAAGCGCTGTAAATCCTTCGTTTCAACTGACTTCCCATCAACAAATGCAATGCGGTTCCTTTCTTGATCAGAAAAAATCATTTCTCCTTTTTGGAGATAACTCTTAGGCGGTTCTGTCTCTGCTGCATACTTAAAAATCTTCATTGAAGGATGCAGCGATGTATATTGATAGGCACGATAAAAAGAGTAATCTAACTTATCATTCGTTGGATCCTTGGTTAGCACAGTTTGTTTTGATGATTTCATTTTCGTCTTATCTGCCACCCGCTCTGGTGTTTCAGGATGCTCATGTACCGTCTTGAACTCTTTTTTCAACGTCGACATGTTCCCGGCAGCGTCTTTTGCTTTAATTGTAAACGTGTGCTTTCCAGGCTTTAATTCACTAGAGGACGTCTGATATGGCAAAGAAACTGGTTTGCCATCTACATATGCCTTCAACTCCTCTATGTCACTCCAGCGATCCGTTACTTTTGCTTTTAATGTAAAGGCGCCTTTATATTGATCCTTTGCTTGTACGTTGGTCTTAATTCTCGGCCCAGTGTTATCAACTTTCACACGTACTGAAGCGTACTCGTCTGAGGTTTTGGCCTCAATCAGGTGCGGCCCTTCTTTCAGCCTTTTTGTGTCCCACTTTATATAGGTTGAGACATACGCCTCTTTTGGAATCTCAAATTGAAACGTTCTCACCTTTTTTGCGTTCCCGCTGTCTCCCATTCTCCATTCTTTTAGCGGCTTCGCATTGATTGGCGGAATTTGTGTTCCATTTGATAAAATCATCCTGACGTTTTTCAATTCAAAATCATCATGATTCTCTCCAGGCAGCCGGTCCACCGGAGAAGACTTTGTACCAGCGTGAAAAGAGATCGTTTGGAGACCTGCCTTTTTTATCTCTTCTTCGGGTATTGGCATTGTATAGGTACGGTACACTTTTGTCGAATCATCAAAAATAGAAAGTAAACGCCTACCTATAGACACACCATTTTTAAAATATAAATTTGTTCCTTTGACATCAAATGCGATATATGGATCTGCTTCAAGGGCAGAGGATACTTGCTGATTCCGTTTTCCATCTATCCGTAATTCGATGCTTTTTTTCTGATCAGACGTTGCCTTTAATGAAAATAAACCTGATACCGTATCTCCCTCTTCTACATTGAATCGCAGACCGTGGGCTTTACTGACCTGCTCCACATCAATCGTTTTTTTCAACGTCTTGGCTTCATTTTCGCCGTCTGACGCTTCAAGCTGATATTCCAATTGTTCTTTCCCAATCAACTCAGGTGAATAAATAATATGATGAAATAGCCGGTCATTATGGTCTTTTTGCAGCAGGATTTCCTTAAACGGATCTTTTCGATTCGTTCGATAGCGCAGCTTGACGGTTTTTACGGCCTGATCATCTTGGACATCTGCTTTAATCTCTACACTTTCAGTGGGTTTCACCGGTTTCCTTACCGTCATATCTTCAATCACAGGTTTATGGATATCTTGAGAAATTTCCTTTTTTTCAGATGGAATTTGTGCTTTTAGCACTTTACCTGGAGTGGGTTCTTCCTCAATTTTCGAAATCAGCTTCGTCTGCGTAGTACCATCCATTGGATACTTAAACAGCAAGGATTTATGCTCGCTAAACCATGATGGCTTCAAACGAAATGCGGCAGAAGAAATCTCTTCACCTATATTTGTTGTGATCGAAACAAGACGAGATTTTGAGTTGGACAGCCCTTTGCTCTCGATAATGGATAGATGCTCGCCCTCTTTTAATTGGCTTTTGTACATGGCACTAAAGTCCGCTGCCGTTAAATGCTCCTGCCCTTTTTTTCTCAGCCAGAATACATAAGGTTTTCCAGGTGAAATGGTGACTGGATTTGTGTGAAAGGAATATACATCATCCATTTCAATTCCCTGTGCAGGATTGTGGTAGCGGAGCTGATAATGTTTAAGAGAGATAGGCGCCTGTGTCGTGTTATACACTTCAATAAACTCAAAAGCATCTTTGCCTTTTCGGTTTTTTGAATTGACGACAATTTCTGTGATGAATAAATCCGGAATATGTGAAAGATCTTCTTCAAATCCATTTAAATGAACCGATTTCTCAGCCGTTTTGATGACTGATTTTTGCGTAAGGAACTCTGTATAGTAACGAACGGTTGGATTCCATAATTGATCTGGCGGAATTTTCGCTGTAAATTCTGGCTTCATCCCTGGCAGCCGTTCCATTGGAATCAAGCGATACCCCAGTTCATCACTTTGTTTATAATACAAGTTCGCAGACAAAATCTGTTCTTGGTCACTAATGGACGCACGAAACTGTAGATCATGGCTTTTTCCTAGAACCGGGCGGACGTCCACATGAAATTGGTCAAAGATAAAAGGCGAAAAAGGCTTGTCCGGTACATTCACTTCTGTTTGAAGAAAAGGTCCTGCTGAAGCAGGCTGACTGAAACAAAAAAGAATGATAAAAAAACATAAAAGCATGATTTGTCTGCTCACGTTCACCATCTTGCACCGCCTCCCTTCGGATATTGTGTCTCCTGAAGGTCGTTTTTATGTCAGATGGAACGGAGAAACGATGCAAATTTGCACAAAAAAACCGTTAGCTTTTTTTCGCTAACGGCTCTACAATTCCTTTTTGTATCAACAGATGGAAAATGGATAAAATGACAGCCATCCAAATGGCCGTTCCGAATCCATCAATGTTAAAGCTATCTCCCATAAAGCTCGATGTCATCATGAGTGTAATCGCATTGATGACAAATAAGAACAATCCTAGTGAAAGAACGGTCACTGGAAGCGTTAAAATGATCAAAAACGGCTTCACTAAAATATTGAGCAAGGACAAAATGATACTTGCCACAATGGCTGCGCCAAAACCTTCAATATACACGCTCCCGAGTCCAGGCAGAATGCCCGAATCAAAATATCCAGCAATGACGATTAAAAGTAATGCATTTACTAAAATACTGACGATCCATCTAAGCATTTATTTAGTGCCTTCTTCCGGAACAACAAAATACCAGATGAAGTAGATCAGGAAGATCGGCATAAATGCTGTCAAAAATCCGATGATGACGGTTAAAATGCGAAGCAGGGATGCATCCACACTTAAATATTCTGCAAGTCCACCAACAACACCCGCTATTTTTTTATCTGTTGCTGAACGATAAAGCTTCTTCATGTAGAATCACTCCTTGTCTGATTGGTGCTTTACTTGTATTGAGCCTGTTTTTGTTTCTGCAAAAATGGATATACTGTGCACCGCTTGTTGATTGGCTTTGATCATTTTCTCTTTTTGTAATGTTTCATTTTTTTCTTTAATCATCTCTGCATCAAGTAAATCGTGAGAGATAGACCCAAGATTGCTTTTCAGCTCAGCGGTCACTGCACATGCACGCGGAATCTGAACGTCCACACTGCCTGTTGTCGTTTTCGCATAGATGGAACGGCACTTTTCATCTGACAGCTGAACAGCAATATTTCCATTAAAGCTTTGAGCATCAATTGATTCACTTTTCCCGCGAAGGTCTATGAGCCCATTGATGGTTTCTACTTCAATCATACCACACTCGTGATCTGCCAGTTTGATTTGTCCGTTTGCTGTTTCTATTCCGACTTTTTCTGCTTGTAACGAAGCAAAAGAGACAACACCATTTGTCGTTTTCGCGGCAAGTTCTTTTGTCTTTAGCTTTTCCCCGCGAATCGGTCCATTAAACAGCTTGACCTTGATCTTATCGTATTGGATACGCGGTACGTATAATGTAACATTGACTTTCATCGTCTTCTTTTCGGTTCGAATAAAAAATTTATCTCCTTCAAGCCCGCAGTCCAATTGATTGAGAAATTGCTGTCTTGCCTGCTCTCCATCCTCTGCACGGTAAATTTTTGCATGACACTCTGCTCGAATATCTCGATCGTCCCAAGGCATCACGTTGAGGCTGCCGTTCGCCAATTGAATATCTAAATGGGAAAGCGATGCGTCCTTGAACTGAAAAATGTGCTCAACATCAACGGACTGTCCAAAGTTCAAATCAAGATCCACGTCTTTTACCTTTTTCACCGCAGAGTCTAACCAGCCAAACAGCTTTGCACCAAGATTTTCGGTGCCGTTTCCTTTGCTCTCTGCTCCAGCTTTTTCTTCATGAAAGGTGTGATCAGCCGTAGACTTTTCTAATGAGACTGACTGACCTTCTTCTAGTTTTTCCAGCAGCGTAATTGCTTCTTTTGCTGATAATACTCCGTCTTCTACTAATTTTAAAATTCGTTCTTTTTCATTCATACAAAGCCCCCCTAAGATTTGATGGATTGAAGTACTTTAATCCCTTGAATGATATTCCAAATGACAGAGATCAAAAAGCCAATGACTACTAAAAAAGACAAGATGAACACCGTCATGACTGGAATGAGCGAGTCACCTGCCTGGGTCGTCAATAAAAATGGGATAGACCCAAAAATCAACAGAATGCACGCTGCGACCGGCAAAAGATGTGACCATAATGCCCGCAATGCGTGCCGCTTCGTTTCCTTTTGATCTACTACAAAAAACGCCACGATCGGTACGATAAACGGCATAAACAATACACTAAAATAACAAATAGAAGCAATAATCGACTGATCTCTATTCATATATATTCGCTCCTTCATAACGAAAATTCCTTTCTAACTCATACGTTTATTGCGTATAAAAAGTTTCAAAATCATTCGATTTACATATGACCTTAGACACAAATTATTTCTTTTTGCACCTAAGAGTAGATTCTTCACAGATTACCCTTTAAAATATGTTGAAAAGATGGTGATTATCATTATAGGGGGTAATTATTTTGACAGATCATCATAATTCAAACCACACGGCTCAAACGCTTTTAGACCTTATACAGAAACAAAAAAGCATGAACAGCGATATGATCAAGGAGCTTGAGACCATTCATCCGTCTCATCCAAAGTATGGTGATATCCGTTATTTAAAGGTACTGCTCGACAGCAGCAGCACCCATATTTTAAAGGATTTAACGCACCTCAGTAATTTAATGCCGAAGGAAGATGTGCAATAAAAGAAAACCCCTCTTATCGAGGGGTTTTCTTTATGAAGAAGTTACACTTTCCGTTTCTTTAACCAGTTGTTTCATGCGTTTACGGTCACGCTCTAAAATAGGCTTCAAGTATTTTCCTGTGTAAGATGCTTCTTCTTTTGCAATGTGCTCAGGAGTGCCAGAGGCAATGATCGTTCCGCCGCCTGCACCGCCTTCTGGTCCGAGATCAACAAGGTAATCAGCAGCCTTGATAATATCAAGGTTGTGCTCAATGACCAACACCGTATCTCCATTTTCAACCAAACGCTGAAGCACTTTTAATAAACGGGCAATATCATCCACATGCAAACCTGTTGTCGGCTCGTCCAAAATATAAAGAGACCTTCCGTTTGAACGGCGGTGAAGCTCAGATGCCAATTTCACGCGCTGCGCCTCTCCTCCGGACAATGTCGTTGCAGGCTGTCCAAGTGTAATGTATCCTAGCCCCACATCATAAATCGTTTGAAGCTTCCGCTTAATTTTCGGGATATTCTCGAAAAATTGGAGTGCATCCTCCACGGTCATTTCAAGCACATCAGCAATGTTTTTTCCTTTATATGTGACCTCGAGTGTTTCGCGGTTATAACGTTTCCCGTGACACACTTCACAAGGCACATACACATCTGGCAAAAAGTGCATTTCAATTTTAATGATGCCATCCCCGCGGCACGCCTCACAGCGGCCGCCTTTGACGTTAAAGCTGAATCTACCTTTTTTATAGCCTCGTACCTTTGCTTCGTTGGTTTGTGCAAACACATCCCGCACATCATCAAAGACACCTGTATACGTGGCAGGGTTGGATCTTGGTGTACGGCCAATTGGAGATTGATCAATATCAATGACCTTATCTAAATGATCCATTCCTTTAATTTCTTTGTGCTGCCCTGGCTTCGCTTTCGCTCTGTGCAATTTTTGCGAAAGTGATTTTAATAGAATTTCATTCACAAGCGTACTTTTCCCTGAGCCGGATACTCCGGTCACAGCTGTAAAAACGCCAAGAGGAAACTTCGCATTCACGTTTTTCAGGTTGTTTTCTTTTGCACCTTTTATCTCAATATAGCGGCCGTCAGGCTTTCTTCTCTCAATTGGCAGCGGGATAAATTTCTCACCAGATAAATATTGTCCTGTTAAGGATTTCGGGTCCTTCATGACTTCTTCTGGCGTTCCAGCTGAAATCACTTCTCCCCCATGAACTCCTGCTCCAGGTCCAATATCTATTAAATAATCAGCAGCTAGCATAGTATCTTCATCATGCTCCACGACAATTAGTGTGTTCCCGATGTCACGCATGTTTTTCAACGTCCCGATCAACCGGTCATTATCGCGTTGATGCAGACCAATGGATGGTTCATCTAATATATAAAGAACACCTGTCAGCCTTGAGCCGATTTGAGTCGCCAGGCGAATCCGCTGCGCCTCTCCGCCTGATAGTGTGCCAGCGGACCGGCTCAAATTCAGATAATCTAATCCCACATTATTTAAGAAGGACAAACGCTCTTTGATTTCACGTAAAATGAGCTGGGCAATCTGCAAATCTTTCTCAGACAACTCAATTTTTTCATAGAAATCAAGGGCATCAGAGACAGACAAATCGGTGATTTCTCCGATATGCTTGCCATTGATGAGAACCGCCAGCGTTTCTTTTTTCAGACGATATCCTTTACATGTCGGACATGGCTGATTGGCCATATATTTTTCCATTTGTTCACGAATATAATCAGAGCTGGTTTCCTTATAACGCCGTTCAATATTACGAAGAACGCCTTCAAACTCAATTTCATTTTCACGTACCTGGCCAAAATCATTTTCATATTTAAAATAAATCCGTTCAGATCCGCTTCCATATAAAATTTTATCAAATAAATGCGATGGGATATCTTTCACTGGAATGTCCATGTCGATGCCATAATGTGTACAAACAGCCTCAAGAAGCTGCGGATAGTATTGCGAGCTTTGCGGCTCCCATGGTGCAATGGCATGCTGCCGTAAAGTCAGATCCTTATTAGGAATGACAAGCTCAGGGTCGACTTCCAGTTTTGAACCGAGCCCATCACAGCTCGGGCAGGCACCAAAAGGACTATTAAATGAAAACATTCTCGGCTCAAGCTCACCAATAGAGAACCCGCAATGCGGACAAGCATGATGTTCGCTGAATAATAGCTCTTCTTGTCCAATCACATCAATCATCACTCGGCCTTCGCCCAGCCGCAGCGCAGTTTCAAGAGAGTCAGATAGCCGAGCAGCAACGCCTTCTTTGACCACAATTCGATCAATAACCACTTCAATGGAATGCTTCTTGTTCTTTTCAAGCTCGATATCTTCTGAAAGGTCTTCCATCTCTCCATCGACTCTCACTCGCACATAGCCCTGCTTCCGAATTTGATCAAGCACTTTCACATGTGTTCCTTTGCGGCCGGATACAACTGGCGCAAGCACTTGTAATTTCGTTCTTTCAGGATACTCTAAAATACGATCTGTCATCTGCTCAATCGTTTGTGACGTAATTTCAATCCCATGTATAGGACAAATAGGTTTTCCGACTCGAGCATACAAAAGACGCAAGTAATCATAAATTTCAGTGACAGTACCAACTGTTGATCTAGGGTTTCGGCTCGTCGTTTTCTGGTCAATACTAATCGCCGGAGAAAGACCTTCAATGGCATCTACATCCGGTTTATCCATCTGCCCAAGAAATTGGCGTGCATACGCTGAAAGAGATTCAACGTACCTGCGCTGACCTTCTGCATAAATCGTATCAAAGGCAAGCGACGATTTTCCTGAACCAGATAATCCCGTAATGACCACTAGCTGGTCACGCGGGATATTCACATCAATATTTTTAAGGTTGTGGGCTCTAGCACCTTTCACCTCTATTCGTTCCATAGCCATCAGGCAATCATCCTTCCGCTTTTAGCTCTAGCAATAGATCTCTTAATTCTGCTGCTTTTTCAAAATCAAGCGCTTTTGCTGCATCTTTCATTTCCATCTCGACTTTTTCGATCACTTTTTCTCGTTCTTTTTTGCTCATTTTCGACAGCTTTGGTGCTGCTTTTGTTTCGTATTCTTCTGAATCCTCATGTATCTTTGTTGCCTTAATGACATCTCGAATTTTCTTATGGATCGTTTGCGGTGTAATCCCGAATTTCTCGTTATATGCTTCTTGCTGTTCTCGTCTTCGCTTCGTTTCTTGAATCGCAATGTCCATCGATTTCGTCATATTGTCTGCATACATAATGACCCGGCCTTCTGCATTTCTCGCTGCACGGCCAATCGTCTGGATGAGGGATCTTTCAGAGCGTAAAAAGCCTTCTTTATCCGCATCTAAAATGGCCACAAGCGACACTTCTGGAATATCCAGTCCTTCACGAAGAAGGTTGATTCCAACAAGCACATCATATTTACCGAGACGCAGATCACGGATAATCTCAATCCGCTCAAGGGTCTTAATCTCTGAATGCAGGTAATTCACCTTGATTCCGATTTCTTTTAAGTAATCTGTGAGATCCTCAGACATTTTCTTCGTCAGTGTGGTCACGAGCACACGCTCATTTTTCTCAACTCGTGCATGAATTTCTCCAATTAAGTCATCAATTTGTCCTTCAATCGGACGAACTTCAATAATTGGATCAAGTAATCCTGTTGGACGGATAATTTGTTCCACAACCTCTGGTGTTTTCTCAAGCTCATACGGACCAGGCGTTGCTGATACATGGACAATATGATTGATATGCTTTTCAAACTCATCAAAGGTGAGCGGTCTGTTATCAAGTGCTGATGGCAGGCGGAATCCGTGATCAACCAACACTTGCTTTCTAGCTTGGTCACCGTTGTACATGGCGCGGATTTGCGGAATCGTCACATGCGACTCATCGACAACAATCATAAAATCATCTGGGAAATAATCAAGCAGTGTGTAAGGTGTTGAACCAGGAGGACGCAAGGTCAGATGTCTTGAATAGTTCTCAATTCCTGAACAAAAGCCCATCTCTCTCATCATCTCAAGGTCATATCTTGTCCGCTGCTCAAGGCGCTGCGCTTCAAGCAATTTTCCATTTTCACGAAGCTTTTCAAGCTGTTCTTCTAGCTCTTGTTCAATATTGATAATGGCTTTTTCCATTTTTTCTTCTCTTGTGACGAAGTGAGATGCTGGGAAAATCGCCACATGATCACGATCACCAAGTATTTCTCCAGTCAGCGCATCCACTTCACGAATACGTTCAATTTCATCACCGAAAAACTCCACTCTGATACAATGCTCATCTCGTGAAGCAGGAAAAATCTCAACGACGTCTCCTCGAACTCGGAAGGTTCCGCGCTGAAAATCTATATCATTACGAGAATACTGAATATCCACCAGCTTACGAAGAAGCTGATTGCGTTCAATCTCCATTTCAGTACGCAAAGACAGCACAAGCTCTCTGTATTCCTCTGGCGAACCTAAGCCATAAATACAGGACACACTGGCAATGATGATGACATCTCTTCTCTCAAATAACGAGGACGTAGCCGAGTGTCTCAGCTTATCAATCTCATCATTGATGCTGGCATCCTTCTCAATAAATGTATCGGTCTGAGGCACATATGCCTCTGGCTGATAATAATCATAGTAACTCACAAAATATTCAACAGCGTTATTAGGGAAAAATTCCTTGAATTCGCTGTATAACTGACCGGCAAGTGTCTTATTATGCGCAATGACAAGTGTCGGTTTGTTCACTTCTTTGATCAGGTTGGAGACAGTAAAGGTCTTTCCCGTACCTGTAGCACCTAACAGCGTTTGATGCTGTTTCCCCTGATGGATCCCCTCAACAAGCTTTTCAATCGCCTTTGGCTGATCTCCTTGGGGCTGATAGTTAGAAACTAATTCAAAGCGGTCACTCACATCAAAGCCTCCGTTTCGTTTACGAAATCTATCTAATGAATATATTATCATAAAAGAACACAAAAATACGAACTAAAGTTCGGCTCTTACTTGATTTTTATTTCCAATACAGTCATACCCTCTCTCCCATGGCAAATAACCCTCTTAAGAAAACCTTCCTTTCAGTATGGAACATTTTGGAGTGAGATATTCGATGAGCAGAAAAAGAAAGCTGCGCTTACTAGAAATCGTAAGCACAGCTCTTGTTTAAAACATGTCATTTTTCAGCCATCATGCTCTTGATGGCGATGACATCATTGATTTTTTTCAGCTTTCTCTCTTTTTTCGATTTCTTTCTTAGCCATAAACAAAGCCCCAGCTACTAAAGAAATAATATCTAATCCCACAATAAAGTAGGTTTCTGTATATCCCTTCATGTACGAAGCAAATAAAAGCGCTGCTGTTAACGCAATGCCCACGTAATGATTGTAAGTAACCTTTGAAAATAAAATAACGAGCAGGAAAGGAAAAACTAGTGCAAATATGGCTTTTGTAATCACAAAAACCCTCCCTCTTCATGGTCTACTTCCTTGATTATAGTAAAGATTGGCATATTGAACAATTCACAGTTTTCAATTTCGCCTTTTTTCTTCATGTTCGGAGACTTTTGTTGTAGAAGAAGAAGGAAATTAGTGAGATTGTCCCCTTTGTAAAGATAGGTCTTTCCGTCTTTGACAATAACATCCAATCAATTCTATGATTAAAATGATAGTGCGCACTATCATTTTGAAAAATAGAGAGACATACAAACCATTGGCTATTTGGATAAGGGGGCATTCCCATGTATTCAGTTTTATTTCATGCGGCTGAAGAATCCGCATCACTCGCAGGGGCAAAAGGCCTGAATTTAATCAAATTAAACAATCACGGCCTGCCAGTCCCAGATGGATTTATTATCAAAACCAACAGCTTTGCAAGCTTTCTTTCATATCACAATCTGCAGCCAGCAGAACAAAACCTTTCTCAAAAAATCAAAGAAGCATCGTTTCCTTTACAAATGGAAGCAGAGCTGCTTTCGTCCTTTCAATCCTTGCGGAAGACTTACCCCTCAGTTGCAGTCAGATCCTCTTCTGTTGCTGAAGATCTCGAAGGCGCCTCATTTGCAGGACAGTACGAGACCTATTTAAATATCAAAACAAATGAAGAGTTTTTACAGGCAGTCAAAGAATGCTGGTCTTCTTATTTTGCAGCGAGGGTCACAGAATATAAGGAAGAGATGAATGAAAACGAGGAAGAGATGCCGCTCATGGCCGTTGTCGTTCAAGGATTGATCCATTCTGACGTCTCCGGTGTCATCTTTAGTGAGAATCCCGTATCGGGGAAAACAAATGAAATGATGCTGACCGCAAGCTACGGATTGGGAGAAGCAATTGTCTCCGGTCTTGTGACACCAGACACGTTTATTGTAGATAAAGAGAACTTTTCGATTGAAAAAACACTTGGGGCGAAAGAGCTGCAAATTGTTCCTTTCCAAGAGGGTGTCATCGAGGAGCCAGTATCGGAGGAAATGGCTGGCCAGTTTTGCCTGAACGATGATCAATTGAAAGAAATCACACAAATCACGAAACAAGTAGAAGAACTTTACGGACATGGAGTCGATATCGAATTCGGAATTGCAGGTGGGTTGTTTTATTTACTTCAAGCAAGGCCGATTACTACAGCTCTTCCAAAAGCAGTAAATGAAACAGCAGGTGCTTCTTTTCAAATGAAACCAGAAGAGCTTCAGGATTTCTGGATTTCAATGGATGATCATATGCCTGGTCCAACGAGCCCTCTTTTCTCAAGTCTGATCATACCAGCCTTAAAAAGCGGGATGAAGAAAAATGGAGAAAAGTATCAAGTACCTGATATGAACATCAAAGATATTAAGCTTTACAGAGGCCACCTATACTCAGCACCGGATCTGCCACAAGCGGAAGAGGGAGCTGCTCCCGTTTTTGATGAAAGTATATTTGAGTTATTTCCACATTTAAGTGAACGGATGTATGAGATTCTAGAGAAAAATTTCTTTCCATTTTACGAAAAACTCGATCGCCAAATGAATGAACCTATGACCATTGAAAAAGCCATCATTGGCTTTGAAGAATTAAAGGATTTTTATATCCAAGCATATGATGATCATTTTGATATCGTCATACCACAAGTCATTCTATCAGCCATCATTGAAGACATGCTTGTCACGTATACTGGTGACCAAACCCAAGTCGTCTTGCTTCATGAAATGATGATAGGTGTGATGAACAAATCTCTTGAAACAGACAAGGTGCTATCTGATATCGCAAAGGATGTCCTTCAAGATCCAGAACTTCACCAAGCATTTATTCATCATGAAAAGAACTCGGAGCTGTTACATGCGCTCAATCACTCGGAAAAAGGAAGGCATTTCATTTCGAAATTGGAGGGTTTTCTCCAAGTTTACGGCTGGCGATCTATTAAAAGTCATGACCTTACAGATGAGACTTGGGCAGAAAACCCAGAGTTTATATTAGATATCATCAGAAATAATATCCATTGCCATTGTGATTTTGATGAAGAATTTGCAAAAGCAGTTATCAAAAGACAAGAGACGTATAAACATTTTATCAATCAAGTGAAGGATGAATCGTTTAAAACAAAATTTGAGACGCTGTATCAATTTGCCCTTCAAGCAGCGAATATCCGAGATGACCACCACTTCTACATTGATGCCATGTTAGATGCAAAGGCCCGGGTATATCTATTAAAAATTGGTGAACTTCTTGTACAAAAAGGAGCCATTCCTCATCAAGAAGATCTTTGGTATCTCTACGATGAAGAGGTACAAAAAGCGCTCACAACGTCTATCTCATTTAATTCGGTTATCCAGCAAAGAAAGATAGAAATGAAGGAAAATGAAGACATTCAACCACCGGCTTACATTGGCACACCAACTGAAGCTGAACTGCAGCAAGTAGAAAGAATGCTTGGTTCATTAAGAGAAAATGAAAACAACACACACGATGTGATCCATGGAATTGGCGCATCCAGCGGTATTGTTTCTGGAAGAGTAAAAGTCATTACATGTGCTGACGAATTCTCACAATTTCAAAAGGATGATATTTTAGTTTGTAAAACGACCACACCTTTATGGACGAGCTTATTTAGAGATGCAAAAGCAGTCATCACCGATGCTGGAGGCATTTTATCTCATTCAGCTATTATCGCAAGAGAGTATATGATGCCAGCTGTCTTAGGTACAAGAATAGCAACTGAAACACTTCAATCCGGTGACCTTGTGACAGTAGATGGCAGCAATGGACGCATTCAGATTTTAAAGCAGCATTCGCGTGTATA
Organism: Bacillus sp. FSL P2-0069; assembly: GCF_038593315.1. Taxonomy (NCBI): domain Bacteria; kingdom Bacillati; phylum Bacillota; class Bacilli; order Caryophanales; family Bacillaceae; genus Bacillus; species Bacillus sp. FSL P2-0069. The sequence continues at coordinate 3,104,498 of NZ_CP151984.1, forward strand.
AACTTATCATTTTGGATGATATTGGCGGTCATAGGTTTTATCGGTATACTTACTTTGTTGCAAACACATTCATAACCTGAGGTGAGTATGCTTGTTAAAATCTACAAATCAACGAATCATTCGCGCAACAATGGATTTATTAACTGAAAAGGGCTATCAAAAAACAACAACCAAAGAAATAGCGACAAAAGCGAATGTGAGTGAAGCAACTATTTTTCGCAACTTTAAAAACAAACGCGGCGTCATTGCTGCCATTATGAAAATGAAATCAACACCGACAAAAATCCTAGAAGCAGAATTCAAAGGCGATTTATACACCGATTTGAAGTTTCTCGGTACCTATTTCCTTGAAGATTTGACTTCCAAAAAAGAATTTATTTATATCAGCATGCGAGAACCGGCTATGTTTAAGGATTTAACCAGTCATGAAAAGATTTACCCTCAAGAACTGAGAGAAATGCTCATACAATATTTCAAAAAGATGGGTGCCGAGCATCATGTATTAAAAGGAAATGAAGACATTTATGCAGACATCTTCATTAGTACGTATTTCGGATTTTTCATTCAGCAGCTAGAGCAAGATTTTCAACTCGTTCTCACACAAAAAGAAGATTTTATTGAAATATGCACACACATTTTCATGAGAGGAATTTCTCCCGCTTAAAGGGTGGAATTCTTCTTTTTTACAAAAGGTGGTATACACATTGAGGTTAAAAAAAGAGAGTTTCGTCATCTATTCTTTGTTGCTTGGAGCTATACTAGTTCCCGTCAATTCAACGATGATCGCTGTCGCTCTATCATCCATATCAACTTATTATGATCAATCTCTTGCAAACATCACTTGGGTTGTCACAATTTATCTTATTGTCATGGCAGTCACTCAACCTATCGCTGGTAAGTTAGGAGATATATACGGACACAGGCGAATGTATTTAATTGGGGTCATGCTCTTTTTAATTGGCTCAATTGGATGTGCTTTAGCTCCTAATCTAGCTTTTCTCATCACTTTTCGTTCCATTCAAGCAGCTGGCGGTGCTATTTTAACACCGAATAGCATTGCATTGATTCGTGCAACAGTATCCCCCGAAAAACTGTCTAAAACAATGGGGTATTTTGGATTTGGAGCCGGTATTGGTGCCGCACTTGGACCTTTTATTGGTTCGATTCTTATTCAGAGTTTTGATTGGCACTCTATATTCTTTGTCAATATCCCATTCTTGTTCCTTACACTTGTTACCGGCGTATTACTCATTCCGAAAACAAAGCATACACGCTTACAAGCAAATGTAGACATCACTGGTTCAATATACTTAACCATCGGGATTGCCACACTCATTCTATGCACTAAAAGCCAATTGCTAAATGAATACTTGATCTATGGAATTCTAGCGTTGATCGTCATTCCTTTATTCTTTAAACATGTACGAAAAGTAAAGAATCCGATCATCGATTTGTCGCTTTTTAAAAACAGTTCATTTACAAATGCAAACCTGTCGATCATGCTGAGTAATTTTGTGATGTATGCCATTCTTCTAATTATGCCGCTGTTTATGGAACAACAACTTGCACTTTCTCATACACAAAGCGGTATTATTCTATCAGTATTTTCTCTTTGCATGTCTATTAGCGGCTTGTTAGGGGCAAGACTCCATCCGAAAAAAGGCGCGAAAAAAATGATTGGCTTTTCATTTCTCTGTCTCACTTTATCAGGAATCATGTTAATCACACTCAGTCAGTTCCCTACCTTACCACTGCTTATCGTGACACTTGTCGCAGGTGGAATTTCATCAGGTATTGGGATGACCAGTATGCAGATGGCTTCTTTAACGTCTGTTGATCAAAGCTTATCTGGTTCAGCATCTGGCATTTTCTCTACCTTTCGATATTTTGGCAGTATCATTTCGTCTACATTGATTGGGATCATGAGTGGTTTTCAATCTTTATTTATTGTATTAATGGGTGCAGGCATTCTTGGTTTCTTTTTATCTCAACGTGTAAGAACCAAATCCACCTCCCCATCATCCGAACATTCCGCCTAATGACTCCCTTGCTCTATGTTTCTTTAGAGCGGGGAGTTTTCGTCATTTGTATCACTGTAAACTATAGCGAGTGCATCCATCAAATCCTGAAAATCATCTTTTAAGAAAGAAAAAATGGCATATGATCCAGACAAAAAAGGAACTTCAGGTACAAATGGTCTCCCTCACTTACCTAAAAGCTTTTTTTCATTCTTTCAGCATAGATAACTTCAATTTTTTTTCACAATTTTTGTGGTATGATTTTGAAAATAGAGAACGCAAAGGAGCGGAAGAATGGTACGTGTGAAATATGTTTTGATCTGTTTATCAGCTCTACTTTTATTCGTTACAGGCTGTGGAAAAGAACAGCAATTTACGCCGCCAGGCAGCTCTCAATCCATCGCTGTCATCTCTCAATTAAAAAAAGCCTCCTTTTCAATAGTTGATATACAAAAAAATAAAATGCTCTCTTCTGTGGATTTAAAACACCCACTCACTGATCTTATTCAAATCAATAAAGACGTCATCATCGCTACTAGTAAAGAGGGAGAATCCCTTATCGAAATTAATCTAAAACACGGGACAGCAACAGATTATATGAATGTGGATAAAGGACTGACTTCCCTTACATATGATGCAGCTTCTCATACATTAATCGCTGCCAACTCACAGAAAAATGTCGTTTATTTTATTGATACGGAGCGCAAAAAAATAAAATCGACTGTAAAAACTGGAAAATTACCTTCTTCTATGACTCTTTCTTCGTCAGGTATTTTATTTGTTTTAAATGCAGAAAGTCATACTGTCTCCGTCATAGATATTGAAAAGGAAAAAAATATACGTACGTTTTCTGTACTTGAACGGCCTTCTGGGATTCATTTTGATGGACAGTCCATTTGGATCGGCGGTCATGGTAAACAAGGCACCTTAAATAAGAGTATTTTTGCTTATGACCCTAAAACAGGCAAGAAACAGCGAGAAATAAAGCTAGGCGTTATGCCTGTTGCATTTTTTCCAGAGAAAAATTCTTCTACTTTATATGTACTATGTCATGGAGATCATACGCTATACAAAGTAGATACCAAAACAAATAAACAGCTTGCTTCTGTTGAAACTGGTCAAAATCCGAATTATATCACTGCTGATACGTCATCAATTTATGTGAGTAACTTGGATGACAATTCAGTATCCATCATCGATAAACACTCATTTATCATGAAAAATCAACTGAATGTCTCATCAGGACCTTACGCTATCGTGTTGGAGGAAAAGAAATGAAGGAACAAATGCGTATTTTAATCGTAGATGATGAGCTTGATATGCTTGAGTTAATCGGATCTTTTTTAAAGAGACATGGCTTTCACATTATCACTGCGAATAATGGAAAAGATGCCTTGCATCAGCTTGAAAAGGAATCTGTTGATCTTGTTGTATTAGATATCATGATGCCTGACATGGATGGATTTGAAGTCTGTCAGCGTATTCGACAAACATCTCAAATACCGATTTTATTTTTAACAGCGAGGAGTTATGAAGAGGACCGAATTAGAGGACTTGAAATTGGAGCGGATGACTACATCATGAAGCCTTTCAGTCTGCGTGAGCTTGCAGCAAGAATTGAAACAACCCTGAGACGAATTAGAGGTCTTTCGCTAAAGCGCAGCCGAATACAGATTGGTGACATGGAGATTGATCAAGATGGCAGACAAGTTTACCTCCATCAACAGCCCGTTAATTTAACAAGAAGAGAATTTGATTTACTCATGTTTCTTTTGCTCAACCAAGGACAAGTGTTTTCACGAGAACACCTTTATCAAAAATTGTGGGAATCACATTCAATGAGCGGCTCTTTAAGAACAGTCGATACACATATCAAAACGCTGCGACTAAAGTTAAAGGAAGCAGAACGATATATTAAAACCGTTTGGGGTGTCGGCTATAAGTTTGAGGAGGAAGAATGAAGCCATTATCGATTAAAAAGAAAGTACTCTTCTTAATTCTTGCAGTGATCGGAATCGTTGCAGCCTCAGCGCTTGCCCTTACCTTTTACTTATACCAGCACTTATATATTGATAAACAGATTGATTCCTTAAGTTTGCAAGGTAAGAAGCTTGCAGAAATCTATCACACACACGGGAAAGACAAGTATTTTACCGACAGAATGAAATGGGCAAATGACTCAAGTCAGGCGAACGTTATTTTTACAGATGATCCAATGGAGCTTTCAAGTGGTCTTCCTTTTGATACGAACACAAATGATAATCTCATTACGTTCAAGGAACGCCAAAAGCTCCTTCAAGGTGAAACCGTCGTGTTAATTAGAGAACACCCACAGTTTCACCAAGATATTCTTGGCATCGCCATCCCTGTTTTCTCAAGCAATGATGATCTATCGGGAACTATTTTCCTCTCCATGCCATTATCAGATGTATATGAACCCTTTGTCCAAATTAGATTGACGCTGGGTATATCCATCTCATTGATTCTGCTCCTGATATTTTTAATCGGATATAAGAGCTCCAATCACATTGTACAGACAATAAATAAAATGAAAGAAATTGCAATGGAAATGGAATCTGGCGATTTCTCAAAACGAATGGCCGTAACTAAAAAAGGAGACGAGTTAAACCAGCTTAGCCGCTCCTTTAATAAACTGTCTTCAACCCTCGAAAAAGTTGAGCAGCACCGCAGGGAATTTCTTGCGAATGTCTCTCACGAACTTAGAACGCCTTTAAGTTATATGAAAGGCTATGCAGAAGGAATTGAAGAAGGGGTCATTGATCAAAAAAAGGGGATGCAAATCATCCAAGATGAGGCCACACGTTTAAGCCGGCTTGTGCACGACCTTTTAGATCTTGCACAGTTAGAAGGTGACTCTTATCCACTTACGATGGAGCCAGTCGTCTTTGCACAGCTCATCCACGATGTTCTTGATCAAATGGCATTCATCGCTGACAAAAAAAGCATTATTTTCAAACGAACGCTAGAAGAGGATTGTATTGTTTATGGTGATAGCGACCGTCTCCAACAAGTGATACGTAATTTACTGGACAATGCCATTCATTACACGCCATCTGGGAAATCAATATCGATTGAATTACAAGTTCACCAAGGTGTTGCTGAATTGAAAGTGACCGACGAAGGCAGCGGTATTCCAAAAGAAGATCTTCCACATGTTTCTGAGCGATTTTATCGTGTAAATAAAGCACGAACAAGAAAGGATGGCGGCTCTGGCCTTGGACTAGCCGTTGTCTATCAAATCATCAAAAAACATCATGGAACATTCGACATTCAATCTGAGCCTGGCATTGGTACGACAGCCATCATTCAGCTGCCAAATACTCCTTTCACTGAAGACGTGCCAACCAAATAACAAATGAGATGAAGACTATCTATGAGAATCAGCTGTCTACATTTGAACAGTCTTCTTAACAACCACTATTTTTAATCCCTTTTTCATCACATATTCTATTTTTCAAAAAGGAGAGCTGAATGCTTCATTCACGAAATACTATCTCAAAAAAAGCGTGCAAGACCTTCTTGAGAACGTCCTGCACGCTTTTAAATCAAACAGCTGTTTCAAACCGCTTTCTGTTGATGAAGAAAGAAAGAGTAATAATCAGATAAATGCCCATTGTGACCATCGTTTGGACAATTGGAGTTGTTGACACAACGCCGATGAAAATGGCAATGATCGCAATCACAGAAAACCATGTTGTGAAAGGATACAGCTTCACGCGATATCCTCCTGGTTCTGCTACACTTCGAGATTTTAAATGCCCGACAGCAATAATAAACCAAATGAATAAGACCGTATAGCTTAAAGATCCCATTAAATAATTAAAGGTTTGACTTCCTACAAAAAGAGAAATCAATACAGCAGCATACAATGTAGATGTACACACTAGGATCGCTCTGACAGGCACCTGCTGTTTTGATAGCTTTGAGAAGCCCTTCCATACACGCCCATCCATCGCTTGCGTATAAAGTACCCTTGAGGATGCGTACAGCCCAGAGTTCATAGAAGACAAGATCGCTAATAAAATGATACCGTTCATGATGTCACTTGCGTATGGCACGCCAATCGTTGCAAACACGGTGACGAATGGACTCACTTGCTCATTGTTTACTTGATTCCAGGGAATCAAGCTGACGATGATGAAGAACGGCAGTACATAGAAACCGATGATTCGTACAAATGTACTTTGAATGGCCTTTGGGATGACTTTTTCAGGGTTTTTTGTTTCTGCTAATGTGACCCCGATCATTTCAGTCCCGCCATATGAATACACCACCACAAGCATGGCCGCAATTAAGCCGCCTGTTCCATTCGGGAAAAATCCTCCGTGGTCGGTTAAGTTGGATAATCCCGGTGCAGCATGCTGACCAAATGAGACAAACAGCATGGTTAACCCAATGATAATAAATAAAATAATGACAGCAATTTTAATAGAAGCTAACCAGTACTCCGTCTCAGCAAACATTTTAACAGAACAAACATTGATCAATGTCACAACAAGTGAAATGATTAACACAAGTATCCAAATCGGCACCTGTGGGAACCAGTACTGAATAAAGATCGCAGATACGATTGCTTCTGCTGCAATGTTCAGCACCCACATTTTCCAGTATATCCAGTCTAAGAAATAAGCCGGATATTTCCCTAACACCGGTTCAATTAAATCACGGAATGTTCTTGCGCCAGGTCGTGCAACCGTCATTTCGGCAAGTCCTTGCATAATAAATAATAAAATAAGACCACCAATCATATATGCCAAAATGACAGCAGGACCTGCGATATCAATAGCGGAGCTGCTTCCTTTAAACAGACCAGCACCTATTGCACCACCAAGTGCGAGCATCATAATATGCCTTGACGTCATTGTTCGTTTTAACTGCACATGTTCCTTTTCCATTTTCTATAGCTCCTTTAAATTTGAATCTTCAGACAAATATAGGATAAAAACATATAAAAAGGCCAGTCATCTCCTTGAAGAGACGACTGACCTTGCAACCGCGTTACCACTCTAATTGATTCAGCCATAGCTGAATCCAACTTAAAACCCGTTAACGGAGGTCACACGTAAAGACTTACTATTCATTCAGTCTTACCGCTCTTTGAGCGAGTTCAATGATTCGTTTTACTGCGTTGCACCAACCCGCAGCTCTCTTAAAAAAACGGATGTTCATCTACTATTCTCAAGTCAAAGCGTTTATAGTCAATTTGTATATTCATCAAAGATTTTATTTTTTAAATATACTGACTAACCACGCAATTGTCAACATCCTTTTTCAGACATTCTCTTTTAACGAATCCAAACAGCTACTTCATCCATTGGACGGCGCGTTTTGCCGCGCTTTGGCTCGGTGACACGATAACCAAAGGCTGCCATGACAGAAATATCATACTGACCATCCTCAAGCAGCCCTTCTTCATCTAGAATGCGATGAATCTCATCGCAGCTGAATCCCTCGACTGGGCATGAATCAATGCCAATTTGTGCAGCAGCTGTCATCATGTTTCCAAGGGCAATATACGTTTGTTTTGAAGCCCAATCAAAGAGCGTACGTTCATTTTCTAACAAATGAAGATCATTCTCTTGGAATTCTTGGTAGCGTCCCTTCACCATCTCGAACGTTTCGTCTGACATTCCTTTGATTTGCTTGTTGATGTATTCTGCATATGCTGAATCATAACGGGCGTCTGTTCTTGCCAAGATGATCACAAAATGGCTGGCAGTAGGAAGCTGCTTTTGCGCTCCCCATGTATACTCTTTTAATTTTTCTCTAAATGCTTCATTTTGAACAACGAGGAACTTCCAAGGCTCAAACCCTACAGAGCTTGGGGAAAGTCTTCCTGTTTCTAAAATAAATGCAAAATCATCCTCTGGTATTTTTTTCGTTGGATCAAACTCTTTTGTCGCATGGCGGAACTCATACGCCTCAATGATTTCTTTTTTTAATTGCTCTTTGTCTCGCATTGTATTCATCCTTTCTATTAACCAATTAGGGCGTTAGTTTCATCAATCCAATTTCTTTCCATTCTCATTTAGAAATTGTTATGATAAAAAAACAACAGCCCGAATGTGTGATGTGATATCTCTATGGTATAAGAAAAGCTTCGAGTGATTCAAGTACGCACATTTTTGTTCGTTAGTTACCATCTTGTTCGTGTATCACCAAATTTGTCTTAGAAAGGAGTGTTAAGATGAGTGCACCATCCAATCCAGTCAGTATTGTCAATCATGGCTGTCCCGTTTCAGTGACGACAAGTGTCATCGGAGGGAAATGGAAAGGAGTGATCCTTTATCATTTGACTTGCGGACCAAAACGCTACAATGAATTGCGCCGGCTGCTGCCAAGAATTTCTCAGCGTGTCCTCACACTGCAATTGCGTGAGCTTGAACAAGACGGCGTTGTCCATAGAGAAGTCTATGAGGAGGTCCCCCCTCGTGTCGAATATTCCCTCACTTCTCTCGGAAATACATTAAAGCCTATCATCTTCGCCATGCGTGAATGGGGCGAATCCTACGGGAAAGAAGCGCGCCCAAAAGAAAAAAGCTGCCATCTCTAGCAGCTTTTTTTAAGATGAAATTGCCGTTGGTTCTTGCTGTGGATCATCCTTCACAAACAGGATGCCAAGCTGATGATGCTCCCCTTCGTAAGAAGCACGTTTCTCAAATCTTGTCTGACCATTTAAGCCAATGATCTCGAGCTTCGTTAGAGCACGATTGGTTTGAAGGGCTTCATAAAATTCCGAAACGGTTTTGACTTCAATTCCATTCACTTTTGTGATGACTTCTCCGATCTCAAGCTTTAAATCAGCCGCTGGTGTATTTGGAATAATCCCCAGCACCATCAGCCCTTGATTACGCTTAGAGAAGTAGAACGGAGCAGCATTGTCATTGACCCTCTGTTTCCATGAGAGAAAGGCTCTTCCTATCACCGCAATCAATACAGCTCCCCAAGCAATCGGTTCAAACCAAATACTTGCAGCACCTAATAAGGCGACAGCGAGTCCGAGCATGAGAATACGCCGCGCTGTAATTTGAATACTAACAATTGGCAGTGAGCCTTGAATTCTCTGACCGAATCCGATGATATATGGAATCAAAATAAATGAAAAGCTTTGATCATGTACTTGAAGCACCGGCCACCATGGCAGAGAAGAAGTGAATTCACCTGCCGGCATCAGCAAAACAAGCGGTAAAAGCCACAGACGGTTTGCCCGCTGCTGACCAATTAAAAGTCCTCTCGCACTCATCACCATAGCAGGCGATGTACGTAAATGCGCCGTTCGATAGGCTAGAATCCCCTCCGTCATTAATAGAAGTCCTAGCAGAATGACAACGGCTGATGCATTCATCATTGAGAGCTGCGGCAGCCAAGAATGACTCACTTGGAAATGCATCAGTCCAAGTGCCGCAATAAAACTGAAACCGAGTGTGTATGCAGACGAAAGCGCACTCGCCTTAAAGAATAAAGAGAAAACGATGGTCATCGCTGCAATCAGCACGATGAATCCAGGGGGGAGGGCAATCCCTAAGCCTACTGAAATAACGGATAGGCAAATCCCTAGAATCCATCCCTTTGAATATGTAAATTTAAGTTCATCGTATACATCTTCTATTCTTGTTTGAAACGCTTTTCTCTCCCGCTTTACGCGGATGTAGCCATGCAATAGGCTGATTAATATCATGAAATAAAAAAGAGGATGGATTAAAAACAGACCGACCGCTTTTAATCCAGCTCCCATCCACTCCGAGCTCATTATCGTTCACCGCCCAAGTCAAGCATTTTCTCTTATTCTATCAAATAAATCGATGCTTGACATCAGGTTTATTTCTCCTGATTCATCCAAAGTGTGACATTCGACAGTGAAAAATCTTTTAAGTAGTGATTGACATCTACATCTAGTATGCCGCCGAGCAGCTGCATCGACCTCTTGATGTCGGTTAAGTTTATACCAAGTCTCTTATGATTATCCATTAAATAATTGAAGTATATCTCAGCACAGTCTTCATCGATTTCGTCGACTGATTCTACCGTTGTGTAATTGACCAAGTACCTGCTTAACAGCATGAGCAGACTTAATGCCTTTGTAGCGGAAAACGTCACATCTTTCGTACGACTCTTAAGTTCCTCTACCAACTCGTAATATTTTTTCTCTCTCACAATACTTGCCCTTTTCAATTGTGTACCCCCATTTACTAGTTCTTTTAAGAAAAGCGCAAACCTCGGTACAGCTTCATGCTCAAGCTGAATATCCGCAAAAAATAAAATATTTAAAATGAGTGCTACTTTTTATTGTAAGAATTATTTATGTAACATACAACTTTCAAAAGTTTCATTTTCATGACATGTTTAAATCAACAGAAAGTCTCTTATATACATATGTTATCGGGTAAAATTGAAGGAATGTTATGTTTTTTGTAAAATAAATGAATATATTTCTCGATATAATTTATTTTTAATCATAAATTATTACATGTTCATGACACTTATGAACCAAAAAAAAGAGGCTATTATTCGCCTCTTTATTTTTTAAGATATAGTGCTTTTAGTGCAGTCTGTAATTGAAGGTCATTTTTTTCGTATGATTTCACTTCATCCACCATTTTGTTCATCATTTCCGCTGTTTTCAAATCAATGACACCTGATTTATCGAGATTGTATGTGCTTTGGAAGGCAAGTACGGCCTTTTTCGTTTCTTCATCAAAGTATCCATCTACTCTGCCAGGGTCAAATGACAATCCCTTTAACAGCGTCTGCGCTTGTCTCACTTCTTCATTGTTCATATCAAGCTGAAGCGGTTCTTTTAGCTGAAGCGGACCTGCGGTAAAGTAATCCGGCTGATGAATCGCAATTGTCGGTACGACGCCTTTTTTGTGAATCCAATTGCCTTTTGGCGTGAGCCATTTATACAGCGTTAATTTAATATTACTTCCATCTCCCATCGGAACCGCCTGCTGCACAGTTCCTTTTCCAAAGGAGACATCACCGACGACTTCATACTTTCCAGCTTCTTTCATGGCCCCAGCAAGTATTTCCGAAGCGGAAGCACTGCCTTTATCAATTAAGACATTGACTGGATAAGGCTTTTGTTCTTTCAGTTTTGAAAAATACCGTTTCCGGTCGCCATTCCGTTCTGCGATTTGAATATATGGCTGATCCTTCGTAATAAAATGCTTCAAAATATCTTCCACACTTTGCAGATAGCCGCCAGGGTTTCCTCTCACATCCAGTACAAGGCCTTCTATGCCCTTTTTCTCGAGCTGTTTCAAGCTTGAAGTGAAATCCTTCGCCGTATCTTCAGAGAAGCTGGAGATCGCAATGTAGCCTGTTTTATGACCATTTACCTCTTTTACAGAGGAAGTCACTGTTTCAAGCGGGATTTCTTCTCGTTTGATATGGAACGTTAGCTCTTTTTCAATCCCGTTTCGTTTGATTGTTAAGGCGACAGACGTTCCTTTTTTTCCTCTTATTTTCAGTACAGCATCGTTTAAGCTTTTTTCTTTCATCGGCTCACCGTCTATGCTGATGACTTCATCTTTCGGCTTTAGACCTGCTTTTGCCGCAGGGGATTTTTTAAAGGCGGAGACAATAATGATCTTTCCTTCATCCATCCCCACTTCTGCCCCAATTCCCTCAAAGGAAGAATCAAGCGAATCAGAAAATTGCTTTGCGGTTTGCTTGTCCATGTATACTGAATACGGATCGTTTAAAGTCGAAAGCATTCCTTGGATCGCGCCTTCAAGCAGCTTTTGCCGATCCACTTCCTCTACATATTCATTTGAAATAAGGTCATAGGCTTTCTCGATCTTTTCCATCCCATTCTCTTTCGCCTTATCACTTGATTGAGCTTGTCCAGCCATTGCAGCTGCTGCTTGCGGTGACTCCGCATGAGTTCCCTCTTTATGCGTCATCACACCTGCACTTATTAAGAGAACGACACTTGCCATAATAGATGCGATTTGTTTTTTCATATTTGGCCTCCTTCTTCAACTCTTCCTGATGACCTGAGTTATTATATGCCAGAAGAAGGGATTTCATGTAAAGACATTCTCCCGTGAAGGCTTGACGAATCATTTTATTAGGTGTAATTTTTATTTTGTTATGATTGAGAAGGAGTCTTCGCTATGTATATTATCTTGACGATGCTTTTATTAGGAATTTTATTAGGTTTTGTAGGAGCAGGCGGGGCAGGATTTGTCATCGCATTGCTTACGTTAATTTTTGATATCCCTATCCATACAGCACTCGGGACGTCATTAGCCGCCATGGCATTTACGACACTATCAGGTGCATACAGCCACTACCGGGAAGGGAACATTCAGCTGAAATCTGGTTTGATTGTCGGGGCACTTGCTTGTATCGCTTCTTTTGCCGGGGCTAAGGTTGCTCCTTTTATTCCAGAAGAGAGTCTGCACTATTTAACAGCAGGGATGCTTTTTTTATCCGCTGTTTTTATGATGATCAAACTATTTGTTCTTAATGAAGAGGCTGAGCAGCAGCCGCTTTCTTCTCGTCAGCTGATGACAAGAGGCATTATTTTAGGCCTTGTGTCTGGGATGCTGTCAGGCATGTTTGGTATCGGGTCTGCACCATTCATTCAAGTAGGACTTTTGATTTTACTGAAGCTGTCGATTAGGCAAGCCGTTGGCACGACCATGCTTGTCATTATTCCGATTTCCATCGGCGGTGGAATTGGATATATTTCAGAGGGCTATGTTGATTTTATCTTGCTGATCCAAATATTAATTGGCACCGTATTAGGCGCATTTATCGGCGCGAAATTCACACGCCTTGCACCGAAGCTCTTATTGAAATCAGCTGTTCTGTTAACACCTATTATTGCCGGATTACTGCTGTTATTTTAATTCTAACTAGATCAAAAAAGCCGATAACATCATGTTATCGGCTTTTTGATTAGCGGATATATTGCGCTGGATTGACTGCATTTGATTTTGCGCCATTCCATAATCCTTTATGAATTTCAAAGTGAAGATGCTGACCATGCGATTGGCCGGTATTTCCCATATATCCAAGGAATTGTCCTTGTTCGACTCTCTGTCCTGTTGACACACTTCTTGTAGACAGGTGGGCGTATACAGTTTGATATGTCTGTCCATTGATATTGTGCGTAATGAACACAACATTTCCGTAGCTCGATGAGTAGCTGGAGTTCGTGACTGTTCCAGATGCTGCTGCATAGACAGGAACTGTGCCTTTTGCTGCAATATCTAATCCGAAGTGGTTTCCGCCAGAACGTCCGCCAAAGCCAGATGAGAAACGTCCTGCAGCTGGTTTAATAAAGCCAGAGCTGCTTGCTGGTGTATCAGACACTTGATCTGAGCCGCCGCTGTGAGGTGCAGGTCCATTTTTTTCAGCTGCTTGTTTTGCTTTCTTCGCTTCTTCCTTTTGTCGGTGTGCTTCCTCAGATTTCACAGCCGCTTTTTGATTCGCTAGGATTTCTTGTTCATTCTCAAGCTTGCCTAGTTCATCATGAGCATGATTTTTTTTATCTGTCACATCACCTAAAATGTGTTCTTTTTGTTTGTGCTTCTTAGATAAATCTTTTTTCAGTGCTTCTAGCTCTTTCAGAGATGTTTCAAGTCCGCTTAGCTGATTATTTAGCTCTGCTTCTTTTTGCTCCACCAGCTTTAAATCATTTTCATGTTCTGTAATCATGTCTTTGTCTGCTTCGACAATCGTTGTGACAGCCCCAACACGACCGACAAAATCACTAAAGCTGCGAGCACCTAGCAGCACATCTAAATAGTTGATCGTACCGCCGCTTTTTTGCATTGAACGAATTCGGTCTTTGAAAATGGCTTTTCTTTTTTCAATTCGCTCATTGATGACTTGAATGTCTTTTTTTAGCTTCTTGATCTCTTGCTTCGTTTTTTTAACTTCTTTCTCTTTTTCAGCGACTTTTTCAGTTGCAGTACTTACCTTTTGGTCAATTTGTTCAATTTCTTTCTTGAGCTTTGATTCTTTCTTTTCAAGCTTTGCCAGCTCTGACTTCTTCTTCTTCAAGCTTGATTCAGTCTTCGATGTTTTCTCTTCGATTTGTTGACGTTTTTGATCTAGGTCTTCGTATGCGAATGCACGATTCTCGTTCCCTGGAATGTATAGCCACGTTGTTCCAATAAACGCTGCCATTCCAGCCATCATCAGCTTTCTTTTCAAAACGATATTCCCCTCCCATGACAACTGTCGACATGAAGAGCCGACCGGATGAATCGGGTCAACCGGTCACATCTTCTATAGAATCCTCGAATGCTGCCATCAAAATATATTTATACTTTTAAGAATTTACGGATAGACGTTAAGCTTCCCCATACACCAATGATTGCACCGATCACTAGCAGGACCAGTGATACTTGATAGACAAACGGATTGTATGGAAGCATTGAAATAAATGAGCCTTGTACTCTCGGTGCGACCCAGCCAACTGCATATTGATACGTGCCAAGCAATAGGGCAATTGGTATAATGGAACCAAATACACCAAGCAATAATCCTTCAATGAAGAATGGCCAGCGGATAAACCAGTTCGTTGCACCTACCAGCTTCATAATCTCAATTTCTTTACGTCTAGCAAAAATCGTAATTTTGATCGTATTGGAGATTAAGAACATAGCTGTAAATAACAGCCCAATAATGAGCACAATGCCGACATTACGCGCTACTCCAACTACATTGAAGAGTCGGCTGACCTCTTCTTTCCCATAGGTTACTTTATATGTACCCTTTAGGTTTTCTAATTTCTTCGCTACTTTTGGTGTATCGTGAGGATCTGTTGTTTTCACAATAAACGCATCGTTTAATGGATTTTCTTGATCAACAAGTCCCATGGATTGTCCATTTTCTCCAAAGCTTTTAATCAGTGCTTTCAGTTCGTCATCCTTAGATGAGTACTTCACATTACTGATTTCAGGAATCTTTTCAATTTCTGCTTTTAATTCATCCTGCTGCTTTTGATTCGCCGTTAATTCGATTAATACTTTTACTTCTACTTCTTTTTCAGCGTTCGATGCCATGTTATTCAAGTTGAGCATAATCACAAGGAAAACCCCAACTAAAATCAATGTGACAGTAACCGCACTAATTGATGCAAATGTCATCCACGTGTTTCTTCCAAGTGAACGGAAGCTCTCACGTAAATGCCGCGAGAGAGTTTTAATCATAAATTCCGTACTCCCCTCTTGCTTCGTCACGCACAATCATTCCATCTTCGATTGCGATGACGCGTTTCTTCATGGTGTTTACAATTTCTTTGTTGTGTGTCGCCATAACCACTGTTGTTCCGCGGTTATTAATCTCTTCGAGCGTCTTCATGATTTCCCAAGAAGTGTCTGGATCAAGGTTTCCTGTCGGCTCATCTGCAATGACGACCTCAGGGCTATTAACAATCGAGCGGGCGATAGACACACGCTGCTGTTCACCGCCGGACAGCTGGTCAGGAAATTGACGCGCTCTGTGCTTTAGCTGAACCAGATCGAGAACATCAAGCACTTTTTTCTTAATGATATGAGGCTGTTCACCAATCACTTCAAGAGCAAATGCTACGTTCTCAAACACAGTAAGAGTTGGGAGCAGCTTGAAATCTTGGAATACTACGCCAATTTCTCTTCTTACGTAAGGAATTTCTTTTTCCTTCATTGAGCCTAAATCTTTGTTATTAATTAAGATTTGCCCTTTGGTTGGCTTCTCTTCACGATACATCATTTTGATGAAAGTGGATTTACCAGCACCACTGGGACCAACAACATACACAAACTCTCCTGGATGGATAGAGACATTGATTCCATTGATCGCCTTTACGCCATTAGGATAGATCTTGTAGACTTCCTTCATTTGAATCATGTAATCACCTAATCTTTTCTTATTCGCTGACTAACAGCTTATCATGATGTTTTGACACTTCTCGTCAAAAAACGTTATGTATGGTCACGCACATACCCTTCGATACTTACTAACAATTTATGTCCTTTTCATCCAAAAAGATGAAAAAATTGAATCGTCTAAATTTCAACAACTCCAATTATACGTCATGAATCGACGCAATGGTATTACATTTATATTTCAAAACTTATAAATAAAAGGTAAATAGAACAATCAAAACCGAAAAACATGCCTTTATACCCTTATTTTTTAAATAAAATTTAATATAATGCGTTTTCATACTATCCAAAAGTCTTTTTCTACATATAAAAAAACAAAAAAACCTTGTCGATTAGACAAAGGTTTTATTTTTTCTCTGCAAGCCATTTTGCTACTTCTTTTGCCTGCTTCTCATCTACCATACCGCTTGGCATAGAGCCTTTACCGTTTTGCGCAATATCTGCGATTTGGCTTTCATTATATTTCTTCCCTACTTCCTTCAGGCTTGGACCGCCTCCGCCAGATAGGTCTTTCCCATGACAGCCGATACAGTTTTGCTGATAGATCTCCTCACCACTGCTTACAGATGATGCACTTTTGCTGCCTTCTTTGTCGCTGCTGCTTGAATTTCCTCCACAAGCCGCAAGAACAAGAAGCATCGCTGCAAACAGCATCGTTAATCCGCTTTTTTTCATCTATTTCCCTCCCTTACAATCATTTGGTCAACGCTATTATATCCTTGTTTATGCCCTTTTAAAACCCTCACCAAGCACCTCTTTTGCATCCATCACGATGACAAATGCAGATGCATCGATTGCTTTCACCACTTGTTTCAACTTTGTGAATTGTGACTGCCCAACGACACACATCAAAATTGGGCGGTCATGATCGGTATATCCTCCGACTGCTGAGATCTTCGTCACACCGCGGTCAATTTGATCAAAAACCGCCTGTCTGACCTCATCTTCATGCCCTGTAATGATCATTGCCATTTTTGAATGACTGAAGCCAGCCTGTACCACATCAATCGTTTTACTAGAAATAAACACACCAATGACCGCGTACAGCCCCTCTTCAATTCCAAAGACCGTCATCGCAGCCAGAACAATCAAGCCATCCATCATCGCTAAACAGGTGCCTAGCG
Organism: Bacillus sp. FSL P2-0069; assembly: GCF_038593315.1. Lineage (NCBI taxonomy): Bacteria > Bacillati > Bacillota > Bacilli > Caryophanales > Bacillaceae > Bacillus > Bacillus sp. FSL P2-0069. The sequence continues at coordinate 3,121,550 of NZ_CP151984.1, forward strand.
TGAGTCCTGTGTACTTATTGATGATTTTGGCAGCGAGTGCTGTTCCACCCGTTGATCCATTCCCAAGGAACACGAGCCCTATTCCGATCCCAATGACCACACCGCCAAATATAGCCGCCAGCAGTGCTTCATGTGTGACAGGTGCAATATGTCTTGTGACAAACACCATGAAAGGTAAAAAAATCGAGCCAACGAGTGTTTTCACTCCAAATGTACCGCCTAATAAATAAAAGCCAGCGATAAACAGGGGAATATTAAGCCCCCATTGCACATACGCCGCTTCAAAGCCGAATGACTGCATAATGGTACTAATGCCGCTCACACCGCCTGCTGCAATCTGATTCGGTAATAATAACGTATTAAAACCAATCGCCACGATGGCAGATCCGATTAAAATGAACAAATAATTTTTCACTTCGATCCAAAATTGTGAATGTCCCTGCTTCATGTCTTTCTTCCTCCGTTACTTCTGAATGCACACCTATTTTAATCCCTCTTAAAACGATTGTAAATAACAGCCAAATGCAGTGCTAATGGATTAATACTTTATCACACAGACGGAATAGCGTACTTGCCGGTTGGCATAGGATGAATTGATGGTATATTTAATATGTACATGAGAAAGAAGGGGCATGCGATGAAGAAAATACTGAAGATAACAGGTATGACATTACTTGCACTGATCATCTTAGCTTTTGGTGCTTTCTATACATGGAGCCGCTTTACATATGGACCATCAGAAGCATTAAAAAAACAAGTAAACATGGAGCAAGTGGAACATAAAAACAATGTTTATACATTTGAAGCATCAAAAAGTGATACTGGCATCATTCTCTATCCTGGGGCAAAGGTGGAACCACTTGCGTATGCCTATATCGGGGATACGCTGATGAAAAAAGGCTACTCTGTCTTTATCCCTGACATGCCATTTTCCTTTGCGATCTTCAATCCAAACAAAGCGCAGGACATCATCAAAGATCACCAATCGATCAAACACTGGTATATTGGCGGACATTCACTTGGCGGGGCAGCTGCCGCTATGTTTGCAGAAAAAAATCAGAGCAAGCTCGATGGACTCTTTTTCCTAGCATCTTATCCAGCATCAGATGACCTGAAACAATCGTCACTAAAAATCCTCTCTATTTCAGGTGAAAAGGATGGGCTGGCAACACAAGAAAAAATCAAAAAATCGAAAGCAAATCTGCCGTCTCAAACCGTTTTTCATGAAATAAAAGGCGGGAATCATGCGCAGTTTGGCATGTATGGCAAACAAAAAGGGGATCAGCCAGCGGACATTCCAGCCCTGTCGCAGCAAAATGATCTCATCCAGACAATGGTTGACTGGCTGAAGCCAGCAAAAAAGCTCCCATAATAGGAGCTTTTCATTTTTTATTTTTTTGTCACCTCTAAAAATTCTTCAGCATCTGCTACAGCCAAACGAATGGCTTCTTCCCAAAATGCTTTTTGGGTAAGGTCAACGCCTAGATGCTTTTTGGCTAAATCTTCTACTGTCATTGAAGCAGTATCCTTTAATAATGCAATGTATTTCTCTTCAAACGATGTACCAGCCTGCAATGCTTTTGCGTAAATTCCTAACGAGAACATGTATCCAAAGGTGTATGGAAAATTATAAAATGGAACATTCGTGATATGGAAATGCAGCTTAGAAGCCCAGAAATGCGGATGGTATTCATCTAATGAGTCACCGAACGCTTCCTTCTGCGCTTCGACCATCAATTCATTCAATCTGTCAGCCGGCACTTCTCCTTGTTTACGCTCTTCATAAAAGCGCTGTTCAAATAAGAAACGAGATTGAATGTTCATGAAGAAAGCTACACTGCGCTGCAGCTTATCCTCTAACAGGCTGAGCCGCTCCTCTTCATTTGCCGCTTCTTTTAATGAGGCATCAGCTACAATCATTTCTGCGAATGTCGACGCTGTTTCAGCTACATTCATTGCGTATTTGCGATTCAGAATGCGAACATCCTGCATCACTTCCTGATGAAACGAATGACCAAGCTCATGCGCTAGTGTCGCCACATTGGATGGACTTCCTGAGAAAGTCATAAAAATACGTGATTCTCCGCTGTCAGGGAAATTTGTACAAAAGCCGCCTACCCGTTTGTTTGGACGGTCCTCAGCTTCTACCCAGCGTTCATTAAAGGCTTTTTCTGTAAAAGCAGCGAGCTCTTCTCCAAATCCTGCGAAATGTTTCACAATAAAAGCAGCTGCTTCTTGATAAGGATAGATTTTGGTCTCACTGCCGATAGGAGCCCCAACATCGAACCAGCTCAGCTTATCCACTCCAAGCATGTCAGCTTTTCGGTGTAAATAATCAATGAATGGCTGCTTATGTTCATCAATCACAGACCACATTGCATCAAGGGTTTCTTGTTTCATCCGGCAAATTTCAAGCGGTTCTTTTAAAATGTGATCCCAGCCCCTTGCTTCATACACTTGCAAACGAAAACCAGCAAGGTGATTGAGCGTACTAGCAAATAAATGTTCATCCTGCTTCCATGCATGCTCTAGGTTGTGATAAACGGCCTTTCTGACTTCACGATCTGAATCATCCATAGCATTTTCTGCTTGGCCTACAGAGATCATCTGCGTTTCTCCATGCTGTTCAAACGGAATGGTAATTTTATTGACTAAGCTGGAATAAAGCTCATCCCACGCATGGTACCCATCTACAGCCAGCTTTTGAATCAGCGTTTCTTGTTCAACAGGTAATTGATCCTTCACACGGTCTCTTCGCTCATTTAATATGTAGCGGACATCTGAAAAGGCTGCTGAATTCATCAATTCTTCCCACTTGTTTGCAGGGATAGCAGCTAGCGCTTGATCAAACAGTGCAAGGATGGTTCCTAAATCAGCTTCTAGGTTGGCAATCGTACCTCGAAGACTGCCTGCCTTCATATCCTTCGTATTTTGAGCTTGTAGGCAGGATACAAATGAACTTGCTTGAGACAATTTTTTATATGTAGTTTCATACGCGTCAAGGACAGACGTTAATTGGCTTTCAATGTGTGTATCTTCTTTTGAAAAGGCATCCACCTTTTGTCGTAATTCATCTAGTAGCTGCTGAATGTTTTGCAGGTATGTCTTAAATTCTGGTGAAGAACTGCCTCCTTTAAAAAAGGCATCTAAATCCCACGTTTCTTGCAATGGTGTTAATCCCAAAATATTTCCCCCTTTATTTGCTAATTTCATCATACAAAGGATATAGAATCAGTATGTCGTATGTATACCTTTATATTCATTATATTTTCTCACAATTAAAAAAACCCGGCAAGAAGCCGAGTTTTTATGATAATTTCGAACGTAAGTACGCATCGATAAATGAATCTAAATCTCCATCCATCACCGCTTGAACATTTCCCATCTCCGTATTGGTTCGATGGTCTTTCACAAGAGAATAAGGGTGGAATACATAAGAGCGGATTTGGCTTCCCCAGCCAATTTCTTTCTGCTCTCCTCTGATTTCATCCAATTCTGCCTGCTGTTCTTCGATCCGTTTTTGATAAAGTTTCGATTTCAGCATTTTCATCGCACGTTCTCTGTTTTTAATTTGTGATCTTTCTGTTTGGCACGTCACGACGACATTCGTTGGAATGTGTGTGATACGAACAGCAGAGTCCGTCGTATTAACGTGCTGCCCACCTGCTCCGCTTGCACGATACGTATCTACCTTGATATCCTCTGTCCGTATATCAATATCAATTTCTTCATTGAATTCCGGCATGACATCACAGGAAACGAAGGATGTATGTCTGCGGCCAGAAGAATCAAAAGGAGAAATACGAACCAAACGATGGACACCTTTTTCAGCTTTTAAGTAACCGTACGCGTTATGCCCTTTGATGAGCAAAGTCACAGACTTAATCCCTGCCTCATCACCTGGAAGGTAATCAAGCGTTTCGACCTTAAAGCCTCTGCGCTCTGCCCAGCGAGTGTACATTCGCAGAAGCATAGAACCCCAGTCCTGTGATTCAGTACCGCCTGCACCTGGGTGAAGCTCCAGAATGGCATTGTTTTTATCATAAGGTTCGCTTAAAAGAAGCTGCAGCTCAAATTCGTTAAACTGCTTCGTTAAGTTCTTCAGCTCTTTTTCAAGCTCTGCATGAAGCTCCTCGTCATAATCTTCCTTTAATAAGTCATGCGTCATTTGCAGCTCTTCATGTGATTCACTGAGCTCATGGTAGGAATTCACAGAATCCTTCAGTGCATTGGCTTCATTGATAACGCCTTGAGCCTTTTGCTGATCATTCCAAAAATCAGCCTCTGACATCGTCGCTTCAAGCTCTGCGATTTTGGCCTCTTTTGTTTCTAAGTCAAAGAGACCCCCTAAAATCAGCTAGCCTGCTAGCCATATTTTCAAGCTCTTGTCTAATTTCTACTAATTCCATATCCTTCACCTCATAGATGTATGGGGGCTGACATGAATAGAAAGAGGTTTTCACCTCTTTCCATTACTTATTCTGTCTTCCCATGACAATTTTTATATTTCTTGCCGCTTCCGCAGTGACATGGGGAGTTTCGTCCAATGTCTACGACTTTACGTACCGGCTTCTTCTTCACTGTCTTCTCCTCATCGCCCTCTTGCGGCTGATGAGCCGTTGTTTGACCTTGAACCACTTCTTCACGTTCTAGGTTGTTTTGGATTTCTGATTTCAAGACATACTTGGCCACGTCATCTTCAATTGAAGCAACCATATGCTCAAACATCGCAAATCCTTCCATTTGGTATTCACGAAGCGGATTCGTTTGTGCGTACGCACGTAAATGAATCCCTTGACGCAGCTGATCCATTGCATCGATATGGTCCATCCACTTCGAATCCACCGCACGAAGAACGATGACTTTTTCAAATTCACGCATTTGTTCTTCGCCAAATGTTTCTTCTTTTGCATCGTATTTTTCTTTAATACGATCCATGATGAAGGTTGTGATTTCATCTGCTTCTTTACCGAAGATATCTTTGACCGTAATGGCACCTTCGTCTAAATAGTTCGTGTTGATTAATTCAACAAGACCATCTAGTTTCCATTCTTCAGGCAGCTCTTCTTTTGGCGTATAAGATCCCACCGCACGCTCAATTGAAGATTGGATCATATTGATGACAATTGATTTTAAGTTGTCAGAATCGATGACTTCAAAACGCTGTTTGTAGATTACTTCACGCTGTTGACGAAGCACATCGTCATATTGCAGAAGCTGCTTACGGGAATCAAAGTTGTTCCCCTCTACACGTTTTTGAGATGATTCAACGGCTTTAGACACCATTTTACTTTGGATTGGTGTAGAGTCATCCATGCCAAAGCGGTCAAGCATCGCCATCGTCCGCTCTGCACCAAATCGGCGCATCAATTCATCTTCCATGGAGAGATAGAATTGGGTAATCCCTGGGTCTCCTTGACGTCCAGAACGTCCGCGAAGCTGGTTATCAATACGACGGGATTCATGACGCTCTGTCCCGATAACAGCCAGACCTCCAAGTTCTTTTACACCTTCGCCAAGCTTGATGTCTGTACCACGTCCTGCCATGTTTGTCGCAATGGTCACAGCACCTTTTTGACCAGCCTCTTCAATAATTTGTGCTTCACGCTCATGGTTTTTTGCGTTTAACACTTGATGAGGAATGCCTTTATTTTTAAGCAGCTTAGAAATAAGCTCAGATGTCTCAACTGCAACTGTTCCGACAAGAACTGGCTGCCCTGTCATATAGCGCTGCGCAACATCCTCAGCCACTGCTTTAAATTTACCATCCATTGTGCGGTAAATTAAATCAGGTCTGTCATCACGAACAACTGGCTGGTTGGTCGGGATTGAGACAACCTGCATGTTGTAAATGTTACGGAATTCTTCTTCTTCCGTTTTTGCTGTACCAGTCATACCAGATAATTTTTCATACATACGGAAGTAGTTCTGGAACGTAATTGTTGCTAGTGTCATGCTTTCGTTCTGCACTTCAAGACCTTCTTTTGCCTCGATGGCTTGATGCAGACCTTCACTATAACGGCGTCCTTTCATTAAACGTCCTGTGAAGGAGTCAACGATGACTACTTGGCCTTCTTCTACTACATAATCCACGTCTTTTTGCATCGCAACATGTGCCTTCAGCGCCTGAGCGATGTGATGGTTCAGCGCGACATGTTTGACATCAAACAGGTTCTCAATGCCGAATGCTTTTTCCGCCTTCGTCATTCCGCTTTCAGTCAGCTGCACACTTTTTGTTTTAATATCATACGTGAAATCATCTTCGATTTTTAATGTGCGGACAAATGCATTGGCTTGTACATAAAGCTTTGTTGATTTCGCAGCTTGTCCAGAAATAATAAGAGGTGTTCTCGCTTCATCAATTAAAATGGAGTCAACCTCATCGATCACGGCATAATGCAGCGGTCTCTGAACCATTTGCTCTTTGTAAAGCACCATGTTATCCCGTAAATAGTCAAAGCCGAGTTCATTGTTTGTTGAATACGTGATATCAGCGGCATACGCTTCTCTTTTTTCATCTTTGTCTAAGCTGTTTAAGTTTAAGCCGACTGTTAAACCAAGAAACTCAAAAATTTTGCCCATTTCCTGCGCATCACGGCTTGCCAAATATTCGTTGACTGTCACGATGTGGACGCCTTTTCCAGAAAGAGCATTTAAATAAACAGGCATTGTTGATGTCAATGTTTTACCTTCACCTGTTTTCATTTCAGCGATGTTACCTTCGTGAAGCGCGATCCCCCCCATGAGCTGCACCTTAAATGGGAACATTCCTGTTACGCGGCGGGATGCCTCGCGAACCGTTGCAAATGCTTCAACCAGCAGGTCATCCACCGATTGTCCTTTTTCAAGTTTTTCTTTAAATTCAATCGTTTTATTTCGTAAAGCCTCGTCAGATAATTTTTCAAAATCTTGAGCGAGAGCTTCGATTTCATTTGCCTTTTTTTCATATCGGCTGATCGTACGTTTCGTAGGATCAAACACTTTGTTTAAGATTCCAAGCATATAATAACGCTCCTCTATTTCATGCAATTTTTCGGCATGTCCAAAAGTTTGACAGGTCCATATTTACCTGCATTTATCATACCATACCTTCTTTCATTTCCAAAGAATTTGCCATAATTTCGCACAAAAAACCCGCCCCTTATGAAGGGAACGGGTTTACTTTATTTAGGTTGTTTTTGAATCAGCATCAACTGATATTTAAGCGTTTGGCTCAATGAGTCCATATTTACCGTCATTTCGGCGATAAACCACATTGGTCAAATTTGTCTCAGCATTTGTGAAAACGAAGAAACTATGACCTAACATGTTCATTTGGAGAATGGCCTCTTCACTATCCATCGGCTTTAAGTTGAAACGTTTTTGTCTGACGATTTCTGTTTCATCAATCTCTTCGTCATCTTGAACTGCTACTTCAGCCGTACCATTTCCTCCAGCAAATAAGTGCTTTTTGGCACCTTGCTCGCGGAATTTACGGTTTACTTTTGTTTTGTGCTTTCTAATTTGACGTTCTAATTTACTGGCTGCTAGGTCTACTGCATTGTACATATCCTCATTATGCACCTCAGCTCGAAGTGCTAGATCAGTCATTGGAATGGTAACCTCAACTTTAGATTCTTGATCGTTGTAAAACTTCAAGTTCACGTTGACTGAAGCATCTACATCTGTCTCAAAATAACGCTCCAGCTTTCCAATTTTTTTCTCGACATGATCTCTTAGTGCAGGTGTTACGTCGATGTTTTCTCCTCTGACATTGTAATTCATGTAAAGAACGCCTCCTTTAAAATTAAGGATATGTAAACCTATTTCTACTTTTCCCTCCTTTTCTCCTGCTCAAACGTAAAAAAAATGTGAATATTTATTGAAATTTGTCGAATTTTGCGGTGCTTCAACTGTTGCTTGATAGGTGATGAATATATATTCGGCTGATTCTTGAAAAAGACCAGCGTACATTAAATGGTAAAAGATGAAATCGATGTTTTCAGCGATTGAGATAAGGATTTTAGATCCTCCGCAGCCGCTTTCATCTCTTCATTGGCCGCTAATGATTCTTCAACAGCAGCAGACATGTACTCTGTTTCTTCTGAGTTTCGTTTCGCACCTTCTTCAATGAAACCAACCGTTTGAGAAATTTCCTCTGTACTAGCAGAAATTTGTTCTGCAGTGGCTGACAGCTCTTCTGCTTTCATTGAAATATCACGAATAGATTCCAATATTTCATGGAAGCTTTGTTCAGATAATTGTGATACTTTTACACCCTCTGCTACATCCCGCTCAACCTTCGTCATCGATTGTGATGACCTTTCTGTATCTTTGTTCACGTTCTCGAGTAATTGACTAATTTGATCTGTCAACTGACTAGATTCTTCTGCCAGTTTCCTCACTTCATCTGCTACAACTGCAAAGCCTCTTCCATGTTCTCCCGCTCTTGCTGCTTCTATAGCTGCGTTTAAAGCAAGCAAATTCGTCTGGTCAGCAATGGCATGGATATGACCTAACAGATCTTGAATGCCTGTAAACTGCGCTTGCACATGGGCCATTGTGGAATGGTGTTCATTCACAGACTCTTTAATAGAACTCATTTGTTGCACAAATTGTTGAATAAGGGCGGCACCCTCTTCAGCCTTTTCAGTCACTGAAATTGAGTGACCCGAAACATCGGACGTGTGTACAGCTGCATTTTGCATGCCAGTCGACACTTCCTGAATGGCGGATGCCACTTTTCCGACCGCATCTGATTGTTCACGTGAAGCTTCACTGACCTGTTCAATCGAGCTGGATGTCTGCTCACTAGCCGATATCGTTTGACTGATGGTTTCCTCAAATTGAGCAGCAGAATCAGCAAGCTGTCTTGATCCGCTTTGCACCTGAAAAATAAGCTGACGCAAATGAGCCGTCATTTGATTAAAGGCTGTGCCGAGTTGACCAATCTCATTTTTAGAGGTCACTTCAATCTCTTCAAGGGTAAGATCACCATCTGCCATCCTTTTTGCGGCATTTGTGACAGAAACAATTGGTTTTGTCATGCGATGAACAAATCTGATCCCAATCACCAAAAGGCCAACAATAATCGCTGCACTGACCAAAATGAGTGTAAGCAATAATTGATTACTATCTTGATTGAGCTGATTGATTTTTTGATCACGTTGTTTTAGCTGATTTTGAGCGAATTCTTTTGTAAAGGTATGTATTTCTTGTTCGATAGGTTGTAATTCTTGACTGAGGCGGGTGTTGAATTCTTTTTGATTTTGCATATTTAATGAATTAAATAATCGATTTGTTGAGGTGTAGTAGAGATAATTTTTTTCTGAGATTTGATCTAATAGATTTTTTGCTTGTTTGACCGTACTCATTTTAGAAGCTTCTGCTGTTTTCTTATTAATATCTTCATATGTTTGCTCAATTTTCTGCAAATTTTCAGCATCTTGCACGACGACATATGTTTTAATCTGTGCTTCCTGCTTTTGCAGAAGAGTTTCTAATTCAAGCGATGTCTGATAAAGCTTCACTTCCTTGCTTAATAGCGCTTTATAGGATTGATCTGTTTTGTAATAGAGAAAGCTTGAGAATCCTAACATACTGACAAACAATACACATATGACAATAAGCCCAAATAAAAATTGATTTTTTAGTCTCATAATTTCCTCCGAATGGTCTGAATTGGACAAAAATTAATGAATGACATACGGCCTCATACAGGCATGTATTTCATCCATCCACTTTCTATATTCAGGTATAAAGTATGTTTTCAGGAATGATTGGAAGTGATTTGAAGGGAATGTATAGAAAGCTAGTACATCAAAACTTAAAAATATTTGATCAAACGAACGAATCGTTTTGGCAAAGTGTTCATTTTCAATAATTGAAAGCAGAAGAGGATGTGTTGTGTCTAAATGAAAGAAGGCATGGATCAGATCATTAAAGATCCGATCCCCTTCTGTTTTGTCAAAATCCTTCTCAATTTCATCTAAATAGTTTAGACTCTCTTCTATCGTGTATAGAAGTTCATAATATGTGGTTAATAAAATATAGTCATTTGAACGATACGCCACAGGTCTCACCTATTTATTTCCGTTTATCGTAGTATACGCCGTCACTTGTTATGGGCTGGTATGGATTTTGATAATTCAGCTGTTTTGTTTTCTTTTTTTGTATGGCTTGAATATCTGCCTTTATTCCATTTTGGATAACCGTTAATTGCTTCGCCATCTGTTGATCTGTTTGGATGATTTCGCGGATTTTCTCTTTTTCTTGATCCGTCAATTCATGCTGTATATCTCTCATTAATTCGTCTCTCTCAATTAAAAAGGCATCAAAGTCTTCAACCAGTGTGTCACTTTGCGGATTTTCCGCTATTTCGGCTGCCATTTTTAATGTTTGATCATGCAGCTGGTCCACAATACTCATAGAGAGCCCCCGATAGAGTGGTGACGGCCTTTTCGATCGGTTTGAATGACTTCCTTCCACGCATCACGAAAATCAGTTACGTACTCTTCTACTTCATTCAATATCTCTTCGTCATTTTGAAGATTGGCTTCTATCAGTCTGCGATAAATGTAATCATACATACTTGCCATACTCTTTGATACGTCATAGGAACGATTTAAGGTGACATTTAATTCTTGAATGATGTTTTGAGCCTTTTTCAGGTTCAAGTTTCTCGTTTCTGCATCCTCTTTTTGAATGGCATGCTTCGCTATTCTGATGAACTTTAAGCAGCCTTCATAAAGCATAAGCGTCAACTCGGCAGGTGTTGCGGTCTCAATAGAATTTTTCTGATAGGCGGCATAAGGGTTCTGTATTGCCATATGTTATAAACCTCCAATTATTGTCCAAGCAGTTGAGAAAGGTAGCCAGATTGGTTGTTTAGCTTTTGAATTGCACTATCCATGGCGTTAAACTTTTTGTAGTAACGGGCTTCAACCATTTTTAAACGATCTTGGAATGTACTCATTCGTTTTGTCAAAGAATCAAGGTCCTTACCAAGTCCGTATTCCTTTGATTCCATTGTTATGCTGCCAGCCTTTTTTTGAATGCTCTTCGAAAAGTCTGATAAGGAATTTTTGATACGATAGATGATTCCTTGTTCTTGATATTGCTGCTGCGCTTTGTCTTTATCCTTTGAATCCACATTTAAACTACCCGAGATGAACATTTGTCTGACCTTCTCCGGGTCTTCTTCAATGGCTTTTTTTAATTTCTCTACTCCATCACTATCCTTAATAAATTCAAGCTTCCCACCATCTTTATAGCTGGATGATGTCGAAATACCGATTTGTGTGAGTTGGATTTTATTCGCATCACTTGTCGTAATATTAGCATACAAATCACTTCTTATTTTAGAGGCACCAGATCGTAAAATGGAATCACTTCTCAGCAAGCCAGACTTCGCGGTCGTTTCCCATAGCTCTATTTCTTTTTCAGACATCGCTTTTTTCTCTTCAGCCGTTAATGGATGATAGTCTCTGTTTTTCTTTTCATTGACTTTTCCATTAATCTGCTCAACGAGTTCATTATATTTATCAACAAATTGTTTAATTTTATCATATATTGCATCCACATCTGTTGAAACGTTTAAGCTGACGGGCTTATCTGTGGTTGCTTTAAGCTCGTACGTAATATCAGCCTGCGTGAATGTATTGTTGTTATTTTCCATTTTCAGACCATTAATCTCGTATTGCGCCTTCTGTCCTTGAGTGGTCGCAACTAATTTGTTATCTCCATCTACTTGGAAGCCTAATTGCGTTAAAAATGAAGCCGAATTGCCATCAGCTGCTTTAATACTGACGCCTTCACCCGTTGTTCGAGAAGTAAGAGCGATGGTATCCACGTAGTTAGTGCCATCAGAGATTTGGCCTTTGTAAGCCGTCACACCTAATTGCGCGCTGTTCAGCTTTTTCACGATGTCATCAATTGTATCGGTATCAGAAGTATTGATTGTCACCGTTTTTGGTTTTGTCGAATCTGGTGTCGTCACTTCAAACGTAAACGTTCCGTTTGTTGGTGTAAATCCAGATGTACCAGAGGATTTGAAGACGGAAGCTGTCGCTAGCTGAGTGACATGAATAGAGCCAGAGGTCGCATTTGTTGATCCAGTTGCTGTGACAGCAGATTCATTAGAGCTTGTCACCTTTTTGGCGCCATATGTACTTGGACGCGTTAAGTTTAAACTGTTAATCAAATCATCTAATTCTTTAATTTTCGAGTTAACCTCGCGATAGCTGTCTCTTTGCCATTCAAGCGTTTGTTTCTGACGCGTCATTGTATCAAGTGGTGCTTGCTCCGTTTTCATCAGCTTTGATACGATTTCATCAATATCGAACACATTTGAAAATCCAGTAATACGATTGACCATTATTTATGTTCTCCCTTCATTTACATTCTTTTATCTACAAATAAACCGACAATTTCTGTCATTGCTGCATAGAAATCAAGCCATTCCTTGGAAGGAATTTCTCTAATGACTTCATCTGTTTGGTTATCTACGACTTTGACATAATATTCGTTGAGTTTTTCATGTAATTCAAATTGAAGATGAAATTGAGTAGGTTCAATCAGCTTGTTTGCCCCTTGAAGCGTTTTTTCAATTTCTTCTTTTGAAACAGCCCTGCCATTTGCTTGTGAGTCAGAGTTTACATTGTCATTCTGGTTATTAGAAACACGGGTTTGAAATGCATCGATAATTGGCTCTAGCGATGTCAACTTACCAACAGACATAGTTATTCATCTCCTGTGCTTTAATCTATCTTTTATATCGGCTTTGAATTTGCAAATTAAATATAGATGGACCGATTTGTTAAAGTTTCCTATAGATCATGAACATCTGTATCGAAACGCTTTCACACGGAGAAGGACAGCTGAATGCGATAAAAAAATCCTCACTTTTTTTGTGAGGATAATTGAGAGAGGAGATCTAAGGATAAACTCGCAGCACGATTGTTCTCTTCTTGAATTGACAGGTACACTTCTTTTCTGTGAATATCGATGTGCTTAGGAGCCTCAATCCCTACTTTCACTTGATCGCCTTCGATTGAAATAATCTTGACTTCAATATCATCGCCTATTTGAATCGACTGGTTTAATTTACGAGACAGCACTAACATGAGGATGCCACCTCTAACAAATGTTTTGTATGATAGGCTGAATCATGCAAAATCACCTGCTTGGCTTTCATGTTTTTCCGGTTCACAATAATAGGCGCTCTTAAATTGGCTGTTGTTTTTTCAATAGATGATTCCATTGTTAAAATAACCATTACTTCCACATCATTGGCATCTTCTACTTCCAGAATGTCTACAACCGTTTCGTCTAAATCAAATTCGTATTGATTGAAGAATAAAAACGGGCTGCTGACGATAAAACCTAATGCCGAGTTATTTAATGATTGAAGAACTAAAAATGGAGACTCTTCTGATAAAGGCAAAATGACAAACTGTTTTTGATCCAGAAATCCTGGTATCCCGTTAGAGAAGTGAATGATTTGCTCCTCTTTGATTGTCACTTCACCATGGTATTTTGTTTGAATGATCATAATTCACGACCTTTTTCGTTTTTCTTAACTATACCTTATCACCATTTTGGCCCGTTTCGTCAACTTCTATTTTTAATTCTGGGTATTGTAACATATCAATATTGACCTTACCTGGCTGGTAGTTAACGATTGGTTTATGAGGTGTGGCCTCTATGATAGCTTTTTGCGGCTCCACATCAATTTGAAGCTCAGAAGGCTGATAGTGAATTTTCACACTAAAGAATGAAGGTATCACACCAATGGTGAATTGTTTTGCTGGGGGACTGCCATTGATTTTGGCAAACTCAGCAATCGCATTCCCACCATTCTCGATCTTGATGAGTTCACTTCCTTCTTCCGCTCTTCGACCCATTCCTTCTCCAACAGCACGCTTCCCCTCAGCTGCCCATTCCTCAGAACGTCTAAAAATTGACTTGATGTCCATATCGGCAAACGCCTCGGTTTGATCAATGGTTAATTTCGATGGTGTCCTTTTGATATTCATGACAGCTCGTGGCTGCTGAATCTCAAGATCAGCTTGTGGCTGCTCTACTTCTTGCCTGGAAGGAGTTGTCGACATTTGAAGTTTTGCATAGGTTTGCTGCATTAACAATCTAGGGATTTGCATATGTTCACCTCCATGATGCAAAAAAGCACCCATCGGATGCTTTTTATTATCTTAAGAAATCAACAAGGGATGGCTGAATGACTTTAGCTGTTGTCGCTAAAGCAGCTCTATTCACCGTCTCTTGTTGAAGAAGATCAAGAATTGCCTTTTCACTTTCAACATCTTCATTATCTGATTTAGCATTTTTCAGTACTTGAAATTGTGAAGTCAAACGACTTCCTACTAAGTCAACACGATTCGAACGCGCTCCTAGGTCAGATCGCTCAGCACTCATTACTTCTTTAAACTGATCGATACTTCCTAATGCATCATCAGAATTCGCAAACGTTCCATTTTTCAATGAGTTTTCTAAATCAGTCAGCATTTCAATGACATTTTGACCGTTAGCCTGTCCGCCAAACGCTGAGATTGGATTTGAGTTTACATTTAAAGTGATACCATCAGAAATATTCGCTTGAACAGCATTCGCATCTGTATAATTTTCGAAGTTAAATGTATACGTTCCGTCTGCATTCTCAACAACTGGTTTAACATTTGTATTTGTCCCATTAAATACGAACTTACCTAGCATTTGAGTGTTCATTGCATCAATGATTTGATTCTTCATCTGGCCAATTTCCACTCCGATAGCTGCTAAATCTTCGGGCTGCTTTGTTCCATTTGCCGCATCAAGCACTTTATCTCGTATATTTGACATAATATCAATGATTTCCGTGACACTTGTTTCAGATGTATCAATCCAGTTTTGTGCTTCATTTAAGTTATTTTTATATTGTTCATTTCGAAACAAGGCAGTACTATATTGAAGGCTTTTTACTGCTGCAACAGGATCATCAGACGTTTTTGTAAAACGTTTGCCTGTTTGTGCCTGCTCATTAATTTTAGAAAGTTTTTCATAGCTTTTACTAATATTTCGAAGTGAGTTTTGAGAAATCATCCCTTGTGTGACTCGCATCCGTTATCCCTACCTTCCTACGACACCCATGCCGTTTATGACCTTATCCAATACTTCATCTTGTAATGTCATAATTCTCGCAGCCGCATTATATGCATGCTGAAATTGGATCATATTCGTCATTTCTTCATCAATGGAGACAGCGCTAGTCGACATTCTACGTTCATTAGCTGAATTGACAAGAGCAGCTGAACTGCTTTCAAGCGTCATGTTCTTTTTCCCTTGTACCCCCATCTCAGCAATCACATTTTGGTAATAATCCTGAATTGTCGTTGTATTTCCGCCGATTGGTAACTTTAAGTCTTGTATATTAGCTAATTTCGTAGCATTCGAACCGTCACCTTGTGTTTGATTGAGAGATGCAGCAATATTATCTGTTGATGCTAAAATGACATCGCTCACTTTAATACGAGCTGCCAAACCTTTATTCAACTCATTGTTATTTTCGATATCAAAAAAGTCTTGTCCACTTGCACCATTTAACGTGTACCCCTGCTTATGTACATCGTTAAATGTATCCATGAATACTTTTGCTACTTCATCCAGCTCTGCAAGCATATCTGGATACATGCCTTTTTCAGCACCGTTTGACATGTAGCCATAAGCTTCAACAAGTGCTTTTACTTTACCGTTCACTTGTAATTGATCCGCTGCAATTGTTGTTGTTCCGAATTGAAGTGAGTTAACAAGTCCCGTTGTATTATCGTAAGAGATTTGCAGTTCAGACTTTTCGTTCGTAATACCATTCAAAATGTTTCCAGCAGATTGTCCATTTGCACCGATAATGTCGATGTTGACAGTTCCTTCAGCAATTTTGAGTGCATTACCGCCAGGTGGATTGTAGCTGACCTTAATATCAACAAGTGAGGATAATTGATCGACCAAAGTATCACGTGTATCATAAAGATCATTTGGAAGATATCCATTTGGCTCAACTGCTGCAATCTGTTTGTTCACTTCATCTATTTGAGATAAAAGAGTGTTTACATCTTTGGCTGTTGAATCGAGTTCCGTTTTTAAATTCTTTTGTATCGTTGTTAAAGAAGAATTGAGCAGACGGAATTGGTCAACTAAAGCCTGTGCACTTGTTTTAACAACTGTACGTGCAGAAGCCGTATCAGCATTTTTTGATTCCGATAAGACCTGTAATGATTTCCATAGATTATCAAAAGCTCTGTTCAAGCCCTCATCCGTCAAATCATTCATAACCCCTTCCATCTGTGAAAGGGCATCTGACTTCGTTGAGTAGTAAGATAAGTTATTATTATGATCTCTGTATTGTAGATCTAAAAAGCTGTCTCGAATTCTTTCAACGGTTCCAACTTGTACACCTGTCCCCATTTGGCCATACGTTTTGCCGTCATAAACAGAAATGACTGGATAAGGATTTTCTGCTTTAAAGGTCACTCTTTGTCTTGAGTAGCCCTCCGTATTTGCATTGGAGACGTTGTTTGATGTGACATAAAGCCCTGCACGCTGGGCTGTGATGCCTCTTTTTGCCGTTTCTAGTCCCATGAATGTAGAACCCATTGGTATCCTCCTTGTTTACGCCTTCGAATCAAACAAAGCCCTTTGCTGTTTAGGCTTTGAACTCTCAAGACCATTTTGTCCGTAATTCATATTTTCTTTATTAGGGTTAACGAGATCGAATGTCAGTGAAATAAATTGAAGTGACTGCTGAATAAGCTGCTTGTTCAGTTCATTTACATCTTTTAGTTCCACCATGATGTCATTTAGTTTCTCATATAATGAAATGAGCTCTTCTTGATCTGTACCTTCAGCCTTTTCGATACATGCAGTGATGGTTGGTGATTGATCACTTTGTAAAAATTGAACGGTCGCTTCAATTCGTTTTTCTTCTAATTGAGAAATGGCCTGAATATACTTTTGCTCTAAATTCAGGACCTCTGAAAGAGCATCAATCTCATTGCTTTTCAGCATTTCTGTTTTATCCTTAGACAACTTTAAAAGCTGTTCATGCAATCCATAGAGACGATGCAGTTCTTCAATAATTATTTTAACTGACATTCACGCTGCTCCCTTTTGTTATTGTTGTTTATAAAAATTCAGCATTTTATCTGCAATGCCTTTTGTATCTACTTGATATGTTCCGGCTTCAATGCTTTTTTTAATTTGGTCAATTTTATCTTGACGTTCTCTCATAATATTCGGCACCTTTTGCATTTCGATTGCCTTTTTAGAAATTTCGACTTTATCAGTTGATTTAGCTTGATTCGATTGCAACGTTTGTTTCTCATATGTTTTCTTGTAAGGATTTACTGGTTGTGTTCCATATCGATTAATTTTCACGGGATTCCTCTCGCTTTCCGTTACAGTCTGTCTTGATTCTATCCATTTTATCGACCAAACTGCAACTTAGTTTAGGGAATCAGTCGTTTTTAGGATTAATGGCATAATAGGTGTCTTTTTTCCTAGATTCAATCTCCCTTTTACGCTCCTCTTCTTGGTTCATTTGGCTGATTTGCGAATGAATATCCTGTTCACATTGGCTGCATAGCTTGTTTTTCCTGATCGCTTTGCCACATCTTTCACAAGGAAAATTAATATTTGGAAATTGACTAATTTGCAGTCTTTTCAAACGAATAAATTTCAAGATTAATTCTTCATCAACGTCTGTTGCTTCTACTATTTCAGCAATAGTTGATTGTCTATTACTTTGTTTTCTCAAGAATTTATATACGATATCAAAAGAACGTTCTTCTTCTTCAAAGCATTTGTTACAAACCGTTTGGATGGTGGTTTTTAAAAATAGCTGATTACATTGTGGACAGTTTGCCAATTGATTCATAACCAAAACCCCTTACGTTATTTTCTTTTCTTATTATCGGTTAATTATCATGATTTTTAACTACGTATCAACGTAAAAGAAGAAACACTTTTAGCACCTGCGTCTTTCAAAATTCTTGCCGCATCATAGATGGTTGCTCCCGTTGTATAGATATCATCAACTAATATAATATCCCTTTGAACAACCGCATCTGTTTGCTTGATTTGAAACAATC
The DNA here is from genome assembly GCF_038593315.1 of Bacillus sp. FSL P2-0069. Classification (NCBI taxonomy): domain Bacteria; kingdom Bacillati; phylum Bacillota; class Bacilli; order Caryophanales; family Bacillaceae; genus Bacillus; species Bacillus sp. FSL P2-0069. The sequence continues at coordinate 3,139,666 of NZ_CP151984.1, forward strand.
CTTTTTGATCTAGGCGTTCATTTTTCTTTTTTTTAGACTGCTTACTTTGATGTATTTTCACGAGTGGCTGCAATATTGGCTTATCTAGCAAAGAAGCGATTATCACGGACTGATTAAATCCTCTTTCTTTTAGTCTTTCATGACTTAAAGGGATCGGTATCAGCAATGGGTCTTTTATGCAGAAGGAATGTTTAAATGCTGCTTGTACATCTCTTTTAAACAGCTCAGCTAAAGCCGTATCACCCCGAAATTTAAAGCGGGCAAGGACATCTTTCATCAACTCGCTGTAAGTATAAACTGACCTATTTTTTACAAGGACTTTAATAGAATCAGAGCGTTCATTCCAACTCTTACAGTCCTGGCATAATTGGTCATTTGACTGCGCCCTTCCGCATGTTGGACAAATAGGACGTTCAATCTTTACTAAGTGATTCTTACATGCTACACAAAGACGATCATCATTTAATAGTAGGAATGATTTCCATGTAAAAGCAGGCACAAAATGTCCCTCGCAAATTTGACAAATCAATTGGTTTCCTTGTTCAGCAGCAGACGATTTTCACACCTTGGAAATGCGGAAACCTTGGAAGCTGCTTCTGTCAGAATGACCAGCATCGCAGTATTCTTCTGTTTATCCACCATCTCAGATTTACTGTAAGATATTTTATCGATATCTGTTATATATTGTGGTTTCACTTGATTCAGTGAAATCGCTAATACATCTTCCATACACTTTTCACAATGACAAATCATGTTTAATTGGTTGAGATATTGATTGAGAATTTCCTTGAGTAGTATTTCTTTTGCATTGAGTAGCATATTTGTCTCTCCTGCCATTTGTGTATTGTGAATATAATGTACCATGATTTAGTTGAACCCACACTGTTTTTCAGAAAACTCTTTTGCAGCCGTATCATTCATTTTTGCGATATGCTTCTTTGCTTGTTTCATACTTCTCGTTAAACCAAAATGAAAAAGGAAAACATCTCCTGTACAATAATCCAGATGTCTGCCTACCCGTCCAGAAATCTGAACAAGTGCACTCTCTGTAAAAATAGTAGATTCCGAACCTAGTACCCCCACTTGAACATTTGGAATGGTTACGCCTCTTTCTAGAATAGTGGTTGTAACTAGTACATCGTATACGTAATCTCTAAAGTGCTGAACCTTTTGTTTCCTATCCGGATCATCGGCAGATACTCCCTCCACGTTTAAGGATTGTTCTCGAAGAATCTTCGTTACCTTCTTCATGACAGCAATTGAAGGAACAAAAAGTAATATTCTTCTCTTATTTGCAATATGTCTCTGCATCCAATTCATCACTTTAGGGGGCAGTTGGTTCTTTTTTAATTTCTTTTTCCAATGTCCGATCCAATGAAAGGTCGGTACGGGTAATGGGTGCTCGTGAAAACGCAAAGGAACTTTCATCGCTTCCAGTTTTCCGCGAGAAACCTCTCTCGTCATTTTTTTAGAGGGTGTCGCACTTAAATAAATCCTAACCCCTCCGTTCTTTCTCATCGCCTTTAGAACAGCAAATTGGAGTCGCTCATCCATTGAATAAGGGAAGGCATCGACTTCATCTACAATGAGCACATCAAAAGCATTTTTGTATCTCATCAGCTGGTGGGTTGTGGTGATCACAAGCGGTGCTATTTGAAACCTTTGAGAACTGCCTCCATAAAGTACGGTAATTATCACCCCTTGAAATGCTTTTCTAAGCCGCGGTTCGAGTTCAAGCACAACATCTGTTCTAGGTGTCGCAATACAGACACTCATTCCTTGATTTAATGCATATTCGATTCCGTGAAAAAGCACTTCCGTTTTCCCTGCTCCGCAAACCGCCCAAACAAGTAGATCAAATTTGTTTTTAATAGCTTCAATCATTCTTTCTGACGCTCTTTTTTGTCCTTTAGACAGCTCTCCCTGCCATGTTAATTCGGCTCGACCTGTTTCTACCATTTGTGGACCTGTCCATTCATAAAGAAACCCACATTCTGCTGCTTTTCCCATCATGATGCATGATCTACAGTACACACAATCCTTTTGACACACTTCACATGGAGAATGAGCGAAATACCGCTTGTGTGATACACCGCACCGGCAGCATGTAAAACCATTTGCTTTCCTCTCAATGGCTGGAGACCGATTGACTAAGCCCTTCTCCTCCAGCCAATCTAAATTGGACTGCGGGCACTTTGTTTCAACGGTGAGCAGATGGCGTGAATGCAGCTGCCCCATTAGTTCCATTGCTTTGTCCATATTCATCTTCACCAAACACCTTTCAATTGATGTTTGGCTATTATGCGCAAAGACATGACCTTTCGTCCAACAGTTAAAATCAAAAAACAAAACCTCTTTTCCATACGAAAAGAGGTTTTTTAGGAATTATCTAATCACCCAGCCAAGAGCTAAAGAGCCTTCACCTAGATGGGTGCCGATTACGGCACCAAAGTAGCTTTTATAAAATTCAACATGAGGATATTTTTCTGATAAGTGCGCAATTAATTCTTCTGCTTCTTCTTCTCTATTACCATGTATCAGTGTTGCTCTCATCGGAACACCACGTGATGCATCTTCATCAAATAATTCAAAAATACGTGAAATGGCTTTTTTACGTGTGCGAATCTTCTCAAAAGGAACAATTAGCTTGTTGTCAAAATGCAAAATAGGTTTTACCTTTAAGAGGCTTCCAATAAAAGCCTGAGCACCATTTAATCTGCCGCCTCTTTGCAAATGAGTTAAATCGTCTACCATAAAATACGCCCGCTGACTTTCTTTCAGGTAATTTAGATGTGCTAACACTTCTTCTAAAGAAGCACCTTCTTGGATTTTTTCAGCAGCTTCTAACACATAAAAACCTTGTGCCATACAGCTTGTTTCTGTATCAAACGGGTAAATATCAATCCCGTCAACTAGATCATTCGCTGAGACCGCACTATTATACGTTCCACTAATTCCACTTGAAAGGTGGATACTAATCACGGCGTCGTATGTTTCACTTAGTTTTTCATATAAGGCTATTAATTCACCGAAAGCAGGCTGAGAGGTTGTTGGAAGATCTTTGTGTTTTTTGATTTCTTCATAATATGTCTTCCAGTCCATTTCTATTTCTTCACGGTATGATTCACTGCCGAAGATGACGTTAAGGGGGATCATATGAATATTATGTTTATCACGCAGCTCTTGTGGTAGATAAGCAGTACTGTCTGTTACAACGGCTATTTTCATTCTTAAATACCTTCCTTATTCGTTAAGTTACTCTTTTTTATTTTAAAAGAATGATCATTTTTTCATTAGATTTATAATAGTAATCAAAAAAGCCTGCCTAATCAATAGGCAAGCCCTCTATATCCGAAAAAGAATCCTTACCCTGTATATCATTTCCCTTCACCTAAAATGTGAGAGAATAAAAACAGGCGAAAAAGGAGTACTTGTCCGGAACACTATCTCATTTCTACCCAGCCATTTTTAATAGCTACAACAACAGCTTGTGTACGGTCGTTTACATTCATTTTTTGCAAAATGTTACTCACGTGGTTTTTGACTGTTTTCTCACTAATAAAGAGCGATTCACCGATTCCTCTGTTGCTCTTTCCGTCAGCTAACATTTGAAGAACTTCACATTCACGTCTAGTTAAGATATGAAGTGGTCTGCGAATTTCAGGATATACCTCGTGCTGTGGATGTGCTGAAACGCCGCTAGTCGCTAGGCGTCGGAATTCATTTACTAAGTTATGAGTGACTTTCGGGTGTAAATAAGAGCCTCCGTCAGCTACAACTTTCACTGCTTCGATGAGTGTGTCTGCATCCATTTCTTTTAACAGGTAGCCTCTCGCCCCTGTTTTCAATGCATGTGTTACATAGTTTTCATCGTCATGAATAGATAGAATAATGACTTTTGATTCGGGATAAAGCTCAACAAGCTGCTTTGTAGCCTCAACACCATTTACATTCGGCATATTAATGTCCATAATGACAACATCCGGATGATAGTGTTCTACGATACGTGCAGCTTCGTCACCGTCGTCTCCTTCTGCAACTACTTCAAAAGTAGGTTCAAAATCTAAAATCCGTTTGACACCTTCACGGAATAATTGGTGGTCATCAATAATTACAATATTTACTTTAGTCACAAGCTACGCCTCCCCATGTTTATTGTTCTACACCTGAACTTTATGGTCAATATGTCTTTTGACTCTATTTTACAATTTTATTTTGCAATGTTAGTGGCACGCGAATCATGATGAATGTCCCTAGACCTATTTTTGAGTCTATGGTCATTTTACCTTCCAGTAAGTCTACGCGTTCTTTCATGCCAAGTAAACCGAAGGATTTGTTTTTGTTTGTTTTCACATCTTTCATATCAAAGCCTTTTCCATCGTCTTTAATAATTAAGGTCACAAAGTCTTTCGTTACTTCTACTTTGACAGAGATTTCTTCAGCTTCAGAATGTTTTAATGAATTTGTGACAGCTTCTTGGGCTAGTCTAAACAGTGCTACTTCAAATTGAGAAGCAATTCTTTCGCTTTCTGTATCACCTAGGCATTGGAACGTAATTTTGGTTTTCCCATCATATTCTTCAATTGTGTTTAAGTATTTTCTCAGTGTCGGAATCAGACCCAAATCATCTAAAGCCATCGGTCTTAAATCATAAATGATTCTTCTCACTTCGTACAGTGCATTTCGCACATTCTGTCTGAGACTTCTAATTTCTTTAAAACCTTCTTCTGTACCGCGGTCTCTAAAAATCCGTTCAATTAATTCGGAACGCATCATCACGTTTGCCAGCATTTGAGCAGGGCCGTCATGAATTTCCCGAGACACTCTTTTGCGTTCTTCTTCTTGGGCTTCAATAATTCTCAGCCCAAAATCTTGTTTTGCCTGAGCATCTTCAAGTAAAACGCCAACCTGGCGTAAATCCTGGTTGAGATAGTTGAGAACAACTGTAATCTGACTCACAAGCGTTTCAGAACGTTCAATGACGTCTTGTAAGCTTAATAATCTTCTTTCCAGATCGTCTCTTCTTTCTCTCAGCTGCTTCTCGCGCTGCTGAATCATGGTGAGTTCCACTTGCAAGTTATGTGCTTTTTCGTAGGCCTCACGTATTTCTTCTTCGCTGAATTTGTTGAAGTTTCTGCTGACCTCAGATAAGCGGTTTCTAGCATGTCTTGTATGGACTTCCAGCTTATCCCCAAAATCAATTACTTCGTTTACTTGCTGTTTGATTTGCTTCAGCTCTTCTACTAGGCTTTCATATTGTTGACGGGACTGTTCGCCTATTCTAAATACTTCGTCCTTGCTGCCATCAACTGTACTTAGCATTTTCATGATGATTGAATCCAATAATTTCGGATCCATTTTGGGTGTTGTCATGGCTTTTCCCTCCCGTAACAGTGATGTCATCTTTTTTTATTATAAATGTCATTGATCTGCATTTTATGTCGAATTATAATGAAAGAATGCGTATAATCATGAAGTTTTTATGACGACCCTTTTTCCGCTCCTATCATCATAACAAAATACGCTGTAAAATTCTAAAACCAATGCAAATTTTCACTAGTCTTACAATTTGCTTGTCAGGAGGGTATGTCTTTTGCTGAATCGCTATCTTACAGTAAAAAGTCGTGGCGAGCATGAGATCGTCATTGAAAAATCACGTTTTATTTGTCATATACAGCGTGCTGTCTCAGAAGAAGAAGCACAAGCATTTATACAATCCATTAAAAAACAACATTGGAATGCCACACATAATTGTTCAGCCTATCTCATTGGTGAACATGACCTGATTCAAAAAGCGAATGATGATGGTGAACCAAGCGGTACAGCAGGTGTGCCAATGCTTGAAGTGCTAAAAAAACGGAAGCTGAAAGATACAGTCGTTGTGGTCACTCGTTATTTCGGCGGTATCAAGCTAGGTGCCGGTGGATTGATTCGTGCCTACGGAAAATCTGTATCAGAAGCTATCAACCATGTTGGAATGGTAGAGCGCTGTTTAATGCGTACAATGCACACAACAATAGATTATACATGGCTTGGAAAGGTAGAGAATGAGCTTAGAGCCTCATCTTTTCAGCTAAAAGAAATCCATTATGCAGAAGATGTTATTTTTGAGACATATGTCGAAGAAACACAAACAGAGCAGTTCATTGAGTGGATGACTGAGCTGACAAATGGAAAGAGTGTTACAAAAGAAGGCGAACTGATTTATTTAGAAAAGGACATTGGTCCGATAAAGGAGACAGATGAATGGCACAACGAGTAAAAGTGCGTGTACGAAAGAAAAAGAGTAAGAAGAAGAGAATTATCAAACGTATTCTGGTCTTATTTTTGCTTCTTATCATCTGCATGGGCGGATTTGCAGTATATAAAATCGTCAATACTCTTCAAGCTGCTGACAAAACATATGATGAACTAAACCGTGGAGAGAAATCAAATCTTCGTGATGCTGTCATTGATATTAAGAAAAAACCTTTCTCTGTATTATTTGTCGGAATTGAGGATTATGCCACAAAGGGTGATCATGGCCGTTCAGATTCACTCATTGTCGCAACGATTAACCCTCAAGACAAAACGATGAAAATGGTTAGTATTCCTCGTGACACACGCGTACAGCTTGCAAGTGATACAACAGGAAGTAAAGAAAAGATCAATGCAGCATTTGCTAAAGGTGGTAAAGATGAAACGATTGAAACTGTCGAACAATTCTTGCATATTCCGATTGATAAGTATGCAACCGTTGATTTTGACGGATTCAAGGATGTCATTGATGAAGTCGGCGGAATTGATATCGATGTTCCATTTGACTTCAATGAAAAAAGTGATGTTAAAAAATCGAAAAAGATTTACTTCAAAAAAGGCAATATGCATTTAAACGGGGAAGAAGCACTTGCTTACGCACGGATGAGAAAACAAGATCCACGCGGTGATTTCGGACGTAACGATCGTCAGAAACAAATTTTACGTGCAATGATTGATCAAATGGCGAAGCCAAATAACATTGCGAACGTCGATAACATTGCTAAAGAAGTCAGTGATCACATTACGACCAATTTCCGTATCACAGAAGGTCTTGCGCTTCAGCAAATCTACAGCGGATTTAAAGGAGACGACACAGAAACTCTTTCTATTAAGGGATCAGACCTTTATTTAGGGCCAAATCGCACGTATTACTTTGAGCCAGATCCGACCAATTTAGCTAACGTACAAAATGAATTACGGACGCATTTAAAGCTTCCTACTGAATCTTCAACTGAAACAGATTCACAAACCAATCCGTCCTCTGGTGAAACAGGGTCAACTGATACAACTAACTCATCGACCAGCACACCTGGACAATAATAAAAACAGCCCAGTTCCTAGGAACGGGCTGTTTTTTACTGTCTTTTGACCATTCGTTTATAAAATTTCGTAAATGGTTTAAACTCTTCATTCACCAAGCCTGTGACTTCTGCAATCACCTGCATGAACATGACCAGTAAAAAGATAATAATCAGTGATAACCAAATGGTGGCGCTTGTCAGCAAAATCGCACTTAAGCTAAAGACTAAACCAATCATATAAATCACGATAACAGCCATGCGATGTGACAAGCCAAAGGCCATCAGTCTATGATGAATATGAGACTTGTCAGGTGCTGAAATCGGCTGTTTGTTTAATATTCGTCTAATGATGGCAAAGGTGGTATCGAAAATTGGGACACCTAAGATGATCACTGGGACAACAACACTAAACAAAGTGACACTTTTGTACAGCCCTAATAGTGACAACACCGAAATCATATAGCCTAAAAAAAGCGAGCCGGTGTCACCCATAAAAATCTTCGCCGGATGAAAGTTGTAAAAGAGAAAGCCGATGGTACTGCCAATGACAACAAGTGATAAAGAAAGAATCAAAATTTTATCAGCTGAAAATGCCATCACGGCAATGGTTGATAAACCGATGACAGAAATACCGGCAGCCAGTCCATCAAGGCCGTCAATTAAATTAATGGCATTTGTAATTCCGACAATCCATAACACGGTTAGGGGATATGCCATCCAGCCTAACTCAATTCGATCTGTTAAGAAAGGAACAGAGAAAAAGTCCATTTTTAAGCCTGTGCTTACAATCAGGCAAGCAACAAGAACTTGTACGAGAAATTTAAATCTTGCACTTAAATTATATTTATCATCAAATATACCTAGAATGACGATAAGTACGGCACCAACTGAAATTGCTGTAATTTTATTATGTAGAAACAGCCCGCCTGCTAATGCTCCAGCCGCTACCCCAATAAAAATTGCCAAACCGCCCATTCGAGGCATTACTTTATCATGAACTTTTCGTTTATTCGGCTGGTCCACTGCACCAATCTTAATTGCAAACTTTTTGACGATTGGTGTCACAATTAAAACTGTAGCCAGAGAGACAAAAAACGCTAATAAGGCGCGTTCGTAATCCATAGGTCAGTCTCCTTCTAAATTGAAATCTGTATTTTGTATATTGGCCGCTCTTTCCATTATACAATTGAATAGAGGATGATCACAAGCTCCCCCTGTGAAGAAGAAACAAATAAAAACGCACAATCCCTGATGAATTATGCGTTTTCTTTAATATTCGTTAGTTCCACCATATTTGTGAACAGCGCGTGCCAATCTTTTTTCTTCGCACGGCTTTGTCTTAGATGTCTATAGGTCATGTCGTCTTTTTTGCTGATCACTTTTTGGCAGGCTTCTACGAAGAGCGCAGGATCCTCGCCTTCTAAATATTCATACACATCATTCTCTTTTAGCCTTTCCGTTGACGGAAGATTTAAACCAACAACCGGTATTCCTGCGGCTAAAAATTCATATAGCTTGAGCGGAAACACGGCTTGATTGTAAGGAGATTGTTTGTATGGCATCATGCCTACATCAATCAGCTTCATATACGCAGGCACTTCTTCTGGTGCAACAGCACCTGTCCAAATCACATTCGGCAGTTTAAGTGCATGCTGAAAAGACGGATCACCATTTGTTCCATCCGGACCGACAAATAAAAATGTCCAATCAGGCTGCATGCGGGCAGCTTCTGCTATCATGTCAAAATCCAGTTTCGGCTTGATGCCTCCAATAAAACCAAGAACAGTTCCTTCTCTACCTTGCAGCACATCCTCCTTACATGGAAGATTGCTTTTTGCAAACACATCGTACTCAACGCCATTTTCCACTGTAAACACATCTTTTGGTTCGCCCATAAGACGCTTTTTGATTTGATCGTGTAAGTATTGAGAAGAGCATGTAATGCTGTGTGCGTATTTGATGATTCGATTTTCTGCTTTCACAATGACACGCTGCCTCATATAAGAAAGCAAATTATTTTTGCCGCTTATCGGCTCTCCCCACAGGTCACTGCAGTCATAAACAATATGTTTCCATTCAAATAAAGAAGATAAGAGCGGAAAGCCCGGAAACGTATACCATAAGCAAACAGCGATTCCCTTCTTTTCTTCCTGCCGCAAATGCTCAAGAAGAGGGGACAATTTATGAATATAGAACATGTCTTGATATCGGCCAAAGCGGAAAAATTTGCTCTTGAGCACATCAGGAATGGTCAATTGCTTCATTCGATCGGTTATGGGCTGAAAGGGAGCTGTATGACGGGATGCAGATGGGCATACCCAGATGACCTCTTTCGTTTCTGGATCAGATGCTAGAAATTCCGCCAGTCGATGCCGTCTATACCTCAAGCCGTCCTGTCCCCATTCTCCCGTCGCTACGATAACATGTATGATCGAGTCTGCTTTCACCTTTATCACCTTTTTTCCCTTCTGTTTATAAGCGCTTCTTCACAGCATTTGTCGCATAGTGCATAAAACACCAAGATGCTTTGACAAAATGAAGCTGCTCAATTTCTCTGTAGACGAACCACGTTTTTTTCGCTGCTTTCCACTTGTTACTAGAGATCGAGTTTCCAACGATGCGGTATTCACTGAGCGGTTCACTCATTCCATAGGCTGTAAATCCTCTTTTTAATATGGACAGCCACGTAGCTAAATCCTGTCTTGTGCGGATGTTCGGCATTTCTACATGTCCTATCTTCTCTACATCAAGCATCACCGTTAAACAGCCGATAATGGTATTTTTCAAAGCTTCATCATAAGTTAATCTTGCTGGTGCAGTGACAGTTTTTTCTAAAGGTTCTCCATTTTCTGCAATGATGTCATACGCCGTGAATGTAAAGGCATAATCGTTTGTCAGCATAAAGTCTACCTGCTGTTCAAGCTTCGTCTCTTTCCACTTATCATCGCTATCTAAAAAAGCAATAAAGCGGCCTTTTGCCTGTTTGATGGCTGCGTTTCTAGCGATGGCGGCTCCCCCATTTTGCTCTAAATAAATGACGTGGATTCTGTCGTCTGCTTCACTTAAGTCCCCAAGCAGCTTCCTTGTTCCATCTGTTGAACAATCATCTGCGATGATCAGTTCCCAATTAGAATAGGTTTGGGCAAGGACGGAATGAACTGTATCCGTTAAATAGCGTTCCGCATTATAGGCCGGTGTAATGATTGATACTAACGGTTGATTGTTCACCTAAGACTCATCTCCAGTTCATCATTAAGATTCTTTGAACACTTCGGGTAAGACCACAAACATGAGCGAGATACTAAAGCCAATGACAAGTCCAAGCAGTGCCCGCTTTTTCGCTGACATGCCTTTATTGCCTTCATCAAGAACTTGAGCAGGATCAACAATCTTCGCCTGCTTCATTCCAAGCTTTGTAGACTCCAATTCATATAAAAATCGCTCTTTATCTACTTTGGAATCGTTGCTGACAGATTCGTCTTCTAGAGCAGATAATCTACTTTCAATCACCTGCTGCCTTTTTGTAAATAATGCTTTATCTTGCTTCAGAAATGTATCCGACACCTGCTTCACGACAGCTAAAGCATGATCCTTATCAGCATCTGTGAAGGACAGCTGTAATTGAGTATCTGATTGATTGGTGAGGATGAGGCGGCTTTTCACATCCTGCCTTTCTTCTTCTTTCACATCACTGAGTGCTTCATTTAAAAATGCATCGCTTTTTAATAGAGATGTCACTTCTGCGATATTGTTATACACTCCGTCATCATATTTACCAAGTGTAAGCGTAACGGCAGCTGTGTAACTAGACTGCTGCACTGTTCCTTTGGCAAAAAAGAATCCAAAAGCGCCTAATACGACTGGCAGAAGCACAAGCCATACAATATACTTTTTGATTCGCTTCCCTATTCTAGATATGAAACCAGACATGTTCATTCTCCCAACATTGACGTATTTGCTTTTTCATTAGTGTAGCCATACCAGCGCAGCATCACACCCGGTTTACCAAGCGCTGTTTGTTTTTCAACATATTCACCGCTGCGATCACGAGTCCTAAAAAGACCCAGTGGAAATATAAATTCGAGACAGAACTAGGACTGATACTTGAAACGAGAAAGCTCAGCATGGCAGCAAACAAACCTTCAATGATCATTTTTGCTGATCTTGTGTCAGCCCATTGGTATTGTTTATAGAGCGTGAACATGAGATAAGCGTAGACGGAGATATAGCCAAGCATGACCGCAAATCCAAAGTTCGTCATCACTTCCAGCAGCCAATTGTGCACTTCAACGACTTGATCTGTATCAAAGATCGAAAAGTGGGCTAAGTAGTAAGACACATTCCCCGCTCCGACACCAAACCCGTATGAATCCGTAAAGAAATGCCATGCATTTTTGATCAAATTCGCTCTCGCAATGTTGGATGGGAGTGGTTCACTAAAAGAATGCGCGACCTGAGAAGCGAGAAACAAGTCATAAAAGACTGAATAAATCTTGGCTGAAAAAACAGCGATACAGATAACACCAAGTCCGCCTGCTGTGATGAGTGACCACTTTTTGAGAAAGCGCGGCATGAGAAGCCACACATAGATGGCCACTCCTGCAAAAATGCCAAGCAGGCTCGCGCGGGATTCTGTTAACCAAATGAGATACAGTGCTGCGATGGCACCAAATAATCCAAATGCTTTGATATAACCATTTTTCATTTGCCGCATACACGCTAAATACAAGAAAAAGCTAATCGATAAAAACGTCGCAAAGTCATTTTGATTAAAAAAGACAGCTGTAGGATAGTGCTGTTTATACGCCGGCCCAAGATACAATGAAGTATTTGGTAAATGGTTCAAAGTAAAGTGATTATAAAACCCTATCCCCATGACAAATACAGTCATGACAAGCCAAATGCTATAAAAGGTGACCACTTGATCCATTCGCTGAATGTACATGACCACTAGAAAGACAAAACCCATCCCCATAGCAAGAAGGGACATATATTTAAGACCATCTGTCACCGAATGAGCCCACAGCAGTGAGATGAGCCCGTAAAGAAACCATGCAGCGAAAAAACCAAGAATGCCTTTTACACGAATCTGCTGCCACTGCGATATGTACGTTCCCTTATCTCTCATCCGCCATATAAATAAAGCAAAGGCGGCAATGAGCATGATACGGTAGAGAAAAAGACTAAAGAACCCGGCACTAATTGAAAAGAAAGCGTTGTTGAGAAAGGTCAATGCAATTAAAAGATATATGGCTGACATGAACACTTGCTCACCGTTCATGTATAGCTTCATCAACACGAGAAAAGCTGTCAGAACCAAAAGCAGGACCGGAATGGCGACGATCTTTTTTAACCCGGCGGGCTGCGCAGACGCCATTTGTACAAGTCCTAGCCCTGCTGCAAATAATATACAACCGATCATGATTTGCCATGCTGTTTGTTTCACACTCATACCCATTTTCCTCCTAAGCAACCCATCCGATTTGAGGGATTAAGCCTTGACTTCCTGTTTATAGTAGGAAATGGTACGAGCCAAACCTTCCTGTAAACTCACAACAGGCTCCCATGCTAAGACTTGTTTCGTTTCCTCATTTGCCAATGTACTATGCACGATATCTCCTGCACGCTGCGGCTTGTAAATCGGTTCAAGCTGTGATCTCGTTACCCGTTTCATCGTTTGAAACAGTTCATTCACAGTGATGGAATCACCACACGAAATATTTAAACAAACGTTTGATTGGGCTGTTAAAGCCGCAACATTCGCTGCCGCTAGATCACCCACATAGATAAAGTCTCTTGTTTGTTCCCCATCTCCAAAGATAAAAGGAGCCTCATCCTTTGCAAACTTATCAGAGAAAATAGAGACAACACCGCCTTCGCCAAGTGCATCTTGGCGCGGACCATATACATTGCTGTACCTGAGAATACAATAGTCTACATCATAGAGTGATTTTGCCATTTCTAAATACCGCTCTACTGTCAGTTTTGCTAAGCCATAAGGTGAACCAGGCTTCAGCCGGTGAGCGGTGTCTACTGGCAGATACACCGGGTCTCCATAGACAGCTGCCGATGAGGCAAAGATGACTTTTTCCACTCCTGCTTCAGCCGCAGCTTTCATGACGTGCAGAGATCCTTTTATATTGACCTCTTCGTCATATACGAAATCCTGAACGGAAACGGCTACACTTACTTGTGCTGCAAGATGAATGATATAATCCGGTGCGATTTGTTTGATCAAATCAATCGTCGCTGGCTTTGTGATATCTGCCTCCATGCATTGCACGGAAAGATGAGCAATATTTTCTCGAGATCCAGTTGAAAAGTTATCAAGAACGATGGGCTCATAGCCTTTTTCTAGTAAAGCCTCTACCGTATGTGATCCAATAAATCCGCTTCCCCCAGTAACCAATACTTTCTTCATCCAAGCTCCCCCTGTTATTGTGCCTTCGATACCAATTCTGCTTCCCATACACTCGGGCGGCCGATAGACTGGTAAATAAATCCTCTCTCTTTCATTTCTGCTGGATCAAACAAATTCCTTCCATCAATTACAATCGGTGAACGAAGCAGCTGCTTGATCTGGTCTTTATCCATCTTCTGTACGTCATCCCATTCTGTTAGGATGAGACAGGCATCCGTATCTTTTACTGTTTCATACAGATCATTGCCGAAGATCGCCTGCGGGCCAAGCTCACGTTCAGCTTCTACATAAGCAATCGGATCATAGGCTTTCACAAAAGCCCCCAGCTCTCTCAGCATTGGGATAATATCTAGTGCAGGCGCTGAACGCATATCATTCGTATTCGGTTTAAAGGCGAGGCCTAAGACAGAAATGGTTTTTCCTTTAATATCACCGAACACACTCATCAATTTGCTGACAAGGTGGGCTCTTTGGTTGTTGTTCGTTTCAATGACAGATTCGATCAGTTTGAACCGGTACCCGGATGTTTCGGCAATTTTGAGAAGAGCCATCGTGTCTTTCGGGAAACAAGAACCTCCAAATCCAATGCCTGCTTTTAAAAATTTATGCCCGATTCGGCTGTCTAATCCAACTCCTTCACTGACTTTTTCAACGTCAGCGCCTACCCTTTCGCAAATATTTGCAATGTCATTAATAAATGAGATTTTTGTGGCAAGCATGGCATTTGCAGCATACTTAATCATTTCAGCACTTTCTAAGTTGGTCTCTACAACCTCTGTTTGAAACGGATCATGCAGTCTTTTGATGATGCTAGAGGCATGAGTGCTGGTCGAACCAATGACTGCCCGCTCCATGTTCATCGTGTCTTGAATCGCAGAGCCTTCTCGGAGAAACTCTGGATTGGATACGACGTCAAAAGGATATTTGCTGCGCGATGCCTTTTCCACAATGGCTTGAACGAGACGGCCTGTTCCAACGGGAACTGTGCTTTTATTGACGATGATTTTATAGCCATTCATGTGTTCACCGATCGTTTGAGCGACAGCCTTCACATACGTTAAATCTGCTTCCCCCTGTGGTGTCATCGGTGTCCCTACGGCAATATAGATAATCTCTGATTCCCTAATAGCTGCAGGAATATTCGTTGTAAAAAACAGTCTTCCTTCTTCTGTATTCTTTTCAATCAATTCCTTTAAACCTGGTTCATAAATGGGAACGACACCACTTTTTAAGCTGTTGATTTTTGATTCATCAATGTCACAGCAGATGACACGATTTCCGATATCAGCAAAACAAGTACCCGATACTAACCCGACATAACCTGTTCCAATCACAGCAATTTTCTTCAACATTTTTCATCCTCTCAGTAAAAGCATATTGTCCGTTCCAAGCTGTTTATCTATCTATCATTCTTTGCACATTTCATCTTATTTAAACGATAGATGTTGATTGATTGAGCACCTTCTCATATTGCTGAATGAGATGCTTCGCATTATGTTCTGATGAATATTCTGTATGAACTATTTCATGAAGAACGTTCTTCACTTCTTCATTCCAGCTGTTTTCATAAAGGCAGGCGTGAATCGCCTCTTTCAGCTGACGCGTCGAACGCGGTTCAACGAGCAGGTGTTGATAGGTTGAAAATAAGGATGGGAGACCACCAATCCTTGTTGCAATGACAGGTACCTTTAAAGCGAGCGCTTCTAGAACGACGGTTGGCATTCCTTCACTGTAGGAAGGGAGTGCAAACAGATCAGCTGCCATTAAGTAGTCTCTCACCTGCTCATTCGGCACCTGGCCTGGGAGTATAATAGATGCTCCCGCCCGTTCGGTGAGCTCCTTTGCAAGGGGGCCTTTTCCAACAAAGACTGCTTTCACTCCATCCATGCTGCTGACAGCATCAGCTAATTCAAGCAAGCCCTTCTCTTTCACTAAACGCCCGACGAAAACAACGAGCTTATCTTGAAGCGGTAAACCTAAGTGCTTTCTGATGCCTTCTTGACCTTCTTCCGTTCTGGAAAATGATCGGAGCGGAATACCAAGCGGAAGCCATTTTGCTTCTACCTTCGTCATCTCATTTGTCTTTTTAGCCAGCTCCTCACTCACTGTCAGAACAGCAGATGCCTGCCTCACCGCCGTTTCAAAGGCTGCCTTCGCCCCTTTGCTATAGTTCGGATATACGTTCACATCACTGCCGTGCAAGGTCAGAAGATAAGGGATTTTCGTTTCTTTCTGAATAACAGCCGCCGCTCCGCCAGACGGCATGGCAAAGTGCGCATGGATAAAATCTGGTGACAGCTGATGACGCTGCATTGCTCTGAGAACGGAAGCCGCTATTCGTTTACTCGGCTGCGCCCATTTCAGCTGTCCTGGGAGCGCTGGATAAGGCGGTCTGTAAACCGTCACTCCGCTTCTCACTTCCTGTTCAGGCAGATCCCTTTTCTGCCGATAGGATGCCTTCAGCATCCGTAAAACCGGCGGATTCACTGGATTTGGGCAAATGACAGTCACTTCTATTCCTTGTTTGAGCAGCTCCTGCACTTGCGTTTCATGAAACACGCCCTCACTCGGATGTTTTTCACTAGGATATACACTTGTCAGCCATAGCACCTTCATGACGAACGACCTCTTCTCAATAATTTGCCTGCAGCCTGCGGATACATTTTGATGAGCAGCAAGCCATACAATGCAGCACTGACACAAACAGTCAGTAGTAATTGAAGTGAAATATCTGCTGTCGTCAGCTTCATCCCTTGATGTAAAGCTACCGCACAGACAGCCATGAGCAGCGTCATGACAGCAGGTTTTCCAAGTGATTTTAAATACACCTTCATATCAAGCTGAATGACATATGCCATGAGCCATCTGCCGACAATAAAGTTGAGCAGGCTGACACCTGAGTAGATCCAAGCTACTGTGAGCAGACTGCCTGTAGTGACACCTGCATATAATGCGCAGCCATATACGATAAGCATCCCCGTATCCCAATAAAAGGCTAAGTCCGCTCTCCCTTTTGCAAGAAGTATTGAACCGTTTGGATTCATCAGCACACGCAGCAGGCCGACAATGCACAATATATTTAGAACCGGAACCGCTACTAGCCATTTCTCTCCAAACACGACTTCAATAAAGCTGTCTGATACGGCAGCAAGGCCGATTAATAATGGAAAACTAACCAATGCGAGCATATTCGTCATACTTAGGAAGCCCTCTCGCAGCATGGAGTGATCCCGCTGACTTTTTGCGAAAACTGGGAAAGCCACTCTCGTCACAATCGGATTTATCTTCAGCACGGGTATTGTTACAATTTGATACGCCAAGCTGTAAATACCTAACGCTTCCGCTCCAAGAAACCGGCCGATTAAAATCATGTCGATATTCGATCCTGCTCGGTTGACCAGTCTGGATGCGAGCTGGAATGCACCGAATGAGAAAAATTCCTTCACCTCTCCTAATGCAAAAACAGGTGCTGGACGCCACTTCTTCCAATAAGCCGCTGCATACATGAGACCTTTTCCTGATTGCAGCAGCACTTGAGAAATGACATAGGCGATAATCGGATTCATGAAGAAGGCGAAAACGAGTAAAACGAGCAGCGATATGATGGTTGCAATGGTTTCAATGGTGCTTAATGTTTTAAAGGCTAAGTCTTTTTGCATCATATACTGGTACTGCTGGCCAATCGGTGCGATCAGAAACATGATCGATAATAGCTTGAGCAGACCTTCTAGCTCTGGCCGGTTATAAAAAGCGGCTATCATTGGGCTTAGCAGAATGAGCAGACAAAACAAGATAATCCCTGTGAGCAGGTTAATCCAATATAATGTAGATAATTGACGTTCTGTCGTTTGTTCCTTTTGAATGATCGCTGCCCCAATTCCTAGATCAAGCAAAATCTGCGTAAATATTGTGACAGTTGTGATCATGCCAACAAGTCCAAACTCCTTGAGTGACATCACGTTCCCTAAAAAGGCGAACTGTGCGATTTGGATAATGGTGATGATCAATGCGGACAAGCTTGTCCATTTTGCCCCGCCTAGCATGCGTTTTTTCATACTTGCCATTTCTCTTCCCTACTTTACTTATCTGGCTCCGTCACCAGTCATGATGACTTTTAACGTTTTTACCATAATCTTCGTGTCGAGAGAAAATGTCAAGTTTTGAATATACTGTAAGTCGTGTGTTAATTTTTCACTTGGACTCATTTCATATCCGCCATTTACTTGAGCAAGACCTGTCAGCCCCGGCTTTACTGCCAATCTTTTTGTGAAGCCTGGAATCGTCCGATTAAATTCTGCGGTAAACATCGGTCTTTCTGGACGAGGGCCTACGATACTCATTTCTCCTTTTAACACGTTGATAAATTGCGGAAGTTCATCAATTCTTGTTTTACGGATGAATGCCCCCACTTTGGTGATACGCGGGTCATTTTTTTGCGCCCATTTCGCTCCTCCGCTTTCTGCGTCAATTCTCATCGATCTGAGCTTCCATAATTTAAAGTAAACACCGTCTTTCCCGACCCTTTCCTGCATATAAAAGGCTGGTCCTGGTGTTTCCAGCTTAATCAAAAGAGCAAACAGCAAAATGATTGGCGTACTCAACATCAATCCGATGAACGAGAACATTAAATCTATGAAACGTTTTGCAAATAAATAACGAACCATATGTTCTGTTAAGGCAAAAGAGTGATTTCGTCTCACTTCATATTCTCTGTAAAGATTCATCGCTTTCTCTGCACTCACTGACCTGCACCTCACCATTCAAAGTAGTTGTTGTGTAAAGAGATGTTCTATGAAAGTCAGTTTAGCAGAGCAACATTAAGCAAATGTAAATGCGCTGTTAAGTCTTGTAAAACTGTGTTAAGAATGTGCACTTATATCAAATTATGCCCTTTTGAACGTAAAAAAGACCCGCAATTCTGCGGGTCTCCGGGTCTTTTCTTTATTTTGCTTTTACAGTTTCGATCGTTTTCAATCGAAGTGTTCCGTTTGCATCTTTTGTATAGGTTACTTTCACTTTTGATTCTTCTTTTAAGCTGTTCACTTGTTTAGAAAATGTATTTCCGAATTGAATAGCTACTTCTTTTCCGTCAATGTTGACAGCAATTGTATGTCCATCAGCCAAACCGACATATGTGCCTTCTTTGGTGATTTCATTTTTCTTACTAGTCGTTGATTCTTTCTTTGTTTTAGAGTCACCTTTTGAGTCAGCTTTTGATTGGTCTTTAGCAGGTTCTTCTTTTGTAATTTCTTTGCTTGAGCTGTCTTTTGCCTCTTCATCAGATTGACTTGCCGGCTCTTCTTTTTGAGCAGCTGTTTCTTTACTTTGATCATCTGCTTTTTCATTTGATGATTGATCTTCTGATTTTTCGTCCGCAGCCTTATCTTTGTTTTGATCGGCTGCTTCAGTTGTTTCTTTTTTGCTGTCATCCTTTTTGTTATCGCTTGATTGATTTGTTGTGCCGCACGCTGTGAGCAATACTCCTAGAAGCAATACTAGAAACGGCATTGTGATTAATTTTTTCAAGATCGTCACCTCTTCATGATTTGTCGGTTTGCTGTCGTTTGAAGATTTATGTGTAAACCATTCACCTTCTATGTTTCAATTATAACAAACATAACCAAAAATGAAATGTATTTTTAACTTGACACATCATTCATGATTCATTTTACGTCAAAGTAGTTGGACACACCCGTTGCAATTCCAGAAGCCAGCCGATCCTTTGCAGCGGTAGATTTTAAAATACTCGCATCGATTGGACTTGTTACAAAGCCGGTTTCTAGCAAAATACTCGGCATTCTAGAATATTTGATGACGTAGAACCCTGCTGTTTTCACTCCGCGATCTTTTGTTCCAAGGGCACTGACCATTCGGGGCTGCACCTGTTGTGCCAGCTTGACACTATGAGCAGCCGCATATGTTGTATCATAATACGTCTCTGTTCCATTCGCACCGCTGTTATCATTTGCGTTGGCGTGGATACTGATAAATATATCAGCACTTGCCTGCGCTCCTTTACTGACACGTGTCTGCAAGGAGTCAAATGTATCAGAAGTTCTTGACATGACAGTAAGGGCACCCGCTTGGTGAAGTCTCGACCGCAGCTTTAATGCTACTTCTAAATTGATGTTCTTTTCAAGCAGCCCATTCCCTATCGCTCCAGCATCCTGCGCACCATGACCTGGATCAATAAAAATTGTTTCGCCTAACACCGCATTTTTCAACTGTGTGATGACATTTGATTGAATGGTTGATGTTCCGCCTACCACAGAAAATGCTGACATCTGTTTGACTCCAATGACTTTTCTGATAGCATCCGGCACCGTTTGTGCATCTGTGAGAAGAAGGGTTTGTCCCTGTTTCGCTGCTATACTTGCCGCAGCGGCTGCATCTGCATAGGCATACCCATGACTCATAAATATTTGGCTTGTCTTCATTGGATACGTTTTAGCAATTTGGGCAGCCACCTCATACCGATTGGCTCCGCTTATTCTGACTGGTGAGGGAAGCTTTTGAAAAGCAGTTTTATTGACACTTGCTTCTCCGCCGATCACAATGGTCCGCTTGACTGCTTTGTTTTTTAATAGATTGGCTGTTTCCTCGCGCAGTCCTTTCGCATCTGTTAATAAAATGGGATAGCCTTGTTTGGCAGCGTACGGAGCAATCGCGACAGCATCAGCATAAGCAGAACCATTCACGACGACAGCCGCACTAGCACTCTTCATGTGCTTAGCCACATTTGCCGCCAATTCATAGCGGTTCTTTCCTTGAATACGGGATACAGATAGATTCATCGCTTTTAACTGCTTCACGACTTTTTCAGAAATACTTGCAGTCCCGCCAAGAATCGTTACACGCTTCGTTTTCAGCTGCTGCAACCCTGTCTTTACAGCACCTGAAAGACTGCCAGCATTCGTTAACAGGACTGGGGCCCCTTGCTGATAGGCATAAGGCACAGCACTCAGGGCATCTGCATAAGCATCACCGCCCACAAGCACAACGGCAGGCGCTTCCTGCCAGCCCCTTTTCGCGGCATTTACCGCTACCTCATATCGATTGCTTCCTTCTATCCTCGATACAGTGTGCTGGGCAAAAACGGATGGTGTATATAAACATAGTGAAACAGCAATCAGTAACATACATTTGATATCAAAACGCATGAAGTCAACCTCCTTGGTTTGAACCCTTCACCCAGGATGCTTCATGGACTTTTGAAAAAAGGCTGCCGAGTACGTTCTCGAGCAGCCTATCTGAGGCACCCCTCAGTTTTGTGTTTTCTTATCTAAAATAACCTGACACACCGCTTGAAATGCCTGACGCTAATCGATCTTTATACGTAGCAGATTTCAAGATGTTTGAATCAACTGGACTGGAAACAAAACCAGTTTCTAAAAGAACGCTCGGCATCTTAGAATATTTAATGACGTAGAAGCCAGCTGTTTTCACACCACGGTCTCTTGTACCTAGTGCGCTGACCATTTTAGGCTGGATGTTTTGCGCCAGCTTCAGGCTGTTTGCAGCCGCATAGGTTTTGTCATAATACGTTTCTGTTCCATTTGCACTGCTGTTATCATTTGAGTTCGCATGGACACTGATAAAGATATCTGCATTCGCTGAGGCACCTTTGCTCACTCGTGTTTGAAGACTATCAAATGTGTCTGATGTTCTTGACATGGTCACAAGTGCACCAGCGTTGTTTAATTTCGTATTTAAACGCTTTGCTACATCTAAATTCAAATTCTTTTCATATAATCCGTATCCTACAGCTCCTGAATCATGCGCACCATGACCTGGATCAATGAATACTTTTTTCCCAACAGCCGGATTTTTCAGCTGGTTCACAACAGTTGGTGTCACTGTATTTGTACTGCCTACGACAGTAAATTTGGTGATTTTCTTACTGCTCACTGTTGCTCTCGTTACTTTTGGCAGCGTCTTTTCATTCGTTAGAAGCAATGCTTTGTTTTGCTTCGCTGCAATGCCTGCAGCAGAAGATGAAGTGGCGTAACCAAATCCTCTTCCTACATAGGTATTATTGACACTCATATTGTACTTTTTCACAATATTTGCCGCGACATCATAACGAGTCGAGCCTTTGATCCGCGTTGGTGATTTCAATTGGTTATAAGCTGCTTTTGTGACGTAATTCTCTCCGCCGACTACAATGGTTTGTTTCACATTGCTTGCTTTTGCAACAGAAGCGATTTCAGAACGAAGTCCCTTTTTATCTGTATATAGAATTGGGAATCCTTTTTGAGCTGCTACAGGTGCAATCGCAATCCCATGTGCATAGAAAGAACCCTCAACGACAACGACGCCTGCTGGCTTTTTCATTTTTTTCGCGATATTGGCAGATAGCTCATATCGGTTTTTTCCTGAAATACGCTGTGTGGAGATGCCCATTTTCTTCACTTGGTTGACCACATTGTTTGACACACTTGATGTGCTGCCTAAAACGATCACCGTCTTTGTTTTTAATGAAGTTAAGGCTTTTTTTGTATCACCCGAAAGGCTTTTACTGTTTGTGTAAAGAACTGGTCCATTTTTTTGGTATGCAAGTGGAATTCCTGCTGTTGCATCTGCATACGCAGTTTTCCCTACTAAAACGACTGTACTTGCAGTTCCCCATCCTTTTTTCGCTACGTTTGCCGCTACAGCATATCTGCTCCCGCCATCAATTCTTGAGACTGAATTGTCTGCCAATGCTGTTGGAACGATAACGAAAATGGCGATGAGGCTGAGGATGGCTGTTTTCATCAATGAGCGCATCTTCTATGTCCTCCTTTTACCTTTTAATAGTTTGTTAGTTTTGTACCTGGATAGTAGAACGAGAGTATGGAAGAATACGAGTTTCCAGATTCAGCTCTCGCTTTGGCTCCGTATTGGCTCATACCAATGCCGTGGCCATACCCTTTTCCTGAAATCGTGAAGTCATTTGTATTGTTTTTGACTGACGCAAACGTGCTTTTCACCTTTGTTGCGCCCATGACTGATCGAAACTCGGTCATCTTCATACTTGCCGTTGTGCTTTTGTTTACCGAATATGTGCCTGTTTTGTTTTTCAGATGGTATGTCAGTTTGATCGATACCGTCTTCGCACGCTGGCCTTTTGTTTTCCCTGAGAACGTCAGGCTTGAGATCGATGCGATTTTCATATCAGATGCAGCAGTTTCTTTGTTTTTGAGCAGCCATGATTTCAGGCCGGCAAGGTCAGCTGCATTTGTCTCTTTTGCTTTAGACCACTCAGATGCTGCTGTGCTGGCAGTCAATGTCGTGCCCAGCTGTTTCTTAGAAAGTTTCAGTGTCCATGGATTGACTGGATCTTTTGGATCCTTTTTGGCCACTAAGTATGGCAGTGCATTTCCCCATACTTCTTCACTCGCCTCTGTATAACCGCCATTGCTAGAGTAATAGGTTGCTGAAATAAGCTGATTGTTGTATTTCAGAACCTTTCCTTTTGTGGCATCGACAGCTTTTGTCGAATTTGTGTACCAGTTATATCCTCCATATACTTGGAAGGCTGTTGTATCAGGGACGACTTTTCCAATACTTTTCACCGAATACGTTCTAGCGGCAACTGCCTGTGCTTTTAACGCTTCAACATTCCAGCTTGCAGGCATTTCATTTGGCACTACACCTTTTAAATAGTCTTCAAATGGAATATTTTCGAGAGTCGGCCTGATATACCCTGATTCAATTGCAAAGTTTACGCTGCCTAAATACGGCTTTCCTGCAATTTGAAGGACATTTTTTGTTGAATATTTCTCAGGAACAACTCTTACTGTGTTATACGTCTTTATGCCTTTTAATGAAATTTTTCCGTTAGAAATATTCAATTGGTAGTTTTGATTTTTTTTCAGATAGACTTGTTTGGCTAATGAGTTTTTCAAGCTATCTTTAATTGCACTTGTGCTGCCAGCAAGATGATAAGCATATGTACCTTTTTCCTTCAGCAGTGCTTTTAAAGACGCTGTGACAGAATCGGGTTTCACATACACAACCGTACTGTTAGATTTTGCAGCCAATTGCGACAGCGGCATCGCATAAATATAGCTAGAGGCTTTTGCCAAATAAACTTTATCTGCATTAATATTTAATTTCTTTATAATATTCACAGATAATTCATAACGATTGGCCCCGCTGATTCTTGTCACCTGTGAGGTTTTTTTGATTTGATTTTCAACTTTTTGTCCAGTACTTTTCGTACTGCCGATGATGATCACTTTACTTGGCATTCTATAAGACGGAATGGAATCTTTTTTTGTTAACAGGATAGGGTATCCCTTTCTCGATGCGTAGGATGCAATGGCAATCCCATTCATAAATGAGTTCCCGCCGACAACGACAGCTTGCTTATAGTTACCCATTTCTTTTGCGATTTTTTGGGAGATTTCAAACTTATCTTTTCCACTAATACGTCTGACTTTGCCATACTTTTTAATAGACTTCTCAGCAGCTGTTGAAATGCTTTTCGTATTTCCGACAATCAGAATGTTATCCGGCTTCATTTTCTTCAGCTGGTTTTCTGTTGTTTTCGTCAGTTTTTCAATATTCGTATACAAAATAGGTGCGCCCAGTTTGTATGCTAACGGCGATACAGAAATTGCATGATCAAATGCATCACGACTGACAATGACAACAGTTGATGGGTTTTTCCAGCCAGCAGAAGCGATGCTGTTGGCTACTTCGTATCTATTTTTGCCGTCATATCTTTTTGTCACAGCAACATTTGATCCTGATAGCTTGTATTCCCCAGTTGTTGAGATATCCATACTTGTTTTGTTTCCGATATAATTAGACAATTTCACTGAAATTGCCGAGCTTGCCATGGCAGACTGAAAGGGTGCAACTAGTAGAGTCAGTATCATGAGAACGATTAGTGTAACGCCTGTTTTCTTCAATTTTGTTCATCCCGCCCATCTTTTTTACTTCTGTTTTTCAATCTTCTGGA
The DNA here is from genome assembly GCF_038593315.1 of Bacillus sp. FSL P2-0069. NCBI lineage: Bacteria > Bacillati > Bacillota > Bacilli > Caryophanales > Bacillaceae > Bacillus > Bacillus sp. FSL P2-0069. The sequence continues at coordinate 3,164,357 of NZ_CP151984.1, forward strand.
TTTCCTTTTGACCACTGTCATTAATAAAGTAAGAGATTTCTACTGTGTCTCCTGGTTTAAATTCATTTAACACATCTTTAAAATTATCCGTAAATTCATAGCTTAGGGTCGTATTCACTTTTTTCACTTCGACTGTATGTGCATCAGCCATTCCAATAAATTCAGCTTTCTCTTCCAGTACCTGAGGAGTTGAACTGCTTGTCTTGTTTTCTCCTGAGGACTGCTCGGCCGTTCCACATGCTGTGAGCACGATACCTAGTAGCAGTATTAAGAACGGTAAAACGACGATTTTCTTCATTTTTTTCACCTCATGTCTTTGTATCGTCTTATAAGTTATTATTTTAAGGTAAATTTAAGGTTTTTTGAAACCTTTTTTTTGTTACAACGTCTATATCTAGGTTCAGAGTAAAAAAATAACTTGTTTATCAAGATTCGTAAACCTATAATCATGGAAGAATCATAGAAAAGGTGAGGGACATTATGAGAGCTGAAAGAAAAAGAAAGAAGAAAAAGGTTCTTTGGATTGTTTTATCGATTATTGGCTTATTCGTATTAGCAACTGGCGGATACGCATATCATCTTTGGAACACAGCAGCATCGACCGTCGCAGGCATTCAAGAAAATTTAAAGAAGTCAGATAAGCGTGACAAAGATGTCGATTTAAGTAAGAAAGACCCGATTTCTATTTTAGTCATGGGTGTCGATGAACGAAAAAATGACCGAGGCCGTGCAGATACATTAATATACATGACAGTAAATCCGAAAACAAAAACGACCGAGATGGTGAGCATCCCGCGTGATACGTATACGAAGATTGTCGGAAAAGGCACAATGGATAAAATCAACCACTCCTATGCATTTGGCGGTACACAAATGGCAGCAGATACTGTAGAGGAACTGCTTGATGTACCTGTTGATTACTTCGTTAAAGTCAATATGGAAAGCTTCAAGGATATTGTTGATACACTTGGCGGTATTACAGTAAATAGCACGTTTGCATTTAGCTATGACGGCCATTCATTTGGTACAGGAGAAATTAACCTGAATGGCGATCAAGCCCTTGCCTACACAAGAATGAGAAAGCAAGATCCAAAGGGTGACTTCGGACGTCAGCAAAGACAGCGCCAGGTCATTGAAGGCATCATTGCAAAAGGTGCCAACATTTCATCTATTACGAAATTCGGCGATATGTTCAAAGTCGTGGAAAATAATATGAAGACAAACATGTCATTTGACGATATGTGGATGATGATGAATGATTATCGTGATGCAAGACAGCATGTGGAGCAGCACGAGCTGAAAGGATCAGGCACACGTATCAATAACATTTATTACTACCAGCTTGATGACAACAGTCTTGCGAATGTGAAGAAGGAATTGAAGGAAAGTTTGGAGCAGTAAAAAAGAAGACTACAGAAATGTAGTCTTCTTTTTTTATGATTGAAATGGAACTGGTTTTTCTTCACTTAATCCAAAACGATGGAGAAGCTCTTCGACAATTCGTTTTGACGCTTGTCCATCACCATATGGATTAGACGCCTTCGACATGTTGTCGTACTCTTTCTGATCGACTAACAGCTGTTTTGCCATGTTGTAAATGGTCTCTTCATCTGTACCAGCGAGCTTCAGCGTGCCAGCTTTCACACCTTCAGGGCGTTCTGTTGTATCGCGCAGAACTAATACTGGCTTCCCTAGAGAAGGCGCCTCCTCTTGGACACCCCCAGAATCCGTTAATATAAAGTGTGAGGCAGCAGCGAAGTTATGGAAATCAACGACTTCAAGCGGCTCAATTAAGTGCACACGATCAAGATCACTGAATTCTGTTTGAGCCGCATCACGAACAGCAGGGTTTAAATGTACAGGATATACAACCTGAACATCTTCAAACTCTTCTACAATACGTCTAATCGCTCTAAACATGTTTTTCATCGGCTGGCCGAGATTTTCTCTGCGATGAGCCGTTAACAAAATCATTTTATCTGTGCCTATTTTCTCTAAAATAGGGTGTTGATACTGCTCTGTAACCGTTGTTTGCAACGCATCAATCGCAGTATTCCCCGTCACACAAATCGTCTCTTCTTTTTTATTTTCAATTAAAAGATTCTGCTTTGCCTCATTTGTAGGAGCAAAATGAATATCGGCAATCGTACCTGTCATTTGTCGGTTCAATTCCTCAGGGAACGGCGAGTATTTATTGTGTGTTCTTAAACCCGCTTCAACGTGACCGACTGAAATTTGGTGGTAGAATGCGGCCAAGCTTCCTGCAAAGGTTGTTGTTGTGTCTCCATGAACAAGGACAATATCAGGTTTTTCCTCTTGAAATAGTTGATCTAGTTTCAAGAGTGCATTTGATGTGATTTCAGATAATGTCTGACGCTGCTTCATGATGTTTAAATCATGATCTGGCGTAATAGAAAAAGCCTCAAGGACTTGATCAAGCATTTCTCTATGCTGAGCTGTTACAGTAACAATCGAATTTATCTGTGGATGTTTATTCAGTTCAAGGACAAGTGGTGCCATTTTGATTGCTTCAGGTCTAGTACCGAAAATAGTCATTACATTTAGTTTTTTCACTTGTTTATGCCTCTTTCCTAGTATAGTACTTTCAATTATACACAATTGGGAGGATAAAATTAATGATATAAAAAAAGAAATTTACATTGAATTAACGTTAAATTTCTCTTTCCTTTACATTTAACATATAAAATATGAATTATCTAAAAGTCATTTTAGTGAAATCATTTGTCTTTCCTATGATTTGTAAGTTACACTTTAAACAGACGACCAAGAACAAACATTGAAATATGAAATCGGTTATCTATGTAAGGAAGGTGCAAAGTTCATTGAAAAAAGTACGTAAAGCCATTATACCAGCTGCAGGTCTTGGGACACGTTTCCTCCCTGCAACAAAAGCGATGCCTAAAGAAATGCTCCCAATCGTTGATAAACCAACCATTCAATATATTATTGAAGAAGCTGTTGAATCAGGAATTGAAGATATTATTATCGTCACCGGAAAAGGAAAAAGAGCCATTGAGGATCATTTTGATTTTGCACCAGAGTTAGAGCGCAACCTTGAGGAAAAAGGAAAGAGCGAGCTTTTAGAAAAAGTGAGAAAATCCTCTAACATTGCTGACATTCATTACATACGTCAAAAAGAGCCGAAAGGACTTGGACACGCCGTTTGGTGTGCACGCAACTTTATTGGTGATGAGCCTTTTGCTGTTTTATTAGGTGATGACATTGTGCAAGCCGAAACGCCTGGGCTTCGCCAGCTGATGGATGAATACGAAAAAACCCTTTCATCTGTCATCGGTGTTCAGCAAGTAGCAGACAGCGATACGCATCGCTACGGGATCATTGATCCTCTTACACAAGAAGGACGCCGCTACCAAGTCAAAAACTTTGTTGAAAAGCCGCCGCAAGGAACAGCACCATCGAACCTAGCCATCTTAGGGCGCTACATTTTCACGCCAGAGATCTTTATGTACCTCGATCAGCAAGAGATTGGTGCAGGCGGAGAAATTCAACTGACAGATGCCATTCAAAAGCTGAATGACATCCAGCGCGTCTTCGCCTATGATTTCGAAGGAAAACGATACGATGTCGGCGAGAAGCAAGGCTTCATTGAAACGACGCTTGAGTTTGCTCTTCAGGATGAAGAATTGAAAAAGAAACTCATTCCATTTATGAAACAGCTTCTCGAAAAGGAAGAAGTGAATTAAAAAAAGCTGCCGGCATCGGCAGCTTTTTTATTTAATGACTGAAATAGTCAGTGTATGCTGTTCATTATCAATGACAAACAGGTTGTTTTCGCCCTTCACTGCGAATTTTGTTCGTTTCTCATTCATCCAGACATTTTGTTCTGTCAGCCCAAGTGTGGAAGGAGAGATTGGCATAATGCCGCGAAACACAATCGTGTTTGCATGACCATTTTGAATGACATAGTCGGTTTTCTCTGTGGTCAATCGCTCAATCGTATCTCCTTGGTCATTTTTCACTGAACTCAGCGTTTGCATTCTCTGTTTCAGCACAGATTCTTCTTTTCCAAGGAAAGAAAGTAAATACTCATACGAACCTGCCGATGCAGGCGATACATAGGAATTAAACTGTCCTGGTCCAATGGATAATGACTTTAAATCCTCTGCATTTTGAAGCGCATCGGGTTTGACAAAATACGTTTCTGACGCTGTTTTAATTTGAACGGTTTGTTTATTTTCAGCCACAGCCTGTACTTCTAGTCCAAATGGCAAAGTGACATCGGCCTTTTTTTTCATGGCTTGGTCTTTGTAAACCGTAAGTGGATCTGCCGTGACTATCAGCTGTTGATCCACCTTTTTCATATCAGGTGCTCCTTTGGTCTGCGGGTTCTTCGACTGAGGCGCTTCTGTCTTATCTGATGGGATTGCGCCAAATGTCGCCAATGTACGAAGCGGGCGATCTGAAAACATCGATAAGGCTAGCAATAGCGTTAAGACCGCTAAAACTGTCACTTGAAATGCGGGGCCAAACAATGAACGCCGTTTGCCGTTCTCTTGATAACGAGACACCTTTTCTGTCTTCTGTACGCCTTTGCGGCCTTCTTTATGTTTCAATTGATATTCTTTTTTCTCTTTCTTGGAAAGCTTGTTAAACCAGTCAACAAACTCCTTATATTCCTTCACGACCTTTTTCGTATCATCAAACATACGAAGCTCACCATAATGCATCCAAGCCACCCGATCACAGATTTTTTGGATTTGGCTAATGGAGTGACTGACAAAAAAGATCGTCTTTCCTTGTTCCTTGAATTCTGTAATGCGGTCCACACATTTTTGATAGAAGGTTTGGTCTCCAACAGACAGTGCTTCATCAATAATCAGGATATCTGGATCGATATGCGCTGAAATGGCAAAGCCGAGGCGTGATTTCATTCCGCTTGAATAGCTCTTAACCGGCTGGTCAATAAAGTCACCAATATCCGCAAACTCTATGATTTTTTCATAAAGCTCGTCTATCTCTTTATTCGTCAGCCCCATCATTAAGCACTTTAAACGAATGTTGTCTTTTCCGCTTAATTGGTTGTTCAGCCCTGCAGCAATGGCAATTAACGAAGGCTGGCCGTCCATATCAATTTCACCACTTGTCGGTGGAATGATTTTCGCTAGAAGGTTCGACATTGTCGATTTTCCAGACCCGTTAATCCCTACAAAACCAATTGTCTCGCCTTCATAGACATCAAAGGACACATCACGGACAGCAAAAAAACCTTTTTCATTTTTATTAGGAAAAAACAGCCCTTTAATCTTATCTGACTGCTTTTTATATAGGACGTATTGCTTGGATACGTTTCGAAACGAAACCTTTAGTTTCATCGTATAATCTCCTTACTTTTTAAAGAAAATCGACAAATTTATCCCTAAATTTCATATGAAGCAATGAACCGACTGTTAAAAGAAGAAGCGTGATCAGCCAAAAATAAAGTGTATATTTGACATCATGGAAGAACCATTCTCCCTTTAACAAACTATTTCTAAAACCATCAATAATGTAGAAAAGAGGATTCAGTCTTAAAATATCTCCAATCCACGCCTTATCTCCAGTAAGTTTCTCTGAAATATTCCAAAAAATCGGCAGCAAAAAGAAAAGTAATCGTGTCACGGATTGTAAAAGAAATTGATAGTCTCTCACGAGTACACTAATCGTGGAATTAAACAAACTAAACGAAAACATAAACGCGATCATACAAATAAGATAGTATATATATTGCAGCCAATGCGCGTCAGGGTAGATGCCATAGGAAATCAGCACAATCAGATAGACACCCATCATAACAAAGTAGCTGAACAAGTTGGACATAATCACCACAGACGGCAGCGCACTAATCGGAAAATTCATTTTCGATACCATATTAATGCGTTTAAACACACTGTTTGATCCATCAAGAATGGTCGGACTAATGAAAAACCACGGGATTAATCCGGCAAGCATCCAGATGATAAATGGAATCTCCACACCGCCAATGACAATTGGCTGTCCTCCGCGAATGCCCATACCAAAAACAAACCAGTAAGCCAGCATTTGAATCAATGGATTTAAAAACTGCCATAAAACACCTAAATAATTCATCTGATATTTTGATTTTGTTTCATAAACAGCAAGTCGCATAATCAGCGGAAATGAGCTGATTTGCTCCTTTAGTATCGTCAACATTGCGTTCATTCTAATCTTCCTTAGATATAAGTTTTTGGGATTACTTTTTTAAAAAGCACCGCTCATAATTGTAACAGATAACGATACACATTTCATCTTATAACAAAAGTCATGCACGTCAAACTAGAAGACAAAAAACCCCTGAATCCTTTCAATCATAGATTCAGGGGGCATAAGACATTAGATAATTTGATGCTCTTTTAAGAAATCTGTAATTCTTTTCGTATTTTGATTATCGTTAAAGCTGTTAATTTTCAAGTATTTTTCTTTATATTCATCTTCCACGACATACTCATTCTCAATCGCATGTTTGACAATACGAATAAGCTCTTGAGTATTATATGCAATCGGTCCTGGTGCATTTTCTTCGTTAACAGGAGGAATCGCTTTATACTGTCTAATCAAGTAATCTTTTTCTTCCCAATAAAAAATAGGGTATGCTCCTCTATATTGTGCATCATAAATAGCAGAAGAGTAATCAGTGATAAACACCTTTGATACTTTTAGCGCTTCTGATGGATTATCAGAAATAATATGTTTATACTGAGGCAGGTTTTGATAAACGTACTGAGAAAATTTGTTATGCGGTACAATTAACAGACGATCAAGAAGACCTGCTTCTTCAAAGCTTTTAATGATTTTAATCAGAACTCTATAGTAAGATGTTTCTTCGATTCTATTTGTATATATTAGCCCCTCTTCCCAATAGCGGTAAGTTGGCATAAAGGCGATCTTATCTGCACCGTCTACTAATTTGGCATGATCAAAAGTTGCGAGGCCTGTCAAAATCAAATCCTCACGGTCATATTTCATTTTGTAGAATTCACCAGCCTCTAGTTCAGAACTGATGACTGATTTATAAATATTATATTGGTTCTTGTCTTTATGGAATCCAAAGGCCATTGGATTATCAACTGGTTTCGCAAACATTATTCCATGCTGCAAAAAGACAAGTGGAACGCTCATAATTCTCTCTCTAAGATGATCAATATATAATCTATCGTTCAGAACATGGTTAGATAACTCACTTGAAATAAAATAGCTGGCATTGAAGATACTTAAATAATGTCTCAGACTATATTTCGGAATGATTCCCTTTCCATACTTAGCTTTAAGTGCCGGATAAGCACTTGATTTCTTATTAAGAATAAAGTAATTTCTTGAGTCTGTTTGACAATTCTCTTGTACATAGTCATACACTCTAATAGCGGATTCATCTGCTTTATCACTCTTTTTCTCAAAAAACAAATTCACACGATAATTCTTGTCTTTATAGAATGATGATAAGATACTCGCTATTTTTATTTTTACTTTACTAAATAAAGAATATTCCTGTGAATAAGGAATAATGGTAGATGTCACATTTCCAAATAGATTTGTTCTTAGTACTTGAAGCTTGTCCCCATTCTTTTTCGTGATATATGTTTTCACCTTTTTATCTCTTTTTTTCAGCCTTAAACTATGGATAATTCGGTTATCATTTCCAACAAATAAGTTATTATGGATTCTGCTGTCTAAGTCAAGATCATTTAACGAAATTTTAAAGAAACCATATCTTTTTAAGAATTTGATCTTTCTAAATGGCCTTATAAATTTCGCCACCTGATGATCAGAATTTCTAATGTACAGATATTCATACTTTTGGTCTGAATTATACGCGTAATGTGTCAGTCTTCCATAAACATAAAAGCTATTAAACAAACTAAAAATACGTAGTCTTGATGTATGTTTTGTAACAAGATAAGGGTTTCCTCTTACTAAGTAAACACCATTCGTTCTTACATATATGTAATACCTTTGTTTATTAATCACCAAAATATTAAGGATGTTATCTTCTTTGAATTGCTCTAATGTATCTTTACCAAAAACTTTGAGCGGCTGATATCTAGGAACAAGTCTAAAGTTGACGATTTTCTTTTGCTCAGTCACCTTATTTAAAATTTTGATTTGATTACGATTATTCACAGTCACTTCAATATCTTTATGTTCCTGCATCACATCAAACAAAATTTTCCTTACATTTAGTTCTTTATTTTGGCAATCATACGTAACAACAAAGTTGAAGGGAATATATTGGATAAAGGAGATGTCTACAAATCTTCTTTCTGCCCCGTGAATCTTCAAATCCATTTTATAATTCCGATTGATCTCATCAACGTTCAGCAGCCCTGAGAATAATAATAGTTCCTCTTCGCCTCTATATAAGCCATAGCGGTCTAACCCTAATTGTTTGACATATATATCTTCAAATTGATTGTTAATGTCAATAGGATGTATTTGATTTGGTTGAAGAATGTCAGAACTTTCTTTGACAATATACAAGTTCTGATCCTTAGAATAAAGATAGATCATTTCATTAGAATGATCTATTGAAGATTCAAAAATCATCTGATCCTTTACATCAATTTCACAAATCCTCTTTGATTCGTTTACAATTAGCTCTTTAAATTCAAAAGTACATAACTTCTCTATGTCATCAATATATAACACTAGCTTTTGTTCATCTAAATTAAGAATTTCAATAAAATTATGATAAAGTTTGTACATTGAAGCACCTCTATATTATTTTCAGCATTTTTACAGTACCGGATAATCTTATCTAAATTTAGCATGTTTACTGTTAAATTTCTATGTTTTTTTATTTTTACCATTACATTTAAATATGTGTACAATGGAATAAAAAAAACAAAAAAGTACCGTTCTACTAAGCGAAGAACGGTACTTTTTAAACTATTTTTCAGAAAACACTACTTCCACGACCCGCTTCGAAGATTCTCCAGTCTCTAAGTAACAGAATTTCTCATAAAACGGTGCAAATGAAGCTGGTAGTGTAAAGTCTGGCTGTTCTGTTTCTCTCACCCAGTCAATGACACTTTCTGTCTCTTTCACAAGTGGTCCAGGTGCTTCTTGTTCAAAGTCGAAGTAGAAGCCTCTGAGCTTGTCACGATATGTTTCAATGTCTGGCACATAGAACAGCATCGGACGTTTGAGATTTGCATAATCAAAGAACACAGAGGAGTAATCTGTGATGAGCAGATCTGAAATCATATAAAGGTCTCTAATGTCTTCGTAATGAGAGAAGTCATAGGCAAAGCCTTCATACGGCCCTAAATCAAAGTTTTCAGCAACTAGATAGTGCATACGCAGAATGATTATATACTCATCTCCGATAGCAGCTCTCATCTCATGCAGGTCAAGGTCTAAATCAAATTTGTACTGCCCTTTTTTATAAAATTGATCGTCTCTCCATGTCGGTGCATATAAGATCAATTTTTTATCGAGCGGCAGGTTCATTTTTTGTTTCAGTGCTCTCATCGTTTCTTCATTGTTTTGATTATGAAGGAAGTCATTTCTCGGATATCCTGACTCAATCATGGTCTTTTGAAATTGGAATGCACGTGTAAAGATTTCAGTCGAGTAGGCATTTGGAGAAATGAGATAATCCCAATTCGATGCTTCTTTTGTGAAATTCTTTTTGTATTTCTTCGTGTTTGTTCCAGGCATATGCACCTCGTCCATGTCCATTGCCAGCCGTTTTAACGGCGTACCGTGCCAAGTCTGCAAGTATGTTGTGTGATCTGGCTTTGGAACCCATAGCGGCAAACGGCTGTTTACGACCCAATACTCGGCTCTTGCCATCGCAAAGATCCATTTCAATGACAGACGATTGATATAGTAGATGCCTTTTTCCTTAAACGGTGCTTCATGACCCTTTTTAACGCTCCAGATCAGCGTATATTCAGGGTGATGTTCTTTCATATACTCATAAATCCCACGCGGGTTACAACTAAATTGTTTTCCATTAAAGCTTTCAAAAACAACCGTTTTCTTTTTCACAGACAGCTTACTCGCCAGTTTAAAGGTCGTTTTAAACGTTCTTGTCACAAGGCGGTTACGGACTTTTTTGATTTTACTGATCTTCTTTTTGAATTTCTTCCACTTGCTTTTGACGTAATACTTGGCACGTGTTTTCATTGTGTAATCATTAATACGGATGCCAAGCGTTTGTCTTTTTTTCTTTCGGTACACTTCATATCGAATCGGTACATCGTTTCGTTTATGAATTTGAACAAGTCCTTTGAGTTTGTTCGAGCGGTCTCCAAGCACTAAAGAAGTGGTTGTTAATGTTTCCTCTGCTCCGTTTACATCACAGATAAATTCAAGATAGAAGCGATATACAAAGCGTTTGTTTAATGAATAGGTCAATTCCTCTAAAGGGACTTCTGCTAAAAATTGATAAAGCTGTGGTACATGTTGATCATCACGGTATTCGATCACTTCGTCTTTTATATGGGTGATATTGACCGGAAAACGATGTTCAATTGGTTCTTCACCATTTTTCTTCAATAGAAGCTTTGCTTCTTTGATCTCATACGGATGTTCTGCACTTAGTACACCTGCATACCCGGATAAAGATAACATACACCCTTTGTTGAGCTCGATATGATTGAATTTCACAACCTTTAGCTCACGCTTGATTTTCAAAGAAGCATTCCCTTTGTCTGTACGGTATGGAATGATACACAGCATGGCGTCTTTATTTTCTAAAAAAGTCAGCTCAGGCTTTTCTATTTCCATTTTTAAGCGGCGTTTATAGTTTGACGTTTTCTCTTCAGATTCAATATCTGTATTGATATCCGCTTCTTTTACTTCTTCTTCCTCTTCTTCGGAATCAGAATCATAAGCTGAGTCCTCAAGCTCGTCCTCATCCTCTTCTTTGTTTGTGCTCAAATAGTCCGTGACATACAAGTTATATGTCTGGCCTTGCTCTAACGCAAGCGGCAGCGATGCTTCATTCAATACCAATTTGAATAGATTCTCTTCTTGATGAACAAGCGGAAGGTAAAGTTCTTGTTTCGAAACTCTCTCCCTCATAAACAAATAAAATTCTCTATCTGTTAATGGCATGTCATCGTTGATGCGAATCAGCATTTCTAGTTTCTCATGGTGATTTTTTAACCCTTCAACGACACTCTTCTTATGAATTCCCTCTTCAATCATTAATCGTTAATCTCCTCTGTTCAGAAATCTTACCGTTGTGTTATATCACTATTTTACTTTCCATGAATAGTTTCCTTGTTTCGTTTGATATGACCATCCATCGATCGATGATGGTTTATTCGTAAGCAGCTCACCTTCTATTTCTAGACGCTGCAAAACCTCTTGAAGTTCTTCTGTTTTAAAACGAATGTAAAAATCCACAAATTTCGTTTGGTTGATTTCAATGTTTTTCTTTGTTTGAAAATGGCCGATTGGGAAGCTGACTTGATGGTTCTCATCGATTGTTTGAGAGATGATTTCAGCTCCATTCACTCGATCATATCCTGCGAAATCAATTTGCACATGATCCGCATGACTCATTTCATCTTTTAACTCAAGTTGAAGGTGAAGAACATGATGCTCAGAGCTTAGATCACGCAAGACCCATTTCATGCTGTCAACGATCCCTCTCAGTTCATCTTTATGCTCACGATTTTCGAGCATATGATGAATCGCCGTATTCCAAACAGTCTCTTCGTCAGAAGGAACAAGATAAAAATAGGCTTGTTCTCCCAATAATTTTTCGACATCTTCTTTATGTTTAGTATCCCCAAAAAAGACAGCGTCCACTTGCTGTTTTCTTATTTGTTTAAATAATTCTCCATATTGAGAATTGACTTGATGCAGATCTTCTTCATAATGTGCGTGATGCACAAATGCAGCGTAATAAGTTGTTTCAGGCTGCTCAATTTTAAACAGGTGGCGGTCTTGATCACGGTCCTCTGTGATCATCAGTTTCAAACGGTCATTTTGTGATTGAATGCTGGATAGCCATAATTGTTTAATATCCGTCTTCTTTGTAAATGTTTGAATTCCTGTTTTTTTATACCAATTAATATGCCGAACTGGATTCTTTTTTGCATCACCAGGATAAATGATCTCCATATAGATGCTGCCGTCGTCATTGATTAATTCCTCTAAGTATAGAGCACCTGAATGTGGAACAAAGCTTTGTACTCTGCACAAAATGCCCTGCCAATTGTATTCTTCCCTCTTCACTAATTGCTGCTCTTCATTATATTGATCAATATAACAAATGGGGGAAGAAGGAAATTCATATCTCGTCACTTGAATCGTGGATGCACCTTCTGGAAAAGTAGCTTCATTGATCTGATGTGATGATTCACCGGCAATAAATTCTGAGTAACGTCTTTTACTTCCGCTTTCCGGTAAGATATAGTGTTCAAATACATTCAAGATGTCCACTTGGTTAGGAAATGTCTCCTCCAAGCTGTGAATACGTTCTTTCACATTTGCATCGTAATTTAAAGTTAAAATTGCAGTACGTTTATGCTGATCAGCCAAAGGCTTAATTCTTGCCTTTAAAGATTTCGTTAAGCTCTCATCCTGTTTTGGCACATCACCCATAATAAAGTAATAGTCCATATCAGGCACGTCCATTGATGCCATTGTTTCATGTTGTTCAGATTGATCCAATGTGTCTTCAACTTTTTTCTTCATCCAATTTTGAAACAAAGGAAGCTCTCCTTAAAAATAATGATGACTTGCTCATTGTATTTTACATGAAAAAGTACTTCTCACCAAAAGATAAGAAGTACTTTTTTTCGATCTATTAAAGTCCCGCAATTTCTTCCTTAATTTGTGTTGTCGAGATGCCTTCTGTTCTCTTCAAGTATACGACTTCGCAATGTTCTTTTAAGAAATCGAATTTACCTTCCCAGTCATCTCCCATGACAAACACATCGATATCGTGCTCTTGCACGTCACGGACTTTTTGATCCCAGCTGTTTTCTGGAATGACTTCGTCTACATAACGAATGGTTTCAAGAATCAGCTTTCTATGCTCGTAGCTGTGATAAGCTTTTTTAGATTTTTGTAAATTAAACTCGTCTGTAGAGATGGCCACCACTAAGTAATCTCCGAGCTGCTTTGCACGTTCTAGCAGCTTAATGTGCCCCCAGTGTAATAAATCAAATGTACCGTAAGTAATAACTTTCTTCATTGCAAACATAAACTCCTTTCTTCAATCCTTATTCGACTGCATTCGTGCAGTAATTTATCCGTAATTCTGTGATATTCGATTCGCTCTTCGGAACCTCATTATATCACAGCGCCCACCAAACGTTAAGCGGATGTAAAGACAAACTATTTCCAATTTATTGGGCGCAGGAGGAAAAGTCCGAAGAATCAATGTTTCACAAAGGATCGTCGAGATGAAATGATGAAAATGTCATGAAATTTAAAGGTTTGTAAAGTTATTGTTAATATTTCGTGGAGCATCTGTGATAAAATGATGAGTAGGCGAAGAATGAATTTACAATGAACGTTCATAGATAACAAGTTAAAAAGGAGGTCTAAACAATGCAAACAGAAGTGGTCTCTAACCTTTCTTATGTAAACGGCGACTTAGATGAATTTATCAGCTATATGAACCAGCATCATATTTCTCAGAGAAGAGGCGCCATGATTGCGACTGTCAATCCAGAGATAGGCTATGCCGTCATGAAGGATCATGCGTACCATCAAGTCGTCTCATCTGCGGATTATGTACTGCCGGATGGCGTAGGCGTCGTATTGATGTCCCGCATGACCCAAAGTCCGCTTAAGTCAAGAATTGCCGGCTTTGATGTCTTCATGTCTATGCTTGACCTAGCAAACAAGCAGTCTAAAAGAATCTTTTTATATGGTGCGAAAAAAGAAGTGCTTGAGGCTGTGAAACAGCGAATTGATACGGAATATCCAAATGTGGTCCTCGCCGGAAGCTGTGACGGCTATCAAGCCGATAAACGTTTCGTAGCGAAGCAAATCGCGCGCTCGAAACCTGATATGGTGTTCGTTGCATTAGGTTATCCAAACCAAGAGAACTTTATTTACGAATACCGCCATTTATTCCCGCAGGCTGTTTGCATCGGTTTAGGCGGAAGCTTTGATGTATTTAGCGGAACGGTGAAGCGTGCACCACGCTGGATGATTAAGACAAATACAGAATGGCTGTACAGATTGATTGTGAATCCATGGAGATGGAAACGAATGCTCAATATTCCTAAGTACGCTTTTGCCGTATTGAAAGAAAGCAAAGGAAAAAAACGTTACTATCCTGAGCAGGTAAAGGATCAGACGAAGCAGCTGTGAGAGACTGATAAATGATGAATATACGCTCAATGATGATTTCATGTTACGCAGCTTTTATTTCTTTCATTGGATGGCTGATGAGCGGCGTGAAACCTCGTGAAAACCAGGTGACGCTGCTTGTTTCATTCCAAGAGAATGCGGCTGCTCTCATTCATACTTATCAACAACAGGCGAACATGACAATGAAGCTCACTATCCTCTATACGAAGCATGCTTCTGCGATAGAAAAGGACGGGCCTCATCTGTCATTTCGCTATTTTCATGAAAAAAATCCTCTCCATCTCATTCAATGTATATATACGATGTTTAAAAGCAAGGTTGTCGTGACGGATAATTACTTTCTCATGACGAGTGTGCTCAGAAAACGGCCTTCTACAACTTGTATTCAAGTTTGGCATGCCAATGGAGCTTTGAAAAAGTTCGGGCTTGAAGATGCTTCAAATTCTGACCGGAGTCCACGTGATATCAAACGCTTCAAACGCGTCTATGCGTCTTTCGATTACATCGTGACAGGCTCAGATCACATGCGTGAGATTTTCAAGACCTCGTTTGGGGTCAAAGATGAACACTTTTTACCAACTGGTGTACCACTGACGGATGTGTACTATGAACAGCACCAGCCTTCCTTGAAGCTGAATGATGTTCCAAAAGGGAAAAAGATCATGCTCTATGCACCGACCTATCGAGACTTTGCAATGGACGGTCTTGTGCTGCCTTTTTCAAAAGAGCAGCTGCAAACTGAGCTGAATGGCGATTACATTCTGTTCGTCAAGCTTCATCCTGCGGTTAAACATTTAGCGAAAGCAGAAACAGACGGTGAATGGATATTTGATGTGTCCGATCAGCCGCTCTATCCATTGCTTTGTGCTTGTGATGTCCTGGTGACAGATTATTCGTCCATTGTGTTTGAGTATGCACTGCTCGAAAAGCCTGTCTTGTTCTTCACTTATGACTTAGACACTTATCGGGAGAAACGCGGCTTAGTCGACCGGTATGAAGACATCATTCCTGGTAAGGCTTGCGTCACTCAAGACATGCTCTTGCAGGAGCTTTTGCACCTAAACGCATTAAACAATAAAGAACGAATCAAAACCTTTGCTGAGGAATGGAACCAATATTCAAAGGGACAATCAAGTCAGCAGCTCCTCTCATTTATTGAACAGCAGCTGCTCCTACACAAAAAACGTCCGGCTTCTCATTAGGAAGCACGGACGTTTTTTTTATTTGTTATACACCGGGATATCGTAATACAGCGTATAGTCATCAAGCAGGTTATACAAACTATACATGCGAGTGACTTGCTTAGAAGCCCAGCCAATATCTGTTGCATATTGATGAGTCGCTGCAGCCGACCAGCGCATTTTATAAATTGTATCTTGCTTGTATGTGGCATTATTGATATAGCTGTTGCCAATGAATTTTGCTCCGCCAATAATGGCAGCCTCTGGCGTGAACCATTGCTGTTCATACGCATACTTTGCACCAAGATAATTCGGATTGCTGTCATATGCGCCAATGCCATACATGTTATAAACTTTCTTTCCATTATACATTGTGCCATTCGCTAAAATGGAACTTCCGTTACCCGTTTCAAGCAACGCATGAGAAATAAGATAAATTTCGTTGATATGATACGTTTTTGCTGCTGTAATAAAGGCCTGTCCTTTACCCGCAAGAATCCCTTTTCCTGCTAAAATCTTTGAATTGACCTCTGCTGGATTGAGATTCGCAGCTTCAGAGAGTTTCAGAAATTGAAAATAAGATTGCGTGCCTTCTGCAATATTAGCTGGATCTACATATTTTTGCACCTCTGCTGCACTTGCATTTCTCCAGCCGAGGTTGATCCTGATCCAGTTCCCTTCTTTCCCAAGCTGTTTCACTTTTGCTCCTTTATTGAGCTGTGCCACAATGTTGCTTGCAGAGCTCGAATCAGGTGTAGAACGGACATTTAAGCCATCCGTATTCACTGTCGATGTTGCTTGGTCTACATATGCTGCATAGACATAGGCCGCACCATCTGTCTGTGGCGACACCTTCATTTGTTTGTTGACCATCTCATTGACAGTAAGGTTGTAGTTCGTTTGCATAACCATTGGGCCATTTTTAATTTTTACGGCTGTGGCGGTCCAGCCATATTGGCTTTTCACAAAAGCAATGGCTTCATTTACAGTTGGTAATCCTGTAAATTGCTGCGTAATGTTGATTTTGTAAGCTGGTTTCGTTGTGGTTGTATACGCAGCGGTTTCATTCCGTTTTTTGAAAAATGCCATACCTTGATCACGCAGTGCAGCGGTTGAGATGGCACCTGTTTTGATCTGATATTGAGCATAATCGGCTGCGCCTGTTTTTTGAGCAGCGGCCTTCATTTTTTGTTTCGTCAAATAGCTGAGTGCTTGATTCAGTTTTGTCTGATTCACTGTCGGCTCTGTCGTGATACGGTATTGATTGACCGCTTCTGTCAGCGTTTTTGTACTGCTGGCAACGCCATTTTTCTTGATAATCTCTTGAGCCTGCTTCACTTTACTTTGTTCATATACAGGTGTTGTCTTGAGACTATACGTTTTGCTGACAGCCTGTCCCTTACTTGTGGTTATGCTGCTTGTCAGCTTATGCGTTTTTAAGTAGGCGGCCCCTTTATTCACTTTCGCTTGGTCCACTGCTTGATTGACGACGAGTCGATACGTGCTGTCTGATACCTTGCCAGTTTTTTTCGTTGTCGCAGATACTTTTTTCTTTTGGAAGAAAGCCGCTGCTTTTTTGACTTGGTCATCTCCTAAAAGGTTTCCCGTCACGACTTGATATGGCTGTGTAGAGGAGATCTTTTTGGAGGTGTAGCGCCATTTCTTTTTCTTGAAAAAGGCTACCGTTTTGGCGTAAGCTGTATCGTTCAGTTGATTGAGCTTCACGATATAATTTTTTGTTTTTCCCACGCGCTGCACAGTACCTGCAGCACCGGTTTGTTTCTTAATCTGAGCTGCAGCTGAAGCTGCTTGTTTGTTGTCTTTAAAATAGCCTGATTCCAAGCTGTAGACATTTTTTAAAGCACCTGTCTTTTGAATCTTCCCGCTGATCTTTGCTTCCTTTTGCAACTGGGTAAGGAGCGTCTGTGCTTTCGACTGGCTCGCTTGTGCAGCGGATGTGACGATGTAATACGGCTTACCTGCTGTCACCGTTTGAAGCACTGCTGTTAAGCCGGATGCCTTTTGAAAGCCTTGCAGAATGGTATTCGCCTTACTTTGTCCAACAATACCGCTTGAAATCAGCTGATACACAGTGCCAGCTTTCGTTTCGGTTTGGTATGTACTGGTGACGCCTGCCTGCTTTTGCAGCTCGGTTTGAATATTTTTCACTTTCGTTTCAGAATCAATGGCTCCTGATATGACCTGATAAGAAGGTTTGCTTTGATTGATGATTTCATAGGAGCTATTGAGCCCTGATGTTTTCGTTAGTTCGAGTGAAAGCTTTTTCGCCTGACTTTCATCATTAACTGGATCAGATACGACCTTTTGTAAAGGAAGGCGGTCACCTACTGGAGACACCGTACCGCTCATGCCTACTTCTTTTTTTAATGCAGCTGCACTTGCATTCGCTGCTGCTTGCGAATCATATCCTGAAGCAGTGAGCTGATAGGTCGACTTATTTCCTGAGGTTTGATAAGTGGCTGTCCACTTTTTGTCTTTCTTCAGTGTTTCCACTGCTTTTTTCACTTCTGCTTCTGTTGTAAATACTTTTGAGGTGTTCATCGTATAAATGGATTGATCGACATAGGAGGCTGCTTGCGCTTCTTTACCCGTGTGTAATGTCATACCAAAGGCAGCTGCGAGTAACATAATCTTGATGGTTTTTTTCACGTTCCCTGTCCCTCTCTTAACTTTGCATAATAGTCTACTAATCTCTTTATCGACAAAAACAAGTACTCTTTCAAGTCATTTATGCAATAGAAAAATAGAGGACCCCCTCGAAGTCCTCTTTTCCTTATATATGCGACACAATCAGTTCACAAGATCCTTCAATTGAGAAGCTTCCTGTTTCAGCCGGCAGAATAAAATGAGCGCCCATTGGCAGTGGATATGTGTGTCCGTCATGCTCTAAAGACCCTTCTCCATGAATCACACTGCATAGCAAAAACGGATAATCCTGCGAAAGCTCTACTTTTTGATCAATTTCCCATTTATACACAGAGAAATATTCTGCTTCGACAAATGTACGAATGGTCACTCCCCGGCGTGTTTCAACTGATTCATCTGCATACCCATCTACATGAGGAACCGTTGTGACATCAATCGCTTGCGCAAAATGAAGTTCACGTTCATTGCCATCCTGGTCTTTTCGTTCATAATCATATACGCGATAAGTTGTATCTGAGCTTTGCTGCGTTTCAAGGACAAGCGTTCCTTCGCAAAGCGCATGAATGGTACCGCTTGGCACATAATAAAAATCACCAGGCTTAATCTTCACCCGCCGCAAAAGACCTTCCCAATCTCCACTATTCATCATGGTGACAAGCTCAGTTCTTGTTCTTGCATTGTGCCCATAGATCATTTCTGCTCCTTCTTTGCAGTCAATGATATACCAGCACTCTGTTTTTCCAAGCTCGCCATTTTCATGTCTTTCCGCATAATCATCATCTGGATGTACTTGCACGGACAAGTCTTGGTTTGCATCTAAAATTTTGGTTAACAGCGGGAAGCGGTCGCCTTCTATCCCCCCGAACAATTCTCTATGATTGTCCCAGAGTTCGATCAGCGTTTTCCCTTTATATGGACCGTCTTGCACGACACTTGGCCCGTTTGGATGAGCAGAAATTGCCCAGCATTCTCCCGTTTGATCAGAAGGAATATCATAGCCAAATTGATCCCTTAAGGCTGTACCTCCCCATATTCTCTCCTTCAATTCAGGCAGTAAAAAAATTGGTGACTGCTTCATTCAGGATGACTCCTCCCTTTGCTACCCTTTGATAATCCTTACCTAGCTTGATGAAAACTAGTAAGTCTCAACTTTTATTATGACGCTATCTAAAGAGAAGTCAATCCTTTCAGTACACCGAATGAAAACGATAACACAAAAAATATTTTACCCTTTGACAGAGCCTGCGAGAAGCCCTTTGACAAAGTATTTTCCAAGAAGAATATAGACGAGCAGGGTCGGCAGCGCGGCCAATATCGCCCCTGCCATTTGGACGTTCCATTGCACAATTTGACTGCCTGATAGGTTTTGCAAGGCAACCATCACCGGCTGATGCTCTGCAGTGGTCATCGTGACTGCAAATAAGAATTCATTCCACACATTTGTGAACTGCCAAATGGCCACCACAACAAATCCTGTGATCGAAAGCGGCAGAATCATATGCCTGAAAATCCCGATAAACCCTGCGCCATCCATTTTCGCCGATTCAATCATTTCATCTGGGATGCTCACATAGAAATTTCGGAACATGAGTGTTGTGATCGGAAGCCCGTATACGACATGGACAAGCACAAGCCCTGGAATTGAATTATACAATCCGACTTCACGCAAAAATTGAATGAGCGGGATCAGAATACTTTGATATGGAATAAACATCCCAAACAGCATCAGCGTAAAGACGACTTCTGATCCTTTGAAACGCCATTTTGATAATACATAGCCATTCATTGCACCTAATACAGCTGACAATAAGGTAGCAGGAATGACTAGATAAAGAGAATTCATTAAATTGGGCGCTAGCTTTTCAAACGCGATTTGATAGCTTGAAAAATCAATAGTAGATGGCAGCGACCACATTCGCTCAAGGGTGACTTCACCTAATGGCTTCAAGCTTGTGACGAGCATGACATAAACAGGCATCAGAAAAAAGAGACTGCACAAAATCAATAAAGCATAAAGAACTGGACGGACAAACCATCTAGCTGTCATGATGAAGCCCCCTTCCGGCTCGACAGGAGATATGGCACGATAAAGACCGCAACAGAGATCAGCATGACAACCGCAATGGCGGCACCGCCTGCATAATGGTTTCCTCTAAAGGTCATTTCAAACATATACACGCCCGGAACATCCGTGACAAAGTTCGCACCCGGCCCTGTCATCGAGTAAATCAAATCGAAGATCTTTAAAGAAATGTGAGCCATGATGATGACAACACTTGCAGTAATCGGTTTTAAAAGAGGGAAAATGATTTTCCAGTAAATCTGCCACTCCGTTGCACCATCCATTCTAGCAGCCTCTCTTACTTCCTCTGGAATTCCTCGCAGACCCGCCAAATACATCGCCAGAGAGAAGCCTGTCATTTGCCAAACAGCTGCAATCACAACAGCAATCATGGCCGCAGGTACACCAAACTCAATTTTCCCCCAGACAAATCCGGCCAATATATTCGTATCCGTATACCACTTAGGCTGGATACCAAGCGTTTTCAAAAATAAATTTACCCCAGTTGACGGGTTTAAAATCCATTGCCATACGACTCCTGTGACAACGAAGGAAAGGGCCATCGGAAAGAAGAATAAATTCCGAAAAAGAGATTCCCCCTTGATCTTCTGATCTAGTAAAATCGCAAGTGCAAGACCAGAGATAATGACAGCCCCAATAAAAAATAAAGTGAAAAAGACCGTGTTTCGAAGATCTGATTGAAAGCGGAAATCTTGAAACAGCATGACATAATTGCGAAGACCTGCGAAAGAGAAATCAGGAACAAGCGTGGTCCAGTTTGATAATGACACATATCCTGTCCAGCCGATAAAACCGTAAACAAAGATGAATAATAATACCGCTGACGGGGCTAAAAAGAGCAGCGCCAGCAGCTGGTCTCCATTCCATTTTTTCCGCATACGTTTAACTTTGGGCACAGGTGTTTTTGTCATCGGCGATGTGTCTATGCGCATGAAGCTACACTCCTTTTTAAAAAAGAGGCGGTGCCTAGCCGCCGCCTCCTTCGTCTTTATTTCATTGCATCTTTTAATGATGAAACAAACTGACTGCTGTCTTTTTGTGTCACGAAGATATTGACGGCTTGATTCGCTTTTGTCACAAACCCTTCTTCAGCAGCTGAGCCATGAGCAAGAGACGGCGCCAGTTTTGACTCTTTAAATGCCTTCATCGCCGATTTTCCGTATTCATCATATTTTGATACATCTGCATCCACACGTGCTGGAATCGATCCTTTTAACGGATTAAACGCATCCTGTCCTTCCACAGATCCTAAAACGGATAAGAATTTCTTCACGTTTTCTGGCTGTTTCACACCCTTTGGCAGTCCAAATGTATCGGTGATCACCATAAAGCTTCCTTCCGTTCCAGGAGTCGCCGCGTATCCAAAGTCTTGATTCACCTTCAAATCAAGATCATTCACAAAGTACCCCTTCGCCCAGTCGCCCATGACATTCATTGCCGCTTCTCCTTTTGCCACGAGCTGTGAGGCATCCTGCCAGTTACGTGAACTGTGATCGTCATTGACGTATTCGAGCATACGTCCAAAGATGTCTGCCGCTTCCTTCACTTTTGCGTCATCCATTTTCATGTCGCCAGCCCAAAGTTTTTGATAATCATCTGCCCCTAATACACCCAGCAGAACACTTTCAAACAAATGAGTCGCTGCCCAAGGCTCCTTATCTCCAAGTGCAAGTGGTGTGATCCCTTTTTTCTTTAACGCATCTGCTGTTTTGAAAAATTCATCAAATGTCGTTGGCGGCTCTAAGCCTGCATCATCAAATACCTTCTTGTTATACCAAAGCACATTGCCCCTGTGAATGTTCACCGGTACGGAATAGATTTTCCCATCTTTGCTGACAAGATCAATCAGTGATTTTGGAAATTTGTCTTTCCAGCCTTCTTTTTCATATAAATCATCCAGAGGCTCCATTTTGCCTGCCGCGACCCAGCTCTCATTCAGCTCCGCCCCGCCATGCACTTGAAACGTAGCAGGCGGATCATTTCCCTGCATCCGGCTAGTCAGGACAGCCTTTGCATTTGTACCAGCACCACCTGCGACGGCTGCATTTTCAATTGGAATGTCTTTATTCTCCTCTTCAAACAATTGAATGAGTGCCTTCAGCCCGTCTTCCTCACCCGCTCCTGTCCACCAAGAGAAAATTTCGAGCTTCTCTGCTCCGCCTTCTTTTTTTGCCTCTGAGTTCGTCGATGAGCTGCAGGCAGTGACGATAAGCATACAGAGTGCCAGCAGTGTAAAGCCTAATTTGAACTTCATAATTGATCCCCCTATCCCCATTTTGTAAGCGTTATCAAAATAAGTATAATGGCAGATCCTTGCTTTTTTTCAGGCAAACTTCTTCACTTTTTTATGAAATTCTTCATTTTTTTACGGCCTGTTTTCGATATTCCTTCGGTGAACAGCCGACCATCTTCTTAAACACACGGCTGACGTAATTAGGATCTGTATATCCTGCCTGATAGGTAATTTCTTTTAAGCTAAGCGTGCTGTCTTTGAGGAGCTTTTTGATTTTATCCAGCCGGCAGGCTGTCACATACTCTTTAAATGTCAGACCCGTCTCGTCTTTAAATCGTTTTGTGAAATAGGTGGGACTTAAATCAACATAAGCGGCCGTTTGCTCAAGCGTGATCTGTTCACAATAATGCGTTTTGATGTAACGTTTTGCCCGCTCGATGTCATTGATGGTCTGTGTTCTCGCTTCATACACGTCAAATAGGTGTTCACAGCACTGGCGGCATTCAGCTGCGGTGCTGATTGTCAATATCGATAGATCTGTACGGAGGCGTGATTTGAAGAGAATCAGCAGTTCTTTTACCTGTGAAATCGCCGCCCCCTCTAATTCAAAGGCATCAAATAAAGCCAGCGCATCCTCTCTTTTCCCTTCCTCGAGCGCCTGCATCATGCTGTCTGCAAGCTCCGGCAGATGAATCAATGGGCGGGGCTTCACTTCTGTTTGGTAAAAGCCATAACGAACAACGCCGCCACTCTTTTTTCGCTGATAATAGGAAAGCTTCGCCTCTGCTGCACTTTTCTGAAGATGAAGCGGGTTTGAGACTGGATGCCCTATGCCAACGACAGGTGAAGGCTGACCGTTTGTCATGGCAGCTCGAATGGCTTGCAGCACCTCTGCCTTTAGCTGACCTGGTCCCTGCTGACTATAAATGAGACATGTAAACAGTTCTCCCCCCATCTGAATCGGCACCGTATGAAATCGTGCAGATTTCTGTAAATCGATCAACAGCTGATCTCCTTCTGTCCGCTGCACAGCAATGATAAGACCTGCTTCATATTCGGAAAATAATTGTTGAAACTCCATTTCGGTATAAGATTGACCGTTCATGACATGCGCTTCAAGCCACTTTGACTGCTGATCGGCCGCTGCCTCCTGCCGCAGAGACGCCTCCTGCTGAATCTCTGCTGCTACAAATCGAATGGCTGCGATGGTTTCATCCTTGTCAGCTGGTTTGACGAGGTATTGTTTCACCCCTTCCTGCATCGCTTGCTTGGCGTAATCGAATGTATCGTAGGCTGTCAGCATAATGAATTTTGTATGAGGACTGATTGCTTTGATCTGTTTGATCGCTGTCAGTCCATCCATGCCAGGCATCTGAATATCCATGAGCACAAGATGAATGGGCTCAGACTGCACGAATTCAACCGCCTTCTTTCCATTTTCCGCTTCTCCTGCTATATGACACTCTGGAAGCCATTCTGTTAAGAACTTCCGCATCGCTAGCCGTTCTATTTTTTCATCATCGACAATCAGCACGTTCAGCATTCCGGTCCCTCCTTTATCGGAATAGCCAATTGTATGGTGGTGCCTTCGTTTGGCTTTGAATCAATTTGAAGGGCATCTTGCACCCCGTAAAACAAGCGCAGTCTTGACATTACATTTCGAAGACCGATTCCTGTCGAGTGGCCTTTACTCAGTATGTTCGGATCTTCCTCTTCTTTTTCTGACAGCAATCTTCTTTTCTCCTGTTCATTGATGCCCATCCCATTGTCCTGAATCTGAATCATCACATAGCCGCCTTCTTGATAGATCGAGAGCTCAACAAGTCCCTCTTCCTCCTTTGGTTCAACGCCATGAATGAAGGCATTTTCGACAAGCGGCTGTAAGGTAAGACTTGGGATATGCACAGATAAACATGATTCATCGATGGACATTTTGCACGTAATACGATCGGCAAATCTCGTTTCTTGTATATGAAAATATTCTTTCACCACTTTCACTTCTTGTTCCAATGTAACGGATGTACTTAGAGCAGACAGCGAATACCGCATCAGCGTGGAAACGGATTGAATCAACCTTGATGTGGCTTCTGCTGATTCTAAGTAAGCCATCCGTGAAACGATGTTTAATGTGTTAAATAAAAAATGCGGGTTCATTTGGTTTTGCAGCGTTTTTAGCTTCATGTCTTTGATTTTTTGATCTAATGCTGCCTTTTGTTTGATCTCTTCAATCATCATTTTCATCTCTTGCCGCATTCGCTGAAAGGCTTCATTTAAAACAGAGATTTCATCCTTTGTGGTAACATGCAAATTCGCTCCATCAAAATTTCCTTCTGATACTTCTTTTACACTTCGGGACAGATGAACGATGGGTCTTGAGATCCCGCCAGCAATCATATACGCCATCCATAAGGCGACCCCGATTGATAACGTAAACAGGCATAAGGTAAAGAGCGCATAGGTTTGATGCCTTTTTTGAAGAGATTGATAGAGTACCTGATACTCAGATAATTCATCATCAAGCAGGGTCATCGTCTGCTCTTGTATATAGGAGGAGACGGTTCTCACTTCCTTCACACTTGCAGCATATTCTTCGATTTTCCCTGCTTTCACATGTGTCATGGTCGCATCACTTTCATTGATGAGCGTCCGTATCATATATTGATATTTTTCAATAGAAGGAATTGCCGCATGAAGACCGGCATCCTTTTGCAGCGCTTGATCGTATGATTTCATTTTCTGTTTTGACGTAAGATATTCTTTGGCAAACTTCCGATCCTTTTCAATGGCATAGGCATTGACCTTTTCATACATCATTTTCGCCTCTGTTGATATATCATTGAGAAGGAGAAAAGAACGGAAGCTCCGGCTATATTCTGATGTGATTTTTGAACTGCTCCAGTAGACAAAAAAAGCGGCTACGTTGCCAAGAAGCACAAGGATTAAAAATGCTAATAACAGCTTACTTCGAATCTTTCTCATGGCTGCATCCCCTGCTTTCTGTCTGTTTGCTGAAGAGGCAGATCCCCGCGCCGGATCACACTCGTTCCCGTGTACTGGAGCGGTTCTTCTTTTTCACCTTTCTGCAAACGAACAAGCGATTCAACCGCTTGATAGCCCATTTCATAAGGATGCTGCACGACGACGGCATCAATTGTCCCATCATCAAGCGCCTGAATCGTATCAGGCAATGTGTCAAATGCAAGCACATAAAAATCAGTGGATGATCGATACTGTGCAATTGCTTGGATGATGCCTGCACCATCTAATGCACTTGTGCCATAAAATGAGGTGAGCTTTGCATGATCGTTTAATAGTTTATAAGCGGCACCTGAGGCACCTGACTTCGTAATGGCTGATTCTTCTATTCCAGCAATATGAATGCGTTTTTCAGCAGAGACGGCATCTCGAAAGCCCTTGACGCGCAGCTTTTGATGAATGGCATCCAGCCTGCCTGTGACAATTCCTACATACTGTTCACCTTTTGTATCTGCGATGAGTGCCTGTCCTGCGATAAAACCTGAATAATAATTGTCCGTCCCTACATACACTTGACGCTTGCTCCCCTCTGCATCCGTATCGACGGTGACGACATCAATGCCTTTTTCCCTCGCCTTCTGAAAAAGCGGTTTGTATTTCTTAGCATCAAGTCCCTGCGTCATAATGCCATCAACATGCCCAGCGATCGCCATATCAATGGTTTTCAGATGATCGTCTACATCCGCCTGTTTTGGGCCCAAATATTCTAGATATACGTGATGAACGTCTGCCGCATCCGCAGCTCCCTTTTGTACAAGCTGCCAATATTCGTTATCAAGTTCCTCCGGTACAAGGACAAAATGGTATTGATACGTTGACGCCGTTTCATCGGAAGCGCTTTCAATTTTAAATAAATCTTGACCTAATAACGTTAAGAAGATGACAGATACCACACAAAATGTGAGAAATGCGCTCATTCCGATCCACTTAGATAATTTCACCGTGTCCTCCTCCTTCCCACTATTTCCGCATAAAAAAAGAGCTGCTTATAAGCATACTCTCTCAACCTCTATAATTCCTTTGTCATAAATAAACTGTTTGGATCTTCTTGATATGTACCAAAAGGCGGACAATGCTGAAATCCAGCGCTCTCATATAGTTTTCTTGCTGGTTCAAAGAAAGCCATTGCCCCTGTCTCTAAGCTGACACGTGTATACCCGCGCCGTTTTGCCTCTTGGAGAAGATAATTCAGCATATACCTCGCTACACCTTTTCGCATATGGAGGGCTGCGGTTCTCATCGATTTGATTTCCCCATGTTCACTTGACAGCTCCTTTAATGCTCCGCAGCCAAGAAGCTCCTCTCCATCTCGCACACTCCACACGGTGACATCCTGTTTTTTTAAATCAGTTAATGGAAGGGCATGAATGCTTTCTGGCGGCGAATGCTCCTTCATCTCTTCTATATGTGCGGTGATCAGCTGGTCAATTCGTCCATCTGTAAGTTCATCTTGTAGAATATACATTTTCAATCACTCCTTCACGAACATTGTACGTGAAGAGTTGAAATTTCATCTGCTGTTATGTCAGATAAACGAACAAACAACCGGCATCCACGAGCTAATTGTTTGTTCGTTTGACAAGTATTTATGAGGAAAGAACGGCTTGTAATTCCTCTGCTGTACTGCTTTCAAGCTGACTTCCGACACCGACAGCCACCGCGCCTGCTTTGAGCCACTTTGGAACATCAGCTGGATGAATGCCGCCCGTAGGAATAAATTCAATCTCCGGAAATGGACCTTGCAGGTTTTTCATATAGGATAAACCGAAGGAGCCGCTTGGAAATAGCTTGAGCAAGCAGTAGCCATCTGCTTTCGCCTGCATGATTTCACTTGGGGTGAGGACACCTGGTACATAGAGTGTGTCGTAAAATGAGAGATGTTCACCAATCATAGGAAGGTATCCTGGACTAACGATAAACTGTGAGCCTGCCTCAATGGCTGATTGTGCCTGCTCCAGCGTCGTAATTGTTCCCGCTCCTACAATGATGTCCTGCTCCTCTTGGAAGGATGCGATGATGCGTTCAGCATTTGGCGTGGTATACGTCACTTCAATGGCACGGACTCCTTTTTTCTTTAAACGATCAATCATTTCAATGCCTTCTGCTTCACTACCCGCTCTCACCACTGCGATCAATTTACAAGACGCTAGCTGCTTTTTAACGCTCAAACTTGCTGACTTTCCCATATCTCTCATCCCCTTTCATGTACTCCCGCCTTTGATATCGCTTGGCTTCTTTCATAAAAGCCTGAAGCTCCTCCCTGGTAGGCAGTCCGTCCTTATCGCCAGGTGACATCACTGCAAGTGCACCGACCGCATTGCCTCTTGTCACAGATTTTTCATCTGATAAGCCGTCAAGCAAGCCGCTGATGACCCCCACTGCAAATCCATCACCAGCTCCAACTGTGTCTACGACATCCTGCACATAAAATCCATTCACAATCCCCTGACCGGCTGCACTTTTATAAAAGGCACCTTCTGCCCCTAGCTTAATGACCACTAGCTTGACACCTTTTTGCAAATAAACATCTGCAATCTCTTCTGGCTCGTGACACCCCGTGAGCCTTTGCCCTTCTGCAAGCCCTGGAAAAAACCAATCCACTTGCGAAGCGATATGATTCACCGTATGAACCATATCTTCCTCCTCTTCCCACAGCTGAAGCCGAAGATTTGGATCAAATGAAATGGTTTTGCCCGCTTCTTTCATTTCTTGAAGGACACGAAAAGAAAACGCTCTCATTCCACTGGATAGGGCAGGCGGAATACCAGTCATATGAAGATGGCCTGCCTGTTTGAAATAGGCGGCGGGAAAGTCGCTTGGACTCATTGTGCTTGCAGCAGAGCCTTTTCGATAATACGTGACGTCAGGATCTCCATCCATCACTTTTGATTTAAGTAAGATTCCCGTTTGAGACCCATCATTTGAACGGAGTACTGCACTTGTATCGACTCCCTCTTTTTGAAGCTCTTCTAAAATAAATGTGCCAAGTGAATCTGCTCCGACTTTGCTCATCCATCCCACACGAAAGCCCAGCCTCGCCAAGCCGACAGCCACGTTACTCTCTGCACCAGCAAGCGCCTTTTGGAATGTATGCACTTGATGAAGCTCTCCGGCTTCCTTTGCATAAAACATCGCCATTGATTCCCCAAATGTGACCGCATCCAATGCTTTCACTCATTTCTCCCCTTCCTCGGTACCGGTTTCAAATCAGTTGAAAAAGAGAGAGCATGCACGTATGTATACTCTTCTCTGCCTATCGTTTATAAAGATTTCCTCACAATGATTTCTCCATCAAGCTGAATGGTTTGGGGCGCACTTTCATCCCCTTCTAGCCGTGTCTTGATTTTTTGCATGGCTGCTTTCCCCATTTCATGAGATGGCTGGGCAACCGTTGTGATTCCAGGTCCAATCAGCTTATACCATTCTGTATCATCAAACCCTGCAATGCCTATCTCTTTAGGAATCTTCACCCCAAGCTCTACAAGTTCACTAATCAGCTTCAGCATGAGTAATCCATTACCGGCTAAAATCGCTTTTTTCTGTTCGTTTGATTGTAAAAAACGGACAATCTCTTCGCGCATTTGTTCCTTTTGCTTTAAATCAATCTCTGCAATGATCGGCTTCTTCTGTTTACTCAAAGCTGTCTGTTCATATGCTTCCTTTCGTTCTTCACGAGGGCTGATTCCATCGACAGGCTCAGTAAAGAAAGCGATATGATCATAGCCTTTCTCATACATTTGTTGAAGCAGCCGGATGGTGATATCACGGTTATTCGTGGTCACTGTGTCGACTTTCAGTTCAGGCAGCTTCCGGTCCACAAGAACAATCGGCACACCATTTTTCTGAAAATCCTCCAGAATGTCATTGTTCTGTCCTGTCGTATTGATGATGAGCCCTTCAATATAATGTGCATTCAGCTTTAGGAGCATTTCCCGTTCTTTTTCTGGACGATTATCTGTGTTGCACACCATAATGCTGTATCCATATTCATCACAAATCTCTTCGACCCCGCGAAGTGTTGCCACAGAGAATGGATTCGTAATGTCGGCTACAATAAACCCAATGACCTTGCTTTTTCTGACTTTCAATCCTTGAGCAAGCTGACTCGGACGATAATGGAGTTCCTCAATGGCTTTCTTGATTTTTTTTACCTTTTCTGAAGAAATTTCATTTGTTCTGCCATTGATATATCTGGATACAGTTGATTTTGAGACCCCTGCATAAGCTGCAACTTCATTAATGGTGACTTTCGTTTGCTTTTTCTCTTTCATTCAAAAAAACTCCCACAATTGATCTTCTCATTTGGTTCGAAACCGATTTCAAATAAACTTAAAAAAAGCATATCATAATTGAATGCATTTCAGAAGATTTTTTTGCATGATGATGGCAGAAATTTGTCTAACTAGAGAAAAAGAAAGCGATTTCAAATTAACGGTTGACGGCGCTCTCTTTTTCCTCTAGAATTTTTCTTGAAACCGATACCAAATAAATATCAATATTTGTTTCAGATGGAAAGGGAGGCTTATCCAAATGGAAAATCGTTATGCTGTACATCCTGAGCAGGTCAAACGTTTTACAACAGAGGAACTTCGTCGTCATTTTCATATTCCTACACTGTTTGTCAGTGGTGAATTAAAGCTCTATTACTCGCATGAGGACCGCGTGGTGATTGGCGGAGCCATGCCGGCAGCAGAGCCGATCACACTAGATGCCGGAGACTTTTTACGGACGGAGTATTTTCTTGAAAGACGAGAAATCGGAATTGTAAATGTCGGCGGACAAGGAACGGTCACTGTTGATGGTGAGGCCTTTGTGCTGGAGCATAAAGATTTCTTATATATTGGTCTTGGTCACGAAGATGTACAGTTCGCTAGTTCATCAGGCGAGCAGGCCAAGTTCTATTTAGTATCAGCCACGGCTCACAGGGCGTATCCTACGCAAAAAGCAGCCATCGCTGAATTAACACCAAACCACTTAGGGGAAGCAGCTGCTTCCAACGTTCGAAACCTGTATCAAGTCATCCATGCAGACGGCATCCAAAGCTGTCAGCTCATGATGGGCATCACTCAGCTTGAAACCAATAACACATGGAACACGATGCCCGCTCACATTCATGATCGCCGGATGGAAGTGTACTTATATCTTGATATCGAAGAGGATGCACGGGTCTTTCATTTTATGGGGGAGCCATCTGAAACAAGACATCTTGTTGTGGCAAATGAGGAAGCAGTCATTTCACCTGCATGGTCCATTCATTCAGGTTCAGGTACAGCGAATTACTCATTTATTTGGGCAATGGCGGGAGAAAACTATACATTCAAAGATATGGACTTTGTCCCAATGGATCAGCTGAGGTAACGAAAGTGATGACAACTTCATATGCAGCGTCCCTCTTTTCCCTTGAAGGAAAAACAGCCCTTGTGACAGGCCCTGGAACCGGTATTGGGCAAGGCATTGCCGTGGCGCTTGCCAAATCAGGAGCAGATATCATCGGCACATATCACCATACACCGCTTGAAGAAACAAAGGCGCTTGTCGAACAGGCAGGCCGATCATTTCATGCGGTTCAGGTTGACTTTTCTAACCCTCAGTTTGCAAAGCAGGCTGTCGACGCCATATTAAAGAAGCATACGATTGATATTTTAATCAATAATGCTGGAACGATCAAAAGAGAGCCGGCGGCTCACTATTCAGAGGAAGATTGGCATACGGTCATGGATGTGAATATCAACAGTCTCTTTTTCCTCACGCAAAAGATTGGACAGCAGATGCTGAAAAATGGGCAAGGGAAAATCGTCAATATCGCCTCCCTTCTATCGTTTCAAGGCGGCGTCTTTGTCCCTGCTTATACAGCAAGTAAGCATGCTGTCGCAGGGCTGACGAAAGCTTTTGCCAACGAATGGGCGAGCCAGCATATTCAAGTGAATGCGATTGCGCCTGGGTATATTGCGACCAATAACACACAAGCCATTCGTGACGACGAAAATCGAAATGAAGAGATTCTGAAACGAATTCCAGCCGGGCGCTGGGGAAAGCCTGAGGATCTAGCCGGTGCGGCTGTTTTCCTTAGCTCACCAGCTTCTGATTATATGAACGGCCACATTTTAGCTGTTGATGGCGGCTGGCTTGCAAGATAAATATACGAGAGAATTCCTATTAGGGGATTCTCTTTTTTCTATTTGCATAATTCTCCACCTTCCGAGTCACTCTATAAAAAACATGTGATGAGGGTGAGGTATTATGAAAAGTCGTATTGAACAAGATATAGCGTCCGTCATTAAGCGTGTCAAAAGCTTTGCCGGAAGAAGTGATGATATCGTGTTCCACTCTTTTTCATTTGGTCCTTCCACTATTTCTGCATGTCTCGTGTACGTTGAAGGACTCACAGAATTTGAGATGCTTTCTAAGCAAATCATTTCACCTATGCAAAAGGAACTCGACATCACCGAGGTTGGTTCTGCTACACTTTCCTCCCTTTCAAAAACGTTCTTTGGCATTCAAAGTGATGTGCTGGATGATATGAACCTTGCCATCGAGCAGTTATATAGCGGCAGGGCTATTTTATTTGTAGATGGAGCGGCTCAAGCGCTTGCGCTCCATACGAATCTTTTTCAATTTAGAGAAGTAGAAGAGCCACAATCTGAAGTTCTTGTAAGAGGACCGCGGATCGGATTTATTGAGAATCTTGAAAAAAACACGGCTTTACTCCGTGAGCGGGCAAACGACCCTCACCTTGTGATTCAAAAGGTGAGTATAGGTACTCGAAATAAAAAATCCGCTGCTCTTGTGTATGTTCGTGATATTGCTGATCCTAAACTAGTAGAAGATGTGCTATCACGCATGACCGAAATCAAAATGGATGATATCCCTGAAACCGGCTATATTGAACAGCTGATTGAGGACAGTCACATCTCCATTTTTCCACAAATACAAAACACAGAACGTCCTGACCGGGTGATTGCATCTGTGCTTGAAGGCAAAGTCTCGATTTTGCTCGATGGGACTCCTTTTGCCCTCATTTTACCTATGACACTTACAGCTTTGATGCAATCTCCGGAGGATTATTATCAGAGGTGGACAAGCGCGACTCTTTTACGTTTACTTCGTTATATTGCCGTGCTGCTCACGATTTTTTTACCCGGCCTTTACATTGCACTTGTCTCTTATCATCCCGGTTTATTACCGACAAGAATGGCACTCACCATCGCAGGCAGCCGGCAGAATGTTCCCTTCCCTCCTGTTGTCGAAGCCATTCTCATGTCTTTTACGATAGAGTTGCTGCGGGAAGCTGGACTACGGCTTCCAAGAGCCATCGGACAGACAATTGGACTCATTGGCGGCGTTATTATTGGTCAGGCGGCTGTCCAAGCCAATATCGTCAGCGCCTTAATGGTGATTATTGTGTCGCTGACCGCACTGGCTGACTTCACAGCACCGTCATATGACTTTAGTTTCCCACTGCGTATTTTGCGGTTTATGGCCATTTTTAGTTCAGCATTGTTTGGGTTATACGGCTTAATCATGTGTTATTTATTTGTACTTTGCCACCTGATGCAGTTAAAGACTTTTGGTTTTGACTATTTCACACCAGTGCTTTCTTCACCGTTTTCAGATTTAAAGGATACGTACGTTCGTTTACCAATCGGGCTATTTAAATCCAGACCAAAAACAGCAAAAATAAAAAATCTCAAAAGACAAGGAGATTAAACGATGTACAGACCTGAAAAGCTATCATTGTTACAAGTCACCATTCTGTGCAGCTCTACAATGATAGGCGCTGGAATTTTAACCATTCCTCGCAGTTCTGCCAATTCAGGAGTCCCTGATGGCTGGATCATTGTATTAATACAGGGAGTCATCTTTGCTTTCGTTGCTTTTTTGTTGGGCTGGATTGCTGAAAAGAATGCACCAGACACCATTTTTGAGTCAAATACAAAAGGAGCAGGGGCATTTTTCGGCACGATCTTTAATTTAATGCTGGTCGCCTATTTACTAGGAATTGTCGGCTTTGAGGCACGTGTTCTCGGCGAAGTGGTCCAGTTTTTCCTGCTGCAATCGACTCCCATGGCAGTGATTGTTATGATTTTTCTACTTGTGGCGATCTATCATTTGAAAAGCGGTATCTTTCCAGTTGTCAAAATGGTGACCTATATTTATCCAATCACCATGGTCATTTACATAGCGCTCATGCTGTTTTGTTTGAAAATATTTGATTTTGATTATTTGCGTCCTGTGATGGCGCATGGTTTTGAAGATTTTAGTAAACTGTTCTCTCAAACCTTTATTCAATTTACAGGCTTTGAAGTGATTTTGTTTGTCGTTCCGCTCATTTATAAAGACAAATGGTCGAAGGCAAAATGGGCAGCTGCCATCGGCGTTGGCATTACGTCTCTCGTGTACTCTCTCACACTCTTTATAGTGATTGGCTCCATGACCGTGGGTGAAACGAAATCTCTCACCTGGCCAACGGTTTCCCTCATTCAAGCGCTTGAACTTGAAGGGGTGTTTATCGAACGATTTGATATTTTCTTACTGACGATCTGGACCTGCCAGCAGTTCATTTGTATGCTGGGCTTTTTCCAATTTGCGATTAAAGGCTGCTTCACCGTTTTTAAAACGACCAATATAACGAGACTGCTCTGGCTGTTATTTTTAATTACATCAGCACTCTCACTTTTTCCAAGAAATATCAATGAAGTCTTTTACTACTCTACTTTACTTGGCTACGCATTGTTCGCAGTTTTAGCCATTCCTTTTATTACAGCTGTCCTGCTGATGATACGCAAAAAATGGGGAGGTCGTTCTGCATGAGAGGAAGACGTGTACTTTTATTCTTTTTGTCCTGCTTTCTTTTCCTTCTATCAGCAGGATGCTGGGACTTAAAGGATATTGAAAAACTATCGTTTGTACGCGGTGTTGGCATTGATGAACAAGATGAGAATGGAGTTAAGCTGACCTATCAAAACCTTGTACCGAAAACAGGCGGAACACAAGAAGCCGATTCTCCCGGCTATGTGAATGTCGTCTCGAAGGGAAAAAATGTGCTGGAGGCTGTCAGTAATGTCGCCTTGAAGGACCCGCCGATCTATAGTGATCACCTGAAAATCTTCTTGTTCGGCAAAACCCAGGCGGAGCATCACGATATTCAAGGAACACTCAATCATTTTATTCGAGATGATGAGGTTCGGCGCAGCAGCTATCTCCTCGTGTCACGAGGTGATGCGTCAAAAGTCATCAATCAAAAATTGAAATCACAGCAAAAGGTTCCGGTTGAACATATCTTCGAAACATCCAAAAACCGAAGCTTTAACGGGAAGATCGCACTGCCAACACGTATTGGCCGGGCATCTGATTATTTTCAGATGGGCATTAGCTTCCTTGTACAAAGTGTAGATGCGGTAGACGGTGAACTTATTTATGATGGGGCAGGTATCATTCACGGAAAAACAAGAAAGCTGATCGGTTTCATCTCTGCACAAGATGTACAATATTTAAACTGGGTGATGGACCGTATCGCAGGCGGCGTTGTACCTGCCACCTATAAAGGCTTTCCGATTACGTATGAAATTAAGAAAGCCAAAACCAAGATTGAACCCTACCTGAAAGACGGAAAGGTTTCATTTAACGTTAGTGTACAAACAAATGGAAAATTGTCAGAGGATCAATATCCCCCGGAAAACTCATACGATGAACAGTACATTAAACGATTTGAGAAGATTTTTTCTCATAAAATTAAAGAGCGCATACAAAAAACGGTCAGTCATATGCAACATGAAGTAGGTGTTGATCCTATTTTTTTTAGCCGGCAGTTTCGTATTAAGTATCCTGAATATTGGGATCAGCATCGAGATGAATGGGACAAACTATTTCAAGAAGCAGACATAACGTATGACATCAAAGTGAGCATCTTGAACTTTGGTGCAGAAGGTGCAACGAAAAGCTTCAAATGGTAATACAAAAAGGCGGTTATCCCAAAAGAGAGCCGCCTTTTTTACGTACGACAATGAGAAGCTGATACAAAGTCACTTGATCAGACAACGCTTTTGTTTGAAAGCCAAGTGATGCTCCTATCCTCGCCACCTCGTCAAAAAACAATTGGATGTTTTGATCAATCTGTACATTGATCCGCTGCTCGATCACGCGTTCAAATAATTGGTCTGGGAAAAGCGCACGCATGGTGTTTGGTGTGAAGAACCGTATATGGGTTCGGTCTAAGATTCCTACATCTTGATAAGTAAAATCACCTGTCATCAAAGGAAGAAGCACCTCTGCATGCATCATGTTAGGCAGGCAGCAAATGATGACGCCGCCTGGCTTTAAAGAGGCGTGCGCTTGCTCAATGATGTGCCAAGGATCTGACACATGCTCTAAAACATCCGAAAAAATGACCGCATTAAAAAAGGCCTCTTTTTCTGACCATGGGTATTCATCTGCATTTGCCTCGATGACTTCTTCATAATACGCCTTTGCGACCGCTGCTTTTAATGTATCTGCCTCTACCCCGTACATGTCTACCGACTGCCGATTCATCAGTTCAAGCCCAGTTGCGCCCGCTCCGCACCCAACATCCAGCACGCGAGCAGCGTCCTCAGGGAGTAATTCCGCAAAATACGGATGAGGGGTGATCAAATTTAGATCTATGCCCCACTTATCTAAAAATCGAAGTCTATTCTCAGTAAACAGTGTAGAGATGTTTGTTTCTTGATTGGCATTAAAGGTAGCATGACCATGATGATGCACAAAGGAATCATGCACAATTTGCAGCTGATATCCTTTTAGTAATGACCGCAAACATAGATCGTCATCCTCAAATGATCCATATATAAACCGCTCATCAAATAATCCCACATCCTCGATCAGCTTTCTTTTCACGAGCAAGCAAAACCCTACAAGCCGGTGCACATAAGTTCTCTGACCTTTTCTCTTAGACGTATACTCCTTAGCAAAGGCTGGGAGCTCCTTCACATCTGTATACGATGGCTGGACCATCTGAGGGCCGCTCACATAATTAGAGACGGGTCCCACCATCCCAATTCGTTCTGAAGCGAATAGCGCCTCTTTTAATGGAGAAAGCCAATTTTCCGTCACGATCGTGTCATTATTTAAAAAGAGAATGCTGTCTCCTGAAGCTTTTTTTGCCCCTTGATTACATCCCTTTGCAAAACCTTCATTCTCTTCATTATCAATGAAAATCACATCATCCAGCTCTCTTACATATTCCTTCGTGCCATCAGTTGACGCATTATCGACGACGATGAGTTCATATTGGCCGCTGTTCGTATGCTGTTTAATGCTCTCGATACATGTTTTCGTTAATTGCAGTTCATTGTAAGTCAGCATGACAATGCTTGTTTTCCCTTTCATCTCATTTCCACCTTTCTCCCGCCTGTTCCATATGTATGTGATAGGCAGCACGTTCAGAAGATGAGGGAATGTCCTTTCTTGATTAAACGTTTGTTTAACATAGAAAAACCAGCTGCACACGCAGCTGGCCATTGTTCATACCGTTTTCCCTTCGCCACTTGCGACGGCACGATTTCTCTTTTTTAAATCTTCTTCAATTTCTTCAAGACTTTTCCCCTTCGTTTCGGTCACCAAGTATTTCACAAATAAGAAGGCGCCTACGCCAATGACCGCATAAATGAGGAAGAGATTACTGATGCCAATCGCGCTTAATAAAGCTGGGAATGTCAGCGAGATGATTAAATTTCCTGTATGAAGAAGGAAGGTCGAGACACCTGTACCGATTCCCCTGACATGTACTGGGAACAGCTCTGGGAGCATCACCCAAACGACAGGACCCCAGCTGACAGCAAAGATGACGATAAAGAGACCCAAACAAATAACGGTTGTCCATCCTGCTGCTGTTGATCCTTCAAAAAATCGGTTGACCACTGACAGGACAATTAAACTAAGGACCATTCCTGCATTCCCAAATAGGAGCAGCGCTTTACGCCCTACACGGTCAATGATTTTAATGGCAACAAACGTCATGATGACATTCACTGCACCAATTCCGACAGTTCCTAAAATCGCTGCTGAATTCCCAAAGCCAACACTTGTGAATGTTTTTGGTGCATAGTAAATGATCGTATTTGTACCGATAAACTGCTGCAGAAAGGCAAGGCCGACACCAGCAATCAATGCTGGGCGTACCCATGGCTCAAATAATTCCTTAAAACCGCCTTTCTCTTCACTTTCCGCCTTTTGAATATCTGAAATTTCTTCTGCCACTTCTTGCTTACTTTTTCTGAGTTTAGATAATATCTCCTTCGCACGGTCAGCCTGTCCGTGGACAAACAGCCAGCGGGGGCTTTCCGGCATAAACAAAATCCCGAATAATAAAAGAACAGAAGGAACAACCGCAATTCCAAGCATCAAGCGCCATGCCTCTGCATCCGCTAAAGCGTAGTTCACAATATAGGCAAGAAGAATACCAAATGTGATCATGAGCTGGTTTAAAGAGGACAGTGCCCCTCGTGATTCCTTTGGCGCAAGTTCAGATAAATATAATGGAACAATCGTTGTCGAGCACCCGACAGCGAGCCCTAGTACAATTCGGAATAAGATCATCACTTCCGTATTCGGGGCAAGAGCTGTACCAAATCCACCGATAATAAACAAAATAGCTGCGGCGATGATGGCTTTTTTCCGCCCAAATTGGTCTGTCAGCTTTCCAGAAAGAGAGGAACCAAGCATCGCCCCGATTAAAATCGAGCTGACGACAAGCCCCTCTGTAAACGCATTTAAACCTAAATCTTCTTTCATAAATAAGATGGCGCCAGAGATGACACCTGTATCATAGCCATATAAAGCACCGCCAAGGGCGCCGAAGAAATAAAGCCATCCATTCCGATTTTTCATATACATAACCCCACTTTTGTCTCTGTACTCTATGAAAAGTCATTTTCCTCACTTCCTGTCATTTCAAACATTTCGATGTTTTATGACAAATATATTTCATTTGTGTATCTTTGAAACTTTTTACGAGAAGGAAACGTCAATTAAGCGTTAGTGAAAAAAATGTCGCACTATATCCCGTTTTAAGGTATATTTGTTTTAGTTTGTAAGCAGAAAGAAGGACATCTTTACTATAAAATCATAGCGAGGGTTTAAAATATATGGATCAATCACGAAGTAAACGCAAAGGAAAAAAGCGTTTAAAACCATGGGTGAAAGTCACTCTTTTTATCATTAGTATTCTTTTACTGACAACGGCTTCAGTCACAGGCTATGCCTACTATAAAATAACCAATGCTGCTAAAAAGGCTCAAGTATCTCTTGATCGCGGCGCACAATCTGTGAAACGAATTGAAGCATTCGATCCAGGAAAAGACAGTTTTTCTGTCTTGCTGCTTGGAATTGACAGCAGACCGGGCGAAACAGTGAAACAAGCACGAAGTGACGCAATGGTTTTGGCAACCATTAACCGCACAAATAAAACCGTTAAATTATTAAGCATTCCTAGGGACTCATACGTTAATATTCCAGGCCACGGTTTTGATAAAATTACTCACGCACACGCATTTGGCGGTGCAGATTTAACAGTGAGCACAGTTGAAGATTTACTAGATATTCCGGTCGATTTTGTCATTCAAAGTAATTTCGTAGCGTTTAAAGAAATCGTCAACGAATTAAACGGTGTTCCTATTAACATCAAGGATGAGTATCTTGTGAAACAGATTAAAAAGGATACAAAAGGCAAGGTTGTGCTTCAAACTGGAACTCATACACTAGATGGTGATCAAGCGCTCGCATATGTGAGAACAAGAAAAGCAGATAGTGATTTAATGCGTGGACAGCGTCAAATGGAAGTGTTAAAAGCCATTTTTGATAAATCAAAATCATTAACATCTATTCCGTCATACGACAATATCATTGATACACTCGGCGATAATGTGTCAACCACCCTTTCAATGAAGGAGTTAGTCGGTCTTTTCCCGCTTCTGACATCATTGAAATCGGTTGATACCATTCAGCTTAAAGGATCTGATTACCAGCCAAACGGTGTTTATTATTTCCAATTGGATCAAACCCAGCTGAACGAAGTAAAAACAGAATTGAAGAAGCAGCTTGAATTATCATAAATAAAAGCGTCCCTATGGGGCGCTTTTTCTTATTTCCTTGATCATTCACTCATTTTTGTTTAGCCTTGATAGAGAGGAATTAACCTTCCTTTTTTATGAGAATGAAGGAAATCGTACATACTTTGAAGAGGCTATTGCATGAATGAAGGAGGATTTGACAGCGATGAAAAAAATGATTGCAATTGATTTAGACGGTACACTCTTAAATACAAAAAGTGAAATATCCGCTCAAAACCGTGAGGCATTGATTCGTGCAAAGGAAGCTGGATATATTGTGACCATCTGTACAGGGCGGGCAACTTTTGATGTAAAAGAGCTGCTTGGCGATTTGGACATCCCCATTATTGCGGCAAACGGCGGGACTGTCCATACAGAAGGATACGAGCTCTTCAGCCGTATCACATTGGACCAAGAAGCGGGCAAGCGGGCTGCAAAGGCATTAGTGGAACGAAACATTTACTTTGAAGTCTATACAGATGATGCTCTCCTCTCTCCTTTTGATGGAAAAGAGAAGCTGAAAGCAGAATTTGATCTGATCAAAAGCGCAAACCCAAATGAGGATCTCGCTGATCTATGGGAAGGAGCCATGACGCAATTTAAACAATTTGGCATCAAACCAGTGGATGATATCCGTGAGATTTTTGAGTCGAACGAACCGACCTATAAATTACTCTGCTTCTCGTTTGATATGAACAAACTGAACGAAGCACGAAATCTTCTGGCAGACATGCCCGAGCTTTCATTGACCTCGTCTGGTAAACATATTATTGAGGTGCTGCCAAAAGAGTCTGGAAAAGGACATGCCCTGAAAAAGCTCGCAGCCCATTATGGTGTAGACCGCTCACATATTTATGCAATTGGTGACAGCCCAAACGATCTTTCTATGTTTGAAGAAGCAGGCCATCGTATTGCAATGGGGAATGCTGTTGATGTCATTAAAGAAAAGAGCACCTTCATCACAAAAGGAAATCATG
Organism: Bacillus sp. FSL P2-0069; assembly: GCF_038593315.1. Taxonomy (NCBI): domain Bacteria; kingdom Bacillati; phylum Bacillota; class Bacilli; order Caryophanales; family Bacillaceae; genus Bacillus; species Bacillus sp. FSL P2-0069. The sequence continues at coordinate 3,204,943 of NZ_CP151984.1, forward strand.
AAGATGGTGTCGCTTATTTTATTGATCTTCTTTTACAAAATCAATTCCATGAAAAAAAGACGCTTGTCTGATCAGCGCCTAGAGAGAAGTGCAGAAGTCCGATAGTATTGATCGGGCTTTTTCTTTATTTTTTGATTCTAACAGCCGTTTCATATTTGTCCTTCCAGTACGTACTTGTTTTCATATTGGTTAAGACAACACCGTTTGAGACAGTCACATGAATGACTTGATTGGATCCTGCATATATCGCCGGCATCAATGATGTTCCGCTGAAGAAGACAAGATCTCCCGGCTGAAGCTCAGAACGTTTCACAGGTGTACCTGCTTTAACTTGACCTGATGCATAGCGGGGCAGCTCAATGCCAAGCACTTCTTGATACACGTACTGCGTGAACCCTGCTGTATCAAATCCTTCCTTTGGGTTCGTACCGCCTTTGACATAAGGGACTTCACCAATATACGTAGCGGCTTTTGATACGATAGGGTCCTCTTTCGCAAGCTCCAGATCTGTTAATCGTTTCGCACCTGTCCATTTTTCGCGCCAATACGATTCAGACAAATAAGAAATTGTCACACTTTCAGAACGGCTCGCATGAATAAAGCGGTCGCCTCCAATATACATACCTACATGAGAAATTCCGGGCTTATATGTGTTACTAAAAAAAACAAAATCCCCAGGGCGGATATCGTCTAATGCCACTTTTTCTCCAACGATCCACTGCTGTTCAGCACTTCGAGGTAAATAGATTCCAAGTGATTTTTCAAATAAATACTGTAAAAATCCTGAGCAGTCGAAACCAGTCTTTGGATCTGCTCCTCCAAACTCATAAGGAATTCCCAAATAGGTCATCGCATCTTTCACAAGAGGGTCATCAGAAATTTCTTGTGTGCCGGGCAGTCGTTTGACCGCATAAAATCGATCAGTCCAATATTTGCTTTTGCTGACATCTGTTTTCACCACACCTTGACTAAGCGTGATGTGGATAACCTGATGGTTCCCAGCGTATAACGCCACATGTGTTGGGATATCCTTCGTTTCTTCAAGGCTTCGGAAATACACAAGGTCACCGGGCTGCGCTTTATCCCATGATACCTTTTTTCCAATCTGATATTGGTCGATTACCTTCCGCGGCAAATCAAATGTTTCGGATGTCTTGTACACATATTGAATAAACCCAGATGCATCAAAGCCCGTTTTTGGATCGGTTCCTCCTTTATGATAAGGTGTTCCAATCAGCTTTTCCGCTTGCTCCAAAAGAGATGGTGTTTGAGCAGAAACCGCTGTTTGAGACATGAACATCAGCCCTACAAGCGCACACCCTCCAATTAACATTCCTTTCCATTTCATGATCCTTTCCCTCCTTTCTTCTATAGTTTCGACATGACACCTTTCATTTTACACCGTATTTCGACAAAAAAAGAGCACGCGATGTGCGTGCCCTTTATCCTTTTTAGGTTATTTACCTGCTTCCGCTTTTGACTGCTTTTGCTGTTCAATTTTCTGCATTTCAACCGAAATCTTTTGTTTTTCGTGATCTGTCAGACTGTCACTAAATTTAAAAGCAGACATAAAGACAAAGACTAAAATTAACGCAACAAACGGCCAGCTTGCTTTTAGGAATTTCATTTCTTCTCTTTCCCTCCGTTTTCTTTTAAGTTTTTAACTTTATCAGCGTGATCTACTTCAAAGAAAATGTGTCCGTCTTTTTCTTTCCAATCCGCATTCGTTCCATTGGTCAGCATACGGATAATGGCTTTTGATTCTAGAGATCCTGCTTTTACTGGAGCAGGTGTTGCTTCTTTGATGTACATTGGGACAACTTCAAATGTCGCTTTTCCATCTTCATTCAGATGATACTGAACAAGTGCAGAATCACGTGTTCTTGACCAGCCTTGATCAAAAATAAAGTTGCCTAGGCTATAGAAAATCGCTGTTCCGTTATAGACTTCCATTGGTTCAAGGACGTGCGGGTGAGCACCGATAATGATATCAGCTCCGGCCTTAGACATCGCTCTTGCCAATTCTCTTTGTCTGTCGTTTACTTCATTGTTGTACTCCTGTCCCCAGTGAGCATGAACAACGACGAGATCTGCCTTTTCAGCAGCCTGCGAAATCATCGGAATAAAGATAGATGGATCGGCTGGCAGAATACCCGCCTGGCGATTCGTTGCTTTGAAATCTTTCCCATACACATCTGTAAAACCAAGTGTAGCAATTTTGACACCATTTACTTCTTTGTACGAAATGTTCTGCTTCGCATCTTGGAGGTTACGGCCTGCACCTGTATAATCCATACCATTTTGTTCAAAGGCATTGATCGTGTTGTTCAGCCCTTTTTCACCATAGTCTGCCGCATGGTTATTCGCAAAGTTTAAGACAGAGAAATTTAAATCCTTCAACGCTTGGACAGAATCTTCATCTGTTTTTAAATGAATATTCTTTTGGGCTGCCTGTTCCTTATCTGATGCGATAGGATGCTCAAAGTTGCCTGTCACATAATCTGACACATCAAAATATGGCTTGGCATAACGAAAGAGATGCTCTTTTCCATAGCGGTCTGTTACTTTCTCTACGTTTCTTCCAAACATAATGTCACCGACAAACGAAGCGGTCAGGATGTTTTCTGGATTCTTTTGTACAGTTGGCACTTGTGCTTGCCCGATAAACGTAAATAGAAATGTACAAGCAATAACGATCGGTAAAGCAATCAGTACATGTTTATTCGTCTTTTTCTTTTGATTCTTTGTGATTTTCAGCAGCTTTTCCTGAAAGCTCAATTTTTTATTCATCATTGGACACACCTTATCTTAAAATAGATAGTAAACATACATGATGGCAAATGTTGCACCACTTAGAAGTAACGTGCTTCCAAGGGTAATCGTAAGACCTTGCTTTTGAATCGTATTCGCAATCAATCCAGGAACGATGATTCCAATTCCGCGGAATTCTGCTATTTCAAATGGGACCACTGGATAGAAGAAATCAAATATCAGTTTCAAAGCAATCCCTGTAATCAGCATCGCAGCAAACTTTCTGCGTCCGTATAAAATCATAAATTTTGATAGACCAAAGCGAACGATGACATACGTAAGCAAGCTGACAGATAAGACGACTAAAATGAAGACTGGCTGGTTAAATACAAGCGCCAGATAACCCGGAACAACAAGTCCAGCTGGTACGATTCCTGTTTTTTCTGCAAAGATTAAACTAAGTAGAACACCTAAAATTAACGAGATATAAAGATCTGATCCGAACATTTTCTATATTTCCTCCTAGCTGACAAGCTGCTTAATTTTGTATTCTTGAATTTTTTCGATTAACGGTTCAGCGGCACCATGGATATTGCCGACTCCATAAACCACTCGATTATGAAGCTTTTTCTCAAGCATATTCATAATTTCTTCTGTAGATTGATATTCAAGGTTGTGTAAGTGGTCAGCCGGAATTTTCCCTTCCTCATATGCCTTCACAATTGGATCTGTTGTTTCACCAATTAAGACAAGATCACTTGCTTCAATATATGGAAGTACATCCTCCGCAAACTGGATCGTTCTATCTACCCGATCCGCACGGCAGTTCATAATAATAATCGGTTCATCTGTTGGATATCCAATTTCTTTCACACGCTTCCAAATGTTCAATGTAGATGCTGCGTCATTTGCCGCAAATCCATTTACAAAGTGTCCAGGCGTTTTCGCGTCCATTAATGGAAGAATTCTCATCGCTCCTGGATCAGGCGGCGCATTTAACATTCCTCTGAATGCCGTATCTTCATCAATCCCTAATGCTTGGGCAACACCAAGTGCAAGTGAAGCATTATCTGGGAAAACCATGTACTCAAATTTCCGCAAAAACTCATCGGAAATCTTGGAATTATCTGCAACAATGACTTCTGTGTTGCGTTTTTTCGCAATCTCTTTAAAGAAATCCGTATATTCACTATCCGTAATAACCAAGTGTCCATTGTAAGGAATTGTCGCTGTAAAGGCTTCTGCTATTTCATCAAGTGTCGGCCCCATGACGTCCATATGGTCTTCAAGAACGTTTACGATCACGCCAATGTTTGCTTGAAGCAGCTCTTCCTGAAAGATAATTTGGTAATCTGGATTTACCGCCATACATTCACTGACGATAGCATTTGCTCCTCTTTCAACTGTTTCTCTCATAACTTCTTTCTGCTCTCCGATATTCGGTCCTTGCGGTTTCCTTTTAATCGGTTTCTCCTCTGGCGTATCCCAATAAATCATTCTTGCATCCGTTCCCGTTGTTTTACCGACAGTTTTATAACCTGCCTCCATTAAGATACCGGTTGTCAATCTTGTGACGGTAGACTTTCCGCGAATACCATTAATATTGACGCGCACCGGCAGGGCATCGATATTTTTCTGATGACGCTTCTTTTCAATAAAGCCAATCCCTAACATGATGACACAGGCTATAACGATTAACCACATCGCTATCTACATCTCCTTTTTTTATGAGTGTGATATGTAAATTCAATCAACAGTATATCTGTTCAGCATAAAATCACAATCGGTATTATGTAACATAATCTTTCACTTCCTCGTATGCCAAATTCCTCTAATCAGAAGGCTTTTTTGCCTACCCATCCTTTAAATGAAAAGGCCAAAAGGCGGACAAAAATCAGTCTGAATTTCCGCTGAATTCATGAGAAAGCGTTACCATCAATGATCCGAAAATCTTTTGTCCTTTTCTCCCTAAATTTTTTGACAATTATTAAGATGTATTTTGAATCAATGTTTTAAAGCCCGCTCTTCTCTATAACAACAGTCATATCAGCGCTTTAAATGAATAGTGCGTGTTTTGGAATGTTTTATATTTTTGAATGAACAGGTTAGAAAGTCATTCTCATTGATCAGATTGCTGTGTGTTGACCTATGACAAAGGTCACCTCTAAAAAAATCAAGTCATCTGCTTATTTTTAGGTCACGAAAAATTGGGATAAGATGTAAATATTTGATCATTTCGGTGTACCTTCTCTTTACGAGATTCGCATCTTATGACCTAAACAATGAAACATTATTCATTTGTTTTTATCAAGATTCATCATTTCTTAACATTTTTAATGTGAATTTAGTTGAAAGTTGTCAGCTTATGTCATGCTTTCCCCAAAGGAGACGAATAAAATTCGCTTCTCCGCTTACACTATGGGTAAAAAATCTGTGAGAGGAGGCTAAAGATGCCAAACACCAATGAGCAGACCCGCCTGCATTTTTTATCAGGCAGCTTCGAGGAAAAAATCCGTATCCTAAAAAAAACATTTCAGCAAAGCGGCGATTTTGAATACCGAGAGTTAATGGTGAATGAAACAAAATCTGCACTGTTTTTTATTAAAACAAGAATAGATGAAGGAAAACTAAATGATTTCATTATCGGCAACTTGTTAGGCTCTCCCGGAAAGCAGGATTATATAAAATCTCTTAGCACACTTGAAACAGGCGACTTGACGCTCATTACAGATAGTATTATTGCAGGAAGTATTGCCTTTCTTGATGAAAACTCCTCGCAAATAAAGCTATTTGCTGTCGGACAGCCTCCGCTGCGTTCTATTTCTGAACCTTCTTCTGAAAGTATTATCGCAGGCGCACATGATGGATTTGTTGAAAGTCTTGATACCAATATCTACTTACTGCGTTCGCATTTAAATGATCGGAAGCTCGCTATTCAATATCATAAGGTCGGTACAAAATCAGAAACAAAGCTTGCGACGGTTTATATATCTGATATTGCCAATCAAGAAAAGGTTGAAGAGGTCAACAGACGGATTTCTTCTATTAAAGTAGACACACTGATAAGTCCTGGCTCTATCGTTGAGGCAATTGAGGATGATTCATTTTCTATTTTCCCGCAGCTGATTGATACAGAACGTCCGGATAAGGTGAGATCTGCGATCCTTGAAGGCAGGATCGTCGTACTCATGGATGGCAGTCCAATGGCCATCATTCTGCCTATCACGTTCTTTAGCTTCTTTCAGTCACCAGATGATTATAACAGCCGCTGGATTCCTGCTACGTTTATTCGTATTCTTCGTTATCTTGCCTGCATCATCGCAGTCATATTGCCATCTTTTTATATTGCTGTTATTGCGTTTCATTATGAGGTTGTCCCAGATGAACTAGCCATTACGATGAAGAACTCTATTATCGGAATTCCCTTTCCTCCATTGATAGAGGCCATGCTGATGGAGATCACGATTGAACTTATACGTGAAGCTGGGGTGCGTCTGCCTAAACCAATCGGGCAAACCATTGGGATCGTAGGTGGTTTGGTTATTGGGGATGCGGTTGTACAAGCAGGACTTATCTCGAATGTCCTAGTCATTGTAGTCGCTGTGACGGCTGTGGCTTCATTTGTACTTCCGTCGTTTGAAATGACGTCCACCATCAGGATGCTTCGTTTCCCGCTCATGTTTATGGCATCGATGTTTGGATTTATTGGCATTTCATTTGGACTGGCCATTATTCTCATGAATTTATGCCGATTAGAATCACTAGGGGTGCCATATTTATCACCTGTTGCTCCATTTAACTGGCAGGACTTAAAAGATACTGTGATTCGACTCCCAATGTGGATGTACAAAAATCGACCTGTTTATTTAAATCCGCAAAAGAAAAAACAAATTGAACAACTGAGAGGGTGGACAAAGAAAAATGAAAAATAAAATATCTCCACCTCAAGCTGTTTTTTTTATCATCCAGTCTCAAATTGGTGTTGGTATTTTAGCGCTCCCCCATTTGCTGATGAAAGACATGGGGCACGATGGCTGGATAGCGATTATTTTAGCTTGTTTTTTCATCCAAATCATCAATACCATTTTTCTTTATATTATCTACAAGTATCCAGAAACGTCATTCTTCCAAGCACTGATTGAGGTCTTTGGAAAATGGATTGGACACGCCTTGGTCGTGCTCTATACGGTATACTTTGCCTCGGTTTGCATCGTTGTCCTTTCTATATTCACAAGGATTCTTGGCATATGGGTGCTCCCGCTCACACCAAACTGGGTGATTAACCTATTACTGATGATATGCATTATCTATATCGCAAAGGAGCAAATTACAGCCATTGTCAGGTTTAACTTTATCTTAACTCCCTTTTTGCTCATGCTCTCTCTATTGATGTTCTATGCATTGAAAGGAACCAATATTGATTACCTCCTGCCTGTTTTCCAAACGGGTATCTCTCAATTTCAGCTTGGATTGAAGGACGTAGTGCTGTCAATGAATGGATTTGAGATGATTTTGATCATCTCTCCACTGATGAAGGGCACCATTAAGGAACGATATAAAGTGATGACCATTTCAAATATATGCACGACGCTTTATTACCTATTTATTACATTGATTTGTTTTATGTTTTTCAGCCCGGCTGAGCTTGATGTGATCCCGAATCCTGTTTTGTATCTATTAAAAACCATTACATTCGGTGTCATTGAACGCACGGACTTAATTTTTCTGAGCTTTTGGGTCTTTGTCATTTTAGCCACACTGAGTAATTATCTGTACTTTTGTGCAAATGGTGTGTCCAGTATGCTGAAGAAAAAAAATCACAAAAAATATGTCTACTATTTTGCCATTTTGATTTATGCTGCAAGCTGTTTTCTGTCAACTGATAACTTTAGAATTCAGCGCTTCAATGACTTTACCACCGTTGCACAATATTCATTTATTTACACACTTCCGATCATGATGGCCGTGATCATCTTGATCAAACACCGTAAAAAGAAGGTGAAATCACATGCATCATAGGTACATGTTGACACTGCTTATGTGTGTTTCCCTCATTTTCATGCCTGGCTGCTGGGATCAAAACCTATTAAAAGACATCTCTCTCGTATTAACTTCAGCTGTTGATCAAGGAGAAGATGACAATGCGAGATATTCGATTACCTATCGAAAGGTGCAGCAGTCTCAAAGTATGCAGCAAGGGAATTCTGGCAGCTATTTAACCACTGTTCTCACAACCGATGCGCCTACTTTAAGAAAAGCAAGAAGCAACTTTAGCCGGAGTGTAGACCAAAAAATTGATATGTCGAAAATGAGGGTGCTGCTGATCGGTGATGAATTTGCCCAAAACCGGCTGCTTCCTTACTTAGATATGTTTTATCGCGATCCCAAAAGCCCTTTGCTCGCAAATTTGGCAGTGGTGCAAGGGGGGAGCTGTGTGGACTTAATCAATTCTCTGCTCAAGGAAAAACTCATTGTGAGCGACTATTTAAACAACCTGATCACTTCCGCATCACGCTCCTCTCAAGTTGCACCTAAGAACATTCAAAATATCCGGTCCAAAATGCTGCAAACCGGCGAGGATTTCACACTGCCGTTACTCTACTACGATAAGTCAAAAAAGTTAACGAGTGTGAGAGGGGTTGCCTTATTTGATAATGAGAAAAAGAAAGGTGAACTGTATGCACAGGATGCCATTCTGCTCACCATTATGGATGGAAAAATGGGCAGTTATGCAAACTTCACGAAAAAAGTAAGAAGTGATATGAAATCAAAGGAGAACAATTACATCACCATTCAAGTAACGGATTCAAAGAGAGACATAAAAATCGTCAATCCTGATCATCGAAACGTAACCTTCTCTCTTGACTATGAATTCACCACCTCTGTTCTTGAATATCCGAAAGACAATTTAGATACAGACAAGAAAATCGAAATGTTAAATAAAAGGCTGTCAGCTATTTTTACAAAAGATGCCGAAAAAGTCATTGCAGCCCTGCAAGAGGCGAATTCTGACGTCCTCAGCCTTGGCAGAAAATATCGGGTCAGACACTATGATGAATATATGAAAATGAACTGGGTCACCGATTATCCGAAGGTGAAAATCATTCCAAAAGTGAAAGTGAACATTACACAAACAGGTATCATTAGTTAAGAAAAGGAAGAAGCCATCTTTCTTTTCTTTTTTTATTTTTTTAGATTGTCATTTCGATGCTTTCATGATAATCTATGTGTGTAAACGGTTACACATTCATGAAGGGAGGCTCTCCATTGGCTACAATTAAAGATGTTGCAAAAGCTGCACAAGTGTCTGTTGCCACTGTTTCACGCGTGCTCAATGATACTGGATATGTTCATTCAGATACGAAAATTCGCGTGACACAAGCGATGCAGGAGTTGAACTACTTTCCCAATGAAGTGGCTAGATCCCTTTTTAAAAGAGAATCACGCTTAATCGGCTTAATCTTGCCTGATATCACAAATCCCTTCTTTCCTCAGCTTGCTAGAGGCGTTGAGGATGAGATTCATGCGCACGGTTTTCGGTTATTATTCGGGAACAGTGATGAAGATCGAGCGAAGGAAATGGCTTACTTACAAACCTTTAAACAAAATCAAGTAGTCGGTGTCATTGCGGTCACAAATGAACCTGAATCAGATATATACAATGATGATGATTTACCTGTTGTGTTTTTAGATCGAACGGTCCCACATGCACCTTCTGTTTTTGCAGATGCTGCAGCTGGCGGGAAAATGGCGGCAATGGAATTAATCAGACGCGGCAGCCGGCAGATCACACTGTTAAAAGGACCTGCCCATCTGCAAACAGCGCGGCAGCGATTCAAAGGCGCACTCGATGTTCTCACGGAAACAGGCGTCGACTTTCATGTGATGTCAAATGCTTCATTTTCCTTTCAAGAAGCCCGAAAAAGCGCCAAGGCCCTTTTCCAGCTGTACCCTGAAACAGATGGGATCATTGCCAGCAATGATATCGTCGCAACAGCGGTCATCCATGAAGCGCTTCGGATCGGAAAAGCCATTCCAGGAGACGTTCAAATCATTGGATTTGATGATATTCCGCAAAGTGAGCTGCTCTTCCCTTCCTTATCGACCATAAGGCAGCCCGCCTATGAGATGGGAAAAGAAGCGGCACAGCTGTTAATCAAAGCGATTCAGAAACAACCGATAGATGAACCAGTTATTCAAATGCCCGTCTCTTTTATTGAACGAGAGACCACAAGAAAGGTGGATTCACAATGAGTCATATTGTTGTAGTAGGAAGCTGTTCAATGGATTTAGTCGTCACATCAGATAAACGGCCAAATGCCGGTGAAACGGTTTTAGGCAAATCGTTTAAAACGGTCCCAGGCGGGAAAGGTGCCAATCAGGCAGTCGCAAGCGCCAGACTCGGTGCAGATGTATACATGGTCGGCCGAGTTGGTGATGACGCTTATGGTCAGGATATTCTCAGCAATTTAGAAACACAAGGTGTCCGCACCTCATATATGAAACCGGTTACTGAAATGGAGAGCGGCACAGCTCATATCATTTTAGCAGAAGGTGATAACAGCATTGTTGTGGTCAAAGGGGCAAATAATGAGGTCACTCCTGACTATGTAAGAGAGGCCTTTTCTACAATTGATAATATCGGGATGGTTCTCATCCAGCAGGAAATACCTGAAGAAACGGTCGAAGCGGTCTGCGCCATTTGCAGTGAAAAAGAAATCCCTGTCATTTTAAACCCTGCACCAGCCCGCAAAGTATCGCAGCAGGTTTTAGAGCAGGCTGCTTACATTACACCGAATGAACATGAAGCTGTTCTAATGTTTGATGGTCTGCCAACCAGTGAGGCCTTGCGTCAATACCCTAACAAATTATTGATCACAGAAGGAAAAAATGGGGTTCGATATTTTGATGGAACGAAAGACGTGTTGGTTCCAGGCGTTCCTGTCGAAGCAGTCGATACAACAGGAGCTGGCGATACCTTTAACGGAGCCTTGGCTGTCGCTCTAACAGAAGGCAAATCCCTCTATGACGCACTTGCCTTTGCCAATCTTGCCGCATCAATGTCCGTCACAAAGTTTGGCGCACAAGGCGGTATGCCAACAAGAGAAGAATTGGAGAAAAAGAAATGAAAAAAAACGGCATCCTAAACAGCCATATCGCCAAGGTGCTTGCTGATCTTGGCCACACAGATACAATCGTCATCGCAGACTGTGGTCTCCCTATCCCAGAAGGTCCAGTCAAAATCGACTTGGCGTTATCAATCGGCATACCATCATTTCAGGAGGTCACCTCCCTCCTTCTTCAGGAAATGGCCGTTGAAAACATCACTGTAGCTAGTGAAATCAAAGAAGCCAATGAACGAGATCATTTATTTCTTAAGAAAGCGCTCTCAAAACCGTTACATGAAGTAGACCACGAGACGTTCAAAGACATGACCAAACAGGCAAAAGCAGTCATTCGAACGGGTGAAGCCACCCCATACGCAAACTGCATTCTTCATGCCGGTGTCATCTTTTAAAAGGAGGAGCCAGATATGAACATAGAGATGCATAACATCCATAAGGCTTTTGGAAAAAACACCGTTCTCTCCGGGGTCTCCTTTGACCTCGTCACAGGTGAAGTCCACGCACTCATGGGTGAAAATGGTGCGGGAAAATCAACTTTAATGAATCTGCTTACAGGTCTTTATTCTTTAGATCAAGGAACGATACAAATCGACGGAAAAGAAACCGCTTTCAAAAATCCGAAGGAAGCGGAACAGCACGGCATCGCCTTCATTCATCAGGAGCTTAACATATGGCCGGATATGACCGTCTTGGAGAACCTATTCATCGGGAAAGAAATCTATACGAAACTCGGACTGCTAGATACTAAGAAAATGAAGACTCTCGCCCAAACGCAGCTGGACCGTTTGTCTGTGAATCTCTCACTTGAACAAGAGGCAGGCAGCTGTTCTGTTGGACAAAAACAGATGATTGAGATTGCAAAAGCATTAATGACCGATGCAAAGGTCATCATCATGGATGAGCCGACAGCAGCTCTAACGGAACGTGAAATTGACAAGCTCTTTCAAGTCATTGAATCTCTCAAAAAAGAAGGCGTTTCCATTGTCTATATTTCTCACCGTATGGAGGAAATCTTTGCAATCTGTGACCGGATTACGATCATGCGTGATGGGAAAACGGTCGATACGAAAGCCATACCTGAAACGAATTTCCATGAAGTCGTCAAGAAAATGGTCGGCCGTGAATTGACAGATCGATATCCCGAGCGAACGCTTTCTACAGGAGACATTATCCTTGAGGTGAAACAAGCAACGAGAAAAGGACAATTTCAAGATATCAATTTCTCAGTTAAGGCTGGAGAAATCGTCGGTGTTGCAGGCTTAATGGGTGCTGGCCGAACCGAAATGATGCGGTCGCTGTTTGGTCTTGATCCTCTTGATCAAGGAGAAATATGGGTTCATGGAAAAAAGGCTGTTATTAAAAAACCAAGTGATGCCGTCAAGCTCGGCATCGGCTTTATCACAGAGGATCGCAAGGATGAAGGATTGATGCTTGATGCATCCATCCGAGAAAACATCGGTCTGCCAAACTTAAAAAGCTTCTCTCCAAAGGGATTGATTGATAAGAAAACTGAACAGGATTTTGTCGACCTGCTCATTAAAAGACTGACGATTAAAACGGCTTCCTCTGACATCTCTGCCCGAAGCCTGTCTGGTGGAAATCAGCAAAAAGTCGTCATCGCCAAATGGATCGGCATACAGCCAAAGGTGTTGATTTTAGATGAACCGACACGAGGTGTCGACGTCGGAGCGAAACGAGAAATCTATCAGTTAATGAATGAATTGACCGATCGAGGCGTTGCCATTTTAATGGTCTCCTCTGAACTCCCAGAGATACTCGGGATGAGCGATCGAGTGCTCGTCATTCATGAAGGAACCATTAGCGGAGAATTAGACAAAACAGAAGCAACGCAGGAACGAATTATGACACTAGCTACAGGAGGGAAGTAACATGAAACCACTTACTTCAAATGGACGATTTGATCACATCATGCAAAAGCTTGGGCCATTCTTAGGACTCATCATCCTTGTCGCCATTGTTTCTATTTTAAACCCGGCCTTTTTAGAGCCATTAAACATCTTAAACTTACTGAGACAAATCTCCATTAATGCCCTCATTGCCTTTGGGATGACATTTGTTATTTTAACTGGAGGCATTGATTTATCTGTCGGTGCCATTCTTGCACTGTCCAGTGCCCTGACTGCCGGCTTTATCGTTTCTGGCATGGACCCGATTTTAGCCATTATTGTCGGCTGTATCATCGGTGCCGTTCTTGGGATGATCAACGGTCTTTTAATTACAAAAGGAAAAATGGCTCCTTTTATCGCAACGCTTGCCACGATGACGATTTTCAGAGGTTTGACACTCGTTTATACAGACGGAAACCCGATTACTGGGCTTGGCTCTAACTATGCCTTTCAGTTATTCGGCCGCGGATATTTCTTAGGCATTCCTGTTCCAGCGATCACGATGCTTCTCACCTTTATCGTACTTTGGGTACTGCTTCATAAAACACCTTTCGGCAGAAGAACATATGCCATCGGCGGGAATGAAAAAGCGGCTCTCATCTCAGGAATCAAAGTACCGCGCGTGAAAATTATGATCTATTCATTAGCAGGCTTCATGTCTGCCTTAGCAGGTGCGATCTTAACATCTCGCCTAAATTCAGCGCAGCCAACAGCTGGTACGTCCTATGAGCTTGATGCCATTGCTGCCGTCGTACTTGGCGGGACAAGCCTGTCCGGCGGAAGAGGACGAATTGTCGGCACACTCATCGGGGTGCTCATTATCGGTGTCCTGAACAATGGTATGAACTTACTTGGTGTTTCATCATTCTATCAATCTGTTGTGAAAGGGATTGTCATCTTGATTGCAGTCCTGCTAGACAGAAAGAAATCTGCTTAAGGAGGCAGCTGCTATGAAAAAATATCTTATTCTCATCCTGACTCTCTCTTTGTTTCTGCTTTCTGCCTGCTCGCTTGAACCGCCGGAGTGGGCCAAGTCATCTAAGGATGGCAAGAAAAAAGACATCAAAATCGGTCTGTCGATCTCGACATTAAATAACCCATTCTTCGTTTCTCTGAAAAACGGTGTGACAAAAGAAGCAAAAAAGCTTGGCATTGAAGTCGTGATTGCAGATGCACAAAATGATTCTGCTAAACAAACAAGTGATGTAGAAGATTTAATTCAGCAAGGTGTCGACGCATTGCTCATCAACCCAGCGGATTCATCTGCCATATCAACCGCTGTCGAATCAGCAAACGCTTCAGATATACCTGTCATCACATTAGACCGCTCAGCCGAAAGTGGAAAGGTAGAAGCACTTGTCGCCTCAGATAACGTCAAAGGCGGAGAAATGGCAGCTAAATTTATCATTGACAAGGTTGGCAAAGGAGCAAAAGTCGCTGAATTAGAAGGCGTACCAGGCGCTTCCGCTACACGTGAGCGTGGAAAAGGGTTCCATCAAATAGCGGATAAAGATCTAAAAGTGACAGCAAAACAAGCTGCTGACTTCGACCGGACAAAAGGACTGAATGTCATGGAAAACCTTCTTCAAGGAAACCCTGACATCAAAGCCGTTTTTGCCCACAATGATGAAATGGCTCTCGGCGCACTAGAAGCGATTCAAAGCTCTGGGAAAGACATTCTTGTCGTTGGCTTTGACGGCAACGAAGATGCACTCAGCTCGATCAAAGCAGGAAAGCTCTCTGCAACGGTTGCGCAGCAGCCAGAGCTGATCGGTCAACTGGCAGTCGGTGCTGCAAACGACGTATTAAAAGGGAAAAAAGTACAAAAGAACATCGCAGCTCCACTCAAACTAGAACAGAAGAAATAAACAGAAAACCCCCGATATCCCTCGGGGGTATTTTTCTATTACTGTGGTCTTTTCAGCACAAATGACGTGCCTAAATGGGCATAATCATTACCTGCTAGGCGAGCGACTGGTTTCAGTTCATTAGTAGAAACATAGCCTTTTTCTGCATCATAAACAGCCTCATCTAAATGTGCACATACAACCCGGCCAATGATATGATCAACTGTGATCTCCCCTTCATCATTTTGAAAGGTCAGATGTTTTTCCAGCTGACATTCAAAACGAATGCGTGCTTCCTTGATCCCCGGCACCGAAATGACATGACTCTCTGCTTGGTGAAGTCCGGTGCGATCCAGCTCACTCTCTTCCCGAGGCAATGTAGCAGCTGTTTCATTAATATCTTCTATCATGTCTTCATCACTCACATGGACGACAAACTCTTCCCTGTCAATGATATGCTGCGCAGTATCTTTCATCTGACCATCACGTCGTCCGATAGAAACCGCAATGAGCGGCGGGTGTCCGCTGATGACATTAAAGAAACTAAATGGTGCGGCATTGACGACATTTTCTTTAGATAGACTTGTAATAAATGCAATCGGTCTTGGAACGATAGATCCAGATAATAATTTATATGCCTCTTTTCGTGACAGCTGATCCAGTAGCAATGTAATCAATTCAGGTACGCCTCCTTTTAATGTAACGACATCATACCATAACCCTTTCTCTCTACCTCTTATTCCAGCTCGGTGCGATGCAGGATATGGTGGACCAGATGAAATAAAGCAGGATTATGATTTTCCCGTCTATAGGAAATCGTCCATTCCGCCAGAAGCTGTTCATCCTCAATGGAGCGATATACAACATCCAGATTAAATAAACGCCGGGCTGATTGTGGAATCACTGCAATACCGATCCCTGCTGTGACAAGGCCAATGATCATTTGATATTCCGCTGCTTCCTGCACGATATTTGGAGAAAATCCGTACTTTTCACATAGCAGGACAAAGTGCTGATAAAGAGACGGCCATGATTCCTGTGATAAAGAAATAATCGGTTCATGACGGATATCTTCAATCGCGACCGTCTCTTTTTTAGCCAATCGATGATTTTTTGGAATCGCAAAAATACATTCACTCTGCTTCATCAAACGACTGACTAATTCTTCATGCGGCGATGTAGGGTGTAAAAAACCGATATCAATCTCACCATTTAAAAGTGCCTCTAGCTGCTGCGGAACGGAAAGCTGCTGCAGCTCAATACTGACAGAGGGATACAGCTCCCTAAATTCACGTACAACGGGCGGCAGAATATCATATGTCGCAGTTCCAACAAAACCTATGATGATTTTCCCCAGCTCTCCTCTTGCTGTATGACGGGCATGATCAACGGCTTTATCAAGCTGCTGCAGCACTCCCCGAACCTCATGTAAAAAGACCTTTCCAGCTGCTGTTAGCTCCACCACCCGCTTCGACCGGTGAAATAAAGGAAAACCCAATTCTTCCTCAAACTGCTTAATTTGCTGACTAAGTGGAGGCTGTGTCATATTCAACCGCGCGGCTGCTCTGCCAAAATGCAGCTCCTCCGCTACTGTGACAAAATACTGCAAATGTCTCAGTTCCATCCTTTCACTCCTCACACACTTATTCGTGAAACATATCAAAACCACGTTAAACATATATTGGAAAATTTATTTTATGAAATGTATAGTAAATCATATCATGAAAATATATTTTCATAAAAAATTTTACTTGCCGAAAGGAGTGCGGGGTAAATGAAATCTCAAGCACAACCCCTAACAAGACGAGGAGCAGAGTTGATTGTTGATACGCTGATTGCTCAAGGTGTGACCCATGTTTTTGCGATTCCAGGTGCAAAAATTGACGCTGTATTTGATGTATTAAAAGACAGAGGTCCAGAGCTTGTCCTATGCAGACACGAACAAAATGCAGCCTTTATGGCAGCTGCTGTCGGACGTTTAACTGGCAAACCAGGTGTTTGTCTCGTCACATCAGGTCCTGGTGCATCTAATTTAGCAACAGGTCTATTAACAGCCAATACAGAAGGTGATCCTGTTGTCGCAATCGCTGGAAACGTCATTCGTGCAGATCGTCTGAAACGAACACATCAATCACTCGACAATGCGGCATTATTCAAACCAGTCACAAAATATAGCGTTGAAGTACAAGACGTAAACAATATACCAGAAGCATTAACAAATGCTTTTCGCGCGGCACAAAAAGGGCAGGCTGGAGCAGCATTTATCAGCTTTCCACAAGATGTCGTGACAGAACACACCACACAAACACCAGTGTCTGCTCACCCTTCTCCAGAATTAGGTCCTGCACCAGATGCTCTCATCAGTTCGGCTATCGCCAAAATTCAAAATGCACACTTACCTATTGCGATTGTGGGAATGAAAGCTAGTCGTCCAGCTGCTGCAAATGCCACAAGAGCATTATTAAAAACACTTGGTATCCCATTTGTTGAAACGTACCAAGGAGCCGGCGTTCTCTCAAGAGAGCTCGAGTCTCAATATGTAGGCAGAATCGGCTTATTCCGTAATCAGCCGGGTGATCTTCTCATTGAACATGCAGATGTCCTTTTGACCATTGGCTTTGATCCAATTGAATATGATCCGAAGCATTGGAATCTTCAGCCGCAGCAGCGTCAGATCATCCATGTTGATGATATGCAGGCAGATATTGACCATTTTTATGAGCCAGCGCTTGAGCTTATAGGCAATATTTCTGAAACCGTCAAACATCTAGCGCATGACAGTGTTCCCCTTTCTTTAAGCAAAGAGAACATAGAATTAGTCACTGAATTACAGGAGCTATTAAGCGACATCGAAAAGACACCAGAAAGAGAAAGTCATCGATCTCACCCACTGGATGTCATTCATACATTGAGACGTCTGATTCCTGATGACACGAAGGTCACGTGTGATATCGGATCTCACGCGATTTGGATGTCCCGTCACTTCCGCGTCTATGAACCGAACTCATTCCTGGTGAGTAACGGCATGCAAACATTAGGCGTCGCATTACCATGGGCAATTGCAGCTTCTATAATGAATCCAGATGAAAAGATTATCTCGGTCTCAGGTGATGGCGGTTTTCTCTTCTCCGCAATGGAGTTAGAAACAGCAGTCCGGAAGAAAACAAACCTCGTTCACCTTGTTTGGAACGACAGCACATACGACATGGTCGCGTTCCAGCAGGAAATGAAATATGACCGCACATCCTGCGTTGAATTCGGGCAGATCGATTTAGTGAAATATGCGGAAAGCTTTGGAGCAACTGGACTAAGGGTCAACTCACCTGAGGAGCTTTCAACCGTCCTTCAAAAGGGTATAAACATAGAAGGACCCGTGATTATTGATATTCCGATTGACTATCAAGACAACCCTGACCTCGCCAGTCAAAAATGGCCAGAAGTCTTTCGCAAAAAACATGCAATGAACGTCAGATAAGACTTCGATACATTACATTAAAGGAGTGAGCGGTTATGGGTATGATGCACCCAATGAATCAACAGAATGACACAAGACAGCATGACAAACAGCAAGAGGTCTATCAAGTATCGACAATGACCTCCCTGCTGGAAGCCGTATATGATGGAGATTTCTCCCTCGCACATATTCCTGAACACGGTGATTTTGGCATCGGTACATTCAATCAATTAGATGGAGAACTGATCGGCTTTGACGGCGCATTCTACCGGCTGCGCTCGGATGGAACAGCGACACCGGTCACCAATCAAGATTATTCACCATTCTGCTCTCTAGCATTCTTTGAAACAGATATCGTTCATCGAATTGATGCACCTATGACGTCCAAAGAACTTGAAGATGAAATCGACCGCATTTTACCAAGTAAGAATATCTTTTATGCGGTCCGCATTGATGGATCATTCAAAAAGGTTCAAACACGTACGGTTGAAAAACAGGAAAAACCTTACGTTCCGATGGTAGAAGCAGTCAAGTCTCAGCCTATTTTCGACTTTGAGGATATTCAAGGTACGATCGCAGGCTTCCGTACACCGCAGTACGCACACGGCATTGCGGTGAGTGGATATCATCTTCATTTTATTGATGAAGATCGAAGTGTTGGCGGACACGTATTTGATTACACCGTTGATCAAGTCACCATCCGCATTTCTCAAAAACGCCATATGAATTTACACCTGCCAAATACGCAGGAATTCTTCCAAGCAGACATTGATCGAGCTGATCTTGCACAGCAAATTGCCAGTGCAGAAAGCAGCCCAGATCAATAAATGAAGACACCCCGTTGATTCCGGGGTGTTTTTTTATGCACAAAGATGATTTCTTGCACGTGATGTTATCGTTTCGATAGCAAAATAGAAATTATCCAGTCTATTCGTAATAAAATATGATAGAATATCAACAGAAGAAAGGTGGTTATACGGTGTCAAAAGACTATAGCATTCCAAACCTAACATTAGACGAAAGAGATAAACAAATTCTATCCCTATTACACGAGGACGGGCGCATGTCTTATACAGATCTCGGCAAACAGGTCGGTCTGTCACGTGTAGCCGTACAAGCCCGCATTCAGCAGCTCATTGAAGCAGGGGTCATTGAACGATTCACCGCTGTAATTAACCCCGCGAAGGTTGGCATTCATGTCTCTGTCTTCTTTAATGTAGAGGTAGAGCCAAAATTTTTAGAAGCGGTTGCCCTTCAGCTTGAAAAGGAAACGGCTGTCACAAGTCTTTATCACATGACAGGACCAAGCAAGCTGCATATGCATGGCATTTTTCAACATGAACAGGAAATGGAGACTTTCCTGACAAAAAAGCTATACCCCTTAGAAGGCGTCGTCAGTGTGGACTGCCAAATGCTCATTAAACGATACAAAAGCCGCATGGGCATGAAATTGTAGACAGGAGTTGAACCACTTGCAATCATATATCGAACTCATTATCGCTATGGTGCGAACCGGGATTCTCGGTTTTGGCGGAGGCCCTTCCGTCATACCGCTTATTCGCCATGAAGCGGTGGTGAAATATCAATGGATCAACGATGACGAATTCGGAGAAACACTTGCCATCGCCAATGCCTTACCAGGCCCGATCGCAACAAAAATGTCAGCATACCTCGGCTATCGATTAAAGGGTGTATCTGGCGCAATTGTTGCCACAGCTACTCATATTTTACCTACTTGTCTCGCCATGGTAGCCCTTGTCACACTTGTCAGCGTCTTAAGCTCCTCACAAATCATTCAAAATATGATTGGCGCTGTGACCCCTGTCATAGCGGTTCTGTTAGGCCTCATGGCATATGAATTTGGACAAAAAACGCTGAAAGGATTCGGCATGATCTTCGGGATCGCTCTATTCCTTCTTGCCTTTATTGGACTGCAAGTACTGTCCATTCATCCAGGAATCATTGTGATGATCTTTTTATTTTATGGCGCTTTTCATTTTAAACTGAAAAATCATTGGAATCGGCCAAATAAAGAGAAAGGAGTGTCTTCATGATCCTGATTCTCTTTTTATTCTGGGCATTCTTTTTATCCAATCTATTAGGATATGGCGGTGGGCCTGCATCAATCCCGCTCAATTATGAAGAAATCGTCAATCATTTTCATTGGATGACGAACGAAGGATTCTCCAATATGCTGGCTTTAGCCAATGCACTGCCGGGGCCAATCGCTACGAAGATTGCAGCATATGTCGGTTATGACGTCATGGGCTGGCCAGGCTTTATCGTGGCACTGCTTGCCACTGTACTGCCGTCTGCTGTTGGGCTGATTTTATTGCTCAAGCTGATTGACCGTTTTCGTCAATCTCCCGTCGTAAAAGGCATGACCTTATCCGTTCAGCCCGTCATTGCGATGATGATGCTTTTATTAACATGGGAAATCGGCGGAGATGCAGTGAAAGCCATCGGCTGGACGCAATCGCTCGCCATTGCCGCGGTCTCCTTTTTCTTCATGACCAAATTCAAGCTGCACCCTGCCTTTCTGATTGTGGCTGCTTTCTTATATGGCGGATTCATTCTGCCGCATTCATAAAAACCGATAACATTCACTGTTATCGGTTTTCTTTTACATATAAATTGGAGAAACTGATCTGCGCCCAATCGAATGATACTCGACCCCAGCTTGTTCTGCCGCTTCAAGTGTATGACAGTTTCGTCCATCGAAAATAAGCGGCCGCTTCATCCATTTCTTATAGGAAGCAAGTGGAAACGACTGAATATCCGCCCACTCTGTTAATAGACAGACCGCATCAGCATCCTTGATCGCTTCTTCAATCGTTTGAGCAAATAATACTTGATCCGGCAGCTCGCGAGCTGCATGCCTGGCAGCAACAGGATCATATGCCACAAGCTCCGCACCTAATTGATGGAGCTCATGAGCGATCGGAATAGATGGTGCCTCCCTCATATCGTCTGTATTCGGTTTAAAGGACAGACCAAGAAGCGCAATTCGCTTCCCTTCAAGAGCTGCCCCCAGCCGATCCTGAATATTTCGGATAAAACCTGCCCGCTGCTCATTATTTACTTTGATGACAGCCTTTAGCAGCTCAAAATCATGGGACACATGCCCTGCAATTTGGACAAGTGCATTTGTATCCTTTGGAAAACAAGAACCACCGTAGCCAATGCCCGCTCTGAGAAAGGACGAACCGATCCGCTGATCAAGCCCCATTCCCTGCGCCACCCATTCAACATCAGCCCCTGTTTTTTCACAAATGGAGGCAATCTCATTCATAAAGCTGATTTTTGTCGCAAGAAATGCATTTGATGCATACTTGATCATTTCAGCACTTTTACGGTCTGTTTTGACCATTGGAAGGTGGAAATCAGCATACATCTCCTCCAGCTGATCTAATACGACTTTTGTTTCAGCTCCAATCACAAGCCGGTCCGCCCTCAATGTATCTGAAATGGCAGAGCCTTCCCGTAAAAATTCTGGGTTAGATGCAATCGCTAGCGGCTCCTTCCGTCCTAATTCTTGATGGATCAACTGATCGATTTGATCACCCGTTCCAACAGGCACCGTACTTTTCACCACAAGGATCGCCCCTGACTTTGCTTTTATCCCCATCTCTTTTGCAGCCTGAAACACATACTGTAAATCAGCTTGGCCATCTGCCTGCTGCGGGGTGCCGACTGCAATCATTAACACATCTGCCCGCGGGTAGACTTCCGCTCCATTTATGTGAAAATGAATTCGTCCCTGCTCAAGATTGCGTTTCAATAGCTCTTTTAACCCTGGCTCATACATTGGGGGATTTCCTTGTTTCAGCTGCATGACCTTTCGGCGGTCAATATCAATACACGTGACATCATGTCCTGCCTCCGCTAAACACACACCTGTCACAAGCCCCACATACCCACAGCTTGCAATCGCAATATTCATGACACCATCAGCTCCCCATACTCCTTATGCTTGTAATGATATCGTATGCTGGGGGCGTTCATTCCATTCTTAAAAGCATACAAAAACCCCCTGCCATCACTAGCAGGGGGTCACTTTTATGAAACAAGACCATTTCGAATATGAGCAATCAGATTTTCAAGCATTTCTTTTGTTGTGACATCATTTGAATTTTCACCAATATCATGAGCGTACATCAAAATCTTTAAAAACTCTTCTTGATTTAAACCCTTATTATCCATGTCTGTATCCTTTCGATTCCACTAATTTCATTATTATATGCTGTAAGGTTGGTTTATGCAATACTCTATTACATCATTCGACAGCTTTTGAAATTTATGACCATTTTCATGAAAAACTTTTTTATGAATCCCCATTGAGCTATAATAAAAGAATTGGAATCTTTTACTTGGTTAGGAGCGGATCAAATGCTTCAGCACAACATCAACGAAGAAGAAATCAAACAAACTGCCGAACAGATCAAAGAACTTCTTCCTGCAACAGATGAGAACAAACAACTCATCAAAAAAGCATTGATTACTTATAGACAGGACAGCGTATATCGGCTCAAGCAAGAGTCTGATACTGAATGGTCAGCTTATGTACATGACGTCGTGGCAGCAAAGGTCCACCTTCATGTGCTGTTTCCTGTGAGAAGCAGCTGCTCATGTCCAGCAGATGGACTTTGCAAACACATTCTTGCTGTCTTCTTTTCGCTATACGCTCAAGTAGAGAGTGTGACCGGATTTACAGAAAATTGGTCAGAAAAAGATGAATTACAGCGCAGCAAAGAACTGATTCGCCAGCACTTCCAACTGAAGCGCCCAGACGAACAATCACTCCAAAGCTGGCTGACTTTTTTCCAAGAGGAATTTAACCTCTGGCTGAAACGGACACCGAAGCATCAGCAAACACCGCAGCATTTGTATTACGGCTATTTATCGATCCTAAAAAAACACGCACCTGCTTCACCTGAATTCAAGAGCTTGTATGCGATTCATACGTCGATCGATGTATGGCTGAGGCTTCATGAACTCATCGACCTCGGCCGGCTTGATGCCGAAAAGGACTTTTATTCCATGAATCCATATGTAGAACAGCTCATGAACACCATTTTCGATTCAGTGGATCATTTGAAGACATACGCCCTTTCCTTTTCCCTCGATCCGTTTCTTGAAAACACACCAACTGCCGTTCGCACACTTCTTCAAATCAATGGACCTTTCCAGCATGAACGAGTAGCGGTCTTTATGGAGATTTGGGGCACCATATTAAATAGAGGGAAATGGGTCAAAAAAGAAACAGAATTACTCAAGAACGCCCAGAAGAAAGAACAAACGGTTGAACGTACCATCGGCCTGATGCACATGGATTATTTACTGAAAGAAGACGAAAGCCTCTTTCAGCAATTACAGCTGCTCAATGCGGATATGCTGCCAAATGTGCTTAATTGGCTGAAGGATCTTACAAACCGAAAGGACTGGAAGCGCCTCAAGCTCTGGTATCATGAAATCACCTATATATTAGAGGAATATTGCCAGCTCGACCTTTCCTATAGAGAACTGCGGGGAGCCGTCAGTGATTTCTTCTTTTATTTAGATGCATACTTTAAGCAGACGAAGGATCATCATTTATATGAACGCTACCTACAAATCTGTATGCCCTATGCGTTTACAGAATACAGTCAGCTCTTGTATGCACAGCAGCGTTATGCGGAATGGATTGAGATTCACAGCCTTGTTGGTTTCTCCATTAGTGAACTGGAGAAGGATTTGATCAAACAGATTGCAAAAGAGGAGCCGGAAGCCCTCATTCCATCGTACCACCGTGAAATCTCACTGCTCCTCGATCAAAAGAATCGAAGTGCTTATCGAGAGTCTGTAAAAATGCTGAAGAAACTGCGCACGCTTTATCATAAAACGAAAAAAACCGCGATCTGGGAAAGGTATGTAAAGCAGCTGCAAGATTCAACAAAACGGCTGCGTGCGTTCCAAGAGGAAATGAAGAAAGGAAAATTGATTGATGACACGCCATAAACAAATTGTCATTCATGCAGAACAAACTGAAGATTTCTCTTTCACCATTTCAGCGCAAGCAGAGGACGGACACCCTGTTCCGCTTAATGAAATGAAGAGGCAGCTTTTCCAATGGCACGAATCTTCTTTCTACGGAACATTCTTAGAAGATGTCAGCTTTATCGGCACACCTGCCTTCCTGTTAAGCCCTTGGATGACCGTTGAATTGCTGGGAAAAAATTCATTTAATACGTTTAGTCATGTGACATTAACGGATGAAACGGAACCACTGATGAAGACTGCCTCCACCATTTACGAATTCATTGAGGACGAAGATTTCGTTCCCGATTATGAGGCTTGGACAAAAGGCGAACTTCGGTTTAAAGATAAAGAAGGCCTATTAGATGGCTATACGGCTGATTGGTTCTCCTTTGCTGTACAGGATTACATTCAATATGATGATGCCTTGCAGCACAAATGGAACCGCATGACCGCACAATCGCCTGCGCTCTCATCCTTCCAAGGACATTTTCTAGATGAGCAGGATTTCTTGGAGACGATTGGCTGGATTGATGACGAGACGCCGTTCACTGTCGGCTTGCGCTTAAACGAGCCGGATTTTGACGGAGATGATTGGAAAATCGAATTGTTTTTGCGGGACAAGAAAAACAGTGACCTTCACTTTTTTGAAGGCATTCGTTCATTGAAAAGGTCTTGGCATCCATATCAAGATAAAATTTCAAGAGAGCTGGAACGATTCAGTCAAATCGTCCCTTGGCTTTCTTTCACATCTGGCACCACACTCATGTCAGAAGAAGAAGCGTGGCTCTTCCTATCTGAAGCAAGTGAAACACTTGTCAATATGGGCATTGAGATTCTGCTCCCATCATGGTGGCAAATTGTCAAAGACAGCACGATGATGTTAAAAGCAAGGATTTCTTCTACACCGCGAGGCGAATCGCATGTCGGAATGGACGCATTAATGGACTTTAATTGGCGCTTCGCTACAAACGGGATTGAACTGACAGAAGATGAGTTCAACGAGCTTGTCCAAAGCAAACGACGCCTTGTCAACATTCGAGGACAATGGATCAAAATAGACCCGACCTTCATTCAGCAAATGAAAAAGTGGATGGAGCGTGCCGAAAATGAAGGACTTCACATGTCTGATATTTTGTCACGCGAACTGGCAGATCAAGAAGCTTCCTCTGAATCGATTCCAGAGCTTCTAGACAGTTCAGCATTTGCCCATATTCAATTTGAACTTTCATCGCAATTAAGAGGGCTTGTCCACCAATTAAATGATACGCACGAGCTGCCTTCATACGAAATGAGTGAGTCCTTCAAAGGCACACTGCGTCCGTATCAGCAGCATGGCGTGAATTGGCTTTTATTTTTAAGATCTCATGGATTTGGAGCTTGTTTAGCAGATGATATGGGACTTGGAAAAACGATTCAAATGATCGCGTATTTCACGTATTTGAAGGAGCAGGAGCAAAATGCCGCTCCATCTCTCATCATTGCGCCGACCTCTGTTTTAGGAAACTGGCAGCGAGAGCTTGAAACATTCGCACCACATTTGAAGGTTGCCCTCCATTATGGGCCATCGCGTCCACAGGGAGAGGACTTCACAAAAGCATACGAGTCAACAGATATTGTTCTGACGTCCTATGGACTCTCACATTCTGATCGTGATGAGTTAACGGCAGCAAAGTGGAATACCATTTGCTTAGACGAAGCCCAAAACATCAAGAACGCCCATACGAAACAATCGAGAGCGATTAGGCAGCTCAAAGGACAGCATCACATTGCCCTCAGCGGGACACCAATGGAAAACCGTTTGACAGAGCTTTGGTCCATATTCGACTTCGTCAACAAAGGATATCTCGGCAGCCTGACCAGCTTCCATAAAAAGTTCGTCCTTCCGATTGAAAAAGACCGTGAAGAAAAAAGGATTGAACAGCTCCAGCAGCTGATCAAACCATTTTTATTAAGACGAACAAAACAAGATGAAGAGGTTGCCCTGAACCTGCCTGAGAAACTCGAAGAAAAAGAATTCATTCCGCTCTCCGCTGAGCAGGCGTCTTTATATGAACAGCTCGTGAAAGATACCTTTGAACATATGGCATCATTAACAGGGATGCAGCGAAAAGCCATTATTTTAAGTATGCTTGGCAGACTCAAACAGATTTGTGATCACCCTGCGCTCTATTTAAAAGAGCGTGGAACAGATGTGAAACTGCTGAAACGTTCGTTAAAAATGGATAAACTCGCAGAGCTGTTAAAAGCGATACATGAGCAAGGAGAAAGCTGCCTCATCTTTACGCAGTATATTGAAATGGGCAACATGATCAAGCAGCTGGCAGAAAAGATGTTTGGAGAACCAGTCCAATTTTTAAATGGCAGTCTCTCAAAACAGGAGCGGGACAAAATGGTGGACCGCTTTCAGAAGAAAGAATTCAATATCTTAATTCTCTCTTTAAAGGCAGGAGGAACAGGACTCAACCTAACCGCCGCAAACCATGTCATTCACTACGATAGATGGTGGAATCCTGCTGTGGAAAACCAAGCGACAGACCGAGCTTATCGGATTGGACAAAAACGTTTTGTTCACGTCCATAAGATGATCACAACGGGCACAATCGAGGAAAAAATCGATCAAATGCTCGAAACAAAACAAACATTAAATGATCAAATTATCCAAAGCGAGAGCTGGATTACAGAGCTATCGACAAACGAACTAGAAGACTTATTTACCTTAAGTGCCGCCGCTCAATCATCTTAATCACAGCAAAAAGAGGACTTTTCATTAATCTTGAGAAAAGTCCTCTTTTTCATTTCATATAACGTACGCTAAATGTTCAGTTTTTTCAATGCAGATTTCACATTCATATACGTATTTAATTCACGGAAGTCCTCTCTCATTTCTCCCATCTTCATTGCAAGATTCGGTTTAATTCCTGTCACAATGAGTTCAGTACCCGTCATTAAAATCAAATCATTCAGCTTAAAGATCGCATCTGCCACAAATGAATCCACTGCTAATAATCCGGACAGATCGACAATAAAATAATCATCCTTGGATTGAGAGATATAGGTGGAGACCGTTGAAATGATCTTATCAAATCTAGGCGCTGTTAACGTACCAATGATCGGTAACACAGAGATACCATCTTTCACAGGAACGATTGGGACCGAAATATTCAGCACTTCATCAATTGATTGCTCAAGAAGCTCCTGCTGTTCCTTCTCTTTCGTGACATCCTTTTGCAGACCAACGAAATAAAGACGTTTTCCTTCCTTTTCGTCAATCCAAAGAGGAGCGACACTTAACTCGTTCCAAAACATTTGTCCAGATTTTTTATAATTTTTCAGCTGAACCGTGACAGCCTCTTTGTTCTCAATGGCTGTTCTAATTTGTTTGAGAGCGATTTGCTCAGTTTCATCTCCCTGAAGGAAACGACAATTCCTCCCCAATACTTCGGTTTCTTGATAGCCTGTCATATCTAAAAAGCCCTTGTTCACATATATTAAAGGATTATCAGGTAAAGACGGGTCCGTCACCGTCAGGCCAACCTGAGTATAGTCCAAGGCTTCCTTGATTAAATGCAGATTTTCGGACTTATAAGATTCCAGCGCCATTCGTTTACTCTCCTTATTTTCCTTACAAGCGGGTTATATTCATAATTAAATTATATGATGTTCCACATCATGTGTAAATAGAAGTGGTTCTGAATTCCTCTTTTGTAGAATGCGCTTCATCCTATGTGATTTATACCACGACATCTGATTCATCTATTTCAAAAGGTGACGGATCATATGCGCGACACCATGTTCATCATTTGATAACGTCACGTGATCAGCGATTTCTTTTATATCCTGTCTCGCATTCCCCATTGCAACCCCAACACCAGCAGCTCGAAGCATCGATTCATCATTTAAGCTGTCCCCTACAGCCGCTGCCCTACTTAAAGGAATACCTAGTCTTTCTGCCAGCCTTGTTAATGCCTGCCCTTTAGACGCGTCCTTTGAACCAATTTCAAAGTTATGATCAGCCGAACTGACCAATGTTACATCTGAATCATCACCAAACATCTCCCATCCAGCTTTCAATCTGTCCTGAAAGAAAGAAAAACCTAAGATATTGTAAAATGAAAGCTTTCGATCCTCACGAAACAATTCTTTATATGTATCAATATAAGAAAAACCCGACTGGCTGTATTGAACTTCTGCCGCTTGTTTTAAGACATTTTGATCCGTTTCTGGATTTGCACTTTTTAAACGGTCCATTTCAATCGCAAGAAGCTCTCTGCCACGATTTGGTGTGAAAATGGCTTCGTTTGTAAAGACTTCATAATAATAATCACGTTCTTCAAGCCATGACAATATGTGTTTAGCCTTTTCTTCTTGTAAAGCAGCTGAATGGTACACTTGTCCAGTTGGATCATGAATCACAGCTCCATTGGCACTAATCACCCATGTATTCATACCAAGCTGGTCAAAAATAGACCTCACATCAAAATACGCTCTCCCTGTTGACACGACAACCTCAATTCCATTCGCAGCTGCTTCCTTTAATGCCTGCTCGTTTTCCTTACTCACTTTGTGTTCACTGTTCAATAAAGTTCCATCTAAATCCGTTGCGATTAATTGAATGTTTGTCATCGTTCTCTCCTTTTTGTCTTTATTTTCAACCGACATACCGTTAACAAAATCCATCATCATTATGAAATGAGTATCCACTATTTGCAAGAGCTGATCGGTTAAACAGTGAATAAAAGGGTATCCGGCCACGCAAATATGACCGGATACACACAAAGGGGATTCACAAGGGGACACATGACCTATACAAAGAAGCATTGGTTCTATATTACGCAGTGTTCATATGAACAAGGCAGCATCTATCAGCTTTAGCTAGAGGGGGGCTGTCAGATGATAGACATTACCTTTTGATTCGGGACTTGCCTCCTTTCCTTTCAGCTACCCCTAGTCTACGGAGAAAGGCCGTATGTGACAAAACAGGAAAATAGCAAAATAGGCCTTCAAATTCTCTATATCCTCATTAATTTCTGTTTTTTACCGCTTGCGTATAAAACATCATCTTGTTTTGTTTGATAAAATACTTATTTTTCATAAATTGATAAAAAATATCTGAATGAATCCAATTACTAGAAGGCATGTGAATATAATCAGATCCATCCCACGCAAACCAATAAAAACAAAGCCGGCCATCATGAACCGACAACTGAAACTCAAAACAGTCCATTTGATCCTCGGTGACATATTGAAACGTGAGTGACTCTCCTTCTTCCATATACACATCACAAAATGAAAGAATATCTCCCCACGAATAAACACGTATATCACTCTTTGCCTTGTCGTCGCCAATATGAATGTTTCTCAATTGATAGGACTCCATAAAACATCTCCTTTCACTCATGTGCAGCTAGTTCTAAGCAGGCAGCGGTTTCATTTATACAGATGTTGTATGCTATAATAATACTTACGAATAATGAACGCTTGTGAGGTGATAAATATGAAAACCTTTAGGCTGATTGATTTAAAAATTGAACTTGATCCACAGCAAGATAAAATGTCCAGCATTCCCCTTCGTGACGGTTTAATCATTAATAAAGAAGACGGTGAAAATCACTGGATGATCGAGGCACTCATTCCAAAGAAACATAGACAGGTGTTTGAGGTACTCTTTCAGCAGCACACAGAAGTGAAGATTCTTGTAACGATCACTAAAGAAAACAACCGCCCTGTTCATCTATCTGTCCAAGTCAAAAACATCGTTGCCTTAGAAGAAAACATTTCTGTGTTACTCGATGGTAAAATGATTACAAATCGTTACAGAACAGAAACTGAAGAAGTATTAAAAGACCTCGTCAAAGAGGGGCTGTCAGGAGAAAAACTACTGGATGCTTTTAAACAAAACACATAAAAAAGAGCGGGATCAGCCGCTCTTTTTCTATTGCACATCTTTAGACTGGCTTTGATTTTTCAATAAATCTCTAATTTCAGTTAGCAAAACTTCCGTTTGATCCGGCGTTTCCACAACCTCTTTTTCCTCAACCTTTTTACGTTTTAACTTATTCAAATAACGAATAAAGATAAAAATGGAAAACGAGATAATTAAGAAATCAACCACTGTTTGAATAAAGTTCCCATATAAAATTTGAGCGGCTCCGATTTTAATGGATAAACCGCTAAAATCATGCCCTCCAATAATAATACCGACAAGCGGCATGATTAAATCATTCACAAGAGAAGTGACAATTTTGCCAAATGCTCCCCCAATGATGACACCTACAGCCAAGTCAATGACATTGCCCTTGACGGCAAACTCTCTAAATTCTTTCAGCATCCTTTATCACCTTCATCTTTTTTTGTCTAATATGACGTTTTTTTGTCAAAATTGCAAGTCCTTATCCGTTCTAACTGAACGTTTCTAAATAAAAAAGCGATTCATGCTTGATGAACCGCCAGAAAAATCATGATACTTTAGGACCAATAGAAAATGTCAGTTCTGCTTCACATGCAACCTCGCCATCTACCGTCGCTACTGCTTTTCCTTTTGCAACCGGCCCGCGGAGGCGCGTCACTTCAACCTCTAAACGAAGCTGGTCTCCAGGCTTGACCTGTCTTTTGAAGCGGCATCCGTCAATCCCTGCAAACAAACCGATTTTTCCTTTGTTTTCTTCCTTGCCTAACATAATCACACCAAAAACCTGTGCGAGTGCTTCTACTATAAGCACACCAGGCATGACTGGGTAACCAGGGAAATGGCCATTAAAAAATTCTTCATTCACTGTAACATTTTTAATTCCAACCGCTCTTTTTTCTCCCTCAACCTCTAAAATACGGTCGACCAATAAGAATGGATAACGGTGTGGAATAATGTCTTGAATTTGCTGAGCATCAAGCATATCTTGATCTCTCCTTCTTTTCTATATCGCTGATCTTCATTTGATTCCTATAGAAGTATATTATGAATGCTGGCATTTTTCAATATTCGCCTTATACATATGGTAAAAAATAGAATCTATCATTACCAATTGTCATCAAATATAATCCACACTACACTCAATGTTTTTTCACAAATATGGTAATATATATTACATCATTGATTGAATAAGAGGGTAAAAATGAATTTTATGAGCGATAAATCCGTAAAAAAACTTCTCCATTCCTGGTATACAATGCTAAAGCATCGACATTTTTCGAAGGCTGAAGAAATCAAAAAAACACTGCTAAAATATAAACGGAAATTATCAAAAAAACAAGAACTCTATTTCCATTATCAGTTGATGCTTTTCCGTCACCAGCTCTGGATGAATCAGACAGAGGACTTAGAAAAACTCAAACATGAACTGCTGCCCCACAAAGATGAAATGAACGAAGAACTGCAATATTATTTTTATTTCTTTCTCGGATTATATGAATCTTTAAAAAGTGATCAAAATGATGCGATTCATTATCTCGAAAAGGCTGAGGAACGACTGCCATTACTTAACGATGAGCTGGAGGAAGCAGAGTTCCATTTCCGTACAAGCGGTGTTTATTATAACAACCGTTACTCGTTGTTATCGATTCGTCATGTTCAAAAAGCCATGGATATTTTTGCAAAGCACGGTGATATCCATAGCATCTATCGGTGTAAAATTGTGCTCGCTCTCAACTATAGCGACCAAAAAAAATATAAGGAAGCGGAAGATATTTTCATTGAAATTATTGATTACGTGAAAAAGATTGATGATCAAGAGCTGCTCGGTATCGTTTATTATGATGCTGGCTTTATTCAGTCAAGACAAAACCGTCATAAGGAAGCGCTGGAATACTTCAAAAAAGCGCTTCGTCTTCCAGCATACCGAAAGTCAGCACACTCCTATGTATCGTGCCTATACGAAACTGTGCGTTCCTGTTTTAAAGAAAATTTAACCGATGAAGGGATGAAGTATATTCAAAAAGGTCTGAAAGAAGCTGTTGCTTCCCAGTTTGATATATTAAGAATGAAGTTTCAAATCTTATCTCTTCTCTACAGCCAAACGCCAAAGGCAGATGAGCAGATCGCCACGCTCGTCACATGTCTTGAACGAAAAGAAGCCTGGATTGATCTTGAGGATCTTCTTGCTGATGTCTCAGATTTTTATAAAAAAAAGGGCGACTTTGAGCGAGCCGCCTTTTTTATCATGAGAGGCTGATACCAGCCTGCTGATTATCGAATTGTATTAATTAATCCCAGCATTTGATCGCCCATCGTAATTGTTCTTGAATTCATCTGATAGGAACGCTGTGTTGTCATGAGGTCTGTTAATTCTTTCGACATGTCCACATTTGATGTTTCCAGTGCACCTTGCTGAAGCTGAATCGCCTCTCGGTTTGCTCCATTTAGTGCTGTTAATGCACCTTGATAGGTTCCATCGACTGAGAACAAATTATCTCCTTCAGAGACAAGTGCTGACGAATTATTGACTTGTACAACGCCCAGATTCACTTGCTGATTGGGTTGATTGTCTCTTGAAATCGCCGTAAGCCGCCCATTTTTATCGATTGAAATATCACGGAAATTTGCATTTAAGACGATTGCATTTCCGTTTTCATCAAGAATCGGATAGCCTTCGCTCGTGACAAGCTGCACTTGATTACGATTATTGCCCGGCTGCAAGTAAAGTGAACCATCTCTTGTATAACGGATATTACCGCCGGCGTTGACCTGCAAATACTGCGACGGCGCTCCGAAGGCAACATCAAGATCACGTCCTGTTTCTTTAATAGAGCCTTGCAGCGAGTTAATGGAGGCATTAACCATTGTCCCCGTGCCAAGCCTTAACCCAGCAGGTGTCAGACGACTGTTTGCCACCTGCTCATTTTTTTCATCTACCTGATTAAACTGCTGTCTGATCAGCTCTGAGAAACGGGTGTTTTTCGCGCGGTACCCTGTTGTTTCACTG
Source organism: Bacillus sp. FSL P2-0069 (assembly GCF_038593315.1). NCBI lineage: Bacteria > Bacillati > Bacillota > Bacilli > Caryophanales > Bacillaceae > Bacillus > Bacillus sp. FSL P2-0069. The sequence continues at coordinate 3,237,961 of NZ_CP151984.1, forward strand.
TTCGCGATGTTGTTGCTGATGATGTCAAGCTGCTTTTGCACTTCATTCATCGATACAGCTGCGTTTATCATCGTTCTAAGCATGAGAATCCTCCTTTCTTTTTCATTTCTTGATTAGTACACTCTGCCAATTTCATTCACTGCTTTTTCTAAGCTTTTATCATACGCCTGAACCACTTTTTGATTTGTTTCAAATGCTCGGTAAGCCGTTGTCATATCTGTATATGATTTCGTCACATCCACGTTCGAAAGCTCCGATACGCCTTGGCTTAACGTATAGGACATTTGACCGTTATTGACTGCACTTGGCAGGGGCTGGTTATCAGCTGTACGGTATAAATCATTTCCTTCACGCGCTAGGTTTCTTGTATCCATCGCAACACGTACATCGATTTGACCAAGATTTTGCCCATTTTCAGACACAGTACCATCTGCATTCACTTTGAAATTCTCACTCTGAACCGTAATCGGCTGGCCCGTCACGGAAAGAAGAGCGCGGCCATTAATCGTCAATTGTTTTTGTGCGTTCAATGTAATGGAGCTGCTTTTCGTATAACGAACGCCTTCTGGTGTGTTGACCGCATAAAATAGCGCTGATTTCTGATTGGTCTCCGGATTGATCGGCACATTATTTTCAACTAGTGCTACATCTGTTGTTTGATCTGTTGTTTTTAAAGTTCCCTGTGTAAATTGAGGGATTAATTCCTGCATATATGTCCCAGTATTGATTCCACCAATCGGCGATTGCAGTGGAACGCTAAAGCCTTTGCCTGAGGATGTTTGGAAACGTCCTGATTCCATTCGGCTCAGCAGCATTTCTGGAAATGCACGCATTGCCCCTTCATCCGCTTTATAGCCTGGGGTATTCGCATTTGCGATATTATTTGAAAGCATTTCTGTCCGCCGCTCTTGAGCGATCATGGCAGATGTTGCGGTGTATAGTCCTTTTAACACGTGCTCACCTCATTCAAATTCTTTCACATGACCTAAACACAATCTTCTATGAAATATATCGGCTGATTAGCAGGGTTCTTTAATAAAAATCCCCCATTCTTTCTAAAAAGAATGAGGGAAATCATTAGCTGAGTTTACGCTTTGGCAGCTTGTCCATATTATCAAGCATCACGCCAGTACCAACTGCTACACAGTCCATTGGATTTTCAGCAACGAAAACTGGTACTTTCAGCTCTTCTGCAAGCAATTGATCAAGCCCGTTTAGAAGAGCTCCGCCACCTGTAATGATGACGCCGCGATCGATAATATCAGCTGATAATTCAGGCGGTGTTCTTTCAAGAACTTGTTTCGCAGCCTGAACAATCGCAGATACAGATTCACGCAATGCTTCTTCTACTTCTTTGCTTGTGACGGTAATCGTTCTTGGTAATCCTGTCACCATGTCTCGTCCACGAATCGAAATCTCTTCGTGACGTGCGTCTGGGAATACCGTTGCAACTTGGATCTTGATATCCTCAGCCGTGCGCTCACCGATCAACAGCTTGTACTCTTTTTTAATGTAGTTTAGAATTTCCAGATCAAATTTGTCTCCAGCCATTTTAATAGAAGAGGCGGTTACAATGTCACCCATTGAGATGACAGCGATATCTGTCGTTCCGCCTCCAATATCTACGACCATGTTTCCACTTGGCTGAAAAATATCCATACCAGCACCAATCGCTGCTACTTTTGGCTCTTCTTCAAGAAATACATGCTTACCACCGCTTTTTTCAGCAGCTTCTTTGATCGCCTTCTGCTCAACAGATGTAATATTTGTCGGGCAGCAGATGAGCATACGCGGCTTAGAGAACAGCCCTTTCACATTTAATTTGTTAATAAAATGCTTGAGCATCGCTTCAGTTACTTCAAAATCAGCGATTACGCCGTCTTTTAATGGACGAATCGCAACAATATTCCCAGGCGTACGTCCAACCATACGTCTAGCCTCTTCTCCAACAGCCAAAACTTTTCCGCTGTTTTTGTCAAGAGCTACCACAGATGGTTCATTTAACACAATTCCTTTTCCTTTGACATGAATCAGTACATTGGCAGTACCAAGATCAATTCCAATATCCCTAGCAAACATCTATATATATCCTCCTTGAAAATCTGTTTCCATAGCAAATACCACATTCTGCCCTAATTATATATTCTATCATAATTTGCAGAAAAAAAGATATTTCTTTACAAAAGTCTTTACAAAATTTGTGGTTAGAAACTACCGATATGAGGAAGATATATATATCATGTTTATGAACAAAGAACTAAGCTTACTGTTTCACAGGTTCGCCTTCTAAAATTTCTTCTTTTTTATACTTTAACTTGGTGGCTTCTCCTCCTCGCAAGTGGCGGATTGATTTATGATAATCCAGTATCTCCTTTACTTCATTAGCCAGATCTGGATTAATTTCTGGCAGTCTTTCTGTTAGATCCTTGTGTACAGTACTTTTAGAGACTCCAAATTCTTTCGCAATAACACGAACGGTTTTCTTTGTCTCCACGATATACTTTCCTATCTTGATTGTTCGCTCTTTGATGTAATCGTGCACACCACTCGACCTCCCTAAAATGGATGTGAGAAGTGTGAAATGAGATCCGTATGAAGATTATCCATTTTCAGCGGCGCTTGTTCGTCGTAATTTCTCATCCATTAGGTAGTAAATGCCAAACACGATCCCTCACCTCAAACACTCTCTTTGTCAGGTTTGTAACAGTGTATTAGCATTGAATAGGGAATATGCTAAAAATGAAGATGGGACAAGGGATTTATCAGAAAAGGCAAAACAAAAAATCATTTCGGGGCGCGAAAATTTTCACTTTACAAGAAAGAGTTCAGCACGTAAAATAGAAAAGGTGAATTTATTTACCTAGCTAAATATTTAAAAAAGGTGAGCATATGGATACGTTAAATAGAGAGTGTTTACATCAAATACATCAAGGCGCACGGCTGCTGTCTAAAAAGGCGAACGAAGCGCTTGCTGCTTATGACTTGTACATGTCCCAGTGGACTGTGCTTTTTTGTTTGGATACATTCGGCCCGAAAACCCAAAAAGACATCTGGACATATTTGAACGTCGAAGCACCGACCATCACCAGAACCGTCACCCGTTTAGAAGCAAATGGCTGGGTGAAACGTGTACAAGGCAAAGACAAACGTGAGAATCTGATCGTGATGACAGATGATGCAAAAGCCCGATTTGAAGAAATCAAACGCACGATGGAACAATTTGAAGAAGAATGTCTTTCAGATTTTACCTACGAAGAAAAAAAACTCCTCCATACACTTTTACACAAATTATCAACTGAATAGGAAGTGACATACATCATGAACGAACGCATATGGACAAAAGACTTTATCATGATTGTCCTGGTGAATTTATTTACGTTCACCTCTTTTTATGCCCTTTTGACATTACTGCCCATTTACACAATGGATGAACTAAATGGAACAGAATCACAGGGCGGTCTCCTTGTGACGGTCTTCTTATTATCTGCTATTGTGACAAGACCGTTTTCTGGCGCCATTATTGAGAAATTCGGCAAAAAACGGATGGCGATTTTCTCTTCTACGGCCTTTGCCTTACTCACTTATTTATACATCCCGATTGATCAATTCCAAACGCTTCTTATGCTGCGTTTCGTACAAGGGATCTTTTTTAGTATTTTGACGACAGTTGCCAGTGCCATTGCGGCTGATATGATCCCGAAACATAAACGCGGGGAAGGACTCGGATACTTTGTGATGTCTATGAACCTCGCTGTTGTCATCGGTCCGTTTATCGCACTGAATCAAGTAGGAAAAATAGGATTTCATTCATTATTTCTTCTCTTTTCCATTATCGTGACCATCGGAGCCGCTTTTACGATGCTGATTAGACAGCCAGAGCCTGAAAACGGCGGAAGCATTATCTTCCGATTCACGTTTTCTCACCTGTTTGAAAAAGGCGCATTAAAAACAGCGGCCGTCGGCATTATTATTTCCTTCTGTTATTCGCCGATTATTTCATTTATTTCAGTTTATGCCAATTCACTTCATTTGATGGGTGCAAGCAGTTATTTCTTTATTGTATTTGCGGCTGCAATGCTTGGATCACGTCCATTTACAGGCAGACTTTTTGACCGGGTTGGAGCTCACGTTGTGATCTATCCTTCGATTGCCCTTTTTGCCATTGGTTTATGGATGCTGACAGCGACACATTCAGCTACAATGCTTCTTCTATCAGGCGCTGTGATTGGACTTGGCTACGGTTCGCTCGTGCCATGTTTACAAACACTTGCGATTCAGCACTCACCAGCTCATCGTACGGGATATGCGACGGCTACTTTCTTCACCCTGTATGATACAGGTATTGCTGCCGGCTCATTTGTCTTTGGACTCCTTGTCAGTTTCACAGACTTTTCAAATGTGTACCTCATTGCGGGTATTGTGGTCTTACTGAGTATGGGCGTTTTTTATTGGAGCGAACGAAAACCTCAGGAAGCAAAAGCACAAAAGGTCTCCCTTTCAGAGTAAAAGGGTACTATTTTAAACTTCGCCGGAAACATGCTAAAATATAGGATATTCCAAATAGAGCATACAGGCTTTGTTGAAAAATAGTTAGCATTAAGCGAAAGTATAGGTGATGTTTTGAATTACGAATTGTTTAAAGTCATACACGGGATGGCTCACCATTCTGAGTTTTTAGATCAGGCCATGATCTTTATTACGAAAAAGGCCATTCTTGTGTACGCCCTTGTCTTATTGATTTGCTGGTTTTTAGGGAATCACAAATTTAAGAAGCATGTCTTCTTTTCCGGTGTAACAGGCATTGCAGCACTTATCGTCAACTTTGCCATTACATTGTTTCATTATGAAGAGCGGCCGTTTGTGGCGCATAAAGTCGACACACTCATCCCGCACTCAGCAGATGCTTCCTTCCCAAGTGACCATACAACAGGTGCATTGGCTCTTTCATTAGCCATTCGATCCCGTAATAAAAGGCTTGGCAACATCTTGCTCGTCTTTGGATTACTTACAGGATTCTCCCGCATCTGGGTCGGTCATCATTATCCATTTGATGTTTTAGGCAGCTTGGTCGTATCGATTGTGGTTGTCTTTATCATGAATAAATTATGGAAGTTCTTTGACTCTCCTATTGATCGTATCGTGACATTTTACGAGACAATTGTAGGGAAAATTTTCAGAAGGAAGACAAAGGATCAGGGCTCAGACCTGTCCAACTCTTAAGCGGACTTGCGATAACGTGATGAAGATTCTTCTTCCACTTATCGCGCCGCTTTTTTTATTGGCTTTCCCCCTCTAACCATACGCGAAAAATAAAGACTGACACCAATGCCAATAAGAGAAATGATGATCAATGTCCAGCCTAATTGCGCAAAGTGAGCACCAGCAATTTCATCCCCAAACAGCATACCAAGCACAGCAGACGACAGAATAGAACCAAGGTAGCGGCATGTTTGAAAAAGTCCAGAGGACGTGCCAATCATGTGCTGAGGACTTGCCTTGAGCATCGCAGCTTGGAGCGCAACATTCCCAATCCCATAACTGAGCCCAAGCAGAGCTAGAACCAATCCTTTCCCCCATAATGGCGCAGGAATAAAAAAGAAAGTCATGGCAGACGCTCCAGCCAGCATCAATACAGCACTCGCTAAAACTGGATGGCGTTCATCCCCGCGATCCACCCACTTTCCAGTCAGCGGTGACACAATAATACTCACCCCTGACATACACAGCATAAAAAGACCCGTCATCTCCACACGCCAGCCTAACTCATCCTGAAAATAACTCGGCAAACCAAAAAAGAGACAATAGAAAAAGATATTTAAAATGATAAATTGCACATACACAAGTGACAGCCGCTGCTCCTCCCTGAACATCCGTATTTGAATAAACGGTTCATCCACCTGATACTCCCACCAGATAAAAGCGCCTGCACTCAGGAGACAAAGAATACCTTGAACATATTGAATGCCATCACCCAGTGATAATAAAAATGAAAGCAGGAGAACAATGCAGACGGTAAAAAGAAGCATCCCTGGCAAATCGAGTGTTCGCACAGTTTCGCCTATGCGGAGCTTTTTCTTCTTCTGCTCCTTCGGAAACAAAAATAGGCCAAGAAAGAAACTGATCAAAATAAAAGGCAGATTCACTAAAAAGATAGCCGGCCAGCCGCCAATGGTCATTAGAAATCCGCCAAGCGTCGGTCCAAGCGCCGTCATCGCTGAAGCAAAAATAGATAATACCGCTAAAGCCGAAGCCTGTCTTTCTTGAATATGATCCCGAATGAGTCCGACACCAGAAGGATAAATGGCACTGCTTCCAATTGCCTGTAACAGACGGATCACAATCAGCACCGCAAACGTCGGAGCAAACGGCGCGCAGATGGCTGAGACTGCGACAAGAACCAGACCGAATAAAAATAAGGTTCTCCGGCTCATGACATGATCCCCAATCCGGCCGCTCACCGGCTGCGTCACTGCACTGGCTAAATAAAAAGAAGAAATAAGCCAAGATACGGTCGTAAACGACAAACCGAATTCATGCTGAATTTGATGCAAGGCCAAAGAAATCATTGATGAATTCAGTGGATTCAACATCGTTCCAAAGGCAATAGCGGTTAAAAAAACTTTTCGGTTGTCTCTCCACTTGTTCATACACTGACCTCCTTTTGCAATCCTTTCGTTATTATGAGATTCATTTCCCTTTTTTACCCTAATCAATTCAAGTTCTCTCTTAGAAAAGCAAGACATACATTCTAAAAAGGACGATTGTTGGAATAACACATATAAAATTGAGAATATGAGGAACAAATGGTAAGATGCTACACATATTGAAAAGCCTACTTTCTCCTTATATGGAGAACGGCTGAAAAGGAGGAGAAGCTTATTATTAAAAAAAGACGGTTTTGGGTCCCAGCCCTTTTCTCGGTTGCAGTATTACTTCTGTCTTCGTGTGGTTCAAATGAAACAAATGGGAACGGAGATAAACGTAATTCTACAGCGAAAGGGTCGCCAATTTTGGAGGATGGAAAATTTATTTTTGCAGCATCAGGTGAATTTCATCCGTTTAGTTACATGGATGGAAATCAGATGTCCGGCTTTGATATCGACGTAGGCAATGCGATTAGTGACAAACTAGGTCTCGAACCTATACAGAAAAAATATAAATTCGCAGGCATCGTCGAAGGCGTGAAAGCAGGTAAATTTGATGCGGCAGTTGCAAGTCATACCATCAATGAGGAACGAAAAAAACACGTCCTTTTTTCTAAACCCTATTACTATTCTGGTCCGCAAATTTTCACAAGACCCGGATCAGACATTCAACATGCGGATGACTTAAAAGACAAAGAAATTGCTGTATCCAAAGGGTCGTCCTACGCTGATATTGCCAAGGAACATAGCGGGCAAGAACCAAAATATTATGATAGTGATGTCGTCGCCTTAGAAGCACTGGCCAACGGAAAACACGATGCAGTCGTGACAGATTTCGCCACAGGTGCAGAAGCGATGAAGAAAAAATTAAAAATCACAGCGCAGGAAAGACTCGGACAAAGTGAGCAGGCAATTGCTGTTTCAAAAGAAAATGAACAGCTCATAAAAGAGATCAACGATGCGATTGACGCACTAAAAAAAGACGGAACATTAAAACAAATTAGCGAAAAGTACTTTGATGAAGACATCACGGTCAAACAAGATTAAAACCACGATTGTGCGCCCTTTTTATAGGCGCACTTTCTTCAAATGGAGATGATTGTTTTGCCTACCCTATCACACTTTTTTCAGACACTCATTGATTCAAGAGGTATTTTCTTAGAAGGAATGCTGATCACCTTACAGCTGACGGTGATCAGCATCTTCATCGGTATGTTCATCGGGCTTTTCTTTGCTTTATTGAAAATATCCCGCATAGCCGTTTTCGGTTATATCGCCAATGCTTATATCTTTCTTGTACGCGGAACACCACTTATTGTTCAGATTTTCATCCTATATTTCGGCCTCACAGAATTGAATATACCCGACTTCTGGGCTGCTTCCATTGCGCTCGCCTTTCATAATGGCGCCTATATAGCCGAAATATTTAGAGGCGCTATCCAATCCATCGATCAGGGGCAAAAAGAGGCAGGACGCTCTCTTGGTATGGGTCGTTTTTTAACAATGAGGCGTATCATTCTCCCTCAAGCGATGCGGCGTGCTCTTCCCCCTCTTGGCAACCAGTTCATTATCGGCTTAAAAGATTCATCACTCGCCGCCTTTATCAGTGTCAATGAACTATTTAACGTCGCCACCACGCAAGGCTCCAACAGTTTTGATAATATGACGTATTTACTTGTTGTAGCCGTCTATTACTTAGTTCTTGTCCTGCTGTTAACATTCGCTGTCCAAACCTTTGAGAAGAAACTATCAGTTAGTGACCAATAGGAGGAGAAGCATGACAGAATCAAAGGAAATCATACGTGTTGAAAAACTCAATAAATACTTTGGAGAGCTTCATGTTTTAAAAGATATCGATCTCACCGTATATGAAAATGATGTGGTCGTCTTAATTGGTGCAAGCGGTTCTGGAAAAAGCACCTTGCTCCGCTGTATGAACTTTTTAGAAATAAAAAATGATGGAGATATTATCATTGATGGCAGTCCTGTTGATCCAAAACGCGATCAATTAAACGAAATGAGACAAAAAATAGGAATGGTGTTTCAGCATTTTAATCTTTTCCCGCACAAAACTGTGCTTGAAAATATCATCGAAGCGCCTGTTATGGTGAAAAAAACAAAGAAAGCGCAAGCCATCGCTGAAGCCAGCACCTTGCTAGAAAAAGTCGGACTTGCGGATAAAGCCAACGTATATCCTTCTAAACTATCAGGCGGCCAAAAACAGCGTGTAGCCATAGCCAGATCTCTCGCCATGAAGCCTGATGTCATGTTATTTGACGAACCTACGTCTGCCCTTGACCCAGAACTTGTAGGCGAGGTGCTGCAAACGATGAAAAGCCTCGCAAAAGAAGGCATGACCATGGTCATTGTCACACACGAAATGGGCTTTGCGAAAGAAGTTGCCGATCGTGTCGTCTACATGCACGAAGGCCGCATCGTCGAAGAAGGCGTCCCTTCGGACTTGTTTGATTCTCCTAGGGAGGAACGTACAAAACTGTTTCTCAGCTCCATTTTATAGGTCAAACGCCCTTCATTTTTAGTGCTTAACTTACGTTTTTGCTCATTTTTTACGAACTTTTCATCCATTTATATTGAACTTAACCAAAAACCATGTCAGATAAACTTACACGTATATGTTATATATGACTTTTCTCTCTATAATGAAGAATTAAGAAAACAATAATTCTGAATGATTCGGGGGAATGCAGCATGCAAATGGGTGATACAGTATTTATGTTCTTCTGCGCACTACTCGTGTGGTTAATGACACCGGGTTTAGCTTTATTCTACGGAGGACTCGTGAGAAGTAAAAACGTGTTAAGCACAACCATGCACAGCTTAACGTCACTAGCAATCGTTTCAATCGTATGGATCGTATTCGGTTATTCCTTAGCTTTTGCACCAGGCAATGCATGGATTGGAGGATTAGACTGGGTGGGCCTGAAAGGCGTAGGCTTTGAGCCTGGTTCCTATAGTGAGACCATTCCACATTCATTGTTCATGATGTTTCAAATGACCTTTGCCGTCTTAACAACAGCCATCATCTCAGGGGCCTTTGCTGAACGGATTCGCTACTCAGCAGTCGTTGTATTTACACTCCTTTGGGTCACATTTGTATACGCTCCAGTCGCACACTGGGTATGGGGCGGCGGTTGGATTGGCGAGATGGGTGCGCTAGACTTCGCAGGCGGAAACGTGGTTCACATCTCATCCGGTGTTGCAGGTCTTGTCGTGGCAATTGTGCTCGGGAAGCGTAAAGAAGCAGCAAGCTCTTCTCCGCATAACTTAATCTACACCCTTCTTGGTGGAGCTGTCATCTGGTTTGGATGGTTTGGTTTTAACGTGGGTAGTGCTCTTACATTAGACAGCGTGGCCATGTATGCCTTTATTAACACCAATACAGCTGCTGCTGCAGGAATCATCGGCTGGCTGTTAGTAGAGTGGATGATCAACAAAAAACCGACCATGCTCGGCGCGATCTCTGGAGCCATCGCAGGTCTTGTCGCCATTACACCTGCCGCAGGCTTTGTTACACCGTTTGCTTCTATTATAATAGGAATCATTGGCGGGATCGTCTGTTTCTGGGGGGTCTTTTCACTCAAAGCCAAATTTGGCTATGATGACGCACTGGACGCATTCGGCCTTCACGGAATTGGCGGTACTTGGGGAGGAATTGCAACAGGACTTTTCGCCACAACTTCTGTCAATGACGGCGGAGCCAATGGCTTATTTTACGGAGATCCCAGCTTACTTTGGAAGCAAGTGGTCGCGATTGTTGCCACGTACGCTTTTGTTGCCGTTGTGACATACGTGATCATCAAAGTGGTCAATGTCTTCTTCAAAATTCGTGCAACCGAAGAAGAAGAATCAGTGGGTCTTGATTTAACCATGCACGGTGAAAAAGCTTATCAAGATTAAAGAAAAAGGGGTGTCTCTATGAGCAAAATGTATAAAGTGGAGATTGTCACACGTCCAGCTAATTTTGAAACATTAAAGGTGGAGCTTGGAAAGATTGGTGTCACCTCGATTACCTTTTCAAATGTACACGGCTGCGGCTTACAAAAGGGACATACAGAGCTATACCGCGGCGTCAAAAAAGAAAGCAACGTGTACGAACGATTAAAGATCGAAATCGTCCTAAGCAAAGTACCTGTCGAACAGGTCGTTGAAACAGCTCAAAAGGTACTTCGGACAGGCGAACCAGGGGATGGGAAAATTTTTATATATGAAATAGCGAATACAATCAACATTCGGACAGGTGAAGAAGGACCTGCCGCCCTATAGTGTATCCTCCGCCGAGTGGCGGAGGATCTTTTTAAGCAGAAAAAACCTCTGCATATTTATATACACAGAGGACCTTGTAAAACATTAAGATTGTTTTGTTTCTTCTGACTGACTGCTGTCTTTAGAGGAATCAGAAGACTTTTCTTGATCAGAGGATTTCCCCTTCTCATCAGACTTTTCTTCAGATTTTTCTCCAGCTGGCTCTTTGGCTTTATCTTCAGCAGCAGGTTCCTTCGTTTTTTCCTCAGTCTTTGGCTGAGCAGGTTCTTTTGCTTGTTCCGTCACTTCTTGCGCTGCTTTTTCAATTGTAGAAACAGGCTTGTCAATGAAGCTAAGCGGATTAAGCGCTAAACCTTCCATACGAATTTCAAAATGTACATGGTTGCCGCTTTCAGCACCATATAGATTTTTACCAGAAGCACCAATGACATCATTCTGCTTGACTTCATCGCCTTCTTTGACACTCACTTGTGACAACGATTGATAAACAGTCGATAATCCATCTTCATGTTCAATTTCAACAACGTGACCGAGGACTGGATCTTTTTTCGCTTGAACCACTGTTCCACTAAGAGCAGCTGTGACATCAAACACTTTGCCATCTTTATCTGCAAGATCAATACCTTTGCTCAAGGTATAGGTGTTATTATAGTTTACAAGTGCTGCTTCTTTTTCTTTTTGGTCAGCATCTGCTTCATAGAACTTTTTCACGACAGAAACATTATCAGAATTCTGGACCGGCATTGCGACATTTTCAATTGGCTTTCCAACTTCAACGGCATCATCGCGCTGTTCTTGCCCTGTTTGATTTCCATCAGATAGTTGGTCTTTCACATCTTTTGATACAGCTTGATACCAAAGAACGGCTGTTAACACGACCGCTGCGCTGACCAAGTAAATAGCAGGGAATACCCAGCGCTTACGGAAAAATTGCTGAACTTTTGTGATTTTGGAAGTACGTTTCTTTTCTTCCTCTCTCATTTTTCATCACCTCAGCAACATTCTGAACACTTTTCAAAAAATATATACACACGAAATCATTTTTCTTTTTATTTTGCGCAATCGCATCAATAATATGTATGATAAATGAAAAAAAAGATGGGGGACTTAATTGTGAAAACTTTCAACCGCATAGCAACAGAAGATGACCTCAAAGCCATCGTTGATATCTACAATTCAACCATTGCTTCAAGAGAAGTGACCGCTGATACAGAACCAGTTTCTGTCGAGGACCGCCGGCAATGGTTTTTGAATCATTCCGAGAAAAGACCTCTCTATGTGAAAACAGATGAGGATGGAAATATCTACGGCTGGCTGAGCTTTGAAACGTTTTACGGAAGGCCTGCATACAACGGGACCGTTGAAATGAGTATCTATTTAAACCAAGACTATCGAGGAAAAGGCTTAGGATCACTTTTCTTGCAAGAAGCCATTGATTTAGCACCCTCATTAGGCATTCGAACGTTACTTGCCTTTATTTTCGGGCACAACGAAGCCAGCATTCGACTATTTAAAAAGCACGGCTTTGAGACATGGGGCCACCTGCCACGCATCGCAGAAATGGACGGCAGCAGATACGATTTAGATATCCTAGGAAAAGAATTATAAAACGAGCGTCTCCCTGAAAAAGAGACGCTTTTTATGACGCATGTAACAGCTGTAAAAAAAGTGAAGTGAAGAGAGAAACAATTGAATCAATCAACATTCACTCTTCCTAAAGCACTACTTACTCAAGTATGATAAAGAGTGAATACATAAAGGAGTGAACACCATTGCAACAAACTGAGAAAATCATTCAATCTCTTCATTCAATCGTAAAGTGGGGAAAGGTTGGTAGTATCTTTCTCTATATTTCAGGCGGTCTGGCTATTCTTATTGGTTTTTGGCTTGTTCTTCCTGCAGCCCTTGGCGTCTTCCTCATTATGATGGGGATCCATGTACAAAAATCTGTAAAAGCGGCTGAACACTTGATTCAGGCTCCAGATACTTCTTACGAAGAATTATTAGAACAGTACGCTAAGATGATGAAAATGCAAACACTGTTTGCCATTTCAAGTATTGCCGCAGTTATTCTTTCATTCATTGCTATCGTTTTGATACTTATACTAGGCGGGTTAGCCTTCCTTCAAGAAATTCCTTATGATGTCCAGCAGTATGAAGGTGATTACGAACAAGAACTCGGTGACTTTTATTAATGGAGAGGGGTATCAATAGTCATTCGATACCCCTTTTGTTTTTATCATTTGACTTGGATCATTCTCCTCTGCTTGACATTCAGTCTTGATCATTTTAAAATACAAATCGTAACTATTACGAATTAAAGAAGGATCCTATTACTTATGCGCGTGAATATTACGTTGGCCTGTACTGAAACAGGTGACAGAAACTACATCACAACAAAAAATAAAAGAACGAATCCTGACCGATTGGAGTTAAAAAAATATTCTCCTCGATTAAAGAAATATACCCTTCATAGAGAAACAAAATAAATTTTTTATATTATAAATCGTAATCATTACTTTTTAAGTGAGGCGGAAAACAAAATGATCGTTTTCAAAAGGACAAAAACAAATGAATAAGCGTATACCTGTTACAGTATTAAGCGGCTTTTTAGGAGCAGGAAAAACAACGATATTAAATCATGTTCTTCAAAATCGCAAAGGATTAAAAGTGGCTGTAATCGTCAATGACATGAGCGAAATTAATATTGATGCAGAACTAGTCAAACAAGGCGGCGAGCTTTCTCGATCAGATGAGAAACTCGTTGAATTATCTAACGGCTGTATTTGCTGCACTTTGAGAGAAGACTTGTTAATCGAAGTAGAACGCCTTTGTAAGGCGGGTAATATTGATTATATTGTCATTGAATCAACCGGAATTAGTGAACCAATTCCCGTCGCTCAAACGTTTTCTTATATTGATGAAGAAATGGGTATAGATTTGACCCGCTTTTGCCGTCTAGATACGATGGTCACAGTAGTAGATGCAAATCGTTTCTGGACTGATTTCCAGTCAGGAGAGAGTTTATTAGATCGTAAAGAAGCGGTTTCCGATGACGACGAGCGAGAAATTTCCGATTTACTCATTGATCAAATTGAATTTTGTGACGTGCTTATTATCAATAAATGTGATCTAGTATCTCCCTCTGAATTAGATCGACTTGAGCATGTGCTGAACAAACTACAACCAGAAGCATCTATCATCAGAACCTCAAAAGGTATAGTACAGCCAGATGACATTTTGAATACTGGTTTATTCGACTTTGAAAAATCAAGTGCTTCTGCTGGGTGGATCAAAGAAATCAACGCAGGACATGTTCAGCATACACCGGAAACAGAGGAATACCAAATTTCATCTTTTGTTTACGAAAGAAGACTCCCTTTTCATACTGGCAGACTGAATGCTTGGTTAGATCAAATGCCTGAGCAGATCGTTCGTGCGAAAGGTTTTACTTGGCTTGCCACACATCATGATTTAACCATTTTAATTTCACAAGCTGGGAAATCTGTTGCGATTGAACCAATTGCATACTGGATTGCTGCTTTGCCTGAACAAGAAAAAGCACGGATATTAAATCAGGAACCAGAGCTTCTAGATGAGTGGGACGCAGAGTTTGGTGATCGCCATACAAAACTTGTGTTTATCGGTGTAGATTTACCTAAAGCAGAAATCATTCGTACTCTTGATCAATGCTTGCTTACACCTGAGGAATTTGATCAAGATTGGACTACATTTGAGGACCCCTTTCAATGGAAAATACAAAATTAGGCCAGGAGGGTTTTAATTGGCAAAGAAATCTAAGATTGCTAAAGAAAAAAAACGACAGCAGCTTGTATTGAAATATGCAGAATTAAGAAAAGAGTTAAAAGAAAAAGGTGACTATGAAGCTTTACGAAAATTACCTAGAGACTCTTCCCCTACCCGCTTAAAAAACCGCTGTGAATTAACGGGCCGTCCCAGAGGTTATTTACGAAAATTCAAAATGTCTAGAATTGCTTTTCGTGAGCTTGCCTATAAGGGTCATATCCCTGGAGTGAAAAAGTCGAGCTGGTAAAGAATGATTTGATCTTATCACAGCACTCGTAAAAGTAAAGCCGCACACAATGAGAGAAAATCTATTTTCCAATCTTATCTCAATCTTTTTGAAGTGCAAAATAGCAATTTAAAAACCAGCAGAGATTCTGCTGGTTTTTTATAATGACTGAGTTCATAAGATAAAATGGCCTGTTTTCAAAAAAGGATTTTCAGCAACGATTATGACATTTTTTCTTCTTTTCAAAAATACATGATCATGATACTTTGTTGTCATTAACCACCGATGTATGACATCTCAACCTTTTTCTGATCTTTTTTCTGCTCTCTCTCGGCTGAATATTGGTCATGTCTATTCGACCATAATTCCTTTAACCTGTTCGTTAATTCTTCATTATCTTTTGTCGTACGAATCATCTGTTTCAGATCAAAACCCGATGAAGCAAACAGACATGTAAACAATTCCCCCCTTGCAGACAACCTTGCTCTGTTACATGTTCCACAAAAAGCATCTGAAACGGAAGAAATAATACCTATCTCTCCTGAACCATCTTTGTAAAAAAATCGTTTGGCTACTTCACCTGTATATTGAGGAGGTTCTGGTTTGATAGGATATGTTGAATCAATTAATTCAATTATTTCTTTCTTTGTCATGACATGTTCTAGATTCCATTTATTCGTATTACCGACATCCATAAATTCAATAAATCTGAGAACGTGTCCTTCTTTTTTGAAGTAAGCTGCCATTGGTAAGACATCCTGATCATTCACACCTTTTTGAACAACCATATTAATCTTGATAGCAAGTCCAGCCTTTTTTGCAGCCTCAATACCATCAAACACTTTTTGGATAGAAATATGCCTTCCGTTCATTTGCTTAAAACGGTCGGGATTTAATGAATCTAAACTAATGGTGACTCTATTGAGACCAGCTCTCTTCAACTGATCAGCATATAAAGGTAAAAGTGTTCCGTTGGTTGTCATCGCAATGTCTTCAATCCCTGGAATGTTTGCGAGCTTTTCTATTAAGACAGGCAGATCCTTCCGCATTAACGGTTCTCCGCCCGTGATGCGTATTTTTACCACACCTAAGTTCTTTACAAAAAGGGTAGCAAGTCGTTCAATTTCTTCGAAACTAAGCAGTTCTTCTTTTTTCAAGAAAGGATAATCCGGTCCAAAAATTTCAGCAGGCATACAGTACGTACATCTAAAGTTACAGCGATCAGTTACTGATATTCTTAAATCGCGCAATGGTCGATGTCTTTTATCTAAAATACTGACCATACTTTGCCTCCTATTCTGTAATACGATGAGGATGCGTGTAAATGTTAAAGGATTTTCCTCTGACGAATCCAACTGTCGTAATATTTAATTCTTCTGCCATTTTAAGCGCCAGCTCAGTAGGTGCTGATTTTGAAATGACGATAGACACTCCTAGTTTTGCTGCCTTCAATAGAACTTCTGACGATATCCGGCCGCTAAAAACAAGGATTTTATCTCTAAGTGGAATTCGCTGAAGTAAACAGTATCCATAAATTTTATCTAAAGCATTATGTCTTCCTATATCAGTTCTAGTGATGAATAGCTTCTCTGTGTCACACAGTCCAGCATTATGCACTCCGCCAGTATGTTGAAATAATTGGCTTTCTTCTTGCAAACACTTCATGAGATGCATACAGGTTTCAGCAGAAATACTGATTCGATCAATGGCTGTTTTTGCCGTCTTCACATCTTGAAGGAAATAAAAGTGTCTTCCTTTCCCGCAGCATGAACCAATCACTCGTTTTGTAAAATCTGATGAATCAAATCCACTTGAGTGAACTAAATCAACATAGGCAAAACCCATACTTTCATCTATTGTAAACCTTTTAATCTCTTTTTCAAATCGAATGACCCCTTCTGAAGCCAAAAAGCCGATAACCAATTCTTTCAAGTGCTCTGGTGAACAAACAAGGGTCACAAATTCTTCTCCATTTACCATCACAGTTAAAGGATATTCTTCTACAATTTCATCAGTTTTGCAGGTAAACTGGCCTTCATTGTATTGGTGTATAACTCGTTTCTTTTTAACAGAAGGATTCATTGTATGATCTTCCTTTCAATGCAAATTTAGTTATATGATCCAATCAAATTGTGATATTATTTTAAAAAGTCATAAAAATGTAACATATTTCTATCTTATCAAACTTCTTGACTGCTTTATATGGGGGGAACAAAATGAACAAATCGAAAAATCGCTGGCTCATCGCAGCAAGTGCTGTAGGAATTCATTTATCTATTGGGTCTGTTTATGCTTGGAGTGTTTTTACGAATCCTTTACATGAAGCCTTTCAGTGGTCATTAACAGAAATAAGTCTCACCTTCAGTATTGCTATTTTATTTTTAGGTTTATCTGCTGCTTTTATGGGACATTTCGTTGAAAGGTATGGTCCAAGGGCATCGGGGCTCTTCTCAGCTATTTTCTTCGGCATCGGAATGACTGGGTCAGGATTCGCTGTCCACATGTCATCACTGCCTCTCCTCTATTTATTTTATGGTGTACTCGCTGGAATAGGTTTAGGGGTAGGCTATATTGCACCTGTATCAACTCTAGTCAAATGGTTTCCGGATCGAAGAGGTCTTGCAACCGGCTTAGCCATTATGGGGTTTGGGTTTGCTTCTCTTATTTGCAGCCCAATTATTCAATATCTCATTGAAAAAGTGAATATCGCAAATACTTTTTATATTCTTGGAATCTCCTATTTTATCATCATGGTGATCTCATCTCTTTATTTATCACCACCAACACCTGATGACGTCAAACAATTTGATGTATTCAAAACAAAGAAAAGAAAAATCCCTCAAGATTTATCACAGCTTACAGCAAATGAAGCGATCAAAACAAGACGTTTTTATTATTTGTGGCTTATGCTTTTTATTAATATCACATGCGGAATCGCTATTATTTCAGTAGCGTCACCTCTTGCTCAAGAAAGTGTTGGGTTCACTGCAGGTGCTGCAGCTACTCTTGTGGGCATTTTAGGTGCTTTTAATGGTTTAGGACGCATTGGCTGGGCATCGTTTTCAGATTATATAGGAAGACCGAATACGTATACGATTTTTTTCAGTATCCAGCTCATTGCTTTTCCTTTACTCCCCTATTTAAAAGAACCGTTCATCTTTTCAATCGTCATGGCGATCATTTATACGTGCTATGGAGGAGGATTTGCTTCAATTCCAGCCTATATTGGGGATTTGTTTGGTACAAAGCAGCTTGGTGCCATACATGGTTATATTTTGACTGCTTGGGCCGCTGCGGGATTAGCAGGACCACTATTTTCATCCTTCATCCGAGATATAACAGGTAATTACACACAAAGCCTTATGGTGTTCTCTGGCTTATTTTTCATTGCTTTTATCATATCACTTCTGATTCGAAAGGATATTCAGCAGCTAAGAGAAAAAAACCTATCTGCTGCTTCCTCTGTCTCAGCCCGATCTTAATTTGAATTTGACAGAATCACAATCTAAAGGTAATTTTTAGATATGAAAACGCTTTACAAAGTATTAGGAGGGTGATGATCTCATGGGGAAAACAAAACATAAGGGGCCTGTTAAACTCAATAAAAAACCCTCACCAAAGCTATGGGCGTCTTTTGTACCAATGGGGCTTGGCAAAGTGAAACCGAAACACATTCGAGATACGATGAAAGTGGCTTGGGAGAACAAAGATAACCTTCCCTACGCGTATCGTATTTTAACGCAGGGTGTTTGTGACGGCTGTGCCCTTGGCGTCTCAGGACTGTATGATCAAACGCTCGCAGGACCTCATATATGCACCACAAGACTAAATGTGCTTCGTCTTAACACAATGCCAGCTATTGATCCAAAATGGTTTGAAGATATTCATCAGCTAAAGCAAATGGACAGCACTTCTCTTCGCAAGCTTGGGCGGATTCCTTATCCATTGATCCGAAAAAAAGGTGACAATGCCTTTACACGTATTTCTTGGGATGATGCACTAGATCAAATCGCAGCTAAAATCCAATCAATTGATAAACGGCAGCTTGCTTTCTATTTAACCGCCAGAGGAATTACAAATGAAGTTTATTATACGGCTGCAAAGGCTGCTCGATTTATAGGGACGAATCATATTGATAATGCTTCTCGCATTTGCCATTCACCAAGTAAAACCGCTCTTAAACGGTCCCTTGGCATCGGTGCTTCCAGCTGTAATTACAGTGATTGGATTGGAACGGATGTATTAATTTTTTGGGGATCTGTCGCAGCAAACAATCAGCCTGTTTCCACTAAATATATGTACGCTGCTAAAAAGAAGGGAACAAAAATTATCGTCATCAATCCGTATAAAGAGCCTGCTATGGAAAAGTATTGGGTTCCTTCTATTCCAGAGAGTGCTTTATTCGGTACAAAAATTGCAGATGATTTTTACCAAGTCAATATAGGCGGAGATATTGCGTTCATGAACGGCGTCATCAAGCATTGGTTTGACATGGAGCAGCATGCTCCCCATTCGGCTCTTGATCACGAATTTATTCAAAAACATACAACAGGCATACAGGATTTAAAGCAGCATGTCGCACAATTGAAGTGGGAGGACCTAGAAGCATCATCAGGTTTATCAAAAGAAAGAATGAAGGAATTTGCGACACTGCTTGCCAATGCTAATTCAGGCGTTTTTATTTGGAGTATGGGCCTTACTCAGCACCGCTTTGCAACTGATAATATATCACAGGTTGCCAACCTTGCGATGCTGCGCGGATTTATCGGCAGGAAACATTGTGGTGTCATGCCAATCCGGGGGCATAGTGGCGTCCAAGGTTCTGGTGAAATGGGCGCTGATCCATTCGTTTTGCCAGGTAGTGATTTTGATGAAGAGAATATTGAAAGAATCGAACGTATATGGGGGTTTGACATTCCTAAATGGCATGGTGACACCATTGGGCAATCCTTTGAAAAGATGGCTCTCCCAAAAGACCATCCACAAAAACTCAAAATGCTGTTTACGAGTGGCGGAAACTTTTTAGAAACGATGCCAAATCCGGAAGCGATCGAAAAAGCATTATCTGAACTTGAACTCCGTGTTCACCAAGATATCATTTTGAATACCTCTACGCTGGTAGACGCTGAAGAGGCGGTGATTGTGCTGCCTGCTATGACAAGGTATGAACAACCAGGCGGCGGCACATCAACCAGTACGGAACGCATGGTATATTTCAGTCCAGAAATTGAAGGACCTCGTATTGAGGAAGCCAGAGCAGAATGGGACATTTATGTTGATCTTGCGAAAAGAGTCCGGCCGGAAGATGCCGAGCTGATACATTTTGAAACAGCTGAAGACATTCGTCGTGAGATTGCGGTCGCCAACCGAAACTATGATGGCATCCAGCATTTACGTCACAAGGGAGACGTTTTTCAATGGGGAGGCGCATGGCTTTGTGAAGATGGCGTGTGTCCAACACCAGACGGCAAGGGACATCTTCTTCCTGCCCAGCTGCCTCAATATCGAAAAACCGAAGGACATTTCAATATCACGACAAGAAGAGGAAAGCAATTCAACTCCATGATCTACAGTGAAAAGGATGCCTTTAATGGTGGAAAACGTCATTCTATCCTAATGAATGAAGAAGATGCAAAAGAGCTTTACGTCCAAGAAGGTGATCCAGTTGTTCTCTTTAATCAATATGGATCCTATCAAGGAGTGGCTCAATTCGGAGAGTTGAGACGCGGCAATATCGCAGTTTATTGGCCGGAAGGGAACGTTTTAATTCCTAAAGGTGTGTATGAGAGCTACTCACAGATTCCCGAGTATAATACGGCTGCCATATTAGAAAAAGCCGAAACCTTCCATGCAAGAAAGGATCAGCATTATGTGGAGAAACGAATTGATGAATTAGAAACGACTTTGAATTAATCGTCAACTTAAAAACAGCTGGGGTTGTTTTCCCCAGCTGCCATTCACTCTCTACCGACCAAAAGCGCTCGCTTCCTGTTGAAGAATATGGTTCAATTCTTCGGCATTTGCAGCCGGTTGATATTGTCCTCCACCCGCTTTTGCAACAGATTTAAGACTTTTTGCTTCCTTTTCATTCACATCGAAGCCAATGATATTGACGATTGTATCTATTCCGTCTTCATGTAATTCCTTTGCTGCTTGTGAAGGGCTTCCACCACAAGTTTCTTCACCATCACTGACAACATAGACAATATTTTTCCCTTCAGCTTGGTGATCTTCAAAATCTTGTTTCGTATCCGTTAATGCTTTTGCAAGTGGTGTCCAGCCAGTTGGCTTATACACATTCAGTGCTTGCTGAAAGGTTGATGGCTCATATGATCCAAATCCGTAAACAGCTTCAGAACTTGAACAAGAAACAGCTTTCCCTGCATTTTTATTGGTTCCTTCATGACCAAACACACGAAGCAGAACTTGTGTATCTTCTGATAAAATGCTTGCAAAGCTTTGAATAGACCGTTTGGCGATTTCAATTTTCCTTTCACCTTCAACTGATTGTGCCATGCTCCCGCTTAAATCGAGTAATATCACCACATGCGCAGGCGGCTCCTGTTTTGTTACAGCATGAGCTGGTGAAGAAAGAAGCAGGACAAGACTAGCCAAAATGGTTAATACGATGTTTTTTTTCATCAATAAAAACCTCCCTTTTTTACTTTTGTACAGAAAAAGAGAAACGAAAGCATGAATCAATCGTTTCCCTTTTGTTCAGCAAGTTATTCGTGTAGTTTTAATGATTCTGCTGAAAAGATAGAACCCATTTCTTTACCAGTACTTGCTTGGTAGTAATGGCCTTTACCAGCTTTGGCTACTTGCTTCAATTGACCTTCATAGCCATCGTTAAAGTCTAATCCGATCACATTTACAACAGTTGATCCTTTTGAGTTATGCAATTCTTTTGCTACTTTTACTGGATCTCCGCCACAAGTTTCCTCACCATCAGTGATTAAGTACACAATATGCTTTGTTCCTGCAGTAAGCTGCTCATCCGCTTGCTTTGCATTTTCAAGTGCACGTGCAATCGGTGTCCAGCCAGTTGGCCCAAGTCCGTTTAAAGAGTTTTCGAAGCTGTCCTTTTCATAAGGCTGTACGCCGTAAACGCCTCTAATGACTTCACATGATTGAGCTTTACCTGAATTTTTGTTGTTTCCTTCAGAACCAAACAAGCTCATACGAATTTTAGCGTCTTTTGGAAGTGACTGAGCAAATTTAAATACCTCTTGTTTAGCGAGATCAAATTTGCGCTCCCCCTCTACTTTTCTTGCCATGCTTCCACTTGCATCAAGCAAGATTGTGACTCTTACATCTTTATTATGTTTTTTGACTGTAGATGCTTCTGCAAATACTGGTGAAGAGATTGACATAGATAATGTCAATACAGTTAAGGTTACGAGTGTGATTACTTTTTTCAACATACTTTTTCTTCCTCCTTATGTATTTGATTGAAACATCTTAATCGTAAATTATTCTGTCTTGGAATGGTATAGGACTCGGTCCCTTTTTCTCTTTCATCAAAATCACTAAAATTCTGTCAGATGTCTAGATATTTTCACCTAACACACCCATTATTCTCTCGTTTTCTCTGTCTTTCGAGGGACTTTGTATCGGCCATCAGTTCTTGTCAGGACATAAATGTTTAAGATTTCCTGATCTGCGTCTTAAGTCGCGATTTGACACATTCTGTTCAAATCTCTTTGAACACACAAAAAAATGCCTCATTTCTGAGGCACCTTTGCTTTATTTTTTAGCCATATACGTGTTGAGAAAACGATCGGCTGATTCGATTTGAATTCCTTTATAATAATGCTTCACGATGGCATCTACTTTTTTGCCTGCCTGCGCCATATAATGCGCACCATATTGACTCATGCCTACACCATGACCATATCCTTTTGTTGTAATGACAATCTGCTGGCCTTGGCGTTCCCATGTGAAGTCCGCTGAATGAAGGCCTAGTGATTCTCGAATGTCTCGGCCTGACATTGTTTTTCCGTTGATCACGGCTTTCGCTACCTGATTTCCTGGTGTCCGTTCTACAATCTGTCCGACCTGAGCCTGCTGAGTGAGCGTCACACCTAATTTTTGCTGAAATTCACTGACCGAGATGGTTTTCTTATTTTGAAATTTTGGCGATTTTTCGTCCCATTTACTTGAGACACTTTTCAAATAAGGGATTTCGTTTTTCCAATAGGCTTCGGCATTTTCCGTTTTTCCGTTACTTGTTGAAAAGAATGAAGCATCAATTGGTTTCTCGTCATAAGTCAGCACTTTTCCTTGTGTGCTGGCGACAGCTTCCGTGACCTTTTTTAATTTCCAATTGTACGCTTTCCCCCAAATTTTCTTGAGTTCCTGTTTGTTTTTGTAAACTTGGAACATTTGGGTATCATCTACAAGAGAGCCCTTAGGTGATTTGACAGTCTTATCACTGATCATTTGTCTGACGATATACGTTCTTGCTGCGAGCGCCTGTGCCTTGAGTGCTTCCATTTCAAAATCAGCTGGCATTTCAGATGCTACGACACCGATCACATACTCTTCTAAGGGGATGTTTTCTACCTGCTGATGAGCTGAGCGATAGACGGGGATAGCGACGGGTGATTGCTTCAATTTGACTGAACCCTTCACTTCTTTTTTAACTGATGGTTCTGCTGCTACGTGCTGGCTGGCCGCCTGCTTCCCTTGGAACGTCGGCAACACAAGTAATGTTGGAATCATTAAAATGATGATGCATATTCCTGCGATTGTCCATATCATTGGTTTCATATTTGGCTGCCCCCATTTGTCATTGAATCTCTTTTATCCTATGGGCAGGGACAAGCTAATATGACAGCTTCTTTCATTTAGTGGACAAGTCTTTTATGAAGGTATGGGCCTGTTCTTAGAATGGATTTTA
The DNA here is from genome assembly GCF_038593315.1 of Bacillus sp. FSL P2-0069. NCBI lineage: Bacteria > Bacillati > Bacillota > Bacilli > Caryophanales > Bacillaceae > Bacillus > Bacillus sp. FSL P2-0069. The sequence goes on from NZ_CP151984.1 coordinate 3,261,824, forward strand.
CTGTTCGTCTGTATGAATAAAATTTAAGATGGTTGGATACACTAATGATAAGCTTCGTGAAATGAGGCATTCTATGATTCTAAAAAAAAAATCAGCATGCCCCAATGGACACACTGATTTCTTTCATGATTAAGCGTTCAGATCTGATACAACTTGTTCTTGTGTCACATCTGCTGATTCATCGTTTACTCTTTCAATATCTGCACCGATTGCTGCAAGCTTTTGGTGGAAGTTCACATAACCACGGTCAATATGCTTCAACTCAGTGACACGTGTATGACCTTCTGCCACTAATCCAGCAAGTACAAGTGCTGCTCCTGCTCTTAAATCAGTCGCTGCCACTTCAGCACCTTGAAGTTGAACCGGCCCATTGATAATGACAGAGCGACCCTCAATTTTAATATCGCCATTCATGCGGCGGAATTCTTCAGCATGCATAAAGCGGTTTTCAAACACCGTTTCTGTGATCATGCTTGTTCCGTTCGCACGAAGCAATAGCGCCATCATCTGAGATTGCATATCCGTTGGGAACCCAGGATGCGGCATTGTTTTTAGATCGATTGGCTTGAGCTCAGATGGTCCAATGACTCTTAAACCTTCTTCTTCTTCAATGATCTGAATACCCATTTCTTCCATTTTTGCCACAAGTGATGTCATGTGCTCTGGCACTGCGCCTTTTACAAGAACATTTCCTTCTGTAATGGCTGCTGCCACCATGAAAGTACCTGCTTCAATTCTGTCAGGGATGATGTTGTGTTTTGCACCGTGAAGTGTTTCCACACCTTCGATTTTGATTGTACCAGTACCAGCACCGCGAACCTTACCGCCCATGGCATTGATGTAGTTTGCTAAATCAACAATTTCAGGTTCTTTTGCTACGTTTTCTAAAATCGTTGTTCCTTCAGCTAATGCTGCTGCCATGATGATGTTTTCAGTTGCCCCTACACTTGGGAAATCCAAATAGATTTTTGCACCTTTTAAACGGCCTTTTACTTCAGCCTCGATGAAACCATTACCTACTTGAATTTTAGCTCCCATTGCTTCAAAGCCTTTTAAATGCTGATCAATTGGTCTTGAACCAATCGCACAGCCTCCAGGTAATGCAACTCTTGCATGACCTGTTCTTGCTAAAAGTGGTCCCATGACAAGCACGGATGCTCGCATTTTACGGACATACTCAAACGGAGCCTCAGTTTCTAGTGCATGAGATGCATCAACTGATACTTCGTTATTTTCAAAATGTACTTCTGCTCCTAAATGACGTAACACTTCATTGATTGTATATACATCGGAGAGCGTAGGTACATCACAAATTACGCTTTTTTCTGTACTTGCTAACAAAGATGCAGCGATAACTGGTAAAACGGCATTTTTTGCGCCTTCTACTTTAACTGTGCCGTTTAACTTTTGACCGCCGCGGACGATGATTTTTTCCAAGGTCTTCCCCTCCGCGTCCCAAATTCTCTATATTAATATTCAGTCGTTACGATTGGTGTGCCAACCGTAATCGTATGATTTTCGTTCATTTCCGAACTTCTGATGGCAATTTGAACATTCATTTTATCATTTGAAGTCATAATGAACTGTTCCCACTTATCTGTGTAAGCGGAAAGCGACACAAAATTAGACTCAACGAGATACTCAACTGGTTTTGCTTGAAATTCATTTGCTAACATTTCAGCTTTTTTTTGCAAAACAACATCCATCATACCATTTACATGACCATCGAGACAAGTAAAAATTACAATTTTCTCTTGTAATATGCTTTTTGCATGACGTACGAACTGATCATATGTATGCTCCCAGGTATTCAGTGGGCGAGCACCTTTTTGCTCATATAATAAATACGACTTTTGATTGGATTTTGTGTCGGTCTTCACGAGTAAAATTTTCGATTCTGTATCATTTTTTTCATCTTTGTAAATTCCTGTGACTTTGGTGACATGTTGTTCTTTTTTTTCGGTCCACTCATACTGTCGTAGTTCGTCTTTCAAACGTTTCACTTTTTTTGAAAATTGTTCGGATGAAATATCTACATTTGTCTTGGCATGAAGGGTCCATCCATCGACTTCAATTTGCTGGTTTTTTAGACCTTCTGCTATTTGAGCGAGCGGGGAAGATTCTTCCGCACGAACACCTTGAATCATCAGAACAAAAAAAAGAATAAACGCAAATAATGGCCAACCTTTCAAATACTTTCTCACTTGTCATTCCCCCTTGCTACAAGTGTTGCCGCAAGGAGGTCAATGCATACGTGGAAAAGTCAACAAAAGGCGAGCCTTTTGACCCTTCTTTTTACGTTCCCGCAGAAGGCTGTGACCAAACCTTTTATGTTAGAACATATAAGGAATTTGTCTCGAGAAATTTAAGTAATCAAGGAAGAAATTGCTGACTGCAGATGCGATAGCAATGGTAATGAGCATCATCAGCAGCTTTGCTTGAACGATTTTCCCTTTTTTAATGAGTGGATCAATATTTACAGCAAGCAGTGCCCACCATGTAACCGCGATAAAAAATAGGTGGATCACAATGCCCACGATTGCTTGTTGTCCTACGTCTTCCATACAGTTGAATCCTCCTTTTATTTATTTCTGTAAAGGAAAACTCCCTTTCATTATATCCTCGAAAATCGGAAAGATGAATCATTTGGAAAAAAGAGCTACATTTAGTGTGAATCCCCTCTTATCCTGATGCCAAGGAGATGATATACTGCGTGTGGAAGGAGCTGAACACATTGAAAGATTCTTTTCCTGACTTTGTTGATTTGTACGGAGAATTGGTTCCCTCATTTGATCATGAATGGGAGGCCATTGCTTTCTACTTTGATTATAGACAGACACAGCTAGAAGAATTAGCACAATTGTGTCATTTTCATAACATTTCTTTGGATTACTCTGAGGAAAGCTTGTATCAGTTAGAATCACTATACTTTGATGCATTGACCAAGCAGCTGTTCGCTGAGTGGAAAATGCCGATAGATGCATTAGAAGCGATGATGAGTGTGTATATAGGAGAGGTTGTCATCCGTCATCATTCAGATGCTGACTGGGTGGTGCGGCCTTATATGGATTCTCCGCACAAATATACGCTTGGCTTACGCAGAAATAATAAAACATGGCATTGTAGTACGCAATTTTGCGAGCACTTATATCTAGAAAAGCAAGCATCTCATCCTTATGTGTCGATGTATCAATCTCTCATGTCATCCTAAAAAAAATCCTTCTTATCACAGTGATAAGAAGGATTTTCTGTTTTATTTCCCTGCTACATTTAAACGGTTTAACGCCCGTTTTAATGCGAGTTCCGCCCGGCGTACATCACTTTCATTCGGGTGGTTCAAATGCTCTTCAGCACGCTGTTTCGCTGATTTAGCACGATCGACATCAACTTTGTCTGATGTTTCAGCGGCCTGAGCCAGAATTGTTACTTGTTCAGGGCGGACTTCAACAAATCCGCCACTTACTGCAACCAATTCAGTTGATCCACTATGTTTTAAGCGAACTGCACCGATTTTTAGCGGAGCAACCATTGGAACGTGGCCAGCTAAAATACCAAGCTCACCGCTTTCTGCTCTTACACTGACCATTTCCACATCCGCTTGATACACTGGGCCGTCGGGAGTAACGATATTGACTTGAACGGTCTTCATGCTTTTACCCTCCTAAGGACCAGATTAGGCCTCTACACCCATCTCTTTGGCTTTTTCAACCACTTCTTCAATGCGTCCAACTAAGCGGAATGCATCTTCTGGAAGGTGATCGTATTTACCAGATAAGATTTCCTTGAAGCCTTTAACAGTTTCTTTCAATGGCACATAAGAACCCTTTTGGCCAGTGAACTGCTCTGCTACGTGGAAGTTTTGAGATAGGAAGAATTGAACACGACGTGCTCTGTGAACCACAAGCTTATCGTCCTCAGATAATTCATCCATACCTAAAATGGCAATAATATCCTGCAGCTCTTTATAACGCTGTAATGTTTGCTGCACTTCACGCGCAATCGCATAATGCTCTTCGCCAACGATCTCAGGTGCAAGTGCACGAGATGTTGAAGCAAGAGGATCAACCGCTGGATAAATACCCATTTCAGTCAGCTTACGCTCAAGGTTTGTCGTTGCATCAAGGTGAGCGAACGTCGTTGCAGGAGCTGGATCTGTATAGTCATCCGCAGGTACATAGATCGCTTGAATCGATGTAACCGATCCTACGTTTGTAGACGTGATACGCTCTTGCAGCTGACCCATTTCTGTTGCAAGTGTCGGCTGATAACCTACCGCTGAAGGCATACGTCCAAGAAGGGCTGATACTTCAGAACCTGCTTGTGTAAAGCGATAGATATTATCGATGAAGAACAATACGTCTTGACCTTGTTCATCACGGAAATGCTCTGCCATTGTCAAACCAGTTAGGGCAACACGCATACGTGCACCTGGCGGCTCGTTCATTTGACCGAAGACCATGGCTGTTTTTTCGATAACGCCAGAATCTTTCATTTCGTAGTAAAGGTCGTTTCCTTCACGTGTACGCTCTCCAACACCAGCGAATACAGAAATACCGCCGTGTTCTTGTGCGATGTTGTTGATCAATTCTTGAATCAGAACGGTTTTACCTACACCAGCTCCACCGAATAGACCGATCTTTCCACCTTTGATGTAAGGAGCAAGCAGGTCAACAACTTTGATACCTGTTTCAAGAATTTCAACTTCTGTAGAAAGTTGATCAAAAGAAGGCGCTTGTCTGTGGATTGGATCTCTTTGAGCTTCCACACCAAGTGGCTCATCTAAGTCAATGTTATCTCCCAGTACGTTGAATACACGTCCAAGTGTTACGTTACCAACTGGTACTGAAATTGGTTTTCCAAGGTCTACAGCTTCCATACCGCGCTTCACACCGTCTGTTGATGCCATTGCGATGGTTCTCACTGTATCGTCACCTAAATGTAGTGCTACTTCTAAAGTTAAGTCGATATCAACTTCACTTTCGCTTTCCGCTTTATGCGAAACTTTGATCGCATTATAAATCTCAGGCAAGTGACCGTCTTCAAAACGAACGTCTACGACTGGTCCCATGATCTGACTGATGCGTCCTGTTTTCATTGCATTCCCTCCTGACAATTATTTCTATTCTAAGGCAGCTGCTCCGCCGACAATTTCTGTAATCTCTTGTGTAATCGCTGCTTGACGAGCACGGTTGTAAGAGAGTGTCAGGCTGTCGATCAATTCTTTTGCGTTGTCTGTTGCACTCTTCATTGCTGTCATTCTTGCAGCATGTTCACTTGCTTTGCTGTCAAGAAGCGCACCGAAAATCAAACTCTCTGCATATTGAGGAAGGAGAACTTCAAGAATTTCTTCTTCAGAAGGCTCAAACTCATAAGATGCGGAACGTTTATTTGGTGTCGCTGCGGCCGAAAGGTCCGTTAGCGGCAATAATTTCTTCTCTGTTACTTCTTGTGAAATCGCACTGACAAAGTGGTTGTAGAACATATAAAGTTCGTCAAACGCTTCATCAGAGAACATTTGAACTGTACTGCTTGCTAATTCTTTAATATCAGCAAACGCTACTTCGTCTCCAAGCCCTGTTACTTCAGAAATAACTGGAATACCACGCTTTTTGAAGAAGTCGCGTCCGATTTTACCAATGACAATCACCGCATATTCATCAGCGGATTGATGACGAGATTGAATGGTTTGGTAAGCGGCACGCAAAATCGAGCTGTTAAAAGGTCCTGCAAGCCCTCGATCAGATGTAATGACGAGATACCCTGTTTTCTTGACAGGTCTTGAAAGAAGCATTGGGTGCTTAGCACTTGTTCCAGTTGCGATTGCAGCAACCACTTCCTGGATTTTCTCCATGTAAGGAACAAAAGACTTCGCATTGTTTTCAGCACGATTCAGTTTCGCAGCTGATACCATTTGCATCGCTTTTGTGATCTGACTCGATTTTTTCGTTGACGTGATCCTTGACTTTATATCGCGTAATGAGGCCAAAGATTTCACCACCTTTTTTCAGGAATCCGTGTTCATTTACGTGAAAAGAGAGAAAAAGAGAATCTTTTTCTCTCGGAAAGATTACTAATTAGTTGCTTGGTGCAAACGTACGTTTAAAGCCTTCGATTGCTGTCTTCCACTCTTCATCAGCAGGCATATTTCCTGTTTGAGAGATCGTGTCAAACAAGCCTTTATGGTTTTCTTCAATGTACAAGAATAACTCAGCTTCAAAACGTTTAACATCAGCAATGGCTACATCGTCTAAATATCCTCTTGTTAGTGCGTAAAGAATCGCTACTTGTTTTTCAACTTTAAGCGGTTTGTTCAAGTCTTGTTTTAAGACTTCAACTGTTCTTGCACCACGGTTTAATTTCGCTTGAGTGGCTTGGTCTAGATCAGATCCAAACTGAGCGAATGCTTCAAGCTCACGATAAGAAGCAAGATCCAGACGAAGTGTACCTGCTACCTTTTTCATCGCTTTGATTTGTGCAGAACCACCTACACGGGATACAGACAATCCTGCGTTTACCGCTGGACGTACGCCTGAGAAGAAGAGGTCAGATTGTAAGAAAATTTGTCCATCTGTGATGGAAATAACGTTTGTTGGGATATATGCAGAGATATCGCCAGCCTGCGTTTCTACGAAAGGCAATGCTGTGATAGAACCGCCACCCTTTTCGTCACTAAGCTTCGCTGCACGTTCTAATAAACGAGAGTGAAGATAGAAAACATCACCAGGGAATGCCTCACGACCTGGAGGACGACGAAGCAATAATGAAAGCTCACGGTAAGCTGCCGCTTGTTTAGAAAGGTCATCATAGACAACAAGTACGTGCTTGCCGTTATACATGAATTCCTCACCCATCGTTACACCTGCATAAGGAGCAAGGTAAAGAAGTGGAGCCGGCTGTGATGCAGAAGCTGTGACAACGATTGTGTAGTCAAGCGCACCATGCTTACGAAGTGTTTCAACAACACCACGAACCGTAGATTCTTTTTGTCCGATAGCTACATAAATACAGATCATGTCTTGATCTTTTTGGTTTAGAATCGTATCGATTGCAACAGATGTTTTACCTGTTTGACGGTCACCAATGATCAATTCACGCTGTCCGCGGCCGATTGGAATCAAGGCATCAATTGCTTTAATTCCTGTTTGAAGCGGCTCATGTACAGATTTACGATCCATAACGCCAGGTGCTTCACTTTCGATTGGACGTGTTTTGCTTGTTAAGATTGGACCTAGTCCATCAACAGGCTGACCAAGCGGGTTCACAATACGTCCGATTAACTCTTCACCTACTGGAACCTCCATGATACGACCTGTACGTTTTACGTCGTCACCTTCGCGGATATCTTTGTAAGGTCCTAAAATAACGATACCTACGTTAGACTCCTCAAGGTTTTGAGCCATACCCATTACACCGTTAGAGAACTCAACCAGCTCTCCTGCCATAATGTTGTCAAGGCCATGTACACGCGCGATACCGTCCCCTACTTGAATGACTGTACCGACATCTTTTACTTCAATTTCTGATTGATAGTTTTGGATTTGCTGCTTTATCAGCGCGCTAATCTCTTCAGCTTTGATACTCACTAAGGTTTCACCCCTTCTAACGATTTTCGCCTGCAAGCTGACGTTCAATGCGGGAAAGCTTTCCGCTGACACTGCCGTCATAAATGCGGTTTCCGATACGGATTTTCACTCCGCCTATTAGATCCTTGTCAATCACATTTTCAACACGTAGTGATGTGACTCCGGCTTTTTTGGCAAATACTTCAGATAAAGATTGAATTTCAGCACCGCTCAGCGGTTTCACTGAATACACGACCGCATCGTCTATTTGTTTCGTGCGGTTTGCAAGTTTCACAAACTCCGACGTCATTTCAGAGAAAATATTCGTGCGTCCGCGGTCAATCAGTAAATACATTGTGTGCAATACATAAGTAGAAACACCTTTGAAAGCTTCTGCAATCAACTGTTTCTTTTTGTCTGCCGTAATCTTTGGATGAACAAGGAAGTCATTGAGTTCTTGATCAGCCTTTAGAACTTTTTTGATCTCATTCAGCTCTTTTTCAGTTTCGTCTACTGCCGAAGAAGCAAGAACGATGTCAAAAAGAGCAGAAGCGTAACGCTTAGAGACAATAGTTACGCTCATCGGCTTTCGCCTGCCTCTTTAAGGTACTCTTGAATCAATTTCTCTTGTGCCTGCTCATCAAGTTCTTTTTCAATCACTTTAGATGCAATCAGCACAGATAGTGATGCAACCTGCTCACGCAGTGCAGCCACAGCTTGTTCTTTTTCTTTCACGATTTCAGTTCTAGCAGACTCTTTCAAGCGCTCTGATTCTTGACGTGCTGCTTGAATGATCTCTTCTTTTTGTTTCTCACCAATCTTTTTCGCATTTTCGATGAGTGTATGTGATTCTTCGCGTGCTTCTTTCAATAAGACACGTTGTTCTTCAAGAAGCTTTTCAGCTTGAACGTGCTTTTCTTCAGCACTTGAAATTTCATTTCCTATATAATCTTCACGCTGTTTCATAATCCCTAATAAAGGCTTAAGCGCAAATTTCTTTAAAAGTGCAAGCAAGATGAGCATAGCGATAAGCTGGAATAACATATCACCGGCGTTGAAGCTTAAGCCCCCTGCTCCTAAAACCACTGGTAACTGAGACATTTAGTACGGCAACTCCCTTCTTTAAATAATATGTTAAGAAACAAAACATAAAGGAATGGCGAAGTTTCGAACTAATCTGATCTTCGCCATTAAAATTCATATTAGAACGCTTCTCACATATTAACCAAAGAATGCCAAGAATGCGATAACGACAGCGATAATTGGAAGTGCCTCAACTAAAGCGACCCCGATGAACATAAGTGTTCTTAGTTCTCTACCAGCTTCTGGCTGACGAGCGATTCCTTCAACTGTTTTAGATACGATTAGACCGTTACCAATACCTGCTCCTAGTGCTCCTAAACCGATTGCAATTGCTGCTGCTATTAAATTCATTAAAAAGCTCCTCCTTTAAAATAACGTCCTTTTTGGACTCTCAATTTTTTAGTGTTCGTCGCTGACTTTATGGGAAATGTACACCATTGTCAGCATGGTGAAGATAAATGCCTGGATTGTTCCGACAAACAAACTGAATGCCTGCCATACAATCATCGGCACGATGGCACCTAATGTACCAACGATACCAAGCGCAATATTTTGCGTGTAGAAATTGGTCGCAAGTCCTGCAAGTAACCCAAGAAGAATCTCTCCAGCGAAAATATTTCCGTAAAGACGCAAACCAAGTGTTAGCGTGTTTGCAAATTCTTCAATGATTTTCAGCGGCACTAAATATGGGATTGGCTTGAAGAAGTCTTTCGTATATTCCTTGACTCCTTTTGCCTTGACACCGTAGAAGTGTGTAAGTCCCATGACCATAATTGCTAGTGTCATTGTGATTGCAGGATCAGCAGTTGGTGATTTCCACCACAAGTTGTGATCGACCGTAATCGAGAACGGCAGTCCAAGCATGTTTGAAACAAATATGTACATGAGTAATGTAACGCCAAGCGCTAGAAATGGGGCTCCTGTTTTCATGTCCATCGAACTACCTATGATATTTCGAACAAAATCAACGATCCATTCCATGAAGTTCTGCGCCTTAGTCGGACGAATAGACAGAACACGAGTAGTCAGCACCGCTATGAGAAGAACGATGATACTAGCAATCGTAATCATGAGAACATTGGATAAGTTGAACGTTAACCCTAAAAATTCTGTAGTTTTTGAACTGTGACCCAAAGAGTATTCACCTCTCTTCCATAGTAGAACGTTTAAGTTGAATGAAGGAATCTATCATAATGACAGGATATATTGTCATTAATCCTATAACAACACCTGCCAGATGAACTTCATTAGGGTAACGCCAAGCAATCGCTACTGCGAGAATCGCGTTGGCCCACCTGGCTGTACTTCCCATTGAACGAATGGATTTTCCTTTTTTAACCGCTCGATCAAAAGCGTGCATTCTCCGTATAAGTAGGAATAAATTAAAGAAAGCAAAAATTGTGCCGATAATGAAACCAAGAAACAGTGGTTTAAAACCAGGCATGGCATAGCCAAACACAAAAATTGCCAATAGATAGAACATGTATTTACTCTGTCTGCGGAAAATCGCGTTTGGATCGTTCATTCATCTGACTCCCGATGAAAAGTATTGTAAAAAAGGTGATAAATGGTGATGAAAACTGCGTAGAAGACGCTTATGATAAGCCGTCCTATTCGAAAAAAATCAATCACCCATCGGTCTAATTGCACAATCAGACTTGAAATCTTTAGATCTATGGGATGCTGCTTCATTCGTTGATACAAACCCTGATTATTAAAGGGTTCACAATGAGGATTAGTAGAGTGCTATAGGCTATGAAAACCTTACCATAATACCCTCGTTTAGCATACAATAGCGTCTATGATGTGTCAATCGGTTGAAAGTTAAAAAACTTTTCTATAGTGATAGAGCACACAAAATGTTCACAATTTCATCAAACTTTAGGAGAGATGTGACAATCATTGAAAAAAACAGCCAATGTTCAGTATACATTGATTTTTCTAAGAACGGTATCAACCGTTTGTCATATATTTCAAAAAGCCCACATGCACGTTTGCATGTGGGCTTTTATTAAGACTTTCTTATTTCGTTCCGTACATACGGTCACCAGCATCACCAAGACCTGGGATGATGTAACCTTTTTCGTTTAGTTTCTCATCTAATGCTGCAATGTAGATATCAACATCTGGATGATGCTTTTGCATTTCCTCTACACCTTCAGGGGCAGCAATCAGACACATAAAGCGAATGTTTTTCGCACCGCGTTTTTTCAAGCTGTTTAACGCTTCGACTGCTGAGCCGCCAGTTGCAAGCATTGGGTCTACTACGATAAATTCACGTTCTTCCACATCAGATGGAAGCTTCACATAATATTCAACAGGCTTTAATGTTTTCGGATCACGGTATAAACCAACATGTCCCACTTTAGCAGCTGGAATGAGTTTCAAAATCCCGTCTACCATTCCAAGACCTGCTCTTAAAATTGGCACAACACCGAGTTTCTTCCCTGAGATCACGTTTGATTTCGCTACTTGTACAGGTGTTTCTACATCTACCTCTTCAAGCGGTAAATCTCTTGTGATTTCAAATGCCATTAATGTTGCGACTTCATCCACTAGCTCTCTAAATTCTTTAGTTCCTGTATGAACGTCACGAATATATGTAAGTTTGTGCTGAATAAGCGGGTGATCAAATACATAAACCTTTGCCATTGCTTGCTACAACTCCTTTTCTGTCATCTTCCGGTGAACTTTGCACACTTCCTACAATTCTACATAAAAAGACATCATCTTTCAATATGATTCGCAAATCCTACAAAAAAAACCCACATGCCAAATATAGGCAAATGGGTCTGTTTTTTAATAATCTAATTCGTTATATAGAGGGAAACGGGCCGTAAGATCAGATACACGCTTTTTCGCCTCTTCTAATTTCGCTTCATCTTCATGATGCTTTAGCGCAAGTGCAATAATGGAACCGACTTCTTTCATCGCTTCTTGATCAAAACCGCGGCTTGTTACTGCTGCTGTACCTACACGTACACCACTTGTGACAAATGGTTTCTCTGGATCATAAGGAATTGCATTTTTGTTCACTGTAATACCGATTTCATCAAGAACGTTTTCTGCAATTTTTCCTGTGATGCCAAGAGAACGCAAGTCGATGAGAACAAGATGGTTATCTGTTCCGCCAGATACAAGCTGAATATCTTCAGATAAAAGAGTTTCAGCTAGTTGTTTTGCATTATCAATGACGTTTTGTGCATATGTTTTGAAATCTCCGTTCAATACTTCACCGAAAGAAACAGCTTTTGCAGAGATGACATGCATCAGTGGTCCACCTTGAATACCAGGGAAAATCGATTTGTCGATCTTTTTACCAAACTCTTCACGGCATAGAATCATTCCGCCGCGAGGTCCGCGTAATGTTTTGTGAGTTGTCGTTGTCACAAAATCTGCGTAAGGAACTGGATTTGGATGAAGACCTGCTGCAACAAGACCAGCAATGTGAGCCATGTCGACCATAAAGTAAGCACCGACTTCATCAGCAATCTCACGGAACTTTTTGAAATCAATTTGACGTGGGTATGCACTTGCACCCGCAACGATAAGTTTCGGCTTATGTTCACGTGCTTTTTCAAGTACATCTTGATAGTCGATATGCTGAGTTTCTTTATCTACACCATATTCTACAAAGTTGTACTGTACACCACTAAAGTTTACAGGGCTTCCGTGTGTTAAATGCCCGCCATGTGATAAGTTCATGCCCAGTACTGTATCGCCATGCTCAAGAATTGTAAAGTATACGGCCATGTTCGCTTGAGCACCTGAGTGAGGCTGTACGTTCACATACTCAGCGCCAAAAATTTCTTTTGCGCGGTCACGTGCGATATCTTCCACAACGTCTACATGTTCACAGCCGCCATAGTAGCGTTTACCAGGATAGCCCTCAGCGTATTTGTTTGTTAATACAGAGCCCTGTGCTTCCATGACTGCTTCGCTTACGAAGTTTTCTGATGCAATTAATTCGATTTTGTCCTGCTGGCGTTTCCGCTCTAGTTGAATTGCTTTGAATACTTGTGCGTCTTGCTCAGGTAAATGTTTCATCAGCGAAATCCTCTCCAATCTATTTCCATTCGATGTTTTCACCATCTCATTGTACACGGTTTTTGAGTAAAATGTAAAAGTTTTTTTTGAAAAATCGACTTCTTTTTTATGAAAACCCGAATATTCAAGTGGTAAAGCGTCTTCATCATTCAACATTATATTAGAAATATATCGAAGCTATGATCTTGTATAAACGGCTCGTTCTCCGCCAATCAGCTTCGGACGCGTTTTCGCAAAAGTCACATGTGCATGTCCTAATCGATGACGACTGAGGCGGACAGGTACAGCGACTCTCTTTAAGTGCATCCCAATTAACGTATCGCCGATATCAATTCCAGCATGTGCCTCAATGCATTCGGCTAATACAGGATGTTCCATTTGCTGATACGCATGCGCCGCCATCGAACCACCCGCCTTGCGGACAGGTACTGCAGCTACGATCTCCAGGTTAAAACGGAAAGCCGCTTCTTCTTCAACAACAAGGGCACGATTTAGATGTTCACAGCATTGAAAGGCGAGCTCAATGCCGGTCTCTCGTCTTAACTGATCCAATTCTTGATAGATAGAGGCAGCAATTTGCTCACTTCCTGCAGTACCAATATGCTCACCAGCCACTTCTGACGTACTGCAGCCAATGACTAAGATTTGCCCGGCACGCAATTCAACTGTTTGATGAAACTCTTTTAACATTTCAAGCCAATCTTGACCAATGTTCATGTTAAGCGCTCCTTATAGGTGCTTTTCTTCGTAATCAGCAATTTTGCCAATCCGCACAGCATGGCGTCCTGCTGTAAACTCTGTCGTCAGCCAAATGTGCGCAATCTCACGTGCTAATCCTGGCCCAATCACTCGCTCTCCCATCGCAAGAACGTTCGTATCATTATGTTCTCTCGTTGCTTTCGCACTAAATGTATCATGAGCCAATGCACAGCGAATTCCTTTTACTTTATTTGCTGAGATGCTCATGCCGATGCCTGTCCCACAAATTAAAATGCCGCGGTCGACTTCTCCGTTTGCCACCATATTGGCTACAGGGAAAGCATAATCTGGGTAGTCTACAGAACCTGATCCGCATTCACAACCCATATCAATGTATTCAATCTTCAATTCATCCATCAGTTGTTTGATTTCTTCACGAATATTCGTTCCGCCGTGATCGGATGCAATGGCTACTTTCATCGGGCAATTCCTCCTAAGGGTGAGTTGATCTGTTATGTCTTACATTCATTCTTTATTTACAGTTATATTTTAACCTCTGCCTAGTGATTTGCAAACAATAGCAGAAAAACCGTTGAGGCAACGGTTTTACAGGTTATCTATTATGATGATCTTTTTTCAGCTTCTCAGCAAGCTGATACAGTAAGGCTTCTAGTTCATCTCGTGTTTCCTGATAAACAGAAAGACTTCCTCCAAACGGATCGGATACATCGCCTTCTGTTCCTGTCGCAAATTCCTTTAAAGTGAAGACCTTGCCTTTTGCATGCGCATATTGCTCTGCAATCAACTGTTTATGCTGCATCGTCATCGTGAAGACGTAATGAGCTTCGCGCAGAAGATCCTCTGTCAATTTTGATGATGAGTGATTTAGTGGAATGCTTTTCTCAAATAATGCTTCGATCGCTTGAGGAGAAGCCTTCCCTTCATCGGAGGCAAAAATGCCCGCTGATTTTACAGTGACCTCTAAACCTTTTTCATCTGCAATTGAAGCAAAAAGGGCTTGAGCCATTGGACTTCTGCATGTATTTCCCGTACAAACAAATAAGATTTTCATCTTTCGCCCTCCTTTTCTTCTATTATATAGCATTTCATTCTACATGTTATGTAAGGAGATTAGCTAGAGCGGAAATAATAATTTGATACCAAAGGCTAGTAAAATGATTCCGCCAAGCGCGCCGCTATATGAACCAACCCATGACCGAACCTGTTTACCGAGTAATAATCCGAGCCATGTGAGGAGCATACTAAAAAAACCAAACAATAATATAGTCATCCACACCTGGGAACCGTAAATCCCAAGACTTAAACCAACGGAGAAGCTGTCTAGGCTTACACTTGTAGCAAAAAGAACGAGACCAGCCCCAACAGGTGCGATAAAGGGCTTATCCTCTTTGCGGATAGAAGCAACAATCATTTGCAGTCCCAGCACCAAAAGCAGCGCCCCGCCGATATAGGTGGCAAGTAGACCGAGCCATCCGGATAAGAGCTGACCTGTCAGCATGCCAAAAAGCGGCATAAACATATGAAATATCCCAATGACAAGTCCAATATAAATGATCTGGGGGAACCTCAGCTGAATCATCCCCATACCAAGTCCAACCGAAAAAGCATCCATCCCAAGTGCAAAAGCCATGATGCTGAGTGTCAGCAATTCGCCAGCTAGTTCGTTCATGTAAATCCCCCTTGGACACACATTCTCCTTTAACCTATGTTTGTCCAAGAAAGGTTAGAACTATTGGAACGAAGGGAGTGTACGCCCTCCTGCGGCTTTTTGCAGACGGTTCATAATGGCAGAACCAACTCCCTGCTCTGAAAAGGCTTCTGAAATAATCAAGTCTACATCTGTTTCATCAAATTGTCTCAGTACACGATAGAGGTTTGCAGCAACCGTTTCAGGTTTTTCTCTATATCCACAGCTGTACACAACATCTGCCGCAAACAGCGATTTCTTTTCTTCTGTTGTCAGCACTCCGACTTTTAGACCTTCAGCTTTGTATTTCTGAATGTGACGCTGCATGTCTTCATCACTTCCATGAAAGATATACATCTGGGCTTCAGGTGCATAATGTGTGTATTTCATTCCCGGCGATACAGGCGCTTCGTCCTTTTTTGTCAGCCCTGGGTCCACACTCACCGTCCCCACGACCTCTTCTAATGCTTCTTTTGTAATTCCGCCTGGTCTTAAAATCACTGGGGTCTCACCGGCACAGGATACAACCGTTGACTCAACGCCAATTCCAGTTGAACCGCCATCCACAATCCCAGCGATTCTCCCTTCGAGATCACTCGCTACATGGTCAGCTTGTGTTGGTGAAGGTTTTCCCGAACGATTGGCACTTGGTGCAGCAATTGGCAGACCAGCTGCTCGAATCAGCTCAAGCGCAATGGGATGGTCAGGCATTCTCACACCTACTGTGGATAAACCTGCTGTAACCTGCTTTGATAAAGTGCCCGGCTTACACGGAAGAACGATGGTTAAGGCGCCCGGCCAAAAGGCATCCATCAGCGCCTTCGCTTTTTCGCTTTCTATTTGTGCAAATTCGTGAAGCTGCTGAACCTCCGCAATGTGAACAATCAACGGATTATCACTCGGACGCCCTTTTGCTTCATAAATTTTCATAACGGCTTCTGTCTCTTTCGCATTTGCCCCGAGTCCGTAAACGGTCTCTGTCGGGAACGCAACCACTTCATTTTGCTGCAGCAGATCGGCCGCCTGTTTAATTTGTGGATAGTATGTGGATAAATCCTTTTCTAAATCCACAGACCACCTTTTTGTATTTAACATCATACAAACTCCTTTTAAAAAAAGATAAAACTGTTGATATATCTCAATTATCCTTTTGAAAGTATAAAAGATGATGATCAATAAAACAAGCGTTGTCCACAATTTGTGGATAACGCTTGTTTAGTAGTGGATAAGTATGTGTATAAGTCCATCATTTTGTGATTAACTGCCTTTTTTTTGCAGGACCACAGCCTGTTCTTTCCCCAATGTCTCTTTTGCATGTGCTGAGCTCCATATGCTTTCTGGAATTTCCTCTAAAGGCGTAAAGCCCATTAATGCCAAAAAATCATGGGAAGAGGAATGGTTTGCGACGACATAAAAAGTATCCACACCCATTTTTTCACCGAGCGTTTGAACACTTTGGAACAAAGAGACAATGTGTCCCTGACCGAGCTTATCTGATATGACAAGAGACCGCAGCAATCCCTCTTGTTCATTGAGCTGTTCAAGACCTAAGCAGCCTGCCAGCTGACCATCCGCATCTTCCATCACTACAAATGCCGTTCGCTCCGCAAGCGTTACTCCGCCTTTTGCTTGTCCCTTTTCAAGAAAAGCATTGATTGCCGGGACATCTTGTTCTGTGGCTATTCTTAATTGATAATACATGCTTTCACCTCTTTTTGTTCTCTTACTTCAACTCTATGAGGCAAAAACCGATTTATACCTTTTTTAAGAGAAAAGACTAGAGACCCATTCAAACAAAAAGAACTTCACTTCACCTGTCTCTTCTTCCTCTTCTTTCACCACTTCATTAACAGACTCTTTCGTTTGCTGCGCTGTCACTTGTTTATCATCATCCCCTTCTGGTGAGGCGATGGCTTCTCCGTTTGAAAAATCGATAAAGCAGAGCGGCGGAAATAACACACACCACCAGTTGGCTCCGTCTCCTTCTCCAAGCGTAATTAAAATGGCTTCATATTTCCCAGCAGGGTAGACGAAACTTCCATAGAGCTTTGTTGGAAATGAAGCTTTTTGAAAACTGACCGATACGGATTGATCTATGTGCTGTTCCTTCAATTTCGCTTTAGCAATACGATTGATTTCTGGCAGCTTTGATCGAATGACACGTCTTGCTTCTTCAATGGATGTGAGGTCTTTCACCCACTCTGTCATACTCGCATTGACCTCGTCACGAATACTTCTTTTCACATCCTGATCCGCTGAACGATCACTATTTGCTAAAATGCGTAATCGAATCGCTTCATCTGGTATGACAACAGGCTGATTTGCAGAAGCAGCCGCTGTCTCCTCTCTGCCAAGATTTGCAAAAGCACCGCATAATAATAGAAACATATAAAGACAAATCATCGTTTTACTTTTCAACATTGTGTGTTCCCCCCACTTTTTCTCTTCGCTACAAACATTGTGTCCAGGAAACCCATCTCATAAACAGTCAACATGATTTTTTTAATAGATTATGAGTCAAAAACAAAAAAGCCGTTCTCATTAAGAACGACTTTTGAGTGAGGATTGGTAGTCAGAAGGGTATAGTCTCCCATCCCAATCTCGGCTGATTTTTAAACCAGATTCTGTTTTGATGACAGTCATGGCTCCTTTTTTCTCGATTTCTTTTTTGACTTTTCCTTTTTGATCGATAAATTGGATCACCATTTCATAGTTAAATTCAATTCTGTCATCGCTTTCATCTGAAGGCGTAAACATAATTTTCTTCAGCTTAATTTGACAATCTTGATCCTTAGCCGCTTCTAATATGCTCGGGAACATGCTGTCTTGTGTATATTCTTGATATTCATGTTCGGTTAAATAAACCTTCAGCTTCTCTTTCATGTCAGATAGGTCATCCGTTCGATTCACTGTGTATTGTGCTTTTTTATAGCTTTCTCCAAATGCTGCTGCCTCTTTTTTAAAGCTCGGTTTACCACAAGCACTCACAATCAATAGTACACTGACGATGACCAACACCATCGCATACCTTTTGTTCACACCATTCGCTCCTTCAAAACAAATTTATGTAAAAAATCATGATCAGAATGTTCATTCTTCTATATATACGTTTCTCTTTTACCATAAGTTTCATCTTTACATAATAAAATAGTCCGGCTTTCTTCAGCCGGACTTTCCGTTTTGAATGTGTGCACAAACAGCTCGATCTTTTCCGTTAATATCTTTGACGATACAGACATCCGCTTTAGGAAATGCCTGCTCAAGAAGCGCTGTGACATCTTGACCTTGCGTATGTCCAATTTCAAAGACAACAACTGCCTGATCACTCAGCACGCTGGGAAGATCATGAACGAGACGCTGATAAAACCACAAGCCATCACGTCCGTCTGTCAGCGCATTCGCCGGCTCATGCTTTGTCACAACCTCAGACAAACTGTCCATTTCTTCCGCCGCAATGTAGGGTGGATTGGAAATAAATACGTCCACTTTCATGCCTTGAGCTATAACAGGTTCAAGTAAATCTCCATGTAAAAAATGAACGTCTGCACCGAGCGCTTGTTGATTCCGTTTTGCTACCGCAAGTGCTTCTTGCGAGATATCAGTCGCTGTGACAGATAGTGATTTTTTTTCAAGAGCCAGCGTAATCGCAATGGCCCCGCTTCCTGTGCCAACGTCAACTGCTTTGAGCGGCTGATCGGGCGGGAAAACGTCACCTACTAAATGGAGCGCCGCCAAAACAACTTCTTCCGTTTCAGGACGAGGGATGAGAACATGCTTGTTCACCTCGAAAGGACGTCCGTAAAAGAATTCAACTCCCGTTAAATGCTGAACAGGAACACCCGCCTTGTGCTGCGTCACAAATTTGCTGAACAGGTGATCTTGCTCCTCAGGCAGCGCATCATGAAAACGTGCAAGAAGCTCACTTCTGCTCCAGCCAAGTACATGCATCAAAAGAAGCTCTGCTGCATTTTGGTCTCTTCCAGCTTCCGTTAACAAAGAAGAAGCCCATTTAAGGGCTTCAAAAATTGTTCGCTCTTTATTTTGCATTTTGAAGCTTTCTTGCTTGGTCTTCCATAATTAATGCATCAATGACCTCGTCAAGTTTTCCTTCTAAAATTTGATCAAGCTTTTGAATCGTCAACCCGATACGGTGATCTGTTACACGGTTTTGCGGGAAGTTGTACGTACGGATACGCTCTGAACGATCCCCTGTTCCAACCGCAGATTTACGCGTTTGATCATATTCAGCCTGTGCTTCACGCTGGAATTTATCATAAATTCTCGCAC
Organism: Bacillus sp. FSL P2-0069; assembly: GCF_038593315.1. Lineage (NCBI taxonomy): Bacteria > Bacillati > Bacillota > Bacilli > Caryophanales > Bacillaceae > Bacillus > Bacillus sp. FSL P2-0069. The sequence continues at coordinate 3,281,210 of NZ_CP151984.1, forward strand.
GCAGTACTTTCATGGCTTTTTCTTTGTTTTTGATTTGCGACTTCTCATCCTGACAGGATACAACCACACCTGTTGGAAGGTGAGTTAATCGAACTGCAGACATGGTCGTATTGACACTTTGTCCGCCAGGTCCGCTAGATGTGAAAGTATCTACACGGATGTCTTTTTCATGGATATCAATTTCTACTTCTTCAGCCTCAGGCAATACAGCAACTGTCGCTGTTGATGTATGAATTCGTCCGCCTGATTCCGTTTCCGGAACACGCTGCACGCGGTGTGCGCCGTTTTCAAATTTCAGTTTGGAGTACGCGCCTTTCCCGCTGATCATAAAGATAATCTCTTTATAACCGCCTGTGCCTGTGACACTCGCTTCCATCACTTCCGTTTTCCAGCCTTGCATTTCAGCATAACGACTGTACATGCGGTAAAGGTTTCCGGCAAAAAGAGCAGCTTCTTCTCCACCCGCTGCACCACGAACCTCCACAATAACGTTTTTGTTGTCATTCGGATCTTTCGGGATCAGCAAGATTTTCAGCTCGTCTTCTAAACGTTCCGTTTCCTCTGTGAGCTCTGAAATTTCTTCTTTGACCATGTCGCGCATCTCGGCATCCAGCTTCTCTTCCAGCATTGCTTTCGCGTCATTCAGCTGGTCGTATGCCGCACGATATTGTCTATATACCTCAACAGTTTCTTGAATATCGGATTGCTCCTTTGAATATTCACGAAGCTTCGTAGGGTCGTTCACCACTTCAGGGTCACTTAAATATTCATTTAGCTTTTCATAGCGTTCTTCAATTGATTTTAAACGGTCTAACATGGTCTTCACCTCTGTTTTGTGCGTAACAGTCTAATTATAGTATAGCGGGGTATGACAGTCAAAAAAATTTCCAAAACAATTGATTTACTGCAATTTTTCGCTAGAAAACACGATCTTTGGCGATTGGTTACTTGTTTTGTCTAACGTGAAGGAACAGGTCCTCCTTAAAGAGAATGGTACTTGTAATTGAAAAAAGGGAGGGCATTTGGTTTGAATACAAATGAGGTTGCAAAGGAAATTGGTGTTTCTTCAAAGACGATTCAGCGTTGGGTCAAACAGCTCAACATCCCTGTCGCCCGGAATGAACTTGGACATTATGAATTTCATGAAGACATTGTACAGCTGCTCAAAGAGGTCAAACACCAGATGAGTGAAGGTGTAATCCTCCAAGACATTCAACTGCCAATCCATAAGGAAACCGTCCGTCAATCAGCACCTGCTGCCCAAACTGATGTCTCCATACAACGGATTGAAGCATTAGAAAAACAGGTGAAAGAGCTTATTCAGCAGCTATTACACGTCAATGATGCAGAAGACCGCCTGCAAGAGCTTGAACGGAAATTGGCTAAAAAAGCAGATGAAGGTGTATCGTATCAGCTGCTTCAGCACCGCAGAGAAATTGAAGATTTATCCACTAAATTTGACCGCCTCACCGCAACCTTGAAACAACCATCACAAGTAGAAGAAAAAAAGGAAATCGCACACCCTGACATCAAAAAAAAGCGTGTACTCTTCCCTCTGTTTCATTCATTTCGTTAAGAAAGGCTGCCTCGATAGGCAGCCTTTCTACTATATTATACGGTAAGTGCAATAATGATCGGTAATGTGATGAGTGACATGATGGCACTGATCACAAATGCGGATGCAGTTTCCGCCTCTTGTTTTTCAAATCGTGTTGCGATCATCGCTGCAACAGCTGAACCTGGGAAGGCAACAAGCAATACAGCTTTTGTAATTTCATCAGCCGAAAGACCCATAAGAACGGCAATAAAATACATAAGTAATGGTTGTACAGCTACTTTTAGCAATGCAATACTGAAGGCTGGCAAGCTTAATTTAATTTTTCGGATACCAACAGTGACACCGACTGCAAATAGCGCAACCCCTGATGTAACGCTGCCAATTTCCTCTAACATTTCATGTCCGATTGCAGGAAGTTTAAATCCTAAAAGAACAAGAATGATACTGGCTAACGGCGCAAGTGCAAGCGGCTCTGATAAACCGTGCAAAATTGCTTTTGTCGTCATTTTCAGGAAACTTTCGCCTTCTTTGGCTTTTCCTTTTGTTTTTTCACCGACAGTTGACACAATAATAGCAATTGGATCAAGCAATGCATTTACAACTATTCCGGTAATCGCAATCGGAATTGCGACTTCTTGAGCCCCAAATAAACTGCCCAAGACCGGAATCCCCATAAATGCAAAGGTCGGTTGTGCTGAGTTTAATGAGAAAACAGAAGAATCTGTTAAATCATATTTAAAAGCAAATTTTGTAACTAAAAGGATAATGATATAAAAACCAACGATTCCGAAAATCAATGCAACGAAAAATGGAATTTGACTATAGAATTTATCTTTTGGTGTTGACAGAATACTGGCGATAAAGTGCGCTGGTAAAGCATACTTTGTAACAAGTGTACTTACACCTTTTGCAGATTTAGCGTCATAGCTGCCGAAGTTCCCTGCGAACCAACCCAGCGCGATAACGAAAAAAATCGGTGCTAGGAGGATCAAAATATTTAAAAAGTCCACCTTACTCTTCCTCCTTAAATCCTTTACGTGTTTCTTTTTTTATTGCGGCATTGCTTAAATTACCCGAAGCAATGCCGCGTTACACATTTTATTATGCTCTTACAATTTTTTTATATTCAGGAATCCACATTGCGTCTTTCACAGCTTGTTCGATGTTATCAGGTGTTCTTCTAGCGACACCATCTTTAATTGCTGCTTTCGCTACTTCAACAGCCACATGAATTGACACTTCTTGCAATTTATCAATACTTGGAAGAAGACCAGCACCTGGTTTCTCATGATCAACCATTTCAGCAATTGCATTCGCAGAAGCAACGAACATGCCTTTTGTGATGATTTTTGATTCTGTTACGATTGAACCAAGACCAAGTCCAGGGAAAACGAACGCATTGTTTGATTGTCCGATTTCATGTTCAATTCCGTTATACTCAACGTTTTCGAACGGGCTTCCTGTTGCAACAAGCGCACGGCCGTCAGTCCATTTGAATAGATCCTCTGGCACAGCTTCAGCAAGCGGTGTTGGGTTAGACATCGGCATGATCACTGGACGCTCTGTATGAGCCGCCATTTCTTTAATGATTTCTTCAGTGAATGCGCCGCCTTGACCTGATGTACCGATAAGGATCGTCGGCTTCACCCTGCGAACAGTTTCAGCAAATGAGATTTGTCCTTTTTCATCGCGTGCCCAGCCTTCTACTTCATCAGAAGTACGAAGGTATGGTTTTTGGAAATCAAGCACTTCATCTTCAAATTGATCTGTTAGCAATCCTCTGTAGTCTAATGTCCAGAATGCATTGTTTGCTTCTTCTTCTGTTAGACCTTCAAGAACCATTGTGTCACGCATTTGATCTGCAATTCCGATACCAGCTGATCCAGCTCCGAAGATGACAACACGGTGATCTTTCAATTCAGTACCAGTTTTCTTGACAGCTGCAAGAACACCCGCTAAAGTAATGGCACCAGTACCTTGAATATCATCGTTGAACGTTAAGATGTTATCGTTGTATTTTTTCATGATGTTACGCGCATTTTTGTTTCCAAGGTCTTCCCAGTGAAGCAATGCTTTCGGGAAGAATTTAAGTGCTGCTTTCACATAAGCATCAATGAATTCTTCGTATTTTTCACCTTGTACACGTTTGTGATGGTTCCCGATGTATAATGGATCATTCAATAATTTTTCATTGTTTGTTCCAACATCTAATACAACTGGAATCACGCGGCTAGGATCAATACCTGCTGCAGCCGTGTAAACAGCTAATTTACCGATTGCGATATTGATACCACCAACACCCCAGTCACCAATTCCAAGAATACTCTCAGAGTCAGTTGCAACGATGAGGTCAATATCTCCAGCAGTTGCGTGCAAGTTTTCAAATGCTTTCTCGATTCCGTCAATATCGTCGATTGAAAGATAGACACCATGAGGTCTTCTGTATTCATGGCTGTATTCTTGAATCGCTTCACCAACAGTTGGTGTGTACACAACTGGAAGCATTTCACGAAGCTTTTCTGTTAGAAGCTTGTAGAACAATACTTCGTTACGGTTTTGCAAATCACTTAAGTATACGTTTTGACGAAGACGATCCGGCTGAGCTAGAAACTGCTTGTACGCTCTTTCTGCTTGCTGTTCTAAAGTTAGAACCGTTGGAGGTAGTAAGCCTTCTAGTCCAAGCTCTTGTCTTTCTTCTTCAGAGAAAGCAACGCCTTTGTTCAACGTTGGAATCGATAATACATCTTTACCTGTCAAAGTGGTTTCGAGGTACCCTTCTTTTGTTTTCTTCACGTTGTTCATCAAAAACTACCCTCTTTCTAAAATATAAATAAAGTGAACTATTAATCCAAAGAACGATTAAGGAGAAAAATCCTTAATCAAAAAAATTATGACAAGAAATCGAACTTTTCGTTTAAATGCTTTACACTACAGTTAGTCATTTTATGCCTGCTTATGACAAAACGCAAGCGTTGAAAATTAGATAATTTAATCGTAGTGTTATTTAATTTATTTAAGTACAAATGATGGGTGTTCAGCCAAAATCTCGAAAAACGAAACACAGCGGCATTTGCTATTTTTTATTTGTCAAGTGTTGTACCAACATCAAGTCTTGGTACTTCATGGTGATGTCTGCATCGTGCTTCGTATGATTCCTGCGCACCTACTAAAATAATAGGATCATCATAGGATGCGGGTTTACCGTCGATCAAGCGTTGTGTTCTACTCGCTGGGGAGCCGCATACCGAACAAACTGCTTGAAGTTTTGTTACAAGCTCTGCACATGCCATTAAATGCGGAACAACACCAAATGGCTCTCCTCTGAAGTCTTGATCCAGGCCTGCAACAATGACTCGGTAGCCTTGGTCAGCCAATTGAGTGACAATGTCAATGATTGTCTCATCAAAAAATTGCACCTCATCAATGCCAATGACATCGGTTCTTTCTGATATGTGCGTTATTATGTCTTTTGGTGAGGCTACTGCAATCCCATCTAATGATGAACCGTTATGTGACACAACTGAGCTTGTACTATATCGGTTATCAATTGCTGGTTTGAATATTTTTACTTCTTGTTTGGCAAAGGTGGCCCTTTTGGCTCTCCGAATCAATTCTTCCGACTTTCCAGAAAACATACTGCCGCAGATGACTTCAAGCCAACCGCTTTGTTTCATCACATACATAAGGTCTTCTCCCCCGTTTTAAAGTTCCATCAATCCACGTAAAAAAACAGGCAAGAACGGATTCCTGCCTGTTTATTGTATCTATTATTACTTAAGACCGTATTTTTTGTTAAAGCGGTCAACACGTCCATCAGCAGAAGCGAATTTTTGACGGCCTGTATAGAAAGGATGGCACTCAGAGCAAATCTCGATGCGTACCTCTTCTTTTACTGATCCAGTTTCAAACTCATTTCCACAAGCGCATTTGACTGTAGCTTTTTTGTAGTTAGGATGAATTCCTGTTTTCATCTACTGTCATCTCCTTCCGCCCTGAATCCAATTCGGAAACAGAGTTAATATCTCAGAAATAAATTCTGAAACGCACATGATAAAATTATAACAGTGTGAGTCTATGATTGCAAATGTATTTTTTCAGGGAAGCTATCTTCTTGATGCAGACATATTGGCTTGTTTCCATTCTTGCGTTAAAATATCGAAAAATTCTTGGTTTGTCTTTGTTTTTCTCATTTTGCGCATGAACTTCTCAGCGAAGTCAGGTGTATCTGACATCGATTTTCTCATCGCCCATAAACGATCAAGATGCTCTTTTGGCACAAGCAGTTCTTCTTTTCTCGTACCAGAACGGCGAATGTCGATCGCAGGGAAAATTCTTCTTTCGGCCAAAGAACGGTCCAAATGAAGCTCCATGTTCCCAGTTCCTTTAAACTCTTCATAAATCACGTCATCCATACGTGATCCTGTATCAACAAGTGCAGTGGCTAAAATCGTCAAGCTTCCGCCTTCTTCAATGTTACGCGCAGCACCAAAGAATCGTTTTGGACGATGGAAAGCCGCAGGATCAATACCGCCTGAAAGCGTTCGGCCGCTTGGCGGAATCACAAGGTTGTATGCACGAGCAAGCCTTGTGATGCTGTCCATTAAGATGATGACATCTTTCTTATGTTCAACAAGACGCATAGCACGCTCTAAGACAAGCTCTGCTACTTTAATGTGGTTTTCCGGTACTTCGTCAAAGGTTGAACTAACAACATCCCCTGCAACAGAACGTTCGATATCTGTTACTTCTTCTGGGCGTTCGTCAATCAAAAGGACAATCAGCTCTGCCTCTGGGTGATTTTCAGAAATGCTGTTGGCAATTTCTTTAAGCAAAATGGTTTTTCCAGCCTTAGGCGGTGCAACGATTAAACCACGCTGTCCAAATCCAACTGGCGCCATCATGTCCATAATTCTAGTAGACAGGTGATTAGGCTGTGTTTCAAGAATCATTTGGCGGTCAGGAAATAGCGGTGTGAGTGCAGGAAAGTGAACACGTTCCTTTGCTGATTCTGGGTCGTCCCCATTTACCGCTTCTACATGAAGGAGGCCATAGTAGCGTTCATTTTCTTTTGGAGGTCGTACCTTTCCAGACACTTTATCTCCATTTCGTAAATCAAAGCGTCTGATTTGTGAAGCTGAAATATAAATGTCTTCAGAACTTGGGGAGTAGTTAATCGGTCTTAAGAAACCAAATCCCTCAGACTGAATAATTTCAAGAACCCCTTCCATAAATAAGAGATCCTCTTGCTCAGCGTTCGCCTTTAAGATGGCAAAAATTAATTCCTTTTTTGTTAGTTTGCTGTAATAAGAGATTTTGTATCGCTTTGCTAACTCATACAGCTCTTTTAATTTCATATTTTCCAAAGATGAAATCGAAACATCTTTCAATATGGACACCACACTTTTCTAGTCAATGTATTTCTTTACAAATGCATGACCATTGTATTTGATTAGCTTTTAATTCCGTTGTTGTTGGAATGACCTCGCTCTGATGGTAACGCTCCCACTCGTTTTATCGTGAAAGATAGGAACAATGTGAAATAGAGCTTTGTCAACATAGAGAAGGATAATGAGTATATCGTCATGATGCGGCAGTATTTAAACTTGTTGAAGCTTAAAAGAAGTAAATTCGCAGAAAATTTCGCAGCACTCTTTAGTTTTACCTCATTTGCAGAGAATATTCAACTTTTAAAAGAAAATGATATACATTTGACACCTATATGAAAAGCGGGTAATGAATACCCGCTTTCAGATTACGGACGAATGACAAGATTCGGTTTTTTCTTTAAGCTGTGTCTGCCGTCTACGAAACGAACCGTACCTGATTTCGCACGCATGACAACACTATGTGTTGTTCCAACAGAGCCTTTGAATTGAACACCTTTAAGTAATTCGCCGTCCGTTACACCTGTCGCTGCAAAAATGGCGTCATCTCCTTTTACGAGATCTTCCATTCTGAGGACTTTCCCAACATCCAGCCCCATTTTCTCACAGCGTCTGAGTTCTTCTTCACTTTGAGGAAGAAGCTTACCATGAATTTCGCCACCAAGTGCCTTTAACGCAACAGCAGAAAGGACACCCTCAGGCGCTCCGCCTGAACCAAATAGAATATCAACACCTGTGTGATCAAATGCTGTATTAATGGCTCCTGCAACGTCACCATCGTCGATCAGTTTAATTCTTGCTCCTGCTTCTCTCAGTTCAGCAATAATTTTCTCATGTCGATCTCTGTTTAAAATCGTTGCAACCACATCTTCAATATCTTTGTTTTTTGCTTTTGCAACAGCGCGAAGATTATCAATGACAGGCGCTTCAATGTCGATGCAGCCTACCGCTTCTGGACCTACTGCGATCTTATCCATGTACATATCAGGTGCATTCAGCAGATTGCCATGATCTGCAACTGCAATGACAGCTAAGGCATTCCAGCCGCCGCTTGCCACAATGTTTGTTCCTTCTAATGGATCAACAGCGACATCCACGCGAGGTCCATATCCGTTCCCAAGCTTTTCCCCAATATAAAGCATTGGTGCTTCGTCCATTTCTCCTTCGCCAATGACCACTGTCCCCTTCATCGGAATGGTGTCAAATACATCACGCATTGCACTTGTTGCAGCATCATCCGCTTCGTCTTTTAATCCTCTTCCCATCCAACGGGCAGATTTTAATGCTGCTGCTTCTGTCACCCGTACTAGTTCCATCGATAAACTTCTTTCCATTTTTGTCCAAATCTCCTCTCACAGTCAAAGCCTTATGAATTTTGAAGTTCTTCTATTTCTTGGTCATTCAGCTTTTCACGCCAGATGGTTGCACCCAAGCCTTCAAGCTTCTTCTCAAGCAAACTATATCCTCTGTCTATATGTTCAAGCCCTGTGATTTCGGTCACACCGTCTGCCATTAACCCTGCGACAACAAGACAAGCGCCTGCACGCAGATCACTTGCTTTGACCTTTGCTCCTTGGAGCTGCGTTTGTCCGGTAATAATAGCAGATCTTCCTTCGACCTTCATGTTTGCACCCATTCGGCGCAATTCGTCAATGTGCTTAAAGCGTGCTGAGTAGATCGTATCTGTGACCACACTCGTGCCTTTCGCTTTTGTTAACAGCGCCGTCATCGGCTGCTGAAGGTCAGTCGGAAAGCCCGGATACACAAGGGTTTTGATATCGACAGGCTTGAGTCCTTCGTTTCTGCCAACGATCAGCATCTGATCGTTGCTCGTTTCAATGGTGAACCCCATTTCTCTAAGTTTCGCCGTAATTGATTCTAAATGAGTTGGGATCACATTATCAAGTACAACTTCATCCCCCATCGCTGCACCAGCTATTAAAAATGTTCCTGCTTCGATGCGGTCAGGGATGATTGAATGCTTACAGCCATGAAGAGATTCTACACCTTCGATTCGAATGACATCGGTACCCGCACCTTTGATTTTGGCCCCCATGCTTGCAAGCAGTGTCGCTACATCAATAATTTCGGGTTCCTTTGCAGCATTTTCAATCACGGTTTTTCCTTCAGCCAGTACGGCTGCCAGCATGATGTTGATCGTCGCACCTACACTGACAACATCAAGATAAATCCGGGCTCCGACTAATTTTTCAGCACGCAAATAAATTGCACCCTGCTCGTTTGTCACCTCGGCTCCAAGTGCTTCAAAGCCTTTGATATGCTGATCGATCGGCCTAGGCCCTAAGTGGCATCCTCCTGGCAGTCCGATGACAGCCTGCTTAAATCTGCCCAGCATGGCGCCCATTAAATAATAGGATGCACGCAGTTTCTTCACTTTTCCATTAGGAAGCGGCATACTAATCATGGAAACAGGATTAACAACCATTTCACCTTTTTCAAAAGTGACCTTTCCGCCAATTTCTTCTAACAGATCCCGTAATGTGTCGATATCTGATATATGCGGAAGGCCTTCAATGGTTACTGGAGAATCAGCGAGAATCGTGGCAGGAATCAGTGCCACAGCACTATTTTTCGCACCACTAATATGTACGGTCCCGCGCAAGGGATCACCGCCGGCAATGTTTAACTTTTCCATATTTGTCTCCCTTCTTAAAGAAGATCACTGTTGGAGTTATACTGTTTGTGGATGTCGCGCTTTAAAAGGTCTTGTCCAAAATTTAGCCAATATCAAGAGAAAGAATACAGGTTAAACGAAATTTGTCGGAAGAAAAATAATCGAAGCTTTGCGAGGCTGTGATGTTCTCTTCTTTGCACAAAACATTTCTTAGCGTTTATAAGGAAAACTGCGGCAAACGAGAGACAATCCCGCCTGCCACAATCACTTATTTATTCCAGTCTGCTAAAAATTGCTCAATGCCTGCATCCGTTAATGGGTGTTTCGTCAGCTGCTTGATGACTTTCAGCGGCATTGTGCCGATATGAGCACCTCTAAGCGCAGCTTCTGTCACATGCTGCGGATGACGAATGGATGCAGCAATGATTTGTGTATCTAATCCATGAACATCAAAAATAGTTTTCACTTCGCTGATGAGATCAAGACCATTTTGGCCAATGTCATCTAAGCGGCCAAGGAATGGAGAGACATACGTCGCACCAGCTCTAGCTGCAAGAAGTGCCTGATTTGCACTAAAAATCAATGTGACGTTTGTTTTAATTCCAAGGTCTGTTAATGCTTTGACAGCTTTAAGGCCATCTGTAGTCATTGGAATTTTGACTGTGATACTCGGTGCGATGGCAGCAAGCTCTTTTCCTTCTTCAATCATTTCCTCTGCTTTTAGGGAAATCACTTCTGCACTGACAGAACCTGATACCACGTCAGTGATTTCGCGAAGGCGGTCGTGGAATGATACGTCCTTTTCTTTCGCTACTAAACTAGGGTTTGTTGTGACGCCTGCTAAAATGCCAAGCTCGTGCGCCTCTTTGATGTCCTCAATATTCGCTGTATCTACGAAAAATAACATAACTGTGCCACTCTCCTATCAATAAATTGTCTGAAATGTAAATTTGATTGCGCTTTCTCAAGATATGGAGAAAACCGCCTGTGACTCAGGCGGCTTTCGGTTCTCATCAAATTATGCTTGGTTAGAAGAACCAAATTCGCGCATTTTGCCGATAACAGTCGCTTTAATTGCGTCACGAGCTGGTCCAAGATATTTACGTGGATCATACTCTTCTGTTTTTGCAGCAAGTGTTTCGCGTACTGCTTTCGCAGAAGCAATTTGGTTTTCAGTGTTGACATTGATTTTTGCTGTACCAAGTGAAATTGCACGCTTGATGTCAGCAGTTGGGATACCTGTTCCGCCGTGAAGAACAAGTGGAAGACCAGTTGTTTTACCAATCTCTTCCATTTCAGCGAAACCAAGGTTTGGTTCACCTTTGTACGGACCATGTACTGAACCTAATGCAGGTGCAAGGCAGTCAATACCAGTGCGTTCTACAAGCTCTTGGCACTCTTTTGGATCAGCATAAATAACGCCTTCAGCGATGACGTCATCTTCTTGCCCACCAACAGTTCCAAGTTCAGCTTCTACAGACACACCATGGAAATGTGCAAGTTCAACGACTTTCGCAGTTGTTTCCACATTCTCATCGAATGGGTGGTGAGAAGCATCGATCATGACAGAAGTAAATCCTGCATGAATCGCTTTTGCACAAGATTCAAAGCTTGAACCGTGATCTAAATGAATCGCAACAGGAACTGTTACATTATATTCTTCGATTAACGCTTTAACCATTGCGACAACTGTTTTGAAGCCGCCCATGTAGCGTCCTGCTCCTTCAGATACTCCTAAGATAACAGGAGATTTCTCTTCTTCAGCAGCTTGTAAAATCGCTTGCGTGAATTCTAAGTTATTTAAGTTAAACTGTCCAACAGCGTAACCTTTTTCCTTTGCGTCTTTCAACATTTCTGTCATTGAAACTAAAGGCATGATGAAAAATCCTCCCTATGTAGCTAATTTGCTTGCTAAAAAAAGCTCTCCACCCTAGCATGACCAGAATTTCTCGCCATATGTAAACTTTCAAAGTCAGATCGCTTTCTTCTTCCTTTCTAGGATACCAATTATTCGACAAATCGGCAACAGAATGACTCGATTCAATCATTTCCATCTAGCCATTTGTTTCAAGCGGCAGGTATTCTTTGACAGCATCTCGGATTTCATCAATATCAAAAGGTTTAGCGAAGTGCGTCAATGCACCGAGTTCTTTGGATTCTTGGATCATATCTAACTCGCCATAGGCTGTCATAATGATGACACGGATGTCTTCATCAATTAATTTCATCCGTTTTAAAATTTCGATACCATCCATTCCGGGGATTTTCATATCAAGCAGGACAAGGTTCGGTCTATGGTTTTTCACAATATCTAATGCCTGTAGTCCATTGGCAGCTTGGAAGGTTTGATAGCCTTCTTTATGAAACACTTCATTCAATAATATTCTAATACCGTACTGATCATCGACAATTAAAATTTTCTCATTCATCTGTTACACCCCATTGCTTTCATTTTTCGCCATAAAAAGAGCTGTTGTTAAATAATTCTGTTTGATTTTCACATTTCCTTTAATTATAATAGTTTACTTTACGACATTTTCTGAGCATTTTTCCTAATATTCTCTTTATATTCTATTATAAAATGATCTGACCGAAGGAGGAAATGAGTCTTGTTAAAAATTTTTACGACCCAGTTATCAGGTATTTTTTCACGTATTGGAGAAAAACAGGCTGAAGCGATTGAGGACGGTGCACGCCTTCTTGCACAGGCTGTTGTCAGTGGACATGCCGTTTATTTTCACGGAAAGAATGAACTGGCTGCTGTCGCCCTAGAGGCATCTGAAAGCAAGGAGCCGTTTCCAGGTGCGAAGGTGCTGCCGCTCGATCAAAAGGAGCGCAGCTTACTTCATCCAAGTGACAGGGTGCTGCTATTTTATTCAGACCCAGAAGATCAAGAAATTCAATCTCTTGCAAAAGAACTGCACGAACAAGGTACGCCCGTTGTTGGTGTAGGGCCGGCACAAAAGGAGCCGTCTACGATTGAAGAGCATTGTGATGTCCACATTGATTTCCAGCTCAAGAAACCTCTTGTGCCCGCTGAAGATGGGACAAGGTTTGGTTATCCTGCTTTAATGACCTGCTTATACGTCTACCACGCTCTATCGTTTACTGTGAAGGAAATCGTCGAGGAATATGAATAAAAAAACTGCCGAGAAGTGATATTCCCGGCAGTTTTTTGTTTTATTTTGATTCAGATGCTTGAAGTGAAGCACCAACGAAATCTCTAAATAATGGCTGTGGTCTTGTCGGTCTTGAAACGAATTCTGGGTGGAACTGAGAAGCAAGGAACCAAGGGTGATCCTTCAGCTCGATAATTTCAACAAGACGTCCATCTGGGCTTGTACCAGAGAAGACAAAGCCTGCTGCTTCCATTTGCTGTCTGTATTCGTTATTAAACTCGTAGCGATGGCGGTGGCGTTCGTAGACCACTTCGTCATTGTATGCAGCAAATGCTTTTGAGTCTTCATTTAATTTACAAGGGTATAGACCGAGACGAAGTGTTCCGCCTAGATCATCTACATCCTTCTGTTCTGGAAGAAGGTCAATGATTGGGAATGCTGTTTCAGGGTCAATTTCCGCTGAATGAGCTCCCTCAAGGCCTAATACGTTTCTCGCGTATTCGATAGATGCCACTTGCATTCCTAAGCAGATTCCGAAGAATGGCACTTTGTTTTCACGGGCATATTGTGTAGCAATGATTTTCCCTTCTACTCCGCGGTCTCCGAAGCCTCCAGGAACAATAATGCCGTCCACATCTTGTACGAAATCAGCGATATTCTCTGCTGTCACTTCTTCTGCATTGATCCATTTAATTTGAACATCTGCATCAAACGCATAACCAGCATGACGAAGTGATTCAACGACAGAAATATAAGCATCTTGCAGCTCAACATACTTCCCTACAAGACCAATTGTGACTTGTTTCGAAAGGTTTTGCACTTTATCAACAAGCGCTGTCCACTCCGTCATGTCCGCATCTTGGCAGTCAAGTTTCATATGTTCACATACTAGCTTGTCCAGCCCTTGTTTTTGTAAATCAAGCGGAATGGAGTATAGCGTGTCTGCATCCTGACATTCGATAACAGCTTTTGTATCAATATCACAAAATAGCGCAATTTTGTCCTTCATATCTTGTGCCAATGGCATTTCCGTTCTGACCACAATGACATTTGGCTGAATACCAAGACTGCGAAGTTCTTTCACACTATGCTGTGTTGGTTTTGTTTTCAATTCACCTGCTGCACGGATGTAAGGAACAAGGGTACAATGAATGTACATCACGTTTTCACGGCCGATGTCACTCTTCATTTGACGAATGGCTTCAAGGAATGGAAGGGATTCGATATCTCCTACTGTTCCGCCGATTTCTGTAATGACCACATCTGCACCCGTTTCTTTTCCGGCACGGTACACACGGTCTTTGATTTCATTTGTAATGTGGGGAATGACCTGTACTGTTCCACCTAAGTAGTCACCGCGGCGCTCTTTCTTCAGAACAGTAGAGTAGATTTTACCAGTTGTGACGTTGCTGTACTTATTTAAGTTAATATCAATGAAACGCTCGTAGTGACCTAAGTCAAGGTCTGTTTCAGCACCATCATCTGTGACAAAAACTTCACCGTGCTGGTATGGACTCATTGTCCCTGGGTCTACGTTGATGTATGGATCGAATTTTTGAATGGTGACATCCATCCCTCTATTTTTCAGAAGGCGGCCTAACGATGCAGCCGTGATTCCTTTTCCAAGTGAGGAAACAACTCCTCCTGTTACAAAAATATACTTTGTCATTTCGTATGCTCCTCTCTTTTTTACCCTTGCATGTCTAGACATGCACAGCTTCATCCTTTTTAGAGTGTATCCCTAAATCTCTTGAAAAATAAGAAAGCTCCCTTTCAAATAAATGAAAGGGAGCGTAAATGAACGTATCTTTACGTACTCTTTTTTAGAGAGCCCAAAATACATACTACATAGTTCGCTCTCGAAAGTCAAGACGGTTTTGTCCTGTTTTGAAGACCGGTTTGAGAGGGTTATTTGTCTTCCTCATCATCGTCTAAATCGTCTTCATCAATCTCCGTTAAGCCGTCATCATCTTCATCGTCATCTTCGTCGAAATCTTCAAGATCTTCTTCAATTTCTTCATCATCGTCTAGGTCGAGATCATCGTCGTCTTCAACAAGGTCAAGGTCTTCTTCAAGCTCGTCGATTTCTTCTTCCTCTTCGATCTCATCGAAGTCGTCTTCAACGACAGCTGCTTTTGATTTTTTCTTTTTCGCTTTTGTTTTCACAGCTGGCTGAACTTCTTCTTCGATTTGATCAACTGGATACCAGCTGCGAAGTCCCCATCTCTGATCACCTAACGAAATAAAGCGGCCATCTATATTTAAGTCTGTATAAAATTGAGCAAGTCGATCATCAAGATCGGATTTTTGTATTCCTTGCAAACGGATAATTTCATCTATTAACTCGGAAAACGTAATTGGTGTTTTGCTGTCTCTGAAAATTTCATAAGCAAGTTCAACTAAAGACATTTGTTTGAGCTGTTCCTGTGAGTATTCTTTCAAACTCAAGGTCAGACACTCCCTTTCTATTACATGTATGTATCCATTTATCAGTGAAATAATAAGTATTTATACCTTATTCTTACGACAAACCATACCTCTCATTATAAACAAATTAGGGGAGTTTATGCCACCTTTATTGATGTTAATTTTTGATTTTTCTCACGGGGAGCACCTAGAGTGGGTACGGCATGCTTTTTGTCGTTCAGTTTTTTCTCGTCTGTTTTAAAATGGGATGTTCTGAATGAGTGAGACAACGACAGGAATCGTGAATAACATTCCAGCAGACATGAGTACGATTAGTTTTCTCCGGCTGTTTTCTTTTTCTTCCTGCTTTTTTGGAGATTTCGAAAGCTCCGCGGACACCATGATCCAGATCACCATCGTGACGATTGCCAAAATGCCCATAAATGTTGAGTTCATCATCATAACCTCCATATTGATATTTTCCCTAATTTTAACATAATATGATGATATGGATGAACATTAACAATACGCTTACGTTTGAAAACTGCATGACGAACGAAAACAGACCGCCTCACGTTCAGGCGGTCTATGCTTGTTTTCTACATATCTAGCAGTTTCCTTGAGATGACCAGGCGCTGGATTTCCTGAGTTCCTTCATAAATTTGAGTGATTTTCGCATCACGCATGTATCGTTCGACTGGGTAATCCTTTGTGTAGCCGTACCCGCCGAAGATTTGAACCGCCTCTGTCGTCACCTTCATCGCTGTATCACCAGCAAAGAGCTTGGACATGGCTGATTCCTTCCCATACGGGAGGCCTTTCGTTTCGAGCCATGCCGCCTGGTAAGTAAGCAGCCTTGATGCTTCAATCGCTGTGGCCATATCAGCCAGTTTAAAGGCGATCCCTTGCTGCTGAATGATTGGTTTGCCAAATTGTTTACGCTCCTTGGCATAATCAACCGCCGCATCAAGAGCACCTTGCGCAATCCCAACCGCCTGTGCAGCAATGCCGTTTCTGCCGCCATCGAGTGTCATCATGGCTATTTTGAACCCTTCTCCTTCTTGACCGAGCCGGTTCCTTTCATGAATTCGGCAATCTTCAAATCGAATTTCAGTTGTTGGCGAAGAACGTATGCCCAGTTTGCTTTCCTTTTTGCCAACGGAAAAACCAAGTGTCTCTTTTTCTACAATAAACGCAGTTGTATTTCGAGACGAAGCTTCTTGGTCTGTTACGGCAAACACAATATAATAATCTGCAATGCCTCCATTTGTAATAAAGATTTTCGCCCCGTTCAGGACATATTCACTGCCTGCCTTGACGGCCGTTGTCTTCATCCCGCCGGCATCTGAACCAGAACCGCTCTCAGTGAGCGCGTATGCTCCTATCTTCTGCCCTTTTGCAAGCGGCTTTAAGTAGTTCTCTTTTTGTTCCTTTGTTCCGAATGTATAGATTGGCCATGAAGCAAGAGATGTATGAGCGGACAGGGTGACGCCTGTAGAGGCGCACACTCTTGAAAGCTCCTCAACTGCTATGACGTAGGCTAAATAGTCACTGCCAATTCCGCCCACGTCTTCCGGCCAAGGGATACCCGTTAAACCTAGCTCCGCCATTTTGCGGAAAATAGATGGATCATATGTCTCTGTTTCGTCTCGTTCAGCTGCTGTTGGCTCCACTTCATTTTTCGCAAAGTCTCTCACCATTTTTTGAATCATTTCATGTTCATCACTTAATTGGAACTGCATCGTGAGCCACCTCGTTTCATATTAGCTGTTTACAGATGACCAGCCTTTGAATTTCACTTGTTCCTTCATAGATTTCACAAATTTTCGCATCACGAAAGTAACGTTCTGCTTGATAGCGATTCGTATAACCATCCATGCCTAGCAAATGGATCGCTTCTGTACTGATCTCTACCACCGTTTTTGACGCAAATAGCTTTGCCATTGATGCTTCCTTAGTGACCGGTCGATTTGCCTCTTTGAAAGAAGCCGCTTGATAGACGAGCAGTTTGGCTGCCTCAAGCTTCGCCGCCAAGTCGCCCAGCCGAATCGTCGTTTCAAGACCTGCTGGATGCTTCTTTAAATAGGTCACTGCCTCGGTTAAAGCGGCTTCTGCAATGCCAAGGCTTTGAGCCGCAATTCCGATTCTCCCTGCATTTAGGCTGGACATGGCAATTTGAAAGCCCTCTCCTTCTGCACCGAGCAGCTGATCTTTTGGAATCCGCACGCCATCAAAATGAAGCGTGACTGTTTTTGAACCGTGCAGTCCCATCTTTTTCTCATCTTTTCCAATCGTAAATCCCGGCGTATCTTTCTCGACAATGAACGCCGATATATTTTTTCTCGCAGAAGCCGGATCAGTCACCGCAAAGACAAGATACAGTTCTGCTTCTCCGCCGCTTGTGATAAAGATTTTCGTCCCATTTAATACATAATCGCCGCCCATCCGCTCTGCTCTTAACTGAATACTGGAGGCATCTGATCCGGCCTTTGGTTCAGTCAGACAAAAGGCGCCCAGCTTCTTCCCGGATGCAAGCGGCGGGACATAAGTTTCTTTTTGTTCCTTCGTTCCAAAAGTCAAAATAGGCATCGTCACAACAGATGTATGAACGGAAACAATGACACCGATGGTCGCACTCACTTTCGATAATTCATGGATTGCGATGATATACGTTGTAAAATCTGCTCCTAAGCCTTGATACGAAGCTGGTATTGGAATTCCTAGATAGCCTTGCCGTCCCATTTCACTTAAAAGGTTTTTTGGAAACCGGCCTTGTTCCATGGCTTCTACTTCAGGGAATATACGCTGGCGTGCAAATTCTGCTGTCTGTTCTCTCCAGAGACGCTGTTTATCCGTAAGCAAAACATCCATCTTGACTCCCCCTATGAGTGGTCGTGGTATGTGTAAAAACCTCTCTTTGTCTTTTTGCCCAGCCAGCCTGCATTCACGTATTTTTTCAAAAGAGGACAAGGCCGATATTTGCTGTCTCCAAGTCCCTCGTGAAGGGTATTCATAATAAATAAACATGTATCCAGTCCGATGAAATCAGCTAGACGAAGCGGCCCCATTGGATGATTCATCCCAAGTGTCATCACGTCATCAATGCTTTCTGCATCTGCTACGCCTTCATACAGGGTGTAAATGGCTTCATTGATCATTGGCATCAATATGCGATTTGATACAAACCCCGGGAAGTCTTCCACTTCAATTGGGGTTTTGTTTAATGTCTTCGCTGTTTCATAAACAACTTGATATGTGTCATCACTCGTTTGCAGTGCTCGAATGACTTCAACCAGTTTCATGACAGGAACCGGATTCATAAAATGCATGCCAATCACTTTCTCCGGTCTGCTCGTCACAGCTGCTAATTCTGTGATCGACAAGGAAGACGTGTTTGTCGCAAATATGGCCTCAGCCTCTGCAAATTGATCAAGTGTTTCAAAGATTTGTTTTTTCACACTCATTTGTTCTGATGCGGCTTCTATGACTAAATGAGCCTGTTGCATGTCTTTTAAATCTGTGGAAACGGCAAGCCGCTGCGTAATATCTCGGACTGCCTGATGTGCCAGCTTTCCTTTTTCTGCCCGCTTCGTCA
Source organism: Bacillus sp. FSL P2-0069 (assembly GCF_038593315.1). NCBI lineage: Bacteria > Bacillati > Bacillota > Bacilli > Caryophanales > Bacillaceae > Bacillus > Bacillus sp. FSL P2-0069. The sequence goes on from NZ_CP151984.1 coordinate 3,299,907, forward strand.
GTTGTTTGGTCATGGAGGAAATCGCTCGATGAATCTGCTTTTCTGATACATCATGGAGCAGGACTGTATAGCCTGACTGAGCAAACACTTGGGCAATGCCTGATCCCATTTGACCAGCCCCAACGACCATAACGGTCTCTTCTATACTCATCAATAAACGCCTCCCTTTTCATCTACCTTTATCATGATGGCGTCTCCTTGACCGCCTCCGCTGCAAATCGCCGCAATGCCAAGGCCTCCGCCTCTTTGTCTTAATGCATGAATCAATGTCAATATGACGCGTGTTCCGCTTGCCCCAATCGGATGACCGAGTGCGACAGCCCCCCCGTTGATATTCATTTTCCGCCGGTCGATCCCGGTTATTTTTTCACATGCCAAAGCCACAGCTGAAAAGGCCTCATTGATTTCAAACAAATCAATATCCTCTAGGCGCTTTCCTGTTTTCTTTAAAAGCTTCTCGATAGCAAAGGCTGGTGTTTTCGGAAAATCCTTCGCCTCTACAGCAACCTGAGCATGACCGAGAACGACTGCTATTGGCTTTACGTCATGCCGTGCAGCATACGTGTCTTTCATTAAAAGGAGCGCACTTGCACCATCATTGACACCTGGTGCATTTCCAGCGGTGATGGTCCCCTTCTGATCAAAAACAGGCATGAGCTTTGACAGCCGTTCATATGACGTATCACGCCGCGGAGACTCATCTTCTGTGATCAGCCGTTCTCCCGTTTTTATTTTGACGGTGACGGGGGTGATTTCATGTTGAAAAAAGCCGTTTTTTTGCGCTTCGATGGCCCGTTCATGACTTCTGAGTGCCCACAGATCCTGCTCTTCGCGCGTGATGCCGAGCTCCATTGCAGCCATACTTCCATACTCACCCATATGAACACCCGTAAACGAACAGGTTAACCCATCTAAAATCATCGCATCTTGTACTGCACCATCTCCCATTTTGTAGCCCAATCGCGCTTTTTTTAGCAGATAAGGAGCGTGAGACATAGATTCCATACCGCCCGCTGCGATGACCTCAGCATCTCCGGCTCGAATGATTTGATCTGCTGCAGTCACACTGCGCATTCCGGATGCACAGACTTTATTGATGGTTTGTGTTGGAACAGACCAAGGAAGATCAGCATACCTTGCTGCTTGCCTTGAAGGAATCTGCCCTTGCCCTCCTTGTAACACACATCCCATGATGACCTCATCTATTTCATGAGAACCCGAAACTCTTTCCAGTGCAGCCTTGATCGCTATACCGCCTAGTTCTGCGGCAGTCAAACCACTGAGAGCACCGCCTAGTTTTCCAAATGGTGTTCTTGCTCCAGATACAATGACCGTCGTACTCATATATGCCCCTCCCCGTTTGTTACCGCTTACATATCATTTAGGCAGCTGATGAAACAGCGCCATGGATAAGCCGATGAACATCCTATTCATCGGCCTGTCATGTTTACGACACCTGCTTTCCAGGCTCACCAAACACTGATTTTTCAAGAAGTTCGGCGACATCAAATGTGCCTACCTGCTCCTCTACTTCCTTCGCCTTCGTCCCATCTCCCAGCATCGTTAAGCAATAAGGACACCCTGAGCTGATGATGGACGGCTGTACCTGTAACGCCTGCTCCGTTCGTGCAGTGTTAATCCGGGTACCCGTCTCTTCTTCCATCCACATTAAGCCCCCGCCTGCTCCGCAGCACATACCAGTTTCACGATTGCGCTCCATTTCTTTCAGCGTCACACCAGGAATGGCTTTTAAAATGTCTCTTGGCGGGTCGTACACTTCATTATATCTGCCTAGGTAGCAAGAGTCGTGGAAGGTAATCACTTCGTTTACTTCATGTACAGGTGTTATTTTCCCTTCTTTCACTAACTCTGCCAGTAATTCTGTATGATGGTACACTTCTGCCTCAAGTCCGAAGTCTGGATATTCATTTTTAAATAAGTTGTAGGCGTGTGGATCAATCGTGACGATCTTTGTAACGCCGTTTTTCTGAAATTCTTCAATGTTTTTTGCAGCAAGCTCTTGGAATAAAAATTCGTTTCCGAGTCTTCTTGGCGTATCACCTGAGTTCTTCTCTTTATTGCCTAGGATCGCAAAGGAGACCCCCGCTTCATTGAGTAGCTTCGCAAAGGCAAGCGCAATCTTTTGGCTTCGATTGTCATAAGCCCCCATTGAACCAACCCAGAATAAATAATCAAAAGTTTGCTCTGCTTTTTTCAGCTCTTTCACTGTCGGCACATGCACATCTTCTCTCAGTTCACGCCAATTTTCTCTTTCTTTCCGGTTTAATCCCCACGGATTCCCTTGGCGCTCAATGCTTGTCATGGCACGCTGTGCATCTGCGTCCATTTTTCCTTCAGTCAAGACAAGATATCTGCGCATATCAATAATCTTATCAACGTGTTCATTCATGACAGGGCATTGGTCTTCACAGTTTCGGCACGTCGTACATGCCCAGATTTCTTCTTCTGTAATGACCTCTCCAATAAGAGAAGGATGATATATCGAGCTGGCAGCCGACTCTTCCGCACCTGCTCCTCTCGCCTGCAGTGCCAGCTGGTTTCCTGTTGTCTGCTTGAAGGCAAGCTGCGGGACCCAAGGTGTCTTTGATGTAATAGCGGCCCCTTTATTGGTTAAATGATCTCTTAACCTTAAAATCAAATCCATCGGAGACAGCATCTTCCCTGTCCCTGTTGCCGGGCACATATTCGTGCAGCGCCCGCATTCCACACAAGCGTAAAGGTCGATGAGCTGAGACTGACGGAAGTCTTCAATTTTTCCCACACCGAAGGTCTCTTGTGTCTCATCTTCAAAATCGATTTTTTGCAGCTTGCCTGGTGGGTCTAATCTGCTGACAAATACGTTCACAGGCCCTGCAATCAGATGGGCGTGCTTTGACTGAGGAACATATACTAAGAATGTCAGCAAAATAAGAAGATGCACCCACCATGCGGCATAAAAAACAATCGCAGCCGCAAGAGGTGAAATTCCGCCCAGCAAGAAAGCAATACCAGAAGCGATTGGCTCAGTTGGTGATAGAGAGTGTCCATGCCAGATGATGTTCATGCCGTTCCCAAGTAAGACTGTCAGCATTAAGCCGCCAATAAATAAAAGCACTAGACCTGATTTGAAGCCTCGTTTTAAACGGACAAGCTTCTCCACGTATCTTCTATGGAAAGCCCATACAACGGCCACTAAAATGAGAAGTGTGACCACCTCTTGGAAAAACGTAAAGACGCCGTACACCGGACCTAAAGGAAGCCCGCTGTCTGGAATAAGCCCTTTCAGAATAAAATCAAGGGCTCCGAACTGTACGAGGATAAATCCGTAGAAAAACAGCACATGAATGATGCCGCTCTTCTTGTCCTTTAACAGCTTCTTTTGCCCAAATACATTGACCCAAACACGCTCTAAGCGTTTCTTCATGTCTTGTTGAAACTCTTCTTTTTTACCAAGACGAATATACGCCGCTCGTGTTCGAATGAGATAAACAAACAAATACACTGCGTAAGCGGTCACCGCCGCAAATGCGATCAAGTTGATGATTAAAAGGCTATTCATCTTGCTCCCCCTTTCATTCCCCAAAACCCACTTTGTTCCGTTTCCATGTTGTACCTCTATCATAAATAATGAATGAGTATTCAGTCAATATTTTTTACGCGTTTGGGTACACTATTGAAATATGCAAAAAAGGAGGAAGTTTCATGATCGCATTGATCATCCTACTCGTACTCATTGCCATCGTTTTGCTCGTGATGTTAGACCTTTATATGGGAAGGAAATATTTTTCTACTCACGCATTTGAACGGTCTTTTGACCAAACAAGCGGCGATGCTGCCTTTTATCATGATGGCGAACCATTTTTCGATCAGCTGCTTACCGATATACAGCAGGCCTCTTCTTCTATTCATATGATGTTCTTTATTGTAAAGAACGACAAGATTGGTCAAAGGGTCTTACAAGCATTGAAAGCCAAAGCGGAGCAAGGCGTTTCCGTCTTTTTGCTGACTGACCGATTAGGCTCTTATCCGTTTGATCAAAAGGCGATTGACATGCTAGAAAGAAGCGGCATTCAATTTTACTTTTTAAATAAGCCTCGTTTTCCTTTTTTGATTTACCGTTTAAACATGAGAAATCACCGTAAAATCACGGTGATTGATGGGAAAATTGGCTATATTGGCGGATTTAATATAGGCGATGAATATGTTGGAAAGAAAGGCCGGTTTGGCATTTGGAAGGATTATCATTTGCGGATGACTGGACAGGTTGTCGCAGATCTCCAGCATGTATTTCTGAATGATTTGTACCGGTCGTCTGGTATTCATCAGCTGCAATATGAGGTTTTCCCTGCATTGGAACCGGGAACATTACAATGCACAACACGCGCGACTGCTGGCTTTTCTTTAGAAGCTTTATTTCTCCAAGATATTGAGCAGGCGAAGAAACAAATCATCATCTGTACGCCTTATTTTATTCCATCTTCCCCTCTTCTGAAGGCGCTGCTTGATGCACGAAAGCGGGGCGTCACAGTTGAAATCATCATTCCAATGAAAGCGGATCATCCACTTGTCAAAGAGGCTGGCTTTCATTATTTGAAGGACCTCATTGCCTCTGGATGTCTTGTTTATCGTTTTTATAAAGGGTTTTATCATTCGAAAGCCATTTTGATTGATTACAGCCGCTGTATGATCAGTACCGCGAATTTTGATAAACGCAGCTTGTTTTTAAACGAAGAAGTAGATGTAGCCATTGATGATCCCGCTTTTACTGCACACGTAGAAGAAAAGATTCGGGAGCATATGGAGGTTTCTGAGATCTTGACAGAAGAAACATTGTCAAAGCGCCCGCTTTTCACACGGCCGCTTGAGTGGGTTGCCGCCATGTTCTCGTATTTTTTATAAAGGAGATGACCTATGCGTTTTCGATTTGGTTATGTATCCAATGCCGTCACCTTGTGGGAAGCTTCTCCTGCCAAGTCGCTGACCTTTGCTAGATACAGCAAGCTCGCTAAGGAAGAAAGAAAAGAGGCTTTATTGCGAACAACAAAAGCCAATCTCGTGAATACATTAAGAACGCTTTATTTCGCCATTGCTCATGATATCCCGCTTTACCGTTTTTCAAGCTCGATCGTCCCGCTCGCGACCCATCCAGAGGTGCGCTGGGACTTTATGACACCTTTTCACAAAGAATTTCTTGAGATCGGCAAGCTGGTAAAGCGGCACGGCTTACGGGTCAGCTTTCACCCCAATCAATTCACCTTGTTTACCAGCCCAAAACCTTCGATTACAGAAAATGCCGTCATCGATATGACGTACCATTATCAAATGCTTGAGGCGATGAAGCTCGATAAGGAAGGCTACATGAACATTCATGTAGGGGGGGCGTACGGCGATAAAGAATCTGCTCTTCAACGCTTTGATGAAAATATCAAACAGCTTCCGGCTCATATCAAGGCGAGAATGACACTTGAGAACGATGACAAAACATATACGTCGCTGGAAACGCTTGGTGTATGTGAAAAGCATGACATTCCGTTTGTTTTTGATTACCATCATCATGTGGCAAATAAAGATGATGATGCCGCACTCGATGACATCTTGCCAAGAATGTTCGACACATGGACAAACACTGGCATTCCGCCCAAAATCCATTTGTCTTCACCTAAATCAGAAAAAGCCATACGCAGTCATGCAGATGGAGTAGATATGAACTTTGTCTTACCGCTTTTTCAAGCATTAAAACCATATGGTCGTGATGTAGATTTCATGATTGAAGCAAAATTAAAGGATCAAGCTCTGCTCCGTCTAGTCGAAGAGCTGTCAGCGATAAGGGGCAATCGGCGGACGGGCGGGGGAACCATTGAGTGGAAAACATAGAGAAAGGTTTACCTTTGTGCAAATGGGGGTAACAAAGCTATTGTGAGAAAGTAATTAACAGGAGGATATGAAGATGTCTCAAATCTATTCAATCCGAATCGCTGCGAAAGCGTTGAATTTACATAAGCTTATTTCTCTTTATGAAAAGTGCCAGCAGGCTCAGCATCGTTTATATGTGTATTCTAAAAAGACAATGTGCAGCATTAAGAACATCGTAGAGCTTGAAACCTTCAGGCTCACTCATTTAGAATCTGACTACTTAATTGTCGTGGAGGGGAAAAAAGCGCAAGACCTCCTACAGCCATTTGAAAAAGAGAAGGTTTCATAAAGAAGAGCAGCCGCGGGCTGCTCTTTTGCTATATCCACTCTTTTGTTAACCAAACTTGTTTGGAGGATGCATCCATTTTCACTTGTGCCCCGATTGGCATCGTAAGCATTGGGTGCGTATGAGCACAGTCAAAATCAGCGATGAGTGGTCTTTTTGTCTCTCCGAGTACCTCAAGTAAAATCTCATAAGGCTCTTTGCCCGTCCCTTCATCATCAAACAGCTCATGTTTTCCTAAAAGAATCCCAGAAACCCGTTCAAACACGCCATTTACTTTCAATAAAGAGAAGTTCTTTTCAACAACCGACGCGGTTTTCATACAATCTTCAATGAGAAGGATGTCTCCGTTTTGGATGGCTGGCATGAACTCACTTCCCCATATGCCGTACATCGCATTCAAGTTCCCGCCGATCAATTTGCCTTCTGCTTGTCCCTCTATGACGCACAGCCAATCATTTGGACGCTGCTTTTTATCACCCGTCTTTTCTTCCCAATTGATTCGTTCATCTGTCCAAAAAGGCGGTTTTTCAATCTGATAAGGAATGGTTTGATGGGACATCAGGATGCCCTCAAACGACTGATATGTATAAGTGACAAACGGTTCAAACTCGCCAAAAGAAGGAACAAGCGCCGGTCCGTAGAAGACAGGCAGTCCCGTTTTTTCGTAGGCCGCTAAAAGAATCGCTGTCGCATCTGAATAACCAATCATGATTTTCGGATGTTGTTTCAGCAGGTCAAAATCAAGATAAGGCAGCAAACTATTTGAATTCGTCCCGCCAATCATTGACATGATGCACGCCAAGTCCTCTCTAGCCATCAGCTCATTCAGCTCATCTGCTCGTTCTTGAATTGTACCTGAACGGTAGTGATCCTCTTTCCCTGTTAATGATCCTGGTACCACAATGAATCCTTTTTGCTCAAGCCACTTCTTCGCCCGCTCATACCTAAGAGGCGAGGTCGCTGATGCAGGACTGGAAGGTGAAAAAATACCGATCTTATCGCCCTTTTGTAATCGCCGAAGCCCCTTCATTCCATCAGATCCTTCCTACAAACGTTTTTTCTATCCTAACAAAAAAAGCCCTTTATCAAAAGGGCTTTCTCTTCAATGACCAAACTGCGCTTCATGCAGTCTGCTGTACACGCCTCCCATTTGAATAAGGTCTTGGTGGCGGCCTTGTTCTTGGATGCCTTCCTCTGTCACGACGATGATACGATCGGCGTGTTTAATTGTTGCCAGGCGGTGGGCAATGACGAGTGTTGTCCTTCCGACAGCCAGTTCGCTCAGTGCATCCTGTATAGCTTTTTCTGTTTCTGTATCAAGTGCTGATGTGGCTTCATCTAAAATAAGAATCGAAGGATTTTTTAGGAACATCCGCGCAATCGACAGGCGCTGCTTTTGGCCGCCTGACAGTTTGACGCCGCGCTCGCCTATGACTGTATTTAATCCTTCTGGGAAACGCTGGACGAGTTCCTCTAAATGCGCACGACGTACAGCCTCCCAAATCTCTGCATCGCTGGCTTCTAGGTTGCCGTACGCAATGTTTTCTCGAATGGTGCCTGAGAATAAAAAGACATCCTGCTGCACAATGCCGATCTGCTGTCTTAAAGAAGACAGGGTCATCGATTTTGTACTTACACCATCAATTGTAATCTCCCCTTCATCCACATCATAAAAACGTGGCAGCAAACTGCAAATCGTCGATTTCCCGGCTCCTGAAGGCCCGACAAACGCAACAGTTTCTCCTTGTTTGATCTTCAAATCGATGTCCTTTAACACATGGCTGTGCTCATCGTAGCCGAATGTCACGTTTCGATATTCAATTTCACCTTTCAGTCCGAATACATCACGAGCTCCCTCTGTATCCTTTACATCTGGCTCTGTTTCAAGTAAGTCGACATAGCTTTTAAAGCCCGCAATTCCTTTTGGATACATTTCAATCACTGTGTTGATTTTATCAATCGGTCTGAATAAGACATTTGTAATGAGAACAAATGCGATAAATCCACCTGCCGTTAATTGCCCCTGCAGAACAAACCATGTCCCTGCCAGAAGGACAAACAGTGTCACAAGACGTGTAAGAATGTAACTGATTGAGCCGTTCACCGACATGATTTTATATGAAAGAAGCTTCGCTTTCCGAAAGCGGTTGTTGTTTTCTGCAAAACGCTTTTTCTCGAAATGTTCGTTGGCAAAAGCTTGAACAAGACGAATGCCGCCAATATTGTTTTCAACCCTTGCATGAAAGTCTCCAATGTCATTGTTCAGCTGTGTAATCGCCTGTGTCATCTTCTTATTAAAATGAAGGGCAAGCCAAATGATGACAGGCATGATCAAGAAGGTTAAGATAGCAAGCTGCCAGTTAATCATCAGCATGACAGCAAAGGCGCCAAGAATCGTCATAATTGCAATAAACAAATCCTCAGGTCCGTGATGAGCCACCTCACCAATGTACATGAGGTCATTTGTCATTCGAGACATAAGCTTACCCGTTTTGTTGTTATCAAAGAACTTAAATGAGAGACGCTGAAAATGATCAAACAGCTTCTTCCTCATATCTGTTTCAATATTGATGCCAAGCATGTGCCCCCAGTACGACACAATAAACTGCATAACCGAGCTGAGTGCATAAATGATAAACAGAGCAAGTGCGGTCCAGGCAATGACCGTCCAGTTCCCTGTCGGTAATAATGTATCAATGAAGTAGTTCACGATCAGCGGGAAACCAAGTTCCATCAATCCAACTGCGACAGCGCAAAAGAAATCTAAAAAGAACAGACCGCGATAGGGCCTGTAATAGGCGAAAAAGCGTTTTAGCATATGTAAAAGAACCTCATTTCCTCTATAATTGATAATCATTTTCAATTATAGAGGAATCCTCTTCAAAATACTAGATCAGGAAATGATTTCTTTGGCTGGAAATCCTCATAATACGCCAGAAAACAACCGGGCAAATGATTCCTTCAAACGCTCTTTTAAGCCTCTTTTATAAAAATGAACAGGGCCCATTTGCTCACATTCCTTCATATCTTCCTCATAGTGGGCCATCAATTGCTCAATTGGCTTTTTCGCAGCTGTAAAGACATTGACCTCAAAATTGAGCTGAAAGCTTCTCATATCGACATTCGCGGTACCGACAGAGGCGAGTTCTCCATCTGCGATCATCACCTTTTGATGCATGAATCCTTTCTGATAGTGATACACCTTGATGCCCTCTTTTAGAAGCTCAGAAAAATAGGATCGTGTGGCGTATTGTGTGAGAAATCCGTCATTGATCTCTGGAACCATCACCCGCACATCCACCCCTCTTGTGGCAGCGATTTTGAGCGCAGTGCGAATCGATTCGTTTGGTACAAAGTAAGGTGTGGCAATCCAGACAAATTGTTTCGCATTAGAAATGAGGGCATCATATAAATCACTCATACTTTCTTTCATATCAGGTCCAGTTGGTACAACCTGAATGACATCCTCGCCTGTCACAGAATGCGGCGTATGATACCTCGGATCATCAATTAATACTTCATCTGATACATACTCCCAGTCCAGCATAAAAACGGAGTGAAGGGTCTGAACAGCCTCACCCTTTAACATGGCATGCGTATCACGCCAAAAGCCGATCTTTTCATCCCGTCCTACGTATTCCTTGCCGACATTTAACCCGCCGACAAACCCTGTCTCTCCATCAATAATGACGATTTTCCGGTGATTTCGAAAATTGAATTTTTGATTAAAGAATCCATATTTTAAAGGTAAAAAAGGAGCGACCTTGACCCCTGCCTGCTTCAAGCGTTTAATATCTTTTCGGGAGAAGCGGATGCTGCCTGCCGCATCATATATGAAACGGACCTCTACCCCTTCTTTCACTTTTTCAATCAAAATCTCCATCATCCGGTGGCCGAGGAAATCGGATTTGAACATGTAATATTCAATATGAATGAACGATTTTGCCTTTTTTAACTCTTCAAAAATTCTGGGGAACGTCTCCTCCCCATTCTTTAAAATCTCCATATCACTATTTGTGTTCACATGCATGCCTGTTGCTTTTTCTGTGTAATGAAAAAAAGCACGCTGATTATCGGTTAAACGTGACTCATTCGGCTTACTCTCAAGCTCAGAGATTCTGCGTAATTTCTCGCGGTTATACATTCTCTTTGATTTGAATAAATGCCCCTTTACATAGAGCTGCCCTGAGAACAGATAGAACATATAGCCAATGATCGGGAAAAAAATCAGCACATATATCCATAACAGCGTGTGCTGTGATGTACGGTTCTCCAGCATGAGTGAGATGATACTAAATAAAATAATGGCGATATAAATCGCTGCGTACAGCTGAACGCTCCACGCCGGCACAGTCCACCAATACACCACATATGCCCCGAATATCATAAAATATAAAAATAAAAATTCCAGTCTTCTCTTTTTCACATTCTCCGCCCTCATTCTGTCTTTTTCTCTTCCATACCCTTTGTACAGCTTGTATGAAACGCACGACCCCTTCCTTTCTCCTAGCCTTTACAGACTGACGCTATTTGATCCGATATAATGGAGAAATACGTGATGGAAAGGAAGATTTGTTTATGCATACACCCCCACCTTTAAAAAAAGGCAGCCATATTCGGGTCATTGCCCCAAGCCGAAGTGCCAGCATTTTATCAAAAGAAGGAATTTCTCAAGCGAAAAAACGTCTGGAGTCTTTAGGGTTCACTGTCTCTTTTGGACAGCACGTCTTTGAATGTGACCTTCATTCCTCATCGTCTATTGAACACCGCTTGTCTGATCTGCATGAGGCGTTCACAGATGATGAGGTCGATGGTATTTTGACAGCCATCGGAGGCTTTAACTGCAATGAGCTTTTGCCTTATATTGATTACGATTTGATCCGACAGCATCCTAAAGTCCTTTGCGGCTATAGTGATATCACTGCACTTGCAAACGCCATTACAGCGAAATGTGATATTGTGACATATTCTGGCCCCCATTTCTCAAGCTTTCAAATGGAGCAGGGACAGGAGGAGCAGACCGCTATGTTTCAAGCTTGCTTGATGAACGGCAACGAACCGTTTGATGTGATTCCTTCGACAAAATGGAGTGATGACGCGTGGTATCTCGATCAAGCGAACAGGCAGTTTCATCCGACGAAATGGAACATATATCAGGAAGGAACAGCTGAAGGCACCTTGTTTGGCGGAAACCTTTGTACACTGAACTTACTGCAAGGGACATCGTTTATGCCGAATGTAAAGGATGCGATCTTATTTGTGGAAGATGATGAGCTGGTGTTCCCTGAAATGTTCGCCAGAGACCTTACCTCCCTCCTGCAGCATGCACAATCAATCAAAGGGTTGATCATCGGACGCTTTCAGAAAAAATCCAAGATGACAGAGGAACATTTAAGATTCATTTTAGATAAACATCCAATGCTCAAACACATCCCTGTGATTTATGATGTCGATATCGGACATACACAGCCAGTCTTCACCTTACCGATTGGTGGAAACGTTCAACTAGCGTGTACAAATGGAGACGTGAAGCTACGCATTCATTCATAACGAAAGGCCAAAAAGCACCCGAATAGGCGGTGCTTTTTTCTATGCCATCATCTTTTTTGAAATTTTTTTAGAAAAAGTGTGATCCAACCCTCCATCCCCTTCGTTAAGTAGATGTAAAAGAAAAGAGAGGAGGCAAAAATATGTTTTCTGATGTACTAAGCCAATTATTCGATTCTATTTCTAACATAATTAATACGCTTGGATAATGTAAAAAGCCCCACTCATTCAATAGAGTGGGGCTTTCTTTCATTTCATTACATCTTTTCCGGAGCCGATACACCAATTAGTTTTAATGCATTCGCAAGCGTGATTTGTGTTGCTTTCATGAGTGAAAGACGTGCTGTTGTTTTTGTTTCGTTTTCTGCGTCAATGACCTTCTCGGCATTGTAGAAGCTGTGAAGGGCTGATGCAAGGTCATAAATATAGTTGGTCACGCGGTGCGGAATACGCTTTTCAGCTGCTTCTGCTACAACTTCTGGGAAGCTGCCAATGATTTTCAGAAGATCGTATTCTTTTTCCGATTGAATGTGAGAGAAATCGGCTTTTTCAAGGTTCGGTTCATAGCCTTTTTCTTCACCTTGACGCAGCATGCTGCAAATTCTCGCATGCGCATATTGTGCATAGTACACAGGGTTTTCGTTAGACGTAGAAATCGCTAAGTCTAGGTCAAAGTCCATATGTGTCGCCGCACTTCTCATCGCAAAGAAATAACGAGTCGCATCTAAGCCGACTTCTTCAATCAAGTCACGCATTGTGACGGCTTTTCCTGTACGCTTACTCATCTTCATCTTTTCACCGTTTTTGTAAAGATGCACAAGCTGAATGATTTCGACTTCAAGCTTGTCAGCTGGATATCCAAGTGCTTGAATCGCCGCTTTCATTCGAGGGATATAGCCGTGATGGTCCGCTCCCCAAATGTTAATGAGCTGGTCAAAGCCTCTGTCCAATTTGTCTTTATGATATGCGATGTCTGGAAGCAGGTAAGTGAAGCTGCCGTCCTTTTTAATCAGCACACGGTCCTTGTCATCGCCAAAATCAGTTGATCGCAGCCACGTTGCGCCATCTTCTTCAAAAACATAGCCTTTAGCGCGAAGTGTCTCCAGCGCTGGTTCGATTTTTCCATTTTCATATAAAGAGGTTTCTGAATACCATACATCAAATGGCACACGGAAATTCTCAAGGTCTACACGTAATTTCTCTAATTCGTATTTCAAGCCGTATTCACGGAAGAACTTCATACGCTCTTCTTCCGGTTCATGAACAAAACGGTCCCCAAATTCATCCGCAAGCTTTTGTCCGATGCCTTTGATGTCCTCTCCTCTGTAGCCGTCTTCAGGCATTTCTTTTTCAAGACCGAGTGCCTCAAAATAACGTACTTCTACAGATAAAGCGAGGTTATTGATTTGATTCCCTGCATCGTTGATATAGTATTCACGGCTCACATCGAACCCTGCTTTATCAAGGATGTTGCAAAGGGAATCTCCTACAGCTGCTCCGCGGGCATGTCCAAGGTGAAGGTCACCTGTTGGGTTGGCTGAGACGAATTCGACTTGCACCTTTTGACCGCCGCCTGTATTCGTTTCGCCATAAGCTTCTTTTGCCTCAAGAACAGCTGGAATGAGCTTTGTTAAATACTGATTGTTCATATAAAAGTTAATGAACCCTGGACCTGCGATATCCAGTTTTTCAATGGAAGCTTTCCCTTTATCAAATGCATTGACGATGTCCTCTGCGATTTGACGAGGTGCTTTTTTCGCAATGCGGGCAAGCTGCATCGCCATGTTGGTCGAGTAATCACCGTGAGTTTTGTCTTTCGGCACTTCTAAAAGGACATCTGGCACCTGGCTTTCATCGGCAAGTCCTGCTTTGACGACTGCCGCTATGATTTCTTCTTTTAACGCATCTTTGACCTGTTCTGCGATATTCATGAACGTAAATCCTCCTTATACGAAATCGATAATGTATGTAAATGCTTTTGATCTTCTCCTGTCAGCATATCGTACGTAATGTGCAGCAGCCCCTTGTCCACATCGAGATCAATACCATGTGTGTGCACATCTAACTGAAGTGTACCGAATGGCATCGTGTAATGTGTGACGGTTGTTTCTCCAATGAGAAAGCGCTGCTTCATTTGAATAGCCCCTGATCTCATCACAAAAATTTCTTTTTCACTCATTTTCACAACGGTTTTTACTTGACCCATTTCATGTTCTTCATGGTAAGTGAGATACGTTTTGTCATTCTTCTCTTGGTACGTTCCAGTCGTGCGGAATTCGATCGTTTCAGCCGGCTCCGTCTCTGGTTTCATCACTGACTTTACATGAATTGAAATTTGGTTTTGTGTCATTTTGCACTTCCTTTGCTAAGACCCGTTTAACTAAAATAGTATACCATATTCACGATCGCCTATCATACCATCATTTCTCATCTTCACGGCGATTAAACTTCGTTTTTCATCTTCAGCCATCCCTCTAGAAAAAAAGAAAAATACAACTGACCACTACGACAAGTCCAGCCTTTACGCCTAAGTCTTTTCTTTTCATTAAGTAAAAAAGAGCCTGTATGCCTGAACTTGCCAAAAATGCCTGAAAAAAATCAAATGGTGCGATTTGATCCTTTTTAAATAACTGCATGAATAACGCAATGGCCGTCAGATAGAAAAAGCCTCGATCGTGAAACAGCCCCAGCATCTCTTCCTTTGCTTCCTTCTTTGAAGCAAAAACAGGCGGATCAGCTGCGAGCTCTCGTTTCAATGTGAGAAACCCTGCCCCTAACACACATAAAGCGAGGAACACCATCAATATTGACGAAAACATGAGCTCCCTCCTTTATTTTTTGACCAATGTAAAAAAAAGAGCTTGTCCCCATGAGATGACAAGCTCCTCTATCAACTGATTATTTCACAAATCCAAGCAGCATTTCGCGTAAAAGCTTACTCGCTGTATTCGCTGTTTGGTCAGAGTGATCATATACAGGTGCTACCTCGACTAGGTCTGCCCCAACGACTTTGACGTCAGATCCTGCAATCGCATGAATGGATGCAAGCAGCTCTTTTGATGTAATACCGCCAGCATCTACCGTTCCTGTACCAGGTGCATGAGCTGGATCAAGTACATCAATGTCGATCGTCACATACACTGGACGCCCTTTTAGCTTTGGCAATACTTGCTTCAATGGCTCCAGCACTTCAAATTTAGAAATGTGCATACCCGCTTCTTTTGCCCATTCAAATTCTTCTTTCATTCCAGAACGGATGCCGAAAGAGAATACATTTTCAGCTCCAATCAGTCCTGCAACTTTACGAATCGGTGTTGAATGTGAAAGCGGCTCCCCCTCATATTCCTCACGAAGATCCGTATGTGCGTCCATATGGATGATGGCCAAATCAGGGTATTTCTTATACATCGCACGGAAAACCGGCCAAGACACGAGATGCTCGCCGCCCATTCCTAATGGAAACTTTCCTTTTTCTAAAATGCTGTCGACATACTCTTCAATTAAATCTAAGCTCTTTTGTGCATTCCCAAAAGGAAGTGGGATGTCACCCGCATCAAAGAATGGCACCTCATGCAGTTCACGATCTAAATAAGGGCTGTATTCCTCTAAACCGATCGATACTTCACGAATGCGGTTCGGACCGAAACGTGAACCTGGGCGGTAGCTGACTGTCCAGTCCATCGGCATGCCGTATAAAATGACCTTTGCATCTTCCCATGTCGGATGACTTCCAATAAACACTTTTCCTGAATAAGCCTCGTCGAATCTCATGCAAGATTCCTCCTTTTACGCTTCAAAAAATGCGCAAACCGTCATTTGCGCATGTCCATTTCGCTTGATTTATTTGATTAAGTCGCTCACAAATTTCGGCAGAACGAATGCCGCTTTGTGCAATTCCTTTGTGTAATATTTCGTCTCAATATCAAAGAAACGGCTGTCTTCTACAGCAAGTGGATCATATTTTTTAGAACCGATGGTGAATGTCCAAAGACCGCTTGGATACGTTGGAATATTCGCTGTGTAAAGCTTCGTAATTGGGAAAATTTCTTTTACATCACGCTGTACATTTGTAATCAGCTCAGGTGTGAACCAAGGGTTGTCCGTTTGTGCAACGAAAATACCGTCTTCTTTGAGTGCTTTTGCGATTCCTGCGTAAAATCCTTTAGAGAATAGGTTCACAGCTGGTCCAACTGGCTCAGTAGAGTCAACCATGATGACATCATACTCGTTGTCAGCTTCAGCAATGTGCATAAAACCGTCTCCTACTTTCACATCTACACGAGGATCGTCTAGTTTCCCAGCGATAGAAGGAAGGAATTTCTTCGAGTATTCGATGACCTTTCCGTCAATATCAACAAGTGTCGCTTTTTTCACACTTGGGTGTTTAAGGATCTCACGAATGACACCGCCGTCTCCTCCGCCTACGACAAGAACATTTTCCGGGTTTGGATGAGTGAAAAGAGGAACATGTGCCACCATTTCGTGGTATACAAACTCATCTTTCTCAGACGTCATCACCATGCCGTCTAAAAACAGCATATTGCCAAACTCTTCTGTTTCCACCATTTCTAAATGCTGAAAGTCTGTTTGTTCTGTGTGAAGGGTTTTGTTCACCTTCAATGTAATACCAAAATTCTTCGTTTGCTTCTCTGTATACCAAAGTTCGCTCATTGTTCATCTTCCTCTCATCCAATAATAAACAAACATCTATTGTTAGCGCCTTTTATCGGCTTTGACTATATCGATTGTCCAAGAAAAAAGTATAGTGGATTCATATCAAATTGTAAAGAACCGCATGAGTTCTCTTCATTTTTTAAAGCGCTCCAGCAATCGCTTGTTTAAAACGGTTTTCTTTGTTCCATACTGATAAAAAACCGTCAAAATGGGGGCTTTGCATGGACACAATCATGAGTAATAAAAAAATCCGCATGACCGTGAAAACGATTCGAGCCTGTTTTTTTATCGGCTTGCTCGCTTTTCTATTTGCAGGTACCGTCTTTTTGACGATTCTATTAATAGCTAAATGGCAAGGTGCCCCTTCTGTTCAAGTTCCCCAATCCACGACCATTTATGCAGCCGATGGCTCAAAGCTTGGAGAATCCAGCTTTGGAGAAAAGAGATATTGGGTGCCATTAAAGGAGATGTCTCCTCATATCAGACAGGCAGTTGTCGCTGTTGAAGATAAAACCTTTTATGAGCATCATGGCTTTGATGTGAAACGGATGGCAGGTGCTGCGGTGGCCGATATTCGTGCCATGGCTAAGGTGCAAGGTGCCAGCACGATCACCCAGCAATATGCACGAAACCTTTATTTAGATCATGATAAAACGTGGAAACGGAAGTGGAATGAAGCCTTTTACACGATTCGTTTAGAGCAAAACTATACAAAAGATGAGATTTTAGAAGGATACTTGAACACCATTTATTATGGTCACGGAGCGTACGGTGTGGAAGCAGCGTCCCGTCTGTATTTCGGGAAAAAAGCAAAGAACTTAACCCTCGCTGAATCTGCCCTGCTTGCCGGTATCCCAAAGGGGCCTTCTCTCTATTCCCCTTATGTGAATGAGGAGAAAGCCGGCGCAAGAAAGAATATGATTTTGAGACAAATGCACGAGGATGGCATGATTACGAAAAAAGCAGCCGATGACGCTGCGAAAGAAAAGCTGTCCTATCGCCCTTTGCAAAAGAAGCAGCTGCAAGCAAAGCAAGCCCCGTATTTTTATGACGATGTGATTCGAGAGTTGAAACAAAGTTTGGGGTTAACTGAGGAACAGATTGAAACCTATGGGCTTCATGTCCAAACGACCCTCAATCCAGAATTACAGAAAATCGCAGAAAAGACACTAAAAAACGAGATGAATTCCAAATCGGAAATCCAAATCGGCTTTGCCGCCATCCATCCTCAAACAGGGCATGTACTTGCCCTCATAGGCGGGAGAGATTATGAGAAAAGTCCATTCAATCGGGTGACACAAGCAAAAAGGCAGCCCGGTTCAACCATGAAACCCCTTCTTTATTACATTGCCTTGCAAAACGGGTTTACACCCGCAACCGTCATGCGCAGTGAGGAAACGGTGTTTGAACTGGATGATCAAGGCAGCGATGCCGCTTATTCACCAAGCAATTATCACGGCTATTACGCCAATGACGGCATTACAATGCTTCAAGCTTTAGCGCTGTCTGATAATATTTACGCTGTGAAAACCCATCTATTTTTAGGAATGGAACAGCTTGTACGTGCTGGCAAGACATTTGGAATCAAGGAGAAACTAGATCAAGTACCATCTCTTGCCCTGGGCACGTCTCCTGTGAAACCCATTGAAATGACCAATGCTTACGCCATGCTGGTCAATGGCGGAAAACGCGTCAAACCAACCTTTATTACGAAAGTAACCGACGCAAAAGGCAATGTGCTTTTTGAAGAGAAACAAAAACGAGAACAAATCCTAGATGAAAAAGCAGCATTTGTCACCACCGACATGATGTCAGGCATGTTCAATGATCAATTAAACGGCTATACAAGTGTCACTGGCCGCACCATTATAAAGGACCTTACACGAACATACGGAGGAAAGTCTGGGACTACAGGCGCCGACAGCTGGATGATCGGCTTCTCTCCCCAGCTCGTCACAGGTGTATGGACAGGCTATGATAAAGGCCGCACCATTGACTCAGTCGAAGAAACGGCCTATGCGAAAAAAATATGGGCTTCCTTTATGGAATCAGCTCTCTCAAAGCAGCCAGCCTCCTCCTTCATGCCGCCTGACGGTGTCAAAGGGGTATATATCAATCCAAAAACCGGCGACCTCGCAGGTCCAGGATGTGAATCAAAGGTATTCACCTATTTTATAGAAGGTACGGAGCCGACAGGTGTCTGCTATGGTGCTGAGGACAAGGCCTCTGAGCAGGAACCAGTTCAAGATCAAAAGCCAAAGAAATGGTGGGAAAAGTGGCTGAAACGTTAAAAAAGACATGAAAAACCCCGAGACCTGCATCTCGGGATTCTCCATGTCCTAGCTTTAACACCAGTTTACTCAAAAAACGGATCGAATTGGTAGACATCCGCCAATCTTCACAAAAATTTCACAATTATTCAGGGACAGCCAATCCTTCTTTTAATTCATCTGTCGATGCGTCCCATAGCGCTTGATTATGACCCTTTAGGAAATCAGCCAGCACCTTTTTGGATACGTCATCCATATGACTAACGACGATTTTCCGCTTCATCGATTTATCCATTAAATTCACATGCTCTGGAAGTGACTTATACCCGCGGCGGATCGAACGGTCAACGGTCATTTCACAAGCCGTCACACCTGCATAATAAGGTCCTTCTTCTCTGCGGTCAATCGTCACCCATACGAGCCAATACGGCTTTCCGTTCGGCACTTCTTCTTTTGTTTTCAAAAATTTAATTCCTTTTTCGACGGCACTTCTTGCATGCATAGCACCAATATCAATGACAGCTTCCTTTTCTTCTACATCAATGATGACTGGCGAGATATTATCAAGGCTGAGGGCGCCTGCCCCAAAGCCTCCATGTCCGTCGGTTGCATCTGTTTTTTTAATGATGTTAAAACCAATTGGTTTCTTCTTTTTACCTTCCATTCTTTAAACCTCCTAAAGCAGCGGCTTCAAAATAAGATTAAACCAGTGTATGATTTGATCCCGCATTCCGATCAATGGACCAAACACAAACTGTCCCAGCGGTGTGATCACGAATATGAGAAAAATAATGATCCCATATTGTTCAAATTGCGTCATTTTCGCCCGGATACGGGGGCTGACGACGTCCTCAATAATACGATACCCATCCAGCGGTGGAAGCGGTAATAAGTTAAATAGGAACAAGATGACGTTTAAGTTAATAAAGATTAAAAAGAAATTATCGACTCCCGGCTCAAAGCGCATGATCCACTCCCCGCCAAATTTCTGAAGAAGCACATACACAAAAAAGCCCAAAAACGCCAGCACCAAGTTACTTAATGGCCCAGCAATGGAGACACAAATCCCTGCTAAGCGCGGTTTTTTAAAATGGTAACGATTCACCGGTACAGGTCTCGCCCAGCCAAACCCGGCCACAAAGATCAAAATCGTCCCGAATACATCGAGATGCTTCAGTGGATTGAGCGTCAGTCTCCCTTGATTCTTAGCCGTCGGGTCTCCGAATCGGTACGCAACATATGCATGCCCCAGCTCGTGCATCGTAAATGCAACAACAAGCGTAATGGCAACATATGGAATAAGTTCTAATGGATAAACAAGAAATTGGTTCAAAGGCAAGAATCCCTCTTTCTTTCTATACAATGATTTACTTCATTCAGTATACTATAAGAAGTCCCTTAAACTAAAGGGAAGCGTAGCATTAAAGGAAAAAGGAGGTTTTCGCCATGCCGATTGTCACCGTTCAAATGCTTGAAGGAAGAACAGATGAGCAGAAAAGAGCTCTTGTGGAGAAAGTCACTGATGCCGTTGTTGAAACAACAGGCGCAGGGGCAGAAAAAGTCTCTGTCATTATTGAAGAAATGAAAAAGGAACACTATGCCGTAGCAGGAAAGCGAATGAGCGATCTGTAAGCATATAAAAAGGACAAACACTCAATGTGTTTGTCCTTTTGTCTGCATTCTTATCTGTACCACGCTTTATTACGGTTCACTTGATTTTTATGAGCCGCATCGAAGAAATCGACTGTGTAAGAATAATCATAGTTCATTAAGCAGACAATGCCGCTTCCTTGAGGGTCATGCGGTAAGCCAAAGTTATGGCCGTATTCATGCGTAGCCGCTTTTGCAGTGTTCGCTGTTCCTTGATCAAGGTTAACGGCGAATGCACTTCCGCTTGGTGCACTATTGTAGACATAAGCAATTCCGCCAGCATCAAAGTTTGGATTTGCTGTAAATCCAGTGACAAAGTCATATCCTCTGCCATCAAAGCTTCGCGCAAGGTTAGACAGAATTTGCTCTGCATTTGATCCCGAAGACGTCCAAGATCCTACTGCTTGTACGACAAAGTCCACATCATGATCACGGTTAAACGTGACATCTGCTTGCTCGATGATGCTGACAATCCGTGTTTGCCAGTCACTATATTTCGCACGATACTGCGCATCAGCGACCGCATAGACAGTGACCTTCTGACTGCCTGTACTTGCTTTTGTTGAAATTGAATCTCCTGTATTGGCCTTAAAGGTTCTCGAGCCTACCTGCTTACCAGACTCATCTAATACCTTTGTTGTCACATCTCGTTCAATTGGAGGTGCTGTCTTCAAATCTTTAAAATCTTTTGCTTTTGGCAGCCCCTCACTAATATGGGTTTCGAACGGCGCATGACCATGATCATGCCCATGACCTGCACTCGCTACTGGTGCTGAAGCTGAACTTACCCCCGGTAACAAACTACCTACCAATAAAAATGACAAAAAGACTGAACGCTTTTTCATTCCTATCCCTCCTTTGTTTTTCACAAGGTTATATATTCACTGAAAATTCACCATTTTCCTTCTATTCAGTCAAAAACAGGGAATTAGATGCACACGAAAAAAGTCGAATTACGTCATTTTCACTAATTTTTCGGATATTTCGACACACATTTCATCGAAAAATAGCGCTTTTCGTCTGGGTCTTACCAAACAAAAAAAGCCCTAAAAGTCGGGCTTTTGTTCAACTAGTTCAATTCCTTCAACTGATCAATATAAGCAAGGGCCGCCTCAAATTCTTCGTCCGTATAGCGCTGCTTGCTTTTAATGGTAAAGACCTTTTCCTTTACCTCATCTTCTGGCAGGTCATCAAAATATAAAATCGTTGAGACAAGCTCTAGGAAACGGGATGATTGCTCGTTCATCTGCTGCGTCAGCGCTTTGAGGTCAGGCATGTCCACTTCACACTGATCGAGAAACTCTTTCCCATTGTCCGTCAGCGAATAGCGATATTGATAGTATCCGCCCTTTTTTTCCTTCATTTCGTCCAAGAATCCAAGGTTGCACAGCTCTTCAATTCTGAGCGTCAACTCCTCTGAATAGGGGCCATAAAAATGAAAATCGTATTTCTCGTAAAAAGGCAAATCTAGCTTTTTTGCTATGTAAATCATCTTTTGCAGCTTCTTCCGTCCAACGATTTCCCCTGATTCAGAGAATACCTTCATCAACTTTGCATGCTCTTTCAACAAATTCCCGACATCTCCTTTTTCAGTACTTCCTTATCCCAAACCAAGCAGCTTCATGATCGCCTTTTTTTCTTCAGCTTTTTCCGACATATCTACAATTAAGTCCATCGGGAAATAAAGTTTATGATCGGTTCTTCGTTTACCGGAAATGGCGTCAACAATATCTGACTGTCTCGACAGTTCTTTAATATGACCGCTTTGCGTCAAAAGGTGGATTGGCAGCCTCTCTTCTTCCTCCCCTGGTCTGTAGAAGTCATAGGGCAAGTCAGAGGAAGAATCGACCACTAAATAATAGTCAGGATCAATTCCTGCCTCCTTGAACAAGGCGGTCAGCTTGAAATATTTCGTCATTTCTTCATTTGGATTAAACTCTGTATATTGGAACAATCGGCGGTTCATAAAACGGCGGCACAAATCAGCCAGCACGTGATCTTCTTCATCTTCCCACGCCTGAAAATAAAATAAGACAATGGATTCATCCAGCTTAATATAGTCCTCTGTGGTGACATTCCCCTCAAAGATTGAATAAAAGTGAACGGGGGCATGTGTAAAAATATAACCCGTTTCATGCAGCTCTTTTGCCCGATGAAGGATTTTCGTTAAAATGACTTCCGCACTGCGTGTCACTGGGTGGAAATAGACTTGCCAGTACATTTGATAGCGGCTCATAATATAATCTTCAACCGCATGCATCCCGCTCTGCTTCATCACAATCTGATCTTCTCTCGGGCGCATCACACGTAAAATACGTTCCATATCAAAGTGGCCGTAGCTGACGCCTGTATAGTAAGCATCACGCTGCAAATAGTCCATTCGGTCGGCATCAATTTGACTTGAGATCAAACTGACCACCTGTTTGTTTTGATACGTTTTGGCAATGACTTCAGCCACATGCTTCGGGAAATCATCACTCACCCGGCGGAGCACTTCATTGACTTCCGTCTGCCCTAAAATAATATCTCTTGTAAACGATTCATGGTCTAAGTGGAAGACCTTTTCAAAGGAATGAGAAAATGGACCATGTCCGAGGTCATGAAGCAAGGCAGCACTAAGTACAAGCTCGCGCTCTCCTTCATCCCATTCAGGCCGCCCTTTAAACACATCATCCACAATTCGTCTCACAATCTCGTATACACCGAGTGAATGATTGAATCGGCTGTGTTCTGCACCATGAAACGTCAAATAAGTAGTTCCTAGTTGTTTAATTCGTCTCAGGCGCTGAAACTCTCTTGTTCCTATTAAATCCCATATTAATGCATCCCTTACGTGAACATAACGGTGCACAGGATCTTTAAATACCTTTTCCTCAGATAATTTCCCTTTTGGATACGCCATCGTTTCGTCCCTCTTTTTTTAAGACGTGTTTCTATTATATCGGGTAACTTTTCCCGAAAACATCCTTGAATTTGCTGGTGAATGTGTTCTCAGAAGTTGCTTGGACGTAAAAAGCCCGACCTGACAGGGACGGACCTCTTTTTAGGTCGACTGAACACATTCAGTGACATTTATTTGACTTTTTTTTGAACCTTTTCGAGTAATTCATCTTCTGTTGGTGCGGATAATGGGCGATTGTTCACAAACGCAAAAGCCTTTTTTCGTCCTGGACCACAATAGGATTGACAGCCGATCTCAATTTTTGCATCAGGGTCAACCGATTTGAGTCGAGGCAATAACGTCTTTAGGTTCGTCGCATCACAATCGTCACATACGCGAAACTCATTAGCCATGGTCTTACGCTTCCTTTCAATGATGATACTTCATTCTATATGAAACAGTTGGACAGCCAATCGTGAATAATATACCACCCAACATTGTACATCGAAGCGGCTGGACTTGCAAGACGCTTTGCCGCCCCAATCACGTGCTTACATAAAAGCTAGTATTTTCCACTATCCTTTTAGCAAACTTGTATAAACCTTCTTGAACTTGGCTAATCTAATACCATCAAATCATATGGGGGTTTAAACACATGTCAAAACAAAGACAAGATGCTTGGTCAGAGGAAAATGATCTCCTCCTGGCAGAAACCGTCTTACGTCACGTCAGAGAGGGCAGCACGCAGCTAAATGCGTTTGAAGAAGTTGGAGACAAGCTGAACCGCACCTCAGCGGCATGCGGTTTTAGATGGAATGCTGTCGTCAGGCATCAATATGAAAAAGCGCTGGCACTTGCCAAAAAACAGCGAAAACAACGGATGCGCGCTCTTGGCAATGGCCAGCCAGCGAAAAAACGATTACTTTATCAGCCGCAAGTAGAAGAAACGGTTACTCAAGAGGAATTCTCACAGGAATTGGAGCCAGCACAACCACAGGAAGAAACATTTGCACCAGCTGCTGAAACTGCTGAACAGCTTCAGTTTGTGGATCAAAGCTACAATGAAGAGTTAGCTAGTTTATCACATTTATTGTCACAGGCTTCTCCTGCCCCACATACCGCAGAGAAAAAACCGGAAGCAAATCCATTTAGGCAGCATCAAGAATTAACCATCGACGATATCATTGATTTCTTACGCCGTTATGAAGGCGATGGTCAGCAATCCACTGCCTTACGTATGGAAAACAGCCGCTTAAAACGAGAAAACAATGAGCTTTCTCATAAAGTTTCGCAGCTAGAAGCTGAAGTGAAAAAGCTTGAAAAGGATCAGCTCACGATTCAAGAAGATTATGAAACACTCGTCAAAATCATGAACCGTGCAAGAAAACTAGTTTTGTTTGAAGAGGACGATAGTGCCGCACCAACCTTTAAAATGGACCGGAACGGCAACCTCGAAAAAATGGCAGAATAACAAAAAGTGCTCCCCGCCTCGGGAAGCACTTTTTTAAATGCCCAAAAATAGCATCACACTAAAAAGGACATTGATCAAAAACACGAACATAAAAATATACCTGACCTGCCTTACCTGAAAATCACCAAACATAAAAATATAAAGACCTGCAATGCCAAGTGTCAGGACAGGCTGAAGAAATGGCACTAAAAGCGAAATGCCGTAGCCGGCTCCCATGATGACAGGAAGCCATAGTAAATAGAGGTAACCGCCGTTTTTGGATTTCAAGAAACCACTCCCTCTCTTTCTTCTATCTGCTTGATTTCAGGCTGAACAAACTTGAGCCCGGCCATTGTGCGGCCGCGTTTTTGTGATGTCCAGACTGCAATCGCCGGCTGATCTGTGAGAGATTCTGTGTCAATGGTGATCAGCACTTTCTCATGTAATTCAATTGAAGCTTCAGACTCGATTTTGCACCCAGATAAACTAATATCATGTATGTTGACCGGCACCTTCTCTTCTAACCGGCCCTCATAGGACAGCGTGCCTGCCACACCTTGCAACGGTCTTCTCATCCATTTGCGCCGCAAGGCCCTTGGTACTTTTTCCGTTTCTCTTATAAAGCGGAAAAATGTCCGAACAGCATAGGATTTTTTCTCACGATCCGTTATCGATACATGCTCTCGTGTGAATAAGAAACGGATCAATGATAGGTACTCTGATTTTTCTGTGTCAGTAAAAGCAACACCAACCATCAGCTTGTCTCCCTCTGGATGGCTCCAAACCACATCACACGCCACACTTTGATCCTCTGAAAAGAACAATTGCATTTGTCCTTGATTTAAAGAAGAAGCTTGATCCAATGGAATGGATAGACGCGCACCTGAATCACTCATGTCTAGTAGAAAACAAGCAATCGACTCATCTTGATGATCAGAACAAATCTGCCCCTCTTTTTCTATGACAAACCGCTCTGATTTTCGATAACGCGGACGATCAAACGCCACAATCAGTGCCATGAGTAGACCTGCACCGTTATAAAGCACCCAAAAAATATTAATCAACGTGAGATCAGCATTCATCGTCCCATTTACCTTCATATCGTATCCTATTTTCACAAGGACAAGCAATGAGAGCAGCAAGAAGATCAAATGAGGAATCATCGTTTTTAAATGGAAATGTCTCTTGTCCGTTTGAATTCCCTTCGGTGTGACGAGGAATTCAACCCTCTTCTTCAAAAACAGCTCACTTAAAGCTACACCAGCCAAGTGGAATGCCATAGAGCTTTCGTAAATATGACTCCAAAACATACTTCTTTTTTGATTCGACACCAGTTTAAACGCTAAATACGAACTAAAGAACGCCGGCAGCCAAAACATAAAAATGGACTGGAAATCTGCCCAGAAACTTTGAATACCAAACAATAAAAACAAAATCGGTGTAAGAATGTAAATCATTTTAAACAAACCGTTAAACCAATACACAATGCCATCTAAATAAAGAACTCGCTGCATAAGCGTTAAGCCGCGAACCTTCAATGGATTAAACTTACGGGCGCACTGAATGTTCCCTCTCGACCACCGGTCTCTCTGCTTTAACAAATCAAGCCAGCTTTCAGGTGCCAGACCGACGGCTAATACTTCTCCGACAGACACTGATTTGAACTTCCCTTGGAGAAGCATTCCGGTCGCCATGTCTTCTGTAATCACTCCAGTAGCAAATCCGCCAATTTCCTCTAAGGCCGTTCTTCTAAATACAGTATTACTCCCGACATACATCACCGCATTGAACCGATCCTTACCAGCCTGGAGGGTTTGCATGAAGAAGTCCTGTTCATTTGGAATTCGATCCTTCGAGAACATATTATATTGGAAAGGGTCTTCGTTATAAAACGCCTGTGGAACTTGAACAAACGCAGTCGCTCCATCATGAAAGTAAGGCACTGTCTTTTCTAAAAAGGCAGGAAGGGGGACCATATCAGCATCAAGTGTGAGAATCAGTTCCCCATTCGTTTGAGACATCGCATGGTTTAAATTACCCGCCTTAGCAAACTTGTTATCTGTTCTTGTCAGATAATGAACGCCAAACTCAGATGCAAGCTGCTCCACAGACTCCCTCTTGCCATCATCACATAAATAAATGTGGACGCTGCCTTTTGGATAAGACAGATTCAAACAGCCTGCAACCGTGCGTTTCAGCACTTCAATCGGTTCATTATATGTAGCTATGAAAATATCAACTGTTGGCAGCCTGTCCAAATCACTGATCATGACTTGTTTTCGATTTGAAGGCTTCCAAACAAGTGTATAAAACACAAGCAGCTGTAAAAATCCAATACATTCACAGGCTACAAGCAAGATGCCCATTATTATATTAAATGTACCTTCATGCGGCAGTGTAAAAAAGAGACGCCAGCAAATATATGCGGCATTTGTTAACACACAGAGCACAATGATGATTTTTTTAACAGTAGAGGCAAGCGGCTGAATACGATACATCACATACAACACAGACAAAACACAAAGCATAAACAGCGGGTAATACGTGGTGAATATTGACAACAAATTTACCTTCTTTCTTACGCCATAAATGACTATCACATATAAAATTCCATAACAAAGGAGGGGATTTTTTCATCACATTGCCCCTCCAAATCTATTCAAGTAACCAAATCAATATATTATTTCCACAATGTATCTAACTGATTTGAATAAAAATCAATCACTTTTCGATAACTTAAAATAGCAGGATCTTTTGTCGTTTCAGTTAAACAGTTCAGTAATATTTCCATTGCTTTGCTATGTTCCTTTAAATTATACAAAGTATGGCATAGAACGTTTGAATGGCTTTGTTGTCCGGATAAGTTTCCATCCCTTTTAAGAATATCTGTTTTGACTTTTCATATTCTCCTAAAGTTCTGTATGTACTTCCTAACCCTAGTAAAGCGTCTTCTAGTTCTTCTGAAGACAATCCTAACTCAATGGCCCTTTCATAACAAAGACAGCCTGCCTTTCCTCTCCTAACAAGTCATAACTTCAGGCACATTGATAATGATTAGAGGCATCGTTTGGATACTCCTCTGCAAGATGAGACAGCATTTCATTTGATTCTTGAAGATGTCCACTTTTTCGAAGTTCAATGGCTTTTTCAAGCTTTGTTTCCATCACTTCACCTCTACTCTTTTCAAGATGAAAAGTGAGTTTACGAAAACACCTTTTCATTCCGCTCAATCATCCGCGTCATATTTTTCTCAAATTCCAGCTGTTCTTCTGCGTTCAGGCCCGAGGCTGTCAGCTGATCACTAAGCTTTTGAAGCTCCTCTAGTAATAAACGCATAAGAAGTGTACAATCAATCGATTCACCGATTAATTCTGATAAGGATGCCATCGTATCCGGCTGTATATCAGGAAATACTGCCTTCACTTCTTGACGTTTATCCTTTAAGGCGGCGTCATAAAAACGGCGGATCAAGTCGGCACGTTCACGCCCGCTTCCATCTGCACACAAATAAATTTGCACAGCGACCCCACCGCGTAATCTACGCTGAGAAATGCCTGCAAATTTCTTTCCATTGATACTTAAATCGTAGCTGCCTGGACAATAAGAGCCGACTATTTCATAGGCTTCAATGTCCACATCATACATCGACAGCATCCGGCGGATCAATTCCACCATCGCATCATACCCGCGGTCAATATCAATGCCCTTCTTTTGTTCCGCAAAAATTAAAGACACATTCAGTACACCTTCATCCAGCACCACAGCAAGACCCCCTGAGTTGCGCACAATCACACGATATCCCTCTTCCTCAAGCAGCTTTACGCCATCTTGGAGAAATGGAAGTCTTGTATCCTGAATCCCAAGCACAATCGTATTGTGATGCACCCAAGAACGGGCTGTCGCTGGTGAGAGGCCCTTCCCCACCGACGCGCAAAGCGTATCATCCATCGCAAAAGATTGCTTCGGGTCCACATAGAGACCAAGACTCGACTGATCGATGATCCGCCATTTCGGCTGTGTCAGTAACTCAATAGGTTCATTTTTCATCTCCTGCATATCCTCTCGTTCATAAACTGTGTTTATTATACCATGGGATGAATGGGGGGAGAATGCAAAAAAGCTCCATAACATTTGGCGTCACAGAGCGTTTCAGTTGGATGATTTGGTTTTCGGTTACGCTTCTATGTTACAGCCCTCACTCACCCATTTCAGAAAGTTGCCGGTCAGGAGCTCTGCATGCTGAGGGTCCATTACACCAGCATCCACGATCCATACCTTTTTCTCCTCTTCAGCCAGCCGCATGAGAAATACTTGCCCGCCGCCATCGTCGCCAATCGCCACATAGCCGCTTGCATATTGTCGAACCTCCCATGTTGCATTGCGTTCCGCAATGTCCTCAGTGCCGTATAGAAGCACCTCACCGCCAACGGAACATCCATTTGTCTGTTTCAGCAGTTCCTTATAAACATGGGGCAGCAGCATGTTTAGCTGGCATTCTGCCTCTTTGATCTGTATGTCACTTGCTGGTTTGTTCACGTGCAGATGTGGGATTTCAGGTAAATTGATCATTTTTAAGAGCCTCCTCTATTTTAAGTTGCTGATTTTTTCATCACCCTTTTATACAAACGAAGGAGCATTTTTAAAAGAAAATAGAAAATGACCACATCGAGTATAAAACCCCACAATAGAAATTCAAAAGTATGATGTCCGTGCAGAACTAGCCAATCAATAGGGAAACCGCGATAATCAGCATCTGAGTAAGAAACTCCTCTCAGCAAAGCTGTTCCTATAACAATCAGAATACTGATACTTAATAGCCAGTTGGATGTTTTTTTGTTTTGTTTATGTTCCATAGGCATTCCTTTCTCTGTTTTGCTGCCCGATACAAGACTTGATTCCAGTAATACAGACAACCGTCCTATCTATGACAGCATTTCTTTAAGCAAACTCTCTGCTTTATGTAATTCATCTAGAAAGGGGTTTAGATAGTCATTATAACTATCCAAATAAGCTCTCACCCCGCCAATAATCAAAATCTTTTGGAGATCTTCATTGTTCTGAATGATCCTTTGTGCATTTTTATATCTTTTGTATATTAATTGGAGAACACCTTGATTGATTTCTTGTGGATATTCTTTTTCTAGGATGTTGATGACGGTTTGGATTTGTTTCGTTAGTTGTTGTTTTTTGTTCATTTAATGCTCCTTAAGACTTCAATCTCCTACTAATAAATATCTAATCGTTGACAATTAAAACTTATAAAATCGCCTTCATTTATATCTCCTGGTATATTGTAATCCAATTCTAATAAAAATCCGCCCACTCTCACTTTTTCATCACGCTTATCAATTAATTTTCCTAAGAAACTATAACTAAAATTATCATCTAATTTTTCAATTCTAAACTCTGACAACTCTGCCTTCACTAAGTCTGACACATCTAAACAAAAAATAGGTTCCAATAGTTCACTTTCTTCAAGGTAATTTAATGGTTGAGCAAAACACATTAATTCCAGTTCGCCATCTGTTACAATCACTTCAGCTTCTGAAGCTTCTTGTGAAATCCAGTTTATTTTTTTTATTTTCAATACGATCATCCTTTTTTTACTTCTCTGTCTTTACCCCTAAACTTGGTACTTTTCAGAAAGTTCTTCAGCACAGAGTAAGTTAAAATGCTTGTAGTAAGTCAAATAGTGATGATTGTCTGTGGGCCGGATTGATTAGCAAAGAGAAAAGTAAAACCAGATATAGCAATCAAACTTAGAATGACCTTCACAGAAACATTTCAAAAAAGCACAAGCTTACATTCAAAGATTATTTAACATTGCATCAAATAAAGTAGAAAAAGAAAGAATATCTTTTTTATTAACAATAATAAACATTTAAAAACCCTCAAAGAGACTCAAATTAATTCTCTTTGAGGGTTCATCTATTCTATTTCAACCCTATTTTTACTTCACCATCATGAAAAACTTCAATCGCATATCCAGAAGATGGTGAAAAAATCCACGTATCAAAACTGACAGCTGTAACATCATCTATAGCTTCAAATACTTTATCTAAAGTAGATTGAATAATTGGTAACGTCCCTTCATCCCAAATTACATAAACAATATCACTGTACTCATTCAGTTTTTGATTCAAAAAGGATCGTATTTCATCGAATGTATCCACTTGCTTATAAGAAGATATCTTCTTCCATTCAATTTGCCCCCAATCAGTAAATGGAAAAGAATTTTCAAAATCATTTAATATTTGCTCTCTATTATCTTCATATAAAATATGTACATCCTCACCTAGTGCCTCAATACACTCATCTAATAAACTCATCTAAAATCTCCTTATCTATTCAAATGTTTTAATAAAGATTTAAAAGTGCTTTCATTACCCTCAAATGGAATAGCAATCTTTCGAGCATTCGCCCCTTTACCATTACGAAAATCTTCAATATTTATATGTGGTCCCTTTTTAGGGTCATAATCTAATCTCCATCTTACTTTTCCGTCAGCGGACTGTCTACCAACGACTTTACCATATCCAGCACTCGACTTAAGCGTACCTGTATATGGTTGTGAATTGGGTCCTAGGTCTCCAACTATGTCTACTGTCTTATTTCTAGCTTGCTCATATGTTTTAACTTTATCTAATAATTGTTCTCCTCTTCCAATACCCTTTACTTTCTTCTCAACTTTCTTAGCTACTTTCTCCCCTTTAATAATCTTAAAAACATATTTCCCCACTTTAACAATGTTGGTGCTTGGAACCATGTACACTCCTGATACCAAACGATCCATATCCGCGACTTTATCACCTGTTATCGGATCTCTTCCTGTAATAACCCGAATCGCGTCGTTTATTCCTGTAAATTCAACCGCTGTATTTAAGATATTTTGGGGTGGATCGCCTGTTTTTACATCAGACATCGGTTTAACGCTCTCAATCGTTACTTTGTTTTTTTCTGATATTCGTAACTGATACAGCATTCCGTCTCGCATGACATCAACCGTTTTGGCATGTTCGAAGTTGATCTTTTTGTACTCATTTATGTTGTATACTTTTCCATTTAAGGTCAAGGTGGTTTGATTAATTTTACTAGACGGCGTTTCCCGAACAACCGTCTCTACATTCGTCTGTTGTTTCTCTTTCAATTTCTTCAGCATGATCATCATTGGATTGTCTTTTGGGTTGTCTATTTTATCCTTCAATCCACTGATGGTGCTGCTTACTTTTTCTTCTTTTTCATCTTTGAAAATAGATCCCTTTTGATAGCTCGTGATGTCGATTTTTGGGCCGGTGAACATGGGACTTAAGGTATCGATGTATTGCTTCATTGTTTGAAGGGAGCTTTTGGTTTCATGTAAAGCACTTGTCTGCTCCCTGTCAAATGCATGAAGCAGACCAATGGTTCTTGAGGTTTCGAGCCATGCTTTTTGATAGTTTTGCTGAAACGCTGATTCGTTTACACTTGGCAAGTGAACAATATGACCCACTCTGCCGATGGCGTGGTTTACCTCTGATACGATTTCAGAAATCGTACGTTCAGCTTTTTTTAAGCCTTGATCAAGATCATCTTCGATAAACGCTTGTGAGATAAAGCCGTGCTCGTTTGATTCTAGTGCGTGAAGAGCCTGCTTTGTGTTTTTTAATGCAGCACTATATTCCTCAATGACGACCTGAAAGAATTGCAGGAAGGGAATATGGCATTCTGTATAAAAGGCGCGGATGGCTTGTCCCGCCTCTCCCTTTAGTGCGCCATCGAGTGAGATGATGTGATTGATTTGTTTTTCTAGGGAGCTGATTTGCTGTGACTGCTGCTTTAACGCATTCAGCGTTTGATCTATTCCGTTTATTAGCGCAAAGGCGTCAAGGGTTTTCATTGCGTTCTCCTTTATTTTCTTTTACTGCTGGAAGCAAGCGCCTTGTCCGTTTCAATCATGGTGTTCACCGCTTGTTCTGTTTGTACAAGCTGTTTCTGAAGAATGCCTATATAGGATGTACTTAATTCGTTCAGCTGCTGATTGATCTTTTCTAATGTGTCTGCCGTCAGGAGATGATTTCTCCCTTTGATGGTGGTTGGAAGGGCTGCATTCATTTGAGCGCCTGATTGCTTTGCATGCTGTAATACTTGTTTGACCTGACTGGCATCTATTTTAATTTCTCTCATCATGTGACTACCCTCTTTTTTCTTCCAGTTGTTTCTGCTTTTCTTTCTCTATTTTTCTTTCAACCGAATGAATTTCATGTTCTAACGAATGGATCTCCGATGTTAAATCACTGATTTTCTCATTGATTCGATTTAATAGATTGGTTAGCTGTACACCTTTTATTTCCTGACTGGCGGAAGCCATTTCGTCTCGAATGTCATTAAACGTATCTGCAAGATGGCCAAACCATGTATGTGATGTCA
Organism: Bacillus sp. FSL P2-0069; assembly: GCF_038593315.1. Lineage (NCBI taxonomy): Bacteria > Bacillati > Bacillota > Bacilli > Caryophanales > Bacillaceae > Bacillus > Bacillus sp. FSL P2-0069. The sequence continues at coordinate 3,332,984 of NZ_CP151984.1, forward strand.
GATCTGGATGAGTCATTTTCTTGTTAGCATCTACCAGAGCCGATTTTGCCTCTTTGATTTCTTTGCGGCACATGTGGAGTTCGATGATTTGTTCTTTTTTGATAGATATATCTGCCTTTAACGAATACAAGGCTGCTTTATAACCGATGATTGCTCCAGATATGGTTAAACACCTCTATTCCTTAAATAGTCCTCCGTTATGTTACCATTTACTAGCACAAGAGGCATATGATTGAAAGTGAATTTACCAAAAAATGAATCGTACGTATTGGGTTTTAATACCTATTTCTCGCGCGCAAAAAAGCTGGATTCATTTACTGAATCCAGCTTCTTATTGCTTATTTGAGCGATTCACCTGCTGATGCAGATGGATGATCGCTAAATGAGGTGTCTTTCTTTTCAGGAATATAATGGAGAGAGAAACCAACAAGACTGAAAAAGGCACTTAACACCAATGTTGGGTTTTTGAATAGGTTCGTACTTGCAATGATCATGTCTCCCTTTTGCAAAAGAATCCCTAGTATTTGACCGAATACCAACAGGGCTCCTGACGTTAAGAACAGGACAAGCAGCACTTTAAATAAAAATTCCATCAATGCTCTCATGTGTTTCTCCTTTCTATACTGGAAGTATTCCCATTCCGATGAGCCAGCCAATTCCTACGATCGGCAGCATATAGTAGAGAATCAGCGGTATAAACGTTTTCTCCGGTCTGGCTCCTGCAAGACCAGAAGCAATGAAAATCGATCCTGATGCCGGCGGGGAAGCGCCTTCTGTTGATGAAAAAGCAAGAATGGCAACAACAGCCACAACTGGATCCACTCCGACTGAGACTAAAGCTGAAAATGAGACAAGTCCAACAGCTGTTAATGTGGCTGTAGAAGATAATGGCCCAGCCACTAGCGTGACAAGAATTCCCACAATGAGCACCATGAGCCATTTCGGAATGGTAAGTACTGATGTGATTTGCGTCAAATCTTCTGCCAATCCTAATTCAGCAAGCACCTGACTAGCAGCAACAGCAAACAGCATCAAGGCACCGATCGTTGTAAACTTAGGAATGGCCGACTTGAAAAACTGAGACCAATCTAGTGCAGACGCCTTTTTTCTTCCAATTGTTAAACTAATCAACATCATGAGAATCGGAATCCACGTAATTAAAGAAATTTGATCCATTGCCTCTGGTCCGATGTTTGGATTACTTTTTAAGTAGTTTGCCAGCGGACCAATTGTGATAATGATAGGAATCAAGGCACCGAAAAAAATAAAGATCGACTTCCACCCTTGTTTCACTGCTTCCCTAAAAGGAAGAATATCATCTGGCGGCATGGCCTGAATTTTATTCTTTTTCACCAGGATATACACCAAAATAAATCGGTATACGACTTGATACAGTCCTCCTATTAAAAGCGCAATATATAAATCCCCCTCAGATACAAGGGCTGCAATTGGTGCAAACCCCAGCATGATAAACATTGAAGAGTTCGGAGGCAGTGCCGCCCCAAGTCCGCCATTCCCTGCTAAAATGGTCGCTGTATGGGTTCGGCTCCAGCCTGATTTAATCATCCAAGAGGCTGTGATAGAGCCAGTGGCCGCTGTGTTTGCAGAATTTGAACCTGAAAGAGCACCTAAGACTGCTGAACCTAACGTACTCATATAAGCCGCTCCACCAGGAAGTTTCCCTACAACCGAATTTAAGATTCGCAAGAGTGCATGAATTAATTCCAGCTTTTCGATTAAATAGGCCATGAATACAAATGCAACAGCTGCATAGAGCACCTCATATGTGGATGCAAATTTTAATCCATCCCAGAAAAGTCTTAATGCATCCAATCCGCCAAATAATGTGGTTGCAATAAAGCCTAATAGCATGGCTTCCCCCATATTCCGCTTCACGACGACATTCCATATAATGATGACAGCTATGAATACAATCAACGCAATAAAACCCATATCGTTTTTTCGCCTCCCCTTCGTTCAATAAAACGCTTACAATTTATTTCCCCTGCTGCATCACGTCAATGACTTCTTCCCAGCTGGCCGGCTTTTTCCCATTAAACCGTTCAACGAATTGAAAGTCTGCTAATCTCTCAAGCTTTTGTTGTGCTGCCCGAGACATACTGGCATCAACCTCTGCTTCATCTAGCATGTCAATAGAGCCAAGAAGCTCGATCGCTCGTCTTTTCGCATGAAGTGCACTCCCTGTCACAAGACGATTCATGGTCTCTTCAAAACTTTTGCTATCCATTGTATCGCTTAGTGAAGAAATCACTTGATGTTCCACGTTATATTTTTTTGAAATTTCCAAAAATTCAATCATGAGACCAACGATCCCCTTCATATAAACGCTTCTGATCAGTTTCAAGGCCGAAGCATCTCCTGGCTGGTCACTGATTTTTTTAATATTCATGCCATAAGCATTCATTACTTTCATGAATTGGTCAGTTCCACTGCCGCTTGCCGTGATCGGAACCTTGTGTTTGTTGACTGGAAGAGGCCCTAGCATGGCAGCATCTACGAATAGAGCTTTTTGCTTTTCAACTTCGTTTGCCACTTGTTTTTTGATGTCTGGTGTTGATGCCGACACATCCACATATACTTGATTCTCTTTCAAACTTCCCGATACGGATTGGGCCACTTCTAAAGTTTTATTCGCTGGCACAGCAGCAATGACAATATTAGATTTCTCAATGACTTCACTAATACTGCTGGTTAATTGAACTCCTGTCTGCGATGCTTTTTCTTTCAACGCACCAGACAATTTCTCATTTTGTAAAAGTACATCATACGCATAAAATTGATCTAATCCTTCTGTTTTCAATCCCGTTGACAACTCATATGCCGCTTCTCCATATCCAATAAAGCCTATCTTCATCACCGATCTCCCCTATCCCTGATATTTTTTCATTCTGCCTTCCAGCCATGCCGGTGCTAAAAGACTGATGTCTTGCTTTCCTTCGTCCACATACTGTTGAATCGTTTTTAATCTCTGATTTTCATACGCTTGTTTCTCTTCCGCTAGTGTCAGCAGGTGTTCCACCTTTTCCTTTGGAACGATGACGACTCCATCATCGTCAGCAATGACCAAGTCACCTGGTGCTACTTTGACACCGCCGCACGAGATGATTTGATTCAATTCCCCAGGACCATCTTTAAAAGGTCCATTTGGCATAAACCCCTTACTGTAGATCGGAAAAGCCAGTTCCTCTAAAGCGAGTTTATCGCGAACAAGCCCGTCAATCACGATTCCTTCTATTCCTACAGCCTTTGCTACACCTGCCATCAATTCCCCTAAATATGCATGACCCTTATGGTCTTTTCCATCAACAATCAGTACATCTCCTTCTTTCGCAGAGTAGATCGCTTGATGAAGAAATAAATTATCCCCTGGCCGTAAGCTGACGGTAAAAGCTGTCCCTACTATATTCATGCCTCTTGCAACAGGTTTAATTTGTTGATCCATCGCGCCGGTGCATCCCATCACGTCTGACAGCAAGGTCGAGCTCAGTTTTTTTGCCCGATCTATTAGATCATTTGACACGAATTGAACAGTACCCATTGTTTCCATCATCCCCTTCGAGTTATATTCATTACATTTAATTTTATATAAAGTAATATATATTACTTTTGTGATAAGATCATACCATCTCATTTTTATTTAGTAAAGCGCTTTCAGAAAATTTTAAAATAAAAAAAATGAGTCACCACACGACTAATGTGTTGTGTGATAACTCATTTTCGTTAACATATGATTGATTTGATCTAAACGAGGTTTTGTCCTTTCAGGGTCATTAATGGCTAAGGCACTTAAAATGTAATCTACGATAAAGATAGCAGATACGACAGAGTTATGAGAGCCCGCACTTGCTGAGGAACATGGTAATACATATTGTGCATACTTGGTTAGTGGAGAGCTGTAGCTGTCTGTAATTAAAAGCACTTCCACCCCATATGACTTCGCTGCCTCCAGCAAATCCTTTATACGCTTTGCATAGCGAGGATAGCTGACCGCTATAATGAAATCATCAGATTGAAAATGAACGAGTTCGTCGACCCAGTCACTTTTGTCTGCATCAATATATTGACAGTTCCCCAGTAGGCGATTGATTCCTTGTGACAGATACTCTCCAACAGGTCTTCCACTTCGGACACTTGTACACAGAACCTGGCGAGAGCTGGCTATTTTTTCAACAATATGCTGAAAGGTTTCTTCTGTGATATTGTCTAAAGCGTACTGGATATTTTGAAATTGCAGCTCGACATGATTATGCAAAAGCTTACTTTTATTTGAATGCTTGAGGTTCGCTTCAAGTCTCGTTTGAGGGGCAGCTTTATGCTTCATATTTGATTGAAGCTCTTTTTGAAGCTCTGAGAAACCGGAATACCCTACAGCAGCAGAGAATCTCATGATGGTCGCTGTACTCGTCCCTACTTTTGACGCCAATTTATCTACAGTTAAAAACGCAACCTCCATTGGATTTTGCACGATATAATCTGCAATTCTCCTTTGTGCCTCGGTTAATCCTGCGACCTTATGCTGAAGCTTATGTATTAAATCGTCCATTATAGCACCTGCCCATTCTATCGGCTTTATCTACGATCAAAATTTTTTCTTTTCCCCCTATATTGTACACATTTGTCATCAAAAAAACAGCCAGCACGAATCTATCGTACTGGCTGCCTTTGTCGAGATCATTATAGTGCTTGAGCTGCTGTGATAAGCGCAAGGTTGTAAACGTCTTCGGCATTACAGCCTCTTGATAGATCGTTTACTGGCTGGTTTAAACCTTGAAGGATAGGACCTACAGCTTCAAAGTTACCTAAGCGCTGTGCAATTTTGTAGCCAATGTTTCCAGCTTCGAGGCTAGGGAAAACAAATACGCTGGCGTCGCCTTTGATGACGGAATCTGGCGCTTTTTTCGCTGCTACTGAAGGAACGAAAGCTGCATCGAATTGGAATTCTCCATCAAGTACAAGCTCAGGTGCCTTTTCTTTTGCAATGCGAACTGCTTCAGATACTTTTTCTGTTTCGTCTGATTTTGCTGAGCCTTTTGTAGAGAAGCTAAGCATTGCCACACGTGGCTCGATATCAAACATTTTTGCTGTGTTTGCACTTTCGATCGCAATTTCAGCTAGATCTTGGCTGTCTGGTGCAATGTTGATTGCGCAATCAGCAAACACATATTGCTCTTCGCCGCGAGCCATGATGAAGACGCCAGATGTTTTCTTTACGCCTTCTTTTGTTTTAATGATTTGAAGTGCTGGACGCACTGTGTCAGCAGTTGAGTGTGCCGCACCGCTCACAAGTCCGTCTGCAAGACCTTTATACACAAGCATTGTACCGAAGTAGTTTTCATCTAGTAATGCTTTTCTGGCTTGCTCTTCTGTTGCTTTGCCTTTACGTCTTTCTACGAAAGCTTGTACAAGCTCTTCAAAACCTTCATATGTATGAGGATCATACACGTCAACACCATCAAGTGTAAGACCTAATTCTTTTGCTTTAGCTTCAACTTCTTGTTTTTTTCCTACCACAATTGGCTGCAATACTTTGCCATCTGCTAATTTTTGAACGGCTGTTAGAATGCGTTCGTCCATTCCCTCAGGAAAAACGATCTTTACTCCTTTACCTGCAACCTTTTCCTGAACTGTTGAAAAAATATCTGCCACTTCAATACCCTCCTTGATTTTACAAAAAAAGCGTTCTCTTTTAAGCATACTCTTCTTCTACCTAAATTCAAACTACCAACTTATATTATAGCGCTTACAAATTAAATTCTTATTTTTCAAACTAATTTAATCAATTTTGATAAAAGCTGTTTTCCTCGTTCAAGTTTTGATCACATCTCCATTTGGACAAACTATGTTATAGTTGGAACAGATGGAAAACTGTTAATAGGAGTGAAAGAAATGAGCGAACAACATACAACAAATGAAGCAGCTCAAACACTAGATGGCTGGTATGCACTGCATGATTTTAGAACAATTGACTGGACAGCTTGGAAGCTGCTGACAAGTGATGAGCGCCAAGCCATCATTCATGAATTCACAGGTCTATTGGAAAAATGGAAAACAGCTGAGCATGATAAGGCTGGGAGCCAAACAATCTATAGTATTGTCGGCCAAAAAGCAGATATTATGCTCATGATTTTACGTCCGACAATGGAAGAACTAGGTGAAATTGAACTCGAATTCAACAAGACACGGCTAGCAGAGTTTACGATTCCAGCTTATTCTTATGTTTCAGTTGTTGAGCTCAGCAACTACTTAGCAGGAGGCGGCGATGGCGGAGATCCTTATGAGAACCCGCATGTACGTGCTCGCTTATATCCAGAGCTTCCTTCTTCTCAATACGTGTGCTTCTATCCAATGGATAAAAGACGTTCTGGCAATGACAACTGGTACATGCTTTCCATGGATGAGCGTAAATCTCTTATGAGAAGCCACGGCTTAATTGGCCGAAGCTATGCTGGGAAAGTAAAACAGATCATTACAGGTTCTGTTGGTTTTGATGATTATGAGTGGGGCGTTACCCTTTTCTCTGATGATGTGCTTCAATTTAAAAAATTGGTTTATGAAATGCGCTTTGATGAAGTCAGTGCACGCTACGGCGAATTTGGTTCCTTCTTTGTTGGAAACCGATTAGCAAACGAGCAGCTGGCGTCTTATTTCCATGTATGATAAACTCTTAAGGCTTCGGATCTCTCCGAAGCTTTTTTATGTATTTGTTTAGAAAGGTGATCACATCATGAAAAACTTCCCCATCGCTATTTTTGCGTTAACGCTCGGTGCGTTTTCGATTGGCATGACTGAATTTGTCATCATGGGACTTTTACCAAATGTCGCAAACGACCTTCATGTATCAATTTCTGCTTCAGGACAGCTGATTACTGGATATGCACTTGGTGTCGCAGTTGGCGGACCTATTTTAACGTTATCGACTGGAAAAATGTCGAGGAAACGTCTCCTCATTCTGTTAATGATTCTTTTCGTTGCAGGAAATGCTGCTGCCGCTGTCTCGACCTCTTATGGTCTATTAATGGCCGCCCGTATTTTAACGTCATTTGCTCATGGAACCTTCTTTGGCGTCGGAGCCATTATGGCTGCACGGCTTGTGCCTAAAGAGAAAAGCGCAAGCGCGATCAGCTTCATGTTTACAGGACTGACAGTTGCCAATGTACTCGGTGTGCCGTTCGGTACCTTTATCGGAAATCAATTCGGCTGGCGTATGTCTTTTCTAGTCATTGCCGTCATTGGTCTCATTTCCTTAATTGGTATCATCAGCTTAGTCCCAAATCAGTCGAAAGAAGAAGTACTCGATATTCGAAATGAAGTATCCGTTTTGAAAAAACCACAAGTACTCGTTTCCTTTGCAATGACCATCTTTGGTTTTGCTGGTGTATTTACAGCCTTTACGTATATCAGCCCAATCTTGCTGCAAGTCACTGGATTTCAGGAAAATGGGGTGACGCTCATCCTTGTCCTATTTGGACTTGGGGTCACTATCGGAAATTTAGTTGGCGGAAAGCTTGCTGACTGGAAGCTGATGCCAAGTATTATGGTGACACTGATCCTGCTCATTGCTGTCCTGTTATTGTTTACAGTCACTTCCGAATTCAAAGTGCCTGCCGTGCTGACCATTTTTGTTTGGGGAATCATTTCATTTATTCTTGTTCCTACCTTGCAATACCGCACGATGAACATGGCACATGAAGCACCGACACTCGCATCGACGCTCAGCCATTCTGCATTTAATATTGGGAATGCCGGCGGTGCAGCGCTTGGCGGTCTTGCTATCGAAATCACACATTTACAGCTTGTTCCGTTATTTGCTGCAGCTGTGACATTTATTGGTCTTATCATTACAATTATGAGCTATCAGTCAGATAGACGAACAAAAAGGACCTGAGTCAGGTCCTTTTTTTATTTCACCACTGTCATTTCTGGCTCTTCTATTTGTTTCAAGCGTTCCTGAATTGGATGGGAAAAAGAGTGCTCTGACAAGACAATATGGGAGACGGTTTTTGTAAATCCAGATACTTCTTGAATAAAGGCTTCAATTTCTTCAAGAGAAGAAACTGACAGCTTAATGAAAAAACAAGACTGACCTGCCACTCGATAAGCAAAAAAGGCGCGTGGATGCTCATTCATAAAAGCCACAAAACGCTGATACTCCCCATTTAACACCGTAACTTCCAGCAGGCAGTCAATCAGAAGCCCTAATTTTTTATAATTGACTTGAACAGAATACCCTTCGATAATCCCTGCATCCTCTAATTTACGCACTCTTTCTGCTACCGCAGGTGCTGATAAATTCACTCGTTTGGACAATTCCCTCATGGATAAGCGGGCATCTTCTCTCAATTCATTTAAAATATGCACATCTACATCGGTGATTTTCATTCGTACCTCTCCTATCCAAAAATCGTTCCATTTGAAAAGTATTTTATGATAATACTTATGATATGAAATGTAAAATAAAACTAAATAATGGTAGAATTTATTTTAACGGAATTGAATGAAAAAGCAAGTATGGAGGGATCACTTGATGAAAGAATCTTTAGACAGCCAGGCTTCTAAAACATTTCCCATCACACTTGCCATCGCACTCACACTTGGCGTTTTTGCTGCGGGATCGGAAGAGCTGGTAATTTCACCACTGCTGCCTGATTTATCAAACTCCTTTCAGCACTCTCTTGATATTCTCGCTCTTTCCATCAGCATTTATGGGTTAGCTGTGCTGGTTGGAGCTCCGCTGCTCGTTCCTTTAGGGGACCGGTATTCAAGAGAGCTGTGTTTGATTATTGGGCTGTCTTTCTTTTTGGTTGGCACAGTGATGTGTGCTGCTGCCCCAAATTTGGCCGTGTTTTTTGCAGGCCGTGCTATTTCTGGGCTGGCGACTGGTGTATTTGTGCCAACAGCCTATGCTCTTGTGGGCGACCGGGTTCCATACGAGTATCGCGGCAAAGTGATGGGGCTCATTGTATCGAGTTGGTCTCTTTCTCTTGTCCTAGGTGTGCCCATTGGCGCCTTTATCGGTCAAAGTTTGAACTGGCGCTGGACATTTTGGATTTTCGCCATGATGAGTCTCGTTGTCTTGCTGCTCGTCATCCTTGAATCTCGAAAACAAGTCACAACAGCTGCTCCAAAGGCACCTCAAACTAGGGAGAAATCAGGCTCTTTATGGGGGGCTTTGAAAATCGACCGAGTCCCTGCCTATTTGACCGTGACATTTTGTAACATGCTTGGATTTTATGGCATGTACTCATTTTTAGGGGCTTACCTGCAAAGTCTGTTTTCCGGGGGGCAATCAACAGCTGGACTTCTAATCATGGCTTATGGTGTTGGCTTTTCCATGAGTATGTTTACTGGGAAATTAGCAGATTGGTTTGGCAAAACACGTTCACTTTTCTTTGTGCTGGGCGGCATTACGCTTGTTCTTGCCTTACTTCCTTATGCACCGTTCTCATGGACATTGCTCATTTTTGCTTTATTTATTTGGGGTGCCATGCAAAGTTTATCTGTCACGCTTTTGAGCACCGTCCTGAGCGACTGCTCCCAGACCCACCGAGGCAAAGTGATGGCTTTTTACAGCCTTGCTTCCAATCTTGCCGTAATGCTTGGATCAGCTCTGATGGGACCTGTTTATGTCCATTTCGGCTATCATACAGTAGGGCTTGTATGTGCACTCATTACGCTTGTTGGTTTTCTCATCAGCTTCGTCAGCTATAAACGTGAAAAAACCTTACAGCAGAAACATAAAAACACATTTGAAACGTGAGCTCATTTCACTGCACATCTCGATATGTGCAGTTTTTTAGATCAATTTTTAATATCATCATAAAATACATTTTTTATAAATTTTGTTGACAATTACCAATTTTATTTTTTATAATCTAGTAAAAATTTGAAAAAGATTGGATGGTAAGGTAAACATGATCTTAAAGAATGATGTTTTTCATTTCAAAGAAGAGCCCATCGTTTCACCTAAGATGTTTACAGTCAATACATTAGGCCCTAAGGGGACAAGCAGTGAATATGCAGCAAAACATTTCATCTCTCATTCCACCACTACACTCGGCACTCATACGAAACTATCCCTTTACGACACATTCGAAACTTGCATTGAACATACTCTCTCTAACGCACTCCAATACACTCTCGTTCCACACGCATACGAAGGAATTAAACACTTCTACATGAGACCTGACCTGCAGCTTTTACAAATATTCAGATGTGACACGCCCATGTATGGTTTGGCTGTCAGACCAGATTTCCCCTTTCAAGAACAAATGCTTCACCATTTAAAAATTGTTTCTCATCCTGCACCTGTGAATTTGATTCAATATTTTATTCATCAAAATGCTGAATTTGAGCTTGTCAATTCTACAAGTACAGCCGCACAAAAAGTCAGAGACGGCGAATTTGATTTCGCTTTAACCAATGAAGTGGCAAGAGCTACATACGGGCTCACCTTCATTCGAACATTTAAAAGCATTCCTATGAGCTGGTCTATATTCGGAAAAGGAGAGATGTAACATGACAACTGAACAAAAGGTGCAAGAATTATATTTTCCTCAAGCGAAAAAACGAGAATGGGATAATGGTGTCATCCAATATTCTACTGTCAGAGGCGATACGGAAGTGTTAATTTCACACGTCCCTCCTCACACGATCATCGAACCTCATGAGCATCCAGAAGCACAAATCGGCATCGTATTAAAAGGTGAGCTTCAAATGACGGTCGGCCAATCGACCCAATTGCTCACCCCATTAGAATCAGCCTATATTGCACCACCATTCGTTCCTCACGGCGCATCGAATCTGACAGATGAAGAAGTGATCGCCATTGATATTAAGAGATTGAAAGATGGCGAGGAATATACGGCTCCTCCTACTTATTTCTTAGATATTTTCAAAACGCGTGATTTACTTCCTGGCATGGAAGTGACTTTTTTTGTGGAGGACTGGATGGAGCTTATGATTGCCAACATTCCGGGAAATGGCGGGGAAATGCCTTTTCATAAGCACCGTAATGAACAAATCGGGATTTGCATTAGCGGTGGGTACGATATGACGATTGAAGGCTTTACAGAAAAGATGGAATTTGGCACGACCTACTTCTGTGATCCAAAAGAAGATCATGGCGCCATTAATCCAAAGCCAGAAGCATCAAAGTCTATTAATCTCTTCTTCCCTCCACGCTATAACCGCTTAAAGCCAAAAGCGCCTAAGGTGAAGAAATGAACATTGCCGGAAAAGTCGTCCTGATTACAGGAGGTGCGTCTGGGATTGGGCTTGCCGCCGTCAAGCTTTTCCTTGAGCACGGAGCAAAAGTAGCAGTGGCTGATATCAATGAAGATAGCGGTAAACAACTCATTGAATCATTGCCTCATGAACATGCTGCGTTTTTCAAAACAGATATTACGAATGAGTCTGACTGTCAAAAAACCGTTCAATCCGTGCTGAGCCAATTCGGGACAATTGATGTTTTGATTAACAATGCAGGCATCGAAATTGTCTCACCTATTCACGAGATGACACTGGAGGATTGGAACCACATTCTACAGGTCAACCTGACTGGTGTATTTCTTATGAGTAAGCATACATTGCCGCATATGCTTGAAAAGAAAAGCGGAAGTATTATTAATACTGGATCTGTCGGTGGTCTCGTTGGCTGGCCTGACATTCCTGCATACAACGCAACAAAGGGCGGTGTCATCCAGCTCACCAAATCGATGGCGATCGACTATGCCGCTCATCAAATCAGGGTGAATTGTATCGCCCCAGGGATCATTGATACGCCATTAAATGAAAAATCCTTTTTAGACAATCATTCAGAAAGTCTTGAGGTTGTTAAAAAGGAAAAAGCAAAGGTGAATCCCTTGCTTCGTCTCGGAAAACCCGAAGAAATTGCGGGCGTGATGCTGTTTCTCGCCTCTGATCTATCCAGCTATATGACTGGAAGTGTTGTCACAGCAGATGGCGGATACACCGCTAGATAAAAAGGAGTGCTTTCATTGAGTAAAAAAACCGTACTTGTCATTGCTGACTTAGGAGGATGCCCGCCCCATATGTTTTATGAAAGCGTGGCGGCATCTTATCATATCGTTTCCTATATCCCTAGACCCTTTGCCATTACAAAGGGTCACGCTGAACTAATCGAAAAATACTCCATTGCCGTCATCAAAGATCGTGATTATTTTGAGACACACCCTTCTTTTGAACACCCTGATTCTATTTACTGGGCACATGATGATTATCTGAAATCAGAGGAAGAGGTGGTGGATGACCTAGTCCGTGTGGCTTCCTTTTTCAAAGCTGATGCCATCACCACCAATAATGAATTATTCATTGCACCAATGGCAAAAGCCGCTGAGCGGCTGGGGCTGCGCGGCGCTGGGGTAAAAGCAGCTGAAATGGCACGTGATAAAAGCCAAATGAGAGCTGCATTCAACGCTGCTGGTGTCAAAGCGGTGAAAACTCAGCCTGTCACGACTTTAGCTGATTTCCAGCAAGCTATTGAACAGATCGGGACACCGCTTATTTTAAAGCCTACATATTTAGCAAGCTCCATTGGCGTGACCCTTTTTCACGACAGAGCCGGCAGTGATAATCTCTTTTTAAACGTACAATCCTACTTGCAAACGATTCCCGTCCCAAACGCTGTGACATATGAAGCACCATTTGTCGCTGAAACGTATTTAGAGGGTGCTTACGAGGATTGGTATCAGGAGGGTGGCTATTCTGATTATGTCAGTGTAGAAGGGTTAGTCGTGGAGGGGGAATATATCCCTTTTGTCATACATGACAAGACCCCTCAAATCGGTTTTACAGAAACGGCTCATATTACTCCCTCGATCCTAGACAATGAAGCCCAGCAAATCATTATTGAGGCAGCTAAGAAGGCAAATGAAGGGCTGGGCCTTGAAAACTGTGCGACCCATACAGAGATCAAGCTCATGAAAAATCGAGAAGCAGGACTGATCGAATCCGCAGCTAGATTTGCTGGCTGGAATATGATTCCGAATATCAAAAAAGTGTTTGGGGTGGATATGGCCAAGCTGCTGATCGATGTATTAGTCGATGGAAAAAAAGCGGAGCTGCCAAAAGAGCTGCTTTCTGGACATACGCATTATATAGCAGACTGCCATTTATACCCTCAGCATTTCAAAGAAAGCGGACACATACCGGCAGAGGCCACACACATCACCATTGATCATATCTATATTCCGCAGGATGCTTTAGTTGGAGATACTGTGATCGTCAGTGAATCTGTCCCGTCCAAAGGCACCTTTGTCGATCTATCTTTATTTGAAGCCTTTAATGGCATCGTGTCGCTTGAGTTAAAAGGGTCATCCTCACAGGATGTTGCAGCATCCATCCGCAACTTACAGAAACAAGCTGCCCTTCATTTAATGGATGAATTAGTCAAGGGATAGAAAGAGAGGGTAACGTGGTGGAGATCTTACCATCTAACATGATTAAACGGCTGCCAGAACAGAAATTTGGAACCGTATTTGAGAAAATTGCGCAAAAAGCACAAAACGGAGCGAACATCATAAACCTTGGTCAGGGAAATCCCGATCTTCCTACTCCTGCACATATCGTAAGCGCCCTTCAAGAGGCAGCAGGCGCTTTGCAATTTCAGCAATATGCACCTTTTAGAGGCTTCGACTTTTTCAAGCAAGCCATTGCAGATTTCTACAAAAAGGAGTTCGGCCCTGAGATAGACCCACAGAAAGAGGTTGCTCTTTTCAATGGAGGGAAAACAGGCCTTTATGTCATGAGTCAGTGTCTTCTTGACCCTGGGGACGTTGCCCTCGTCCCCGATCCAGGATACCCAGAATATCATTCTGGGATCTTGATGGCAGACGCAAAGCCCTACTGCATCAAACTTGAATCGAAAAATGGCTATTTGCCGAATCTCTCTTCAATTGATCCGGAGGTACTCAAAAAGGCAAAGGTTCTTTTCTTAAATTATCCGAATAACCCAACAGGTGCTGTGGCAAATGATGCATTTTTTGAAGAGGCTGCTGATTTTGCATCAGCTCACGGACTGCATGTCATTCATGATTTTGCCTATGGTTCATTTCATTATGAACAAAAACCCGTAAGCTTTCTAAACGCTCCTCTTGGGAAAAGCGTAGGAGTGGAATTATATTCTCTATCCAAAACATTTAATATGGCAGGATGGAGAGTCGCTTTTGCTGTAGGTAATGAGGACATCATCCAAGCCATTAACGCCTTCCAAGATCATGTGTTTGTCAGTATGTATGGCGGATTTCAACAAGCTGCAACTGTCGCCTTGCAAAGTGATGACCGTCACATACAATCATTAAAAGAGGTCTACCTTGAACGAATTCACTTTTTCATCCGTCAGGCAGAAAAGCAGCTAGGGTGGTCCATCGAACGTCCGGCTGGCGCCTTTTATTTATGGGCTCCAATCCCTGATGATTTTGAACATTCTCATGCATTTGCTGACTATTTACTCGAACATACTGATGTCGTTGTCACGCCGGGGGGTGTGTTTGGAGCACATGGAAGCCGTCATGTCCGCATCTCAATGGTTGCTCCAATTGAACAGCTTGCCCTGTTTATCGACCGGCTTCGCATCCTTCCAATTCGCTTTAATCAAAAAACCCGCATATAGCGGGTTTTTGATGTCATATACTTTTCATCGAACCACCATCGACGGATATTTGTTGGCCTGTAAGATAGGAGGCTTCCTCTGATGCGATAAAAGCGGCCAATGAAGCCATTTCACTCGCTGACCCCACTCTTTTCATTGGAATTCCTGACGCTACAGCCTGTACAGCTTCTTCCCGCGATAATGCCTGTTTACGCATCATGTTTCCGATAAATTGTTCATACCGATCTGTAGCAATAAATCCCGGGTTTAAACAATTCACTGTGATCCCTGAAGGTGCAAGCTGTGTGGCAGCATTTTTACTAGCATTGATAATCGCTGCATTCATCATACTGTTCGTAAACATTTGGTCGCCAGGTTCCTTCCATAGGTTCCCGACAATTTGAATGATCCGGCCATACTCATGTCGTTTCATCATCGCTGCCGCACGCTTCATCGTATCAATGTACGCAAGGGCTTTTTGAGAAAATACTGCCATCATCTGCTCGCTGTCACACGAATCAAAGGTATCCGGCTTCCCCCCTGGAATGTTATTAATCAACACATCCAGTCTGCCAAACTCTTTTTCTATTTTCGTAAAAGCCTCAGCCCTCACTCCTTCATCTGACATGTCCCCACAGAAAAGAGCCACCGGCTCCTTTGTTTCTGCCATACGCCCAATGTGCTGCTGCGCTTCTTCTAGTGAGGATTGATTTCTAGAATTGATGATGATCTTTACATTGTCTTGAGCGGCAAGCTTTACGGCGATGGCCTTTCCAATCCCTGTACTTGCTCCTGTTACAAACGCAATTCTTTTAGACAAACTCATCCACATCCCTTTTCTTATCAGCTTAGTACATATACATAAAATGACACATATAGAATGTATTTCAACAAAAAAAGACCTTTCTCCTGCGAAAGGCCCCCCGTTCTCTATTTAAATGTCGTTTCCCAATTAAACCCGATCGTTTCGTCATTCCAGGCGATTCGCTTTTCATCTGGGTTATTCGGGTCATACGATTCTGTTGTGAAATACACAATTTGCAGCGGCGTCTCACCTAGTACACGATAGCCATGCGCGACACCCTTTGGGATAAGAAGCAGCATCGGATTGTCTTCCCCCATATAATACACATCGGTTTGCCCCTTTGTGGAAGAGTCCTCACGCAAATCATATAACACGACCTGCGCATGACCTGCAGGGAAGAACCAAACGTCGTCTTGTTTTTCATGATAATGAAAGGCTTTGATCACGCCTGGAAAGCTTTTCGACCATGACGCCTGCCCAAAGCGTTTCAGCATCGGTTCATCATCTCGAATGAGCTCTGCAAAAAAGCCGCGGTCATCACAATGTTTCATGAGTTTTTTCGTTTGAACACCATCAATCATGCTGTTGCCATCTCCCTTCTTTCTGCAAATATTCGTAAAGTGCATCCTTCCAATGCCTCGGCTGCCAGCCTGTGGCTTCAATCGCTTGAAGGTCTAAGACAGAATAGGCTGGGCGAGGCGTTTGGAAGCCGTACTCTTCCGTGGAAATCGGCTCAATTGTGGCGGACAGTCCGCTTTTCATCACAATTTCTGACGCAAAATCAAACCAGGAACAGCTTTCTCGATTACTGACATGATACACGCCTGCCTTCTGATCAAACAAATGAATCAAGGCCTCAGCTGCATCCTTTGTATAAGTAGGAGACCCTATTTGATCGTTCACAATGCGCAAATGATCCTTCGTTTCAGCGAGCCGAAGAATGGTATTCACAAAGTTATGCCCCTCATGTCCATAAAGCCACGAGGTACGAATGATTTTCACTTCATCTGACACAAGCTGAATCAATTCCTCACCAAGCTTTTTACTCTTTCCATAAATGGTTTGAGGATCTGCTTGTGCATCGATTTGGTAAGGGGTGTGCGCCTGCCCGTCAAACACATAATCTGTACTGACATGTAACACATCAGCGCCTGCGCGCTTTGCTTCCAGGGCTGTATAGTAGGCGCCAATGCCATTCACAAGATACGCCTTTTCGGTTTCTGTTTCACATTGATCAACAGATGTATAGGCTGCTGCACTGACAACAATATCAGGCTGATAGTGTCTCATCGCATGTCTAACTGCCTGCTGGTCTGTGATATTGAGCATGTTCCTCGTTAAGGCAATGACGGTCATGTCTTTTTCTTTGAGCTGTCTGCTCAATTCTTTCCCTAATTGGCCGCCTGCACCGGTGATTAAAACTTTCATCCGTCACCCTTCTTCGCTCTGATCGTATTTGGTTCGATACCAATTGATCGTTTTTTCGATACCTTCTTCAAATGACGTCTCCTGCGTCCAGCCGAGCTCGCCTTTTAGCTTACTTGCATCAATGGCATACCGTCTGTCATGTCCTTTTCGGTCTTGAATAAACGCAATTTGATCATGACTGATTCCAAGCTGCGATAGAATCGTTTTGGTTAAATCAAGATTTGTTTTCTCATTGCCGCCGCCAATATTGTATACCTGCCCGGCTGTGCCGTTTTCGAGCACCTTCTTCACAGCTCTCGCATGGTCTTCTACATACAGCCAATCGCGAATTTGCTGGCCGTCTCCATAAATCGGGATTTTCTCTCCATTGACTGCTTTTCTAATAATGGTCGGTATTAATTTTT
This sequence comes from Bacillus sp. FSL P2-0069, assembly GCF_038593315.1. Lineage (NCBI taxonomy): Bacteria > Bacillati > Bacillota > Bacilli > Caryophanales > Bacillaceae > Bacillus > Bacillus sp. FSL P2-0069. The sequence goes on from NZ_CP151984.1 coordinate 3,350,250, forward strand.
CCTCATGCTGATACGGTCCGTAATTGTTGCTGCATCGTGTAATCATCGCGGGTAATTGGTAAGTGTGGATAAAGGATTTTACAAGCAGGTCTGAACTCGCCTTGCTTGCTGAATAAGGATTGTTCGGTGAGAGTGGTGTTTGTTCTGTGAAAGCAGGATCATCTGGCTCCAAATCTCCATATACTTCATCTGTTGAAATATGAATGAGCTTTTTCGCCTTTCCATTTAAAACAGCTTCAAGCATACGATACGTTCCAAGGACATTTGTTTGAATAAAAGGCTCTGCCGATTCAATGCTGCGATCAACATGCGATTCTGCCGCAAAATGAATGATTGCATCATAGACTTCGTCAAATGCTTGATCCAGCTCATGCTGAAGGGTAATATCCCCCTGAATAAACCGAAAATGAGACAACTTTAATAATTCATCCATCTCGTCTGGATGACTGGCATATGTTAATTTATCAAAAACGGTGAGCCTGATATTTGTATCCTGAAGCAGCAGCTTCACAAAATTCAGTCCGATAAAACCCGCTCCACCTGTAATTAAATAAGACTTCGTCATTCGGATCCCTCTTTTTTCTTCATCGTTTCAAACATTTTCGCAGATGCTTCGTGGAGAGATTCATGTGTTCCTGCATCAATCCACCACCCTTTTAACATATCATAGGTCAGCTGGCTATTTGAGATATAGAGATTGTTCACGTCTGTAATCTCTAATTCGCCTCGATCTGACGGCGAGATTCTCTCAATATATTGAAAGACTTCTTGATCATAAAAATAGATGCCCGTGACGCAGTAAGATGAGCGCGGATACTCCGGCTTTTCTTCTATTGATAAAATCCGTTGGCGCGTGGCATCAATTTCTGCAATGCCAAACCGGTTTGGATCTGCCACTTCTTTCAACAAAACCTTGGCTCCTCTATCTTGCCGCTGAAAGGCTTCAACAAAAGGGTTTAGCGAATCCTCAAATACATTATCACCAAGCATCAGCACAAACTTCTCCCCTTTAACAAAGGGCTTTGCATAGGATAAGCCGTCTGATATCCCAGACGCTTCAGGCTGTACCTGATATACGATGTTCATCCCCAGTTCCTGATCGCTTTCAAGCAGCTTTTGAAACAGCGGGATTTGTTCTTCTTGTGATATGACCATCACATCTAAAATCCCTGCTTCCTTCAATTTGAACAATGACCAATAAATCATTGGATATGGACCAACCGGCAATAAATGTTTATTGAAAATCTTCGTTAAAGGTGCCAGTCGTGATCCCTTTCCTCCTGCTAAAATAACTCCCTTCACATCTACACATCCTTATGTTCTTTTTGGTGATGATTCATGAGGTGTATAAGAATGTTTTTCACTCGTTCAGTTCCTTTTCCATCGATGAGTGTCCGTCCATTGAGATGGATGCTCCTGCGGAGAAAATAGCTGCCGGACAGCCTTTCCACAGCACATCGTATATCTTTTTCATCCACAAGTTCACCTAATCCAAGATGACGGCAGGCTCCCTTTTGTGCAAAACGAGCGGCTGTCACTGCTTGGTGATCGACTTGTGAAAGGACAATACTGGGCACTCCGATACAAACTGCCTCGTATAACGTCATCCCGCCAGCCACTATTGCCAGATCAGCTTCCGAAAGGCGTGCAAGTAATTGATCTGTATGACGAATGAATTGAATATGCTCAGCCTCTATTTGTTCTTCAATGCGGGAGGCTTTTCCTGTAACCGCTAAGATGTGTAAGTGGTCAGCTTCGAGGAGTGCTGATACAGCCTTTGATAACAATCCGCGCGGGTCACTGCCCCCAAGGCTGATGACCACCTTTTTGCATTCTTTTCGAACCTCATATGTGTCTTTTAATCGGCTTATCTCTTGATCTAACAATAAATAAGGTGTTCCATAAAAATATTCTGTCCCATCTACTTGCATGTGCTTTTCGTCCAGACCGCCATAAATGCCGTTCACGACAGCATCGGCAAGCTGACAGGCTTCTGCTCTTATTTCTTCGAATAAAACCAGCCGTGCAGAGCCGGAGGACGCTTTGATCAATCGAAGAAATTGGAGGTCACAATCAAGTACATCAATCAGCAGAAGATCTGGATTCAGCTCTTTTATGTCCTGCTCCATCTGAAGGAATGCCTTCGACTCCTGCACCAAATGAACGTGCCAATCTGGACCTGAGAGCATTTCTACACAGATCTGTTCATTTGTATAGAAAGATATGTCGTTTCCTTCTTGAAGCAGTTGATTTGCCAGCCGTTTCATTCTGACGACATGCCCCATTCCTCTTAAAAACCCACCGTACACAACAATCATGATTTTCTTGTTCATTCAGCATCCTTCTGTTTCACAAATTGATTCAACCGAACAATATCAGGGTCTTGTTCGCAAATGGTGATGAGTTCAGCCGTAGGCACAGCAATGGAGCCGCCAGCTTTCTCTAGTAAACGGGTCGCAAACACATAATCTTCTTCTGTATCAATCGTGAATCGATAAGCAGGATATGCAAGTTCTTTGGGCGGTGTGAATAATTGCAGGTGAAATTGCTCAGGATGCTTTCTGATATAGAGCGTGACATGCTCACGCTCTGGCTGCGTAAGGGGAAAATTGTCGATTTCACTTAAAATCTGTGCGTCGATCATTTCCCCGGAAATACCGAGTGGCGTTCCAGCCGTATACGTGTAATCAGCCTTCTCTTGTCTATGTTTTTCAAGCATTTTCGACAAAAGGACTGGATCTATAAATGGGTTATCTCCTGTTAAACGCACAATGGTTTGCGGTTCAAAATGACGGACAATCTGCGCAAATCGCTGCAGTACATCCGTCTCACTGCCACGAAATACTTTATAGCCCTGGGAGAGACAATAATGAGCCAGCAGATCATCTTCTGCCTCAACTGTTGTGGCGATCATGAGATTCTGCGTTTTGTGATTGTAATGATCTGATTGCTTTACTCGTTCAACAATCAGGTCGATCAGCGCCATACCGCCGATCGGTTTCATTACCTTTTTTGGCAGCCTTGTTGAGCCCATTCTCGCCTGTATGACAAAAAGGACATCATTGATCATTTGGCGTCTCCTTCATGAGTACATCTTTCCACGAAACCCCTGTATTGGCTGGGATATCTCTGGCAGCCTTTGTGCCAAGTAAAACCGCCATATACCTTGGATGCAGACCTTGGCTTTTTTGTCCTGGACGTAACACGGCTAGATTTTCTGCGGTCAATGTCTCGCCCTTCGCAATGCCTTTTGTCGTAAAAATGCCTCGATACGCAAATTCACGAATCTTGCCTTCAATAGCTGTTGTCGTTTTATAAGAACTGCCAAGGAGCTCTTCTGGCACTGAATGAATATCAGCTTCTTTTAAATTCCGCTGCTTTTCTGCCGCTCGAATATGCTGAACCATTTCCTTCAATTCTTCAGGATCAAGCGCAAAGGAATGATCAGCCCCAGGTAACGTTTTATCGACTGTAAAATGCTTTTCAATGATTGCTGCCCCAAGCTTCACAGCAGCTACAGGCGCTTCAGTTGGATGCTCACTATGATCAGAAAAGCCAATGACTGCGTCGGGAAATGCCGCAGCTAAAGTTTGAAGCACACGCAGATTCGTGTAAGCTCTAGGTGCTGGATACTTTGCTACGCAATGCATGATAGCGACCTGCTGATTGTGCTCGCTTGTAATCGCCTCGTATGCTTCATGGACATCCGAAATGGTTGCCCCGGCTGTTGAGAATATGATGGGCTTTTGAAAAGATGCCGTGTGACGCATAAGAGGCAGATGATTGATTTCATAGGATGCCAGCTTGAAAGCCGGCGGATCGGTTTGATTCAATAGATCCGCAGATTCTTCGTCACACACTGTGCTTAAAAATATCAGCCCTTTTTCCGCGCAACGTGACAATAACACCGGGAGCCATTCTGGCGGCAGCTCCATTTGTTCCACTAAAGAAAAAATAGACACCTCTTCCCCCTTGGCTGTTTCGTACAAACCCGGTTCCTTTTGATACATCCGATCAGCTTGAAACATTTGAAACTTCACCGCATCGGCACCTGCTTCTTTTGCCACATCAATTAAAGCAAGCGCCTGATCCAGCTTTCCATCATGGTTAATGCCTGCCTCTGCAATGATAAAGACAGGCGCACCATCCCCTACTTTGCGATCTCCAATATAGAAATGCGCCATCTTACCTCTCTCCTTTTTTCGGCCACACATGGTAATACAAGAAGGCATTTTTTGTTCTAAAGCCTAGCTTTTCGTACAGCTGAATCGCGGTTGTGTTATGCATCTGAGTTCCGGCAGACATAAACCGATGCCCTCTCTCATAAGAGGCTTTTATTATCGCCATCACGAGCTTTTTTCCGATCCCTTTTCCTTGTGCATCCGGTCTAATGGACAATAAATCAAGCACTAGTTCATCTCCCTTTGTCACCCCTTGAATCAAACCAATGACTTCATCATTCACCTTTGCCGCGAGATTGATATCTGCACGTCCGAGTAAATTGTTTCTCATCCATTCCTGAAAGAAATGCTGGACGACATTCTGATCTAAAAAAGGATCAAGTGCGTATCGGCTTTTCCCAAACGCCTGATGAGCAAGTGAGACCGCCTCATCGTAATCCTTTTCATCCGGCAGACTAATAACCACATCTTCACCTGTTGATGGAAGCTCCATATGAACAGGCGGCGCCTCAAGACGAGTGAGACCTCCCACATAGTACACATGTGACAGTCTTTGAACGATACGGTTTTTTACAAGATCAGACGCTTCAAGACGTAAAAAGAAAAAATCGCATTTTTCAGTTCTCATCCAATTGATGAAACGCTCCATCAATTCTTGAAAAGAAGACGCTGACTCCGCTTCCACAAACTTCACATGAAAAATATGCTGATCAAAAATGCCGCTTTCCCATTTTGACCATTCATATAACAGGACTGCTTTGAGCTGGGCGCCATTAACAAGAGCAAACTGCTTGAAGCCGTTCATTTGTTCCGCTTGTTGACCGTATTTCTCCAGCCAAGCAGCGAGCACCTGATCATCTACAGCATGAACGACCTTCATGATGATGCCCTCTGTTCTTTTAAAATAGACAACACCGCTGTGATAACATCCTGCACATCTTCATCTGTCATACTTGGATAGAGCGGCAGTGAGAGCGTCTGCTTGTAGTATGCGAGTGACTCAGGGAAATCCTCTGGTGAATAGTGATATGTTTCCTGATAGTATGGATGCAAGTGAACAGGGATAAAGTGAACACTCGTGCCGATTTTATATTCCTTTTGCAGTTGATCAATCAGTTCATCCCGCGTGATGAATGCTTCTTTTGGATTCACTTGTAGTACATACAAATGCCATGCATGTCTTCCATCTTGATGCACAGGCGGCAGGATCAGACCCGCTTCTTTTTGAAAAGCCTGATTGTATGCTTTTGCAATCTGTTCTCTCCGCGCCTGCATGTCATCTAGTCGGCTTAGTTGAACAAGCCCTATCGATGCCTGCACGTCAAACATGTTCATTTTATAGCCTGGTTCCTCGACCTCGTAATACCACGTTCCTTTTTCTCCATAACGATTCCACGCTCCCTTGCTCATCCCATGGAGCGCTAGTCTTCTAATCCGAGCCGCAAGCGCATCATCATTTGTTGTCAGCATGCCGCCTTCACCAGTCGCTAGGTTTTTCGTTGCATAAAAGCTAAAAGCGGTCGCATCACCAATGGATCCAACGGGCTGACCGTGATACGTTGTGTAAAGAGCGTGGGCAGCATCTTCAAGTACAAATAGATCATACTTTTTGGCAATGGCTAAAATTCGGTCCATATCGCACGATTGACCGGCAAAGTGAACAGGAACAATTGCTTTTGTGTGTGGTGTAATCGCCGCTTCTAGTTTCTCTGCATCAAGGTTGAGTGTCGCTGGATCAATATCGACAAATACAGGCGCTGCTCCCGTATGGATAATCGTATTGGCTGTTGCGCAGAATGTCAGAGGGGTTGTAATCACCTCATCCCCAGCCCTAATCCCTCTTGCCTTTAACGCTAAAAATAAAGCAGCCGTACATGAATTGACAGCGATCGCATGTTTTGCACCTGTCAGCTGCTGAAATTCTTCTTCAAACTGTCTTACTTTTGGTCCAGTTGACAGCCAGCCGGACTTTAATGTTCCAATGACTTCATCAATTTCTTCCTGCTGAATGAAAGGCAGAGCATAAGGAAGAAATTGTGCTCTCTTTTTTCCCATATCGCTTGCACACCCCTATCTTCATCTCTGAAAATCCACACCAGTTTTTGTTTTAAGCAGAGAAAGCAGAACATCGATAGATCGCGCATGCGGATAATGTTGTTTAATGAACTGAGCTCCTTGCTGCTTTGCCAGTTTCATCTCTTGTTCATCCGACAAAATACGAATGGCTTTCTCAGCTAGTTCAACAGGGTTTTCCATATGATAGCTGCCAAGCGACTCGTAATATGGGTATCTTCTGCCTTCTGTCGTTTTCCCGATCAGCACACTCTTTTCAAAAAGCATCGCTTCAAGACCAACTGTTGATGTGAGCGTAATCACGATATCCACATATGGCAGCAGATCATACAGGTCAATTTCTTTTTTAATCAATCTCACATGATTCCCCGCTCGTTCAATAGACACATAATCATTTAATCGATTTCGAGCAATTTCCCAAGGATGCGGCTTCATAATCAGCTGAATGTCTTTCCGTTTGGCGATCGTTTTAAGAACATCGCCATAAAAGGCTTCAGAAAACGGCTGCGTTGCCACAAGCACGGTCTTTTTAGCCGGACTGAAGTTCAATTTACGAAAAATGAGATCCTGTTGAAGCGGCGTTCGCTCCTTCACCAAATCAAACCTCGGATGACCTGTGATTTCCACCTGTTCCGGCTGACAGCCTTTATCTACATACCAGTCCTTTTCATATTTTCCAAATACCCCATGGCAAGTCGTGAAAATTGGTAAAAAGGCTTCGTCTCCCATAAGCGCGCCGTGCTGAAGACAGATACTCGTAAGCTGGCGTTTCACTGTTTGCAAAGCGAGTACGCGGCTGTAAGCATCCTCCGTTGTTCCAACAATAACAGCTGCAATCGGCTGCATTTGAAATAGCATTTCTATCTGGTCAATGACATCAATAAATTGCACAATGTCCTTCCGCAGCTTTTCTCTAAAAAAGACATTGCCAAAGACAGGGTGGTGAGCGTAAGGTTTAAGGAGAGCATTTGCTTTTTCAATATATTCAGCATGGGCTTCTTTATTAACCTCTCCGGCTAATTCCGGCTTACTGATCACGGGTAATCCGTAATAATCCGCCTTCTTCCAGCGAGCGAGCACCACCGTTTGGTTTGGATGGAACCGCGTGTAATTTTGTTCCGTAAAACGCAGGTGTTCAAAGTGAAGCAATACCTTTCCATTCGCCGGACGATAAGCCACACGCTTGATCTGCTGTTTATGCTGATCAAAAAATGGCTGAATCTCTTCCGGTAATGGACAAGCGGTTGTCAGTTCTTGACCGAATGCTTCATCTTCCATGCGTTCCCTCACTTCAGGACTGATATATTGATAAAAATTACTGATCAACCCAAGAGGAATTTGCTTGTAGGACAAATCCTTCATCAGATTCACATACTCAAAGTACACCTGCCAATAATGATGAATATAGTGCGACACTTCAGGTCACCTCCCATGTTTTTGTTTTAATATACTGCGAAGCTCCCAGCAGGTAGACTGCTCGGGAAGTGCTTGAATAAAGGCACTTTTCTCTTCTTCTGCCAGCTGATAATGAATGGACTGTTCTGTGATGTAATTTGTATCTAATATTTCATCAAAGGGATAGAACGGATAAAAATGATTTAACCGAAAAAAGAAACGGGCATCCCCTATCCGATAAAAATGCGGACTCTCGTCCCAGTAAGACCCAAATTCAGCATGAATTTTTGATAAAATGGATGCACGATGTACGACCGAGCAATGATCTATAGCACAGGGGGCATTCCATTGCACTGTTTGCGCCGGCCGAATCGTTTCCTTCACTGGCTCTTTTTTGCTATTTAAATAGATCACTTTAGAACTAGAATAGACAATCTCTTTACCTGGATGGGCATCTAGATAATGAGTGAGCTTCTCTAAACGGTCCGGGGCGTAGACATTGTCATCTGTGGCATAGGAAATATACTCGCCCTTTGCCAGTTCTAATGCTTGATTAATCAGCACGGCGTAGCGAGTTTTCGCTGTTCTCTCTTCCAGCGTTTTGACACCGCTTTGGATAAAGTGAACGCGGGGATCTTTGCGAAACGGTTCAATAGCAGCAAGGGTTTTTTCGTTTGATCCATCATCCATGATAAAAAGTTCAAAGTCTGACAGCGTCTGCTGCAGGACCGCTTCAATCGATCTGCCGACGTAAGCCGCCTTGTTGTAGCTCGTCATAATGACAGTTACTTTTGTCAAAGTTTTCACCTCGGTCTCTTTCAAACTATGTTTATCATATGTGTCTCCTCTTAAAGAGACTGTAGAGTGACCTATTTTTTATAAAATTGTATTTTTTTATTGATCTATCTTTGAAAAATGCGAAACTTTTGGTAATATAAGTAATCATTTGTGTGTATTAAAGGAGTAAAGAACATTGGAAGCTATGAAGAATGATCACTCCCAAGAAGAGGAAGTAAAAGGATTTTTTCGATTTTTTAAAATTTTCGTCGCGACAAAAACGATTATTCGCTCATATCAACATTCCAATATTCCCATTTGGCTGATGATGCTCCTTGCAAGTATCGCCGGTACGGGCTGGATCTACGAAGGGTATTTTAGCGAGTATATGGGCAATCATATTCCATTCCCTTTTATTCTGTTACAAGGAGCGGGATATGGTATTTTGGCAGGCAATATGATTCTATTTTTCGGTGTCCTTCTGATTAAATGGTTAGGCCGTCTCTTTTTCGACTGTCAAACGGCATATCGAGATATACTCAAAGCCTGCACACTGACGGTCTTTTTCCCTTCTGCTTTATTTTCACTTACTTGGATTTTCACTGTTGGGATGCTCGGTCCGTATACGTTTGTTAAAATCTCACCATATTTAGATCAGCATTATGAAGTATGGTATTATCTCGATCTTTTAACTCTTACGGATGTATATGCAAAGACGTGGATATTTGGAATGGCAATTTTAGGCATTGTCGCTGTGATGAAGCTCAGATTATGGCAAGCCTTCATCATTGTGATCACACCGCTCGCCGCGTTTTTTCTCATCATGACACTTTTATTTGATATTCAGCACGCTGTAAACTGGATCATGTAAAAAAGACGAGTACCGATAGAATACGAGGGATTGTCTACACGCTGAGGAATTGCATAGCAGTTCCTTTTTTTCGTTCAATGTACATATTCTCCCCTCCTGTCTCATAGTGTGAAAGAGAGAAAGAATGCTATGGAAACAACAGGTGCTTTAGCGCCTTCTGTTTAGAACACCATGAGGAAAGAGGAGGAACGTTATGAAATTGAAAAATCAATTTGGGCAAGGTTCGGGTTTCGAAGGTCAAGATTTTCGCCAGCAACAATATGGAGCAAATCCGTATCCTGCGCAGCAGATGGGTTATTCAGTCCCTCCCCAAACGCAGGGTCAAATGCAGCAGGGGTTTTCGCCAATGCCGTCTACCGGCACTTCACAAGGAGGCCAAGGAACGCAGGGCGGCGGTCAGCCATATCAAATTCCTTCTGGACCGGTTTATCAGCAGAATGTCACCGGGCAGCTGCCTATTGAGCAGTCCTATATTGAAAATATTTTACGATTGAACCGCGGCAAGGTAGCCACGATTTATATGACATTTGAGGCGAGCAAGGAATGGAATTCGAAGATTTTTAGAGGCGTCATTGAAGCTGCAGGACGTGACCACATTATCATTAGTGATAATAAGACAGGAACACGATACTTACTATTAACGATCTATCTTGATTACATTACGTTTGATGGGGAAATTCAATACGACTATCCATACTCCATGTCTACGTATTCTCCGAGATAACGTCAAGCATGGCAAAAGCAAGGCTCAGGTGCCCTTGCTTTTTTCTTTTGTCTAGGTTTTTGTCACACCTCTAGGGCGCTGTTCATAAGATGCCTAGTAGTTTTTATCAAAAGCCTAGAGGTGACATCAATGACTGTTGAGCTGGATTATACATCACCAAATGTCAAATTTTCATACGATCTGAATCAAAGCCCCCTTGTGAAATTCGATCAGCATAACCTGATTAATGTGTTAGGAAAAAAACAATTAAACTCGTTGGATCAAGTGTCCCTGCTGGATATATATTTGAGTAAAAGCAAAGTCGTAGAGCCTCATTATCATCAAAATGCCGCAGAGCTTGTTTATTGTATAGCCGGTTCTGCTGCCGTATCGATGCTGAATCCATTTACAAAAAAACTGCACACCTACACCATCACACCTGGACAGGTGGCAAACGTGCCTCAAGGCTGGTGGCACTATGAAGTCGCTCTCCAAGACAGAACTCATTTGTTAGCCATTTTTAACGCATCTACACCTGAAGTGATCCTAGGCTCAGACCTTCTCACCCTCACCCCTTCTCACATCATGGCCCATACTTATTGCATGAACGAAACACAGTGGAAGCAGGCGATAAAGCCTGTGAAACCAAGTGTGTTTATCGGACCATTTTGCCACCGGGAGGATGAGTCTCAAACGCATCCTGTCCCTCCATCTCACTACGTCCCATATTATCAAGCACCGCCCAACTATACCCCTTACTGGAGTTAAGAAAAAAACCGATGCCCCTATGAGAGCATCGGTTTATTGGCTTATAAATTTTTTGCTGCTGCAATGACAAGCATGATCCAAGAGGCGATAAATGCTACTCCGCCAATAGGAGTAATGGCTCCTAAAATCTTCACCTGCGTCAATGCCAGCACATAAAGGCTTCCTGAGAAGAAAAGGATACCTGCAAGCATCACCCAGCCAGCGGCAGGAACCAAGGAGACACCTGACAGCTTATCTGCAAGAAAAGCGACAACAAATAAGCCAATGGCATGGAACATTTGATATTGAACACCTTTATTCCATATTTCTATATATTTTTCAGGGATTTTCCCTTCTAGACCGTGCGCACCGAAGGCTCCAAGTCCAACAGCAAGCATGGCGTTAATAGCACCTAAAATGAAAAATAGTTTCATTCGTCATTCTCCTTATCTCGTCAATTATATTTATCATAGCGCGGGTGAAGGGCGACATTCAACTTTCCCTTTACGTTGACACGAGATTGTCGGATTTCTTTTTCTTTCGTAACAAGACTTGGTCGACCACGATCGCAATGAGTGTGCCTAGAACAAGACCGTTGCTTAATAATGAAATGAGCACAGGATGCATGCCTTTCAAGGCCCCCTGAGGCACAAACATCGCCCCTACGCCTGCTAAAACAGCAATCCCAAGAACAAAGCGAATCCGCGGAATTTCTTCTTTCTCATACTGATCAAACTCTGACATCGCAATCCCAATCATAGAAGAGAAGACCACAAAGTTTACAGCAAGCCCCACAGGTGATGGCAATGCAGAGAAAAAGCTCATGAGCAGCGGGAATAAACTAATGAGTACAATGAGCAGACTTCCTATGAAAAATGGCTTTCTCGAAGGAATTTTGGTTGTCTGGATAAATCCGGCTGCCCCCGAAATAGGTACAGGCGCAATCGCCCCGATCAGCCCGCTTAATAAATGACCAAATGCTGCGACAAAACCAGCAGGTCGTGCTCTTTTCCGCTCACGCAGTTCACCAAATGCCTTCACTGAACTTTCCACAATTCGAATACTTGCCAGCATGTTCACAATGAGTAAAATCGTTATAAAAAAGGACGTGACAAGCAATCCGCTGTCAAAGACCGGCATACCGAATGGAAACAGCTTCGGAAACTCGATGATTTGTTCTGGAATTCGAACCGGCTTCGCCAATCCGAGTAGAGCGAATAACAGCCATCCGCCTGCAAGTGCGAATAACACAGAAAACTGCCTCAAGTAATGCCATTTTGAGCGGCTGATCATGAAGGTGAGGATAATAATCAAGATCGATAAGCAAAAGACAAGCCCGTCCACCTGATTTCCCCGATAGCCGATGCCCATCAGCCCTTTCATGATTGGCTGACTTAGCTGCACAACAAGCAGCAGCAGGTAAATGCCTGTGACGACTGGCGTAAATAAAGACGCGAGCCAATTGATGATTTTAAATAAACTAAAAATAAAAAAGAAAACAGCACTAAAAATTAAAGCCCCTTGTAATGCTTGCAGGGTTTCAGGATACGTCGCAAAGATTGTACCTGTCATGCCGGCATAAAGGGTATACACACCCCACCAAAGCCCTGCTGGACTTTCATTGATCGGCAGCATATGGCCGCATAAACACTGCACCATCGCCACAAGACCAAGTGAAAAGAAAGTACTTTGAATCAGCTCCGCCGATTGCACTTGGTTCAATTCAAATGCTTGTGCAATCGCAATTGGTACGGCAATAGAAGCTGCGATAAAAAATGCCATCCACTGAATGGCGCCCAAAAATAGTTTCAAACCGATCACCTTCCCTTTGTCGTGACAAGACCATTAAAAATCAAAAATAGAGTCGCCGTTCCCGTCCTTCTCTTTTTGACCCTCATCATTTTGCTGAAATTTCTTCGCACCACTTGTGCCCATGAGTTTCTCAAGCATGGCTTGATCTGTAGTCACAGATGGCGCTGATGGTGTATGTATCGATGGAGGTGGTGAGATGGCCGGCGACTGCGGCATTTGCACCTTTGATGGTGCGTCGAGAATGACATCACATAGTGAAGAAATGGCCGCTACTTGACGTTTCACCTCTTCATCATTTCCACTTTGTTTTGCTTTTTGAACCGCTTCCTCCATTTTTTGAAGCAGGCTTGATATATGAATATTCAAGGGTAGACCCTCCAATCTAAAAAAATCTCTTTTCAACATTATTTTACCAAATGAACAAACCAAATGGGTTCATTTTTTCAAAGCAGTGCGCTCACGACTCTCTTATTTGACCCGTCATCTTCATTCACACATAATAAAAGAAACAAAATCGTCTATGAAGGGATTGAATAATGGACAAGCTTACTGCTCTATTTCAGAAACAAAAAGTCTTTCAGAAGCCGGCGGTTCAAGAACGCATCCGCATTCTTCAAGATTTAAAAGCAGCAATCAAACAGCATGAAAAGGATATATTACAGGCCTTAGCCCATGATTTACATAAATCCGAACAGGAAGCCTATACAACAGAGATTGGGATGGTGTATGAAGAAATCAATCATACCATCAAGCACCTTCACAAATGGGCGAAGCCAACTCGCGTGAAAACACCGCTGACTCATATCGGATCAAAAAGCATGATTATCAAGGAACCTTATGGAACTGTGCTCATCATTGCTCCTTGGAACTATCCTTTCCAATTGGCCCTTTCTCCATTAGTCGGTGCGATTTCTGCGGGAAATGCCGTGATTTTAAAGCCGTCTGAGCTGACGCCGGCAGTCTCACAAGTGATCAGCACTATCATCAAACGTGTATTTCAAGAAGACCATGCGGCTGTCGTAGAGGGCGGTGTTGAAGTCAGTACAGAACTGCTGAAACTGCCCTTTGATTATATCTTCTTTACTGGAAGTGTGGCAGTTGGCAAAGTCGTCATGGAAGCCGCCGCAAAGCATTTGACCCCTGTCACACTTGAGCTTGGCGGAAAAAGTCCCAGCATCGTCATGCCTGATGCCGACATCAAGCTGGCAGCGAAGCGGATCACCTTTGGAAAGTTCACCAATGCAGGGCAAACCTGCATTGCACCAGACTATTTGCTCGTTCATGAATCCATCAAAGAGGAACTTTTGCGAGAAATGACAGCCTGTATCCGTGACTTTTATGGTGAACATCCCGAAACGCATCCGCACTTTGGAAAAAATGTCAGCCAGCGTCACTTTGACAGGCTTACACAATTTCTCTCAAATGGAACGATCGTCACAGGTGGACAGCGCAATGAACAGGAGCTCAAAATCGCTCCGACCATTTTAGACCACATCACATGGGAAGATCCTGTCATGCAGGAGGAAATTTTCGGACCGATTCTGCCTGTCATGACCTTTGATTCTCTGCATGAGGCAGTTCATATGATCAAAGCAAGGCCGAAGCCGCTTGCGCTTTACTTATTTACAACAAATAAAGAAACAGAATCCTATATTCTAGACAACCTCTCATTTGGCGGAGGATGTATCAATGACACGCTTATGCATGTCGCTACCCCTTACCTGCCATTCGGAGGCGTCGGCGAAAGCGGCATGGGGCGATATCACGGGAAGGAAAGCTTCTTTACTTTTACGCATGAAAAAAGCGTCCTGCGGCAAACCAATCGCTTCGATTTTTCCTTCCGTTATCCAAATGCGAAAAATGGACTCGACTTGGTCCGCAAATTTTTAAAATAAACAGGACGAAGGGGCTCTCCCCTCGTCCTATTTTCATTCAATATCCTTGATACACCAATTGATTTCTTCAATCCCCATTTGCTTTAAATACGCGTTTACCTTTGAAAAGGGCCGGCTGCCAAAAAAGCCGTTTCTTGCAGAAAAAGGACTTGGATGAGGTGACTCAATGATGAAATGCTTGTTTTGATCAATGCGTTCTTTCTTGTTTTGAGCATGTCTTCCCCATAACACAAAAACGACAGGCTGCTCACGCTGATTCAGCACATCAATCACGCGGTCTGTCACTCGTTCCCAGCCCTTGCCTTTATGAGAATTCGCCTCGCCCCTTCTCACAGTCAGCACAGTGTTTAAGAGCAGCACACCCTGCTCTGCCCAGCTGACAAGTGAACCGTGGTTTGGAACAGGACAGCCAAGATCATCCTTTAGCTCCTGAAAAATATTTCTCAAAGATGGCGGGTGTTTGACGCCCGGCTGAACAGAAAAGCTTAATCCATGTGCCTGCCCTGGGCCATGATAAGGGTCTTGTCCTAAAATCACCACTTTGACCTTTTCATATGACGTCAAATGAAGAGCACGATATACGTCATCTGGTTTTGGAAAAACGGTCTGCGTGCGATATTCTTCCTTCATCCATTCACGTAATTCCTGATAATACGGCTGTTCAAATTCACTTTTCATTACAGCCCACCAGCTATCATTTAAAAATGGCTTCATTGTGGTTTTCCTCCTTCTACTTGCTGCGCTAGTCTGGAGATCATCGGTTTTCCATCCCACACAATCTCACTCTCTGATTCTCTTTTTTTCATCGCTGGTTCTTCTAATAATATCGCAAAGTTCGCTGTCGGCAGATCGCCCAGTTCATGCTTTTCACTTAAATCATCTAAGTAGTTTTTCCTTGTTTCACCAAGATCACTAGACTGATTTCCACCACCGTCAAAAAACGCATAGATCACGCTCGCCGCTGGCACTCGTTTGACTCGGGCATGCTGTGATACACGCAAAAAGAAGTCCCAGTCCCAATAATGATGCATCGCTGGATCAAAATAGCCAATCTCATCGTGTATACAGCGTTTGTACATACTGCCCGAAGGAACATATGTAGAAAAGACACGCATATCCTCAATATCCGCTGTATAAGCAAACAAACGCCTCGACAGCGGGAAACGGGTCGCGCCTTTTTCTTCAAATGATACAATTTCTGCATCAGAAAAGACAAAATCGGCATCTTCCAGCGCCTTGCTCATGCGTTCGATATGACAAGGTGTGAAGTAATCATCGTCGTCACTCAGCATGATGACGTCTCCTGTCAGCTCCCGCACCCCCACATTTCTGGCATTTACATGCTGGACATTCTCATCTAAATGAATCAAGCGGATCGGAAGCTCAGGGTAAAGTTCCTGAATGATGTCGACTCGCTCTCCTGCATCATTGACGACAACAATTTCAAAAGGCTGTACGGTTTGTCTTGTAATGGATTCAAGCAGCTCACACAGTGCGCTGAGCCGGTTATGTGTCACAATTAATAAGGAAATCTTCATATGCAGCTTACTCCTTTAATAGATTCGTCTTTTTCCATTAAAACATAAATTGACTTTCTTCTCATGATATAAAAGGCGGTTTGATTTGATGAGAAAATGGGAATTTTTGATGAAAAGGAGTGACCATGATGGAATATATCACGGTGGAAAATAGTAAAGAAGCAAAACAGACCATTGACCACATTCATTCATCGGGTTCATCAAAAGACGCTGTTTTTGTTTTTGCGTACGACCCAGAACGCTCTGATACCGTAACGGAGTATACAGATGCCAAAAGCATGACTGCGGTCGATCAAGGGATTTTGGATCAAGTCGCCAATGTCATTCGCACCCGGGATGATGAACTGATGGCCAAAATGATGTCAACTGGGGCCGATCAAGAGTTAGCCTTAACCCTTTTAGATGAACTGAAAAAAGGGAAATTGGTGATTTGTAAAAGGTAAGAAAGAGAGGCGTTCCGATGAGAGGAACGCTTTTTTATGCCGTTTCATTGTGATAAATGGAAAAGCTGATTATAATAAGGGATAGAACAGTAACTGTTACACATCACATTGGAGGTTCAGCAACTATGTCTATGAATAAAGCACTCACCATCGCAGGTTCGGATTCAAGCGGCGGTGCAGGTATCCAAGCAGATTTAAAAACGTTTCAAGAAAAAAACGTCTACGGGATGACAGCTTTAACCGTTGTCGTTGCAATGGACCCTCATAATCATTGGGATCATCAGGTGTTTCCAATTGATACGGCGACAATTCGCGCGCAGCTCTCTACCATTGTAGAAGGTATTGGTGTAGATGCGCTGAAAACGGGTATGCTTCCAACCGTCGACGTGATTGAGCTTGCAGCTGACACCATCAAAACATATGACCTAAAAAATGTCGTCATTGATCCTGTCATGGTTTGTAAGGGTGCGAACGAAGTCCTTTACCCAGAGCACGCGGAAGCATTGCGTGAAAAGCTCACGCCACTGGCAACCGTTATCACACCTAATCTTTTCGAAGCAGGTCAATTAAGCGGAATCGGCGAGATCAAAACGATCGAACAAATGGAAGAAGCAGCAAAACGCATTCACGAACTTGGTGCAAAGTATGTGGTAATCACTGGAGGCGGTAAGCTCAGCGAAGACAAAGCCATCGATTTGCTTTATGATGGACAAACCTTCGAACGCCTTGAAACAGATAAAATCGACACAGAATACACACACGGCGCAGGCTGCACATTCTCAGCAGCAGTCACAGCTGAACTAGCGAATGGATCAGACGTGAAAGAAGCCATTTATGCAGCAAAAGAATTCATCACGGCTGCCATTAAAGGCTCTTTCCAGCTAAACGAATACATCGGACCAACAAAGCATTCTGCTCATCGTTTTGACAAATAAAACAGAAAAAACCGATTCGCCTTGTTAGAAGGTGAATCGGTTTTTGTTTATCGAAAGCTTCGTCTCTGCGCAAACAGCCAATCTGTTAAGCCTGGCGTCTCATAAGCAGGCGTCCATGATGCATGGTCATATCCATACTTGGTTGCATACTCCGTATAAAGCGGCTGGCCGCCAGCTTTTTGAATAGCTTGAATTGTATTTCTCGCATAGCTGATAGGGATAATGGAATCATCCTCTGCATGAAATGCCCATATTGGCTTGCTCGCTAAAATTCCCGCCTTGCGTGGATCTGCTCCCCCCGCAATAGGAATCATTGCTGCAAACAAACGAGGATATGTGATGTTCAACTGGTACGTGCCAAATCCACCTTGTGATAAACCCGTCGCATAAATTCTTTTCTGGTCAATCTGATAAGAAGTTAACACATGCTGAAGGACACCATAAGCTTTGTGTAAATCTGGTGAAAATTGAAACACATTCGTCAGATCAATTTCATTTTGCACATTTCTTGTTAATGCAAAGCCTCCATCGACAGCATTTCGCGCCTGAGGTGCAAGTACATACGAAGGATGTTTCTTTTGAACTTCAGGAGAAGCCCATAAAACTGCACCATCATTCGCAAGTAACTGCTTTTGATTGTCTGTTCCCCTCTCCCCGCCTCCATGTAAGAAGAGGACTAAAGGATAGGCTTTACCCCTCTTATGATTTTTCGGAATGTACAACCGATAAGGCATTCCTTGATATTCAAAAGATAAAAAAGATGATGCGATATCCTCTCGTGTGACAAAACGATAATTGTACGTAGACGTAGCAAGTCGATGCCTATTTTTGTAAACGCTTACTTTTAAAGTCGTATCAGTTTCGATATGAATGGGCTTTTTGTATAACTGACTTTGAGTTGTCGGCTGGCTGCCATCTGTTGTGTAATAAAGAGAAGCTTTTTGAACGTGAGAATGCAGAGCTACCTCTTGTGAACGATAATATTGACCAGACGGGACTGAAGCAGTTGACGCAGCAGATGACGTATGATTTCGGGCAGAAGAAACGGAAGGAAAAAGAAAACTCATAGAAAACAGGACAATAATAAAGGTGATCAGGCATTTCTTGGTTGTATGGTTCATATCGTTCCTCCTGTACATGCTCAGATGAAATTTTTATTTATTATTGATCATGACAATACAAATGTCAACGCTTTCATTTAAATTTCTGAATCATCTTATTGAATAAAAAAAGCGTACCCGCTTCCGAGTACACTCTTTTATCCATACATGAACGCCTATTTTTGCTGATCGGACTCTTTCGCCATTTTTCGAATAAAGGCTTCAATGGATTCAACAAATAAAGCATATTCTTTCATTTGTTTATACGTATCTGACAGCTTCTCTTTCACTTCTTCCTGCTCTAAAGAAGGTTCACCGAGAATAGATTGAACTTGAATGAGCAATTCTTTATATTCTTCACGTTTATCTTCAACATGATCTGCCATTGTCTCCAAGCGTTTTCTAGTCGTCGGCTGCTGTTTTGAATTCAAGTAAACAACCCCTTTTTTTGTCCTACCGCATTTGGATAAACGTCAGCCTCAGCTGTATATATTTTAAAATGATACCATAATTCCACCTGTTATCATATATGTAAAACGTCATCAAACCGCTTTAGGCCAACCTTGTATATACATGCTATAGGCTCTAAGATACAGGCTGATCTCACTAGAAAAAAGCAGATCATTGATCTGCTTCTCTTTGTAAATGCCATGTCTTCAGTTTCAGCTTTGTTTCATTTCTGCCACTGATGGAGATCGATTTATTTCCCGGGGAAGGAAAGTAACGTGCAGTAAAAACTTCTCGGCCTCCGTTTACAAAAATCTCAATTGACGATGAGTCGATAAAGATATGAAGGTCGTGTAATTCCTCTATGACTACTTCACGAACTTCCTTTGATCGATCTTCAAATCGATCCCGCTCTAATGTCAGCTTCCCTTCCTCTTTATCATAGATGATGCGTGCTGCTGCACGGATACAGCATTCAAACCCTTTTTGTGTGTCAATTTGATCAATGAATACCTCTGCGCTCGTAATATCCTCTACAGGGATGGAATGAACAGAACGTTTAATATGAAAAACATGCTCTTGTTCATTGGTCCGCATGGATTGAAGTTCACTTACTGGTTTTTGAATCAGATGTCCATCCTCATCTAAACGGAGCTCTCTCGGGATCGTGAGGCAGTGTATCCATTGATAAGAAATGGTCGGATGATGTTCTTCTCCTTGATCAGGCACCCCCATCCACCCGATTAAAAGTCGTCTGCCTGATTCGTCTAGAAAGGTTTGCTGCGCATAGAAGTCAAAGCCGCGGTCCAGCTCCTCAAACGCTCCGTGTGTATATTGATAGGAATGATCATCCAATGTGCCAACAAAATAGCCTGATTGATGTGTGTTGTGATATTTTAAGCCATCCGGCTCTAGCCCTTGCGGTGACACAATCAATACATCCCGGCCGTCTAATTCAAACAGGTCTGGACATTCCCACATATAGCCGAAATTGTCTAAACCATTCTTTCCGCTGCCTGCAATCGTGCCTTGAAACGTCCAATTATCTAACGTATCAGAGGTAAATAAGACAAGGTGTCCCTTCAGGTCTAAGCTTTGTGCACCAAGGACCATGTACCACTGGCCATTTCGCTTCCATACCTTTGGATCTCGAAAATGAGCAGTGAACCCTTCCGGCAGTGTTGCCACGACACCTTTTTTGTGAAAGTGAATACCGTCCTCTGAAACAGCTAAACATTGATACGTCTCACGGTTCCCTTGTTCATCCCGAACGTTTCCAGTGTACATCACATGCATCTGCCCATCGTTTATAAATGCACTGCCAGAATAACAGCCGTTTTGATCAAACCAATCACTTGGGGCAAGAGCGGCTTCTTCGTGCTGCCAATTGACTAGATCTGTCGATGTATAATGCCCCCAGAATTTTGCACCATGCCCCGTTTTGAATGGCTGCCACTGATAAAAGACGTGGTAAATTCCTTTCCACTGAATCAGTCCATTCGGGTCATTTAAAAGACCGACTGGCGGCATCAAATGAAAATGCTGCCGGTACACATCCTTTTTGACCAAATGCTCATAGTTTCGAATACGGTCTGCTACCTTTTGACGAAGTGCTGCGTCAGTTGTTGTCATGACTGTGACCACTCCTTGATTATTTTTCGACTTCTTTTATTTTAAAAATGATGGTGAGAATAAATGAAACAGCAACAGCGATTAACATACCAATCACATAATTGACCACATTCTGAACACCAAATGGTGCTGCAATCGCAATCATCGGAATGCCTGTTAAACCATAAGCATTGGCGGCTACCTTTGTGAAAACGACAAATGCCCCGCCCAATGCGCCTCCAATCATCGCCGCAATAAATGGTTGACGATAGCGGAGGTTTACACCGAATATGACAGGCTCAGTAATTCCTAAAAAAGCAGAGAAGGCAGCAGGAAGGGCAATTTCTTTTGTTTTTGCACGCTTGGCTAAGAAAAAGACAGCCAATCCTGCCCCGCCTTGGGCGACATTAGACATTGCCCAGATTGGCAGCAAATAGTTACGCCCAATATCATTCAGCAATCCGGCCTCAATCGCATGGAAGCTATGATGAACCCCTGTGAGCACAATTAAAGAGTAAGCACCGCCGAAAATGAGTCCTGCTAAAAACCCTGCATGATCATAAATAAATGTCAATGCATTCGAAATTCCTGTACCGAGCATTCTTCCAAGCGGACCAACTGCAATAAATGTCACAAATCCAGTTACAATCACGGTGACAAATGGGGTCACAAGTAAATCAATACTGTTCGGAACGACCTTTCTTAAATTCTTCTCAACAAGGCACATGATATACACGGTCAATAACACTGGAATGACCGTCCCTTGGTAACCAAGAAGAGCAATATCAACATTGAATAAATGCATATACTCTGGTTTTGCTTCCGTCAATCCCCATGGATTAAGCAGATTCGGGTGAATCATAATTCCCCCAATGACAGCCCCTAAATACGGATTTCCGCCAAACTCTTTCGCTGCACTGACCCCAATTAAAATCGGTAAAATGATAAAGGCTGCACTTGAGAACATATCAAGCATTTGGAAGATCGCAGAGCTTGGGTCAGCCCATTTGAAAGCTTTCATCATGCCTAAGAGACCCATTAATAAACCACTCGCAACAATTGCTGGAATGATCGGTACAAAAATATTCGATAACGTCTTTGCAAAACGCGCAAGTGGATTCATTTTTTGTTTCACTGCTTCATCATGGCTGACAGGCTTTTGTTTCTCGTCGCCAGTCTCAAGACCAGTCTCACGAGCAAATGGTTCATATACTTTGTTGACAGATCCCGTTCCAAAAATGACTTGAAATTGTCCTGAACTTGAGAAAGCCCCTTTTACACCTTCAAGTTCTTCAATGACCTCTTTGTCAATCAAATCCTCATTTTTCACCACCAATCTGAGTCTTGTTGCACAATGCGTAGCACTGATGACATTTTCTTTGCCGCCTAACAGTTTTGTTAATTCTTTGGCTGTTTTTTGATAATCCATGAAGTTTCCTCCTTTTTTAAAGCAAAAAAGACCTAAAATTCACCAACGAGTAAAGGACATACACGTCCCCTCGTTACGCAAATTTTAGGTCTTGCCTGCCTGACAGTCACAATCCCGCGGTATCAAATTTTGATTACGCTTTCATCATAGTATAAGACTGTGACATGCGTCAACCTCTTTTTTCAAATCCAATGACCCATGTACACTAATAAGAGTAGTGTGCATAAAAAAAAGCCTGCATGCAGGCACGATCATTTTAAACCAATTCGGCTTCCTGCAGACGCTGGACATGCAGCGTGATGTAGCCGATCTCCGATTCAGGGAGATGAAGTCCATATTCATCTTTTAACAAATCAGCAAGTCCAAGTGCACACCGGTACGCCGTATCATACTTTGTTTGGATAAAAATCAGCATGTCTTCGTCCATGATTTGAAATGCCTCATTTGATTCCAACCTGCCTAATGCATACCTCAAATGTGTCACAAGCCGCTGATAGGAAATACTATCCTCATCAATTGAATGCTGAAAATATCTTTCAATATGCTCGATCATTTCTTTAATCATCGTTGTATATTTCACGGTCTTTTTCATGGACTCCGTATTCATTTTGGCCGTATGAATATGAAGTGCCACATATCCTGCCTCATCGTCCGGCAGTTCAACCCCAAGCCGCTCCTTTACATAACGAATGGCATACTTTCCAATCTCATATTCCTGCTTATATAAGACTTTGATCTCACCAAGCAATTTATTATATAACACAATGCCTTTTTGAAGGCGTTCAATGGCGAAGGACAAATGATCAGTCAGTGATATGTGAATGTGATCACTGAGCGGCATCATGAGTTTCCCCTCTGCATAACTGATGATATGCTCTGCCACCTCAATATGCGCTTCTGGCAATGTGGCAAGAATTTGTTTGAATTTCTCATTTTCTTCACGCACAACAAAGATTTTCTCTATTTTTTGAAGAGGAACGACGTCATTTTTCCCCTTCTGAAAAGCAATTCCGGGTCCCATCACAATTTTCTCCTGATCGCCCTCCTTCACAATCACTGCGTTGTTATTCAATATTTTATATATCTTCAAGGGGTATCCTCTCCCAGCAGATAACATTTCTTATGTGGGATTTTACCCTGTTTCACTTTTTCTGTAAAGGTAAGAGCGGACCAGCACGCGCCTCTCGCATCGTCTTCTCTTCAAGCATCATCAGACTTTGAGTAAACCGCTTCTCTATCCTGCGTTTCTTCTTATGTTCTTCTGCCAGTTTCTCCAGCTCTCTCTCTTTCACTACTTCAAAGAATCCGGCATCCGCCGCGGCCGCCTGAAACCCTTGCTGTTTCATCATCACACCAGGGTTCACAAGCACATTCATCATAAAACCAAACCATACGCTCAACCAGCTTTTTAATTTCTTCACTGAACATCCCTCCGCTTTTCTTAGAATCTAGCAGCTCTAGCTAAACAACTGCTCCTATCATATCCCGGGAAAAAAGAGAGGTTTGTCACAATCTGGGTGAAAAAACCAACTAGTTTTCAGAAGTTTTGTTGAAAAGTGCAGAAGATCATCATGTGCCTGGATGGTTCAATGAAAATTTTATGCACACGCTATCCCAAAGATAAGCACACCTTATCAACAGGGTTTATCCACATATCAACACCCTCTTACTAGATTTTGTGTATGTAAATTTTTTATTTTCCATATATGTATCTGAATAATTGAGTTATCAACAGACATTTGTGAATAAGTGCGACTTTATAAACAAAATAGTTCTTTATAACTATGTAAAATAAGACCATTTTAGTAAAGGAATTGTTTTCAACGTATTGAATACTTAATAACGGGCAGTGAATCTTTCCTATTTATCCACAAAAAGAAAGGCTATCTCCCTAAAAACACAGCTAGAAAGGGGAAAATAAATGAAAAAGGTAATATCTCGTTCTTCTGTTCTATTGTTCTCCACTATTTTTATTTTATCCACATTCTTTACCGGTCAACAGGCTGCTGCTGCTCCATCTAACAAAAAGATGGAACTAGAAAAAGCAGAAATCTTCGGTGAAATCAATGTCAACTCGAAAAAACAAACCACTGTCATTGTTGAATTAAAGGAAAAATCCTTAGTTGAAGCCGAGCAAGAAGGCGAATCACAAACAAAGGCCTCCCTCAAAAAATCTCGAACAAAAGTAAAGAACGCAGCACTCAAAGAGGTAGATAAAGCGAGTGTTCGTCAAGAATATGAAAAAGTTTTCTCTGGTTTCTCTATGAAACTTCCTGCAAACGAAATCCCGAAGCTGCTCGCAGTGGATGGAGTAAAAGCCGTTTATCCGGATGTTACATATAAAACCGATGAAGTGAAAAAAGAAAGTATCCAGCTTCCAAACGAAGATGTCTCCCCGCTTATGGATAAAAGCGCTCCATTTATCGGTGCACCAAAAGCATGGGATGCCGGCTATTCTGGAAAAGGGGTCAAAGTCGCAGTCATTGATACTGGAGTAGACTATACCCACCCTGATTTAAAAGGAAACTTCGGTTTATACAAAGGCTATGATTTTGTTGATAATGATTATTCTCCGCAAGAGACACCTAAAGGAGATCCTAGAGGCGAATCCACAGATCACGGCACACACGTGGCAGGAACGATTGCGGCAAATGGACAAATTAAAGGGGTCGCAAAGGATGCCACGCTTCTTGCATACCGTGTACTTGGACCAGGTGGATCTGGAACAACTGAGAACGTTCTTGCAGGCATCGACCGGGCTGTTACTGACGGAGCAGATGTCATGAACCTCTCTCTTGGAAACAGTGTCAATAACCCTGATTATGCAACGAGCATTGCACTTGATTGGGCCATGTCTGAAGGCGTTGTCGCTGTGACTTCGAATGGAAACAGCGGTCCGAACAGCTGGACTGTCGGTTCTCCCGGCACGTCAAGAGAGGCCATTTCTGTCGGAGCAACTCAGCTTCCGTACAGCCTTTACAATGTGAAATTCCCAAATTATTCTACTGCAAAAGTCATGGGATACTACCAAGAGAGTGATTTAAAAGCGCTTGACCAAAAACAAGTCACACTCGTCCAAGCAGGAATCGGTGACGAAAAGGCATTTGAAGACATCGATGTGAAAGGAAAGGTGGCTGTGATTGAACGGGGTGCCATTGCTTTTGTGGATAAAGTCGACAATGCAAAAGCCGCTGGTGCAATCGGCGTTGTGATGTATAACAATACCGATGGAGAAATCCCAGTCGATGTACCAGGTCTCGCACTTCCTACGATTAAGCTGTCAAAAGCTGAAGGAACAGCGCTTATTAAAGCCATTGAGGCTGGAAACGATACAACGGCTTTCTCCATTCAATTTGTCAAGGAACTTAGTGAGCAAGTCGCTGACTTCTCATCCCGCGGACCGGTTGTGGATACGTGGATGATTAAGCCTGATCTGTCAGCACCTGGCGTCAGCATTGTGAGTACGATCCCAACGCATGATCCTTCTCAGCCTTACGGATATGGGTCTAAGCAAGGAACAAGTATGGCATCTCCTCATGTGGCAGGAGTTGCAGCGATCATCAAACAAGCAAAACCATCGTACTCAACTGAACAAATCAAAGCATTGCTGATGAATACAGCAGAAAAACTGTTTGACGCAAATGGCAGCCCATTCCCTCATAACACACAAGGAACAGGCAGCGTTCGAATCATGGAATCACTTCAGGCGTCTTCTATCGTTTCTGATGCGAGCTATTCTTACGGCACTTTCTTAAAGGAAAAAGGCGTTCAAATCAAAACGAAAAAATTTAAGGTAGAAAACCTTTCAAAAGCACCGAAAACGTATACCATTGATTACAAATTCAATGGCAGCGGCATTAGTACAAACGGAACGAAAAAAATCACCGTCAAAGGGAATTCCACTGGATCCTTTACTTCCGCAGTACAGGTGAATTACGGAAAAACCAAAAAAGGGACGTACCAAGGCAGCATAACCCTTCGCGAAAATGGCAGAAAGATCACAGAAATCCCTACTTTATTGATTGTGAAAGAGCCTGATTATCCGCGCGTCACTTCTGTTTCCGTAGAGCCGGACAATCGTGCTGGAAGCTATGTCATTAGCAGCTACCTGCCTGGCGGTGCTGAGAACCTTGCATTCCTTGTCTACTCGACCGATGGAGAGTATTTAGGTGAAGCTGGTGTTTATCAACATGTTGATAAAGGAGAACACCGCGTAAAATGGAATGGCACAATCAATCAAGGCCAGAAGCTTGAAGCTGGTGAGTATACAATGCTTGCGTATGCAAGCTTGAAAGGAAAATCAGATACCGTACAAACGAAGGAAGCTTTCGAAATTTACCCTGAATAAATGTGAATCACAAGAAAAGCCTTGTATGAGCGGATAAGCTCATCAAGGCTTTTCGATCATATATGGAGGAAAGAGAAACTCATGTTGATATTGCTATGGATCGTTTCTTTTTTTACTGCTTTTTTTCTGACGATCACCTTGGTTTATTTTCTAACCTTTTTACACACGAAGCAGCCTCGTCCTTTTCATCAAGCATGCGAGCTGTCTGTTTATACTTCCTGTATCTACCCGCTCAGCCTGCTCGTGTCAGCCGCCTTCTTCCTCACCATGATGCTCCTTTTCCCCTTGTACTGGCTCCGCAGGCGATAAATATACATACGTTATGCATCAAAGGCTTCTTTTAATAAACGATACGATGTGAGCCGGTCTTGCATGTGATGTGTGATGGTCACAGCAATCAATTCATCTGTCCGATAAGCCTTCGCGAGTGCGGTCAGCTGCTCTTTCACAGATGCTGGCGTTCCAACGACCATCCTTTGACGATTAGCAGCCACTCGTTTTTGTTCATATGGACTGTAGGAATACGACTGTGCCTCTTCATATGAAGGAAAGCCTTCAAGATTCAGCCCTTGTTCATTGGCAAGTAAAGATAAATCTAAGCTGACAGCCAGTTTTTCTGCCTGCTCCTCTGTTTCGGCACATAAAACAAAGACTGCCAGACTGACACGCGGCTTTTCACCGAATACTGAAGGTTCAAATCGGTTGATATATTGCTCCACAGAGTCTTCTCCGCCTTCACCATTAATAAAAAGAGCAAACGTGTAGCCTGCACCTGCTTTCGCCGCAAGCCTTGCACTCCCGCCAGAGGAACCGAGCATCCATACTTCTGGCGCGGTCTCAACCTTCGGAGAAGCGGTCAAATGAGGCAGCGGGTAAAATTCATCCGCTAGATCATGTAAATAGACCTTCAATTCCTCTACCTGCTCAGGATACTGGTCGCCTAGACGCTTTCGCTCACCATGATGAAGGGCAATGGAAGAAATGGGCATACCACCAGGGGCACGTCCAATCCCAAGATCGATTCTGCCGGGAGCCAGCGCTTCGAGAACCCTGAAGTTCTCTGCTACTTTATAGGCACTGTAGTGCGGGAGCATAACGCCGCCTGAGCCAATGCGGATGTGCGATGTAACGGCTGATAAATGGCCGAGAAGCACCTCTGGACTCGATCCTGCAAGCCGGTTTGAAAAATGATGCTCTGATACCCAAAAACGGTGATAGCCCCACTTCTCCGCTTGCTTCGCCAGTTCAACCGTCTGCTTCAGTGCTTCAGCAGGCGTAGCGCCTCCTATCAAAGGAGATTGATCCAGTATACTTAATTTCATTATGCTGCACCTCTTACAGAAATCCCCCTCTCTTAAATGGAAAGGGGGATGTCTTATTTATTTTCGATTAAAGCCCTTCTCTTTCACAAATTCTCCAAGGAAGGCACGCTTTGGCTGACTAAAGCCCCGCAGCATCTGCTCAGACCAAGTATCTTTTCTCTCACCGTTTGTTCGTTCTTCATAATATGCCGAAATACGATCATCGTATTCTTTTAAATAACGATCCACATGCGCTTCATCTTGCTGATATGAATTTTCATGATAGATGAGTTCAACTGGCAGCCGTTCCTTTTGTGACGACTGATTAGCTGGATGGCCAACAGCCAGACCGAATAACGGCAGCACATAAGATGGCGTTTCAAGCACTTCAGAGACTTCTCTCAGCTGATTACGCAGTCCGCCAATATAGCAGATCCCAAGTCCCATTGATTCTGCAGCAACACTGACATTTTGTGCAGCCAATGCCGCATCGATGACGCTAATGAGAAAGGCTTCCGTATTCTCAAACGCCTCCTGATGATTCTTCCCTGCTCTTTTTGCAATATGATCATGGCGTTTCAAGTCTGCACAGAAGACAAAGAAATGCCCATTCTTCTCAACGTAAGGCTGATTCCCAGCCAGTTCAGCAAGCTTGGCCTTCTTCTCCTGATCTGTCACCCCAATAATACTATACGCCTGTACATAGCTTGATGTCGAAGCAGCCTGTGCACTTTTGATCAGTGTCAGCACCTCTTCTTCTGTCAAACGCTCGTCTGTAAACGAACGGATGGATCGATGATTTAATATGGTTTCTATCGTTTTGTTCAATTCGAAGACCTCCTTCACTTCTTCTATCATAAGGCAAAGACATAGGGCTTTTCAAAAATGAAAACTCGCATAAAAAAAGACAGCCTATACTTAGACTGCCCTTACCCGTTTTATTTAAATAAATAACTTTGATATTTCGTTAATTGAACGCTTGCGTTATAGGCGATCCCGAATCCAATGAGAACGGACAAGACAGAGCTTCCTCCAAAGCTGATAAATAAGAGTGGAATCCCTGTTACAGGCATCACGCCTATGTTCATGCCAATGTTCTGGAACGTATGGATTACAATCAATGCTGTATATCCTACGCAGAAGAATGACGCAAATCGGCTATAAGGATGGATACGGTCAATCAGTACGACAAGCCGGTAAATCAAGAAGAAGAACATGATCACAACAAACGCACAGCCGATAAAGCCAAAGGCTTCTCCTATGATGGAGAAAATCATATCCGTTTGTGCTTCTGGGACATAGACCTTTAAATTTTTAATGCCATTCCCAAAAATCTGCCCTGCACCAATGGCCATAATCGCCTGCTCCACTTGATATTTATCAGATCCAGATGCATCCTGCGTCTGCGCTTGGTTGGCTGACGTAGAGCTATCAGGCAGCCAAGCTGTAATCCGGTTAATTTGGTACTGTTGAATGCCGATTGTTTTCGCAAAATCAGGGAATAAGATAATCACAGCTAAAACAGAAGCAACTAAAAGCACAACCACTGAACCGATGAGAGAGATCAGTTTCCAATTGATCCCTGATAAAAATACCATCACCACAACAATAAACATACAAACAGCCGCAGTCCCTGCATCCTGCAAGAAGATCAGTCCAACTGGTACAGCTGCCACCCCGGCAATTTTTAATAGAAGGAAAATATCATCCTCTAATGTCCGCTTTCCTCTAGGTGTAGACTTTCCAATGACAGATGCAAGCATCATAATCAAACCAATTTTCATGAACTCTGAAGGCTGAAATGTCCCTATTCCAGGTAACACAAACCAGCTTTTTGCACCATTTTTGATTGGAGCAAAATCATGACCTCCGATTTGTGCAGGAGCAACCTTCAGAAAAAGTAACAGCAGTATTCCGCCTATAAAAATATAGAGACTTAGCTTCTCTAATTGCTCCAAATCAAAGTAATTTATGGCAACAATACATATAACTCCGACCATGTAGTAAATAATCTGTCTGGTCCATGCATTAGATCCGTACTGCCCAAATTGACCCGCAGCATAAATCGCAATGACACTGATGGCAAAGAAGGCTAAAAATATAAAAATCAAATCTCCTTGATAGTAAGGAGATGTATTCTGCTTGTTCATGAACTAACCACCCTTATTACAAAACATAAAAGCCCTTATTTATATTAGATTGAAATTTTCACAAAATCAACTCACCTTAAATATGACGGAAGATACATCCGAAAGGTTCCATTCAATTTTCAAAAAATGAAATACTTTTCATCCTAACAATAGGAAAAAATCCCTCTATACACTTTTCATTCAATCGATCTCAAGTCCTTTAAAAAGTTTATTTTACAGATTTTAAGGGGAAAATTCAATGACCTATGTGGCGATATGACAAGTAAACATCAGATGAGATAAGCTGCACTGAGGAATAAAACCATTTTGTATGGAATAAGGCCCATTTTCCAATTATTACGTTTACTTCAAAGTCAATTGTGGTATAATACTTGTAACAAAATGTTCACAATATCTCCTAAAAACAGACACAATTGCATCCTGACCTCTCATTTGATTTGAACATCAACTTACAAAGGAGTTGGATACGATGGATATGTTCTTTGCGTACCTATGTATTGCAACGGCTACACCCCTGTTTTTATGGCTGGAAAACAGAAAGATTGCATTAGCATCTATTCCACCCATTATGATTATGTGGATTTTCTTCGGTCTTTACATGACAAGCAGTTTATCTCCAGCAGGACATACCTTCATGATCGCATTCTTTGCCATTAACGTGATTTTGGCTCACATTGCAGCGTTCCTCATCTACGGACTTCCATTCATTCGCAAAAGATTCAGCAGCAGATAGATATCGCCCAACTATTGGAAGCGTTATCACCATCATGATAAAAACCACTCACCTTCAAGAGATGAGTGGTTTTTTTATTATTTCTCTGAATGCTCAGACTGCTTTGGCGCAGACGGTGAATAACCGTCTTTACTGTTCTCTCCGTGGCTGTAGTGAGCCGCAAAGATCCAAACAGATCCGATGACGAAGATAATCGCACAGAACAGACCAAACAAAGTATTTCCGACTTGAACAGTTCCGTTCTCGCTCTCTGTCATGTGCATAAACATGAACAGCTGCAAGAATGCTTGAATGAACGCAAAACCAAAGATAATCCATAGTTTTGCGGAACTGCCAATTTCAGCTCCAATCGCAATCCAGAATGCTAAGACTGTCAGCACAATGGATAGGATAAAGCCAACTACGTGTTTCCAAGGGAAGTGTTCGTGCTCTGCTGAGGAATGTGTTTTTCCAGCCATATCACAAAAGCCCCCCTAATCCGATCAAGTAAACAGCTGTGAAGATGAAAATCCATACAACATCAAGGAAATGCCAGTATAGACTTGAGATGAAAATCTTCGCTGCTGTTTGTGGAGTTAATCCACGTTTTTTAATTTGGAACAAGATCCCGGTAATCCAGAAGATACCGATCGATACGTGTAATCCGTGAGTTCCTAAAAGTACAAAGAATGCAGACCAATACGCACTTGTATGGATGCTCGCACCTTCATGTACATAATGGAAGAACTCGAAAAGCTCAAATCCAACGAAGCCTGCACCTAGAAGCAGTGTGAGAATCGTCCATATGACAACCCCTTTTGTACTTCCACGGCGCATTTCATGAACAGCAATCCCACATGTAAATGAACTAACCAATAGCAGGAATGTCATGATCAATACAAGCTTCATATCAAACAGCTCAGCTGGTAAAACGCCGCCAGCTGTTCTGCCATGTAGAACAAAGTAGGTCGCAAAAAGTGTTGAGAATAACACGATTTCCGCGCCAAGGAATATCCAGAAACCAAGGATGTTTAAACGTCCGGTTTCAGAGCGATATTCAAGCGGTGCATTTGCATAGCTGCTATCATTATGTCCCATTACTTCTGCGCCTCCTTATTCTTTTTCTCTGTTTCAATGACTTCTTCAACAGGAATATAGTAGCCATCGTCATATTCGAATGAACGTAAAATCATCGTTGCGAATACACCGATTAAGCCAATAACGCCAATCCAGTACCATTCAAATACAAGACCGAATGCACCAAGTCCAAAGAATGCAGACATGATCAGCGGTCTGCCTGAATTGTGCGGCATGTGAATTTTCTTGAATTCTTTTTCAGGATGAACGTCCACATTGTTTTGCTTCCAATGATGGAATGCATCTGGTGTTGTCACTTCTGGAAGTGCTGCAAAGTTATAATGCGGCGGAATTGCAGAAGATGTCGCCCAGTCAAGTGTACGTCCTTCTCCCCAGCTGTCTCCAGACACTTCACGTTTTGAATGTCTCCAGCTGTAGTAAATGTTGTAGCAAAGGATGATGAATCCGATACCCATCATAAATGCACCAATTGTTGAAATAAAGTTTAGTGCAGTCCAGCCATCTTCTGGTCCATACGTATAGATACGTCTTGGCATTCCTTGCAGTCCTAGGAAGTACTGCGGGAAGAAACAGATGTTAAATCCGATCATGAATACCCAGAAGAACCATTTGCCGATTCTTTCGTTTAACTTGTAACCAAACATTTTTGGATACCAGAAAACAAGACCAGCAAAACAAGCAAATACAGTACCTGCGATTAATACATAGTGGAAGTGGGATACAAGGAAGTACGTGTTATGGTACTGGTAATCCGCAGCTGCCATCGCAAGCATAACCCCAGTTACACCACCGATTACGAAGTTTGGGATGAAACCAAGTGCCCAAAGCATTGGTGATGTAAAGCTGATACGGCCTCGATACATCGTAAAGAGCCAGTTAAAGATTTTCACACCTGTTGGTACAGAAATCGCCATTGTTGTAATCGAGAAGAATGAGTTAACCGCTGCACTGTTCCCCATTGTAAAGAAGTGGTGAACCCACACAAGGAAACTAAGAACAGAGATTGCCACAATTGATACAACCATCGCTTTGTAACCAAACAACTGCTTTCTTGAGAACGTCGCAAAAATTTCTGAGAAAATACCGAAAGCCGGCAGGATAACAATATATACCTCAGGATGTCCCCAAATCCAGAAAAGGTTCGCCCAAAGCATCGGCATACCGCCTGCTTCGAGTGTAAAGAATGCAGAACCGAATAAACGATCAAATGTCATAAGTGCTAAAGCAACTGTTAGTACAGGGAATGCAAAAACGATGATGACAGACGTAATCAATGTTGTCCATGTAAACATTGGCATACGCATAAGTGTCATACCTTTTGTACGCATTTTTAAGATGGTCACCATGAAGTTAATACCTGTCATAAGTGTACCAATACCTGCAATTTGGAGCCCGAGCAAGTAGTAGTTCTGTCCAGGTCCTGGTGAGAAATCATTTCCGGCGAGCGGCATGTAACTCGTCCAGCCTGCACTTGGTGATCCTCCAATAACGAAGGAAATGTTGAACAGCATTGCTCCGACCATGAATGTCCAGAAGCTAAGGTTGTTCAGATAAGGGAATGCAACGTCACGTGCACCAATTTGAAGAGGAACAACGACGTTGATTAAACCAATTAAAAATGGCATCGCCATGAATAGAATCATGATCGTACCATGCGTTGTAAAGATTTCATTATAGTGGTTTGAATCTAAAAACGTATTATTAGGAAGCGCCAGCTGCGCGCGCATCATCAGTCCGTCTACCCCACCGCGGAAGAACATAATCACAGCAGCAAGGATATACATGATTCCAAGCTTTTTATGATCAACTGATGTCAGCCATTCTTTCCAGAGCCATTTCCACTTTTTAAAGTAGGTTAAAACAAACACGATGGCAATGGAGGTAAGAGCGATAGAAATTTGCGCACCAAGAATTAATGGGTCTCCAGTTACAAAAAACTCATCCCATTTTAAATGCATAACGGCCTCCTCCTTTCCTTAGTCAGTTTATTCATTATCTAGTTTTCTTTTATAGTTCTTCACATTCTCGAAAGGATCTGTTTTGGAATGCGGAGAAACTGATTGGTAACCTAAACGTTTGCGTGCTTGGAGTGCGTATTCAGAATCCTCTCCATGCTTCGCAAAGGATAAATGTGTTGATGAGAATGTCTGCACATCTGCAGCATCAGGAAGCATCAAGTAGTCATACGTTTTCTTCGTTAACTTTGGTGCTTCTTTCTTCGTTTTGTTTACCCATTTATCATAGTCAGACTGCGTCATCGCATTGACTTTGAATTTTTGCTGAGCAAAGCCCTCGCCTGTGAAGTTGGCGTTTCTTCCTTGGTATGTGCCTACTTCATCAGCTTGAAGATATTGTTCCATTTCCATTCCAGCCATCGCATACTTCTCCCCGCCTAGCTGAGGAATCCATAGTGATGCCATTGTATCAGCGGAAGTGATTTTGAATAAAACCGGCTGATCTTTTGGAATGTTTAAGTAGTTCACTGTCTCAATATTTTCCTCTGGATAGCTAAAGATCCATTTCCAATCAACAGCTGTCGCATAAACGACAAGAGGATCTTTATGGCTTGTTGCTTGAGGTGCCTCTTCCAAAGAGTAAATTGTTTTTACAGTTGGAACTGAAAGGGCAGCAACGATTAATATTGGGATCACTGTCCAGACAACTTCTAGAAGCGTGTTCCCGTGTAGTTCTGGGTTATAAGAGGCGTTTCCAACGTCCTTACGCTCACGGTATTTAACCAAAATGATGGTAAACATTACAAATACCGCACCAACGATAAAGAGCATAAATCCGATCGATAAAAGGATTAAGTCTTTTTGTTGTGCTGCGACTGGTCCTTTAGGATCTAAAACAGCGATATTGCTGCAACCTCCTAATACAAAAACACTCACGAGCATCGCTAATAAAAGCATAGGTTTAATGGCTCTGAACAAGAAGATCACCATCCTTCCTTAGATAATGTATAAATTGCTGAATAATTGTGAAAAGCCATCTGCCTTCGAAAACTTTTCTTCCCTTTGTAATGCTATCAAAATCTGTTAGAGTTAGCTTCCCTTTTTTCAAAAGTTCATTTATTTTTCAACAGATTTCTTTTAAAATGTCATAAATTCGACATAAATTTATATTATTGCACACACAATAAATTTCTAGGATTTTGAAAAGTTGAGAGTTGAAGGCAAAGGACAAACAATCAAGAACTTTGTCAAATTTAGGTTTACCACAATAAAAAAGTTTGGTCAAATTTCAATTTAACTTAATGAAATTTTATCTAGGTAAACAATTTCAAAATAGGTATCCCCACATTTAACAAAAACCTTACTTATTTTAACGCAAGTTGATAAGAAAAGAAAGTATCGATCCTCTGACTATACACTGTAAGAATTGGTAATCATGTTGAATATGTGGAATCCCACTTAATGACTTCCAGCAAAAAACCGGCTTAGCGCCGGCATTCTGCAATTATTCATCTCTTACTAAAATATCAGGGCGCCTATAGATGTCCCCTTCATGTTCAACGTCAATGTATGTCCACTTGCCTGTATAGGTTAAAAAGCGGTTCCCCTCTTTCTCTACGACCATCGTATCCTCTGATTTCAATCCAGGCAATGAAGGGTTCCATGTAAACACTTGCTGCAGCTGAATTTCTTCCTTCGATGAAGGCACTGCAATCATTTCTCTAGATATAAAGCCCGTTTTTCCTCCTTGATGAAGCTTTTTCCAGCTATCAGGGAAGCCTTCTTTTTCATACTGAGCGATACCTGCTTTCAACACGTCTCCCAAAGTCTTACCGGGGCGCGTAGCGGCATTCATGACCGTGTCAATTCGTGCAAGCCGCTCTTTGTTCTCTTCAAGCTCCTGTGGAAGCTGACCGAAGTAAACAGACCTTGTGACATTCGCCACGAGTCCATGCCGTTCAGCACAAAGGACAACAAGCGCATGCTTTTGAAGTTTTTTGTCTGTTGGAATTGGATGACGGTATTGATGAATCCGGTCATCTGTTGCTACAAGCAGCACTTCAATCGTCATTCCCTGCGCGATCGCTTTTTGAGCCGCTAAAGAAGCGATTTCGTGCTCCGTCTGTCCTGGAACGATTTCTTTACAGACACTCTCTACAATGACCGCTGTTTCATGACAAAGCGTTTCATATTGGCGGAGCTGTGATGCAGAAAGAATGGATCGAACTTGCGACAAATCCGGCTCAACCCATTCGAATCCGTCCATTTGAATGTCTGACCCGATTCGTTTGTCTTTTGTGAGTGTTTGAATGTGTGCCGTATCATCCTCAAACCAATCCATCGTCACCACTTGAAATGGGTGATCGATATACGCCATCTCTTCTTCAATGATCCGCTTTTCTTCCATTTGATTCACGATGAGGACGATGTCGTCTTTTAACACAAGCAGCTTGCACACGCCCTCTGGTGTATTTAACACAATGTGATTTCTTCTTCCTCCTGTCAGCCAGGAGAAGTTATTTCGCTTTTGAATTAAGACACCGTCGAGCTGTTTTTCTTCCATTATTGTTCTTACTTGTTCAATCATCTAATCACCTGCCTATATGAGTGTATGAATGAAACGTTTAAAAGCTGTTTTCCCTTGCTCGGTTCTTTTAAACACACCCGCCTGTGAGAGAATTCGAGAAAAAATGATGCCGACTTCTTTTTGTAAAATGGCTTCTGTATTCTCTTCTGTAAAGGTGTTCTCTTCAAGCAGACGCTTTGCCCATGCTTCATGTTTCGTGATAGCAGGACGGGCTTTGATTTCTTCAAGGGGGTTTTGAGATAACAGCGCTTCTTTTAATTGGCTCAATTCCTCTGCTAATCTACCAGGAAGAACTGCAAGACCCATCACTTCAATTAATCCGATATTCTCTTTTTTAATATGATGGACTTCTTCGTGCGGGTGGAAAATTCCGTCCGGGTGCTGCTTGTTTGTACGATTATTACGCAGCACTAGATCTAATTCATAGTCATCTCCATGTCGGCGTGCAATTGGTGTAATGGTATTATGCGGCGTCTCTCCTGTATGAGCTAGCAGCTCTACTCCTTCATCTGAATACATTTTCCACTCGTTTAAGATAAAGTCTGCGGCGTCTGCAAGCGTCTGCCTATCGCTGCTTCGAAGGCGGATCACAGACATCGGCCATTTCACAATCCCGGCCCTCACATTCGGAAAGGCACTCAGAGAAAAAACATCTTCAAGTTTCGCTTTTGCCATCGGAAATTCATGCGCACCGCCCTGAAAATGGTCATGACTTAATATACTGCCCCCGACAATCGGAAGGTCGGCGTTCGATCCGATGAAATAGTGCGGGTATATATATATGAAAGAAAGCAATCGTTCAAAGGTCTTTTTGGTGATGCTCATCGGCTCATGTTCGCCTTTGAACACAATGCAGTGCTCGTTGTAGTACACATAAGGTGAAAATTGTAGAAACCAAGATTCATCTGTGAGTGTCACAGGAATAATCCGGTGATTCTGTCTCGCTGGATGGTTGATGCGCCCCCCAAACCCAACGTTTTCTTTACAAAGGAGACAAAGAGGATATTGTTTTTGACTAAGCTTTTTGGCTTCAGCGATTGCTTTTGGGTCCTTTTCCGGCTTTGATAGATTGATTGTGATCTCCAGCACGCCATCATCTGTTGGTGTAAACCACTGCACATTTTTGGCGATTCTGCCTGTATGAATATAGTGTGCGTGCTGCTGCATTTCATAGAACCAGCTTGTAGCAGCCTCTGGCCCTTCATGCTGGCGCTTCTCTTCAAACTTTGCGCAGATGACACTTGGA
Source organism: Bacillus sp. FSL P2-0069 (assembly GCF_038593315.1). Taxonomy (NCBI): domain Bacteria; kingdom Bacillati; phylum Bacillota; class Bacilli; order Caryophanales; family Bacillaceae; genus Bacillus; species Bacillus sp. FSL P2-0069. The sequence goes on from NZ_CP151984.1 coordinate 3,387,604, forward strand.
GGCGCCACCAAGCATCCCATGATTTTCGCATCTAGTAAATCGCGATACGTATCCGTCCCCTCAGGGATAAGGCCAGTCTCAACTGCCCAATCCAGCATCGGCATTAAGATGTCTTCAAGCTCCGCTTCCCCTGAGACTGTTCTTGGCTCAGCTTCATCCAGCCCAAGCACCTCAAGCAGCCGATTTCTCGTATAATCGATATCTAGTCGTGTGATCAGCTCTTGATTGATCCCGTATTGAATCAGCTGTTCCAGTTTTTCAAAAATATCAACCGCCATTCTCTCTGTCCCCTCTCTTGCCTGCCTGTTATGCGTTATTTACTCTGGTAGCCGTCTGGATGCTTCTGAAACCAATCCCACGCACTTTGAATGATGGTGTGAAGGTCAGCATATTGAGGTGTCCACCCTAATTCTTGCAGCGCTTTTTCAGAAGAAGCAATCAGCTTTGCTGGATCTCCCGCGCGTCTGTCAGCGACCTGTGCTGGAATCGCATGACCCGTGACGTTTCTTACAGCATCTACTACCTGCTTCACGGAGAAACCAGTGCCATTCCCTAAGTTATATGTTGCACTTCCTTTTCCAGCGCGCAGATGATCAACAGCTAAGATGTGCGCCTCTACTAAATCCATGACATGAATGTAATCCCTAATACACGTGCCATCCTCTGTCTCATAATCATCACCGTAAATCATGATCTGATCTCGTTTTCCTAAAGCCACTTGCAGAATAATCGGAATGAGGTGTGTCTCAGGCTGATGATCCTCTCCGACAAGTCCTTCTGTATGAGCGCCAGCTACATTAAAGTAGCGAAGCACAACGTATTTCATTCCATATGCCTGCTCAGACCACTTCAGCATTTTTTCAATGGCTAGTTTCGTTTCTCCATAAGGATTGGTTGGATTCGTCTCATCCGTTTCAACGATCGGCACTCGCTTTGGTTCACCATATGCGGCAGCGGTTGAAGAGAAAACGATGTGTTTCACATCAAATTCATTCATCACCTGAAGTAAGGCTGTCGCTCCTCCAACGTTGTTGTCATAGTACTTTAGCGGGTCTGTTACACTCTCGCCGACAAGTGAATCTGCGGCAAAGTGCATCACCGCTTCTATTTGATGCGTTTTGAAAACCTGTCTTAAAAAATCTTGATCTCGTAAATCTCCCTCTTCTAAAACAGCTCCCTCCAAAACAGCTTCTTTGTGCCCTGTCTGCAAATTATCCACTACCACCACTTGTTGACCTTTCGCTAAAAGAGCCGCTACCGCATGGCTGCCAATGTACCCTGCTCCCCCGCACACTAAAATTGTCATTACACTTCCTCCTTCGTGAGTTCTCTTGCGCCGCCTCCAATTCCAGCTGTGTAAAAAGAGGCTTGAATGCCCGTCTTCTCTTGATAAATCGCACCCGTTTCTTTTATAAATGATGCCAGCTGCTTTTCTTTCACAATACTGATCGTACAGCCGCCGAAACCCGCGCCCGTCATACGAGAGCCTATCGTTCCAGGATGGAGCCAAGCGGCTTCTGCCAGTGTATCTAGTTCAAATCCAGTCACTTCATAATCATTCTTTAAAGAGAGATGAGAAGCCTTCATAAGCGCACCTATTTCTTCCATTTTATCATCTTTCAGAAATTTGACTGCTTTTATGGTCCGCTCGTTTTCTGTCACCACGTGTCTTGCACGTTTGCGGCATGTTTCATCCTGAATCAAATGGGCATGTTCGGCAAATTCATCTGCCGTGAGCTCACATAAGTGGGCAAGGTCGATTTCTTCTCGTAAATCGTTTAAAGCTGATTGACACTCTGACCGGCGTTCATTGTATTTGGAGTCTGCCAGTGTCCGCTTTTTGTTTGTATTGGCAATGACAAGCGCCAGTCCCTCTTGCCGAAACGGACTGTATTGAAAATCAAGGGTATCGCAATTAAGCAAAATGGCGTGATCTTCTTTTCCAAGAGCAATTGAAAACTGATCCATGATGCCGCAATTGACGCCAATAAATTCATTTTCTGCACGCTGCGAAAGGAGGGCAAGACGGGCATTTGAAACGCCGAATGAATGCCATTCATTGATGCAGACGGCGGTGACAAGCTCGATGGAGGCAGAGGAAGACAGGCCTGCGCCATTGGGAATATTGCCGCCGTATACAATGTCAAAGCCTTCTTCTATCTTCATCCCTGCTTCAATAAACTGATGGAACACGCCCTTCGGATAATTCGCCCAGCCATCCGACTCTAAGTAAGCGATTTCAAAAAGGTCGAATTCTTTCACACCATCGCCATCAAAGTTCAAGGAATACATTCTCACGCGGCCATCTGACCGCTTTGCACATGCTGCATATGTACCGAGAGTGAGCGCACAAGGGAATACATGACCTCCATTGTAATCTGTATGTTCACCAATCAAGTTCACTCTTCCCGGGGCAAAAAAATAGCGAAGTTCTTCTTCTTTATCCCCAAATTGCTGGTGAAATGCCGTGCGTAACATATCGATCATATCCATTCCCCTTTTCTCATCTGATACTCTTATTTTAGTTGCCTGAACTGCGTAAGTTCAATGGTAAAAAAATCGTTAAAAAATACCCTTTTTTTGCTGTGAATGGTACGATGTGATATGAGGTGTAACATGATTCAAAATAGAAAAAGGTTGTTTTTTGCTGTGAAGGAGGTTTTCCAATTTGAAGAAGGAAGCATTTGCATTTCGTTTTCACCATTCTGATGTTACATTGCCGGCACAAATATGGTCTGTTGGCTGGGAGGTTCAATCATCTTCGTTATACAGCTGGAATGGCGTGGAGCGGAAGGATCAGGGCAAGTGCATCTTTCAGCTCACACTGTCTGGACACGGCATGATTGAAATCGGACAGAAGCGGTTCAAAGTCTTGCCAGGGCAGGCCTTTCTTGTGAAAAGTCCAAGTGCCTATCAATATTATTTTCCAGAGGACAGTGAGCATTGGGAATTTCTCTATTTGACGCTTTATGGGGAAGCCTGTGATCTTTGCTTTGACCAATTTATAGATCAAGGAAAGCAGGTCATGCGTTTTCATCCTCATTCCAAACCGATCCGCCTGCTGAAGAAAATTTATGATGAAGCCAGTGAAAGACGGATTACCAATCCATTTGAGGGGTCTAGCCTTGCTTATCAATTTGTCATGGAACTGTATTCATATTTGCCAAAGCTTGAGGGACAAATGGAAAAATGGCCTGAGCCCATCGTCCAAGCGGCCTTGTTTGCCAGCCATCATTTTCACGAGGAAATTGGCCCAGACGATATGGCAGCTGCGGCACGTTTATCCAAAAGTCATTTTACGAGGGAATTCAAAAAGGCCACTGGCTTCACACCTATTCATTACTTAACCAATATCCGGTTAGAGAAGGCGGAAACATTATTAAAAACAACGAAATACTCAATTGAAGAAATCGCCATACAGTGCGGCTACCGAAATGCGAATTACTTGAATAAAGTCTTTCGAAAGAAAATCGGCATGTCTCCAAAGCAACTGCGGGAAACAAGCGATGCATAATAAAAAGCAGCCGCTTCATCATTGGCTGCTTCTTTTACGATTTTGACAGATCAACATGAATTCTTCCTTGTTTTAAAACAATCGTCATTTGCGTATCAGGGGTCATTAAGTTTTCTAAAATGTCCGTTGCCGTTTGAAGCGCAATGTCCATTCGGTTGATCTTTTCCTTTTCTTGTTCCGAAAACGCTTCTGGATGTGCGGTCATTTCTTTGACTAGCCTCAGCACTTGTTCATGCTGCTTTTCTGTTTGTTGATATATGGCATCATATAAGTCGTCTGGCCTGCTGCTCATTTCACATCACCTATCTTTTTTATGTGTTAAATCGCATCTTCTTTTGTTTTCTTGAAGACGAACCACTTACTGGCGACATAATTGACCACCACAATCACAAAGTTGACGAGAATTTTTGCGACGGTTTCATTGAGCGCCATTTGGCTCACAAATAAAATCATCAGCCCCAGATCTACACCTAGAGACATGAGACGGACACTAAAAAATGAAGAAAGCTCACGCATGAGGCTTTTTGTGTCACGAGCCTTTTGCTTGAAGACATACTTCTTATTGGTGATATAAGCAAAGAGAACAGCAAATACCCATGAAACAACCGTAGCTGTTTTGTAATCCATGGAAAACATCTCAACGAATAAATAGAAGCTGACGATATTGACAATGGTTGTACACACACCCATCACAAGATACATGACAACTTCTTGATACTTTTGAAAAAGGCTATACATGTCTTTCTTCATTCCTTCTTGGTGGTTTCTGTTTCTTTTAGAATACCATCTTGAGAAGAACTTCCCAAACGAACAATATGTATGTCCTGAAAAGATGAAATTTGTTCTACTCGATGGCAAATGTCAACGCAATTGGTTTATATGAGTCAAATGTTTTAGGTCTTTATCATTATTTTAATTTATAATCTTTCAACTGACTTTACAATTGTTTATTATTAGAAGTAAGATTTCAATATTTATGGGTTTTTTAGTCATTTTTTTAGGGACGTGGTAGGTGATAGATTTTACAAAATAGGTTAAATGTCATCATTTTTCGACAAAATTTATTTTGCGCTGTTTTCAACCACACGTACAGTTACTAGACGGTTTGTTCAAGTCATTGGTTGCAGTGAATATGTCTTATTGAACTGGAGGATATTATGGATACGCAAGTGAAAAGAAGAGTTGACGAAGAGTGGGTTTATTTGATTCAGGAAGCGAAAAAAATTGGACTAGGCATCGAAGAAATACAAGCTTTTTTAACATCCAACGGTGATCAGAAGATGATAAACAAACCGTAAATCAACGCCGTTATCCTTTGTCTTTCAGACTGCTTTGGCTATAAGTTCTGACCTGTCAATTGACCTTTTGAAAATCCTTTCATGACGATACGCTACAATAATTGAACACCTCTCCATACCAATCCCTTCCACTCAATGGGGTTCTGTCTTTCTATATTAGGAGGACAGTCCGTTTCCTGTTCTTTATATGATTCCTTTTTAGCCGCTATTCATGAAAATTGTCCTTCTCTCGTTATAAAACCAAGCTGTCCACCCATATATTAAGCATGAAAACAACGAGAAAGCAGAAAGGTGGGTAGAGCGTGAGTTCAGATTCCCTTTCGTATTATCACCAAAAAAAGGATCAGTATTATCATGGGGTAAACCCGGTCATCGTCAGCCGTATCCGCGCGGAATGGACGTCTTTGTTGGATATCGGATGCGGCACAGGCAAGCTTGGAAAAGTCCTGAAACAAAAGGGCCGGACCATTTATGGCATTGAGTCATTTGAAGATGCAGCAAAAGAGGCTAAGCAAGAGCTGGATCATGTTCTCTGCGGAAATATTGAACAACTGGCTCTCCCTTATCAACATGAACAATTTGACTGCATGATTTTCGGAGACGTCCTCGAGCATTTATTGGACCCTTGGGCCGTTTTAAAAAAGGTGAAACCCTTCCTTAAAAAAGAGGGTGCCATCCTGTCATCTATTCCAAATATCGGCCACATTTCAACGGTTTTAGAATTACTAGCCGGCAGATTTACTTATACAGATGCAGGGTTAATGGATCAAACACATTTACGTTTCTTCACCCTTCACGAAATACATGCACTCTTTCATTCAGCGGGTTTTCGCATTCGCGAATTCGAGGCCATTCGCGTACAGCATCCTTCCTATGCAAGCGTGTTGAATGATCTACATGAATTACTCATGAAACACGGCATTCGTTCTGATTTTCACGAGGCAGCTACAGCCTATCAATATGTGGTCGAGGCGGTTCCATTCAATGAGTAATCCCACCATCCTGTTTGTTTTATGTGTGAATGATGAATCGATGTTTCAGGCTTGCTTCCGGCAGCTCGCTTCACTTCCAGCTCCTCATGGATACCATGTGGAGGTCTTACCCATCAGACATGCATCAAGTATGACCTCTGCATACAATGAAGCCATCACTCATCCAGCTCAGTTTAAAATTTATCTTCATCAGGATACCTTGATTGTCAAACAGCATATGCTGCTTGAACTCATCCCGCTTTTTTTACAAAACCCATCACTTGGCATGGTTGGAGTGATTGGAGCAGAAAGCGTGCCTGACAATGGAATTTGGTGGGAGAGTTCTGATTGCAGGGGAAAAGTCATTGAATATCGTCACGACACCTATCAGCTGCTTTCGTTTGAAAGAGGCCGTCAGCAGCCCGAAGCGCAAGATTATATCCAAGCTGCAGCCATTGATGGTCTTTTCATGGCGACGCAGTATGATGTGAAGTGGCGTGAGGATCTCTTTGATGGCTTTCATTTTTATGATGTTTCGCAATCCTTTGAATTCATGCAACAGGGCTATGAGGTTGGCATTGTGAGGCAAGAAGAGCCTTGGTGTATTCATAAATGCGGAGATCATTTTGACGCAGAAACATATGAAAAAGCGAGAAAAACATTTCTTGCAAATTATCGATAGAAAGCACCCTTTTCGGGTGCCCAGAATGTAGAGAAACTCATGTTTTTCTACATTCTTTTTTATTTTCCACGTCATGATGTTAGGTGAGAATGGGTCTTTTGGTGCTTTTAAGATCTTGTGCAGCTTTCAAGAAAAGGACACGGAGCACATGCTTTCGGATCTGATTTGTAGAACCGATAACCTTTCCGGGAAAATAAAGCTGTCGAGATTTTCTCGACAGCCTGACAGACCCTAAAGGTCTGTTTGATTCATCAAGTAGATAATCTAGAATCACGTGTTCCAAAACGAATATCCGGATTTACACTAGAACGGGTTCCATTCCTCACAGCAAAATCGTTATCATGTTGAGATAAAGTTATAAGAGGGAAATCTTGAGTAGTAACGCTACTGCCTGTAGCATTTCTTACTGTCAGATCAGTTGATTCTGGAGAAGTAGCATTTCTTGAATTCACATCAAAATCGACAGATGATAATGAGATCACACCTAGCAATGCTGAAGCACTCAAAAAACCAGTAAGAACCGTTTTAAAATTCATATGAACAGTCGCCCCTTTGGATTTGTTTTCGGGCGTACATCACTTTTTCGTACATTTTTACAGATTCATCCATACGCCCATTCTCATTATAGTACCGAGCCGCTTCGAGCGCTAGGTCTTCTATGTATGGATAACCCCTCTCGTTCTCTAATTTTTCCAACGAGCTCAAGACCTCACTTAGGTTTGCTGTTTTTAAAAATAAATTTTCCAATACCATCAGCAACGATAAAAACAGATCATTTTTTCTATTCTTCGCTTCTTCCAAGCCTCTTTTGAAAAATCTTTCTCCCTCAATAAATTCCTTTTGACTCAAATGAAATAAAGATAATTCATAATAAACCAAAAGCAACTCTGTAGCATGAATAGGCTCTCCTTCAAGAATAACCTGATTAAAATAAGCTAGTGCCCTATTAAAATCACCTAATCCTTTATAACAACAACCAATATTAAATAATGACTTCACAATCATTGGCTTATTAGAAATTGCCTTAGATCTTTCTAAAGATGACAATAAATGAGGAAGCGCCTTTTCTCTGCATTCAAAATCAATGAAATTACCTGCCATAACAGTTAGACAATTAATTTCTCGAATCATATAAAGTGAATTGCTCTTATGTGCCTTATAGGTATCATAAGAAAGACCAACGTAATACATAGACACGTGTGTCTGTTTCATGTGATAAAACACTTCTGATAATTTGTAGTAAAATTCCGCTCTTTCTAACTCATCCCCTACTTGCTCCAGGCGCTTTTCCGCGCGCTTATAGAACACAATAGCTCTAATAAACTCACCATTTTTGAATTCATACATTCCTTGAAAAAAATTAAAATAGTATTCAAGAATGGCTGACATCTTCTTTCCTTGTCCTTCTACAGCTTTCAAGTAATCAGATTTTTCAAGTGGTTCTTTAGAAGGCTGCACATAGTCTGTCATCAATTGGTGACGGAACTCCATCAGCTGAAAATAAAGAACCGCCTGTTCATCTTCTTCCATGACATCTATATCTTTTCTAATCTCTTCCCTTAGCATCTGGGCCTCTTTAACATTGAATCTTTTTATATGCTTATACCATTCATTTATCTTGATCGCTACAACTGGAGACGGTATAGACGCCATCTACAATCCCCCCTAGAAAACCAATTTTTAATAAATGTTAGCACAATAATTCCTAATAAAATCCTATTTTTCCATTCATATGTAAAGTTTTCGGCATGACGCAAACACTTTGTAAGCAAGTAGGACACAAGACATATCAATCTTTAGATGCTATCGCAGCAGTTAACGCATTTAAATCCCATATAAGCGTTCTTGAAGCATCACACTATGGAAATACCCGAGCATAAATAAAGGTGCTTAAAACGAACATGAACGCTCTTGGTGGTTTGAAATAGGCGCTATGTTTTTTTAGAAACAAAAAAAACAGGCTCTTTAGCCTGTTCTTTATTATCCAGTGATGACCATATTGATGAATGGGACACTCAGTAAAAAGAAAACAACGGCAAAAACAACTTTTTAACCCATCTCTTTTTTATCATATAAACAGCAAAATAAGAAGCATCAATTAACATCATCAATACTGGTATTACAGTCATCATAAATTCTCCTCCCAAATAAAAGAACCTATATTGCGGTCACCGCAACCCAAAAAGAAACTTTCCATCAAATTACCAATTATCAAGAAATAAATGGTAGCATGAAAATATATCAAAGAAAGTGAGTGATTCTTATAAGTCCATGACTCCTATGCCTCATTATGCAACCATTTTTTTGACTCTCTTATGATTCCCCAAAATAGGAATCTGTATAGAATTACAATCAAGAAAAAAGTATAAACAAACTCAAAGGGAGAGAATGGTTCATAATCAATTATGTATGCATTAATAAACACTATTATCAAAGAAAACAATTCCATCAAAGAATCTATAAATCTGTTTTCTTTGAACACGTCCCTTGTCTTTTTGAAATTAAAGATGTCTTTAATTTCCCCGCTGGAAAGTCCTTTGATCAAACCTAGACCTATAAAATACACCCCAAAAGAAAACTCATAGGACAAATTAAAAATGTGTGTGATTACACAATAAATCAAAGTGAATAAGAATAAATACATTTTATTACTCTCCTTAACCTCTAAGTATTCCACCCCAATAGAAGGAAATATCATGTATGCGTTACCCCAAAAAACAAATAGGAGTGGTACGTATGTTTAAAAAATTTCTAGTAATGTTATGTGTGCTTACTATTACATTTGGTTTCTCTTCTCCAATGATTAGTCATGCCAGTCAAGGTAATAATAAGACCCCTCCAGTCAGTGTAGATAAAAAACAATTGGAATTAGCAGAGAAACTATCTAATTACTTCGAATTAGATAAGGATGGAAATACTCATTTTACAGCTGATAAAGAAACCCTTATGGAAATGGGAATTTCAGAACACGACAGTCAACTAATGACTTCTATGAAATCAGAAGAATTTAGCTTTGAAGAGAATGAGAAAAAAGGTGACATGCAGGCTTATGGTTTTGTAGGTCTACACCTCAAATTAGGACCGAAAGTTAGAAGCATGAACGCCATAGTAGCAGGTGGATTTGCAGCCGGATATATCGGTTGGTACACAAGCAAAATTGCTGCTGCTGGACCATGGGGTGCCGGAGCCGCCGCGGCTATTACTGCTGGAACTTCTGGTGCGGTTGCATGGGCAGTTAAAAACAAATATAAGAAAGTTGATGTAGGCGTAAATATTATGTTTGTCGACTTAGCATATACTGTAAAAATACCTTAAAAATTACTGTTAAGCAACAATAAATAAAAAAAGCAGGCTCCAGTAAGAGCCTGCTTACTTTTAATATAAGACTTCAACACAAAATTTTTGAAATTCCTGAAAATATTTTGGTTCTGCATTAATAGTGGTAAGCGTATAGAAAGTGTTGCAGCGTGCAGACGATCGGTAAGCCCTCTCATTCTTCTCCTCGTAAAACAACCCTTTTTACATAAAAAAAGAAGCCATTTACGGCTTCTTGTGTTGAATTTCACTTTTCCATTATTTTATATCCGAAATCTATAAGGCACAGTTGAAAACCTCTCTGGAATGAATTTTTATCATCTTTATCTAACATACCATCCTTGTATGTTTCAATTAAGCTTTCAGCACGCGACTGTTCCATCGGCGTGTACCGGCACTAATTTATATTCCATAATACGATTTTCTCCTTGATCCTCGACTTCAAAACACCCTTTTTATAAAGCTATTTCAATTGTTCAACAAGTATTGTGCCAACGTCTTTCGAGACATATACCTCTAAATTTTCTCCAGGTGTCAGGTCGTTCATTTTTAATTGTTTCACACTGATCTAAAACAGTATCATATATTTTTTCTACTCGATCTTTGCTTCAAGTCTTCAACTCACGCATAATAAATTCAAACTCAATTTCAGTTATAGAAAAATCCTCATAGCAGCAGTTATAACACCCCTTTTGACATGGAGGAATATTACCTGTTGATTTTTGATAATCTTCTATTTTTCGTTCGTACTTTCTGTATGTCTGGATAAGCCGAGCAGCTCTTGATTCAGGATGAATGTCACTATGACACTTTTTATATTTCTTCCCGCTACCACAGAAACACGGGTCATTTCTTGAGATTGTCTTAACCATTGCCTTCCCCCTACAACAACAGGATCAACCCATTAATTACCTAAACAATTTTATCATATATTACCAAAAAAATGCCGTCTTGCATCTACAAGACGGTCAGTCACCTTTCTAGATTTCACTCTTCCAGAGATGCTATTTCGTCTAATAGAATTTTTGCCCCTTCTCGACTTAACACAATACCTCAAGATAAAGTCATGTTTTGATCAGGCTCAGCACCCTTTTCGGGTTCCTTTTTTATGATATACTGTCATAAACAGCCAGATCGTCTCATATGCATTGGAGTACCTTGTCCCTAATTCGTACAAAGGAGGAAACAATGGCAGACAAAAAAGTTCATTATAAGAAGGTTGCCGCTTCAGAGGATTTTCGAAAACTTCTTGAGGAAAAACGCAGATTTATCGTACCGATGACGATTTTCTTTTTTCTCTTTTACTTTTCACTTCCGGTTGCTACATCCTACTTCACCTTTTTGAACACGCCGGCAATTGGCGCGATCTCATGGGCTTGGTTATTCGCCCTCACACAATTTGTTATGACCTGGGTTTTATGTGGACTTTATGCGAAAAAAGCAGCTAAGTTCGACAATTATGTAAGCGCTTTAAAAAATGAATCAAGAGGTGATGACGAATGAGCATGACCGCTTTTATTTTGTTCGTTGCGATCGTAGGGCTCACATTGGTCATCACATATTTTGCTGCGAAAAAAACTAGCAATGCGAGTGATTTTTACACAGCAGGCGGAGGTCTGACTGGGTTTCAAAACGGCCTTGCCATTGCTGGAGACTATATGTCTGCTGCATCATTTTTAGGGATTGCTGGCATGATCGCGTTAAACGGATTTGACGGCTTTTTCTATAGCATTGGTTTTCTAGTAGCGTACCTTGTCGTTCTTTACGTTGTGGCTGAACCGCTTCGAAATCTGGGGAAATATACGATGGCCGATATGATCGCTGCACGGTTTAAGCGCCCTGCCATTCGAGGGGTTGCCGCCTTTAATACCATTACAGTCTCTACTTTTTATATGATTGCACAGCTTGTTGGGGCAGGTGCATTAATCAAACTGCTTCTTGGCATTGATTACTGGATTGCGGTACTGATCGTGGGTGTCCTGATGACCATTTATGTCGTGTTTGGCGGCATGATTGCGACCAGCTGGGTACAGATCACAAAGGCTGTGCTTCTCATGCTTGGGACGTTAATTATTTCTCTGCTTGTGTTTGCAAAGTTTGATTTTAGTCTGCTGAAGATGTTTGAACAGATGAAAACAGCGACCCCGCTCGGTGGGGCATTTCTTCACCCGGGAAATAAATATGATGTGCCTTTAGAGACACTATCTTTGAACCTTGCTTTAGTGCTTGGGACAGCAGGTTTGCCGCACATTTTGATCCGATTTTATACGGTCAAAGATGCCATTTCTGCGCGTAAATCTGTTCTATCCGCTACGTGGATCATCGGGATCTTTTATTTAATGACGGTTTTCCTTGGCTTCGGCGCGGCTGCATTTGTGGGAACAGAAGCGATCACAGCAGCAGATGCAGCAGGAAATATGGCCGCTCCACTGCTCGCCCAAGCTCTTGGAGGAGATTTGTTATTTGCCTTTGTTTCCGCTATTGCCTTTGCGACTATTTTGGCGGTGGTAACGGGTCTCGTCCTATCCGCCGCGTCTGCCTTTGCGCATGATTTTTATAGTCAGATTATCCGCAAAGGAAAAGCGAGTGAACGGGAGCAGGTGAAGGCGGCACGTTTTGCTTCCATCGGCGTGGCGATCCTCTCTATCATTCTTGCATTATTTGCCCAGTCCTTAAACGTCGCTTTTCTTGTGTCTCTTGCCTTCGCAGTGGCAGCAAGTGCGAATTTACCTTTGATTATCTTCACTGTTTTTTGGAAACGATTTAACTCTACGGGTGCCATCGCAGGAAGCTTAACAGGTCTTCTGAGCGCACTGATTATCGTCTCGCTCAGTCCAAGCGTCTGGGACCCATCGGGAGCAGCCATCTTCACAGGAGATCCGCTCATCCCGCTGTCGAACCCTGGGATTATCTCGATTCCACTCGGATTTCTTGCCGCTTACTTAGGCACGATATTCTCGTCTGAAAAGGCAGATGAAGACACCTTTACGGAAATTCAAGTAAAGGCACATACAGGCATGCATATGGATACTGATTCATAAGGAAAAGCCGGCTGCTCAACCGGCTTTTTTTTAATAGCGCTGGAATAACTCTGGGTTTTTCGGAACGTTTTCTAAATAAACGATCTTCCCTTGGTCGTCCAGCTCTGCGATATCAATTCCTTCTGCTGTATAGACACGGCCATCCGAAAGCTTTCCGCAAACGGCCCAGTTTGTTTCATACTTTCCATCTTCTCTTTTATTCCACCCATCCCACATATGCTTAATGTCATCATGTACGTGGAAAAATGTATTCAAAAATTGTGTGAACGCTTGGATCCCAGGCTTTTTGGCGCCATTTAAGACAATCATGACATCGTCAGAAAACAATGCCAGCAATTCATCCATCTGCTCCTGCCCTTTTCCTGCTTCATCGTATCGACGAAAATACGTATCGAGCACTTCCATGTTCATTCTCCTTTATTTACCTGTCATTTCGAAAATAATCGAACTATATGATTGTACACAATTGTATAGCTCCTGTCTAATTTACCCGGCATAAGAAAAGACATGAATTGATTTAATTCATGTCTCCTTCAGATTAAAGAGATGCTTTTTTTGCTGCAACAAGTGATTTCAGCTCTTCTGCTGCTTTTTTAGGATCGGCGCTCTGGCTAATAGCACTAATGATGCTTATACCGTCTGCCCCAGCTTGTATCACTGGTGCTGCGTTGTCGTATGTGATCCCTCCGATACCTACAATCGGAATTTGAAGGCCATGACGGCGGACTTCAGTGATCAAAGACACACCCTGGACACTGCGTGTATCCTTTTTCGTTTCCGTTGGATAGACTGGGCCCATCCCGACATAATCTGCTCCGTCCTTCATGGCTTGTTTTACTTCATCTAGGTTATGCGTCGATACGCCTAATATTTTATTCCCGATCCTTTCTCTGACGCCTTTTGCATTTGTGTCTTCCTGTCCAACATGAACGCCATCTGCATCTAGATCAATCGCTAGCTGTACATCATCATTCACAATAAAAGGAACATTTGCTTCTTGGCAAAGCGCTTGAATTTGACGAGCCAATTGTTTCTTCTCTTCACCCTGCAAGGCTTTTTCACCCTTTTCACGAAATTGAAACATGGTGATTCCGCCTTGAATGGCCTCTTTCACAACATCAAGCGGCTGCCTCGTTGTATTCGCTGTGCCCAAAATAAAATAAACCGATAATTGCTGTTTGATTTGCTGTTGATCAGCCTTTGTCATGTGAAACTCCCCCTATTTTCCCTAGTGTCAGCACATCATCGCCGGTTGTGTGTGATAGTGCGTTTAAGAATTCCATTTGAAAAGTTCCCGGTCCTTTATCCATTGCGTGCAGAGCTGCCCTTTCAGCGGCGACACCATAAAACATCAATGCAGCTGCCGACGCATGAAGCGGCTGTTCACCCGCTGCACAAAATGCTCCGATGACAGACGTCAGCAAACAGCCAGTTCCCGTCACCTTCGTGAGCCATTCATGTCCATTATGAATAGACAGCACCTCATCTCCATCTGACACCACATCGACTTTTCCTGTGATTACCACTATTGTCTGAAGTGCAATAGACGCTTGTTTGGCTAATGCCGATACATCTCCATTCGCCGCTTTCGCATCAACGCCTTTTGACTCCCAGCCATCCACTCCAAGTAAATGAGCCACTTCAGCAGCATTTCCTCTGACAACGGTGATTTTCACTTTCTCTAACAGCTGTTGAGCAGCATTCGTTCGAAGCGTTGTCGCACCGACGCCGACAGGATCTAACAAAACAGGTACACCTTTTTCATTGGCGGCTTGTCCAGCGAGTATCATCGCTTCCACCGTTTCCTTAGTCAATGTGCCAATATTCAGCACTAGTGCATCCGCTAATTGCGCCATTTCAGCCACTTCTTCTTTGGCGTTTGCCATGACTGGCGAAGCACCTAAAGCAAGCAGTCCATTCGCTGTAAAATTCGTCACAACTTGATTGGTGATATTATGAACGAGTGGATTTTTTTCTCGAACCTTCTCCAATAAATGAGACGCGCAGCTTATTTTCATCCGTATCGTCCTCCCTTTTACTCTGCATCCCACACGTAGGATTTCGTATGCTTTAACCATTCTCTTGCCGCAAACGACAAATAGCGGTCCTTTCGCCAAATGACACCTAAATGCCACGGGATCGACGGGTTTAGGGAAATGACCTTTACCTTTTCGGGATCAAGATCACGGCAGATTCGTTCTGGCAGAAGTCCAATCCCTAAGTTTTCAGCTACCATTTCACTAATGAAATCCCACTGAGACGTTTCATAAATGACATTTGGCCGAAATCCCGCATTCATACATTCATTCAAAATCCGGCTGTGCAGAACAAAATCTTCTCTAAAGAAAATAAAAGACTCTTCCCTTAAATCAGCTAAATGTACTTCCTCACGACCAGCCATCGGATGGGATGGATGCGTCACGAGCTTCATGTTCTCTTTAATAATGGTGTACGTATGAAAAATTTTATCATTTGCAGGCAGAACAATGACACCAATATCTAACGACCCATCCTCGACCCCTTCCTCTACTTTAATGGAGCCGTGCTCAACTAATTGAAATGTGACATCTGGATATTGCTGGCGGAATTCCCCCATGACATTCGGGAAGAAACTTGACCCAATCATCGGCGGCAGTCCGATTCGAATATGCCCTTTTTTCACATTCATTAAATCATTTAATTCGCTCGTTAAATTCTGAAATGACTGTGTAATTTCACTCGCCTGTGTATACATGGTTTGGCCAGCATCTGTCATTTCAACCTGCCGGCCATTTCGGTAAAACAACTGCACCCCCAGCTCATCCTCCAGGTTTTTGACCATCTTAGAAATGGTCGGCTGCGATACGTAAAGAGACTGCGATGCTTTCGTGAAGCTCTTTAATCTTGCCACTTCTAAGAAATATGTTAAATGTCTGATGTCCACATGCTTCATCCTTCCTATAGACAAAAGGAATAATTACTATTCGATATATGTATTTTACCTATAACTGAACGTGCTGTACACTTTAAAGTAAGCTCATCAATTGGAACGTTGTCATGTTTTTGTGAAACACTGAACAATTTATATAGAAAAAGGAGTGAACAGAAAGTGAAATTGCTCAAAACGCCGCTGATTGCTGCCCTTCAGATTATGGTCTTGTTTATTTTTGCGAAATTCATGAATGTGCTGGCGGCCTTTTTGCATTTAAGAATTCCGGGCACGATCTTAGGCATTCTTGTCATTTTCTTATTACTTCATTTTAAGATCATTCAATTAAAATGGATAGAACTTGGCGCCGTATGGCTGCTCGGAGAACTGCTGCTTTTCTTTATTCCATCAGCAGTTGGTGTCATTGATTATGGAAAACTGCTTTCTCAATCTGGCACAAGTATTGTCCTTGTCGTCTTAATTAGTACGTTTGTGGTCATGCTCTCAACTGGTATCATGACGCAAATGATTGCAAAACGAAAGGAGCGGAAAAAACTATGTTAGTTGGCGGACTATTTCTGATTTTAACAGTTCTTTTATATCTCGGATCAAAAGCGGTGTACAAACGGCATCCGAAGGTCTATGTCTCACCGTTACTTGTCACTCCGCTTGTCCTTGTCGTCTTGCTGTTAATCGTCAACATTCCTTACGATGCTTACAATCAAGGAGGGAAATGGCTCACGAATATGCTGCAGCCTGCGACTGTTGCTTTTGCCATTCCTTTATATAAGTATTTTCATATCCTGAAGAAGCATGCAGTGGAAATTATTTTGAATGTGGCTTGCGGCTCTGTCATTGCGATCTTATCAACGGCTTTTATCGCCAAGTTGTTTCATCTGGACACAGGCCTTATTGAGAGCCTTGTCCCAAGATCGGTTACAACACCTGTAGCGATGAGTGTGTCAGAGATGATCGGCGGCATGCCGTCCGTTACGGCCGTGTTTGTCATTTTAACCGCATTGTTTGGATCGATTATCGGTCCAATGGTGATCCGTTACTTCCGCATCGATAATGACATTGCCATGGGCGTCCTGCTTGGAACGGGTGCACACGGGGCAGGAACATCGAAGGCTTTTGAAATGAGCTCCGTCTCAGGAACGATCTCAAGTGTATCGATGATTATTTCAGCCATTATTACATTATGTGCAGCGCCTATCCTTATGTCGTTTGCCTTATAAAAAAAGCCATTTCCCTTATTGGAAAATGGCTTTTTCTTATGCTTGTATGAAGACAACCTTTAAATAGTTCCCTTCAGGATAATTCTTCGTTGTACGGAAATCCTCAGGAAGGGTATATTCTTCAAGTATCCGATAGGTTTGCCCTGCTTCTTTAAAAGCCTGCGCAATAAACCCTTTAAATTTCTTCATGCCAAATGCACTGCTATTCGTTGATGCCACAATGACGCCGTTCTCAGCTGTAATTTGGATGGCTTCTTTTAATAGCTTCTTATAATCCTTCGCCGCACTGAATGTGTGCTTTTTCGTTCGTGCAAAGGAAGGCGGGTCTAAGATGACGAGTTCATAGGTCCAGCCTTTTTTCGCTGCAAACGGAAAATATTTAAAAACATCCATGACTTTGATATCCTGCCCGTCCACATCAATACCATTGACTTCAAACTGCTCAGATGTTTTTTTCAAGCTGCGGTTTGCAACATCCACACTTGTCGTACGGCTCGCTCCGCCAAGCGCAGCTGCCACTGAGAAAGCACCTGTGTAAGAAAATGTATTGAGCACAGTCTTTCCTTTTGCATAACGATCTCGGATCGCTTTTCTCACATGACGCTGATCAAGGAAGATACCCGTCATCGCGCCATCATTTAAGTAAACCGCCACGTTCATGCCGTTTTCTTTCACGATGAGAGGAAATTCACCTTTCTCTCCCTTCACAAAATCATCATCTTCTATATACTGTCCAGATGTATCAAATCGTTTCTTTTCATAAATGCCTTTATAGTCTGGATATACGTGCTCAAGCGCAGCCAATACATCTTCCTTTAATGTATAGACTCCTTCGCTATACCATTGGATGAGGTAGAATCCGTCATAATAATCAATCGTGACGCCGCCAATTCCATCACCCTCTCCGTTCAACACACGGAAAGCAGTCGTCTGTGCATCACGAAATAAATGCGTTCTGCTTTTCGCTGCCTGCTCAAGCCTAGAGACAAAAAAAGCTTGATCTATTTTTTCGTTCGCATCAAAGGTTAGGACCCAGCCGATACCTTTATTTTGTACACCATAATACCCTTTTCCTAAAAAAGTGCCCCGCTCATCCACCCATTCAATGAGCTCGCCTTCCCGTACACCGTTCACATGCGATACTGCATCTTTGGAAATGAGCGGATATCCCTTTTTCACTTGTTCCGCAAATGTTTGTTTTAATGAGATTTTTTTCATTTGTGTCATCCTTATCCTAAATTGACTCTCTCTATCCTACCATATGAATGTATACGTTACTTCTATTATGATAAGATGAGGAGAAAATTATCAACATGACATAGAGGAGGCACTTCGTTTGACGACATTACGCTTAGATCATACAGGTATTATGGTTTCGAATATTGATCAGTCGATTGATTTTTATGAAAAAGTGGTGGGCATGAAATTAAAGGACCGCATCACTCATACAAATGGAGTGATTGAGCTTGCCTTTCTCGGTTTTAAAGATGAAACCGAAACGGAAATTGAGCTCATCCAAGGCTACAGCAGTGACCTGCCATCTGAAGGGAAGGTCCATCATCTCGCTTTCACAACAGACAACATTCATGCTGAATTCAATCGTATTCAAAAGCTGCAAATTGAATTAATTGATGAAGAAATTACGACATTACCAAATGGATATTGCTACTTCTTTTTCAGAGGACCAGACCAAGAATGGATCGAATTCTTCCAGCGCTAATATTTCCTAGGAAATGGGGCCGCTAAATCTCTCCCATTTATTCATAAAGAAAAGAGTAAGAGCATATACATGCCCTTACTCTTTTTTATAACACCTTACTAAGAAATGATTTTGTACGCTCATGCTGCGGGTTCCCAAAGAGAGCTTCCGGTTTGTCTTCCTCGACAATATATCCGCCATCCATAAAGATGACACGGTCTCCTACCTCTCTTGCAAAGCCCATTTCATGTGTGACCACAATCATTGTCATACCTTCGACAGCTAATTGTTTCATTACAGCTAATACATCCCCTACGACCTCAGGATCAAGAGCTGATGTCGGCTCATCGAATAATAGTACTTTCGGATCCATTGCCAACGCTCTTGCAATGGCTACACGCTGTTTTTGTCCACCAGATAATTGGTTAGGATAGCTTTGAGCTTTGTCTTTTAAGCCGACTTTTTCAAGCAAGTCTAACGCTTTTTCGACTGCCGCCTTCTTCTCGATGCCTTTTACTTTTATCGGTGCAATTGTAATATTTTCTAAAACGGTTTTATGAGGGAATAAATTAAAGTGCTGAAACACCATGCCTACTTCTTGTCGTACTTTATTGATATTCACCTTTGGGTCTGTAATCGTGTGCCCGTGGACAACGACTTCTCCAGCCGTGATATCTTCTAATTTATTGAGGCATCTTAGAAACGTGCTTTTCCCTGATCCAGAAGGACCTATGACACACACGACTTCCTTTTCCTCGATGACTGCATTAATATCCTTTAACACTTCGTGATCGCCAAAGGATTTCTTTAAGTTTTTCACCGTAATCATACTCATTTGATATCAAATCTCCTTTCTGCGTAGCTAGCCAGTAGAGAAAGTAAATAAATGATCACGAAATAAATGACACCGACAATCAGCCAGACATTCAAAGGATCAAATGTAGCCGATGCTTGAACTTGCCCTCGCTGCATAATATCGGCAATTCCGATAATAGATAAGAGAGATGTATCCTTCAAGCTGATGATGGCCTGGTTTGTAATCGCTGGGAGCATGCGGCGGAATGCCTGCGGTAGGACGATAAAGCGCATGTTTTGCCCCCCTGTAAAGCCTAAAGAGCGCGCAGCTTCTGTTTGTCCTTTATCAATAGACTGAATTCCTGCACGAATAATTTCTGAGAAATAAGCCCCTGCATTAATCGCTACTGTAATAATCCCTGCGGGCACTCGATCAAGCGAAATGAATTCAAGTGTATTCAAACCAAAATAAATGAAGAATAGCTGTACGATAAATGGTGTGCCTCGAATGGCATTCACAAAGACGAGTGCGATGAAATTTAAGATTTTAAATGGTGACAGACGGAATAATGCCACAATTAAACCGATGATAAACCCTAAAATGATGGCAACAACAAAGATATATAAAGTGGTTTGCAAACCATCCATTAAATACGGAAATGCATTAATAATTGTATCCATGTTTCTCCCTCCCTAATTCACATACGGCTGACACATAAAGAAAGCGCGCTCGGAGCGCGCCTCGCTTGTGTTATGACTTCAAATATTTATCAATAATTTTGTCATATTCACCGTTTTTCTTTAGGTTCTCAAGGCCTTTATTGATCTTCTTCAATAGGTCTTGGTTTTTCCCCTTCATGACAGAGATACCATACTGGTCTCCATTCAAGCGGTCTCCAACTGTTTTCAATTTTAAATCTTGTTGTGCGATCGCATACGTAATGACAGGATAATCCTCAATTAAGGCATCTGCATTTCCGTTTGATACTTCCTGGAACATAGATGGGCTGTCATTAAATTGAACGACTTCATACCCATATTTATCAGCGTTATCAGCTGCGAACTTGGCACCAGTCGTTCCGTTTTTAACAGCTAGCTTTTTCCCCTTTAAATCATTAATAGATTTGATGCTGCTGTCCTTTTTCACAACAACTGTCAGTCCAGCGTCGAAGTAAGGATCTGAGAAATCTACTTTCTTCTTACGCTCATCTGTAATACTCATCCCGCCCATTCCAACATCAAGCTGTCCTGCCTGCATCGCTGGAATGATACCTGAGAAGTCCATGGCTTCAAGCTTCACTTTGAAACCTTGGTCTTTCGCGATTGCATTAATTAAATCAACGTCTATCCCTTCATAATTACCGCCCTTTTCAAATTCAAATGGCGGATAAGTTGTATCTATCCCGATTTTATATGTGCCTTTGCCTTCTCCCGAACCACTGTCCGATTTTGATCCACAGGCTGCCATGACAAGCACAACAATTAGTCCCATGATCAATAACATCGATTTCTTCATAAAACACGACCCCCATTGTCAGTTTTGTCTAAATATTCGCAATAACAATAATACTATACCACGCTAAAGCTATAGTGTGTGATATTTTTTATCAATACCAAAGATCCATACAATTCTAGATCAATAGTCTCTTTAAATTTTACTTTTTTGCGAATAACTCATTTTATTCTAAAAGAAGAGTCATCCACAATTATGATGTGAGATAATCTCACAAAAAAACGAGGCAGCGCCTTGATAAATGATGTTTCTTCCTTGCATACGAAAGCAAACTCAACAACTTGCTTCCTCTCTATATTGATATTGTAATATATTTTTCCCAAAACCCTCTTTTTACCTAAAAAAATGTAAGCGTATACAAAAGAGCGATGTCTCTCTATTTCTTTCACTATTGGTTGAATTTACATCAAAAAACATGTTTTACAAACTGTACGAGAGAGCTTAAAATATAAGAAGATACTGGAATATGGGAAGTTGATTCAGAAGAACGGATATTGATAGATGAAGAAAGGAGGATAAGAATTGGCAGAAGCAGGTGTTTTGTCGTCCGTTGATGTAGCGAATATGCTCAATGATTGGTATGTCATGATGAAAAAAAGAGAGATACAAGGTGCCATTCAGTTAAAAGAAGACATTCTTCAAGCGTTTGATCGAATGGAAGAAAATCAAGACGTCTTACTTTACTATCAACTGCTAGAGTACCGTTTTAAAGATCTAATAGAAGATACAGCTTCATTAGATCATAGTCTTTTTGTTGATGAAAATGCCATCCGTACGGATGATATGCTCAGCTATTATTTCTATTTCTTTAAAGGGATGTATGAAATGCGCAGAGGCAATCAGGATACGGCATTTCACCATTTAAAATTGGCCGAGGATAAATTAGATCTCGTGCACGATGACATTGAAAAAGCCGAATTTCATTATAAAACTGGGTGTCTTTACTATAATATTAGGTCCACGCTTCTCTCCATCCACCACTTAAAGATGGCTTCATCTATTTACGACGCAGATCCATGTTATGTGAAAAAATCAATCAGCTGTCAAATGATGCTTGCTTTGAATTATGCGGATCAGTCGAAATATGATGAGGCAGAATCGCTGTTCGAAGAAGTGATTCATTCACTAGAACAGATGGAAGATCCAGATTTACTTGGACATGCCTATTGCAATGCAGCCTTTATTAAAAGTCTAAGAAATGAATACAGTGAAGCTGTGCCGCTCCTAGAAAAGGCTTTAATGATAGAATCATTCGAAACTTCTTCTCCAGGCGGCTATTTACTTGCCATGTACGCCTATACAAAAGCACTTTTTAAGCTGAAAAAGCCAGGTTTGTTCCACTATTATGTACAGCTTTCACTTCAAAAAGCAGAAAATTTAAAACAACGAAACATTTCACTTAAATTATCCATTTTAGAAACACTTATGATTCAGCCAGACAACATGATTGAGCAAATCAAGGCTTATTGCGATCAATTAGAAACAATGAATTTCCTTGTTGACCTTGAAGCTGTTTGTCAGGATGCAGCAGCTTACTTAACAGATCTTGGGCTTCATGAAGAATCCTCTTATTTTAAAAACAAGGCGTTGTCCTTGAAAACTTGTTAAGAAAATGGAGTGATGTATGATGAAGAAATGGCTCATCACAAGTGCGATTTTAACCCTCTTGATAACAGGTGTTTCTGTTGGTACTTCCATTCAAAAAGACAGCCAATCTGCACAATCTCAAGATATTATTCAAAAGAGAGACCGTGGAACCAATCCATAATATGAAAAAAAGCAGCTGTGATCAAAACAGCTGCTTTTTGATGTGCTAATCAATTTCTCGTTTAATATTCTGCATTTTTTCATCTAAGTAATGGGCAATATCTGCGGCTTCCTTCAGTTCATCAGTCAGCTGATGAGGAACATCGTTTTGCAGTTTATAATAGATTTTATGCTCTAGACTCGCCCAAAAATCCATCGCAATGGTCCGCACCTGAATCTCAACCTTCACATGCTCCACACGATTTGTTAAGTAGACAGGTATCTCAACAATTAAATGAAGGCTTCTGTAGCCATTTGGTTTTGGATGTTGAATGTAGTCCTTCACTTCAAGGATCTTTAAATCCTCTCTTTGCCTCAATACATCCATAATGTTATAGATATCTTGAATAAAAGAACAGATGATGCGGACACCTGCGATATCATGGATATGCTCCTTGGCACATTGTGTCGTGATGTCGCATCCTTTTCTTGCTAGTTTATTCACTATGCTTTCAAAGGATTTAATTCGTGATTTTGTATGCTCTATTGGGTTGTGTCCATGGATTAAATTATACTCCTGGCTGATAATTGAAAACTTTGTATCCATTTCATCTAACGCAAATTTATATACTAATAGTTCATTTTTCCAGTCTTCCATGACATTTTTCAAATCTTCTACATGAGTTGCTGACATATTCATTTTCTTTTTGTCATCTCCTTTTGGGAAACGGCAGCTGCACCGCTTTCCGTTTACTAGACGGAGAGAGGACTCGAATGGTTTTAAAAAATACGCAGTTAGCCTCGTTGTTTGTAATATGTCAGCGCCAGTGCAAGGGCCAGCACAGAGCCTTTCACAATATCCATTGCATAATAAGGGACAGACATCATCACAAGCCCATTTTGTAAAATACCGATGAGTACAGCCCCGATAAAAGTGCCAAATGCGTTTGGCTTACCTGCTCCCATGACGGAAAAGCCGATAAAAGCAGCCGCTACTCCATCCATTAAATATGGTGCACCCGCATTAATTTCTGCTGTCATGACCCTTGATGCCAGCACGATACCGCCGATCGCTGCAAATAACGCAGAAAGCAGATAGGCCGCAATTTTGTATTTGTTCACATGTATGCCAGACAAACGAGCCGCTTCCTTATTCCCACCGATGATGTACATGAATCGGCCGTGCTTTGTGTAGGTCATGAAAACATGCGCAAAGAGTACAATGGCAGCCATAATAAGAATGATATATGGCACCTGTCCAATTTTGCTGAAAAAGGCAGGAATCGTTCCCGTTGAGAACGTGCCATCGGGAAGCACCATATTTTCAGAAATGGTCGCCCCTTTCGTATACGTTTGAGCCAGCCCTTGAATGATAAACATCATGGCTAATGTCATGAGCATATCTGGAATTTT
The DNA here is from genome assembly GCF_038593315.1 of Bacillus sp. FSL P2-0069. Classification (NCBI taxonomy): domain Bacteria; kingdom Bacillati; phylum Bacillota; class Bacilli; order Caryophanales; family Bacillaceae; genus Bacillus; species Bacillus sp. FSL P2-0069. Next base: position 3,411,737 of record NZ_CP151984.1, read on the forward strand.
CATTTTGACGATCATCCATGCATTTAGCAAACCAACAATGATAGAAGCCGCTAGTGCAGAGAGGATTGCAATCAGTGGGTTTTGCGAGAACCATACGAACATAGAAATGACAATCGCATTTGATAGCGTAGCGACTGATCCAACTGATAAATCAAAGCCGTTTACTGCCAATGAGATGGTTAAGCCCACCGCAATGATGGTCACAATTGAGATAGACCGTAGAATATTGATGATATTTCCTGATTGCAAAAACGCTGGATTCGCTGCCGCAAATATTACAATCAACACAACAATGGTTAAGATTGTGCCATATCGATAAAAGAAATCAAACAGATGAAAGGATGGCCGCTGTTTTTTAATTTGCTGCACAGGGGCTGGAATTTGTTGTTCGCTCATGATTGTCCTCCTGTTGAATGATATAAAAGCTCCTCTTCAGTCGTCGGTGCGGTCATTTCCCGGGTAATGCTGCCATCATATAACACGTATACCCGGTCAGCGATGCCTGCAATTTCTGACAGCTCACTCGACGCATAAATGACAGATTTTCCGCGGGCGGCAAGCTCTGCAATCAAAGTGAAAATATCTTTTTTCGCTCCAACGTCTACACCTTTGGTTGGTTCATCAAAGAGATACACATCTGCCTCAGCCAGCAGCCATTTTCCGATAGCAACCTTCTGCTGATTTCCACCCGATAGGTGCTTCACCTTTGCTTCAAGCGACGGCGTTTTGACACCAAGTCGTTTGACGATGTCGTCTGCTTCCCGCTTTTCCTTCGAACGATGTAAGAAGCTGAATATCCGTGAAAATGAGTGAAGACTTGCAGCCGTTAAGTTCCACCCCACGCTCTCTTCGGTCAGAATCCCTTCTTTTCTCCGCTCTTCCGGCACAAGAGCCATTCCAGCTCTCACCGCTTGATGAGGCGATGTGATGCGGATGGTTTGACCATGAAGCTGCACGGTCCCCGTCTTTTTTTCTGAGGCACCGAAAAGGGCTTTGCACAATTCTGTTTTACCAGCACCGACAAGTCCTGCGATCCCGAGAATTTCTCCTTTTTTGACATAAAAGTGAATGTTGTTTAATTTATGTTGATCGTTTAGCTCTTTCACTTCAAGCACAATAGGTGCATCTTTCAGTGGCCTGCGAGACGGGAATTGCTCCTCTAATGGTGCGCCTAGCATTTCTTCAATGACCTGCTGCGGATTTGTGTCTTTGACAAGGTGAGCTGCGACATCCGTTCCATTTTGCATCACAGTCAATTCATCACAGATGGTGAAAATTTCAGGCATGCGGTGAGAAATAAACACGATCCCCGTCCCATTCTGTTTCAACCGATCAATCATTGAGAATAATTTGCTTGTTTCTGCATGACTAAGCGGAGCCGTTGGTTCATCTAAGATTAAAATGCTGCATTTAATGGAAACGGCCTTGGCAATGAGCACCATCTGTTTTTCGGCAAGGGTCAGATCGCTGACAAGTCGTTTTGTGGAGATGTCGATGTCCATTTCTTTTAATAGCTGAGCCGCCTTGCGATGCAGCTCTTTCCAGCTGACAAATGTTTTTTTCTCAATTTCATGCATCATCATATTCTCACCAACACTTAAGTAGGGAACAAGAGCCGTATCCACTTCTTGATGGACCGTCTGCACACCATATGAGGATGCATCCTTTGGGGTTTGAATGGATGCCGCCTGGCCATTGATGTAGATGGTCCCGTCGAAGTGGGAATGAGCGCCAGAAAGAACCTTCATTAACGTTGACTTCCCAGCACCATTTGCTCCAATCAGTGCATGGACCGTCCCTTTTTTTAATGTGAAATTCACTTGATCTAACGCTTTGACCCCTGGGAATTCAATTGAAATATTCTTCATACGAACAAGCGGCGCTGTCATAGGTGTCCTCCTTCTCTTGATATCATCTGAAAAACGAAACACCCTCTATGGAAAGAGAGTGCACGTCGCTTATTTTGTATAATGCTTCTTCAAGGTCTTCATCCAATCTTCCTCAAAAGCAGTCGATGAACCAAATCCCTTCACTTCGTCTGCAAGATTGACCATGTTAATGGCTTTTCCTGCTTGTTGAAGCTGCTTTTGCGAGATGAGAGAGGCCTCAAGGTCATAGGAAGACGGTGTTTTCTCACCAGCTATTTTCTTCGCAAGAATCCTCACGTCGACTGCGCCGATGAGCTTCGGATCAACCGCTGCTGTGTACTTCCACGGACTGTCCTTCGCTGTCATTTCTTGAAGATCCGCATTTGATACATCAATCCCATAAATCTTCACTTCTGTTCTTCCTGCTTCCTTTAACGCTCTTGCTGCCCCAATGGCAAAGGCATCCCATGTGGCAAAAATAGCGTCCAGCTTGCCCTTTGGATACTTATTCAGCATGGCTGCTACTGCATTTTGCGTTTGAACAGACGTATCAGAGGAGGCAATACCAAAGCGGTCAAGCTCCTTGATTCCTGAATGTTGTTTAAGCGTTTCTTGATAGACCTTATTTCGTCTCACCATTGGCGGGAATCCATCTACCCAGAGGTACGCAATATTTGCTTTTCCTTTAAAATCAGACACTAGCGCATCTAATGATTTTTTCGCTAATTGCTCATCATCTTGAGATGTCACTGTGACCCCTTTGATGTCCTTCAGCTTAGGATTCGAATCAAATGCTACAACTGGAATGCCTTTCGCTGTGATCTTTTTCACATCAGCGACTGTCGCCTCGTCGTCCCCGTGAGAGATGATAAAGCCATCATAATTTTCTTCAAGCGCCTGAGAGATGGCATCATGGAACTTCGCTGTATCTCCATTTGCGGTGTAGACATCTACCGTAAAGCCGAGTGCTTCACCTTCTGCCTTGGTTCCAGCTAAAAATTGAGCTGTATGATCGTCTCCTCCAATTTTGCGGATGACTTTAATTTTTGCTCCCTGTCCCTTTGCAAATCGCTTCGGTACATTGTCAAAAGAGACTTTTTCGTTCGTATTTGCCTTTGAGCCTGCACTTGATCCAGTGCCGCAGCCTGTTAATAGGACGGTTAATGCCGTTAATAAGACAAGACATGATGTAAAATGCTTACGCTTCATTGCTGTTCCTCCTCAAGTTGTTTTGATTTTTCACATCGGAAAACTAGGTAAAAAAGTGGAAATACGCCTGTAAAACAGGCATTTGATTCGAAAAAGAGACGAAAAAAAGCCTCTCTTGGAAAGAGAGGCTTGATCACCGTTGCATGAAACATGTATCGGGAAGTCTTCCTCTCTTATCTGTCAAAGCTGTAACAGCTTTGCAGGAATTAGCACCAATTTCTAAAATAGAAACGGTTGCCGGGCGTCATAGGGCCAGTCCCTCTGCCTCTCTTGATAAGAGATCCGTTATGAAATTTGTTTTCGTTGAAATGTCTTCTTTACTTTAATGTGATGTCACATCAATGTCAATGACTTTTTTGAAAATTCCTAAAATATCATCAGTTTCCGATGATTTTCTTCGCAGGTGATGATTTCTTCAGACGGAAATCATATTTTTTCTCATTCACAAATTGCGGGTTAAGATGTGCTGATCCTTTATCTTGACCGCTTTTAGAGAGAAACGTTTTGTAGCCTTCCAGCCATTTCCCGTACCATACCCACTGTGATGCTTTTGCACCTTTGCGGTCATCATAAACGTTCTTCTGGAAGGTATTCTTTTGGTTCACTTGATAAAGATTCACGACCAAGTAATGCGAGGCACTAGCGGTCATGATATTATTCGTGATTCGATTGTTCACTGCTTGATACTGCATCAGCAATTGACCGCCTTCTAAACCGGCTGTGTCATTTTTGTACAAAGTATTATGTGAGATCGTCGTATTAGTTGTACCGCCACGCTTCTTATCATAGCCGCCAATAGAAATTCCTGTATAACGGTTCAAATACACTTGATTGTGTTCGATGCGGATGCGGTCCGCCATTTTTCCTTTATGTTCGCTTGTGACTTCAATCCCTAGGTCATTGTGATGTGAAATATTATGATCGATCACAATGTCTTTTCCGCCATCAACATAAATTCCGCCAGCAGAAATGTCGCTGCCATAGGCTGGGTTCCCTGCACTCGTAATCTCATATACTTTGTTTCTTGAGACGACACCGTTTCTGACTTGATCATACTTTTTAGAGGGTGCCACGTTCTCAAATCCAATTAAATCAATGCCAATATTATCAGTGTGCCGGACCGTATTATGTGTCACACGGAACTTTTTCACGTTCCCATTTAGCACAAGCGCTTCACTGAAGCCCAGCTTTAATTTTTCAACGGTATTTCCTTTGATTTCAATGTCTTCAATCGCTGCTGGAGCTTTTGTCCCATAGACAGCAATTCCATGTGCATTTCCATTTTCATGTTTCGTCTGAATATCATACACTCGGTTATTAAGCAGTTTGACGCCTTTGCCGCTTCCTTTGATGAAAATACCAACTGGTGTTAAATCTTCTTTATTCGTCTTAAGGTGTCCTACAGTCAGGCCTTTGAGGGTGATGTAGCTCTTTTGATCGATCGTGACAAGACCGCCATCGGCTTGATTTCCTTTAAGGGAAGCCCCGCTAATCACAGGTTTTTCTTTTCCGTAAGCTTGAAAGACAACGGGTGCTTTCTTTGTTCCTGAATGGCGGACAATCAATTTTTCTTTGTATGTGCCGCCTCTCATGTAAATGGTTGCCCCAGCCTTCGCCATACTTGCCGCTTTTTTCAGCGTACGGAAAGGTTTTTGCTTAGTTCCCGGGTTTTTGTCGCTTCCGTTTACCGCTACGTAATAGGCTGTGCTTTGCTTAGCGCCAGCCTCATCTGTCATCGCTTGACAGCCAAAGCTGATTACGGTCATGAATAAAATGAGTAAAATGCCTGGTATCGCTCGTTTCATCTTGTTGTTTGCTCCTTTCCCTTCTCTCCTTCCTTTATCGGTTAAAAAAAAGAGGATTAAAATATGACGATGTCCCTTGCAATGTACTAGTCAAAAGGTGTATGGTTGAAAGAATATCTTACAGGAAAACCATTCGTTTTTAAATTGTCAGATTAATCAGTTAATATTGTATTTGGATTTTATTTCTTTTTTAAAAGGGGTGACATGAGCCAAACTGACAGCAGAGAGAAGGAAAGCGCTTTAACAGATTTTTCTTGTCTGAATTACAGAAAACCTATTGCTAATATTTTGTGAAGGTATAGAATAGAATCATAATTATTTCATATTATTAGAATTTTCAAATAATCAAACAGCAAGGAGATTTACAATGCCAAAACAACCCATCCGCGTTGAACTTAGTTCAACAAAAAAACCAAAACCTCAATCTGATCAACTTGAATTCGGAAAAATCTTCACAGATCACATGTTTGTGATGGATTATTCAGTTGATAAAGGCTGGTACGATCCAAGAATTATCCCTTATCAAGCCATTCCAATGGACCCAGCGTCGATGGTCTACCATTATGGTCAATCTGTTTTTGAAGGCTTGAAAGCTTATGTTTCTGAGGATCAAAAAATTCTCTTATTCCGTCCGGAAAAAAACATGGAACGCTTAAACAGATCCAATGACCGCCTGTGTATTCCGCAAATTGATACAGAAACAGTATTAGAGGGCTTAAATGAACTCATTCGTATTGATAAGGATTGGGTACCTGATGCAGAGGGAACTTCCTTGTATATTCGTCCATTCATTATTTCCACTGAGCCGTATTTAGGCGTTGCACCGTCTAGCACGTATAAGCTGCTCATTATCTTATCTCCTGTGGGATCATACTATAAAGAAGGCATTCATCCGGTTAAAATTGCAGTTGAAAATGAGTTTGTCCGTGCCGTTAAGGGTGGAACAGGAAATGCCAAAACAGCTGGAAACTATGCCTCAAGCCTTAAAGCACAGCAGGTTGCTGAAACGAAAGGATTTTCACAGGTTCTTTGGCTTGATGGGGTCGAGAAAAAATACATTGAAGAAGTCGGCAGCATGAATATCTTCTTTAAAATCAATGGCGAAATCGTGACGCCTGAATTGAACGGCAGCATTTTAGAAGGCATCACACGCAACTCTGTGCTTGAACTGTTAAAGCATTGGGGAATTCCAGTAACAGAGCGCAAAATTTCAATTGATGAGTTAATTGAAGCACATCAATCTGGCGAGCTTGAAGAAATTTTCGGAACTGGAACGGCAGCCGTGATCTCTCCTGTCGGGGAATTAATTTATCATGATCAGCCATATGTGATCCAAAATGGTCAAACAGGCGAAGTATCGAAGAAATTGTACGAAGCCATTACTGGCATCCAAAAAGGGACACAGCCAGACATCTTCGGCTGGACAGTTGAAGTTGACTCAGTCGTCAAGCAAGCATAAGCATATAAAAAGAACCTTTCAATCATGAAGGGTTCTTTTTTGTTTATTTACCTCTCTTTTATCCCTTATAATGGTAAATACACATGAATAAGGGGAGTGATGGTATGTTTTTTACTTATCTACTAGCATTCTTTGGAATCTGCATCGGATCGATGATCGTCGCCACTGGTTTCGACGATTCACCTTTCCTCACCCAGTTTTTATTTAAGGCTCTTGGAATCTCTATCCTTGCTCTTTCCATCTCTTTTGTAAAGGTCCGACGAAAGAAGTTACAGAAACAAAAGCGAAATAGACTTAGTTGACCCGTCTCTTCCCATCAAATCGTGCACCAAAACAAGACCGATACCCCAACAATCGCCCCTGCGTATATCCACTGTCTCCTTTTGATGCTCCGCTTTTTTTCGATCTGTAAAAAGATCTCTGGCAAAAAGATGATCATGATTTCTAGGATAAAGACAAGATAATAAACAAGCGGCATTGGCTGGAAATCAAATTTCCTTGCATCTCCTCCAATCGTTGCAAAATACATCAACAGATTGGTCACGGGAATGGTAAAACAAACGAGCAGGCGGAGAACATAGATCCACACATATTCCTTATGCCGAATGAGGCCAACAAATGAAGCAATAAGGCCATACAAAAACAAGATCACTGTACCATAACTCATGACAGGCTGTACGACAAACCCGTAAAACATTAAACCAATTGCAACCATATTCCAACAGTCCTTTCTTTGAAGCCATACATGCTGTTTTTTCTAATCATACACTTCTTTCTCCAGTTTCCATATGGGGCAATCAAAAAAATGACCCCATTAAAGGGGCCATTATGTGTTAAGTATTGACTGATTTGAAGAATTGCGGTAAATACTCACGATGCGCTTCGAGCATTTCGTCTAAAATTTGCTTTGCAATGTCGTCAGATGGGACGAGCGGGTTGATGGTCATCGCCACAAGAGCCGTCTCGTAATCTCCAGTCACAGCCGCTTCTGCTGCCACACGCTCGAATGATTTGATTTGTTGAACGAGTCCTCTTACAGCTACAGGAAGATCACCTGTCGCGATTGGTTTCGGTCCGTCCTTTGTAATGATACAGTTTACTTCAACCGCTGATTCAGCCGGAATGCTGGCAATCGCCCCTCTGTTCACTGTATTGACTGGTTGAATGTCGTGCTTATCATTATAGATAGAGCTGATTAAGTTACAGGCCGCATCGCTGTAATAGGCCCCGCCTCTTTTTTCGAGCTGCGGTGGTTTAATCGACAAATCAGGATCTTTATAAAGCTCAAATAATTCCTGCTCGACCTGCTGCACAACCTCTGCTCGTGTTCCTTTCTCTTGAGCCGCCTTTTGCTCTTCTTCCAGCATATCTTTCGTTTTATAGTAATAGCGGTGATACGGACATGGGATGACCCCTAATCCTTTCACAAAAGAAGGCTCCCAGTTTTTCGCTTCAATGTTTTTCATGGACCACTGGCTGTTTGGATTTCCTAGTTCATCAAGCACTTGATCCATAATGCTGACCCCGTCTAAATATACGTCTAATCCATAGACCATGTGATTGAGACCGGCAAACTGTACCTCGATGCGTTCAACGTCCACATCAAGCGCTTTGGCAATCCCCATTTTGATCCCAATCGGCACATTGCATAGACCGACCACTTTTTTTAGATTCGTGTAGCGTAAAACAGCTTCTGTGACCATGCCGGCTGGATTTGTAAAGTTCACAAGCCATGCGTCTGGGCAAAGCTCTTCCATATCCTTCACAATGTCTAGAATGACTGGGATGGTCCGAAGGCCTTTAAATAAACCGCCTGGTCCGTTCGTTTCCTGACCGATGACGCCGTATTTAAGCGGTATTCTCTCATCCTTTGCCCGTGCTTCCAGCAGTCCTACACGAAATTGTGTCGTCACAAAATCTGCGTCCTTCAAGGCCTCCCGGCGGTCAAGAGTCAGGTGTACCTCAATCGGCAGACCTGCTTTTTCAACCATACGTTTCGCCAGAGCGCCTACGATGTTTAACTTTTCCTGACCCGCTTCAATATCCACAAGCCATAATTCTTTTACAGGCAATTCTTGATATCGTTTAATAAACCCTTCGACGAGCTCAGGCGTATAGCTCGATCCACCGCCTATTGTGACAATTTTGATTCCTTCTTTCATGAATTGACACCTCCGAGTTGCTTCATTTTTTCATGGAGCTCGATGATTTCTGCTGCGAGCTCCTTGACGGTCATTGCGTTCATGAGATGATCCTGCGCATGAATCATTAAGAGACTAATATCCGTCTTTTCGCCCCTGATTTCTCCTTGGATCAGCTCTGTCTGTGCGTGATGCGCCTCATTTAACGCGTCTTGTGCGTCCTGCAATTTTTGCTTCGCCTCATCAAAGTTTCCTTGTTTTGCACATGTAATGGCCTCCATCGCGGAGCTTCTGCCATTTCCGCCGTGCAGGATGAGTTGAAACACAATTTGTTCCATTTCCATCGGCCGCATCCCCCTTGTTCCCTCTATTACATGCTGACGACATTTTCATCAGTTGATGCTTTTGTTTCTAGCTCACTTTCTTCTTTCAATTTCTGCTTATCCCACATTCTAAAGAATGGGTAGTATAGAGCAAATGACAGCGCAAGGTTAATCAGCTGCATGACAGCACCAGAGATTTTGCCTCCTGTGGCGAGATAGCCTGAAATGATTGGCGGCATGGTCCATGGGACAGCAATCCCGGCTGGTTTTGCCACAAGCCCTGTGCTCATTCCGATATATGTGGTGATGATCATCATGATTGGCGTAAGGATAAACGGAATGAGGAGCATTGGGTTCATGACAATCGGCATTCCAAAAATGATTGGTTCGTTGATGTTAAAGATGGCTGGCCCAATGGCAAGGCGGCCAAGCTGTTTCATTTGTTTACTTCTGGCGCGTAAGATCATGGTCAGCACCAAAGCAAGCGTTGCTCCGCTTCCGCCGACGTTGATGAAGATTTCAAAGAACTGCGCTGTGAAAATATTCGGCAGTACTTCTCCTGCTTGGAATGCAAGACGGTTCTCATCCATTGCACCGAGCCAAATTGGCCCCATGACGCCGCCGACAATGGTTGCTCCGTGAATACCACATGCCCAGAGGAGCATTTGCACACCCATCGCAACGATACTGCCGCCTAAGCTGCCACCAAGAATCGATAGCGGTGTGCCAATTAAGACCGTGATGATATTATGAATACTCTCAAAAGGTGTCATCTCAATCACAAGTCTAGCGACCCAGATCAGGGTGATGACCACAAAACCTGGAATAAGTGCAATAAACGATTTACTGACTGCTGGCGGTACACCATCAGGCATTTTGATAACAATGTTCCGCTGTACAATGAAGCGGTAAATTTCGGTTGAAAGCATGGCAATAATCATGGCAACGAATAAACCTTTACTGCCCATCAGTGTGACAGGAATTCCCCCGCCAACTAAGATAGCTTCTGTTGAGCCTTCAGGTGTGAAAGGTACTTGATATGGTGTAGCCAAAAGGAAAGCCGCAACAGCGATCGCACCAGATGATAGCGCATCAACGGCATACTTTTCAGCAAGCCTGTAAGCAATCCCGAAGGTCGCAACAAGTGCCATAATGTCAAAGGTTGCATTAACAGGATAGGATAGTTTCGTGGCCCATTCTGCTCCGAAGATACTTGCCATAAAATCGCTGTATCCTGGAATCGGAAGGTTGGCTAAAATGAGAAACAGTGAACCGACAATAATGAGAGGCATCGTTAAAACAATTCCGTCACGCAATGCTTGTAAATGTCTTTGAGCGGCAATCTTCCCTGCAAACGGCATGACCTTCTCTTCTAGAAATCGGTTGAATCCATTCATCCCCTCCGCCCCCTTTATCCGTTCACTAACTGTTCAGCAGATTTTAAAACCTCAGCGCCATTACAAACGCCATAATGCACAGTATTAATCACGTCTACTGGGATTCCTTTTTCTTCTCCGAGCTTTTTCATTTGTGGTAATAAATATCGAACCTGAGGTCCTAATAAAAGCACATCGGCTTGATCAATATGATTTTTCGCAGAATCTCCTGATACTGCCCAAATACGATATTCTTTTCCTTGTTCTTGTGCGCTTTTCTCCATTTTTGTGACAAGTAAGCTTGTGGACATACCTGCTGCGCAAACCAATAAGATGTTCATGTGTAAACGCCCCCTTTTCAAAGTGTGAAGCTATTCTTTACACTTTCATCATATTATGAAACCGCTTTCATAAACACCCATACTTTTTCCTTTAGGAAGCGGAAAAAGTTAATATCACACAGTTAGTTCTTGTACGAAGGAACCTTTTTATACATGATATCAAGCATGTCTTCAAATGTATCACAGGCGATCAGATGCTGAATGAATTTCACATTATGCACAAGCTCTCCCAGCAGGCGGTACATGCCTTTTAAATCTTTGGCATTCTCTTTTTCGACACAAAGCAGGCAGACAAATTGAACCTTTTTCTCTCCCCAAATGATTGGTTTTTCTAATGTACATATCGCCCAAAACGTCTCATCTGTCAGCGGCGTCATCGGGTGCGGAATCGCTGTATAATGTCCGAAAGAGGTTGGGGCAGCCTCTTCTCTTTCCATGACAGATGGTGTGAGTTCAGCTGGCGCTAAGCCCATATCGATGACTTTTTGCGTTAAAAAGGTGATGACCTCTTCCTTTGTTTGAAAGGCGCGTTTTGTAAAAACCAATTCCTTTTTCATATATTGAGAGGCCAATGTCACCCTTGTTTCACTCGTCAGAGCTTCTTCAATTTTTAAAAAATCACTGCCTCCCAATATGGTGTTCACTTGAATGACTGGAACCGGTAAATCCATATGAATTGGGATCGTTGTAATAATCAAATCCAGGGCATGCAAAGAGACATGCGGCAGCGAATATAGCTCTGCTGTTCCTAAAATGGTCAGCTTTGACCCAAATTGTGACCGCAAACGATCCTGCAGCAGCCTTGCACTCCCTGCACCAGACGCACAGACAATAAGACACCGCTTCGGCGGGATCTCCATTTTCCTCCGCTCTAAAGCCGCACCAAAGTGAAGCGCCATATATCCGATTTCGTTCTCATGAATACTCAGCCCTTCCTCTTCTTCAAGGACCCTGCTGGCGATAATCCCCGCTTCAAAAGCAAGGGGATACCCCGCTTTTATTTCATCAAGCATCGGATTTCTTAAGTTCATTCCATATTTACATCGGTTGATGGCAGGCTTTAAGTGCAGACTGAGTCCAATCATTAGTTCCGTATCACCGGCTAAATCAAGCTGCAGTTTTTGATCAATGGCCTTCAGCATGAGCTGTACAAGCCGGCTCGTGTCATCATCTACAATTTGTTTTTGACCGTTCGAGGAAAAGGACTGTACCATTTTGGCTGTTCCTAGCAAATGAATGGTGATATAGACAATTTCCTCTTGTGGAAATGAGACATCCAGCAGCCCTTCAAGACGCTCCACCATTTTTTTAGCGACCTTATATTCCTTTGCCCGCGGAATTTCGCTGATTTCCTCTGGAAGAACAGATACATAGTTTCCGTGTCTAATTCGTTTGCAGGCAATGGCGACATGAACGATTAAATTATTCATGCAAATGTCTGATAGATTCATACCTTCCTCATTGATATAATTGATCATTGTTTTCTGAATCAATTCGAGTTCATGCTTTGGCAAAATAGTAACAGCTGTGTTCAGCATCGTTTGATAAGAACGACGTTCATTGAATAAATATTCTGACATACAATAACGGATTTTCATCTCTGATCCCTTGATTCGGCAGCCTTTGCTAGGCTTCGCTTCCAGCTTCAGATCAAAGGGCTCCAGCTTACGTTTGACCGATTTCACATCGTTGCTCATCGTTGATTTACTAATAAACAGCTGCTCCTGTAAATCCTCCAGCTTCACATAGGATTCTGCCAAAAGAAGCCTTTTTAAAATAAACCGAACACGCTCCTCTGGCAGCACAGCAAGCGGCTCTTCCTGCTCGACCTCCTCCTTCATAAAACGGCGAAAGGCATTCTCATCGTTGATCAGCAGCTCATAACCAGCTCCTCTAACAGCTGTTACAGCCGCTTGGTAAGGGGCAAGGCGGTCGTTCAGTTCCTTTATGTCTGTACGAATGGTGCGGCTTGTCACTTGTAAACTGGCAGAAAGTGCAGCGCTGGTGAGCGGGGTCTCAGCTGCCATGAGCTGACTTAAGATGTGCGCCAGTCTTTTACTCAGCATCAGATCGGCCTCCTTATGTAGGGGTGGAGAATCTGCCTTGTCTGGACAGGTTGTATCCGCTTGCAGTTCTCTTCATTACTCATATTCTACTGAAAAGAAATAAAAATTGCCAACTCATTTATATGACAAATGCCCCTATTTATACAACTAACCATATCTAATGTCCTATGAATCTTTTTGAAAGATACTTGCGAAAACCACGAAAAAAAGGCGTACACCTTCGTGTATCCGCCTTCTTTATGAAGAGATCAGCTCGGTAAAGACAACCAATCTTTTTTCATGCGTACCTGCTGCATGATCAAAGGTCCCTGTACAAGTGATTAAATTGAGATTCCGTGTAAAGGCGTATCCAAAAAACGCATTGGGCTTCTCTTCACGCGGATAGCTTCTTACTTTTATGACTTCAAAGCTTCGCTTTTTCCCTGATGAGGACGTGACGACCACCTTGTCTCCCTTTTTTAGCTCCTTTAATCGATAAAAAACCGATGGCCCCCATTTATTATCTACATGGCCATTCATGACGGCATTCCCTTTATCTCCCGGCTTTGGACCATCTTCAAACCAAGCGGTGTTGTCTGTATCCTGAGGAACACCCATACTGCCATCATTTGATAAAGATGTTTTCTCCACTTTTGCTTTGACATCAATAGCGGGAATGGCGATTTCAGCTGGTACAATGCCAGACGGCTCGTCTTTTAATGTATCGTGTGAGTGGTTCTGTTTCTCAGCTTGATGTGTAGTCATTTCCTTAGAAACGGATATGTTTTTTGAGGATGACGATTCATCCATTGACGGTGATGAACAGCCTGTGATGATGAGAAGCGAAAGAATACTGAGCAGCCAATTCTTCATCTAAGCCGGCCTCCTTTTGAAGAAAGGAACGGCACGATTGTGCACGTTCCCATCTATCTTTATGAGTTAGAATTTGATGCCTTACGGCGAATGAGGAAAAATGCACCGCCTGCTAGAATTAAACTTGCGATCATACCCGCAAATGCTTCATAGGACATGCCTAAAGGACCGGCTGTGCCTCCCATACCTGTTTTCGGCATTTCATTAGGCATATTGGATTTGAACAGCTCAGGATGCTGATCAACAATCGCTGCTGCGACATCCTGACCAACCATGAACATATGACCATAAGCCTCTCTCACTGTCGGATAAAGCTGATCATATTCGCCATTATGGTAAGACGTATATGTTTTGATCAGCTCATCAATATGTGTTTTCAAACCAGCCTCTAAATCAGCTGCCTTTAAACGTCCATCTGTCGCTTGATCTAGGAATTTCGCTTGCTTCATTCGATACGCATCTAAATCTTTGACAGCCTTTTCTTTTGCTTGTTGATTCCCTGATGCATCCGCTTTGACATAATCAACTAAATAGCCGATATGGCTTGACCAAATGTCTTTGAATTGTTTGCCTGCATCCTTACCATAAACAGATGCAATCGCAGCAGATAAATCATTTGTGTTTTCATTTAAAGCCCCTGCTGCCTGCTTAAAGTCCTTACTGCCATCATTTCCTTTTTGCATGGCAACTACCGCGAGTACCAAATGCTCTGAGAACAAGTAGTTTAAATCTTCACGAAGATCCGCTGCTGGTGTATCCACTGACTTTTGATCAAATTTCCCAGGAAATTGATCTGTGATGGCCCATGACACGCCTTTTCCTACCTCAAACATATGATGAATGGATTTTCTAACCGTTTCATAGGTCGTATCAAAATCCTTTTCAGTATAGCTGTCAAACGCTTTTAGCAGTTCATTCACATGCATCTTCAAGCCTTCTTCAAGCTCACTTGCTTTCAGTCTGCCGTCTGTTGCTTGATCGAGCATATCGGCTTGTTTCATTCGATATTGATCAAGCTGCTTCATCGCTTTCTTTTTACCTGCATTATCTTTTTTCGCTGTGGCTTGTACATAGTCAACAAAGTAGCCGATATGACTTGACCAAATGTCCTTGAATTGTTTGCCTGCTTTTTTTCCATATACAGAGGCAATTGCATCTGATAAGTCATTCGTGTTGTCATTTAAAGCCGCCGCTGCTTGATCGAAGTCTTTACTGCCGTCAATTCCTTTTTGCATTGTGATCACTGCTAAATAGGCATGCTCTGAAAACAGCTGATCTAGCGCTGCTCGAAGATCTGTGGCTTTATTTGACACCTCTTGTGACGAAGACGTCTTCTTCGCCTCCCCATGCATATGTCCTTCGTGTGCACTTGCGATATGAGCCGCTGGGAATAATAACGCTGCGCTCAGTGGAATGGTTAACATTGCTTTCTTCATGTTCATCTTTTATTTCCTCCTCTTTCCGTTTGTTATGTACTTAACGGAGAGAGGGAGAAAATAGATCATTCGATTCTATTATTTTTTTCTTACAACACAGGCTCTGTATGATTGCATAAAAAAAAGCCGGATTATCCGGCTGATACGTTACGACGTTTAGATGCTTTTCGCTCTTTATATATTTTTCTCACCACTGGATAAATCACAGGTGCCCATTTGACAATTTGTTTCAGCCATTTTTTCATTTCTCCCGCGCCTCCTTATTGTCATTCTTAAAGGACGATTCCCCATCTTGTCATGAAATAAACAGGTGCGGGAGAGCAGGAGTTAAATCACGCCTTGTGCGATCATGGCATCTGCCACCTTACGAAATCCTGCAATATTTGCTCCAACCATGATGTTTCCTGAGTGTCCATATTCGTCTGCTGTCTCTGTACACTGACGATAAATAGACTGCATCATTTGTTTCAGCTGAGCATCTACTTCTTCAAATGTCCAAGATATTCTTGCACTGTTTTGTGCCATTTCCAATGCTGATACACCTACACCGCCAGCATTCGCCGCTTTTGCCGGCGCAAACAAAATACGATTCTCTTCAAATACTTTGACCGCCTTAAGAGTGGATGGCATATTGGCTCCTTCTCCTACAGCGATGACACCATTTGCCACAAGCTGCTGTGCATGCGCCTCTGATATTTCATTTTGTGTTGCACATGGCAGCGCAATATCACAAGGAACGGACCAAATTTGTTCGCAATCTTCAATTAATTCAGCATGCGGGTGAATGTCTATGTATGCCCCAATCCGCTGATTCTCGACTTCCTTGAGCTGTTTGATCGTCTCAAGTGAAATCCCTTGAGGATCATAAATCGCTCCGCTTGAATCACTGCAAGCCACAACCTTACCGCCTAATTCGATTACTTTTTCCATTGCATAGATAGACACATTTCCTGAGCCCGACACAACAACAGAACGTCCTTCAAATTGGAGCCCATGTGCTTTCAGCATTTCCTCCATGAAGTACACCAGTCCGTAGCCTGTCGCCTCTTTTCTCGCTAAGCTGCCTCCGAATCCAGGGCTTTTCCCCGTGAGTACACCCGCTTCATAAGCACCGCGCATTTTCTTGTACTGTCCGAACATATAGCCAATTTCGCGTGCTCCTACACCAATATCACCTGCTGGCACATCTTGATCAGGTCCAATATATCGGCCGAGTTCACTCATAAAGCTTTGAACGAAACGCATGATTTCTCCATCAGACTTCCCTTTAGGATCAAAATCCGATCCGCCTTTCCCTCCGCCAATCGGCATACCAGTCAGTGCGTTTTTAAAGATTTGTTCAAACCCTAAAAACTTGATAATGCTTGCATTGACGGTTGGATGGAAACGAATACCTCCTTTATAAGGACCAATGGCACTATTAAATTGAACCCTAAACCCTCGATTGACTTGTACTTTGCCCTCATCGTCTACCCATGGCACTCGAAATACCACAAGCCGCTCAGGCTCAATGAGCCGTTCTAAAATGCCTTGTTTTTCATACTCTGGATGCTTCGCAAAAACTGGGACGAGTGATTCCAGAATTTCTTTTACGGCTTGCTGGAACTCCTCCTCGCCGGGATTTCGTTTTTCCACCTCTTCTAACACACGGTGGATGTAGCTTTGTGCTGTTTGTGCTGCTCGATCTAAGGTCAACATGTCGCATCTGCCTCCTTGTAGATATCTCCACACATTTAATTGTTAGATTTTCTAACGCATATTGAGATTAATTTAACACCAATTGTAAAATCTGATCAATATTGATAACAGATGAAAATGATGCCGAATTGAGATAGATCAAGCAGCCGCAGCGATTGTTTTTAAAAATAAGCGCTCAAGGAATGACTAATGTGCTAGAAACGAACGAGCGGATATTTCTCGTCCCGTTTTCTTTGACAAATACATGAATCATGATGAATTTCTAGCTGGTTTTCCATTGAAAAAAAGGTCAAAAGTTTGATCGGATGCACTCAATCTTTTCGGGGCTTCCCGCCTCTTTTTCGATCAGGTAACACGACACAAAGCCAATATAAAATAGAAGACGATGGAAAGTTAATGAGACCGACAATGCCCCAAAACCACTTGTAACGCCCTCTTTTCTTTGCATCTATAAATAAAAGAAAGCCCTGTGCAAACAATAACGGCAAGACGCACAATAAGATGATCATTTCCGACTGACTCATACGGAAGACCCTCCTTTGATATGTTGATATTCCTTGTAGCCAACAACAAAGCAGATGGGGACGCTCACTATTTGGAGAAGAATGAAGATGATAGGCAAATGGGTAATGGCAGCTGCAAAGAGTGCTAGAATGGTCAAACTGATCAAAACGTATGCCAGCACTTCTTGTTTAAAACGCCTTTTCTCTTTTTCCTTCGCCTGTTTCAGCATCATCATGACAGCCTGCTCACTTGGCTTTTCCACTTCAATTTGTTCGTCTAGCTGCTGCAGCTCTTCTTTTAAACGTTCGGTCAAACGATCTTCCTTCATAAATCCCACTCCTTTCGAATTTTCTTTAATCCATGATGAACCCTCGATTTCACAGTGCCTTCTCTCATTCCAAGCATTGAAGCCATTTCTGGGTAGGTAAATCCATAATAATAGTGCAGAATAATCGGTGCTCTCTCCTGAGCCTTTAATTCATTTAAAGCATCCCACATGTCATGCCATGTGTTCCCCTTTTGCTGAACGTCCCATTTAAAGCGGCGTATGGCTTCCTGATTCGCTTTTCCTTCTCTCATTTGTTCACGTTTTCTTTTCTTCTGGTGATCTAAAAATTGCCTAGATGCAATCGAAATAAGCCAGGTTGAAAATAAGGCATCTCCTCTAAATGAAGAAAGTTTCATATACGCTTTCAGCATCGTTTCTTGCATGATTTCCTCTGCCAGCTCTTGTTGAAGGGTCAGCTTCAACATATATCGGTAAAGAAAGGAATAATGATGCCGATAAAGGGCTGTAAACGCGGCATCATCTCCCTGTTTTGCCCGCTGAATCAATAATGTCTCTTCTGTCTGCTCCAAGCACGCCCCTCCTTCCTTTTCTTCTCTTACTCATAAGACGACACGGATGACAATATCGTTTAAATTAGACCTTATTTTTTAGCATTCCTTCTATGATTCTCGTTTTATATCCAATTTTTTCTTATGTAATGATTATGGCATTCCTTCTTCTCTAACAAAATGATGCGTTTATAATCATCTTGATTTTCTACCAAACGGAGAGCCTCCTCTCCATAATCAAGATGTCATCCTCATACCTATCGACAATGGTCCTTATCTCATGAAGATGAAAATGAAATAATCATTGGCTTAGCTTCCTAGAAAATCATGGAATACGCTGCGCCTATCCTTAGCCGATGATACCTTTTTGCATGCTATGCTCATCCTACATTCCGAAAGAAGCAATGCTTGTGAAGGAAGGAGGAGTGGTTGAATCACAGCTTATTTTGGAAACGTTTTCATTAAAATAAAATAGAATGGAGATGTTGAGTTTGAAAAGAAAAATTCCAATGTTAGCCGGTGTATTAGCTGTTGGTCTCGTCACTTCATTATTTGCACCAAACGGGGAGGCAAAGGCAGCAGCCAAATATCCAGAAAGCCCTTCTATTATGGCCAACTTTAATCAACAAGGCTTCTCCACATTAAATGGCGGCACAACAGGCGGTGAAGGCGGTAAAACCGTCACAGTCAAAACTGGAAATGAACTATTGGCTGCCCTCAAAAATAAAGGAACAAACGAAAAATTAAAAATTGTTGTAGACGGGACCATTACCCCTTCTAATACATCAGCCAATAAAATCGATGTGAAAGATACAAATAATGTCTCGATCGTCGGTAAAGGGACGAACGGCGAATTGAATGGAATTGGCATTAAAGTATGGCGTGCCAATAACATCATCATCCGCAACTTGAAAATCCACCACAGCAAAATCGGTGACAAGGATGCCATCGGGATCGAAGGCGGTTCTAAAAACATATGGGTCGATCATAATGAATTGTACAACACATTGAATTCCGGGAAGGATGATTACGATGGTTTATTTGATGTAAAAAATGACTCTGACTACATTACCTTCTCGTGGAACTATGTACATGACAGCTGGAAAACAATGCTCATGGGCAGCTCCGATAACGATAACTACAATCGAAAAATTACGTTCCACAACAACCGCTTTGAAAACCTAAACTCTCGTGTACCGTCTATGCGCTTCGGGGAAGGACATGTCTATAACAACTATTATAAAAACATCCTCACAACAGCGATTAACTCACGTATGGGCGCGAAAATGAGAATTGAACACAACGTATTTGAAAACACCACAAATGCCATTGGAAGCTGGGACAGCCGTCAAGTTGGTACATGGCATGTCATCAACAACTCGTATATTAACAGCACAGGCAGTCTGCCAACGTCTTCAACAGGTACGTATAACCCTCCTTATAACTACTCTTTGCTTAACGTGAACAATGTGAAATCAGAAGTGATATCAAA
This sequence comes from Bacillus sp. FSL P2-0069, assembly GCF_038593315.1. Lineage (NCBI taxonomy): Bacteria > Bacillati > Bacillota > Bacilli > Caryophanales > Bacillaceae > Bacillus > Bacillus sp. FSL P2-0069. Next base: position 3,431,144 of record NZ_CP151984.1, read on the forward strand.
TGCAGGTGTTGGTAAAGTAAACCCTTAAACCACAAAACGTTCGGGCAGAGATTTCCTGTCCGAACGTTTTTGTCATTTCATCCATTTATATTGTAGAAAACGGGCGATCCATTTCATACAGCTTTTGATAACGCTTGTTTTCTTTTAGTAACTCCTGATGCTGACCCTGCATCTCAATGCGTCCGTCTTCAATAAACATGATGCGGTCACACGCCTCACAGCCAGTCAGATGATGGGTGATCCAAATAACTGTTTTCCCTTTTAACACACGGAAGATGGTTTCAAGCAATTCACGCTCTTTCCGTGGATCAAGCCCGACGGTGGGTTCATCTAATACAACAACCGGCGTGTCCTGAAGCAAAATTCGAGCTAACGCCATACGCTGTCTTTCTCCACCTGAAAATCGAACCCCTGTCTCCTGAACACCTGTGTGATAACCTTCTGGCAAAGACTCGATGTCATCATGCAGCTGCACTTGTCTAGCTGCTTCTTTTACCTGCTCTTCTGTTGCCTCTGGAGATCCTAAACGAATATTGTTTAAAACAGACGTATCGAATAAATATGGCTGTTGATTCAGCACAGATACATAGGCAGACACCTTCTCTTGAATGCTTTGAACCGGTTTTCCTTGAATGCTGACAGTCCCTTGATTTGGAACAACTGCCCCTTCTAACAATTTCAAAATGGTCGATTTTCCTGCACCGCTTTTTCCTAAAAGCGCGAGTGATTCCCCTTGCTTCAGAGAAAAGGACAGGTCTTGAAGGACATATTGATGCGTGTCATACCGAAAGGACACTTGATCAAAACAGACAGCTTCATCGTGAGAAAGGGCTGATTGATCCACTGCCTTGCTCTCAGCTTCTCCTTCATATGACTGCTTTTCATAATGATGTAATCTGCTGACAGCATGCTGATAGACGGGAATATCACCTGCCGCATCTGACAGCGGAAGAAAGGCTTCTGTTAATGGAAACAGCACAAGTACAAAGGCTGCAATCAGTGTGTGTGACATGGATCCTGACTGAACGACCGAGCCGCTCCAATACACAACAAGCACGACAGCCCCTCCAATCAAGAGCTGTGCCAAAAATTGACGCACGCGGATAAATCGGTGTTTCGCTGCTTCAAGCGCTAACAGCTGCGCTTCTTTTTGTTCATATCCATCCACAAAATCTTTCTGCCTGCCGCTGAACAGCCAGTCACTAACGCCCATGACTGCATCTGTTAAATGGCTGTACAGTTCATTTCTGCCTTTTTTCATTTGAATTTGTCTTGCCCGGTTCACAAGCACTGTGACGTATGGGAAAACGAATATGAGAAGCGCCATATAAAGCAGCATCAGTCCAGCAAAAGGCCATGAGAAAAGGCCAAGTGCTCCAATGGATGCGGCATATAAAAGCAGTGCACCGATGGATGGAAAGATGGTTTTTAAATAGGCATCCTGCAATCTCTCCACATCATCTGACAAGAGACCAAGCATTTCACCTGTCCCAAGCTTTGTCTGTTTGGCACTTCGTTCAGCCATGTCATAGAGGCGTACACGCATTTTTTCAATCATTGTCAAAATGAGCTGATGGCTTGCCAGCCTTTCTGCGTAGCGGGCAGCAGAGCGCGAAATACCAAAGGTACGTACGGCCACAATTGGGACGTAGACCATGAGTATATTCTCAGGTCTTGTCGCAGCCTTTGAAATGAGAAATCCCGACGTGTACATTAGCATAGAAGCAGAGAATACCGCAATGGCTCCTAAAAATAAAACCAAGGCAAACAGCTTTTGATTCTCCTTGATATAAGGTATAAACCAGCCTTTACTGACCATGTGTGACCGCCCCCATTTGCTCCTGTACCAATTGATAATACACGCCTTTTCTTTGCATTAATGATTCATGTGTCCCCATTTCTGCGACGGTTCCTTGATCCATGACAATGATTTCATCCATGTCCGGCATCCAATGGAGTCTGTGTGTCGCTAAGAACACAAGTTTATGTTCAAACAGTGGAAGCATTGTTTTCTTCAGTTCATACTCTGTTTCAATATCGAGATGCGCCGTTGGTTCATCTAACAGCATAATGGACCGCTGGCCCAGCACAGTTCGAGCAAGCGCAATTCTTTGCGCCTGTCCTCCGCTTAACTCTCTTCCCTGTTCTCCAATGACTTCGTCCAGTCCGTTTGGCAGCTGCGTAACCAGCTGAGATAAGCCAGCTTCATGCACCGCTCTTTCCACTTCTTCCTCTGTTGCATTTGGTTCATAAAAACGAATGTTTTCTCTTAATGTCATGTGAAATAAATAGGGGTGCTGCGGCATATAGACAACTTCCTTTTGCCATTCGTTCATCTGTAAATGACCAAGCGGCTGGCCGTTTAGCGTGATTTGACCCGAAGACGGTTCAACAAAGCCGCCGAGGACATCAGTTAATGTCGATTTCCCTGAACCACTGGCACCAATGATGCCGATTTTTTTCTTCCCTTTGACAGTGAGATCTACATCCTGAATGGAATAAGGAGCAAGTTCATCATGCTGAACACAAACATCCTGCAGGGTGAGCACGGATTGTTCATCCCACTTATTCAGCTGCACAGATTGTGTCTCCTGGGCGCGGAAGCCTTTTTCTTCTAAAATGACCTGCATGGCTTCATTCGCTTCTTTTCCATTTAACGTCGCATGATAATCATTTCCCACTTCACGTACCGGCAGAAAATACTCCGGCGCCAGCATAAGCGCCGTCAAAGCCGGCAATAACAGAAGCTCTCCTTCAATTAAACGTAAGCCAAGAAAAACAGCGACGGTTGCAATTGATAGCATGGAAAAGAAATCGAGGGCAAACGATGACAGAAAGGCGACCTTCAGTGTACTCATGGTCGCTTTTCGATATCGCTTTGACACCTCCGCAATATTACGGGAGTGTTTTTTGCTGATACCTAAGTAACGCAGCGTCTCAAGGCCCCGGAGAGAGTCAGTAAAATGATTGGATAATTTCTCATACGATCTCCATTGTTTGGCCGCTTTACGCTGAGCAACAAGGCCTAGCAAAATCATAAAAATAATTAAAATTGGCAGCGTCACAATTAAAATGACGGCTGATGTTTCATCTAATGTCCACACATAGATAAGGACCACCGCCGGAATCACTGCCATGTTCACCATTTTCGGCAAAAACAGCTGTAAATACTGACGGTATTGAGCAATTCCTTCCATTGCTAATGTGACAAGCTTTCCTGTCCCTTTTTTCTTTGCGAAGGCAGGCCCTAATCGAAAGAGTTGGTCTAACAGCTGCTTTCTGACGTCTGCTCCAATTCGGGAAGAGTAGGTAAACATGACCTTCTCCCGAATCAAGGTGAGACCGTGCCGCACAACAAAGGCAGCAAGAAACAGCATGACATAAGGCGTTGCCTGCGAGAGGCTTTTCCCGTCAAACAGCGTTGTAATGGCATGTGCCAGCCACTGTGCTTGGAAAATAATACTTGCTCCTTGGATGAGTGACACAATACCTAAGAGGGCAAGAAGCCCTCTCATTCCTTTTAATTGAAGCAAACGTTTATCCATTAGTAGGTCATTGGCTCCTTACCGCTTACACGTTTACGGAAGACGTAATAGCTCCAAATTTGATACCCAAGCACAAAGGGCAGCAAAGAAACAGCAACAATCGTCATGACCGTCAGTGAATAAGATCCAGATGCAGCGTTTTGAATTGTGAGATCAAATGAATGACTGATTGAACTAATCATGACGCGCGGGAACAATGCAGTAAACAGCATGGACACCGTCACCATGATGCCTGCGCCTGTGAATAAGAATGTCCAGCCATCACGTTCTTTTCTCATCAAAACAAGGGCAGCTACATAACAAACCACAATCAGCACAGTTAATGGAATGGTGATGATCGGGCGTACAGTATAAATATCTGTTTCAATGATGGACACACCGACAAATATAACAAGAACAGGGAGTGCAATGAGCAGGACACGCTGGCCTAGTTTTCTTGCACGGTCTCTTAAGTCACCCTCTGTACGAAGTGTGACGAAAATCAAGCCATGCAGCAGACAAAGAACCGTCACAGCTAACCCGCCGATCACTGAGTAAAGATTCACAAAGTCCGTAAATCCAGCGTACATGTTCATGTCTTGATCAATTGGCATCCCTCGTAAAATACTCGTGAATAACACACCGAGCAAAAACGGCGGAAGCAGACTGCCAAAGAAGATCACCCAGTCCCACGCTTTAATCCAAGAGGCTTTCTCAACCTTCCCTCGGAATTCAAAGGCGACGCCGCGCCCAATGAGCGCTAAGAGGAGAACCGCAAACGGAATATAGTATCCGCTGAACATCGTGGCATACCAGTGAGGAAATGCAGCGAAAATAGCGCCGCCAGCTGTAATTAGCCAGACCTCATTCGCATCCCAGAAAGGACCAATCGTATTGATTAAAATGCGGCGCTCGTGCGCGTCCTTTCCAAGCAGCTGCATGGACATCCCGACACCAAAATCAAATCCTTCTAAGAAGAAAAATCCAACAAACAATACTGCGACAAGAATAAACCAAATCTCGTTAAGATATACCATGATATGCGCCTCCATCAAATGGATCTGTAGACAGGTCCGTTTCATCCTTTTGATCTGTATCCTCTTCAGAATGTGCACCTTTTTTAATTTCTCGAATGAATAAGTAGGCAAGCAAAATGGCAAGAATCAGATACATCACCGTAAAGCTAATGACTGAGAATAACAGCATGCCATACGATACGTTCGGTGAAATCGATTGAGCTGTCGTCATCATACCAAAGACAGTCCACGGCTGACGCCCAATTTCAGTCATGATCCAGCCGGCTGAGTTCGCAATAAACGGAAACGCGATCATCCCTACCATGAAGCGTAAAAACCATTTGTTCGTTTCTAGTTTCTTTCTAAAGCTCAAATATAAGCCAATCATACTAGCAAAAATCATCAGCATGCCAGCACCGACCATGATTCTAAAGCTCCAGAATGTTGTTTTCACTGGCGGAATGTAGTCTCCAGGACCAAACTTGGCTTCATATTCTTTTTGAAGTGTCAGCATGCCTGGAACATCTCCACTGAACTTCTGATACGCCAAATAACTTAAAGCAAACGGAATATTGATCTCCGCAGAGTTTTCTTTTTTATTTGTGTCAATGTTGGCAAATAGTGTCCAAGCTGCTGGATCTCCACTATCCTTCCAAAGGGCTTCACTTGCTGCCATCTTCATTGGCTGTGATTTCATTAAGTGCTTCGCTTGATCATGTCCAGAGAACGCCACACCTAAACCAGAAATTAAAGCGAGGACCATCGCAATCTGGAATGACTTTTTGAAAAAGGCGATTTCTTGTTTTTTGATCATTTTATAGGCACTAACTCCTGCAATAAAGAAAGCTCCTGTTGCCAGTGCACCAAATAGAACGTGCGGAAACTCAACCCAAAGCTGCGGGTTCGTCACAAGAGCGCCAAAATCATTCATTTCTGCACGGCCATTTTTAATGGCAAATCCAACTGGCTCCTGCATAAATGAGTTAGCGAGTAAAATCCAAAATGCCGAAAAGATCGTACCAAGGGAAACAAGCCAAATGCACAATAAATGAATCTTCTTCGGCAGACGATCCCAGCCGAATATCCAAAGTCCAATAAATGTAGATTCAAGGAAAAAGGCCAAAAGTGCTTCAATGGCAAGCGGTGCACCAAAGACATCACCGACAAACCTTGAATAATCTGACCAGTTCATCCCAAACTGGAATTCCTGCAGAATCCCTGTTACCACACCTACTGCAAAGTTAAGTAAGAACAGGTGACCCCAAAACTTCGCCATCTTTTTATAGATGTCTTTTTTCTTGACGACATAAAGGGTCTGCATCAATGCGACGATAAACACCAAACCTATTGACATAGGAACAAAAATAAAATGAAATAATGTCGTTGAAGCAAATTGAAATCTTGCTAAAAACAGCTCACTCACAGCCTTACATCCTCCCTTACTTTCACATGCCGAACGATTCATGCTCACCACTTCACAAAATATTCACCATTTGTTCAATGTTTCACAAATAAAAGTCCATTTGAAATGGTTCACTCGGTGAAATTTTACTCTTGATTTTCATTCGGTTAGTTATTTATACCTGTACTTTACACCCATACGCTTCAAAAATAAAGTAAATTTTACCTAAAAATTGGATGGTATTGTGTCAGTTGTTTGAATACTTTGTCAAAAATATGTGACGGAAAATAAAAAATCGCAAAAAAACAGCGCTGCATGTGGGCCGCAGCGCTGTGTTTCTTTTTAGGCTTTTTTCTGTAAAGCAGGTCTTGTCACTTGGACTTCATAGTACGTAATTTTGTTTTTTAATAGGCCTTCAGGTTTCGCTTTTCCGTGAGCGTGTGCATCTCCAAATGCCTGAGATTTTGTCCAGTTCACAAAGTCTTCTTTTCGATTCCAGCGGGTATGAATGGTCACCTCATCGTAATCAGTTGTCTGCTGCGTGACCCAGACTTCCATGCCTAAAAATCCTTCCATGAATTCTACTTGTCCCTGCTTGTTAAAACGCTTAACAAGGTGGTCTGCACTGCCTTTTTCTACTCTAACCTGGTTGTTTACAATGATCATGTTTGGTTCATCTCCCTTTTGTTGTTGGATCGAAGCGATTGGGATAATGAGCGGATGCTCTCCATCTAGGTGAACCTCTGCCTGAATCCCAAAGACCTCTTTGAAAAAGTTTTCTGTTAATACTTCCTTTGGTGTCCCTATTTGGTAAACCTGACCACGCTTCATCGCAATCAGGCGGTCACAATATTTTGCTGCCTGCTGCAGGTCATGAAGTACCATTAAAATGGTGATTCCATGTGTTTCATTCAGCTGTTTGAGCAGCTCTAATAAATCAAGTTGGTGCGCAATATCTAAGTAAGTGGTAGGCTCATCCAGAATAATCGTTTCTGTCTTCTGAGCCAGTGCCATTGCAATATACGCCTTTTGCCTTTCTCCGCCTGACAATGTATGCAGCATCCTGTTTTCATTCACGCGGCTATTTGTCACATCAAGCGCCCACTCTACCGCTTCCTGATCTGTCTTCGAGCTCTTTTTCCAGATCGAACGATGCGGACTGCGTCCAAGTGCGACCAGCTCACGTACTGTCATCGATGGGATCGCCGTTCTCGTCTGCATCAGAACGGCGATTTCCTGTGCAATCTCCTGTGCTGTCATTTCTTTTTGCGGGATATCGTGAATATAAATCATGCCGCTTTCAATCGACGTAAGACGTGCGGCTGCTTTAATAAACGTCGACTTCCCTGACCCATTCGGTCCAATAATGCCTGTTACACTTCCTTTAGGCACAGCTGCTGATATAGACGACAGCCGAAAGCCTCCTTGACTGAGACTCACGTCATCCATCGCAATCACATCCAACTTAACCCCTCCCTTTCTTTTTTAATAAATAGAGGAAGAAAGGTGCACCGATACAGGCAAGCAGGATACCAACAGGCAGTTCAACCGGTGTAAACCATACCCGTGCTGCTGTATCAGCAAAGACCACAAGTACGCCGCCGCCAAGCATTGAGATCGGCAGCAGGTACCGGTAGTCATCTCCAATTAAAAGGCGGATAAAATGAGGGACGACAAGACCGACAAATCCAATTAAACCGCTCACGCTTACAGCTGCACCCGCCAAAAGCGCCGCCAGTGCAATTAAGAAAAATCGGGTTCGCTCGACTCTAAGGCCGAGCAGCTGTGCTGACTCATCACCAAGCAAAAGAAGATTTGCCGGCTTGATCGCAAAAAAACAAAGACACAATCCAGCAATCGCATAAGGTGACACAAAGCTCAGGTGATGCCAGCTCCGTCCATTTAATCCTCCTGATAAAAAAGGCAGAACAGCCTGCACACGCTCACTATAAAGCACCATAAATCCATTCATGACCGCACCAAGCAGGGCATTAACTGCCACACCCGCCAGAATCAATTTCAGTGGTGAAACTCCTTGATCAAACGACAACATATACACAACAAGTGCCGCTAATAAAGCCCCTAGGAAGGCAGCCGCTGGAAGCAGATAAGTGAATTGCGGAAACACAATCATGCTGAGTACAGCAGCTAACCCGCCGCCGGCGGTCACACCGATGATCCCGGGGTCAGCGAGTGGATTTCGGACGACTCCTTGTAAAATGGCCCCTGATGCTGCGAGACAGGCCCCGACGATGAAACCTATGAGAACGCGAGGCAGACGTAAATCCATGACGATTTTTTCATGGACTGGCTGGCCTGATCCCGTCAAAGCAGCGATCAAATCTTGCAGCGATAATTGAACAGAACCTAAGGCAAGCCCTAAACAAATGCCCACACCTAGCGAAAGAAGCAGTCCCGGTATCAGCCATCTTCGTCTCGACTGTCTTTTTTGAAAATCTAACTCTGCATTCATCTTCATGATGACAATCGCTTCAATCTCTTCTCTAGTTCATCAATCGCCTTTATGACGTCTGCGCCTGGATTCGTCCCGAATAGATCACTAGGCAGAACCTCCACGCGGCCATTCTTGACAGCAGATACATCGTGCCATGCTGCATTCTGTTTCATTTCACTCATAAAACCTGCTTTCACATCTTCAGGATTGCTGTGTGTCATGAGCAGAATGAGATCAGGATCGGCTTCGATCACCTTTTCTGCATTGATTTGGGCATATTGAGGGAATTTTTCGAGTGCCGGTTCATTCTCAGCGATGTTTGCACCCCCTGCGATATGCAGTAAATCTCCGCTTAAGGATTGAGGAAGCGCCGCCATATATGTGCCGGGTGCACCGTACACAACGAGTGTTTTCACTTTTTTCTCAGGCTGCTTGACCTGCTTTTTCCGCTCTTCAATTTGATCATTGAGTGCTTTAGCCTGTTGCTGTTTCCCAAGTAACTCCCCAAATAACGTCATTTGACGCTGGATGTCCTTCACTGAATTGGCGCTTGTCAAAAGAAGCTGTGAACCAATTCCTTCTATTGTAGAGATGTCCTTGCTGTTTAACTGTTCATTTCCAAGCACAACATCAGGCTTTAAGCTTGTGATCAGCTCTACATCAAATTGATGCGTTGTGCCAATCGTTTGTACGGACTTTGCCTTTTGTAAGCTGTCTGGTAACTCGGCAGTTGGCCGGCCGACCACCTCACCGCCTAAAGCATACACAATACTCATGTCCCCAGACGACAAAGCGACGATACGCTGAGGGGGTTCATCAAACGACAGCGTTCTTCCGGTAAAATCCTTTATCTTCAGCGCTCCTTGCCCGCTTCCATTCTCTACAGGTGCTGCCTGACTGCATCCCCCGAGGAGAAGCATCAAGACGAGTCCCGCCAAGATCACATGTGAAAATTTCAACCGCCTGTCTCTCCTTTTCTAGTAAACTTTCTTTAGCTTTGCCTGTACCACGAGACGCCCGTTTTTAGGTGCAAGCACATGATCACAGGTCGATAAGGTGAGGATGAGGTCATCTGTGGACACGTCTGTCTTCGTTTGATAGATTGATTTCTTCCGCACAGCTTGCAAGTAGTGCGCATATTCGCCAAGATCTTGAAAATCGGTTTGAATATAGTCGAAGTCCACCGTCGTTTCATACACAGCAAAAATCTCCGCTTCATAGCTTTGATACAGCGTATCGTACTGAAATGTCCGGTGCTCTTGGAAGAAATCTTTTTTTAGATAGTTTGTGAGTCCAGCGAACATGGATCCATCCCTCATCCGATGGCCGTACACGACTGTATTTGGGCTTTCATGCAGGACATCATTACGATAATCCATAAAGATACTGCCTGCCCGGGTGTCGTTTTTTAAATAATTGCGAGTTAAGTAGAATGCATTATCGCGAGATTGAACGATCGGATACTGAATCATCGTGTCCTTCATATTGATCCAGCCGACAATGTCCTCATTCACCTTCCGCAGCTCATCAAATGACGAACGGATCTTTCCCGGCTCCCGTTTTTCAGTCATTTCTTCTTGATGTCCATACATCGTTTGGGCCTTTGCAAGCACCTGGCGATTTTGATAATAACCGAAAAGTTCGAAGCCGATGGCTGTACCGCTATAAATAAACACTCCTAAACAAACAATCGTCAGCATCCGCTGCCAGAGCCGTTTTCCTCGTTTCACACTGTCTCACCTGCTTTTTGCACAGCTTATATACCAACAGGCACAATATACATCCCTGTTTCTGCATCCTGTCTAATCGTGACAGACACATCATAAATGTGCCGCACGTTTTCCTCTGTTAACACATCGTTTGGCTGTCCTTCACTGATGATCTGTCCATCCTTCATCGCTATGATGATATCGCTGTAGCGGACAGCCTGATTCATGTCGTGCAGCACCATGACAATGGTTAATCCATGCATGGCATTCAGCTCACGGATCAGCTCAAGAATGTCAAATTGATAGTAAATATCCAAATAAGTTGTCGGTTCATCTAAGAAAAGGATTGGTGTTTTTTGCGCAAGCGCCATCGCAATCCATACACGCTGCCGCTCTCCACCTGACAGTGAGGCGAGCGGCACCTTTCGTTTTTCCGTTAGCTTTGTACTGGACAGCGCCCACTCTATTGCTCTCTCATCCTCTTTCTTGTCTCCTCCGCGCATCGTCTGGTACGGCGTTCTGCCGAATGCCACGACCCGTTCGATCGTTAAATCAAGCGGCGCTTCATTTTGCTGATGGACGACAGCGAGCTTTTTTGCCAGCTCCTTTGGCTTGAACGTATTCAGCGTTTGCCCGTCTAAGTGAATTTGCCCTTTATTTGGACAATGATTATTCGCCATTAAGGAAAGCAGTGTGGATTTTCCCGAGCCATTTGGACCGATAATGGTTGTAATTTTCCCCTTTTCAATCTGTGTTGTGACCGATTGAACAATGTCCTTCTGCTGATCATATGAGAATGACACCTCACGAATGTCCATGGAGACGGTCCCCCCTTCTTAATAAAAAGATCAGAAACGGCCCGCCAATCACGGCCATGATCGTAGAAGCTGGAATCTCATTTGGCGCCACAAGCGTCCTGCCAAGCGTATCAGCCGTTAAAATAAGCAAAGCCCCGCTTAACGCAGAAAATGGAATCAGTACCCGGTGATCCGAGCCGACGAGTCTTCTTGAAATATGCGGAATGAGCAAGCCGACAAAGGCTATCACGCCCGCTACTGCAGCTGTCACCGCCGCAAGTAAAACGGCTGTGATGGAAATCAAAAGGCGCATTCTGGTCACACGCAATCCTAAATTTTTCGCTGTCTTGTCCTGAAGAGCCAGGAGGTTGCACCATCTGCTGAAGAAGAGTGCAACGACAAGGCCGGCGACACCATAGATACCGATTAAACGGACATCTCCCCACGTTTTCATCGTGAGATTCGACTGCCCTGACTGATTAATTGTGATATTGAAATAGCTGCAAATGGTCACAAATGCTTCAGCCATCCCAGTAAACATGGCATTGATGGCGATCCCAACCAAGATCATGCGGATCGGGCTTAAACCACCCTTCCAAGACAGAACGTACACGAGGAAACACGCAATAGCCCCGCCTAAAACCGAAAATAAAGGAGAGTAGAAATAAAATTGAGGAAGCGCTGTAATCGCCATTAATGAAAAGAAGCTGGCTCCTGATGAAATGCCAATGACGCCGGCATCAGCTAACGGATTCCTCATGACCGACTGCAGCAGTACACCGGAGACAGATAAGGCGGCCCCTGTAAACATCGCGATAAGCATGCGGGGAATTCTCAAATCTTTAATGATTTCTACCTGTGCATGTTGACCGGTGATGAGCCCTTCTAATAATTCAAATGGGGTGACATGAATGCTCCCAGTAATGGCTGAATAAATAAATACGCAGACCAGTAAGAGACTGACTATCAGAAATAAAATCCCTGTTTTTTTCATCTTGAACGTCCTTTTATCATTAAGATTCGCCGCTTATGACGGATACAACATACGAGTCAATTCATCTAATGCTTCTGTTGCCTTTAAATTGCCTGTTGTCCCGAATAAGCTTTCTTCGAGGTCATACACCCGGTCTTGTTTGACCGCATTGAAATGTTTCCAGATGTCATTTGTTTTGAATTCTTGATCAAACATTTGGACGACTTCGTCTGGCATCCCATGTGCGGCCCGGAGAATGATATCTGGATTGGCTTTTTGTAAATACTCCGTATTGGATGCCAAATACTCCATTTTCTCGCCTTTGACAATATTCTTTCCTCCTGCGATACGCACAAGATCACCAATATATGAATTCTCTGTCGCCACCAAATAACTGCCTGGCACACCAAGCAAAACCAGAACGGACGGCTTGCTTTTTCCTTTCGTCCTCTCTTGAATGTCTTTCTTTTTTTGCTCAAACTCAGACACAATGCGTTCAGCCTGCTTCTTTCTGTCATACTGATCTCCAAGCTTCGTGATGGCCTTCTCCATGTCAGCCATGCTCTCGAGATTTAGGTATGTGGCAGGGACACCTGCTTGCTGAAAGGGTGTCTCTAAATCATATTGAAGGGTTGTGACAGACAGGACATCTGTCGGTTGAAGTGATTGGATGATTTCCATGTCCGGGCTCATTGGGTTACCGACTTCCGGCAGTCCTTTGTAACGAGCTGGCAAGGATTTTTGACTTGTTGGCACCCCGACAAGATCCACCTCTAAAGCATCCATGATCTCCGCAGCAGCTACAGTCGTTGCTACAATGCGCTCACTTGATTCAGCGCTTTTTTTGCCTTTTGCTGAGCTTTCAGCTGACTGTGAGCAGCCCGATAAGATCATGCACACACTGAAGGCAGCGATCAAGGTACATAACATTCGATGCTTCAAAAATAGAAGCCTCCTTTCGAAAAAAGAGAGTGGATGCGCCAGCATAAATGGCGCATCTCACATAAAATAAACAGTCTATCTTGTCCGTGTTTGATATTTTCTGACGAGTACGAATAACGACCCGCCGAACAAAAGAATATACATCCAAAGAAGAGAGGTATCTCCCGTTTTCGGATTCAGCTGTCCAGACTCAGATTTGGTTTGATCATCTGATGGCGTAAATGTCATCTGCTCCGCACCCGTTTCCTCAGGTACTGCATTCTCAAGTTGATTCGTTTGAGAATCGTGATCATTTGGATTTTTGATAAAGCCGATACTCTCATCGTCTCCAATGACCGTTGAAATTCCGCTTCCCTCACCGAGAGCGATTCCTTTTGTGTCATAGACGAGTTTGACATCGTACTGCTCATGGTAGTTCGCAGCTGGAATATCAATTTTTACGCGTGCAGCCTGAGCTCCACTTAAACTTTTTGCTTCATATTGAATGACGCGTGTATCTGCTTTTTGATCTGTCTTCGCGACAAGTGTCTCCTCAAACTTTCCGCCTGTTCCTACTTGGAATGACGTGATCGCTGAGCTGTTCTTCACTGTATATGAAACGAAATGGCGGCCATTTTTTACAACCAGTGTCGCAGGACTCACGACGTAATCGTTCATACGAGAAAGCTCATCCTTGTCTGCTTTCTTCATTGAGAAAGGAAGCTTGTATACACCATCTTTTAGCTGAGCCGTCTCTTGATTTGCTCCGCCGTTATTTGTTTCTGTTGTTGGTGTGTTTGGTTTTGGTGTTTCTGGTGCAGCTGGTGTTTCTTCCTCTACCACCTGCCCGTCCTTCACTGGAGCGATACTTGTTGAATCAAATTGAAAACGAATATCGTAGGTTTGGTCATAGTTAGCAACTGCTACTACAATGTGTACTTTTCCTTTTACCGCTTTTTTCAAATCATCTACATCAAATGAAACCACTCTTGTGTTTTTTGCTTCATCCTTGCTGACTGTTTTGGCTTCTTGATAAGAACCGTCTTTCTCTGTTTTCAAAGAAGCGACAGACTTATGGTCCTTCACCGTAAAGGAAATGGTTTGCTTTCCATTTTTGACAGTTAAGGATGCAGGGTGTGAGAAGTAATCACTCATTCGAGATGCCTCATCCGTATCCCCTTTTAGTACACTGTAATTGATACGATATACGCCATCTTTTAATTGATTTTGCGCGGAATCATCTGGTTTTGTGCCATTGTTATTACCTGGTTTTGTCGGTTGATCGTCTGGCTTTGTACCATTTTGATCATCCGGTTTTGTTTCGTTATCGTCTGGCTTTGTACCGTTTTGGTCATCCGGTTTTGTTTCGTTATCATCTGGTTTTGTACCGTTTTGGTCATCCGGTTTTGTTTCGTTATCATCTGGTTTTGCAGGCGTAACGAGTGTGAGGCTGCTTTGATCGAATGCAAGCTGTACGTCATATGCTTCGTCATAAATAAAGCCGCCTAAATCCCAGTAAATTTTCACCCAGCCGTTTAATTTCGCTGATAAGTCGTCGACATTAAATTTGATCACACGTGTATTGGCTGTTTCGTCCTCACTGACCGTTTCAGTGGTAACGAGAGCACCATTTTGTTCGACCTTGAAATCTGTTATTTCTTTGCTTTGCTTCAGTGTGACATAGGCTGTTTTCTTGCCATTTTCCACAATCAGCTTAGCTGGCTTTTCTGTATAGGTATCCATCATGGACGCTTCTGTGCTGCCATTTTTTAAAACGGTGAATCCAACTGTGTATTCACCATCAACGAATGATGCCGCTTGAGCTGTTCCTTGAGGAATCTGAAACGCAGTCAACAAACTGAATAAAACGAGCAGAATGGCTGCCTTTAGATGAAAAAGACGTTTCAAATGGTGACACTTCCTTCCGTTAATGCTTGATGATCCACTTTCTTGCTAAAAACCCGCCTGAACATAAGACAAGCACAAGGAGCCACCCTGTCTGGCTTGTATCACCAGTTTGAGGATTTTCTTCTTGTTTCGTTGTGGATGAATCAGCTTTGTTCGTTGATTCTTTTGATGGCTGCTGACTTTCTGCTGCACCCGCTGATTGATTTGCATTGTTAGACGAAAGTGACTTGATGCTGCTTTCATCGAATTTCAGCTGAATGGTGTAATCATGATCATAATCAGCAGATTTCACAGTGACATGAATTTTTGACTTGATTGGTTTAGACAAGCTTTGAGCTTGGAACTGAACGAGCCTTGTATTGGCTTTTTTATTTGTTGAGAGAACGGTTGTATCGACATAGCCGCCATTTCCCGGTACTTTAAATTCCGTTACCCAGCTACTATTTTTAATTGTCATTTGTATTGTCAGGTTCCCATTTTTCGCTATCACTTTTGCTGGTTTTAGCCAGTAATCATTTGCCATTGAGACCGCATTTCCTTCAGCTTTTAGCACTGTATAATTGACGGAGTATGTACCATCCTTTAATGCGGCAGCCTGTGCGTTTGAAAAAGGCAGCATAAGTGCCAGTAAAAAAACCGCCATGAAGACTGACAGCCTCATTCTTTTTTTCATCAAGCGAATTTCCTCCCTTTCTATTGAACAGATGCCGCATCAAACTTGAGGCGAATGTCGTAATTGCCTGTATATCCGATAGCCGGTACAGTCACACTCACTTTTGCTGGTACGGCCTCAGTCAGGCTGTTCACATTGAATTCTACTGTTCTCTTATTCGCAGCTGTATTTGTACTGATCACCTTCGCATCTTTATAGACACCTTGATCGAGCGTTTTAAAGCTGGTGATCCAAGAGCTATTCGTTAACGTGACTTGCGCTTTGATTTTTCCATCCTTTACGACAAGCTTGGCTGGTTTTTCGAAATACGTATTCGCTGTTGAATTCGAATCGCTATCAGCTTTCCATACCACATATTGCGCTGAATATTGACCATCTGCTAAGCCAGCTGCTGAGGCTGAGCTAACAGGAGCTAGAGCAAATAATAGAACAAAACTAAGGAATAATAATACGGGTGACGTTGAACGAATGACTTTCATGTGAGCCCTCCTAAATGATATTGATAATTATTCTCAATAGACAATAAAAAAAATAACCTTCATAAGTGCTGGAACACACTTATAGATGATTATGATAATCATTATCAATTGAGTTGAAAAAATAAATCTTTGCTTCCTAAAGTCAAAGATGTCTGCTTCTAAATGATGGATGGATAAGAGTTTTAGGCAATCTGTCCCATTCATAATACCATGGCATAACCTCCATTCCATTACAGGGAAAAGAACCCTCTTCTCCTTGATATTATATAATGGGTGAAATAATTGTCAATATCATTTTTCATACTATTGTCTTAGTTTTCTGGAAAATCACACAAAAAAATTTCGATCAGACACACTGATCGAAATCGATTAAGAAGGAACATGTTCCTCTATTTTGCTGTTTTTACGCTCTAAAGACCATGCATACATTTCACGAATAATCGGTTCAGTTTTCTTTCCTTGCACTGTTAATTCGTATTCTATCCGCACTGGAATGTCGGGATATACTTTTTTCTCAACAAGTCCCTCAGCTTCTAAATCCTTCAGCCTTTCTGATAGTAATCTTCCGCTGATGTTCATTTCATTTTCAAGCTGACAAAAACGCTTAGGCCCTGTCAGAAGCTGATTGATGATGAGAATGACCCACTTCTTGCCTAGAATCTCCATGGCATCTGTAATTGGGCAGCCATCTACTTGAGCCATATCTTACTCCCTCCTGCTTTTTTCTCTTTTTTTCATTATAACATAATTAATTACTTGAAATAAGTCACTAACTATTATATAGTTTAGTTACTAAAAGTAACAAGGTATTCATTTTTTATAGATTTTCAAAAACATTTGAACATGCCGATGCATATATCATGAAGGAGATGACCGAGCTTGAAGACAATTGAGCAGCTAAGGTTGGGTGTGACAGAATTACATGTATCCAGCTTTGATCGTTCTTTACCTTTTTATACAGACATTTTAGGATTTACTATATTAGAAAAAACAGATTCCACGGTGACACTTGGCAGCAATGCAAAGGAACCGATTCTTTTGTTAAAAGAAGATGCACAGCTCAAAGAGAAGCCTGATCATGAGCCAGGACTTTATCACTTTGCTGTTTTATTACCTACCAGAAAAAACCTGGGCACATGGCTGGCACATGTGATCAAAAAAGGCTATCCTTTAATTGGAGCAAGCGATCACTTTTTCAGTGAAGCCATTTATTTAAGTGATCCTGACGGCATTGGCGTAGAAATTTATGCTGACCGTCCTGAGGACATTTGGGTAGGTGAGCATGGAGAACTGAAAGGTGGCGGAAATGCACCGCTTGATGGAGATGGACTTCTGCAGGAAGCCGCTGATACCACATGGGAAGGACTCCCTGCGGGCACAGTGATGGGACACTTGCATTTCCATCTCAACCCAGAAGAAGCAGATTCCTTTTATGTCAATACGCTCGGTTTTCATATCCGAATGGCTCCACCAGCAAGCGTATTTATCGCTGCTGGTGTGTACCACCACCACCTTGCCTTTAATGCATGGGGACGCGGACGAAAAGGAGCCATTGATCCACGTTTTTCAGGAATTAGAAGCTATACACTGGTTTTCCCAGAAGAAGCAGACAGACAATCCGTCATCGAACGCCTGACAAAAGCAGGCACTCAAGTCAACACGACAGGAAAAAGCAGCGAATTTGTTGATCCATTTGGCGTTCTCGTTCGTTTACAGATTGAAGAAACAGACTAAAAAGAAGGTGCAGAATATGGACAAACACACAGAGCTTAAAACAGCCATATTAAAAGATAAAATCAAACGAGTACAGCAAGAAGACGGGTATATATATATCACTGGACCCATTAAACTGCCAGTGAATTTAGACGGCAGAACTGTCATGTTCAACTGGTATTCATGGTTAAAAGACGATGGAAGAGAGCCATTGTCAGATGAAGCTTTAATTGAAAGCCTCTCGTCCCGCCAGCTTGCTGATCATCAGCAGTCAAGCGTTCTAGTATACGGGGATTTTGAGCAAGCTGACGAAGCCCTTATCCGCATGCATTCCATTTGCCACACTGGCGATATTTTCGGAAGCAAGCGCTGCGACTGCGGATTCCAATTGAAGCAGTCTATGCGAATGATCGAGGACAATGGGGCAGGAGCCCTGTTTTACTTAGCCAATCATGAAGGCCGCGGCATTGGTCTTTTCAGTAAAGCCATGGCTTATATTCTTCAAGAAAACGGCTACGATACAGTAGAAGCGAACGAAGCACTTGGTTTTGAAGATGACACACGTCAATATGAAGAAGCCATTGCCGTTCTTCAAACACTTCGTACAAAGCCAGTCAGACTCATTACCAATAATCCGAAAAAGACAGATGCGATCAGCCATGCAGGTTTATCTCTTTCTGGACGCATTCCGCTTTGGGGAGATGTCTCTGAATTTAACGAAAAATACTTGCAGACAAAAATCAACCGCTCAGGTCACATGAAGGCGGAGCAAGAGGTGCGTACGATTGCCACATCATGAGCGATATATGAAGCTAGCCCTTGATAATGCACGGGCAATGAAAGGTCAGACATCTCCGAACCCGCTCGTCGGGGCTGTGATTGTGCGAGAGAATGAAATTGTTGGAGTCGGTGCTCATATGAAAGCCGGTGAACCACATGCTGAAATTCATGCACTCAACATGGCCGGAGACAAAGCAAAAGGAGCCACTATTTATGTGACCCTCGAGCCTTGTTCCCACCATGGACGCACAGGCCCTTGCGCGGAAGCACTTGTAAAAGCCGGCGTCGAAACTGTTGTCGTGGCAGCACTTGATCCGAATCCGCTTGTCGCTGGCCGCGGGATTGCCATTTTACAAGACGCAGGCATTCAAGTCATCACGGGCGTACTTGAACAAGAATCCATTCTGATGAATGAAGTATTTAATCACTTTATTACGAAAAAAACACCTTTTGTGACGCTCAAAGCAGGCATTACCTTAGATGGAAAAATCGCCTCTGCCACGTCTGACAGCAAGTGGATTACATCTGAGACATCCCGTTATGACGCTCACCATATCCGCAGTATCAATGATGCGATTTTGGTCGGTGCTCAAACCGTCATTCACGATGATCCTTCATTAACTGCGCGGATTCCAAATGGGAATAATCCGATTCGAATTGTCTTAGACTCTAAGCTGTCAACACCACTGACAGCAAAGATCGTCACGGATCAGATGGCACCTACATGGATCTTTACAACAAAGCAAGCCGATAAGGAAAAACGAGCGGCTTTAGAAGAAGCTGGCGTCCGTGTCTTCATGACAGACAGCGACACGCGGGTGCCCCTGAAAGAAGTGCTTCAAGTGCTGGGAGAAAAAAATATCTCCTCTCTCATGATTGAAGGCGGCGGCCAGATTAACGCCTCATTCTTAGAGCAGCAGCTGGTAGATAAACTCGTCATCTATATGGCGCCTAAGCTCATTGGAGGACGACTTTCCCCTTCCTTTTTCGGAGGCGAAGGCATACGCCTCATGAGTGATGCCATTGAACTGGATCAACTCACCGTGGAACCAATCGGAAAAGATATTAAAATAACGGGCTATCCCGTTTATCAATAACAAACAGGCTGTCGAGATTTCCTCAACAGCCTTCTTTTTGTCTTCTAGTCTCTTCTCTCTAAAAACTCAATTCGATTCCCAAAAGGATCTTCTACATAAAACCGATTGACTCCCTCCAATGGCTCATCTTCTCTTATACGAATGTGATGCTTCAATAATGCTTCTTTTAATTCCGATAGACTCTTTACAAGAAAAGCTGGATGAGCTTTCTTTGCAGCTTGAAAATGTTCCTGAATGCCAATGTGAAGCTGATGATGACCGCATTGGAACCAGACACCTCCGCGTTTAGCTAGATTACTAGGCTTAGGTATTTCTTTCATCCCTAAAATTTTGCCAAAAAACAAACGAGCTTTCTCTTCACTGCCTTTTGGGGCAGCTAGTTGAACATGGTCGATTCCAAAAAAGTTTGACATATTCCTTCTTTCTTTCTTTTCTCAATTGGTTTTTCTATGTAGGGTTTCTTAAGTTTTGCGTTGCTGAGCAATATTTGATTCTCACTTCATTGGCGGGCTTGATACTTTGAGTCTTTCATTGAGGTGTTTCTTACGATGTAGGGTTTGAATGACAATTTTAAAAAACAGAACTCCCCTGGTAATGAAAGTTCTGTCTATCTAAGTGTCTCTTATAATAACAGTTGAAACCAAGACATATCATGTCAAGGTGTATGGGCGGTGATTCATTTTGGTGAAACTTGGCGAAAAATGTTTCATGTGAAACATTGATCGTTACTTCCCTTCTACCAGCCTGCCAAAGCTTTCTGGTGAAAGTCCCGGTGAAATACGGACGCGGTGCAATGACATCATGCCTTGTTCCTTCTTCGCATGTCCTGGTTCAGTGGTGACAGCCATTTGATATCCGGCTTCCTTCGCCAGCTTCAACGTCTCTTCATTATAGCGCCCGACAGGATAGCTGACCATTCTCGTACGCTGAGAAAATCGCTGATCGAAGAATGTCTTTGATCCTTTTAACTCCTCTTCCTGCTGCTGCTTTGATAATCGATTGAGCTCTAAATGATGAATCGTATGACTCTCAATCGATATCCCATGTGCCATCATCTCGTCCATTTGCTCATCCGTTAAGTGATTTGGACGGCCAATGGATTGCTCAATCATGAAAATCGTTGCTTTCATTTCATACTGCTTTAAAATCGGAAATGCCTTTGTATAGTTATCCGTATATCCATCATCAAATGTAATGAGGACACTCTTCTTACTTGGCATCGAATTTGTTGTGAAAACGCGGTACACCTCTTCTGGCGACAGTGTGACATAGTCGTTGTCCTTCAGCCATTTCATATGAGTTGCAAATTCGCTCTTTGGCACACGTAACGAGTTGCCGCTTGAGATACTATGATACATCAAAATCGGAAGCTCGACCGGCTCCTTTTGCTTTATCCAGCTTTTTGTCTCTATCACTGCCGTTTCTTTTTTCTGCTGAATGTCTTTTGTTTGTAATCGACCCTTTTCCTCTTTGATGACTTGCTGGCTTCCTCCCGCCTGCTCCTTCATTCCCATACAGCCCGAAATGAGCAGCAGCATAAGACCAATCGTCATCAGCATACATGTTTTCTTCATTCACCAATCCTGCTTTCTCTTTATCTACCGAATGATTATAACAGAAATTGGTTATTCATTGACAACTATTTTGACAGGGTATTCATTTTTTTACACATTTCGATCATTTCGATGGCGAGCAGATGAATGGTCTCTGTTGTGAGCATTTGATCTTCTGCGTGTATGAGCAGTAAAGAAAAAGGAAGCTGTTCACCTGCCGCTTCTTTTTGAATCAGCGACAGATGCAGGTTGTGGATGCTTCGAAACGCTTCCTCCCCTTTTTCGATCAACTGCTGCGCTTTTTCAAAATCATCCGCTCTTGCTAGACGAATCGCTTCTACATAATGACTTCTTGCCTCGCCTGCATGGGCAATGATTTGAAAGGCTGCTCCCTGCATTTCCTCTAATACCGTCATCTGCTTCTCCTCCAATTATTCAAGATTCATTTACTAGTTTCAGTGCATGCTCTAGAATTTTTTCTCCGTTTGCTGTTCCGTATAATCTTACATTGACGACATCGACAGGTATTTGATAGGGAGCCGCCGTTTTTTCAGCTGCTTTTTTCATAAAGCTTACTTGCGGTCCAAGTAAAATCGCCTGTACATCCTCTCCATGCTCTTCTAGTTCATCTGCAATGGCTCCTTCAGGTATAGCATAAATATAGTAATCCAGCCCTTTAGCTTCTGCGGCAGCCTTCATTTTGGACACCACAATAGACGTTGACATTCCTGCTGCACAAGCGAGAATGATTCGTTTCATTTCTCATCACTCCTATTGATAAATGACTTCTGTTTCAACCTGCAGTTCCCTTGTTTTGATTAACGTCTGGTACCAATACGCAGATGCTTTCAGCTGACGATTTCGTTCATTCTCCAGCTGGATTTCGACTAATCCGTAGCGGTTTTTAAAGGCATTCATCGGCGATACATTGTCTGTAAATGCCCAAAGCATATAGCCTGTGCAATTTGATCCTTCTGCTTTCGCTTGAAGTGCCCGTTTCAAATGCTGGCTGATAAATGAAATGCGATACTGATCATCAATGATACCGTCTTCAGTTTTAAACCGTTCTTCCTTTTCTACACCCATGCCATTTTCGGCCACAAACCACTCAATATTTCCGTATTCTTCTTTTATTCTCATCCCCATATCATAGACAATCTTCGGGTAGATTTCCCAGCCTCTGAAAGGATTCATTTTTCTCCCTGGAAGCTCAAACATATCGTAATAATAGGATGGATGAAAAGGCGTCCCTTCGTTCCAAGCCTTACTCGGTGCCTTGACACGATGCGGATAGTACAAGTTAAGCCCAACAACATCCACCGTATGATTCTTGATGATCTGAAGCTCTTCCTCTGTGGAATCGAAAAGAATATCATGCTTTTTCAACACATCGATCAGTTCCTCTGGATACTCCCCTTTGATGGAAGGATCTAGGAACACTCGATTAAAAAACAAGTCATACATACGTGCCGCTTCTTGGTCATGGGGAGCAGACGATCTTGCATACGTCACTTCTGGATTGAGAATCACGCCGATTTTGGCTCCTGCCGATTCCTTCAAACCCATCTCCTGAAACAGCTTCACCACTTTTGCTGTTGCCAGCGCTTTATGATAGTTCCACTGCATCCATTTCTTCGTATTTTGCTCAAACGGATATCGTATCGCATCTAGATAAACACGTGTCTGAACAACAATCGGTTCATTAAAACTAAACCAATGCTTGACTCGGTCTCCGTAGCGTTCAAACACCTTTTCTGCATAGAGAACAAACAGCTCGACAACATGCTTTGATGACCATCCGCCGTACTTCTCAAGCAAAACAGCAGGAAGTTCATAGTGCTCTAAGCAAAACATCGGCTCTACACCTGCTGCGATTAATTCATTGATCAGATCATCAATGTAACGAGCATAGGCCTCATCCACTATCCCATTCTCGTAATCTATGAGAAACCTCGACCAATTGATCGATGTCCTGTAATGTGTCAGCCCAATCTCTTTCATTAAGGCTACATCTTCAGGGTAGCGCTCGTAAAAGTTTGTCGCACCAGCAGGACCATAGCCTTCGTGCCACACGTGATATCCTTCCTTATACCATAAGTCGATGTACGAGTCCTGATGCGCCCGCTTTCCCTTCCATCCCTCGGTCTGCCAAGCAGAAGCCGCAGCACCTAGGATAAAATCACTTGGAATCTCAATTCTGTTCATGTCGCCGCCTCCCTTTTCTTCGTCTGAATGTTTATTCTGAATCTGGTGCTGCTTCTGGCTTGCGGTTAGACAAGAGAACAAACGGTAAATAGATGAAAACAGCAACCACAATACAGATAAGCTGTGTGATGACAGCGCCCATACTGCCAGCGGTGGACAGCCATGCATTTACAAGCGGCGGTGTCGTCCATGGCACCATCACGACCGCTTTTCCAGCGAATCCTGTAGCCGTCGCAATATACCCAATCGTACCTGTCACAAGGGGCGTGACGATAAATGGGATCGCCATCACAGGGTTTAGCATCACAGGTAATCCAAAAATAACGGGTTCATTGATGTTGAACAGTCCGGGTCCAGATGAGAGCTTGGCAATGCTTCGCATCTCTTCCCTTCTCCCAGCAATAAAAATCGCAATCAAAAGACCAATGGTCACACCTGAACCACCGATGCTCATATACACATCCCAAAACGGCATCGTGATGATATTCGGGATCTCTTTTCCCTCTTGAAATGCTGTCATATTCACTGCAATCGATCCTAATAAGAGCGGCTCCCGGATCGGCTTAATCATCTGGTTGCCATGAATGCCGATCACCCAGAAAAATTGCGCCACAAACATCAACGTTAAAATCCCAGGCAGCCCCTGTACAACACTTTCTAACGGACGCTGCACCACGTTATACACTGCTTCATGCAGATAAATGCCTGTCAACCGGTGAAATGCAAAGCCAAATGAGCTAATGATTGTAATTGTAATGATCGATGGGAAAAGTGACGAAAAAGACGTTGCCACATTCGACGGAACCGAATCCGGCATCTTGATTTGCAGCCATTTCACCTCGGTCAGCTTACAAAAAATCTCCACAGATACGATCGCAATGATCATCCCTAAAAATAAGCTTTTTGGATCAGAAAATTGTCTTGCCAACACGTCAACAACCTCACGCATCGATCCATCGACTTCAAGAAGAAGTGTCGTTGGAATAACAGATATAAATGAAATCAATGCCATCAATCCTGGGAACAGAGACTTGTGACCGTTGATTTTCCCAAGCTCAATCCCAATGAGGAACACAGCCCCAATGGTTAAAAAGTTCAGTGTGGCATAATTGATTGCCTTCATAATAGGCTGAAGCTCTGCTAAAAACCTGAATATCTCAAAATGAGCAAGCCCTGTTTCCGGGCTCATGATCATATTCGCCACCAGTACAGCAAAAGCTCCTGTAATGATGATCGGCATCAGTGTGACAAATGCCTGTTTAATCGCCATAATATATTTCTGGTTGGTGATGCGATAAGCCACATGCCCCATGACATCTGCCGCTTTCTCCTTGAAGCTCATGATCCGTCTCCCCCTTTGCAAAAACTCGTGATCATCCTCCTTTTTGATGTTATTTTAAAAGCGCTTTCATTAACATCTAATCTTTTTCCTCACAGATGCGGAAATGGGTGCCGCGTTTTTTCATTTGGATGCTCCAATACTTGAAGCGCAGCTGTCAGTTCTTCAAATGAAGCGGCTTTGATGAGCTGTTCCACCACTTCCTTCCGTTCTGTCAGCCGCACAAGAAATTGATAAAGCGACTGTAATTCTTTTTGATACGTCTTCTGGATGCTTAACAAGCATACGACTTGTACTCGATCTTCTCCCCACAGCACCGGCTTTTTCAACGTACAGATCGCACAAAATGTGTCATCAGTTGCCGGCTTAATTGGATGAGGAATCGCAACCAAATGACCGAAAGATGTGGGTGACACTTGCTCTCTTTCTAGCAATAATTGTTCAAACTCGTCTGGGATTCGATGCTGCTCCTTTAGCACGTTCACGAAAAATTGAAGAACCTCTTCCCTTGATTGGAGATCTTGCTGAAAAAATGTCAGCGCCGGACTCACATACCGCAAAACTCCTGTATCCTGTGAATTCTTCACAAATCGTTTCAGCCGTACAATATCATCGTCACTTAGAATCGTATGTACATCAATTACTGGCACCGGCAATGTATTCTGAAGCGGAATGGTACTAATAATAAAATCAATGCTTCTCAAATCATACGAAGGAAGTTCCCCGACACTTGCAGTTCCAGCGATCTCCAGCCTTCCGCTAAAAGCCGCCGTGAGCTTATGAAGAAGAAGCTGACTGCTGGCGACACCCGTCGCACACACAATAAGACATGTCTTTCTCACATGCTGTGATTTTGTCCGCTCGATTGCAGCCCCAATATGAAGTGCCAAATATCCGATTTCATCCTCAGGAATCTCAACACCCTCTTTTTCCTTCAGCCATCTGCCCATATAAACACCCGCCTCAAACGCAATGGGATAATACCTTTTAATGTCTGGTAAATAAGGATTTCGGATGTTCATATCGTATCTAAAACGATGAATGGCTGAACGCAAATGAAGACTTAAACCAACGATCAGCTCCTTATCAAACTGAATATCAAGTGACATGTGCTCCTCTACATAAGCAAGCAATTGGTGAGTGAAACGAAAATGATCTTCGTCCAGCAGATGAAATAGCGTATGGCCAGCCTCTCCATATGCCATCATCTTTGCCCCCATTAAGTGAATCGCGATGTACGCCATTTCTGATAGCGGAAAATCAATCGATAATACGCAGCGAATATCTTCAGCCATTTGTTGAGCTACCTGGAAAACTGGCTGCACTTGAATTTCTCTCAATTCCGCTTCTGGCATCTTGACCAGCTTTTTTTCTTCAATTCGTTTGCATGCGATAGCAATGTGGGTTACTAAATTACTTAAACCGATTTCTGATAGATGAAGTCCGGTGGCTTTTGTACGTGAACGCACGATGTCCTGAATCAATTGATAAGTTTCTTCAGGTAACAGTGCAGCGTTCGCGTGCTCCTGCTGAAACACATGCTCTGCCATACAATATCTTAATTTCATTTCATCGCCTGTCAGACGCATTCCATATTTAGGCCGGTGCGATATAGAAAGTCCATGCAATGAAAACAAGTGCCTGACAGCTTTCAAATCATTTTTCACTGTAGATTCACTCACAAATAATTCCTCTGCCAATCCCTCTAATTTGATATAGTCTTCTGACAGAAGCAGCCTTTTCAATAGATAAGCCACACGGTCCTCAGGCTGATTGGGAATGAACGGTTCCTTTTTCTCATTCCTATCTCTCAGTGACTTTTTCAAAAATGTACGAAATGCTCCATAATCTTCAACGCTCAATGTATACCCTGCCCCGCGTTTAATATGCAGTGCGGCACCATGTTCTTCTAAGATCTCTTTAAGCGCTTTCATATCTGTTCGAATAGTTCGTGATGTGACTCCGATCACACGGGCAATTTCTTCACTTGTCAGTTCCTGCTCCGCTTGCATCAATCGTTTCAAAAGCTCCTCCTGACGTAGAGATAGCATGGGCTCTCCTCCCTTGGCATTTACTTTTGCCTATCATCATAAACGAAAATAGAACTCTTTGCCCAGTATTTCTTTCAAATCGGGAACCTTGATATGGCTCATTCGTATGAATATGAAACTAGAGGAGGGATGCATTATGGGTACTTTTATGTTTGTTGTCATTATCATATTAGCTTCTTTAGGAGCCATCGTTGCCAGCTTGTTCACACCAAAGGATAAACGTGCATCTGCTAAGCGTTCTGCACATCATAGCTCAACGACAAGCACTTATACTGATTCGTATACCCATCACGCTTCTGATGCCTCCTGTGGGAGTGATTCAGGCGACAGCGGCGGTGGTGGATGTGATTAAACAAAAAAACAGCCGCCCTTTTATGAGTCGGCTGTTTCATTTATGGTTTTAAAGAGCTTTCCAGCCCCGTTCAATCAAATGTTTAACATCCTTTGCAAAATCCTCGCCCTTTTCCATCACGTCCTGAGCTCTTCCTGCAAAATTACTGGCTACGGCCAGCTCCATTTTTTTCAATTCAAAGTGTAAGATTTTTTGATCAATCTCTGTTATATATTTTTCATATTCATTGTTGACGATGTCATGCATCACGCTGTAAGCGTCTTTCCGATGGCGATGAAAGTCGGTCCCTCTCTTGCCTTTCCATGACGAATCTAGTGCAGGCTTCTTGATTTCTTTGATATCTGACTGGGCAAGATCTTGTTCTGTTTGAATATTGCTTTTGGCTGTCTTTAACCGAGAGATCATTTCGTCAAATTCTGCACGTTTGTTCTCAATTCCCATATGCAGATGGTGCAGCATCTCGGATAAACTCATGTCATCCACCTCTATCTGACCTCATACGAAAGCATGGCGTGAGCGCCTTTGGAAACCAACGAATCACATGATTTTTCCAATCCTGATATTTCTATCGTTTTGCTTTCATTAAGTATAGTATAAGGCGAAAAGCCTCAGCCTTAAATAGGGAAAAGGTGTCCTTTTAGTGACGCATTTGGAAGAAAAACGGAATAATACAAGGTCTTACACCCCTAATTTAATATGAGTCTTTAAGACTATAATTATACACCGCGTTAAATGTACCTATAAATAAAAGCGAGTGTGCTGATTATTTTGCAGCAATCGCTTCGTCTTGTTCTTTTAATGTTTTCACGTTAGAACGTGTATCCTGAACATTTTTAATTAAGGCTTCTTTAAAGCTTGAGACCATTTCGCTCACTTCTCTTTCACGTGCCGTCCACTTAGTTACAAATTCAAGGCTGTTTTCACCCGCTTTATCTGCTGCTTTTTTCATCGCTAAAGCTTCTACGGCTTGGGAGACTTCATCTAGTTTATCCATGACTGTTTGGTAGTTTAACTTAATTTGTCCCATTGTGATTTCCTCCAGATTTGTTCAGCATGACGCTCTCTTACAAGCTGCTCCATGCTTTTGAGATCAAGCGTTTTGCGTCCTCTACTGCGTCTTCTCCTTTTTCAGCAAGACGTGCGGCGTCTCCAGCTAAGGAACTGGCAAAGGATAACGCAGCTTGTTCTGCTTCTAATGTACTGATTTTGAATTCGATGCGGCTCACG
The DNA here is from genome assembly GCF_038593315.1 of Bacillus sp. FSL P2-0069. Taxonomy (NCBI): domain Bacteria; kingdom Bacillati; phylum Bacillota; class Bacilli; order Caryophanales; family Bacillaceae; genus Bacillus; species Bacillus sp. FSL P2-0069. The sequence continues at coordinate 3,459,318 of NZ_CP151984.1, forward strand.
TAGCGTGGGTATTTATCGTTCACGATTGTTTGCAGCGCATCATGTGCTTCATTTCGGTCTGTTTTGAAATCCTGGCTTCGCTCACCTTTCCAAGAGGTCCCAAGCTTTGGCTGCTTGATTTGCTTTAAATCTGTTTCTGCCGCATCTTGTTCACGTTCAACCTTGCTTTTCGCCTTTTTGAGTCGAGCAATTTTCTCTTCAATTTCTGCTTTTTTATTTGAAATGCCACCGTTAAGGGCAGACAGCATATCCGATAAGCTCATATGGGTTCCTCCTCCTGTCCAAAAATAAAAACGCTGCTTAGAGTCCCTCTAAACGAGCGTAAGGTGAATAGCACTTTTTCCAATATTGTTATTATAAGGTTCAAAGACTCATGTTTGAATAGGGATTTGTGCCCTTTTTATGGGATAAATATGCTTTCATTCTGCTTTACACCACCCCTTTCGACCTCTTTTATTGGAGGTCTAAATTCCTGTTCGTTTGTTATATGCCACATATAGTCTCACAGTCCTAGGACAAACAAAGCCGCCCCCGTTCAGGAGCGGCTTTTGCAAACGGCTTATGAGGCCGATTCTTCTCTTTCTTGTTGATCTTTCACGTACCAAATGAATTTACCCGTATATCCGTAAATGATCGCAAGACCAATGGCGACAAAGCTTAACCACATAAATGGTAAATAAGAGAATGTCGATACGCCAAGAATTCCTGCCATGTAAATACCGTTATCTGACCATGGAACCATACCAGACGTAAGCGTACCACCGACCTCAGAGTTTCTGGATAAAACTCGTCTGTCTAACTTTAATTTATCGTAGCTCTTTTCCATAATTTTTGGTGTAAGGATTAACGATACATACATCGCACAGCCAAAGATATTGGCGAAGAACGCAACAACGAGTGTAGACAGCGTTACATTCCCTGCATTATGTAATTTTTTCTCAAATGTCGCGACGATAACTTTTAATACGCCTAAATATTCAAGTACTCCACCGAAGCCAAGTCCCAGGATAATAACCACTAGAGACCCTAACATATTAACGATACCACCGCGGTTTAACAATGTATTTAAGAATTCTACATCTGAATTAATAGAGAAACCATTATAAGCTGTACCAAGTGCATCGGCTGGATTCATTCCTTGGAATGCCATTGCCCAAACTGCGCCAAGAAGCGCACCAATCGCAATAACAGGCATTGAAGGCTTTTTCAAGACAAGTAATAGCACAACAATAAGCGCCGGAATGATCATCCAAATATTAATCGTGAATGTATCTTGCAGTGCTTGTTTCAAAAACTCTACTTTTCCTTGATCAATATTTTTTCCGCCATACATAAACCCGGTAATTGTAAACATAATAGCAGTTATGACAAATGCAGGTATGGATAAGACCATCATTGCTCTAACATGTGCGAGCACGTCCACTTTTGAAAGTGAGGAAGCAAGCACAGTACTATCAGATAAAGGAGATAACTTATCGCCAAAATAAGCTCCAGATAAAACAGCACCAGCCACGATAGGTAATGGAATTCCCAAACCTTCACCAATCGCTATCATGGCAATACCTGCGGTTCCAACTGTCCCCCATGATGTTCCTGTAGCAACAGACATAATGGAACAGATAATCAGTGTAGCTAGTAAGAAAATATTAGGATGAATAAATTCCAGTCCATAATAAATTAATGTGGGTACCACTCCGCCGGCAATCCATGTTCCAACAAGTGCACCTACAGCAATTAAAATCAAAACAGCCTCTAGACCATTCGATATCCCTTTTGTAATGGCGTTTTGAAGATCTTTGTATGAATGCCCCAATCGAATACCTAAAGCAATAACCATAAACCATGAGATAAACAATGCTAACTGAATATCTAATTTGAAGTAAAGAGTAAAAGATAAAACAATCGCTAAAAACAAGCCAAGTACAGCTACGACTTCTAAAATAGATGGTAGACGTGGTGATTTCAATGTTGTTTCCTCCCTTTGTGCGTGCGTTAAGCGTTTTCAAAATATTGTGAAAAAAGTGTGTCAATTCGAAAGAAAGTGAATTGCCTGTTTTTCTCTTTTTCACAGGCAATTCCACATATTAATAAAATAAAATTTTTGATATTATTATCGCTCTAGGAGCTCTGCACCTGCAATGCCAGGCTTTGTCATCTCGAATGGATTTAAGATAATATCAAGTTCTTCTTCCGTTAAAACATCGTACTGCAAGCAAAGATCTCTGATCGATTGTCCTGTTAAAATGGCTTCTCTTGCAATTCTAGCGGCTGCTTCATAGCCTAAGTGAGGGTTCACGGCAGTGATCACGCCTGCACTTTTTTCTACATATTCTTTCAAACGTATTTCATTTGCTTCAATGTCCGCTAAGCAATGATCTGTGAATGAGCGGAATCCGTTATTCATTATACTAATAGATTGAAGCAAGTTAAAGACCAGAACAGGCTCCATCACATTTAACTCAAGCTGGCCTGCTTCAGAAGCAAGACAGATCGTGTGGTCGTTCCCAATGACTTGGAATGCGATTTGGTTAATGAGCTCTGCCATGACTGGATTGACTTTCCCAGGCATGATAGATGATCCAGGCTGGCGGGCTGGCAATGCGATTTCAGCAAGACCTGCGCGCGGACCAGATGCCATTAAGCGAAGGTCATTGGCAATCTTAGACATGTTCATCATACATACTTTTAAAGCGGCGGATACTTCTGTGTAAGCATCTGTATTTTGCGTTGCATCCACAAGATGCTCTGCGCCTACAAGAGGAAGACCAGATATATCAGCGAGCTTCTTCACCACGATTTCAATATAACGAGGATCTGCGTTTAAGCCTGTCCCAACTGCTGTTGCACCCATATTGACTTCATATAAATGCTGTTTTGATTGGTTGATCCGCTTAATATCACGGCTCAGCACGCGGCTGTAAGCTTCAAATTCCTGTCCCAAACGGATTGGAACAGCATCCTGAAGGTGCGTACGTCCCATTTTGATCACATGATCGAATTCTTTCGCTTTCTTTTGAAAGACGTCCTGCATGACTTGCATCGTTTCAAGCAGAATATCTAACTGCTTGAGCACAGCAATGTGGATCGCCGTTGGGAATGAATCATTCGTTGATTGCGACATGTTCACATGTGTGTTTGGGCTTAAATGGATGTATTCTCCCTTTTGATGTCCCATGATTTCTAGTGCTCTGTTTCCAATCACTTCATTGGCATTCATATTCATGGACGTTCCTGCGCCGCCTTGAATTGGGTCGACAATAAAGTACTCGTGCAGCTTGCCTTCAATGACTTCATCAGACGCTTGAACGATGGCATTTCCAATTCCCTCATATAAACGTCCAACTTCCATATTGGCTTGAGCTGCTGCTTTTTTCACGATGGCAAAGGCTCTGATTAGTTCCTCGTGCATCCGATATCCTGTAATCGGGAAATTCTCTTTTGCACGAAGGGTTTGAACCCCATAATACACGTCTGCTGGAATTTCTTTTTCACCAAGAAAATCCTTCTCATAGCGATAAGTTGCTTGAACCATCTCTTATGACCTGCTTTCTATAGAATAGTTAAATCACTAAATCTTCTGCGATTGGCGTTTCCATAATCTTTTTGACTTCTCTTGGATCTGTTGTTTTGCCTAGTGCCCACATCAATTTCGGCACGATAGCTTCTGTATTCATATTTCTTGAACGTGCCACCAATTCTTGATTGATCTTGCGTCCTACCTCATACACACTCATATCTTCTCCTTCTTCAAGACACTGAGTGGTGATGACAACAGAAATGCCTTCTTCCAGCAATTCGTTAATCTTTTCTAAAAGGTTTCTTCCTTCGAAAGGAATTCCGCCGCTGCCGTAGCTTTCAATGACAACCCCTTTGTACATGCTTTTGACTGCATCTAAAAACTCGGGCTTCAGGCCTGGGTGCAATTTTAACAGACACACATCTGTGTTCAAGGATGCATCTAATTTAAGCGGTTTCATTGGTGTTCTTTTTACTTTGCTATTGTATTCAATTTGATGGTTTTCAATTGATGCAATATATGGGTAGTTAATGCTTTCAAATGCATCGTAGCTTTTCGTTCTTAGTTTGATCGCACGTGTTCCTTGGATGACCCTGCCATCAAACACGACATACACGCCGCCAACACCGTCACATGCAAAGCGAATCGCATCTGTGATGTTTTTCTTCGCATCTGTTTTCTTAAAAGTAATCGGAATTTGTGAACCTGTAATCACGATCGGCTTATCAGGATTTTGCAGCATATAAGACAGCGCTGCTGATGTATAGGCCATTGTATCGGTTCCGTGAGTAACGACAAACCCGTCATACTGATCATAATTCTCATAAATGGCTGTTGCGATATCAACCCAGTATTCAGGCTGCATATTTGTACTATCTATACTCATTAGGGACTTTGTGTCCATTGTATATTCTGCATTAATTTCGTTTAAATAGCTCAAAAGATCCTCAGCTTTAACACCTGGAGCTAAACCATTTTCACTCTCTACAGATGCAATCGTCCCACCAGTCGTTAAAAGCAATAATTTCTTCAACAGGTCCACCTCTTTCGTAAAATTACTTCGTTTGTCACACATATTATAAGCTAGCTTGTGCTATTCTATAATATACGCTTTACGCGTACCTTCATTGCCATTATAGTCACATAACGCGAATTAATCAAGAAATTGTTACGCATAACGCGTACATTCTATGTCAAAATATGATATACTGTTGTTGTAAATAAAGGAGCGTTCATGTATGATACTCGATCGTTTAACCACCCTTAGAAAAAAGAAAAAATGGTCTCTCCAGCATACGGCAGATCGCCTAGGTATCGCCAAAAGCACCTATGCCGGTTACGAATCTGGGTACCGACGACCTTCGCTTGAAGCAGTGAAGCTGCTGGCTGATTTGTATGATACGTCCATTGATTTTTTACTTGGTAGAACGGACGAGCCAGAGATACAACGCAAAATCTCTGATATCAAAATTGAACTGACGGAAGCAAAAGAAGGAACCATTTATGTAGACGGCGTTCCCCTAAATGAAGAAGAAATCAAACAGCTTGTTGCCTTTATTCGGGCGAAAAACACTCTAAAAGTATAAACACAGAAAAGAGAGGCACCCTATAAACAGATGCCTCTCTTTCCTTTTGCAATCTCAATATGGAGAAGACAGCTGGCTTAATTCCTCTAGCCGCCGCTTCGCTTCTTCTTTATTAAACGAACTATAATAGCGATAGTTCTCCTCATCTAAGATGCGGTAATGCTGACTAAGTACATTTTGCTGAAGGCGAAACGTGCCTTTTTTGACAGACGTCCTCCACCAAACCTTGCCGCCAATCGTACGCTCTACTGATAGATGTAATTCATCATGTGCCACAACTTCCAAAATCTCGAGCGGGTCATCCCCCAGGGTGCCTTTTAAAATGTCACTATCTCTGAATAATGCACATACGGCCGCGGATTGCGTCCAGTTGAGACGCAGCCTGTTTTTTTCAACCTGCTGTAGATGCCGTTTCGATAGACCAAGTACCTCCGCCATACGATCCTGCGTATAATCCTTTTCTTTTCGAATCCGTGCCATTTGTTCTGTGACGAGGTCGATTACCATCTCTTTATCCATCTCTCATCACCTCTTTCGAGTGTTCAGTCTTTACTGACATCATACACGATTTCTTCGAAAAAGTGGCGTCTCATCCTATGGAATTCTGACAAAAACAACTTAGTCGGTCTTCTCTTTTCCTTGGCCATGCTGCTGTCTCCAATTTTCTTGGGCTGTCTGATGTAAATATGGATAGATCTCCTGTTTGACGGTCTGCTCAAACACTTCTTCATCTAAAATGCTGTATGCCGGAATTTTGATCAATTTCCCATCTACTTTCCGAATGAGCACATCCATGAAAAGAAATCCTCTTATGCTGTAACGATGCCTGCGCATGTCGATTGATTGAATATCTTGAAAAGGAATCGTTCGCTCCCGATGCAGCACAGCGCCATTCTCTCCGCGCTGAATGCGAAAAATCACATTTCCCCTCTTCGTAAAAGCAGGCAAAATCATCAAAAAGGAGATCCAGCCATAGACAATACCTAATAGTCCGCCTAAAAATAAAAACAATGTATAGTTCGATTCAAATGTAAGAGCTTCTGAAAATAACCAAATACCGATGATACCGAAGCCGCCCGTTGCTAAGAATGCCCATACTCTTAAAAAAGGTCTGCTCCTTACTTCTATTACTTCACTTGGATTCAAGTGTCATTCTCCTTTTCTCCATTAGAATATAGAACGTAACCCGTCTCGATGAGCCGTCTCAATGCGAAATTGATTTTCTTTTATTCCTGATACAAGCCACGATTGGTTCTCACCTGGAATCACAAATAGCATGGACTCCACATCAGGCGTATTATTTTTGTCATAGACGACCTTCATGAGAGAGTCCATCTTTCCTTTTCTCGTCTGTACATCAGAAACAAATGCCTTCACGAGCTCTTGATTCTCCGCTTTATTCAGAAAGGATGGCCACTCATTTTTCGCTTCGCTTGCCTGTTCTAATAGCATTTCAAATTCCTCTGCCTGCATGCTGATGACAGGTTCAGGGTGATCATTCATCTGTATGTTGAAAAAGGCTGTCACTTGCTCCTCTGCCTGCTGATCGCCGTCCAGTTTGCGAATCTGATGTACTTGTTGATCATAAAGCGTATGATGCGCATATACACCCGCTTGTGTTGTGTGAAAAGAGGTGCTGACTTCTTCATCTAAATCTCCAAATCTAGACGCCTTGATCGTGTGGGAGGCATCATTCATCGCCTGGATGAAATGACGGTATTCCGTTTTATAACGGTATTGTCTGTTTCGAAATTCCAGTACACCTTTTGCAAGCAAAGAGCGGCACGCAATTTCAAATAAAAACCCCAAGCGCTCGTCCTCTACTTCAGGATAATAAGCCTCCTTTAAGGACATACCTTGTTCAAAATAGCCTTCACTGTAAAAACTAAAGATGAGTTCCTCAATACTTAGACTTAGCTGATCCAACTTGATCTCTCCTTATCCAAAAGAAAATGCACCCTTAAAGAAATCGCCTGCACCCTTTATGAGCGAATCTGCGGTTTCTTTTGTTTTTTCTATCCCTTTATGTATTACCTGATTTGCCTGATCAATGGTATCATTCACTGCTTTCACACCTTGACCCGCCAGTTCGAATGCTTTTTTCCCTTTATCCACGACTGCATGAATCGGGTCCTTTAATTTCACTGCCATCTGTTCAGCAAAACCGGATGTCAGCTTGGCGACTTTTTCTCCAATAAATCCACCTACTGCTGAACCAATGGCTCCGCCAACCACGGTTCCAATCGGACCTGCAAAGCTGCCAAGAGCACCGCCGACAACGGCACCTGCGACAGAACCGCCAGCGATAAAGACCGTATTGTTCACTGCATTTCCAACAGCCTTTGCATTTTCACGCTTAAGAACTTCTGGTTGATCGCCGAATTCTGCATAGTTCTCGGCAATTTTCAATCCACAGCCAACCGTCTCAGTTGCACCAGTGACAACTGTTGCAATGATGGCATTTCCTTTCGCAAATCTTGCACCATTTTTCAGAACAGACTTAATAGCAGCCGTGTCCTTCCAATTAATACTTCCTTTTGTAAAATCACGAACACTGTTTGTGAACGCAACTGTATCGTCAGGATAAAATTTTGTGAATTTCTTATGAACCAAGTCAGCCATCGGCCAGTTCGATCGTTTTAATAATTCTTTTTTACTCAGCCAAATCCTTGCTAACCGGTCAAATCTCGTTCCTTCTACCCGGCTGGTCAGATCAAGCAGCAGCTTTGAATGCTGCGCTGCATATCGGCCATTCTCTTTAATGAAAGTCGTCATTCCAAGCCCGTAATATTTCGCCTGCATCATCACGATACCAGATAAGCTCGTGAGTGTACCATATTGATCATAAATACTGTACAATTTCCGCAATATATCATCTGCTTCGACCATTTTATCCGTTGCATGACGAATGGCAATATCATCACTGCTCAATTTGCTGATTAATGCCTGTCCTGCTCCCCATGCATCCCCGACACCAGAAAAACAGCTTCTATACCGAGGATCGCAGCCTAAAATCAGCCCGTCCAGTTCACTATGTAAATCGCGGTGCTTCGTTTCAATGGCTGACAGCTCGCCTACAAAATCATTCGCCAGCCCAGTCAGCTGATCTGGATCAACCACAATGTCACGTGCCATCACATCATCTCCCTTCTCGGTTTCTTTCTCTCCGTTCTTCTCGTCTCTTTCGCTCAAGCTCTTCCATTCTGGCAATTTCAGCTTTACGCTCCTCAATTTTGACCGCTGCATCCCGCAGTTCCTGACTTGTTTCAAGCAAATCTTTTTCAAATTGATCGTAGCGTGCCGTTGTTTCTTCAAAGCTTTGATCAAATTTATCCCTTGCTTCTCCCTGCCAGCCTGATCCTACTGCCTTCAGCCGATTTTCCAGCAGCTGCTTGGACTGCCGAATCTCATCAGCCGCTTCCTGAAACTTTTGAGCGAGTGCCAGCGTTTGACTAGAATCCAACTTTCGCACCCCTTTCTCCCAATTTAACGTACAAATGGATGATTTTATATGTCCTCATTATAAATAAAAAGACACCCAAAAAAATCACCCTAAAGAACCATTCAGCACATTACCTAATGAAAGTAGGCCTTTTTCCTCTCTAATTGCCAGAGAAAGCCTTTCTTGTTATGAAGCGCATTCAAGACGTGATAAAATGGACGTATTCTACAAAAGGAGTGACGTATAGATGAAAGAGGAAATGATTCAGCGTTTCACAAGTTATGTGAAGGTAGATACGCAGTCGGATGCAGAAAAGGAAAGCTGCCCATCTACTGAAGGACAATTGAATCTGGCGAGACAGCTTGTTGAAGAAATGAAATCCATTGGAATTCAAGAAGTGACTATGGATGAAAACGGCTATGTCATGGGTACAATCCCTTCTAACACAGACAAAGATGTGCCGACCATTGGCTTTCTGGCTCATATTGACACAGCCACTGACTTCACCGGCAAAAATGTAAAACCGCAGCTTCATGAGAACTATCAAGGCGGCGACATTACCTTAAATGAAGATCTACATATCGTTTTATCTCCACAACAGTTTCCAAATTTACAAAAGTACCAAGGACATACACTGATCACTACAGATGGCACAACCCTGCTTGGTGCAGATAACAAAGCTGGTATCGCAGAAATTATGACCGCTATGCATTACCTCATCGAACACCCAGACATCAAGCATGGAAAAATCCGTGTCGCTTTTACGCCAGATGAAGAGATTGGCAGAGGGCCGCACAAGTTTGATGTTGATGCCTTTGGCGCTTCCTATGCGTACACAATTGACGGCGGACCGCTTGGCGAGTTGCAATATGAAAGCTTCAACGCAGCAGGCGCGAAAGTATCCATTAAAGGAAACAACGTCCACCCAGGAACAGCAAAGGACAAAATGGTCAGTGCTGCGAAAATTGGGATGCTCTTTCACAATAAACTTCCTTCTGAAGAATCTCCAGAATATACAGAAGGCTACGAAGGCTTTTTCCACCTGACGAAATTTGTAGGGGAAGTAGAAGAGGCTGAGCTGCAATATATTATCCGTGATTTTGATAAAGAGAAATTCAACAATCGCAAGGCCCTGTTTGAAAAAATAGCAAATGACTTAAAAGCCACATACGGAGAAAACAGCATCACCCTCAGCATTCAGGATCAATATTATAATATGAGAGAAAAAATTGAGCCGGTAAAACATATTGTAGACATTGCTCATGAAGCCATGGAAAATCGCTCAGTAACACCGGTCATTGAACCAATTCGCGGCGGCACAGATGGCTCCCAGCTTTCATATAAAGGTCTTCCAACGCCAAACATCTTTACCGGCGGGGAAAACTTCCACGGTAAATATGAATTTATTTCCGTTGAAAACATGGTGAAAGCCACCGAAGTTATCGTTGAAATTGCCCGTTTATTTGAAGAAAAAGCATAGACATGTTTACAACCGTTCCTGTTCGGGAACGGTTTTTTAATAAAAGTTTACAATTTTCTGAAACTTTTATGACACTTATTCGTACTAATAGAGACAACCCCAGAAAAAATTCTTCTTGACGAGTGCAATAACTGGAAATATAATAGTTAAAAACAACCAGTATTTTAGACCTAAAATAGCAGATCGAATGAACCTTAAGAACTAAACCGTTTCTGCTGCTTATTTTCAGTTATAAACATCACTCACCCTGTCTACACTTAAAGAATAGGATGAATTGGAGGAATGTCATATGATGATTTTATTGATTATCGCTTCACTTTGCTGCTACTTACTATTCTCTTTCAAAAAAGATAACCGCACCCAAAAAAGAAAAAGCGCAGAGCTTTCGGAGTTTGAAATCTTTCGTATGCGCCGCCACTACAACGGAAAACGCCGTCACCCACTAAACGATGCACCTAAACAAGTATAAATCCAAATAAAAGAGCCTCATGAGGGGCTCTTTTTTGTTTGCATAAACAGCAAAAAACGACCAGATTCAGTGGTCGTTTTTCTTTTTATTTATATACCTTCGCAGGAACTTGAATCATAGGAATTCCTACATAGTAAGGTGAAATTTCATATGGCTGGAAGACAACAGCAATTCCCTTTTTCGTGAAGTAATACTGCGTGTTGTAGTTGATTTCAATGTCGCTTTTTTTCAGGTTCGCGTAGAATTTGCTTTTATGTTTCTTTGTGTAGTTATAAATATAATCTCTTACTTTCGTACGCTTTTTCTTTGTTTTCACAACGTCTGTCAAGAACAGCTGCTTTGTTTTTTTCTTTGTTAACACATAGTTCATGCTGGAAACCATTGTGTCTCCGTGTGCTCCACCGTTATACATGTAATCATAGTTTAAGATACTCAGTTTCTTACCATTATTAAATTTCGTTTTATACGTTCTCTCATACGTGACCTTCCCGTAGCCTTCCTTTTTCGCTTCGTCCTTTAAAAACAAGTACGTAGAATAAGAGAAAGCGATATCTTCTTTTAAATCACGATTGATGGTTTTCATATGCGTCTTGCTTAGGTTTTTCACCTGTGCATATTTGAACGTTTTTTTCTTTTTATAATAGTGTGTGCTTACTTTTGCTTTTTTTGCTTGTTTGGCATCCGCAGATCCAACTGGCGCAAACAAGGAAACAATCAGTGAGAAAATAAGCAGGCTGATCGTTAGGCCTTTTTTCATCGTCATAGTAAAAACCCCCATTTTTGTCTATTACCAGATGAGTATACCATGACAAAAGAACCAAAAGAAGTATTTTTTCCATATTATTCTTCATTTTTCCACATCGGGTTTGTTTACCGTTTTCATAAGTTCCTGTATGCTTAATGTAGAATGCTAGATGAAGTGTGGTGTTTATCATAGAAGAGAATATTTTTAGTCACATTCGGACGACGTTTCATAGTTTGTCCCCAACCCAGAAAAAGATTGCCAATTACATTTTACAAAATCCTCAGAAAGTTGTGCTTCATTCTATAAGTGCACTCGCTGCTGAATGCAGCACAAGCGAAACGACGATCTTTCGGTTTCTAAGGAAAATTGGCTATGAATCGTATCAAGTGTTTCGTGTCCATGTTGCACAGGATATTGCGACCAATACCCCTCAATCCATATACGGCGAGATCGAGGCAACCGATAGTGTCGCTGACATTAAACATAAGGTCATAGAGTTAACAACAAACTCTATTCAAGATATGAAGCATATTCTAGAGGATCATGCCGTCACGCAATTCATTGAACACATGAAACAGGCACATAAAACCGTCTTTTTTGGAGCAGGTGCGTCCAGCTTTATTGCTGGAGATGCTTATCATAAGTTCCTGCAGCTTGGTTTTGAAGTGAGCCTATGCAGTGATCCGCATATGATGAATATGATTGCAACACACGCCATGGAACACGATTTTATCGTCGCAATCTCCCATTCAGGAGAGAGCAGAGAAATTCTTGACGCCGTACAGTTTGCAAAAGAAAAAGGGGCAAAGGTTGCTTCTATCACCAGCTATCCGAAATCTGAGCTCGCAAAGCAGTCTGACTTTCATCTGCTTAGTTCTTCCAGAGAGACAACCTATCGATCGGACTCCATGATCTCCCGTATCAACCAGCTTGTGATCATTGATGTACTATACGTCGCCGCTGTTTTAGAGCTAGGATCAAATGCCATTGAAAACGTGAAACGATCTCGATTAGCTGTAGCTAAAAATAAGACATAAACGCAAAAGACCGGAGCTGATTCCGGTCTTTTTTTGTGACTTTTATCATATTTTCCGTTGACACGTTCCTATCACGTCATGTACATTAAATGAACAATAGTTTATTTCCTACTATTAAATTTAATTGATAGTATATATACTAACAATAAGAAAAGAAAGCGCTTTTTGTAAGGGTTTTCTATATAGGAGGCAGACAACGTGACAAAGAAGATTGGATTCATTGGACTAGGTATTATGGGAAAACCTATGGCACTCAATCTATTAAAAGCCGGTCATACTTTGACGGTTTTTGACCTAAATGAGGAAGCGATTCGATCGTTACAAGAAGCCGGAGCAAAAGGTGCTGTTTCAGCAGCTGAGGCAGCTTCTGAAAGCGATATCATCATCACAATGCTTCCTAAAGGAGAGCATGTAGAGGCAGTCGTTTCAGGTGATCAAGGCATTTTAACGACAGCTGCACCTGGCACTGTCATCGTAGATATGAGCTCAATTTCTCCTGTCACCTCCAGGGCTTTAGCTGCTTTTGCCAAACAGCATCAGGTGGAATTTATCGATGCACCTGTCAGCGGCGGAGAACCGAAGGCAATAGACGGAACACTTGCCATCATGGCTGGCGGCGAAGAATCCATCTTTGAGCAAGTGAAGGATGTCCTGCTTTCAATGGGCACTGAAGTCGTATTAGTTGGGGCAAATGGCAGCGGGACAACAGCGAAGCTTGCCAATCAAATCATCGTCAACTTAAATATTGCGGCCATGTCCGAGGCGCTCGTTCTAGCTGCTAAATCAGGCATTGCCATTGATAAGATGTATGAAGCCATCCGCGGCGGACTGGCAGGGAGCGCTGTTCTCGATGCAAAGGTCCCTCTCATCTTAGAACGAAATTTTGAACCTGGCGGACGCATCGACATCAACTTGAAGGATTTAACCAACGTCATGGAAACGGCTCATGATATCGGTGTTCCTCTCCCGCTTTCTAGTCAGCTGCTTGAAATCTTCCACGCCCTCAAAGCGGACGGGAAATCCGGGCTTGATCATGGAGGCATCGTTCAATATTACGAAAAAATGGCTCATGTCGAAGTAAAGAAAGGATGAGATGGTCATGAAGCAAAGCACTGACATACTAAATGCCATTCCGAAAGCAGATTCAAAGGCCATTCAATCAGCATACGAACAAGCACTGAGCAGCTTTCGTCATAAAGTCATTGTATTAGACGATGACCCAACGGGGATTCAAACCGTACATGGCGTCTCTGTTTTCACCGATTGGTCAGAAGAAAGCATTGAGGCTGGTTTTCTTGAAGACAGCCGCATGTTCTTTATTTTGACCAATTCACGCAGTATGACTGAGAAAGAAACTGCCGCTGCGCACAAAACAATCGCAGCAACCATTGTAAAGGTGGCTGAACGTCTTAATCAGGACTTCGTCATTGTCAGCCGAGGGGATTCTACTCTTCGCGGACACTTTCCGCTTGAAACTGAAGTACTCAAAACGACCATTGAACAGCAAAGCTCCCGCCAGTTCGATGGTGAAATCCTTCTTCCTTTTTTCCAAGAAGGTGGACGCTTTACGATCGACAATATTCATTACGTACAGGAAGGACACGAATTAATTCCTGCTGGTGACACAGAATTTGCAAGAGACCGTACATTCGGCTTTCAATCTTCTCATCTTGGAGAATGGATTGAAGAAAAGTCAGAAGGAATGTTCACAAAAAAGAACACTACCTACATTTCGTTAGCTGATCTGCGGGCTTTACGCATTGATCAAATCAAACAGCAGCTCATGAGTGTCAAGGATTTCAAAAAGGTGGTTGTAAACGCGGTGGACTATGATGATGTCAAAGTCTTTGTCACCGCTCTCATTGAAGCCATTCAAGCAGGACAGCAGCTGATGTTCAGAAGTGCGGCGGCGCTCACAAAAGTACTTGGCGGTATAGGGGATCAAGCCTTATTAACAAGAGATGCCTTGATCCAAGAAGAAAGCCCGCATGGTGGTCTCATTATGATCGGTTCTCATGTGAAAAAAACAACAGAACAATTAAAAGCGCTGCAACAAGATAAAGAGATAGCTTTTATTGAATTGAATACCCACCTCGTATTAGAGCCTGATGCCTTTCGCGAAGAAATTGACCGTGTCATTCAGCAAACTGAAGCACTGTTGGCAGCAGGTCAATCTGTAGCTGTTTATACAAGAAGAGAACGGCTTGATCTTGGGGATGATCGCCAAGAGGAAGAATTAAAGCTCTCTGTACAGATTAGTGATGCTGTGACAAGTATTGTCCAGCGTCTCACCATTCGTCCTAAGTATCTTATTGCCAAAGGTGGAATTACCTCCAGCGATATTGGAACAAGAGGACTTAGCGTGAAACGTGCGACCGTGGCAGGTCAAATCAAACCAGGGATCCCCGTTTGGCAAACAGGAGAAGAAAGCAAATTCCCTTTCATGTCTTATGTGATTTTCCCGGGAAATGTTGGGTCAAAGGATACGTTAAAAGAAGCTGTAGACATACTTGAAGGATAAGGCATAGGGGGTGTTTGCGCCCTTATGCACCACAAAGGAGGAAAGATCATGTCGTTAGTGTTTATAGGACTTGGCGTTTTGTTATTGCTTTTACTCATGGTTGTCTTTAAGTTAAACGCTTTCATATCTTTGATTATTGTCTCTTTAATTGTTGCTGTGTTAGAAGGGATGACACCACTAGAAGCGATCGCTTCCGTCGAAAAAGGACTTGGCAGTACGCTCGGACATCTGGCACTCGTTCTCGGTTTTGGAGCGATGCTTGGGAAATTGATGGCTGATTCTGGCGGAGCTCAGCGGATCGCGATGACACTTATTGACCGATTTGGCATCGGAAAAATCCAATGGGCGACGATGCTGACTGGGTTTGTGATTGGAATTGCCCTATTTTATGAAACCGGATTCATTATCTTAATTCCATTAGTCTTTACGATCGCTCAAGCTGCAAGACTTCCTGTGCTGTATGTGGGGATGCCGCTCGTCGCTGCACTCATCACCACACATGGCTTCCTCCCTCCTCACCCAGGACCGACTGCCATTGCGAATGTCTTTCAGGCAAACATGGGACAAACCTTATTGGTTGGGATTATTTTAGCGATTCCTGCTGTTTTAGTAGGCGGACTTCTGTTTACGAAACTATTTAAAAAAGATCAGTTGCACGCACATATTCCAAAGAACTTATTTAATCCAAAGGAATTCACAGAAGAAGAAATGCCTAGCTTCGGCATTAGCATTTTCACCGCTGTTCTGCCTGTATTGCTTATGACATTCAGGGCATTTCTAGAAATTTTCTTCCCATCCTCTCCATTGCTGCCAACTGCTGAGTTTTTAGGCGAACCGGCGATTGCACTATTAATCTCAGTGCTGCTTGCCATCTACACGTTTGGGCTTGGAAGAGGAAAGAGCATGCAGGACGTGATGAAGTCCATCACGGATTCTATCGGCTCTATTGCTATGATTCTATTAATTATTGCAGGCGGCGGTGCCTTTAAACAAGTGCTCATTGATAGCGGCGTCGATCAATACATTGCAGGGATCATGCAAGGAAGCACACTTTCTCCCCTGCTTCTGACTTGGCTCATTGCTGCTGTCCTTCGTGTTTCTTTAGGATCAGCCACTGTCGCCGGTCTCACGGCGGCTGGCATTTCTGCACCACTGATTGGCCTGACGGGTGTCAGCCCTGAATTAATGGTGATCGCAACAGGTGCCGGAAGTATTACGTTCTCTCATGTGAATGATGCGGGTTTCTGGATTTATAAAGAATACTTTAACCTATCAATGGCTCAAACCTTTAAAACGTGGACATTGATGGTCACCGTGCTTTCACTTGTCGGACTTGCTGGTGTTCTTGCTGCTGATTTGTTTATATAGGATTATTAAATTAGCACCTTCATTGAAGGTGCTTTTATTTAAAAATCAAGTCTCTTTATGTTCTTGAGAGTTCGTACTTTGAATTAGTAACACCAAAGTAATTAAACACTTCGTCTTTTAAAAGTTCATTTGTATTTTTGTTACTATCTGTACAGTCGATATAATTTTTAGCTATTTTCATTTTTATATTTTTATTGTTAATAAATTCAACTATATGTTCTTTATTAATAAAAGCATCATTATCTTTAGGGATAAGAATTGATTTATCACCAAGTATTTTAGAAAAAGAAATTTGAGTATTAAACTCAAATTTTTGAAAAAGAGTTCTCAAGTACTCATCACCTTCTTCTTCAATTACCCTTTGAACTGCTGTATAATAATTTTGGGGATCCAAACAATCCTCGATGACTGTACGTTCATAAAATTGCCCCTGTCTCCAAGGCTCTAAAAATTTAACAGCCTCTATATTATTACTAGTTAATGTTTGAATCCTTCTTATATCCACTTTCCCTTTGCTCTCAGGAGCTTTAGTAACGTTCACTTTATTACTATCAGTATCGATTAAGCAAAGAATTTTACCACTAAATTGATCTGCTGTTAATTTGTCTGAAAGCGGATAACTTAATAATCCATATAATTTTATTACATTACCACAACCACCAACAGGTAAAATTCGGAAATTCTCTAAACCATCAAGCAAATTCTCTAAATACAGCCTATCTGTACTACCTTCACAAATTATCCAATTAATATTTTCAACACTTTTTGAAAAACTTATAATGCTCGAAGCTAAATCAAACATGCTTTTCAATTCAATGTCATCAGGAAAGCGCCGTTGTTCATCTAAATAATCAAAAAAATTAAAGTCAGATATCTTTATATCAACATCTTGCTCTTCTTTTCTCAAATGATATAAATAACCATGATCTGTTATTGGTAAAGATCCATACCAATGTGTAGTAATTAAAACCTGTCTTTTAAAATTACTTGCTAATTCTTGAAGTCTCATAAATTGAGGGAAGCAATTTGCAATATTCATTGAAACTTCAGGTTCATCGATAGCTAAAATTACTTCCCTATCCATTTCTTTTGAATTAGATAAGAAGGCATAAGCAATATCAATTAAAGCTTTTCTTTTTTCACCAGAACTTAATTGATTTACTTCTCTATTCTTATACCTTAACGGTCTTTTAGAAAAATATGCTTCTATTATTTTATCTCTGATATCTGTAACAGTTAGATTTTTTTTACTAAAAGCTTCTGCACTATAGTTATAATTTTCGTCTATTTGCTTTATTGAACTATTGATACCTTTAATAAATTCGTTAAGATAATCATTTGTGAAATTCAGAAAACTTCTATTCTTACCCTCTATTTCATATTTAGAGTTTAATACATTATCTATCTCATATAAAATGTCTTTATTCATTAAAGTTTGCATTTGCCTATCTTCTAACTTTAATGTTTCATCAACATTTTGTTCTACAGGTATATATATGTATGCATAATATTCTTTTAATATTTTCCTCAATCTGTCTATCTTTTTTTCAAAGTTATCCTCGCCCAATAACTTCCTATAATGACTATCAAAAGGAGTTAAAGTTGATTTGCCATTATATTTAATACCAGCTGGCAGAATATAATACTTTTCCTCAGAATAATTACCTATTAATTGCTCCAAATGACTAAAGAATATCTTTGCATATTCTCTTCTAGTCGCACCAACCAGAGAATTTTGTATACCATTCCAAAACTGAGCACTTATAACTTCAATATCATGTAATAATAGTTCATTTTCTTTAATTTCAATTTTATTAAAACGATTTTTATTTAAAACAAATTCTCTTAATATTTCTTTCTCTATCATAAAAATGGGAGTTATATAACATTCTTCTTTTTTTGAACCTCTATTTGCATTCCATTCTCTATTATTAAAAAAAACATCTATCGCTTCTAAAATCCCACTTTTACCTATACCATTAGTACCTATATAAACAGAATATTTTTCCTTTACATCACTCGTAATAGGAATGAATACAGACTTTGGATATGATTTATATCCATTTAAAAATACTCCTAGAATCATGAGTATCCCCCTTTATAAAATTTTCCATATAATTAAATATAAGTTTATTTGACAAAATAATCAATAAAAAAACCATTGACTTTTTCTCAAAAAGGTTGAATAATTGTGTTTATTAAGAAAATTGAATCAAAAGGTAACCTTATTAAGAGTGGTGGAGGGACTGGCCCTGTGAAACCCGGCAACCGCTGTTCCTAGGAACAGAATGGTGCTAATTCCTTAAGCAAGCAAATGCTTGTTTGAAGATAAGGCAGAGTTCTCACAGTATATGATGCTCTTCCTTATCTAAGGAAGAGCTTTTTTATTTGATTTTTTAACCTGAGGAAAGAAGGGATTCAGCATGACACAAGTACAAACCATTGGAAAGAAAACAACGAAACCGCCATTCCGCGCAGATCAAGTAGGAAGTTTACTTCGTTCAGAGCGCATCAAGGAAGCACGCAAGCAAAAAGCAGACGGTACGCTGACAGCAGAGCAGCTCCGACAAATTGAAAACGAAGAAATTACACGTATTGTAGAGAAGCAAAAAGAAATTGGGTTAGAGGTTGTCACAGATGGTGAATTCAGACGTGCATGGTGGCATTTTGACTTTCTTGAAGGACTCGATGGAGTTGAAGGATTTGAAGCAGATCAAGGCATTCAATTCCATAACACAACGACAAAAGCTAGAGGTATCAAGGTAACAGGCAAGATCGATTTTACAGATCATCCAATGCTGGAGGATTATCGTTTCCTTCACAGCATCGCTGGTGATCATACGGCTAAAATGACGATTCCAAGTCCGAATATGCTCTTTTTCCGTGGAAAGCTTGAAGAAGGAGTGTATGACAGCTTAGAGGAATTTCACCATGATGTGGCACAAGCGTATAAGAAAGCCATCCGTGCTTTTTATGATGCAGGCTGCCGCTACTTGCAGCTGGATGATACGGCATGGGCAGTGTTCTTTTCTGAAAAAGGCCATGAACAAATCAAAGCCTTTGGCCGTGAAGAAGATGAACTTCGTGAATCGTTTGCGAAGACAATCAATGAAGCTGTTGCCGACCGCCCAGAGGATTTGGTGATCACGATGCACATTTGCCGCGGTAACTTTAAATCAACTTGGGCAGCTGAAGGTGGTTACGAAGCAGCGGCAGAAACTATTTTTGCCGGCTTAGATCTTGATGGTCTCTTTTTAGAGTTTGACGACGATCGTTCTGGCGGATTTGAGCCCCTTCGATATGTGAAGAACCCAAACCTTCAAATCGTACTAGGCCTTGTCACTTCAAAATACGGAGAGCTTGAGCCAGTTGAACAGATTAAAAAACGCATTGAGGAAGCGGCTCAATATGTGGACATTAACCAAATTTGTTTGAGTCCACAATGCGGATTCGCCTCAACAGAGGAAGGCAACCTGTTAACAGAAGAGCAGCAATGGGAAAAGCTGCGTCATGTGATTGAGATTGCTGATCAAGTGTGGACTTCGTAGCCCCTCAGAGAAGAAAAAAAGACAAACCGCAGTATGGCGGTTTGTCTTTTTCTTTTATGCATCCAAATGTTCACCATTTGTCGCAATCACTTGTTCATACCAATCGAAGCTTTTCTTTTTCTTTCGATCTAATGTACCGTTTCCTTCATTATCACGGTCAACATAAATGAAGCCGTAGCGTTTTTTCATTTCAGCCGTTGATGCGCTGACAAGGTCAATTGGGCCCCAGCTTGTATAACCGATCAGGTCAACTCCGTCTGCGATCGCTTCTCTCGCCTCTAGCAAATGGCTTCTGAGGTAATCAATTCGGTAATCGTCTTGAATGGATCCGTCTTCTTCTACTTGATCGACAGCACCCAATCCATTTTCTACGATAAACAATGGCTTTTGGTAGCGGTCATACAGCTGATTCAGTGTTGTACGAAGTCCTTTCGGATCAATTTGCCAGCCCCAATCACTTGCTTCTAGATAAGGGTTTTTCACACCTTCAAATAAGTTACCGCCAGTCACTTGTCCAAGAATCTCTGGATCTGTACTTGTCACAAAGCTCATATAATAACTGAAGCCAATATAGTCCACTGTATGGTTTCTTAAAATGTCTTCGTCCCCTTCTTGGAACTCGATGTTGATGTCATTTTCAAGGAAATAACGTTTCATGTAACCTGGGTAATAACCTCTTGCCTGTACATCTGAGAAGAATAATGTTTTACGGTCTTGCTCAATTGCAGCAAACATATCTTCTGGTCTTGAGCTGTACGGATAAGTTGTCATCGCTGCAATCATACAGCCGATTTTCGCATCAGGAATGATTTCGTGTCCTGCTTTGACAGCCAAAGCACTTGCAACAAATTGGTGATGCGCTGCTTGATATTGAATGCTTTTCTCGTCATCACCCTCTTCAAATACAAGTCCGCCGCCAGTGAAAGGCGCATGTAATACAACGTTGATTTCATTGAAGGTCATCCAATATTTTACTTTGTCTTTAAAGCGGGTGAACAATGTTTTCGCGTATGTTTCATAAAGATCCACAAGCTTACGGTTTCTCCATCCGCCGTAGTTTTTCACAAGTGCGAGCGGCATTTCATAGTGAGAGATGGTGACAACTGGCTCAATTCCATGCTTATGCAGTTCATCAAATACTTTTTCATAAAAAGCGAGGCCTGCTTCATTCGGTTCCGCATCGTCGCCATTTGGGAAAATACGCGGCCAAGAAATGGATAATCTGAAGCACTTGAATCCCATTTCTGCAAAGAGTGCAATATCTTCTTTATAGCGATGGTAGAAATCGATTGCATCATGATATAAGTTAAGGTCTTTCATTGATTCATCGAATGGGTGCATAATACCATTTGGTGATACATCAGCTGTCGATAAGCCTTTTCCATCTTGATTATATGCGCCTTCAACTTGGTTGGCTGCAACAGCGCCGCCCCATAAGAAACCTTTAGGAAATGTTTTTTCTAACTTGTTCATGTTGAATACCCTCCTCTTTTTCTTCAACACTGACTGTAAGCAGTGTCTCTTTCACTGTAATCGTTCCATCTGTTTTCGCATCAACTTGTGCAAAATCGTTTGTGTTGGTGACAATAACAGGTGTGGTGACATCATAGCCTTCTTGCTGAATGCCCTCGATATCAAAATCAATGAGTACATCTCCTGCTTGAATCAGATCACCTGACTGCACATGACTTGTAAAATACTTTCCGTCAAGTTTTACCGTGTCAATCCCCACATGAATGAGAAGTTCTGTACCTTGTTCACTCTTCAAACCAATGGCATGTTTTGTGTGGAAAATGGTTTCAACCTTGCCGTTGAAAGGTGCTACAACACGCCCAGCTGTTGGTACAATGGCTGCACCTTTACCCATGATTTCATTAGAGAATGTTGCATCATTTACTTGATTGAGCGGCTTTAGTTGACCTTCAAGCGGGCTTTGTACCACTTCATTTTGAAGTGCTGCTGTGTCTTTCTTTTCTTCTGGTTTGTCTGCTTTTGTATCATCTTTCACTGGTACATCTTTGAATCCGAGAACAAGTGTCATGATCGTTGCTACGACAAAGGCGATTACTAAGCCGATGATTGAGTAGACAAATGTTGGTCCAATGAATGTTGGGAGACCTGGAAGGCCTGCTGATCCAGATATCACATATGATTTTACTTTAAAGATTGACATGAACACGCCGCCTGCTGCTGCACCAATAAGGGCTGCAAGGAACGGTTTTTTCAATCGCATGTTCACACCATACATAGCAGGTTCAGTAATACCCATTAAGGCTGTGATACTTGTAGACATCGCCAATGATTTAAATGTTTTGTTTTTTGATCTTAAGAAGACACCGAATGCTGCGCCTGCTTGTGCCATATTTGCTACAAACATCATTGGAAGAATGAAGTCAAAACCGTTTAACGTAATGTTGTTGATCATGATTGGAAGCAGTGCATAGTGCATGCCCGTAATGATCAATGGTGACATGAAGCCGCCGATCAAGAGTCCGGCCAAAAGACCTGCATGTTTGAACAATAAATCAATTCCACCTGAAAGGCCACTTCCGATAATCCCGCCAAGCGGTCCAACCGCGATGAGCATAACTGGTACAACGACTAGAAGTGTGACTGTTGGAACAAGGATGATCTTTAATGATTTCGGACTATATTTTTCTGCGAATCTTTCAACATATGAACCGAGCCAGATGGTGAGCAGAATTGGAATCACCGATGAAGAGTACACAACGGCAACCACTGGCAAGCCTAGAAATTCTGTATTTCCCGCGCCCAGTAAAGCGGTTAACTGCGGGTGCAGTGCTGCTGCTGCAATGGCAGCCGCGATATACTGATTTGTGCCAATTTTTTTGGCTACGCTTACAGCAAGCAGAATCGGTAAGAAGTAAAAGGCTCCATCTCCGATGGCTGTTAAAATCGCATACGTACTGCTTTTATCTGATATCCACTGGAATGTGAGCATCAGTGCCAAAATCCCTTTGATCATACCGGCCCCAGCGATGGCTGGAAGAATCGGTGTGAAGACACCAGAGATAAAATCGAAAAGCTTTGATATCACATTTTGCTTTGACGCTTCTTCTGTACCGCCTGACTTTACATCAGATGATAGACCTGAGTCAGCGATCATCGCTTGATAGACATTTGAGACATCATTGCCGATAATGACATGATATTGGCCTCCGCTTTGATTCACGCCCATGACGCCATCTGTTGATTGCAGCTTCTCTTTATCTGCCTTGCTTTCATCGTATAAGTTGAAGCGAAGTCTTGTCATACAATGCGTAACTTGCTTAACATTCTTTTCACCGCCGACAAGTTCTAGCACTTCTTTTGCTGTTTGTTTGTGGTTCATTGTATTACCCTCCAAACGTTGATTTCATCTTGATATAGAAAAAACCTAAACATCCATTAATGTCCGAGAAATAGCGATTCAGACATTAATCGATATTTAGGTTTTGCCTGCTTAACCAGTAACAATCCTTCATAGCGATTGATCGTTATTTAATTTTTATAAGTCTTTAGATATAAAAAAACCTAAATCACGCCTTATCATAGATAGGGACAATGATTTAGGTTTTGCCTGCTTGACCAGTAACAATCCTAAAAGATTGTGGTTATTTAGTTTATAGTTATAAATTATCATGTTAATTTTGTGATGTCAACGCTTTCTTTTTGAATTTATTTTCTTTTTATTACTCTGTCTATATGCAAAGTTAAATATAGCATTTCATCTTCTATGAGACTTCGGTTGTATTCTTTTTGAACATAATCGTTAATTTTTTCTGCGCACTGAAAAGCTGCGGTGTTTTTCTCTTTTACCACTTCATACAGAAACTCGTTTTGATTTTCCATCTGTGTTTCGTTAAACAGACGCTGACCAAAAAACTTCAAATGCGTAACAAAACGGAAATAATTTAATGATTCCTCGTCCAAATCAATTTGAAAGTGATACTTAACGATGTTTAAAATGTCTTGAATGAGTTTGGTGATTTGAATAACGTTTGGCATTTCTTCATTGAGCTCTGCATTGACAATATGCATGGCAATAAAGCCGGCTTCATCCTCAGGAAGATGGATGCTCAGCTTGTCCTCAATGATCCGAATAGCTTCTAAACCGCATCTGAACTCATCTTTATACAGCCGTTTGATTTCCCAGAGCAAGGCATTTTTGATGTCCATTCCTTTTTGATGACGTTCAATGGCAAAGGTGATATGATCCGTCAGCGTCACATAGATGCTGTCATTTAAATTTTTGTTAAGGGTTGTTCTCGCATGCTCAATAATCGCCTCACACACTTGCATATACTCGATTGGAATATCATAAAGCAGGGTTTTGAATTTTTCTGATATATCTTTATTTTGAATAGAAAATACTTTTTCGATTCGTTCTTCGTCAATCGGGTCTCCGCTTTTCTTTTGAAACGCGATCCCTCTGCCCATAATGACCAGCTCATGCTGCTCGTCATCATACGCACTGACAACATTATTATTGATTACTTTAGAAATGATCAATTGATACCCCCCAGTACATTCCGCTTTTTCGAGCATTTTATCGTTGATTCATATGTCATGTTATTATTATTTTCAAAAAAGAGGACTTTAAGATGATTTTACATTTTTTTTTGATACGGTCAACTAGAAAGAATGACATATTACCTCTCAAAAATGACGAAATAGGGGCAAAAAAGTCTAAAAAAATACACAAAAACACTCTAAAAAGAGTGTTTAAAGTGTGTATTTTACAAAATCAAGAGCAGTCCCAATTATAGACGACATTCTCGAAATTTCTTCGTTTAAGGTCTTCTGGTTTGATAAAAAAGTTGGCAATACCGCAATCTCCCCACATCAGATCTACTTCATCATCTGAGTCAATTTGTAATAACAGAACGGTATGTTCTTGATCTACATAGGTACGCGGATCTTCTTGTGTAAACCCTGGATACCCGCCCAATTTGTGACCAAAGCCACTAGCTGTTTCATAAAACTCATCCAGCAGGGCATCTGCTTCATCGCCATTAACACCATCTGCATCTTCGAATAGGTCCCAGCTGTTCTTTCCTGTGACTTTTTCAAAGCGGAAATCTCCTACACTGATCGTTTCGCTTGATAATTCACCTGTAATCGCGCCTTCCTTCGTCACAGGAAAATAAAAATCATCTGGAATTTTCACAAAAGAAAAATCAGTCATTAACTCTTCTTCTGCCAAGAAAGGTTCCTCAATAAATTTGATGCGAAAATCTTTTTGCTCTGTTTTATGGTCAATATTCATCCCATAAAGATCATCATGCACAGAAATAAAAACTTGCATAAGTCCTGTTTCTGGATAATCCTTCAGCTTCGGCAGCTGGCCGAAATTAATTTGTGCCAAAAGTTTCATAGGATGTCCTTCTCCGTCAACTGGATATTCGTCGTTTTTGGGAAAATAAGGATCACCAGCTATTTTGCTGTCGTATGGTCCTGTTTTTCCTTGTTTCATCTGTAATTGTATCATTGGTTTTTCCGTTTCATCTAACAACGGACGGTAGGGTGCAAGTATTTCTTTCAGCTTCGCTGATTGTGTCACGATGATCTTCCTCCTTATGAATAGGTCTAATGACAAAACTAGTCTCTCTTTTTCTATCATACAGAAGTGTATCCTGCCTGTCAGCGATAAAACGGTCATAATCCTAACAAGTTTCTCACCTTGAAATGATAAAAAAACCTCCGATTCAGCTGGAGGTTTTGTCGTTCTTTTATTTCACTTGATAGTTTACTAAGTCGTTTGCTAATGCTTTCATCGTTTCGTTTGTTTCGTGAAGACCTTCAATAATTTTCGTAAAAGTGCCTACTAGCTCTGCCTGATGCTCAGAGGAAGCGACAATTTGCGCAATTTCTTCTTCCATTCCTTTGATCGATCCCTGCACATCTTTTAGGGCTGTTTCAATATCAGTCGTCGCTTGTTTCGCGTGAGTTGACAGCTTTCTCACTTCTGTTGCGACCACTCCAAAACCTGCTCCTGCTTCCCCTACTCTTGCAGCTTCTATTGATGCGTTGAGTCCAAGTAAGTTCGTTTGATCAGAGATACCTTTGATGAGATTGGACACTTGATTGATTTTAGAGGAATTTTCGACAGTGGTTTTCGTATTTTGTAGAATTTGTTCACTTGTCGCTTGTAGTTCCTCTGAATGTGCGGCAACCTGCTGTACCATTGCGACTAGTTTTTCGGAAGCTTCGTTGCTCTCCGTCATGATGTGATCTAATCGTTGTTGATTCGTTTGGTCATATGCCACACAGAAGGCAGCAACCACTTGACCTGATTCATCAGTAATTGGAACGGATACGATATCCATTGGAATCCCGTATACTTCTTTTGGAATTTGGATAAACGATGGTTCTCTCCCATTTTTCAGCATCGCAAAGTTTTGGAATCCAGCATCTAGTGCATCACCAGCTTTAAATCCTAAATCAATATTCCCATGCTGCTGATAATAAAGAACCTTCTCTTTCCCTAAAACAGAAAAGGTTAGCTGCTCTCTCATAGCAAGTCCAATGATTGGTAAAGCGTCTATTATGTTATCAATTCTCTGTGACATTCGCTTACGTTCATCCTCTCTATTTCTCAGTACACCTTCTTTATCGGTTCGTTATATGATCTATTACAGCCTGTAATGTGCACTAATATCAATCAAATGACCTAAGACATATAAAAAGCCCACATTCTATCAAGAGAATGTGGGTGTTTTTTAAACAAAGTAAATGCACATGAAGACACTGATACCGATGAGAAAAAGATACATATAGTCAATCCATGAGGTGCTGATGTTATGATAATACGTTCGCTCTTTCGTCCCTGTGAAGCCCCTGGCTTCCATCGCAATCGCTAAGCGCTCTGATTTTCGTACACCTTGTGTAAAAAGGGGCAAAGCATAACGCATAAAGGCTTTCCAGCTGTTTTTTTGCTTGTAGCCTCTGATTTTATGTGCAGCTTTCATTTGTTTTAATTCACTTTGAAATAACGGAATAAACCGGAAGCCGGCAAGCATTCCATACGCCCATTTTGGGGACATTCGGCATTGGTGAATCAGACTCATCATAAATGCCGTCAAATCTGTTGTGGACGTAAAAAGGAGACCAAATGTCACAAATCCAAGCATTCTAAAAGCGATGGTGAGCCCATTTCTTAAACTCTCCTCTGTGATATGAAACCACGCCCACTTCCAAACGGTATGATCTCCCTTGCCGAAGGCCGCCATCATCCAGAACACGAGAATAAAAAAGAGCAGATAAGGGACAAGCCTTGTAACGAGATACTTCATATTCCAACCACCTAAAACAACTCCAATGCCAAGAGCAAACAGCCAAATGATAAAGGTTGTTTTAGGGTCAGAAATCGCCATAAGACAGCACATCGCAAGCAGATGAGCGAGTAATTTCATGACTGGATTCACAGTAGAAAGAAAGGAATGATTACTTTGCAATCGTCAGCACGTCCTTTCTTTCTGCCACATAGCGATAATGCAAAGGAGCTCTTAGCCGATAAGTATCAACAAGTTCCTGATTTGAAAATAAATCATAAGGGGTGCCATCATACACATGCTTCCCTTGATGAAACAGAAGCACTTGATCGGCACACTCATCGACAAGCTCCATATCATGTGTGACCATCACAATGGTAGTGCCTTGGCGCTGACGCTCTTTTAAACGCCTCATCAATTCCTTCGCCGTTTTTTCATCCTGCCCGAAAGTCGGTTCATCTAACAGCAATACATCTTGATCAAAGAGGAGCATCGTGGCAACACTCAATCTTCTTTTTTGCCCTAAACTTAAGGTGAAGGGATGTGCTTTTGCATGCTTCTCTAAACCGAACTCTTCCAGCAGCTGAACCGTTTTTTCTTGTACGACAGATTCTGGCCAGTTTCGCTGTCTGCCGCCAAAGGCAATTTCATCGAATACTGTGTCTTGTATAAATTGAAGCTCCGGATTTTGAAACACAAAGCCTGCTTTTTCATATAGTTCTCGGTCTGACCACTTTTTTAGGAGTGTATCTTTTAAGAAAATGTGGCCTTTTTTCGTTGGCTCTAAACGAACCAAATGTTTGAGAAGTGTGCTTTTTCCACTTCCATTTTCCCCAATGATCGCCACCCAATCTCCTGATTTGATATCAAGCTGGAGATCACTCATAATCCTTTTTTTCCCGTAGCTTAATTGCAGATTTTCTGTACGAATCATTGTCTTTCGTTCGATTGATGGCACTTTTTCACGCTGGTCTTTTCGTGCTTTAAAGGTTTGCATAAAAGTTTGACTCAGTGGATGAAATGGATCTTGAATGATCGTGGACCATTTCTCGGGAAATAATTTAGGCCGCCAAATTCCTGCCTCTTTCATTTCTTCCTCATATGCCGCGAGCACATCATTTGGAGCTCCATCTGCTAAAATGCTGCCTTGATCATCTAATAAAATCACCCGGTCCATCCATTCGATGACACCATCAAGCACATGCTCTACAAAAATCATGGTCTGATGCTGATCGGCTGCAAGCTGCTGCAGCAGTTGAAATATGTCCATTCTACCTGCCGGGTCAAGCTGTGCGGTCGGTTCATCAAATAATAGAACATCCGGCTGTAATGCGAGTAGACAAGCAAGTGCCAATCGCTGCTTCATGCCGCCAGATAAAGTGTGAATCTCTGTATGCGGATCGACATTCAGTTGGACTTTTTGCATGAGCTGCTGAATGATGTCATCCATCTCTTCACGAGGGACGGAACGGTTCTCTAAGCTAAAAGCAATTTCTTCATTGACGCGGTGCATACAAAACTGAGAGTCTGGATCTTGAAACATGACGCCTGTATGTCTTTGCAGCACCACTTCACCCTGCATGTCGGCTTCCACATGCTCTGGAATGATTCCAGCCAGAACCGAAATGAGCGTGGATTTCCCGCTTCCGCTCGGTCCTAAAATAAGCACCTTTTCCCCTTTTTGAATCGTAAGGGAGATTTGATGCAAAACGGGCTTAGGCTGTTCATAAAAACGGACAGAGAGTTCATTGCACGCGAGAAATGAATTCATGCTGTTCACCTTTGTTTCGTTTTTCTTTCATGATGGCATATTGATTCAGTACACCTGTTTTGGATAGTGCGTCCACCACCACTTTCGCAAGGCATCCGCCAAGTATCATTCCACTAATGATTTGAGTCACAAGCGTCATAAGTAAAACTTGAGGCGTATAATATCCGAAGCCATTTGCCACGAGACTATACGCCATCGCTCCGATAGCGGCAAAGGCACCAGACAGCATCAGTGTCCACATGCGATACCGTTTATAACCAAAAAGAGCAAAGGCGATTTCTGCCCCAAGCCCTTGGCATACACCAATCAGCAGAGCTGAAAGTCCAAAGTGGCTTCCTGTCAATAATTCCACAGCAGCGGCGGCTGTTTCCGCAATCAGAGCAGCTCCCGGCTTTTGAATGATATATGCAACGATTGGACTGGCAATGACCCATATTCCAAACATGATGTTGCCTCCTGCTGGGCCAACAAGTGCTGTAATCGGTAAGTATAGCGTGGACCATCCTAAATAGATCACACCGCACGCAACGGATAAAATCACCGCAAGGACGACTTCTTTCATCTTCCATGTCATGATGAATGCACCTCCAGTTGAACTGGCCACTCTTCAACAGTGAAGGCCATTTCCCAAAACTTGTACTCGAGCTGGCAGCTTAAGATAAAATGCTGTTTCATTTTTTCCTTTTCCTTCTCACTTGCTGCTTCCGCCAACTGATCGAGCCGCTTGCAAAGCTCACCTGTAACAGAATCGGTTAATCCTCCATAAAACGTGATCCACTCATAAAACGGATGTGACGGGTCCGGCTGCACATCTGTAAGCATTCGTTTCCCTATTTCCCAATATGTCCAAGGACATGGAAGCAGGACAGCGATGATTTCACCAAGCGTGCCTTCTTGCGCAACTTGCAGCATGTGATGAATATAGTGATGAGCACTCGGAGCCAAAGAAGCACCTTGGAGCTCATCATATGCTACTCCTGCCACTCGGCAAAGGTTTTGATGAGGGTGCGTCTCACTATCTAGTACAAACGCAATCTGCTGATGAAAAAACGCAATATCCTCTCTGTCTGTACATCTGCTGAGCGCTGCTGCATAAATTTTAATGAATGCTTGTAAGTATTCTGCATCTTGTTTGACGTAATGAATGATTTGTTCCTTTTCCAGCTTTCCTGCTGCCAGGCCTCTGACGAACGGATGCTGATAAATGGCTTCAAATAACGGTTCTGCTTCTTTCCTTAATTGCGTAGAAAATGTCATAAAAAAAGCCTCCTCTTCTTCAGTTGAATAAATGAAAAAGCCACCCCAAATGGAGCGGCCTTCTTATCAATTCAATCATGAATAAGATAAGGTCCAGCTCCACTTCCCTCCGCTAGTACGAACTAGATCAGGTTCAAAGGGTCCAAGATTTTCTCTTGTCTCAGTCATACATGACTCCCCTAGTGGACTTTTGTCATTTAATTATCTTTACTCTACACATGTGGCGTTTTGATGTCAACAGCCTTTCTTAATTCAACGTTCTGATTGTTG
Source organism: Bacillus sp. FSL P2-0069 (assembly GCF_038593315.1). Classification (NCBI taxonomy): domain Bacteria; kingdom Bacillati; phylum Bacillota; class Bacilli; order Caryophanales; family Bacillaceae; genus Bacillus; species Bacillus sp. FSL P2-0069. The sequence goes on from NZ_CP151984.1 coordinate 3,489,603, forward strand.
GCAGCTTCTCGATCCCTGCAGCATAGTAAAAATTCAGCACACTGAAGAAATCAATCGGCTTTCCTGTTTTTAAATCTACAGCTAAAATATGATCACCGTAATTTGTCATATCATCAATATCTAAGCGTCTTGGTGTTGTCTTCCCGAGTGTATCAACAAAGGTATCATGGTAATATTGCCCGCTTGCATATGATGATTGATGGTACATAAACAATGTCTCAACATCTAAGTAAACGAGGATGGCTTCTGAGGAGCTCGCATAAGGAGCTGAGTATGACACAGGAGCCGAAATGTTTTTTACTTTCACACTTGAGATTGAATGAGTTCTTTGTTCGTATTTTCCATCATAAGAGAAATAAAAAACACGCTCCCATTCATAATTTGCTGTCTTTGTTTGCTTATTGTATACTTTTGTACCATTTGCAAATACATCACCGTTTGCATACTCAGCTACAAAATATTGCAAGGTGGACGAAAGAGATACAGCCCCCGTGAAATTGGGCGGGTTTTTTGCATTTACTTGTATCGTGTAGGAATCTCCAAATTCTCCGCCGCTTGTAATACCGAATGCATAATCACCTGCTGGTAAGTTGGTCAATCCAAGCAGGCTGCCTGCCGGTTGAATCAAATCTGTCGGGTAGGCTTGTCCTGTTTCATAATCAACAACAAATAATTGAACAAAATAATCAGGGTTTGAAGAGGTAATCCGGCTGATGAGTGCCTGAGGTGAAGATGTGCTTAAAAACCATAAATCAACTGGGTCGTCCTCTGTTAAGACAGCCGATTGATTAATAGCTAGTCCATCAATGGAGCGAACGGCAGACGTGCGCATTTTGCCTTCTTTAGCAGCTTTTCGTTTGATACTGATTCCTTTCTTCTTATTCACTTTAAATGATTTTTTCACTTGCTTCTGTTGAATAGCGGTTCCTTCATCCTGCTTTTCAAACGATTCTTGCACTTGCTGAATCGCTTTTTCCGTCAGTGGTGATATTTTCCCTTCTGATTTCGGTGCTTCTTCTGCTTTTAATGCTGGTGACAACAAACCTGTTGCGACAAGTAAAACAGATAGTAAAGCTGCGGTGATTTTGACATAAAATGCTCTCACAGGAACATCCCCTTTTTCCTCATTTGGGTTTTTTACCCTGTGATTATTTTACCATTATTCTAATTATTGTTTTGGTCTTTTTTGGGACATTTTTATAACAAAAAAACCAGCCGCATGAGTCACGACTGGTTTTTGATCGTTTTATGCAATAGTTTTGACAAACAAGCGTGCTGTTTCTGCACTTGATCCCGGGTTTTGTCCAGTGATGATTTGTCCGTCAACGACAGCAAATGGCGCAAAGGCGTCTCCTTTTTCAAACGCTGCCCCCTGCTCACGAAGTTTTGTTTCCAATAAAAATGGAACTTTTGATGTCAGCTGCACGGCTTCCTCTTCTTCGTTTGTAAAGCCTGTGATTTTTTTGCCTTCGATAAATGATTTGCCATTTTCATCCTTCACATCAACGAATGCTGAAACGCCATGACAAACGGCTCCGATCGCACCATTTTTATCTGAAACTGCTAAGATCGCATCCGCTACCAGTTGATTAGACGCAAAGTCGATCATAGGGCCGTGCCCTCCAGCAAAGAAAATTCCGTCATAATCAGCGGGATTCACATCTGTAAGCGCCTTTGTGTCTTGAAGTAATTCATATACATCTTGATATTGCGCTGGGACACCTTCAGGAATTGAATTTTTGTCAATTGGTACAGTGCCACCTTGAATAGAGACAATTTGTACTTCTAGTTCATTTTCTTTAAAAATATGAAATGGCTCTGCCAACTCTTCTAGCCATAAGCCTGTTGGATGTCCATTCATTTCTGGGCTGCTTGTCGATACTAATAACACTTTCTTACTCATCTTGATCATCCTTTCGATTTATCCTGTGGTTATTTTATATTTTGCACAATTAAATATCAAGCAATATGACTTTAGGCCAGCTCATTATGTTATACCCGATTTTCTAAAAAATATGGTATGACTCGAAATCTAATCAATATGTCACATTCTATTGGTAGGGAATTTCATGTAAAATTGTCATTGAGTGATATAATATGAGGAAAGATTGACAGATCTCTCGTCACATGAGGGGATTTTTAAAGGAGTGGAAAAGAGATGAAAACCTATTCGATTGTGATGATCATCATCACGCTCTGTATTATATTGGCCGTCTTTTTGATGAACCTAACGGGGGTCATGTACGGAAAAATCATTTTGGCCGTTGCCGTAGCCCTTTGTCTAACATCCATTATTCGTTTGATGGGTCTTCGAAAAAGATAAAAGCCGCCCTCACCAGGGGCGGCTTTATTTAAGATTAGATCGCCAGCATCAGTGCAATGAGTGCAAGCAGTGCTGGTACTCCTTGTTTGATGATAATTGATTTATTGGATGTTACACCGCCAAATACTGCTGCGATGATCACACAAAGAATGAAAAACAGCTGAATCATATATCCAACGGTATTCGATCCAAGAATGAGCCCCCAAATGAGTCCTGCAGCTAAAAACCCGTTATAAAGCCCCTGATTGGCAAACATTACTTTGACATTTGGATCTTTTTGCAAGTGTTCTGGCAGCTTAAAAGACCGCTTCGCCATCTTTGATTCCATAAAAAACATTTCTAATAACATGATGACAATGTGTTCTAATGCGACAATTCCTACTAAAATCATTGCTAAAATATTCAATTTAGTTAATTCCTTTCTGATAGACGGTCACGAATCTCTATTTTGTCCGTGTATAAATCAAAGTCTTGTATTAATTCTAGCGCTTCTGTAAAGCGACTTTGTGGAATGTCTTTCATTTTTCTCACGCCGAATTCCTTTTTAATAAAAGCCATGATGGTATTGATATGAAGCTTACCGTGGCCATCATACTCCAAATGGCTGCAAAAAGTCTGCATCGTCCCTCGAATCACCTTTAATTGCTTGGCAGTGACACAACTCATTGGTAACGCTCATCCTTTCCTTTGTTTTAACAGCTAAAAAGAATCATGGTTGAAAGAAAAACCTTCCAGTGTCTATTATATAATGGTTTCATTCGGATATCAAAATAAAAAAGAACAGACATTCGATTTAAAAAACAATCGTGCCCTCACAATCCTTTTCTCACATATCAAAAAGCCGGATTCAATGGTAGAATCCGGCTTTCTATTTAGTTACTTTTCGAAATTAATATCTTTCCAACAGAACGATCCTTACTTTGTCCAACGACTTTAAAGGATAACCCATATGTCGGTACATCGCGTCCTGCATCTGGGTTGTTTGGATTCACATAGTTCTTTTTATCACTAAATGTACGAGCCGGTCGAATGTAGCGATCTTGCAAAGTTAAGCCCGTTGTTGCTGTATAATCTATATTCAGCTTCGTACTTGGATTCAAAAAGAATGCTGCATCATGTACTTGGAACCCTGTGGCGGCAATGGAACCGTCACTCCATTTTAATACTTGCTGATCTGCATCTACTACGCCAAGGAATCCGTTCCCCGGATGTTTTCCTACCCAGTTATCACTGTATGATTGATCGACATACCAAACGACCAACCCGTTATTATAGCTCATCAGACTTGCCCCGCGTTTAATATGCTTTAAGCCTTTATCGACATCAGCATAAGAGCGCCACTCTAGTAAATAGTATTGTGCTGCATATTGTTTTCCATTAGATTTTGAGAATCCATTAAAGGTAAAAGTAGACGTGCCCTCGGCATCATCTGACCATACTTTCGCTCCATCTGCGGTGATGTTCAGGTCATCTACGAATAAGCCTGGAAGTGCATAGCCTGCATCAGTTGTGTAACGGAATTGCAGGTCGATTTTCTTCCCTGCATAAGCAGACAGGTCAAAGGCTGCATCTACCCAGCCGTCTGATTTTCCGTCGATGCCATTGCCTTCGTTTGCACCTGCTTCATTTCGATCATTCGTGATGTTACCCGCGATGGTCTTCCATTGATCAGTCCCTGTTTCACGCACTTCGACATACGCATAATCATAATCTTCTTCAATATCGTACCATGCTTTAAATGTCAGCTCTGCTTTGCTTCCTTTTGACAAATCAATACCTGTTGTCGTCATGGTTGCATTCAAATTGTCACCCATTCCGCTGAAGTACGAATATTTCCCTTGAGCAGGTGTCGTGACGACAATCTCTTTATCTGGTAAATCGACTCGAACGGCATCATGGTTCGTTCCTTTTGTTGCTGCTTCATCAATTAATACTGTTTTGCTTTTCTTTAATGTTTTACCATCGATGGTTTGTCCAGAAAGCCAGTTGCCCCCATGCAGATTTTGAAGCATTTCTTTCGCATATGGGCTAAAGCCTGTTGGTTCCGTACCAGGAACTTTACCTGCCCAGCTTCCGCTTGACATGATCGACCAGTAAGAAACGGGCTCTCCTCTGCCTGTGTACTGTGTATCGTACTCGTCAGGAAGACCAAGATCATGTCCGAATTCATGTGTGAACACACCTGCTGCGCCATCTTCAGGCTCGATGGTGTAATCCAACGCGCCTAATTTCCCGCCTTGACCAACTTCAGATTCAGTATCCGGAATTTCAAATACATCACCAAGTGACCAGCGGTGTGACCAAATCGCATCAGCGCCAAGTTGTCCGCCGCCTGCTTCTTCACCTACGCCGGCGTGAACGACCATCAGATGGTCAATGATGCCGTCTGGCTCGTTATAAACCCCGTCGCCATCAATATCATAGCGATCCCATTGATCATACTCGCTGAGATCAATATTCGGATCTTTTGCTGCTGCTTCGAGTGCTTCTTTCACCAATTCGCGCGGTCTGCCGTCACTGCCTGAATCGTCAGGTACGTTCCCGCCGTAATAAGCTGCTTCATGCTTCGCTGTATACCATCCTGCAACTGTTCCACTAACTGTGTAACTGCCGCCAGACTGCTTTTCATAATATTGCTTCATGGATACTTTCCGTTTCCCATCTGGACCGATGTAGCCATTTTTTCCGAAAAGCATATCTTGATAGTGCTGTTGATCGTACTTGTCATAGTACATATCAGTCTCTTCTTTTTTGATACTATTATGCTTATAATCTTTAAAATCTACTAATAAAACCAATACTTTATCATTGCGGACGTCACCTTTATACTTTTCCTTTTTGACCGGTTTTACTTGATTGCCTTCTTTTCCTTTATGCTTCTTTAATTTTTTCTTTTTGGCAAGTTTGTTATGTACCTCTTGTTTGTATTCTTTCAGGAATTCAGGCTCTTCTGTTAAGGTGCTGGCACTTTGTTTCATTGCCGATTCTTCTTTTTTCTTTAGATAGTTCTTTAATGCTTTTTGGGTTTCTGCCTCATTGGCATTCTTTTTGATCTTTCCTTGTTTTTTCAAGGCTTTGATAAGACGGTCTTCATTCACGACACTTGAGTCAAATGGAATACCTGAATAATGACCGCCATCTGAGGATGTTGATTTTTCTGTGGTGTGGGCAGATAGAGGGGTGCTGAAAGCTGTCAATGTGCCTAAACTTAGGACAGCGGTTAGTGCAATTTTCGTCCATTTCCCTTTTTTCATATTGGTTCCTCCCTATTTTGGTAATAAATAATATCTAATTCTAGCATATTCCAATATAGTTAAGTCGAAAAACATTTTATTTTCAGAAATTTTGTGGAAAATGCACAATACGTGAATGAAATGGGTGGAACCATATGTCGAAAATAAAAGAACCCTAGGCGATAACCGCCTAGGGTGTTTGTTGTTTTTCTATGAAAGCTGCTGGCCTTGAAAAGCAACCACGTCAAGTGGAGCGGCTAAGAATTCTTTTGCCTTCGCTACGAAAGCCTGGAAATGAGCACTTGCATTATGGCTCTGAACCGCAGCGTCATCTTTCCACACTTCTACCATTAAAAATGTATTTTCCTTTTCTGTATCCTTGAATAGCTTGTAGGAAACATTGCCTTCTTCAGCCTGTGAAGCTTTCATTAATTCGTTGATTTCTTCTAAAAATACGTTTTCTTTTTCTGGATGAATGGTCATCCCTGCATGAATAATGATCATGTGATCGTCTCCCTTTTTTTAAAAATTATTTCCACTCTGTGATACGGTCGATCGGTAAACGGTAAGATGCATAACCTTCGTCAGCCGCTTTCCCAATGGACAGAAGCATGACTGGTACATAACGTTCTTTATCCCATCCAAATGTTTCAGCGATGACTTCTTTATCATATCCGCCAATTGGATTTGTATCATAACCGTGTGCACGTGCAGCAAGCATAAGCTGCATAGACACAAGTCCACCGTCAATTAAGATTGTTTCACGATTCACTTGTTCTGGAAGAGCTTCAAAATGTGCAGTTAATGCAGCAATTTGTCTTTCTTTCACTTCTTGCGGCATGTAGCCATTTTCTACTGCTTTTGAATAAATTTCTTCTAAGTATTCATTGTTTTTCATATCTGCAAAAACTGCAATGACAGCTGCTGATGTTGACACTTGAGTTTGGTTGAATTTTGCAAGTGGTGCAAGCTTTTCTTTTCCTTCTGGGCTGTCAATCACCATGAAGCGCCATGGTTGTGCATTTACTGATGATGGTGCAGTTGTTGCTTCTTCTAAAATCTCTGTCATTTCTTCTTTGCTGATTTTCACAGATGGATCATAGTTACGAATAGAGCGGCGCCCTTTCATAATTTCCATAAAATCGTTTGTTTTTAATGTTGTAGCCATGTGTAACACTCCTTTAGGTTGTTTGAATCTTTTCGATGTTTTGTTGTATACGGATGAGCACATCAGTGAGAAGCCTTCGTTCTTCTTCACTTACGTTTTCAAGCATTTCTGAGATAAATCGTTCTTTTTCTATTTTAGAAGCTTCGATTCTCGTTCTGCCTTCTTCTGTTAAGCGGACAAGTGTGACTCGATTATCTTCTGGTTTTCTTCTGCGTGTGACCATTCCTTTTGTTTCCAGCTGTTTTAAATGACGCGTCACAGCTGCACTATCAATATTTACTTTTTTCTGCAAATCTGATTGGCTGATTTCATCGGCTTGGAATAACAGCGATAGCAACTCAAGTCTTGATTGGCTGATGCCCGTACATGCTTCGAACTTCACGCCCATCATACGGTTCACGCACTGCAAACGATATAATACCTCTGCCTCTTCAGAGCAAAATGCAGTCAATGCCATCCCCTCTTTTCTATTCAGAAATCAATTACTTGATATATCAATCATTGACTCGTCAATTAATATACACCCATTGTTTGATGATTGCAAGAGGTTTGTTTCATAAAGTGAATTTTTTTATTTCAATAGAAAAAGACGAGCCTAAAATGACCATAAAAAAAGACAAAAGCGACGAATCGCTTTTGTCCTTTTTCTTTATTCAGTAATGACCGTGTGGATCAATGTTGGTGCATCGGCATGATCAGCAATGCGGATGTTGTCATAAATTTTCTCCATGACATTTGCAACATCTTCACGATTCGCATGCAGAGTCACAAGTGAATCTCCTTTTTCAACACGATCTCCCACTTTTTTGTTCAGCATGATGCCGACAGATAGGTCGATATCGTCCTCTTTTGTTGCGCGTCCTGCTCCAAGGATCATCGCTGCAACACCAATTTCATCCGCGACGATTTCAGCTACGACACCTGATTCTTTGGCAGGTACTTCGATTTTGTAAGGTGCTTGCGGCAGTTTTTCAGGCTGATCCACAATTGAGCTGTCTCCACCTTGGTTTTCTAAGAATTCCTTGAATTTCTCAAGTGCTTTGCCGTTTTTCATCACTTCAATCAGCTTTTCTCTTGCTTCATCAAGTGTGTCTGCTTTTTTCGCAAGAACGACCATTTGACTTCCTAATGTGAGCACAAGCTCGTTTAAGTCTTCAGGACCTTCGCCTCGGAGTGTGTCGATCGCTTCTTTCACTTCAAGGGAATTCCCAATCGCTAATCCTAGCGGCTGAGACATATCAGAGATGACCGCCATTGTTTGTCTGCCTACGTTGTTACCGATGCGAACCATGGCTTTTGCAAGCTTTTCTGAGTCTTCTGGTGTTTTCATGAAAGCACCTGCGCCTGTTTTCACATCAAGTACAATCGCATCTGCACCAGCAGCGATTTTCTTACTCATAATGGAGCTTGCAATAAGCGGAATTGAGTTAACAGTTCCTGTCACATCACGAAGAGCATACAGCTTTTTATCAGCTGGTGTCAGGTTGCCTGATTGCCCAATGACCGCTACTTTATGACGGTTCACGAGCTCGATGAATTCGTCTTTTGTAATTTCTACGTGGAAGCCTTTCACCGCTTCAAGCTTGTCCACTGTACCGCCTGTATGCCCCAGGCCGCGCCCAGACATTTTCGCAACAGGTACATCTAGTGCTGCAACAAGAGGGGCGAGTACAAGCGTTGTTGTATCGCCTACTCCGCCTGTTGAGTGCTTGTCTACTTTAATACCGTCAATGGCAGACAGGTCAATTGTATCTCCTGAGTTCGCCATAGCGAGTGTTAAGTCTGCACGTTCTTGATCCGTCATATCTTGGAAGAAAATTGCCATAGCCAAGGCACTTGCTTGGTAGTCAGGAATTGTTCCATCCGTATAACCTTTGACAAAGAAAGAAATTTCCTCTGAAGATAATTCTTTTCCGTCACGTTTTTTCGCAATGATATCTACCATTCTCATTGTTTTCACCATTCCTTTTTTTAAATTAGAAAATTAAACCGACTACACCTGCTGTTAAGAAGCTGACAAGAGTTGCACCGAATAACAGCTTTAATCCAAATCGTGCGACGACGTTCCCTTGCTTTTCGTTTAAGCCTTTGACTGCTCCAGCAATGATACCGATAGAAGAGAAGTTCGCAAATGATACAAGGAATACAGAAATGATCGCTTCTGTACGAGCAGTGAAATGCAGACCGTCTCCAGATAGAGCGAGCATCGCAACAAATTCGTTCGATACCATTTTGGTTGCCATAATGCTTCCTGCTTGTACCGCTTCGCTCCAAGGTACACCAACAAGGAACGCAAATGGAGCAAAGACATATCCAAGTACATCTTGGAAAGAAACACCAATGACTGCTGTAAAGATACCGTTAATCATCGCAATTAATGCAACGAATCCAATCAACATTGCAGCAACAACAATCGCTACTTTGAAACCATCCATAATGTATTCGCCAAGCATTTCGAAGAAGGATTGTCTTTCTTCCTCGACGACTTCAAGCATGTCTTCGTCCTTAGACACTTCATATGGATTGATGATCGATGCGATAATAAATCCACCAAATAGGTTCAGCACAAGTGCTGTAACCACGTACTCTGGTTTAATCATTTGCATGTATGCACCAACAATCGACATCGATACCGTCGACATTGCAGATGCACATAATGTATAAAGACGCTGCTGAGGTAATAATCCAAGCTGTTTCTTAATAGAAATAAAGACTTCTGATTGACCTAAAATCGCAGACGCTACTGCGTTGTAAGATTCTAGTTTCCCCATACCGTTTACTTTACTAAGCAAATATCCGATTCCGCGTACGATAAGCGGAAGAATACGCCAATGCTGCAGGATACCGATTAACGCCGAGATAAAGACGATCGGCAGTAAGACGTTGATGAAGAAAGTGGACGCTTTATCATTCATTAACCCGCCAAATACGAAGTTGATTCCTTCACCGGCATAGCCAAGAAGCATTTGGAATCCTTTTGCAAAACCTCCGACTAGGAAGTTTCCAACACCTGTATTGAGCAGAATATAACCTAAAATAAATTGCAGTACAATCATGACAATTACTGGACGGAATTTCACTCGTTTTTTCCCATTACTAGCCAGCCATGCAATGGCGAGAATCACTAGCAAACCGATGATACCAATCACGTATTTCATGTTTTTCCTCCTTGAATGAATTCGTTTACATTAATGTGCTTGTATAGAACAAACCCTATTTTGTAAACAAAACGCGGAAGAAATTCCCAGAAGTGAGATCCTTCCGCATATGACTTTTTCATCATTTATGAGTCATGAATGTTATCCTACCATAGGATCGTATGAATTAATAGTCTTTCGAAGGAGCTGATTGATCCCCTTTGATAATGGAAACGCCTGCACTAGCGCCAATACGGGTAGCACCTGCTGCTGTCATTGCCTCAACGTCTTCTTTTGTTCTCACGCCGCCTGATGCTTTCACACCGATGTCAGGTCCTACTGTTTTACGCATTAATGCGATGTCCTCAGCAGTCGCACCGCCTGTACTAAATCCAGTCGATGTTTTCACAAAATCAGCGCCGGCTTTCACTGAAAGCTCACAAGCTTTGACTTTCTCTTCATCAGTAAGTAAACATGTTTCAATAATGACTTTCACTAATGCTTTGCCTTTTGCTACGTCTACAACTGCACGAATATCTTGTTCAACCACATCATATTCGCCGTCTTTCAATGCCGCAACATTGATGACCATGTCCACTTCTGTGGCACCGTTTTCAATGGCATCCTTTGTTTCGAATGCTTTTACCGCTGTTGTGTTTGCGCCTAACGGGAAACCGATGACTGTACATACATCTACACCTGTTCCTGCTAGTTCTTTCGACGCTAGAGATACCCAAGTTGGGTTTACGCAAACAGATGCAAATTGATGAGTCTTTGCTTCTTCAAGTAACTGCATAATTGCAGCTCTAGTTGTATCTGGTTTTAGTGCTGTATGATCAATGAGCTTCGCTATCGTCATGCTTCACACTTCCTTTTAATTATGATACTTTCATCATATATGACAGATGAACAATTGTAAACATAGTTATGAAATTTTGTTCATCTATTTTGTGACATTTAAAAGAGCCCTCGCTGTGTGCTGATCGATGATCAATACATTCGCATATTTTCCTCTTAGTGCGCCGTGTATAGAAGCCACCTTTCGATGACCGCCAGCGACAAGAATGGATCGTTCTTTTGTCCTTAAATCATCTAACTCCACGCCAATTGTGCGATTGTTAATGGCTTCACTGCAAATGCGTCCATCTTGATCATAAAAGCGCGAGCAAATGTCTCCGACACTGGATTGCTTGAGGAGCGCTTTTTCTTCTTCACGGAAATAACCTAGTCTAAACAAAAGTGCTTCATCTCTGACCGTTCCAACAGTAAACACAGCGATATTCGCCTGCTTGCCCATTTCAATAATTCGCTGAATATGTCTGTCCTGCTCAACCATCTCTTTGACGGCAGCACTATCAAATACTACAGGAAGCGGCAAATAACGCGGTGCTGTTTGAAAGGCCTCAGCAAACAGCTGGATGGTTTCCGCAGAATATGTATTCACATGAGAATGGCTGATTCCACCCTTGAGCTGGACAACCTCTACACCTTTTACCTGTTTAGGTTGCATCTTTTGTGCAATTTGATACATAGTCGTTCCCCAGCTCACGCCAACGATATCACCGTCTTTCACCGTTTCTTGCAAGTAATCTGCACCAAATCGGCTCAAATAATCGGTGATGGTTGGATAGTCGTCCTTCGGCGAAAACACCACATGAGCTTCGAGCAGGTCATATTTTTCCTTGAGCAATGAAGAAAGCTCATTTAAATCTTCAAACGGATCCATCACCGTAATCTGGACGTACCCCTTCTCTTTCGCATATTGAAGCAGCCGAGATACAGTCGGTCTCGACAGGTCGAGCTGTTTGGCAATTTCCTGCTGGCTGTAATCAGACAAATAGTAAAGCCTTGCCGCTTCAATACTCAGCTGTTGTTTCTCTCGATCCATTCATACGCCCCCTTTTTCTTCTATCATAACAAATTGTTCACCTCATCATGCACAAATGTTCATTTGAAGAAAATCGTATAAGCGGCATGAAAGGTCTCATTTTTTTCTAATGTTTGAATCCCAAACTTCTCCCTATACTGTCCATTCGTCCCTTCCATATCGGCGATGCCATACCACGGCTCAATACAAACAAAAGGAGCCATCGTTCCTTTTTCTTGATCATAAGGCGACCAAATGCCAACGAAAGGAAAGCCTGTGAGATCGACCTCAACTCCGTGACCTGCACCTGAAGTCAATGACACTCGATTGATATGGCTAAAGATCATCGCATCAAGCTGAAAAAGCTCCGGTCGAAGCTGGATCGACTCAAGTTCAATACCTTTTTCTTTCTCTCTGACAAGTGAATTCCGCAGTTCATATTGCACAGGGAGATGCTCAGTGGAAGGTGTCAATGTGAGTGAATAATCTGCTGTTTGCTCGCCTTCAAGAAGAGGAATACGAAATGCTGGGTGCCCTCCAATGGAGAAATACATCGTATCCTCTCCGTCATGATCAATTTCCCAGGAAATCTTCAGTCCATTTTCCAATAGTTCATAACGAATTCGCGCTGTAAATTCATACGGGTATTGCTTCACATGCCGGCCTCTTGATTCATATTGAAAGGTCACCGTATGCTTCGTTTCTTCATATAAATCAAAATTGACATCACGTAAAAAACCATGCTGCGTGAGCTCAAAGGTTTGATCGTCAATCTTGTATTGGTCATTCATTAATCGCCCAACAATCGGAAATAAGACAGGCGACACCCTGCCCCAATAAGCTGGATCACCAGACCACATATAGTGACGCCCGCTTTCCTTGTCAAGCACCTCCCTGACTTCCGCTCCTTTTTCATGAATCTGAACCAATAACTGATCATTTTCGATCGTTCTCATTCAACACATCCCCTTTCCTTCTACTTTTATTATGACAGGGATTTTGGTTTTGAGTATAAAAGAGTTAGTTAGAATAAAAAAGACTTCTCCCTTCTAGGGAAAAGCCGTTTAAATTACTTATTCATCATCATCTTCTATAGTCCATCTAAGACCTTTGATTTGTTTTAAACTCTCAATTTCTTCTTCGTTTTCAGGAAAAATATAGCTCTCCTCTTCATGTGAGCTTGAAACCATCCACTCTTTCCCATTTTTGAAGAATGATAAATCCTCCAGTAAATTAGGGTGAACCCACCCGTATAGAGAGTTCGAAAGTTCTTTCAAAAGATTTTTTGTGTGTTCATTGGCATAATAATAATAAACATATGCTGTTTGACCATCTCCTAGAATCGTGGTAGCCCATTCAGACTCTTCCTTCATTTCTTTAAGAGATGGTGAAAGTTTATCTAGAATTTCACGATAATCAGCAAAATCAGCAAAATCTTTTCTAAAAACTAATTGGAACTCATCACATACTTCACAACATAAATCGATGAGCGCATTGTATTCCTTCTTTCTTGGTTCACGATTAAGAACAATCATCGAAAACCTCCTCTATCTCAATTTCTTATCTAGGGGCGCCAAAAAAAGCATGTGCTCCTGTTCTTTCATATTTACCTTTTAATTTATAAACTGGATGATAGTGATAATGTTTATTTTTTCCTTTTTTGTCAATTTCTGCACCTATTACTTTTCCAATCGGACTGGCTGCTTTAGCAATAGATTGTGCATTGCTTTTGGAAGTAGACCATGTATCTTTTTTCTGAGCTAATCTTTTTACAGCGTTTGCACGACTTACGCCTTTTCCAATAAATAAATGAGGTTTATCTTTGTCTCGATAAGCAATAAAGTGATTATGTTTATTGTCTTTCCTTTTTATAAATTCAGAATAAGCAATATAGGTAACACCTACTACTGTTACTGCAAGTCCCAAAGCTAATAAATGTTCTAATAGAACTGCCCCAATAGCAATACCAATAGGGATAACAAATGCAAAAGATGCTTGAATATCTTCAGAATTCACTTCATATTTCTTATCATCTTTTGTATCTTTAAATGTAACATCTAAATTATCATTTAAAAGTGTCTGCAAGTCAACTTCATAATCCTTTGAAACCTTTTCACCTTCACTACCAATTTCTTCAGTTTGATAACTGATTTCTGTTGTTTTTTTATTTAGAGTTAGAATACCAGTTACTCCGTCTTGCTCCTGTGAAATTACATATTTTTCATTACTATCTTCTAAAACATGAAAATCTTTTGTGGTAACAGCCTCTGTTTTATTTGGAAATTGGAAAAACAAAGTTATAACCAGCGATAGACATATAACAATTGAGATTAACTTACTTATTTTATTCATCCTAAACTAAACCTCCGAGTTTCTTGTTCTAAAAAACAATTTTATTCAAATAATCATCAATACCATTTTTTCAAAACTTTATATATTTGTTGGTTTAAACGTTCTTCAGAATTAATATTAAAACGTTCCCGGTACTGTAAAATTAAGCTTACTACACCTGTAATATGGGCACTCGCTAAAGAGGTACCACTTTCAATCGCATAGTTGTTATGAGGCTTTAGAACTGGTATATCCACACCAGGGGCAGCAAAATCGTAATTTCCTTTAGATGAAAATTCAGCTACCTTCTTATGCTTATCCACAGCGGTTACAGAAAAAACATTCTCATAAGCAGCTGGGTAATCCATTTTCCTTCCATACTTATTACCAACAGCAGCTACTATAATTATGTTTTTTTGTATTGCTTTGTCTATAATTTTCTTAACAGATGGATCATCTTTCATTAATCCAAAACTAGCATTGATAACATCAATTTTATTATCAATACACCATTGAACAGCTTTAACAAAATTTTTTATTGAACCCTTGCCTTTTGAATCTAGAATTTTAACAGGATATAACTCTACATTCTGCGTTATACCCACAAGTCCAATTTCATTATCATTAGCTGTGATTATTCCAGCTACAGCAGTACCGTGCCCTAAACTGTCCTCTTGTTCTCCTCCTGTACCAATTGTGTTAAGTCCTTTTTTAACTTTACCTACCAAATCAGGGTGAGTCCCATCTATCCCACTATCAATTATTGCTATTCGTACACTTTCTCCTCCTCTATTATTTTCCACATATTTTTTTGTTAGCTTTATGCTCCATGGAATCTGTTGATGAATATTATTAGTGAAGTTTAAATTTTTTGAGTGCAATTCAAAACACTTAAAATAAATTAAAAGAACTATTAATATTATCAAAAATCTTTTTATCAAACTATTGATTCAACACCACTCCTTTTTTCATATATTATTCTATATTATGGTTTTGAGTCAATATAAAACCAAAAATGTTATATATTAATATATGGTGGTTTACAATAAAAATTTATTGAATAAATTCAAACTAAATATTATGCGTTGACGTCTATTATATATACAATATATGAGTAACCTTTATTAAATAAAGGTTCTTTTACAATTGATGGGGGATTCATTTTCATGAACAGCAAGGAAAATCGTTTTCGTTATATTTTAGGATTAGATGGACTAAGAGCCGTTGCTGTATTGGCAGTCATTGCTTATCACTTACATATCGGACCCGCAAGCGGCGGGTTTCTTGGCGTTGATTTATTTTTTGTCATTTCTGGTTACTTGATTACAACGATCTTGTTACATAAGCAGGATTTAGGCTATCAAGAGCTTTTGCCATTTTGGATGGGACGGATCAGGAGGCTTCTTCCAGCCGCTTACATCATGATTTTTATCACCGTCAGCTGGTGCGCGATTGCTGGATCAAATGCATTATTGTCCATTCGTGGCGATGCCATATCGTCCTTTTTTTATGTCAGTAACTGGTGGTACATTTTTCACCAGCTTTCATATTTTGATAGCTTCAATGCCCTATCTCCACTGAAAAATTTGTGGTCTCTGGCAATAGAAGAGCAATTTTATATCATTTGGCCGGTACTGTTGATTGCAGGGCTGAAATGGGTAAAAAACAGATCCCATCTTCCTATGATCACCTTTGGACTTGCACTTGTCTCTGCCTTATGGATGGCGATTCTTTATTCACCAGATACCGATCCAAGCAGGGTTTATTATGGAACAGATACTCGTGCATTTGCGCTCCTGATTGGATGCAGCCTGGCATTTGTGTGGCCTATGCAAAGACTAT
Organism: Bacillus sp. FSL P2-0069; assembly: GCF_038593315.1. Taxonomy (NCBI): domain Bacteria; kingdom Bacillati; phylum Bacillota; class Bacilli; order Caryophanales; family Bacillaceae; genus Bacillus; species Bacillus sp. FSL P2-0069. Next base: position 3,505,504 of record NZ_CP151984.1, read on the forward strand.
CCAGCAAAAGATTACTTCCTGTTGGCAGACGTATTTTACATATTGCCGGTTTCGGTTCGTTTGCGATTTTCCTTTTTTGTGTTTATGCAGTGGACGATTTCGATGCCTTTCTCTATCAGGGCGGCATGCTTTTATTCTGTCTGAATGCGGCCATCTTAATTGGGTGCGTCTGCCACCCTGCAAGTCTTATAGGGAAATGGCTGTCCTTTCAGCCGCTCGTCTGGCTTGGTAAGCGGTCTTATGGTATTTATCTGTGGCATTATCCCATTATCGTACTGACCACACCGGTCATTGAAATTGGACAGCCTTCCATAGCGCGTGTCACATTGCAGCTCATCGCTATTTTACTAGTTGCTGAGGCTTCCTATCGCTTCATCGAACAGCCGATCCGCCAGCATGGCTTCAGACAATATTTTTCCTCTTGGTCTATTTGGAAAAAAGGAATCAAACAGTGGTCTACATCTAATAAGGTGTTCCTTGGGATCACCGCAGCTCTTTTGATCTTATTTATCATTGGCATGTCTAACTCGTCCACTTCCTCCCCACATGTGAAGGAAGTGACGCAAATTAAGACAGCACCGAAAAAAACAGCCGAACCATCGGAATCAAAAGCGAAGAAAAAGAAAGAAAAGCACGAGAAAAAAGCAGCTGATCAAAAACAATTTCACCAAGTTCTTGCCATTGGTGATTCTGTCATGCTAGACATTGCGCCGAATCTCGAAAAAGCATATAAACAAATCACCATCGATGGGAAAGTTGGCAGACAAATGAACGAAGCCGTCAGCATTGCCCCTCAATACAAATCATTTAATCAATCTGATGCCGCTGTTATCATTGAACTCGGCACAAATGGTTATTTTACTGAGGACACGCTGAAAGCATTCATTCAAAACTTTTCTAAGGCACATATTTTCCTAGTGAATACGAGGGTTCCAAGGTCATGGGAAAATGATGTGAATGCGGTCATTCAGCGAGTGGCTGATCAAGATCAAAATGTCACCTTGGTCGATTGGCATTCAGCCGCTACTGGACAGCCATCCTATTTTCAGTCCGATGGTGTCCACCTTTCAAAAAAAGGTTCTGACACACTGACACAGCTCATCACAGCAAGCATTAAGAAAAAAAGGGATGTGTCAACGTCATCATAAAAAGACTAGCAGAATGCTAGTCTTCTTTTATGCCGTCAAAAGGCTGGCCCTTATCGCTAATGTCTGCTCTTCCCCTGTTTTTTGATCCACCAAAGCAAAATGCCCGTTCTCATATGCTAGTGAAAATAATTCTTCAATATGAAAAATCCCTGGCTGAAACCGCCTGCTCAATAAATGCAGGGCCGCAGCACAGGCGACTTGAGCTGTTGCTTGAGACTCGTCGTGTCCTTTTATTCCAAGTGCTGCATGATGAACCTTTTTCCCATCCGTCCCTGCCGCTTCCACTTTGACCGCATATTGATCTGTTCCCACTTGAGAAGATTGTATCATTGAAATGGCTCGATCCTTCATTTTCGGTAATGTAAGGAACGACGTCAGTCCAAGGCTCCTTGTAAAGGCCAATGCACCCGTCGCTAGACGTGAATCAAAACAAAGCCTTGTCGTCACAGATGGCACATGAATTGTGGAAGGCAATGTCTGTTGATCAGAGAAGGGGAATCGATAGGCATACCGCTTTCCAAGCTGTCCACCAAAGTTGACCGGTCTGCCTCCAGTAAAGCTTTTCACTCTTTTCTGCTGATCATGTTCAGTGAGTTCATATTCAGTATGGACATGATCAATCGTCCATTCAATCGCGGCTTTTCCATGCTGATCCCCCAATCCAAGCATAATCCCAATATCTATTTGATCCACTGATGAAAGCATAGAAGCCGCTTTCGCAGCTAATAAATTTGTAAGACCGGGCGCGAGGCCTACACTGAGCAAAGCCGTTGCACTGATTTGCTGCTGATCCAGCTGTGCCATTTGCTCCATATACGCCCCCTTTGCAGAAATATCGATATAATCAATGCCTGCCCGCAGAACGGTTTCAGCAAATGACGTGTCTTCTTGATCGAGACACATGATCACCAGCTTTGTTTCATTCATCCAGTCAGAATCTAATGGCTTTCTAACATCTAGTTTGTAAGGACGGACTCTGCCTTTGGTCTGCTGTGAAAATTGTTCAGCCTTCTCATAGCTTCTCCCCGCCGCAACAATTTGCCCTTTATACACTTCACTTAACTGAAGACATATTTGCTGTCCGACATGTCCATAGCCGCCAATTACCATTACCTGTGATCTCATCTCTCATCCGCCTTTCTACGACCTCGCTTGCAAACAAGCCCTTTGATCATTCCTGCCTGAAAATAAGGTCTGATGTCTCGAAACCCCGCCTCAATTAAATGTCCCCTCATTTCCTCCTCAGGCACAGGATATGTTGCACGTCCCAGTCTGTCATGAAAGGACGAAAACACTTCTTTTCCTAGACCTTGCCGCTTCATGAAAAGAGACAGCATATGAAGCTCTTGCTGAAATGCGCTGGAATTCATCTCTCCTTGTATAAATGCGAGTACAAACGGGGCCCCTGGTTGAAGCCTTTGTGCAATCTCCTGTAAAAATGGCAGCCGATTTTCTACAAAATGAATCACGAGCAGGCTCACTGCGGCATCGTAAACAGCTTCAGCAGACACCTTGTTTAATGCGGTCTCATACCATGTGACACGCGTCTCCATATGGAGCTTTGAAACCCGCTGTTTCGCCATATCCAGCATAGATGCAGACGGATCGACTCCTGTGATGAGCCAGTCTCCTTTTCTCTGAAGCATGTTGATGATCTCTTCGCCCCCACCCGCTCCGACAGTTAGAATACGAGAGGCCGCTCCCTTTATTTCAGTTTCTAATACATCTACTGTTAACTCATGCAAAAGGTGATAGCCGGGTACTTTATGTGAAATCGTTGCTGCGTATGATTCAGCAACAGGGTCGTGCCAATGCTGGTTTCCTTTCATATGATTCTCCTCCAGTTCCTTTCCGCTTTCCATCGTTTCCTGTACACTAACGATATGACACCTTTATTGTAAAAAGAGGCACCAGAAAAAACGATCCCTAAAAGTGGGGGTTTTTGAGGAGGAGATCCTGTGGTCAATCCAGCCACTCATTTTCAGCAGCTAAGGCAGCACATTCGGGACGAGCTTGCTGCTGTCATTGATTTTGATGCCGCCTGTATCACAACCATCGATCCAGCCACTCTCCTCTCGACAGGTTCCTACACTGATGAACCGATTGAAGAAATTCATGACCAGCTCTTTCAAAATGAATTTTTAAAAAAGGACGTGCATCAGCATGAGTTTCTAGCCAAAGGCCCTATTCATGCTGCGAGTCTCGTCCAAAGCGGAGAATATCTGAGCAGCGAGCGCTATCTGCATATTTTAATACCAAACGGTTGGTCTGATGAATTGCGGGCAGCCCTTGTGATCCAAGGAGAATGCTGGGGTATCGCCAGTCTTTATCGTCAACAGGGCAAGGAACCTTTTCAGAAGCGAGATATACAAGCAGTCATCGATCTAACACCGTCACTTGCAGCCAAGCTGAGAGATGAGATTTTCAATAAATGGGCCACTGAAGATGATGATGCGGCGGAGCAGCAAGGATTTCTCATTCTTACAACTCATTACAAGCTTCTTTATGGAAATGAGACAGGGCTCCATTGGCTTCGTACATTTCAAACCTTTGAGCAAATCCATGACCAAGCTGTCATGCCCCGCCCGTTCAGAGCATTAGGCGCTAAACTTTTATACGGCGGTACCGATCAAACAGCAGCAAGCATCACAAGAATGCCTACGGGGGTCTTTCTTTCCCTTCAAGCCTTTCGATTGGCGCAGGCTGACAGGCAGGAGGAGGCTGTCATGATTCACATCAAACGAGCCCAAACAAATGATATTCTTCCTTATGCAGCGAAAACGTACAGGCTGACAGAAAGAGAGATGAACGTCCTCGACTGCTTATTAAAGGGCCAGTCGACAAAGGAAATTGCGAGTACGTTATATATTTCACCCCATACCGTTCATGATCATGTGAAAGCGATGCTGCAAAAGACGAATTTAAGCAGCAGACGTATGCTTGTTTACTTTTTCTCCAATATATAAAAAAGCGGCTACCGCACTGGCAGACCGCTCTTTTCTTATTTTCCTAAAACCAGCTCATGCAGGACATGTGCTACTCCGGCTTCATTATTAGATTTTGTTACAACATCTGCTACGGCTTTGACATCATCAATGGCATTTCCCATAGCGACGCCGCAGCCCGCAAACTCTAGCATTGAGACGTCGTTCCCGTTATCACCAATAGCCATGACTTCTTCACGAGGAATTCCCAGCTCCTTCGCTAGAAGCTTCACGGCATTTCCCTTACTCACATCAGGATGCAGGATTTCAAGGAAGAAATCTGTACTTTTCACCATCATATACTTTTCCTTCACTTCAGATGGGATGGCTTGTATCGTTTTTTCCAAACGTTCTGGCTGATCAATATACATCATCTTCGGAAGCCTCATAGATGAATCTGCCTCTTCGACAGGTAAATACTTAAGCGGCAGTTTTGTTAAATAGGATTCAAGAACTGTGTATTCACTAATATCGCGATTCGGTGTGTATAAATTGGCTGAATCGAAATAATGCATCGGTGTATCCAGCTGACGGCTCAAATCATATAAAGAAGCTAAGTCATCATAGGATAATGTCAGCTCTGACACCACTTCATTTGTATGGCTGTTTTGAACGAGTGCTCCATTATACGCGATCACATAATCTCCCTCTTGATTAAGCTGAAGATCAGCTAAATAGCGATTTACCCCGCCAATCGGCCGGCCTGTACATAAGACAATTTTAATTCCTTCTGCCTTAGCCTGTTGAATGGCTTCAAACACTTCATCCGGCACCATATGTTGATCATTTAATAACGTACCATCCATATCAATTGCGACTAATTTATACATTCACTGGTCCCCTTTTCTCAGCAAAAACGTGCTGTCACTATTTTGAGCCACCATTACGATGATGACAGGTTATTTCATTACTATTTACCTATTTTAGCCTATCGTTTTTTCTTCACGCTGTCTACTTGTTCATATCTGTAACAAATATCACATGAGTCTACTCTATTATAACGCATTCTATTCATCGCGCTGATCCCCCATTTGAAACTAGTAAAACAGAACAATTGTCCACCACTATAGAATGTTTTGAAACGAGTAAATCTAATTGTATGATGGATAGCAAAGAAAGGAGGTGCAGGGAATGATTACGTTTACGAGAGGTAAATTGTCAAAAATGTCTGGTGTACATATTGAAACCATTCGTTTTTACGAAAATGAGGGAGTGCTCCCAGAGCCAAAGAGAGCACATAACGGCTATCGTCTATATGATAAAAAATATGTACTCATGCTGTCATTTATCACGGAAGCGAGAAAGCTAGATTTCTCGCTTAAAGAAATTCGTGAAATTATCAAATCACTTTTCGAAAAAAAGTCAAAAACAGAAGCTGAACAGCTGCTCGAGCAAAAAGTCGAAGATATCCAGCACTCTATTCAAGAGTTAAAAAAAAGGAAGGCAGCTATTCAATTGTTAACAAAGCAAACATTAGCAAATATCAGCTGATTGTAAGGGCTGCCAAAGGTGTGCCGGTGTTGATCACTGGCACACCTTCGCTCAGGTATCTCAGTACACGTTCAATGAAAACATCGGTTATACTAGAGTCAGCTTAAACGAGTGGAAGGGGTTTTGAGAATGAACATCGCAACCATCGGAACAGGTATCATTGTGGAAGGCTTCCTGCAAGCGGTTGAACAGCTCGACGGTGCTTCTTGTCACGCTGTCTATTCAAGAAAGGAAGCAACGGCAAAGAAGCTCGCAGACAAATTTGGGGTGCAGACAACTTATACGGATCTAACTGCTATGCTAGAAGATCCCCACGTAGAAGCCGTTTACATCGCATCACCGAATCGTTTACATAGCGAGCATGCAACGAAAGCATTGAAACACGGAAAACATGTGATATGCGAAAAGCCTTTCACCTCTAATGTGAAAGAGCTGGAAGCCTTAATCGCTCTCGCAAAGGAAAAGCAGCTTCTCCTATTTGAAGCCATTACGACCGTTCATATGCCAAACTATCATTTGATCAAAAAGCACCTTCATCAATTAGGTAAAATCAAACTGGTTCAATGCAACTATAGTCAATATTCAAGCAAATATAATCAGCTGCTAGCCGGCGAAACGCCAAATGTCTTTAACCCTGAGTTCTCTGGAGGAGCGCTGATGGATATTAACATCTATAATGTCCATTTCATCATGAACCTCTTTGGATCACCAGAGCAAGTCCGATATCAGGCAAACCGCCATCCAAACGGTATTGACACATCTGGTGTTTTGACGTTCACTTACAATGATTTTATTGCGACAAGTGTCGGCAGTAAGGATACAAGCAGCATGAACTTTGCATTGATTCAAGGAGAAAAAGGCTTCATTCATGTGAAAAATGGGGCGAATGGGTGCGAGGAAGTGCTGCTGCATGTTGATGACAGGGTCATCTCACTCAATGCACAAACGAATCCAAATCGGCTGTTTTATGAAGCAGAAGCTTTCCAGCAGATCATTGAAACAAAAAATCATGCACAGTGCTATGCATGGCTTGATGAAAGTCTCTCCGTGATGAAAGTTCTTGATGCCGCAAGAAAAGATGCAGGTATTGTTTTCCCAGCAGATCAAATTTAATGAAAAAAACCGCCTTCTATGAGAGGGCGGTTTTTCACGATTAAATACTCTTTGAATACGCCACAAGACGCTGAGACATGTGATTCACTTCATCGACTGCAGCATTCACTTGCTCTGTTAAAGCAGCCTGTGTTTGCGTAAGAGCTGTCATATTCGAGATATTTTCAAGAATTTCATCAATTTGTGTTTTCATTTCCGTTAAACTAGATTCGATATTTTCCGTTGCATTGGCACTATGCAGCGCCAGCTTCCGTACTTCATCTGCAACAACAGAGAATCCGCGGCCCTGTTCACCAGCTCTAGCTGCTTCGATTGCAGCATTCAGACCAAGCAGGTTCGTTTGGTTCGCCACTTCTTTGATTAAGTCAGAAATGTTTTTCGTCTCATCTGCACTATTTTTTGCTAGATTTGCGGCAGACGTTGACTGCTCTTGAGCAACAGCAAGCTCCTGTGCTTGATTTGTCACAGAGCTAATGCCCGATACCATCTCGCTAATAGAACTTGAAAGCTGTTCTACTTGTGAAGCCATTTCATTCGCTGTTTTCTCTTTGTTTTTTTCTAACGTGATGTCACGAATGGTTCCTGCTACACGAAGAGGAACACCTTTTTCATCACGAATGGTTTCACCACCCGCATGATACCAGCGGTACTCCCCATTTTTGCGCTGCAATCTGTAATCAATATCAAACGGTGTGCGTCCAGAGTGGTCATTTAAATGATCTTCAAAGGCTTGAAGAGCCATTTCTTGATCTTCAGGATGCAGACGGTCGCTCCAGCTGCTTAACACGTTCGGGAAATCTTTTTCGTCTGTAAAACCAAGCGTTTTTCTGAACTGCGGAGACCACCAAAATTCGTTATTTGGATTGACTGGATCACCGGCCTCTACCACCATGTCCCAAGGAGCTTCGACAAGCGCACGGTTGATTAAGTCATATCTTGTGACGAATGCTTGCAGCTCTTCTTCTTTCAATTTCTGATCATGGATATCAAAAAGAGCTCCCGCCACACGAAGAGGGACACCATTTCGATCACGAACGGTCGTTCCAGTTGCTTTGAACCAGCGATAATTTCCATTTTTCAACTTCAAGCGATATTCGATATCATATGGCGTACGCCCTGAATGATCCAATAAATGCGAAGAAAATGCATCTAATGTATATTCTTGTTCATCCGGATGTATTCGAGATGCCCAGCTGTCTAATAGATTTGGAAAATCGTGCTCATTTTGAAAGCCGAGCATTCTGCGGAATTCATCCGTCCATGTGAATTCATTTTTTGGATTGACCGGGTCTCCAGCGATGACGACCATATCCCATAAGCCAACTTGAATGGCTTTTGTCACTAATTCCACCCGCATTTGAATATTTTCATGTGCTTCCTGCATCTTTTGCAGCGCTTCATTCATTTGTGCCACTGCTTCTATTGTTTGGCTAGAAGAAAATGCAGCAGTATCTAATCTTGCTGAAAGGTCTCCCTTTTCGATTCGTTCTATTAATTGGCTGCTTTCACTCAGAAGGATTCCAGCCGATGAATCATTTGCTTTTTTCATAAACATCTTTCATAACTCCTTTCAACTCTTACATTTTTGAAATATTTTACAGTTATAAACAATTCTTTATTAGGACTTTAGTAATACAAAAGATATATCGACAAAAACTGAAAATTGTTTATGTCATAAATAAGGCAAATGTTCATTTATTTGAAGTTTCATTTTTAGAATATGGATGAAATAAGGGAATTATGGATATAAGTATATGTTTTGATAGAATCAACCACTATTTTTGTCTGAAAAATCTCTTTTTTTATATTGACACTGACGTCTTGAAAAAAGAAAATGGAACATAAGCATTTTTAAAAAAGGAGAACGTCATGAGCGCGAATCAGGAGCAACAAGAATTAAAAAAGCTTTTATCACCGCGTCACATTCGCATGATTGCGATGGGCGGGGTCATTGGTACAGGAATCTTTAAAGGAAGTGCCGATACAATTGGTTTAGCAGGCCCTGGGGTCATTTTTTCCTATGTATTTGCTGGATTGCTGCTCCTCATTGTGATGGCAGCATTAGCCGAAATGGCCATTGTGTATCCGGGAAATAATCTTCGCGACCTTATACAAATTGCGCTTGGTCAACGTTTTTCATTTGTCGTCGGCTGGGTTTACTGTTTTATGTGGCTCACTGTATGTGTCATTGAGATTATTGCAGCTGGCAGTCTGCTTCAATACTGGCTGCCGAACGTGCCGCTATGGTCACTATGTTTACTTTGTTCACTCTTAGTCATCGGAATTAACTTAAATAATGTAAAATACTTTGGTGAAATTGAGTTTTGGTTCGCTGGAATGAAGATTTTCGTTATTATTGTCTTTATTATTCTTGGTGCAGCATTATTATTTGGGATCATTCCAAACGAACAAAGCACACCAGCCTTTACCAACTATCAAAATTTCGTCCCGAACGGATGGGGTGCGATCTTTGCATCACTTTTAGTGGTTATTTTCTCTTATGGAGGCTCTGAATTGATCGGGCTGACCATTACTGAAACAAAGGATGCGGAGAAGGTCCTGCCTGGAGTAGTCAAAAGTATGATGTGGCGGATTATCTTATTTTACACATTGCCGATTTTGATCATCTGCGGCCTTATTCCTTGGAATCAAATTGACCCAAATAACAGTCCTTTTGTCCAAGTCTTCTCTGCTGCTGGTATGCAAGGCGCCTCTCACTTTATTAATTTCGTCTTGATTACAGCCGTTCTATCTGCGGCGAATTCCGGAATTTATGGAACGACGAGAATGATTCATTCTCTGGCTAAATCAGACGGCGGTCCGAAAAAACTGGCACAGGTCAACAAAAGAGGCGTACCCATTTTAAGTTTATGGGTTACCGTTCTATTTCTTCTTATCGGAACATTTTTTGCTTACTTATATCCGGACCAAATTTTCAGCTATATGCTGGCTATTCCTGGTTTTGCTGTTTCACTCATTTGGATCAGCATTTGTCTGGCACATCTGAAACTGCGTCCAAAATATCCACAGGAGCCGTATTTCAAGGTGTGGCTGTTTCCGTATCTAACTTTATTTGCAGGTCTTGTACTCAGTTTGAGCTTTGTTTTGTTCCTATTCAGACAAGAAAACCTGCCTAGCTCCATTATCAGCATTGGTTTCTTAGTCGCTGCCATCATCGCTTCATTCTTAATGAAAAAGAAGGCTTAAACGCCAAAACCCGCCGAATTGGCGGGTTTTTTTATGAGCTGCTATCTTCTGTTACCTCAAAATCAACCGACGCTTTTGGAATGCCGTTGATGATAATCGTTAAAGTATGGGTTCCCTCATAGTGTTTTCTCGTCGTCATATTTTGAAAGGACTGAGACCTGATAAATTCTCTATGTAACGCTGAACTTGTTTCAAACTCTGTGATTTTAAATACCTTTTGATTGCGGGTACCCCGAGCTTTGACATAGTCTATGGCATACTCTACACGCAGCTTTAGTGGCTTAGCGGCCTGAAGTGTAAATTGAAAGGTCATTTTCTCTCCATTACGAATAGGGTCCTGCACTACCTTCAAATCTGTTACTTGAACAGATGGATCATCCCCATAGCCAAACAAAGCCATGATATCTGGATCGCCTTTTTTTAGTAAGGTACGAGATGCATGTTTGATGATCCAGTTCGTATGTTCATTCGTTCCATACCAGCTTTTAGCCGTTTTCTTCATCAAATCAGGCTGAATTGCAGAAATATCATTTAGGTGGTTCGCTACACTTTTTTGCACATAGCGCGCTGGGTCCGACTTCAAGTTTTCTAAAATAGGCAGCGTAACCGAAGGATTCTTTTTAAGCGCAGGAACAGTTAATCCCCATGGCAAACGTGGTCTGCATCCTTCACTAGCCAGCCGCCGAATATGCTCATTTTGATTCTGTGACCATACAAGCATTTGCGCCAGCATTTTGTCTTGATCCTGAATCAGAAAAGGCCGAACGGCAAATTCAGAAGTGGAAAAAGGCGTAAAGAATTCGAGCGCCTTGATCGAGATATCCCAATGTGCTAGGCCATATGTTTCGACGTAGTCTGGAAATACAAGCGCACTAAGTCCTGAAAAATGCGGGGCTGTCTGACGTAGCACCTCAATCGCCTGCTCATAATCCTTAGGCAGACAGGCATGCATTGATTCAGTGACTCTTTTCATTCTGCCTTTTAACTCAAGCTGCTGCCAATCCTTTTGAAACACAAGCCGCTGGAATTCTTCAGCATCAAACCCAGTCGACGCTTGTGCAAGTTTCTCTGCTAATTCTTCAATAAATAATTCATGATAAACGTGTTTTAATGGTTCGATCGTGTCCGCCTCCCGCTTCTCAATATCTTTATTTTACCCCAATCTGACAAAGGTGGTATTGCCAAAAGCAAAAACAGCCCAATTCCGAAGAATCAGGCTGTTGCGTTTCACTATATAAACATATTAATGATCATAATAAATGCAATAGCACTAACAGAAATGATCGTCTCCATAGCCGTCCATGTCAAAAACGTTTCTTTAATGGTCATACCAAAATACTCTTTGATCAGCCAAAAACCAGAGTCATTGACGTGAGACAAAATCAACGAACCCGCCCCTGTTGCTAACACAAGAAGCTCTCTGCTCACATCCGGCATAGATGCAGCAATCGGTGCGACAATACCAGCTGCGGTCATCATGGAGACCGTAGCAGATCCTGTTGCCACACGAATAACCGCAGCAATCAGCCAGCTAAGCAAAATTGGCGAGATCGGCGAGTGTTTTGCTAAATCTGCAATATAATCACCAACACCCGAATCGATGAGCACATTATTGAAAGCCCCGCCTGCTCCAATGACAAGCAGAATAGAAGCAATCGGTCCTAAGCACTCATTACTAAAGGAAAGCACCCGGTCACGGCTCATCCCTTGCACAAAGCCAAGACTGAAGAAAGAATACACCGTTGCAATCAGCAGTGCTGTAATTGGATCTCCAATGTACTTAAATACCTGATACCAAATATTGTCCTCTGGTAAAATAATATCCGCCAGTGTGGCAAGAAGCATTAGAATCACTGGCACCAAAATCGTAAACATCGTATTTGCAAAGCCGGGAAGTTTTCGATCTTCATTGCGTTCAGTAAATTGCTTTCTCAGCAGCTCTGGAACTGGTTTATGAATCCGCTTTCCAATCCACTTTCCATACAGCGGCCCAGCAATAATAGCTGTCGGCAAACCGACAATAATGGAAAAGAAAATGGTTTTCCCCACGTTGGCATGATAGATGCCGACAGCTGCCATGGCAGCTGGATGAGGCGGCACAAGACCATGAACGACAGACAATCCAGCAATGAGCGAAATCCCAATTGTCACGAGCGAGATGCCCGTTTCAATCGCAATCGTAAACAATAAAGGAATGAGAAGAACGAATCCGACCTGAAAAAAGACAGGTATTCCCACAATAAAGGCAACAAACATCATCGCCCAATGCACATTTTTCGTTCCAAACCGGCCGATTAATGTGTGAGCAATCCGCTCAGCTCCACCTGATTCAGCCATCATTTTCCCGAGCATGGTTCCAAGCGCTAGAACTATGGCGAGCAATGATAACGTATTGCCTAACCCCGTTTTGATGGATTGAATGATTTCCTGCAGGTCCATCCCTGTGGCAAAGCCGACTAACATAGAGGTAATAATTAAACTCACAAACGGATTCAACTTAGCAACTGTTATGAGGATGAGTAAAAGGACAATTGCGGCAATCACGATGAATAAAAGCATGCTCTCCCACCTTTTCCCTGATGTTTAATGATTTTGTTTTAATTGAAGCGCACTAATGACATCAAATTCATCCTTGAGTTTGTCATAGAGACGCTCATATAAGTAAAACAGTTCTATGTATGTTTCATTGTTCTCCATATTGGGTTCATGACGGGCAGAGATTCGAATCCAATCTTGAACCTCTTCTATCTCTTCCATATAACCTAAACTATGAAGTGCGAGGACAGCCGCCCCAAGTGCTGATGCCTCGTAGCTTTCTGGAACAAGTACTTCCCTGCCCATCGTATCCGCTAAAATTTGCCGCCACAGCGGAGATCGCGCAAATCCGCCCGACGCCCTGACATCCTTTGCTGAACCGGTTAAATCCCTTAAGGCCACACCGATTGAGAAAACACTCATAATGACGCCTTCTAACACAGCTCTGATAAAATGCTCACGCTTATGCTGAAGACCAATCCCAAAGAAAGTGCCTCTCGCATTTGGATTCCAATAAGGTGCTCGCTCACCTGTTAAAAATGGCAGAAACAGCAGCCCCTCTGAGCCGGCTGGAACTTTTTTCGCAATGTCAATCATCAGGTCGTAAGGGTCCACTCCAAGGCGCTTTGCTACCTCTACCTCCGAGGATCCAAATTCATCCTTCAGCCATCTCAGCATGATCCCGCCATTATTCGTCGGTCCTCCAACCACCCAATGCTTATCAGTCAGCGCATAGCAGAACGTTCTTGATTGTTCATCTGTTATTGGTTTGTCCACGACCGTACGAACTGCACCGCTTGTCCCAATCGTGACAGCCACCTCACCTTTTCCAATCGCTCCCACACCTAAGTTCGCTAGAACCCCATCATTCGCACCAACCACAAATGGTGTATCTTCCGCAATGCCCATTCGCAGGGCGATCTCTGGCTGAAGCCCTCTCAGCTGATACGTCGTGAGAACAAGTTCAGACAATTGATCAGCTTCAATTCCAGCAATACGCAGCGCCTGCTCATCCCATTGAAGCGTTTCCAAACGGAACAGTCCCGTTGCTGAAGCGATTGAATAATCGACGACATACTGACCGAAGAAATGATAAAGAATATATTCTTTGATGGAAATGAATTTCGCTGCCTTCTTAAAGACATCAGGTGCCATTTCCTTGATCCACCGTATTTTTGAAAGCGGTGACATTGGATGAATCGGCGTGCCGGTTCTTTTATACACTTGGAAGCCGTCCATGTCTGAAGTGATTCGCTTGGCTTGTTCTGCACTTCTGTTATCTGCCCAAATGATACTGTTCGTTAACGCCTTGCCATCCTTATCCATCACAATCAAGGAATGCATCGCTGTACTAATCCCGACGCCTATGAGATGTTTTGCATCAAATGCTGCTTTCGTCAACGCACCTCTTACACTTGCAATGACGGCTTCTAATATATGTTCAGGGTCCTGTTCAACCCATGCTGGCTGGGGCTGAATGAGATCATAAGGAACCGAATGCTTTGCTATCACTTTCCCCTGTGGTCCAAACAGAACCGCCTTTGTACTTGTTGTTCCAATATCCAAACCAATTACCGCCTGGTTTCCCTTCATCTGTATCACGCCCAATCATTGATTTGAAATCATATTTTATTGTTTTGATATAGCTGTTAAATCCCATTATAGGAATAATTTTTTCGACATTCAACGACTGAAAAGAAAATTATTTTCATCCAAAAGCTCAAAATCGTTACCACAACAGCATTTTTCACTAATAGAAAAATTTATTTTTGAAACCATTACACCCTTTTTTGTGAAATGGTTTCTCTCATTTGTTTTAAATTTGTTAAAGTTTCCTGCTGTCTTAAGTGAGCAAGTGCAAAGTATAGTACGTCAATGACAGTGAGCTGAGCAAGTCTTGCAGACATCGCTTCTGTTCGAAAAGCCGTTTCTTGCGTCGAAGTATACAACGTGACATCAGCAAGCTGGCTCAATGGAGAGCGTTGATAACTTGTAATACCGATGGTTTTCGCTCCTTTTTCCTTTGCTGTTTTCATTGCATCGAGTAAATCTTTATTACGGCCAGAATGAGATATACCAATCACTGTACTGTGCTGGTCGAGAAGACCGGCAGACATCGCTTGAAAATGAGAATCGGTGTGAACAATACAGTTGATGCCTGTCCTCATAAATTTATGAAAAGCGTCTGTTGCAATGAGTCCCGACCCGCCACTCCCATAAAACTCTAAGCGCTTTGCTTCATGAATGATTTGAATGGCTTTTTCTACATCCTCTGGATTCAGTAATTGAAAGCTATCCTTTAATGCGGTTATATTCGCCTGAAAAACCTTTTGCATAAAAACGGCCGTATCATCATCAAGACTCATTTCTTCATCTACATAATCAGGCTTTGTTTGATCTATTTCCTGGGCAATTGCAATCTTCAAATCTTGAAAGCCCTCAAATCCAAGCCTTTTACAAAGACGAAAAATCGTTGCCTCTGAACTAGCTGTTTTTTTGGCAAGCTCGACAATTGATAAATGAATAATGTCGCCAGGTTCACTTGTAATATGTTCTGCAATTCCTTTCAGCTTTGGCGGCAATCCTCTGCTTGCTGCTCGTATTTTTTCAATACTACTTAAACTGACAGAAGCCAATTGACTTCACTCCTTCCTTATTCATGTGAACGCATACATTTCCTCATGTTCCCATCTTATAAAAAAGAAGCCTGTTTGCACAGACTTCTTTTTTTATGAATTCATCGTTTTGATCAATAGATCAAAACAGATTTACTCAAAATTTTATAATATACACTTTTAGCTCAATAATCTACCACATTATTTTTAACTTCATTTTCTGTATTTCTTTCCAGGAATCTTAAGCATTTTACCCTTATTTCTTCTAAACTATCACTTAATTCTTGTGGTATTAAACTTTCTACATCTTCAAGTTCTGTTCCCAAATGAAGTATGTTTATCAGTTCTTCATTTATCCCTTTCTTCTTTAAAACATCGATTGTTCGTGGACTGAACATGAGCTTTTCCGCTTCTTCTATAGTGATTAAACCTTCTTTTAGCGACATGATTATACCAATGATATTTATAACAATAATCCTATCTAAATCTTCATGTGAAGAATATCTTAGTTCTATTTTATTCATAAATCATTTCACACTCCAACCTTTTTTAACTTTCACATCATACACCAAACCAGATTTACTTTGAAAATAATGTACAGAAACCTTTTTTCCGTCTTTATAGCCATCTTTATATACTTTTTTCCAAGTCCCTCCTTCAATCTGTTTTAACTCAGATAACAACTTCTTATTATTTACTGTAACTTTTTTAGTCCCATTTTGAACAGCTTTAAAATCAGCAGGATATTTAGGGGCATATTTTATTGATTTATACAAATGTTTACTTGCTTTCACCCCGTTTACAAAAATAGTTCGAATGACAAGACCCCATACAGCATCGGCTTCTTTATAACCAATTTGGACACTTTTGTCTCTTGAAGAAGCCTCTCGATTAATATTGAATGTTACAGACGGTGAAAATAACGATACAATTAAAGTAAAAATAATGAGAAAAGGGATACGTCTTTTCAATTTAAATTACCTCCTAATATTAACTATATAAAAAATAATATAACATAATAGGAATGTTATAACTCTTTCATTCTGTAGAAAATTAAAATGAATCTTTATACTGTTTAAAAGATATCTCTGTCTTTTAACATCTTATTTATTACAATATAAATTCATAAAGTAATGAATAAAAAGAATATACACTCCTCGGAGATAAAAATTAATGTTTACGTCCACAAAATATTCACTAAAATCTAATCATCTAGCGCAAGGACAATATCATTTAACCTACCGAAATATTAAAAGGCCCTTTTCAACTCATTTTTTCATAAAATCGAATTGGTATGATTCTTCTGAATCTTTTCCCCCTCACACTCGTATATACTAAAAGAGTGATTGATTTGAAAGGAGATCTGTTTGTGGGATATATTTTGTTATTTTCGGTTGTGATCGGTCTTGTCTTGACCCTTTTGCTCACACCGCTCAGGTTGATCGTTAGAAAGAAAGGGACAAAGCAGCAGGTGCCGCTCATGTGGATTGCTGGTCTTGCTTTGCTGTTCATGATCGGTATTTTTGTTTTCTATTACATCACCAATTTAGACCGGAACCCTTCATCTCTATGGCTGATTGGACTTGTTGTGACAGCAGCAGGAGCCTTTTTGTCGGTTGGATTGGAGCGTAAAATCAAAGGCGTGCTGTTTCTTATTCTATTGCTGCTCGGTGTTTACATGGCGACAGCTTTTCTATTCAATGCGAATGAGAAATTCGATGTCTCCAAAATGGAGCAAAAAGTAGAAATCAAAGCGTTTGATGAGACAGAAACACCTGCGAGTGTGCCGCCTCAATTTGCTCGGAACAAAATGAAGAAATCGTTCGGACAGGTGCCAAACACAAGCTACTATGAGCTTGGCAGCTTGCAAATTCAGAAAGTCAACGGGGAGTATGTTTACATCGCTCCAGTGGAGTTCTCGGACTTCTTTAAATGGATTCGTGCAGGCAGCACGCCGGGTTACTTCACATTAAGTGCGACCGACTCCTCTGCTAATCCAAAGTTCGTGAAAACGGAGATGGTCTATACGCCTTCCTCCTATTTCAACAAAGAAATTGAGCGGCATATCCGTCTCCAGTACCCAGATTTGATTTTCTACGGCGGTACACAGCTGGAAATCAATGATGACGGCAAGCCTTATTACATTCAAACGTATGGCGATTTCATCTCTGCCCGAAACGGCTTTAAAGCTTCCGGTGTCGTCGTTGTTGATGCCAAGACGGGTGCAACGAAGAAATATGCTCTAGATCAAGTACCTGCCTTTATCGACGGTGCTGTTTCACCAGAGGCAGTCAGTCTGCAAAACAGCTATTTCGGAAACTATATTCACGGGTTCTGGAATAGTATGTTTGGAAAGTCAGATGTCAAGCTGCCTTCAGATGAAGGAACGGAAGCCAATGTGAGCCCGGTATTTGATTCAAAAGGAGATATGTATTACTTCACAGATTTCACAAGTCCGAAAGAGGGCGTTGATTCCATGCTCGGATATGCCCTGACCAATGCCCGAACAGGAAAAGCGACTTATTATACCGGAAATCTTGAAGAATCCTACATGGATTCTCAGGGCGCTCTGCAAATTATTGAGAAACGATTCATCGAGAAGAAATGGAAAGGGCGCATGCCGATTCTCTATAATTTCTATGGAGAAGCCAGCTGGCTCACACCGGTTCTCGATTCAAATGGATTCCTGCAAAACTACTTTATCGTTTCTGCAGCCAATCCTGAAATCGCCGCGTATGCTTCTACACCAAACGAAGCACTGAGAGCCTATAAGACAGCTCTTCAAAAAGGCGGCGGTACCGTTAACAGTTCCTCTAAGCAGGAAAAGAAAGAAGCGGCAGGGAAGGTCAAACGAGTCTACAAAGAAAAGACCGGTGATTATACAACCGTCACCTTCCTGCTAGACGATGGAAAAAGCTACACTATGTCATCTGAAAAGGAACCTCTCGTCATTTATTTAAAAGAGGGCGATCAGGTCACCATGAAATATACAGATACAGGTGAGATCTTCCTTCCAGTCGATGAAATCAAAATTAAAGGGTTATAAAAAAAGAAGCTTCTCCTATTACGGAGAAGCTTCTTCTTTCTCTTTCCTTAACAAATCAACGAGCAATTCCTTATTTTTATTTCCCCCGGTCATCGGTGACTCGACATAGGAGAACTTTCGTTTGAAATCCATGCCTCTCACAGAAATAACAGCCAATTCACCGCCAATGCTGCCTCGCTGGAGGACATATTTAGATAAAACAGAAAGACCCATTCCATGGATCACAGCTTCTTTAATCGCTTGATTGCTGCTAAAGGTCACAAAGGTTCGTGCTTTCAGTCCATTTGATTTCAGGACATGCTGTAAATATTCTCCTGTCCCTGATCCCTCTTCTCTCGTGATCCATGTTTCGTTTTGTAATTGATCAATGGTGACATCTTTTTTCTTGGCAAAAGGATGATCTAATGGCGCCACAATATAAAGTTCGTCCTCTAGAAAAGTTTCTACAGAAAGCTCCTTGTCATTGGTCTGTCCCTCGATCAAACCGATGTCGACATGGAATAAACGGACATGTCTGGCGATCGCCTCTGTATTATCAATGACCACCTCAATATCAACATGCGGATAGAGCTGATGAAACTCTGCCAATATTTGCGGCAGCACATACTCACCAATTGTGAAGCTCGCCCCGATGGTCAGCTTTCCTCTTGCCAAATGATGATGCTCATAAATGTCCTGCTTCGCCTGTTCATAGAGACGAATGATTTGTTTTGATCGATGGTACAGCATATCCCCAGTTGGTGTAACGGTTAATTGCTTTGGTGAACGATTCAGCAGAACGGTCTGGAATTCCTGCTCCAAGTTCTTAATATGAAGACTGACACTCGGCTGAGAAATTCGCAGCTTTTGGGCTGCTTTTGTAAAGTTCTTCTCCTCCACCACTGTCACAAATGTCTTCAGTGCATCGTAATACATCGGTCCCTCTCCTATCAGAAATCTTAATCCAACACCTTACCTATATATATCTTACTAATTCCTCTCCAGCACGTAAAGAACCGCCTAAACGAAAACAATTTAATAAAAATATTTACTAATTTTTTTAAAGACTCTATACTAAGAGGAGATATTTTCTATAGGAGGTGCTGATTTGGCAGCTAAAATAAAGGACATTGCAGAAAAAGCAGGCTTATCCATTGCAACGGTATCTCGCGTACTGAACCAAGATCCCAACCTATCCGTCACCGATCAAACACGCGAAAAAGTATATGCCGCCGCAGAAGCTTTGTCCTACCAAAAGAAGACATTCAAACATTCATTAAAAAAAATCGCCTTTCTCTATTGGATGACCGAAAAGGAAGAGCTTGAAGATATTTATTTTAAATCCATTCGACTCGGCATTGAGGAACTCACCAATACTCGGAGCTTAAATGTCACCGCTTACAATCCGTCTGATGGGCTTCATTCCATTGATTCTGCTACAGAAGGAATCATCGCCATCGGCCGCTTTAAAACGTCAGAGCTTGACCAATTATATGCGATCACTCCGCATATTGTCTTTATTGATACAACGCCAGATGAAGACCGTTTTGATTCTGTAAAGCCGAACCTGAAACGAATTGTTGAAAAGATCATAGATTCCTTTATCGAAAAAGAGCTCCAATCCATCGGATTCATTGGCGGTACAGACCTTGATCTCAATACGAACGTGCACATTCCAGATATTCGTGAAACGACTTTCCGTGAATACATGCTGGCCCGCCATATGCTTGATGAGCGATTGGTCTATATCGGCCACCATTTCTCAGTAGATGAAGGCTATTCGCTGATGATGAAGGCGATCGACGAGCTTGGTGATGATCTGCCCACCGCTTTTTGTGTCGCTAGTGACCCTCTTGCCATCGGCTGCCTACAAGCATTAAATGAGCGCGGATTTTCTCTGCCGAACCGCGTCAGCGTCTTTAGTATCAACGATATTCATGTGTCTCAATATGTGTCGCCGCCGCTCACCACGTATCACATCCATACGTCATTACTTTGTGAGACAGCGATCGATTTACTTTTAGAAAGACTTGTGGATGGCAGAACATTGCCTAAGACTGTTCTGATTGCCTCAGAGCCTGTCTTTCGAAAAAGCACCATATAAACAAACTGGAAGTCCTGCCAAAGTGGAGGGCTTCTTTTCTCTCTATATGAGTAAAAAATTTTACTTAATAAATTTAATAAAATGTGTTTACTTTTTTTACTTAAGTTGATATTCTCACATTAAGAAAGCGTTTTCTTATCATCTGTGAAAAAAGAACGAGAGGGGATTACCAATGAA
The DNA here is from genome assembly GCF_038593315.1 of Bacillus sp. FSL P2-0069. Classification (NCBI taxonomy): domain Bacteria; kingdom Bacillati; phylum Bacillota; class Bacilli; order Caryophanales; family Bacillaceae; genus Bacillus; species Bacillus sp. FSL P2-0069. The sequence goes on from NZ_CP151984.1 coordinate 3,525,903, forward strand.
AAAGGGAAAATGGGCGACATTATCAGCAGTCGTTGGTACTGCTGTGCTTCTGCTTTCAGCATGCGGGCCAGGAGATGACAATTCAAGCGGGACACAGCCAGCATCTACAGGTACAAAGACCTTGCTAGTATGGGAGGATGTCAAAAAGTCTGATGGGATTCAAGACGCTGTAAAAGAATTTGAAAAACAAAACGATGTGAAAATCAAAGTGGTCGAAAAAGCGTATGCCGACCAAATCGAAGCTCTCCGCCTTGATGGAGCAGCCGGGACAGGCCCAGACGTCATCACGATGCCTCACGATCAAATTGGATCAGCTGTCACTGAGGGGCTGTTACAGGAAATCAAGCCTGATCAAAAAGTGATCGATTCCTTTACAGACGAATCCATTCAATCACAAACGGTAGACGGCAAGCTGTATGGCCTTCCTAAATCCGTTGAAACGACAGTGCTTTTCTATAACAAAGACCTTGTCAAAAAGGCACCAACTACACTTGATGGCTGGTATGACCTTTCGAAAAAGCTGACAAAAGACGGGAAATACGGTTTTGTAGCGAAATGGGATGAAATTTACTATGCACAAAGTGTGTTAGGCGGATCAGGAGGCTATATTTTCAAACAGAAAAGCGATGGCTCCTATGATGTAAATGATATTGGCCTGAACAACGATGGCGCTGTTGAAGGCGGAGCATACATTCAAAAATTCTTTAGCGAAGGACTTTTCCCGAAAGGCATCATTGGTGAACAAGGAATCAATGTCCTCAACTCCTTATTCACAGAGAAAAAGGCCGCAGCTGTCATTTCTGGTCCATGGTCATTTGGTCCATATAAAGAAGCAGGAATTGACTATGGCGTAACAGAGCTGCCAACACTCCCTAACGGAAAGCATATGAGCTCATTCTTAGGTGTAAAGAGCTACAACGTCTCCTCTTATTCTAAAAATAAAGAACTTGCTGAGAAATTTGTTGAGTTTATCACGAATGAAAAAAATTCGAAGAAGCGATTCGAAGTGACAGAGGAAATTCCACCAGTGAAAAAGCTGATGAAAGATCCAATCATTACTAAAAACGCAAATGCGGATGCTGTTTCAAAACAAACAAAATATGCCACGCTGACACCGAATACCCCTGAAATGGCAGAGGTGTGGAAGCCGATTGACAGCGCATTAGGTCTCATTGCAACCGGCCGGACAGATGTGAAAAAGGCATTTGATGATGCCGTCAATCAAATCGACTCTCAAATTAAAGCAAACCATTCTAAATAATCATCAAACACGGGTAGCCTTTAAGTCTATCAAGCTGCCCGTATTTGAGCTAATTTCATATGAAGTAGGTGTTAGACGTGACGGGTAACCTTGAACTAGACCGCACACACATAGTGGAATCAAAGACACACCGGAGACGGGCGCTAATGTTCTCTCTTATACCCGGTATGGGGCAGATGTACAACAAGCAGTACGGCAAAGGGGCACTTTTTTTCCTGTTCGGTGTTTCTTTTTTCATCGTATTTTATGATTTATTCAATATTGGCTTCTGGGGGCTGTTCACACTTGGTACGATGCTGCCTCGTGACAACTCTGTTTTTCTTTTGGCAAAAGGGATTATTGCGCTGTTAACAGCTGGTTTTGGTATCGGCTTTTACGTACTCATGATGCGTGATGCTTTTATGAACGGAAAGAAACGTGATCAAGGGGTTCCGCTCCATTCCATCCGAGCTCAATATCATCAGCTGATCGACCAAGGCTTTCCTTACTTAATGAGCACTCCTGCTTTCTTTTTACTTCTATTCTCTGTTGTCTTTCCTATTATGTTCAGCTTTGCGCTTGCCTTTACGAACTACGATTTATACCACTCGCCTCCTGCCAATCTGATCGATTGGGTAGGGATCAAGAACTTTCAAAATATCTTTTCAATTGATATTTGGAGAGACACTTTCATTGATGTACTTGGCTGGACCGTCGTATGGACGCTCGCTGCTTCGACCCTTCAATGTGCTGTCGGCATCTTTCTAGCGGTTCTGCTCAATCAGAAGGATTTAAAAGGAAAACGGTTTTTTAGAACCATTTTGATTCTTCCTTGGGCTGTTCCGGGTTTTGTGACCATTTTGGTGTTTGCCGGACTGTTCAACGATACATTTGGAGCCATTAACAACACACTTTTTGCATCGATTGGAATTGATCCAAAACCATGGCTGACAGATCCATTTTGGAGCAAAATTGCCCTCATTGCGATGCAGACTTGGCTTGGATTTCCTTTTGTTTTCATTATGACAACCGGTGTTCTGCAGGCGATTCCAGAGGATCTATACGAAGCTGCGACCATTGATGGGGCAAACTTCTTTCAGAAATTCCGGTCCATCACGTTACCGCTTGTCCTTTATTCCATTGCGCCTATATTAATCACGCAATATACGTTTAACTTTAACAACTTTAATATCATCTACTTATTTAATGGCGGAGGACCGCCTGTGGCTGGCTCAACTGCTGGGGGGACGGACATCTTGGTTTCTTGGATTTACAAACTCACGATGCAGTCTTCTCAATATGCACTTGCTGCCGCTGTCACGATTTTACTTTCAATCTTTGTCATCGCCATTGCACTCTGGCAGTTTAAGAGAACGAATTCATTCAAAGAGGAGGACATGATGTGATATGGGATCAAAACAAAATAAGCTCATTCGCCTGAGTATCACTTATTTCATCCTTTTCATTGCCTCCATTTGTATTCTATATCCACTCCTTTGGACGATCGGCGCTTCCTTTAATCCTGGGAACAGCCTGATGAGCACAAGCATGTTTCCGAAGAATCCAACGTTCAGCCACTTTACAGAACTCTTCTTCGGTCAGGGAGCACTTTATGCAAAATGGTATTGGAACTCAATGAAGATCAGCATTGCCACAATGGTTTTAACGCTGGTTCTTGTCAGTTTTACAGGCTATGCCTTTTCCAGATTCCGCTTCAAAGGACGAAAAAATGGGCTGATGCTCTTTTTGCTGCTGCAAATGATTCCTCAATTTTCAGCGCTGATTGCGATTTTTGTTCTCGCTCAAATGCTTGGACTCATTAACAGCCACCTTGCCCTGATTTTGATTTATGCAGGTGGACAAATTCCGATGAATACGTATTTAATGAAAGGCTATCTTGATGCGATTCCAAAGGATCTCGATGAATCAGCCAGAATGGACGGCGCAGGGCATTTCCGGATTTTCATCCAAATTATTATGCCGCTCGCCAAGCCCATCTTAGCTGTTGTCGCAATCAACTCATTTACAGGTCCACTGGGTGATTTCATCATTTCCAGTGTCATTGTCCGCTCACCCGAAATGTATACGCTCCCAATCGGTCTGTACAATCTTGTGTCAGATAAAATGGGTGCCAGCTACACGACCTTTGCAGCCGGGGCTTTACTCATTGCGATTCCAGTTGCTTTATTGTTCCTTGTTTTACAAAAACAATTTGTATCCGGCCTTACACAAGGCGGGACAAAAGGATAAGGGGAGATTTGATGAAGAAATGGTTGCTTGTCACTGTTGTCGTTTTCTTTCTGATGGGATTAGGTATTCTGCCTGAAGCAAGGGCCGATACGATTTCTGTGAAACCGATCAATGGCCTGCAAGGTAATTTCATCAAAGGAGCCGATATCTCTATGCTTGCAGAAGTAGAGAAAAGCGGCGGCAAATACTACAACCAGAACGGACAGCAGGTTGATCCGCTCAAGCTATTAAAGGATAAAGGCGTCAACTATGTGCGTATCAGACTGTGGAACCATCCATATGACAATCAAGGCCGGGCCTATAACGGCGGCACAAATGATCTCAATACAGCCATCGCTTTATCGAAACGTGCAAAAGCACAAAACATAAAAGTGCTGCTTGATTTTCACTACAGTGATTTCTGGACTGACCCCGGTAAACAATTCAAACCGAAAGCATGGGCATCCCTCTCACAAAGCGATTTAGAAAAAGCGGTCGGCACTTACACAGGCGATGTGCTCAAAGCGATGAGAGCGCAAAATGCCTTGCCGAACATGGTTCAAGTCGGGAATGAGTTGAACTCAGGTATGCTGTGGCCAAACGGAAAAAGCTGGGGTGAAGGCGGTGGTGAATTTGACCGGCTCGCTGCTTTGCTAAAAGCTGGCACAAATGCCGTCCGCTCTGTCGATTCAAACATCAAAATCATGCTTCACCTTGCACATGGCGGAGACAATGGTGCATCCCGCTGGTGGTTTGATGAAATCACAAAACGAGGTGTCTCATTCGATACGATCGGTTTATCTTATTACCCGTATTGGGACGGCGGTTTTAGCGGTCTTACGTCCAATATGAATGATATTAGTGCCCGCTATAACAAAGACGTCATCGTGGTAGAAACTGCTTACGGCTTTACGACAGCAAACGGTGACAACCTAGATAACTCATTTAACCAAGACTCTGTCAATACAGCCGGCTATCCAGCCTCACCTCAAGGCCAGGCATCTTTTATACGAGATCTATCCGAAAAAATTTCACAAGTAAACAACAACCGCGGGAAGGGGTTCTTTTATTGGGAGCCGCTTTGGATTCCAGCGAAAGGTGCTCCGTGGTCTAGTCAATATGGGCTCGCTTATATCCAAACAACCGGGACTGTCGGAAATGCGTGGGAAAATCAAGCGATGTTCGATTTCAACGGAAAAGCACTGCCATCTCTTGATGTATTTAAACAAATGACACCGTAACTAAAAGGATAGGACGTGACAAAATGGGAAAGCGTTACCCACTCGTTCACCCAAATGTGAAAGGCTTTTTGCATGGTGGCGATTACAATCCAGATCAATGGCTCCATATGCCAGAGATCATAGACGAAGATTTTCGATTAATGAAGCTTGCACACTGTCAAACATTCTCCATCAACATTTTCGCATGGAGTAAGCTAGAGCCAAAAGAAGGTCAGTATGACTTTGCATGGCTGGATGACATCATGGACCGCTTAGCAGCGCAGGGGGCACACGCTATTCTCGCAACGCCAAGCGGGGCAAGACCTGCTTGGCTGTCACAAACATATCCAGAAGTATTGCGCGTCGAAGCGAATCGTCAGCGTAACTTACATGGACTGCGCCATAATCATTGCTTTACCTCTCCGGTTTATCGAGAAAAAACGAACGCACTCAACCGGCTGCTGGCGGAACGCTACAAGGATCATCCCGCACTGATCATGTGGCACATTTCAAATGAGTACGGCGGCGAGTGTCATTGCGACCTGTGCCAGGAAGCATTTCGAGACTATTTGAAGGACAAATACAATCATGATCTTGAGGCTTTAAATCAAGCATGGTGGACAGGATTTTGGAGCCATACGTATAGTGATTGGTCACAAATCGAGTCACCTGCACCGCATGGGGAGCACATGATTCACGGCATGAACCTGGATTGGAAGCGCTTTGTCACAGCACAAACGATCAATTTTTATCAAAATGAAATTAAGCCGCTGCGGGAATTGACGCCTCATATCCCAGTAACCACGAACTTTATGGGCGACTATCCGCATATGCGTCCATTCCTTGGGCTGGATTATCATCAATTTGCAAAAGAGGTCGATGTGATCTCATGGGATAGCTATCCTGCTTGGCATAGCGGCAGAGAAACAACGGCCGAATTAGCATCAAACGTTGCCTTTGTACATGATTTGTATCGTTCCTTAAAGGACGGACAGCCGTTTCTCGTCATGGAGAGTACGCCTAGCCTTGTAAACTGGCATGAAGTGAACAAGGTCAAACATAAAGGCATGGCACACCTTTCTGCCATGCAGGCAATTGCCCACGGATCAGACTCCGTACTATATTTCCAATGGCGGCAAGGCCGAGGCGCCTCTGAGAAATTCCACGGTGCCGTTGTCGATCATTCTGGCCATGAACATACGCGTGTGTTTCAAGAGGTAGCTGATCTAGGGAAACAACTGGAGCAGCTGCAGCCAATTGCGGGCACGTCCGTTCAGCCAGAGGTCGCCATCATTTACGATTGGGAAAATCACTGGGCCATTGATGATGCGCAAGGCTTAAATAACACAAACAAACGCTATGTAGAGGCTTGTCAAACTCACTATCGAAGCTTTTGGAAAAAAGGCATCCCTGTTGACATTGTCGGAATGGAAAAAGATTTCTCATCCTATCGTGTGCTCATTGGGCCAATGCTCTACATGATCAAACCAGGCGTTGCAGAAAAAATTGAAGCCTTTGTCAAAGAGGGCGGCATTTTTATCGCGACTTACTGGAGCGGCATAGTCGACGAAAATGATCTCTGTTTCCTCGGCGGTTTTCCTGGTCCTCTCCGCCATGTACTTGGCATTTGGGCAGAGGAAATCAACACATTGATGCCTGATGAACATGTGTTAATGACCACAGGGAATGGACGCACCTATCATGTCGGACAATACTGCGAATCCATACACCCTGAGACGGCCTCTGTGCTAGGGCATTTTGAGAATGGCTGCTACGAAGGACAGCCGGCCCTGACTGTCCGTTCATTAGAAAGAGGGAAAGCATACTATATGGCCTCAGAAAATGATCAGGCTTTTTATGATGAATTTTACGAAGACCTTATCGCAGGTATTGACATACAGCCCGTCCTATCCACTGCAATTCCAGAAGGAGTCAGTGTACAAAAACGAACAGACGGTACGCAGGACTATGTGTTTTTGATGAATTTCACAGAAGAGCAGCAGAACATATCACTAGATTCAGAGGCAAGTTATGAGAATATGCTGACTGGACAGCAAGTGTCTGAGCAGCTTCAACTTGATCCTTACGAGTATGTCATCTTGAAAAAATAGTTGAAAGAAGCGTCCATTTATTGGGCGCTTTTTGATTTAATAAGTCTAAATACCCATATTAATCATTGTGAACTTTAATCGTTATTTTTATCTAAATTTTTTTACAATATTTGATGCCGCGACACGACTGGTCCCTCCATCCTTTTTTACCATTGTATAGGTATGAAAGCGGTTGCTTCATACTCATAAATTTGATACCCTTTTTTTTCAATGCAGCTGTGGGAATGCATTGGATGAAAAGTATAGACAAATGTAAACGGTTTATTTGTAGGGGGAGGGGCTTATGTTAACGTTTGTTGGATTGATGATTATTTTAACGATTGTTGTGCTGCTGATTTGGGGGAAAGCAAGTCCAATTGTCGCCATGGTCATGGTGCCTTTAATAGGGGCGCTCATTGCGGGATTTGGGATCAATGACATTCAAACCTTCTTTGAGGAAGGGATTATCAAAGTATTGCCGGTGGCGACCATGTTTATCTTCGCCATTTTATTTTTTGGTATTTTGCAAGATACAGGGTTCTTTGAACCTGTAATTAAAGCTTTAATCAAGCTGACAAAAGGAAATGTTGTTACAGTTGCAATGGGAACTGCTTTGATTGGAGTTATCGCACACTTAGACGGAGCAGGGGCTACGACCTTTTTATTAACTGTACCTGCACTGCTTCCGCTTTATAAAAAATTACATATGAGTCCTTATTTACTGCTGTTATTAATCGGGACGAGTGCTGGATTAACCAATATGATTCCATGGGCTGGACCGACTGGACGGGCAGCAAGTGTCCTGAATATGGACCCCTCTGAACTCTGGGTGCCGCTCATTCCAATTCAGCTCATTGGCGTTGTGCTCGTGTTAGGGATGGCATTCATTTTAGGAAAAAGGGAAGAAAAGCGAATTCGGGTGAAAATTGCTGCAAATGAAATAGCTGCGGTTCAACTAGAAGGTGCAGATTGGGATCGTGCCATTCAGTCTATTAGTGAAACGGGAGACGCCTCTTTAAAGCGTTATCATCTCATTTGGGTGAACCTTGTTCTGTTTTTGTGTGTTGTGGTACTTCTCGTATTGAACGTGATGCCTGCTAGTTTTATGTTTATGATTGGCCTGTCACTTGCACTGTTGATTAACTTTCCGAATGTGAATCTACAAATGGAAAGGATCAAGGCCCACGCACCTAGTGCGCTGATGATGGCGGCTGTCATTTTCTCCGCAGGGTCATTTTTAGGAATTCTTGAAGGCACAGGGATGCTGAAAGCCATTGCTGTTGACAGTATTCACATTTTACCAGCCTTCTTGCTGCCGTTTTTACATATTATTGTCGGTATGCTTGGAGTACCGCTTGATATGCTGACAAGTACAGACGCCTATTATTACGCCCTTCTGCCAATTGTTGAATCCATTACATCTGAAGTTGGCGTACCAGGCACTTCTGCGGCATATGCCATGATGATTGGGAACATCATCGGAACCTTTGTCAGCCCGCTTGCTCCCGCTGTTTGGCTCGCGGTAGGTCTTGCAGGGGTTGATATGGGGAAACACATCCGCTACTCCTTCTTTTGGATGTGGGGATTCAGTATTATCCTTCTGTTTGTGGCGATGCTGATTGGCATCATTTAAAAAGAAAGACATGCGCGGATATGCGCATGTCTTTTCTTTCATTATGAAGGATATTCACTTGTGTGAATGTCTGAATTCGGCTTTCTAATAAGAGACATTAATCCAATGATAAACAATAGAACCATTGGAGCGAATGCAAGGCCAACTGTTCCAATTAAAAGAGTCACAGCAGAAACCAAGAAAAGAATACCTGAAAGCACGGCACGACGGTCAGTTTTCAAGAAAATCACACCTACAATCGACAGCACAGCCGCAATTGCGGAAACAACCATAAACTGAGTACCAAATGCATTGACAGAAGCTTGAAGTGTTTCAATCGGCAATGTTTCCCCTTCCTCTTTTAACACTTCATTGATTTCATCATAAAATGATGGACCCACAGAAAGGATTAATGCCCCAAACCCGACACCAATGGCATTGAGGACAATACTAATAATCCCCATAATTTTTTCACCTTTACGTTTAATCATGTGTAAACCTCCTAAAAAGTTAAATTAACCTGTTTTCACTTCTCGCTTTTGAAAGACGATTAAGGCAATGGCTAAGAAAATAGCCCAATAGATGACTAGGACGATTAGTGAGAATCCTAGGGACATACCTTCGATAACAGTAACCTGTTCCATAAAGTATTGGGATGGATCGTTTGCAAATAACAGATATTTTGACCAATCAAAGAAGAGCATTAAAATACCTGTGACTGATCCACCCACAATATACGCTAACACACTAATGGCAATGGAGATAGCCTCACTTCTAAACACTGTAGAAATGGCGAACGAAAGGGTTCCCAAAACGACAAACATTGCACAATGAGCGAGATAATAATAGACCATATTGGCAAACTGTGAACGTTCAATCACTTCACCATTTTGATACACCAAATTCACATAATCAGTGTTAAGTCCAAAGAAAATAGCACCCAATATGAATGACAAGATAAATAGCACCACAACAAGTAAAAGAGCATACAGCTGCACCGTAATATATTTAGATATTAGGATCTTTAGCCTTGATGGTGGACGAATCAATAATAATTTAATTGTACCATGCTTGTATTCAGCCGATACAATGGTGGAAGCAATAATGATCACAAACACACCGACTAGCTGAAGTAAATTGGCGTTTGTTTTCACATAGTCCCATACACTGTCGCTAAACTGATCAGCCGGCGGCAAGTTATGCTTGATTCGATAATCATTAATAGTGATCTCTTTTTCAAGCTCTCTTTTAAAGAAACCATTCTCTGTCTCTTTGAGCTCCTTCTTGTTTTCCTTATTCATCATTTCTAGCTGGGTTTTCCAATCACCTGAAGCTTGATCTTTGTCATTTGTTTTCACTACAAAGATCAGCGTGGCAACCATACCTAATACAAGAAGCCCAACCATAATCCAAGTTCCAACACGATAACTGATTTTCATCCACTCGTTTTGAATGAGGCGAATCATACGTCTGCCTCCTTTTTACCTGTTAAGCTTAAGAACTTATCTTCTAAGGTTTGTTTTTCAATTTTGATCTCGTACAAATGAATAGACGCGCTGCTCAAATGACGGATTAATTCTGGCATTTTTTGTTCTGGCATAGAGAAAAATAAGTACTGCTCCTCTTCTCTTACAGTGACGCCTTCCTCAAATGCACCAATGAGCTTCTGTGCTTCTTCAAGCTCCCCTGCTGCCACCTTCATTCGATAATTAACCAAATCATCCTGCTTCGTCTCAGCACGCTGATCCTCAATCGCAATCAGCTTTCCTGTTTGGATAATTGCAAAGCGATCACACATCAATTCCATCTCTGACATGAGGTGACTTGAAACAATTACAGCAAGCCCTTCTTCCTTCGCAAGCCTTCTCAAGTAATCTCGTATCATTCGAATTCCCTCAGGATCAAGTCCATTGGTCGGCTCATCTAAGATTAGCAGTTTCGGTCTATGTATGAGTGCCTGCGCAATGCCCAATCGCTGTTTCATCCCTAATGAAAATGTACGCACACGTTTATGTTTCACATGCTGTAAGCTGACTAGCTCTAACAGCTCATCAATTCGCGCTTCATCCACTTTCCCATTCATCCTGGCAAAGTGAACAAGATTTTGTCTTGCCGTTAAATGATTATACATTTCTGGATTTTCAATAATCGCACCGACATGTTGGATGGCATGCTGATAGGAGGTTTGAATACTATGACCATTAATCAGAATGTCACCAGATGTAATGGGAGAAAGACCGACCATCATACGAATGGTTGTTGTTTTCCCTGCACCATTTGGTCCTAAGAAGCCAAAGACTTCGCCCGCTTGGACAGAAAAGCTCAAGTCTTGAACAATCTTTTTCCCGTGAATATGCCTAGATACATTATGCAGTTCTAAAACGTTCGTCACGTTACCTCTCCTTCTGTGTCTAAGTATCATCTATCATTCTATTTCCTGATAAACTCCATGATCCGTCAAAAATAGAAGAACACTTCCATATGGTACAGCAATGCCCAAAAGTTGTGAAGGGGATTAGCCGAAATTTAGCGAATCATCTGCCTTTTTTAAGGTAGAGTTAAGGTAATGATTTAAAAAACTCTAATTCTATATTACTTAAAGACTGTGGGATTCAAAATGCGCTCCCGCCTTACTCTCGTAACATAAATATATAATAGAGGCATGCAATAAGATGTAAAGATAAGTCCCCCTGTTTTTTCAATACTCACTGTTGCAGGAGGTATTATTTTATCGTATGTAATTTCAGCTATCGTCTGCTCTGAGCTTTCTAATCTTACACGATTATTTGCAAAACCCTTCTTTAGATAATATGTAGTATCATCTATTACTAATTTCATCATTGGATTTATTTTGATTTTAGTTCTATCTTCTAATATTAACTTTCCTTTATCTTTTATCTTTACATTCTATCACCCAGTTTGAACGAAACATGGATTGGAGGGATTTATTTTCAATAGCTGTTACAACCATATTAGAATTCGAATCCATTACCTCAACATTCACATAAAACTCATCAAATATGTAATCAATCAACTTTTCCACTTTATTTGTATAAAATCTTTTTATAAATCCAATGTTAACACCATCTTTATTAATAATTGGTATACATTTGGTCGTTTTTTTGATTACAGGCTTCTTAAAATATCCAAACTCCATTTTTATCTCCCATTTATTTTTTGGACTCAATTAATTTATGAAATGATAAGCTTAAATTATTCCAATAATGTATACGGATATTCCTTTGAATAGTTCCTCATCATTTTAAAAACTGTATAAAAATATAAAACACCTAATTTATTAAGGGATATGTTTCCTTTAACAATTTAGGTGTTTTTTGTACAACTATAACATTCTTATACTTATTTCTTGCTCAGATTTAGCCTTCATCGGCAAGTTCTAATAGTATAGCTTTTTTTGTTTATATCTTCTTCACAAACTCTGATTTTAATTTCATTGCGCCGAAGCTAGGAATTTTACAATCAATGTTATGATCGCCTTCAACTAAACGAATGCCTTTGACCTTCGTTCCTATTTTCAAAACGGATGATGAACCTTTTACTTTTAGGTCTTTAATGACAGAGACCGTGTCCCCATCACTTAACAGGTTCCCATTCGCATCTTTGACAACAAGCTGTTCCTCTGCCGCTTGTTCTTGTTCAAGTGACCATTCATGCGCACATTCAGGACAAATCAGCAAACTGCCGTCCTCGTATGTATAAGGTGAGCTGCACGAAGGACAATTCGGTAGATTAGACATTTTTGTTTCCTCCAACTTTCTACATCATTTATATCGATTTTACCACATTTCTTATAGAAGGAATGTGATAGAAAAGGAAACATTTTTCATCGTTTACTTCTTTATTCCAATTTTTAACGCTGCCGCGATATTCCGAGCCGTTCTCTCTACATGAAGATTCGCATCTTGTATCGCCTCAGAAAGAGAGGTAATACCTGGAACGATACTAAACAGTGCATCAATTCCATGATCGTGTACGACTGCACTGTCTTTTGCAAGAGAGCCTGCGATGCCAATCACAGGCAGATGATACTGCTTCGCTGCTTTGGCTACGCCGATTGGTGTTTTTCCAAAAATGGTCTGCCGGTCAATTCGGCCTTCTCCCGTAATGACAAGGTCTGCCTCCTTGATGACGTCATCAAAATGAACAGCCTTCAGCACAATATCGATTCCTCTTTGCAAATCGGCTTGTAAAAAGCCTAATAAACTCGCACCAAGCCCTCCTGCCGCTCCTGCCCCTGCTGCATCTCCAAAAGAGATATTGAACTGCTTTTCAGCTACTTGTGCAAATTGAGCCAGATTCTTGTCTAACACTTGAACCATTTCTTCATCTGCTCCCTTTTGAGGACCGAAAACAGCAGACGCTCCTCTCTCACCCGTTAAAGGATTATCCACATCACAAGCCGCCTCCAGACGGACGGATTGCAGTCTTGGATCGAGTCCAGATAAATCAATTGAAGCTAATTGATGAAGTGCCCCGCCGCCTGACGTCAGGGAATGTCCTGTGTTATCAAGGAAAGCTGCACCTAATCCTTGCATCATCCCAACACCGCCATCATTTGTTGCACTTCCTCCAAGCCCAATGATCACATGCTTCGCTCCTATATCGAGCGCTGCAAGTATTAATTCACCCGTTCCTCTCGATGTCGTCCATAACGGATTACGTTTTTCTCGGGGTACAAGATGTAAACCAGAGGCTGCAGCCATCTCTATGACAGCAGTCTGACCGTCTCCTAACATGCCAAAAAAAGCATTCACTGGCTCACCAAGCGGGCCCGTGACCACTTGATGAACAATGTGTCCGCCCGTCGCATCAACCAACGATTGAACGGTCCCCTCTCCTCCATCTGCCATTGGCAGTTTGATATACTCTGCGTTTGGCAAAACAGAACGAAATCCTCGTTCAATGGCACATGCTGTCTCATAAGCAGATAAACTTTCTTTAAATGAATCTGGTGCGATCACAATTTTCATCCTAAAGCCCCTCTTTTCTTGTCATGTCCTCAGCCAAACAGCTGGAAAACGCCAAAAATAATGGTTGATACAACAGTTAACGTCAAACCGATTAACGATTCAAAAGGCATGAGCTTCAAACGCTCTTTGATATCCATTTGAACACTTCCTGCTGTTGCATGGAAAAAGCTCCCGTGCGGCATATGGTCAAGCACTGTTGCGCCAGCATGAATCATGGCTGCCCCTGAAAGAGCAGATACACCAAGCCCAATCAGCGTTCCGCTAAACACACCACTCGCGACCGCTGTTCCTGCTGTTGTCGAAGCGGTCGCGGCTGACATAAATATCCCTGAAGTTGGAGCAAGTAAATATGGAGGTAAACCCGATGCATCCAGTGCTTGAATAAACACATCTTTTAAGGAAGAATTCGATACGATTCCTGCTAGTGTACCTGTCCCTAATAACATGATCGCGACACCTGACATTTTATGGAGCCCCGACATCGCATAATCATTGAGAAATTTCCCTTTTTTCATGAAAAGAGCACCTACAATCCCTCCAATCGGTAAGGCGATCATTGGGTCTATATTGATTTGAAAAAGCGGTCTTAAAGCCAACAATAAAATGGTAACCAGCGGACCAGCCAGTGCTTGAAAAAAGGCAGGTATTTGAACTTTATTTTGCCCAGTTTCCTCTTCAAGAACGGGTGTCCCTTTGTTTGCAAGCTTTTTAGCTAATACATATGTAACCGCCAACCCGAACACAGCCGGAATGATTCCTGCAGCCATCATTGAAGTCAGAGGTACACCAAAAGCGTCTGAAGCGGCAATAGCATTCGGATTCGGGGACATGATATTTCCTGCCTTCCCTCCTCCAATCATAGCAAGGAGAATTCCCGTTTTTGAGAGCTTTGCGCGTTTGGCAATAGCAAGTGCGATTGGCGCTACCGTAATAACCGCAACATCTACAAAAACGCCTACTGTTGTTAAAATCATCGTTGCAAGAGCGAGTGCTAATAGTGCCCTCGCCTCACCAAGCCTTCTCACGATGGCCTCAGCGATAGATAACGCTGCACCTGATTCAATGAGAACACCAGCCAGTACACCTGCGGCCATAATTCTAAGGACAGCCGGAATCATGTCCTTAGCACCTTCCATCATAACGTTGACGGTCTGAACAATGTCTACACCGCCAACCAATCCGCCTATAAATGCACCTGCCAGCATGCCATAAGCAGGTGATACTTTTTTTAGAATGAGAACAATCGCGATCACAAGCGCCGCCATGGCTCCCAGAGTACTTACCGTCACATCTCCACCCATTCTCAATCCCCCTAAAAATATCTTTCTCCAATTGTAAGCGTTTACCCAAAGGGATTGTGTTGTGAATCTGGATGAACTTTTTTAACTGACCACTCTACCGAATTGTGCATTTGCACAATCAAGAAAATTGAGTCATTAGCTGCGCCATATAAAGCTCGATTAACTGTTTTACATGACGAGGGTCTTTTCCGGTCAATCCTTGAATTTTGTCTAAACGATAACGCAATGTATTTCGATGAATAAATAAACGATCAACAATTCTTTGCAAATCACCGCCCTCTTCAATGTAAACCCTTAATGTATGGGCGAGCTCTGCTTCTTGTGTCAAAGGCTTGTAAAAGTCAGTCCATCGACTGTTCTTTTCAGCAATTCCCGCCATCATGAATAAGCTTTCCAGCTGATAAGACTCAAAGAAATACATACTTTCCTCCGGATCAAGAGCCCTTCCTAACCTCAGGGCATCTCTCGCATGCTGAAAAGAAATGGGCAGCTGGCTGATGTCGTCAGCGACAGTCCCTATCCCCACTAACACTTGGCCTCCAACTGCTCTTTGCATTGTTCTTTGCAGATGACCTGCCACCTGCTTTACTCGATGGTCAGGTATGGGCTGACTTAAAAGAATCAATTCATGACAAAAGGTCATGCCAAGTAAATCATCTGCCTTCTTATCATATTGAATCGCATGCATCAATTTATGAACAGCATCCTCTGAGGAGGGAACTGGCTGAAAAACAATAGCCATTCGGCGCTTGTCTAAATCCATCCCCAGCCAAGCAGCTCGATTTTTCAGCTGATGATCCCCAGCATCAGAATATGAAATCAACTGATTGACAATTTCACTTTCTATTCGATGACGCCATTGAACCCGCTCAAGCAGAAAAGATTGCTCTAACACCAGTTCAGCTGCCATCTTCACCAGCTCGGCATGATGCCGAATGTCCTCTGGCTCACCAGTAATCCCAATCACACCAACTACTTGTTCATGGAAGCAAATAGGCAAGTTAATCCCGGGTCTCACTCCTTCTAAGCGCAAAGAGGTCTCCTGGTCAATTTCCACACTATTCCCGCTTGTCAGCACAAGTCGTGCACCATCATGTTTCTGGCCAATCCTGTTTCGTTCACCAGAACCAATAATGACACCATCTGCATTCATCACATTGATGTTTTTATGTAAAATATGCATCGTACGTTCAACCATTTCTTGAGCCAATTCACTGGTCAAAAATTGCATTTTCCATCTCCCCTGAAGGTTTTTTCATTCAATGTATCATAGTGTCTTTGAACAATAAATGCAAAGTGTTTAAAAACCAGCCATTGACAAAGACACCCTGAAAAGTGTTTAATCAATTCAAGGACCGACCGACAGTCTAGTTAAAAGAAAGGATGGCTTTATGAGAACCGTTAAACATCCTGAGGAACGTAAAAATGACATATTAAACGCAGCAGAAGCGCTTTTTTCAACCAAAGGCTATCAGAAAACAACAATTATTGACATATTAAAAGCCGTTGGCATTGCAAAAGGCACCTTTTACTACTACTTTGCATCCAAAGAAGAAGTAATGGATGCCATTATTGACAGGATCATCAAAGAAGATATCATCGTGGCAAAGCGGATTGCAGCTGACCCAGACCTTCCAGTCGTTGACAAACTATTTCGTATCATCATGGCGCAATCACCTCAGCAAGGAAGCCATAAACAGGGCATGATCGATCAGTTCCATCAGCCTTCTAATGCAGAAATGCATCAAAAAAGCTTAATCAAAGCCATTAAAGAACTATCACCAGTGTTGGCAGATGTTATTCAGCAAGGTGTAGAGGAAGGGACATTCAAAACGAAGTATCCGCAAGAGACGGTTGAATTCCTTCTTGCTTCTGCGCAGGTCATATTTGATGAAGGCCTTTTTCAATGGACAGCCGAAGAAAGTCTACAACGCGCTTTAGCTTTTATCGAAATACTCGAATCCTCATTGCATGCAAAAAAGGGAAGTTTTTCCTTCCTGCTCAAGCGATTATCTGGAGAGCTGGATGAAAATAATCAGTGATTGGTCACTTCAATACCAATCCTGCATACATTATAGACTGACGGTCGGTCTAAAAGGAGTGTGATATTCATGTCTTTGTTATCCAAAAGAGGGTCATCCCACTTTATCTACCTCGTTCTCGGACAGATTATTTCCGTTTTCGGATCTTCTCTCATTCGGTTTGTTCTATCTTTACACGTACTGGATATGACGCACCGAGTTGATTTATATGCCTTACTTTTCGCTTTATCCAATATCCCGCTCCTTCTCTCCCCGTTAGCTGGTGCAATCGCTGACCGGTTTAACAGAAGGAACTTAATGATTTTATTTGATGTCCTCACCGGCATGATGATTCTTGCCTTTTATTTTTGGTTATTTTCGGGAAATGATTCACTCTATATGATCGGAGCTGTCATGATACTGCTTGGCGTGATGAGTACGTTCTATGCTCCCGCTGTCATGTCCAGCATTCCACAGCTAGTGAAACAAGAGCAATTAGAACAAGCAAACGGCATTGTCAATGGCGTTCAGGCACTTTCAGGTGTTCTCGCACCTATTATCGGAGGAGTTCTATACGGAATGATTGGAAGCCAATCCATCATCGGTGCAAGTGCCATCGTATTTTTTCTATCAGCCTGCATGCTTTTAAGGTTAAACATTTCCTTCTCCCCTAGTCCGCTGACAGAGTCTATGGGCAAAGTGCTCATAAAAGATATGAAACAAGGATTTCCTTATATTGGCAGACGGCCATTTTTAAAAAGGGCCATGCTGCTTGCCGCAATGTTAAATTTCATCCTTACACCATTTTTTATTGTTGGGGGACCAATCATTTTAAGGGTCACAATGAAGAGCAGTGACATCATGTATGGAATAGGCATGGGCTTGATTGAGTTCGCTGTCATCGCAGGGGCTCTGCTAGTTGGACTTGTAGCGAAGCGATGGCGCATTCCTACTTTATATCGCTGGCTTCTTGTCATCGCAGTCATCTTGCTGCCTGTGGCGTTCTCAACATCCAAAACAGCTCTTCAATTTGGCACTTATCCAGCTTATTTTCTCTTTTTAGCAGGATGCCTTCCAATTGCTATGCTGCTGACTATGATCTCAATCGTTGTGATTTCACATGTTCAAAAGAAAACACCAAATCATCAGTTGGGAAAAGTGATGGCCAATCTGACAATGGTTTCTCAATGTGCTGCTCCGCTTGGCCAAATGATGTATGGATTCTTGTTCAATACGTTTTCAGCCACCATGTATGTGACGGTGCTCATCGTCAGTACTTTCATGTTTGCACTAGCCTGCTTAACAAAAAATATGCTTCAGCATGAAGGAGAATCAGCCTCATGAGATTAGCGTTTATAAAGAAAGACTTAACCCGTCACCGTCTTATTTCAATCGGCTTAACCATTTGCATCATGATGACTTCATTTCTCGCAACAAGTGCAGCTCAAATGATCGTACAGCTGAATGGTTCCATTTCTAACATGCTCCATTCTGCCAAAGCGCCAGACTTTGTCCAAATGCATGACGGCGGCATAAATGAAAAAGACATTGAAGCATTTTCAAGCAAGCAGTCCATGGTAAAAGCCCATCAAATCGTCCCAATGATACCAATTGAACATGCAAACATCAGGTTCGGACATGAGCCTGCCAAAGCAGGTGTGATGGATCATTTATTTGTGAAGCAAAATCGCAACTTTGATTTTCTTTTAAATGAACAAAACGAAAAGCTCACTGTCAATAAAGGAGAAGTGGCTGTCCCAATTTATTTTCAACAAAAGTATCAGCTCAACATAGGTGAAACGTTACTGATTGAGAAAGGAGCTAATCAATTCACCTTTCGCATCAAAGCGTTCTTGCGAGATGCACAAATGAACCCCAGTCTTGTCAGTTCAAAAAGATTTCTTCTTCATAACGAGGATTGGGATGCAATAAATCAAGTGTTTCATCACAAAGAGTACTTAATCGAATTTTTACTACATGATGTCGCTCAGACAGATACCTTTCAAGCCATCTATCAATCATCACAACTGCCACAACAAGGTCCATCTGTCACACTACCTTTACTGCGTATGCTGAATGCATTGACAGATGGAATGGTCATTGCCATTCTCCTGCTTGTTTGCCTGCTGCTCATCAGTATAGCCCTTCTCTCACTCCATCTTGCTATGACGGCTTCAATAGAAGAGGATGAACGTGAAATTGGCATACTGAAGGTGCTTGGGATCCCTTTAACAAAAATCAAGCAATTATACGTTGGAAAGTATGCCGTGCTTGCTTGTGCAGGGTGTATAGCAGGATATGTGTTAACGCTTATATTTGGTGATATGTTTACAACCAATATCCACCGTTACATGGGGAATCAGCCTTCTTTTGCTCATTGGTTAATCCCGCTTTTTGTTTCTATTGCGACGGCAATGATCGTCATCTCTTGCAGCTATGCTGTCCTAAGAAAGTTTGGTCAAATATCAGCTGCTCAAGCACTTCAAGGCGTTATCAATTCACCGAATCATAAGAAAAAAATACCTATGCACCTCAAGAAAAGCAGGTTCATACCAATCAATATTTGGCTGGGTTTAAAAGATCTGATATCACGAAAGAAGCTGTACACAACGATTTCTTGTATTATTGCACTCTGTCCATTTTTAATGCTCATGCCTATTCAGCTATGGCATACCTTACAATCACCGGATTTCATCACATACCTTGGCTCTGGTAAAAGTGACCTTCGAATGGATATACGCCAAGGGAATCATCTAGCGAAAAATACAAACGAAATAGAATCAATGATTCGTGAAGATCAGAGCATACAAACAGCAGCCATCTATAAAACTACTTCTCTTCAGGTGAAATCAAAGGAGAACACATTAGAAACGCTCTACTTAGAAACAGGTGAGCTCTCAGCATTTCCCCTCAACTATTTACAAGGACGACAGCCTTTAAAGAATGAAGAAATTGCCTTATCCGTATTAAATGCAGATTCACTTCAGAAAAAGATAGGAGAAAGAATCACTCTCGTAACTAATGGGCATGAAATCCAAAGAACGGTAACAGGTATTTATCAGGACGTGACCAATGGAGGCAAAACAGCAAAAGCAATATCACAGCCATTTCCTCAAACAGCTCTTTGGCAAACCGTTCAAATCCAACTAAAACCAGGAGTAAATATCGCAGAGAAAAAGAAAGTATTTGAAAAGAAGGTATCTCCTGCAAAAGTGACAGATATGAAAGAATACGTTCATCAAACGATCGGCAGCACAGCAGCTATTGTAAAAGTTATTGCATTTTTTTCTGCATTAGCTGCCTTTGGAACCGCCAGCTTAATGCTATTCATGTTTCTGCACATGTTAAAGGCGAAAGATTCAAGCCGAAACCACATGCTAAGAACAATTGGATTTTCTATAACAGATATAACAGTACAATATATAACGAGTTTTATCGCTGTTCTCTCTTTTGGCGCCTTTATTGGAACAATCGCGGTCAATACCATTGGTCCTGCTTTGATGAGTATAGGAGGAGCAACATTAGGGGCGTCGAGCCTCCAGTGGCTGTCACCACAATGGGTGTCAGTTGTGTACCCCGTTACACTATTTATTGTCAATTTAGCTTTGACCACCTGGTTATTGAAGACGTTTTTTTCTAGTCAAACGACAAGGCAAACACTTTTATAAGGAGATGTTTCACATGGAATACTTGATTGAAACGAAGCGATTGTCTTTGCATATCAATTCATTAAAAGGACAAAAACAAACCATTCTTAAGGATATTCATGTATCGATAAAGCATGGGGAATTCATGACCATTATGGGACCTTCTGGATGCGGGAAGACATCATTACTTTATCAGCTTAGCGGCATAGAAACAGCTTCAACAGGAGAGATCGAATATAAAGGCCGATCACTATCAGAAATGACAGACAAACAGTTAACTACTCTGCGCTTAACAGAGATGGGGTTTGTCTTTCAGCACAGCCACTTATTAAAAAATCTTAATTTATTTGACAACATCCTAGCTGCGGCTTATTTAGCAAAGAAAAAGCCAAGACAAGAATTGAATGAACGAGCTCAATATTTAATGGAAAAACTTGATATTGATCATTTGGCAAATAGATATTTGACAGAAGTATCGGGAGGACAGCTTCAAAGAGCCGCTATCTGCCGAGCGCTCATGAATGAACCAGACATACTTTTCGCTGATGAACCAACAGGTGCTCTTAATTCCAGTACAACAAAAGAAGTGATGAATATTTTTTCAATGATCCACGCTGAAGGAGCAACACTGCTGCTTGTCACACATGACCCCAAGGTGGCTCTTCGTTCTGAAAGAATTATGTTTATGAATGACGGGGAAATTGTAGCCAGTTTACAACTAGGAAGATATGATCACTCAACTGCCGAGAACCGAGAAATGAGATTAAATCAATGGCTGCAAGATTTAGGTTTTTAATTTGAGAACAAACAGGCAGGAAACTGCCTGTTCTATTTTTTTTGGCACTCAAACGAGTAATCCATAGAAAAACTATTTGTTTCTAAGATGATTTTGCCGCCAGCTTGTTGACAAGATTCTGTCAGCAGCTCAATTTCTTTGCTATAAAAGTATCTCTTTGACATATAAATCGTCACTAAAACAAGTAACAGAGTCGCGATAATGACTGTGATTTGTCTATTTAAACTTGGAAATCTTTTTTTCATTTCAACATCCTTTCTAAAGGTCTAAATTTGTGTTTAATACTTACTTTTGGCTGCATCTATCAGTTTCTTATCTCATGATCTAGCAACATCATACCTGATTTTCTTTCCTAGATCGACCTTCCATTTTCCCTCTGAAATAGCTAAAACTTCTTTATTCCAAATATACGAGTAATATTTTCGTTCATTATCATAAAATCCATATTATATATTCCTTTTTTAGACTTCCAAAAAGAGATTTTATTCATTTGTGCTAACAAGCAATCACCCTTACAATATCGTACATCACATGACCTTAGGTCCCTTTTATTACCTCTTGTCAATCACTTCACAGAAACGATTATATTTTTCCAAAAATTGTGATATCGTTTTTTATGAAACAGGTGAAAGGATCTTAAAGAGGTGAAATTTCCATGGCTATCATTTCTGCTGAACAGGTGGGGAATCGTTTAAATGATTGGAGAATTGCAATTCGCAAGCATGATGTACACAGTGCAAAAGCAATGTATACAGAATTAAAAGAATTACTTCAAAAAATGGAAGAGAATCAGGAGGTCTTGACCTATTACTCATTGCTAGAAGGCAAGTATAAGCTCATGTTATATGAACGAAGAGGTACAAAACTGAAGGAACAGACAGAACCAGATTGCCCCTCTAAAACAAACGACTTAATTGAATACTATTTTTACCTATACAAAGCCCTTTACGCGTCATATAAAAGAGACTATGCATCTGCCATTGGACTGTTTAAAATTGCCGAGAAAAAACTACAACACATTCCTGATGAAATAGAAGTAGCAGAATTCCATACGAAAATCGCCAACTTATATATGCTGCTTCGTCAAAGCCTGATTTCTCTACACTACATTCAGAATGCTATTGATATTTTCAAAAGTCATGAAGGATATGAGAGAAGACTAGCTGCAGCCTTTGTCATCGCCGCTGCTAATTATATGGACATTGGTGACTTTATAAGAGCAGAAGACTACTACAAAAAAGCATTACACATCGCAGACAGTCTCAACGATCATTTTCTAACATCACAGCTTTATCATAATATCAGCATTTTGTACGCCGAAGCTGGCGAATCAAAAAAATGTATCGATGCCCTAGAAAAGGCTCTTAGTGATGAAGACTATCTCTCTTCGTGTTACTTTCATCACTCCATGTACATGTTAATGAAAGAGCTGCTTTCTATCGATGAAAGGACACAAGCTCTCTATTACTTCGAATTGGTGAATCAAAAACATGAATCAGAGAAGTGCCCCATCTATACAGCAAAAATGAATTTGCTTTACCATCTATATTTCACTGAAGATATGGCTCAAAAAGCTCAAGCCTGTTTCGATGAAATCAGCATTCTTAAAAAATTAAAGGATGCTGAAGGAGCCTGTGAATTAAGTGCATTAGCTGCAAAACACTTTGAAGAGCTGGGAGCAATTCATCAAGCCTATCTCTTTTTAAAGGAAGCTGATCGCATGAAACATCCTATCATTGACTGGGGGAATTCAAATGAAAAAAATGAGTTTATTGATTATCGCTTTAACCATCGTTGTTTTAGGACAAACAGGGGCTTTCAATTCATTAAATGATGAAAATCCTGGTACAACAGAACGACCTATCGGAACTTTATAAAAATATTGGTCATACAAAGAACCACTCGCCTCATCAAGGCAAGTGGTTCCACATTTATTTTAGTTGCTGATAAGATATGAGGCGGTGTATATGTACCGCAAGATAAGTAAGTTCATCATTAGGAATGACGATACTATGCACCTGTTTAATATAGTCTTTGATCTTAAAAGCAACATCCATCGCTTGAGGATATAAGTGTGCAATTTGTTCAAACAACTCATTTTCTTGATCTGATAATAATTTATCAGCATAAAATCTTTCTACAAAGAATTTCACATGTGTAATGAACCGGCTGTAATGAATATTCTCTTGATCCATTTTCATATTCAATGTATAGCGCACAAGATTGACAATACTCCCGATCATCTTGGCATATTTCATACCATCTTTCGAATCGGATTTTTCACCTAATGCATTAATTAAGTGAAAGGCGATATTAGCAGCTTCTTCTTTTGGTAATTGTATGCCAAATGTGTCATTGACTAACTCAAGTGCGTAATTCCCTACTTCAAATTCTTCCGTATAGTAGTTTTTGATTTCCCAATACACGCGATTCGTAATATTAATATTCTTTTTATGACGTTCGACTGCAAAATTCAAATGATCCATTAAGGTAAAATAAACACCTGAATTTAAAGTTGAGTTTAAACGTTTTTCTGCATATTGGACGATGTGCTGAGTTAAATCGATAAACTCCTGAGGCATTGAATCTAACAGTTGAAGAAATTCTTTTGCTCTCATGTTATCAACTGACATAAAGACTTGGTCCGCTTTTTTCTCTTCTATCATTTGACCTGGTTTCTGTCCATAGCCAATTCCTCGGCCGAACAATACCATCTCCTGTTGGTTCTGATCTTCAGCCAGGACCACACTCGAGTTTAAAACTTTTTTGATTTTAAACATCGTCATCACCTGTTTTCATGATTGTGGTGTTCAATCAAGCGATTCACCATTTGTCTCAATGACTTTTTGGTACCAATAAAATGAATCTTTTCGAGATCGTTTTAATGTCCCGTTCCCGTCATCATCTTGATCGACGTGAATGAAGCCATAGCGTTTTGACATTTGTGATGTACCTGCACTAATAATATCAATCGAGCCCCAGCTCGTATATCCAAAGAGATCGACGCCTTCTTCAATCGCTTCTCTCATTTGACGGAAATGCTCTTTAAAATAGTTAATACGATAGTCGTCATGGATAGAGCCATCACCTTCAACTACATCCTTTGCACCCAAGCCGTTCTCGACAATGATAAGAGGTTTTTGATAGCGATCATACAATTCGATCAAAGAAATTTTCAGACCAACCGGATCAATTTGCCAGCCCCAGTCAGTTGAAGGAAGGTAAGGGTTTTTGACTCCTCGAATTGTGTTCCCTTCTGTCTCTTCTAAACCTTCTTGGGCTGACTCCGTTAAAGACATATAGTAGCTGAATGAGATAAAATCTACTGTGTTTTCTTTTAAAATGGTAAGATCATCTGCTTCCATTTGAATATGAATATCTTTTCTCTCCAGCATGCGCTTGATCAGTGGCGGATACTCGCCAAATACCTGAACATCTGCATAGAAATAGTTTTCTAAGTTTTGTTTCAAAGCTTGTTCCACATCATTCGGGTGGCACGTATGCGGATACGTTGTCAATTTTGTCAGCATACATCCTACCTGGCTGCCTGGGATGATGCGATGGCAATCTGCTGTTACGATAGCAGATGCGACAAATTGATGATGAAGTGCTTGGTACACCGTTTCTTCCACTTTTCCTTCTGGGCAGCGATCAGGAATAATTCCTGCTGTAATGAAAGAGTGGCGGTGAATACTATCAATTTCATTAAAGGTGAGCCAATATTTCACATCATGTTTATATCGTTCAAAACATACATTGGCGAACTTCACAAAGAGATCAACGACTTTTCTTTCAACCCAGCCATTATATTTCACACTAAGCGCTAAAGGCATTTCATAATGAGAGAGAGTCACGATCGGTTCTATGTTGTGTTTTTTCATTTCTGCAAAGACACGATCATAAAATTGAAGCCCTTTTTCATTCGGTTCCGCTTCTTCTCCAGTAGGGAAGATACGACTCCATGCAATAGAAATCCGAAGTGTTTGAAATCCCATTTCTGCAAAGAGAGCCAAATCCTCTTTATAGTGATGATAGAAATCGATACCTCTGCGTTTTGGATATTTTTTATCGTCTGGATCTTTCATTGCACGATCTATATTTTCAGTGGTAACAGCAAGATGACCTTCATAATCTTCTACACTCAAGTTGGAACGGTACATTGCAATATCTGCAACAGACGGTCCCTTTCCATCTATATTCCAGGCGCCTTCTGCCTGGTTAGCCGCAATGGCGCCGCCCCATAAAAATCCTTTTGGAAAACCTTTGATTTTTGTCATATGATTAGCCTCCTAATTGTGTAACAACCATCAATGTATCTTGACGATTGACCTCTTGTAATGGCTGTACCTTAATATCATATTGATCTGTATTTGTGATTACAGCAAGTGTTACTGGATCATATCCTGCTTCCATAATTTTTTCTAAATCAAATTCAATCAATAAATCTCCTGCTTGAACACGATCTCCTGCCTGCACTTTTGGATGGAAATACTGTCCTTCCAACTGAACAGTGTCAATGCCGATGTGGAATAATACTTCAACCCCTTGGTCCGTTTTCATACCAAGCGCATGGTTTGTTTCGAACAGCAAGGTCACCTCACCATCTACTGGTGCATAAAGTGCTCCTTTTGAAGGTACAATGGCAATTCCGTCCCCCATGACCCTTGAAGAAAAAATATCATCTTTTACTTCAGATAGAGAGATCATTTGACCAATCACAGGGCTTTTGAAAGTTTCTCCTGCTCCAATTTGTTCAGCAAATGCAGCTTGGTCCTTTGTCTTTTCTTCTACTGTTCGATCTTTACCTAATACAAAAGCAGCGATAAATGCGACAATAAATGAAATGACTGCTCCAATGATAGCAAACATCAGATTTCGCGGAAGTTCATCTGATATAAACATCGACATGCTTGCTAATCCTGGGCCAACAAGCACAAAGGCTTGTATACCAACTAAACCAATGAAAATTCCGCCAACAAACGAACCAATCATAACACTTCCAAGGACTCGCTTATTTTGAAGTGTTACACCGTATAACGCCGGCTCTGTGATACCAAAAAAGGCTGAAATCCCTGCCGAAATGGCTGTTGATCTGAGTACCTTGTCTTTTGTTCGAAGTGCCACAGCAAAACACGCTCCACTTTCCGCAATATTATGCGCAAGTGATGCCGGTAAATAAAGCGCTTCTTTCCCAAGGGTTCCCATCGTTGTGACTGCATAAGGGACCATTGCTTTGTGCATGCCTGAAGCAACCATGAATGGGAGGACCGCTGCTAAAATTGCGACAGCTACCCAGCCTACCGTATTAAACATCGCAAGAATAATAGATGAAAAGCCTTGCCCCGCTGTAAAACCAATCGGTCCTAACAGAAGTAACGTAACTGGTACAGTAATGACCAATGACATCATCGGAACGAAGAAAATCCGAATTGGTTTTGGTGAAAACCGCGTAAAGAATTTTTCCATTTGCGCGTAAAGCAATACAGAAAGGATTGCCGGAAACACTTGATACGCATAAGCTATATTTTTTACATCGAATGACAGTAATTGCGCACCTTCTGTAAGCATTGCTGTCATGTTCGGCAGAAGGAGCGCACCGACTGCTGATAATGCGACCAGTGGATTTACTTTTAGTTTATTCGCCGTCGTTACAGCAACTAATAAAGGCATAAAGTAAAGTGGTGCATCACCTACCATGTTCAGTATTTGATAGGTTTGTCCCTTTGCATCCATCCAGCCTAATAAAGAGAAAAGGAGAAGAAATGATTTTAAAATTCCTCCGCCTGCGATAGCTGGTACAAGAGGCTGGAAGACACCGACAATGAAATCTAACAGGACTGTGCCTGCTTTTCTCTTTTCTTTTGGCTGATTGGATGGCACGTCTTGGCTTGATGAGCTGCTGCCTATTAAACTTGTTACCTTTTGATACACTTCAATGACGTCATTCCCAATCACCACTTGGCATTGTCCTGACATTCTGACAGCTATGACACCTGGTGTTTTTTCTAGTGCTGGTACATCTGCTTTTTTCTGATCAATTAGCGTGAAGCGAAGTCTTGTTGAACAGTGCTCAAGGTGCGCAATGTTTTCTTTGCCGCCTATATGCTGTAAAACGTCTTTGGCAACTTGTGTGTAATCCATTTTTTCTCCCCCTTTTCTCATACATGAGACCTATATTTTGGCAATAAAAAAAGGACCTAAAACGACAAATAAAAGAAATTCATCGTTTTTAGATCCTGCCTGCATGACCAGTCACATGTCTAATTTATTCATATTGGATTTGTTTTTAGTATATATTGATTATATGAAAGCGTCAACATTTATTTTTCTAAAAATTATTAAGGTCTATAGACCCAAATTCATTTTCCTTAATTAGTTGAAGCGTTTGCCTTCCTCTCTTTTTTTCACCAATAACTATCTTCATTATAAAAAACCAGATAAATTTATTCATTCATCTGGTTATCATCATCTATTTTTTCTTTTCTTCTGCCTGCTTTTTAAATGCTTCAGATTGTTTTTGATATTCCTGCTTTGAGACTGGTTTAAATTCTACGATGCCGCCTGCTATTTTCAGAGGAAGTTTTATTGATTTTGCACCTCGATTCGTTGAACCTACGATAATACCAGTTTTGTGCTCTTCGATTTGAGGATAGGTACTGATATCAAACATGATTCCATCAGAAACACCACCCGCTTTATGTTTCGTCTCTTTATAAGGTTCACCACCATCCCCTGGAACTGTTCTCATTAGAAAGGCCCCTGACCATTCAGACTCAATATGCATGTGCTTTACTTGTAGAAATAGTTGGTATGTACCATCCTCCGCAGTATACAGATAACCATAAGCACCTGTTACTTTCTTGATGTAGTCTCTTAAATAATCATAAAATCTAGTTTCTGAGTCATCAATTAACTCATCATATCGATCTTGAATGGCTTTTTGATACGCATTTAATTTTTTTTGATCAACTGCTTTGTATGTGATGCTTTTGTTTTCACCTTGTTTTTTCACAGAGAGATCTTTTCCAGCAACATGTACTTCATACATCACCGAATCTTTTCCTCGCTTCACTTCAAATTCATAACCGTTTTCAATTGCTTTTCCAGTTAATTGATATTTATGTTTAAATAAATTCGGATCAAAATGCATTTCCGGACTTTCTTCTAAAATGGTTTCATTCAAGTGACCGGTTACTTTCCCTTTTCTCTCCGTTACCTTAAACCAATTCACGCCCTCTTTTGTTTTCTGCGCAAAGGCGTAGGATTGATTCAATGCACTCTTTTTTCCGATTGCTTGATAGGCTGACCAGCTGACTGCACCAAGGACTAATACCGTCAGGACAGCCACAAACCAGATTTTCGATTTACTCATACGTACCCCTCCAATATATAATCTGATGAAAGATCATCCATATATATGAGTGATTCACCCCTCTGATTAGCAAAATCAGGTAAATATCCACTCCCTTTATCGAATTTATTTTTCAACAACCCCTTGTATCTGCCACTTCACATCATTTATTATATATCTAAAAGATATATCATTTAGATAGGTGTGCTGATATGAAAAAATACAATGATACGACGTATGCGATTTTAGGTATTTTAACGACTGATTGTAAGTCAGGGTATGAAGTGAAGCAATTAATTGATAGAAGCCTGCATCATTTTTGGAAAATCAGTTATGGACAAATTTATCCAGCTTTAAAGTTAATAGTCGAGGAAGGCCTTGCGGAAGTTTCTCCTGCTGCTGCTTCTGGCCGCTCAGACAAGCGGGAATATCATTTGACTGAAAAAGGACTGAATACGTTAAGAGAGTGGCTGGCGCAGCCGCTCGATCAGTTACCAACAGAGCGTAATGAGGTGTTATTAAAGTTATTCTTTGGTCAATATCTTTCGTTTGAGAAGAAACTAGTGCTTTTACAGGATTATGAGCGGCAGCTTCGTATTCGTTATGAAACTTATGTTTCAATTGAACAAAACATTCAAGAGCTTTATCCAGATGAAGCGGATGCGAAGTATTGGCTGTTTACTTTAGATTATGGAAAAAGAGTGGCTCAAGCAGGAATTGATTGGTGCGTGGACACATTCCATTCGATGAAGAAGGAAGGGTAAATGAATGAAAAAAGACATACGTGCGGGTAGATTTACAACGGACAATTCTGATTCGATTGTTGTGTTCATCATCGGAATGAGGATCAACAAACGCTGGGCCATTCATCAATGGCTGCCTGTGTTCATGGCGATGCCTGGCATGATCAAGGAGCTGTATACCCATCAAGATGAGCTTGGCTTTCTTGGGACAGAGAATTACTTTGGATTACGCACGACAGCGATGATTCAATATTGGAAATCAACAGATGACCTCCTTGCCTATGCCAAGATGGAGAAGCATTTGGCTGCTTGGAAAGAATTTAACCAAAGAACACGAAATAATGACGCCGTCGGAATTTATCATGAAACGTACCAAATTCAAGCCGGCTCGTATGAATCCATCTACGTGAACATGCCTTCCTACGGACTGAGCCAAGCAAAATCCCCTATTTCAATAAGTAAAGGTCAACAAACAGCGAAGGACCGTCTGAATACAACAAATTCCTAGAGAGCGATTCTCTAGGAATTTCTTTTTGTAACGGTCACAAAATGCTTTAATATGCGGGCTGTTAATCCCCATATGGTGTAGTTTTCGTAATCATAAAACCATTCCTCAATCGAACGGCTTCCCCAGCTGTATTTTTCACCATTCATGATTTTTTCATAAGGGAAGTCCTCTCCTGGTGTTGGCTGAACGGATACATGATGTAAGTATGGCTCATATTGGCTGAGCCATGATAGAGGCACGGTAAAAGTCTCCTCTACTTCTTCTTGATTAAAGGAGTGTTTCACTTTTTGCTCATCAATGATACCGACATATGGGTATACCACAAAAGATGGAGAAGCGATATAAGGACTGAGCTGTCCAAGGATCTCGACCGATTCTGGCGGAATGCCCAGCTCTTCATGTGTTTCTCGCAGTGCAGCTTCCTGTGCAGTTTCGCTGCCGTCAAGCTTGCCCCCAGGAAAGCTAATATCCCCCGGCTGTTTTCTCATGGTCAACGATCGGACCTCAAATAATATATGCCAATCTCCATTTACTTGCACCAAAGGGATAAGGACTGCTGCTTTGAACGCTGTCTCTTCTCCAATGAACAACGGTTGTGATTGATGTAAGTCATTTTTTAATTGATCAATGAACACGGACATCACCTGTTTTCTGTTTCTCTTTCCTTTAGCGTATCATGGTTCACCTTTTCAATAAAGATGATCTTTCTGACAATTATTTTTATCATTTTGACAACTTTACTTGTCAAAATGAATATAATGCTTTACAATCAAGGAAAGATTTCAACCAAAATTGAGGTGACAGAATGAAAAATCGGTTAAAAGAGCTTCGTGCGCGAGATGGTTTAAACCAAACTGAACTTGCAAAGCGTGCAAAGGTCTCTCGTCAAACCATCAGCTTAATGGAACGAGATGAGTTAATGCCGTCTCTATTGCTCGCTGTTAAGCTTTCACGAATTTTTCAGGAACCCATTGAACGTATTTTTCTATTCGAGGAGGATGAACTCTCATGAAAACTGTATACAAAATGCTCTTAGGTGCTCTCCTTGGCTTTCTCGGCGCTTACTGTCTGCTGGCAGCCGAATTTGAAATGACACTTCTTGATGTTGCATTTGAAGCCACTCTTGTCATCAGTGGATTGACGATTTTATTGATTATTTATTGTTTTTCAGGGATTTCACGTATGAAAAAAAGAGTATCTCTTTCGGTTTCTGGAGATGAAGAGGATGAACTGGAGGCAAAACAATATCGGACCTTTACTGATTTGACTTTAGCCAATACGGTAAGTACCATTTTTTCCATTGTTGCCATCGGTATCGCGATCGTCACCGAGCAGCCCATTTGGTTGATTCTCGTCAATGCTGCTTTATTTATTGTCTCCATTATCAGTTCATATATAGCGATATCTGTTCTAAAGCTTGTCTACCCTAATCGCAACCTGCCAAGTCCATCTGACAAAGATTATAGTAAAAAGCTGCTCGCTATTTCAGACGAAGGCGAAAAGCATGTGATGCTTGGCGGACTGTTTCACACGTATCAAATGATGAATGTTCTATTGACCGGCGCCATGTTTATTTTGATTGTGTATTCCCTTGGAGCCAATCACTCTCAGCTTTTCTCAATCATGGTCATTGGTGTTGTTTTGATCATTTTGAATGCAAATTATGTGCTAAAGATTAGAAATCGTTAAATGAACAAAAGCACAGCCTAATGCAAAGGCTGTGCTTTTTCCGTTCATTATGACGCGCGGCGTTTCTTTCGTGCATAAATCAATAGTAAGAAACCAAACCAGACCGGCGTTAATAAGAGCGCGGGGCGTGTTGCATCTGCAAACAGCATGATCACTAGAATCGCAGCGAAGAGAACCAAAACACATATATTCACAAAAGGTGTGAAAGGTGCTTTAAAGGTAGATGCTTCATGCAATTCAGGCCGTGTTTTTTTATATTTCAAATGGCTAATTAAAATAATACTCCATACCCAAATGAAACAAATGGCACTGATCGTTGTCACAATACCAAAGGCTTGTTCGGGAATCAGCTTGCTTAAAAGAGCTCCAACCGATACCACAATCGTCGAAACAAACAGGGCATTGCTTGGGACAGCATGCTTGTTCAGACGTCCGAAGGAAGCTGGACCCTGCTTTTGATGACTAAGATTATACAGAATACGGCTCGTCGAGAACATGCCGCTATTACAAGCTGATGCCGCAGACGTCAACACAACAAAATTAATGAGCCCTGCTGCTACTGGTATCCCAATGAGTCCAAAGGTTTTCACAAAAGGACTTTCTGATGCGCTGAGTTCAGTCCATGGGTTGATACATAGTAAGACAAAAATCGCTCCCACATAGAAAAATAGAATTCTTAATGGAATCTTATTAATCGCAGAAGGGATGTTTTTTTGCGGATTGGCTGTTTCTGCTGCGGACACACCGACCAGTTCAACTCCCACATACGCAAAAATCACCATCTGGAATGACAATAAGAAACCTGTGACACCATTCGGGAATAACCCGCCATGAGACCATAAATTCGTTACTGTCACCGGTCCGGCATCTGTTTGAAAACCAATGATTAAAAGAACCATTCCAACCCCGATCAATAATAGAATCGTAATTACTTTAATGAGTGCAAACCAAAATTCCATTTCTCCGAAAAGCTTCACCGTTAATAGATTCAATCCTAGTAAAATCAATAAACAAATGATGGCAGGAATCCACTGCGGGATGTCAAACCAATACTGCACGTACACACCGACCGCAATGACATCCGCCATCGCTGTCATAATCCAGCAAAACCAATAGGTCCATCCTGTCACAAAGGAAGCCCACGGGCCGAGATAGTCCTCTGCAATATCGGTTAATGACTGATAGCCTGCCTTCGATAAAAGCAATTCTCCGAGTGCCCTCATGACAAAAAAGATGGCCATCCCGACAATTAAATAAGCAAAAATAATTGAAGGACCTGCCAATTGAATAGCTTTTCCAGATCCTAAAAACAGTCCTGTTCCAATGGTTCCGCCAATGGCAATCAATTGCACATGACGGTTTGATAAATCACGTTTTAATTCTTGTTGTGCCAATGCTAACACCCTCCTACGACACGATCTTATCCTGAAATAATGAACCCTTTAAAAAAGTCCATAAAAAAAGAGATTGGATGCGCTCCAATCTCACGGTCATAAAAGAATAGCAAAATAGAGAAAAGTCATACACGGCATCATCCATGCACCACAAATACAATATTTCGTACTCTTCTGTCCTTTTGCCTGAGATTGTGAACCCTTCGGCGCCGCACATACATGCGGTCTCTCCAGAAGCTGCTCCTGCTATAGTGTGACCCACAGCATTCATAGCCTTCGTTATTTAATTAAAATGTTGCTATTTCTGAATAATTTCATATTTTACGCCTCAATCTGAAAGCTGTCAATGGTAATCTTTTATGATTTACGGCGTTACTCATATGTCTTCACTTCATCAATCCCCCCTGATTCATGTATAATAAATCAAAAGATGTTCGGCTCGTCTGATAGAGAAATCCCTCTTGATGATGAACAAAGTTAGGCAATCCATTGAAGTTGGTGAAGATAAATGAAAAAAATGAACAAGCAGCGTGTCACATTACAGGAAGTCGCCAAGCATGCCGGTGTCTCGACTTCAACGGCATCACTCGTTGTTCGAAATAATCCTAGAATCTCTGAAGCCACTCGAAACAAAGTACTGCAATCCATGGGGGAATTAGGATACGTATACGACCGCGTTGCTGCCAACATGCGGTCAAAAAGCTCAAATATCGTGGGTGTGATTGTGACGGATATTTCTAACACCTTTATTTCGGAGTTTTTAATTGGCGTACAAACCACGCTTGAGTCACTGGGCTATACTGTTTTACTTGGTACGACCTTTGACAGTGTCGATAAACAGGAGCGGCTCATTTCCACCATGGTAGAGCACCGAGTGGGCGGGATTATTTTAAACCCAGCTTCGAAAAGCTCTGCTCGAACGGTCAAACAATTAAATCAAATTCGCACCCCAAAAGTACTGGCAAATCGTGAATTATCAGATGTGCAATGTGACTATGTCGGTGTTGATTATGAACAAGGTACTTGGATGGCGGTTCATCATCTTCTTCAAAAAGGGCATCGCCGCATCGCTTTTTTAGGCGGCATCAAGACTTCTTCGACTTGGATTGAGCGGATGAAAGGTTTCAAAAGAGCTCATGACGAAGAAAATGTGACGATTGATGATTCTCTTATTATTGATATAGAACCTACTCGTGAAGGCGGGAAAGAAGCACTTGCCCAAGTGATGGATCAGCCTGAGCCCCCTACTGCTATTTTTTGTTTTAGTGACTTATTCGCTTTTGGGGTCATTCAAGCCCTGTCAGCACGGGGCATCAAGCCTGGTGAAGATATCGATGTCGTTGGATTCGATAATGTTCCTGAAGCAGAAATGTATCATCCGCCGCTCACCACTGTTTCCTCCTTCCCACGATCCATCGGGGTAAAAGCAGCGAACCTTTTATATCATAAAATGAACGAACAGGATGAAGAGCTGCAGCGATTGATTTTAAAGCCTCAACTTCATATTAGAGAAACCTCTCCATCATGATGAAAAAGAGAATTGTGTGCAGCAATTCTCTTTTTTTATTGATCAAGTCAACTATTTCTTTGTTTCATTTTTCTTTTTTTAAATCACAAAGTCATAAACTTGACACATTTAAAATGCAGGAGTATATTTATCTCGTTGCTTCTTTTAGTATATCGTTATACCTATTTCGTCATATCATCATTTCTATCAAAAAACAGTTAAAAGTGGTTTTTTATGATTCTGATCAAATCATGAAGTTTCACTTCCTAATCAAGGCTTTTATTATTTTTTCATTTTTAGTAGAACGATGTACTTAATTGAAGAACAGATGAATATTCATTATTTTTTCATCAATCACATAAGGGGTGTTGTGATGGGCTTCATATTATTTATTTTGAAGGAAACAATAACAAAGGGTATACAAAGAATTTGACCTTAAATGGGGTTTCAAATATAGGAGTGGGAACATGAAAAATCCTTATATAAAATCGTCACTTGGCATGTATTTAAACTACTTCATGCTTGGCATGATCAATATTATTGTAGCTTCCAACATGGACAGCTTATCTGAACGCTACCATGTGGATATTCCGAAAATCAGCTTGCTTGTATCGGCGATCGGAATTGGTAAACTCATTGCGCTCTTTTTCTCAGGCCGGTTAGCCGACAGCTGGGGACGTAAGCCTGTCATTATTACAGGAAATTTTCTTTACTTATTATTCTTAATCGGTATTCCAACGACAACAAGTTATACACTGGCATTTATCTTTGCGATATCAGCAGGTATTGCCAACTCACTGCTTGATTCAGGAACCTATCCTGCTTTGTCAGAGTCATTTCCGAAAAAAGCAAGTTCGGCTTCTGTTTTAGTAAAAGCGTCTGTATCCATTGGGGCGACTGTTCTTCCATTTATCTTGGCGTTCCTAGTGGCACATGACATCTTCTGGGGCTGGGCGTTCTTTGGACTAGGGCTTCTTTATTTACTTGTAGGGATTTACTTAATCTTTATGCCATTCCCGAACCATAAGCAAGTTTCTTCACAAGACTCTCTTCCAGTACAGGACCAGCTGAAAGAAGAACCAAAAATGCTTGGCGAAGGTTTAGCTGTTGTACTGATGGGATTCACATCGACTGCATTGTTTGTCGTATGGCAGACATGGCTTCCGCAGCTCGGGTTAAAATTAATCGGACTTGGCACAGAACAAGCTACACAGCTTCTATCTTATTTTAGTATTGGTGCACTGGTATCTGTTCTATTGCTTTCGATCGTCTTAGATAAATTCATTTCACCGATTATGGTGGCGATCATTTATCCAATTGGGGCGTTCCTTGCAATGCTTGCACTATTCCAAGTTGAAACTTACAGCATTGTCATTGTCAGCACCTTCTTCTTAGGACTATTTACAGCGGGAATCTTCCAGCTGGCGATGAGTATTATGATGAAATTGTTCCCGACAAACAAAGCAACGGCTTCATCCTATGTCAACATTGCGGCAAGCTCAGCATTTATACTCGTGCCGCTCATTACAAGTGGATTGGTCAGCACGTACGATATTAAAATGACGTTATTTTTCGATATGATCATCGCAGTTATTAGCATATTACTAGCGCTCTTTGTTCTTGGACGCATGAAAAAATTATTTAGATAATTAAAGGAGATGTCAATCATGACAAACATACATGAACGTAATATTGATGGGAAAACAAAATTAGTTGGTCTTCTTGCTACACCAATCGGGCACAGCCTTTCACCACGTATGCATAACCTTGGCTATACACTAACAGGTATCAACTATGCTTACCTTGCATTTGAAGTAGGAAATGATGAACTAGAAGCAGCCGTAAATGGTATGAAAGCAATGGGTGCAGCTGGATTTAACGTCTCTATGCCGAACAAAATGAAAGTATTGGATTACTTAGACGAACTAGATGATTCTGCAAGATATACACGTGCAAGTAACACTGTAGTGAACAAGGATGGTAAGCTCATCGGCTACAACACAGATGGTCTTGGATATGTAAGAAACTTGATTGAACATGGTGTTGAATTAGCTGGTAAGAAGGTCACTCTCGTTGGCTCTGGCGGTGCTGCGACTCCGATTGCGATTCAGCTTGCACAGTCCGGCATTCGTGAAATTAGTATTTTTGCTCGTAATGATCAATACTTTGTTCAAGCAGAAGAAAATGTAAATTACATCAACAACGAAATGAAATCATTCGGTGTCAAAGCAAACATTTTCCCACTTGAAGACAAAGACGCGTTCCGCCGTGAAGTAGCAGAAAGTGCGATCCTGGCAAATGGGACAAGCCTTGGCATGAAACCACTGGATCAACTCAGCATTATCGATGATACACTTGATGTACTTCGTGAAGATTTGATCGTGACAGATGTCGTATACAACCCGCAAAAAACAAAGCTTCTTGCGCAAGCACAGGAAGCTGGCGCCAAAACCATTAACGGTCTTGGAATGATGCTATGGCAAGGTGCACTTGCTTACAAACTCTTTACTGGTGAAGATATGCCAGTTGATCAAGTAAAACAAATTCTTTTTGAAAATGACCGATTCTAAAATAAAAAAGACAAAGGGCTAAAATGATATCATTTTAGCCCTTTGTTTTCAGCTCTACACGCTGAGACGACTTCCTGCGGAGGTCGTCTTTTTTTTAATCATGTATCATGATTTGACGGTATCGATACAGGATATACAGTGCGCCGATAATGGCCGCAACAGCCACAGCTGCATCGAACATAAAGATTTGTAAAATGGACGCGTGACTCTGAATTAAACCTGTTACGACCGGAATGACGATAGCCGACACGCCGCCCGCTGTAGAGATAATCCCTGTCATCGTCCCTTTGTTTTTCCAGAAGAATTCAGCCATCACAGTTAACGTCAGCTGAAAAACTCCTGCCGTTGAAAATCCCAATACAAAAGCATTGACGGTTCCTATAACTGGGGATTTCACGACCAAGAGCACACAAATGGAAACAAGTGTAATGATGGGGTAGATCAGCAGTACAGTGACCGGACGGACAAAACGGCGCAAAAGAAACGCGAGCATCACGACAGACAGCAGCCCGCCCATGCTATAGTAACTGAGCAGTTTTACAGCACTGCCCGATGCCATCCCCAAGATGGCCTCACCGTACGTAGGAAGCCAAATTTGCGGCAGTGCATACAGTCCATTTGACGTAAAGCTGATCAAAATGAGTGCGATCCCTTCCCTCCAAAATGTAGGCTCTGTCGAGAAGCGCGGAAGTCCGTCATACTCCGTTACCTGGACTTGCTCCACCTTACGATGATTCGGAAATGGCAAGGTCCACAGCATCAAGACATTCACAAGATAGATCAGAGCAGGGACAAAAAATGAAATTCCATAAAACAAATCATGCTCTGCTAAAAAGAAAATCGCCAGTGGCAAAATGGTTGCCCCAATGGAGATAAAGGCCTTCACCATCACATTCGCAGATCCCGAGTTTTGCGGAAAAGCCTCCATTAACGCAGGATATGTTCCTGCATCCATTGCCGAATTCGCGACGCCTGCCAAAATCGCAAATGCAAACGCGATTTGATAATTCGGAGACAATGGGATTCCGATGAGGAACACCGCCATCAGCACACCAGAAACCAAAATGACCGGCTTTCGCCCAAAACGATCTGACAGTACGCCTGATAAACCATACGTGAGCACCCTGCCAATGCCAAGCGCCGATATCATATAACTAATTCCCGCACTATTGGTATCTAACTGTTTGATTAAAAATGGCATATTTGAAGCCAAAATAATATTGACCATACCTAATAAAAAATAATTAATATACAGACTAGAAGCCGTTCTCACATACGGATTCCTCATCCTGACACACCCCTCAACACCATCGCAATGAAGTGACAAATAATGGTTACGCTTACAAGATCTCATATGTGAGGAAGAACAGCTTTTCAGCCTTCACGTTCATACATCTCATCATGTCATGCAGCTCACAGCTTACACGCCCTTCATGTATCAAGCATTTCTTCAATTTTTCACTGCTCTTATTTTATACGAATGCGAAAGGTAAAGATAGTGAATTGCTTAAATTTGAAGGGAATTCATCGATCAAGCGTATGACACCATCGATAGAAAAAAGGAGTGGTTCATTCCACTCCTTAAATGATGTCTCAATTCTGTTCATCGCAGCCCCCAAATACTTAGCTCATAAAAATATTCCGTTCTCTCGATGCGTAATCCAAAACGGAAATATTCTTCCAAAAATAAAATCCCCATACCCACTTGAAAATTTTGTTTGCTCAAGAAGGTGATTTAAATGAATAAAGACTTCATACACATTCACTTTAAGTGCTTCAATTTCATGCTCTCGATAGTATTCTCCATGTATTTGGATTTTATGTTCTCTCGATTGAAGGAAAGCAAATACCTTCTGACAAACAGTACTCAGCGATTTTATAAAATCCATATACCA
This sequence comes from Bacillus sp. FSL P2-0069, assembly GCF_038593315.1. Taxonomy (NCBI): domain Bacteria; kingdom Bacillati; phylum Bacillota; class Bacilli; order Caryophanales; family Bacillaceae; genus Bacillus; species Bacillus sp. FSL P2-0069. The sequence goes on from NZ_CP151984.1 coordinate 3,564,707, forward strand.
CTATTCGAATTCTATAGAAATGAAACAACCAGTCCTCGAAAGAGTTTCGACAACTGGCTGTTTCATACGGTGTTTTGATCCCAGTCTCTCAAAACCGGGGATCAGTCCCGAATATGGTGATTGTTTAAAATATTACGGGATCATTTTGAAGATACTATGAATGGCTTTGTATTCGCTCCCGTATTTTCTGGGTATGATCTTGATTTAAAATCATTGCCAATTCGGCCTCATTTAGAACAGATCCCCATCTAAAGATAATTTCACTATTCAAACCATACTTCAAAAAAAGCGCTTGATAATCTATTTCATGACTATTCTTATCCAATCCTGAGTAAAACAAATCTTTTATAGATTCCTCTGAGAGCATAGAATCCCTTCTACTGGCAATCATGAAACTAGATTGATACTGATCCATTATTCGCAATGCTTTATCTAAATCATGTTGAGGAACCTTGGCCATACTGACATAAAACGGTTTTTCATGTTCATCTAAAAGTAATTCTGGCCCCTTTTCAAAACCTGAAGTATTTATGTCTGAATCAATAGATTTCCATACTTTTCGGAATCTCTCTATTCGCGAATGTGCATCACTTACTTTCTTACTCAGAAAGATATAAAAATGGTAATTAGTCAAATGATCGCTAAAAATTTCTATTAGTTCATTTTGACAATAACTTTGAAAAGTCTTAATTCCACCATTATCTAAAAAGTAATATCCATTAATACTATATACACTTAACTGTTTAAGTTCATTTATTTTTTGATCTAACCACTTATAGTAGTTTATCACTTCTTGTTCGAATTCAAGTTCTATTTTCATTTATAATCCTCCAATGATAACTATTTTTCATAGTTATAGTGGTTTCCATTAATATCATTAAAATGAGCATCTCTATTCTGACTTAAGTCGTCTGGATAATAATGACCTCCTGCATGATCTCTAACCACTTTATCACCTTTAAAGAAATAATCCTTACCAGGGATAGGGTTACCTCTTTTGTCCACTGCTGGTCTAACTTCTATGGGTTGTTCACTTACTGGTATACCACTTGCCCTTTTAGATTCTCGAAAAGCCCCTCTTCTTTTGGCTCCTTCAGGTGAAAAATTAGGAGGACGCTGCCCATTTTCAGCTTTCACATATCTTTGATAATTTTCTCTTTTAGTTATTATTTCTTTTGGTTTATGTTTAAATTGAAGTTGTTTTAAACTCTTACTTCCAAACGGTAAAAGCATTCCAAGCGCCGCGTTCATACTCGCTTCCTGCTGTTCTTTGGAGATCTTATTTCCAAACATGTCTCGGCCTGTGATCGCTTCGCTGAAGCCGTTTGTGGCGGTGAGGCCGTATAAACCTTTTTGGGATGTCTTTAGGGCGTCAAAGGATTTTTGTGATGTCTTGTAAATGTCGACTGCCCTGACTGCGGCTGATGTGGCTTGACTCGTTTTATAGACAGCTTTTCCGCCTTTGAAAATGCGGCCTGCCCAGCCAACGATAGGAATGTAGCCGGCCGCTGCCATGCCTCCTGCCGCGACACGCTGGCCTGCGGTGAGTTCCTCGCCCGTGATTGGATCAACGCCTGTTGCGGCACGTTTTGCATCGTTCACGCCGGTCAGTTCATTCACGATGTTTCCACCATAATCGAGGGCTTTTTCATACCAAGGGCGGTTGGCGAGTGCTTCTTGTTCCTTCGCAATCTTTCGGGCTTCTTCTTGTTCTTTTTTGATTTTCAGATATTCAGAAGTTTGCTTCTCAATATCGCTTTTTGCCTTGTAGATGTCGCTATTTTGATCAAGCTGCAATGCTTTTCGATTGCTTTATTGTCTCTTTCGAAACAGAACACTGTTAGCTGAATAAACACCACCTTACGCTATTCGCTTAAATAGATTTTGAAATGATGACTACACTCCGAGAGGATGCCAATTACAGTCAATCATCAATTGAAATGAAAAACTGTCCTCGATACGGCTGCCGCAGACCAGTTGCTATTCAGGCTCAGAATGTCCCTCTCGTATAGCCACATTCCTCAACACTTTTGTTCTGTATCCAGATACACCATTGATAAGAGAGAGGCGCGTCTCCCAATAAAAAAAGGGGACACCAACCAAGGCACTTAGAGTGCTCAATACGTTCGTTTTGCTTGTCTCTATCATACGATGATCCACTCAGGAAAAAGATTCCCATTTTATCGGTTTTTTCTCGGTATGAAAGCCAATAAACACAAAAACCTTGAAAGGCATATAGCCAGTCAAGGTATGATAACAATAACATTATATTAGAAGTATCAACTACTTCACCTACTGATTTATCTGAGAGAATATCATAATTGTTTTATATTTCTTTCTAATACAATAAGGCTATTTTAAAGTAACTCCACTCCAACTTGTTTATAAAATTTAACTTTTAGCCTCTCTTCTTCGCCCACGTTCATTACCATAGCATTGTCATCTTTTTTTATACTTGTTACATTATTAAAATCACCTGTAAATACTATAGAATCTTTAAATGTAATACTTAGACTACTCGTTTGCTTATATACATCTAAAGTTAAAATCACCTTGAAATTTTGGTCATCTTTGTAAGTATAAATTAATTCTCCATCATCTATATTGCCTGTTATACTCACCGGCTCACTTTGAAAAAGTTCTAATAGATCATATTCATCATACTTGATAAACATTCGTATTCATCCTTTTATTAATTATTTCGGTATAACTGTGATAACATCGCCTGCTTCATTTATAATCACTTTGACATCCCGTGTTTCATGAACAAACGTTCCGCTTCTATTACCAGGTATCTTTTTCGTATTCATTATAGCGTCTTCAATAACTGAAGGTGGAATATTTCTTGGGTCAACATATTTTTTGATGAAATCACTAAATTCTTTTGTTTGTGGTTTAAATCCTAATTCTTCAGCTTTTTTGATTGCTCTACTTGTTAAAGTAGCTTTTACTTCAGGAATATCAGGTGCCATTCTTTCCAAAGCATGCTGAGAATACTTTCTTCCATTTATTTCTCCTCCGCCTTTTGACATATTCCAACCAATTTCACCCGTACCCTTAATCCCCATTTTACCATGAAACCCTTTCGCTCCAAATGGCAAAAGCATCCCAAGCGCCGCATTCATACTGGCTTCCTGCTGTCCTTTCGAGACCTTATTTCCAAACATATCTCGGCCTGTGATCGCTTCGCTGAAACCGTTGGTGGCGGTGAGACCATATAAGCCTTTTTGCGATGTTTTTAAGGCGTCAAAGGACTTTTGTGATGTCTTGTAGATATCGACCGCCCTGACTGCGGCTGATGTGGCTTGGCTCGTTTTATAGACAGCTTTTCCGCCTTTGAAAATGCGGCCTGCCCAGCCGACGATTGGGATGTAACCTGCCGCTGCCATGCCGCCTGCCGCGACTCGCTGGCCTGCGGTGAGTTCCTCGCCCGTGATTGGATCAACGCCTGTTGCTGCACGTTTTGCATCGTTCACACCTGTCAGTTCATTGACGATATTTCCACTGTAATCGAGGGCTTTTTCATACCAAGGGCGGTTGGCGAGTGCTTCTTGTTCCTTTGCGATCTTGCGGGCTTCTTCTTGTTCTTTTTTGATTTTCAGATATTCAGCAGTTTGCTTCTCAATATCGCTTTTTGCCTTGTAAATTTCGCTATTTTGATACGCTTTCTTGTCAAAATTCATAGGCGAAATCGCTTTTCCGTCACTTGTCGCATTGATCATTTCAGCGTACAATGCCATTGTAGCTTGCTGTTCCGTCTCTGACAAAGCATATTCATCTTTTAAATTTTGATCAAGCTCTCTTAGTTCTTTGACCGTCTTTTTTCGTTCATCTTCCGCATCTTCTATTTTTTCATCAAAGGTTTGGCTATCAAATACCTCTAGAGAAATGAGATGATCAATGTCTTGAAAAATCGTTTTGAGTGCCTTTTTTTGATCCTTTACAATGCTTTTGGCGTTTTTGATGCCCATATGTACTGCGTTGTCTAAAAAGTGTTCCTCTATAAAGGTATCGCCGCCAAAGCTCGTATCATCCAGTGTTCCAGAAACACCTTCATGAAAGGCTTTTTGCTTATCAATGAAGCTGATAAACATGTCTACATTTCCAGACAGCTCTTTATAGAAACTTTTAATGTTATCGGCACCTTTCCCAGTGAAATCATCACCGAGATTGGCCACACCTTGTAATGACTTTTTTAAATCTATCATTTGTTCGCGGAGTTCTTGATAGTGTTTTGCCCTTGTGTCCATGGCACTGGTTAGTGCTTTTGCATCAAGTATCTTGCCCAGAAGAAGTCACTCCCTCCATTATTGATCATAAAGTCTATTTTACCGTGCCCCTCAAAACGGAAAAATAGGCTAAATGACATAAAAAATGGAATAGACTTTCTATTTAACGGTCAAATAAAATAAGCCAAACAATGCACTTTGCTCTGTCTAGCCTTACCTTTATGCTATTTATAAACATTAGTTGGCCCTTTATACCAGACTATGTGATAGAACTATTAGAACATTAATCCCTGTTCAACCTTTTCAGTGATATGAGATAATGCCAACTAAAACGAAAGGAGAATCAAAGTGTATAAAGGAATCATTTATGCAATTATCGTGATATTCGGCTTTTGGATTTTTCTACAATTATCCTTGAACATCAATGTCTTTCAAAACTCAATGAACTATTTTATTGTTATTATCCTCTTTTTCCTTTGTATTCAGGCGTTATTGAAGCGTAGGCAATAAAAAATCACTCAGGTACATACACTTTTTTCAAAGGTAATAAAGATCTTGTCTCAGTTGGCATATGCTCATACCAACGTACAATAAGGTCTACGAGTTCTTCTAAATCTACTAGATGAACTTCATTATGCTTCGCAACAGCTTTGGCATTAGAAGTGAATCCACCAGTAGAAACAAATAAACTGTTTGCATTCATAGGATTAGCCCCTAATAATTGTTGTACTTCTGGGGAACTGGCTGAGTTTTGTCGATGCTTAACTTGTACTTTTATAATAGGTTTTTCAAATCCAAATGCATCTTTATAAGCTAATACATCAACACCACCATCAGGTCCTTTTGGGCTTACGCGAACATTGTATGACATAGCTTGCAGTAAACCCCCGACTAGATCTTGCATCTGCCACGGATCCAGTTTATCTACCTTATCTGCAATCATAACAGTTGCTTTGCTGACTAAATCTTCAATAATTTCATCTTCTTCTGTTTCATCCTCGTATGCTGCAATAGAAGTAGGGTTCTTGAGTAAATGTTCGATCTCTTGCCCCCAATCATCTACACGAAAAACAGTTGATATAGAACCGAGGCTGTTCTTAGCTGGTTGACTGAGAGAATCTCGTTTAACGGCGATTGGCTCCCAATTCACCTTAATGTGGTTTGGATACATTTTATCTCCAGCTGCTTCATCAAAAAAATGCGGAGCAGTCACAGTACCTACTCGATATTCACGACTCTCTTTTAAATATGTAATGATTCGATCTCCTTTTTTAATTTCTCTACTGAACCTCCATATCTGACTAACCCAGCTTCTCCTTGTAAAAGGTTTGTTCTCGGCGAATATGACATCAGCTCGAGCGTTCATCTCTTGCTTTGTTTGATATTGTTTTGGATTACCTAATTTCGACCACCCGATAGATGCGATACCTTTCTTTTCCCAAATTGAAATTAAATCATTTTGGTCACCTGCACGAACCATCCACCATTTCGTCATTAACGATCTCTCCTATTCCATCCCATAAATATTCTTACTAAATTATAAGACTTATTTCTTGTGAACAAAAGGATATACTCACCATTTTTGTCGAAAGAAAGAGAAAAACCCGAACAAGCATATACCACGCTCATCCGGGCTTCTATTTTCCTTTATTACACTTCTTCACCGTTCGTTGCGATGACGTTTTGATACCAAGTAAACGAATCTTTTTTAAGGCGCTTCATCGAGCCGTTACCTTCGTTGTCGCGGTCAACGTAGATCATGCCGTAGCGTTTTTTCATTTCACCTGTTGTGAATGACACGATATCAATGATGCCCCAAGGTGTGTAGCCAATAAGGTCCACACCGTCGTATTCAATCGCTTTTTTCAGTGCTTCGATATGAGAAGCGAGATATTGAATTCTTTCTGGATCGTGAATAGAACCGTCTTCTTCCACTTGATCTATTGCACCAAATCCATTCTCTACGATGAACAGCGGGATTTGATAGCGATCGTAAAAACGATTCAATGTATATCTTAAGCCTGTCGGGTCAATGGACCAGCCCCAGTCACTTGATTTGATATAAGGGTTATCTACACCATGCGGCAGGGCTCCGTTGACAATGTCTCCGTTGTGATCAGACACAGTATCACTTTTAACCGTTGTCGACATGTAGTAGCTAAAGCCTAGATAATCCACTTTCCCTTTTCTTAAGCTTTCTTCATCGCCTTCTTCAAATGGAATATGATACCCTTCGCGTTCGAATTCTTTTAATGCATAGCTCGGATAGTAGCCGCGAACCTGTACATCTGGGAAGAAATAGCGCTGTCTCATATACTCCTCTGCAAGCATGACATCCTCTGGATTTGAGGAATACGGATAGATTGGCACGTGAGACACCATCGCTCCAATTTGGAAAGCAGGATTGATCTCTTTTCCTTTGGCTACTGCCCATGCACTTGCAAGTAATTCATGGTGTCCTGCTTGATACATGACTTCTTTGGCATTTTGGCCTTCTTTGACTGATACCCCTGAATTTGTCCAAAGGAATAGTGGGTTGTTGACATCCATTTTGTTATTGATTTCATTAAATGTCATCCAGTATGTGACCTTGTCCTTGTATCGATTGAAGCATACTTCTGCGAATTTCGCGAAATACTCAGCGACTTTTCGGCTGCGAAACCCGCCGTACTCTCTTGCCAAATGAAGCGGCATCTCAAAGTGAGACAGCGTAATCACAGGCTCGATGCCATGCTTGAGCAGTTCATCAAATACATCATCATAGAATTGTAACCCTGCTTCATTCGGTTCTGCTTCATCTCCCTTAGGGAAAATCCGGCTCCAGCCGATCGATGTACGTAAGCATTTCAAACCCATTTCGGCAAACAACGCGATATCTTCCTTATAACGATGATAGAAATCGATCGCTTCATGATTCGGATAAAATTTATCTTCTTCTACCGTTTCAGTTATTTGTCTCGGTACTCCGTGAGCACCTGCTGTCATCACATCTACAACACTTGGTCCTTTTCCTGCTTCATTCCATCCACCTTCAAATTGATGTGCAGCTAATGCTCCGCCCCATAGAAATTCTTTTGGTAATGTCATTATTCATTCCTCCTATTTCACAATTGTGATCATGACGTCTGTTGACTGGCATGTCGATTGTTCTTCTACAATCACATCTTCGTACGCTTGTGTATTGGTGATGATGACGGGTGTGATTGTTTTTAATCCTTTGCGTTCAATGGCTTCTTGATCAAATGTCATCAACAAGTCACCCTTCTTCACCTTGCTGCCTTCTTTGATATGAAGAGTAAATGCTGAGCCATCTAGGGAAACCGTATCAATTCCTACATGAACAAGTAACTCCACACCGAATTCGGAACGCAGTCCAATCGCATGCTTTGTCGGCGCAAGCATGACGACACTGCCGTCAAACGGTGCATACAGCTTATTGTCTGTCGGTTCAATCGCAAATCCTTTGCCCATCGCCCCCGAGCTAAATACAGCATCCGGCACTTCAGATAACGGGAGCACTTTCCCTTCAAGCGGTGCAGGAATGGTTTCTTCATTGTTCATCGAAGCATTCATTTTTTCTCCAACTTGATCTTTATCAGATGTTGCCCCAGCTGTCTGTTCCACTGTATCTTCCCCATAACCAAACATTTGAATGAGCACAACTGGTAAGATCAGCGCAATGACCACACCAATCAAAATGCCGATGATTGACGTTGGATAATCTGAACTAATTCCGTTTACAATCGTCAGTGGACCAGGCAAACCTGCATACGCAAAGTAATAAGGCGTAAAGAAGCTGGCAACAATGGCACCGACCGCTCCAGATATACATCCGAAAATAAATGGTTTCTTGAAACGCAGGGTGACCCCATAAATCGCAGGCTCGGTAATTCCAAAGAGACCCGTGATTCCCGCTGACACCCCGACTTTTCGTGTTTCGCGGTTTCTTGCTTTTAAAATAACCCCTAACACTGCGCCGACCTGAGCGATAACAGCGATGGTTTGATATGCCTGGAAGGAGTCACGTCCATATTGTTCAAAGTTGGCGAGCACCATTGGTGTGATGCCCCAGTGAACACCGAAAATGACAAGCACTTGCCAGAAACCTCCGATAATGGCGCCTGCTAAAGCTGGGACATTTTCTGCTAAGACATTGTATCCGTTTGCAATTCCATTTGCGCCTGCTGTCGAAAGTGGACCAATTAATAGAATGGTTAATGGAACCATGACAACCATACAGATAAATGGGACAAATAACGGTTTGACCACCTCGTGAATGCGTTTGTTTAAAAATCTCTCTACATATGAAAGGATCCATACCAAGAATAACGGCGGCAAAACAGATGACGTATAAACCGTTTCAGATAACGCTATGCCTAAAAAGGTAACGCCTTCCCCTGATGCCACGCGTCCAGCAATCTCCGTCCAAGCCGGACTGACAAGCGCTGCTGTACACGCTACTGCGATATACATATTCGTTTTAAAATGCTTGGCAGCTGTAATGGCAATAAAGATAGGCAAGAACGTAAACGGCGCCCAAGAAATAAAGCTAAAGACTTCATACGTTCCCGTTTTCGAGAAGCTTGGAAATAATAAATTAATGAGGATAAGTGCACCTTGTAAAATACCAGCTGCCGCCAAAATATACACAAATGGCGCAAACACAGCAGACATGGTCGCGATGACACGATTCAGCACCGTTCCCTTGTTTTCATTTACCTGGTCATCTTCAGACGGCTGCAGCTGAACAAGGCTGGAAAAATGCTCATAGACCTCACCAACATGCTGACCGATGACGACCTGAAATTGACCGCCGTTTTCCACCACGGTAATGACGCCAGGCATCGCATTGACTGCTTCCTTTGCTTTTGGATTCGAACGTTTCAAGACCAAACGCAGCCGCGTGGCGCATCTTGCGGCACTCACCACATTTTCTTCTCCGCCAACTGCCTCTAAGATGTCTTCTGCAAGCTTTTGATAATCCCTCACTTTTGACATATAAAACCCCCCTTTATAACTACTAGTATATGTACATTATAATTATACCGGTACAATATATCAATACATATATAATTTCAATTAGCATATCAAAGGAAATTTGGTATGTGCTATAATACAAGAACAATAAATCGTGAAAACAAAGAGGAATGGCCATGTTAAAGTATCAACAAATTGCGAGCGATATTGAAAAATATATTGTCACCCATGAGCTGCAGCAAGGGGATAAGCTCCCTGTACTCGAAACACTCATGAGCCAATTTGCTGTGAGCAAAAGTACCATTATCAAATCATTAGACTTACTCGAAAGAAAAGGAATTATCTATCAAGTGAGGGGCAGCGGCATCTTTGTTCGAAGACACCGCCGTAAGGGCTACATCAGCCTTTTATCCAACCAAGGGTTTAAAAAAGATTTAGAGGAATTTCAACTGACATCAGAGGTTTTAATGCTAGACACCATCAAGCCGTCCGAAGAAGCTGCACTTAATTTGAACATTGAACAAGATGAAGATGTCTTTTATCTAAAACGCATTCGTTACATCAATGGGCAAACGTTATGTTTAGAAGAATCCTATTACCGAAAAACGATCATTCCTTATCTCAACACAGAAATTGCTGCCGACTCTGTTTTTAAATTCATCAGTGAAGGGCTTGGACTCAAAGTCAGCTTCTCCGATATGTACTTACAAGTAGGCAAACTGAATGAAACCGAAGCAAAGCACCTCGGCCTCAAACAAGACGATCCCGCTCTCCGCGTCGAGACGGTCTTTCATCTCACAAACGGCCAGCCCTTCGACTTCTCGAAAATCACGTATAACTACATGCAATCCCAATTTTTTATTCAAGCGAATAATTATTATGGGTGATGGATGAGAAAAGCCCCCTGGTGTCAGGAGGCTTTCTTACTTTTATCTTTTAACCTTTAAACATTCCACCCTTCTTTCTTGAGAAGATAGGCCATCAATCCCAACATCACCATAATAAATGTCTATGTGATTTCCTTTGCCAATTAGAGCAACTGGAAAAGCATGCTGGTCTTGCAGACACTTTTCAAACTCATCTGGATGAATTTCGACTTCAATTTCATGTCCAATGAACGCATATTCAAACGTCATCGTATGATAAAGATCCACAAGACAGCGTATGATCTCCTGCTGAAGATGAATGACATCATGAGAAACAACCTCTGTCCAATTTAAACTGAGAACGAATCCTACGAAACCCGTTTCTTTTTGTATGTTGATGGTCATATCATTTAGCTTCGACCCCGACAATTCAAACTCTGTATAATAACCTGAAAAGTTATCATCTTTGATGATGTTCTCTTTTATACTTTGTTCAATCCATATTTCGCCATCAGAATCCTTACTAAACTTTACTTTGGTAATAGACATTTCTTTTTCAGCTAGATAATCAGCCAATTGGCGAAAAGCATTTGGTAAATGAATCGTCTCATAAAAAACGATTCCAATATTGATGTATCCACCTATAGCTATCATGCACCCCTCGCTTTATTTTTTCTTTCATTATACTTTACTCAAACCTTTATTCTGAGAAAACTCCTTCTCTTACATGAACACTTCCGATTTAAACCATCAAAAAGATTCATTTTACGAATGTATCAAACAAACTTATGATTAACGTAACAAGAGTGTATAGGAGGGTTCGTCACATGAGAGACATTAGAGTGTACCACGTCGATGCATTTACAACTGAGAAATTTGGAGGAAATGCCGCTGGGGTGGTGTTGGATGGTGAATTTTTAACAGAAGATGACATGCAGAGCATCGCCAAGGAGTTGAATTTACCGGAATCCGTCTTCTTGCTGCCTGCCCATGATCAGGAAGCCGATTATCGTGTCAAATACTTCACCCCGACGGAAGAGGTCAATTTCTGCGGGCATGCGACTGTTGGATTGACTTGGCTTCTGGCGACGGAGCTAGGACTGGCTAAAGAGAGATCAGGGGTTGTGTTAGAAACAAAGATCGGCAATGTGCCTGTTGTATGGAATGAAGAAAACGGCAAGGTCGTTGATGTGGAAATGACGCAGGTGACACCGAAGACGCGGGATTTTGTCATCGATTTAGAAGAGCTTAGTGACATGCTTGGTGTGAGCAGTGACCGCCTTGATCCTTCCTATCCTATCAAATTAGCAAACACCGGTAACTGGCATCTTCTTGTTCCGATGAAGGACCAACAGGACATTGATCAAGCGGCACCGAACTTAGCGGCTTTAGCTAAAATGAATAAAGAGCATGGTATCTCGACAACCCATCTTTATACGTTTCACCCCTCAAAAGAATGCGATCTTTATACGAGGGATTTTGCACCTGGGATTGGTATACCCGAAGATCCTGTGACAGGGGCAGCAAACGGAGCATTGGCTGGATATCTTTATTTGGAGGGTATCATTTCTCAGCAAGAAATCACTCACCTGAACATTGCCCAAGGGGATGCCATCGGCAGACCTGGCTTGCTTCGTATCACAGTCATTCCAAATGAATCAGAGCCGGTGATCAAAGTGGCAGGCGCAGCTGTCATCACGATCCGCGGCGTGTTGACTTTATAAAATATCAGCTTGAATGGGGACTTCCTGTTCAAGCTGATTCTATTTAAAATGATTTTTGACCGTTTCGAGCCACCTCTTGGCCGATGGGGAAGCTGCTTTGAATGATTTGAGCGCCAAGTTGACCTCACGAAAGACGCTCGTCTCCAGTGGAATGATTTTCGTATGAGGTATGTGCGGCGGCAACACTAATTTGGGAATGATCGTGACCCCAAGCCCTTCTTGCACCATAGAAATGAGCGTATTGTTGTCTTCAATTTCAAACAGAACATGAGGCTTCACGCCGCCTCTTTCTTTTAACAGCTTCTTAACGAGTATGTCACAGCCCGCTTTCGGCATGATAAAGGCTTCATCATGTAGCGAGTCCACTTCAATCACTTTCTTCGTATGAAAGCGATGATTCTCTTGTATGAGCACCACCAACTCATCCTGAAAAAGTGGAACGGTCTCAAATTCCCTCGATGACTGCGTTAAAAAACCAACATCAACCGTCCCTGAAGCAATCCATTCCTCAATCTCCTCATAACCGCCTTCATATAACTCCAGCTTGATATGCGGATAGCTTTGCGTAAAACGGTGAATAAGGCGTGGAAGGACATTTGAAGAAAAACTGGGGAATGTCCCAATCTTGATGCTCCCCACTTCCATCCCTTGAATCAGCGCTGCCTCTTGCTCAAGCAATGCCGCATGATGCATGATTTGCCGGATATGCGGCATCACCCGCTCACCTGCGTCCGTTAACGAAAGCCCGTTTCGATTCCGCCGAAGCAGCACAATCCCGAGTTCCGACTCAAGCTTCGCAATATTATGACTCACCCCAGACTGCGTCAGCCCAAGCTTCTCCCCTGCTTTTGTAAAACTGCCGCACTCGACGACTGTTAGAAATACTTTGTATTGGAATGTGATCAGTGTGCTCACCTCTCTTATTAATTCGTCGTTGCCGACGACGAAGACCTAGACGCTGCTTCATCAGCTTTCACACAATCAATCGCAACAACGAGCGCAATCATCACAGGCTCCATCTCTTCTTTCAAAATATCAACCTTATAGCTGTCACCCCAAGTAAACCATTCCTTCTTCACCTGACCAATCACTTCGCCGTTCTGGAGCACCTGAAAATTCATATCCCACCAGTTACCTTGCACTTCGATCCCAGCAGCATCAATTGAATATTTTGCTTTAAAGAACGTAAACTCTTTTTTAATCGTCAATACCTCTTGACCACCAACTTCTACTAAAAACTTCGGTAAAAAGGTAAACATTTTCTTCGTAATCACAGCGATTTCATCTCGTTCTGTATTCAAAATGGTAAACGTCTTCGGCATCTTCATAAAGCTGCCTTCGACCACATATACATCATTCTCCTGTTGATCCTTTACCGTAAACCTGCCGCTCAGGCTAAATACTTTCTGCTTCATGTAAAGCTGTTTCATATGTACCTCCGATTCAGTTCAAAAATTTATCCGTTCTTACATTACCTATGATTATACCAAAAAATAGAATGTACAAAAAACCACCTGCTATCAGGTGGTTTTCGATTACGGATTCATTTTCAGAGATTCTTTTTCATATGTTTGAAAAGCATTTTCCATTCCCATGATGACCTCTTTAATTTTGACATAACCACTCGTGTAAGGAATAGAATCTCTAATCTCTTCCCACATAAAATGATAAAACTTAAGGTCATCCGTTTCACACATCACAAAATCTGTGTAATCCTTACCTGGAAGAGCTTCAGCATCAAAAAAGCGCACCGTCACATGTTCCTCATATTTCTGCATCAACTCTTGCAGCGAAGCCGCATGGGTTCTGCGCTCCTCTCGTGGCAAAGCAAGCCAAGATGGATAGAACTCTAATAAAACAACCATCATATATTTCATCATCATACGCCCGATTCTTCTCTGATGTGATGATTGTACGTCAGATCTAGAGAATGTGCATTAACATAGGTTAATGTTCAGCAGGATGGAGCAGCCTGCTCAGCGAAACCGGAGAAATGCCAATATATGAGGCAATATGATATTGAGCGATACGTTGATGTAACCCGGGATATTTCAATAAAAACGCCTGATATCGCTCAATTGCGGGCAAATATAGCAGTTCCCTCTCACGCTCTTCCTTTCTCGTATACAGCCTTTCTACACTAATCCGAACAAACCGCTCCCACATATGACTTCTATCCATCAACATTTGAAGCAAATCATACGGAATTTCAATCACGATCGAATCCTCCATCGCTTCAATCGAATAAGGAGAAGGCTGCCCGTTGATCATACTTGCATAAGAAGTAGCAAAATCATCTTCCAACGTAAAAGCCACGTTGTACTCCCTTCCATCCGGTAACAAATAGAAGAGACGGAAAAGCCCCGTTATGCAAAAATAAGCATGCTGCACCGGATCGCCAGCCTTGACCATGCATGTACCTGCTTTTAATTGTTTAATCGTTGTTCCATCTTTGAAGGCTTGCCAATGATTTTGTTCGATTGGATACTTGGATATTTTGGTTTTGAAAGTGTCGTAAGGGTCAGTTATTTTGCCCATCTGTTTTTTACCTCCTAATAAGGAAAACTCAAGCTTACTTGGGGATTGTTTTTATGATCAATGCTAAAAATAAGTCTGTCACAATACGTGATGCAAAAAAGTCCCGTTTGAGGGAAATCACTCAAATGAGACTTTTTTTAGTGATTATTTAATAACCATTTACAAAGTAAGCAATGGTTTCTAATTCATCTTCTTTCAGTTCTCTGTTCACGTAATGTTGATATTCTTTCGTGATTTTCTGCTTATCTCCACCACATTGATCAGTGAATTTCGCTATCATCCGAAGTTTGTCTGTTTCCTGACGAAACTCCTCTTTTCTCCACGGTCTTTGGTGTGAAGGAATATACGTATCGGCATCAAAAGCTTCTAACTCATCTAAAAGACGCAATATTTCTTTCACTGTATAATGTACTCTCTCAGCATACATTTTCGGATAAATACAATCACCAAGAAAAAGAATTTTCTCTTCTTTCACATACACGATCACGGAATCAGTAGCATGATCACCTCCAACATGCTGCACGACACAAGTAACCCCTCCAAGATCAATCTCTATCCGACGGTCAAACGTGACATCCGGTAAAACCACCTGAATTTCTCGATGATCCTGATATTCTTCTTTTATCGCCTTTGCGCAAAACTCAATCTCCGTTCCTTCCCTCACCCGCTCATCAATGGCCTCATCTGACCACAAAAACGGAAGAAGCTTCTCCATTTCCTTTCTTGTCTTTGCAGAAGCAATCGAAAGCGAATCAGGCAGCGCAGGCAGACCAAAAATATGATCCCAATGCCAATGCGTGAGGACAACCATATCAGGCGTGGCGCTCTTGTGTTCTAAGGTTTTGTGGATGAAATAGTTCGCATGATCTTCCGAGTTACCCGCATCGATCATTAATGTTTTGTTAGTGCCTACGACCATACCTAGGATGGGGCGGTCGGTAAGTGATACTGGTGTGATGTACCAAAAACTCTGACCTATTTTTTTAATTGAGTGCAAAGGTGCTTCCTACTTTCTGTCATTATTTTTTAAATTGAATCACGTTTTTTCCCATCGTTCTACTGTTTAAGTATATCGAATTTCATTACTCGAAGTAGCACGCGAAGCCAATATTGTGACAATGATCGCGATTGCAACGCCTAAAGCACCTGCCCAAGTAACGGAAGATAGAGAAACTTTCTCTACAAAGATACCTCCAATAGCTGCACCTGCAGCCATCGCCAATTGCATCATTGACTGATTGAGACCTAATAGTATACCTGATGACTCTGGCTCCATTGTAGCTAGGTGATATTGTTGAGTCGGGCCAGAAGACCATGCAGCAAATGACCATAATATTAAAATGAGCAATACTCCAACATAAGAATGCGTAACTAGTGAGAGCAATATGAGCATGATGACATGTAATGTCATTCCACTAATCAGAGTAAAATTCACACCCCATCGATCGGTACTAAATCCACCAAACTTTGACCCAACTAGACTAGCAATCCCGAATACGAGGAGAACTCCACTCAGCAATTTGCTGCTTACACCTGATATATTTAAAAGGTAAGGGGATAAATAGGTATAGGCAATTGAATAACCACCAAGCCAAAAAAAGGTGATAGCTAATCCCAACACTACTTTTGTTTTTTTAAAAAGAGCGAGTTGTTGAATTAAAGGTACAGGTTTATCCCCTTGGATTTTTGGAATCGTAAGAGAAATGATCACCATGGCTAATAATCCGAGTAAGGCTATTCCTCCAAATACAGCCTTCCAACCAAAGAAATCACTAGTCATTCTGCCAAGTGGGACTCCAATGATCAATGATGCTGTAAAGCCCATTACTACTGTAGCAATAGCGGTACCTTGCTTACCTTTTGGTGCAATTTTTTCAGCAATTGTTAATGCAGTAACTACGACCATCCCCGCTCCAAGAGCCATAATAATTCTTGACACAATAAATAATTGATACCCAGGGAGGACGAATGCAAGAATATTACCTAGAATAAAAACGCTAAGTGAAAATAACATTAACTTGCGTTTATTCATTCCCGATGTTAAAGCCATTAATACTGGGGTGAAGATGGCATACACAAGAGAAAAAATCGTAATTAACTGGCCTGCTGCAGCTATCGTAATCCCTAATGATTCAGAAATATTATCCAAAATACCAGAGATGATATACTCTGATGTACCAACTAAAAAACTTACAATAGCTAAAATGTAAATCTTTACAGTGTTTGACAATGTAGATCACTCCTTATATATAATACATTTACATATCTAGAATTGTTAATATGTATGGACAAAAAAACATATTACGATAAGTCGATTTGTATTTAATAAATGAAACTGAATTCTGATGTATGAATTCAGTTCATTTATTAAATATTATTTTCTAGAATCTCAGCAATTTGTTTTATGGCATTTTCATCTCTTTTATAATACGTGTATTTACCTATACGCTCTGTCGTAATTAATCCAGCTCGTAATAAAATTGAAAGGTATTGAGATGCTGTTGATTGCGTCATTTTCAATTTATCTGTTATTTGACTAACACATACCCCTGTAGTATTCATATCAATCCCTTCATGAGGTGTAAAATGACGATCAGGTTCCTTTAGCCATTGTAAAATTTGCAGTCTTGATTCATTGGATAAGGCTTTGAAAACTTCTATTGGCTCCATACAAACCATTATATCGATAAATAACGATATGTCAACATGTGTTGTTGGAGATTCCTTACAACTTTCTGTTTTACTAGGTCATTCCCGCCGCTTTAGGCTTAATCGCGTTTTTTGCGGGGTGGTTATATCTTCTATTCTGGTGCAATGGAGATGTTTGATGGAAAAGGATTAGAGTACTTTTTTGCTGCTTGTACAGCTAAATTTAGCCTTCTCATCCCTCACTAACTTATGAAAGGCTCACCTTGATGCCCTTAAATGAGGTTATTATCTACCAAGATTCTTAAAGTATTATTTAATGTTGGCAGATCTCTAATTAGCTCATGAAACACTTCTCAAGTGATAATGAAAGGAGAAACAATGAAAAATTGTCATTTTAGAACCATCAATTGCGTGAAGCGATTTGATTTTTTTGGACGAAAACAACGACCTGAAAATTAAGCCTACTTGGGATTGTTTTTATTATCAATGCCAAAAATAAGTCTGTGACAATCCGTGATGCAAAAAAAGTCTCGTTTGAGGGAAATCACTCAAATGAGACTTTTTTTAGAGATTATTTAATAACCATTTACAAAGTAAACAATGGTTTCCAATTCAACATCTTTCAGTTCTCTGTTCACGTAATTTTAATATTCTTTCTCGGCATCAAAGCATCTAACTCATCTAAAAGACGCAATATTTCTTTCACCGTATAATGAACTTTTTCGGCATACATTTCGGATAAATGCAATCACCAAGATACAGGATTTTCTCTTCTTTCACATACACGATCACTGAATCAGCAACATGATCGCCACCAACATGCTGCACGACACAAGTTCCCCCCCCCAAGATCGGTCAAACGTCACATCCGGTAAAACCACCTGAATATCTCGATGATCCTGATATTCCTCCTTGATGGCCTTCGCATAGAACTCAATCTCCCTTCCTTCCCTCACCCGCTCATCAATCGCCTCATCTGACCGAAAACGGAACAAGGTTCTCCATTTCCTTTCTTGTTTTTGCAGAAGCAATCGAAAGCGTATTAGGCATCGCCGGCAAACCAAAAATATGATCCCAATGCCAATGTGTGAGGACAACCATATCAGGCTTGGCGTTCTCGTGCTTTAAAGTTCTTTGGATGAAATAGTTCGCATGATCTTCTGAGTTACCCGCATCGATCATTAATGTTTTGTTAGTGCCTGCGACCATGCCTAGGATGGGACGGTCGGTAAGTGATACTGGTGTGATGTACCAAAACCTTATGATTTATCTTGTTTTTTATCCAAAGCTATTTCAAAAGAGTTAATTTAAATTAATTTACTTTAAAATTAAATAGGTTATATAAAGCTTACAGGTTATAGTATTTATCAGACCTTTACCCGCAAGTTTTTCGCTTCAGAAAATGCACATTCTTTTAACGAATTTTCAACAACACGATTAGACAAAAGTATTTCTCTAATATTCTCCTCAACCTCTTCACCTAAAGATTGCAAAATTCCCTCTGCAATAGCCCTAGCAAGCAATGGGGGAACCGCATTTCCAATTTGTTGATACTGTGAGTCCTTTGATCCACAGAATTTATATGAATCCTGGAATGATTGTAGCCTAGCCGCTTCTCTAATACTGATAGCTCTGTCTATAACAGGATGAACCCACATCGATTTTCTGGCATTAAGTACAGTATCTGAAGGCTCATTATATGCAAGTCTTCTGTAAATCGTATTTTGTGTTCTGCTATGATCTGTGTAGGTTGTCTTCAATGAATCATCCAAATTATGGAAATTCTGACCTTCTTTAAGGGCCTTAAACCTTTTTAGAGCTACTTCACCAGTTTCAGTTCTAACATGGTTGTAAATCTTATCTATATTATTAAGATAATTATTAAGAGGACTATTAAGTAGCGGTTGATGGGACGACTTATCTAGTTCATCATCTTTAACATTTACACCTGGTGAAATGTTTTCTAAATCACCTATAGCATCATAGATTTTATTATACTCTTTCTTTTTATGAAATAATGGCTCAGGCGTTTTAACTGTTTTCGTTTTTAAACAAGTACCTTTGATTCCCATTAAAACTAATCGGCTTCTTTCTTGCGCTACTCCATAATGAGCAGCATTAAAAATATACTTATTTTCATTTAATACATAACCCAAGCTGGTAAACTTTCTTTTAATATAATTAAACACATTAAATGATTTAATGATAATCTCAATATCGTCATGATTTTCTTCTATATCGAATAACAAAACTTTATTTTCAATTACTTCTGATATCTTGCGTATTATCTTCTGAGCCTCAATGATGTTTTCAAGAGTATCTGTATATGAAGCGAAATCTTCAGTTGTTTTGTATAAAAGATTCTTCAGCTTTTCTCCCAGGTCAGTCCAATCTAATTGGTATAGGCTATTCCAGTATTCACAATGCTGACTAAGCCATTGCTTGTTTATTACCTTCATAAAAAATTTATAGTTTGCCTCTTTTTCTATAAAACGCAATAAATCAATGGGCGATTTCTTTTTAGCATGTTTTAAAAGTGTATTTAATTTAGAAAAGAGTTCATTACTTATCATAAAAGGTGTTAAATCTGTCCTCTGTTCGTACGCATTCATAAGAAAATTTCTCAAATTAACAGAATAAGATGTCCTTCTGCCAATCTTAATATGTTCTTCCACAGGCTCGATTTCCAGCTTAACAAGTTCGACTTCGTCACCTTCACTCAAAAAAAACTTATGCTTTTCTGACTCCATACTTTTCACGTTTTCCATCACAAAAGCTAAAGGACGAATTTCTTCAATCGCCCGCAAATACTCCTTAACAAGATTATTATTCGAAGAAATTAAGGTATTCTGCTGCCGATTCGCATTGGAAAATCCTTGACATGGCGGTCCTCCGATCACAACATCAATATCACAGAATTCACCAATCTTTTTTCCATTTTCGTCTGCATATTGAAGTTTTGTAATATCCTCATGTAAAATGACATCATTATGGTGGTTTATTTTGAAGGTTTTACGTGCGTTCTCATTAATTTCGACAGCGACTTTCACTTCGAACCTGCCTGTCTGTTCAAAGCCGTTGCTGAGACCGCCTGCCCCTGCAAAAAGATCCATTACTTTAAATTTTTTCATTATAAAACCTCACTTCATTAAGAAGTAGTCTTTCATACTATATTTTCGATAAGAACATAAGTTCCTGAATTTGTTTTTTAATTAACTTTTCAATTATATCATAATTATATTTATATCAAGTGGTTTAATGTTGGGTACTCGAGTAAGATTCCTGAATATACACTAGACAATTTGTTCTCACAAAGAATAACAAAACCACAGCGCTCCTATCCATGTCAGAAAATGCTCTCTAAAGTTCTCTGGCAATGTCTTCAGATATCAGGAAGTGAATCAAAAAGACTGCTATGTAATGAAGTTAATATGCATTTGGGAGCATGAACTCATGCAGGACTTCAACACTCCGTTAATCATATTGCATCGTATATAAAACACTATATGCCCTTAAATTAAAAACACCCTGAATCTCTGTCAAAGGATTAGGGTGATAAGATTAAATTAAGTTTTTTAATTCCTGTGCGCAGGTTTCTTTGTACTGAATCCAGCATGCTTCTTGCTTCGCCCATTGTGTAACGTTTCGCTCTCCCGCAGATTCCCTAAGGTAGGACAATGTCTTTTCTGCGATTATTCGAATAATATCATCCCATTTTTCGGAAAGGGATTGCTTTTCCCATACTTCAACTAAATCTATCTGTTCACTATATATTTGATGAAGCATTGCAGTTGTATAATAAAGGACGTTTGCTTTGTAACCTCTTAGCTTCATTTCATCAACAATTTTCTTTACCCTAAGATTAATTATAGCTCGGGCAATTAGTTTTTGATAGACAGATAATGTTATCTTATCTAGGGTATTTCCGCTCCAGAAGCTCTTATTCAACTCCATGAATTTTTTAAAAGCTTCTTCCCCTCCTTTACTAGAAACGTGAGGATAGCCTTCCCATGACATGAAATATTTAGCCAAATCAACTTTTGTGAGGACTTTATTTTTCGGATATTGCTTCTTAAAGTCGGTCTGTTCTTTGCCTCTATTGCGTCTATTTATATCAACCATATACTGCCCTCTGGCACGTTCAAAGTACCATTTGCTTTCGGATCTTCTGCCCTCTATTCCAGGAATCCAGATATTTCTTGAAAATTTTTCGAGGTCAGACATGAAACGTGTATTGGCTAATAAATCTGATTTATTAATCTTGTTTTGTGTATTAGCATACTGTGATATGCGTGAAATCATCTCATCTTCGATCTGGTGCTGATCCCTTTCAACAAATTCATTCACCTGTAGGATTGTAAGTTTTGCCTGAACATAGACATCCTTCAGGCTGATACCATCCTTGTAGGCTTTATGAATAGAAGCTGTCGTTTGACCTCCGTTGACAATCTGCCAGCCACTTAATCCCTTAATCTTAAATTGGTTTACCCCGTCTTTTACTGGTTCAAAGTCACCAGTACGAGCAACTGTTGATATACCATTGTTATATGCAACAAACATTTTACGCTGAAAAGGATCCTTTAATGTATCGCGAATGCCTTTGTTGGTTCCGCCCCTCGCTTGAAGGAATGAACGTACATTTCGCTCAACAAGCTTTTGCCCCCATTCATCATAAGCTTTAGCTAGTAACTCAGCTGAAATATAACCTATATAACATTCAAAATCCTTCACACCACTTGAAGGGCCAGGGACAAACATCATTTCAAATGTTTCACCGTAATCCTGTTCAAAATTAATGTAGTCTGTTTCAATAGCTTGCTCAGAAGTGATCAGTTGCTGAACTCGATCGATATCCCATACTTGAACATTAACCGTCTCAATTCCAGGGATGGTTATTTCTACAGGCTTATTGGAAGTATAATACATGTTTGTGATAACAAAAATATTAATCTCATTTAAACTATTCAATACTTCATCAATGATTTTAGCAAGATCATGAGCTTCCAAAGAATGATCAATCGTCTGAAGGAGATTCTTTGAATTTGTAATAAAGCGTTTTGCCCTATTGGCTATTTCAGTAACAGCAGTCATGTTGATGGAAAGCAAATCTTCTTCATTCTGCTCAAAGTTATAATCAACAACGTAAACATCTAATACTTGATTCTCATCATCATAAGAATAGGCATTTACGGCAATGTTTTTTCCAGAATCCTTAAAAGGAGGTAACAGAATTTCAGGTTCATCTGGTCTATCCATAAAAGAAATCATTTTTTCCAGGAAAGGAACCTGGTAACTACCAGATTTTATTGCTTTTTCCTCTAACTCTTCTGTAAAATCGAGCAGGAATTCTTTTCTTTGTCTTGTTTCTCTCATCTTTTATCCTTCCACTCTAAACAATTGATATATGGTTTCCAGCTGCTTCTCATGTGCTGAACAATGAGTCAAATCAATATTATAGCTTACATGTGAAATTCCTTTTGGCAGATGCTCCTTTATTAAGCGGGGAAATTTTTCACCAGCCTCATACACCTCTGTCTTTTCCATAAAATACAGTACATCTTCATATTCTTCTTCTCTAAACCCCAGATCAGTCAATAAATCGCTAAAAATTAGTGCAATTCTTTCAGATCTTTCTGCAAGCTTGACACGAACCTGTCCTGCCAGCTCTTGAAGAGAAAGTCCATGTGTTCGGCTTTGCTCTAGAAAACATACATAGAGATAAATTGAAGATACGGCTTCATTCAGCTTTAGCTGGTTTTCATTTGATATTTTAATCGTTTTTGATAATTTTTCAATAATTGTTTTGATCTCAATTCCGCATCTAGTCCCCTTAAAATCAATGCGACCTTTCGTTGGTCCTTCCCAATGCTCGATTATAAGAGGCGGCTGGCCAGGATGCTTTTCCAGCCATTCATTAATAAACCATAATTCCCCAAACAACCCACGCTGTTGCTCTTCTGAAAGCCGCTTAAATCCTCCGCGCTGAAAGAAAGTCCTCCATCGATCAAGTACCTTATAGACTGTTGAAAAGAGGGAGCCTTCTTCTTCAGCTATTGCCAGATGATCAGCGAGATTCTGCAGAACAAGTTCAAAGATTTCTGGGCTTTGTTCATCCTCTTGTCGGATAACAAGAAAATAATGTTCCTTTAAGAGGGATAGTTTTTCAAAGTATTCCACCTTAACGGACATTCCCCTCCATTTAGGCAATGCTTTTTCCTGGTCTTCGTCCCATCCTCCTGGCCCCAAATCAATGTACAGCTGCCTATGATGATTAGTAGGATCAATTCCTGCAAACATAATTGGATTCTCATAAGTCAAGACATTCAATTTGTAAACTTCACTATCATCCTTGCCCCTAAGTTCTTGTATCAATTCCTCAAATTCTAATTTTAGGTTCAACACAGTACTCTCCTTAAAAATTATATCGTTTTATTTGTCTGGTAGATGCCTTTCTCTTCGATTTCCGTCGCAGGGAAAGAAAACGCAATTCCAATTGGCACTAGTTTCGAGGAGAATTTCACATCTAAACTCTTAAAGATAGGAACTTCTGGATGCAAAGGATATATTAACATTAGGCCATTTTCCTTTGAACGCACTCCTCGTTTATCTTTACGCTCTTTAAGTTCTTTAATTTTATCGAAGTCCAAATCCATGTCCTCATGGTTTGGAGACACAATAGCCCCAATGTCTCTAATTTGATACTTGCTATCAGGCTCTTTGATTTTATTCCCAAGTGCAGAAGCAGATTTCAAACTGATTTTCCCTAATTCAACCGGGTATTCCGATAGACCATTAGCAGATTTAAGCTGACCTTCTACAATTGAAACTGTCCAATTTAATAACTCGCCCTCTTTGTTCACTCTATCAATATAGTCAGCAATTAGTGCAGAATTTACAATATTACTGTCAGCCGTTCGATATTCTGACAGAAATCCCTTTATGTGTTCTGCGTTCACACCAGATGCCGAGTAGAAGTTGGTCTTTTTGTATGTTGTCTTTGTTAGAGGAAGTATATTAACGAGTTTAACAGCCGCATCCATGTTTCCTTTCATTACATCTTCACTTGGATCAAATAGTCTTGTCTGTTGTAGGGTACCAGCATAAATGACATTTGAAGAAACTGCATTTCTCATTTTCAAAGGACTTGTAAGCTTCATTGTTGGATGGCTGAGCATTTTTATTGCATATTCAGAAGGTGTCTTCTTCATTGCAGCCAGACGGTCAAATTCCTGTCGAAGTTGAATCATCGCAATAGACAGATGTTCAAAATTTGAAGCAATCTCATTAGAAGTATAAATGCGGCAGATATCCATATAACCCCTTCTATAGCCAAACCAGCGCCCCATCTGCATGAGAGTATCGTACATAAGCGTATTACGGAAATAATAGGTGATACTTAAGCCTTCTAGTGTTAATCCTCTGGATAATTTGTCTCCACCAACAGCAATGACATTTAACCCTTCTTCTTTATATTGATGGTAGTCTAATGCATCCCGGCTGTTACCATTTATCTCAAAAACTTGGATACTTTCACAGCAATTCATCAATTCTTTATATACTTCATTCCAGCTGAATTCTGGATGATTTTCATTAGGCCAATCTTTACTTGTTGGGAGAATATCATTTTCATAAAGGTCTTGTAGCTCTGCAATCACAGTGCTTTCTGGATTATACTGTAGTTGCTTTGATATAGCATCAAATGCCCGCGCCACTGCGTCTTTTACACTTGACTGGACATCTTTAAAGCGAGAAGTATGTATGAGCATTGAATTATGCTTATTTCTTTGTCCTCTCAGATTGCGGATAGCAATCACAAGGAGGAATTCAAGTATTGCTTCACGCATTTGAGGAGGAACTTCTTCGAATTTATTTGCGTCAGATTTCTTTTTAATTTTTGTAAATACATCAAGGTCTTCTTGACGCAAATGGCGGATCAGACTTGGGCGAGTATCTTCAGCGTCCTCTTCCACATTAAAATATTCCTCAGGTCCGCAATATTCCTTCGGCTTTGGTAGGCCGACAAGGAAATCTTTAGGATACAGGTCATCGCCTTCTTCATTTGTACTTCCTTCATTGCTGATTAGAAGATTTGCAAAAGGTGTTGCAGTATATCCGACAAAAGCCTTCCGACTAAAAATTTCAAGAATTTTCCTAATTAAACGATTGATCGTTTTCGGATCTTCATTTTTATCAGGGTTGGAAGTGTCAACGGATGCCTGATCAGCTTCGTCATCAACAATTAAGACGGGAATATCTAAATTATATATATCCCGATGATAAATTAACTGGTCTCGAAGTGACTCTAGTACAGTTTTATTTTTCTTAACAACCATTAATGTTGGTGAATTTAGGTTACTAGTACCCCTTTGGCTTGATTTGATATCATGGTCTTCTGTTGTCCAAGAAGAAATGATATGATCAGCCGTATTTGCGCTTATTTGGGCAACCCCTATTGGATTTCCATCTTTGTCTGTTCGGTTTCCGATCACCTCTTCATTCAGACGGATCTGTGTCTGAGTTCTTAAATCATTATGAATACCTGACAGCACAATTATTAGCATATAGCCGACATCAAAAGCTTTATTGATTAAGCCAGTGAAATTAGCTGTTTTACCTGACTGAACGTAACCTAATACAAGCCCACGTTTATCGAATGGATCCATCGAGCTTGGATTTCCTATAGATGCCATTATCTGATTCGTTGTTTCATCTATTGCAGTAACTGCCTCAAAAGGCCAGTTTTTCGAACTGGAGAGATATCTACGGTACCTGGACCAGAAAAATCCGCTAGCTACCATCTTAGGCTCAAACCAGCTTTTTTCTTTGGATTCTCTCATTACATAATCCTTTGGAACTTCCAAACCAATTTTGTACTTTATGTACATTTCAAGTGACCATCTTTGAAATGTTGGATCGTCAATATGGCTCTCCGCCGACGCTAATCCTCTTGCTGATTCCAAGGCTTTTTCAGCTGCCTCTTCCTGATTTTTATAAACTGTTTTTAGGTAATAATATGTATTTGAAAAGTTCTGTTCAAAAAAATCTTTCAAATCAATTGCTGACATTCAAATTCGCCTCCAATAAAATTACTTTTAAAGTTGCACGGTTTAATTCATCAAATGCAGGTTGCGTTAACAAAATATTCAAAAGCTGTTCTTCGTTTTCAGCAACATTCAACTGCATCATAGAAGAAGCAAATTGGACTACCAATTCTTTCTTGCTGTCTGAAACCTTTTGCACTTCTTCTTCTGGAACCTTAGGAGCATCAATAATATTGCTTGGCGAGCCAAGCTGTACAAATTTCAAGTATAAGTTTAAGAGTTTTACATGTTCATCATCCAAATTTTTAAGCAACTCAGAAAGAATCGGATGATTCCGATTTAAAATAAATTGAGGACCATCATCTTTTCCTGACTGCTCCCATGTATTTAGACTTCCCTTAACAGAAGGATTTCTAGGACCAGACTGTGTCCGGAAATAAAACATATCCCTTGAAACTTTTCGTGCAATGGATGAAATGGATTCAAGTCTTCTTTTAGCGTCTTCAGGCAAATTAATGCCCGATTTTTTTATATCAACCTGCCAGTCTGAGTCAGCTGAATTCGGAAGATCGATGCGAACCCTGGCCAGCTGTGAAGCTGCATCCTTTGGAAACAGCCCCATCCAATCACCAAAATATAGAAGACGATTTTCTCTATAGATATATAACCCCTGGTGATCACGCCAGCCTTTGTAACCGCCAGCCTTCTTATATTCAGATTCTGTTAGATTGGATGCATGAGGCAAAATAAAATACTGTACTTTAATTCTATTATCATTAATTTTAAGAATCTGCATTTCTCCTTCCAGTGTATTTGAATGACTCCTCATAAAGGGATCCCACGGATCTATCACTTTACCGTTAATAAAGAGGCTTACTTCTTTTTCTTCCAGTATAGAGTGAAAGACAAATTCCAGGTGTCTATTAATACGGGAAACTTTATTGTAGAAGCTTGTTTCCTTTAATCTGCGCTTTCGTCCGACTCCCATAAAACGGTCAAGTTTATCAATACAGACGACTGTGCCGTTTTCTTCCTTTATTTCACCCATTTTCAATTTGATTTCTTCAGGAATTCTGGTAAAAAGCTGCCATTCATTACATTCCGATACATGATCAAGATCCCAGCATCTCTCATAATATACTCCATCTTTTTTTGTCAAAACACTCAACCGCTTCCCAAGTGAAAAAGAAGCCGTTTTTAACCCCATTCCAAAACGACCGAGTTCGTTTGCTCTTCTATGCTCTCTTGGGTCTTTAGAACCAATACTCATGGCAATTTGAAGCATATCTTCAGTCATACCGAAACCATTATCTTTTATGGTAATCATTCCATCTGTATCGTTATAAGTAAAATTAATTTTAATAGTTGATGCCTTAGCATCGAGACTGTTATCTACAAGATCAGCAATAGCTGTGCTAGCGTTATATCCAATAGAACGAAGCGCCTGAATCACAGGCGCTGCTGATGGTCTTGTCAGAACTGTATTCATCTATAAAACCTCGTTTCAAAGCACTATTCATCTTAATTATAGCAAATAATTAGTAGAATAAAGTGTAGATAATAGTTTGTACTTAAGTTTACAGATAGATAAAACAAAGGTTTCTTATTAGGTTTTATTAAATGGTAAAATACCTCATCTACTTATGATAAGGCTCCCCCCGAACAATCCGAAACGCACGATAAATCTGCTCCACCAACACCAGCCTCATCAACTGATGCGGGAACGTCATTTTCGAAAATGACAGTTTCTCATTCGCACGCTGCATGACGGCGTCGCTTAAGCCAAGGGATCCACCTATAACGAAACATACTTTGCTTTTTCCGTATGTTGCCAGCTTATCTATTGTATCGGCTAATTCTTCGGAACTTTTCATTTTTCCTTCGATGGCGAGGGCGATGACGTGGGCGTCTGGGTTGATTTTGCTTAGGATGCGTTCGCCTTCTTTGTCTTTGATGATTTTCATGTCTTGATCGCTGAGATTCTCGGGTGCTTTTTCGTCCGCGAGCTCAATGATCTCGATTTTTGCGTAAGCTTGTAATCGTTTGGTGTATTCGCCTATGCCTTGCTTTAAATATTTCTCTTTTAATTTTCCTACTGTGATAATTGATATATTCACAGGTCATCCCCACCTTAAGAACAAGTTATTCAGATAAGTTATCAACAATTGTGGATAAAATTTGTGTATTTTGTGTCCGATCATTCGTTCCCCACTATATATATTGCAGGTTCATCGCACAATTCACAGGTTGTGGATAAACTGTGTGTATGTTCGATTTTTCTGAATTCCGGCGGCGTTTCGTGATCATCTATGTACATGTCTAATACGGTTTCTATGTGTTCTGCACAAGCATAAAATGTTTTATTCATAAGTTTCTTATTCCTCCAATAAGTTCTTTAGTTATTCACAAGTGTTTCGCTCATTGTCCAATATAACCGATTTATTCACATGTTAATAGTCTTTTACCATTTCTCACACCTTTTATCCACAAACTAAAAAAAGCCTCCACTTCTGTGAAGGCTTCCTTCTATCAAAACGGATTATAAAATCTCGTTCCTCTAACAAATGTAATCACTAACGACACGATCAGCACCACACCAACAAACAATAACGCAGCATAATCTGCTTTTTGAAAGTCTTTTGCTGTAAACCATGTGCGCTTTTTATGTTTCCCAAACCCCCGCAGCTCCATCGCATTGCTGATCGTTTCGATCCGCTCCAAGCTGGAGAAAATCAGCGGCATGACAATCGACAGTGCATTTTTGATTCGTTTCCCCAATTTTTCATTCTTCGATAAATCAATGCCTCTTGCTTGCTGAGAAATCGCGATCGTGCGAAAATCCCGCTGAATATCTGGAATATAGCGCAAGGCAATCGCTACAGCGTACGAAATGCGGTAGCTGACCCCAATTCGGCTGAGGGATGAGGCGAATTCACTTGGATTTGTTGTCACAATAAATAAAAGCGCTGCTGGCATCACGGTCACATATTTTAGCGTAATGTTCAATTGATAGAAAAGCTGTTCAAGTGTGACATTGTACCAGCCGGCAATATGAAACAGCTCGTGCTTCGCTCCGTAGATGGCGACACCTTGCTGGGGTGCAAAGATGTAAATGGCGATGTTATTGATCACTAGGAAAATCGCCAGGACGATCATCACGAAGGAAATATCACGAAATCGTACGTTCGACATCTGAAAGAACACGATACTGGCGGCTAACATAAAGACTAAAACGCCTGTATCATACGTGAGCATCGCTGCGGATGACCAGAGGATAAAGCAAATGAGTTTGGTTGCACCTGTCAGCCGGTGAATCGGCGACGGGCGATCGATATAGGACAGCATGTCTACAGCCATGTCATTCGTTCCTTTCTGTCAACCTCAATGAAGCGATCTACGAGTTCATTTGGATTCGGCCAATCTGCTTTCAGCGCCAGTTCATACAGCGACGTTTCTTTTAAGCTCGCCTTTTGGACAAGCAGTTGATCTGTCAGCACTTTGGCTGGTGTATCATCTGCAATTTTTTCTCCATCTGAAATGACAATGGTTCTTGTTGTGTATTCGAGCATGAGATGCATATCATGGGTGATCATCAAAATCGTGACGCCCTGCTGATTTAATTGCTCTAAAAACGTCATCATCTCTGTGTAATGTTTAAAGTCCTGTCCTGCGGTTGGTTCGTCTAGAATGAGGATTTCTGGCTCTAGTACAAGTATAGATGCAATGGTGACGCGTTTTTTCTGTCCAAAGCTGAGGGCTGAGACCGGCCAGTTCCGAAATGGATACAGTCCGCATACTTTCAGGACCCGCTCCACCCGTTCCTTGATCTCGTCTTCCTTTACGCCTCTTAAAACGAGACCGAGTGCCACCTCATCAAAGATCATTTGTTTTGAAATCATTTGATTTGGGTTTTGCATGACGACGCCGATTCGTTCGGAGCGCTGTTTGATCGTATCTTCTGTGATGTCATCACCATTTAAAAGAATGGACCCCTTCGTTGGCTTTTCAAATGCACAGAGCACCTTGGACAATGTCGTCTTGCCCGCTCCATTGGCTCCTGCGATGCTGATCATTTCTCCTTTTTTGACGGTAAAAGAGATGTTGCTCAGCGTATTTGGTCTTGTTGGATAGTCAAAACTCAGCTCGCGCACTTCTAGTAAATCCTGTGCTGCATTCTGCTCGACTGACGGCTCAGATGCTTCCATCCATTGCTCGATTTTCTCTTTTGCCTCGTCATTTAAGGTGAGATGCTGTAAATTAGCGATCTGATCTCCTGCTTCAACCGGAATACCTGCATATTTCATCGCTTTCACATATAAAGGCTCACGCAAATACGCCGCTTCTAATACATTTGAGGCGAGCAATTCATCTGGTGTCATATCCGCTGCAATCGTTCCTTCATTGACAACGATGATGCGGTCCACATGACGGAAGAGGACGTCCTCTAATCGGTGCTCAACCATCACAATGGTTTTTTTCGTTTGTTTTTGCAGCCGGTCAATGAGGTCGATGACTTCTTTGCCTGTTGCGGGGTCAAGGCTTGCAAGTGGTTCATCAAACAGCAAAATGTCGACATCATTGACAAGTACACCCGCAATGGCGACACGTTGTTTTTGTCCGCCTGACAGCTCATGCACGGACGATGCCAGCTTGCCGTCTACCTCTGTTAATCTAGCTGCTTCCTCGACACGTGTTTTCATTTCTTCGCGTGTGACTTGATCATTTTCAAGCGTGAACGCGATATCCTCTCCAACGGTCAGCCCAATGAATTGTCCATCAGGGTCCTGAAGCACCGTTCCGACAAGCTGTGAGAGCGAGAAAATGTTTTCTTTCTCTGCATTTTTCCCGCCGATGTGAAGACTTCCTTCCATAGAACCTTTATAAGACGCAGGAACTAGCCCATTGATACAATGGGCTAGTGTGCTTTTTCCCGATCCAGACGGGCCTGCGATGAGAACTTTTTCTCCTTCATAGATCGTCAGGTTGATATCCTTTAATGTTGGTTCTGCCTGACTGCGATACTTGAATCCGAAATGTTCGAATTGAATCATCGGTTTCTTCATTTATGTGTTCCACCTTGCTTCATGATGTTTCTTTCGATAGGCTGCCGCTTTTGCTTCTCGTTTTCGCATAAGCTGCAATGATGATGGTTCCTAGTACACCAACTGTGATGATGTTTGAAATCCCTGCCACGATGCCTTGAACAAACACTTTGTTCGCAGGTTCTGCATAGATCACAATGTCGAGTACAGGAGCAATGATAAACCAGCCTAATGCCTGTGCGCCTGCTTGTACGGCGTTGAAGAGCGTGATTTTCTTCCAGCCGAAGTCTCCCTCTTCTACTTTTAAACGGTTAGAAATAAAGCCGATCAATAAACCAACGACACCCGATACAATAATCCAGCTCCACCAAGGGCCAAATGTGGTCGCATCTTTAATGAGATGGCCAATAAAACCAATCAGTGCGCCTGCAACAGGACCAAATAGCACGGCCATTAATGCAAGGAATGCGTATGAGGTTTCAATTTGTGTATTCGGAATTCCAGTTGGAATGGAGACGAAGCGTCCTAAAATCACAAAGACGGCTGCGCCAATTCCAATGGCAACGACAGTTTTCGTTGAAAGTTGTTTTCCTGCCATGATGTATCCTCCTCTTATTCGTATATAATGCGCGGAGCTTTGCGAATCGAAAGGCGCCAGCCTGTGCCTGTACCGATGTTATAAGCCTTTGCAAATGACCCTTGATTGATCGCCACGCCTAAATGGTCGAGTGAATTGACATATATGAGTGGTTCGCCTACCTTTAAGTCGGCAAAAGATCGTCCATAGGTCATGATATTTTTATACACATTTTTCGGCCCGTTGGCAATGGTAACTTCTATTGCATCCCCATAATTAATTGAAAGCTGTTCAAATAGCGTGTGATGAATGTTTGTCCATAGGTTTCCGAATCTCACATCTAAAATATCAATCGTCCCTGTGATCACATCTTCTTCGGCATAAGCCTGTACGACTGGAAGATGGATAATATCATCAATATTCGCCTTTGGCCCAACCTCTTCAAAAGAAATCACACCTGATGCAATTCTCGCCCCTGTATAAGCGTAAATGTCTCTCCCATGGAATGTATGTGATTTTCCCGACTTTGGCAGCCGGTTAATGGTTTCATCTAAGTAACGGGCTTCCACAATGCCAATATCCTGGGCAACGTGCGTCAGTGTCCCGTTATCTGGGGTAATGATATAGTGTGAGCTTGTCGTTTTGACGACAAGACTTTTTCTCTCGGATCCAACACCCGGGTCAACGACAGAAACGAATACCGTCTCTTCAGGCCAGTATGTGACGGTTTGAAGCAGGCGATAAGAAGCCTCCCAAATGTCATACTGCGGAATATTGTGTGTTAAATCAAAAATGCGGATGCTGCTGCTGACCGTATTTGCCACTCCGTACATTGCACTGACAGCTCCATCATCAATGCCGAAATCTGATTGTAAAACCAATGCATGTTCACTCATGTCAATCTCCCTTTCATTTGAAAAAATGGATGTGGTGTTTCACGTGGAACATTTGAACAATTGTATGAAAAAAAGTGGACAATAAAAAATACCCCATCCTTATCTTTGAATCATAAGGACGAGGTATTTGTCTCGTGGTACCACCTTTATTTACTGTTTGCTCGCGCTAAACAGCCTCTACAAGTACAAAGCTCCAATCTGGCTCATATACTGTGGTTTTGATAACGAGTACCAACTCTCGTCGTCACCTACTAATATCATAGATATGTTCAGCACGAGGCTCAGAGACCATTTTTCGAATCATTATTTTTGCTTCTTTTCAGCTGCCGAAGCTCTCTGTGGAAAAATTGATGATTGTACTTTCTCTCGTCATTGCCTGTATAACTATCTTGAATTAAAGCTATCATACATGATGTTTTTTGATAAATCAAGATATTTTTCTGAACATTTTTAAAAATGAGTCAACTGATGCTGGAAGAGTCTTCTTTTTATGAAATTTAAACAAATGTTAAAGAGCAAGATATGGTGTCTTTCTTTTCTAGGGGTATAATAAAGGTGAAGGGAGGTACAGCGTGTGTGGACCATCTGTATGAATGAGTTTAAGCAGCTCTTCAAAAGCACAAAATCTATTTTAACAATTGTTATTATTTTCATTTTATCTACTTTTGTTTCAAGTCTTCCGTTTATCGCTGCTCATCAGGAAAAATGGGAACTGGCAAAGGATCCTTATTCTATTGGGAATGAACTGGTGATGTCTTTATTTGGTTTCTTCCTTATTTTTTTGTTGTCTCATGATATTTTAAGCCGCGAAATTCATTTGAAAACCATTCGTTTTCTCGTCAGTAAAACAACCCGTTTGAACATTATCATCGGGAAATATCTTGGACTGATGCTGTTTTGGCTTAGCTGTATTATGACGACATATGTGCTGAATATGGTGATTTCACACCGTTTTCTGTTCTCAGATGCCTTAAAAATCTTAACCTTTATCAGTGTCGGTATCTCATGTGCTTTATTTTTGTCCATGCTCTTTCCAACACCGCAGAAATCAATGTTTGTCGGCATGTTATTTTCCTTTCTTTTCCCAATCGTCAGTTTGATTTCTGTTCTTTCTTCAGAACGAATGATTCATTGGTTCCAATATATGACGCCTTATTATTATGCGCGCTGGAGTGAACCGCTGACCTACGTCCTAATGAACACGGCATTGACCGTTATCTTACTCATTGGAACTGCACTGCTGTTTCAAAGGAGGGATGTGTAGATGCTTCATACAAAGGGGCTCACAAAAAAATACCGTACAAAAGTCGCAATAGATCATATTAATCTTGATGTCAATCAGGGCGATATCTTCGGCCTCATTGGACCAAAGGGATCTGGTAAGACGACGTTTTTCAATATTATTACCGGGATCTCCCGCCCTACCTCTGGTACGTTTACAGTGATGAATATGCCTTCGCTAAAAAAAGTGAGACAGCATATCGGTGTTCTGCCAGAATATACGGATTTATATGAAGGTCTTACGGCTCTTGAGCATATTGCCTATTTATCAAAAATCACCGGAACACGCCAGAGAACGAGTGATTATGAAGAACTGCTCGAATTTGTCGGTTTACATCATGATCATCAGGAGAAGGTCGGTGCATTCACACCTGGTATGAAGAAACGGCTCGGAATGGCGCAGGCCATCGCCCATCAGCCGGAATTTATTTTACTCGACGAACCTTTTGCCGATATTGATGCAGATTCGATCTTGCACATCCAGCGGGTCATTGAAACATTAAAGGATGAAGGAAAAACCGTCTTTTTAACAGCTGACCGTCCAAGGTTCACCAATAGTATTTGTACCAAAACGGCGTTCATTTCTGAAGGAAAATTAGTGTCCCCACATACTCATCCTCAAGAGAAAACCATCACATCCTCAAACATACGTGCAACCTTCAAGCATGCATGGATTGATGATGAGGTGAAACCTGTTCTCACGCAGTACCTGCAAACTGTCGGAACAGATCTTGTGATCAGTGATGACGAGACCTCATTGTTAATTCGTTCAGAAGCTCAAGTTCCAGCGATCATTCGCGCTTTCGTGAAGTGTAAAGTCGATTTATACAGAGTCACGGCTCAGGATGCCATGCTGTCCTCATAAAAAAGTACCGTACGCTTTCTGCACGGTACTTCTTCTTTTTTATAAAGGTTTACTCATATAGATACCGGTTTCTGCAAATCCCGTTTTCTCGTACAGCGAACGAGCGATTTGATTGTGAGCAAAGACATGAAGAGAGAGTTTTTGCACACCTAATAACTTTGCCTGCTCCTCTAATGCAGCAATGGCCTGCTTTGCAAAGCCTTTTCCTCGATAAGCTTCAAACAAAATAAAGTTATAAATAAATCCTTCGTGTTGCGGGTGATTCGGGTCATAACAAAGCCAAACCCAGCCAATCGCTTCATCTTCGTTTAAGAAATTCCACAGCTCATGATGCTCTGTCTGAAGTCCTTCTGGAAGAAGCCTGTCAAATTGTTCTTCTGCGTTCGCAAGTGATTCTTCCTTCTTCCATGTTCCTGCGAGTACCTTTTCTTCCGCGTACCGCTGAATGGCCTTCTCTATCAATACATCGTAATCGGTTTGTGACATCCGTTGAAGTGTAACCAATCTTACAACCCCCTTTCCTTCATCATATGTCAGTCATGCCAAAAAAACCAGTCCCTTACTGGAACTGGTTAGCCGCCATATCGGTCGGTTTGAGAAAGTTTGATCTCTGCTGACTTTTTCTTCCCGCTTCGGTAAAATTGCACCTTTACCTTGTCGCCGACCTTCCTTTGATATAAATACTTACGAAGATCTACGATATTTTGAACACTCTTACCATCGAAGGAGGTCACGACATCCAGCTCTTTTAGTCTCGCTTTTCCTGCTGGAGATAACGGCTCAACACTCATAACAACGACCCCAGATGTAACCTTAGATGGCAGTTTCAACGTTTCCTGCCAGTGGTAGCTCGCAATATCCGCTAATGATTTCATGCCGACGCCAAGATACGGACGCTTTACCTCTCCATAACGCTCTAAATCCTCTATGACAGGGATGACCAGATTCGCTGGAATAGACAGCCCGATTCCTTCTACCTCTGATTCAGCAATCTTCATTGAGTTGATGCCGATCACCTTTCCATCCATATTGATCAAGGCACCACCGCTGTTTCCAGGATTGATGGCGGCATCTGTTTGCAGTACCTCTGCATTCCAATCCGTCTGTCCGTCTCCATTTGAGTCAACAGGGATCGCACGCTCTGTGCCTGATATGACTCCTTGTGTGACAGAGCCTGCGAATTCAAGCCCTAATGGATTTCCAATGGCAATGACTGGCTCACCCGGTTTCACATGATCTGAGTTACCAAAGGCTGCCGTTTTCTTAATTTTATTACTTTTGACAGTGAGAACTGCTAAATCCATGAGCTGATCGCTGCCGACAAGATTGGCACTAATTCTTGTCCCGTCATGGAGGCTCACTTCAAGCTGGTTGGCGCCTTTGATGACGTGATGGTTTGTGACAATATAAAACGTGTCACCCTTTTTTTTATAAATCACACCTGACCCGCTGCCTGCTTCTCCGCCTTCCTCCCAAAAGCTCGACTTTTGGATATTAATGACGCCGACCACCGTATCTGACATATTAGACACCACTTTCGTGACTGCATCATTGACGTTTACATTCACAGTTTTTAAAGGGCCCTGAGATGCTTGTCCATCACCGTTCTGCTGCCATCCAAAGGGACTGCCGCTCTGTCCAGATACATAGGGGAAAAAGAACCCCATTAAAAAAGCTCCTACCAATACACCGATCAAACCAGAAAGAAAATATCCTTTTCTGCTTCGTCTCGGCTTCCACTCTACATCGCGATAATCCACTATGTTTCCTTCCTTTCAGTGAATAGATGATGTATATAGTGTTGGTAAGAAGCTCTTATCTTAATCATACGATTATAAAAATCATACGGCGCAAAGCGGGGTTGCTTTTTTCGGGTCCGTATCAAATAAATCAAAGCCGTCCCCCACAACAAAGCCCTTCATTTCAAGCGTCTGCTGGACCGCCATACGGGCTAAATCCTTCATGTTGTTATCTTGACTCAAGTGAGCCAAATAAATGCGTGAGGTGGCATCTCCAATGACATCTGTCATCGCGAGAGCAGCATCTTCATTTGATACATGTCCGACATCACTCAGAATTCTGCGCTTAATGCTCCATGGGTAGCGGCCCATTTGCAGCATCCCGACATCATGATTGCTCTCAAACACAAACGTATTGGCTGACTTAATAATGCCTTTCATACGGTCACTCACATAGCCTGTATCTGTCATGAGGGCAAGTTTGCGCCCTCCATAATGGAACACGTAAAACATAGGCTCTGCCGCATCGTGTGAGACGCCAAATGACTCGACATCAAGGCCGCCAAAGGATTGAACGGTCTCCATATCAAAATGGAATTTCTGCTCTGTGTCAATCTTTCCGATATGAGACTCCATTGCCTTCCATGTTTTCGCATTTGCATAGACAGGAAGCTTGTACTTTCTTGCCATGACACCAAGCCCTTTAATATGATCGGAGTGCTCGTGTGTCACAAAAATGCCGTCCAAGTCCTCAGGCTTGCGGTCGATTTGGCTAAGCAGCTCGACCATCTGTTTGCCGCTTAAACCAGCATCCACCAAAAAGGCATGCTCGTCTGTTTCTAAATAAAAAGCGTTCCCCGTACTTCCGCTCGCTAGTACACTGAACTGCAAGCTCATGTTCTCTCACTCCATTGAAGATTTGTCATCTTTCTCTATATGATCAAGTGTTGAGCCATCAATGGCATTGATCAAATATTCTTCTTCTGTCTTTTTCTTTGAACCTGCTGATACGCCTTCAAGCTCCACCCGCCATACAGGTACCATGACTTGCGTGCTTGCCCCCGGGTATTGCGTATAGTAGCCAAGCTCTACCTTTTTCACGGTCGTGTTTTGGCTCAGCATATTTTGCGTATATAAGTCCTTCACGGTTTCAAGTGCCGGGACAAGGGTTTCTTTTCTCACTTCATTAATCGATGTCACCATTGATTGCTGATATGAGAAGATTTCGTTTTGATCGTTGAGATTTAAGGTGATTTGCCCGATGGTTTCGGTGTCATCAAGGCCTTCTTGGAAGATGTATTTCCCTTTATACGTTTGGAAAAAGACGATTTTCCCTGTCTCTTCATCTATACTCCACAGCTTATAATTCTTCCCATCCAGCAAACGCTGGTTCACAAGGTTCGTCGCCGCTGTTTTGATATCCTTTTTCGGCAAGGCAACTGGCTTGTTGAAGGTCATTTCAAGCAGCGTGACAGGATCATCTTTGTCTGTTTTCGGGAATGTGCTTTTCGCCTTTTGATCAGCTAATCCGTCGACATCCTTTTTCGTATATTGCTTCTTTTCAGCTGTAATGCGGTATCCAATCTTCGCTTCATCTGATAGATTGCCATATTTGATCCCGTCTGCCTTCATTTCTTCCAGCGTATCCGTTTTTTCGATAATCGCAAAATGATCGGTTGACCGTTTTTCAAAGTATTGAAAACCTAGAAAGATATCGAGAATGAGAAAGGCTAGGATAAAGATCGTTTTGGTCTTATTCCACTCCATGATTCTCGCTCCCCTCTGTCAAAAGA
Source organism: Bacillus sp. FSL P2-0069 (assembly GCF_038593315.1). Classification (NCBI taxonomy): domain Bacteria; kingdom Bacillati; phylum Bacillota; class Bacilli; order Caryophanales; family Bacillaceae; genus Bacillus; species Bacillus sp. FSL P2-0069. Next base: position 3,602,924 of record NZ_CP151984.1, read on the forward strand.
TCATTCGATAGAATCACGGTTTTGCCGTTATATTTCATGCACCATACAGGCTCCAGCCAGACAAACATTGCTTGATCTTGATCTGAAGCAGTTGAAGCAGCTTGATATGCAGGGAAAATCTGTTCAATTTTCTCCAGATCATCATATTTCGTCTGCTTGATGATCAAGTCCTTCAGCTCTGTCCCGTTCATCAGCTTGACCTGTTCACTTTGACTCGCTTTATTGCCAAGAATATAGTTTGGGCGCTTGTAATTCAAAATGTCATCATTCGCCCATTGTACTTCAAGAGAGGTCATCCCAAATGGATGCTTTGTACTGTTCACGATCGGCAGACCGTCCATAAACATATTAAAGGACAGCTGCTGGTTGCTGTTGATGCCAAAATATTGATAGTCATCAGTAAAGCTTCCCGTATCATTGAAATATTTCACGCTTCGCTTAATCAAATCCCCCGTTTGGAAAACAGTGCTGGAATTGATATTGCGATGCTGATATTGAATGCGGTGGTCTTTTTGATTGGCTTCAAGGCGGCTTGTGCCATCTGTGTACACCGTCCGGTTTAAATTAGATTCCTCACCGACAAGGCTCGGGTCCGTAAACAAAGCGTCTTTGAATTTATTTGTCTTAATCGTTTCGATAAAGAACATCTTCGCTTCAAGCTGCTTTTGCTTTCTCGGAAGAAGGAAATCTCGTTTAGAATTCGTTGAGAATGTATAAAGATCATAGCGCGGCATCTCGTTTTGAGCGGCTGCGATACTGTTCATTAGATTACGGTAATTGGCGGACTCAATTGTCAGCTCAAGCACCGTCTCCTTGCTGTATGAGACCAAATACACTTTTTTATTCGCCTTATCCTGCTGGGCGAACGGCACGATCATCCGATCAAACGAGTTGTATTCAATGGACTTGTTCGGCCATTTAAAGAGCGCTTGGAAAATATCAATCGGAATCGGATCATTGAACACAAGATCCAATGTCTTCCCTTGTCCTTCGCGTCCATAGAAGAAATTCTTAAATTTCTGCTCGGAATATTGATCTGACACATCGTTAATCTCTTTGACATCCCAAAGGCTCACATCATTCCAAAAGTTTTGAAAGAGTTCCTTTTGATCCACTTTAAAATGCTCCCCATTTGAATGGATGAACATCTCGCGCGGCTTCACGACATCAATGAGACTTCTAGGCTCGTCGCTTGAAATCTTCTTCGTTTCCACGACCTGTGTGCCGGTATCTGCCTGATCCTGCATGACGGGCTGGAACATCCAGATATTCCACGTAAATACAAGACTGATCGCAATTAGGATTGTCAATATTATGGTTTTAAAGGTCTCACGCTTCATCCCAATCATCCTCTTGTTCTTCATTGTACGGAAGGGTAAAGGTCACCGTTGTCCCTTTTCCTTCAATGCTGTCAGCCCAAATATCTCCGCCATGAGCCTGAACCATTTCTTTTGCTATCGCAAGACCGAGGCCGGTTCCGCCAAGCTTTCTTGTTCTTGCTTTATCCACCCGATAAAAACGTTCAAAGATTTTATCCATATCCTTCTTCGGAATACCGATTCCTTCATCTTTCACGCTGAATAACACAAGGCCTTTCTCTTCATCCAGATCGACGGTAAACGTGATGTGTCCACCCTCTGGTGAGTATTTCATGGCATTGGAAATGATATTATCGAGCACCTGAGTAATTTTATCTTGGTCGATTTCCACATATACTTCACGCTGCGGCAGGTTGCGGATAAAATCGACATGCTGCTCCTTCGTCATTTCAAAACGATCAATGACGAGCGAGATAAACCTGATAAAGTTCGTCCACTCACGGTTGAATTGATAATCCTTGCTGTCGAACTTAGACAGCTGCAGCAGGTCATTGACAAGCCGGATCATGCGCTCCGTTTCATTTTGCGTGACACTGAGAAATCTTGGCGCAAGCTCTTTATCACCAATCGCACCTTCAGCCAGTGCCTCAAGATAGCTTCGCATCGTCGTCAGCGGTGTGCGCAGCTCATGCGATACGTTCGCTACGAATTCACGGCGTTCCGCATCAATTTTCTCCTGCTCTGTGACGTCATAAATGACCGCAATTAAGCCATCAATTTTCCCATGCTCTTTCTGAATGACGGAGAAATTCACACGCAATACAGACAGCTGATCTTCGCGCTCAATTTCTATCAGCATGGAATCTTGATTTTCGACTAAATCTTCAAATGTATGGGTTTCCTCTAAGCCAAGCAAGGACGTAATCGGCATCTCTAGTGCTGTTTCACGTGAAACATTTAACAGCTCTAAAGCAGGGCTGTTTAATAGAATAATTGCACCGTTTTGATTCGTTGCGATGACACCGTCCGTCATATAGGCAATAACAGAAGAAAGCTTTTTCCGCTCCCCCTCCGTCATCAGCTGAGCTTCCTCCAGCTCTCTCGTCAGATGGTTAAAGGTTGTTGCAAGCTGGCCAATCTCGTCATGTCCATACTTCCGGACCTTTCTGGAGAAGTTCCCTTTGGCAAGCTCGATCGCCTGCTTTCTCATATCTGAAATAGGATGAGTGATCGTTCTAAAGATGAAGATACCAAGTAGAGCAGTCGTCCCAAGTGCAATCAGTGTCCCAGTTGCTAAAATGGTGTTAATGGTTCGCATTTGGTTAAACACACTTTCCATTGAAGACACAACATAAATCACACCAACGGTCTCTTGGTTCTCATTTTTTACGGCTGTCGCAGAAATACGCACCCTTTTATTTGACTCAGGGTCATAGAATTTTTTCTCATAGTCTTTGCCGACCGCAAAAATACGGCTAATGATTTGATCAGTGATTTTCTTGCCGGCAATCTCTTGGCTGCCGTTATTTACAGAAGCAATGACCTCTCTGCTTTCGTCAATATAGCTGACTTCAGAGATTTCATTAGACTCATCTTTGTTGTTAAAATCGTTTAATATCTTTTGAGCATCCTCTTTTAATTCTGCTTTGCTTTTCGATGAATCTTGTTCTAGGTAATACGATAACGAGTAGATTCGCTGATTCAAGGAATTATCATATGAATTAATTAAGGACTGCTCTAGCTGCTTCACAAAGTACACGCCAATGATCTGCATGGCGACGATGATCAGCAGCACGTAAATCAAGGTCAATTTGAAGTGAATCGAGCGAAAAAAACCTACTTTACTCATAAGAATCTTAGTCCTGCTCTGGGTTTCTTAAATAGTAGCCTACGCCTCGTCTTGTCACGATCCAGCTCGGGTGGCTAGGATTGTCTTCAATCTTTTCACGAAGACGGCGGACTGTGACGTCTACTGTACGGACATCTCCGAAGTAATCATAGCCCCATACGGTTTGCAGCAAGTGCTCACGTGTCATGACTTGTCCGATATGTTTCGCTAAATAATGAAGCAGTTCGAACTCACGGTGCGTCAATTCAATCGTTTCCTCGCGCTTAGACACCACATACGCATCTGGATAAATAACAAGTGATCCAACCTCAATATCATTTGATTCAGATTCTTCCTCCGTCTGCGGAGCAGCGGTTTGTCTTCTCAAATTCGCTTTCACGCGGGCAAGCAGCTCCCGTGTGCTGAAAGGCTTTGTCACATAATCATCTGCGCCAAGCTCAAGGCCGATGACTTTATCAATTTCAGAGTCTTTTGCTGTCAGCATGATAATCGGCATATCATATTTCTTTCTCACTTCACGGCACACTTCAACACCATCTTTATTCGGCAGCATAATGTCGAGCAGAATAATGTCCGGCTTGATTTCTTCTACCATTTCAAGGGCTTCGTTTCCATCATATGCACAATGAACCTCATAGCCCTCTTTCCTTAAATTAAATTCCAATATATCAGCAATCGGTTTTTCATCATCTACGACAAGAATCTTTTTTTCCATTGTGATTTCCTCCTGCATTTTTAGCATCTATGTCATTCCATTTTGCATGTATCATTACACCTTTTCCATTTATGAAAAAAAGGCTCACTGTCTATTATAACGTTTTACGAGGCAAAGATAAAAATAATAACGGCTTTCTTTTCTAGTAAACGTTGGATAGGAAGGCGCCGCTCGAAAAAATTGATGACTTTTTCCTTTTTTATTGAAACTTTTCCAATCACCAGCCGTCTATATAGATGTAACGTCTTCTTCTTATGGAGCCGGGCCCTACCTAGGTCCGGCTTCTCCCTTTTTATGCCTTCTTTTCATAATAAAAACGCACCTGCGATTGCAGATGCGTTTGGAAGTGGCTCGGGACGGAATCGAACCGCCGACACACGGATTTTCAGTCCGTTGCTCTACCAACTGAGCTACCGAGCCATCATCAAAAAGATGAATATGTATAAATGGCGGTCCGGACGGGACTCGAACCCGCGACCTCCTGCGTGACAGGCAGGCATTCTAACCAACTGAACTACCGGACCTCAGTAACTTGCCCGAAAAAGCAATCGTGGTGCTCCTTCAAGCAAGTGAGGAAAAAATTAGCTTAACGCTAAAGTAAATCAATGACCCGTACGGGATTCGAACCCGTGTTACCGCCGTGAAAGGGCGGTGTCTTAACCGCTTGACCAACGGGCCAATACATGGTGAGCCATGAAGGACTCGAACCTTCGACCCTCTGATTAAAAGTCAGATGCTCTACCAACTGAGCTAATGGCTCTCGGCTTGTGAAAAGTGAATCTGAAGAAGCTGTATTGCGCCAAACCAATCGCTTTAAAAAAGCTGGAACATCGCATCCTAACAAGTTTCAGAGACCTTTGCAACAACGAGATTTATAATATCATAGAGTAAATACATATGGCAATACGTTTTTCGACATTTTTTTAAAAAAAGTGTCGGATTTGAAATCTCCTGCCAAAGCCCCCATTTTTGCAACCGCCTTCAATTTTGATGCACCTTTTCGGGTGACCACTGCCTACTTAAACACATAGACACGTTTCAGGCCGCTCAAAAATGGCTATACATGAAACAAGTGACATTGTCATTGAAAAAGGAGGAAGCAGTATGAGTTCATTCAAATTAGGAGATAAAATGCCCAACTTTTCACTTCCAACAATACAGGGCGATCACATTGATTTCGACAAACATTTAGAGGAGCATCAAAGCTGGCACCTGATCGTTTTCTTTAGAGGATCTTGGTGCCCGGTATGTGTAGAAGAATTAAAAGAGCTCGAACAGCAGCAGTCATATTTTCAGGACAAGGATATTCACTTGATGGCGATTTCAACGGATAACCCTGATGACTTGAAGGCATTTGCTGATAAAGAGGGACTGTCCTTCCCGATCATGTATGACCATGATCTCACGTCATTAAAAGCATATGAAGTCCACTATCACGGGGAAGATGCCCCATATGAAGATCATGGGGTGCACGGTGAACCTGCTTATTTCTTATTAAATGAAAAAGGTCAAGTGCTCTATCAGCAAAGACAAACAAGTCCGTTTGGCAGACCGCACGCCAACGAACTACGCAAAATCATCCAGTACATCCGTAAAAATTTAAAAGGCCAATATAAAAGCCTGAAGTAAGGAAAAAGCCCTCGCGATGAGGGCTTTTTTATGAACATTTTTTGTTAAATAGCCAGTCAGCGGAGAAAAAAACAAGGAGTCCCGCCATTAAAATGACAAAAGTAACCGGTGGTCTGTCACCTTGGCAAAACGCGTACAGCGCATGCCCTCCTAATACCAGAAGATAAAAGACAAATGCCGGCACAGCTGCTTTATGTGTATTCGCTTGTTCTCTTTTCGTCATTTTTTTAAAAAACATTGTGCTCTCCCCTTTATGATGCTTGTTTCATCGTCACCCTGCGAAGTGCCCGTGAACGGATATATTCCATTGGTCCAATTCTCCAAACCTTTAGGCAAACTGCTGAAATCACGATTTGCAGAAGTGAAATCAACAGCCATGCCAATACAATAAGGGGCGCATTGATTTGACCGCCAAGACCCAATCCCCAGCTATAAAAAAGAATGGAACAGATGACATTTTGCAGGATGTAGCAGCTGAGCGCCATTTTCCCTACATATTCAAACCAAGTCCATATGAACCATGACTCCTTGCGCGCGAGGAGCTTCGCAATGACAGCTATATAGAAAATAGAGAGGAATGGTGAAAAGACGTAGCGCACCACAAATTCCACTAGATCGTTCGAAACGAAGACTAGTGCATTCAGCGGCAGACCAACCCACAGTCCGATTCGGAACATTATTTGCCGGAGAGATTGTCCGCGTTCATTTGCATAAAATACACCGGCTCTCATCATCCGCACACCCAATAAAAACAGAAATGTGTTCATTGGAATGATAAAGACCGCTTCTTCTCGGTACATGAAGAAGTATTGTAACCGTTCTTGAACCTGCGAGATCCATGTCTCTGGCAGCTGCTCTTCCAGCGCCGGTTCACCGCTTTGATCATCGGTCACTGACTCCATTTCAGAGAGGGAGTACAGCATCAGACATGACATCACGAGCAGATGAATCACACCTGAGAAAATCATGCCCTTTTTGATGCGCCTGCTTCCTCCCCGTACAATGTAAGCCACAAGCAGCCCCGTAACGGCATAGCTCATGAGCACATCATATTCCATCACAAGCGTAAAATGGACAAAGCCTTCGATAAATAAAAATAAAAGAATCCATAAATAAGTACCCGGCCAAGGCGTGTCCTTCCTTTTTGCCTGCTGGTATTTCAGCTCCAATCCAACACCAAACATGATCGTGAGCAGCGAGAGCATTTTTCCATAAACGAACATGGAGACAAGACTTTCTAGAAAACTGCCATTTTCATATTCATCCGCAATCTGATCTGTCGCAAAGGTATCCCCTGCATACGCAAAAAACCAGACGTTCGTTCCCAAGGTGCCTAGTATGGCAAAACCTCGTAAAATATCTAATAATCGTATTCTTTCTTTCACTAGAACGCTCCTTCCTCCTATACAGTTATCATATTTTGGTAATGACCGGAAGTCCGTTCTACTGAAATTAAGGAATATTTAAACAAAAAAACACCAGTAAAATGCGAGATTTTACTGGTGCTTCATCAATCTATTCTTATGGACGGTACACGCTGCGGACAACGTTCGTTTGTGAACGATCTGGTCCGACTGAGAAAATGGAAAGAGGAATACCTGTTAATTGTGAAATGCGTTCTAAATAATGGCGGGCATTTGCAGGCAGCTCACTTAAGTTCTTCACACCTGTAATATCCTCTGTCCATCCTGGCATTTCTTCGTAGACAGGCTCACATTTCGCTAATTCATTTAGGCTTGCTGGGAATTCCTCTGTGATTTCTCCATTCAATTTATAGGCGACACAGATTTTCAATTTTTCAATCCCTGTTAGTACATCAATTGAGTTAAGAGATAAATCTGTAATTCCGCTCACACGGCGTGCATGACGGACAACAACGCTGTCAAACCAGCCAACACGGCGCGGGCGTCCAGTTGTCGTACCGTATTCACGGCCAACCTCACGAATTTGATCGCCAATTTCATCATGGAGTTCTGTTGGGAATGGGCCATCTCCAACACGTGTTGTGTACGCTTTTGACACGCCGACTACATGTTGAATTTTCGTTGGTCCTACGCCAGAACCAATTGTCACGCCTCCAGCTACTGGGTTAGATGACGTCACAAATGGGTATGTCCCTTGATCGATATCAAGCATGACCCCTTGTGCTCCTTCAAATAGCACGCGGCGGCCTTCATCTAGTGCATCATTCAAAACAACAGATGTGTCTACGACATATTTTTTCACTTGCTGGCCATATTCATAATACTCGTCTAAAATATCTTCAATCTTGAAGCCTTCTGTGTCATACATTTTCTCTAAGAGACGATTTTTCTCTTCTAGATTACGTGCAAGCTTCTCTTCAAATACTTCACGATCTAATAGATCTGCGACGCGGATACCAACGCGGGCAGCTTTATCCATATAAGCTGGTCCGATTCCTTTTTTCGTCGTACCGATCTTATTAGCCCCTTTCCGCTCTTCTTCTACCTCGTCCAATTTTAAATGGTAAGGCAGAATAACATGGGCTCTATTGCTGATTCTGAGGTTATCTGTACTCACATTCCGTTCGTGAAGATACGCAAGCTCAGTGACCAACGCTTTAGGATCAACCACCATTCCATTACCGATGACACAAGTTTTCTCTTTATAAAAAATACCGGATGGAATGAGGTGTAGCTTGTATGTCACTCCATCAAATTTGATCGTGTGACCTGCATTGTTTCCCCCTTGATAACGGGCAATCACCTCTGCATTTTCTGAAAGGAAATCGGTAATTTTCCCTTTCCCTTCGTCACCCCACTGCGTACCTACTACGACTACTGAAGACATATCGTGCACCTCCGTTAACCTTTCAAAACGTTATCTCTTTCAAACACATTTATTTTATCAATGCACAACGAAAAAGTCAACGCGAAATCCGAACATTAATATCTCGAAATCAAATTTTGTTCGTTTTAAATATAAAGAAAAGCGCTTTAATCACTTTTCCAGTGCTTAAAAATGGAGATTTTGAGCAAAAACAACTTTTTACCGTTTCCAGCTGTTCATCAACATAAAAAAGACCCCCAACAATGGGCGTCTTTTTTAAACAGGTGTAATACCATCTGTGTTCATCAGCACAACTCGATACCCATCTGGGTCTTCAATGGTTGCTCCTCCCCGGTCCCAGTATGGATTCGTAGAGGTGACATGGCGTCCGCCAAATGAGAGCAATCTCTCTTTCATTTGCTGAAATTCTTCTGCATCTGGAATATAGAAAACAAGCAGCTGTTCTGGATGCGGGACGGGCAGGCTGTCTTCTTCTTCATGTTTGGTGATTTCTAAATGAACATGCTGGTGAGGCAGCCCGAGCATCACACCATCGTACCCTTCATGCCGATCAAATGAGCCTATTCGTTTGAGCCCTAAGCCTTCTTCATAAAAGGAAACAACCTCTTTCATGTTGACAGTTGGGCGTGCGATACGTAATTGAGCGGCTTCAAACTGTTGAAATTTCATCAGTCTTCACTCCTTTTCTCCTTTTAGTATACGCTCTCTCTTTTTCTCTCTCCTCCTCATTTTGATTGTTTTTTCAATCATTCTTTCGATGTAGATCAACCAAAAAAGCCCAGCTTCTTGAGCTGGGCTTTAAGCACCGGGCGGAACACCCGCATCATCAAATCTTCTTTCCAGATTGACGAATTTGTTATATTCTTTGACGAACGCCAGTGATACTGTACCAACTGGACCGTTACGCTGTTTGGCAATAATGATTTCGATAATGTTTTTATTCTCTGATTCTTTGTCATAGTAATCATCACGATAAAGGAATGCCACGATATCGGCATCCTGCTCGATACTTCCTGATTCACGAATATCAGACATCATCGGACGTTTGTCCTGACGCTGCTCTACCCCACGGGAAAGCTGAGACAAGGCAATAACCGGAACTTCAAGCTCCCTTGCCAGCGATTTTAATGCCCTAGAGATTTCAGAAACCTCCTGCTGACGGTTATCGCTTGATCGCCCGCTCCCTTGAATGAGCTGCAAGTAGTCAATCAGAATCATGCCAAGACCATTTTCTTGCTTCAATCGGCGGCATTTCGAGCGAATTTCACTTACTCTGATTCCAGGTGTATCGTCAATGAAAATTCCGCTGTTTGACAGCGAGCCCATCGCCATTGTCAGCTTGCCCCAGTCCTCTTCTGTCAGATTACCGGTTCTTAGGTTTTGTGCATTGATATTCCCCTCTGCACAAAGCATACGCATAACGAGCTGCTCAGCACCCATCTCTAAACTAAAGATAGCAACACTTTCGTCCGTTTTGGTCGCGACATTTTGGGCAATGTTCAATGCGAAGGCGGTTTTCCCTACTGATGGACGAGCCGCTACAATGATTAAATCATTTCGCTGGAATCCAGCTGTCATCCGGTCAAGCTCAGAGAAACCTGTTGGAATCCCTGTGATATCGCCTTTACGGTTATGAAGCTGTTCAATATTATCGTATGTTTGAACAAGAACGTCCTTAATGTTTTGAAAGGCTCCTGAGTTTTTACGCTGCGCCACTTCCATAATGGTCTTTTCCGCATCGCTCAACAGGTCCTCTACTTCATCCTCACGCGTATACCCATCTTGTGCAATGGTTGTCGCCGTACGGATCAGACGTCTTAAAATGGATTTCTCTTCTACAATTTTTGCATAGTATTCAATGTTTGCGGCAGTTGGGACAGAGTTCGCAATGTCGGTTAAATACGAAATCCCGCCTACCTCTTCTAGTAAATCTGTATTGGCAAGCTCAGATGTCACCGTGACAAGATCGACCGGTTCTCCTCTATCGCCAAGTACAAGCATCGCATTGTAAATCTTTTGATGCGACATTCTATAGAAATCCTCTGGAATTAATACCTCAGAAGCGAGCGTTAGCGCAGATGGTTCTAAAAAAACAGCACCTAATACGGCCTGCTCGGCTTCTATATTTTGCGGCGGCAGCCGGTCATCGAGAAGTTCCGTCATGCCAAGCACCGTCCTTTCATAAAAAAATACGCTACTCATCATTTTAACATTTTCATCAATAAAAAAGTGAAAAACATCGACTATAGTCAAAATTACCATGTTGATATTTTGTGCAAACCAGCGCATTTCAATAGAAAAGACTCTGTAACATCAATTGTTATAGAGTCTTTCGTTATCGCTAATGATTTTGTATCTGTCATCGTTCAAGTTTTGTTAATCTATCGCTTTCTTAACCCCATAATTCACTTTTTGCCCAATGTCTTGTAAAGAACCGTTTTGATAACCAATAGATAAAACCAAATCTGGAATGGAATCAAACCCGTTTTTCGCTAGGTCAAATAGCTGTGCACCGTAATGTGAAGCGGCAATGCGCGCATTTTCTGCTGTATATGGATTTTTAAGAAGTTCTTCTTTGTATAGATCAAAAATATTCGTTCCGTTATCCGTTACAAATTGACCATTTACAATGCTTAAATCCTTTAAATTGAAGCCTGTGACCGTTTTGATTTGATTAACAAGATGGAACTTTGCCAGAGAATCCGGTGTGAATTGAGTAGAATCATCATTTCTGCTTTTCATGATATGGAAAAATAATTCTCTTGTATTGTTGGTTGTATTTAATAAGTCTTCTATTTGTTTCATCAGCGTTTCGTCTTTTGAACCACTTACCACCAATTTAAAATTGTTCGGGTCAATGGTAAAAGTGAGATTTGTGTTTTTAGGAATGGTTATACCGTTTTTAGAGAATAAATCTTGTATTTGTTCGTTGACCTTTTGCCGATTGAATATTTTTTTCTCTACGCTTTCTTGAGTAGGATCGTACCGTTTTTCGTTACGGAAGATGGCGTCATTAAAGTCATATTGACCTCCTTTTCCAGAATTAGCCCAGCCAATCTCCATCGTATATGCAGCTTCTCTTTCTACTTTAGTTAGATCACTCCTAAAATAAGGCGAGCGTGGATTTCGATACTTATCGTGTATATGACCATGAGGATTTTTGAAACGTTTATTTTGTTCATTTATTTTTTCATATTTTTCATCTAGTATTTTCATCCGTCTATCAGATTCGGTCATCACCTCATTTGTACTTTTAATAGCTGATTGACCCTTATAGTCTATTCGGTTCTGATTGTTTAAAGCACCTGCCGTGTACGACGTATTAATTTTCATTTTGATTCTCCTTTTAAAAAAATTAGTGATTATTAAATATATCGGCAATTAAGTTAAAATTTGTTAGTTTTGATCCGATATAGTAATTATTACAAGGAGGGTTAAAATATGACAAATACTATCTTTAAACTTTTTTTATTACCTGCATTAGTATTAGTGCTTATTACTAGTCTTTTTGCACCTAATTCAGCAGAAGCAGCGATAACGGGGAATAACAGCCCTAACACAGCAAGCTCAATGGGATATTGGAAAAATAGTCGCCCAGATACAACAATCTTACCTGAAGGTGAAAATGAAGCGTATTATCAGTTCACGATCAATAAGGGTGAAAGGGTCTATGTGCGAAGTTCGTATAATAAGCAATATACGGGGATGAAAATCGAGGTATATAATTCGAAGAGTTCTAAACCAGGGTCAAGAGTGATTAATCCTGATTCAGTAACACCCTTTATATTTGCAAATACTGGTGACGTTACTTCAACTTCAGAAACTTATTTTGTGAAAGTGACCCGTGGCTCATATACAGGGAATATGTATTTTACTGTCTCCATTCAAGATCGTATCAAATCTGGGAATGGGACATTCAATTTTACCGGGACTGCTACCAACTTGGGGAATTCATCTTTGAATCTAGCAGGTGTTGATTCTTCTGTCATTACAATGGATTTAACGAACAATTCTTCTATTCCTAACAATGCTATCGTTAAATCGATTTCAACAACTAGTACCCAATCGCCTAACCAAGGAAATGTCACACACAAACTGATGGCTGATGAAAACAAGATTTGGAACCAATCACTTTTTTCATCTGCAACAAGTGGGTCTTATCGTATTTCACTGGAAGATGAATTAAAAGTAGCTCAAAAATGGAGCTTTAAGTACAACGCAAAGGCTACTGCGAGATCTACTATGAGCAATGTCAAAGCCGATATTCGTTACGAATATGATGTCACAGATGGATTCTAATTGAATGGTGTTTACAGACATGTACACCAATTGATCAAAAAGTAAGGGGACATCCCTTACTTTTTTCATTTCCGCATTTTTGATGCTATATGATATTTGGCCAACTTTAAAACAGCACCGTCCTTTCATAAGAAATACGCTGCTCATAAAAAGTGAAAGTGTTAATGGTGGTTTTGCTTGAGGGCGTGTTGAAAGAGGAGGATGGTGATCATATCGGTGGCCCGCTGGTATAAATCCCATTGTTCATAGGCCGCAAATGTCATCCGTATATCATGTAATGATTGCTTCATTTCATGATATTCTTCCACTGTAAACGTATTTTTCAGTTTGAACTGATGTTCAAGCAGTTTTAGCCTTAGCTTTCCTAATGGAGTTTTCATTCTGCCTACATTCCCTTCGATCTTGTCTTCCTTAGAAAATTGTATATGAATTTACGCATGAGATTGAATAAGTTGTGAGATATGCTCACCAGCTTTTCGAAAAATTCTCCTCTTTTTTCCTAAAAATACAAGAAGGTCTATAGACTTATTTTTCCTCAAAATGATTTCAAGAAGAAAAACCTATATATATTCCTGAATCAAACAGAAGAAAATGGTAAATATCCCGTGACGGTCAAGGTCTTTTGGCATTTCTCCTCTTTTTAAATGACTCAGTCCGGCATTCCCTATTTCCATTCATTTGGTAGTTATTTAGTCCTTTATTTTCCGAAAATTTAGATCAAATTATCAATTACACCACTTAATGAACATTTGACTTCATAATTGATAACCATTATCATTTGATTTGCTTGCGTGATAATTGAGAATCATTTTCATTTGAAGGGACCATTCTTCAATCTCTACACTCATCCTATATCCGCAAGCCTGCTTTTATCAGCATATGAGAGTCAATTTGAGGAAGGGGATTTTTTACACATGTCCAAACGCCCTGAAGGAATGGGTACTGAGGATTCTCTTTTCGGAGAAAGCCGTCCTTTTTTTATACCTGGGACGGAGCAACTGGATATCACAGCACACCCATACAGACTTTTTATATTTAAACCGACTACTACTCCTCCAGCGGCTGGTTTTCCAGTCATGTACGTGCTTGATGGGAATTCACTTTTTGGCACAATGGTCGAAGCCATTCGTTTACAGTCAAGAAGACCCGAAAAAACAGGTGTTGTACCTGCCATCATTGTTGGAATTGGCTATCAGACAGAAGCGCCCTATCATCCGCTCAGGCATTATGATCTCACTCTAACCGGCCCTGACGCTTCCATTGGTGGCAAAAGAAAGGATTTCTCCACCCATACATATGGCGGCGCCTCTGCGTTCTTTTCTTTTTTAGAAAAGATTGTAAAGCCTTATATCGAGCAGCGCTTTCCGATCAACCAGAGTCGTCAAACACTATTTGGGCACTCTCTTGGCGGTCTTTTTGTATTACACACACTATTTGAGCACCCTGATGCTTATCAAACATATATTGCAGGCAGTCCTTCTATCCACTGGAACAAAAAATTATTTCTAGAAAAAGAACACCAATTCACCAGCCATATACGTCAGATGCCTATGGATGTCAGGCTGCTTGTAGGTGTAGGTGAGTTAGAAAAACATCATCCGTGTCAAATGAATGATCATGCAAATTCACTAGCAAATCGTATGCTGCCCTTATCCCCATATGGCTTGCATACAGCCTATCACGAATTCCCTAAAGAAGGACATACGTCCGTTTTACCGGTGCTGATGAATGACGCTTTTCGATTTGCACTCTATCATGATGATCCTTTCACAACCACAGACATGAAGGAAAGGCAGTGAACACATGAAACACAGTGGTCTATCTCAAAAAGTTGTCCTTATCACAGGCGCAGGACAGGGTATTGGACAAGCAGTCGCAAAAAGACTAGCCGAAGAAGGTGCGATTATTGCAGCAGTTGACGTAAAAGAAGATCAGCTGCAAAGCACCGTCCAGCAAATGAAGGATGAAGGCATACGTGCCTTTGCCTATCCAGGTAACATTACCGATCAAGCATCTGTTCAGCACATTGTCGATCAAATTGAAAAGCAGCTTGGCCCCATTTATTTACTGGTCAATGTAGCAGGCATTCTTCGAATGGGTTCTATTGACCAGCTTAGTGCAGATGACTGGCAACAAACTTTCGCAGTCAACACACATGGTGTCTTTTACGTATCTCAAGCTGTCTCCAAATACATGATGAAAAGATCAGAAGGGGTCATTGTGACCGTCAGCTCTAACGCAGGTGCCATTCCTAGAATGAATATGGCTGCCTATGCCGCTTCAAAAGCAGCAGCCACTTCATTTACAAAAACGCTTGGATTAGAACTGGCTGCCTATGGAATCAGGTGCAACGTCGTCTCTCCTGGGTCTACCGCAACGCCTATGCAATGGGCTTTATGGCCTGATAAACAAGGAGAAAATCAGGTGATTAAAGGTTCACTAGAGACGTATAAAACCGGTATTCCTTTACAAAAAATCGCTGATCCTCAAAATATCGCTGATGCAGTCATTTTCTTTGCATCTGAGCAATCCAGTCATATTACGATGCAGAATCTCACGATTGATGGCGGCGCAACACTCGGAATCTAGCATTTCATTTAAAAGGAGGCCTTTTCATGAAACATTCATTATTGTCGTCCGAAGAAAAAGTACAATTGCTTCAAGACTATCAGCCAGGCGCTTTTTTTCTTGCTTCACCTAAACGCACGATACTTGCCGAAGGGATTTTCCAGCATATTGAAACCAATCAGCTAAATGAACTATCCACAAGGGTAGCGCACGTATTTGAAGATGCCAAACAAGCTGGAATTCAAACACCGATTGTGGCTGGTGCTGTCCCATTTGATCCGGCGCAGCCCGTTCGTTTAAATGTACCAGTCCATGTACAGTTTAGTGATCCACTCGAATTTCAACAAGGTGATGAGGAGTCAGAAGCGGCATCGCCATCCTATGAGGTGACACCTGACCCTTCTCCTGAAGTCTACATGAATGGTGTGAACGAAGGATTAGCTAAAATTGAAAAAGGAGAGCTTAGCAAAATCGTCATTTCTCGATCTCTCCATCTCAAATCAAATCAAGACATTCCTACGAAAACAATACTCGAACGACTGGCTCGTTATAATACGACTGGCTATACGTTTGCTGCAAATGTAGCTGATCCGAAGTCTTCCCAAAAGCGCACACTTCTTGGGGCAAGCCCTGAGCTGCTCCTTTCTAAAACCGGTTCATCTGTGATTTCCAATCCACTTGCTGGTTCCCGGCCGCGCAGTTCAGATCCAGTAGAAGACCAGCGCCGCCGCGATGAACTCCTTACCTCAGCGAAGGATTTACACGAGCACGCAGTGGTTGTTGAAGCTGTCACTAAAGCGCTTACTCCATACTGTCATATACTAGATGTGCCTGCATCACCATCCGTCATTCAAACAGAAACGATGTGGCATTTATCTACTGTGGTCAAAGGTGACTTAATAGATTCCAGTGTGTCCTCAATTGATTTGGCACTTAGCCTTCATCCAACACCCGCAGTATGCGGAACACCTACAGCAGATGCACGTGAAGCCATTCAAGCGATTGAACCCTTCGATCGAGGATTTTTCACAGGAATGATCGGTTGGGCAGATACAAATGGTGATGGTGATTGGATTGTCACCATTCGTTGTGCAGAAGCTGAGGGTCACTCCCTACGTCTCTTTGCTGGTGCAGGAGTGGTCAAAGGATCAAAGGCAGAAGAAGAGCTAGCTGAAACATCTGCAAAATTCAACACGATGCTTCACGCGATGGGCATCCATCAGTGATAAAAATAAATAGGAGATGACAAAAACATGTTTGTTCAACCACCTACATGGCCAGAAGAATTTGCAAAACGCTACCGTGAAAACGGCTGTTGGCGTGGGGAAACCTTTGGCGGTATGCTTCGTGAACGCGCCGCATCGTTAGGAAATAAAACAGCCATTACATACGCTGATACGCACATAAGCTACCAAGAACTTGACGAACGCGTCAGCAGTCTTGCTGCCGGTTTTCATCAGCTTGGAATTCAAAAAGGCAGTCGAGTTGTCGTGCAGCTTCCTAACATTCCTGCTTTTTTTGAAGTCATTTTCGCTTTATTTCGAATCGGTGCTTTACCCGTGTTCTCTCTGCCATCTCATAGAAGCAGTGAAATCACTTATTTTATTGAGTTTGCCGAAGCAGATGCATATGTCATACCAGATATTGATGGCAGCTTTGATTATCGATCACTCGCACGTCAAGTGAAAGAAAAGCTTCCCTCATTACCTCATGTCATTGTTGCAGGGGAAGCTGAGGAATTCCTTTGCTTGGATGATCTGCGAAAGGACCCAGCTCTTGATCCTCAAATTCATGTAGAGGCAAGCGATATTGCGTTTCTTCAGTTATCTGGAGGCAGCACAGGCCTTTCAAAGCTCATTCCTCGTACACATGATGACTATATTTATAGTCTTTGGAAAAGCAATGAGGTGTGCGAGCTCACACAAGAAAGTGTGTATCTAGCTGCACTTCCAGTTGCGCACAACTATCCATTAAGCTCGCCTGGCGTCCTTGGAACGTTATACGCAGGCGGAAGAGTCGTTCTTGCACCTGGATCAAGCCCTGATGTCGTCTTTCCACTCATTGAAAAAGAACGGGCGACCATTACCGCTGTCGTTCCACCTATCGCATTGATTTGGCTAGAGGCCGCTCCTCATCGGTCAGATGACTTATCGAGTCTTGAAGTCTTACAAGTCGGTGGTGCTAAATTCAGTGCTGAGGCAGCAAAACGAGTGAAGCCTACACTTGGATGTAAGTTACAGCAAGTTTTTGGCATGGCAGAAGGTCTGGTCAACTATACCAGATTAGATGATCCTGAACATGTCATTATTCATACACAAGGACGCCCAATGTCTGAATATGATGAGGTACTAGTGGTAGATGATGAGGACAAGCCCGTCCCGCATGAAGTGGCTGGACATCTTTTAACAAGAGGACCTTATACGATTCGCGGCTACTATAAAGCCGATGAACAAAACAAAAAAGCATTTACACCCGATGGCTTTTACAGAACAGGTGACATCGTGCGATTAACCAAAGAAGGAAATGTTGTTGTAGAAGGCAGAGACAAGGATCAAATCAATCGTGGCGGCGAAAAAGTTGCCGCTGAAGAAGTTGAAAACCATTTACTTGCGCATCCTGACATTCATGATGCCGCCATGGTGTCTATGCCAGATCCATTTCTTGGCGAACGCTCATGTGCCTTTGTTATCGCGAAAGGAAACAACAAACCAGCACCGCACATCTTAAAATCATTTCTAAGAGAACGCGGGCTCGCAGCCTTTAAAATTCCCGACCGCATTGAATGGATCGATGCGTTCCCGCAAACAGGTGTAGGCAAAGTCAGTAAAAAAGCATTAAGAGAATTAGCTGCAACCCATACTGCCAACGTATAAAAAAGAGGAGTGAAAACCATGGCAATCCCTACTATTCCTGCATATCCAATGCCAAGCACACAAGATTTACCCGAAAATAAAGTGAACTGGATACCAGATCCGAAACGTGCTGTTCTGCTGATACATGACATGCAGCAATATTTTTTAAATGCATTTCAACAAGATACATCACCGATCACAGAGTTAGTGCAGCATATTCAACAATTACGTGATACATGCAATGAACTTGGAATCCCCGTCGTCTATACAGCGCAACCTGGTGACCAAGACCCGAAGGATCGTGCCTTATTAACAGATTTTTGGGGACCTGGACTTGGTGATGATGAAGCATTGACAAAAATCATTGATCAGCTTGCTCCATCTGAGGCAGATACAATGCTGACAAAATGGCGTTATAGCGCATTCAAGAAATCTAATTTTTTGGATATTCTTCAAGAAGGCGGGCGTGATCAACTGATCATTACTGGCGTATATGCACATATTGGCTGTATGCTGACAGCCGCAGAAGCATTCATGCTGGATATTGAAACCTTTTTTGTCGCCGATGCCGTCGCTGACTTTTCACTGAAACATCACAAAATGGCCATGACCTATGCAGCTGAACGCTGTGCAGTCACCACAACGACAAACCAAATCATCAGTCATTTAACAGGACAAGAAGCAAACAGTGATGATTTATCCTTTGAGGCCATCGTTCACCAAGTAGCTGAGTATCTCCAAATCGATCCAAATGAAATACCGCTTGATGAGAATCTCGTCTACCTTGGGCTTGATTCTATTAGAATGATGAGCCTAGCGGAAAAGTGGAGGCAGCAAGGAGCGGCAGTCAATTTCGTTGAGCTTGCAGCAAATCCAACGCTCGCTCATTGGCGGACTCTTCTTTTCCCAGAAAAGCAGCCATCTATCCCAAATATCGATTACTTGTAAAGGAGGTATAGACCCTTGTCGATCCAGTCAGTCGATTCATTCCCACTAACCGGTGCCCAATCAGGCATTTGGTATGCGCAGCAGCTTGATCCAGCTAATCCTATTTTCAATACAGCTGAGTATATAGATATTAAAGGTCCTATTGATCCCATACATTTTGAAGCCGCCATTAGAAAGACTGTCTTAGAAGCAGATTCCTTGTATATGCACTTCATTGAAGATACTGACGGTCCAAAGCAATGGATGACATCTAAGAAAGAAATCCCATTTCAATATGTCAATTTACAAAATGAAAAACAGCCACTTGATGCGGCTAAAGCATGGATGAAGGCAGATCTTTCAACACCAGTCTCTTTAGAGAAAGATGTATTATTCCGTGAAGTACTTTTTCAGCTTGCTGACGACCGATTTATCTGGTATCAGCGCATTCATCACATTGCCATTGATGGATTCGCCTTTTCGCTCATTGCACGTCGTGTTGCTGAGGTCTATTCAGCCTTATCGCAAGGGACACCTGTGCCTCCTCAAACATTTGGAGCCTTACATGACGTAGTTCAAGAGGAGTCCACTTATCGACAGTCCAATCGATATGAAGCTGATCGAGCGTTTTGGAAAAATCGCTTTGCTGATCAACCTGAAATTGTCAGCCTTGCTGAGCTTGCACCAAGAACGTCGGATCATTTTATTCGAAAAACGGCTGGCTTCGATGCCGAAAAGGTAAGCAAAATGAAAAGAAATGCTCAAGCCTTCGGTGGTACGTGGCATGAAATGATCCTTGCAGCATCCGCATTATATATGCATCGTATGACTGGTGCACATGATATTGTTTTAGGGCTTCCTGTGATGATGCGCCTTGGATCGTGCGCCTTACAAACACCCGGAATGGTCATGAACCTGGTACCATTTCGTTTAACATGCAAACCAGAAATGACACTCTCAGCTCTTGTTCGGCAAGTATCTGATGAATTAAAAGCCATTCGCCCTCATCAAAGATATCGTCACGAGGACATGCGGAGAGACTTTAAACTCATCGGAAGAAATCAGCGATTATTTGGCCCACAGATCAATATCATGCCATTTGATTATGATCTCGTGTTTGATCAAAGTATTGGTCAAGCACATAACCTTTCAGCAGGACCCGTGGATGATATATCGATTAACATATACGACCGCGCGGATGGGAACGGATTTCAAATTGACTTTGATGCAAACCCTGCCGTTTACAAAGAGCAAGCAGTTGACGCTCATCAGCAGCGTTTTCTGCAATTGCTGGAGGAAATAACCGGACTAGAGGAAGATCAGACGATCAGTCAATTCAACCTTCTTTTGTCTAAAGAAAAAGAGAACATTCTCAAGCACTGGAATGATACAAAACAAGAATTACCACAGGAATCTTTGCGGGAACTATTTGAAAAACAGGTGAGCAAAACACCACAAGCAAAAGCATTACAGTTTGAAGGAATTACTTTGACCTATGAAGAGTTGAATCAGCGGGCTAATCAATTAGCTCATTATTTGAAAAAACATGGCATTGGACCAGAACAATTTGTCGCAATTGCTCTGCCTCGGTCCATCAATATGGTCGTAAGTCTATTAGCCGTCGTCAAAACGGGAGCCGCATATCTGCCACTAGACCCTGATTATCCTAACGATCGTGTCGCCTATATGCTAGAAGATGCCAAACCAGCGTGCTTGCTCACAGTCAAAGAGACAGCAGACGGTTTGGACCATCCGCACATCGTTCAGCTGGATGATTCAACTGTTCATCAGGAGATAGCAGACAGTCCGCACATCAATCCGGCTTGGAGCGAGGGCTCTCCACATCACCCAGCTTACATCCTCTACACGTCAGGATCGACAGGCAAACCAAAGGGTGTTGTAGTAACAAAACGAAATGTGATCAACTTTATATTGTCCATGCAAGATTCATTTTTATTAGATCAAAAAGACCAGCTTTTAGCGGTAACGACCATTGCCTTTGATATTTCTGGGCTGGAAATGTTCCTACCGCTTTTACATGGGGCTGCTATTTTATTGGCAAAAAAAGAAACCATACAAGAACCAGCAAAGCTTTCAGACATGATTCGTTCTCATCATGTCACAATCATGCAGGCAACACCAACGTTGTGGCATGCGTTGGCAGATGAATACCCTGATGTGATCACAGGTATGCGTGTTCTTGTTGGAGGTGAAGCACTCCCTGCCTCCCTTTTGCACACATTGCAATCTCTTCAATGTGACATTACTAATTTGTACGGACCTACAGAAACGACGATCTGGTCTACGATGGAAAATGTCACAGCACATCGAGAAAATAGTGGACCGGCAATTGGTAAACCCATTTGGAATACGAGCATTTACATTTTAGATGAAGGACTAAACCCAGTCCCAGCAGGATCAATCGGTGAGCTTTATATTGCAGGTGAAGGAGTATCCAGAGGATATCTTGGACGATATGATTTAACGGCTGAACGCTTTGTCGCTGATCCATTCGGCACAAAAGGCACGAGAATGTATCGCACTGGTGATTTAGCCAGATGGCGTGAAGATGGTTCAATTGATTATATCAGCCGTGCCGATCATCAAATTAAAATCCGCGGCTTCCGTATTGAACTAGGTGAAATTGAAACAGTGATGATGCAGCATCAAGCCATAAAGCATACATCTGTTATCGTTCGTGAGGATCAACCTGGGCAGCAGCTGCTTTGTGCGTATGTTGTGCTGACAGACGGGTCTTCTCTGCACCCTTCAGAGCTCAGGCAGTTTGCGGCTGCATTACTTCCTGACTACATGGTGCCCTCTGCTGTTGTCGTGTTACCAGAACTTCCACTTACACCAAACGGCAAAATCGACCGCAAAGCATTACCAGCACCAAATATGTCTTTAGTTAGTTCTGAGCGTACACCTAGAACACCACAAGAAGACATGTTATGTAGTTTATTTGCAGAAACCCTTGGCCTATCTCAAATTGGCATAGATGATAGTTTCTTTGACTTAGGAGGACATTCCTTACTCGCCGCTCGCCTGCTTAGACGTATACGCGATACACTTGGCGCAGACCTAAGCATGAGTACCATTTTTGAATCGCCTCGGGTTGCTGAGCTTGCGCAGCACATTGACAAAGCGAAGGACATTCGGCCGCCGCTTCAGGTTGAAGACAAACCAGATGAAATTCCATTATCCTTTGCCCAAAAACGGCTCTGGTTCCTTCATTGCCTTGAAGGGCCAAGTCCAACTTACAATATTCCACTTGTCATTCAGCTGACAGGTACACTAGATCAAACAGCTCTCATTGGTGCACTGGCAGATATCACTGAAAAACACGAAACCCTTAGAACCATTTTTCCAGATAAGAACGGCATGCCAAGACAGGTCATTTTACACCCGAAAAGTGTTCAGCCTGAACTCCATGTCACAGCTTCAAGCGATCAACAAATTGAGAATCAGTTAAACGAAGCCATTCGCTATAGCTTTCAGATTGAAGAAGAACCTGCACTTCGAGCTGAATTATTCACGCTTGATGCAAACCGATCCGTACTGCTTCTATTGCTGCATCACATCGCTGGTGACGGCTGGTCACTTGCACCATTGACGCGAGACTTAGCTGCTGCTTACGAAGCCCGTATACAAGGAAAATCCATCTCCTTGCCAGCAGAACCTGTTCAATATGCTGACTATGCTATTTGGCAGCAGAAGCTGTTGGGCAGTGAAGAAAAGGCGGATAGTCTATTTGCCAAGCAGCTCAGCTATTGGAAAGATGCCTTACATGACCTGCCTGAAGAACTTGAACTGCCTTATGACTTCCCGCGTCCACAGGAAGGAAGCTTCAACGGTGCGACGATAGACTTTACGATTGAACCCGCTTTACATCAGAACCTCCTTGAGCTTGCAAAGCAGCATCAAGTGAGTTTGTTCATGGTGCTTCAAGCATCACTTGCAGCATTACTGACACGCATTGGGGCCGGTACAGATATCCCAATCGGCAGTCCAATTGCTGGACGGAATGACGATGCACTTGACGATATTGTGGGCTTGTTTGTGAACACACTAGTATTACGTACAAATACAGCTGGTAATCCAACCTTTAGTGAGCTATTGAAGCGAGTGCGAGACGTTGACCTAGCAGCCTATGAGCATCAGGATCTGCCATTTGAACGGCTAGTTGAAATCCTAAACCCAACCCGGTCCAGATCAAGAAATCCATTGTTCCAGGTCATGCTAGCCTTCCAAAATACACCGAAGGCAGAAATGAAGCTGACACAACTTGACTCAGATCTTTACGTGAAACCAGTAGGGTCAGCTAAATTTGATCTGACCATCGAATTGGCAGAACAAAGAACGGAAACTGGGTCAGCAGCGGGATTAACAGGATTGTTTGAATTCAGCACAGATGTATTTAAACAAAGCACCATTCGAGCAATCGCTGACAGAATGAAGCGCTTTTTAACAGAGGTAGCTGAGCGCCCGCATCTGCCGATTGGTCAAGTGAACATTTTATCAGATAAAGAGCGGCAAACATTTCTCCCTGACAAAAAGACAATTGCTCAGTTAGACCAAGCACATAGTCTCCCGGCTTTATTTGAAAAAACGGCGCAGCAATCTCCTGATCGAGTCGCAGTAACGGATGGCAAGAGGCAGCTGACCTATGGTGAGTTAAACAACAAAGCCAATCGTCTTGCTCATTTATTAATAGAAAGAGGCGTTGGACCAGAACAGTTCGTTGCACTTGCCCTGCCTAGATCAATCGATATGCTCATAAGCTTATTAGCCGTTCATAAAGCAGGCGCAGCCTATGTTCCGCTTGATCCCGATTATCCAGCAGACAGGCTGGCATACATGATACAAGATGCCAAACCCGTTTGCAGCATCACAACAAAAGCAGATGCAATGCACCTCCCTGCTGATTGCGATTTGATTTTGTTAGACGAAAAGGAAACGAGCGATCAATTGCTGACTACGCCAAATCACAATCCAGCTGATATAGACAGAATTGAGCCGCTATCTTCTCTGCATCCGGCCTATATTATTTATACATCCGGTTCTACAGGGAAACCAAAAGGAGTGGTCATCCCACACCAAAATGTCATCCGTCTTCTGACATCTACTGAACATTGGTTCCAATTTGATGAAGAAGATGTTTGGACAATGTTCCATTCATATGCCTTTGAT
This sequence comes from Bacillus sp. FSL P2-0069, assembly GCF_038593315.1. NCBI lineage: Bacteria > Bacillati > Bacillota > Bacilli > Caryophanales > Bacillaceae > Bacillus > Bacillus sp. FSL P2-0069. The sequence goes on from NZ_CP151984.1 coordinate 3,627,083, forward strand.
TTTTCAGTATGGGAAATATGGGGACCACTTTTATATGGCGGCCGGCTTGTCATTGTACCTCATACCATCTCTCGCTCCCCAGAAGAGATGCTGCAGCTTCTAGTTGAGGAAGGCGTGACTGTACTTAATCAAACACCTTCTGCCTTCTATCAGCTCATGCAGATAGACAAGGAACAACAAACACTAGGCCAAGCATTATCACTCCGCTATGTCATCTTTGGCGGTGAAGCATTAGAGCTTAGCAGATTAGAAGATTGGTACAGCCGTCACTCAGACTGTAAGCCAAAGCTCATTAACATGTACGGCATCACAGAAACCACCGTACACGTTACGTACAATGAACTCAATCGAGATATGATCACAAAGAACTCCAGCAGTTTAATAGGCGAACCGATTCCTGATTTACACGTGTACGTACTAGATGAATACCTGCAGCCTGTTCCCCCTGGGACGACAGGTGAAATGTATGTAGCTGGAGCTGGCCTTGCAAGAGGTTATCTAGGCAGACCTGACCTGACATCAGATCGATTCCCTGCCGATCCATATGGGGCACCTGGCACAAGGATGTATCGTACAGGCGACCTTGCGCGCTGGACAGAAGAAGGGGCTCTTGATTACATTGGCAGATCTGATCATCAAATTAAAATACGCGGATTTCGCATTGAACTTGGAGAAATTGAAGCCGTTCTGGCACGCCACGATGCAGTTGCACAAGTTGCCGTCATGATGCGAGAGGATCAGCCTGGCGACAAACGCTTAGTCGCATATATCGTCACAACTGAAGAAGACCGTTTCGATACTGAAACCCTTCGTCATTTTGCAGCAGCCAGTCTTCCTGATTACATGGTGCCCGCGGCATATGTACAGATTGACGCCATGCCGCTTACAGCAAACGGGAAGCTTGATCAAAAATCACTGCCAGCACCTCAATTGCATATGCAGCAAGCAGATGGCCGCGGCCCTAGAAACCCGAAAGAGGAAATCCTATGTCATCTCTTTGAAGAGGTGCTTGATTTGCCTAAAATCAGCATAGACGATCGCTTTTTTGACATTGGCGGGCATTCACTGCTTGCAGTTCGTTTAATCAGCCGCATTCGTGATGCACTTGGTGTCAAACTAAGCATTGGAACATTGTTTGAAGCACCAAATGTGGCAAGTTTGGCAGAGAAACTAGAAACAGGAAGCGATGAAAACGCACTAGACATCTTGCTGCCGCTGCGAACAAATGGAGAAAGATATCCACTCTTCTGTGTTCATCCAGCAGGTGGTCTTAGCTGGTGCTATGCAGGTCTCTTGAATACATTAGAAAAAGACATCCCTATTTATGGATTACAGGCTCGAGGAATCGCAAGAAAAGATGACTACCCGCACACACTAGATGATATGGCTGCGGATTACATCAAGCACATCCAAACGATTCAGCCAAAAGGCCCTTATCATCTTCTTGGCTGGTCATTAGGCGGAAACGTTGTTCAGGCTATGGCTACACAGCTCCAGAAGCAAGGTGAAGAAATCGCACTCGTTGCGATGCTGGATGCCTATCCGAACCATTTCTTACCGATTAAAGCAGCACCTGATGAAGAAGAAGCACTAATCGCTCTTCTTGCGCTTGGCGGTTATGATCCAGATACCTTAACAGGTGAACCGCTCACGATGAAAAGTGCCATCGACATCTTGAAAAAAGATGGCAGTGCACTAGCTAGCTTAAATGAAGATGCCATTAGAAATCTAAAAGAAACCTATGTGAATTCAGTTCGATTGCTCGGAGAATATCAGCCAAAAACTTATCAGGGGGACATATTATTCTTTAGATCTACCATTATCCCAGATTGGTTTACACCAATTGATCCCGAAGCATGGGCACCTTATATCAACGGAACAATCGAACAGCACGACATTCATTGCCGGCACAAAGACATGTGCCAGCCTAAACCCCTAGCAGAAATTGGTGTCATCTTAGACAACGCACTGCATCGGGTCAAACAAAAGCACTAAGAATAAAGGAGAGATGACAAATGACAAATCCCTTTGATCGTGAAGACGGTGTATTTCTTGTGCTGGTCAATGAACAAGGACAGCATTCACTTTGGCCATCATTTGCACCAGTGCCAGATGGATGGGAAAAAGTCTTTGGGGAAGACACTAGAAATGCCTGCATCGATTATATCCAGACACACTGGCAGGACTTGCGGCCATTAAGCTTAACAAAAGAACCTGCGCTAGCACATGGAAAAACGGAATAAATCACCGCACCCTGATCTCCATCAGGGTGCTTTTTTGACAGAATAAACATCACCATCTTTCAGCTCTTTCTGCTACAATTTAATTGAGAATGTTTATCAATCAATAAGAGATCAGGTGGTTTTATGGGAAACAACAATCAATTACGTACATTGGCAAATGCCGAACAATTCATCTACCGATTAACATATACTGAAAAAATAAATAATGCAGAGCTTCCACATACAGAGCAGCAGCTATCAGATACATTCTGCCTCCTCTTCAGCATAAGCGGCAGCGGTTTACTCACATTGAACGATCAAAAATGGCGATTGAAACATCTGACACTCTATACAATCATGCCTGGGGAAACATTTATGTTAAAAACAGAGCCTTATCAAAAACACGAGCTCTATCTGTTTCGCTTTCAGCTCTACACGCTGCAAAATCAAAACATAGGAGAAGTATCAACGGAACATGCCCGTTCTTTACTGAATAAATGGCAATTTATCGATATTAGCTCGATTGAACATATTCATTCTTTATTATCCGATATGACAGAGGAATGGCAAAGACCTGAATCCATTAGCTTTTTTAGAAGCCAAACTCTTTTTCAGCAGCTCATTATGCAGCTTTTCACACTGCATAAAGAAGATATTTGTGACACGGCACATGCCCTTTTCAAAACAAAACAATATATCGATCAACATTCCGAAGAACCCCTCAGCCTGACAAGTCTATCTCATATGGCTGGCATCAGCGCCAATCATTACAGCGAGCTATTTAAAAAGCATTTTGATGTGAGTGTCACTGATTATATCACCAAAAAAAGGATGGCTAGAGCCAAACAATTAATGGCAAAAGGCAACGCAAAGCTCAAAGACATTGCACTGGAAATCGGCTATCAAGATCCGTATTACTTCAGCCGCATCTTTAAGAAAAAAACGGGCATAACCCCTTCAACTTATATGAAAAGCCGTCAGCGGAAAATTGCAGCCTATGGCCATTCCATACTCGGCCAGCTCACACCCATTCACATCATCCCATATGCTGCCCCTCTTCACCCTAAGTGGACAGCACATGATTTTGAGCATCATGCAGAAGAAATTCCGATTCACCTGAGTGCACATCGGATCAACGAGCACGCTGAAGCCAATTTACAGCTATTAAAAGAAACAAAACCTGAGCTGATCATTGCCAATGATCATGTGACAGAGGAAGAAAAACAAGTGTTAAAAACCATCTGTCCTGTTCACTTTGTTCCATTCACACAATTAGATTGGCGCACTCAATTCAAACAAACAGCTACGTTCCTAAATGAAGCGAACGAAGCAGAAGAATGGCTGATTCATTACGAGGAACTCGTCATTCAAGCGAAAAAGGCATGCCTTTTTGATCATCCACCAAAAACCGTCCTGCCTCTTCGTATCTTTCAAGATCAGCTCTATTTGTCTGTGAATCGCACCATGTCAGAAGTAATTTTTCAAGATATTGGCCTTCTGCCAGCTTTTCAGAATGACGGCCAGCTAATAGAAAAGAAAATCAGCATTCGCTCTATACAACAGCTAGATCCAGACGCCATCTTCCTCTTCCTGCATAAGGAGCCAAAAACCATTGCTTTTTATCAAAAGTTAAAGCAGCAGGAGTCTTGGCAAAATCTCAAGGCTGTGACGCAGCAAGCCGTCTATCCACTTACGTCTGACCCTTGGCGTGAATACACAGCAGCCAGTCATCAACGAGTCATTCAGGACCTTTTATCTTTTTTTCCGTAAAAAGTCCATCATTTGACAGATCATTGTCTATGGATAAAAGGACAAAAGACTACTACAATCTTTAATTGAGAACAATTATCAGTTAAAGGAGAAAACAAATGAAAAAATGGTTCGCATTGCTTATCCTTTGTATCATGACGATCACCGCAGCAGCCTGTGGTGCTGCAGAAAATAAACCTGCTTCAAACACGACCAAAAGCAAGTCAGCTGAAACAGCAGAAACAAATATCAACTACTTAGATCAAACGTACAAACTCAAAACACCAGTGAAACGAATTGTCATTGCTGGAAGCCTTGAATCAATGGAAGATGCAAAATTACTTGGTATCGAGCCTATTGGTGCTTCTACTGTAGGCGGCACATTCCCTGAATTATTTAAAGACATTACAGCGAAAACAGAAGGTATCGGTGAAAAAACAGAACCGAACCTGGAAAAAATCCTAAAACTAAAACCAGATGTGATACTCGGATCAACCAAGTTCCCGCCTGCAACAATTAAAAAATTGGATAAAGTCCAAACGACGATCCCAGTATCCCATGTCTCTTCTGACTGGGAAAGCAATCTATTATTACTCGGTGAACTGACTGGAAAAAGTAAAGAAGCGAAAAACATCATTTCTGATTATCAGAAAGATCTCAAACAAGCGAAAGAAACCCTGAAAGACAAAAGCAGCAACAAAACAGCTGTCATTTTGCGCATTAGACAGGGCGACCTGTACGTTTACCCTGAAGACGTATACTTCAACTCGACCTTATATGGGGACTTAGGATTTACAGCACCAAGTGATATCAAAAAAGCCAAAGCACAAGCATTGATTTCATTGGAGCGCCTTGGCGAACTCAATCCTGACTATATTTTTGTTCAGTTCTCTAAAGAGGAAAACTCCTCGAATCCAAATGCATTGAAGGACTTAGAGAAAAATAAAATTTGGACAAGCCTAAAAGCTGTGAAAAATGGGCACATCAATGAAAATGCCGTTGATCCTATGCTTCAAGGAGGAACAGCACTAAGCAAAACAACCTTCCTTGATAAGGCTGTCAAATGGTTAGATCAAAACAACTAAACAGATGCGTAATCAGATTTTTGACAAAGGGCTAAATTGTTTAGCCCTTTGTCTTCTTTTCAACGCAGTTGAAAACCTTTAGGAGAGGATACACATGAACGGAACGTTTCTATATGATGAGTTTAATGGGCGTCAGCTTGATATTTACCTTCCACAGGACACCTCTATTGATGTTCCAGCTGTCTTTGTACAAGATGGCTCTTCTTTGTTTAGAACACACCTGCTAGAGATCGAAAGAATGATCGAAACTAAAACCATCTCGCCAATCATCATTGTCGGCATACACCCATTCAATCGACTTGACGAATATACACCATGGAAGGCGTCATCACTGCGATCTGGGTTTCCTGACTTTAAAGGTGAGGCACAGACGTATGTGTCATTTTTAGCGAATGACTTACTCCCATATATCAAAAGAGAATATCCAGTTCAAGAGACCTGTCATGAACATAGCCACGTAGGTGCTTCATTAGGCGGGCTGTTTGCTATTTATACTTTATTCATGCACCCTGATCTTTTTAAAAACATCGCATCGATCTCCGGGTCATTTTGGTATCAAGATTTTCTACCGTTTGCTAAACAACAAAGCATTCAGTGTGTGGATCACTTTATTTATTTGTCTGTAGGCAGTGAAGAAGGGAAAGGCAAAACATCTGCTCAACAGCACATGCCTTTATTCAACAAACAACTGCATGACCTTTTATTACAGAAAGGGATGCAAGAAAGGCAGCTGCAATATCACATCGAACAAGGGGAGGGCCATCATCTGAAACAATTTCAAAAAAATTTCTTATCGGCCCTAAAGTGGTTTTATCAAAGAGAACGCTAATTTTTTATCAGCATGGCACAAAGCCGATATGATATATTGGAACGTATAGATTGAAAGAGGAGGGATTTGCGCATGAGACCTTTACAAATCTCAGCCGATACCGCACAAAAGCTTGCTGCATCACTCAATGTACCGTTAGAACAAATCATGCATATGCCGCAGCATATCTTATTAGCTAAATTAGCGGAGCTTGAACAGAAGAAAGATCGTTCTTCTTAAAGAATTAAAGGAGTTTACATTCATGGAACAACAACTAGAAAAATCAACATTACATCCTCGCAGTACAGGACAAACCATCCTGCTGATTGCTGGGATTTTGCTTATTGCATTTAATCTTCGGCCTGCCATTACATCCGTTGGCCCTGTTATCGGCGCGATTCGTTCCGATTTACAGCTTTCAAATGGACTGGCGGGTTTTCTTACGACATTACCACTGCTCTCATTCGCATTGCTTTCTCCAATTGCACCTAAAATCGGAAAACGACTTGGCAATGAACGAACCCTCTGGCTTGGACTTGCCGTCCTTCTCTTTGGGATTGTGATTCGCTCGTTTGGCTCCATCACCTTCTTAATGATTGGAACAGCGCTGGTCGGCGTTGGAATTGCGATTTGTAATGTGCTCTTACCGGGGCTTGTGAAGCATAAATTTCCTGCACATGCAGGCTTGATGACAAGTGTATATACAACTTCAATGTCCGTCTTCGCTGCACTTGCATCAGGTGTCAGTGTTCCGCTCAGTCATACGATGCCTGGCGGCTGGAATACATCATTCCTTGTATGGGCTGGACTTGCCCTTCTCGCCATGATGGTTTGGGCGCCGCAGCTTCTTCATCAGAATACAGCGGACGTCAAAAGTATTTCTCTTACAGAGCAGCCAATATGGCGTTCACGTGTTGCATGGCAGGTGACCTTTTTTATGGGGTTGCAGTCATTCCTTTTCTATAGCAGCATCGCATGGTTTCCTGATATCTTAACATCCCATGGAATGAACCTGTCGACAGCTGGCTGGATGCTGTCCATTATGCAGTTTGTTGGGCTGCCATCCACCTTCTTAACGCCCGTTTTTGCAGAAAAATTAAAAACGCAAAGACCGCTTGTCGCCGGCCTTGTCCTTGTGTATTTACTCGGCATGATTGGACTTCTCCTCGGAGGATCGACGCCTATCCTTGTCATCTCTGTTCTATTGATCGGCATTGGACAAGGGGCCAGTATCAGTCTTGCCCTCACATTTATCGGTTTACGTACAACCAATATGGAACAAGCAGCTGCCCTCTCTGGAATGGCGCAGTCTCTCGGTTATTTATTAGCTGCTGTTGGGCCGTTCATGATTGGTATCCTTTTTGATTCCACACATACATGGACACCAGCGATTATCATCTTTATCATCATCCTATTTTTCATGTTTTTATCCGGTATGCGTGCTGGACGCAGTGTCTATATTTCAGATCCTTCATAAAAAAAGAACCCGCCTCCTCGTGAGACGGGTTCTTTTCTACTTATGCCTGCTCTGTCACATGTACCTTTAACGTTGCTTGTACCTCTGGATGAAGCTTCACCGGTACATTTGTGTAACCTAATGCACGGATGGCGTCATTCAGCTCGATTTTACGCTTATCGAGTTTAATTTGATGATCTTTTTGCAATTTATCAGCGATTTGTTTGCTTGTAATCGAGCCAAACAAACGGCCGCCTTCACCTGATTTTGCAGTGAGTTCCACTGTTAACGCCTCAAGTGTTTCTTTTAATTGTTTTGCTTGTTCAAGCTCTTGGATGGCATTCTTTTTCTCTTTGTTTTTCTGCCCTTCCAATGCGCTTAGGTTCGTTGGAGTTGCTTCAACAGCTAACCCTTGTTTGATGAGAAAGTTGTGCGCGTATCCGTCAGCTACATTCTTGACTTCGCCTTTTTTCCCTTTGCCTTTTACGTCTTTTAGAAAGATGACTTTCATCTTTGAACCCCTCCTTCGAAATATTCGTCTATGGCAGCCTTTAATTTCCCTACCGCTTCTTCAATGGTTATACCATAAATCTGGGTAGCAGCGTTAGTCAAATGACCGCCGCCGTCTAATGCTTCCATAATAATTTGAACGTTGATTTCCCCTAATGATCTGGCACTAATGCATACTGTGTCGTCATCTCGTCTAGCGACAGCAAATGACGCTTCTACCTCACTCATTGACAACAGGGAATCCGCTGTCTGGGCAATCGTAATTTGATCATAATACTCCGACCTGTCAGATGGCAATGAAGCAATGGCCACCTGATTTTGATACAGTTCTGTATGCTGAATGAGTTTTGCTCGTTTGATGTAATGATCGACGGTTTCTTTTAAGAACTTTTGCACAAGGACAGGATCTGCTCCCTTTGCACGAAGGTAGGATGCTGCATCGAACGTTCTTGACCCCGTTCTCAGGGAGAAACTCTTCGTATCAACGATGATCCCAGCCAGAAGCGCAGTCGCCTCAATCATGTTAATCCGTAATTTCTTCGGCTGATACTCTAAAAGCTCTGTCACAAGCTCTGCTGTAGATGAAGCATACGGCTCCATATAAACAAGTAAAGGATCACGGATAAATTCCTCGCCGCGTCTATGATGGTCAATGACCACGACATTTTCAATCTTATTCAGCAGCCGTTCTTCCATAACGAGAGACGGTTTATGTGTATCCACGACGACAAGCAATGTATCATCCTTTGCAAGCTCCATTGCTTCCTCTGGGGTGATAAAACGTGACCAAAGCTCTTCATAATTTTTAATTTCACTAATTAAGCGTTGAACACTGTCGCCAATCTGATTGGCATCAATGACAATATAGCCTTCTTTTCCATTGGCCTGGGCGACCTTTAAAATCCCAATGGATGCACCGATCGAGTCCATGTCTGGGAACTTATGCCCCATGATCATGACATTACCGCTTTCAGATACAATTTCTTTTAAAGCATGAGAAATGACCCGTGCGCGTACGCGTGTCCGTTTCTCCATTGGATTCGTTTTTCCACCGTAGAATTTCACTTTTCCATTCGGCTGTTTAATGGCGACCTGATCCCCGCCTCGTCCGAGGGCAAGGTCAAGACTCGACTGGGCAAGTGCTCCAAGCTCTTTCAAGGAAGGAACGGACGCACCGATCCCGATACTTAGAGTAAGCGTCGCACTATGTGCCCCTGTTTTCTCACGGACCTCGTCTAAAATGGAGAATTTTGACGCTTCAAGCTCAGCTAAAATGCTCTCATTTAGAACCGCCATAAATCGTTCAGACGAAATTCTCTTCAGGAAAATACCGTATTCTTGTGCCCAATTGTTGAGCAAAGACGTCACTTCACTATTAATCGCGCTGCGCACTTGATCATCAAGGCCCTGCGTGACATCGTCGTAGTTGTCTAAAAAGATATAAGATAACACCGTTCGTTCATTTTCGTACTGTCGTTCAATCTGCACCTGTTCCGTGACATCAAAGAAATATAAAAGGCGCTCTGACCGTTTAATAATGACTTTGAATTTCCGGTCATTCAGCGTCACATTCTCGGTCTCGACCTCTTGTTTAATAAGAGGCACAATAGACTCGAATGTATCGTACAAGGATCTGCCGACAAGTGTGCTCTCATGAAAGCACGAAGCGAGAAACGGATTGGTCCATTCGATATAATACTGGTCATTAAACAGCATAATACCAATTGGCATCTCCATTAATGCTTCTTCTCCAACCTTTTTGACTCGATAGGATAATGTTGAAATATATGAATCAATCTCTTTCTGCACTTGCGTATCTGCCCACTTTAAGAAGTAGAGCACACCTGCAAGGACGATAAGACCAACTGCTCCTATGATCCAATTGAAATAAAGGTTGAGGAGGACTGTGACCACCGCAAGAACAATTAACGCGAAGATCGGATACTTGATGACAGGTTTTCTATAGAAGCTTGGCACTGATATCAACTCCTCAACATTCAGAGTGAATTATTTGTTTTTTACTTTTTCTCTTAAATCAAAGCCTATGTCAGCAATCCCTATAATTCGCACAATCACACCGATTGGCGGAAAGAAAACCGTTAACACGACAGCGAAAATGGGTACCGCTTTTGAGATGTTTTTTTCGTGGCAATAATAGAAGAGAAAAGAAAATCCCTGAATAAGCACCAGTATAAATAAAATTTGAAACGCACTCGTTTGAACGAGCCATAAAAAGCTGCCTTTTTCCGTCTGAATCAGCATCAAAAGCAATGTGAGTAAATAATACCATACCATGCTTTTTGGCAGCCGCATATCCTTAAATTTCTTCAAGGACGGCATGTCTGAAACAAACCGTTTGAGCAAAGGCCGCACGAACCAGTGATTCACAAAAGCCATCAGCGTCACCAAAATCAATAACGCTACAGGTAAAGCACTTAATGCCGTATCCTGCATCTCTTTAAACTGTTTGAGCTGTTTAGCTATGTCCTTTTCAGAAGCCCCGGATTGCTTTAAAACACTCTCTACCATCGGCATCATTTGCTCAATCGACTCTTTCGCAATATTCATAATATCGATTTGAAAGAGCTGGACACTGACAACAAAGGAGATGAGAATACTGAATAAATAAAGCAGCGCACCTGTAATGATGGCATTCCCAGGCTGCCTTCTGCTGTAGAAAACACCCATGCCCAATCCGACGGCAATTAAGATAGGTGCACTCATGAGTCCAGCCATAGACCCAATTAAAAAGCTGATCACTATGCCAATAGCGCCAGCAGCAATTCCTTTTTTCAAGCCGTGTCTGATTGTATAGAGGATGATCGGAATCGGAGCAGCTAGAAAGAAAATAATAGATAAAAGCGGCACATACAAATAAAACAGCATCATGACCGCAAAAATACTCATCATGATTGCGCCCTCTACTAACGCTTTTGTTTGTTTCACACCTTCACCTCTATCCAATCCTTTTGTCTATATCTTGCTCAATGTGTACTTCTATGTATACGTATGATGTCAGCTCCATCATGTCTTGCCCCAACCTTTATTTTACCATAGCGGTAAATCTCAAGTAAAATGCAGGCTGTCCTGGGAGCGTTTCACGTGGAACACCGATATGGAACCGCACATGCAAGTTTTCAAACAGCATGTTACAATTTTTTAGATTATTCTTAGCTATAAACCCTGAATTCAAGGTCAAAAGCTGTTAGAATAGAAACATCATCAATAAATGTAAGAAGGAGAATTCACATGGGAAAAACACTCGTATTCGGACACAAAAATCCTGACACAGACACGATTTGTTCTGCTATTGCTTACGCTGATCTGAAAAACAAAATCGGCGTTCAGGCAGAAGCCGTCAGACTTGGAGAAATCAATGGAGAAACACAATACGCATTAGATTTCTTTAAACAAGAAGCACCTCGTTTCATTGAAACGGCTGCAAATGAAACAAAGCAAGTCATTCTTGTCGATCATAACGAATTCCAGCAAAGTGTAAGCGATATTGATCAAGTACAAGTAACTGAGGTCATTGACCACCACCGTATTGCCAACTTTGAAACAAGTGAACCTCTTTACTATCGTGCAGAGCCTGTAGGCTGTACAGCAACGATCTTAAACAAAATGTATAAAGAAAACCAAGTGACGATTGAAAAAGAAATCGCTGGTTTGCTTTTATCTGCGATCATTTCTGATTCCTTATTATTCAAATCCCCAACATGCACACAGCAAGATATTGATGCTGCACATGAGCTTGCAAAAATCGCAGGGGTAGATCCAGAAGTTTACGGCCTAGATATGCTCAAAGCAGGCGCTGATCTAAGCCAAAAAACGGTTCAAGAATTAATTACACTTGATGCAAAAGAATTCGCACTAGGCAAAAGCAAAGTCGAAATTGCACAAGTCAATACAGTAGATATTGCTGAAGTGACAGCAAGACAGGCTGACATTGAAGCGAAAATCAATGAAGTCATTGCAGCAAAAGGTCTTGATCTATTTGTTTTAGTCATCACAGACATTTTGGAAAATGACTCCCTTGCTCTTGCACTCGGTGCTGAAGCAGCAAAAGTAGAAAAAGCATTTAACGTCACGCTTGAAAACAACACAGCTTTACTAAAAGGTGTTGTATCAAGAAAGAAACAAGTCGTACCAGCGCTGACAGACGCACTTTCTTAATCAACACGACAAGACTGCTGAATCATTCAGCAGTCTTTTTTGTCTATATTCTTTTTAATGAATATACATATCACTAACGAGAACATCCTTTAGCACGCTTGTTGGAATCGTGAATTCAACAACACCCATGTAGCCAGGTGCCACATCATATTCATTAAAGGAAATCACAAGCTTTCCTTTTGAATTGATATAGAAGTTTTGATCCGGCTTAATTTTCTTAAATGGTTCCGCCATATCTTGCTTGCCAATCCAATACATTTTGTTTGAATCCTCTTTCATCTGTTTCTTCATTTGTTCTTTAATATTTTCACTAATTACATCAATATAACGGTCATCTTTAAACAGGCTTGGTAATGTAATGAGGACATGGTTTTTCTTATCAACCGTATCATATGTCATTTCCTCTGCCGCAGAAGCCTGAGTCGTCACCTTGTATCGGCCTAGTGAAAGGATTTGATCATTGTTCGTTCTCACTTCATAACCGCTCTCAACACTTAAATGACCATTTTTATACCCCTTTGTTTCCTTTTCAAAATCTTGATACAGCTTTTTGTTTTCAGCTAAATATTTTTGATTCAGGCTGTCTTGTAATGTTCCGTCCCCAAGTCCTGAAACGTGTGGTGTTTTAAGATCAATATTCGTTCCTTGATCGCTCTTTTTAAATTCTGTAAACGTTACGACTTTCACCAGCTCGCCAATGACAGGCACCTCTGAAATCGCTCTTGCTGCCTGTGGACTGACATTAACCGTTGTGACAAAAAGAGCTGCCGCCGCAACAAGTCCTATTGTCCATTGCTGAAAATGAGGTTTTTTATTTTTTCTTTTTAACGTTCGTTCAACCATCGCATCATATTCCGGTGGAATAGGGATTTCTAAATATTCATCTTTTAAATGTTCCAAATACTTATCCATTTATATTTCCTCCTGTGATAATTCTACTTTTAAAAGCCGCAGCGCCTTATATAATCTTGTTTTAATGGTGTTTTCATTTTCATCGAGAATCTGGGCGATGTCCTCTAGTTTTAAATCTTCAAAGAATCTCAAAATAATGATGACCCGATACATCTCAGGCAAATCCTCTATAGCCCGTTTGACATCTTGATCCTCGTATACATCTGATTCGCCCTGAGATAAGAATTCAAGCGTATCATCATCTGTCACCTGCACCCGTTTCTTCTTTCGTAAAAAGTCTAGGGCAGCGTTCACCACGATTTTATAAAACCAGCTATGCATTTTGCTCGCATCCTCTAATCGGTGAACAGATTTGAGTGCTTTATGAATGGCCTCCTGAACAACATCCATAGCATCTTCTGGGTTTTTGACATAACTATAGGACAACCGATAAAAACTGTGTTTATGTTCCATGACGTAATCCGCAAATTGATCGTCTATTTTTCGTTTCTTCATTTTACAAAGAGCTCCTTTATCTTAAATGCGCATCTGTTATTTCTTACATTGGATAGACGCGCACCTTTTGAAAATAGTTTGCGCTCGGTTATTTTTTTAACATGTCATCGCATTTACGTTCCTATACAAAAAGAGCGAACCTGATGGGTTCACTCTTTCCAAGCGGATAGTGTTTGATGAACAAACTGTTTTAGTGAAGAAAGCGGATGAATGATAGGAACGCCTGTCTCCTGCTCCATCTGCTGTGCCGCATGAACCATCGAAAGCTGCATCACACAAATGTCTTTCCCTTTTTGCTTCATACATCTTCTCAGCTGCTCCTTGATTTGTTCATCATAGGCTTGCATATCACCGTTTAGACAGAGATGAAAGGCATCCTCCATCACAACCAATTCCACTTCAACCTGTTTGCCCCGCTCTGTGGCATATGATTCAAGCCGCTGCATTGTCCCTTCCACTGTATCTGGGTTGGAAAACACCAGTTGAAGAGGCCCTTGTTTCTCACAAATCATCTCAAATAACGGTTCATCGATCGGAACAATCGGTTGTTTGAAAAGGTGCTGCTGATCACCTAGAGCAGCAATGTATTGTGTACACGTGAGCAGAATGAGATCGGCTTCATTTTCTTGCTTTAATCTGTTGATAGCATACGTTTGCTGCTTGTATTGATCAAATGCAGGATCTTGAGTGGCGCGTTCTATAAATGATGAATCGACTGTGTGATGCAAATCAACATCTGTATCACCAAAAACATCTTCTATATATGACTGATTGGATGGATGGGCGTGAAGGCAGTGTAATCGAATCATCTGGTTTGCTCCTCGTGAAAGTTTTCAATCATTATATCAATCCTTGTATGAAATAGGGAGAAACATGACCATATTGTTAGGGAGATATTGAAGGAGGGATTCGAATTGAAAGAAAATCAACAGCCTAAACCATCTTCAGAGTCAGAAGAAACGTTAACGAATCGGCAAGGTCATCCCGTAACAGACAATCAAAATATGAGAACTGTTGGGAATAGAGGACCCACTACGCTTGAAAACTACGATTTCCTAGAGAAAATCAGCCATTTTGATCGTGAACGCATCCCTGAACGTGTCGTTCATGCACGCGGTGCTGGAGCTCACGGTTATTTTGAAGCCTACGGCACATTTGGTGATGAACCCATCTCCACCTATACGAGAGCGAAATTATTTCAGGAAAAAGGAAAAAAGACGCCTGTTTTCGTTCGTTTTTCTTCTGTGATTCACGGCGGTCATTCGCCAGAAACATTACGTGATCCGAGAGGGTTTGCGATTAAATTTTATACAGAGGAAGGCAACTGGGATCTCGTGGGGAACAACCTGAAAATTTTCTTTATCCGAGATGCTTTAAAGTTCCCTGATTTGGTTCATGCCTTTAAGCCTGATCCTGTCACCAATCGTCAGGACGGCGAGCGTATTTTTGATTTTGTCTCACAATCACCTGAAGCGACGCATATGGTGACATTTCTTTTTTCACCGTGGGGCATCCCCGCAACATACCGGCACATGCAAGGCTCAGGTGTCCATGCGTACAAATGGGTCAACCATGAAGGAAAAGCGGTGCTGGTTAAATATCATTTTGAACCGAAACAAGGCATTCGCAACCTGACCCAAGAACAGGCTCAAGCGATTCAGGGAGAAAATTTTAACCATGCCACACAGGATTTATATGAAGCGATTGAGCAAGGAGATTATCCTGAATGGGAGGTATATGCACAGATCATGGAAGATGATGCCCACCCTCACCTCGACTTTGACCCGCTAGACCCGACAAAGCTTTGGTACAAGGATGACTATCCATGGAAACCAATCGGACGGATGGTATTAAACAAAAATCCAGAAAACTATTTCGCAGAAGTCGAACAGGTTGCCTTTGGTACTGGTGTACTCGTAGACGGCTTGGACTTCTCAGATGATAAATTGCTACAAGGCCGCACCTTCTCCTACTCTGACACGCAGCGATATCGTGTAGGGCCAAACTATTTACAGCTGCCGATCAATGCACCGAAAAAGCATGTCGCCACCAATCAAAGAGATGGACAAATGGAATACCATGTCGATCAAGGCAAAGGCCAAAATCCCCATGTGAATTATGAACCGTCGATCCTCGGGGGATTAAAAGAAGCCAAACAGGATGGAAAGGATCATACGCCTTTTGTAGAGGGTGAAGTCAAACGAGAAGCCATTGACCGCCCAAACAACTTTGGACAAGCAGGAGAAACGTATCGCCGTTTTAATGATTGGGAGCGTGAGGAACTGATTAAGAACTTAGTCAATACCCTTGCGACATGTCAAAAGGACATTCAAGACCAAATGATCGAAAACTTTACAAAAGCAGACCCTGATTACGGAAAGCGTGTCGCTGACGGCTTAAAAGCCTTTAAACAAGAGCAGCCAAGCGGACCTATCGGCTCTACAGGCGCTGCCGAAGCCGTGGACGATGCCATCAACAACAGCACACCATCAGATCCTTATTAATGAAAAAAAGAATGCAGCGGCGAGGCTGCATTCTTTTTGTATACATCTATTAAGCGTTTTGACCTTTTTTGATCCATTCTGCTACATTGACTGTACGTTTTGCCTGATGTTTCACAGCTGCTTCTGCATCCTCTTGGATTTTTCCATTTTGGTCAACAGTGACACTTACGCCATAAGGGTTGCCCCCTGCACCGTATAAGGAATCATCTGTGTATCCAGGAGCGGCAATAATGGCTCCCCAGTGGAACATCGTCGTATATAGGCTGAGAACCGTCTGCTCCTGTCCGCCATTTGCGTTTTGAGCTGAAGTCATCGCGCTGACTGCTTTGTTTGCCAATTTACCTTGGAACCACAAGCCGCCTGTTGTATCTAAGAACTGCTTCATTTGAGCTGGCAGGTTACCGAAACGTGTCGGCATGCTAAAGATGATGGCATCTGCCCACTCTAAATCACTTAATTGAACCTCTGGCACATCCTTTGTTTCGTCTAAATGTGCTTTCCATGCTGGATTTGAAGCGACAACTGCTTCTGGTGCCAATTCAGCAACCTTTAATACTTTGACCTCTGCGCCAGCTTCTTTTGCTCCAGCTTCAGCCCATTTCGCCATCTGATAGTTTGTACCTGTTGAACTATAATAAATAATCGCTAATTTTACGTTTTCCATTTGTTCCATCTCCTTTTGTTTATTTTGCCCAAAAAGCTTCTGTAAAAATCCCACCTGTATTCCCCACCTTATTTAAAATTGACGACGATACCATAAAGCCGCAGCATCGACTTCTTCTCTCGTTAGCTGATGTCCGCGATTTTCCCAATGAAGTGTAACCGATGCACCTGCACCCTGCAGCAATTGCTCCAGCTCCTGTGATTCCTCTGGACGGCACATTGGGTCATTTTCACCTGCTGCTATAAAGACTTGTTTCCCCGCTAATGAAGGCAATGAAACTCCGCGTCTTGGAACCATTGGATGATGCAGGATGGCGCCTTTTAGGGCATCCCCATAATGGAATAACAAGCTTCCAGCAATGTTTGCCCCATTGGAATATCCGATAGCTACCACATTGTGACGATCAAATCCATATTCATCAGCTGCTTCGCCGATAAATGTATATAGTTCCTCAGTACGCTCAATCAAATCCTGTTCATCAAATACACCCTCTGCCAAACGTCTGAAAAAACGCGGCATGCCGTTTTCTAATACATTCCCTCTCACACTAAGAACAGATGCATCAGGATCTACTATCTGTGCAAGCGGCAATAAATCTTCTTCCGTCCCGCCAGTTCCATGCAGTAATAACAGGACAGGTCTTTGTTCATTCTTTCCTTTTCGAAAAAGATGCTTCATCATGAATCTCCTTTCCCTTTAACTTCTCTCACTTCAATTGGAAACACAATTTGTTCAATCTGGCTGCGCTGCGCCTCATATTGCGGTGGCAGTTTCAATGCTTCACCCATTGTTTCCACTGATTCATCGTGTGCAAACCCTGGAGGATCAGTAGCGATCTCAAATAATATGCCGCCAAGCTCTCTAAAATAAATAGCATTGAAGTAATTTCGGTCTTGCACAGGTGTCACTTGATACCCGCTTTGTGCAATATGTCTTTGCCAATCTAATTGATCATGATCATCTGTTGCTCTCCATGCAATATGGTGCACAACTCCAACACCCATACGTCCTCGTGGAACAGGTGTGATGTTCACATCAATGACATTGCCTATTTCACCAAACGAACGGAATCTCACATAGTCTCCTTCTGCTCCGACTCGTTCAAGTCCCATCGTTTGCTCTAGCAGCTGCATCGTTTGCTCCGGCTGCGAAGTTAATAAAACAGCTCCGCCAAATCCTTTAATGGCTACATCTGGTGTGACACCATTAAAGGTCCACTCGTTTTGTTTTCCTTCCGCACGCTCTACCAGCTCAATCAATAAGCCGTGTGGATCTTCAAATGAGAGAAAAGCTTCACCAAAACGTTCAACCGTTTCATAAGAGACATTAAACTGCTCAAGACGATCTTTCCAGAAAGAGAAAGCGCCTGTCGGTACAACATATGTCGTCACGCCCACTTGTCCTGCACCAATTTGACCTTTTTGTGCACCTGGCCAAGGGAAAAACGTAATAATTGTCCCTGGAGAGCCGCCTTCATTTCCAAAATATAAATGGTATGTGCCCGGATCATCAAAATTCACGGTCTTCTTCACGAGACGAAGTCCTAAAACACCTGCATAAAAATCAACGTTCTCCTGAGGATGACCTACAATAGCTGTAATATGGTGAATTCCTTCTGTTTTTTTCACTTCTCATGACCTCCTAATTGAAGTAAGAAACCTCTATTCATTATGTCTTTACTGACGTCTTTATATTATCTCGAATTCGAGATATTAGATCAAAAAAATATATTTATCTCGAATTAAGGATATGATGTTTTTAAATAAATGTCAATGTTTTTTGTTTTTCTTTTAAAAAAGCAGAGCTGCTTTGCATGAAACAGCTCTGCTTTCCCTTGATTATTGCAGCAATTTTTTCTTTTTTAAATAGGCCTTCGCTACCTGAAATGCATCCTTCTCCTTCACATTGACTTCATAATTCATTTCTCTCATCTCATCGTCTGTGATTTGACCCGCAAGCTTATTGAGAGAGGTCTCAATCTCAGGGAATTCAGTTAATGTCTCCTGCCTGAGCAGCGGTGCTCCTTGATATGGCGGGAAAACATGCTGATCATCATCAAGCACCTTTAATTTGTATTGTCTCAATTCACTGTCTGTCGAATACGCATCGACCAAATTGATATCTCCTTTTTGAATCGCTCGATAACGAAGCTTCGGCTCCATCGTCACAACATCGCCAAAGGAAAATTGATATGCTTTTTGAATGCCTCGATACCCATCCTGACGATCAGAAAACTCTAAGGTAAATCCAGCTTTTATACGGTTTTTGACCTTACCTAGATCTGAAATGTTGGACACCTCATATTGATCAGCCAGTGACTGCGGCACGGCTAAAGCATACGTATTGTTGTATGCCATAGGCTCAAGAAGACGGAGCTGAAAGGACGATTCCAATCCACGCCGCGCTTGCTCATACACTTTTCTTTTATCTGTGCTTTTTGCTGTTTCTTTGAGGAATTCAGAAATCGCTGTACCCGTAAACTCGGGATAAATGTCAATATCACCAGAGCGTAATGCCTGGAAAACAAAGGACGTCTTACCAAGACCGGGCTTCAGGTTCACTTGAATATCTGTATCCTGTTCAATTAAAAGCTTATACATCGAGATCAAAATCTCAGGCTCTGATCCTAACTTTCCGCCAATGGTGATTTCTTTCTTTTCTTGCTGAAACAGCGAGGGGGCAGCGACAACTGCTCCTGCAATCAGAGCAAAAACAGCCACAGAAATCACAGTCTTTTTAAAAGAAATTTTCTCAAAGGTTCGCAGCACCACATCAAATAAGAGAGCGAGTAAGGCAGCTGGTATCGCACCAATGACAATAAGAGACATATCATTTCGATCAATTCCCAGCAGAATTAAACTTCCTAATCCCCCAGCTCCGATCAGTGCTGCCAGAGTGGCGGTCCCCACAATGAGAACCATTCCGGTTCGGATACCCGCCATAATGACTGGCATGGCAAGTGGAAGCTCTACCTTTAATAACCGTTTGCGATGATTCATCCCCATAGCAAGCGCTGCTTCTCTCAGGGAAGGATCGACCTCCTGAATGCCTGTATATGTATTTCTTAAAATAGGGAGTAAGGCATAGACCACAAGCGCAATAATCGCAGGCACTTGCCCAATCCCCACGAGAGGAATCAGCAAGCCAAGCAGTGCAAGCGACGGAATCGTTTGCAAGACAGCCGTCACCCCAATGACCCATTCCGCTAGCTTTGGAACCCTCGTTAAATAGATACCTAATGGAATGGCAATCAAAATCGCTAAAAATAAAGCAATAAAAGAAATTTGAATATGCTCAAGTAAGGCGTGCCCCAATTGTTCTTTGCGTTCCCATAACACACGGGTCCAATCATTCATGTGACTCGCCCCTCTCTTTAGAAGAATCAGCTAAAAACTGAATCACTGCTTGACGATTCACTAGTCCAATCCGCTCTCCATTCTTTTCAACAGCCAATTCCTCGTGCTTTGCCAATAGAGACAAGGCTTCATCCAGTGTGGCATCTGCTGAGACCGCCTCATAGAGAAAAAGAGCTTCGTGAGCCATCGGTTGGGCCAAGGTTTCCAGCTCAAAAGCTTGATGTCCCACATGGCGGGCAGCCCCTGAAACAAACTCCTTTACAAAGGCATTGGCTGGATGTTGAACCAATTCCTCAGGACGTCCGATCTGCACAACTTTTCCTTCATTCATCACACAAATCCGATCACCAAGCTTCATAGCTTCCTGCATATCATGCGTCACAAAAACAATGGTTTTTTGTATGCGGCGCTGCAAATCAAGCAGATCATCCTGCAATTTCTCCCTCGTTAGTGGATCTAACGCACTAAAAGGTTCATCCATCAGGACAATCTCAGGATCAGCTGCAAGTGCACGTGCCACACCGACACGCTGCTGCTGTCCACCAGATAACTCTGCTGGCTTTCGGTGCCGATACATAGCAGGATCAAGCCCGACCATCAACATGAGTTCATGGACACGCTGATTGGTCTCATTCCGGCTCCATTGTTTAAGCTCTGGCACCACAGCAATATTTTCTTCTATGGTCATATGAGGAAAAAGCGCAATTTGCTGCAGAACATAACCGATATCCCAGCGCAGCTCATACATATCAAAATCACTTATTTTTTGACCCTTTATGTAAATCTCACCTTCTGTAGAAGAAATGAGACGATTGATCATTTTCAATGTCGTCGTTTTCCCGCTGCCACTAGGTCCAATCAATACAAAAAACTCACCTTGCTGAATCTCCAAATCAACAGATTGAACGGCATAGCGTTCATCAGAAAATTGCATCGATACCTTATTAAATTCAATCATCTTCCCACGCCCTGACTGCAATTATTTTCTAGACTACCAATATGACAGATCAACCTCATATTTGTATAGAATAAACTGTCACTTTTACATACTTCCCCTAGGTTGACTGTCAAAAACAACTCTAGCAAAAATAGATGGGATTCACAGTGAGGAAAATAAAAAAAGCGAAGAGCTCGGGGCTCTCCGCTTTTTAAGTCAACGACTTACTCACCAGTAACGTATGGAAGTAATGCCATTTGACGTGATCTTTTGATCGCTAAAGTCAATTTACGTTGATACTTAGCGCTAGTTCCTGTTACACGACGAGGTAAAATTTTACCACGCTCAGAAACAAACTTTCTAAGAAGATCAACATCTTTGTAATCGATGTGCGTGATACCGTTAGAAGTAAAGAAACATACTTTACGACGTTTCGCACGACCGCCTCTGCGTCCACCTGCCATTTGTTTTCACACCTTTCCTTTAGTCATTTTTTCAGATCAATTAGAATGGCAAATCATCATCGGAGATGTCAATCGGTTTACCATCGTTCGCAAATGGGTCATCATTAAAGCTATTTCCCTGATTACGATTTTGGTTGTTTTGATTGCCATATGGATTTTGACTTGGTTCATTTCCAAATGGATTCTGATCGTTTTGGCTACCGCCATAATACTGGCCTCCGCTATTGCCACCGCCGCTGTATCCACCTGAACCAGCACCGCCGCTCTTAGGCTCAAGAAATTGAACACTTTCAGCTTGAACCTCTGTCACGAAGACACGCTGTCCTTGCTGATTTTCATAGTTTCTTGTCTGCAAACGACCGTCTACACCGGCAAGACTTCCTTTTTTCAAGAAATTAGCCACGTTCTCGGCTTGTCTTCTCCAAGTAACACAGTTAATGAAATCGGCTTCACGCTCTCCAGATTGATTCGTAAACGTACGATTCACAGCTAGAGTAAACGTGGCTACAGCCGCACCATTAGGCGTGTAGCGAAGCTCAGGGTCTTTTGTTAGTCTTCCGACCAATACAACACGGTTTAGCATATTGAAAGACCACCTTTAAATATATATTTCAATGATTTATACTTCTTCTTTAACAACAATGTGTCGAATGATATCGTCACTGATCTTAGCTAAGCGGTCAAATTCTTGAACTGCTGCAGCGTCAGATTGAACGTTTACGATTTGGTAGAAACCGTCACGGAAATCATTGATTTCGTATGCAAGACGACGTTTACCCCAATCCTTTGTTCCAGTGATCTCCGCACCGTTAGAAGTTAACACGTTATTGAAACGCTCGATAACTGCTTTTTTAGCCTCATCGTCAACTGTTGGGCGGATGATGTACATAACTTCGTACTTTCTCATCTGATTGCACCTCCTTTTGGTCTAAGCGGCCCTAAACGGGCAAGGAGCAATAAATTATATTACTCACAATTGTATATTATAACAAATCACTTGGCCTATGACAAGAACCTATACATTAAAACGGAAATGAATGACGTCTCCATCTTTCACTACATATTCTTTGCCTTCTAGACGAACTTTTCCTGCTTCTTTAGCAGCAGACATGCTTCCGCCAGCTAGTAAATCCTCATACGCAACCGTTTCAGCACGAATAAATCCACGCTCAAAGTCTGTGTGGATGATTCCAGCACATTCTGGCGCTTTCATTCCTTTTTTAAATGTCCAAGCACGTACCTCTTGCTCACCTGCTGTGAAATACGTAGCTAATCCTAGAAGTGAATAAGATGCTCTAATTAGCTGATCAAGCCCTGACTCATTAATACCAAGCTCTTCAAGGAACATTTGCTTCTCTTCTCCTTCAAGCTCTGCAATTTCAGACTCGATCTTTGCACAAACGACGATGACTTCAGCGTTTTCACCAGAAGCAAACTCACGGATTTGCTGCACATATTCGTTGCCCTCATGATCCGCTACTTCATCCTCACTCACATTTGCTACATAAAGAACTGGTTTAGATGTGAGTAAATGAAGCTGTTTCACAAGCTTTTGCTGTTCATCTGTAAATTCTACAGATCTTGCCGATTTCCCAGCTTCAAATGCGTTCATTAGCTTCGACAAAATCTCAAATTCAGCTACTGCTTCCTTGTCCTTTTGTTTTGCGAGCTTACTCACACGAGCTAAACGCTTTTCAACTGTTTCTAAATCAGCCAAAATTAATTCTAGATTAATCGTTTCAATATCTGCTACAGGATCAACCTTACCAGCTACGTGTGTAATGTTATCGTCTGCAAAAGCTCTGACCACGTGACAAATCGCATCTACTTGACGAATATGAGAAAGGAATTTATTCCCTAAACCTTCACCTTTAGATGCACCTTTGACAATACCCGCAATATCAGTGAATTCGAAAGCAGTGGGAACTGTCTTTTTCGGCTGCACCAATTCTGTTAGCTTTTGTAAACGCTCGTCAGGAACTTCTACAATTCCGACGTTTGGATCAATGGTACAAAACGGATAGTTAGCAGACTCCGCTCCAGCCTGTGTAATTGCATTAAATAGCGTTGACTTCCCGACGTTAGGTAAGCCAACAATACCAGCTGTTAAAGCCATTCTTTCATCTCCTCTATATCAAACGTGCTCGTTATACTGCGTAATATGAACCTAGAGCAATTATAAGTAGGTTTACATGAAAAGACAAGCTAACCATCATGCATTTTCAATAGAAGAAACATCGTCAAAAAGAATAAATCAATGCTTCAAAACGAGAAATTGCACCTGGCTTTGTTTTAGAAAAGACAAATTTAATGAAAAAAGCATGAGGCCTACTTAAGCAGTTGGCTCCTCATGCTTGACGAGAATTTTCTTCATTTTTCGTTCAAAATCTCTTCTTGGGATCATCACGCTGTGTCCGCAGCCTTCACATTTAATACGGATATCCATGCCCAAACGAATGACCTTCCACCGATTGGCACCACATGGATGGGGCTTTTTCATTTCTACAACATCATGTAACCCAAACGCTTTGTCTGCCATCAGCCTTCACCTCTCCTTGCTCACTTCATTGAATCTATTGTACAAAAAAACGGCGATGGAGGGCAATGCACAAAACAAAGAGTCTCTTTCAATCGTTCATCCTATTCTTTTTTAGAGAAAAAACCCTTCTTTTAGATCATTTTATTTGTGACCAATAGTTACTTAAACTCCGTTTTTTTTCAATATTGTCACAAACACTGTAGGTCAAAAGGTTTTTATTGGTAGAACGCGGTGGTTTTTCCATATTTTTTGATTTATGATATCTGCATAAATGTTATGTGAGGGAGCAGGTACGATGGTCAATCGAAAGGATAGATTAACTGATAAAGAATATAAAATCATATCCGATCATGCTGGAAATATCGACAATTACCAGCAGCACCATACAATAGAAATAGGTCAGCAAACACTCACTGTCCACGATTTTCTAAAGATCGACCAAAAATTATATGGTTTAACAATGCAGCCGGAACAATCAGATGAATTCATCGTCGCTTTTCACTGCCCGCTGCCACATCAAATGACGGTGTCATCTAAGCAAGATGTACACAACGCAGCACAGTCATTGCTCAAAACTGACTATGCCTATCCAATTGAAAGAAAGTCCCTTGATGGCAATCAAGGCCATGTCTTTTTTAAAGGGAAGGAATACATAGAGAAAGTCTGTCAGAAGCATCCGAATGCAGGTATCCATCTCACTGGACAAGCACTTGCCGGTGCTGTTTGTGCTTATATTGCAACAGAACAGCCAGCTGTCAAAAAAGCCGTCACCTTTGACAGCCCAAATATATGGAGCAGCCTGTCGCCTTCGATTCAGCAAAAGGCGCAGCAAGGTCAATATAAACGCATGTTGACTGAATATATTCAGCCTAGTCATTACGTCGGTTTACTCAATCGTCATGATCAAGGAGTTGGGCAAGTCAAGTACACCGTACCGCCACGGCAGCAAGACTCAGTCCAAGAATCCGTAAAATACAAAAAAAGAGAAATTGACACCTTTTTAAAATCAGCTTTTGCATCTATGAATATAGAATGGAACGAATCCTTTGATACAAATGCTTTTTTAGCTCTCGTTTCAGGAGAATTCAAAGCAAATGGATATTCATTCCACCCGAATGGATCCGCTCGTATTTTAGATGAACAGCTTGATCATAATACAAGTTTTACAGCCATGCTGCTGCAAGAGATCCATTCTGGACGTGCATATGCACAAAACGGACTTGAAATTATCATAAAATCCCATTTACTGAAAAATTCATCCTATGATCTGCAAGGTATTATTGAACATGAAGTGCACACTGTATTTGAAAAAATCGATGGAATTGATGAAAGCGTAAAAGACGCCGTCCATCATGTAAAACAAGAACTCAAAGGACTCGTCGGCTTTGGCCACTATGATTTATTAAGTCATAGTGATGTGGAAGCACTGGTAGAGGAAGTCAGGATGGAACAGTCGCATTCCTCCTTTTATTCACACGAAAAACAGCTGAATGCCTTGTACACCCTGAGGGATTACGAACAAGAGCTTTCTGCTCTTTCAAGACATATGTACACAATGGGTGATGACTACGCCAAGGCAGATAGACGCCTTGCGATGCAAATGGGTATTCATTAAGAAAGGAGTCATCGCATGATCAATCAAAATAAGCCTCCTAGTGACGCCCAGCGTTTCTTGCAAAATGTGAGTGCCCGCCGTTCCATGTCTGTATTCGAAAATCAATCGGCACCCCACACACAAACACAGTCTCCTGAAGAAATCGCCGCCATTCAGGCCATGCGCAGAGAAGGACAGCGAAAGGATCTAAAACGGCTGCTCAAAATGCGGCTGCACGACGAATTAGCAAATACTCGCGTGCACTTGGAATATCAATTGTCTAAAACAGAAGACATGATAAACCAGACGACCATTGTCAAACAACACATTTCCCAGCATTTAAAGGGACAGGCCATTTCAGAATTAGAGGATCGCCTCCAGCGTCTCAAGCAAATGCCTGTCTATGATGATATCAAAGAAGCTATTGATTCAATTCAGATCAAATAAGCACAGCTCTAAAAAAGAGAGGTGCTTATTTTGTTTTATCAATATAATTTTTAGAACGAGAAAATATCTTTTTACTTAAAATCGGATACAGCATTAAACAGACGAGCAAATACAGATTCAACAAACTATAAATTGGATACAAGAAAGCAATCAAATCAGCAAATCCAAGAGATGTTAAAGGTGCCATCAAAAGAAGCATCACCAAGACAACCAGCCAGCGGGGCATTCGTACAAAAGAAAGCATCCGGCTGGATAATCCAAATAAACCTGCTGCCGTCGTCGTATAAATTGCTAGACAAAGGACAACGGTCATAAACACAAACAAAGAAGTCGGCGCCCCTTCTAATACTGTAAACAAAGGAATTCCCTCTGATGAAAGACTTCCCGAAATATCAACCAGTATTTCGTTATACACATACGAGATGACACCAAAAATAAGACCGCTTAATATACTCGCCACTTTGGCTTCCCCAAGCCCCTTCATTTCTTTCCCAACCGAAGACAGCACTGCCACAACAGATAATATGTTCAAAGAAGCAAAGACAATGCTGGCAGGCCAATTGTACTGCTGCCCAAAATCAATCCTCCACATATGATCATGGTTCATATAATAAAAAACAAACGCATAGATGAGCCCCGCCACCAAAATTGGTATAATGAAAGCATTCACAGATAAGAGCCCTTTCACATCCCAGAAAAAAATCATAAATGAAAACAAACAGAACGCGCCGATGCCAACCCAAAAAGGCACATGATACATCTCAAGCGTCACCCCGCCGCCAGCAATCATGACCGTCGTTGTCGTGAATAAATAAAGGACAATTAACACGTCATACACCTTAGCCAGCCATGGACCGACAAGCCGTTCCAGCACTGGCACAAAGTGATCGGCACGCACCTCATAACTGATTTTTAACACCACATAGGTAGACAGCATAAACATCAATGTAAACAGTAGAATGGCTAGTCCGCTATCAATGCCAAAAAACTGCCAAATTTCCTGGCCGGAAGCATATCCCGCACCTATTAAGCTTCCTAAAATTAAAAGCGTCCACCTTGAACCAGCCTTCCACACAATCATCACCTCATAGGTATAGAATTAAGCTTGTTTCCGTATACTGTTACTAACTACTATGACAAGGAAGTGAGACCTATGAATAGCAAGAACGGTCTTTTTTTTAGAAATAGGGTAAAAGAATACGTGTCCCATACGGATACAAACGCCATTCAACAGCTTAAAAGTATTTTATTCTCGCATCTTCAGAAAGCAGGAAAAAGACCCGTTGCCATCGTTTGTATTGGTACAGACCGCTCAACTGGCGACTCTCTAGGTCCACTTGTTGGTTCAAAGCTTTCAGGTCTGGATTTGAAAAAGCTTCATGTATATGGAACACTCTCTGACCCAGTGCATGCGGTCAATTTAAAAGAAAAACTCGCTGAAATTGAACAAGCTCATAAACACCCGTTTATTGTAGCGGTTGATGCCTGTTTAGGAAGAGTGAAAAGTGTCGGTTCTTTCCAAATTGGAGATGGACCGTTAAAGCCTGGAGCTGGTGTGCAAAAAGAGCTTCCAGAGGTAGGAGATATTCATATTAATGGGATCGTCAATGTGAGTGGTTTCATGGAATACTTCGTCCTCCAAAACACACGTCTTCATCTTGTCATGTCTATGGCCAATACACTTTCTGAAAGTCTATCTCACATTGACCAAATGGATTGGACGAGAGAAAAAAGCCGGTCTCTCTTCACCCCTATTCAAAATATCACTGGAAGAATATAAAAAAGACCATCTCATATCAAGATGGTCACTCTGATGATTCCCTCGTAGAAAGCAATTCAAGGATTCTGTCTAAATCTTCATTTGAGAGGAATTCAATCTCAATTTTACCTTTTTTCTTCTGTTTCTTGATCGTCACTGAAGTACCAAAGTAGTTTTGTAAGAAAGACTCTCTTTCTTTCAACACTCGATCCTTTGGTGCTTCTTTTTTCTTTGTTTCACGTGGAACATTTTCGTTTAACTGCTGAACAAGTTTCTCAACCTGTCGTACGTTTAACCCCTCATCCACGATTTTCTTTACCAAAGGCGCCAGCTTCTTTTTGTTCTTTAAGCTAAGCAATGTCCGGCCATGTCCCATTGATAACGTTCCATTTGCAATCAGCTTTTGGATCTCATCCGGTAAAGTCAACAGACGGAGATGGTTCGCAATATGCGGTCTGCTTTTCCCTAATCGCTTCGCTAATTCCTCTTGCGTCACACTTAGATGATCCAGCAAGGAAGCATACGCTTCCGCTTCCTCTAGTGGAGAGAGATCCTCACGCTGCAGGTTTTCTAAAAGGGCAATTTCTCTCATCAGCGTTTCTGAAAACTCTCGAACGATTGCAGGAATTGTTGTCAGACCAGCTTGTTGTGCTGCGCGAAAACGACGTTCTCCTGCTACTATGTCATATCCTTTAATCGATTTACGAACAATGATCGGCTGTAAAACACCGTGCTGCTGAATGGATTCTTTCAGATCAGACAATGCATCATCATCAAACGTTTTCCTTGGCTGATAAGGATTCGGACGCAAATCCTTTAATTTAATTTCTTCAACCGTTTCTTCATTTGAGTCTACGTTGTTAAATAGTGCATTAATACCCTTTCCAAGACCTTTAGCCATTCGCATCCACTTCCTTTGCTAAGTCTAAATAGACATCTGCACCTCTTGAACGTGGATCATACAAGATAATCGGCTTTCCATGACTTGGCGCTTCACTCAGCCTCACATTTCTCGGAATGACGGTTTGATAGACTTTATCTCTAAAGTACTTCTTCACTTCTTCGATAACCTGAATCCCAAGATTTGTTCGGGCATCAAGCATTGTCAGCAAGACACCTTCAATGGCAAGATCGGTATTTAGATGTTTCTGCACGAGACGAACTGTGTTTAACAATTGGCTCAATCCTTCAAGCGCATAATATTCGCACTGAACTGGTATTAAAACGGAATCGGATGCAGTTAACGCATTAATCGTCAGCAGTCCAAGTGATGGCGGGCAGTCAATAATCATATAATCATAATTCTGCTTAACAGATTCAAGTGCTCTCTTCAGCCTCACTTCACGTGAGATTGTAGGCACAAGCTCTATTTCAGCCCCTGCAAGCTGTATCGTCGCAGGAATGACATCAAGATTTTCGACCTCTGTCGTCTTAATCACATCAAGAACATCTGCATCATCAACTAAAATATCGTACACACACTTCTCTACGTCGGCCTTCTCAATCCCAATACCACTCGTGGCATTGCCCTGCGGATCAATATCAACTAACAACACTCGTTTGCCTATGTATGCTAAACACGCACCCAAATTAACAGAAGTTGTCGTCTTCCCGACGCCGCCCTTCTGGTTGGTAATCGCTATGATTTTCCCCACGATGTCACCCACTTTCAACTTAACAAGTTTCTCAATCATTCATACTTCCTATTCTATCAAAAAAAGTATGAAACGTTTGCTTTTTTTGTTTCCCTATTATAAATTCGTCGGTGAATGTGCCTTTTCGTACATAAAAGAACGAATGATAACACATCTAAAAAGTATATTGATATATCTTTTTTAAGAAATAGACATGCATCAAAACCCTCACTTCTATCAAAAGTGAGGGTCACATATTAAAAGTATAATTCACCTATTTTACGGCCTTCACTGACAATGACCTTAGGAGTTACTGTTTTATAGCTTTTCTTTTTTAAAAATCCATAGGGTGTCTTAATGGTAAAAGTCGCATGTCCCAAAGCGTCCCCTGTTTTGCCATAGGCCTGCCACACGATCTTTGAACAATAAGTCGGGTCCAATGATTGAATTGACATGGTGATGGAGTAGCGAGCCTTCGGATGATCTTTCACATAATCGTGTGCCCATTCCCCTGCTAAATCTGCCTTCTCCTCTTGATTAATCCGAATTACCTTTGTATTGGCACTATAGCGAAACCAGTTATGAATGGAATCAAGTTGAGGATGCTTTCGAAACCCTGGAATAGAAGCATAGCTTTTCTCATTAATGACGATACCTGCATGTCCAACCAAACCCTTCACAGCATCAGTGGTTGTCACCAAGATATCTCCTTTTTTAGGGATAATATCGGTACCAGGATACGGCTTTCCTAAAAGTTGCTTGAGGGTGTGCGGCTTTTCATCCGTCACCAGCTCATCATGCTTATTTTGTCGTAAACCATAGTTCTTCAAATCATCGTCAGCTGTAATCAAGTCGATCGAATCGTCGGAAGACGCATACTCTTGATTAAATTGCTGTACAGTCACATCTTTAGAAACAACACCTTGCTTCTTCAAAACGTTCAATTCTCTGTTGGTCATCAGGCCTTCATCCGCATGAGCCGTTGGCGATTTCACAGCGTATATTGTCGCTTCATTTGGAAAAACAGAAAAAGAAATAAGTAAATAGCAAATAATGGCGAAAATAGTCTTCTTCATTTTCATCAGTAGTTGTCACCTCCTTTATACTATGAAAATCATATTTTACCAATTTATAAATATTATGTAAATATGGTGTGTGCAGGAAATAAGACAAACAAAAAAAGCTGACGAGTGGCGCTCATCAGCTTATTTCTATTTAGGAATTCGAATCGTTAATTGGATATATTCCTCAAACTCTTCTTCCTCGGTATTTATTTTAAGTCCGCTGTCTTCTACCATGTGGAGAGACTGACGAATGGTATTCATCGCAATTCGTGTATCACGACTAAACGCCTTACGTTTTGGCTTCGGTTTGCGATCCGTTTTTTGTTCAAGCATCTTCACTACACGCTCTTCAGTCTGTTTCACATTCAACTGCTTTTCGATGATTTCCTGCAATAGCGCGATTTGTAATTCTGGAAGCTTTAGGGGCACAAGTGAACGTGCATGCCTTTCAGAGATTTTTTTCTCTAAAATGGCTTGTTGTACCTCTTCAGGCAACTTTAAAAGTCTTAATTTGTTAGCAACAGTTGATTGTCCCTTGCCTAAACGCTGAGCAAGCGCCTCTTGTGTTAAATCATGAAGCTCTAAAAGACGTGCATAAGCATGAGCCTCTTCAATAGAAGACAGCTCTTCTCTTTGCAAATTTTCAATCAATGCCACAGATGCCGTTTCCGTATCAGTAAAATCTTTTATAATAGCGGGGATTTTCTCCCATTGAAGAGTCTGTACCGCTCTCCAACGTCTTTCGCCGGCGATCAGTTCATATTTTCCTTCTTCTTCTGTTGGTCTAACAACAATCGGTTGGATAATGCCATGGGTATGAATCGTCGTGGCCAGCTCTTGTATCTTTTCTTCTGAAAAAATGGTGCGTGGCTGAAAACGGTTTGGCATAATTGTGTCGACCGGGAGCTCCTGTATCTCTTCCTTTAATGTATCATGCTCAGCAATCTCTGCCTCTATTTCGGTTTCACGCTCAGGATGTTCTTTGTCTCCAAGCCCGAAGAAGCGTGAGAGTGAATGCTTCATGAACCTACACCACCTTTAAAAACTACCTTTTTATAATTCTATTTTCTCATGTTTTTTCCTTCTGTAAAATCATAAATATTGAAGAAAAACCGACCTTTTACATGATCAACCTTCTATTGGTGATTTATTAGGTGTTCCTGGTTTTCTAGGATATTTTTTTGGTGTTTGCTTTTTCTTTTCAATGACAATGATGTTCCGTTCGCTTTCTTCTAAAGGAAGAACAAAGGAATGCTTTTCAACAACCTCTCCTCCGAGGACTGTGACAGCTTTTTTCCCTGCTTGCATTTCTTCATCAGCGGCAGATGCTTTTAAGGCAACAAACAATCCTTCCTTTTTCACTAGAGGCAGACATAGTTCGCTCAAGACGGATAAACGTGCAACTGCTCTAGCAGTGACAAGATCATAGCTTTCACGCTTTTCCTTACGTTGTCCAAACGTTTCCGCACGATCATGATAAAAAGTAGTATCTTGTAAGTTTAATCCTTTTGCTAACTCATTGAGAAACGTAATTCGTTTCTGAAGAGAATCAACAATGGTCACATGTAGATGAGGGAAACAAATCTTAAGAGGAATGCTTGGAAAACCAGCACCAGCTCCAATATCACAAATCGTCGTCACTTTGTGAAAATCAATAAAAAATGCTGCTGATATTGAATCATAAAAATGCTTTAAATACACTTCTTCCTTTTCAGTAATGGACGTTAAATTCATTTTCTCGTTCCATTCTACAAGCATGCGGAAGTAGGTTTCAAATTGTTCAAGCTGCACAGGAGAAAGAGTGATCCCTTTCTCCTCTAGTGCTGCTGTAAATTGTTCAATGTTCATGCCGACATCCTTTCTATTCTGCTATCTTCGCAATACGCCCCTGCTCTAAATATAC
Source organism: Bacillus sp. FSL P2-0069 (assembly GCF_038593315.1). Lineage (NCBI taxonomy): Bacteria > Bacillati > Bacillota > Bacilli > Caryophanales > Bacillaceae > Bacillus > Bacillus sp. FSL P2-0069. Next base: position 3,659,361 of record NZ_CP151984.1, read on the forward strand.
TAAAAGGATAGAAATATCAGCAGGGTTAACGCCTGAAATACGAGAAGCCTGTGCAACAGAAAGCGGTCGGACTTCTTTCAGCTTTTGTTTCGCTTCAGTTGCAATCCCTTTGATGGCATCATAATCAATACGATCAGGAATCTTTTTGTTCTCCATCTTTTTCAGTTTTTCAACTTGCTGGAGTGACTTTTCAATATAACCTTCGTATTTAATTTGAATCTCTACCTGCTCACACACATCAGAAGGAAGCGGTGTTTCCGCAGGAGCTAATTTCACAACAGTTTCATAATTCATTTCTGGACGTTTCATCAAATCACTTGCACGAATGCCGTCCTTCAACTCACTTCCACCGAGTGAACGAATAAATTCTTGAGTCTCTGCTGAAGGTTTAATGATCACAGAATATAAACGTTTTTTCTCTGCTTCAATGGCTTCTTTTTTCTGCTGGAATGCTTGGAATCTTTCTTCAGAAATTAATCCAATTTGATAGCCAAGTTCAGTTAATCTTAAATCAGCATTGTCATGACGTAGAAGGAGACGATACTCAGCACGTGATGTCAAGAGACGGTATGGTTCATTTGTTCCTTTTGTGACAAGGTCATCGATGAGGACACCGATATATGCATCAGATCGGCTTAAAATGACTTCTTCTTTACCTAATGCTTTTCTTCCTGCATTAATACCTGCCATAATCCCTTGACCCGCTGCTTCCTCATAACCAGACGTACCATTAATTTGGCCGGCTGTATATAATCCAGAAATTTTCTTCGTCTCAAGTGTAGGCCACAACTGAGTAGGCACAATCGCATCATACTCGATGGCATAACCCGCTCTCATCATTTGAACATTCTCGAGTCCTGGGATGGTTGAAAGCATGCGCTGCTGTACATCCTCCGGAAGACTTGTAGACAATCCTTGAACATAAACTTCCTGCGTATTACGACCTTCTGGCTCTAAGAAAATTTGATGTCTCGGTTTATCATTGAAACGAACCACTTTATCTTCAATGGATGGGCAGTATCTAGGGCCAGTTCCTTTAATCATACCTGAATACATTGGAGAACGGTGAAGATTCTCATCAATAATTTGATGGGTCTCTAAACTCGTGTACGTTAACCAGCATGGCAGCTGGTCAGTAATATATTCAACCGTTTCATAGGAGAATGCCCGCGGGACATCATCACCTGGTTGAATTTCTGTTTTACTATAATCAATCGAGTGGCTATTCACTCGAGGAGGTGTTCCTGTTTTAAAGCGAACCAAATCGAATCCTAGTTCTGCTAAATGATCAGATAATTTAATAGAAGGCTGCTGGTTATTTGGACCGCTTGAATACGAAAGGTCTCCTAAAATGATGCGGCCTTTTAAGAAAGTCCCTGTCGTTAAAACAACAGACTTCGCACGATAGTTCGCCCCTGTTTGAGTAACAACACCCTTACATTCATCATCTTCTACAATTAAATGATCTACCATACCTTGCAGCATTGTCAGGTTTGGTTCATTTTCCATTGTTTTTTTCATTTCATGCTGATATTGGAACTTATCTGCCTGCGCTCTTAACGCACGGACAGCAGGTCCTTTCCCCGTATTCAGCATGCGCATTTGAATATGCGTCTTATCTATATTTCGTGCCATTTCTCCGCCTAGAGCATCAATTTCTCTGACGACAATCCCTTTTGCGGGGCCGCCTACAGACGGATTACATGGCATAAAAGCAACCATATCGAGGTTGATAGTCAATACAAGTGTTTTGGCGCCCTGTCTTGCAGAAGCAAGAGCAGCCTCAACTCCAGCATGACCGGCACCCACGACGATTACGTCATAATTGCCAGCTTCATAACCCATTTCTTATGTTCCTCCCTTTACTTTCCTAAACAGAATTGAGAGAATAACTGATCAATCAAGCTTTCATGAACAGCATCTCCAATAATTTCACCCAGCTGTTCCCAGCAGCGTGTTAAATCTATTTGAACTATGTCGATCGGTACGTCCATTTCAATTCCTTCAAGAGCATCCTCAATGGATTGTTTTGCTGCCTGAAGAAGAGCAATATGCCTTGTATTACTTACATACGTTAAATCTCCACTTTCAATTGAACCCGTGAAGAATAGTGATTGAATCGCGATTTCAAGTTCATCAATCCCTTTTTCTTGTAATAATGATGTAGTAACCACCGGACGATCCTTCGCTAACTGCTTGACCTTTTCAATATCAAGCTTAGGCTCAAGATCTGTCTTATTCACGATTACGATGATATCCATGCCTGAGACGGCCTCAAAAAGTTTGATATCCTCTTCTGACAATTCCTCGCTATAATTGAGCACAAGTAAAATCAGGTCAGCTTCTTTTAAGACCTGTCTAGATCGTTCAACCCCTATACGCTCAACAATGTCCTCCGTCTCACGTATACCCGCAGTATCGACTAAACGAAGCGGTACACCTCTAACATTTACATATTCCTCAATGACATCTCTCGTTGTTCCAGGAATATCCGTTACAATCGCTTTTGTTTCCTGTACAAGACTATTCAACAAGGAAGACTTCCCAACATTCGGTCTTCCAATAATGACAGTAGATAAGCCTTCTCGCAGTATTTTCCCCTGCTGAGAAGTCGTTAGCAGTGACTCAATTTCCTTTTTCACTGATGTTGCCTTTTCAACTAAAACCCGATGCGTCATTTCTTCAACATCGTCATACTCAGGATAGTCAATATTGACTTCAACATGGGCCAGAGTTTCCAATATCTCACCGCGAAGTCGTTTAATCAAACCGGAGAGTCGTCCCTCCATTTGAGTAATCGCTACATTCATCGCACGATCTGTCTTTGCGCGAATCAAATCCATTACCGCTTCAGCCTGTGAAAGATCAATTCTTCCATTTAAGAAAGCTCGTTTTGTAAACTCACCTGGCTCCGCTAATCTTGCTCCTTCTCTTAAAGCAAGCTGCAGTACTTTATTGACCGTTACAATTCCGCCATGGCAGTTAATCTCAATAACGTCTTCTCTCGTAAATGTTTTTGGTGCTCTTAATACTGACACCATGACCTCTTCTATGACTTGCTCAGTGCTAGAATCCACAATATGACCATAATGAATCGTATGTGAATCCACCGATACAAGTTTTTTCTCCTTAGGACCTTTATACATCCGATCAGCAATCTGTACCGCATCAGGCCCGCTTAAACGAATAATCGCAATTGCTCCTTCACCCATCGGTGTAGAAATTGCTGCAATTGTATCCATCACTCATTCACCTCTTTCTCTACTTAATAAACAGTCTGTTATCTATTAAATGGACATTGTCCATTTCTATATCAAAAACGCTTAATCCAAAATTTAAAGATACCATAAATGAAAGCGAAGTGAAAGTATCCCATATCTAATTATCCACAGCTTTGCATCTTATCTATTTTAACACTTAACTTATCCACATGTGAATAACGACGTTTGAAACTTGTCTTCACATCTTACACCTAAATCCAATAAATTTAAACGCCCTGATCCCTATACTTACTTGTTAAATTGGCGTTTTGCACTCATATCACACACTCATTTTTTAGAAATAAAGGATGAATCCTCTATAAAAAGCAATTTTTCAATAAAAAAAGACTAAAATCCAGCTTTGCTGAATCTTAGCCTTTCTGCTATTTTTTATACAGCACCACAACATGACGTTTGCTGCCTGTATCTTCAGATGCCGTGGCAAGTTCTTTAGAGAATGCAGCAATCGCATCATGAACAATTTTTCGTTCATTCGAAGGCATTGGTTCTAAATGAACCTTTCTCTTCGTTTTTAAAACCCGATTTGCTGTTTTGACTGCATATTGTTCAAGTGCTTCTTGTCGTTTCTTCCTATAATCGCCAATATCAATTGTTATATGATGATACTGATCAGAATAACGATTAAACACTAGCTGTACCAACGTTTCTAAAGAGTACAATGTCTGGCCTCTTTTTCCAATCATTAATGACGTTTTATCTCCATCAATGTGGTAAGAAATGTTTTTCGGTTCCTGTTTGGAAATAATCTTTGCTTTAGGATCAATAGACTTAACAATTTTATCCAAATACTGTGTAGCTAATTTAAATGCATTTATCTTTTCTACTAACTTGACCACAGCTTGTCTTTTACCAAATAATCCTAAAAATCCTTTATTTCCTTCATCTACTATTGTGATTTCTACTTCTTCTTGTAGTAGTTGAATTTGTTTAAGTCCGGAATCTACTGCTTCTTCGATTGTGCGACCGACAGCAGTTATTTCCTTCATTTTTTATTCCCGCCAGCTTTTTCTTTTGTATCAACTTTTACTTGAGGTGTTTTAATCACCAATGTTTGAATGATCATGAAAATGTTACCTACAACCCAGTACAATGAAAGTGCTGCTGGGAAACTAATTGCAAACACAACGATCATAATCGGCATCACCCATAGCATGATAGCCATTTGAGGGTTGTCCGAAGGATTTCCAGCCATCATCAGCTTTTGCTGAATGAAAGTAGCTACACCCGCAATAATCGGTAATAGGAACAATGGATCTGGGCTGCCTAAGTCAAACCATAAGAATGTATGCTTTTTAATTTCTGCTGTTCTCATAATTGCATGATAGAAACCAATAAGGATTGGCATTTGAATTAAAATTGGGAAACAGCCTGCTAATGGATTGACGCCATTTTTTTGAAAAAGGGCCATTGTTTCCTGCTGAAGCTGCTGCTGTGTTTTTTGATCTTTAGAGCTATATTTTTCACGAAGCTTTTTCAATTCAGGCTGTAATGCTTGCATCGCTTTTGTACTTCTTAACTGTTTAATCATTAATGGTAAAATAAGCAAGCGAATTAACAGTGTTACAATAATAATCGCTACACCATAGTTTTCACCAGTTAAGTTTGCCATGTACGTGATTAATTGAGATAGCGGGTAAACAATATAAGAATTCCAGAATCCCTTACTATCTGATGTAATTGGTTCATTGATCTGTGTACATCCTGCCAATAAAACCAATACGCCAATCAAGCTAAATATTAGTAATAATCGCCTTTTCAACAAGATTCCTCCCATTACTTCAAACTTTATTTAAGTTGGAATTGATTAAGAAAGTGACTCACCTAATCAGTATGGTAACATTTTTTCTTTGCAAAGTGGTGGTTTCATTTTAATTCACTAGATGAAGGAAGCGCTTTTAAAAATTGATTCAACGAAAGTTTCTATTACGAAGACTTTTTCGGTTGTTGTTGATAAACAGCGGATTTTCTAAATAAATGTTGGAGAGACTTCTTTGTTTCTTCAAAGGTCAATTCACTCGCTGGTTTTCGTGCAATGACAATGTAGTCTTTTTCTTGCTTTAACTTATGGCCTTCCTCTAAAAACACCTGACGGATCAGACGTTTAATTCGGTTTCTCATCACTGCATTACCAATCTTCTTACTGACAGACAATCCTAGACGCAGTTCAACTTGATTTGGCTGATCCAGCTGGTAAATAACGAATTGGCGATTTGCCATTGATTGACCTTTTTTGAACACCTTTTGAAACTCTTCATTTTTTTTTAGCCTGTTTCGCTTCTTCATGTTTTCTTCCACTCCGATAAAAACTGACAGTTCATTTACGATTTTATGTAAAAAAGACCACTGACATTATTCAGTGGCCTAAGCTGATAATTTTTTTCTACCTTTGCTGCGGCGTCGCTTTAAAACTAGACGTCCGTTTTTAGTACTCATACGGCTGCGGAAGCCATGAACTTTACTACGCTTACGGTTATTTGGTTGAAACGTTCTTTTCATTTATGACACCTCCCTGAGGAATAGCTGTTTAAGACAGTCTAACTCATTATATTTGTGTAACCCATCGATTGTCAATATCAATGATAAAACTCTTATTATCAACCTTATAAGCATAACATAAATTATCAAACGAAGAAACCTTCTTTTTTAGTTTCCAGCATTTTATTCTCTTTTTCCTCCTAAAAGACCTTCAAAACAAGAATGTGGATATTTTTCCGGCATATTTAGACTATCCACACCCATTATCGACATTTTTTTCACACAAATAACCGATGTGGATAATTATTTTTCAACAGGATGTAAAGTGTGTGGATAAGTTTGTGACACCCATTGCACCATCTTGTTTATTTTGATATTATATTTGTGTTTTAACTCTTAATTACTTATCTGGCCATTTTATATTATCCACAATTTGTGGATAACCTGTGGAAAGTTATTACACAGTCTGTTGAATTGTTTATCCACAGCTTGTGTAATTTGTCGAAAAGACGTTTTTCTACTATATTAATTGTTTTCAACAATGTATGTGCACGAATGGTGATGACCATTTGCTCTTTTTCGTGTTCTATAACAGTTTGATACTGGTCATTTTAAAAAGAAAAGGAGGGGGGAGAAGCCTT